>NZ_JBNDKV010000004.1:0-2892796 GCF_050435705.1 Paraburkholderia sp. JPY419 | reverse complement strand
ATCATTGCCCATCGCGGCACCTTCTGGCGAGCCTGGCTCCAACAGGTTCGCCGTCATCCGCTTGTGGTCCGATTAAGTACTTTGCGTCTGCTCGCATCGTCCGTCGAGTTTGAATAAGGCGTCTGTAGCGGTACGTCGCTCTATCGCCAGCGGCAACGATCGTGTCATTGCAAACCGTAGATCGTTTATCGGATTGAATGAGCCTGAATAAGGAATTGCTGGTGAAACATCTCGCTGGTTCAATATCGCAATCGTGGCGGCTTTCTCTGCCTGCCGGTTTTATGCCTCTTCGCGCAAGTTACCTCGCTGCCACGATGATCACGCGTTCGCGCCGCCGCGCAACGTGGGAGCATGCACGATGAGCGTCTTCCAGATTGCCGGCGCGCTGTTGGCCATCGTCGCGCTGTTCGGCGTCCTCAACTATCGGTTCATCAGGTTACCCGACACCCTCGGCATCACCGCAGTCGGGCTCGTCGTCTGCGTCGGCATTTCGGCGCTCGGCTTCTACTATCCGGCGATGGCGATCGCCGCGCGCAAGATCGTCGTGCAGATCGATTTCGCCGACATCGTGTTTCACGGTCTGCTAAGCCTGCTGCTGTTCGCCGGCGCACTGCACGTCGATCTGTCGAAGATGCGCACGCAGCGGCGCGCAGTGCTGATGCTCGCGACGATCGGCGTATTGATTTCGATCGCGGTGGTCGGCTTCGGCTTTTACTACGCGGCGCAATGGCTCGGCCAGCCGGTCAGCCTGCTGTGGTGTCTCGCGTTTGGCGCGCTGATCTCGCCGACCGATCCGATCGCGGTGCTCAGCGTGCTCAAGCGGGCGGCGGCGCCCGAGAGCCTCGAAACCAAGATCACCGGCGAATCGCTGTTCAACGACGGCACGGCCGTGGTCGCGTTCGTCACGCTAGTCGGACTCGCGACCGGCGCGAACGAGTTTTCCGCGGGCGCGATCGCGTTCGATCTGCTGCGCGAAGTCGCCGGCGCGCTCGTGCTCGGCGCGGCGCTCGGCTTCGGCGCGTCGCTGCTGCTGCGAGGCATCGACAGCTATCCAGTCGAGATCCTGATCACGCTCGCGCTCGCGACCGGCGGCTATAGTCTCGCCGAAGCACTGCACGTGTCGGCGCCTCTGGCGGTCGTGATCATGGGGCTCGTGATCGGCAATCACGGCGCGTCGACATCGATGTCGGAGAAGACGCGCGAGCATCTGTTCAACTTCTGGGACCTGCTCGACGAGTTGCTCAATCTCGTGCTGTTCGGGCTGATCGGACTCGAAATCATTGCGCTGTCGCTGCGCTTCGAGATCGTCTGGCTCGGGCTCGCGGCGATTCCGGTCGTGCTGTTCGCGCGCGGCGTCAGCGTCGCAATTCCGCTGCTCGCACTGCAGAAGTTCCGGCGACTCAGTCCGCATTCGGCTGTCGTGCTGACGTGGGGCGGACTGCGCGGCGGCATCTCGATTGCGCTCGCGCTGTCGCTGCCCGAGTTTCACGGACGCGAAATGTTCATCGGCGTCACGTATCTGGTCGTCGTGTTCAGCCTGCTGATTCAAGCGACGACCTTGGGTCCGCTGATCCGCCGGCTCAATTTCTCGGGAGCTCACGTAACCCGGCGGGCCGCGCCCGACTCATCGCCTGCACAAAACGCGCGCTAATCGTAAAGTGGATACCTACGCGGATCTACACCGCGAGATTGGTGGGAAAATCCCAAACATAGTCCGAGACCGGCGCGAGCAGTTCGCGCGCCGATTTCAACGTTGGGTTGGAGCGCCCGATTTAAGCGTCTTCTGAGCAGTGCCCGCCGTGATTCCGACTCGCGGCGGCCCACCACGAGGCAGGACCGATGGCGAGCGAATCGCCGCGGTCTTCCCTCCGGCCACGGTTCGCGCCGCGGCCCTGGCTCGGGCTTGAACGAGTCCGCCGCCAGTTTCTGGCTTACTTTCCGCCAGTTTCCGGACCGTCGCGCCTGCCGCGGCGCCGGGCATTTGGCCGTCAATGCCGGTTCTCCCACATACCTGGCAGGCGCGGTTTGTCATCCTGTCGATTCAGGCGTTGGAAGGAGTTCGCCATGTCGGTCTATGTCGATGAGGGGTTTCGGCCCTGTGTGACGGAATGCGCGACGGTCGCGTTCCGGGTGTGCTGCGACGATCGCGCACAGGTTTTTGAAGTCAGCGCCGACGCGCTGGTCGAGTTCTGCGGCGCCGAGAGCCGTCGCAAGGAGGACCTGCTGGTCGCGTTCGAGGATGCGCAGGACGAGATCCTCTCGGTCGCCGCGCAGCGCTGGCAGTACACGCCGAGCGAGCCGGTGCGGCTCGGTCTGGACGATTTCAAATTGGTCAGACATTAGGCGTGCGAGAAACGCCCTTCATGAGCTGGATCGCTGCCCTGCCGATGTACAACGTGACGCCCGCGCTCGACCTCGAATGGCGCGAGTGGCTCGACGACGTGCTGCACCGGGTCAAGCCCGCGTGCCGCATCGTCGAACCGGACGAGGAATTGCACGGCTTCTGGCGGCGCCCGAACCTGCTGATCTCGCAGACCTGCGGTTATCCGCTGATGCACGGGCTTCACGCGCAGGTGCAATTGGTCGCGACACCCTGCTTCGATGCGCCGGGCTGCGACGGCGCGCATTACTCGAGCGTACTGGTCACGCGCGCCGACGCGCGCTTCGACTCACTCGCCTCGTGCCGCGGCGCGCGCGCCGCCTACAACCAGGACGATTCGAACAGCGGCATGAACGCGTTTCGCCACGCGGTCGCGCCGCTCGCTCGCGCCGGCATGTTCTTCGGCTCCGTGCTGCGTACGGGCTCGCATCTTGGCTCGCTGCGCGCGGTCGCGGACAATCGCGCGGACGTCGCCGCGATCGACTGCGTGACCTTCGCCTTCGTTGGCGATCTGCTGCCCGAACTGGCGCGGCGCGTGCGCGCGATCGGCACGACCGCCGCGTCGCCGGGCTTGCCGCTGATCGCCGCGGCCAATGTGCCGCCGGCCACGATCGCCGAGCTGCGCGACGCATTGAACGAGACGCTGAGCATCCGCCCCGAGCGAGCGAAACGCCTGCGTTTGAGAGGTTTTTCGGCGCTGCCGCTGACCGACTACGCGCGCATCGGCGAGCTCGAAAGCGAGGCGCGCGCCGCGGGGTACGCGCGGCTCGCCTGATTCACGCCGTCCTCATCTTCCACTCGGCGCGCTCATCCACCCGCCTGCTGCACGTCCAGCACCAGCAGCTGCGCGCCGTCGGTGACCTGATCACCGACCGCATACAGCACCTCGGCGACGGTGCCGGCCGCCGGCGCGCCGATCGTATGCTCCATCTTCATCGCTTCCATCACGATCAGCGGCGCGCCCTTCTCGACCACCGCGCCCGGTTCGACCAGCACCGCGATCACCCTGCCCGGCATCGGCGCGGTCAGACGGCCTTCGCCGTGCTCGGCATCCGCGGCATGCGCGAGCAGGTTCTGCCATTCGAATGCGAGCGTCTCGCCGTGGCAGAACACGTGGAACCTGTCGCCGTCGACAAATACGCGCCCCGTCACGCGCGCATCGCCGATCGTCGCGCGGAATTCGTGGGCGCCCGCGCCGACCGACCAGCTGAAGTCCTCACGCACGCCGTCGTGTTCGAGTGTTTGCACGAGCGCTTGCGGGTCCCCGTTGCGCGCGAAAACGACCGTGAACGACTCGTGGCTGTCGTCGTTGGCGCGGTCGTCGATCACGCGCCAGCCGAGCGTTTGCGTGTACCCGCTATTGAGCCGCCAGTGCGACAGCGCGTCCCACGGCGACGCGCCGTGCGCGGTGCCGCCCTCGCGCGTCAGCAACGCGGCGCACGCGAGCGCGAGCGCTTCCTTGAGCGGCTTCTGTGCCGGCGCGAATAGTGCATCGTGATGACGCTCGATCAAACCGGTGTCGAGGTCACCGCTCGCGAACGGCTCGCTCGCGACGATGCGCCGCAGAAACTCGACGTTCGTATGCGGCCCGACGACCTCGCAAGCATGCAGCGCGCGTGCGAGCCGCGCCAACGCCTCCTCGCGCGTCGCACCGTGAACGATCAGCTTCGCGATCATCGGATCGTAGAACGGCGTGATCGTGTCGCCCTCGCGCACGCCGCTGTCGATGCGCACCGGCGCCTTGCGTCCCGGCTCGCCGAGTCCGGCCGCGCCTAAGCCGGCCGCATCGATCGCGAACTCGACGCCTTCGGGCATGCGCAGATGCTTGAGCATGCCAGTGGACGGCAGAAAGCCGCGCGCAGGATGCTCGGCGTAGATGCGCGCCTCGATCGCGTGGCCGTCGAGCTTCAACTGCTGCTGCGTGAGCGGCAGTGCCTCGCCCGCGGCAACGCGCAGTTGCCATTCGACGAGGTCCTGCCCGGTCACCATCTCGGTGACCGGATGCTCGACTTGCAGCCGCGTGTTCATCTCCATGAAATAGAACTCGCCGGTCGGCGTCATGATGAACTCGACCGTACCCGCGCCGACGTAATTGACCGCGCGCGCGGCGGCCACGGCCGCTTCGCCCATCGCGCGTTTGACCTCGGCCGACAGCCCCGGCGCCGGCGCTTCCTCGAGCACTTTCTGATGACGCCGCTGCACCGAGCAGTCGCGGTCGAACAGATAGACGGCGCCGCCGTGCCGATCGGCGAACACCTGGACTTCGACGTGCCGCGGCCTGGTCAGATACTTCTCGATCAGCACGCGATCGTTGCCGAAACTGCTCGCCGCCTCGCGCTTGCACGACAGCAGCGCGGCCGCGAAGTCGGCGCTGCGCTCGACCACGCGCATGCCCTTGCCGCCGCCGCCCGCGCTCGCTTTCAGCAGCACCGGGTAACCGATCGCGTCGGCCTCGCGCTGCAACAACTGCGGCTGCTGGTCATCGCCGTGATAGCCAGGCACGAGCGGCACCGCGGCCGCGTGCATCAGCGCTTTCGCGGCGGCCTTCGAGCCCATCGCGGCGATCGCTTCGACCGGCGGTCCGATAAAGACGATGCCGGCTGCCTCGCACGCGTGCGCGAAGTCTTCGTTTTCGGAAAGAAAGCCGTAGCCAGGGTGTATGGCCTGCGCGCCGGTCGCGCGCGCGGCTTCGATGATGCGTTCGATGCGCAGATAGCTTTGCGCCGCCGTCGAACCGCCAATGTGCACCGCTTCGTCGCAGGCGGCGACGTGTTTCGCGTTGGCATCGGCGTCCGAATAGACGGCCACGCTCGCGATGCCGAGCCGCTTGCAGGTCGCCGCGACGCGGCACGCAATCTCACCCCGGTTGGCGATCAGGATCTTGTTGAACATGAGTGTCTCGATGAAATAGGCGGTACGGGGCGGTTGTTGTTAGCGGGGCCTGTCAGTTGCGCCAGCCCGGCGTGCGCTTTTCGAGGAATGACGCGACGCCCTCGCGGCCTTCGGCGCCGGCTCGCGTCTTCGCAATCCGCACTGCCGTGTCTTCGATCAGCGCGTCGCTCAATTCGCGACCTGCGATGTCCTGCACGAGCCGCTTGCAGGCGCGCACCGCTTGCGGGCCGTTCGCGCACAGCGTCTGCGCGAGCTGCGCGACCGTTGCGTCGAGCTGCTCGGCATTGGAGACGGCTTCGCTGACGAGACCCAGCCGCAACGCGGTCGCGCAGTCGAACGCTTCGGCGGTGACGAAGTAGCGCCGCGACGCCTGCTCGCCGAGCGCGCGAATCACATACGGCGCGATCGTCGCGGGAATCAGCCCGAGCCGCGCTTCGGACAGGCAGAAGTGCGCGCTGTCCACCGCGACGACGATGTCGCATGCGGCTATCAGGCCCATGCCGCCCGCATACGCGTCGCCATTCACGCGCGCGATCACCGGCTTGTTGCAGCGATATACCGCCGACAGCATGCCCGCGAGACGCATCGCATCGGCGCGGTTCTCGTCGTCCGAGTAGCCGGACATTTTCTTCATCCAGTTCAGGTCGGCGCCCGCGCAGAACGCCTTGCCGTTCGCGGCGAGCACGACCGCGCGCACGTCGTCGCGGGTGTCGAGCGCGGTAAATGCGGCGGTCAGCTCGGCGATCATCGTTTCGTTGAACGCGTTGCGCACGTCCGGACGATTGAGCGTGACCGTCGCGATCTGGCCGGCAACCTCGACCTTCAGCGTTTCGTATTGCATGCGTAGCACTCCTTTGGCTGGCTTTCTCGCAGCGCGGCGCCGCGCGCCATCACATTCTGAACACGCCGAAGCGCGTGTCTTCGATCGGCGCATTCATCGCCGCCGACAGGCCGAGGCCGAGCACGTCGCGGGTCTGCGCCGGGTCGATCACGCCGTCGTCCCACAGCCGCGCGCTCGCATAGTACGGATGGCCCTGATGCTCGTATTGCTCGCGGATCGGCTGCTTGAACGCCTCTTCTTCCTCCGCGCTCCAACTGCCGCCCTTCGCTTCGATGCCGTCGCGCTTGACCGTGGCGAGCACCGACGCCGCCTGCTCGCCGCCCATAACCGAAATGCGGGCGTTCGGCCACATCCACAGAAAGCGCGGCGAATACGCGCGGCCGCACATGCCATAGTTGCCCGCGCCGAAGGAGCCGCCGATGATCACCGTGAACTTCGGCACCTTAGCGGTCGCGACGGCCGTCACCATCTTCGCGCCGTTTCGCGCGATCCCTTCGTTTTCGTACTTGCGGCCGACCATGAAGCCGGTGATGTTCTGCAGGAACACGAGCGGAATCTTGCGCTGGCAGCACAGCTCGATGAAGTGCGTGCCCTTTAGCGCCGACTCCGAAAACAGAATGCCGTTGTTCGCGACGATGCCGACCGGATGCCCCCAGATATGCGCGAAGCCCGTCACGAGCGTCGTGCCGTAGCGCGCCTTGAATTCGTCGAACGCGGAATCGTCGACGATGCGCGCGATCACCTCGCGGATATCGAACGGCTTGCGCGTGTCGACCGGAATCACGCCGTAGATGCTGTGCGTGTCGTAGCGCGGCGGTTTCGGCTCCTGCAACGCGAGCGGCGTCGGCTTCACACGATTCAGATTGCCGACGATGCTGCGCGCGATCCCGAGCGCATGCGCATCGTTCTGCGCGAGATGATCGACGACGCCCGACAGACGCGTATGCACGTCGCCGCCGCCGAGATCTTCGGCGCTGACCACTTCGCCGGTCGCGGCTTTGACGAGCGGCGGTCCGCCGAGAAAGATCGTCCCCTGGTTCTTTACGATGATCGACTCGTCGCTCATCGCCGGCACATACGCGCCGCCCGCGGTGCAAGAGCCCATCACGACCGCGATCTGCGGAATGCCCGCCGCCGACAGATTCGCCTGGTTGTAGAAGATGCGGCCGAAGTGATCGCGATCGGGAAACACGTCGTCCTGATTCGGCAGATTCGCGCCGCCCGAGTCGACGAGGTACACGCACGGCAAGCGGTTCTCGCTGGCGATTTCCTGCGCGCGCACGTGCTTCTTGACCGTGACCGGATAGTAGGTGCCGCCCTTCACGGTCGCGTCGTTGCAGACGATCATGCACTCCTGCCCCGCGATGCGGCCGATGCCGGTGATCACGCCCGCGCCCGGCGCGTCGTCGTTGTACATGCCGTACGCGGCCAGTTGCGACAGTTCGAGAAACGGCGTGCCCGGATCGAGCAGGTATGCGATCCGGTCGCGCGGCAGCAGCTTGCCGCGGCCAGTGTGCTTGTCGCGCGCGGCCTGGCCGCCGCCCTGCGCGAGCTGCTCGATCTTCGCGCGCAGATCGGCGACCAGCGCTTCGAGCGCCGCCGCGTTCGCACGGAAGTCGTCCGAGCGGGGATTCAGTTTTGATTCGATGATCGGCATGACGTGGCTTCTCCAGAGGGCCGTTCGTTTTGCATCACAGCGTTTCGGCGAACAGCTCCCGGCCGATCAGCATGCGACGGATCTCGCTGGTGCCCGCGCCGATTTCATAGAGTTTCGCATCGCGCCACAGGCGCCCGACCGGATACTCGTTGATATAACCATTGCCGCCGAGAATCTGGATCGCCTCGCCGGCCATCCACGTGGCTTTCTCCGCCGTGTACAGGATCACGCCCGCGCAGTCCTTGCGGACCTGGCGCACGTGGTCGTTACCGAGCGTGTCGAGTTGGCGGCCCACCGCGTATAGATACGCACGGCATGCCTGCAAGGTCGTGTACAGATCGGCGACCTTGCCCTGGATCAGCTGGAACTCGCCGATCGACTGGCCGAACTGCTTGCGGTCGTGGATATACGGCACCACCGCGTCCATTACCGCGACCATGATGCCGGTCGGGCCGCCCGCGAGCACCGCGCGTTCGTAGTCGAGACCGCTCATCAGCACCTTCACGCCGCCATTGAGCTGGCCGAGGATGTTTTCCTCCGGCACTTCGACGTCCTGGAACACCAGCTCGCCGGTGTGCGAGCCGCGCATGCCGAGCTTGTCGAGCTTCTGCGCGACCGAGAAACCCTTCATGCCCTTCTCGACGATGAACGCGGTAATGCCGCGCGAATTCGCTTCGGGATCGGTCTTCGCATAGACGACCAGCGTGTCGCAGTCGGGGCCGTTGGTGATCCACATCTTGGTGCCGTTCAGCACGTAGCGATCACCCTTCTTCTCGGCGCGCAGCTTCATGCTGACCACGTCCGAGCCTGCGTTCGGCTCGCTCATCGCGAGCGCGCCGACGTGCTCGCCCGATACGAGCTTCGGCAGATACTTGCGCTTCTGCGCTTCGGTGCCGTTGCGATGAATCTGGTTCACGCACAGGTTCGAATGCGCGCCGTACGACAGGCCGACCGAGGCCGACGCACGCGAGATTTCCTCCATCGCGACCATGTGCGCGGTGTAGCCCATGTTCGCGCCGCCGTACTCTTCGGACACCGTCATGCCGAGCACGCCGAGATCGCCGAACTTGCGCCACAAGTCCATCGGAAACTGATCGGTGCGATCGATTTCTCCGGCGCGCGGCGCGATTTCTTTGGCGGCGAACGACGCAATGCTGTCGCGCAGCATTTCGATCTCTTCGCCGAGCGGGAACTGCAAACCGGGCAGATTGGGCATTGCGGTGTCTCCTGAGTTCGTGGGCGGCCGGTGGCGGAACGCGAAGCGGCACGCGAGAGCATGTCATCGCGCATTTCACGCCAGATTGACGTAAGCGTCAATAGGTATTTTTGAGTGTTACTCAGAAAATTCGCAAAGCCGCTCCAGACACCCGATTCGGTGATAGCATCGCGGTCATCGGGCAAATGCGAGGCGCTCAAACGCCAGTTTTACCCCCCAACCTGCTTCAAAATCTGAATCCGACTCATATGACGGTTGCCGAGAAGACTGGATTACCTGTCTCGCGTCGCCAGCCGGCCGGGCGCAAGTCGCAGCAGCGCGTGAAGGAGATCCTTCAGGCGGGGCGCGACGTGTTTTCCGAAAAGGGCTACGAGCGCGCGACGACCGCGGAAATCGCGCAGCGCCTCGGCATTTCCGAGGCGACGGTGTTCAGCTACTTTCGCGGCAAACGCGAGTTGTGCGCCCGGGTCATCGGCGATTGGTACGACGAGATCATCGACGCGATCGAAGCGGGCCTGCCGCGCGACGGCGACGTGCGGCAGCAGTTCGCGTTCATCGTGCGCATGCATCTGCGGCTGATGCTCGTGAACGGCACCGACCTGTGCGCACTCGTGCTGTCCGAAGGTCGTGCGCGGCATCACGAACTGAGCGAAGCGCTGACCGAGTTGCAGCGCCGCTACACCGCGCCGTTGATGCGCGTGCTCGCGCAAGGCCAGCAAAGCGGCGAAATCCGCGCCGACGTGCCGCTGCGCCTGCTGCGCTCGATGGTGTTCGGTCCGATGGAACACGTGCTGTGGGACGCGACACTCGCGAACCGGCAGATCGATATCGAGGCCACCGCCGATCAGCTGATCGACGTACTATGGGCCGCGCTGACGCCCCCCGATCTTGCGCTTAGTGCATTGCAGCGTTTTCGCGTGGAAGTGGCGGCGGCGAGCCGGCGCTTTGACGAAGCCAGCGCCGCACGCCGCGAAAAAAGCGGCTAATCTACGAGCTTTCCCGCCGCAGCCCGAAGGAGAGCCCAAGTGCCCGCAGCGAAAAGCGCGAAGGAAAGCAGCAAGCAAAGCGAGAAGTCCGGCGAAGAACTCGGCGACAAGCGGAAAGCCACAAAGAAAGCGCCAACGAAAAAATCAACCGAAGCGCCGTCAAAGTCCGCGGCCGCCGCGCGCATTCGCATTGGCATCGGCGGCTGGACGTACGCGCCGTGGCGCGGCCCGTTTTATCCGGAAGACCTCACGCAAAGCCGCGAACTCGAATATGCGAGCCGGCATCTGACCTCGATCGAAATCAACGGCACGTTCTATGGTTTGCAGAAACCGGCCAGCTACGAAAAGTGGTTTCAGGAAACCCCCGACGATTTCGTCTTCTCTCTGAAGGCGCCGCGTTACGCGACCAATCGCAAGGTGTTGGCCGATGCCGGCGACACGATCGAGCGCTTCTTCGCCAGCGGCGTGCTGTTGCTCAAACAGAAGCTCGGACCGATCAACTGGCAGTTCGCGCCGACAAAGAAATTCGACGCCGACGATTTCGAGTCCTTTCTGAAGCTGCTGCCCGCGAGCATCGAAGGACAGAAGCTGCGGCATGCGGTCGAGGTTCGTCACGATTCGTTCAGGACACCGGAGTTCATCGCGCTGGCGCGCAAGTACAAGGTCGCGGTCGTGCTCGCGGCCGACAGCGAGTATCCGCAGATCGCCGACATCACCGCGCCGTTCGTCTACGCGCGCATCATGGGCACGAGCGAGAAGCAAGCCAAAGGTTATTCGACGAAAGAGCTCGACGCATGGGCCGAACGCGTGCGCCAACTCGCCGCGGGCACCACGCCGGACGATCTGGAAACCTGCGCCGAGCCGCCCGCGAAAGCAGCGAAGCGCGACGTCTATCTGTATGTGATCAGCGGCTTCAAGGAGCGCAATCCGGCCGCCGCGATGGCGTTGATCAAGAAGCTCTGAATCCGCCTGCCGCCGGGCCGGCACGAGTGTCATAATCGCGCCAGCGCATCCGTGCGCGGTCACGGCGGCGTCGTGTCAAGCCCGACGCAACGCCTTGCGCCGAACCTCGCCCGAGGCACGCAGCCAGCCGGCCCGCACGGTCCACGTCAAACCCACGCAGCGCCCGCGCACGTCGCGGCGGCGCTCGCATAGTCAGGCGGCAAGACCGCCTCATCAACCGATTGCGGAGAACATCTTGAGCGCCCTCGACAATCCCCTGCACGATCAGGAAGTCGGTTCGGCCGACGCCACCCAGGACACCACGCGCATCGACGACGTGCGCATCGGCGCGGTCCGTCCGCTGATTTCGCCGGCGCTGCTGCAGGACGAACTGCCGGTGCCGCCCGCGGTGCAGACGCTGGTCGAGAAGACACGGGTCGAAATCGCCGACATTCTGCACGGCCGCGACGACCGGCTCGTGATGATCGTCGGCCCCTGTTCGATTCACGACCACGACCAGGCGATCGAATACGCGCGCAAGCTGAAGGCCGCCGCCGATCACTATCGCGACGATCTGCTGATCGTGATGCGCGTGTACTTCGAGAAGCCGCGCACGACGGTGGGCTGGAAAGGCTATATCAACGATCCGCGTCTGGACGGCAGCTTCCGCATCAACGAAGGGCTGCGTCGCGCGCGGCAGTTGCTGCTCGACATCAACGGTCTGGGTCTCGCCACCGCGACCGAATTCCTCGATCTGCTGAGCCCGCAATACATCGCCGATCTGATCGCGTGGGGTGCGATCGGCGCGCGTACGACCGAGAGCCAGAGTCATCGTCAGCTCGCGTCGGGACTGAGCTGCCCGATCGGTTTCAAGAACGGCACCGACGGCGGCGTGCAGATCGCCGCCGACGCGATCGTCGCGGCGCGTGCGAGCCACGCGTTCATGGGCATGACGAAAATGGGCATGGCCGCGATCTTCGAAACGCGCGGCAACGACGACGCGCACGTGATCCTGCGCGGCGGCAAGAAAGGACCGAACTACGACAGCGCGTCGGTGCAGGCGACCTGTGAAGCGCTGCGTTCAGCGGGTCTGCGCGAGCAGGTGATGATCGACTGCTCGCATGCGAATTCGAACAAGTCGCATCTGCGGCAAATCGAGGTCGCGGACGATATCGCGCGGCAACTGTCGGCGCGCGAAGGCCGCATCATCGGTGTGATGCTCGAAAGTCATCTGGAAGAAGGCCGTCAGGATCTGAAGGCCGGTGTGCCGTTGCGCTACGGCGTGTCGATCACGGATGCCTGCGTGAGCTGGGCGCAGACCGAGCCGGTGCTCGCCACGCTCGCCGAGGCAACCCGCAAGCGCCGCGCCGGCTGACAGCGCAACACACGGACCGCGCGAGCGCGGTTCGGCGACGGCTCCACTCGCGACCCGCTCGGGGCCGATCGAGGACGAGAACGCCTGGCCAAGGAGCCAGGCACACGCGCCGCGCCAGTTGCCAGGGCAAACCGCCTGGCTGGGTTGGGCAGCGCGAGAACCTCACGCCTATCGCATCATTCACGCGTGCGCCTCACAGGAAGCTGCAAAGCGCACCGCGAATGCTCCGGCGTGAAGCTCGTTGCTTACGACGCGTTGACGGCTTCCTTGAACGCCTTGCCCGCGGTGAACTTCACCGTCTTGGCCGCGGCGATCTGGATTTCTTCGCCCGTCGACGGATTGCGGCCCACTCGTGCTGCGCGCGCGCCGGTCGAGAACGAACCGAAACCGACCAGTTGCACCGTATCGCCGCCCACCACGGCCTTGGTCACTGCCTCGACGATCGCGTCGATGGTCTGGCCGGTTGCCGCTTTGCTTTCGCCCGTCGCTGCGGCGACTGCATCAATCAGTTCCTGTTTGTTCATAGCACTTCCCGTATGGTAATCATGGAACCGGCGCCACTCTGAGGCGCCGGGACCGACACACTAACGCATAGGCGCACCTTCGCGCAAACCCTTGGTGTAAGGCTTGTATCAAGGCCGGAGCGCCGGTTTGACGTTTTTCCGTCGCAAACTGCCATAAGAATCGCGGGCTTATGTGCGCGCGCCATCTCATGAGCGTTTGCCGCGCATCACAATCCGTTGCAATTTCAGTACTTTAGGTCGCGTTATCCGAGCCCGCGCGGCCTTCCCGAAGACGATAGCCCTTTTCGTGAAGCGCGGGCGCGCTATTTGCGAAACACATCACAAGAAAACTTTCTGCAAGACATAAAAAAGTGAGAATTCGCCACTTTGCAACATGCGCGCTGCTCTGCGCGTTGTCATCGGTGGCTGCGGCGGCCAGCGACAACCCGTGCGCGACCCTCGTCGGCGCAACCAATTCCAGTGCCGCGCAGGGCTTTTCGCTACGCAACGGTGAACCGGTCGACTTCGTCGGCGGCGGAACAACGGTGCACGGCAAGCTGCTCGTGTTCAGCGACGGCGACGTGTTTCGCGCGTACTGGCAGCCGGACGACAGCCCGGAAAAATACGTGCTCGCGAATGCGGGCGCCGACGCGGTCCGGCTCGTCTCGTCAGCGCCGCGAGGCGCCCCTGCGCCAGCCGGCCAGCCCGGCACTGCGATGCAGCCGCAGCGGGTGCTGTCGTGCCCCAACTTCGAGCATGCGCGATAGCCAGCTTTCGTCGAGAGTCCCGCCATCGGCATGCGGCACAAACGTCTGCTTGCACCGCCGCCAGGTACTACTTACCGCACGCCGATTCGCAAGCATGCCGTCGGGTTCACGGACCCTTGGCTGCAATGCTATTTACCTCCCGGAACGCTCAAGTTAATCAGCTTTGCGCCGATATAAACAGCTGCGTTTAGCGCGCAAACGTTAAAAGGACGGTGATGGTTTGGCTCGCAAGATTGAAGAAGGTACTGTCGGTCGCGGATGGTGACCGTGCGCTGATGCGTGCACGGTTGCATGCGTTCAGCCGCCAGGTACCGCTTCTCTACTTCATCCTGCTCGTCAACACGGCGGCGGTCGCGGCGACGCATCTGGACAGCGCGCCGGCCTGGCTGTCGATGTATATGCCCGGCGCGCTCGCCGCGCTGTGTGTGCTTCGCTGCGTGCGCTGGTGGCGCAAACGCAACCGGACGATGACGGACGCCCAGGTGGTCCGCGAATTGCGCGGCGTGACGTGGATCGTCGGCCTGTTCGGCGTCGCGTTCAGCGGCTGGTCGCTGCTGTTGTTCCCGTACGGCGGTGCGTATCAGCAGGCGCAGGTCGCGTTCTACATGGCGACGACGCTGGTCGGCAGCATGTTCTGCCTGATCCACCTGCGCAAGGCCGCGCTTCTGCTGCTTTGCATCGTCCTCCTGAGTTTCTCCGGATTCCTCGTGTCCAGCGGCTCGCCGGTGTTCTTCGCGATGGCCGTCGACATGACGCTGGTCGGCGTCGCGCTCGCGGTGGTCATCCAGCTTTACTGCCGCACGTTTGCGGACGCCGTGCAAGCGCAACGCGAACTACAGGCAAGCCATCAAAACACCCAACGGCTCAGCGACGACAACTACCGGCTCGCCAACATCGACAGCCTGACCGGCCTGCCGAACCGGCGCAGCTATTTCGCGGCGCTGAGCGCAATACTCGAGCAGGCGCTCGAAACCGGCGGCGGCTTCAACGTCGGGCTCATCGATCTGGACGGCTTCAAGCAGGTCAACGACATATATGGTCACGCGAGCGGCGATCTCGTGCTGCAGGAAGTCGGCACGCGGCTCGTGTCGATCAGCGAGACAGGCCTGATGTTCGCGCGTCTGGGCGGCGACGAATTCGGCGTGCTCGTACGTCACAAGATGTCGAACGAAGCGCTGGTTCAGTTGGGGCAGCGGATCTGCGACGCGCTCAGTCGGCCTTACCAGGTCGCCGACAATGTCGCGGAGCTGTCGGGCACGATCGGCTGGGCCGCGTTTCCCGACGCGGGCTCGACGGTCGCGCAAGTGTTCGAACGCGCCGACGCCGCCCTCTATGTCGGCAAGGAAAACCGCCGCGGCATGCCGGTGATTTTCTCGACCGAACACGAAACGCAGATGCGGCGGCTAAGCCTCGTCACCCAGGAGTTGCGCCACGCGGATCTCGAAGCGGAACTGTTCCTCGAATTCCAGCCGATCTACGATCTGCTCACCCACCGCCCGATCGGTCTCGAAGCGCTCGGGCGATGGCACAACGCGCGGCTCGGCATGGTCAGGCCGGAGGAATTCATTCGGATCGCAGAGCGTACCGAGCTGATTCTCGGCATCACCGATGTGCTGCTGCGCCAGGCGCTCGCCGAAGTCGCACACTGGCCCGCCGATCTGTATCTGTCGTTCAACCTGTCCGCGATCGATATCTCGACGTCGGCACGCGCCCGCCGCCTGATCGACATCGTCGCCGCAAGCGGTGTGTCGCCACATCGCGTGACGTTCGAAATCACCGAAACCGCGTTGACGCGCGATTTCGAGCAGGCGCGCAGTGCGATGACAATGCTGAAGCAGGCCGGCTGCCGGATGTCGCTCGACGATTTCGGCACCGGCTATTCGAGCCTCAGCTACGTGCACCGCTTGCCATTCGACGCGATCAAGATCGATCGCAGCTTCGTCTCCGACGTCGATACCAACAGCGCGTCGAAGAAGATCATCAAATCCGTGATCGACCTGTGCCGCAACCTCGGACTCGAATGCGTGGTGGAAGGACTCGAAACGCCATTGCAGGCCCAGGTCGTGAAGGCGCTCGGCGCGCGCGCGGTGCAAGGCTATCTGTTCAGCCTGCCGATGCGGGCAAGCGCGGTCGGCACGTTCCTATGGACCGCGCTCGCGCAAAGCCATGCGGCGGAGACGCATTCGTAGCGCTCGATCGCTTTGCGGCCGTGCCGCTCAGTACGCCAGCTTCGGATACCAGTCGGTGCCGCGGCCGCCGGGGGTCATGTCGAGGATCGTCCATAGCGGCATCAGATCGGGCGCGCCGCGCGGGTCCTGCCCGGGGTCCGACGTCGATGGCCCCATCTCCTCGGCCCAGAAGTGCCGCACGACACCGCCCGTGCACGTGAATACGTTGAGCGCCGGAACGTCGTCGCCGGCGGGATCTTCGGCTGCGTAATCGCGATTGAACGTATTGCCGCCCGACGAATAGAGCCGCAGATGCCGCCAGCCACGCTCCTGCTTGAACGCGACGAGCCTGTCGATCGGCGAGCGGCCGATCACCACGAACGCGACGCGCTGCAGGATATCGGGCATTTCGCCGTCCCACGCACTCAGCAGCGACGTGCACATCGGGCACGGCCGCGCGCGTTGCGGTCCGAACATCCAGTTGTAGGTCACCAGTGTGTCGTGCGCGCCGAACATCTGCGCTAGCGTGACCGGGCCGGCTTCGCCGTCGAAGCGGTAATCCTGCGGCACGATGCCGCCCGCCGGCAGCGCGCGGCGCTGCGCGGCGACGCGCTCGATCTGGCGGCGCAGCTCGATCTCCTCGGCGAGCAACGCGTTGCGCGCGCGTCGATATTCGGCGCTCTCGCCGGGAAAGCGTTCAGGCAGGTCGGCCAGTTCGCGGGCCGGTTTTAGCGTATGCATCGATGTGTTTGCGTCGTTCATCAGCCATCTCCTTGTGAGAAGTCGTGCGAAAAACGGACGGAAGACGGGCGGCTGCCTGTGCTTTGCCGCCCTTCCTACAAGCGACGACGGATGAGACCGCGAAAAATCGACACGGCCGCCGATGATTTTTAAGCGGCAGCCTTTTTGCAGCCGCTTTTGCCGACGGTTCGACAACACACTCGCGAGGCGCCACCGCAAGGTATGCTTGCGCCAAACAGCACGCCCATTACACCCCGCCAACACCACGCGGCACGCGCGCCACGCACGACGCGGCCGCCTTGGGGAACGCACATGCCGCTTCGTCTGCCACCCCTGCCCGCGCTCCGTTTTTTCGAAGCGGCCGGCAGGCATCAAAGTTTCAAGCTCGCCGCCGCCGAGCTGAACGTCACGCCGAGCGCGATCAGTCATGGCATCGTCGGGCTCGAGGAAGCGCTCGGCGTCGAGCTGTTCGTGCGCGAGCCGCGCGGCATCTCGCTGACGGCGGTTGGCGCGGATTATCTGTCGTACGTCTCCGAGGCGTTTTCGCTGATCGCGATCGGCACGCAGCGTCTGCCCAATCACCGCGCGGATCGGTCGATCACGCTCAGCTGCGCGCCGACCTTCGCGTCGCGTTGGCTGCTGCCGCGCCTCGCGGGTTTTCGCGCGCGCTGGCCGAATATCAACGTGAGCGTGGATACATCGCGTCGCCAGGTCGGTTTCCCGGTCGACGGCTTCGATTTCGCGATCCGCATGAGCCGCGCGCCGGTCGCCGGCACCGCATGGACGCGCCTGTTCGGCGAGCGTTTCGTGCCGGTGTGCAGCCCCGCCTATGTGGCGACGCTGCGCGACGAGCACGGCGTCCCGAGCCTGCGACGCGCGACGCTGATTCATGTGAACGCCGCGAGTGAAGACTGGCAGGCGTGGCTCGATGCAACCGGCACCGGCGGCATCGATATGGACTCCGGCTTGCACGTCGACACGATCCAGCTCGCCTTCGAAGCGGCCAGCATGGGCCTCGGCGTCGCGCTCGGCCGCAAGCCGCTGGTCGATGGCGATCTGGCGAGCGGCGCGCTGCTCGAGGCTTGCGCGCCCACCATCGCATCCGCCACCGCCTACTGGCTGGTCAGCGCGGAGAATGCGGACAGCGCGATCCGGCGGCCCGAGCTCGCCGATTTCAGGCGCTGGCTAGTGGACGAGGCGGCGGCTTTCCACGCGCAAACCGACGCGGCCGCGGACGGCGACCTGGCGGCGCACAGGTGAGCCGCGCTCACCTGTCGTCGAAATCTTTTCCTTTGCCGGCCACGCGGCGGGCTGCGACGATGGTGGCCAAGGAGAAGCCGCCATGTCGACCACCCACACCGGGCAACCCACCCCCGCCGTCGCTCCGGCGACGACCGTCACTACCACGATCGTGATCGTCGCCGCGGCACTGATCCTGAGCGCCGCGATGGGCATTCGCCAGACTTTCGGCCTGTTCATCGGCCCGTTCTCGTTCGACCGCGGTCTGCCGGTCACGTTGATCGCCTTCGCGATCGCGCTGCACAACCTCGTGTGGGGCTTCGCGCAGCCGTTCGCGGGCGCGGCTGCGGATCGCTATGGCTCAGCGCCGGTCGTCGCGTTCGGCGCTTCTACGTTCGCGGCCGGCCTCGCGCTGTCTGCGGTCGCGCCGAGCGGTGCACTGCTAGTGATCGGCATGGGGCTGCTGGTCGGCATCGGCGTCAGCTGCACGACCTTCGGCGTGGTGTTGCCGGCGGTCGGCCGCATGGCGTCGCCGGAGAATCGCAGCGTCGCGATGGGCCTCGTCAGCGCCGGCGGCTCCGCCGGACAGGTGCTGATGGTGCCGCTCGTGCAAGGCATCCGGCTGCACGCGGGCATCGCGACCTCGCTGTTCGTGCTCGCGTTCGTGATGCTGCTGATCGCGCCGCTCGGCATCGTGCTCGACCGTCGCGCGCGGATGCATGCGGCGGGCCAGGCCCGGTTCGACGATGCGCCCGCGACTCCGCTGCGCGAAGTTCTGTCACAAGCGACGCGCCATCGCGGCTACCGCCTGCTGACGCTCGGCTTCTTCACCTGCGGCTTCCAGCTCGCGTTCATCGCGACGCATCTGCCCGCGTATCTGACGCTGTGTCATATGCCGATCGGGCTGGGCGCCACCGCGCTTGCGCTGATCGGCCTGTTCAATATGGCGGGCAGTTGGGCATGCGGCTGGCTCGGCGGCCGGTTCCGCCAGCATCATGTGCTCGGCTGGCTTTATCTGATTCGCAGCGCGACGATCGCCACGTTCTTCGCGCTGCCGAAAAGCGCGGTGTCCGTGGTGATTTTCGCGGCCGTGATGGGCCTGACGTGGCTCGGTACCGTACCGCTGACGAGCGGCCTCGTCGCCAAGGTGTTCGGCACGCGTCACCTCGGCAGCCTGTTCGGCGTGTGCTTTCTGAGCCATCAGATCGGCTCGTTTCTCGGCGCGTGGCTCGGTGGCCTCGTGTTCGATCTGACGGGTTCGTACTCGCTGATCTGGGTAGCGACGGTCGCGGCGGGACTGCTCGCGGCGCTGCTGCATTTCCCGATCGACGACACGGCGGTGACGACGCCCGCGCGGCATGCGCCGCGTCCCGCGCAGGCGTGATGCGCAATGCCGGTAGAGACGCTGAAGCTATGCCAGTCGCGGCTATTTCTTCGGCGCATCCGCGGCGGCTTTCGGCACGCGCCCCATCAGATAGAACTCGTCGTTCGGACGCATCGAGATCACGTTCGCCATCCGGTTCGATAGGCCGAAAAACGCGGTGATTGCCGCGATGTCCCAGATGTCTTCATCGGTGAAGCCGTGACCGCGCAGCGTCTCGAAGTCTTCTTCCTCGACCGTGCCGGACGCGCGGCACACCTTCAGCGCGAAATCGAGCATCGCCTTCTGCCGCTCGGTGATGTCGGCCTTACGATGATTGACCGCAAGCTGATCGGCGAGCAGCGGCGCTTTCTCGTAGATGCGCAGAATCGCGCCGTGCGCGATCACGCAGTAAAGACAATCGTTGACCGCGCTCGTCGCGACCACGATCATCTCGCGCTCGCCCTTGGTGAGACCGCCCTCTTTCAGCATCAACGCATCGTGATAAGCGAAGAACGCGCGAAATTCATCGGGCCGATGCGCGAGCGTCAGAAACACGTTCGGCACGAAACCGGCTTTGTCCTGCACTTCGAGAATGCGGGCGCTGATGTCTTCGGGCCACTCGCTGGGCTCGGGGACCGGGTAGCGGCTGATGGGCTGAAGCGTGGCCATGCGCTGTCTCCGTGATCTTGGTCGGGGGTATGCCGATCATTGTAGCAACGCGTTTTGGCGGTCGCCCGCGCTTCACAAGGTCCGATATTGCCGCCCGTATCGTCTAGACTTTCAGTTCGGCATGCATGAAGCCGCCCGGCACGGCGGCGACGAAAGGAGCGACCATGTCAAACGTCAGGCACGACGCGCGGGCCCCTGTGATCAAGGTGCGCCCGGAACGGGAAATGGCGACGATGCAGCGGTTGCCCTATTTCGTCGGCATTTCGGCGGGCACCGCGGGTGCCACCGGACTGTCGATGTATATGGTCGTGGTCCCGCCCGGCGGCCATGCGCAGCCGCACTATCACGCCGACTACGAAACCGCGATCTATATGCTCGAAGGCAAGATCGAGACGCGCTATGGCCCGGGCCTGCGCGAGTCGGTCATCACCGAGCCGGGCGACTTCCTGTTCATTCCGCCCGGCGTGCCGCATCAGCCGTTCAATCTCGATGCGAACGCCGCGGCGCGCGCGATCGTCGCGCGCAATCACGCGGACGAGCATGAGCGCGTGGTGCCCTATGATCCCTCCGAGGATGCGTAAGGCGACAGGCCGCTTTTTGGACCGCCTCGCCTGAAGCGAGGCAAATCCCGCTGCTCAGTCCGCGTTGATCCACTTGCCGCGCGGCGCATGCACGCGGCATGGCGCGGTGCGCCATGCGCATTCGTCGCTCGCGCGCCACTTTGTCGGCGCACTTTCATAACGCCGACTCGCCACCTGTGCTTAAATCCGTCTTTCGCATCGCCAGAGGCTCGTATCGGCCTCGGCGCAGACCATTCTTTTCCCTTTCTTTGCCTTAATCAGGAGCGCGGTTGTGTGGCATTTCCCGGTCGCTATTCCACCGTCTGCTGGCGTGTGGGCCGTCTTCATGAGCGTGCTCGTCACGCAGCTCGGCATGCCGATTCCGGCCGCGCCGATGCTGATTCTCGCGGGAACGATGGCCGCGGTGGGCGAAGTCTCGTACGTCAACATGATCTGCGCGGCGGTCGGTGCGACGCTGATCGCCGACTCGCTGTGGTTTTTCACCGGACGCGCGTATGGCCGCCGTCTGCTCAATTACCTCGTGCGCTTCTCGCTGTCGCTGGACACCACGGTGCGCGTCGCGCGCAATACCTATGAGCGCTATGGCGCGCCGATTCTGACGGTCGCGAAGTTCCTGCCCGGTCTCGGCCTGATTTCCGCGCCGCTGCTCGGCACGACCGCGATCGGCGTCGGCGTGTTCTTGTTGTGGGACATGGTCGGTGCGACGCTGTGGGCGAGCGTGTGGATCATCGGCGGGGCCGCTTTGCACGATGAGATCGTCCAATTGATGCTGTTCGTGCGCCGCAACGGCGGCACGATCTTCGATACGTTCGCGGTGATCTTCGCGGCGGTTCTGCTGTATCGCTGGCTGCGCCGTTTGCAGTTTCGCCGCTGGCTCGCGCATGCACGCATTTCGCCTGATCAGCTCGACGCGATGATGAAGTCGAACGAACCGCCGCTGATTCTCGACGCGCGCCCGCACACCGTGCGCGAAAAGGAATCGCATCGCATTGCAGGCGCACGGCCGCTCGATCTGGAATCGCCCGATCCGATTCATCCGGAGTATCTGAAGCGGCCGATCGTCGTCTATTGCGTGTGTCCGAACGAAGCGACCGCGAAGCGCATCGTCAGGCAATTGCATCGCAAGAACATTCATCATGTGCGCGCCCTTAAGGGCGGACTCGACGCATGGGAAAAGCGCGGCTATCCAGTCGAACCACTGCCACCCGACTTCAATACGGCGATGGCGCACATGCTCGAAGACAAGGGCAACGAAGGCGAATACACGGTGCGCGCCCGTCTCGCGGAGTGAACGAATAGCAGACCAAGCACACGGCATCACGCTTGATGCCGTTCTGCCAAAAAACAAAAATAAATTGACGGCATTTTTAGCTCGTATATCCTAGCTATTGGGAGATCGCGTGAACGGCACTGCGAATTAAGCCTTTACCGTTCAGTACCGTTTCTTCTCGATCGACCCGCGTCCTGTTTCTTCACTATCCGCTGTGGATTCGAAACAGGCCGTTCAAAACCCTCAACTATGCCAGTCGAGTGTCATCGTGAGAGTCCGAGGCCCTTTGGTGAATTGGAATCGCAGTCAGGCGCGTTGTATTTGCGCTGACGGCGCCAGCGCCGACGGCAGCAACGGCAGCCTTGCGTTTCGCCGCTTTCTGTCCGTCATCACAGTCCTGTCGCGTCGCTCCGTTCGACGCCGCAACGTTCTCTCCGCACGCGCGTTCATCGCGGTGCGCACAGACGAAGTCGCCTCGCTGCTGCCGTAGCGCCTCTCTTCTCTAGTCTCTTTTCGCTGCTCGATTCGTCCGTTTGCACGCGTTTTCGCGAGCTGTCTGCTTGCGTCCGCGCGGCGCTGACTGATTGCCGCGCATTACGACGGATTCAATCGAACCGCTTCTAATCTGATTAGCGCTGCGCGTTATTGCGCGGATTCGCTTTGGCTTCGCCTCGCCTTCGCGTTTTCCCATTTCGTCGCGCGCGCTATTTAACGCCGTTCACGTGGTGTGCGGCGTGGGATCGACACGCCTATTCATTATGCGAAACCAACCAATAGTAGGCATCACCGCCGATAGAACGATGCTCGGCGCTCATCCATCGCACGTGGTCGGTGAAAAGTACATCGCCGCGATCGTCGAGGGCTCGCACGCGCTCGCGATGCTGGTGCCGGCTTTAGGTGAGCGCCAGTGCAGCGACAATGTGCTCGCCGCTGTCGACGGCTTGCTATTCACCGGCAGCTATTCGAACGTCGAGCCGCACCGTTACGGCGGCGCTTCGAGCGAGCCCGATACGTTGCACGACCCGGCGCGCGATGCAACCACGTTGCCGCTTATCCG
Source organism: Paraburkholderia sp. JPY419 (assembly GCF_050435705.1). Classification (NCBI taxonomy): domain Bacteria; kingdom Pseudomonadati; phylum Pseudomonadota; class Betaproteobacteria; order Burkholderiales; family Burkholderiaceae; genus Paraburkholderia; species Paraburkholderia sp. JPY419. The sequence continues at coordinate 2,870,149 of NZ_JBNDKV010000004.1, read as the reverse complement.
CGCTGCGGTTGCGGCGGGCGTACCGGTTCTCGCCATCTGCCGCGGCTTGCAGGAAATGAACGTGGCATTCGGCGGAACCTTGCATCAAAGCGTTCATGCGGTCGGCGGACTGAACGACCATCGCGAGAACAAGGACGACTCGCTCGACGTGCAATACGCCACCTCGCATTCGATCGTGCTGACGCGCGGTGGCATGCTGCAGCGCCTTGCGGGCGGCGCCCACGAAGCGCGGGTGAATTCATTGCACGGTCAGGGTATTGCGCGACTCGGCACAGGCCTCGACGTCGAAGCACTCGCGGCGGACGGCCTGATCGAAGCAATCAGCGTCAGCGACGCCCGCGCATTCGCGCTCGGCGTGCAATGGCACCCGGAATGGAGACGCGCGGACAACGCGTTATCGACCGCGATATTTCGCGCCTTCGGCGACGCGTGCCGCCAGCGCATGAATACACGCAACCCTGCACGCATGTCCCAGGTCGCGGATCAAAACAGAGAGAACAATCATGCATGACATCGACGATTTTCTGAAAAAGCATCACGTCACCGAAATCGAAGCGATCATTCCGGACATGGCCGGCATCGCGCGCGGCAAGATCATTCCGCGCAGCAAGTTCGAATCGGGCGAATCGATGCGTCTGCCTCAGGCGGTGATGATTCAGACCGTGACCGGCGATTATCCGCAAAGCGATTCGCTGACCGGCGTCACCGATCCCGACATGGTGTGCGTACCCGACGCGAGCACGATCCGGATGATTCCGTGGGCAGTCGACCCGACCGCCCAAGTGATTCACGACTGCGTTCATTTCGATGGCACGCCGGTCGAAATCTCGCCGCGCTGCGTGTTGCGCCGCGTGCTCGATCTATACAAGGCGCGCGGCTGGAAACCGGTGATCGCACCGGAACTCGAGTTCTATTTAGTCGATATGAACCGCGATCCCGACCTGCCGCTGCAACCGCCGGTTGGACGTACGGGTCGCGCGGAAACCGGACGCCAGGCGTATTCGATCGAAGCGGTCAATGAATTCGATCCGCTGTTCGAAGACATCTACGAGTACTGCGACGTGCAGGAACTCGAAGTCGACACGCTGATACACGAAGTGGGCGCCGCGCAGATGGAAATCAATTTCATGCATGGCGATCCGCTCAAACTCGCGGACAGCGTGTTTCTATTCAAGCGCACCGTGCGCGAAGCGGCTTTGCGCCACAAGATGTACGCGACCTTCATGGCGAAGCCGATGGAAGGCGAGCCGGGCTCGGCGATGCACATGCATCAGAGCCTCGTCGATATGGAAACCGGCCGCAACCTGTTCACCGCCGCGGATGGCGAACCGACATCGCTTTTCACCGGCTATATCGCCGGCTTGCAGAAATACACGCCGGCGCTAATGCCGATCTTCGCGCCGTACATCAACTCGTATCGGCGCCTCTCGCGTTTCATGGCCGCGCCGATCAACGTCGCGTGGGGTTACGACAATCGCACGGTGGGCTTTCGCATTCCACATTCGACGCCGGTCGCGCGCCGCATCGAGAACCGCATTCCGGGTGTCGATTGCAATCCATATCTGGCGATTGCCGCGACCTTGGCCGCCGGCTATCTCGGCATCACGCAGCGGCTCGCCCCAACCGAACCGCTGGCGAGCGACGGCTATGCATTGCCCTACCAATTACCGCGCAATCTCGAAGAAGGCCTGACGTTGATGAGTGCGTGCGAGCCAATTGCCGACGTACTCGGCGAACAGTTCGTCCGCGCGTATCTCGCGCTGAAAGAGACCGAATACGAAGCGTTTTTCCGCGTGATCAGTTCGTGGGAGCGCCGGCATTTGCTGCTGCACGTGTGAGTGCCGCGGGTCAATCGGTCAATGAGAACTTTGAAAAGACGGAGGCGGTATGAGCTATAAGACTGACGATCTGATGTATGCGGAGAAAGGAGACGCCCGAGCTTGGCGCAACGATAGACGCGCCGACCTCGCAAGCCCCGTCGCGCAGCACCGCCGAATACCGCGCGCTCGATGCCGCGCATCACATCCATCCGTTCTCGGATATGGGCTCGCTCAATCGCGCGGGTTCGCGCGTGATCGTGAAGGCGCAAGGCGTGTACCTGTGGGACTCGGACGGCAACAAGATCATCGACGGCATGGCTGGACTGTGGTGCGTGAACGTCGGCTACGGACGCCATGAACTCGCCGACGCCGCCTTCCGGCAGATGCAAGAACTGCCGTACTACAACACCTTCTTCAAGACGACGCATCCGCCGGTGATCGAACTGTCGGCCCTACTCGCCGAGCTGACGCCCGCGCCGTTCAATCACTTCTTCTACTGCAACAGCGGCTCCGAGGGCAACGACACCGTGCTGCGCATCGTTCATCAATACTGGGCGACGCAACACCAGAGCGCGAAGAAGTTCGTCATCGCGCGCAAGAACGCTTATCACGGGTCGACGATCGCGGGCGGCACGCTCGGCGGCATGGCTTATATGCATGAACAGATGCCGTCGAAAGTCGAGAACATCGTGCATATCGATCAACCTTATTTCTTCGGCGAAGCGGCGAGCGGTCAGACGCCGGAAGAATTCGCGCTGGCTCGCGCGCGGCAGCTCGAAGCGAAGATTCTCGAACTCGGTGCGGACCATGTCGCCGCGTTTATCGGTGAGCCTTTCCAGGGAGCCGGCGGCGTGATCTTTCCGGCCGACACTTACTGGCCGGAAATCGAGCGTATTTGCCGCAAGTACGACGTGCTGCTCGTTGCGGACGAAGTGATCGGCGGCTTCGGCCGAACCGGCGAATGGTTCGCGCATCAGCACTTCGGCTTCGAGCCGGACCTGATCACGCTCGCGAAGGGACTCACCAGCGGTTACGCGCCGATGGGAGCGGTCGGCCTGCATGATCGCGTCGCCCGCGCACTGATCGACAATGGCGACTTCAATCATGGCCTCACCTACTCCGGGCATCCGGTCGCTGCGGCCGTCGCGCTTGCCAATCTGAAACTGCTGCGCGACGAGAAGATCGTCGAGCGCGTCAAAGCGGATACCGGTCCGTACTTTCAGAAGAGACTGCGTGAGACGTTCGCCGCTCATCCTGTCGTTGGCGAGATCAGCGGCGCGGGCCTCGTGGCGGGTGTGCAACTCGCCGAGGAGCCGCTCGCGCGCAAGCGCTTCGCGAACGGCGGCGATGTCGGCGCGCTGTGCCGCGACTTCTGCTTCAACGCCAATCTGATCATGCGCGCGAGCGGCGACCGGATGTTGCTGTCGCCGCCGCTCGTGATCAGCCGGCCGGAAATCGACGAAATCGTCTCGAAGGCAAAAGCGGCGATCGATGCGACCGCGCGGCAGATGGGCATGCTATGGTAAGGCGGATGAATGACCATTCGACAATGACGTCGTACAGAGTGTCATTTCTTTTATCCGTTCAACGCATCACAGGACCCACCCATGACCCACCAAATCGTTTTGCTCCCTGGACTGCTGTGCGACGGCGCAGTGTGGGCCGATCAGCGCGGCGCGCTTGGCGCGATCGGCGACTGCTTCGTGCCCGACTACGGCATGCGCGACTCGCTCGGCGCGATGGCCGAACTCGTGCTCGAGTCGGTTTCGGGAGACCGCCTGCTGGTCGCGGGTCATTCGATGGGGGGACGGGTCGCGCTCGAAGTGTTCCGGCGCGCACCGCAACGCGTCGCCGGGCTCGCGTTGCTCGACACCGGTTGCACGCCGCGTGCCGCCGGAGAGGCCGGCGAAAGCGAGCGCTCGCAGCGGCTGCGACTACTCGAACTCGCGCGCGCGAAAGGCATGCGCGCGATGGGCAACGAGTGGGCGCCCGGCATGGTCAACACTGATCGCCACGATTCCGCCGTCTACGAGGCGGTGCTCGACATGATCGAGCGAAGCACGCCAGATAAATTCTCGGCGCAGATCCGCGCATTGCTGGATCGTCCCGATGCGACGGCGCTGCTTCGCGACATCGCGTGCCCGACGATGATCGTGTGCGGACGCGATGACAAATGGAGTCCGTTGGCGCGTCACGAGGAGATGCACGCGCAGATTCGCGGCTCGAAGCTTCGCGTAATCGAACGAAGCGGTCATATGTGCACGATGGAGCGGCCCGACGATGTGACCGACGTGCTGGTCGAATGGGCTCGCTGGGCAGCCGGGTTCGAAACGGCTCGTTGATCTTTCGCTTTCCTTTCGTCAACTTCGACAAGGTCATTCAGTCATGAACGAATACTGCATGTTCAAGGGAAAACTGCTGCGCGCGGCGCCTTTCAAAGATTCTTATGTTGGCAGTCCGCACTATGTGATTACGGTGACTGGCAACGACAACACGCCATTCAACATCGTCGTCAATTCGGCGTCGACGCAACCGGGTGCAAGCGGTAGCGACGACGTGTACTTCTATGCCGACCTGAACTTCGCCGATCCGCTCACCGCAAAACTGCAGGCCCTGAACCTCGGCCTCTACACCAGTGGCTTTCCGCGACTCGATTACTTCCAGGACAGCAGCCTGCTCGACATTCACCGCATGCGACCGGTCCCCTACGAGGACCAGAACGGCAATCGCGCCGACGTCAACGACATCATCGACGAAATCCTGACCATCGACGAAAGCAAGCCGTCGCAAAGCCTGCCCTACGACAACGGCAGCGGCCAGTTGCATAACCGCGATTTCTGGACACCGACGACCGCGGGCATTCTGGTTTACGGGTTCGGCTTTCTGTTTCTGCCGAAGAAGGACGGTCTTCACGAAACCCACATGAATCAGGGCAATCCGCGCGGTCCGCATTACAACGAAAACGGCACGTTCCAGGACGGCGCGGTGATCGTGCAGCGCGCCGATGGATTTGCCGCCATGTTTACCGCGTTCCAGACGCAATATTTGCCGACCGATGCAGCCGGCGATCCGGCCGCGAATGCGGTGGCATTGCCTGTTTATATTCAACGAGGTTGATAGCCTCGCTACGTAAGCCGGGGCATCGCGACGGCCTTCCGCATCGATCAGCGCACGGTCGCGGCGCCTCGCCGCGGAATATGCCGCCGCACCACCGCGAGCGCGATCAGCACGACGACCATCGCGATACCGAGCATCAGCAGATAGCCCGATGCGCCGCCGGCCGTGATCACCGCGGCGCCCGCGAACGCGCTCAGAATCGCGCCGACGCGGCCGACCGCGAGTGCCGATGCGGTGCCCGTTGCCCGCACGCCGGTCGGATAGACGTAGGCGCACAGCGCGTACATCGTCGATTGCACCGCATTGACGAACAGCCCGTGCAAGCCGAGGCCGACGATCATCAACGCCGTATGCCGCGTCGCGCTGACACCGAGCAGCATCCATGCGCTCGCGACGCCGCCCGCGCAGCACAGCAGCAGCGGCCAGCGCGAGCCGTAGCGCCCGATCGCCAGCGCGCACAGCACCGCGCCGATTACGCCGCCAAGGTTGTACGCGCTCAGGCCATAGCCCGCGAGCGACACGCTCAAACCCTCGCTCGTCAGCATCGACGGCAGCCAGCTGAATGCCGCGTACACCGCGAGCAGGCACATGAAGAACGCGCCCCAGATCGCGACGGTGTCACGCGAACGGCCATCGCGAAACAGCGCGGTGAAGCCGACGTGTTTCTCGGCGCTTTGTTCGCGCACGTCGGTAAAGCTCGCATCGGCCGACACGTCGCGGGCCATGCGCCGCAGCAGCTTCGCGAGTTCTGGCCAGCGATGCGGACGGCGCGCCATAAAGCGCGGCGATTCCGGCAGCGCGGCGACGAGCACGATGCCGAGCACGAGCGGCAGCACCCCGCCCGCGACGAACAGACCGCGCCAGCCATAAACCGGCAGCACCTGCCCGGCGAACAGTCCCGCGACCATGCCACCGAGCGGCACGCACAGAATGGTCGCCGTGACCGCGAACGTACGAAAACGCGCGGGCGTGAACTCGGCGGTCAGCGTGGTCGACGTCGGTAGCGCGCCGCCGATGCCGAGCCCCGCGACAAAGCGCAGCGCCGCGATGGCCCCGACGTTCGGCGCCAGACTGATCGCGCAGGTCGCGAGACCGAACACGAACACGCTGCCGATCACGGCCCAGCGGCGGCCGAAGCGATCGGCGAACAGCCCCGCGAACGCACTGCCGATGCCCATGCCGATCAGCCCCGACGCGACCACCGGCGCAAACGCATTGCGCGTGATGCCCCACTCCTTGATCAGCATCGGAATCGCAAAGCCGATCAGCTGGCTGTCGAAACCATCGACGACGATCGACAGCGCCGCGAGCACCACCGCGATTTTCTGCAGCAACGTATAGGGGCCATCGTCGAGCGCATGACCGATGTCTACCGTGTTGCCGCCGCGCGCAATGCCGGCGAGCGCCGCGTCGTCGCGCGCGGTCGAGGTCGAGGGCGCGGCCGAAGCGGGAGGAACGTAGTTCATCGACATGTCTCCGTTGTTTGCGCTGCGCGCGCGTTGTTCGATTTTTTGGTGTCGGCAATTAGAACGGATAGTGACGCGGCGTGGTTTGCAGCGTGACCCAGTGCAGATCGGTGAATTCCGCGATCCCCGCCTTGCCGCCGAAGCGGCCGAAGCCACTCGCCTTCACGCCGCCGAACGGCATCTGCGCTTCGTCGTGCAAGGTCGGACCGCGGCGATGGCATCTTCAACGGTCGCGGCCGGCGCGCGCGACGCGACTTCGCCGTCGAGCGGATTACCGCGCTCGAAGCTCGCGCCGTTGCGCGCCTGTACCTGTTCGCCGCAGATCAGCATCGATACGTTTTTCATCGTAGGACTCCCTTCTTTTCGTAAATCGGAAATGCCGTTACGCGACGATCGCCTCGACGAGCGTGGGACCGCTTTTCCCGTCAGCTTCGGTCAACGCGCGGCGCAACACGCCGGCAAGTTCAGCCGCCTCGCTGACGCGCACGCCCGGGCAACCCATGCCCGCCGCGATCGTCACGAAGTCGAGTCCCGGCAGATCCGTGCCCTGCACGGTCTCGTTCGGCGCGAAGCCGAACACCGGCGCGAAATCCTGCAGCGCCGCGTAGCGGGTGTTGTTCAGGATCACGTACGTGATCGGCAACTGCATCTGCACCGCGCTCCAGATCGCCTGGATCGAGTACATGCTCGAACCGTCGCCGATCAGCGCGATCACGCGCTGCCCAGGCCGCGCCAGCGCGACGCCGACGGCAGCCGGCATGCCGTAGCCGAGGCCGCCGCTGTCCATCGTCATGAAAGTGCCGGGGCGCGGGATCGGCAGATAGGTCTGCATGACGGGCCGCGAGCTCGGCGCTTCCTCGACGACGATGCCATCGGGATCGCGCACTTCGGCGAGTGTCTGCAGCGCGAATGCGACCGACATCCGCTCGCCTTGCGCCGGCGGCAGCGCACGCGGCGCCGCGGCGCGCGGCGCAGGCAATTCGCGCGCTTTGGGCGCGGCGCGCGCGAGCAGGTCTTGCACACCGAGCCGCAGATTGCCGACCGCTACGATGCCTTGCGGCGTCCATGCCGCGACGCCCGGATCGTCGATCAACTGACACAGCCGCGCGCCCGGCGGCACATGCGGACCACTGCCTTCGACGTGGTACGTGAACGCGGGCGCGCCGATCACGAAGATCGCGTCGTGCGCGCCGAGCAGTTCGATGATGCGCTCGCGCATCGCCGGCAAAAAGCCCGCGAACAGCCGATGCGTTTCGGGGAAGCTGCAACGCCCGGTCATCGGCGCGACGTAGACGCGCGCGGCGTGCCGCTCCGCGAGCCGTACCACGTCTGTCGCCGCATCCGCGCGATCGACCGCGCCGCCCACCACGAATGCGGGCCGTGCGCACGCGTCTAGCACCGCGCCGATACGCTCCAGCATCGCCGGATCGGGACGCATGATGTGCGCGACCTCGCGATCGGCCACCCGTTCGGCCGGCTGATCCCAGTCGTCGGCGGGGATCGATACGAACACCGGGCCGCGCGGCTCCTGCATCGCGATCGCGTACGCACGCGCGATCGCGAGCGGCACGTCCTGCGCGCGGGCCGGCTCGATGCTCCATTTCACGTAGGGCTTTGGCAATTCGGTCGCCTGGGTCGCGGCAAGGAACGGGTCGAACGGCAGGATCGAGCGGGCCTGCTGACCCGCGGTGACGACGAGCGGCGTGCGGTTGCGAAACGCGGTGAAGATATTGCCCATCGCGTTGCCGACGCCCGCCGCCGAATGCAGGTTCACGAGCGCCGCGTTGCCGGTTGCCTGCGCGTAGCCATCGGCCATGCCGACCACGACCGCTTCCTGAAGACCGAGCACGTAGCGGAAATCCGCGGGGAAATCGCGGAACATCGGCAACTCGGTCGAGCCGGGGTTCGCGAAGATCGACGTCATGCCGACGCGGCGCGCAAAGTCGATGACCGCGTCGCGTACGGTCCATTGGGTGCCCTGCTCTTTCGTGTGTGCTGGCTTGTGCTGCGGCGCGCTGCCTGTCATGCGAGGCCTCCTGTGTGATGAGCGCGAAAGATCGACAGGCCATTATCACGGCCGCCGGGGTAACCGAAAATTGCCTAATTCGCTAAAAGGCATTACCTTTTGGCATGACCTACAACCTTCAACAACTGCAGGCGTTCGCGGTGATCGTCGAGAGCGGCAGCCTTGGACGCGCGGCCGAAGCGCTGCATATCACTCAGCCGGCGCTTAGTCGGATCATCCGCCGTCTCGAGGAACAGGTCGGCGCGCCGCTGTTCGAGCGGCACTCGCGCGGCATGCATCTGACCGCGGTCGGCGAAGCACTGCTGCCGCACGCGATCCTGTTGCAACGCGAAGCCGAACAGGCGCGCGAGGAAATCGACGCGATGCGCGGCCTCGCACGCGGCACGATCCGGGTCGGCGCGGTGGGCAGCATCGCGAGCCTGTTGTTGCCGCTCGCGGTCAGCGGCGTGTTGACGAAGTGGCCGAACCTGCGCGTGGAGATCATCGAAGGCGTGTGGGACCGGCTCGCGGATGCGCTGGTCAAACGTCAGATCGATCTCGCGCTCAGCATGGCCGTGCCCGACACCGACGAGATCACCGCGATCGCCGATTGCCGCTGGGAAGATGCGAGCTACGTGGTCGCCGCGCTCGATCATCCGCTGCGGGGTAAGCCCGACCTCAAGCTCGCCGACACGCTGGGCGAGCGCTGGGCGATTCCGCCGCGCGGCACCGGGCCGTTCGAGCACATGCAGAGCGTGTTTGCCGAGCGCGGGCTGGGTCTGCCGAACGTCGTCGTCGAAACCCGCTCGGTCACGGCGCTGAAGAGTCTGGTCGCGCGCTCGGGCTTTCTGAGCTGGATGGCGTCGACGATGTACGTGACCGAGAGCAAGGCCGGCGTGTTCGATACGCTCGGCGTGCCGGGCGTGGTCGGGCGGCGCACGTTGACCGCGTTCCGGCGGCGCCAGGGCATCCTGCCGAGTCCGGCGGTCAAGCTGCTGGAGCAGTTGCGGCAGTTGACGTCGGAGGGAATCAACGCGGGCTGAGCGCTTCCGGCACGCGCCGCCGATCGTGCATCAGTTCAACGGCAACCCGGCGATTCTCGGCGTGATCGGCGCGATCGGCGTGATGCCGCAATGGCCGACCGCTTTACTATTGCCGATCGTCAACACCATACTGTTGTACCTGTTCGTATTGCGCTTCTGAGGAGCCGCCGATGACCATCCAGCTCACCCGCGAATTCGCGTCGAAATTCGCCAATGTCGCGCTCGCTCACCTCACGCGCGAATACCCGAACAAGCTCACGCACTCGCTCGCAGGGCCGCACGACGTGCAGGGTCCGCGCGCCCTGCATCCGATCTTCTACGGCAGCTACGACTGGCATTCGTGTGTGCACGGCTACTGGTTGATCCTGCATCTGCTCGAACGCTTCCCCGATCTGCCCGAGGCCGCGCGCATCGTCGCGGTGGTCGACGAGCATTTCACCGAGGCGAACGTCGCCGGCGAACTCGCGTATCTGGACCTGCCGCACAACCGCGGCTTCGAGCGGCCGTATGGCTGGGCATGGCTGCTCGCGCTCAGCACGCAGTTGCAGTCGATGAAAATCTCCGAAGCCGCGAGCTGGTCGAAGACGTTCGTGCCGCTCACCGAGACGTTCGTCGAACGTTTCGAGGAGTTCCTGCCGAAAGCGACCTATCCGCTGCGCGTCGGCACGCACTTCAACATGGCGTTCGCACTCGCACTGACACTCGATTTCGCGCGGCATACCTCGCGCGAATCGCTCGAGGCGCTGATCGTCAGCACCGCGGAGCGCTGGTATCTGGATGACGTCGCGTGTCAGGCGTGGGAGCCGGCCGGCGACGAGTTCCTGTCGCCGTCGCTGATGGAAGCGGAGTTGATGCGGCGCGTGTTGCCGTCCGCGCAGTTCGCCGACTGGTTCGGACGATTCCTGCCGGACCTCGGCGCGAAAAAGCCGGCGACGCTGTTCGAACCGGTCACCGTCACCGATCGCAGCGACGGCAAGATTGCGCATCTGGACGGCCTCAATCTGAGCCGCGCGTGGTGCCAGCGTGCGCTCGCGCGTGCGCTGCCCGCCGGCGACGTGCGGCGCACCCTGTTGTTCGATGCGGCCGAGCGTCATCTGCGCTGCGCGCTGCCGCATGTGGCGGGCGACTACATGGGCGAGCACTGGCTCGCGACGTTCGCGACACTCGCGCTCGAAGCCTGAGCGACCGGAACCGAACTGAACCGGCTTTTAAAAAATAAAGCCGTACTGCTTGGCGCGCTTCAATGCGAAGCGCCCTTTTCTTTGCCCGCTCAAAGTCGTTGCCCGCGGCGGTAAAATCTCGCAAGGCAATTGCGCCGCTTAAAAGGTGGAAGTTTGACTGAGTTCGAGCAGGGTTTCATTTTGACCCGGCATTGGCGGGACACGCCCGCCGGCACGGAAATCGAGTTCTGGCTGGCGACGGACAGCGGGCCGCGCCACATCCGTCTGCGCCCTCAGCCGTCCGTTGCCTTCATTCCGGCCGAACATCGCGAACGCGCCGAAACGATCCTGCGCCGCGACGCGCCGCTCGATCTGCGTCCGCTCGAATTGCACGACTTCCAGCATCGGCCGGTCAGCGGGCTTTACTGTGCGCAATACCGGCAATTGAAGGGCTTCGAAAAGCGCTTGCGAGAAGGCGGCGTCGATGTCTACGAGGCCGATATCCAGCCGCCCGAGCGCTACATGATGGAGCGCTTCATCACCGCGCCGGTGTGGTTCAGCCGCGTGCCGCGGAACCAGGGCCCCTGGCTCGATGGCGAGCTCAAACCGGCCAACGGATATCGTCCGCCGTTGAAGCTCGTATCGCTCGACATCGAAACAAGCGCGCATGCCGAGCTTTATTCGATCGCGCTCGAAGGCTGCGGCGAGCGGCAGGTGTATATGCTCGGACCGCCAAATGGCAACCCCGCCGACCCCCTAGACTTCAAGCTCGAATACTGCGAAACCCGCGCGCAACTGCTCGAAAAACTGATCGAGTGGATGGAGCGGCACGATCCCGATGCGATCATCGGCTGGAACCTGGTGCAGTTCGATCTGAAGGTGCTGCAACAGCATGCCGAGCAGTATCGCGTGCCGCTGCGCATCGGCCGCGGTGGCGCGGTGATGGAATGGCGCGAACACGGTGTCACGCGAAATCACTTTTTCGCGGGCGTGGCGGGCCGTTGGGTCATCGACGGTATCGAGGCATTGCGGTCGGCGACGTGGAGCTTTCCATCGTTCAGCCTCGAATATGTGTCGCGTTCGGTGCTGGGCGAAGGCAAGGCGATCGACAATCCGTATCAGCGCATGGACGAAATCCAGCGCCGCTTCGACGAAGACAAGCCCGCGCTCGCGCGCTACAACCTGAAGGACTGCGAACTCGTCACGCGCATCTTCGCGAAGACCGAGCTGCTGCCGTTCCTGCTCGAACGCGCAACCGTGACCGGCCTGCCCGCCGATCGCAGCGGCGGCTCGGTCGCGGCATTCACGCATCTGTACATGCCGCGCATGCATCGGCAGGGCTATGTCGCGCCGAATCTCGGCGACGTGGCCGGCGCGGCAAGCCCCGGCGGCTTCGTGATGGACTCGCGGCCCGGCCTCTACGACTCGGTGCTCGTGCTCGACTACAAGAGCCTGTACCCGTCGATCATTCGCACGTTTCTGATCGACCCGCTCGGCCTCGTCGAAGGCATGCTGCATCCCGACGACGCGCACTCTGTGCCGGGCTTTCTCGGCGCGCGCTTCTCACGCACGCGTCACTGCCTGCCGTCGATCGTCGCGCAGGTCTGGCAGGCACGCGAAGCGGCCAAGCGCGAGCACAACAAGCCGCTGTCGCAGGCGCTGAAGATCATCATGAACGCGTTCTACGGCGTGCTCGGCTCGACCGGCTGCCGCTTCTTCGATCCGCGGCTGGCGTCGTCGATCACGATGCGCGGCCACGAGATCATGCATACGACGCGCGAGCTGATCGAGGCGCAAGGCTACGAAGTGATTTATGGCGACACCGACTCGACCTTCGTCTGGCTCAGGCACGCGCACGACGAGGAAGACGCCGCGCGCATCGGCCGCGCGCTCGTCGAACATATCAACGCGGCGTGGCGGCAGAAGCTGCAGGCGCGCTTCGGTATCGACAGTGCGTTGGAACTGCAATTCGAGCGGCACTACCGGCGCTTTTTCATGCCGACGGTGCGCGGTGCCGAGGAAGGCAGCAAGAAACGCTACGCAGGCCTTACGGTATTGCCTGACGGGCGCGAGGACGTGGTCTACAAAGGTCTCGAAACCGTGCGCACCGATTGGACGCCGCTTGCGCAGCAGTTTCAGCAGGAACTGTATCGGCGCATCTTCAAGCAGCAGCCGTATCAGGATTACGTGCGCGACTACGTGCGCGATACGCTCGCGGGCCGGCTCGACGATCAGCTGGTTTATCGCAAGCAGCTGCGCAGACCGATCGACGCCTACGAGCGCAACGTGCCGCCTCATGTGCGCGCGGCACGCGTCGCCGATGAGTTCAATCGCCAGCAGGGACGTCCGCTGCAATATCAGAACGGCGGCTGGATCAGCTACGTGATTACGGTGGCCGGCCCCGAGCCGCTCGAAACGCTGCGCTCGGCGATCGACTACGAGCACTATGTGACGCGGCAATTACAGCCGGTCGCCGACGCGATTCTGCCGTTGCTGCGTGACGATTTCACGACGCTGATGTCGGGCCAGAAACAGTTGTTCTGATCGTGGCGGCGAGCGTGCGGCCGCGACCATGGACGAATTGCCTACTTCACCACGCACGGCGGTTCAGCCTCTCCATCGAAGGGCGCTTTTATGCCGGAGTTGTAACCGTGCCGCCACATCCGGGATGGCTAAATATGTCAATTAGGCATAGGTAATCCATGATTAAAGGCGGAAAAAAACTAATCCTTGGTTTTGATTTGTAATCCTATCAGCGGTATTGCGCCATCATAATTCGAAGTATTCCAAATCGTCGCTTGTCAGTGCAATTGGACTGGATTTGCATTGTCTCTTGACCTAACCCTTTATTGTCCTATAGTGCCATTTGATCCGCCCCGGAAACATTGCGGGGACGCTGTGCGATATACCTGAGTCTGTAGCCCAACGATCTGCAACGACAGGAGAAGATGCATGAAAGCAATCCAAGCCGTCAGACTGGTCAGTACCGCCCTTCTGATTTCGGGTTCGATTCACGCCTATGCGCAGGCGAGCAACGCTAACGCCCCCGAGTCTGCACCGACCACGACGCCTGAAGCCCGATCGCATTACAAGTCGATGAAAGCAGCGAACCGGGCGCTACAACGTCAGGTTCGAAATGCGCTGGTGAGAGACAGGAGCATCTCGACGGCCAATATTACGGTTCGCGCCCGCGATGGTGCTGTCACGCTGCAGGGCAGCGTACCGCTCCAGGCACAGAGCGACCGGGCAACCGAGGTGGCGAAAGGCGTACCCGGCGTAACTTCGGTCAGGAACGCGCTGTCGATCCGTCCGGTCGGGACCTGAAGCGGCCCTGGACCGCACCTTGCAGGAAGATCGACTTTCTGACTGCGCATTCCATCGACCGTATAAGCCAACGCGGCACATGGCGGCGGCCGGCTCAAAAGCCGGCCGCCGCCATGTCGATATCTGCTCGATTTCGAGCCCTTTCAGCCCCCGTCAACCCAATCGGCAGCATCGCGCCCGGACTTTACTGTGTTGCGACGCAACAAGCCTTGTCTTTGGCAGGCGAAGCCTTCAATTGCGTCGCAGTTACCGGCGGAAAGAGCGTCGTCTGAAAAGCGGAAGTCTCCGGTGCGGTCGCTCGGCTATGCCGCTGAGCGACCCTGTGCTGAGAGATGTTCTTGCCCGTCTATCTCGAGATTTTTTCCAGCTCAAGCCCTTTTGTACGCGGTCCCATCAAACCGATCGCCAGCATCACGATCAACATCGCACCCGCGATGAACACGAACACGCCGGTCGTCCCGAAGTAGCGCAACACGGCCGCGATCAGAAAGGCCGTGAAAATCGCCGAAAAACGGCTCCACGAGTAGACGAAGCCGACCGCGCGCGCCCGGATGCTGGTCGGAAACAGTTCTGTCTGGTACGCGTGGTAACTGTACGAAATGATGTTACCGGCCAGCGTCAGGCACACCCCCAAGCTCACCAGCAGCACCGCACCCGATGCCTGACTGAACCACAACCCGCACACGATATTGACGCCGGCCATCACGACGATCACCGTCTTGCGCTCGAAGCGATCGCCGATAAAGAGCCCGATGATCGGACCGATCGGCGCAGCCAACGCGATCACGCTCGAATACATCAGGCTCGTCGTGATCGTGATGCCCTGCTTGATCAGCAGCGTCGGCACCCAGTTCGCGAAGCCATAGAAACCGACCGTCTGGAAGACATTGAAGATCGTCATCATCAGCGTGCGGCTGCGGTACGGCGGCACCCACATGTCGCGGAAGCTGCCGCGCGGTGCGACCGCCACCGGCGGCGCCGGCGGCGGCAGCTCGCGGCCGTATTCGTGGCGTACCTTCGCCTCGAGCGCGTTCATCACGCGGTCGGCTTCGGCGAGACGTCCTTGCTGCGCGAGCCAACGCGGGCTTTCCGGCAACACGCGGCGAATCCACCAGACGAATAGCGCCCCGTGCGCGCCGATCAGCACGACCCAGCGCCAGCCGTCCAGACCGAACAGCGTGCGCGGCACCAGCAGAAACGACAGAAACGCGACCACCGGCACCGCCGTGAAACCGACCGCCTGCTCGCACGCGAACGCGCGGCCGCGAATCTGCTTGGGCACCAGCTCGGAGATGTAAGTGCCGATCGTCACCAGCTCGACGCCGATGCCGACGCCGGCGACGAAGCGCCAGAAATTGAGGCCCGCTGCGGTCTCCTGGAACGCCATCACCACGTTCGCCGCGGTATACCAAAGCAGCGACCAGGTGAACACCGCGCGCCGCCCGAAGCGATCCGCGAGGAAACCGCACGCGATCGTGCCGATAAACAGGCCGCTAAACAGCGCGGCGATGAAACTCGCGACGCCCGTCGAGCCGAACAGGCTGCGCGTGGTCGCGCTCAGCAGGCCGCTTTTCACGAGGCCCGGCGCGACATAGCCGGAGTACAGCAGATCGTAGAGTTCGAAGAAGAAGCCAAGACTCAGCAGCACCACGAGCTTCCAGATGGAGCGCGTGGCGGGCAAGCGGTCGAGGCGCGCCGAAATGCTGCCGGCGTCGAGCGCTGCATGGCCCGTCGCCTGAGCGGCGGTGCTGCGGGCGGCGCTGCGGGCCGCGTCGGTGGAATGCGCCGCGTTGCCGCCGCTGCGCGCGACGGACCCCGCGTGATCGGGGGATGCCATGTTGTCTGTCTCCTTCTGTTGCGACTGCTTTTGCGGCAACGCTGATCGCTCGCCGCGGCCGGTCCGATGCCGGCCTTGTGTTTGGTCGCGCATCGCACGCGCCACGTTGCCCCGGCCGGAGTTCGGCCAGCATTCTAGCCGTGCGCGTGCTGCAATTGTTCGAACGTGGTGATTTTCCCGGCCAGCGCGCTCGCCGCGACCGTGTACGGGCTCGCGAGCCACACGTCGCCCGGGCCCGAACGGCCGGGGAAATTACGGTTGATCGCGCTGATCGTCACATCGTTCGCGTTGGCCGATTGTCCCGGTCCGCAGTTCGCACACGAGCCGCAGCCAGGCATCACGAGCGTCACGCCCGCGCGCTCGAACACCGGCAGATAGCCCTGCTCCTCGCAATACGCGCGCACCGCCATCGTGCCGAATTGCAGATACAGACGCGTGCGCTGGGGCACGCGCAGGCCGTGCTCGACGCCCCAGCGCAGCACCTCGTGATAGAAATCGAAGTCCTCGCGCTTGCCCGCGGTGCACGAGCCGCCGTACGCGATATCGATCGCGACGTCCTGTTCGAGCCGCGGCGCCGGCACGCCGTTGCCGGGGTCGCCCGGCCGCGCGAGCATCGGTTCGATCGCGTTCGCATCGATATGGATCGTGTCGCGATAGGTCGCGCCCGCATCGCTTTTCATCCAGTCTTCCAGCACGAAATCGACGCCGCGCCGCTCCTTCAGAAACGCGACCGTGCGCTCGTCCGGCTCGACGATGCCGGTGAAGCCGCCGAGCTCCGCGACCATGTTGGTCAGCGTCGCGCGTTCGTCGATCGACATCGCGCGCACCGCCGCGCCGCCGTATTCGAATACGAGGCCGATCGCGCCGCCCGAGCGGATCGCGTCCATCCGCAGCAGATGCAGCACGACGTCCTTCGCGGTCACGCCGTCGCGCAACTGGCCGTCGATTTCGATGCGCAGCGTCTCCGGCACCTTGCAGCGCACGTAGCCGGTGACCCAGCTATTGGCGATTTCGGTCGCGCCCGCGCCGAACGCGAGGCAGCCGAGCGCGCCCGAATGCGGCGTGTGCGAATCGGTGCCGCACGCGACCTGCCCCGGCAGCGCGTATTGCTCGGCCATCAACGCATGACAGATGCCCTCGGAGCCGGGCACGCCATCGAGCGCGCCGTGCGAGCGCACCGGATAGTCGCGCGAAAACGACGTGTGGCCTTCCATCAGATTCGCGACGCCCGGCAGCAGACCGTCGCGCACGTGCGGGATGCTCTGCGGCGCGAGCACCAGATGGTCCTGGAACGCGATGATGTGATCGGGCGCATGCAGCGGCGCGGGCTTGCCGAACGCGCGATGCATCAAATGCGCGCACATGCCGGTGAAATAGTCGTGGCTGAAGCGCCAGTCGGCTGCGATGAACACGCCGTCGCCGCGCTGCGCGCTCGCGGTGCCGGGATGCAGATGACGGTCGATGATTTTCTCGACCAGCGTTTTCGGCTCGGCGCACGGCGCGTCGTTCGGGGCAGCGCTCGCACGCTCTCCCGGCGCGGGCCAGTCCGCGAACTTGCTATACGCGAGCAAGCCGCCGCTGCGGATGATTTGCTGGGTGAGCGCGTCGCGGCCTTTCAGGAACTCCTCGATCGGCACCGCTTCACCCGCGAGCAGGCGATCCAGCACGGAAAAATCCGTCGTGGTCAAAATGCCGATGTTGTCGCAGTTCTGCTGATAGATACGCTCGAAGCTTTCGGCAACGATAAGTCGAATACCTGCGGACAATTCCGCGAGCGGGCTCGATTCGCGCGACGAGCCCTTGCCGTAGCGCTTGCCCGCCACCGTCACGCGAAACCCGCCGTCCTTCACCGCATTGCGGCCGATCGGCAGACGTTCGCCGGACTTGAAGCCGACGTACGGATACTGGCCGAGGCGCTCGTCATAGGTGAGCATCACGGTGACGGGCGTGATCTCGTCGGTCGACACGTTGTCGCGCAACGGCCCCGCCGTCTCGCGCGTGAAGTTTTCGCCGGCCAGTTGCGCCTCGATCACGGCCGGGTCTTGCGACAGGTACAGCACGCGGCCGTCCAAACGAATCGTATCGCTCATCACTGCATTCTCCTTGCGCCCACTATACGGCGCGCAAGGCCGCTGCCGAAGTGCCGGTGCGGCAACGCTGCCGTCTCGTTTCGCGAATGCTCGACTGTAGAGCCGCGGCGCGGCGTGCGTGCGAGGGATTGTCTAAGGCTGATTGCCGAGGAACGACACCAGCGCGGCCGCGCTCGCGCTCAACTGCTCGCGCGCCTTGAAGATGATGATCAGATGGCGCTCGGCCCAAGCATCGGCAAGCGGCAGCAGCCGCACGTCGAGCGTGTTCACGTAGAGCAGCCCGACTGGCTCGGGCACGATCGCGATGCCGAGCCCCGCATGCACCATCCGGCACAGCGCATCGAGACTGCTCACGCGCATCCGCACGTCGAGCTGCCGCCCCGCGCTCGCCGCCTGCTGCGCGAGCAAGCGCGTGAGCGCGCTTTCGCTGCGCAAGCCGACGAAGCTGTCGTGCAACAGATCGTCGAAGCTCACCCGTGCGGCGCTAGCGAGCCGATGCCCGCCCGGCACGAGCACCGCGAGCCGGTCCTGCCGGTACGGCACCTGCTCGAACGCCTCGCTGCCCACGACCGGATTGCAGATGCCGAAGTCCGCGCCATGTTCGTCGACGATACGCAGCACGTCCGCGCTGTTTTCCTCTTCGAGTTCGATCGATACATCCGGGAACGCGCGGCCGAACGCGGCGACGTCTTCGGGCAGAAACTGCACGATCGACGACAGATTCGCGACCACCCTCACACGCCCTTTGACGCCCGTCGAAAAGCGCGACAACTCCGCGCTCATCTGCTCGATATTGCCAATGATCGCGAGCGCGTAGCGCAGCACGGTCTCGCCGACCGGCGTCACGGTAATGCCGCGCGACTGCCGCTGAATCACCGGCAGGCCGATCAGCGCCTCGATCTCGGCGATGCGCCGGCTCACCGCCGACGACGCGATGAACTCGCGCTCCGCCGCGCGCGCGATATTGCGCTCCTGGCAAACGGCGACGAACAGACGCAGCGAAGTGAGATCGAGTTTCTTGAGCAGGTTTTCCATGGGACGAGGTGACGGGCCTTACGACAATGGCGGCGGATCGCCGGAATCGTGGACCTTATCGTCTCACGGCGCGCAGTGTTGCGCCATTGCGCCGGCTTCGATCCTCACAGCGCATCATGAAAGATGATGCCGACCGTATGCCGATGCCCCGAACGCAGGCGGCTCACGCCATGCCGCAGATTCACGCGATACGGCCCGCGCGTGCCCTGCACCGGCCGGCTGTTCACGGTGAACACGACCGCGTCGCCCTTCGCGAGCGGCACGACTTCGGCGCGCGACTGCATGCGCGGACGCTGCTCGGTCATCACGAACTCGCCGCCCGTGAAGTCGCGCCCCGGCTCCGACAGCAGCACCGCGACCTGTAGCGGGAACACGTGTTCGCCGTACAAATCCTGATGCAGGCAGTTGTAATCGCCCTCGCCGTATTGCAGGATCAGCGGCGTCGGACGCACCTGGCCGGCGTCATGGCAGCGTCGAATGAATTCCGCGTGCTTCGGCGGATAGCGCACGTCGATGCCCATCGCCCTATTCCAGCGGTTCGCGACCGGCACGAGGTGCGGATACAGCGCGCCGCGCAAGCCGTCGACGAGCGGCGGCAGCGGATATGCGAAGTACTTGTATTCGCCGCGGCCGAAGCCGTGGCGCGCCATTACGATGCGGCTGCGATACAGCGCATCGCGCGGATAAAGCGCGCTCAGCGCGTCGCATTCGCGCGGCGTCAACAGTTGCGGCACGGCGGCGCAGCCGTACTGATCCAGATCGTGTTCGATCCGCGGCCAGTCGAGGGCGTCGACGCGTTGGTCGATCGTTTGGGTGGGAGCGATTGCGTTCATCGTCGATGAGTGGGCGGCGGGGCTCGTTACCCGCGCCGTGAAAGTAGATAGCTCGATGAGCTTAGTGTACGAGCGTGGCGGCGGGAAAACACTCCGGGTCTTGCGGTCAAATTCGGCGGCACTGCACGGGTGCACGATTCACGCTACGCTGTCGGTATCGTTGCAGCCGCATTCGCACGGCCGCAACACGATTCATTATCTCCAGGGACAACCATGAAACAGCAGCTCACCATCGATTTTGTTTCCGACATCGCCTGCCCGTGGTGCGCGATCGGCCTGTCGTCGCTGCAACTCGCGCTCACGCGGCTTCAGGACAAGATCGACGCGCGCATCGTCGTGCATCCGTTCGAACTGAATCCGCAGATGGGACCGGACGGCGAAGACATCGTCGAGTATCTCGGCAAGAAATACGGCCGCACGGCCGCGCAGATCGCCGAAACGCAAGCGATGATCCGCGAACGCGGCGCGAGCGTCGGCTTCGATTTCGGTCCGCGCAGCCGTACCTACAACACGTTCGATGCGCACCGCCTGCTGCATTGGGCCGGCCTGAAGGGCCAACAGTTACCGCTGAAGCTCGCGCTATTGCGCGCGTATCACGCCGACGGCAAGAATCCGAGCAATCATGACGTGCTAGTCGAGGCTGCACGGTCGGTCGGACTCGACGCCAGTGAAGCGCGCGAAGTGCTGACGAGCGGGCGCGTATGCCACTGAAGTTCGCGAAGCGGAAAAGAACAATCAGGAAATGGGCATTCAATCGGTGCCGTCGATCATTTTCAACCGCCGCTATCTGGTGACGGGCGGCCAACCGGTCGAACAATTCGTGCAGGTGATCGAGGAGATTCTGGCAAAAGAGCCGGCCTGAGATCCTGCCAATTGCGAATGGAGCCCACATTGCACGCGCTGACGGCTTTAACAAAAAGAAGAAGCTGGAACGAGGTGCCCCGATGGGGGCTGATAATCGGCGGCGCGGCAATCATGTTTTTCGGGCAGATCGCGCTGATATTCGCTCAATACGCGCTGTGGGGCGCGCCGGCGCCGCATAAAATCCCGCTCGCCGATAAGCCGATCGTGGTTCAGGTGTTCTTTATCGTCATCCTGATGCCGTTGCTGGAGACGATCGTCGGACAATGGCTGCCCATTCGGCTCATTAACGGCGTTTTTCGTTTGTCGTGGCGGATTGCCGCGGTGGGGTCGATTGCGTTGTTCACGCTGATGCACGGTTACGTCGATCGTGCGGTCGTGTCCATTCTATTGGGTGCGGTGGTGCTGGCGGCGGTGTTCATCGTCGAAGCGAAGCGTAAGGGACGGCCCGTTCTGTGCACCTGGGTCACGCATGCACTCGCGAATGCTTGTGTGTTGTCGCTTCAACAAATTTGAGCAGGGATGGCTCGGGCCCATTGCCCAAGCCATCACGCGCGCCTAAAACCGTTTACAGATAGCTGCAAACGTAGTCGAGCGTTTCGACCACATCGATATCGAAGCGGCTCTTGCCCGGCACCGAGAACGATTCGCCCGCGCCATACGTCTTCCACTCGTCGCTGCCGTCGAGACGGATACGGCACTTGCCCGCCTGCACTTCCATCAGTTCCGGCGCGTCGGTGCCGAAGTTCAGCGTGCCGGGCAGGATCACGCCGAGCGTCTTGCGCGTGCCGTCGGCGAACAGCACGGTGTGCGACACGCACTTGCCGTCGAAGTACACATTGGCTCGTTTGACAACAGAAACCTGGTCGAATTGCGTTGCAGCCGTCATGGCGGTCTTCCTCTGGGTCATCGTGGATGGATGCGTTGCGGCCGGCTGGGCGCGGCAGACGGCGCGCGGTCCGCGCAAGCCGCCCGCGCGGGGCTCCGGTCCGGGCGCGAGCCCGCCATCATACAGGCTATTGATGGCGCCAATACGGTAAAGTCTGCCAGAAGCATATCGACACCTACACAGACTCATTCGACCCATGCGCTCTTCCGCTCCTTCCGCCGGCGCCGTACTGTTGCTGATCGATCTGCAACGCGCGATCGATCATCCGAGTTGGGGCGAACGCAACAATCCCGCAGCCGAGAAGCAGGTGAGCCGCCTGCTCGCGCATTGGCGCAGCCGGAGTTGGCCGGTGTGGCATGTGCGGCACGACTCGACGGAGCCTGGGTCGCACTATCGGCCGGGTCAGCCGGGACACGAATTCAAGGCGTCGAACCTGCCGTTGCCCGGCGAGCCGGTGATCGCGAAACGCACCAACAACGCGTTCATCGGCACCGGATTGGAAGACCGCCTGCGCGCCGCCGGCCACACGACCCTGGTCGTGGCGGGTGTCATCACCAACAACTCGGTCGAGGCCACGGTGCGGATGGCCGGCAATCTCGGCTTCCATACCTATCTCGTGGCCGACGGCTGTTTCACTTTTGCACGGGCGGACTGGAACGGAACGCTGCGCAGTGCCGACGACGTCCATGCGATGTCGCTGGCGAATCTCGATCAAGAGTACTGCACGGTCGTCACCACGGACGCGCTATTGGACAACCGGCAACCGCATTAGCCGGAACCCATAAACGGCCAATTTCCGGTACAGGAGGAGATGTGAGTAAAGTCAGCGTGAACAGCATAATGGGCGCAATTGCCGCGGCAGCGATTGCGATCGGCACTGCGACCTGTGCGAATGCACAAACTGGTGGCGGCATGCCGAACGATGCTTCCGCGCAAAGCCAATCCATCGCGGCGTCGCCGGCTCGCAACCGACCCGATAGCGAACTCGCGCGCGACGTGCGGCGCGCTCTCGCACGCACACCGAACCTGCATTCAACGGCGATTCACGTGCAGGCACGCCGCGGTATCGTGACGCTGACTGGTTGGGTGCCGCAGCGCGCCCAGGTGCAACGCGCGGGCAGTGTCGCGAGATCGGTGCGAGGAGTCCGGCAGGTGATCAACCATCTGAATGTGCGCACCCGAGGAGCCAGCGGTCACTAGCACAAAGCGAATAAAAGAAAGTACTCGGCCATTCAATCGATGCGCGAGTATTCGCCGCAATACTCAACGCCACATACGATAGCCATACACCGGCGGCGCGCGATACGCATAAACGCGCGGCTGCGCCCAATAGACCGGCGGATGATAAACCTGATAAGCGACAGGCGCGACCGGTTGAATCACCGTTTCCACGACCTGCGGCATTTCTTCGTATTGTGCCTGCGGATAAACCGGCACGTACTGCACGGGTGGCTGGGGATAGTCCTGCCGCACATACACCGGCGGGTTGTCGTAGACCGGTTGCATCTGCGCGTAGGCCGGCGCCTGCTGGTATTGCATTGGCGGCGGCGCGTATTGCGGCTGCTGGTAGACCTGCTGATATTGCTGTTGCGGCGGCGGCGGTTGCGGCACCTGACGCTGCGCGTACTGGACCGGCTGCGGCTTCTGAGGCTGCGGCGGAATGCTCGTGTACTTCGAGTTGTCGTCTTCGGGGACGCCCGGCGGCAGCGGCGGCACGTCGACCCGCGCGACGTCGGTCTTCACGGGTTGCCGCTGACCATGATTGTGCGAATCGATCATTGCCTGGTAGTCGGCCTGATCCTGCTTGCCGCGATTGATATAACCGTTGCGATATGCGCGGGCCACGTCAGACATCTTCGCATTCGGATCTTCTTTCATGCCGTCCGCATTGACTTTGTACTCGTTCGGACTGAGCGAGCCGGCCGGCACCGCGTCGTCGGACGCATACGCCGCTTCGGGTCCGTCGGCCCACGCTGGATAACACTGCAGCGTTAGCACCGAAGCGACCGTCGTCACCCCGAGCCCCCAAAGCGCACTTGTTCTCATGATCCACCTCGCGGCCGATTAAGAGTGTATTGAAAGCCGAACTTTTTACTTGCAGGCGTGGCTATTTCTCTGCGCGTGCAATTGTTATTTTCTAGCACATTCCTTTGATGCCGGCATTATTTTTTCTTTGCAAACGAGCGGTGTAGCGCACGACTGACACGGCGGGTCCCAATGCGAGGCAGGACAAACCCTGAGAGTCAAAGTTGCCGGAATGGACTGCCTGCTACGGCGACTCCGCATGCTGCCGCGAAGCAATGCTTTTTGCCATAAATCACGTGGCACCTACACGGCCTTTTAACGCGCCAGCCCGCATCGAGCACTGCGCGACAACTCGGCTTTCCCTATTGCGCGACCTGCCGTTCTCTGCTCGCGCGAAACTCAAACAATATGCATAAAGAACGATCCGGCAAATTCAAGTTGAATACCTTCCGAAAGATTCGCGGATTACGATCTACTTTATCGTTGCACGCGGCATTCGCTTTGCTGAGTACGGACATTTCCACTCTGCCTCGGAGGCAGCCCATGAAAGACTCCGTCACGCCACCCGCCGCGGATCGGGTTCCGCTGACCGCCGCGCCTGCATCGAGCACCGGTGACGAGGGCTCGCGGCCGCATCTGCGCGAGATTGCGTCGTTCGGGCATCAGGTGACCGGGGTGGCCGTCGCCGCGGACGGACGCATCTTCGTCAACTTCCCGCGCTGGACAGAAGACGCGCCGATCTCCGTCGGCGTACTCACGCCCGATGGCGACGTTCGTCCTTACCCCGACGATCGCTGGAACGGCTGGCGCAACGCCAGGCGTGACGAGTTGAACTCGCAGGATCGCTGGGTCTGCGTGCAGGCAATGCTGTGCGATTCGCAAAACAACCTGTGGGTACTCGACCCCGGCGCGCCGGCCCAGTCCTTTGTCGTGCCGGGCGCCCCCAAACTGGTCCGCATCGATCTTGCGACAGATAGCGTCGTCGGCTGCATCGCGTTCACGCCCGAGATCGCGCCGCAGGGCAGTTATCTTAATGACGTGCGCATCAGTCCCGACGGCCGGTTCGCCTACATCACGGACTCCGGAACACGCGGCGCGATCGTGGTGGTCGATCTCGGCACCGGTCAAGCGCGCCGCGTGCTCGACGGGCATCCATCGACGCAAATGGACCCGAGCGTCACCGTGCATGCAGGCGGCGCACCATTGCGGCGTCCCGATGGACGCGGCGTCGAATTTTCGGCCGACGGCATCGCGCTGACTCGCGATGGACTGTATCTGTACTGGCAGGCCTTGAAGGGCAAAACGCTTTACCGCGTCCCCACCGAAGCGCTTCGCGATACCGCGCTGGCGGCCGACGATGTCGGCAACCGCGTCGAGAAAGTGCTCGAGCATCGCCCCGCCGACGGGCTGCATATCGACCGCGCGGGACGCCTGCTGATTACCGCGGTGGAGGAACACGCGGTGAAGGTATGGGACGGTACGACCTTGACGACGCTCCTGCACGAACCCGGCCTGCGCTGGCCGGATACGTTCGCCGAAGGGCCGGACGGCACGATCTACCTGACCGATTCGCGCATCCCCGAGATGAACTGGTTCAAGCCGGGCCATCCGGACGCGCTGCCTTCGAGGCTGCTGATCATCGCCGACGTCGGTCCCTCAGTGTAGCCGGACGCCAAACCGGGCACGCGCAATGCTAGTGGAGGAAATGGAGCTGGCGCGTGCCAGCGCGCCTGCCGTGCATTCACGCGCCAACTGGCGCCGGGGGTCGAGGGATGATCGGCGAAACCTCATTCGCAACGCATTGCCCGCCTGAAAACGGACAGCCGATGGAGAACGTCGCATGACGATCGGCTGCCCCGAATGCGGCGCGCTCGAAGACATCCCGCCGCTCGCCGCAGATACCTACGCGCGTTGCCGCGCCTGTCACTTTCCGCTCGAGCGGCGTAACGGCCGAAGCCAGGCCGCGGCGCTCGCCTGCGCGAGCGCAACCTTCGTGCTGCTGTTTCCGGCCAATCTCGCGCCGCTGATGTACGTGCACATGCTCGGCGTCGAGCACTCGTCAGTGCTGTCGTCGGGCATCGTGCAGATGTGGAACGACGGCTGGTTCATTCTCGCGGTACTGCTCGGCACCTTCGGCATCGTGCTGCCATTCGTACGCTTTGGCGGCCTCGTGGCCGTCCTCGTCGCGCTACAAGTCGGCTGGCGTACCAGGGCAATCGGCGCGCTGTTTCGCTGGACCACCTCGCTCGATATCTGGGCCATGCCCGACGTCTATCTGGTCGGCTGCTTCGTCGGTTACGCGCGCGTGACGCAGAATCTGACCGGCACGATCGCCCCAGGCGGCTACTGTTTCATCGCCGCGGCGCTATTGTCGATGCTCACGCGCGCGGCGCTCGATCGAAGAACCGTGTGGCGCGCGATTGCCACGGACAACGAGTTGCCGGAACACGAAGCGCCGCTGTCGTGCACGGTTTGCGATCTGGTCGTGCCGATGTCGCAGGAGGGGTGTCCCTGCCCGCGTTGCGCGCTGACGTTGCGCGCTCGCAAAACCGACGCCGTCGTTCGCGCCGCTGCGCTGTCGCTCGCCGCGCTCGTACTGACGATCCCGGCCAACGTCTTTCCGATGACCAGTTCGATGCAACTCGGACACATCGAGTCAACCAGGGTCATCGACGGCGTCTACCAGCTGTTCCACGTGGGCCTGTGGCCGCTCGGCATCCTGATCATCTGCACGAGCATCGTCATTCCGGTGGCGAAGATCGTCGGCATGGGCTGGTTCATCGTCTCCGTGCGGCGCCGTTCGCGCCGGCATCTGCGGGTCAAGGCGCATCTGTATCGCCTGATCGACGAACTCGGACGTTGGTCGTTCGTCGACGTGTTCACGATTGCCGCGTTCGTGCCGCTGATCCAGTTCGACGGCATCGCGTCGGCCAGACCGGCCATCGGCGCCACCGCGTTCGCGCTGGTCGTGTTCCTGACGATGGCCGCTTCGCGCGCATTCGACCCGCGTCTGATGTGGGACGTCCACCCGCGGAGCAAGCGATGAGCGGCACGCGTCCCCGTCGTTCGCAAGCGCAGGTGCGGCGCAGCCCGTGGCCCGGCTGGATCTGGGCGGTGCCGATCGCAGCCTTCGCGATGGCCGGATGGCTCGGCGTTCGCGCGCTGACGCATCAGGACGAGACGGTCACGGTCATCTTCGACAACGCATACGGCATGAAGCCCGACGATACGATCGTCACGCTGCGCGGCGTGAAGGTCGGCGCCGTCTCGGAGATCACGCTCGCGCCCGATGGCCAGCACGTGCAAGCCGAGCTCAAGATAGATCGCGCCGAAAAAAAGTATCTGCGCAGCGAGACGAAGTTTTTTCTGCGCGGAGCCCACGTGGACCTCAACGACCCAGCGTCGCTCAAAGGCGTGCTGTCCGGCCCCGAGATCGTGATGGAGCCCGGACCCGGCAAACCGGCGTCGCGGTTCGACGGAGTCGATCGCCGCCCAGCGCTCGCACCGGGACACGGCCCGGTCGTCACTTATCTGGTGCGCTTCGACGGTGCGGTGGGCGACCTGAAGAGTGGTGCCGACGTGCAATTGCGCGGTTTCGACGTGGGCACCGTCACCAGCGTGCGCCTGAACTACGACGCACGCACGGGCGCGCTGAGCACCCCGGTGCAGATCGCGCTGAACCCGTCGCAGCTCGGCATCGTCGGCGCGCCGCCGCCGGCCAACGGCGACTGGCGCCCGCTCGTCGACGGCATGCTCGCCCGTCTCGTCGCCACGGGCTTGCGCGCGCACCTGTCGCAGGATCCGCCGGTCGTCGGCGCGGACAAGATCACCCTCGACTTCGTGCAAGGCGCGCCGGTCGCGACGCTCGCCAGCGAGGACGGTCTGCCCGTCATTCCGAGTGTCGCCGCCGCGAATCTCGACACGACGATGGCGAAGGCCAACGAGGTGATCCAGAAAATCGACGATCTTCCGATCCGACAAACCGGCGAACAGGTGCGCAGTATCGCCGCGCATATCAACGCGCTCAGTTCCTCGCCGCAAATCAAGGACAGCCTGACGCATATCGACCACTCCGTCGCGCAGATCGATCACACGTTGCAGCAGGTCTCGCCGCAGATCGGTCCGCTCGTCGCGCAACTGCGCGACACGGCGAACGCGGCGGATCGCACCGTTGCCGCGGCGAACCGTACGCTAGGCGGCGATGCGTCGAGTCAGAACGATCTGCCTGCCGCGATGCAGGAGCTAACGGACACCGCGCGCTCGATTCGGGCACTGGCCGACTATCTGGACCGCCATCCGGAGGCGCTGATCCACGGCAGGCAGCAGGAGACTCAATGATGACGAGATTCACGCTTCGCATCGGACGCGCCGTCGTGGCATCGCTCAGGACGAGCGTCTGGACGGCGGCGCTTGTCGTCTGCGTCGCCGCGATGACGCTCGCCGGATGCGGGCACAGCATGCCGACGCGCTATGTGACGTTGAACCCGATGCCCGCCGACGCGCCGCCAGCCACGGCGCCGATGCCGCCGATTCAACTGACCGCCGTGCATATTCCCGCAGTGCTCGATCGGCTCGAAGTCGTCACGCTGGCTTCGCAGAACCGTCTCACGATCGACGATAGCGACCGGTGGGGCGCACCGCTCGCTCAAATGATGCGCAAAACGCTTGCCGAGGACTTGCTCACGCGGCTGCCCGCCGGGTCGTTCGTCGTGCCGGATGCGCCCGCGCCACCAGGCACGCGCAGGCTAGTCGTCACCGTGTTGAACGCGACGGCCAACGCGAGCGGCACGCTGACCTTGCAGGCGGAGTGGACCCTGTTGAACGGGCATTCGGATCAGGCGCCGCTGCGGCAGCAAGTGACGCTCGATTCTGCGATCGACGGACACGATGCGCTCGCGCAGGCGGCCGCGTTGAGCCGCATTCTCGGCGACCTGGCCGACCGGATCGCGGCGTCGGTCGTCGCGCATTGAGCGAAGCGGTCTAGTTCGCTTCTCAGTCGATCACTGGGTACCGGTACCGCCTTTCATTGCGGAAATCCGGTCGAAACGCTGCTCGACGACGCGTGTTCCCCATTGCTCCCCTTCCGATTCGTCGCTCAGCCGAAAGCCTAACGACTCGTACAGATGACGCGCCGCGTCGAGCCCCTGGAAAGTCCATAAATAGGTTTGGTCAAAGCGCTCGTCGACGAAACGCATCGCATGCGCCAGCAATTGCCGCCCGATCCCGGAGCCGCGCAAGGAATCGTCGACGATGAACCAGCGCAAATGCGCGACACGGGTGCCGCCATCCCCATCGATCACGACAGACGCGAGCGTGCGGCCGTTTTCGACGTAAAGCCAAAGCCCTTTCCCTTCTGCCGGCAATGCGCCCGCGAACTCCGCCAGTTCCGTCGCGACCTTCTTTTCGAAGAATGCGCCGAAACCCCAGTGCTGCGCGTAATAGCGCCCGTGCAGACTCGCGATATCGCCGATACAGCCGGGTTGGTAGCCTTCCACGATTCCCGCGGACCCCGCTTCCGTCGCAGGAAGCTTGCTGACCTCGCCATGCGCGAGGGCGTCCGCATAAAGCGCGAGAGAACGGACCAGCGCCTGCTGGTCGGCGGGAACCATGCGCCGCAGCGCGCCGGACACGCGATCGGTCGCGAACCGGTCGATCTTCTTGCGCAGCTTCTGACCTTCGGCCGTCAGGTACAACTCGGAAGAACGGGCATCGTCGGCGCAGACCGTACGCTCGACCAGTCCGCTCGCCTCGAGCTTTGCGATCTGCCGGCTCGTATTCGATTTGTCGAGCCGCAGGATGGTCGCGAGATCTTTGGCGCTGATGCCCGGCGACATGCCGATCTCGATTACCGCATGCACGGCCGAGGGCGCCAAATCGCTGTCGGCGAGCGTTGCGCGCATGAAACCGAGTTCGCGAACCAGGCGGCGGGAAAACTCGCGCAGTTCGAGAATCGTCGTATCGCGAGGCTTGGCGGGGGCTTCGATCAGATCCATGATGGCGCTCACCTATCAGTTGCGTTGCGCAATCAATATAGTTGCGATCCCGCAACTTAAGCAAACGCTAAGTTGCAATCGGAAGCGTTGCAACGCAGCATCGGACCCGGCTTGCTTTTGCGTACAACCTCGTCAATAGCGCCGCTCTTCCATCAACCGCTTGACGGTCAACGCCAACGGCACGGTGAAGAAGATGTGCGACATGAACCCGCCGATAATCACGGCCGGGTCGAAATAATCCGGATGATTATCCGACGCGATCATGATCGCGGCATGCATGACGATCCACGCAAATACCGCATAGAACAGCGCAACCAGCGTCGCTTCATAGCCGCGGCGCCGGAAGTACGGCCAGATCGCGGCGAACAGCACGCCCCACGCGATCGCGAAGAAAAAATGAATGCCGGTGCCGACGATATACGCCCAGATGCCGAGCGAGGCCTGCACGTCTTTGCCGAACACGAGCCCCGTCGCATTGCGCGGAATGCCGGCAAGCGACATCAAATGCTGAGCGCCGACCCAGACGAGCGCTTCGTAAATCCAGATCACCACGGCGCCGACCAGGCCGCCGATCACGCCCGCGCGCAACGTCCCCCCGCGTTCGAGTGCACCGGACTCCGCGAGTCTTAGCCGCCGGTCCAAATCCCCTTCGCTGACGCCGAACTTGCCGACCATCTCTACTCTCCTCGAATTGGACTACACATCGGAACTTCAAATCGGAATGCCCAGCGGACAGTGCTGCTTCGTTGCGCGCCTTCGATGCGCGGCCTTTAAACGGCGTCGGGTACCTGGCGGGTCTTCAGAAACTCTTCGAGCGTTTCACCACGCATGCTCGCGTACACGCCGAGATTGGTGATCTTCACCACGCGCGCGAACTTCTCGAGCACGAAGAAAGACACCCCATAGCGGATCAGACCGATCCAGTCGGTGTTGTCGACCAGCGCGCGCTCTTCCGGCGTCAGGCCGGCCGCATCGTAAGCGGCGGTGCGATTTTCGAGCCACAGCGCGCGCGCCGACGCTTCGCGCATCTGCCAGAAAAAGCGGTTCAGACGCATCGCCTTCATACTCTGGCGGATATCGAACGGATACGTGCCGGTCAATTCTTCGACGCCAACCAGTTGCGGATTCATTACGCCACCTCTCCTTCGTAGATCGTCACGGCCATCGCGGTGCTGGTCGCAAGGTAGTAGCTGCGATGCAACTCGCGGACCTTCTGGCCGAGCGCGCCGCGCATCGCGAGCCACATGATCGTCTCGACGCTTTCCGCGCCGCCGAGGCGCACGTAGTCGACGTGCTTCATCCTGGCAAGACGCTCCGGATCGTTGACGATCAGGTCGAGGAACTCCATGTCCCATTCGGTATTGTTGAAGCCGCTGCGCTCGCCATGCACCTGGTGCGACAGCCCGCCCGTGCCGACCACCACGACCTTCAGATCCTGTTCGAACGATTCGATCGCGCGACGCAGCGCCTGGCCGAGCCGGTAGCAGCGATTCGCGGTGGGCAGCGGATACTGCAGCACGTTGACTTCGAGCGGCACCAGCGACAGCGGCCAGCCGCCCTGATGCGGCAGCATCAGCGAGAGCGGCGAATTGACGCCGTGATCGAGCGCGCGGTCCTGGAAGACGGTCAGATCGAACTCGTCGGCGACCAGTTGCTCGACGATATGGATCGCCAGATCCGGGTGGCCGGCGATGTCCGGCAGCGGACGCTTGCCCGCGCCTTCATCGGCGAATTCGTGGTTGGGCGACACGCCGAGCGCGAAGGTCGGATAGCAATCGAAGAAAAAGCTGTTCGCGTGATCGTTGTAGAACATCACCATCACGTCGGGCTTCTGCTCGGCCAGCCACTGCGCCACCGGTTCATAACCCTTGAACATCGGCGCCCATGCCGGTTCATTCTGCTTGCCCTTGTCGTACGCCAACCCGATCGTGGGTACATGGGACGTGCCGATACCACCAATGATCCTTGCCATATTCGTTCTCTTCCGTCACTTCGTGCTGCTGCCAATCGGATAGGTCGCCTAGCTTACCGCGCTAGTCACCGCGACCGTCTTGGGATACAAAGATAGAAATTGTGCCTCGATACGTGAAGTACGGGTATACCTCGAATTGTGCCGGAATGATGGGTAAAAACCCGGTATGCGGGCACCCGGCGAGCCGATGAACCCCTGCGCGACCCACGCCGCACAGGGCTCCCTCGGTATCCCAAGCCCGTGCGGCGTGCCTTCCGCGGCCTCCTCTCGCTCCGGCATGCGATAAATAAAACAGATGACCCGGAAAACAACTCGCAACGCACTTTTTCAAGGCTTGGAGCGGTGCTGCACGCATGGCTATACTGCGGTGCTTCCGACGAGCGACGAAACGATGAACGAGACGACCCAGCAAGCGATTGTGCAGACCTTACGCGAGAAGATCCTGTCGGGCGAATTGTCGCCCGGGCAGCGGCTCGTCGAAGCGCAGCTTGCGCAATGGCTCGGCGTGTCGCGCACGCCGCTGCGTTATGCGTTGAGCGTGCTGTCGGCGGAAGGCCTGCTCGATCGTTCGAGCTCGCGCGGCTATGTGGTGCGCCGCTTCAGCGTGCGCGACGTCCTCGATGCGATCGACGTGCGCGGCGTGCTCGAAGGGCTCGCCGCGCGCTCGGTCGCCGAAAACGGCGCGAGCCCTGCGCTCGCCGCCGCGCTCGAGGAATGCCTGCGCGAAGGCGACGAAATCTTCGAGCAAAAGCATCTGCAACCCGGCGACGACGTGCGCTACGCGCAGATGAACGGCCGCTTTCATGCGCTGATCGTCGAAGCGGCGCAGAACCAGGCGATCACGGCCGCGCTCAGCCTGAACGACAGGGTGCCGTTCGTGTCGCCGTTCACGATCGCGTTCGACGAAGCCGCGCGCGAGCGTCAGTTCATGATGCTGATGTACGCGCATCGCCAGCATCACGCGATCGTCGACGCGCTGAAGCAAGGCGAAGGCGCGCGCGTCGATGCGTTGATGAAGGAGCACACGCATATCTCGAAGGAAAGTCTCAATTTGTCGCTGCCATCGTTGCATCTGATCGCGGGCGCGGCATGAGCAACGACGCACTTTCCGCCGAAGCCAGCCAGGCGGCCGCCAAAGCGCCGCTGTCGGTCAGCAGCAAGGACCTGCTCAATCTCGCGCAATTGCGCGCGTTCCGGCTCGTCGCGGACATGGGCAGCGCGACGCGCGCGGCGGCCGCCCTGTTTCGCGCACAGTCGGCGGTCACGCGCTCCGTGCAGGAACTCGAGTCGGCGCTCGGCGTGCCGCTGTTCGATCGCGGTCCTTCGGGCATGCTGCCCACGCCGGTCGGCCGCGCGGTGCTGCACCGCTGCGAGCGGATCTTCGCCGAGCTCGAAGAGCTCGCGCAATGGTGCGCCGCGCGACAGACGCGCCGCCGGCCCGTATCGGAGGGCGCATTGCCCGCGTACCTGCTCAATACGCGGCGGCTGCAACTGTTCGCGGCGCTCGCGCGGCATCGGCATATGCCGAGCGCGGCAAAAACCTTCGGCATCAGTCAGCCCGCGGTGAGCACCGCGATCCGCGTACTCGAAAGCGGCTCGGGACTGAGCCTGTTTCATCGCAGCCCGCGCGGCATCCTGCTGACGGCCGAGGGCGAAACGTTCCTGCTGCACGTACGCCGCGCATTGAACGAACTGCGGCACATCCCCGACGATATCGCCGCATTGCACGGCAAGATTCAGGGCTCGGTGACGGTCGGCGCGTTGCCGCTCGGACGCACGCTGATCCTGCCGAAGGCGATCGCGCGAATGACCTCGGAAAATCCCGGCGTGCGGGTGGTCACCGACGAAAGCGCGTACGAGACGCTGGTGGCCGGTCTGCGCGCCGGCGACATCGACTTCATTCTCGGCGCGCTGCGCGACAACGACGCGACGAGCGGCCTGAAAAACGAGCGGCTGATGTCGGAAAACATGGTGGTGCTGGTGCGCCGCGGTCACCCGCTGACTCAAGTCCACAATCTGACCGTCATGGGTCTGCGCGACGCGCAATGGATTCTGCCGCGCAGCAACGCGCCGGCGCGTGCGCTGTTCGAAACGCAATTCAGGCGGATGAAGGTGAAGCCGCCTTTGCCGACCGTCGAGACCGCCGACCTCGCGGTGATTCGCGGGCTGCTGCTCGGCACCGACATGGCGGCGGCGCTGTCGGCGCAGCAGCTGCATCACGAGGTTCAATCCGGGCAACTGGTAGTGCTCGACGTACCGCTGCACAACACGCGGCGCGAGATCGGCCTGACGATGCGCGCGGCGGGTACGCCATCGCCGGCCGCACGGGCATTGATCGACGCGATCCGGCTGTCGGTCGTCGATGTGACGCGCACGGTCAGCATCGGCGCGACCTGAGCGTTGCCATCGATCAGTTCGCTCAACTGTTTCTGTCCGGGTCCGGCAGGCTGTCGAAAAACGCGCGCCACAGCGTGTCGGCGACGCGGATCTTCGCCGCGCGCGCCTTATCTCGCAGCGCATCGCGCCGCAGGTCGAACATCGACACCTGCGGGCTCTTCGCGGCCAATGCCGCATCTAGTATGCCGCCCGCTTCATCGAAGCCGATGAATGAGATGCGCGTGAGTAGCACTTCTTCATAAACCTGCGAAGACATGCACCGTGCTGGATCACCGCGCAACGAAGCGTGCCAGTTCCGCTGTGAATGCCATGCGGAAAGAGCATAGCGAATGACGTGTAAATGAAGCATCGCCGTATCATCTGCGGCGGCAATTCTCCGACAATAGAAGAGTGCTCAAATGAGCCCGCCAAGCCTCATCGACACCCGGAGAAAACGTAATGAACAAACGCCAGTTCCTGACCAGCGCCACGGTGCTGGGCGCGGCGGTCGCGCCCGCATTCGGCGCAAAGCGTGAGCACGCCGAATGCGCGCCGTCTCCAGTTCTCCTGACGATCTCCGGTGCGATCAGGAACAGCAATCGCGGCGCGCTCAATCCGGCTTTCGATCAACTGCTGGCGAAGCACCAGGTGAAGTTTTCGCAAGCGTATGGCGTCGATCTGCCGTTGCTCGCCAGCATGAAATCCGTGACGATCCATCCGACGATCGAATACGATGCGCACCTGCATACGTTCAGCGGCCCGCTGCTGACCGACGTGCTCGCGCATATCGGCGCACCGGATGCAGGCAGCACGCAAATCGTCATGCACGCGGTCGACGGCTACGCGGTGCAGACGACGCTCGACAAGGTGCGTGAGTATCACTTCATCGTCGCGACGCAAATGGACGGCAAGCCGCTGGCGCTCGGTGGCGTGGGGCCGTTATGGGCGATCTACGACGCGGATCAGATTCCCGAACTCGCGGCCAAGCCGCTGAAGGACCGCTTCGAACTGTCGCCGTGGGGCCTGTATCACATGCAGCTCACCGAGGCGTCATAGCGCGCCGCCGAATCGCTCGACGCACGCCTGCCGCACGCGCTCGACCGAGCTCGCCCAGTCTTCCCCTGGCGCGCGCCGGAACAGACGCAGCGTGTGCGGATACCACGGCGAATCGTCGCGCTCGTGCATCCAGCGCCAGTCCACATCTCTTTCGGGCAGCATTACCCAGCACGGCTTGCCGATCGATGCGGCAAGATGCGCGATCGACGTATCGACGCAGATCACCAGATCGAGTTGTGCGACGATCGCCGCGCTGTCCGCGAAGTCCGTCACGCGCGCGCCCAGATCGAGCAGCGGCTGCGCGAGCGGAGGATTGCGCGCTTCGTCCTCGCCCTGCCCCTTCTGCAAGCTCACGAAATTCAGGCCCGGCACGCTCCACAGCGGCGCGAGCGTGGCGAGCGACCGCATCGACCGATTCGCGTCGTTGTGATGCTTCGCGTTGCCCTTCCAGACCAGACCGACCCGGTGGCCGGACGGCAGCGCGTCGAGCGCGGGACGCCATTGTTCGATGAGCGCGGGCTCCGCGCTCAGTCGCGCGGGACGCGGAAGCGTATCCAACGTCGTGCGTAGATGCAACGGCACGCTAAGCGGACTGGTCCAGCAATCGTAGGTCGCGACGCGCGTGAGCGCTCCGTGGTGGTCGAGCACCGCATCGACGCCATCCACCTTCGCGATCAGCCGATGCAACGCCGGCGCACACGCAAACGCGATATGCGCGGCCCCCAGCGCCTTCAGCAGCGGAACATAGCGGCTGAATTGCAGCATGTCGCCGAGGCCGTCTTCCTGCCACAGCAGCACCGACTTGCCCGCGAGCGGCTCGCCTTGCCATTGCGGACACCTGAGCATCGTCTGCGACTGTCGATGAACGAAATGGGGCAGCTGATAGCGGCACTCGTAGAGTGGCCAGCCCTCGTCGAAGCGGCCGAAGCCGAGCAGCAACACGGCCAGGCTGAAACGCGCCTCGGCATAGTCGGGTTTTAATGCAATCGCCTGCCGATACGCGCTTTCTGCCTCGGCAAAGCGCCCGAGCTGGGTCAGCGCATTGGCAATGTTCGAGTGAGCCTCGGCGAGTTGCGGCGACACCGCGAGCGCTTGCTGGAACGCGTCGAGCGCTTCCGGAAAACGCTCGAGCACGCGCAGCACGCAGCCGAGATTGTTGTGCGCATGGGCAAGCAGAGGTTGGCAGCGAATCGCGTCTCGGTAAGCCTGCCCGGCTTCCTCGTAACGCTCCTGCCTGAACAGTGCCACGCCGAGGTTGTAATGCGCCTCCGCATAATCCGCCCGATGCGCGAGCGCTTCGCGGTACGCCGCCTCGGCCTCGCTCACGCGATCGAGATCGACGAGCACCGCGCCAAGATTGAGATGCGCTTCCGCATAGTCAGGCCGGATTGCGATCGCAAGCCGGCAAGCCATCTCCGCTTCCGCGAGCCGCTGGGTCGCCTTCAGCACACCGGCAAAATTATTGAGCGCTTCCGGATATTGCGGCTTGAGCGTCAGCGCTTCGCGATACGCGGCATCCGCTTCCGCGAGACGCCCGAGTTCCATCAGCACGCTGCCGAGGTTGTTGTGCAATTCGGCGTGGTCACGCAAGCCGCGCAATGCATGACGATAAGCCGCTTCTGCTTCCTGCGGGCGTCGCAGGTCGCGCAGCACGATGCCGTGGTTGTAATGCGCTTCGGCGTGGTCGGGGTGAATCGTCACCGCCTGCCGAAACGCCGCCTCCGCTTCGGCACGATAACCGAGCCCGTAAAGCACGTTGCCGAGTTGATAATGCGCGTTCGCGTCGAGCGGGCGCAGCGACACCAATCGCTGATACGTCGATTTCGCGGCCGACAGGCGGCCGAGCGAACTGAATAGCGAGCCGAGGCTCGCATAGACGTCCGCGTAATCCGGCTTCAGATACAGGCACTGGCGCCAATAGTTCTCCGCGTCCGTCCACTGACGCAGCGCGAACGAACACGCACCGGCAATATTCAACGCATCGGCCCGCTGATCGTTCGGCAAAGTGGCGTTTTCGAGCAGCGGCGCGACGAGCGGCAACGCGTCAGCGAACTGTCCGGCCGAACATAGCGCCACGGCCCGCTGGTTGATGTCGGCGATCGAAGAAGCAGGCGTCTGCGTGAGTGTCATGTGTCGTGGCGATGTTTCAGCGGCGCGGTCGTGCGGCGGGTGCGCCGCTGTTGCGCTGTTGGTTCGATACGCGCACCTTGCGCGCTTGCACAGCATAGGTGATTCACCTCGGCCTGAGCGCCCCGAACTAAGCGCTTTTTCACCGTCTTTTCCGCCGCTATACCTGACATTTACGAATGAGAGGATCGCGTGGTGATGCTAGAATCGCCCCCGTCTTTTCTTCGACGCTCATGACTCGACGCTCCCGCAACCACCTGACCGCATGGCTTGGCCTCGTCGCCATGTGGCTCGTCGTGTTCGCGCCGCTCATCAGTCAGTTGCTCGAATCGGGCCGCGGCCACGAGCCGATTGCCGTGCTGTGTTCGGCGCTTCATCCGACCGGCGCGAGCGATATCAGCGATGCGAGCGTCGTCGCTCAAACCAGTCCCGCCCCCGTGCATCTGAGCCACGACGATGCATTCGGCGCCTGCGGCTACTGTCATCTGCTCGAACACCACGTCGCGATGCCGACGCTCGCCGCCGCCGAGCCGCCGGCCGCGCTGCCGCTGGCCGGCACCGCGCCGCCCACGCTGTCCACCCGCTTCACGCCGCTGGGCGCGTTCCCGTCGGGACGTCCGCGCGCGCCACCTGTCGTTTCCTGATCGCTGCCGGTTCTGATCGCGCCTTCGTCGCCCACGTCGACGAAGCCTGCGATCACCTGTTCAATGCATCGAGGAAACGCCCATGTTCAACTTCGCGCTGCGAAGGCTGTCTTTTTGCGTCCGTCGTGACGCTGTCTGTTCCCCTCATCGCGCGGCTCGTCGTTCCGTTCGTTGGCCCGCGCTCGTGCCTGCTTTCGTGCCGGCTTTGGTTGCAACACCCGCGCAGGCCGCCGACGCGGATGCGACGCTGCCCCGCCGTCAGCGTCAATGCAAGCGCAAGTGCGAGCGCCGCACCGCGCGCCGTCGACCCGAACCTGCCCGCCTCCATCGAAACCGTCACGCGCGATCAGTTCGCGAACTGGAACGTCGTCAACACCGAGGACGTGCTCAAGTACCTGCCGAACCTCGCGGTACGCAAGCGCTTCATCGGCGACCTGAATTCGATCATCGCGGTACGCGGCACCAGCAATACGCAGAGCGCGCGCGGCCTCGTCTATGCGGACGGTTTGCTGCTGAGCAACCTGCTCGGCAATAGCTATTCGTTTCCGCCGCGCTGGTCTATGGTGTCTCCCGACGAAATCCAGCAAGTCGACGTAATCTACGGGCCGTTTTCCGCGCTGTATCCTGGCAACTCTTTAGGCGCGACGGTGCTGATCAGCACGCGCATGCCGAATCAGTTCGAGGCCACAGCCGACGTCAAGGCATTCACGCAGCACTTCAGCCTGTTCGGCGTGAACCAGAGTTTCAACGGCAGCGAAGCGAGCGCGTCGCTCGGCGATCGGATCGGCAAGTTCTCGTACCTGCTCGGCGTCAATCATCTCGAGAACACGAGTCAGCCGCTGCAATTCGCGACGCTCGCGCAATCGACCACGCCCGCGAAGGCCGGCGACACGCCCGTCACCGGCGCCCATTTCTACAACAACCAGACCAATACGCCGACGGCCGTGCTCGGCGTGAACGGCGAAGGCATCGAGCACACGGTGCAAGACCAGCTCAAGCTGAAGATGCAGTACGACTTCACGCCGACGCTGCAGGGCGGCTTCACGCTCGGCTACTGGCACCGGACCTACAACAGCGAAACATCGACGTTCCTGCGCGACGCGGACGGCAACCCGGTGTACAGCGGCAACGTATCGATCGACGGCTACCACTACACGATTCCGGCGGCAGCGTTCGCGCCGAGTCTCGGACACAGCGAGAACTGGCTCTACGGCGTGTCGCTGAAAACGCGCAATGCGACCGGTTGGAACGGCGAGGCGATCGCTTCGTATTACGACATCGGCAATAGCGTCGCACGCATCGCGAATGCCGGCGGCCCGGGCAATGGCCCCGGCACCGTGCTGTTCGGCGACGGCACCGGCTGGAAGACGCTGGACCTGCACGGCACCTACACGCCCGCGACAAACGAGGCGGGGCTGGCCAATCACGCACTGAGCTTCGGCTACCACTACGACAACTACTTCGTCGACAACCAGACCTACAACACGCTAGCTTGGCGCGACGGCGACGCGACCTCGTTCGCCAACGCGTTCACCGGCAAGACTCAGACGCAAGCTCTTTATGCGCAGGACGCATGGCGCTTTCTGCCGCGCTGGAAGCTCGTCTACGGCGTGCGCTATGAAGACTGGCAAGCCTACGACGGCGCGCAGTCGCTGCCCGGCACGACGATCGCGTACAGCGACGCCAGCCAGCGTCACTTTTCGCCGAAGGCGTCGCTTTCGTTCGATGTCAGCGACGATCTGACCTTACGCGCGTCGATCGGTCGCGCTTATCGCTTTCCGACCGCGAGCGAACTGTTCCAGGGGCAAATCAATGGCTCCGCGATCGTGAACAACAATCCGCATCTGCAGCCCGAGGACGATCTGTCGAAAGAACTGAGCGCCGAATGGGCGCACTGGAATGGCGTGTTCCGCTTGTCGCTGTTTCAGGACGACGTGAAGAACACGATCTTCAGTCAGACCGACACCACCGTGATCCCGAACGTGACGAACTTCCAGAACATCGGCAAGGTTCGATCGCGCGGCGTCGAAACGAGCTATTCGGGCGAAGACGTGTTCGTGCGCGGACTCGATCTGCTCGCGAGCGTCGCGTACACGCAGTCGAAGATCCTCGAAAACGCTCAGAATCCGGCCTCGGTCGGCAAGTACTTTTACCGCATTCCGCTGTGGCACGCGAATCTTGCCGCGACGTATCACTTCGACGCGCGAGCGGCGCTGACGCTCGCCGCGCGCTACTCGGGCCGTCAGTACAACACGCTGACGAATACCGACACGAACCCGAACGTGTTCGGCGGCACCAGCACCTACACGGTCGCCGACGCGAAGTTCACGTTCAAGCCGACGAAGCTCAGCGAACTCGGCATCGGCGTCGACAACCTGTTCGACGCGCGCTACTTCGTCTACCACCCGTATCCGGGCCGCACGTTTTATGTCGAAGCGAAGCTGCGTCTCTGAGTAACCCATCGCCCCATTTGCCCGACGAGGATTTCATGTCCACGACTCCAACCGCCGAACCCGTACGTGCGCAGAACGGTACGGCCGCTGCCGCCGCCAGCGGCCCCGCACATCCAGGCTATAGAACACTGTGGCGCTGGCATTTTTATGCGGGCCTCTTCGTGATGCCGTTTCTGCTCGTGCTCGCCATCACCGGCACGCTCTATTGCTTCCAGCCGCAGATCGAGCCGCTGCTGTATCGGCAGCGAATGGTCGTTGCACCGCAAGCGGTGCTGCGACTGCCCGACAACGTGCTGCTCGCGCGAGCGCGCGCGGCGATGCCGCCCGGCTCGATCGCGACGACCGCCGCGATCACACGCGATCCGCAACGCAGCGCCGAATTCGTGTTTCGGCTCGCGGACGGCACGCAGCAGAGCGTCTATCTGAATCCATACAACGGCGATGTGCTGGGCACGCTGAGCGTCGAGCGTCGCTTGATGCAGGTGGATCGCCTGATTCATCGCAAGCTGCTGCTCGGCAAGCCCGGCGAGCTGCTGATGGAACTGGCCGCATGCTGGACGCTCGTGATGATCGGCACCGGCATCGCGCTATGGTGGCCGCGCGGCAAAACGACCGCGCCCGCTGCGCTGCTGCCGCGCCTCGCGCTGAAAGGACGTCCGCTATGGAAAAGTCTTCACGCGGTGATCGGCATCTGGCTCGCGCTGGGCGCGCTGGCGTTCGTATGTACCGGTCTGCCGTGGACCGGCTCATGGGGCAAGCAGTTCAAGGCGTTTGCGACCGCGACGAAGCTGGGGGCGCCGCCGGGCGCGTGGGGCGGTTTGCCATTGCGCTCCATCGTGCCAGGAGCGCAATCACAACAGGCCGACCACGCGAGCGGCGCGAGCGCGCATGCCACGCATGCCGACATGGACTCGATGCCCGGCATGGTGATGGACGATCTGCCGTTGCCGCTGACGCCGTGGGCCGCGGGCAACTCCAGCGTGCCCTCTTCCTCGAACAGCGACGCGGCACAGCCTCTGTCGCTCGGTCATATCGTTGCGCTCGCCGCGTCGCTCGGCATCTCGGACGGCTACAGCATCGTGCTGCCGAATTCCGCAACCGGCGTCTACACGCTTTCCTGGTTCCCCGCGAATCCGCGAGACGAACGCACGCTGTACGTCGACCAATACAGCGGCGCGATCCTGAAGGACATTCGCTACGGCGATTACGGGGCGATCGCGAAGGCCGTGTCGTACGGCACGTCGCTGCATATAGGGCGCTACTTCGGCGTCGCGAATCAGATACTGTGCGCGGCCATTTCGCTCGGCCTTGCCGCGCTCGCTGTGACCGGCTTCGTGATGTGGTGGAAACGCCGGCCGCAACGCTCGCTCGGCGCGCCGTCGCGCGAGCGCGCCGCGCCGCCGATGCGTGGCTGGAAAGCCGGCCTCGTGCTGCTCGGCATCGTGTTCCCGCTGATGGGCGCGACGCTCGTCGCGGTTTGGCTGCTCGATCGGCTGGTTTTCGGCCGTGGCTCGCGACCGGAATTGAACGAAGTCGCCTGAAGCCAGGGCAAGCCGCGTCAGGCTCCGCTTGCGCTTCACGAGCGTTTACGATATATTTTGCTCGTTTATGATCGGTTTGCACCGAAACGGAGACGAGACCCATGCAGCGAACCCGGGAAGAAGCGATCAACGGGCTACTACGGGAGCAGCGCGAAGCGCTGATTCTGGAGCGATTGCGCACGCATGGTCGCGTGCTCGCGGCCGAGCTTGCCGCCGAGCTGCAGATCT
This sequence comes from Paraburkholderia sp. JPY419, assembly GCF_050435705.1. Taxonomy (NCBI): domain Bacteria; kingdom Pseudomonadati; phylum Pseudomonadota; class Betaproteobacteria; order Burkholderiales; family Burkholderiaceae; genus Paraburkholderia; species Paraburkholderia sp. JPY419. The sequence continues at coordinate 2,828,254 of NZ_JBNDKV010000004.1, read as the reverse complement.
CCGAGCACACGGTGCGTCGCCATCTGCGCGATCTCGCGGATCAAGGCCACTGCAAGCGGGTGTATGGCGGTGCGCTGCTGATGTCGCCAGCAGACAAACCCGCGGCGCTGCGCATGCACGAGGCCGTCGATCGCAAGGCACGCCTTGCCGCGGCGGCCGTGTCGATCGTTCGTCCGAAGCAGATCGTGCTGCTCGACGCGGGTTCGACGAACGTCGCGATCGCGGCGGCGCTGCCCGACAACGCCGGCCTGACCGTCGTCACCAATTCGCCCGACGCGTGCGCGCGGCTGCTGAACCGACCGGGGATCGACGTGATACTGATCGGCGGCCGCATCGCCGGGGGCGCGGCGGGCTCGCTCGGCGCGACCGCGCTGCTGCAGGTCCAGCAGATCCGCGCGGATCTCTGTTTTCTCGGCGCCTGCGCCTTCGATCCCGACGAAGGCGTCGCCGCATTCCACGCTGAAGATGCAGAACTGAAACGCGCGATGGTCAAAGCGAGCGGCCAGATCGCCATCGCGCTGACCTCGGAAAAGCTGATTACGGCGGCGCCGTTCGCGGTAGCGCCGGCTTCGTCGGTCGATTATCTGTTCGTCGAAGCGGACGTACCGGGCGCGCGTATCGCGAGCCTCGAGGCCGTCTGCGATAACGTGATGGTGGCACGCCCATGAACTCACTCGTCAGGGAACGCATCGCGACGCTCGCCGTCTTTCTCGCCAACGGTTTCGGCATCGGCGCATGGGCGGTCGAGGTGCCGCGCATCAAGGAAAGCCTGGCGCTCAGCGACACCTCGCTCGGCATCGCGCTGTTCTGCTTCGCGCTCGGCGCCATCGTTGCGATGCCGCTCGCGGGACAGCTCGCGCCGCGCGTCGGCAGCGGCCGCGCCACCGCGCTGCTCGGCGCGGCATTCGCGATCGCGCTGCCGTTGCCCGCGGTCGCGCCCGGCATGCTGACGTTGTGCGTGGTGCTGTTTGCGCTCGGCGCGTCGAATGGCGCGCTCGACGTGTCGATGAACGGACATGCGAGCGCGATCGAAACACGCTGGCGCGCGCCGATCATGTCGTCGTTTCATGCCGCGTGGAGCGCGGGCGGCCTGCTTGGCGCGGCGGGCGGCGCGATGCTGCAGAAAGGCGGCGTCGGCGTCCTGGGCGGGCTGCTCGTCCCCGATCTGTTCATTGCGGCCCTGATCATTTTCGCTGCAGGGTTTGCGCTACGCGATATCGGTCCGCGCGCGGCCGCCGCGTCGAGCGGCTTCGCATGGCCCGACAGCGCCGTGATGAAACTGGCGCTGCTCGCGTTCATGTGCATGCTCGTGGAAGGCGCGGTGGCCGACTGGAGCGCGGTGTACCTGCGCTCCACGTTGAATCAGGAAGCGAGCATTGCCGCGATCGGCTACTCCGCGTTCGCGTTTTCGATGGCGGCGTGCCGGATAGCAGGCGACGCATCGGTGCGACGCTTCGGCTCGAGCAAGGTCGTCGCGCTCGGCGGTCTGATCGCGTTCGCCGGACTCGCGCTGGTGCTGAGCCTGCCGACGGTGCTGACCGCCTGCGTCGGCTTCGCGATGGTCGGCATCGGTCTCGCGAATATCGTTCCGGTGATTTTCAGCGCGGCGGGCCGTTCGAGCGCGACGCCGGCGATCGGCGTGTCGATGGCGGCCACGTTCGGCTATGCGGGCTTTCTGGTCGGGCCGCCGCTGATCGGTTTCGGCGCCGGCGTGCTCGGCTTGCGCGCGGCCTTGGGTGTGCTCGTCATGGCCACGCTGATCGTGTCGCTGCTGGGCGGCAAGGCGGTGCGCGGCGCGCAACCCGCTTAGCCAGTGCTATTTCGCTTTCTTGTCGAGCACGGCAAGCGGCTTGCGAACGGGTAACGCATCGCGTCCCGCATGCTGACCCAATGGCCAGCTGAACGCGCCGAGCAGTGAGCTCGGCTGCGTGCCATCGTCGAGACCGGTGGCGGGCCACTCGTGTTTCGCGGGCACCCAGCGCGTGCCGAACACGTGATCCCACATCGGCAATAGCTGCGTGAAGTTGTGATTGAGATGCTCGGCGCGAATCGAGTGATGCAAACGGTGATACTGCGGATTGTTGACCCACGTGACGTAGCGGCCAAGGTCCACGCGCAAATTTAGATGCGCGAAGTAGTTGCCGAACATGAACACGATCGACGTCGCACCAACGATCCACGGCTCGACCTTGAACAGTACGCCGACGAGCGGATAAAGCAGGCAGCCCTTGATGAGCACTTCGATCCAGTGATGCCGCAACGTGATCGTCACGTTGAAATCCACCGCGCTATGGTGCAGCGAATGCAGCTTCCACAAGATGGGCCACGTGTGCTGCAAGCGATGAAACGCGTATTCGAGGCAATCGATCGTCAACAGTACGATCACGAACGAAGCGAGCGCGCCCCACCCGTGCGACACCAGCACCACCATGCCGCCGCCGAGTGCATTCACGATCGCGACGCTGGCGGCCGCGGTCAGCGGCTTCGTGGCTTCAACCAACGCCAGATACAGGCCCGCGTACGCCATGTTCAGACGCTGCCCCGCGCGCGATTGCAGCAATGCGGCCGGCCAGCGGCGCTCGAGCAACGCCCCCAGTCCCATCATGACCAGCACGAGCGCATAGCCTTGCAGCCACAGGCTCGCGTGGTGCAGCAATGCCGGAAACGGGCTCGACGCTAACATGGCATTCCCTGATGCAGCGGCTGCATACCGTGTAGAGGAGCGTTAGCATGATCTTCGCAGTCCGCTGGTCCGCGCGCAAGCGCCCTTTCGCTCGGGCCGCCGCGCATTCGGCTGCACCCGCAAGCACGGAAAAAATGGCGGGGTCATCGCTTCACGCCGTCACGATCGCGAGCGGACGTTACATACAGCCGTATCGTCCGCTCGCGTCGTCGTTGTTTGTCGACATCCGTTTGGTGGTGGCCCCGCCGTACTTCGCATGTTGCGCCAGGCTCCCCGAGCGCGAATCGCGAAGACGTTTGCTGCCGTCGGCATTTATTCACTGCGTGAAATTCCGGCTGCAACATGTGTAGTTCTTGTGCCGGACTTATTGCAACGGCTATGCCATGCTGCGACAAAGCGTTGCCACGCATGGACGGATACGTACCGATGCACTTCGAAGCGGGCCTGATCGCACGCGATGCATCGGAAATGAGACGCCGCGCGAATGTTCCGACGAGTTCGTGCTGGTGCGGACACATCGTTCGACGCGCGCGGGAATACCCGAACTCGGATTGACAGGTCAAGGTTTGCGACACGTTCGGCCAGGCTCGCCGGAGCGCGATGCGACGAAAGAGTACCTGGGTCAGGCGGACCGGCGTGTCGCAAAGTTGAGACGACAAATGGCTTACAGCAGCGCGGTCAATTGCGCGACCCGCAACACGAACTGCCGCAATTCAACGGCGGCAAGCGCCTTCTTCTGCGGCAGGTCTGCCAGCGATGCACTACCGGATCGAAGCGGCGCAACGAGAAAGCCGACGACACGCGCGTGAAGTCGAGCGGATAGCGCTCGAACTCGGGCCCCGTGCTGACGCCGTCTTTCGAGTAGTAGAGCGGTTGACCTTGCGGATTCTTGTGAAGGAACACGTCGTGTGCGGTCGAGCCTCGTACGATGCGCACCGCGAGCGGTTCTCGCGCCGCGTCTTTGCCGTTGTCGCTACTGGTGTCGAAGACGGCGCTCACGCGGTCGCCAGCTTTCAGATCGCGCGACAGATCGCGGCCGGGTCAAGACAACGAAGCAAGCATGTTCGATAGACGCCGGACATGGGCCTTGAATGCGTCGCTCGTTTCGCGGTTCGTGGTGGGATTCAGATGCGAGCTTTCGGCGAGTTCCGCCTGCTCGTGAAAATCGTTGGCGATTTTGCGCTTGATGTCGTCAGGCAGCGACCGCACGATGGAGACCAGCAAAGCCTCTTCGGCATGCAGCATGCCGAGAATCGAATGTGTGTCCATACGAGAACCTCCGGGGGGAACATCGTCGGTGCCGGCCGGCAGTGGCGCCGGCGCTCTTCATGTTACCCCGTTGATTCCGCGTCGTCTGACGTGCGCGTCACTCGGCGATCGAATAGCGCGACGGACGGGCGCGCGGCTGTTGTACCTCACGCTCGACGCGCGGACTCGCGCCGCGGATGAACAGGACCGCGCAAAACGCGATCATGGCCCAGATGCAAAGAAAGACGGTCAAAGCGCTCATGTCAGCTTCCGGAACTTCGGGACTGCGGGTTAGTACTGAGTTTGCTGCCGCGTTCGCCGTCAATGCAGCGTGGAGCGCTCGGGCGCACCGAACAGCAGCTCATCGATCAGGGCGGTGGTGAACGTCAGTTGCGTTTCGAGCGATTGGCGCGCGGCTCGCGCACCCGCTTCGTCGCTTCGGGCGACCGCCGCGTGTGCCTGCGTGGCGAGACGCAGGATGGCTTCGGAACCGCGTTGCAGTTCGCGCATTGCGATGTCGTCAGGACCCAGCGTCGGCTGATCCCATTCCGAGGTGGTGAGTTCAGGCAGGTCGGCGTCGAACCGGCGGGGTTTGTTGTGACGGGAAGACATCCGGGGCTCCTGACGGAAAAGCGCGATATACGCGACGGGACGAACTCAGTGTGCGCCGCCCCCCGGCGTTTCAATTCGCCGAACAGAAGCCGAATCTGAAGCTAATCCGGGGGCTTCGAGAAAAACGAGGGTTTTTACCGGGCAATCAGCGCTGGCGGGCCGCAAATCCCGTCGCCGGGGCGTCGGAATTTGCGGCAGCGGTAGGAAAACGTCTAGCTTGTGAAAGCGGAAAAGACTCGAGCGGCCTTAAGCTGCCGGAACCACGTCGATGCGCAATGCCTCGCCGCCGGCGGCAATCGCCAGCAGGTGATCGACGTTCGGATGGGCGCCCGGACGGTTGCGCGCGTCGTCCGTATGCTCGGCGAACAGCGCGAGGCCGTGTTCGGCCGCCTTCGCGTCGAGCGTGCCGAACGCGCCGCGCAGGTAGTTGTACACCGCGAGCGAGCCCTGCTTGCCCGGTTTGTTCTCGATGCTAGCGACCACGGCACCGCTGCCGTTGACCAGATCGATGCGTGCGATGCCGTCGATTGCCGGCATTCTGGCGAGATTTTCCTTGAAAACGTTGCTCGGTTCGATCATTGAAACCACTCCTTCCGTTCTAAAAATGCATGGCGGGCCGTATCTTATCCGATGGGCGGCGAGCGGGTGAATCTGCGGCCGCGACCTGGTTTTCCCAGCGAATGTTTCGCGCGGGCCATGACCTCGACAAACCAGAGATAGGGGTAGCAGCAATACCGGTAGCAGAAGTTGCCTTGTTAAGGAATCTCCGAGTCGGAACAATGCGGCATCGTGAAAGCGTTGATTGATAAGCCAGCAGGCGGGCAGCAATCGAGCATGCCGAAAAAAAGCCCGCTTGCGCGGGCAACCCTTCTCTGCGCAGCATCGCCACGCGCCAACATCTTCACCCCTTCGTCGCGCCAAACGTCAGTCCCGCGACAAAATGCTTCTGCATCGCGAAGAACATCATCACCGATGGCAGCGCCGCCAGAATCGATCCCGCCGAAACGAGATTCCACGCGGTCGTCCACTGCCCTTTCAGCGCGGCCACGCCGACCGTGATCGGCGCGGCGTCATCGCCTTGCGTCAGACACAGGGCCCAGAAATAGTCGTTCCACACGAACGTGAACACGAGGATCGCCAACGCCGCGAGCGCCGGACGAATCAGCGGCAGCACGATCCTGAAGAACACGGTCCATTCGTTCGCCCCTTCGATGCGCGCCGCCTCGACCAGTTCGAACGGCAGCTGCTTGATGAAGTTGCGCAGAAACAGCGCACAAAAGCCGGTTTGGAACGACACATGAAACAGAATCAGCGCGCTCACGGTATTGAACAGCCCGAGTTGCAACGACAGATCGCGCACCGGAATCATCAACACCTGGATCGGCACGAAGTTGCCCGCGACGAACGTCGCGAACAACGTGGAATTGCCACGAAAGCGATAGATCGCCAATGCAAAGCCCGCCATCGCCGCGAGTGCGATCGAGCCCACTACCGAAGGCACCGTGATCAGCACGCTGTTCCAGAAATAATGCAGCATCGGCGACGTCGTCAACGCCTCGCGATAGTTGTCGAACATCGCGAAGCGCTTCGGCCATCCCCAGTAATTGCCCTCGCTTAGTTCTTCGGTCGAACGCACGGACGTAACCAGCACCGCGATCATCGGCAACAGCCAGATCAGGAGTGCAATCGGCAACGTCAGTTTGTATGCACGGCGCGTGGCCGGCTTCCATTTGTCGATCGGAATCGGAAACATCAGCGGCTCCTTATTGCTCGGCGCGCAGCATCCGCCGCAGGTGATAGACGATGTACACGAGCATGATGCCGAACAGCACCACCGCGATCGCCGCCGAATAGCCGATGCGGTAATACTTGATTGCCTGGTCGTACATGAAGTAGGCAAGCACCGTCGAGCTTTCGAACGGACCGCCGCCCGTCATCACCGAAATCAGATCGAAGCTGCGCAGCGCGCCGATGATCGTCACGACGATCGCCATGAACGTCGTGGGCCGCAACTGCGGCAGGATCACATGCCACAGCATCGACCAGCCCTGCGCGCCTTCCATTCGCGCGGCTTCGATCTGCTCGGCGTTCAACGTGGTCAAGCCGGTCAGATAAAGAATCATGCAATACGCGGTTTGCGGCCACAGTGCCGCGAACACGATGCCGAAAGTCGCATAGCGCGGATCGCCGAGCACCGGCACGCCGCGGCCGAGCATCATCGCGAGCAGGCCGAAGGTCGGATCGTAGAACCACGAAAAGATCAGCCCGACCACCACGCCCGACAACACGAACGGCGCGAAAAACAGCGACTTGACGATGCGGATACCGGCCACCGCCTGGTTCAGATACAGCGCGACGGCGAGCCCCATTGGCGGTGCGAGCAGGAACAGCACGAGCCAGATCAGGTTGTTCCTCAGCGCCGTATAGAACGTCGGCGTATGGACCAGCTCGATATAGTTCGCGAGACCGATGAAGGTCGGCTCGGTCATCCCGTCCCAGTTGAAGAAGCTCAGGCGGATCGTCGAGAGAATCGGCCACACCACGTACACGGCCACCATGAAGCAGGCCGGCGCGAGAAACAGGAACGCGGCGCGCCGCTGCCGCCGCGCGGTCGGCGTCGGGCCGCGCCGGCGCGACGCGACCAGTGCGCCGCCAAGCGCGCCGCCCGGCGCCGGCAAGCTCGGCCCACCGGATTCAACAGGACCGTCGACGCTATGACGGCTGACGGAATGCGACACGATCAATCTCCCGATCCGATCTGATACAACGGGATGCATCGGACAGCGGCCTTGCGGCCGCCGCCGCTCACTTCTTGTAGATACGCTGACGCGTCTGCTCGAGCTGCGCGAGGATGTCGTCGAGTTTCGACGGATCGGAGACGAACCGCTGCATCCCCTTCATCCCTTCGTCGGCCATTTCCTTCGTCATGTCGCGATCGTAGAACTGCGCGATACCGCCCTTCGTATTCGACAGGATCTGGAAACCGATCTTCGAAATCGGTTCTTCAGGCTCCGGCGATTTGCTATTCGCCGACAACGAGCCGAGCCCCTGTGCGAGTTGTTCGCCGATCTCGGGCGTCGCGACGAAAGCAAGGAACGTGTGTGCATCGGTCTTGTTCTTCGCCTTCGACGGAATATGCAGCGATTCGACCGGCCCATCTTCGGCGGTCGGCACCTTGGAGTCGATGATCGGGAACTGGAAGTAGCCCATTTGCGGCTTCACGTTGTCCGGAAAACCGGCCGCAATGAACGTCCCCATCAGCATCATGGCCGCCTTGCCCTGGAACAGGAACGGCTGCACCGCGTCGAGATCGTAGGACAGTGAATTGTTGATGAAGTAGCCGTCGTCGATTAGTTGCTTCCATGTCGTATAGACTTTCTTCACACGCGGATCGGTGTACGGAATCTCGCCGGCCATCAGCTTCTGATGGAACGCGTTGCCGTTCAGACGCAGATCGAGGTAATCGAACCAGCCGGCCAGCGTCCACGCATCGCGGCCCGCCACCGCGATCGGCGTAATGCCCGCGGCCTTGAGCTTTTTCGAGGCGTCAAGAAACTCGTCCCATGTTTTTGGCTCGCCCTTGATGCCGGCCTTCTCGAACAGATCCTTGCGATAGAACATCCCCCACGAGTAGTACACGGTCGGCGCGGCATACTGCTTGCCCTTGTACGACGACGCTTCCTTCGTCGACGCATACATGCCGTTCCAGCCGTTCTTCTGCCAGTCGCCACTCAGATCATCGAACAGACCACGCTGCGCGTAATAGGCCATCCGTTCGCCGTCGTGCCAGTTGACGATATCGGGTGCGACAGTCGAAAGCCAACCCGGCAACTGAACCTTGTAGGCCTCCTCGTCGATGAACGACACCTTCACGTCGACATCGGGATGCGCCTTCTTGAACTCGTCGACCACCTGCTGCCACACCGCGCGCTGGCTCGCGCCCTTGTACGCGATGTTCAGCGCGAGTGTGCCCGCCTGTGCGGTGCTGACGACGGAGGTCCCCGCGGCGACCGCGGCTAGCGCGAGCGCCAACAGAATCTTGCGTGGTTTCAGTTTCATCCTGACTGTCTCCTTTATGCCAAGGTTTTTGCGACGTTGTCGCTTCTGTTTCGAATGACTGCGTGGAGTTGCTACGACTGGACTTCTATTACGAGCGGTAGATCGCTACACCTTGCGGCGCCAACTCGCGTGAACCTATCACAAAAGCGTCGTCGGGAATGTGGTCGAGCGTGCGGGCTTGATCGCCATAGTTGAACACATAGGTCAGCGCGCCGCGTCGGCTGATGCGCACGCTGTCGCCGAGCGCCTGCGTTTCGAGGCCCGCTTCCTGTGCGATCTGCGCGAACAGATGCACCGTTAGCGCGTCGTCGAACAGGCTCGCGAGGTAGTGGAACGCGCCGCTTCGCACGTACGCGGGATGACCGTCCGTGAAACGCGCGCGCACGTCGAACGAGGATGATGCGTCGCTGTCGATGAAATCGCGCCAGTGTCGCGCGAAGCCATCGGCGGCACCGCCCTGCTGTTCGAGCACTACCGCTTCGGTCACGTTCGGCCGCATCGATTCGACGCGCCACACGCGCAGCGGCAACACCGACGTCAATGCGCCAGGCGGCAGATTCGCCGGAATCCGCAGGTCGCGCGTCTTCGATCCAGTACGTGGGCCGAGCACGAATTGCGCGCCCGAGCGCGCGAGACGTTCGGCGAAATCGTCGGGCACCATCGGCAGCGGCGGCACGACGACGAGGCTATAGCCATCGAACGATGCATCGGCCGGCACGACATCGACGTCGAGTCCGAGCGAGCGCAAAGCCGAGTAGTACTCGAACGCGAAGCGCGGATAGTGAAAATCCGCGCCCTGCGGATGAATCTCGAACAGCCACTTCGCTTCGTAGTCGTAGACGAGCGCGACTTTCGAGCGGATCGACGCATTCGCATCGGCATTCGCGGCGAGCACCGTCTGGATTTCCGACGCCACCTGCGAGGCTTCATTGCCGCCGACGTCGAGCCGGTTATCGGGCGTATTGAGCCCCGCATGCATCTGCTCCTGCGCGAACGGCGCCTGACGCCAGCGGAAATACGACACGCAGCCAGCGCCGTGCGCGAACGCTTCCCAGCTCCACAGCCGCACCATGCCCGGCAGCGGCGCCGGGTTCCACTGCGCCCAGTTCACCGGCCCCGGCTGCTGCTCCATCACCCACAGCGGCAGCTTCGACATACCGCGATACACGTCGTGATTGAACGACGCGAAATCCGGATGACCGGTACGCAACCAGCGCGCCTTGAGGTCCGGCGCGAACCACTGTTCTTCGAGCGCGCCGAGCGGATAGCTGTCCCACGTCGCGACGTCGAGATCGGCCGCGACCTTGTAGTGATCGAATTCGGTGAAGAGCTGCATGAAGTTGTGCGCGACCGGCCGGCCCGGCGAATGCGCGCGAATGATCTCGACCTGCATGCGGTTGTAGCGCGCCACTTCGTCGGATGCGAAGCGCCGGTAGTCGAGCCGATGCGACGGATGCGCCTCGGTCACGGTGCCGACCGGCGCGTCGATTTCTTCGAAGCCGCGGTACTCCATGCTCCAGAACACCGTGCCCCATGCTTCGTTCAACGCCTCGATCGTGCGATAACGTGCTTTCAGCCACTCGCGAAAGCGCGCGAGCGCGGCCGGCGAATAGCTGACCACCGTGTAATGACAGCCGAATTCGTTATCGGTCTGCCAGAAAGCGACCGCCGGATGCTTGCCGTAGCGCTCGGCCACCGCCGTGCAGATACGGCGCGACGCCTCGAAATACGCGGGCGACGAGAAGTCGTAATGACGCCGCGAGCCGAACGCGCGTGGGCGTCCATCGGCGCCGACCGGCAGGATATCCGGATGACGATCGATCAGCCACTTCGGCGGTGTCGCGGTCGGCGTACACATGACGACCTTCAGGCCAGCCGCGCCGAGCACGTCGACGGCGCGATCGAGCCAGCCCCAATCGTATTCGCCGGGCGTCGGCTCGATCCGGCTCCACGCGAATTCTGCAATTCGCACCTGCTCGATGCCGAGCGCTTTCATCCGGCGCGCGTCGTCTTCCCACATCGACTCGGGCCAGTGCTCCGGGTAATAACAGACTCCTAAACGCATCCCTGTGTCCCCAATGTTCTTCAAGCGTAGTGTTCGACGGATTCGAGCGACGCGGCCGCGAAGCCGTCCTCGGTAAACAGATGACAGGCGGTACGTGGCACCCGCAGGCTCGCGCGATCGCCTGGGGCGAGGCGCGTGTTGCCCGGCGCCTTCGCGATCAGCACGGCCCCGCCGGGTTGATCGAGGTGCACGTAGCTGTGTTCGCCAAGCTGCTCGACGAGCGATACGGTGCGCGCGAGCACGCCGTCTTGCGACGCGGCCGATGCATCGACGAACTCCAGATGCTCGGGACGCACGCCGAGCGTGACCGGCTTCGCTGGCTGCAAGCCCACGCTGCTGACCGGCACGCGCACGTTCTCGCCGGTGTGATCGAGCGTGACGAGCACGCCTTGCGCGTCGAGCGAGGCCACTTTGCCCGGCAGGAAATTCATTCGCGGCGAGCCGATAAAGCCGGCCACGAAGCGGCTTTTCGGGCGGTGATACAACTCGAGCGGCGCGCCGATCTGCGCGATGCTGCCGTAGCGCTCGGTGTCCTTGCCCGAATGCAGCAGCACGATCTTGTCGGCGAGCGTCATCGCTTCGATCTGATCGTGCGTCACGTAGACCACGCTCGCCTTCGCGAACTGCTTATGCAGGCGTGCGATCTCGACGCGCGTTTGTCCGCGCAAGGTTGCATCGAGATTGGACAGCGGTTCGTCGAACAGAAACACGCCGGGCTCGCGCACGATCGCGCGGCCGATCGCGACGCGCTGCCGCTGCCCGCCCGACAGCGCCTTCGGCTTGCGCTCGAGCAGTGCCTCGAGTTGCAGGATGCGCGCGGCTTCACGCACCTTGCGCTCGATTTCATCCTTCGGGGTCTTCGCGAGTTTCAGGCCGAACGCCATGTTCTCGAACACGCTCATGTGCGGAAACAGCGCATAGCTCTGGAACACCATTGCGACGCCGCGTTGCGCGGCCGGCACGTCGTTGACGATCTTCCCGCCGATCGACAGGTCGCCGTCGGTCACGTCTTCGAGTCCGGCGATCATGCGCAGCAGCGTGGATTTGCCGCAGCCCGACGGGCCGAGAAACACGCAGAACTCGTTTTCGCCGATGTCCAGATCGACGTTGCGAATCACTGGCGCACCGTCGCCATACGCCTTCTGCACGCCTCGTAACGAAATGCTCGCCATTGCATCGACTCCGTGATTTAATCGGCGCGAAGTCGGAGATTAAGCGCTTAATCAGCGTGACCGAAAAAATCGACCGCAAGGCGATCGTTGGGTCTGTCTCCGATATCGTTCTGTACTTGGTTCGAGGGCAGATGTTGCCGCGCCTCGCGCCGCGACGCAAATGCCGGACAGCCATCCCAAATACTGACCTTGTCATGCCTACACTCAGCGAAGTCGCGCGTCACGCCGGCGTCACGCCTGCCACGGTGTCCAACGTGCTGCGCAATCGCGGCCGCGTCGGCGAAACGACGCGGCAACGCGTGCTCGACGCGGTCGCGGCGCTCGGCTATCGCCCGCATCTCGCCGCGCGCGCGCTCGCCGAAGGCCGCGCGCCGACGCTTGCGCTGATGGTCTCGAGCATCGCGAATCCGTTCTATCCCGAGTTCGCGCTCGCGGTCGAACGCGCCGCGCGCGCGAGCGGCCACTTCGTGATCATCTGCAATACGAACGAGGATCCGCTGAGTGGCCGCGCGTACCTCGACCAGATCGCCGGCACGCTTTCCGAAGGTGTGCTCGTGACCAACGCGAACCTGGATTTCGCCGATCTGCACAAGACCGAAGCGCGCGGCACACCAGTCGTGCTGTGCATGTGGGAGCGGCCCAGCGAGCCGCCCGGGTTGCCGTGCGTCGCGGTCGATTTCAGGCTGGCCGGCAAGCTGGCCGGCGAGCATCTGCTCGAACTCGGGCATCGGCGCTTTGGTGCGATCGTCGGCAGCAAGGCGTCGGGCATTCACGCGGCGCGCTACGAGGGTTTCGTCGACGCGTTGCGTGCGGCCGGCGTGACGAGGAATCGCGTGCGGCACGCGGTCGACACGATCCACGGCGGCTACCTTGCGACGCGCGCGCTGCTCGAAGCCGATCCGCAGCTGAGCGCGATCTTCGCGACCAACGACCTGCCCGCGCTCGGCGCGATGCACGCGGCCGCGGACCTCGGCCTGCGCGTGCCGCACGATCTGTCTGTGATCGGCATCACCGACATCCAGCTCGCGCGCGAGTCGCGTCCCGCGCTGACGACGGTGGCGGTACCGACGGTCGAGGTAGCGGGACTTGCGGTGGAACTGCTGCGCGAGCTGATCGAGACGTCCTACGGGCAAGCTGGACGCGCCGTGGGGGACGTGCCAGCGCACGTGCCGATGCGGATTTCGTCCGAGCCGAAACTGGTCGTGCGCGCATCGACGGCCGCGCCCCGCTCGCGTTGATGTGGCAGTAGCAGCCACGACGCAACGTGTAGTCGCCGACGCTCAGCCGGCTTGCCGCGCATCAACTCGCGCGACGAGGCACGCGCGCACCGACCGCCAACGCAATGCAGGCCAAGCCCGCGGACACCGCCGCGAACGCGACGTTGGCCCACAAATGCCCGACCCGTGTCGACAGCAGCGCTATGCCGACCGCCGGCAACGAGTTGCCGGTGTAACAGCACAGCAGATACGCCGATAGCAATTCGGCGCGTTGGTCCGCGGGCGCGATCCGGTTGACCTCCTGCAAGCTGCCGCGAAACCCGAGCGCGGCTGCGATGCCACACAACGCCGTCGCCGCGCTCAGCACCACGATCGACGCGGCGACCTGCGCCCAGAGCAGCAACGCCAGACTCGGCGGCAACAGCCAGAGACCGGCGAACATCGCGGTGCGGGCGGCGAGTTTCGACGTGACCATCACCGTGATCGTGCTCGCGGCGAACAGTTCGGCGACGAGCGCCCCGCTCAGCGCGGGGCTGTGCAGATGCATGCTGTTCGCGATCAGATTGGGCAGCAGCGCCGCGAAAAAGCCGAGCAGCGCGAAGGTCGCGAATGCGGTGACGGCAGGCACGACGAATGCCACGCGCAATCGCGCGGGTACGCCGATGCGCGGCGCGAACGACACCTGTGCAAACGTCCGGGCGCGCTCCTGCACGGTTTCACATGCGAGCGCCGACAACGCCGCGGTGAACAGAAGCGTCAACAGATAAACGACGAACACCGTGTGCAACGGCCAGGGCGCGAACTGCGCGAGCAGTCCGGTCAGCAGCGGCCCCACTCCGAGCCCGGCCAGATTGACCGCCGCGGCAAGACGGCTGGCGGGCGCCTTGTCGGCGCCGGCGTGCAATTCCGCGATCCACGCGGTCGCCGTGGCGGCACCGACGCCGATCGCAAGTCCGCTTGCCGCTCGGGCGACGAACAGCCACGTCGCATGCGTGGCGAATAGAAAGCACATCGTGCTCGCGATCGCGGCTGCGAGCACCAGCAGAGTGACCGATCGACGGCCGGCCTGGTCGGATACGCGACCGAATAGAAACAACGCGCCGAGGTTGCCGATCACGTAGGTCGCGTACACGAGCGTGATCGTCAGCTCGGACAAGCCGAACCGGCGTTGATAGAGCGGATAAAGCGGCGTGACCATCGTGCTGCCCGCGTACAGAACGCCGATCACGAGCGCGGCGGCGCTCAGCGATGCACGGGAGCCGAGTCGTCGCTGCCACCAATGCGAAGGCATGGGTCTCTCCGACAGGTTCACGTTCTGTCGACGCGAGCAAGTGCCGTTCCGCCGCGACCTCGCCTCCGGATTCAGCGAACACTGAAAAAGCGCGTTACGTGCCGCGAAATGTGTTTAAAAGCCATCGCTCAAGCTTCAAATAGCTTTCAGTCGATCCAGGACTTTCCCGAAGCACAAACGCGCTGCTTTGCACCGCAACACGCCTTCAAAGCCTTACCACGCGAGCCTTTCAGCCTGCACGCGGGGCGCCGCGCGGCAAATTTCCGCTTTCGCATTACCTTGACGATCGGCTGCGCGCCTGCTGTACTAAATCAACCAAAGTGATTTAGGTGATTTCGTTCGGACCACGTCGAATCGAAGCGTCATCGCCGAACGTCGACCCAGCAACTTTGCAGTTTCGATCTATCAGCAGTCTCACACGTCGTTGCCAATAACTGGAGGAGCGTCTCATGAATCTGAATTTCCACAGGCGTCCTGTCGTCAGGACAATCGTATCGATGTGTGCCGCGGCAGCGGCGCTGTGGTGCGCGAGCGCGAGTCAGGCCGCCGACCAGCCCGTCATCGGCCTGATCACGAAGACCGATACGAACCCGTTCTTCGTCAAGATGCGCCAGGGCGCGGACGCGACCGCGTCGAAAGACGGCGCGAAACTGATCACGGCCGCCGGCAAGTTCGACGGCGACAACGCGAGCCAGGTCACCGCGATCGAAAACATGATGACGGCCGGCGCGAAAGCGATCCTGATCACGCCGAGCGACACCAAGGCGATCGTGCCGAGCATCAAGAAGGCGCGCGCGGCCGGCGTGATGGTTGTCGCGCTCGATACGCCGACCGATCCGCAGGACGCGACCGACGCCCTCTTTGCGACCGACAACTTCAAGGCCGGCGTGCTGATCGGCAAATATGCGAAGGCCGCGCTGAACGGCAAACCCGCGAAGATCGCCACGCTCGATCTCGCACCGGGCGTGTCGGTCGGCGTACTGCGTCACAACGGCTTCCTCGAAGGCTTCGGTGTCAAGGAAGGCGATGCGTCGATCGTCTGCAGCCAGGACACGCGCGGCGATCAGGCGAAAGGCCAGACCGCGATGGAAAACTGCCTGCAGAAGGCACCCGATATCAACGTGGTCTACACGATCAACGAACCGGCCGCGGCCGGCGCGTATCGCGCGCTGAAGGCAGCGGGCAAGGACAAGGGCGTGATGATCGTGTCGATCGACGGCGGCTGCGAAGGCGTGCGCAATGTGAAGGCCGGCGCGATCGCGGCGACCTCGCAGCAGTATCCGCTGAAGATGGCCTCGCTCGGCGTCAGCGCCGGCGTCGATTACGCGAAGACCGGCAAGAAAGTCTCCGGGTATCAGGACACCGGCGTCACGCTGATCACCGATAGACCGATGTCCGGCGTCGATAGCAAGGACACGAAGTTCGGCCTCGATAACTGCTGGGGCAAGTAACGCGCATTGCACAGCGGCCCGTTGCGCGTCGTAGCGGGCCGCCATCTGATTCGCCGCGTGACCTTCAGGTCACGCTCATGTACCGAGGACTGCCATCATGTCGACTCCTTCCGCGCCCGCCGGCCGCCCGCGCCCGTCTTTCTCCGAGCATCTGCCATCGCTGACCGAAATCGGACCGTTGATCGCGCTGGTGCTGGCCTGCGCATTCTTTATTTCGCAGAGCAGCCGCTTTCTGTCGTTCCAGAACCTGTCGCTGATCCTGCAACAGACGATGGTCGTCGCGGTCATCGCGATCGGCCAGACGCTGATCGTGCTGACCGGTGGCATCGATCTGTCCTGCGGCATGGTGATGGCCTTCGGCTCGATCATCATGACCAAGTTCGCGGTCGTGCTCGGCGTGCCACCCATTCTCGCAATCCTATGCGGCATCGGCGCCAGCACATTGTTCGGCTTACTGAACGGTCTGTTGATCACACGCATCAAACTTCCCGCGTTCATCGTCACGCTGGGTACGCTGAACATCGCGTTTGCGCTCACGCAGATCTACTCGAACGCGGAAAGCGTGTCGAACCTGCCCGACGCGATCATGTTCTTCGGCAGCACGTTCAGGCTCGGACCGGCGGAAGTCACGTACGGCACCGTGCTGACGCTGCTGATGTATCTGGCCACGTGGTTCGTGCTGCGCGACACGGTGCCCGGCCGGCATCTGTACGCGCTCGGCAACAACGCCGAGGCCGCGCGGCTGATGGGCCTGTCGTCGCAGCGGATTCTGCTGATCGTCTACACGCTCGCCGGCGCGATCTATGGCATCGCCGCGCTGCTGTCGGTAGCGCGCACCGGCGTCGGCGACCCGCAGGCCGGGCAAACCGAGAACCTCGACAGCATCACCGCGGTCGTGCTCGGCGGCACGAGTCTGTTCGGCGGACGCGGGTCGATCGTCGGCACCTTGCTCGGAGCGCTGATCGTCGGCGTGTTCCGTAACGGCCTGACGCTGATCGGTGTGTCCTCGGTGTACCAGGTCTTGATCACCGGCATCCTCGTGATTCTCGCGGTCGCCGCCGATAAACTCTCGCACCGCGGCCGTTGATCCCGCACAGGAGCCTTGTCATGCTGACCTCCACCTCCCCTTCCACGTCCGCCGGCATGCCGGTTCTGCAAGCACGCGGGCTCGTCAAACGATATGGCAACGTGACCGCGCTCGACGGTTGCGATTTCGAAGTGCTGCCGGGCGAAATCCTCGCGGTGATCGGCGACAACGGCGCGGGCAAATCGTCGCTGATCAAGGCGCTTTCCGGCGCCACGGTGCCCGACGAAGGCGAGATTCTGCTCGACGGCAAACCGGTCAAGTTCCGCAGTCCGCTCGATGCACGCGCGCAAGGAATCGAGACCGTGTACCAGGAACTCGCGGTCGCACCGGCGATGAGCATCGCCGAAAACCTGTTTCTCGCGCGCGAATTGCTGAAGCCAGGGTGGCGCGGCTCGCTGTTCAAGATGATCGACAAGCGCCGCATGCTCGACGAAGCGACCGCGGCCATGAAAGACTTGCAAATCGGCATCCGCTCGATGCGCCAGGCGGTCGAAACGCTGTCCGGCGGTCAGCGCCAGGGTGTCGCGGTGGCACGCAGCGCGGCGTTCGCGCGTCACGTGGTGATTCTGGACGAGCCCACCGCCGCGCTCGGCGTGAAGGAAGGCAACATGGTGCTCGAACTGATCCGGCGCGTGCGCGATCGTGGTTTGCCGGTGATCCTGATCAGCCACAACATGCCGCACGTGTTCGAGATCGCCGATCGCATCCATATTCAGCGGCTCGGCCGGCGCGCGGCGCTCGTCAATACGAAGGACGTGCACATGTCGGAAGCGGTCGCGATCATGACCGGCGCGAAGGAAGCCGACGTGAAGGCAATCGCGTGACGCGCCGCTCAACCCGCTGAGCCACGAGGCCGATACACGACGATGGACACTTCCAGCACCAGCCCGCGTTCGCCGGTCAAACGCACGGTCGGCTCGAACCAGGTCGGCATGCGGCAATTCAACGAGCGGATCGTGCTGCAAACGATCCGCTTGCATGGCCCGCTGCCGAAGGCCGAGGTCGGCCGCCTCACGCGTCTTTCGATGCAGACGGTGTCGATGATCGTCGATCGGCTGATCGCCGACGGCCTGCTCGAAAAACAGGCGCGCGTGCGCGGCAAGATCGGCCAGCCGTCGGTGCCGATCGCGTTGCGCCCGGACGGCGCGTACACGATCGGCATCAAGGTCGGACGCCGCAGTCTCGACGTGCTCGCGATGGACTTCGCCGGGCGCATCGTGTGCCGCGACGTGTTCGAGTATGCGTATCCCGACCCGCGAACGCTGTTCCCCGCGCTCGAAAGCAAACTCGCGCGCGTGAACCAGACCCTCGGTGCGAAGGCCGGCAAAGTGGTTGGCGTCGGCGTCGCGGCGCCGTTGTGGCTCGGCGGCTGGCGCGACTTTCTCGGCGCGCCGCCCGGCGCGCTCGAAGCCTGGAACGACATCGATCTGCGCGCGCGCATCGCGACGATAAGCGGCCTGCCCGTCGAGTTCGCCAAAGACACCACGGCCGCGTGCGCGGCCGAACTCGTGATGGGCCAGGGCCGCGGCATCCACAACTTTCTGTATCTGTTCGTCGGCACGTTCATCGGCGGCGGACTCGTGATCGACGGCCGTCTGCATGGCGGTCCGCACGACAACGCCGGCGCGGTCGGTTCGATCCCGCTGCGCGAAGGCAGCGCACGCAAACCGGCGCGGCAGTTGCTGCACGCGGCATCGGGCTTCGTGCTCGAACAACTGTTCAGCGATGCGGGCGCGCCCGCCGCCGCGGCGCACGATCATCGCGCGCTGTCGCCCGAGTTGTGGCGGCATACCGAGCAATGGCTCGATAGCGCATGCCCGGCGATCGCAAACGCGCTGACCAACGCGGCCGCGCTGCTCGATCTCGAAGCCGTCGTGATCGACGGCGAGTTCGACCGGCTATTGCTGCGCGAGATCATTCGCCGCACCGAGCGCGTGCTCGATCGTTTCGAATGGGAAGGGATGGTGCGGCCGCAATTGCTGGAAGGCGCGATCGGCGCCGACGCCCGCGCGATGGGCGGTGCGATTCTGCCGCTCTATGGGCATTTCGCACCGGTCCATGAGCTGTTTCTGAAGCCGGCGGCGTCGGAGGCGGGTTTTGACGAGCGGTAAGCGGTTCAGTGCGCGGCAACTTTCGTCGCTGCTGGCGGCGCTTGCGCCGGCACCGTCGTCACGGTTTTCTGAACCGGCTTATCGAGCAACGGCTGCAACGCCGGAGCCATCGACTTCAGCAACTGCACCGCCAGCGCACTCGTGAAGTCGTAACGCGCGGCGTAGGGCTCGTGCACCCACGCGGTCAGCGTGCCGTAGAAGCGGTCGCCGAGCGCGAACACGAAGGTCGCGCTGCGATTCACCTTGCGCGACTCGATCAAGCGCGCGCCCTTCGCATACACGTTCAAGCGCTGATCGCCGGTGCCGGTCTTGCCATAGACTTCGAGCGTTTCGCCGTTCGGGAACGTCATACCTTGCGCGAGGCGCCTCGCGGTACCCCCCGTCACGACATCACGTAACAGCATCCGTACCTCGCTCGCGATCTCCGGCGACACCTGCTGCTGCGGCGCGATCACCGCGCGCCTGAAATGCGTTTCGTACGGCGTATCCTTCGCGAAGTCGATTTGCGTCAGCGTTTCGGTCGGCACCTTGTTGCCGCCGTTCGCGATCACGCCGATCAGTTGCGCGAGCGCCGCCGGACGATCGCCCGACGCGCCGATCGCCGCCGCATACGACGGCGTCAGCGACGCGAACGGATAGCCGAGCGCCTGCCACGATTTGCCGATCGCGTCGAACGCGCGCAGTTCGACCATGCGCTTGATGCGGCGATCCTGGGTCGCGTGATAGCGCGTCTTGAAGAGCCACGAGTAGGTGGTCAGTCGCACGTCCTGGCTTGCGGTTTCGATCTGCGCGAGCGTCGCATCGGGATGCTTGCGCAGATAATTCAGCGTCCACAGTTCGAGCGGATGCACGCTGGAGATATAGCCGCGGTCGTTCAGGTTGAAGCGGTTGATGCCGTACTTGTCGTACAGATTCGCGAGGTCTTCGTCGTCGAGCATCGAAGCCGACGGGGTGTTCTTCAGCGCCGCGTACATCATCTTGTTGAACCAGGCGTTCGATTGATCCGGCGCGACGCTGCGCAGAGCGGTTGCCACTTTCGGCGGCGATTTGCGCACGCCGAGAAGCAAGAGCGTGATCTGCTGATCGGGCGTCTTGCCGTGATACTTCGTGTAGAAACGCTTCATGTACACGCGGCTTTCCTGATCAGCGAAACGCGTCAGATACATCTTGCGGGTCGCTGTATCGCCGAGCCATTCCGACGACGGCCCGGTGGTCTGCACCATTTCATAGTGCACGATATCGCGCATCAGGCGCACGAACACGAGGTTCACCGAATGCTGGAACGCACGATGCACGGTCAGGATGCGGCTGTTGTCGTCGGACTCGAAGTTCGTGAAGGTCTGCGCGCCGCCGCCCGTAAAGAACGTTTCGCCGGGGCTCGCCGAGTATTTACGCTCGACGGCGGCGTCGAGCATCGGCTGCAGCGAGTGATCGCGCGTGTGCAGCAGATAGTCGATCGCCCAGCGCGTCAGCCGATCGTTCGGATCGGGCGTGACTGCTTTCAGTTCGGCATTGCTCAGCGAGGCGTAACGGGTGTGCAGATCGGTGACGATCTGCAGATACGTGATGACGGTGCGCAGTTTCGCGGTCGAACCCAGGTTCAGGCGCGCGCCCGAATTGATGTCGAACGGCTGGTTCACGCTATCGGTCTGCACGCGCACGAGGTTCGCGTCGCCGTGCCGTTCGAAAAGCGTGAAGCTGTAGGCGATATGCGTCGGATCGTCGGAGCCGCGCAGCATTTCGTAGCCGACGAGCCCCGCGGCCTTCGCGCCGTCTTTGGTCGCGGCGGCGGCGAGGCGCTCGGCGACGACCTGTTGCACGTCATTGTTCAGCGTGCCCGTCGCCTGCACGTCGAGGCGGTCCAGTTCATAGAAACTGCGCACGCCGAGCGCGGCGAGCAGATGCGAGCGCATCGACGTCACGGCCTTGCGCGACACGAACGAACCGAGGTCCGGCGTGCTGCGCGGTGCGCGATGCAGTTCGACGTGCGCCGCCAACGCCGCGTCGCGCAACTGCGCGCTGATCACGCCGCCATTCGCGAGCAGCCGCAGATAGCTGTCGGTCAGCCGTTCGAGCTCGGGATAGCCGCGCTGCAGGAAAAACGACGGCGCGCGCTGCGCGATCATCAGCGACAGCACTTCGCGAAACGCCAGGCCCTGGTCGGGCAGATTCGCGTCGGTCGACGGCGCCTTCAGCAGACGGTTGGTCTCGCGGAAATCGCGCCCATACCAGGCGGCGAGACCATCGCCGATCCCGTTGATTTCGCCGACGCCGGGCTGCGCGGCGAGCGGCACCGAGTTCAGATAGTGCACGACGATCTGTTCGCGCGCGGGCAGTGTTTGCGGTCCATTCAGATACGCGCGCACCGACGCAGACGCGATTTGCCGCAGCTTCTCCGGCGGCGTCGCGGTGCGGCCGCCCGCCGAGTGACGGAATTTCTCGATCTGCGTCGCGAGCGTGCTGCCGCCCGGCGTCTGCTGATGACGATTGAAAACGCGCGCGCCCTGGTCGACGAGCGCGCGGCTGAAGCGCCCCCAGTCGATCGCCGGATTGCGGTTCGGCTGACCCGGATCGAGCAGATAGCGGTCTTCGATGAACAGCAGCGAGTTCACGACGAGCGGCGGAATCGCGTCGAAGCTGTCGTACACGCGGCCCGGAAACTGAGCGCTGTATAGCGGCACGCCAGTGCCGTCGAACAATTGCAGGCCTGCCGTGTCTTTTTCGTCGTAAGGCAGGAACAGGCCGTCATCGGCCAGCGACAGCATGCGTTCTGAATCGCGCGCCTGCGAGCTGATTTCGAAGCCATGCTGCAACAGGCGCTGCTGAATGGCAGGCAACAGCGCGTAGCCGAGGCGCGCATCGTACGGGCCCTTGTCGGCTTGCGGAAAGCGGATGGAATGACTGGGACCGTCGGCGACCGAGAAACCGACGTCGCGGGTCAGCTCGGAAAGGTAGCGCGCCTGCAGCCGCGAGGTCTCGATCTCGATCTGCACGAGCCGCGCAATCAGCGCCATCGCGAGCAGGAAAAACGCGGCCAGGCCCCATTTGAGCCAACGCCAACTCCGCACGGTCACGGTGCTGGTCGCGCGAAGCGGAAACCGAAGCGGTGGCCGATTCATGGCTGCTCTCCCCGAGCGATGGCCAGGATGTCCAGCCTGGCTCAGTTCATATAAACCAGTGTAGCTCGGAACGAGAAACCGTCATCGGCTCAGATTGACGCGACAGTGTCGCGGCTACAACACCCGCTGGCGTCGAATGACAAAACGCGAACCGGCATGAGATATTGAAGGTCTTTTCACCCGAATACCAAACCGCCTTTTCGGGCGGTTTTGCCGTTTCTGGCGGCCCTTGCCGAAATAAAGTCGCTTTTTGGCTGGCATTCTTACCGGCAACCGGGCGAACGGCCGAGCAAGCCGGTGGCGGTGCGGCTAAGCTCGTGCTTTCGTCTGCGTCCGTTGTGTCTGCGCGCGCAACAGCGCGATGAACCGCTCCGCCGGCGGCGACAGCACGCCGCCCTTGCGCGTGACGATGCCGAAAGTCTGCGATGGCGATTTGAGCCTGACCGGCACGACGCGCAGCATCTTGTGCCGCACGAACGGCCCGGCAATCGCGCTCGGCAGCAGCGAAACGAGTTCGGCGCTGCTTTGCAGCAGCGCGACTGTCACGAAAGTGGAAGCCGTCGAAATCGGATTGTCGGGCATGTCGAGGCCGGCGAGATCCAACTCGCGTTCGAGCAGCGCATGCAGCGGCATATGTGACGGATACATGACCCAGCGATGCCCGCCGAGCTCGCTCAACGTCATCTCGCGACGCGGCAACGGCGCATGCTGATACCCGACCACCACCGCCAACGGCTCGTCGCCGAGCGGGCGATACTGATACTTCGACGGATCGGCCGCGACCGCCGCGCGGCCGACCACCAGATCGAGCCGGCCGTCGTCGAGCTGCGCGAGCATCCGCGCGCTGGTGTCTTCGACCACCTCGATCGACAGACCCGGTTGCGCCGCATGCAACTGGTTCAGCGCGGGTACCACGCAGTCGGGAATCGCGCCCATGATCGCGCCGAGCGCGAGCCGCCCGCCACGCCCCGAACGTATTTCCGCGACGTCCTGGCAGAGCGCGGTGAGGTCCGACGTCACGACTCGCGCATAGCGGATCACGCAATGGCCGAGCTGGTTCGGGATCATGCCGCTTTTCGAGCGCTCGAAAAGCGGAGCGTCGAGCATCGATTCGAGCTCCTGTAGCGCCTTGCTCGCCGCCGATTGCGTCATCGACATCACGCCGGCCGCTTTGTGCAGCGATTTGTGATCGTCGAGCGCGATCAGCAGATGCAGCTGCTTCATGCGCAGCTTCGACAGCAGGAGGTTGAGCGTGTCTTTCATTGGGCGGGTGAGTCGCAAAAGCGATCACGATATGGAAACAATTCAATATACCTGCGAGGCCAAGCGCCGTATAGTCGCCGCAGGAGACATTCATCCAGTTGCGCCGCTCGTTCGCGGGCTCGAGCGCAATCCTTCCATCCCAGCACGGACCACATCGCCATGAGCCAAGCGTCAAACTCCCCCGCCCTGCGCGGCGTCTTCCCCGTCGTACCGACGATCTTCGACGACGCCGGCCGCCTCGACCTCGAAGGCCAGAAGCGCTGCCTCGATTTCATGATCGACGCCGGATCGAACGGTTTGTGCATTCTCGCGAACTTCTCCGAGCAGTTCGCGCTGTCCGACGACGAGCGCGGCACACTGATGCATCTCTCGCTCGAACATGTCGCGGGCCGTGTGCCGGTGATCGTCACGACCACGCACTTCAGTTCGTACCAGTGCGCGGAGCGCAGCCGCGCCGCGCAGGCTGCGGGCGCCGCGATGGTGATGGTGATGCCGCCGTATCACGGTGCGACGATCCGCATCGGCGAACGCGGCATCTACGAGTTCTATCGCACGGTGTCCGATGCGATCCAGATTCCGATCATGATCCAGGATGCGCCGGTCAGCGGCACGCCGTTGTCCGCGCCGTTCCTCGCCCGCATGGCGCGCGAGATCGACAACGTGTCGTACTTCAAGATCGAAACGCCACAGGCCGCCAACAAGCTGCGCGAGCTGATCGAACTGGGCGGCGACGCGATCGTCGGTCCGTGGGACGGCGAGGAAGCGATCACGTTGATGGCCGATCTCGATGCGGGCGCGACCGGCTCGATGACGGGCGGCGGTTATGCCGATGGCATCCGCCTGATCATCGATGCCTATGCGGCCGGCGATACCGAGGGCGCCGCCGCGCACTATCAGCAGTGGCTGCCGCTGATCAACTACGAGAACCGCCAGGGCGGCCTCGCATCGTGCAAGGCGCTGATGAAGGAAGGCGGCGTGATCGCTTCGGACGCGGTGCGTCATCCGCTGCCGCAGATGCATCCGGCGACGCGCGAAGGGCTGTTGAAGATCGCGCGCCGGCTCGATCCGCTGGTGTTGCGCTGGGGTCGATAACACACGTTGAAATGCAGCGGGGCGCCCGCCGACGTGCGGGCTTCCGCGGGCTGGACGGCGACACGCGATTGCCGCTAACCTAGGGCGTGTCCACGAGCTCGCGCCCCATGCAAACTTTCTACGAAGCCACCGTCACTCGCTCCTGCGCCTATGCGCCGCTCAACGGTCGACGCAGCGCGCACGTCTGCATCATCGGCGGCGGACTCGCGGGACTCTCCACCGCGTTGGGACTCGCCGAGCGCGGCGTCGAAGACGTCGTCGTGCTCGAAGCGCAGCAGGTCGGCTTCGGCGCATCGGGACGCAACGGCGGCTTCGTGTTCGGCGGCTATAGCCTCGATTGCGCCGACCTGCTGAAGACGCTCGGCCCGGCACGCGCGCGCGAACTCTATGCGCTGACCACCGACGCGGTCGAGCTGATGCGCAAACGCATTGCGCGCTATCGAATCGATTGCGACGCAACCGATGCCGGGGTGATCCTCGCGAACTGGTTCGACGAACCAGCACGTCTCGAAGCGCAACGGCGTCTGATGCGCGATTCGTTCGGCGTCGACTGGGAACCCATCGCCGCCGACGAACTCGCCGCGCAACTGAAAACGAACCGCTATCACGGCGGACTGTTCGAGCGCAACGCGTTCCATTTTCATCCGCTCAAGTACGTCCTCGGCGTCGCCGCGGCGGCCGCGCAAGCGGGCGTGACGATCCACGAGCGCTCGCCGGTCGTCGGCTTGCGGCGCGACCGCGCGGGCTTCGTCGTAGAAACATCGCAAGGCGCGCTCGACGCGCGTCATGTCGTGATGGCGGGCGGCGGCTATGCGCGCAACGTGTACGCGCGCGTCGAGCGCGCGGTGCTGCCGATCGCCACCTACGTGATGGCGACCGAGCCGCTCGGCGAACGCTTGAACGACGCGATCGCGACGCGCGCCGCGGTCTACGACACCCGCTTCGCATTCGACTACTATCGGCCGCTGCCCGATACGCGCATCCTGTGGGGCGGCCGCATCTCGGTGCGTGATCGCGAGCCCGAGGCGATCGCGCGTCTTCTGCGGCAGGACTTGCTGAAGGTGTATCCGCAGCTGCGCGACGTGCGCATCGAGCATGCGTGGGGCGGACTAATGAGCTACGCGCGGCACAAGATGCCGCAGATCGGCCAGAGCACGGACGGCGTCTGGTACGCGGTCGGTTTCGGCGGACACGGCATGGCGCCGACCACGGTGTCGGGCGAATTGCTGGCCGCGGCGATCTGCGGTGAACGGCCGGTGCCCGATGCATTCGCGAGCTTCGGCCTCACGCGCACATACGGCGCGCTCGGTCTCGCGGCCGCGCAGCTCACGTACACCGCGATGCAAACACGCGACGCCCTCGCCGCGCGCCGCCGGCCCGCGCGACCGGTCGCGTAAGCGCCACCCAGGCCCCTCCGAAATACCTGCACCGATGCCCGAGACCCGCGCCAGAGGCCCATTTCGCCATGCTAGAATGCGCCGTCACTGCCGCTCGAAACCACAATGAAAAAGGGAAGCAAGGCCGCCGAGCCTGATACCAACGGCATCGTGTCCGGCGCACCGCACGCCGACGCGCGACGTACCGACACCAAGCGAGCCGACGCCCGGCGTGTTGAAGCCCGGCGTGCGGACGCCCCACGCAAATACGATCCCGAGCAGACGAAGCGCAACATCCTCGACGTCGCGACCCAGGAGTTCTCCGCGATGGGACTAACGGGCGCACGCGTCGACGCGATCGCGGAGCGCACGAACACCACCAAGCGCATGCTGTACTACTACTTCGGCAGCAAGGAAGGGTTGTACCAGGCGGTGCTGGAAAAGGTGTATGGAGACATTCGCGCGCTCGAACAGGATCTGCACATCAGCGAACTCGATCCGGTCGAGGGCATGCGCGCGCTGGTCGAATTCACGTTCGACTACCACGACCGGCAGCGCGACTTCGTGCGCCTCGTGACCATTGAAAACATTCACGGCGCGAAGTACGTCGAGCAGGTCAAGACGTTCAAAGGACGCAACGTCACTGTGATTCACACGATCGAGGATCTGCTCGCGCGCGGCATCGCGGCCGGCCAGTTCCGCAGCGACATCGATCCGATCGATCTGCATCTGATGATCAGTTCGCTGTGCTTTCATCGCGTGGGCAACCGGCATACGTTCGGCACCGCGTTCGGGCGCGATCCGTCGCATCCTCGATTGCGCGCGCGGCATCGGGCGATGATCGTCGATGCGATCTTGCGGTTCGTGAAGAAGGACGATTGACGCCGGTTGCGTAGCGACCGGCTGAAAATGAAAAACGGGATGTGGCTTTCACCACATCCCGTTTTTTTCGCTTCGACACCCGTCACCTGAAGCGACGTCTCAACAGGAAGCCTAATCCGCCAGCACGATCCGCTTGATATCGCCGACGATGAAGATATACGACAGCGCGCCGATCAACGCGATGACACCGATGAACACCAGCGCACCGACGAACGAACCGGTCGCCGCGACGATCAGGCCCACCACCAGCGGGGTCACGATACCCGCCAGATTCGCGGCGAAGTTGAAGATGCCGCCGGTCACGCCGAGCAGGCCTTCGGGCGCGATATCCGACACCAGCGTCCAGCCGAGCGCGGCCATACCCTGCGCGAAGAACGCCACCGACAGAATCGCGATCACGATCACGTTGCTCTCGACATAGTTGGCGAGAATGATCGTCGATGCGAGCAGCAAACCGGCGATGATCGGCAGCTTGCGCGCGACGTTCGGCGATTTGCCACGACGCAGCAGCCAGTCGGAAAACACACCGCCAAACATCACGCCGATCGACGCCGCGATGAACGGCATGATCGCGAAGAAGCCGATCTTCAGCCACGCCATGTGACGCTCGGTGGCGAGATACGTCGGGAACCACGTGAGGAAAAATACCAGCGTCGAATTGCCCGCGAACTGGCCGAGGCAGATGCCGGTCAGCTGACGATGCTTGAGCAGCTGGCCGATCGTGCGCCATTGAAAGCCGCTCGTCTTCGATGCCGCCGTATCGGCCGCACCCGCGACATCCTTGTGGCGTTGCGTGAGACCGCCGCCCGCCTCGATATAGTCGAGCTCTTCCTGATTCGCCGACGGATGATCGCGCGGCTCGCGATACATCAGCCACCACACCACGCCAAACGCGATACCGACGCCGCCGACCACGAGAAACAGCGAGCGCCACCCAAACGCGCCCATCAGCATGAACAGGAACGGGCTGAAAAACGCGAGGCCGATATATTCGCCGACCGTGTAGGTGCCGGTCGCCATCGCGCGTTCGCTTTGGGGAAACCACGTGGCGACCACGCGGCTATTGGTCGGGAAGCACGGTGCTTCCGAAACGCCAAGGCCGAGACGGAACGCGAACAAGCCGGCGATGCCACCCACGAGCCCCTGCGCGAGCGTGCACAGGGACCAGAACGTCATCGACAGGAAGTACGTGAGCTTGCTGCCGAAACGGTCGAGAAACAGGCCGCCCGGAATCTGCGAAGCCACGTAGCTCCATGAAAACACGGAGAACAGCAGGCCCATCAGGGCGGCGTTGATGCCAAGCTCCTTCGTCAACTGCGGCGCCGCGATGCCCAGAACGGTGCGGTCGAGATAGTTGATCATCGTGCCGACTGCGAGCAGTCCGAGGATCTGATAACGGGCTTTCGAACGGCGCGCGGGGCTGGCCGACTTGCTCTGCGCGGGCGAGCCCGCGGAACTGGATTGGAACGATTGCGTCATGTCGTACTGGTCTCCTCGATCAGCTTGGATGCCGGTCTCTACGCGGCCGGTTAGCGTTGCAACAGCGATTGAAAATGGGTGTAGACGCGCTCGGCGTCCGGCTCGAGCCCCGTAAAAATGCGCATCGCGTCGACCGCCTGGTAGACCGCCATGCCGCCGCCGCTCAGCGTGCGGCAGCCGAGCGCCTCGGCTGCCTGCAGCAGCGCCGTGCGAATCGGGAAATAGACGATGTCGGCAACCCACAGGTCGCGGTGCAGCAATTCGGCCGGCAGCGGCAGGCCGGGCATTTTAGCCATGCCGGTCGGCGTCGCGTGAATCAGCCCTTGGGCGGCGGCGAGCGATTCTTCGAGCGAGGTGCCCGCGCTGACCTTGGCTTTCGGGAAACGCGCCTGCAATTCGTCGGCGAGCGATTGCGCGCGGGCGGCATCGACGTCGAACAGCGTCAGCGACTGCGCGCCCATGTTCAGCGCCGCGTGCGCGACCGCCGCGCCGGCGCCGCCGGCGCCCAGTTGCACGACGCGTTTCAGCGACACGTCCGGCAGGCCGCGCTGAAACGCGCGCGCGAAACCGGACCAGTCGGTGTTGTGACCGATACGCTTGCCGTCCTTGAACAGCACGGTGTTGACCGCGCCGAGCGCGCGGGCGTCGTCGGACAATTCATCGAGCAGCGGAATCACCGCCTGCTTGCACGGATAGGTGATGTTCAGGCCGTTGTAACCCATCCGTTCGGCCGCGGTCAGCAGCTCCGGCAGCGCGGCGGTATCGAGCTTCTGCGCATCCAGATCGATGCGTCGGTACACGTAATGCAGACCGAGTTTGCTGCCCTCTTCCTCGTGCATTGCGGGCGTAAGCGAACCGCTGATGCCCGAGCCGATCAGTCCGACCAGAAAGGACTGGGGCGTGGCCCGCAAACTCGCCTGCGCATTGGCCAACGCGGTGATCTGCGCGTCGGACCGGGGATTTTCCTGAGTGTTCGCTTGAGTGTTCGCTTGAGTGTTCATTTGGCCGCCCTATTCTTAAGAATCGTCGCCATCCGTTCCAGCGCGAGCACATAGCCCTGCGTGCCGCAGCCGACGATGATCGCGTCCGCCACCGCCGACACATACGAGTGATGCCGGAACGCTTCGCGCCGATGCACGTTCGAAATATGCACCTCGACGACGGGCTTTTCGATCGCCGTCAGCGCGTCGGCGATCGCGACCGACGTGTGCGTGTACGCGGCCGGATTGATCACGATGCCGTCGACCTTGGTGCGCGCCGCGTGCAGCCAGTCGATCAGTTGATGCTCGGCGTTCGACTGGCAGAAGTCGATCGCGAGGTCGAGGCGTTCGCCCGCGTCGCGGCACAGCTTCGCGACGTCGTCGAGCGTTTCCGAGCCATAGATGGCCGGCTCGCGCGTGCCCAGCAGATTGAGGTTCGGTCCGTTCAGGACCAGTACGGAGGCAAAGCTCATGACAACGACTCCCACAAAATAAAGCGCGACTCGAACCGCGGCACTCGCGACGGTTCTTCGACGCATGGCGAAGTGTGCGCTCATCGGCCGTCAGCGTCATTCGGGGTTTCTACGAATTTGTACCATCTAGTTAGTTTGTATAGACTGTCGAAACTCCCAGCTAGCGTGGGGCATTCTGGTCCGCGTCTTGCTACAGTGTGTAACGAAGTAGCTCATTTTGCGCATTGCAGCAAGCCCGACAGGAAGCGTCCATAGGCGCGCCACAGTGGTTTGTCTCCTTGTTTCCCCTTCGTTTGTCCGTCTTTGCAGGAGCCGTTCATGCAACGTTCGATAGCCACCGTGTCGATTAGCGGCACCCTCGTCGAGAAGCTGAGCGCGATCCGCGCGGCGGGCTTCGAAGGTGTCGAAATCTTCGAGAACGACCTGCTGTATTTCGACGGCTCGCCGGCCGACGTGCGCCGCATCGCCGATGACCTCGGCCTGAAGATCATGCTGTTCCAGCCGTTTCGCGATTTCGACGGCGTCAGTCCCGAGCGGCTCGAGCGCAATCTCGACCGCGCGAAGCGCAAGTTCGACGTGATGCATGAGCTCGGCACGGACCGCATCCTCGTGTGCAGCAACGTGTCGCCCGAGACGATCTGCGACGACTCATTGATGATCGACCAGTTGGGCGCGCTGGCGCGCGCGGCCGAAGCGGCCGGCGTGATCGCCGGTTACGAGGCGCTCGCCTGGGGCAAGCACGTGAAGACCTACCGCCACGCGTGGAAACTCGTCGACGCCGTGAACCATCCGAGCCTCGGGCTCGTGCTAGACAGCTTTCATACGCTGTCGCTGAACGACACGCCCGACGCGATCGCCGACATTCCCGGCGAGCGCATCGCGTTCGTGCAGATCGCGGACGCGCCGAAGCTCGCGATGGACGTGCTCGAATGGAGTCGCCACTACCGCTGCTTCCCCGGCCAGGGCGACTTCGATCTCGCGAACTTCACCGCGCAGGTCGTCAAAGCTGGCTACAAGGGCCCGCTCTCGCTGGAAATCTTCAACGACGGCTTTCGCGCCGCCCCCACCACGATTACGGCCGCCGATGGCCATCGCTCGCTGTTGTTCCTCGAAGAGCAAACTCGCGCGCTGCTCGAAGAGCAGCAGCAACTGCAGAAAACGACCGGCGAGCTGTACCGCTCGGCCGCCGCACCCGCGCACGTCGGCTATCAGTTCCTCGAATTCGCGGTCGATCACACCACCCGCGCGCATCTCGCCGACTGGCTCGGCAAGCTGCGCTTTCGCCAGGCCGGCCAGCATCGTTCGAAGGACGTGACGCTGTATCAGCACGGCGCGGCATCGATCGTGCTGAACGCGGAGCCCGATTCGTTCGCGAATGCGTTTTTTCAGCAGCATGGCTTGTCGCTGTGCGCATCGGCGTTTCGCGTCGACGACGCGAGCCAGGCGTTCGAGCGCGCCGCCGGCTTTGGCTACTCGCCGTTCTCCGGCCAGATCGGGCCGAACGAACGCGTGCTGCCGGCCGTGCAGGCACCGGACGGCAGCCTCAACTATTTCGTCGACGAAACGCCGGATCAGCCCACGCTGTTCGAGGCCGATTTCGTGCTGACTGACATCAACGGGCCGACCGAGGTGGGACCGCTCGAGCGCATCGATCACGTGTGCCTGTCGGTGCCGGCGAGTGCGCTCGACACGTGGGTGCTGTTTTTGCGCACCGCGTTCGGCTTCCAGGCCGAGCCGGGGGTGCTCGTGCCCGATCCGTACGGCCTCGTGCGCAGCCGCGCGCTGCGCAGCGCCGACGGCTCGGTGCGGATCGCGCTGAATGCATCGGTGGATCGCCACACGGCGGTGGCCGAGGCGCTGCACACTTATCACGGCTCGGGACTGAACCACGTCGCTTTCAGTACCGGCGACATCTTCAGCGCGATCCCCGAGTTCGTCGCCGATGGCGTGCCGGTCCTGCGCATTCCGCGCAATTACTACGACGACCTCGCGGCCCGCTACGCGCTGTCCGACACGCTGCTCGAAGCGATGCGCGCGAACAATATCCTGTACGACCGCGACGAACGCGGCGGCGAGTTTTTCCACGCTTATACGGAGCAACTCGACCAGCGCTTCTTCCTCGAAATCGTCGAGCGGCGCGGTGGTTATGACGGCTACGGCGCGGCCAATGCGGCGGTGCGGCTCGCGGCTCAGGCACAGCGCCGCAAGTAACGGGCAGGCAGACACGCGAGGCACGGCGGCGGCATCGTCATTCGAAAGTCGCCGCGACGATACTGGATTTGGTGTTTCAGGCACGCGATTTGCGCGCTCAATCGGTCAGTTGGCCGTCTCGATATAATGGCGGCTGTTTTGGGTCCAGCCCGCGCGACGCGGTGGACCCGCGGCCGAATCGCCGAATCAACGCCAGGAGAGATATGAAGAAGTTCGCTGCAGTCCTGTCCCTTTCGCTGCTTCTCAACGCTTGCGCGTATTTCCAGAAGGACCCCGATTCCGGCGAACCCGTCACGGACACGACGACGCAGCGCTCCGTCGACGACGTGGTCGCCTGTCTGACGCAGTTGGCCAATCACCACAACGCCGCGTTCAGGTCGACCGGCATCCCGCAAGGCCAGATGCTCGATTTCGGCGACTCGAACATCATCAAGGTTCGCAGCGACAATGGCGCGACAACTTACCGTTTCTATGCGGGCAAGCGTCATGTAAGCAACCTGTGGATCGAATCGGCAGCCAAGACCTGCGCGCCATAAGGCTTGGTGGCGCATAAAGGCGAAGTTGCGGGGGCCGGAATCTGACCCATTGCAACGTTCATGTCACGGTGTTACAGGACAATGGAGTCTTAAGAATCGTTTAAGACTTCGTCCGCAACATCCCCGGACATGTCCCCGCACGAGGTGCGCTCTATGAACCAGCCCGAACCGAATACCAACGAAACGCCGGCCAAGCGGCCCACTATCCTGCGCCGTCTGTTGAGCCATCACGAACTCGCGACGCTGCTGCTGCTGTTGCACGCACCGATCGATGCATCCGCAAAACCCGAAATTCCGCAGCTTTACGAAGCAGGTCTCGTCGAGACCGTTTCGAACGACGCGGGCACGCAGCATATTCGCCTGACGTCCGAGGGTAATGCGGTGTTGCGGGGGCTCGGAGTGAAGTAAAGCACGACCATCGTAACTGTTTGAGGCCGCGGCAACGACCGACGTTACCGCGGCCTTTTTCATTCAGGCCTCTCAAGCCTGCCACACCCCATACCCCGCCTCGCGCAACCCGATCGCCAGTTCCACTTCCATATCCTGCGCGCCGCGGTAAGGCATCGGGTTGAACACTTCGTATAGTTCGGGCATCAGACGCAAGCCATAGTCGCGCACATATCGATTCGCCTGAACGCCTGCCTTGTGCCGATCGAAGCGCAGGTCCGGGTCGAGCCCGGTCATGCCGACGTACACGCACGGCTTTTCGAAACGGTAATCGGGATTCGCGCGACGAAAGCGCGCCTCGCTCCACACCTTGTCGTCGAGCGCGACGACGTACACGTAATAGTGATGTCCGCGACCGGCCATGACACGCCCGACGCCGCTCAGCCGCGCAGCGTGCCGTGCAGCAACATCCGGTATTCGGTCGGTGTGACGCCGACGGTCGCCTTGAATTGCCGCGTGAACGCACTGTGATCGGTGTAGCCGCAACGCGCGGCGACGTCGGTGACCTTGTCATGCGAAACCAGCAGCGCGGTCGCCGCATCGAGTCGCGTTTTCAGGAGCACCTGGCGCGGCGTCAGATGAAACACCTTGTGAAAGTAGCGCTCCAGCTGCGCGACCGACATGTCCGCCATCGCCGCAAGCTGCTTCAGGTTCAGCGGCTGCACATAATTCTCCTGGATCGATCGCACGACGGCCGCAAGCCGGCTGTAGGCCGGGTGGCTGCTTTCGTCGGCTTTCAGATCGCGGGATATGCCCGCAAGGCCGACCACCTTGCCGCTCGCATCGCGCAACGGCTGTTTGCAGGTCAGGCACCAGCCCGGTTGACGGCCCGGATACAGATGCAATTCGAGCTGATCGAGCATCTGGTTGCCGACGCCGATGATCGCCTTGTCCTGCGCGGTATAGATGCGCCCGAAGCGGCGCGGAAACACGTCTTCCGCGGTCTTGCCGAGCAGCGCCGCCTTTTCCTTGAAGCCGCAACGCGAAGCGAGCGTACGGTTGACGAGCGCGTAGCGCGCGTCCGCGTCCTTCACGAAGAACACGACATCCGGCATTGCATCGAATACCGGCTCGAGCAACCTGAAATGCGACAGCATGCCGGACAGCGTCGTATCGTCCGGTTCGAGCGGATGAGCCAGCGTGTTCATCGTGCGGTTCCGTTGGTGCGTGCCTGGTTGATTGCGTTGGGTTGCGTTCGCGGATTACTGCGCCGGTGCGACCGCGCAGCCTGATTGTGCAGTCGATAGCGATCGATTATAGAGCCGCGCGCCGCCTGCCAATATCTGTCGAGGGTAAGCGCGAAGCCGTCACAGCGCCGCTGTCGGCGGCTCGGCGGCGCTCATCAGCGTGCCAATTTGCGCCGGGCTGAATGGCGGACGCGGCGCGGCGGCCGGCCAGCCGAAGTACAGGCTCGCGGCCGCGCCGCAGATGCGCCCCTGGCAAGGGCCCATGCCGCAGCGCGTCTGCAGCTTCGCGTCACGCCAGTCGGCGCAGCGGCGCACCTCGCCGACGCTCACGTCCTCGCAACGGCACAGCAGCGTCGCATCGGCAGGCGGCGTGCGAGCAGCCTCGCCCAATGCGAACGACGCCGCGACGCGCGCGCCAAAGCCCCGCCAGCGCGCGCGCTGCGTAACGAGCGCCGCCAGTGCGGCGCGTTGGGTAGCCACCGCGCCGCTCGCCACGAGACCGGCGATCTCGCCTTCCGCGCAAGCGAGTTCCGCGCCGCCCACGCCCGTGCACTCGCCCGCCGCATAAACGCGTTCGAGCGAGGTGCGCTGCCCAGCGTCGACGGCGATTTCGCCCGCGTCGTTGATCGCGCAGCCGAGCGCCTGGGCAAGCGTGACGTTCGGCAGCAGTCCGTAGCCGCACGCGACGCGCTCGCAATCGAGCGTCACGTCGCGCTCGCCGCGCCG
The DNA here is from genome assembly GCF_050435705.1 of Paraburkholderia sp. JPY419. Taxonomy (NCBI): domain Bacteria; kingdom Pseudomonadati; phylum Pseudomonadota; class Betaproteobacteria; order Burkholderiales; family Burkholderiaceae; genus Paraburkholderia; species Paraburkholderia sp. JPY419. The sequence continues at coordinate 2,793,487 of NZ_JBNDKV010000004.1, read as the reverse complement.
GATCGTCACCTGCTCAACGCGCTCGGCGCCGCGGGCTTCGCGCACGATGCTGCCGCTCCAGTAGCGCAGTCCCGCGAAGCCGCGCGTGAGACTGAACGCCTGACGCAGCTTCGCAGGCTCGCGCAGCAGCGACACGCCGAACCGCGCGACCTTCGCCGCCGATGCCTGCTCGACCACCGCGATCACATGCGCGCCGGCCTCTCGCGCGGTGGCGAGCGCCGCCATCAGCAGCGGGCCGCTGCCGGCGATTACGATGCGTTCGCCGCGCACCGGCATGCCGCCTTTGATCAGCGCCTGCAATGCGCCCGCGCCGGTCACGCCGGGCAAGGTCCAGCCGGGAAACGGCAGAAGACGCTCGCGCGCGCCGGTCGCAAGAATCAGCCTGTCGTAGGTGATCGACACGCCGCCTTGTTCGGCGGATTCGAGCAGCAAAGCTTGAGCGCCGAGCGGCGCGATCACGCGCGTCGCTGGCCAGTAAGTGAAGTTTCGCTGCGATAGCAACGCCGCGAGCAACGCATGCAGCGGCGCTTGCGGCGGATAGCCGGGCCCCTGGCGCCAGATCTGGCCGCCGGCGCGCGGGTTGTCATCGATCTGCGCGACCGTCGCGCCTGCCTGCGCCGCCGCTCGCGCGGCATTGAGCCCGGCCGGACCACCGCCGATCACCACGATGTCGAAGTGCCGCGTCATGCGTGTACTGTCCCGTTTCGTGTCTGCACCCGCTGGCCGTCGCGGCACAGCGTCTGGCACGCGAGCGCATGCGCGCGACCGTCGATCGTCACGCGGCACTCCTGGCACACACCCATCCCGCATAGCGCGGCGCGCGGCTCGCCTTTGACCGACAGACGCGAGCCGCGGATGCCCGCAATAGCGAGCGCAGCGGCCACGATCGTGCCGGGTTTCACTTCGATGCTGCAACCGTCGACCGTCAATCGGATGCTAGCCGCGTCAGGGTCAGCCATGGGCCACCTGTTCAGCAAAACGGACCGGCAGATAAGGTTCGAACGGAATCGGCGCGGCGTGGCCCGCGATCTGCGCGGCGAGCAGTTTCGCGGTCGCGAGCGAGGTCGTTACGCCAAGCCCTTCGTGACCGACCGCAAGCCACACGCGGGACGTGGAATCAGAGCCAACTTCGGGCGCAAACTCGCCGGCCGGTCCGATCAGCGGCAGGCCGTCCGGCGACGCCGCACGAAAGCCCGTCCACGCGCGGATGCCGCTGAGCGTCGGCAACGCCGGCAGATACAGCGCTGCGCGTTGCAGCATCTGCGCGAGCACGGGCATCTCGACGGCGGGATCGGTCGTTTCGAATTGGCGCGACGAGCCGATCAGCAATTGCCCGGTCGGACGCGGCTGCGCGTTGAACGCGACCGACGTGCCGGTCGCGTGATGTGCGCTCTTGACGTAGCCGAGCTCCAGCAGTTGATGACGGATCAGCCCCGGGTAGCGGTCGGTGATGAGCAGATGGCCTTTCTTCGGCTGCATCGGCAGCGACGGCAGCAATTGCGCCGCGCCGAGGCCGTTCGCGACGACCACGTGCGCCGCGCTGATGCACTCGCCGCTCGCCAGCGTCACACCGCCCGCATCGATCGACATGACCTGCGCACCGAGCCGCACGCTGATATTCGCCGCGTGCGGCGATTGGGTGAGCAGCCATTCGGCAGTGGTCGGCGCATACACGATGCTGTCGTGCTCGATGCGCAAGCCGCCGGCCATCGATGGTGCGAGCGCCGGTTCGCAGGCGCGCAACCCGGCCGAGTCCACCAGTTGCGCGGCGACGCCTTGGCTTCCAAACGCCGCATGCATTGCGCGCGCGGCTTGCCACTCTTCGTCGTCGGCTGCGACCCACAGTGTGCCGCAGCGCGCGAACGCGTCACGCGCGCGCAGCTGCGGCGCGAGTTCGAGCCACAGCTCGCGCGAATAGCGGCTCAGTGCGAATTCGGCGGGCGAGTCGTTCATCACGACGATGTGGCCCATGCCGGCCGCCGTCGCGCCGCCGCCGATGCGCTGCGCGTCGAGCACGTCGACGCGCATGCCGAGCGCGGCCAGTTCCGCCGCGCACGCGGCACCGACGATACCCGCTCCGATGATCAGCGCGTCCGGGCTCATGCGATCCGGATACCCCACGCGAACGGATCGCGCTCATCGAAACACAGACGCCCCTCGGCCATGACGTGCGCGTGACCGGTGATGGTCGGAATCACATGGACGCCGTCGCCCGCGGCGCGATAGCTTGCCTCGAACACGCTGCCGATGACGCTCTCCTGGCGCCACACCGCGCCTTCAGCGAGCTTGCCGTCGGCCGCGAGACACGCGACCTTCGCGCTGGTGCCGGTGCCACACGGCGAGCGGTCGTACGCATTGCCCGGACACAGCACGAAGCTGCGGCTGTCGAGGCCCTCGCGCGAGCCCGGTCCGAACAGCTCGATATGGTCGATCAGCGCGCCGTTCGCGCCGGTGAGATTCTGTGCGATCAGCGCGTCGCGAATCGCCGAGCTGAATGCCGTCAGGCTCGCGATGTTCGCGGCTTCGAGCTCGTGTCCATGCTCGGCGACGAGGAAAAACCAGTTGCCGCCCCAGCCGATGTCGCCGGTCAGCACGCCATAGCCAGGCACGTCGACCTGCACGGCCTTGCGGTGGCGATACGCGGGCACGTTGCGCACCGCGACGCCGCCGTCTTCGTTCAGCGCCGCCTCGACCACGCCGACCGGCGTTTCGATGCGGTGCCGTCCCGGCCCGATCCGCCCCATGTGCGCGAGCGACACGACGAGCCCGATCGTGCCGTGCCCGCACATGCCGAGATAGCCGACGTTGTTGAAGAAGATCACGCCGGCCGCGCAGCCCGGATCGTCGGGCTCGCAAAGCAGCGCGCCGACCACCACGTCCGAGCCGCGCGGTTCGGTGACGATGCCGGCACGCCAGTCGTCGAAGCGGGTGCGAAAAACGTCGAGCCGTTGCGCGAGCGTGCCGCCGCCCAGATCCGGGCCACCGGACACCACGAGGCGGGTAGGCTCACCGCCGGTGTGCGAGTCGATGATGTTGAGGGTTTTCATGTCGCCCATGGTAGGAATCGCGGGCGGGTGGGTCTTGGTGCGCGTGCGCGCGGATTGAGACGATTTCGGCATACCGGGACGATGCGTGATCCGCCGCGCGCGCGGCGCGGGGAACGTCCCGCTATTCGGTATCGGCGCCGACAAACATCACTCCGGGCACGGCACCGAACGCCGCTGGCCAGCCCAACGGCCGATAACGCGGATTTCAGCATATACCCGGCCGACTGCAAATCTTCACCCCCCGAGCACAGGGTCGCCGACCCGCAGCAACCGGTAGCCGCTCCTGTATACAGGTTGCAGCCGGAAGCCATTACGCGGCTCGATCGCGAGCAACAGACGCAGCCGCGACACGTGACTGTCGATGGTCCGCGTGTATTCGCGCAGTTCACGGCCCCACACCGTCGCGAAGATATGGTCGCGCGACATCACGCGATCGATGTTGGAAAAGAGCAGCACCGCGATCCGGTACTGCGTGGGTGACAACGGCACCGGCTTGCCGCGCAGCGCGACGGCCCGGCGGACCGTGTCGAAACGATAAGGGCCGATCTCGAAGCAGGTCGCGGCGCTGAAGCTCACCGGGTAAGCGCGCCGCAGCAGCGCCGCGACTCGCGCGCGAAACTCGGCGTCCCGCAACGGCAACGCGAGGTATTCGTCGGCGCCGCCAGCGAGCGCGCGCACCATGCTTTCCTCCGACCTATCGTTCGACACGAACATGATCGGCACGTGCTCGCCTGCCACGACGCGCATCGAGCGCAACAGGTCCGCGCCGGCGGGCCGCGTATCCTGCCAGTCGAGCACCAGCAGATCCATCGTGGAGTGCACGAGCGATTTCGACATCGCGCGGCCGTCGTCATACGCCGCGCAGAAATGGCCGGCTCTCACCAGCATTGATTCAATGGACCGACGCATGACCGGGTCACGCTGAAGGACAGCAACGCGCATGGAATGAACTCTCGATAAGGACTCGCGAGCCATTCTCCGGGACGCACCCCGATCCCTCCCTTCGGAGCATTCCTAATTTCCGCGCTTTCTTCGCTCAATTGGGCGCTTCCGCGGCACTCCCCTTTCATCCTGTAAAATCCGCGCCGGCCTCAGTCGTCAGCGCGCCCGCCCTATCCGGACGGCGCGCCCGTGTTCCGTGCTCTACCCAGCGCTTGCCACACTTCTCGCCAGACGACCGCCGTATGTCCACGCGTGACCCGCGTGGCTCCCAATTCAACGAAAGACATGGCAATGCAAGCAACAAATCTGGGTGGAGCACAGGCTGTCACCCCACGCCCGCTTGGGCACAGCGATTACAAGACACTCGGTCTCGCCGCGCTCGGTGGAGCGCTCGAGTTCTACGACTTCATCATCTTCGTCTTCTTCGCGCCCGCGATCGGCCAGCTGTTCTTCCCGGCGGCGATGCCGGACTGGCTGCGTCAGGTGCAGACTTTCGGCATTTTCGCGGCCGGTTATCTGGCGCGGCCGCTCGGCGGCATCATCATGGCGCACTTCGGCGACCTGTTCGGCCGCAAGCGCATGTTCACGCTGAGCGTGCTGCTGATGTCGGTGCCGACGCTGCTGATGGGCCTGATGCCCACCTACGCGAGCATCGGCGTGCTCGCGCCGGTGCTGCTGCTGCTGTTCCGCGTGATGCAGGGCGCGGCGGTCGGCGGCGAAGTGCCGGGCGCATGGGTGTTCGTGTCCGAGCATGTGCCCGGGCGGCACGTCGGCTATGCGTGCGGCACGCTGACGGCCGGCCTCACGGCCGGCATTCTGCTCGGCTCGCTGATCGCGTCGGCGGTCAATCGCCATTTCACGCCCGCCGATATTTCCGATTTTGCGTGGCGTATTCCGTTCCTCATCGGCGGCGTGTTCGGCATGTTCTCGGTCTATCTGCGCCGCTGGCTGCACGAGACGCCGGTGTTCGCCGAGCTGAAGCAGCGCAAGGCGATCGCCGCGGAAGTGCCGCTGAAGGCCGTACTGCGCGATCACGGCCGCGCGGTGATCGTGTCGATGCTGCTCACGTGGATGCTGTCGGCGGCGATCGTCGTCGTGATCCTGATGACGCCGACGCTGCTGCAAAAGCAATTCCACATCGAGCCGGCCACCGCGCTGCTCGCGAACTGTGTCGCGACGCTGTGCCTGACGATCGGCTGCGTGATGGCGGGCTCGATCGCCGGACGGATTGGCGCGGGTCGCACGATTTTCGTCGGTGGCGTTGCGCTTGCAATCACGTACTACGTGATGTTTCGCCAGTTGGCCGTCGACACGTCCATGCTCGTGCCGCTGTATGCACTGGCCGGGCTGTTCGTCGGCGTGATCGGCGCGATTCCGCTCGTGATGGTCCGCGGATTCCCGCCGGTGGTGCGCTTCTCCGGCATTTCGTTCTCGTACAACGTCGCATACGCGGTGTTCGGCGGTCTGACGCCGATCGCCGTGTCGCTGATGATGAAGTCGAACCCGCTGGCCGCGCCGCTGTATGTCGCGGCGATCTGCGTGCTGGGCGCGCTGACCACGCTGTTCATCAAGGACGCGCCGCAGGGGCGTTAAGCCGACGCCGGAGCTCGCTTCGTCGAACCGCATCCAGCACGTCGACGAGGCGCTACGCGACGGCGCGGCCTTCGACGCGCCGTCGCTCGCACGGGCGACATCCATACTTCACGCCACGCCGAAACGTGGCACGCTGCATCGGGCATACGATGCAGTCATGAACTCATCCAAATCCTCCTTTTCGCCCGCCCTCGGCCGCGTTCTCGCGACCGTCAGCGTCGGCTTCGTGGTCACGCAACTCGACGTGACCATCGTCAATATCGCGCTGCCACGAATCGGCGCGGATCTGCACGCGAACGTCGCGGGACTGCAATGGGTCGTCGATGCGTACACGCTCGCGTTCGCCGTACTGATGCTCTCGGCCGGCGCGCTCGGCGACCGCTTCGGCGCGCGGCGCATGTATGCGTGCGGAATCGTGCTGTTCGCGCTGGCGTCGCTGGCCTGCGGGCTCGCGCTCGACGCCCCGATGCTGGTCGCCGCACGCGCGGTGCAAGGCATCGGCGCGGCCGCGATGCTGCCGAATTCGCTCGCGCTGCTCAATCAGTCGTTCGGCCACGAACCGAAGCTGCGGGCGCGCGCGGTCGGCCTGTGGACCGCGTCCGGCGCGATTTCGATCGCGGCCGGGCCGGTGGCCGGCGGTCTGCTGATCGCCGCGTTCGGCTGGCGCAGCATCTTTCTCGTCAATCTGCCGATCTGCGCGGCGGGCCTGCTGGCGACGCTGCTGTGGATTCCACATCTGCAAACCGCGCAGCGCGGCGCGCCCGCCGCCGCTCGCGGCAACACCGGCGCGATACCGCGCGGCATCGATCTCGGCGGCCAGTGTCTCGCGATCGTCGCGCTGACCGCGTTCGTCGCCGCGGTGATCGAATGGCGGCCGCTCGGGCTTGCGCATCCGCTGGTCGCCGGCGGCTTCGTGCTGGCGCTGCTGGCGGCGGTCGCGTTCGTGTTCGTCGAAGCGCGTGTCGCGAGCCCGATGCTGCCGCTGTCGCTGTTCGGCACGCGCACGTTCAGCGCCGCGGTGCTGTTCGGCATCTGCGTGAACCTGACGTACTACGGCATGGTGTTCGTGCTGAGCCTCTACCTGCAGCGTGTGCGCGGCTACACGCCGCTGCAGGCGGGCCTCGCGTTCCTGCCGCTGACGGGCGGCTTCCTGATCTCGAACGTCGCGAGCGGCTGGGTGATCGGCCGCTTCGGGGTGCGCGTGCCGATGATCCTCGGTGCGATCACGGCCGGTCTCGGCTACGGCCTGCTGCATCTGGTCGATGCCGACACGCCGCTGATTGGCCTGCTGCTGCCGTTTTTGCTGATTCCGTCGGGCATGGGACTCGCAGTGCCCGCGATGACCACGGCGGTGCTCGCATCGACCGAAGCGCGGCGCGCGGGCACGGCGTCGGCGGTATTGAACACGGCGCGCCAAGCCGGCGGCGCAGTGGGCGTGGCGGCGTTCGGTGCGCTCGCGGGCGGCGCCGCCGCGACCCAGATCGTGCCGGGGATGCAGGCGGCGACGGCTATTTCGGTGGGATTGCTGGTGCTGGGTCTGGTGCTTGCGTGTTTCGTGCATCCTGAGCCGCACGCGACGGCATCGTCTGGGCGCGGGGCGAGAGCCGCGAGTAAGTAAACGGTGCGTGTCACGCAGGCGCCTATAGCGACGCCTCCTGAATCGTGCCCGTATCGATCGCGCGCTCGATCAGGCCTTCGTTGCGCGCCTTCGCAATCGCATCGGCGACCAGTTTTTCCGGGTCCTCGATCTCCGCCTTCAGCGTACCGATGAATCCGGACGCATCCAGAACCACCAGCGTCTTAGCAGAATCGGCGAGGCTGATGATCACGCGATGCGGCGTCGCCCCTTCGCCGAGACTCGCGCACAGTTGCGTGACCTTGCCGCCGATCATTTGCTCGAAGTTCTGAATCATCATCTGCTCCCTTGAATGGCGCGGATTGGAACCCTGCTGGTAGCAGGATCCGGGCCGCGCCCTACAGGCCGCCGAGTCCGCTGCGCGGCGCGCGCGCGTTGTCGACGCTCAGACGCCCCGCGCCGGTGACGAACAGCAGCAGGAAACCGCCCGCGATTCCGATGTTCTTCCAGAAATGAATCACCATGTCGTGCTGCAGCGCGGGGTCGGTGATATTCCAGAAGTCGTGGCCGAGCACCGCGGTCGCGACCGTATACACCGCCATGATCAGCGCAAGCGGTCGCACCTTGAAGCCGATCACGAGCAGCAGGCCGCCGAGCACCTCGACCGCGGTTGCGATCGGCGCGGCGATCTGCACGAACGGCACGCCCTTCGAATGCAGGTAGCCGACGAAGCCCGCATAGCCCAGCAGCTTCATCACCCCGCTCCACAGGAACAGCACGGAAAGCGCAAGACGGGCGATGAAAATAATGCCGAAATCGACGGGACGCGACATGGGGGGACTCCTGTAATGAATAAGCAGCAGACCCGAATAGACGGGCTCAGTTCCCCGCCTCGCCCCTGAGCATATGTGCAATGGCGACGATTTCCAAGCCCGCTCAGGCTGGTGGATAGGTGGCGACCTCGATCAGGTTGCCGTCCGGATCGCGGCAATACACCGAGGTCATCTTGCCGCGCGCGCCGTCGCGCTCCACCGGCCCCGCCTCGATCGCTAGGCCTTGCGCGAGCCAGTGCGCCTTGACTTCGTCCGGGCTCGCGGTGGTCACGAAGCACAGGTCCGCCGTGCCCGGCACCGCCTCGCGCGACGTGAACCAGACGACGGTATCGGCCGACGCGGGACGCAGATTGATCTTCTGGTTGCCGTAGCTCATCGCCACGCGCATGCCGCTGCGCGACATGAACTCGGTGCGTCGCATGCCGAGCATCCGCGCGTACCACGCCGCGCTCACTTCGACGTCAGCGACGTTCAGAACGAGATGATCGAGACTGTCTAGCTGGAAGCTCATGGTTGTGCGTGCGGCGCGTCCGGCGCGAGCAACACGCCCTTCGTGAACACGAAGCAACCATAGCCGCGCTCTTCGCCTGTCGCGATCACGCAGTATGCGCGGCGCGCACGCTCGTAAAACGCGAAGCGCTCGATCGACACGAAGGGCACCTCGCGCCCCTCTCCCGCATTGACTTCGGCTTGCGCTTCGCGCTGCACCGCGGGAATCGCGTGCGGCTCGCCCACGACTTCCATGCGCGAGGCGGGATGCTCGACGAAGGTGTCGAGCGGCAGCACCGACAGCACCGCGCGGATCGCGCGCGGCGAACTGACGCCGTCGAGGCGCAGCGGCCTGCCGAGCACGGTCTCGCGCGCGACCGCGTCGGCCGGGAAGTTGGCGTCGCAGATCACGAGCTCGTCGCCGTGGCCCATCGAGCGCAGCGCGTGCAGGATATCGGCGTTCAGCAGCGGGTCCAGATTTTTCAGCACGGGGTCTCCTGGTCGTTCGGTTGGGAACATGCCGCGGCGGTGAGGTCGTGCGTGTCACGCAATCATCCGCACGACGATCGATTGTAGCAAGCGCGTCGCGGGTCTTGCGGCGCTGCGCTCGCACCGCATTGCCAGCGCAGCCATCCGACCACGGCGAGCAGCACGAGCCCCGCGCCGCCGAGCACCGGCTCGCGCCAACCGAACAGTGCGATGAACATGAACGCCCGCGCGCCGCCGAGCAGCGCAAAACCGGCGATCGCGCTCGATACCGCATCGAACGCGGCCGCGACGCGCAGCAACGCGAGATGGACTTGTGCGGGCCTGGCGGCGGCGGGGTCGTGCATGATCGTCTCCGTGAAAAGCGCCTCAGGCGGCGCCGGGGGTTTCGTCGAGGAAACCGGTGACCGCTTGCAAGCGTCCATGCGCGTCCACCACGCCGAAGTCCGAGCCCTTCACGATCGCCTCGCCGGCGGGCGTCGTCAGTGCCCAAGAGAAGCGCAGACGATCCGCGAAGCCGTCGACGTCGGTCGTGCGGCGAAACGTGTGATGCGGAAAACGCTCGTGCACCGCGCGGATCATCGCGTCGATGCCATCGTGGCCCGCCCCCGCCAGCAGCGGGTCGCGATAGTCGGCGTCGGCGCTCCACGTGGCCGCAATCAACTCGCGACGACGCGCGCCATCGGTTTCGTTCCAGGTATCGAAATAACGGTCGATCAGATCGGTATGTGCATTCATCTCAAACTCCTCGATTGGCAGGACTGAGCACTTCGCGCGTCATACGCATCGCATGCGGCGGGCTCGGAGTGAAGATTGACTGTTCGCGTGCATTGCGTCGATTACGTGAGAGGTAATCAAGCCGATGCAGCGTCTTTCACTGTCCTTCACGTCAAATAGGCCATTCGGCCGAGTCGTCAAGAAACCTTCGCATCGCTAACCTCACGAAGCCTGCCGATGACATCGCGAGGCGGGCAATGCAATGAACAGGAGGACGGCTTGGACCGCTTTATCGAGACACTTTTTTCGCTTGCGCGACCGTATCCTGGGGGATACAATCATCCGCAGATCGAAACACCGCGCGTGTACACGATCAACTGCACCGATGAGTTCGATCGTTGGCTTCACGGCCTCACCGACCTCAAGGCGAAGGCGCAAATTCTCGTGCGAATCCGGCGCGCGGAACGCGGGCTGTTCGGCGACGCGAAGTTGCTGGAAAACGGCGTGTTCGAGATGCGCATCGATTGCGGCCCGGGTTACCGGGTCTATTACGCGCGCGAGGGGCGCATGATGTATCTGCTGCTTTGCGGGGGTAACAAGTCCACGCAGCAGGCCGATATCAGGCATGCCGGAACAATGTGGGCAACCATCAGAAAGGAACGGTCATGAGCAAGATCAAAACGGCACGCTTCGACGCATCGAAGTACCTCGACAACGACGAAATGGTCGCGGCCTATCTGAACGCCGCGCTCGACCAGGGCGACTCCGATCTGCTGCTCGCCGCCATTGCGGACATCGCCAAGGCACGCGGCATTACGAAGATCGCCGCGGCAGCGGGCCTGGGCCGCGAAAGCCTGTATAAGACACTCGCGCCCGGCTCCAAGCCACGCATGGACACGGTCCTCAAGCTGGCGAGTGCGATCGGCGTCAAATTCACCGCCGTGCCGCTGCGCCTGGCCGCCGCCTGAGCGGGGCGCCGCGCTGGCCACGGTGCCGCCCGCGTTCGCACGTGGCGGCCGAGGCCGGTGCAATCGTTGGTGCGAATCGACGGTATCGGCCGCGCATCGCGTTGGTTGAAATTGGCGGGGCATTACCTCTCAGGTAATCGATTGCTTGCACGCTTTGGCTATCATCGGTGGCATGAACACACTCTCTATCGCACCAACGGCTCCGTCATCCCCGTCGAGAGGCACTCGGGCGGTCGGCGAACTTCTCCGCGAATGGCGGCAACGGCGGCGCATGAGTCAGCTGCTGCTCGCCACGGAGGCCGACATTTCGACGCGCCATCTGAGCTTTGTCGAATCGGGGCGCGCGCTACCGAGCCGGGAAATGGTCATGCATCTCGCCGAGCGTCTCGACGTGCCGTTGCGCGCGCGCAATGCCCTGCTCGTCGCGGCCGGCTACGCGCCGCTGTTTCGCGAACGTCCGCTCTCCGACCCGCAGCTCTCCGCCGCGCGCGAAGCCGTCGAACTGGTGCTCAAGGGACACGAGCCCTACCCGGCCCTCGCGATCGACCGGCATTGGACCATCGTCGCGACCAACAATGCGCTTGCGCCGTTGTTGAGCGGCGCGAGTCCCGAACTGCTGAAGCCGCCGGTCAACGCGCTGCGACTGAGCCTGCATCCGCAAGGCATCGCGGCGTCGATCGTCAACTGGCATGCATGGCGCGAGCATGTGCTGGCCCGGCTGCAACGGCAGATCGACGTCAGCGGCGACGACACGCTGAGCGCGCTGCGCGACGAGTTGGCCGGCTATCCCGCGCCGCCTGATGCAGACGCGTCGATGCGGGACGATGCAGTCCTCAACCAGATCGCCGTGCCCTTGCGGCTTCGTACGCCGCTTGGCGTGCTGTCGTTTTTCAGCACCACCACGGTGTTCGGCACGCCGGTGGACGTTACGCTGTCGGAACTCGCTATCGAGGCGTTCTTTCCGGCGGATCAGCAAACCGCGGCCGCGCTGCGCGAGTTTGCCGAACACCAGCGCGGCTAGTCCCCCGCGTACCCCGTCCCGACTCACCACGAACAAGTGATATGTCCGTCAACGCCGACACCCTGCTCATACGCCAACTCGGACCCGCCGACCGGGACGCCTATTTCCAGCTTCGTCTGCGCGGGCTGAAGGCGCACCCCGCTTCGTTCGGACAAAGCTACGACGAAGCGCTCGCGAAAGGCGCCGCGCAGCATGACGCGACGTTGCTGGGCTCGGAGGCGGAAGGCTCGTTCCTACTCGGCGCGTATGCATCGGCGGATGCTCCGCTGATCGGCGTCGTCGGTCTGCTGCGCAACCAGGCCCACAAGGAACGGCACAAGGCGAACGTCGTCGGCATGTATGTCGCACAGGAAGCGGCTGGTCGTGGGGTCGGGCGTGCGCTGCTCAGCGAGTTGTTGACGCGCGCCGCACGCGTCGACGGTTTGCGGCAGGTGCAACTGACGGTGGGTAGCCGCAACGACGCGGCGCGCAAGCTGTATCAATCGCTCGGCTTTCGCAAATATGGATGCGAAGTCAGCGCGTTGGACGTCGACGGCGAATTCCATGACGAGGATCTGATGGCGAGATTCCTCGCATAGCGCCTCGGAAGCACTGAGAGCGCCCCCCTGAGGCCGATTCCGGTGCCTCGGAAGGTTGTAAATATCGGCGCCCATCGCAGCAACATATCTGTCAGGCATCCTGCACGGCTCTGGCTCCTCGCCGTCCTCGCCGGCAATGTAATCGGCACACATTTGCGACCGCTTTTCGGTCTCGGGGCCGAACGAATCCGCCCGTCCGCCTGCCGACCGCACGGAGCCGTTACAAATCCCGCCCTGGCTCGCGCAGTTGTAACTGGGGGCGGATCTTGCCGTTACACCCCTCATCCGTCCCTAGCCCGCGGCGCAAGACGAGTACTTATTACCGTCTATTCCATCGCTTTCCATTTCCTTTCCAATTCAAAACGAATTTTCCAATCGCCGCTCGGTGGCAGATGCGTGGCGCGAACAAGTACGCTCGGCGCCCACCCAGCAAGGGTTTTCAGGGATTAGAGGCGACTCTCGAAAGGTTAAAAATCCACTTGGCATCATTCATTACAACGGCGTGAAAAAGTTACCGAAAAATGATGTGGTTTTTCGAGATATTTTTTTGTGGAGGGATTGATTTCTGGTTTTACCCTTCATACAATTCGTCCCGAGCTGTTACGAAATGTAACGTCTTGTATCAAATGTTCGCTGTCTGTAGCGAGTAGCAACATGTAGCCGGAGGCAGCGTTTCCGGCGAGGCAGAAAAGACATAACGGCGCAAAGCCGACATAGAAATTCGGGGCTTCGGAAACAGAGAAAATGGACCGTAGCAGCGAGACGCTGGATTCAATCCGCGAGATCAATTTGTCTTACATCATGCTCGCGCAACGCATGTTGCGCGAGGACAAACCGGTCGGAATGTTCCGGCTGGGACTGTCGTCGGAACTGGCTGATTTGCTTGCCGGGCTGTCGCTCGCGCAAATCGTCAAACTGGCCTCTTCCGACCAGCTTTTGTGCTTCTTCCGTTTCAACGACCACGCGATGCTGTCGGCGTTGACGCAAACGACGAAGCACGCCGCAGTTGCACCGACCCACACGGCGATCCTGCTTGCAGGTCAGCCCGCCGAGCAATTTGCCTGATCGAGATGACTGCAATGCTCAAGCGAAGCCTGACCGAAGATGCACAGGAAGTATTTCGCGCGATCGCACTGATCGAGCTCGGCGCCCGCATGCAGGTGCTCGAGAGCGAGCTGACGCTGTCGCGCGACCGTATGATCCGCCTGTATCGCGAGGTCAAGGGCGTATCGCCGCCCAAGGGCATGCTGCCGTTTTCGGCGGACTGGTATATGACGTGGCTCGCGAACATTCACGCCTCGCTGTTCTACAACACGTACCTGTTCCTGAAGAACGAAGCGCGCTGCTCGCATCTCGATGCGCTGACCAAGGGATATCGGTTGTATCTCGAACATTGTCAGCACAGCGAAACCGAGCCGGTGCTCGATCTGACGCGCGCGTGGACGCTCGTGCGTTTCTTCGACGCGGACATCCTGCAGCTGACCAGGTGCTGCCGCTGTACCGGCAAGTTCGTCGCGCACAAGCACGACCTGCAGCACAACGTCGTATGCGGCGCGTGCCAGCCACCGTCGCGTGCCGGCAAGACGAAGAAGGCAGCCGCCGCGCGCCGGGAAGCGCTCGGTGCGGCGCAGGCCGCGCAGGCCGCCTGACCGTTCGAGGCGCCCGTCGCGAGACGCGGCCAAGCCGATTCCGATCCAAACCGAAGCTCACGTGGATCCGCGCAGTGATTGAACTGCGCGGATTTTTTTGCCTGCGCGCCGAGCCAACCGGCGTTGCGAATAAGTCCTCGCCGCCGGTCAGATCAAGCGACCAGGCCCGCCGTCTGGACCACGAGCCACAGATTCGCGGCACTAACCCCAACAAACAGCGTCCACACGAGCAGCCGCGTAGGAAGCGTGTTGGCGAACTCGCCCATCAGCGAACGGTCGCTCGTCATGTGGATCAGCGGATAAAGTGCGAACGGCAGTTGCAGGCTCAGCACGACCTGACTCGCGACGAGCAGTTGGCCGACAGCGCCATTGCCGAGCATCCGCACGCCGATCAGCGCCGGAATCAGCGCGAGCGCTCGGGTGATGAAGCGCCGCTGCCAGCACGGAATCTTCATCTTCAGGAAGCCTTCCATGATGACCTGCCCCGCCACCGTGCCGGTGAACGTCGAGCTTTGTCCCGACGCGAGCAGCATGATCGCGAACAGGAACGCGGCGAAGCCGGTGCCGACGATCGGCGCTAGCAGCCGGTAGGCGTCCTCGATCTGCGTGACCTGGTCGTGGCCCGTCGCATGAAACGCGGCGGCCGCGAGAATCAGGATCGCCATGTTGATCAGCGCCGCGAGCACGAGCGATGCGATCGTGTCGATACGCGACATGCCGATCGCCGAGCGGATGCTGGCCGAATCGCGCTTCACCGCGCGGGTCTGCACGATCGACGAGTGCAGATACAGGTTATGCGGCATCACCGTGGCGCCGAGAATGCCGATCGCGAGATACATCGACTCGCGCGAATTCAACGCCTGCCACGACGGAATCAGCCCCTGCGCGACCGACGGCCAATGCGGCCTGACGAGCGCAAGCTCGATGATGTAGCCGACGCCGATCGTCGCGATCAGGCCGAGCATGATCGCTTCGAGGTCGCGAAAATTTTTGCCCTTCAGGCCGAGCACGATCAGCGTGTCGAACGCGGTGAGCAATACGCCGGTGGTCAGCGAGCAGTTGAACAGCAGATGAAACGCAAGCGCCCCGCCGAGCACTTCGGCGAGATCGCAGGCGATGATCGACAGCTCCGCGAGCAGCCACTGCGCACGCGCGACGCCTGGCGAATAGCGCGTGCTCGACAGTTGCGCGAGGTCGCGCCCGGTCGCGATGCCGAGCCGCATGCTCAGGCATTGCAGCGCCAGCGCCGCGAGGCTCGACAGCAGCACGACGAACAGCAGACTGTAGCCGAAGCGCGAACCGGCTTCGATCGCGGTGGCCCAGTTGCCCGGGTCCATATAGCCGATCGATACCAGCAGGCCGGGCCCCGCGAATTGCAGGATCTTTTTCCAGAACGGCGCGCCCGCGGAGACGGCCACCGAACCCTGTACCTCGGACGGGCAGAACGGCGCTGTGGCGGTTGTAGGTAGTTTGAACAGCAAGCCGGAAATCTCTCGGGAGGAATCGACGCGACGCCTCGGGCGGGCGTCGCAAACGGCCTCAAGTGTACAGAGAAACTTCCGGCAATGTCCCGCTAAGCGCGTAGCGGCCGACGTCGCGCACGCGGTAGTCGAGCGGATCGTGCAGCGTGTGCACGCGCGCGTTGCGCCAGAATCGATCGAGCGCGAGCGGCGCATGAGTCGCGCGCGCGCCGCAGGCGTCGAAGAGTTTTTCGCCGATGTCGAGCGCCGCCCGATGCGCGACGATCTTCGCTTCCGAGGTCGCGAGCGCGACCCGCGCACGGCTCTCGGCATCGAGCGTTGCGCGTTGCTGCCACGCTTCGTCGAGCGCGTTTGCGGCGCGCGCGGCCAGCGCCGCGGCGCTGACCGTCTGGATATGCATCTCGCCGAAGCGCTGGATCAGGTAGGGGTCGTCGGTCGCTTTGGCGACGCCGGACGCGATCCACGGCCGGCCATGTTCGTGCACGTAGGCTCGCGCCTCTTCCAGCGCACCCTGTGCGATCCCGACGAACAGATTGGTCAGCACCTGTTGCGAGATCAGTGTGCGCAAGCTCGCGTGCGGCGTGTCGGGTCGTTCGAGCACCTCGTGCGGCTCGACCCTGACGCGCGCGAACGACACGCTGCCGCTGTCGGTCTGCCGCTGGCCGATCGGGTCCCAGTCATCGTGAACGGTGATGCCTTCGCGCGTGGTCGGCACCGCCGCGAATAGGGGTTTGCCGGTCGATGGATCGCGAGCGGACACGGTCATCATCTGCGAGCCGCGCGTACCGGAACAGAAGCCTTTCTGGCCGTCGAGCAGGTAGCCGCCGTCGTGCGTCGAAGTAGCGATGAGGCGCGTATCCAGCGGATTCACCGCATTGCCCCACCACCAGCGATGCTCGACGGTGCCACGCAGATATTTCTCGCGCTGCCGTGAATTGCCCCACAGGTCGATGCTGACCACCTGCAGACAGGTGAAGCCGACCAGATGCGCGAGCGCGCTATCGACGCGCGCGAGCTCACGCACCACGTCGTAAATCGCGGACCAGCGCGCGCCAGCACCGCCGAATTCGCGCGGCACGGCGAGCGTCAGCAGGCCCGCGTCGGCGATCCACTGCTTTTGCTGCGCGGCATGACCGCCTTCGCGATCGCGCTGCGCGGCGCTCGCGCGCAGAGCGGCTAGCAGTGTGGTGAGGTCGCGCGCGCAATCCGTATGCTGCTGCTCGCTAATCTGCTCGATGCCGTCATGCACGAAAGTCACTGGTTTGCCCTGAGGTCGTCATTGGCTGGATCGGACGATGATAAGGAGCCGCGCGCACGTGGTCTACAAAGCGATTTGCACATCGAAAGCGCGAAAAACGATTTGCATGAAAAACGCCGGGCGGCGCTTGCGCGCGGCCCGGCGTGGTTGATGAGGCTGATGAAGCGCTTGCTACAGGGTTAGGTATTCAGCGCTTCGCCACTTGCTGTTGCGCCGAAACGGCTGCAGCTTCGGCCGCGGAACCGGAAGCACCAATCGGCACCGGCACCGCCCCCACCGCCGTACCCCCCGCCGTCACGTCGCCCCAACCGCCGCCGAGCGCGCGAATCAGATTCACGGTCGCGACCGCCTGCGTGCCCGCCAAATGGCTCGCCTGCAATTGCGACTGCAGCACCTGCCGCTCGCCATCGATCACGTCGAGATAGCTGACCGCGCCCTCCGTGTACTGCGTGCGCGACAGATGCGCGGCGCGCTGCGACGCATCGACCGCGTCGTTCTGCTCGCGCATCTGATCGTCGAGCAAACGCAGATCGGCGAGATTGTCTTCGACTTCACGGAACGCCACGAGCACCTGCTGGCGATATTGCGCGACGTCCTCGTCGTACTTCGAACGCGCCTGCGCGAGATTGGCCTTGCGACGGCCGCCGTCGAAGATCGGCATCGTCAGCGCGGTACCCACGGCCGGACCGAGGATGAACGCGCGGCTCGACCACATGAACAGATCGCCGAGCGTCGCCGATTCAAAGCCGAACGCACCGGTGATATCGAGCTTCGGGAAGAACGCCGACTTCGCGAGCCCGACGCGCGCATTCGCCGCCTGCATCGCGCGCTCGGCTGCCGCGATGTCAGGCCTGCGTTCGAGCAGCGCCGACGGCAAACCGGCCGGCACGCGCACCGTCACCAGCGCGAGCGGCTGTTCCGCGAACGTGAAATCCGCGGGCGGCTTGCCGAGCAGAATCGCGAGGCTATGCTCGGAGGCCGCCCGCTGCCGCGCGACGCCGACCGCATCGGCACGCGCGCTGGCGAGCTCGTTACGCGAACGCGACAGATCCAGCTCGCTGATATCGCCTTCCTTGAAGCGCCGCTGGACGAGCTTCAGCGTGTCCTCGCGCAACTCGACGGTGCGACGGTACAGATCCTGGTCCGTGTCGAGCTCGCGCAACTGGAAGTAGTTCTGCGCGACGTCGGCCTGCAACGACAGTTGCACTGAACGGAGCAGCGCTTCGCTCTGCTGCTCGTCCGAGCGCGCCGCGTTCACGTTCGAGCTGACGCGCCCGAACAGATCCGCTTCATACGACGCGCCGACCTGCGCGCGCCAGATCGTGCCGGTGGTGCCGCCCGCGCTGTCCGGCTGGAATTGCGATGCCGCCGACGCGCGTTCGCGCGTCGGGCCGAAGCCCGCGTCGAGCTTCGGGAACCAGTCTGACTTCGCGGCCTGCGTGACCGCGCGTGCTTGCTGCACGCGCGCGGCCGCGGCCTTCAGGTCCTGGTTCGCAGCGGCGGCCTGCTCTTCGAGCGCGTCGAGTTGCGGGTCGCCGAACACCTTCCACCATTCGCCGCGCAGCGCGTTGTCGGCGGGCTCGGCCGGCTTCCACGTGCCGTTGTTTTGTGTCGCCCCGGCCGAACCAGCCGCCGCCCCCGACGCCGCCGCAGCCGACGTCTTCACCGCGGGCGCTTCCTTGAACGCCGCCGGCGTATCGACATCGGGACGCTTGTACGTCGGCTCCACCGAGCAAGCGGCCAGCAGCGCAATCAGCAAACCGCTCGCGGCGGCGCGGCCCCATCCGCGCAAGGATACAAAGCGAGATTCAAAGCGTTTCATTGTTGTTTTCTCCTCAGGCGTCCGTAACGGGCGCGCCATAGCGCGGCGCATCCTTCTGCGCGACGTGTATCGTCCCGCCCGCGAGCGAACGCAGCACCACATAGAACACAGGCGTCAGCATCAGGCCGAACAGCGTGACGCCCAGCATGCCGAAGAACACCGCGACGCCCATCGCGTGACGCATTTCCGAGCCCGCACCGCTCGACAGCACCAGCGGCACCACGCCCATGATGAAGGCGATCGACGTCATCAGAATCGGCCGCAGACGCAGACGGCTCGCTTCAATTGCCGCCTGCAGCGGACTGCGTCCATCGTGTTCGAGTTCACGCGCGAACTCGACGATCAGAATCGCGTTCTTCGCCGACAAGCCCACCAGCACCATCAAACCGATCTGCGTGAAGATGTTGTTGTCGCCACCGGTGAGCCATACGCCGGTCAGCGCCGACAGCACGCTCATCGGCACGATCAGGATCACCGCGAGCGGCAGCGTCAGGCTTTCGTACAACGCCGCGAGCACGAGGAACACGAGCAGCACGCTGATCGGGAACACCCACAGGCCCGCGTTGCCGGCGAGGATCTGCTGATACGTGAGGTCGGTCCACTCGAGCTTCACGCCGCGCGGCAGCACTTCGGCCGCCACGCTTTCGGCCGCGGCCTGCGCCTGTCCCGACGAGAAGCCGGGCGCCGGGCCGCCGTTGATGTCGGCCGCCGTGTAGCCGTTGTAGCGCACCACCATCTCCGGCCCGTAGGTCGGCGTCACCGTGACGAGCGACGACAACGGCACCATCTCGCCCGCCGCGTTGCGCGTCTTCAGTTGCAGGATGTCGTCGGCGCGTTGACGGAACGGCGCATCCGCCTGCACACGCACCTGATACACGCGGCCGAAGCGGTTGAAGTCGTTCACGTACAGCGAGCCCAGGTAAATCTGCATCGTGTCGAACACGTCCGTGACCGGCACGCCGAGCTGCTTCGCCTTCACGCGGTCGAGATCGACATTGAGTTGCGGCACGTTGATCTGATAGCTGGAGAAGGTCGGCCCGAGTTCGCGCGTTTGCGCCGCGCGCTTCACGAAGGCTTCGGCTGCTTTGTTCAGTTCGGCGTAGCCGACCGCGCCGTGATCCTCGAGCTGCAACTTGAAGCCGCCGAGCGTGCCGAGCCCGAGCACTGGCGGCGGCGGGAACACCGCGACGAACGAGTCCTTGATCGCGCCGTACTGCTGGTTCAACGCACCGGCAATCGCGCCCGCCGACAGCTTCTTGTCGCCGCGCTCCTTGAACGGCTTCAACGTGACGAACACGATGCCCGCGCTCGAACTATTCGTAAAGCCATTCACCGACAGACCCGGGAACGCCACCGCGCTTTCGACGCCCTGTTGCTTCAGTGCGATCGCACTCATATCGCGAATCACCTTCTCCGTGCGATCGAGCGACGCACCGTTCGGCAACTGCGCGAACGCGATCAGATACTCCTTGTCCTGCGCGGGCACGAAGCCGCCCGGCACGATCCGCGCCATCAACACGGTTGCACCGACGAGGATCGCGTACACCGCGAGCATCGCGCCCTTGCGACGCAGCACGCCGGTCACGCCGCGGCCATAGGCTTCCGACCCACGATGAAAGACCTTGTTGAACTGCTTGAAGAAGCCGCCGAGCACACGGTTCATCACCCGCGTCAGCCAGTCCTCCTTCTCGCCGTGGCTGCGCAACAGCAACGCGGACAATGCCGGCGACAGCGTCAGCGAATTGAACGCCGAGATCACCGTCGAGATAGCGATGGTCATCGCGAACTGCTTGTAGAACTGGCCCGTGAGACCCGTCATGAACGCGAGCGGCACGAACACGGCGACGAGCGTCAGCGCAATCGCGATGATCGGCCCGCTCACTTCGCGCATCGCCTTGTAGGTCGCATCGCGCGCACTGAGCCCGCTTTCGATGTTGCGCTCGACGTTCTCCACCACGACGATCGCATCGTCGACGACGATACCGATCGCGAGCACCATGCCGAACAAGGACAACGCATTGATCGAAAAGCCGAATGCCAGCAGCAGCGAGAACGTACCGACGATCGACACCGGCACCGCGATCAACGGAATGATCGACGCGCGCCACGTCTGCAGGAACACGATCACGACGATAACGACCAGCGCGATCGCTTCGAGCAGCGTGTGGATCACCGCCTCGATGCTCGAACGCACGAACTGCGTCGGGTCGTAGACGATCCGGTATTCGACGCCGGCCGGCATGTCTACGGCGAGCTCCTTCATCGCCGCGCGCACTTGCTCCGAAATCGCGAGCGAGTTTGCGCCCGGCGCCTGATTGATCGCGAGCGCAACCGCGGGCTTGTTGTCGAGCAGCGAACGCAGGCCGTATTCCGACGCCGCGAGTTCGATCCGCGCGATATCGCGCAGATAGGTCACGCCGCCATCGGGCGCGGTCTTCACGATGATGTCGCCGAATTCGCTCTCGGTCTTCAACCGGCCGCGCGCGTTCACCGACAACTGCAACTGCGTGCCGGGCACCGACGGCGATGCACCGATCACACCGGCCGCCACCTGGATGTTCTGCTCGCGAATCGCGTTGACGACTTCAGTCGCGGTGAGACCGCGCTGCGCGACCTTCTGCGGATCGAGCCAGATCCGCATCGCGTAGTCGCCCGAGCCCCACAGCTGCACTTCGCCGACGCCCTGAATCCGCGCGAGCCGATCCTTCACGTTCAGCAGCGCGTAATTGCGCAGATACGTCATGTCGTAGCGATCGTTCGGCGAGATCAGGTGCACGACCATCGTCAGTGTCGGCGAACTCTTGATCGTCGTCACCCCGAGTCGCTGCACGTCTTCAGGCAGACGCGGCAGCGCCTGATTGACGCGGTTCTGCACGAGCTGCGTCGCGAGGTCGGGATCGGTGCCGAGCTTGAAGGTGACCGTCAGCGTCAGATTGCCGTCGCTATTCGCCTGCGACTGCATGTACAGCATGTTCTCGACGCCATTGATCTGTTCTTCGAGTGGAGCTGCGACCGCCTCGGCGATCACCTTCGGGTTCGCGCCCGGATACTGCGCGTGCACCACCACCGAAGGCGGCACGACTTCCGGGTACTCGGAGATGGGCAGCTTAAACAGCGAGATGATGCCCCCAAGCAGGATCAATACCGATAGCACGCCTGCAAAGATCGGGCGATCGATGAAGAATTTGGATATGTTCATTGGAAGCTCTTAACTTTGGAACATGCGCGTTGGAACACGCGGCTCACGAATTGCCTTTCGCGCCGGTGTCCGCCGCCTTGCCGTGCGACTGTGCGAGCGCGGCGCTGTTCGGGTCATCGTCGGTCGTCATCGGCACCATGTGTGCGCGCACCGCGTCGCCGGGGCGCACACGCTGAACGCCGTTGACGACGATGCGGTCGCCCGCCTTCAAACCGTCCTTGACGACGCGCAGATTGCCCTGCATCGAACCCGTCGTGATCTCGCGATAAACCACGTGGTTGCCTTGATCGACGACCAGCACGAACTTCTTGTCCTGGTCGGTGCCGACCGCGGCATCGTCGATCAGTAGTGCCGGATGCGGGGCGCTACCGCCCACCTTGACGCGCGCGTAGAGGCCCGGAATCAGCGCCCCGTCCGCGTTGTCGAACTTCGCGCGCACGCGGATCGTGCCCGACGACGTGTCGAGCCGGTTGTCGACCGACTCGATCGTGCCGCTGCGCGAATAGCCGGATTCATCGGCGAGACCGAGTTCCACCGGCACCTTGCCGCCGTCCTTCGCGCGGCTCAGGTATTGCAGATAGGTCTGTTCGTCCGCGTCGAACGATGCGTAGATCGGCGACACCGACACAAGCGTAGTGAGCGGCGCCGAGCTGGCGCCGGCCGACACGACGTTGCCGACCGTGATCTCCGCGCGCGACACGCGGCCCGATACCGGCGCGACGATCTTCGTGTAGCCGAGATTGATGCGCGCCGTTTCGAGCGCGGCTTGCGCGGCCTTCAGGTTCGCGCTCGCCTCGCGCGCGGCGTTCTGCTTCTCGTCGTAGTCGCGCTTGGCGATCGCGTTGTCGACGATCAGCCGTTGCGCGCGTTCCCAGTCGCTCTGCGTATAACCGGTACGCGCCTGCGCGGCCGCGAGCTGGGCTTCCGCGCGATCGACTTCGGCCGCGTACGGACGCGGATCGATGACGAACAGCGTGTCGCCCTGCTTGACCAGCGCGCCGTCCTTGAAGTTGACCGACACGATCGTGCCTGGCACCTGCGAACGCACGTCCACTTTCTGGACGGCTTCGAGACGGCCCGAATAGGATTGCCAGTCGGTGATCGTCTTCTGCACGACGGTCGCCACGTCGACTTCCGGCACGATGGTCGGCGCGGCCGGCGAGCTTGCATCCACACGGATCGCGCCGAACGTGCCGAGCCCGGCAAGAACGACGACCACTAGCGCGGCAAGCGCCACGCGGCGGCGGGAAAGAGGAAGGATAGTCATGTGTAGCTCCCGGTATCGTTGATTGAATTTCTGTTTATCGATGAGCGCGCGCATCGAAGCGCCACTGGAAAAAGCGCACCGCTTCCTGCAAAGCGGGCGGATGATCGGCGAGCGCCGCGTGCGACACGCTCGGAAAGCGCACCACCTGGGTCTGCACGCCCGCGTCGATCAGATTGCTTGCATACTTTTCGGCCTCGACATGCAGCACGTCGTTCTGCGCGGTGGCGATCAGCGTGGCCGGTAAGCCGGCGAGCCGCGACGATTCGAGCGGCGCCGCATACGGATGCATGCGCTGCGACGCTTGCGGCAGATACGCGCGATAACACGCGGCGCACTCGCGCGCGGTGATGTCCGAACCGAGCCGCTTCTCGTCGCCAAGCCGCGTCAGGCTCGGGTCGAGCATCGGACCGAACAGCGCCTGCGCGTTGATCTGCACGTCGCCACGATCGCGCGCAATGAACGCGAGACAATTGGCGAGTTGGCCGCCCGCGTCATGCCCCGCCACACCGATCTTTCTGCTATTGCCACCAAACGCTCGCGCCCGCGTCTGCACCCACAGCGCCGCGCGATGCGCATCTTCCGGCGCGGCTGGAAACGGAAACCGCGGCGCGAGCGAATAGCCCACCGACACCACGAGCGCCGGTAAGTGTTCTGCGAAATACCGCGCGGCGAAGTCCGCGCATTCGATCGAACCTTTCGTAAAGCCGCCGCCGTGAAAATAAAGCAATACCGGCAATGCAGTTTTTTTCGTCAGCCGATACAGGCGTAACGTAATGGGCTGAGCGTACCCATCGATACCCACGTCGGTGACTTCAAGTGTTGCGTCATTGGCCTCAGCGTCAGTGTCTTCGGCGGAAACGCCGATGGAAACGGACGGGTACGGCGATTTGAATGCATCCATGTCGAGCCGCGCAAAATGCGCATAGAACTTCAATGGTGCGAATTGTGGGTTCAGCAGACTCGCAAATAAATGCCTATAATCCGGCAACACAATTCGGTGCCTTTGAACAATCCGGTTGCGATTGTTTTTGCGGACTCCATTCCCGCCTGCGCACCAGCCCCTACTGGAGGTTTGCAATGGACCGGCTTCAGGCCATGCAAGTGTTCACACGTGTCGTCGACACCAACAGCTTTACCCGCGCAGCGGAGACGCTCGACCTGCCGCGCGCATCGGTTACTACGATTATTCAGAACCTCGAAGCGTTTCTCGGCACGCGGCTGATGCACCGGACCACCCGCCGTCTGTCGCTGACGCCCGATGGCGCCGCGTACTACGAGCGCTGCGTGCGCATCCTCGCTGACGTCGAAGAGACCGAGGCGAGTTTCCAGAGCGGCAACAAGAAGCCGCACGGCAAACTGCGCATCGACATGCCGGGCTCGATTGGCCGTCTGCTCGTGATTCCGGCGTTGTGCGAATTCCACACGCGCTATCCGGACATCGATCTGCAACTGGGCCTGACCGACCGGCCCGTCGATCTGCTGCAGGAGGGCGTCGATTGCGTGGTACGCGTCGGCGCGCTGCAGGATTCGTCACTGGTCGCACGCCGCATCGGTCTGTTCGAGGGTGTGACGTGCGCGGCACCCGAATACATCAAGCGCGCGGGGATTCCCACTTCGCTCGAAGATCTCGAAAATCACAAAGCCGTCAATTACTTCTCGAGCCGCACGGGACGCACGCTCGATTGGGCGTTCCTGGTGAACGGCGACGAGGTAGAGGTGAAGATGAAGAGCATCGTGTCGGTCAACGACGCCGATGCTTACGTGACCTGCGGGCTCGAAGGCTTCGGCCTGATTCAGCCGGCGCTCTTCATGGTGCTGCCACATCTGCGCTCGGGCCAGCTCGTCGAAGTACTGCCGGAACTGAAACCTTTGCCGATGCCGATTTCGGCAGTCTATCCGCACAGTCGTCATCTGTCGCCGAAAGTCCGCGTTTTCGTAGACTGGATTGCGGAGCTGTTCGATCGTTGCCCATTGCTCAGCGGACGCGGCAGTCTCGACGCCACCTGCACGAAGCGCACGTTCGAGCAGCGCGAGTCCGCGCCGGCGCTCGACACACCGGTGATGTCCGAATGGGTCGCCTGAAGTACGTTAATTGAAACAGTGAATTCCAGCCGCGGCGCCAATGCCGCGGCAAACGTGCAAATGCACTGCTTCTGCTAGGCTCGCTCGCGATTGTTCCTGAATCGCGACTATTCATTTCGCAAAACCGCGATTTATCCGCAACGCGTCAACGTCTACATTTCACCCTGTCGCAGCGCCATCACGCTGCCAATGAATCGACAGGAGTGAATCATGAAACGCAATCTGTTGGCAGGCCTCGCCCTGTCGCTGCTCGTCAGCGTTCCGGCATTTGCGGAAGGCGGCGGCGGTATCGGCCGTGCAGGAACCTATGACACGCAACCGGCGCCAAGCGCGAGCACGAAGACGCGCGCCGAGGTCAAGGCCGAACTGGTCGCCGCGTATCGCGACGGCTCGCTGCCCTCGCTGAATCGCACGTCTTATCCGAACAAAGGCCTGATCGGCCAGACGCAGGCCGCGCGCATCGCGTTGCAGGAAGGGACCAACGGCGAAGTGACGCGCGTCGCGAAGGGCCAGTAACGAGTTGGCAGAGGTTGATTCGGAAACCGGCGCGCCTGCCGCACGAGAAGCGCGCCTCTTCATCAAGGAGCACATCATGACACCATCGGAACTCGATAACTGGGATACCGATACGCCCGTGTGGACGCCGTATCGCCCGGTACAGCATTGAGTGTTGGCTTTCTGTCGTTCACGGCACTCGCCGTTATGCGCCCGCGAAGTGGCTTCGCGGGCGCATTTGCATTGAAGCGATCGAAAGCGCAAGCCGTTTTTTGCTGACCCGGCAGCGTTCAATCGGTGCCGTATTTGGGTGACCGTGGCCCGTACAGCAGTCCGTTCGGCGGCCCGGCATGCAGAAGCCGATAGCTCGTCACGCCGGCGATATCGTGTCCCTTGTCCGTCAGCGAATCCGCAATCTGCTTGACTGCAGCCGTAACGAGCATGCCGAGCAGGCCACCTCCAGCATAGTTGTTGCCTTCGTTGCTGTTGGCGCTGGCACTACCCTGCCATAGCACGTCACCGCTCTTGAGATCGACCAGCCGGGCGGATGCCGTAACGACTGTCGCACTGTCGACGACGTGATATACGGTGCCGTACTGCGTGATCTTCGAATACAGGGCCGCGTCGGCACCGAAGATTTCGCGCAGCTTCGCAGGCGAGCTCGCTTCGATCTCCGCCGCCATGGTCAGGCCGTTCTGCCTGAACGTTTCATCCATCACCGCCACCGGTATCACGTAGTAGCCCGATTCGGCGAGCGGCATCGTCATCTGCGAGAGCATGCTGTTGGTCGCCTGTACGTCCGCCGTTTCGTTGGTCGGTGGCAGCAACAGGATCGAGTGCGGCCGGCTGTTTTTGAACGCCGTGTAGTCGGCGTGCTTCACAGGTTGCGCGCACGCGGCCAGCAGCGCGACCGTCGACAGCGCAAAGCCGAGCCTGAAGGTAAGTATCTTGGACATGGTGGCTCGCTCAGGGCTGTTTCGGTTTTTTCATCAGGAAGTCCATGTAGATCGAGGATTCCGGAAACAGCTGCTTTTCGGACTCGAACTCCTGCATGGCCTGGGTGTCGTTGCCGACACTCGCGTACAACATGCCCAGTTGTGCATGAAATCCGGGCGGTGGCGTGTGCCCCTTGCCGCGGATGTCCTGGAGGGATTTCTCAAGCGCCTCGATCTGCTCCTGCGGTGCCTTTTCTCCCTTCAGATAGTCGTACACGGCCGGCTGGTAGCCGGTCCATTGATAAAGCGGCTGGGGACTGTTCGCCGCGCATCCCGCGAGGAGCACGGCTGCCGTCGTTACTGGCAAATAGATTCCACGCATCATGCGGTTATGTTTCATCGTGAATCGCGTCATCATGTTGATTGCAGGTGCGGTTGGAAGTGGATCGAACGCAATAGACCTGCACGCACTTACTGTGCGGCCTTGAGCGTGCCTGCATCGACCTGCTCGACGAGGTGATTGACGGCCTCCTGGATCGCCAGATCGAGCACCTTGCCGTTCAGTGTGGAGTCGTAGCTGGCCGTGCCGCCGAAACCGATGACTTCACGGTTCGAAAGGCTGAACTCACCCGCGCCCTGGCTCGACGCCACGACTTCGGATGTCGTCGTATCGACGACGTTCAGGCTGACCTTTGCATAGGCCACCTGACTCTTGCCGCGACCGAGGATGCCGAACAGCTGCCGGTCGCCGACCTCCTTGCGACCGAATTCCGTGACATCGCCGGTGACGACGAAGCGGGCACCCTTGATCGACTGCGCCTTTTTGAGGAAGCCCGCTTCCTGGCGGATTTCGTCGAGGTTGTCGCGATCGAGCACATTGAAGCGGCCGCTCTGCTGGAGAGACGTCATCAGGATCGTTTTGGCCTGACCACCGAGACGGTCAACGCCGTCCGAGAAGATCCCGCGCATATAGCTCGAGCGGTTGTCGAACTTGCCGACTGAAACGCCGATGGGTTGGCCCACGGCCGGTTTCTGCGCGCTGGCGACGGGCGGCACCGGCAGTGAGCGTGAGGACTCGGTTGCACATCCGCCCAACGCCACCAGGACGGCAACAGCCACGGTTCCCAGCGCATATGTTTTGGATAACTTCATTTTGCTTTTCCTTTTTGTTGAAATGCCGAAAACCCGGATAGCGTCGGCGGGGCGAATATCAGAATTGCGCGGTCACCTGGAAACCCAGGGTGACCCGCGAAGTTGAAAAGCCCGATGGTTTATAGATCGGCGTACCCGCGAAGAGGTCATAGGCGAGCGCACCTAACTTTGCCGATGCGCTGCCGCGCACACCGATCACCGCACTCGCCAGTTGTGTACCGACGAGAAATGCGGCGTTCGGCCCGAACACGTGGCCGTAGTCGATACCTGCGTACACAGATTGACCCGTCGAGCCGATTGGTACCTGAAGCTCATTGCGCCAGAAGAAACCGCGCTCGGCGGCCAGCATCGTTTCGCCGTCGAAGCCGCGCACCGTGTAGCGGCTGCCGATGGTCAGGTCATCGATATAGTTGAGCGTGTTGTTGGTGAACTGGCCGTGAACGCTTGTCACGTAGCGTAGCGGCTGGTTCGCGATCTGGAACGGCACCGACAGGTTCGCGTCGAGCACAGCCATGCGGAAGCGGTAAGTCGGACCATTCTCGTAGAAGTCTGGTGTCGCCCCAAGTCCGCCCACACCCTGACGGTACGCGAGACTGCCGTCGAACTGCGACGCGCCGAAGTAATGACGGTCAGTTAGCGCCGCCTCGATGAAGGTGTTATTGCGATGCTGCTGCGGAATATCGGTATCTTCGATGAAGCTCTCGCCAAAGCGCTTCGTCAGCCGGAACTGCACACCAAGCACGTTGTTCTGGCTGCGCATGAGGACACGCGCCAGTTTGAAATCGACCGTCTGCGAATTGCCGCTCGACACGAAAGTCGTGTTGACGCCCGCGATCTGCTGATAGTACGTGTTCGTATAGGCGGACAGCGTGCCGGTCCAGTAACCCCACGGAACGGAATAGAAGCCGTTCCATCCGTGCGAGCCGAGACCTTTGTCGCCAAATTCGAGGTCCTGACTCACGCCGACGTTGAAAATGTCATTCAGCCCGAGCGGGTTGTCGATACCCAGGCTCAGGTTGCCCTGCAGCTTGCCGGTGGCCCGCGTGCCCGAGTTGTCCACCGAAGCGACCACCGTCCACGGCTTGGTCCGATTTACCGTCACGACAACATCGCTTTCGCCAGGTACCTCCGTGGGTTCGATTTTCATGTCCACGTCCTGGCTGCTGACGCGCTTCATCTGTTCAAGTCCCTGCTCGAGGTCGCGCAGGTTCAGCAGGTTGCCATCTCGCGTCGGGAATGCCGACTTCCATGTGCCGCGCGTGGCAGGATCGGCAAAGCGAACCTGCCCGATCACACCCGGCACCAGTGCGAACTTCAGCGTCCCGGTTGAAAGATGCTGTTCGGGCAGCAGCACGCGCGTGGTGATGTAGCCCCGGCTCAGGATGACCTGTTGCAGTCCCTTCGTGAGCGTGTCGAGTCCTGCCTTGCCCACGCATTGCCCCGTGTAGTGGTCGAGCCATTCGCGGGCGAACGCAAAGCGGTCAAGCGGCAATGCGGATGCGCCTTGCGAGCGCACTGCATCAGACAGCGTTGCAGGAACGTCTAGCACCAACACATCGATGTGGAAGCACGGCGTTTCAGCTGGCAGTTCAGGCCAGCCCGAGGCGCGCTCAGCTGTCGAACGCACTGAAGGCGCATTGACAGTGGCGTTGCGTTCCTGTGCATTGCGTTGCTGCTCGACCTGCTGGTTCTGCTCGGCGTTCGCGCGTGCCGCTGCTGCTTTGTCCGCTGGTGTGGGCATCGGCGTCTGCTGCGCGTGGGCGAGCGTTATCACGGCTGTGAGCGGCAATGCCGCCAGCCTTTTGCGGATTTTCATGCGGTTTTTTTGGATAGGCGACTGAGCTGCCAGTCAGGCGATACTCTATGGTTAAAAAGCGCCCTCTGATGTTTGGACGCAAGCAATATCAAGTTGAGGTGTCGCCTCCACCGTCGCTGAGATGCTTAAACTCCCAAAATAAGACGACGGAACAGCAAGCCAAAGTTAGAAAATAAATAGGAAATAGTTCCTGCAATCCATCTGGATTGCCCGCGAGCACCGCCAAACCTACAGCCACCCCAATATAAATCACCGATAGCACTGCGCACACAACGAAGAAGCGCTTCCATAGTTGCCCACTATCGAGTCTTGGCTTTCCAGAAATTGCTTGTTTCTCGTTATACGTTTCGAAAACAAACAGAGCAACAAACGTTATGGCGACAAGTATCGCCCTTACGAGCGCTGCATTCCAGCTCTCTCCCCGAAGTCGGGCCATTGCCACCAAAACAACCGCTATATGAAGAAAGAACAGCCCTCTCCGGCGGGTCCGTGGCACTGCGCGCCTAAATGCTTCCAGCATCGAACTCTTATCCATTCCTTATCCTTCATCTTGTCGCTGAGACCCCAGCCTCTTCAGCTTGAAGATGTCTCGGATCAACTTGAACGAGATCGCAATAAACAAGGTTACATAAAGAGGCATCCCAGCCAAAGCCGGCCTCCATCCTGCCCCCTGCACAATAGAGACCCCTAAAAAAGCCGCTACAATTCCCGCCAAGGATAGATACGCTTTTATGTACAATCGCAATAGCTTTCGCCATTCATTTTTCATCATTTCGATAACCTATTTTGAATGGCCGTCTGAATAGGACCTGCTGCGCCTTGAATTGCTTGATTCAAAACGCTGCCCAGTGGAGCAGGTAGGGCTGCTTTCGCCCCAGAACCCAGAGCCGAAGAAATTGTAGCTCCTGCTGCAGCGGCATCTGGGTTATTTCCTGTCATTCCGGCAACCCCAAAAGCGCCAACACCGCTCACTGCAGCGTTATAGCCATTCGCACCAATTTTTCCGAACCTTCCTAATCCAGCAATGGCAGCGCCACCTATCGCAAGTGGGGTACTCAGACCACCCACCATTCCAGCTAAATACGAGTTGGTGATGTTTGGTGCGTCGCTACCCGGCACATTCTTAAAGTTATAGTAACTTCCCGCGTAGTCAAATCCCCCCGCAAGAAGCGCCGCAGTTACCGCTTCCGGCCCAAGCGCAATGACCACAGCAGCGGGCACACCGTAAAGCGCACCTGTCTTCATATTGGCGGATGCCGTATCTGCATTGGCACCTTGCGCTTGAATCGCCGCATTCAGCGTTGCGTCACTGCACTGCGCTCCCGCTCCGCACGCCTGCGATACCAGGTCCTTTTTCTGATGGTTCATCTGGTTGTACAACTCGACCGCCGATCCAGTAGCCGCGCCCGCCGTACCGCCCACCAGCGCGCCACCTACACCCGCCGTCACATTCGCAGCGAGGTTGCCCAGCAGATCCGATCCAGTTTCAGATGCTACCCCCTTCGAAATGCCTTCCAGTTGGGGCGCAAATTTCGACGACAGGCCCGCCCCGGCAGCACCACCGATAGCCCCGAACGTGCTGCCGCCGCCGAGGCCACCAATCAGCGCGCCGCCGGCCGCGTGTAACAGCGCGCGATTGTCGCCACCCTCGGCCCATGCTGCGGCTGCGGCTGCGTCACCCGCGTCCTTTGCCGCTTGCTCTTTCGCTTCAGCATATGCGCCAATACCCAGCGCGACTACCTGGCCTGCCGCCTGCGCCGCCGCCATCGTGTCCGCCTGCTGGTTCAGGATGTCGTTCACGTCCGGCGTTTTCGAGACCGTCCCGTTGGTATCCGTCGTGTCGCGGCTGAGGCTCGCCACATCCTGCGTCTGCTTCGCGCCGTCCGTGATATTGATCGCACCCGCGCTCACAGCACTGCGCGTGGTGGCGCTTTCGTCGCCATTCTCGTTCTGCGAGATCATCGGCGTAACGCCGGGTGCGCCACTAACAGAACCCGGACCCGTCGCCTTGCCGGTGTTGCCTACGCCCACGCCCGCGCTGATACCGTTGCTCGACGCGCTGTAGTGCGACTGGTTCTCGATATCGCTGAACGTCAGCGTGCCCGTCGTCAGACTGTTCTTCGACGCATCGGCGTCGCTCGCAATCACCGCACCCTTCAGGTCGGTATTGCCGTTGACGTTGATGTTGAAACCGCCATCACCCGCCTGGATACCCGCCTGCTCATTGACCTGGGCATAGCTCGAATCCCCGTGGCCGTTCTGGGCGCTGAAGCTCGCGCTGCCACCGCCCTGGCTGACACTGAAGCCGCCGCTCACACTGCTCTGATGCGCGGTGCTCGCGGTCGTATCCTGCACGCTTTCAACGTTCAGGTTGCCGCCAACGTTGGCCGTGACCGCACCACCGCTCACATTCGAGCCGATGATGTTTGTATCGCCGCCGCTCACGATCGTGACGCTGTTCGCCCCGCTCACGTGCGAATTGTTCTGCATCGTTGCGTCGCTGTTCGCGTCGCCATGCGCATTTGACATCGACGCCGACACGCCGAAGCCCTGCGTGCCGTAGGACACGCCGACGCTCGCGCTGCTCGACTTGTTCGTGCTGGCGGTGATATCGGTATCGGTCGAATTGAGCAGATTGACCTGATTCCTGGCGGCCAGCACCACGTCATTCGCGCTCACGTTCGAACCGGCAATCGTGATGTTGCCCGAGCCCGCGGTTCCGTCACCCGTTGCAACAAACGTGGTCGTGCCACCTGCCTGGACTGTCGAGCCGGCATGCGTCGTCTGGTCCTCGTTGAACGTATTCCTGCTCTGACTGGAACCGAAACTCAGTTGCGCGCCGATGCTCGGCGCATTCGGACCCTTGGCGCCATCGGCCAGCGCCTTGGCCCCTGACACGGCCATGCCAGCGTTACCGCCCGCCGCGATGGCATGCAGCGCCGTTGCGCGCCCGTCGCTGTTGCCGCTCGCAAGGCTCTGCCCCTGCTGGACAGCGCTGTTGATCGCATCGCCCACGCTGCCGGACAGGCCCAGCGTGAAGCCGCTCTGCTTCATCTCCTGCGTTTCGTCGTGGTGTGACGTATTCGTCGCCGCGTCGATGATGACGTTGGCCGCCATGCCCGTGACGTCCTGGGCGGCCAGCACGGCACTGCCCGTGACATGCAGGTCGTTGCCCGCCGCCATCGTCACGCTGCCGTTCGTGCTGCCGACCAGACTGCCGTTGTTGGTGACGGTGCTGTCGTGCGTGGTGTCCTTCTGCTCGCGCGTGCCGTAGTTGATGCTCGCGCCGCCGCCACTCATCGCGCCGAAGCCCGAAGCCTGCTCCTCGTGAAGCGTGCTGCGCTCGCTCGTATCCTGGGTGGTCGTGATGTTCAGATCATGGCCCGCCGCGAGCGTCATGTCGTTCGTTGACGCAACGGTGGACCCGTTGATGTTCAGATCGTGCGCCGCACTGGCCGCCACGGTATCGCCCGATACGGTCGAACCGACCGATAGCACCGTATGCGAGGTGGACGTGTCGGTGATCTTGTTGCTCGACAGCGCATTCGAATGGTTCGTCTGCGACCAGTGATCCGCATCGTGAGTTTCCGTCACCGCGCCGACCGTGATATCGCCAGTCGATTGCAGGATGACACCGCCACCGGTCGCGCCGTTGACACCGCCCGTGCTCACCGATGAGCCGAGAACCGAGAGATTGCCCGTTCCGCCCTGGCCCGCCGCCAGCGCAACGGTGCCGCCCGCGTTGATGCTGCTGCCCTGGGCGGTTTCGTCGTAGGTCGAATCCTTGTGGTGCGCGAGTTTGCCGCCCATCGACTGGCCGATATACGTGGCGGTGTCCTTCGCCGCAGTCACCGTCAGGTCGCCACCCGCCACCATCGTCGCATCGCCGCCCGCCTGAACGTGCGCACCGGTCAGCGTCGTATTGTTGCCCGAGACGGTGGTGAGGTTACCGCCGGTCGTGATCGTGCTGCCAACGCTGGTTGTGGTGGTGCTGTGGTAGCCATTCAGGCCGTCAGTGGTTCCCGCATCATGGGTGGCCGTAAGCGTCGTGGTGCCCACGTTGATATCGCGACCCGCCGCGATGGTCGCATCACCCCCGGTCTGGATCGCTGCGCCGCTCATGGTCACGTCCCGGCCCGCCATGACGGTCGCACTGTCCGATGCCGAAATCGTGCCCACCGACTGGACCGCCATGCCGGTTGCGCTCGAAGTGAAGCCGGCGTTGCCACCCGTTACCGCGGCCTGGGCGGTTGTGCTCTGGTTGACGATATCGCGGCCTGCGCTGACTACCGTATCGACGCCGCCAATGCGACCGCCGATGTTCGTCACATCCTGCACGGCGGCGACCGTCGTCGCGCCGCCGCTTCCGATCACGCCCCGGTTCACGATGTTGTTGCCGATGACCGTGGTCGCCACGTCACCTGCGACGTGGGCGCTGTTCGTCACATCGCCGGTCGCGTTCAGGTTCACGCGGTTACCGGCCACCAGCGCACCGCTGCCCTGAAGATCAACGGTGCTGGACTTCGCGAGATAAACCTGGGGTACCAGTACCGTCTGCTGCGAGCCGTCCGGCAGTGTGACGGTCTGGCTCACCAGCCACACCATGTCGGTCGTCAGTTGCGCCATCTGGGCATCGGTCAGCCCGACGCCCACCGTGAGATCAAATGCCTTCGCATACGACACGCCGTTGTCCAGCAGCGCCGTGTATTCGTCCAGGTTGCTGGTGTAAGGCCCGAGGAACGTGCGCCCGGTCAGTTGCGTGACCTGTTCCATCACCAGTTGCTGCTCATACATGCCGTCACCGAGACGCTTCTCGATCACCTGCGGATTCAGGCCGAGCTGGGCGAGCATGTAGTCGCTTGAAATGAACTTCGAATAGCTCGTCAGGCGCGGATCGGTGACGACGAGATAGGGCGCGCCGGGTGCGCTCTGATACGTGTACAGCGCGCTGGCCGGAAGCTTCAGACCAGCACCGAGCGTCTGCGTGCGGTTACCCGAGGCGCTGGTGCTTCCCAGCTGGGTGCCGGTTGCGTCACCGCCGGATACGCCTGCGCCGGTGACTGTCTGGCCTACCCGATCCACCGAGCCGATGGTAATGTCCTGGGCGTCGGTCTGGACGGTCTGGTTGGCCGTCGCAATCGCGGGCAGCGAGGCAACCGTGGTGGACGGCAACGGCACCGCGTTATCTTTGACATCCGTCCTCGTGTCGTTGCTGTCGCTGATCTTTGCGTGCCAGTAGTAGGTCGAGACATCCGTTTGCGTGCCGGTCTGCTGCAACAGGATGCCCGTATCGTTTACCGAGCCGCCCGTCGCGCGGCGCACGAGGTCCCCGCCTGCGGCCATGGTGGACGAGTCGTTGTTGATCGTGCCGCCGTCCGCGTTGACGCGGATCGAACCCTGCGCCTGGATCGCCGCCGCCGTGCCGGGGTTCAGAAGCTGGTCGGTCACGGTGGTGATGGTGGACGTGCGGCTCAGTTCAACGTAATCGTGGCTGTCGTCGCCAAGCGACGTATTGATCCTGACCTGGTCCGGTGCGATGTTCTTCGCCGGATCGAAGTCCGGATAGAAAGCGATCGTGACCGTACCGTCGCTGTTCTGCGTCAGACTCTGGTAATACTGCACCGCGTTATTGGTAATGGTGCGGGTCTGCGGGTCCGCGACACAGTAGGTGGTCGGGCACACCCTGTAGGTATCCGTCAGTGGCGTAGTGAGCGAGAACGTCTGGCTGGTAGCGTCGATGCTGGTCACCTGCGAAGCAGGCAACGTCACGACCAGTGGCTTGGCCAGCTTGCCGATGACCTGCCCACCGATGGCCCCTGTGCCGCTGAAAATCCACTGCTCATAGATCGCGCTGTGGTAGCTGGCGACCTCGTCAACCGGCATGCCCATCGTCCACAGCGTCAGCGTTGGCCCCTCGGTCGTGACAGGCGTCCCGGCTTCAGTCTGAACGCCCGTGCGCTGGTTCGTGAGCGTGTGCGCGGCCACGTCGATATCGCCCGCCGCCTGGATGCTGGCCGCGCTGTTCGTGATGATGCCGGTCTGGTTCGCGAGCAGACCCGTGGAGTCGCGCGCATTGTCGCGCGCCAGTTCCAGGTTCCCGCCGCTGTAGATCAGGGCGCCGTCCGCGTTCGTCAGCGAACTGCCCGCGTAGACTCCAAGGAACGATGCCCCCGCGATAACCGCCTGCGCGCCCTCATTGGTCACGTCGGTGGCGTTGACGATGACGCTGTTCCCAATCACCGCGCCCGTGTTGTTCAGGCTGGCGCTGTTTGTCGTGACCGCATCGCCCTCGATCGTGCCTGCGTTCGCGATGTCGCCGGTGGCATTGACGGTGGTCGCCGCCGAATTCATGTCCGCGCCGGCCGCATTAACGACATTGGCCGCGCTCACCGTCAGCGCGTTGCCTGCTTCCAGTGCAGCGGTGTTCGTGAACGTGCCGCCAACACCGAGTGCCAGGTTGTTGTCCGCATGCAGGGAGGTTGCGGCATTGCTCGCGAAGTCGCCTTCGAGGGCCAGCGTGAGGTCACGGCCCGCCGTCATCCCGCCGTCGCCCGCGAGCGTACCGCTCATGCCGATGTCGCGATTGGCGCGCACCGCGCCGCCTGCGTTCGACATGGACGCCACCCGCAGCGACACGTCCTGCGCGCTCTCGATGGCGCCGCCATCATTGATGAGCGTCGCGGCGGGCTGGTTCAGGTTCAGCGCCGTGCCGCCATAGAGCGTGCCAGCCGTGTTATCGACCGTATCCGTGATGGCAAGCGTGGCGCCGCCGCCCGCCACCAGCTGCCCGCCTAAGCGGTTCACGAGGTTCTGCGCGTTAGCCTGTACATCGCCGTTACCGCCCAGCCCGCCCGCGGTGTTCGTGATCGTGCCGGCAGCGCTGAGAGTGGTCTGTCCGGTTCCCGCGTTCGTGATCGAGCCGGACGTGTTGTCAATGTCCGAACCCGCAACGGCGAGCGTCCCGGCCGCGCCGTTCGCGGCAATCACACCGCCCGCGTTGATGATCCTGCCGCACGCGTCGAGCGTCAGGTCTGCACCGCTCTGTGCCGAGCCGCCCGAGTTGTCGAAATCGCCCTGGGTGGAAACCGTGAGGCCCGCGTCGCCGTAAATCTGCCCGGCGTCGCGGTTGACGATGCCGCTGGCGGCGGCGATGCTCGCGGATTGCTGCGCGGCGAGCCTGCCACCCGTATTGTCGAGCGAGGCCGCTGCGGTCTGCAGCGCGCCGTTCGTCGCAATCTGGCCGCCAACGTTGGAGAGTGCGCCTGCCGAACTCACGGCCAGCGTGCCTGTACCCGCGTGCGCAACCTTGCCGCTGTCGTTCGTGATCGACTGCGCGCTCACCGTGAGGTGCTGCGCGTTGGAGGCAATCGTGCCGCCCGTGTTATCCAGCGCGCCGCCCACGGTGATTGTCTGGTCAGTTGCACCCGTCTGCTGGATCGTGCCGTCACGGTTGATGAGCGCACCCGTGCTCGATACGCGCAACTGGTCGCCGTCGATCAGGCCCGAGGTGTTGTCGATGGATGCCCCGGACACCGCGATATCCGTCGCAAAGAGTTGCCCCTGCACGTTGGAGAGCGCACCCGTCGCCGTGGCATTGAGCGAACCGCCGGTCGTCACCGTTGCGCCTGATGTGTTCAGGTCGCCGCCCGTTGCCGTCAACGCAATGTCGTCGTTTGCTAGCGTGCTGCTACCGGCGAGATTGAGTGACGCCCCCTGAAGCGATGCGCGGCCACCCGCGAGGTTCTGGCCGGTCGCGGACAGGATACCGGATGCGCTCAGGTTCAGATCGCCGCTTTGACCGGCAATCCCGTCGGCGTTGATCCCGGCACCCAGCGTGCCGGTCGAGGTGAGGTTGCCCGCACTGAGGCTCAGGTTCTGCTGCGCGTAGGTCGAGCCGCTGTTCTGCACATCGCCCGCCGCTGACACCGCAAGATTGCCGCTCGCGGTTGTCTTGCCGGTGAGAACCAGCTTGCCCTGCGTCGTGAGCGTCAGGTCACCCGCCTGGGCGGCGATCACGCCCGCATTGGACACCCCGACACCGTATTCATTGCTGGCCAGCACGATACGTTGCGCGTACATTCCGCCAAGCTGACTCACGTCGATCGACACACCTGGCGCGGCACCATCGCCTGCAATCGGGGGAGCGGCGAGCGTATCGTGATTGACCTGATTCGCGCCCGTAACGACGTTCAGGTTGTTCGCGTAAATGGCAGCGTTGGCCTGCACCGCGCGCGCGATGAGGTCCACCCGGTCGATATCCGGGTTATTGAGACCCGCGCCTTCGACTGTAATGAGGCCGCCAGTCACGTTAAAGCCGCTCAGGTTGCCGCCCGCATCGAGTATCGGTGTACCGGTGGTGAGAACGCCGCGCGTGGTATTGATGAAGCCGCCGCCGTCAACTATGATGCCCGATCCGTTTGAGACGACGACCTCGGCCTTGCTCCCGGCCACCTCAAGAAAGCCGCGCAGCTGACTGGGCGAATTGCTGTTGACCTGGTTGAGAATGATCCGCGCGGACTGGCCTGGCGAAAGATTCGCGTTACCGTTCACCTGGCCTGCGAGTTGTGTGTTCGTGATAGACGGCGAGTTATTGAGAATGGCGCCGTTTTTCTGTACGTCGAACTGTCCGTATGTATTGACGGATACACCAGCGGAAGACGGACGGTTGATGTCTACCTGTGGCAGACCATTCTGCGTCTGGATGACATTCGGCGCGTGCGCGCCCGATGGCACGATCTGCGCATCCGAGAGAGCGGGAGCGAATCCGGCGAGCACCAGCACCGCGAAGGCCGCGTGACGCATCGCGAACAGCGTGAGGGATGGCAGCGCGACCGGTGCGTCGGCCTCACCGGAACGGGCATTCCCATGTCCGGTTGCAGTCTCCGCAACGGCGACGAGCATACCCCGAAGCTTGCTGAACACAAGCCGATAACAACGGTTATTCATTGCCTATACCTGTGATCCCCGATGAAGCCCTGCGCAATGCAACGCCATCAAAAGGTTATCAAGGAGAGCAAATGAAGACTACGAGACAATTCTGAATTATTCTGAATTTGTCGATATTTAACGATCGCAGTTGTCTACCGCTTTTCCAGTGATTCCAACGCCTCATCAAATCCACGCCTTTTGCAGACTTTTCTTAACTGTCGTTCACGGCACTCGCCATTTGCATTGAAGCGATCGAAACCGACCGCGGCTCGCGACGACGCGCTTGCCGTCGTTTCCCTATAATCGAAGGTCCTTCCCTCGCAGCGGGTTTGTGCGCTTCACCATAGGAGAGCAACACGATGGATTATGTGAAACTCGGCCGCACCGGCCTCGATGTATCGCGTCTCTGTCTCGGCTGTATGAGCTATGGCGTGCCCTCGCGCGGCACGCATACCTGGACGCTCGACGACCAAGCCGCGCGGCCATTCATCAAGCAGGCACTCGATCACGGCATCAACTTCTTCGATACCGCCAACGTCTATTCGGACGGCACCAGCGAGGAAATCGTCGGCCGTGCGCTGAAGGACTTTGCGAAACGCGATGAGATCGTGCTCGCCACCAAGGTCAATAGCCGCATGCATCCGGGTCCGAACGGCGCGGGGCTGTCACGCAAGGCGATCATGGCGGAAATCGATCACAGTCTGCGGCGGCTCGGTACCGACTATGTCGACCTGTATCAGATTCATCGCTGGGACTACGGCACGCCGATCGAAGAAACGATGGAAGCGCTGCACGACGTCGTGAAAGCCGGCAAGGCGCGCTATATCGGCGCGTCGTCGATGTACGCATGGCAGTTTGCCAAGGCGCTGCAGGTGGCCGAACGCAATGGCTGGACCCGCTTCGTGACGATGCAGAACTACGTGAATCTGCTGTATCGCGAGGAAGAGCGCGAAATGCTGCCGTTGTGCGAGAGCGAAGGCATCGGCGTGATTCCGTGGAGTCCGCTTGCACGCGGACGCTTGACGCGTGACTGGGACACCGAGAGCGCGCGCTCTGAAACCGATGAGTTTGGCCGCACACTGTACGCGCAGACGCAGGAAGCGGATCGGCGTATCGTCGAGCGGGTCAGCGAGATCGCGAAAGAGCGCGGCGTGCCGCGCGCGCAAGTTGCACTAGCGTGGGTGCTGCAGAAGAAGCCGATTACCGCGCCGATTGTCGGTGCGACCAAGCTGCATCATCTCGACGATGCGGTCGCGGCGCTGTCGTTGAAGCTCAGCGGCGAAGAGATTCAGCGGCTCGAAGAACTGTATGTGCCGCATGCGGTGGCAGGGTTCAAATAAGCGCTTTGGCGCGTACAGGAGTCCAGTTGGCTCAGGCGGAATGGCCCGCGATTTCAGTGCGGGGCGTTTCGCCACCTCTTCGCTAACTACGCGGCACATCCGGTTCGAAGAACACCCAGCGCACTTGAGGAAACGTGGCCTGCAAGTCGGCCTCGATAACATTGATCGCATCGACCATCGCGCGGCCGCTTGCATAGTCGATCATTTCCGCCTGCACCGCCACCACCACGTGACGTCCCCACTGCAGCGTGATCATGTTGATGATGCTGCGAATCTCGGGGCGCGCGCGCAGATGCGCGTCGATGGCGCCGCGCACTTCCGGGCTCGCCGATTCACCGACGATCATCGACTTCACTTCACGCGCGACGAGCCACGCGATCGTCATCAGCAGAAGACCGACTCCGACCGAACCGAGCGCGTCATACACGGGGTTGCCGGTCATCATCGTCAATAGCACAGCGACGAAGGCGATCGCGAGACCGAACAGCGCGGCGACATCTTCGCCGGCCACGACCAGCAGGTCCGATTCGCGCGTCTCGCGAAACCACTGCCACAGGTTCTTGTCCGGATACGTCTTGCGAATCTCCTTGATCGCGCCCCACAGCGACAGCGCTTCGAGCACCACCGACACACCGAGCACCGCCAACGCAACGAACGCGTACTGCAACGGCTCGCGCGCAATCAGCCGATGCACGCCCTCATACACTGAAAACGCGCCGCCGACGAAAAACAGCAGCAACGCAACCAGCAGCGAATAGAAGTTGATTTCGCGGCCGCTGCCCATCGGATGCAAAGGGCTTACCGGCTTGCGCGCTTCGCGCAGCCCGAAAAGCAGCAGCAGTTGATTGCCGCAGTCGGCGGTGGAGTGAATCGCTTCGGCGAACATCGAGCCGGAGCCGGTGAACGACGCCGCGGCGAACTTGCAGACGGCGATGCCGAGGTTGGCGGCGAGCGCGTAGAAAATGGCTTTCGGCGATTCTTCTTTCATCTGCGGGCGGACGTCCGTGAAGGTGCTGGGTATTGTCGGGTATTGCACGACCGAAGCGATCGGCAAGCACTCGGTATTATGGACGACAACGACACACCAGCCCGCAGGAATCAGACCCGACGTGTCGCCGTGCCGCCAGCACCCCAAGTGCCCTTTCCACCTTCGCGCAGCTCACGCCCGCTCGAGCGCCGCCATCTCCCGCACGACCACCAGCAGCACCGAAAGACTCGCGCCACCCGTCGCACGCAAATCGGTCAGCAGACGCGTATAACGCTCGAGCTGCGCCGCGCGTTTCTCGCGCCACGTTTGCACCAGCGAATCGGGCGTCGACGCATCGGTCGCGCCAGCCAATGCACTCGTGGTCAGCGCGCGCTTGAGGCGGGCGAGTTCGGCGAGCGCCGATGCGCGCGCGAGCATGTCCCAATGCGTCGGCGCCGGCAACGAAGCGGCGCGCTCGCTGATCCAGCTGTAGTTCAGCAGCGTGCCGAGCGCGAAGTAGACGCCCGCGACCTGTTCGAGATTGCGCTCGCACGTCGACGCGACTTCGGCGATATCGAGTAGCGCGGCCGACACCTCGCCGCTCGCGATCCGCACCGCGAGATCGCTATCGACACCCGCATCGACGAACGCCCGCTGCCG
Source organism: Paraburkholderia sp. JPY419 (assembly GCF_050435705.1). NCBI lineage: Bacteria > Pseudomonadati > Pseudomonadota > Betaproteobacteria > Burkholderiales > Burkholderiaceae > Paraburkholderia > Paraburkholderia sp. JPY419. The sequence continues at coordinate 2,752,186 of NZ_JBNDKV010000004.1, read as the reverse complement.
CTCCGACAACGCTTCGAGATCAGCGGCCGGCAACAGCACCGGCCATTGCGGCGCGAGACGCTGCGCGGCATCGCGGCAGCGCGCGAGCAGGCCGCTCACGTCGCCGTTGGCCGAGCCCGTTTGCAGATGCCGCAGGAACCACAGCGCCGAACGTTCGACGAGCCGTGCGACCTCCGCGAACATGCGTGCCTGCACGTCGTCGGCGACACGGTTGTCGAGCGCGTCGATGCTGCGCCAGATCTGATCGAGATCGAACACGTCGCGCGCCATGATGCACGCGCGCACGATGTCGCCGGGCTGCGCATCGGTCTCCTCCATCAGCCGATGCACGAACTCGCAGCCGACGCGATTCACGAGCGCATTGGTCAGATGCGTCGCGAGGATTTCACGGCGCAGCGGATGGCGCTGCATCGGTTCGCGGAAACGCTGCCGCAGCGGCTTCGGAAAGTACTCGATCAGCATGTCGCTGACGAGCGGGTCCTCCGGCATCGACGATTCGAGCAGCGCGTCATAGAGCCACATCTTGCTGTACGCGAGCAGCACCGCGCGCTCGGGTGTCGTCAGTCCCAGCTTCGCGGCGGCACGCTCGGCGACGTCTTCGTCTGTAGGCAGAAACTCGATCACGCGATTGAGCCGCCCCGCCTTCTCCAGATAGCGCATCAAACGCGTTTCGGCATCGAGCAGCTCGACGCCAAAGCGGCCCGCGATCGACAAAGCCTGGGTCTGATAGTAGTTGTCGGTCAGCACGAGCAGACCGACTTCATCGGTCATTTCTGCAAGCAGCGCATTGCGCTGCTTCTCCGTCATCTCGCCATCGGCGACGACGAGACCCAGCAGAATCTTGATGTTGACCTCGTGATCCGAGCAATCGACACCGGCCGAATTATCGATCGCATCGGTATTGATGCGGCCGCCGCGCTGCGCGAACTCGATGCGGCCGAGTTGCGTCAAGCCGAGATTGCCGCCCTCGGCCACCACCTTGCAGCGCAAGTCGGCACCGTTCACGCGGATCGCGTCGTTCGCACGATCGCCCGCCTGCTGGTTGGTTTCGCGGCTCGCCTTCACGTAGGTGCCGATGCCGCCGTTATAAAGCAGATCGACCGGCGCCTGCAGAATCACCCGCATCAGCTCGGCCGGCGACAGCGCCGCCGCGCTGGTGCCGAGCGCCGCCTGCACCGCCGGCGACAGCGGAATCGTCTTCGCGCTGCGCGGGAACACGCCGCCGCCCGCCGAGATCAACGACGGATCGTAATCGGCCCAGCTGGAGCGGTCGAGCATGAAGAGCCGCGCGCGCTCCGCCATGCTCGCGGCGGGATCGGGATTCGGATCGAGGAAGATATGGCGGTGATCGAACGCGGCGAGCAGCTTGATATGCGGAGACAGCAGCATGCCGTTGCCGAACACGTCGCCCGACATGTCGCCGACACCGACCACCGTGAAGTCCTGGCTCTGCGTGTCGACGCCCATTTCGCGGAAGTGCCGCTTGACCGACTCCCACGCGCCGCGCGCGGTGATGCCCATTTTCTTGTGGTCATAGCCGACCGAGCCGCCCGACGCGAACGCGTCGTCGAGCCAGAATCCGTATTCCTGCGAGATTGCATTCGCGTAGTCGGAGAACGTGGCCGTGCCCTTGTCGGCGGCGACGACCAGATACGGGTCATCGGGATCGTGGCGTACCACGGCAGGCGGTGGCACGACGTCGGTGCCCGCCAGATTGTCGGTTACGTCGAGCAAGCCGCGCAGGAAGGTCTGATAGCACGTGACGCCTTCGCGCATCCACGCATCGCGCTCGCTCTGCGGCGGCGGATTCTTGACGACGAAGCCGCCCTTCGAGCCGACCGGCACGATCACGACGTTTTTCACCATCTGCGCCTTCATCAGGCCGAGCACTTCCGTGCGGAAATCCTCGCGCCGATCCGACCAGCGCAGGCCGCCGCGCGCGACGCGCCCGCCTCGCAGATGCACGCCCTCGACGCGCGGCGAATAGACCCAGATCTCGAACATCGGCTTCGGTTCGGGCAGGCCGGGCACCTGCGCGGGATCGAACTTGAACGACAGGTACGGCTTCGGTTGCCCCTGAGCGTCATGGCGGTAGTAGTTGGTGCGCTTGGTCGCCTTGATCACGCCGAGGAACTGCCGCAGGATGCGGTCTTCGTCGAGATTCGGCACCTGGTCGAGCGCGCTGTCGATCGACTCCAGACAGGCGTTGACGCGGGCTTCGCGTACCGCGCCGAGCGCCGGATCGAAGCGCGCGACGAACAGGTCTACGAGCATGCGCGCAATCGCCGGATTGCCGGTCACCGCGCGTTCGATATACGCGTCGCTGAACGTCGAACCGACCTGGCGCAAGTACTTCGCGTACGCGCGCAGAATCGTCACCTCGCGCGCATTGAGCTGCGCACGCAACACGAGGCGGTTAAAGTCGTCGCTTTCGATCGTGCCGGTCCACACCTGCTCGAACGCCTGTTCGAACAGATCCTTGACCCGCTCGATGTCGAACTCGGTATCGTCCGCAAGTTCGAGGCCGAAGTCGTGGATCCACGCGGGCATCGCGCCCGGCGCCTCGATCAGATGAGGCCGCTCTTCGTCGACGCGCACGCCCAGATGTTCGAGCATCGGCAAGCTGCGCGACAGCGCGATCGGCATGCCCGCGCGATACACCTTGAAGCGGAACGCCCGCGGTCCCGATTCGATCGGCCGGTACAGGTTCATTGCGAGGCGCTCGCTGCCTTGCACGCGCTCGATCAGTTCGATATCGCGCACCGCCGTGCGCGCCGGATAGTCGTCGCGATAGCCGGCCGGAAACGAGTCAGTGTAGTGCTGCAGCAAACGGTTGCCCTGCTCTTCGCCGTACGCGTCGAGCAATGCGTCGGCCAGATCGTCCTGCCAGCGTCGCGCGACCTGCACGAGGCGCGCTTCGAGCTCGCGCGTATCGACGCTCGGCATGCCCCCCGCTTTGGCATGAACGACGAAATGAATTCGCGCGAGTGTCGATTCCGACAGCAGCGGCGTGAATTCGACGTTCTCACCATTGAATGCGTCGGCGAGCAGGTTCGCGATGCGTTGCCGCAGATCGGTGTTGTACTTGTCGCGCGACACGAACACGAGGCACGACACGAAGCGATCGAAGCGATCGCGCCGCACGAACAGCCGCGTGCGTTGATGCTCCTGCAAACGCAGCACACCGAGGGTGGTGTCGTACAGCTGGTCTTCGTCGGCCTGGAACAGTTCGTCGCGCGGATAGGTTTCGAGCACCGTGACCAGCGATTTCGCCAGATGACCTTTCGGCAGGAATGCGGCGCGTCTGACGATATTCGCGCATTTGCGCCGCACGATCGGAATCTCCGCGGCCGACACGAAATAAGCGGTCGACGTATACAAGCCGATGAAGCGCCGTTCGCCCGTCACCCTGCCATCGGCGCCGCTCAGCTTGATGCCGACATAGTCGAGATAGCCGGGCCGGTGCACCGTGGCGCGCGAATTGGCCTTGGTCAGGAAGATCGGCGACGAGCCGGAGATGATCTCCGCAGCCGCCGGCGGCAAGGGCGTGACTTCCGGCGCGCCGCCCGCCCCCTGCGCATCGCGCAGAATGCCGAGACCGGAGCCCGCCACCGCCCGCAAACCAAAGCCGCCGTCGAGCTGCACCAGTTCGTAATCGCGCTGGCCGAGGAACGTGAAATGATCCGCGACCATCCATTCGACGAACGCGCGCGCTTCGACACCCTCGGGACCGGTCTCGCGCGCCTTCATATCCTGAATCGTCTGCTTCGCGCGTTCGATGATCTTCGGCCAGTCCTCGACCGCCGCGCGCACGTCGCCGAGCACCCGGGCGATATCGTCGCGCAACGCGTCGAGTTTTGCGGCATCGCCACAACGATCTACTTCGAAATGGATGCACGAGGTCAGATGCGAGCGCGTATCGCCGGCTTCTTCGGCGCCCTGGCTCACGCGTGCGATGCTGCCGTCCGCCGCGCGCCAGATCCGAAACACCGGATGCACGACCGAATGCAGCGCGAGCCGATGGCGGTTGACCGTCATCGAGACCGAATCGACGAGGAACGGCATGTCGTCGTTGACGATCTCGATCACCGTGTGATCGGAATGCCAGCCATGCTGTTCGAGGATCGGGTTATATACGCGCAGCCGCTGCTCGCCCGGCACGAAGCGCTGCGCAGTCTGCCAGTGGGCGAGCGCCGCGCCGTACAGATCGGCGATCGAGCGGCTTTGCAGATCGCCTGTGTCGACGAAATCGTAGTAATGCCGCAGGAAGGGTTCGACGATATTGAAGGTCGGTTCCGGCAACCGCCCCCGCGCAAATTCGACGACATCGTTCAGCAGGTGCGTGACGGCTTCTTCGTTCTTTGCTTGCATGATCGACTCCCCTGGCTGGCGGCAATGGTGAGTATCGCGTGATTCGCAGGCAACGTCTGACTTGGAATTATGCGCCTGCAGTGTGCGATGCGTCCGTTTCGCGAAGTCAGGTAATACCCGCTGACGGGTCGTCGAAGAATTGTCACAGTTGGGTTGGCAGGGGCCGCGTCGCTGCGGCGCGGCAATGCCGTGCGCGGCTCAACGTTCGGGCTTGGCCGGTGCGGGTCCCGCCGCCGCCGCATCGCTGTCTTCGGCGCGCTGAGTGAGCCATGCGCGAATCTGCGCCGCGGTCCACGCGGGATCGTCGTGCGGCAGATCATGGCCGGCCCATGGATGCTCGCGATGCGGCGCGCCCCACGCCGCCGCGAGCTTCGCCGAACAGACCGGGTTGACGAGCCCATCGGCTGCCGACGACAAAATTAGCAGTGCACACCCCGGCGCGGCGGGCGCCGCGCTAAAGCGGGCGGCCGCCCACAATTGCCGCAGCGCATTCGCGCGGCTCACCGGTGCGCTGCGGCGGATCGTGGTCCAAGCGGCGAGATCCGCGCCCAAGGTGTCGAGGTTGTTGCACGTGAGGCGATGGATGCCGCTCTCGGCATCGGCCGCATCGCCCCAGTGGGCGGCGACGCCGAGCAGACCCGGCCACGCCGACGGCCGCAGCCGCTCGTGCATGCGGCTGAATGGCCGCATGCTCGTATTGATCAGCACGAGCCGTTCTATTTCGCCGGGATGACGCTGCGCCCAGTCGGTCGCGACCATGCCGCCGAGCGACATCGCGATCACGTTGTAAGGACCCGGCACGCCCGTTTCGCGCGCCGCCTGCCGCACGAAGGCGACGATGCCCGTGACGCTCGCGGGCGCGCGCCGCCGCACGTATTCACCGTTGCCCGGCAGATCGAGCAGCAGCAAACGGAGGCCGGTCGTGGTCGTTGCGTTGGAGGTGGCGGCGTCCGGGCTCTGGCCCAGGGTTTCGCGCAACGCCGCCGGCAAGCGCCCCCAATGCCGCGTTTCGCGCGTCAGTCCGCGCAGCAGGACCCATGTGCTCATTCGCGATCCGGCCTGTACCAGTGGTCGAGCGCGCTTTGCAGCAACTGCTCGCGATGGTTGCCTTGCGGCAGCCAGCGCCGCGACGAAAACGCCGCGCGCGCGAGAAAGTCGAACAGGTTCGCATGGCGCCGCAGCACCCGCGCGGTGCGATGCTCCATGACCGGATTGAACATGCCCTGCCGCGAAAACAACTGGCGCGGGTTCTTCTTGATCCACAGCCACGAGCCGAGTTCGAGCGTCATCGGCAGGAAGATGTTCGGCACCGGCGTGCGGTCGTACGCGTAGTCCCACAGATCGCCGTGCAGCAGATACTGATGGCTTTGCGGCTCGAACGTGTAGCCGTGATGCGGATGCGCGTGTTCGAACATGCTCTTCAGCATGTACATTTCGGGAAGATGCGGCATCTGCTGACGGGTTCGCGCGTACGGAAACCAGATGCTGTCGCTCCAGCCGTAGCCGGAATGGCAATCGAGCGCGATGCTCAGCGGCCGCGCGGCGAGTTGCGTTTCGACCACGTGCAGCAGTGCTGCCGCCTCGACCTCCATCGGCTCGCCCGCGCGGCCGCGATACCACGGTAGCCACGCGCCGACGCGCTGGCCGCCCGCAAGCAGAGGCACACGCGCGTCGGCGTCTTGCGGTGCGTTGCGCATCAGGTCGACGCCGCGCGGATTGGCGCGCGTCGCTGCCCACATGCCGCCGGGATTCGCGATCGGCAAAAAGATCAACCGGATGGACTGCAATTCACGCACCAGCAGTTCGTCCCATTCGAGCCGCGCGAGCAGCGAGCGCATATAGTCGAGCACGAGTTGCGAACCGATTCGCTCGAGCCCATGAATGCCGCCGAAAAAGCCAATGGCCGGCGCGAGCGGATCGGACGAACCGATGCTCGCGGTATAGATGGAAAAGCGCCGGCTGCGTACCTCGGTCTCGCAGATCGCGCGGATTTCGAAGCTCGCCCTGCCCTGGTCGAGGATTGACTTGAGATCTTCATATTCGGCAAAACTGTCCGGAAGGAAGCTCAAAGGTGTCGGCATGACGGCGTGACCGGGGTGTCGGGATTTTTAAGGGCGGCCGGAAAAGACGCACTATAGCCTGGCTGTGTGTCAGTACGCGCGGGGGCGTCCAGCGCATTGGCAGTTGCGCAAGATCGAGTCTGGCGCCGAGCCGATGAGTGGTCAGGTGTCGCGGATAGGTGGGTCGTGCCGCGATTTTTAGAAAGAGATGGGCAGATGCAAACGGTAGACGCAGATGGCGAACGCTGTGGATTCTTCGACATCGACACCAAGCGTGTCGGGAAACGAAAATCGTTGAACAATCGCGCACCATTCCAGCGCGCTTGTCGGCACTCGAGAGACACGGTTAGACGGTGCGAGCCGGGTCGAAGCGGCGGAGCATCCGAGTTCTCGCTAGATCGCTGATCGCAGGATGGAATTAAGGCAGGTCCTGATCCGCTAACCGGTGGCAGTCGCGAATGAAGGTCGCGACAAGGTTGTCGAGCATGGAAAGATGCGGTTCTGACAGGGATTCAATCGCTTTGCGGCTGGTGCGCAGCGGCCATGCCGTTTCGCGCGCTGTTGCGCGCCCCAGGACGAGCAGCAAGACGTCGAGGTCCAGTGCTCTGGCAATGGCGCGCAACGTACTGATCTTCGGGTCACACATCTCGCCGCGTTCCAGCGCAGATGGTGACGTTCGCAAGATTCGCGCGTCGGGCGAGTTCGCGTTGTGACAGGCCGAGCTCATGACGGCGATTCACGACAATCTCTTTCAGTACGATTTCTCTTACGCTTTATTGATTGCGTGATCTTTGCAGCAAGGCAGCCGCGCCGGTTACTGGTGACCTCGCCATCAATCACGAACAGTCCGCGCAGTACGAGCGGACCAGCAAGCTCGCGAGATTCCAGCCATCCGGCGCGGCAGACGCACAACCCCTGCCGCCCTTGCACGATGTTGAACTAGGCTGGATGAGGCCGAACGGCTTCGTGCTGACCGGCATCGAGTTCATCGGCGACTGAAAGCCCCGCCGAAGCGGGGGGTAGTTCCCTACTTAATAACTTTTATGGAACAGGCGGATCAAGCCGGTAAGCGCGAAGAGGTGTTGCAGTTGCTGGAGAAGATCGCGACGGAACGGCACAAGTGGCATCGTGGGGGAGCACCGCACGGCGTCAATCGGTGGATGCATGCGTAACCGCGAAAGGCCCGCTCTGCCGAGCCTTTCGCAGGAAAAACCCGGCTGAAGCGGGGTTCAACACGTAGCAGCAATGTTTAGTCCTTTAATACTTCCTGCAATTCCTTGACTCTATCTTGAGTGATATTTGCCATACACTCCCAAAAGTAAATATAGCGCTCGGCAGCCGCACCCATCATGTAGGTTTCGGTGTAGCACTCGTTATCGCGGTACTGTGCCCAAGAGTCTTGTGACTTCAAAAAGTAAGGTAGAGCTAAGGGTTCGCCTTCTGCTTTAAGTGACCTGTCATTGCCTCCAATCTTGATTTTGGCCGATCGCAGGATTTTATCGAGTGCACGGGCCGCATGATCGAACTTGCGGTGCGAGCACTGCGCCAAGTCGTCATTGGTTGCATGCTCCCCAGTGTCACACATATGCGCCACATCGGTGGCGCTATGACCTGAAAAATACTGATCCGGTGACTTGAAATAGTGATAATCGAATTTTCCAGAATACACGGTCTTAGCGGGTGCAATGATCGGAGCGATCATGAACGCGACTATTAGGCTAGTGCGATGAATCATAGACCCCTGCCTCAAACATTTCCGCCTCACGGTGCCGACGCCGCAGTAACCCTCTAAGTGGTTGACCCTTAACCGTCGCGTACTGCCTCATCCTATCACCCACTTTGTTGTAATCACCAGTATTAACGAAATCGAGCAGACTGTCGCCATGATGCTGAAGGTTGTACATAAAGCACACAAGTGCATCGTATTCAAATTGAAACAGTGGAAGCCGAGCTTTTCTATTGATCGTATTCTCCGCCCACTTGACGTCCTCCTTAAGTAGCGTCTCGGCCTGTGCTTCGCTTATTCCGTTCTGAAATGGCTTTTCCGATGCGGCGCCGGATATTTTTCCCAAATGAACAAGGTGCCCATATCCAACTGTTGCATTCCCGGTTTTACTGCCGTCCTTGTCGTACATGGTCGCGCTGAGCTGTTCCCAACCTTTAAGAAACTCGGTTCCCTGCGCGGAAAATTTCCACGGCTTACACAAGCGCGAAGAATATACAGTGACATTTGAATTTGGATCAGTATTGGTTATGCATTCGTGTAGCGGGTCAGTCACATTTGCTCCGTTGTATGAGTTATTTTCGCGTGAGAATTGTTAGACAGACTCCCGGTGTCCAAGATAGATACGCAACGCTTGCGCGCCATTCGTCTTGTGCCGCTGCGTACGTCCCATGGAATCAGTGACACCGCGCGTTAGGAAACCTCGCCACTCGATCGTGTAATCCGTGTCGGCGAGTGGCAATCCGTTGACATCGCGAAGCGTGAACTGTTCATCGAACGGGCCCGCAGATCGATTGCGACAGCGGCATTCGTCGTCTTGCCCTAAAGCCCGCGTCATGTCGTAACCGGTTGGGAGAGCCCTGATCGCATTAATTGAAATCCACTCTCCGGTTTTCTTGTTCGTCGTCATTGCGTGAGGCATATCAGTAAATCCTTTGTATATCTTGAATGTAATACGACAACCAAGACATTCCCGGCCATCTGATCCCTCGAACATATCCGAAAAGCCAGCCTTCATTTCTTCAATGATCTCCTTTGCGGAGCGCATTCTTTCGTACATTGGACATCCATAGGTTAATTGTCGATCTCAGACCATCAGACCTCGACCATGCGTAACACTGGCACCAGTGTCCCACGCGCTATGGTTCAGGTTGAAGCACACCCGCGAATAAACCATCCAAGATGCCGAGCCGTCAACCGCCTTAAATCGGGATAAGGGCGTTTTGACAACTATTTACGACTGTGTCCGGCATCTCGATTTCTATTGCATATTCCTGCTGGCGTAGGATGAAAGAATGGCGACATTGAGTCGCCCTTATCGTCATGCATTGAACCCGGTCAGTGCTTCGTTGAGGAAGGGTTCGTAACGGCCACTCTGTCGTTGACGCCTCGCGCCGTGTCGTCCGGTGAGAGTCGCCATGCCGGCGCGCCCCGCGTATCGGGAGCATTAAGGACGACGACAAACGACGCAATGTTGCCTCGCCAAGAGTCAACACGAGCGAGTGCGCACGTCTGCACGCAAATCATGTCATCCGTATGTCACTCTCCGTTCAAATCATTGACTTCAAGCTGCCTTCGTTCTGCCATCCTGACGACACATCACCCCGCGGATAATTCGACCCGAAAACATGTAGTCGTCTAGACGTTGCGATGCCTTCACTCAACCGTCACAGTCGCTTTCTAGAATGAGCCCCACACATGCCGGCAGTGTCCGGATGCATCGAGGGAATACAGATGGAAGCGATCCGGGAAGCTATTCGAATCGAACGTTTGAGCAAAACGTTCGGCAACGGCCGTAAAGCGCTCGACGAAATCGATCTGCGCGTCGCGCCCGGTGAAATGGTCGCGCTGATCGGCGCGTCGGGCTCGGGCAAATCGACGTTGCTGCGGCATATCGCGGGCTTTACCGCGTCGGACGCGCAGCCGTCGCAGATCGAGATTCTCGGCCGGCCGATCCAGCAGAACGGCCGCATCGTGCGTGAAGTGCGCAGCATTCGCCGCGACATCGGCTTCGTGTTCCAGCAGTTCAATCTGGTGAACCGGCTGTCGGTCGAAACCAACGTGCTGATCGGCGCGCTCGCACGCCTGCCGTGGTGGCGGCGTCTCTCCGGCCGCTTCCCGCGGGCGGAGCGCGCGTTGTCGCTGGCCGCGCTGCACGAGGTCGGTATCGGCGAGCATGCGCGCGAGCGGGCCGCGAACCTGTCGGGCGGTCAGCAGCAACGGGCCGCGCTCGCGCGGGCGCTGGTGCAGCGCGCGCAAATCGTGCTCGCCGACGAGCCGATTGCGTCGCTCGATCCCGAGTCGTCGCGCCGCGTGATGGACATGCTGCAAGCGCTGAACGTCGAGCATCGGATCACGGTGCTGGTGTCGCTGCACCAGGTCGACATCGCGATGCAGTACTGCCCGCGCACAGTCGCACTGCGTCGCGGCAAGGTGGTTTACGACGGCCCTTCCAATGCGCTGACGCCGGCACTGCTAAAGAAACTCTACGGCGACGATGCGCGCGAACTGTTCGACGACGCGACACACGACGCCGACGACACTCACGACGCGCCCGACGCCCCCGACACCGCCGCCGCCCCCGCGCGGCCGGACACCGGCCCCGCCGCCGCGCGCTACGCGTTCGCGCTGAACGCCGCGCCGTCGAACTGAATCGCGCACGCCATCGCGTCCTCTTGTTTCTCTCCATCCACTCAACCGGACCTCAACCGATGAAACTCCTGCGCTCCCTGATCACGCTCGCGGCCGGCGCTGCCGCTTTCACCTGTGTCGCCGCGGCCCACGCCGAGGACATCAACCTCGGCATCATCTCGACCGATTCGTCGGCGGTGCTCAAGCAACGCTGGGAACCGCTGATCGAAGACATGAGGAAACAGACCGGCCTGGACGTGAAGGCATTCTTCGCGACCGATTACGCGGGCATCATCGAAGGCATGCGCTTCAACAAGGTGCAGGTCGGCTATTTCGGCAATGCGTCGGCGATCGAAGCCGTCGATCGTTCGAATGGCGAAGTATTTGCGAAAGTCGAGCACGCGGACGGCCAAAGCGGCTACTACTCGCTGTTGATCACCAATGTGAACAGCCGCTTCAAGACGCTCGACGACGTGTTCAAGGACACGAAGAGCGTCACGCTCGGCTTCGGCGATCCGAACTCGACCTCGGGCACGCTGGTGCCGGGCTACTACCTGTTCGCGAAGCACAACGCGCCGGTCAAAACGTCGTTCAAGAGCGTGCTGCCGTCGAGCCATGAGGCGAATCTTCTGGCCGTCGTCAACAACAAGATCGACATCGCGACCAACAACAGCGAGATGATGGACACGCTCAAGCAACAGCATCCGGACAAATACGCGCAGGTGCGCGTGCTGTGGACCTCGCCGCTGATTCCGTCGGACCCGCTCGTGTGGCGCAAGGATTTGCCTCAAGCGACGAAGGACAAGCTGCGCACATTCTTCCTGAACTACGCAAAGACCGATCCGCACGAAAAAGCAGTGATGGCCGCCATCACCGGATACAGCGGCTTCTCGGCATCGTCGGATCAGCAACTGCTGCCGATCCGCCAGATCGTGCTGTTCCAGCAGAAGCAGAAGATCGAGAACGATACGCATCTGTCCGATAGCGACCGCAAGACGCAATTGGCCGCGCTCGACGCGAAGCTGAGCGCGCTCGGCGCCGCACAGCAGAAGCAATGAACACGGCGGATCTGATCGTGTCGCCTGCGCGCGCGAGCGAAGCGGCCGCCGCGCAGGCGGCGCAAGCGAAAGGTCGTGCCGGCAAGCGCAGCTGGTGGTCGTTGCTCGGCTGGATCGCGGTGCTTGCGGTGCTCGGCGGCGCGTGGCACGGCGCCGACATGCGTCCGCTCGATCTGCTCAGCGACTCCGCCAACATGGGCGAGTTCGCGGCGGACTTCTTTCCGCCCGACTTCACCGAGTGGCGCACCTACTTGCACGAGATGTACGTGACGCTGGCAGTCGCGATCTGGGGTACCGCGCTTTCGCTCGTCTGCGCGGTGCCTTTTGGACTGATGTCCTCCCACAATCTCGCGCCGCAATGGGTACTGCAACCGGTGCGCCGCCTGATGGACGCGTGCCGCGCGATCAATGAAATGGTCTTCGCGATGCTGTTCATCGTCGCGGTCGGCCTCGGGCCGTTCGCCGGCGTGCTCGCGCTGTGGGTGCATACGACGGGCGTGCTCGCCAAGCTGTTCGCCGAAGCGGTCGAGGCAATCGATCCGCGCCCGGCCGAAGGCGTGCGCGCAACCGGCGCGACGCGCCTCGACGAAATCGTCTATGCGGTGCTGCCGCAAGTGCTGCCGCTGTGGATCTCGTACGCGCTGTATCGCTTTGAGTCGAACGTGCGCTCGGCGATGGTGGTCGGCATGGTCGGAGCGGGCGGCATCGGGGTCGTGCTGTACGAGGCGATCCGCTCGTTCAACTATGCGCAGACGGCCGCCGTGATGATCATGGTGATCGTCGTCGTGACGGTGATCGACCTCGGCTCGGCGTGGTTGCGTGAGCGGGTGATCTGAACACCGTTGGAGCGCACCGCGCTTCAGTTCTGAAAGACAACGGGCAAAGCGTACGGCGCTTTGCCCGTTCTTCATTGTCTCCCCGGTTCACATTTGCCTTCGACTTGCCGACAGCACACTTCCCTGGAAAGTCTTCCGCCAGCCAGCAACGCCTCGTCCCCTTTTCCGCGCCGGGCTCCTGGTGTATTTATGGAGGCGAGAAAGTACCTCGGACTATCCAATCGACCGTCGGCTACTGGTAAAGTCCTCTTCAGACATTCCGATTCTCGCAACGCGCGACGATCGTGTCGCTGCGGCGATGCCCTGCTCGGCCTTGGAACGTATGACAAACGTAGCTATGCGCGGCATCCAGCGTCTGGCGGTCATCGCCGCCCCGAGCCTGTTGCTGGCCGGGTGCGTGCTGCGCGGCGCGCCATCGTTCGAGATCTTCGGCGCGTACTTCCCTATCTGGCTGCTCGGCGGCGTAATAGGCCTGCTCGCGGCGCTACTCGCCCATCGCCTGTTCGTTGCGACCGGCTGGGCATCGATCGTCCCGCTTCAGCTTTCCGTCTGCCTCGCGATCGGACTCACGGTCGCGGTGCTCGTCTGGCTTTCGGGCACAGGACACCTGCTATGAAAATGGCCGGTACATCGAGGGCTCCGCTCAAAGGCCGCCTGATCGCGGGCGCGATTATCCTGATCGGCCTTGCGGCCGCGTATTTCGCCTACGACCGCACGACGCGCTTCCCCTCCACCGACGACGCGACGATCGACGCCGACGTCGTGCATATCGCGACGCCGGTCGGCGGACGCATCGTCAGGCTCGCGGTGCAGGAAAACCAGCGGGTCGCACAAGGCGACCTGCTGTTCGAAATCGATCCCGTGCCGTACCGCCTCATCGTCGCGCAGGCGCGGGCCGATCTCGAGCTCGCGCGCGCAGCGCTCGAAACTCGCCGCAGGACGATCACGGGCGAGCGGGCCAACGCGGCGGTCGCCGGCGATCAGGCCAGCAAGGCGGCGCACACCTACGCGCTCGCGACGCGCAACGTGGAGCGCCTCACGCCGCTGGCGGCGAAAGGCTACGTACCGGCCCAGCAGCTCGATCAGGCGCAGGTTGCGCAGCACGAAGCCGGGCTGTCGCTCAGTCAGGCGCGCGAGCAGAAGCAGGCGAGCGCCCAGACGATCGGCGACGATGCCGATGCGATCGCCGCCGTGCACGCGCGCGAAGCCGCGCTCGCGCTCGCCCAGCACAATCTCGATGAAACGGTGGTGCGCGCGCCGCACAACGGCTACGTCACCGGCCTTTTCGTGCTGGCCGGTGAAACGGTCGCACCGAATCAGTCGATCTTCACCCTCGTCCACGCGGACGAATGGTTCGCTGTCGCGAACTTTCGCGAAGGCGCACTCTCACGGATCGCGCCTGGCGATTGCGCGACCGTGTATTCGATGATCGACCGCAGCCAGCCGATTCACGGCAAGGTCGTCGGCATCAGCGCAGGGGTCTCCGATACGGATCGGCTCAACCTGCCGCGCTCGCTGCCGCTGGTGCAGTCGTCGGTGAACTGGGTGCGGGTCGCGCAGCGCTTCCCGGTGCGCGTGCTGCTCGACGAACCGGCCGAGCGACTGGTGCGCGTCGGCGCGAGTGCGATCGTCGAGGTGAGGCATGGCGCGGCGTGCCGTTGACATGGACAGCGCGGCCGCCGCCGGTTACGTCGAGCGTCCGCTGCGGCCCGGCGTCGCCGACCTGTTGAAACTCCTTGCGCCTTTTCCCGGACGCGCCGCGACCGCGGCACGCGTCGCGCTGATCTGCGCGCTGACGGTATGGGTCACGAGCGCGTACGGCACGCCCGAAGCGGCACTGTCGGCCTACATCGTGTTCTTCATGATCCGGCCCGACCGTACCACCAGCTTCGTGACCGGCGTGGCGCTTCTGGTGCTCGTCAGCATCGTAATCGGCCTCGTGCTGGCCGTGGCCATCGTCGTGGTCGACTATCCGCCGTTGCGCGTCGCGGCCATGGCCTTGCTGTCGGCGAGTCTGCTGTTCGTCACGTCGGCAAGCAAGCTACGGCCGGTGGGCGCCATCGTCGCGATGATCGTCGGCTTTGCGCTCGACCAACTGGGCCGCGTGCCGGTCGGCGAACTGGCGACTCGCGCGCTGCTGTATGCGTGGCTGTTCGTCGCGATTCCGGCCGGTATGTCGGTCGCAGTCAGTCTCGTGTGCGCGCCGTCGCCGCGTCGGCTCGCGTCGCGCGAACTGGCCGAACGTCTGCGCCTCGCCGCGCGTGGGCTGCGCGAACCCGCCGCCACGCGCGATGCGCTCGACGCGGCGCTGCGCAAAGGCAACGCGGAGATCGGCTCGTGGCTGAAGATGTCCGCTCTGGAAGGAACGTCGCTGCGAGCCGATGTCGTTGCGCTCCAGCGTGCCGCGGTGTCGAGCGTCATGCTGCTAGCCGCGGTCGACCTCGCGTGCGGCGAAGCGTCGGCGCGCCTGCCGGCTTCGTTCGTCGAACCGATCGCGACTACGCTGGACGAGATGGCGCGCATGCTCGACGCTGGCGGCTACCCGGTCGACATCGAACTGACGTTGCCCTCGTCGGCGCCGCTCACTCCGCTCGCACGTGCGGTAGCCGACACGTTCCACGACACGATCACGCGGTTTGCCGAGCCCACCGTCGAATCGGAAGCCGCGCACGACGCGCCCTCGCAACCGGCGCCGCCCGCGCCGCATGCCGGGTTCTTCGCCGCCGACGCTTTCACGAATCTCGACCACGTCCGCTATGCGCTGAAGACCACCGTCGCGGCGATGTTCTGCTATCTGCTGTATTCGCAGCTCGACTGGCCCGGCATCCACACCTGCTTCATCACTGTCTACGTCGTGTCACTCGGCAGCACCGCCGAGACCGTCGAGAAACTGGCGCTGCGCATCGCCGGCTGTATCGCCGGCGCCCTCGCGGGCACCGCAGCGATCGTGTTCCTGATGCCCGCGCTGACCTCGATCGGCGAGTTGATGGCGGTCGTGGCCATCGGCGCGGGCTTGTCGGCGTGGGTTGCGTTCGGCTCGCCGCGCATTGCGTATGCGGGTTTTCAGATCGCGTTCGCGTTCTTCCTCTGCGTGATCCAGGGCGCGGAGCCCGCCTTCGATCTGACGATCGCGCGGGATCGCACGATCGGCATCCTGATCGGCAACCTGGTCGTCTATCTGGTGTTCACACGGGTGTGGCCGGTCAGCATCGCCGCGCGCGTCGAACAGGCGCTGGCCGCACTGCGCGAGCAATGGGCACGCCTTGCCTCGCCCGGGTACGCCGGCACGCGACGCGCCGACGTGGTGGCTGCGCTGGCCCGCGGCCGCGCGCTGCGCGAGGATGTTGCGCTGATGCATTACGAGCCGTCGTGGGTGCGGCCCGGACCACAGTGGCTCACCGCGCACCACCGCGAATTGGCCGGCCTCGCCGCGCTCGAAGCGCCGATGCTGCTGCTCGTCGAACGGCGGCCCGCCGCCCCGACGATCGAAGGCTGGCTGCAACGGCTCGCGGCCGTCGCGCATGGGCAACCGCCCCGCGTCGATGCAACGACCACGACGCAACGGCCGGCGCCTGACGTCACCGACCCGCCAAGCGCCGCGCTGGAAAGTCTCGGCGACGCACGCCTTGACGAATTCGAACGCGCGGCGTCCGCCGACGCGGCAAAGGAGTAGTCGAATCATGCGTCGACTCAACCCGCCCATCGCGCTGGCGATATTCGTCGCGGCAGGCTTGAGCGGGTGCGCGACTTCATCGCTCGACATGGCGCCCGACAGCTCCGCGACGCCGTGGCAGCCACAGACCGATGCAGCCGGCGCCATCGTGCCGGGCGCACACGCGCCGGGTGCGCCGTCGGCGTCGACCACGCCCCGCTATCAGCTGCCCGCCAATCCGGCGCTCGCCGCCGTGCCGCCGCCACCCGCGCTCGATCCCACGCACGCGTACGAACTGCCCGAGTTGATCGACATCGCGGAGTCGGCCAATCCGTTGACCCGCATCGCGTGGAACGATGCGCGCAACGTGGCGCTCGCGGCCGGCATCGCGAAGAGTGCTTATCTGCCGCAATTGTCGGTCGCGGCGATGGCTCACTACACGGGCGGCAAAAGTTCGGACACGTCACAGCTCGGTCAAGCGTCGATCAGCGGCGAGACGCACGGCGTGACCTCGGTGCTGTCGCTGGAGTGGCTGCTGTTCGATTTCGGCGGGCGGGCCGCACGTGTCGAGGCCGCATCGCAGGCCTCGGTGGTCGCCAACATCGGCTTCACCGCAATCCATCAGCAGGTGATCTACGACGTCAGCGTCGCGTTCTACGCGTACCAGAGCGCCCGCGCTCGCCTCGGCACCGCAAAGCAAAGTGTCGCGAACGCCGACGCGATTCTGTCCGCCGCGCAATCGCGCTATCAGCGTGGGGTGGGCACCGTGATCGAAGTGGCCCAGGCTCGTCAGAACTTCGCGCAGGCAAAACTCGGCCTCGTGCAAGCCGAGGGGGCCGAAAGCAACGGTTACCTCGCATTAATCTCCGCGATGGGCATCTCTCCACTCGCCAAACCCGCGATCGCCGACATGCCTACCCACACACTATCGCCGGCGATGAGCGAGCCGATCGACCGGATCGTGGCCACGGCGATCGCGCGGCGTCCGGACGTGCTGAGCGCCTACGCGGCGGAACGCGCGAACCTTGCGAAGATCAAGGCGGCCGAGTCCGACTTCAAGCCGAAAGTGTTCTTGTCGGCGTCGGCGGCGTACAACACGAACAGTTCGTCGATTTCGGCGGTGCCAGGGATCGGCCAGCAATTGCCGACCGTCAATCTGAGCGGCAACCGTTATGGCGGCACCGTGGTGCTCGGCGTGTCGATTCCGCTGTATGACGGTGGCTTCCGCTCGGCCGTGCTCGCACAGGCACGCAACGACGCCGACAGCGCATCGACCCGTCTCGCGCACAGTCGCGAAGAGGCAGTGCGGCAGATCGTCGGCGCGCAGAACGCGCTGCAAACGAGCCTGAGCGCGCACACCGCCGCGAAGGAACTGCTCACCGCCGCGCAAACGACCTACGACGCCGCGTTCGACGCCTATCGCCACGGCGTAGGTTCGATCACCGATGCGCTGCTCGCGCAGAACCAGTTGCTGGCCGCGAAGAATGCCTACGCGGACAGCTATAGCGGCGCGCTGTCGGCGGCGGCGGCGCTTGCGCTCGCGACGGGTTCGATCGATGCTCCGGCCGGTGCGGGCCCGGACTCGCCGCTGGACGCGCCTGTCAACTGACGCAGCGCTGCTGCGTCGTCCCCTTCCTGCCGCCGTGCATCTGCTGGAATAATCACGGGCTTCCGACCGCCCTGCGGTCTTTCCTTGCCCTCTTCGTCGATCCCGCTGTCGATAGAACCCTTTGTCGTCCTGCCGATGCTGTTCTCCGCACTGCTTCACGCATATCGCTGGTCGGTGCGATCGCCGAAGCCACGCTCAGCGACGGTCGCGAATTCGGGCATTTCCCGATGTGCAATCAACGCGTGTAATTCACCACCGGCACGGAATAAGAAGTCGGCGCGAAATCGGTCCGGCCGCCGCCCTGCGACGAACCATTCGACGGCGCACCGTAGCCACTGTTCTGCGCAGCCTGGTTTTGCCCCGCGACCTTTGCTTCGGCCGCCTGGATATTGGCCGGATAGTCCATCGGACTCGCGTTGGACGGATCGTGCACCTGCGCGCGCGAGGGCGGCTGATTGGCCTGATTCGACTGCGCAAACGCCGCGAACGGCACGGAAATGAGCGCGACGATAACTCCAGCTTCGATCAGCGACCTGATGGACTTCATGATTTCCAACCTCCAGAGATGGCTTCATCCGATTGCCGCGGAGCCTCGCGCGGCAGCAAAAGCAGTTTAGGAGCCGGTCAGGCCGCGTAGTAAGCCCTGAACCATGAATTCACTGTTGCCATAGCGAACACAATTCGAAGTCACCAGGTTCCGGCGCGGCGTCAACGCGATGAACTACACTGATAACGCCAAACGACGCGCCACAGCCATCGCATTCGATCGAGGAGATAGACGCTCATGTCGCATCCCGTTGCCCTGCCGTCTTACCGCGACAGCGTGCGCGCCGAATGGGTCGACTACAACGGCCACATGCGCGACGCGTTCTACCTGCTGATCTTCAGTCTCGCGACCGACGAGCTGATCGATCTGATCGGCCTGCCCGATGCGGTGCGCAAAGAACGGCATCGATCGATCTACACGCTCGAAGCGCATGTCAACTATCTGCATGAAATCAAACGTGGCACGCCGGTGCGTGTCGACATGCGCGTGCTCGGCTACGACGCGAAACGTCTGCATGTGTACTTCGAAATGTTTGCGCTGGACGCGACGCAAAGCCAGCGCACCGGCCCCGTCGCCGCTGGCGAGCAGATGCTGCTGCACGTCGATACCAGCGGACCGCGCGGCGTCGCTTTCGATCCGGACGTCAAACTGCGCGTTCACGAACTTGCGCAAGCCCATGCGGCATTGCCGCCGGCGCGTTTCGCGGGACGTGCGATCGCATTGCCCTGCGCAACGCAACGGGAAGCACTACTCGAACGGAGTGACCATGCTTGAGCCGGAAATCGCCGCGTTTATCGAACGGGCCAGTGCGCTCTATCCGTCGCATCACGCGGCGATGACGCCGCGCGAGCAGCGCGAACTGTACGACCGTTACGCTGCCACGCTGACGCCGCCGCTGCCCAGCGAACTCACCACACAGGACGCAAGCTTTCGCACCGACGCGGGCCATGCGATCCCGCTTCGGCTCTACCGGCATCGAGCGAAAGCAAGCGAACACGGCACGAACCGCGGCACGGTGCTGTATTTTCATGGCGGCGGATTCGTGCTCGGCTCGCTGAACAGTCATCAGATGGTGACAGCGCGCCTCGCCGCGGACACCGGCCTTGACGTGATCGCGGTCGACTACCGGCTCGCGCCTGAGCATCGCGCGCCGGCCGCGCACGACGACTGCCTCGAGATCACGCGTGCCGCGTTGAACGACCGCCTGCCATTCGATCTGCCTGACCACGCCGGATTGCAACTCGCCGGCGATAGCGCCGGCGGCACGCTCGCGGCAAGCGTCGCGCTGCGCTTGCGCGACAACGGAGTGAGCGGGGTGCGCGGCATCGCGCTGGTTTATCCGATGCTCGGCATCGAGCCGCAACTACCCGCGCGCGACACCGAGGCCAATGCGCCGATGCTGACGCTCGCGGACGTGCATGAGTTTCGCAACGCGTACTGGGGGACAAGCGGGAGAAACAGCGGAGGAAGAGACGAAGAGAAAGGCGACCGCACGCCCGGCCCCGCATGGACGATTCCGCTCGCCGCAAGCCGCTTCGACGGACTGCCGCCGACGCTGGCCATCGGCGCGGAGCACGACCCGCTACGCGACGACGCGCGCGTGTTCGTCGAGCGGATTCGCGAGGCTGGTGGAGTTGCCCGGCTGCTGATCGGCACGGGGCTCGTGCATGGATGCTGGCGCGCGCTCGAAACGAGCCCCGGCGTGCAGGCCATGCACAAGGCTGTATGCGATTTTCTCCGCGAACACGCAGGCCATTAGCGCGGCGACACGAAGCACCGCGCCCGGTGCGCTACCAGGGGTCAGCGATTGCGCTCAGCGCGCCACTGCGCGAACGTGACGAGATCGAGGCCGACCTCGCCCGGCTCGATGCGGGTCCAGCCGAAGAACGCGTCGTCCCAGCCGGGAATGCTTTGCGGCGTCAGCGACCGGAACTTCATGCCGGAACGATACGCGAGGTCCGGCCAGAACAGCGGCATCACCTCGCGCGTGGCGAGCTGGCGCAGCAGGTCGGACGGGCCACCCTCGTCGGCGACGATTTCGCCCTGCGAGATCCAGTCGTTCTCGGCCCACGCGACGAATACGCTCGGGTTGCCCGCGGCGTCGAACATCAGGATCACGTTCTGCTCGGGCCGCCAGTAATACTCGACGATGCCCTGCGCGGCCACCACTTCGTCGATCACCTTGCGGGTGCGCGGATCGCAGTAGGTCATGCCGTTTTCACCGAGCGCGAGCCAGCCCGACTCCCCGCAATGGCGGCTCTTTGCGTCCTTCAGGAAATGGGTGAGGCGATTGGCCGAATCCGCATCGGTCTTGCGCAAGTACAGATCGACGATGCCGGCGTTGAACGCTTTCACCGCAACGGTTTCATCGGCGACGCCGGTGAGCAACACCTTCGCGCAACGCAGATGCGAGATCGACGACAGGAATTCGACGCCGCCGATGCCCGGCATGTCGTAGTCGACGACGACCGCCGCCACTTCCTCGAAGCGCGACGGCCGCGCAACGATGTCGCGTTCAGCCGAGGTCTCGACGAAGCGCTCGACACCTGGCTCGCTCAGACACGCCGACGCCGCCGCGAATTCGAGCGAATTCTCGCGCGCGTGCTGGCGGATATAGTTGAGGGCCGCTTGCGGCCGCGTGAAGAACAGGTTCGTGTAGGTGCCCGGAAAAAACCGGCGAAGCGCGTCGAGGTAGCTGTCGTTGTCGTCGACGAAAACCACCGTGGACGGATAAAAAACGGGAGGTCGAATAAAGTTGTTCATATCTTCACGTGTTTCCCACGCCGCCGCGAACGCGCCAGACCGACCGGTCGGTTGGTTGATCTGGCGTTTCGCAAAGCGACTGCCCAAGGTATGCCGGGCAATGTCTCGCCCGCGGGTCCGCATGATCAATGGGTTCTTGTCGCAACTTCCGGTCACCGCCTGCCGTCGCCGCTATCGACGCTGTTCGTGCATCTCGGATGGCCCGGTCTGGCGGGCCTGCCGGCATGTGCACTGCGAGCCAGTCGCTGCAAGTCACATTTACACGCCGGATAATCGAACTGTGGCAGCCGGTCGTCTGCAATGGTTCGTATAGTACAGGCTCCGGGCATTGGCGGCACAACTTAAATCGCTTTCCTGCAGGCGCCTACCGCGCAAATGCGGCGCGACTGATTGATCGAAAAGAAAACCGTGGAACACGGAAAAAATGCCCGCTTCGCTCGTGCCGGCCAAGCCTCTCGCGGCAGGCGTGCGCCGTTCCGGTGCCAGGTCCGATCAGACATCTACCATCATGACGCGTCGCAATATGCCGACGAGAAGCGTCGATGGCGAAATGGTCGTTTATCATCAGTCAATCGCAGTTGCTTAATGGTTGTTGCTTAGATATGACGAATACCGGGAAGATGATGATAGTTGGGCTGCTCGTGATCGATGCGGGCGTCGCCGGTTATCTGCTGTACCCTAGGGACGATCAGGTGCCGGCCGTGACCGGCTCGGTGACTCGCAGCGTCACCGGCACGGTGGAATCGCAACCGCAGACGGACACGACGCGTGCCATTGGCGGCAGCATGAGGCCGGCGCAACCGGTGAGCCCGCCCGCGGATCTCGCGAACAACGCCCCGATCGCGCCGCAATCGGCGGCCCCGCGGACGGAGTCGGCTGCTCCGGCACCACCCGCTCCGGCCCAGGCTCAGGCACTCGCCCCGGCACCGCCTCCAGCTCAGGCGCACGCTCCGGCACCCGCTCCCGCACAGTCCCTCCCCGCAACAGCGGCCGCCCCCGCGCCGAGCGTCACGCCCGATGCCGGCCAGACCGCCAGCGGCCGCATCGACAACGCAGCGCCGGCTGTGGGCAATCCGGCCGCGGTCGCGCGCGAGCGCTCGAAATCGCAGTCGTACGCACAGCAAAAAGCCCAATCGAGGCCACAGTACGGGCCGCGCATCGACCAGACGACCCAAGGCCGCCGGCGCGACGACACACACCCGAACGGCGCGAACCCCGTCGCCGCGATGCTAACGGATCAACTGGTCAAGGAATCGGCGAAACCCGACCCGTCGCTGCCGATGCCGTCTGGCGTCACCGTGCCGATGCCGTCTGACAATGGCCCCGGACCTGGCCCGGGTGTCGGCCGCGGCAGCACGAATCCGGTCGCGTCGGCGATGACCGATAAGCTCGTGCGCGAATCGTCGAAAGTGGGACCCACTCAGGGGCCCACTCAGCCCCCGGCTGAGCCGCCGATCCTCAACAAACCCTGAGCGACACCGGGCTCACGGCCGCGACGCCACCTCGTCGAGATGCGCGAGCAGATCGGCCGGATCGTCGTAGACGCGCAGCGCCCCCGCGCGCTCCAGTTCCTCGGTGCCGTAGCCACCCGACAGTACGCCGACGCCGAGCGAGCGGCAGCGGCGCGCGGCGAGCATGTCCCAGATGCTGTCGCCCACCACGACCGTGTGCTCGATCGGCACGCCGAGCCGCTCGGCCGCGGCGAGGAACAGGTCGGGATCGGGCTTCGCGTATTTGACGTCGTCGCGCGTGACGACGACCGCCTTGGCCGGATCGACGCCGAGCGCCGCCAGATTCAGCGACGCGGTTTCCATCCGCCCGCTCGTCGCGACGGCCCACGGCGTGCCGGCTTGCGTCAGCGCGGCGAGCAATTCGCGCGCGCCCGGCAGCGGGCAGACCTGCGCGCGCATCCGCTGATAGGCGGCCGCATGCGCATGCCGCAGCCGCTCGGCGCGTTCGACGCTGATCTCGCCGTGGGTCTCACGCAGCAACTGGTCGGTGAACAGCCCACCGCTCATGCCGATCTTGCGATGGATACGCCAGACGGATAGCGGGATACCCTCGCTGTCGAGCGCCTCTTTCCACGCCAGCACGTGCTGATAGACGCTGTCGACGAGCGTGCCGTCGAGGTCGAAAAGAAAGGATGTCTGGATACGCATGCCGGCCTCCGGTGATGATGGGTTCGTTCAGTCACTATGCCATGTGTCGATGAAGCGGCCAGGGCGGGCCGCCGCCTTTCAGCACGTTCCGGCATTAACCGATTTGCGCGAATTACCACGGATTCGCGCGTATTTCCCCCGATTTCGCCGTGCCCTCGCCCGGCGCACACCGGAACACGGTAAGCTTCGACCCTTCGTTGTTTGCACCGTCACGGTTTTTCGAAAAAATCCCCGCTTTATTTCTCCGCTGGACGCGTTCGGCACCGGCGGCTATCTCGGCGCGGCCGGCGACGCCACCGGCACGCTCAGCGGCTCGCTGCGCCTCGACAACTACGAGGTCAACGAATCCACAGGTCGCGGTCACGGTGGGCATGCGCCACGCGTTCTGATGCGCGCGCGCCGCGACGGTGAGATGCCCTCACGACTGCGCCGCCGCGATCACCTGCGACGCGAGCGCATGATGCTGGCCGCGTCGCGAGCGGATCGCGTGAATCTCCTCGATGACGCCGTCCGCGCGGCCGAGCCAGCGCAAGCCCCGCAATAACGTGAGATCGTCGGCGCCGAGCTCCGCCAGCGGAAACACGCCGAGCCCGCGCGCCGCGAACACCGCCATCAACGCGCTGTCCTCGAATTCGCCGACGACGCGCGGCCTGATTCCCTGCGCCTCGAACCAGCGGTCGAGCCGCGCGCGCAGTGCGCCGTGGCGGGTCGGCAGCAGCACGGGCAGGTCCGCGAGACAGTGCGGAAAGCCGTCGCGCGCCGGCTTGCGCACGATCTGCGTGGGCCCGTACCAGTCGACCGGCGAGCCCGCGACGCGCTGGCTCAGCACGCGCAGGTCCGCGCTGTGTGGCGCCGGCTGACAGGCGAGCACCAGATCGAGCCGATGCAGCGCGAGCTCCGACAACAGTTGCGGGGGCTCCCCCTCGTGACACAGCAGCCTTAGCGACGGCGTGGCTAGCACCGGCGCGAGCAACGCATGCGCGGCGAGCTTCGAAATCCCATCCGACAAACCGACCGCGAGCCGCACCGACTCCGCGCCGCTCGTCTCGCGCATCTCGTCGAGCAACGCCTCGCCCAGCTGAAATATCTGCTCCGCGCGATTGAACGCCTGCTCACCGGCTTCGGTCATCGCGACGCCGCGCCCGGCGGGCTTCAATAGCTGGCGCCCGAGCGCTTTCTCGAGTTCGCGAACCTGCGCGCTGATCGTCTGCACGGCCATGTCGAGTCTCGCGGCCGCGCGCGCGAAGCCGCCCTCCTTCACGACGATCCAGAAGTAGTACAGGTGACGATAGTTGAGCATGCGGATCCGATACTTCGAAAAAACCGAAATGTCGTTCAGATTAGCACTGGTTCTTTCGAACCGTGAACAGGCCGATGATGGCGGTTCCGCCGCTCGCGGCGCACTCGCTTGCCCCACCTCATGGACTCCCTGTTTGCACTCGTTGCCGATCCCGCCGCCTGGGCCGCACTGGTTACGCTGATCGTGATGGAAATCGTGCTAGGCATCGATAACCTGATCTTCATTTCGATCCTCAGCAACCGCTTGCCGGAAGCGCAACGCGCACACACACAGCGCATCGGGCTGCTGCTCGCGCTGGTGATGCGGCTGATTCTGCTCAGCACCGTCGCGTGGATCGCGAAGCTGACCGCGGTCGCGTTCACGCTGTTCGATCATGGTTTTTCGTGGCGCGATCTGATCCTCGTCGCTGGCGGCTTGTTCCTGGTGTGGAAAGCGACCACCGAAATCCGTCAGCACATGATCCCCGATGACGAAGTCACCGCGAAATCGAACTCGACCGTACAGCTGACCGTGGCCGCCGCGATCGGTCAGATCATCCTGCTCGACATCGTGTTTTCGGTCGACAGCATCATCACCGCGGTCGGCATGACCGAGCACCTGCCGATCATGTTCGTCGCGGTGATCGTATCGATCATGGTGATGCTGTTCGCGGCGCAGCCGCTCGCGCGTTTCATCGATCGCAATCCGACCATCGTGATGCTGGCGCTGAGCTTCCTGCTCGTGATCGGCATGACGCTGATCGCTGATGGTTTCGGCTCGCACGTGCCGAAGGCCTATATCTACGCGGCGATGGCGTTCTCCGCGTTCGTCGAGGGGATGAACATGCTCGCGCGGCGCACGAAGACGAAACGGCTGGCAATCAACGAGGAGTAATGCCGTGATGAAATGTCCGGCGGCTTGGCGCAAGCAGCTTCCAGCCGCCGTTGGCGCGTTAGCGCGCCTTCCTGCGAGCGCCCTTGGCGGTCGTCGCGGCGCGCGGCGCTTCCTTCTCGACCGGTGCGCCGCCGTTCATCTGCTCGAGCCACGACAGCGTATCGACATACGACAGAAACTGCTTCAGATACCCCGGCGACAGCTCGCGCATCAACGACAGCGCACGATGCACGAGGCTGCTCGAATTGAGCGGCCCCGCGTTGCCGGGCACCTGCGCGAGCGACTGGCGCAACTGCTTTTCGGTGCGGACTTTCGACCAGACTTCGCGGAAGTAGTCGAGCGCGGGGAGTTCGGGATAGGCGGCGGCGTGCGGAGCGTCGGCCCGCGCGTGGTGGCGGGCAAGCCGTTCGATCAGCGCCGCGAGCGTGGCGTCGCTGGCCGCGTCGGCTTCAACGGGAGTGGCTTGCAACGCGCTCCCGGCCGCGGCCGCACACTCGACCTCGGCCGTATATTCGGCCAGTAATGCTGCCAACCGTTGCCCGATCACACGTCGCGTCTCGCCGCTGTGCCGCGCCGCGCGCCGCGCAAGCGCGTCGAGCAGATGAAAGCGCAGCGGATCGAGCCGATCCGCACCGCTCGCGCGCCATGCATCGAGCGTCGCGCGAGCCGCGTCGATTGCGTCGTCAAGCACCGGACTTCTCCGCCGTCGTCGCGCTCGACGGCCGCGGCACCGGCGCGATTTCGACGCGGCGGTTTTTCGCGCGGCCGGATTCGTCGGCATTCGAACTGACCGGCTGCTCGGCGCCGAACGCGGCCGCAAACACCGACGACGCCGGCACGCCCTCGTCGATCAGCGTGCGCGTGACCGTCAACGCGCGCTGCGCTGACAGCTCCCAGTTGTCGGCGAAGCGCCGATTGCCTTCGCGCAGGCGTTGATCGTCGGTGAAGCCGCTGACCATCAGGATCTGATCGCTCGCGCGCAGATACGCGGACAGCGGACCGGCGAGGCTCTTCAGCAGCGCGCGGCCCTCGGGCTGCAGCTGCGCGGAGTTCAGCGCGAACAGCACGTTGCCGCTAATGCCGATGCGGCCATTGACGAGCGTCACGCGCCCCGCCGCGAGCGGTCCCGCGAGCGCCTGCTCGAGCGTCTTGCGCCGCTGCGTTTCGGCCTGGCGCTGCTTGACCTCCTGCTCGAGCTTGTTCGATAGCACGAGCTGCATGCCGATCACGCTCACCAGAATCAGCACGAACGCGCCGACCAGCACCGACATCAGATCGCCGAACGAGGCCCAGACCGGCGCGGCCGTTTCCACGCCGCCGTCGATGTCCTCGCTCATACCGCGTCGGCTCCGGCGGTCGCGCGCTGCGCGGCCAGCAACTGCAGGTCTTCGACGATCTGCTTCTGCGACATCACGCTGAGATCGACCACATCGCGCGCCTGTGCGACGTAGTAGGCGAGCTGTTCGTCGCTACGGGCAAGCGATTTGTCGAGCGCCGCTTCGATGCGTTCGAGATGCGCGACGAGCTTGTCGTTCGCTTCGCCGAACATTCCGACGGCCGCGCCGAACGCTTCGCCGAGACTCGCGACTTCGACCGCGCTGCCGGTGACCTGCGCGGCGACCGTGCCGAGCTTGCCGGTTTCGTGCTCGAGGTGCTCGGAGAAGCGATTGCCGACGCGTTCGAGCAGATCCGCCGACGTCGAGACCAAGGCATCGACGGCGCTGCGCTGTTCGGTCGACGCGTGGTTGACCGCGTCCAGCAGCGTTTCCAGCGTGGCGAGCAGACGGCTGCGCTCTTCCAGCATCGCGGTGTCGCGGACCATGCTGTCGGAGAGCTTCTGGCGCAGCTCCGCGACGACTTCGGCGGCGGCCTTCGGCGCTTCCGATGCCGCCTGCACGAGGCGTTCGATCTCGGCGATCGTCGCGCTGGCGTGGGCTTGCGTCTGCGCGGAGATATCGCGCGCGGTTTGCGCGAGTGCGTCGCAGATCTGCTGCTGACGGGTCGCCGTTTGCGAACCCGTTTGCTGCCATTGTTCGCTGAGCTTTGCGGTCATTGCAGCGAGCGCTTCGGTCCATGCGGCGAAGCGCTGTTCGTCGCGCGCGGCGAGTTCGGCTTGCAGGTTTGCTGCGGCCTTCGGTGCTTCGGCCGCGGCCTGCACCAGTCGATCGATTTCGGCGATCGTCGCGCTCGCATGCGTTTGCGTCTGCGCGGAGATATCGCGTGCCGTTTGCGCGAGCGCGTCGCAGATTTGCTGCTGATGGCTTGCAGCTTGCGAACCCGTTTGCTGCCATTGCTCGTTGAGTTTCGCCGTCATCGCACCGAGTGCTTCGGTCCATGCGGCGAAGCGCTGTTCGTCGCGCGCGGCGAGTTCGGCTTGCAGATTTGCTGCGGCCTTCGGTGCTTCAGCCGCGGCCTGCACCAGCCGATCGATTTCGGCGATCGTCGCGCTGGCGTGCGTTTGCGTCTGCGCAGAAATTTCGCGCGCCGTCTGTGCAAGCGCGTCGCAGATTTGCTGCTGATGGCTGGCGGCCTGCGCACCCGTCTGCCGCCATTGCTCGCCGAGCTTCGCGCCCATTGCGTCGAGCGCCTCCGCCCATGCGCTCAAACGCTGCTCGTCGCGCGCAGTCAGTTCCGTCTGCAAGTTCGTATGCGAGCTACCGACAGCACTCAGCAACGCCGCGGCATGCTGTTCGAACGTCGCGGCGGCGCGCGCCAACGCCTGCTCGTTGTTGGCGGCGAGCTTGCCGCCCGCGCTTTGCTGCTTTGCCAATGCGTCACCCCACGCCTGCGAGATGCCGCTGGCCGTCGCTTCGAGCCGCGCGGACACGCCGTCGAGCAACGCGGCCGAGCGCTGTTCGAACGCTTCGGCAACGCGTTCGACCGAAGCGCGCTGTTGCGCGGCCAACTCGTCGCTCGCCTGCCGATGTCCGGCGAGCGCGCTGCTCCAAATCTCGGCGAGGTTCGCGCTGGTCGCCGCGAAACCGCTCGACATGCCGTCGAGTTGGCGCTGCACGGCCTGGGTCACCGCGTCGTGCAACGCGGCGGTTTCGCGCGAAAGGCCGGCCATCGTCGCTTCGACGACCGGCTGCAGGGCCCGGCCCGCAGCCTGCGCGCTGCCGGCCACGCTGTCTTTCAGCGACTGCTCGATCACACCGGCCAGACGCAGATAAGCCGCTTCGGTGCGTCCGTAAAACGCGTCGAGACTCGCGATCTGCCGCTCGTTCGACGCGGCGCTTTGCTGTTCGAGCGCGCTCATCATCGTCTGCAGACGTTCGACCAGCAGCGGCGTCGCTTCGGCCTGGCGTTGCAGCAGCCGGAAGCTTTCGTCGCGCTGATGGCTCAGCGAGTACACGCGCAAAGTCGCCGCGATCTGCACGTCGAGCTGTTGCGCCGCTTCGAGCCGCTCGCGGCGGCATAGCGCCGACAGCAGCCCGAGCATCGCCGAGGTCGCGACACCCGCGATCGAGGTGCCGAATGCGAAGCTCAGCCCCTTGACCGGCGCCGCCAGCGATGCGCGGATCGCCTGCAGGTCGCTCGCGCTCTCCAGCGCGAGGCCGGTGCCGCGCAGCGTCATCACCATGCCGAGCAGCGTGCCGAGCATGCCGAGCAACACCAGCAGGCCGACCAGATACGGCGTCAACGCGGGTCCCGGCAACGCGACGCGCTCGCCTTCGACGCGCAGCCGCACGCTATTGCGCAGACTCGGATGGACGGGTTCGAGAAACGCGGCAAGGCTCGGCGGTGGTCCAGACAGCGCAGCAAGCGCGCCCGTCAGCGTAGTGGTCGCCTGACTATAGCGGCGCAATTCGAGCGCGCCCAGCACATAGAAGACGCCGATCAGCAGCGTGACGGCGAACGCGAGCGCATTGGAGACGGCGTAACCGACGGCGATCCAGCACGCCGCGGCGAGCCCCGCGAGAAATACAACGAGATCGATACGATATCTGGACATGGGGTCCCAGTTAGCAGGCGCGAAGAGCCGCGAGCAGCCCTTCGACCGGTTGAAAACGAACGTCCAGCTCGGCCAGCAAAACGCTTTGCATGTCCTTGCGGAAGGCGTCGAGCCATGCGTCGGACGCGAGCGGCGCGGCAGCGTTGGTGGCGTCGGTCGCTTCCGCCTCCGCGACCTTCCGGGCCTCCCCCTCTTTCAAGCGCTCGAAGTGCCCGCCGAGCAGGCCGGGCACCGCGCCGAGCAAAGTCCGCTCGCGCTCGCCGAGCGCACGCTCCATCACCGCATCGACGACCGCGAGCCGCGCAAGCGCGGGCGCTTGCGTCGCCAGCAGCGCGCGCAGCCGCCCGCGCAACGTGCCGATCGCAGTTTCCATCGACTGCTGAAGCGCGAGATAGCGCTGCCTGAAGACCGCGTAGTCGGTCTGCGTGTCGACGGCCACGCGCGGTGCCGACATCCGGGCAGACAAAGACGACGAGCCACGCCGCCGTGAGCCCGCGAGCACGCTATCGCTGGCGATTGCGCTCACCAGCGAGCGGCGCACACGCGTGCACTCTTCCTCTTCCGCGCGACCGAACGCGCGCGCGCCACCAGCGACGGCCGGCGGCTTGCCGTCGAGCGCCGATGACAACGCGATAGCGTCGGTCCAGCCGAGCCACTGGCTCAGCCGATCCGCCAGCGATTGGCGCGATTCGGCGACGTCGGCCTCGGCGAGACGGGCCAGTAAGCGAACGAGCGCGGGCCCGCTGAGGGCGCTGCGCTGAGGGGCTTGCAACATACCACCGGACGCAAAAAAGTCAGCAGTTTACACGCTGGGGCCAACGAGTCCGAAGTCGCTTACTCGATCGTGCGTCGAAAGACCCGGTTTTGCCCGATCGAACCTGGCATTCGCGCGTTTTCTCGAGCGCGGTTTTTTGCCAATAGCGAAGCGAGCCTATCCCTGTATAAGATGAAAGCTGGCGCATCGCCTCGCACTGAACACTGCGGAGCGTCGACAACACACAGAACACACGCAAGGCGGACAGGCAGCATGAAATTCGATACCGTGGTGCTCGGCGCCGGCATTGTCGGGGTATGCGTCGCCGTGCATCTGCAGAAGCGCGGGCGCGCGGTTGCACTGATCGACCGTAAGCAGCCGGGCAACGAGACGTCGTTCGGCAACGCCGGGCTGATCCAGCGCGAAGGCGTCTATCCGTACGCGTTTCCGCGTGGGCTCGGCACGCTGCTGCGCTACGCGCGCAACCAGTCGCCTGACGTGCGCTATCACGCCGACGCAATGCTCCAGGTTGCACCGTTTCTATGGCGCTACTGGCGCAACTCACATCCGGCGAAGCACGCGGAAATCGCGAAGTCGTACGCGACATTGATCGAGCATTGCGTCAGCGAACATCGCGCGCTCGCCGCGGACGCCGGTGCGAGCGCGCTGCTGCGGCCCATCGGCTGGATCAAGGTGTTTCGCCACACCGCCGCGCGCGATGCCGAAATCACGCTTGCCGAACGGTGGCATCGCGAATACGGCGTCGAGTTCGAAACGCTCGACGCCCCGCGCCTGCAACAGCTCGAACCCGATCTCGACAAGCGCCTGCAAGGCGGGCTGCGCTATCCGCAATCCGATTCGGTCAGCGATCCGAACGCGCTCGTCACCGCGTACGAGCGGTACTTCGAAGCGCTCGGCGGACGGTTCTTCATCGGCGATGCCGATACGCTTCGCGAAGGCTGGCAGGTCGATACGCGGGACGGGCCGATCTCGGCCGCAGCGGCGGTGATCGCGCTCGGGCCGTGGTCGGATCGCGCGAGCACGCGGCTCGGGTATCGGCTGCCGCTCGCGGTCAAGCGTGGCTATCACATGCACTACGCAGCGCGTCGGACCGCACACCTCAACCACCCGATTCTCGACGTCGACCACGGTTATGTGCTCGCACCGATGGCGCGCGGCATCCGATTGACCACGGGCGTCGAAATCGCGCGCCCCGAAGCGGTCAAGACGCCGGTGCAGCTCGATGCGGCCGAACCCATCGCGCGCACGCTGTTTCCGCTCGGCGAACGTCTGGACCCGGAACCGTGGATGGGACGGCGCCCGTGCACGCCGGACATGATGCCGATCATCGGGCCCGCGACGAAACATCAGGGGCTGTGGTTCGCGTTTGGCCATGCGCATCATGGTCTGACGCTCGGACCGGTGACGGGGCGGCTGATCGCCGAGATGATGACCGGCGAGCAGACGCTGGTCGATCCGCGGCCGTTTCGCGTCGAGCGGTTTTAGCCGGATGGTCCCAGGCGCCTCGATCGAGCGCCTGATTTTGTTACTTCCGTGAAAGAAACGACGGACAAGAGTGCCCGCAATGGGCTTCCTGAACGACCGGTTTTTGCCCTCTTCCGCAACCAGGGCGAGGACAGCGATTATCAAAACCGCTCCTCCCCACGCCCTTCGCGCCGTCTCTCCCCAGATAGGCTATGCGCTGTATAGCCGCCAAACACCCGGCTTCATACAGCAATTCACACCGATCTTACTCTCAACCCGCATTCGCCGCACATCTTCCCGGGCAGCTCCCGCCAAAATTTCTATTGAGAACGCTTCTCAATTACGTGGCAATTGAATACAATCCGCCACGAAATAACTTTGTAATAAACATGGAATGCTCGGGTAAGGAAACTAGCACCGGCCCCGGCTTCCCGAACTCGACGGGGATAAACATGAAGTTGCGGTCCGACGATCCGAAGCTCGGCAAAATCAGCACGACACTGTGCGGCGTACTGGCCGCCGGCCCCGCCCTCGCGCAGGGCGCCACGGCCGCCGCGCCCCCAGAGCGCGAGGCCCAGCTCGCGCCGATTTCCGTGCAAGGCCAGTCGGACGATGGCTTCAAGACCGATCACTCCGCGTCGGTCAAATTCACTGCACCGCTCGTCGATACGCCGAAGTCGGTCACCGTGATTCCCGAGGAGCTGATTCGCAGCACCGGCGCATCGACGCTGACCGAAGCGCTGCGCACCGTGCCCGGCATCACGTTCGGCGCCGGCGAAGGCGGCAACCCGCTCGGCGACCGGCCGTTCATTCGCGGCTACGACGCGCAGGGCAGCACGTTCGTCGACGGCATGCGCGATATCGGCGCGACCACGCGCGAAGTGTTCAACATCGAAAGCATCGAAGTGACGAAGGGTTCAGACGGCGCGTTCGGCGGCCGCGGCGGCGCGGGTGGCAGCATCAACCTGATCACGAAGACGCCGCATCTGGGCACGACCGCCGACGGCAGCGTCGGCCTCGGCACCGACCGCTATCGCCGCTTCACCGCCGACGGCAACTGGCAGATGGCCGACCACGCGGCGTTCCGCCTGAACGTGATGAGCCACAACAACGACGTGGCCGGCCGCGACGCGGTCAACAACGAGCGCTGGGGCATCGCGCCGTCGTTCACGTACGGTCTCGGCACGCCGACCCGCGTGACTGCAAGCTACTACCACCTCACCACCGACGATCTGCCCGACAGCGGCATCCCGTACTTCTACACGACGACCAACAAGCCGGCGAACGTCAGCACGATCTTCCCGGCGCCGGTGGACCGCCACAACTTTTACGGCCTGATCGACCGCGACTTCCGCAAGACGAGTTCGGATATCGGCACCGTGCGCATCGAACACGACATCAACGGCCACCTGACGATCCGCAACACGACGCGCTACACGAAGTCGACCCAGGACTACATCTGGACCCAGCCCGACGACAGCCAGGGCAACGTCGTCAACGGCAAGGTGTGGCGCCGCGCGAATACACGCGCGAGCAACGTGTACAGCCTCGCGAACCAGACCGAACTGTTCGGCGAGTTCAAGACGGGCTTCCTGAAGCACAGCTTCACGACCGGTATCGAGTTGTCGCGCGAAACCAGCGTCAACGATTCGTACACGGTGGCGGCCGCAACCGGCGCGATCTGCGCAACCCAAGGCATTGGCGCGGCGTCGGGCTATAACTGCACGAGTCTTTGGACGCCGAATCCGAACGATCCGTGGGCCGGATCGATCAGGCAAACCAACGACCCGAGCCAGCAACGCACCACCACCAGATCGATCTACGCGTTCGATACGATCGGGTTGACCAGGCGCTGGCAGGCCAACGTCGGCCTGCGCGTCGACGATTACTCGACCGAACTGCGCAATACCGTCGCCAACGGCGCGACGCGTGTGTCCCGCGACGACACGCTGTTCAACTACCAGTTCGGCCTCGTGTTCAAGCCGGCCTCGAACGGCAGCATCTATGCGTCGATCTCCACGTCGTCGACGCCGGCTGGCGCACTGCTCGGCCAGGGCAGCGAAACGCAGTCGCTGATTCCGTCCCGCGGCGTCGGTCCGAACGCGGCACTGTTGTCGCCGGAAAAGAACCGCAGCGTCGAAGTGGGCAGCAAGTGGAACGTGCTCGACAACAAGCTATCGCTGACCGGCGCGCTGTTCCAGATCGACACGACCAATGCGCGCGTCACGCTGCCTGACAACACTTACGCGATGGTCGGCAACAAGCGCGTGCAGGGGTTCGAGTTCGGCGTGGCGGGTCAACTGACCAACAAGTGGCAGGTGTTCGGCGGCTACACGTATCTGAAGAGCGAGTTGCGCAACAACGGCAAGACCAAGTCGGATAACGGTCATCAGTTCCCGAACACGCCGAAGAACAGCATCAGCCTGTGGACCAACTACGACGTGCTGCCGAAGTTCACGATCGGCGGCGGCGCGTTCTATATGTCGCAGGTGTATGGCGACACCGCGAATCTGCGGGCGGTGTCGTCGTACTGGCGCTTCGACGGCATGGCGACGTATCGCGTGAACAAGCACGTCGATCTGCAACTGAACGTTCAGAACATCTTCAACCGCACGTATTACGACCAGGCGTACGCGGCGCACTACGCGTCGATCGCACCGGGACGCTCCGCGTTCCTGACGCTCAACGCCCACTACTGATGCCGCGCGCGACGAACGAAGTCTCGGTGCGGGCGCTCGCGAGCGTGTCGCGCGATGAACTCGCCGCCATCCTCGCGGGGCCGCCCGAGCGTGCCGCCGCGTGGGTCGCGGCGGCCGCGCGCAACGGCATCGTCGACGCGCAGGCCATGTACGGGCAGTACCTGCTCGACGGTCACGGCGTCGAGCGCGACGTCGACGAAGCGTTCGTCTGGTTCCGGCACGCGGCCCGGCGCGATCATCCGATGGCGATGAACATGCTCGGCCGCTGCTACGAACATGGCTGGGGCACGGCCGCCTGCGCGCCGGTCGCCGTGTACTGGTATCGGCTCGCGGCACAAGCCGGGCTCGACTGGGGCATGTACAACTATGCGTCGGCGTTGGCGCTCGGTCATGGCATCGAATGCGATCGCGCGCAGGCATTGCAGTGGTTCTTGCGTGCGGCCGAACTCGGGCATGCGAAGTCGTTGAACTTCGTCGGCA
This sequence comes from Paraburkholderia sp. JPY419, assembly GCF_050435705.1. NCBI lineage: Bacteria > Pseudomonadati > Pseudomonadota > Betaproteobacteria > Burkholderiales > Burkholderiaceae > Paraburkholderia > Paraburkholderia sp. JPY419. Next base: position 2,717,234 of record NZ_JBNDKV010000004.1, on the reverse strand, counting down.
GCTTTTACGAGGACGGTTGGAGCGTGGATGCCGATGCGGATATCGCGCTGGACTACTATCGACGCGCCGCGCAAGGCGGCGATTTTCGCGGGCAGTTCAATTACGCGCGGCTGCTCGCCGAGCGTGGCGAAATCGCGGAAGCATTGCAATGGTTGCAACGTGTGCCGCACACCGCGACCGGCGCTTTCGTCGCGAAGATGTGTGCATGGCTGGCCGCTTCTCCCGTTAGCGCGTTTCGCGCACTCGAACGCAGCCTTGGCGCAAACGCCAATGCGAATGCCAGTGCGACTGCGAGCGTCAACATGAACACGCAAATCAGCGCCACGCCAAACCTGACGCAGGAGCCGCGCACATGATGCTGCATTTACCCGCCGTACTCGGCAAACAGCAGGTCGCGCAATGCCGCGAAATGCTCGACGCGGCGCAATGGATCGACGGTAATGCGACTTCAGGCCAGCAATCGGCGCAAGCCAAGCGCAACCAGCAGCTGCCCGAAGGCTCACCCGCCGCGCGTGCGATCGGCGATGCGATTCAGGACGCGCTCGGCCGCAACGCGCGCTTCTTTTCCGCCGCGTTGCCGCTGAAAGTCTTCCCGCCGCTCTTCAATCGTTATACCGGCGGCGACGGCTTCGGCACGCACGTCGACAATGCGATCCGCCAGTTGCGCGGCACTGGCTTCCGCATCCGCAGCGACCTGTCGGCTACGCTGTTCCTCGCCGAACCGGACACCTACGACGGCGGCGAGCTTTGCATCGAGGACACCTACGGCGCGCATCGCGCGAAACTGCCGGCCGGCGACATGGTGCTCTACCCCGCCTCGAGCCTGCATCACGTGAGCCCGGTCACACGCGGAGTGCGCGTCGCGTCATTCTTCTGGATTCAGAGCATGGTGCGCGACGACGGCCAGCGCGCGACACTGTTCCAGCTCGACAACGACGTGCAGACGCTCGCGGCGGAACGAGGCTCGAACGACGCGACCGTCGTGAGCCTCACGGGCATCTATCACAATCTGCTACGTCGCTGGGCCGACGCCTGATCGGCGCCAGGTCACCGGCCGTCGATGCAATAAAAAACGCCGCGGGCCAACTGCCCCGCGGCGTTTTTCATCGAGCCGGACAAACGTCGATCAGGCCGTCACGGCAGCCCGACGCGGCGACACTGCCGACACCACGAAGCTCACGACGATGTTCGCGACCAGCGCGATCAGGCCGATATACAGCGGATAGTTCTCGTGGCCGAAATGTAGGCCGTACACCGGCTTGAGCCCTTGCGAAATCGCGAGGCCGGTGCCGAGCACGATACCTACCAGCCAGCCGAGGAACAGACCCGGCGTGTTCAGACGGCGCGTGTACAGCGTGAACACGATGGCCGGGAAAATCTGCAGAATCCACACACCGCCGAGCAGTTGCAGATCGATCGCGTACTGCGTCGGCAGGAACACGATGAACAGCAGCGCGCCGAACTTGACGACCAGCGAGACGATCTTCGCGTTGGCCGCTTCCGCTTGAGGCGAGAGGTTCGGCGACACCAGCGGACGCCACAGATTACGCGTGAACAGATTCGCCGCGCCGATCGACATGATCGCGGCCGGCACCAGCGCGCTGATCGCAATCGCGGCGGCCGCGAAGCCGACGAACCACGACGGGAACAGCGTACCGAACAGCGCCGGCACCACGTCGCTCGCCGACTTCACGTTCACGCCCGCGGCGATCGCCATATAGCCCAGCAGCGCGATCAGGCCGAGCAGCACCGTGTAGGCCGGCAGGAAGATCGCGTTCTTGCGAACCGTCTTTGCCGACGACGACGACAGCACCGCCGTCATCGTATGCGGATACATGAACGCAGCGAGCGCCGAGCCGAGTGCGAGCGATGCGAACGCCGTGTACTGGTTCGGCTTCAGCAGGATGCCGGTCGCGCCGCCCTTCGCCTGGAAGTGCGCATCGGCCAGTTCGAACACGTGCCCATAGCCGCCGAGCTTCACCGGGATCAGCCATATCGCCGCGATCACGACGATATAGATCATGATGTCCTTGACGAACGCGATCATCGCCGGCGCGCGCAGGCCGCTCGCATACGTATAGAGCGCGAGGATCACGAACGCGACGATCAACGGCAATTCGCCGCTGACGCCGAGACCCTTGATCACGACCTGCATGCCGACCAGTTGCAGCGCGATATACGGCATCGTCGCGACGATGCCGGTCAGCGCGATGGCTGCCGGGAACCACTTGCCGCCGTATTCGCCGTGCACGTAGTCGGCCGCGGTGATGTGGTTCTTCGCGTGCGCAACCCTCCACAGCTTCGGCATCACCGCGAACACGAACGGATAAACGATGATCGTGTACGGCAGTGCGAAAAAGCCGTACGCGCCCACCGAAAAAACGAGCGCGGGCACTGCGATCACCGTATAAGCGGTGTAGAAATCGCCGCCGACGAGGAACCACGAAATGATCGTGCCGAACTGCCGGCCGCCGAGGCCCCACTCGTGCAACTGCGTCAGATCGCCACGCTTCCAGCGCGCCGCGAAAAAGCCGATCACCGTGACGAGCACGAAGAATGCGATGAATACCGTCATCGCAACCGGGTTCACAGGATTCAGATCGTTCATTTGAGACCTCGATACACGATGTAAATCAGCAGCGAGGTCAACGGCACCCACAGAAACTGATACCAGTAGAAGAACGGAAAGCCCGCGAGCGATGGATGCGTGTCGTTATAGAACGGCAGCCACAGCAGCGCGATATAAGGGATCAGCAAAATGAGCCAGAGCCATGAACGGCCGGCCGGCGGGGAGGTCTCCACGAACGTCTCCTTGAGTATTATCGACAGCACGCGCGATGGCTCGTGCGGGGAAATCGGGAACGCCGCACACTCGCCCGCCATGCCTGGCGCAGCGCGGGATGCGACGGGCATGTAGTATTCGCCTTCGCGCCTTTCCTTACAAGCGCGCAACTACGTAAGCCGTCTACGTAATAATACGTAGCCCGTTGACTGGCTTTTTTCAACGATGAAACTCAAAGCAAAGATTGTGCTGCTTGCGATCGTGCCCTTTCTGGCGGCGATCGCGAGCATCGAGACCGGCGTGCGCCGCGAAGCGACGGCGTTAGCCGAGCGGCAGCACGCGACCACCCAGTCCGCCTACATGGCCAGCAAGGAAGTCGAGCTCAAGCACTATGTCGAGCTCGCGACCACCGCGATCGCGCCGCTCTACGAAGCCGGTGGCGCCAACGCGCGCGACGACGCGCTGCTGCGCACGCGCGCGCTCGCGGTGCTCGAGAAGATGAATTTCGGCGAGGACGGCTACTTCTTCGTGTACGACCTGCACGGCCGCACGCTGATGCATCCGCGCGAGCCGGATCTGGTGGGCCGGGATTTGTGGTCGTTGCGTGACAGCCACGGCGCGCCGACGATCCAGCAGCTACTCGCCGCGGCCGCGCGCGGCGGCGGCTACGTGCGCTATCTGTGGCATCGGCCGTCGACCGGCAACGAGGAGTCGAAACTCGGCTACGTGGTGCCGCTCGAACGCTGGGGCTGGATGCTCGGCACCGGCATTTATCTCGACGACGTCGACGCGGCGCTCGCGCATATCGACGAGGAGGCCGCGGCCAATATCGATCGCACGATGAAGTGGATCGACGCGATCGCCGTGGCCGGCCTCGCGGTCATTGCGTTGTGCGCCCTCGTGCTGAACGTGACCGAATATCGCAGCGCCGACGCGAAGCTGAAGCGGCTCGCGCAGCAGGTCGTCGAGTCGCAGGAAAACGAGCGTGCACGCCTGTCGCGCGAACTGCACGACGGCATCAGCCAGATGATGGTGTCCGTGAAGCTGCTGCTCGAATCGGCGCTCGCGCGGCTCGAACGCGGCGACGCGCGCGTGCCCGCCGCCGAGGCCGCGTTGTCCACCGGACTCACGCGGCTCGGCGATACGCTGCGCGAAGTCCGGCGCATTTCTCATGCGCTGCGTCCGTCGATGCTCGACGATCTCGGCGTCGCCGCCGCGCTCGAACAACTGACGCGCGAACTCGGCGACGAGTCCGGCATCGCGATCGGCTTCACGCAGATCGCGCACACGCATGCGGCCACGCTGCCCGATACGGTCAACACCGTGCTGTTTCGTATCGCTCAGGAAGCGCTGACGAACATCGTGCGGCACGCGCAGGCGTCGAGCGCCGCGCTTGCGCTCGAAGTGTCGCGCGATGCGGTCACGCTGACGATCTCCGACAACGGCCGCGGCTTCGACGTGGCCGACGCATTCGTCGGCGGACTCGAAGGCGTCGGTCTGCGCAACATGCGCGAACGGCTCGAAGCGCTCGGCGGCACGCTGTCGCTGAACTCGCAGCCGGGACACACCGTCGTTACCGCGCGCGTGCCGCTGCCAACGACGCACGCCACGATGCCGCCCCTGCAGGAATTCTCGTCATGAACGACACGACCTCTCCTTCCATCGCGCGTCTGCTGCTCGTCGACGATCATCCTCTCGTGCGCGACGGTCTGCGCGCACGGCTCGAAGCAGTGCGCCACTTCGAAGTGGTCGGCGAAGCGGGCGACGCGCAGGAAGCGCTCGCGCTGGCCGAACGACAGGCGCCGCATCTGGCGCTGATGGATGTCGGCATGAAAAGCGGCATGAACGGCATTGCGTTGGCAGGCCTGTTTCACGAGCGCTTTCCGGCGATTCGCGTGCTGATGCTGTCGATGCACGACAACCTCGAATACGTGACCCAGGCGGTGCGCGCGGGCGCGAGCGGCTATGTGCTGAAGGATTCGCCGGCGCTCGAGATCATTCAGGCAATTGGCGCGGTACTCGACGGCAAGACGTTCTTCAGCGCGGAGATTAGCGCCCGACTGATCCAGGCGTCGGCGACGCAATCGCCAGTCGAACGTTTGACGCCGCGCGAGCGCGATATTCTCGATGCGCTTGCCGAGGGACTGTCGAGCAAGCAGATCGCGCAGCGCAACGATCTGTCGGTGCGAACCGTGGAGACGCACCGGCTGAATCTGAAGCGCAAGCTCGATATCGAAGGGCAGGCGGAGTTGATCAAGTTCGCGGTCGAGAATCGGCGCAACAAGCGTTGAGGTTCGCTGGCGCGCGATAATGAGCCGGTCCACACCTGGAGCAGCCACAGCATGAAACGCGTGCTCGAACTGAGTCTCGCCAGCCTGATGCTTTGCGTGGCCGCGGCTCGCGTTTATGGCGAACCGGCGCGCGTCAATCGCGGCCACGATCCATTCATACAGATCTCCAAAGCTGTCGCCGATTGCCCGACGCCGCTCGGCCCGTTCGAATCCGAAAAGGAATGGCTCGACGATAGCCATTACCGGATCGAACGCGGCAATAGCTGCTGGATCGAAGGCCGTTGCCGTTTGCCGAACGCGTATCTGTACGACGCGGAAATCGCGGACAGCGTGCAACGGCGTCTCGCGAATCTGAACGTCGCGACGCACTGGCGCGAGCAATCGACGCTATGGCTGACACTGCAACGCCGCTTCATCTACGTCGAAGGTTGCGTCGCGCCGGGCTTCGACAAAAAGACCTTCCTGAACGAACTGGCCAAAACGGCGGACGTCGAGCGCGTAATCGACAATACGATCACCGATCCTCACGCCACTCAGTTGCCGTACCGCACGCAGGCGGACCCGGATAAGCCCGTGCTCAATCCGGGCAATTAACTCGGCAACTGGCGATTTTTTCGCCTCTGGCATCTGTCGTCTGCTATATCGGCAAACGTCGATAGCAACGCAGAAATCGTTCCTTTGGCCTTTGTAACGTCATTGCTAACATCAGCGGCCCTACCCTACGGTCCGCAATAACAATGACAACACCTCGATTTCGCCGTACCGGCTATCGCCCTTCATTGCGTCTCGGCGTGATCGGCGCCGCTGTCGCGAGCCTCGTCACGCTCGCCTCGTGCGGCGAAGACAACCTGCCGGCCGCGTCCGCCGCGTCGAATGCCACGCCGGTCGTCGCGCAGAAGCGGCCGAACATTCTCTACATCATGGCCGATGACCTCGGCTACTCCGACATCCACGCGTTCGGCGGCGAAATCAACACACCCAATCTCGATGCGCTGGTGCAAAGCGGCCGCATCCTGACGAATCACCACACGGGCACCGTCTGCGCGATCACGCGTTCGATGCTGATCTCGGGCACCGATCACCATCTGGTCGGCGAGGGCACGATGGGCGTGCCGACCGACGAGCGCAAAGGACTGCCGGGATACGAAGGCTATCTGAACGATCGCGCGCTATCGGTTGCGCAGTTGCTGAAGGACGGCGGCTATCACACGTACATGGCCGGCAAGTGGCACATCGGCTCGGGCATCGTCGGCAGCGCGACGGGCAGCGGGCAGACGCCGGACCAATGGGGCTTCGAGCACAGCTACGCGCTGCTCGGCGGCGCCGCGTCCAATCACTTCGCGCACGAACTGGCCGGCTCGCAGAACTACACCGAAGACGGCAAGTACGTGCAGCCGGGCCAGCCTGGGCAACCGGGCGGCGCGGGCGGCAGCCCAGCCGTGTTCTACTCGACCGACTTCTACACGCAGCGGCTGATCTCCTATATCGATTCGAACAAGGGCGACGGCAAGCCGTTCTTCGCGTACGCGGCCTATACGTCACCACACTGGCCGCTGCAGGTGCCCGATCCTTATCTGCACAACTACGTCGGCAAATACGATGCCGGTTATGACGCGATCCGCGATGCACGGATCGCCCGGCAGAAAGCGCTCGGCATCATTCCGCAGGACTTCGTGCCGTACGGCGGCGCATCGGAGACGCTGGCCGCGAGCCCGGCCACCGCGAACAACGGCACCACGAACGCGAAATACGTGAGCGCCGTGCACAGCGCCGTGCAGGGCTACACCGACTACGGCCCCGGCTATGTGAACAAGAAGTGGGACAGCCTGTCGCCGGCCGAGAAGAAAGCGCAGGCACGGTACATGGAAATCTACGCGGGCATGGTCGAGAACCTCGATCACAACATCGGCCTCTTGATCCAGCATCTGAAGGACATCGGCGAATACGACAACACGTTCATCGCGTTCCAGTCGGATAACGGCGCGGAGGGTTGGCCGATCGATTCCGGCGCGGACCCGACCGCCACCGACACCGCGAACGCGGCCGATCCGACCTACTCGCAACTCGGCACCGACAACGGCAAGCAGAACGCGCAACGTCTGCAATACGGCTTGCGTTGGGCCGAAGTCAGCGCGACGCCGTTCCGCCTGACCAAGGGTTATTCGGGCGAAGGCGGCGTGTCGACACCGTTGATCGTGCATCTGCCAGGCCAGACTTCGCAAAAGCCAACGCTGCGCGAATTCACGCACGTGACGGACAACACCGCGACGTTCCTCGCGGTCGCGCAGATCGCGCCGCCGACCACGCCCGCGCCCGCGCTGATCAACACGCTGACCGGCGTCGATCAGAACAAGGGCAAGGTGGTCTACAACAACCGCTATGTGTATCCGATCACCGGAAGATCTCTGCTGCCGCAGCTCGAAGATCAGAGCACGGCGCCCGTGCATAGCGCGTCGTTCGGCGACGAGGCCTACGGCCGCGGTTATCTGCGCAGCGCCGACGGCCGCTGGAAAGCTCTGTGGACCGAACCGCCGCTCGGCCCCGTCGACGGTCACTGGCAGCTGTACGACATGAGCGCCGATCGCGGCGAAACGCAGGACGTGTCCGCGCAGAACCCGTCGATCATCGATGGTCTCGTGCAGCAGTGGAACGAGTATATGACTAGCGTCGGCGGCGTCGAGCCGTTGCGTCCGCGCGGCTACTACTGAGCACACGATGGCGTTTTCATTCAAGCTCAAAGGCGGCGTGGCCCTGTATGGCGCATACGCCGCGATCGCGGCGGCCGCATTCGCCGCCGCGTTTGCCGCGCCGTCCATCGGTGTGGCGAGCGCGGCGGTATTCGGCGGCGGCCCGTCCAGCGCATTCGACAGCCTCAACCGCTCGCGCCCGCTCGCCGCGCTCGGCTCCGAGCAGCAATGCGAGCGATACTCTGGCCTGCCTGCGCGCTGGCGCGACGACCCGCAAGCCGGCATGGTGCATCTGCATGGTGGCGACTTCGTGTTCGGCAGCAAGCTCGGTTACGAAGACGAGCGCCCGGCCGGCAACGGCAAGACGCACGTTGCCGGCTTCTGGATCGACCAGACTGACGTCACGAATGCGCAGTTCGCCGCGTTCGTGCGCGCGACCGGCTACGTCAGCGATGCGGAGCGCCAGGGCGGTGCGGTCGTTTTTCACACGCCGACACGCGAGGAAATGAACGCGCGCGATCTCGCGTGGTGGAGTTGGGTCAAAGGGGCCGCGTGGAATCATCCGAGTGGCCCCGGCAGCAATCTCGACGGCCTCATGAATCAACCGGTGACGATGGTCACGCAGGCCGATGCGCTCGCCTACGCACACTGGCTCGGCCGCGATCTGCCGACCGAAGCCGAATGGGAATACGCGGGCAAAGCCGGCCATGAAGGCGCGGATCTCGACACCGCGCCGCGCGACGCGCACGGCAAGCCGAGCGCAAACTACTGGCAAGGCGTGTTTCCGGTGCTCAACACCAGTGAGGATGGTCATGCCGGCCTGTCACCGGTCGGCTGCTATGCGGCGAACGACTTCAGGCTTTACGACATGATCGGCAATGCGTGGGAGTGGACCAAGGACGTGTACAGCGGTCCGCACCAACCGCATACGAACGGCGATACCGCGGCCGTGGCGCCGCTCAGTCGCCGACACGATACGCCGATGGTCATCAAGGGCGGCTCGTTCCTGTGCTCGCGCGACTATTGCGTCAGGTATCGCGCGGCGTCGCGCGAGCAGCAGGAAGCCGATTTGCCGGCTTCGCATATCGGCTTTCGCACGGTGTCGAGGGATCGGTCATGAAGCGATATGCGATTGCCGCGCTTGCGTTCGCGGTGTTGACTGCCTGGCTGCCCGAACCCGCGCACGCCGCCGCGCAGACCATTAGGGTCGGGGTGAGTTCGGGCGCGCAAGCGGAGATCATGAACGAAGTGCGCCGCGTCGCCGCGACCGAGGGCCTGGCGCTCGACATCGTGGTGTTCGATAAGCCGTCGCGGATCGACGCGGCGCTCGTCGCGAAACAGATCGACGTCGCGAGCTTCGAGGACGAACCCGCGCTCGACGCGCAGCGCAAACAGCATGGCTACGCACTGACGAGCGTGGCCACGACCGTCACGTTCCCGGTCGCGCTCTACTCGCGCAAGCTGACGAATCTCGTGCAATTGCAGCGCGGCGCGACGATTGCGATACCCGACGATCCCGCCGGCACCGCACGCGCGCTGATCCTTCTGCAAAACGAGACGCTGCTGACGTTCCGCGACAGCGCGGGCCTGCACGCGACGCTCGCCGACATCACGAGCAACCGCCTCCATCTGAAGATTCGCCAGGTGCCGCGCGCGCGTCTGTACGACTCGTTGAACAGCGTCGCGTTCGCCGTGATCGACAGCGACACAGCGGGGCGCTCGGGTCTTCGCCCCGCTCGCGACGGCCTGAGTCTCGAAGACGCGCGCTCGCCGTATGCAAACGTGCTGACCGTGCGCGACAGCGATCGCCAGCACCCATGGGTCGCGCAACTGGTCGCCGCCTATCATTCGAACGACGTCGCGCATTTCATCCTCACGCGTTATCAGGACTCGGTGCGTCGGCCGTGGTGAACACGTTTTCGTTTTCCTGCTCCGCGTGCGGTCGATGCTGCAACAGTCCACCATCGATGACGCTGGCGGAGTTGTTTCGCCATCCCGACCGGTTTATCGGCTGCATTGCGATTGGACGCGTGGCGCGCAGGCGGCCCGGCCAACGGCTGCATGTCGGCCGGCATGAAGCCGTGCTCGACGAAGCCGACTGCGCGGCGTTCGAAGTGCTCGCCGATACGCTGCTGTATCGCGCGGGCGATACCTTCAGCATCGTCGCGCAGGGCTTCGACTATCCGTCGCTCGCGCGCTGCCCTGCTCTCGCGGACGACGGACGTTGCGCGATTCATCTGCAAGGCAAGCCGCTGACCTGCGAAGTGGTGCCGCTCGACCCGCTCGTGCCGGACAGCCTGCAACATCTGGTGCTGGCCGAACGCGGCTCCAGCGCCATCTATGTCGGCAGCGCATGCATACAGGAAGGCAAACGCGACGATGCGGCGTTGCTGGTCGACGAAGGCCGCATTGCCGATCCGCACGCTAAAGATGCGCTCGCGCGGCGGCGTCGTGCGTTAGAACAGGAGCGCGCAATCTGGACGCAAGCCGTATTCGAAGCGTTGCGCGCCGACCTGTTCGATTCACCCGCCGCGCTCGCACGCATTCCCGCGGGCGGTTTTCTGACGGTCTCGCTCGTGCCGGCACTGCTAAGCGTCGCGGCGGCATCGTCGCGCTGCCGCGAACTGTGCATCGACTACATCGACAGCCAGTTGGCGTTGATCGAACGCAGCATCGTGCAAGCGCTCACACGACGCCGGCTCGACGATCGTCCGGTCACGCAGCAACTGCGCGGCTTTGCCAATGCGTATCGACATGCGAAAGCGCGCCTCGTCGATGCGACCGCCATCGAGCAACACAATGGCACGCAGGCTTTGCGCCCCGACATCGAAGCGTATCTGAGCGGCGCCGTTCACTGATCCGTCGGCGCGTCGACACTTTCTATTCAGTTATTCAAAGCTGTGTATCCAGCAGCCGTACGAACTTTTCGACGACCTTCTCGGTAAACGAACGTCGCGTCCATGCTTCGAGTGTGATGCGCTTCGACTTCGCGATGTCGTCGTTGAACGCGGCGGTCTGCTGTCTGGCGAAAGCGCGGTCGTAGATGTTCAGGTTTGCTTCGTCGTTCAGCTTGAACGAGCGGTTATCGAAGTTCGTCGAGCCGACCGACACCAGGTACTCGTCGACCACCAGCAACTTGCAATGGAACATGGTCGGCTGGTACTCGTAGATCTCGACGCCCGCTTTCAATAGATCGCCCCAGCATGCCCGCGACGCTTCGCGCACCGTGTGCGTATCGATGCGTTTGCCCGGCGTGACGATCTGTACTTTGACGCCGCGTTTCGCGGCTTCGACGATCGCGTTGATGGTGAGCTTGTCGGGCACGAAGTACGCGCTCGCAAGCTGCAAACTGCGCGTCGCGGCAGTGATGGCCATCAGATACATCAACTGCATGTCGTCGCTGCCGCCCGACGGCGAACTGCTGAACATATGCGCAAAACCCTCGCCCGCTCCTTTCGGCTCGGCGTCGATGTGCGGGAAATACCTGGGACCGTGCAAGACGTTGCCGGTCGCCTTGATCCAGTTATCCATGAAGACGGCCTGCATATGGGCGACCGCCGGACCGGTCAAGCGGAAATGCGTATCGCGCCAATGCTTTTCGTCCTGCGCATGGCCGGTCCACTCCGGCGCAATGCCGACCCCGCCCGTAAAACCGATCCGGCCGTCGATCACCAATAGTTTCCGGTGCGTACGATCGTTCATGCGACCGAGTCCGGTCCAATGCGGTTTGTGAAACTTGACCACTTCGGCGCCGGCCTCGCGCAGCAGTTGCAGATAGCGCCGATCCATTTTCGAACAACCGACCCAGTCGAGCAGGACATGTACGGCGATGCCTTCATGCGCCTTATCGGCAAGCGCACGCGCAATCTGCTCGCCGATCTCACCAGACCAGTAAATGAACGTTTCAAATGTGATGGTTTCGCGCGCCGACCGAATGCCTTCGAGCATCGACGGAAAGATCTGGTCGCCGTTGAGCAGCATCTCGAAGCGATTACCCGGCACCACGGGCGGACCGAGCAATAGACCCATCGAGCGGAGGAATTGCGGATCTTCGCTCTTATAGAGCCGCTCGATCTTATGTTCTATTTTCTTCTCGCCGCTCGACAGATTGGCGATCACGAGAACGATCACCAGCGTGACGAACGCGGTAATAGCAATGGTCAGCATGCATGGCCTCGATGGCAGGCGGCGGGATACGGCATGCGCATCCCTCGTCCGACGGGAAAGAGCCGGACTCGTGCCCGGCTCTCACGATCCTCGGGTCATGCACGGCGCGTGCCCGCATCGGGACCGCGCCTTGCTTTCCGGTTCCAACGCGTTATCTGACCAAAGCAAATGCCTCGCGACTGGCTATTTCGCCCGCGCCGAATACGCCGATGACCGTATAGTCCGAAGCCACGCATTCGAAGGTCGATGCCTGAAACGTAATGACGAAATGCCGCCGCGCCGGTGACTCGGCAGCAATGGCGATCGGGTCCGTCGTCACGGCGGCAATCTCCGCGCACAACGACGAATTGACGATTTCATGCACCGCGTAGCCAGTGAGACCTTGCGCCGCGAGCGGATGAATGGCGAGAGCGTCATCGCCCGGCGGCCCGAGACGATGAAACACGGCGTCGGCGAACAATACCGCGCAAAAAGGATCGTCGCCGGGATCGAACGGTCCGAACCGTTCAAAGTCCGACTCCGCGATCGGATAAGTGAGGATTACACGGCGATCGCTGGCGACGATGAATGGTTCGGCGGCATCGACTGCCGGATGAGGAACAGAGTCCAGCAGGAAGACCTGATCTTCCTGCCCGGATGCATCGAACGTGCTAACCATCTACTTCACGGCTCCGCGGCTATTACGCGCCTGCTTGCGTCTCGGGCGTTTGCGGAGCCGCCGCGACGGGCGCGGCCGTGCTCTTTGCGGCAGCCTTGCGGGCCGGTGCTTTTCTTGCCAACTTCACAGCGCTTTTGCGGCCAGCGGTTTTCTTCACCGCGGCTTTCCGGCTTGCCGGCGTTGCCTTTCTGGCTGCGGTCTTTTTCATGGCCGTCGTGCGCGTGGCTTTTTTCGCCACTGCTTTTTTCGCCGTGGTCTTTTTGCCTACCGCGCTTGCGGTCGCTTTCGCCTGGCCGCTCTTTGCCGCCGTTTTCACCGCTTTCGGAGCGGCAGCCGCGCTCGCGCCATCGATCAGGAATTTGCTGCGATCCTTAACGGAAGCAAGCCATGCCGGCGCCGGACCGCGTCCGCTCCACGTCGCACCGGTTTTCGGATCCAGGTACTTCGGCGGCTGGGCGCCTTTCGGCTGACCTTTGCCGCGCTTCGCGGCGGGAGTAGCCGCGGCTTGGCTTGCGCTCGCAGCGTCGATCAGGAACACCGTGCGGTCCTTCGCGCCGGCGATCCAGCCAGGCGCGCGGCCGTGCCCCGTCCAGGTCGCGCCGGTTTTAGGGTCGCGGTACTTCGCCGGCGTTGCCGACCTGGCGGCTTTGCTCACGCCAGCAGGTCTTCCCCGGCCCGTACCCGTATTGCCATTCAGACCTCGCGCGGAGCGTCGTGCCTTTGCCTGTGCTTCGATATCGGCAGTCGTCAGACCGTGCTTGAGCATCAACTCGCGAATCTGATCGACCGCGGCCTGCGCTTTTCTGGCAATGAGAACGTCAGCTTGCGCCTGGAGCTTCTTAAGCTTTGCTTGGATTTGCTCTAACGAAGGCATTTGATTGCTCCTTATGTGGTAATCGTCGAACTATGCCATGAATGACGGAAGAAAGGCAGTCTATTGACCTATCCTGAGCTTCAATACATCGATACCAGCGCCGATGCAGCTTTCAAATAATAAAGCTTTCAGGTTTTCTAGCGGGTCATCGAAGCTTTCTTCCTTTTCCTTCCCTCGTGATTCTTCTTTTTTCGTTTCGGTTCCACCGCTCAGATAGGTGTAAAAACGACGACCTGGCGATCGGCAATGTACCTCACACTCCGTATAAAGCGGTAGTGTTGACCGTCCGCCGTTATCCGGTTCAGGCCCACGCGGGTCAGTAGCAGCATTTCATCTGCCTGGAAAGCATCGACGACACCGGAATCTGTTAAATCCTCCAATGCACCGGATGGATTTCCGACATAAACGCTGCGCGCCTGCTTGCCGATCCGCATGACGACCACGCTTTTTCCCTCGTCGAGCGCCAATTCGAGAAAGCTCGCGAGCGTACGCAACGACTCCGGTGTGCAAGTCCTGGTCTGATAGATCGCTGCATTCGATGGCGTCATTTGTGTTTCCCCGTCATCAGCATCGACGGCAAAAGCGCGCCGTCATGCTTTCTGGCTTTAGTCGCTTCTACTATAGCCCGGCATTTGGATATTCAAAGGAGAGTAGCCCACTTTTTATTTGAAAACGGTCTTTTTTTGCTGAACCGCTATAGTGAACCGATTCAAGCGTGTGCAAGACATCAGTGACGATGCCTGCAAAGCCCCCGGCTCCGGTAACTTGCCGTTACCGATCTTGCAGCACTTGTTGCTCCTGCTCTGCGCAGGTCCATTTACACTTCGTATCGGTGCCCAGCGGCGGATGCCGAGCCAATAGAGAGTCCTTTGTCAGCCGCCATGCTCGCGGCGGCTATTGAAAAAGACGCCGGGCCACCCTAACTTCGATCCACTCAAACACGATGGTACTTACAATGAAAGCTGACTTTATTCGGACCGCCCTCGGGGCACTGGCAGTCTCGTTGGTAATGGCAAGCACCGCGAACGCGGCCGGTTGCCTGAAAGGAGCGGTAGTGGGCGGCGTCGCCGGACATTATGCGGGACATCACGCGGTGGTCGGCGCGGTCGGCGGCTGTATCGTCGGACGGCATGTGGCCAAAAAGCACGCCGAAGAACAGCAGGCGGCGACTCAGGCCGCGCCACATCAGCAAGCCAAAATGCAGTAACTGGCGCCCTGCTCCATTCACTCAGGCAATGCGTAATCCGCGCGCGGGCAAGATCTCCTGGGTGGTCACGAAACGATGCTGTTTGACCGCGTCGTGAAAGAGGCGGTAGTCGCTCTTCTCGAAGGCGGTCGTCCACTCCGGTCTGTCCCCGGTGTCGTCATCGCACAACAAACCGGTGGCCTGGTACTTCCACGAACCGTGTCCTTTCGCGATATAGCCGGGAACGGGTTCTTTCAAACCCGGAATACGGCCGGCATTCACCCATTCACAAACGGTTCTCAGACGCAGGTTGTCGTCGGGTTCGCGGTTCGTATCGAGCAGTCGGGTCAGTGCGTCTTTGACGTCGTCCGGCATGCCGGGCTGGTTTTCGAAATCTTCGCGTCCGGCCAGATAAGCTCGCACGACACGACAACTCATGTCCGCCGCCTGCACGAAATCCGGCAAATTGTGTCGTGAGATGAAGTGATTGCAGCCGTCGATGTAATGCCAGCGTGCCCACGGCTGGTCGGGATAATGCAACGCGGCGCCGTGGCCAACCGGCAACGCGATCGTCAGAACGTCCGTCTCGGCGCGCTCGATCAGATGCGCAACCGCCAGTTCCAGGCTCGCGAGCCAGCCTTTGCGCGTGCAATCCTGCGCTTCGAGAAGATGCACGCGATTCCACGGACTTTCGATGCCCGCGAATCCCTGGTGCGCCCAGGTATCGACATACGTATGAAGCGTCACGCCGAGCCGGTGCAACGCGGTCTCCGAATCGCGCTGCCGGATCGCGCGCCGCACGACTTCGCGCGCGACTTCACTGTCGGGCCGGCAAACCGCCTTTTCCTCGAGACTGTCACCCTCCCCAGCCGGCAGAAAATGGAACGGCGCCCAGACGAGCCGATTCTGGTCGTTCTCGGTATTGGCGTAATCGAATAACTTGTGCGCGGTCGCGAATCGCTCGAATGTCTCGCCGCCTTTGAACCGCAGTATTCCGTTCGTCGTTGCGTCGTCGACGTATTGGCAGGCATGCGCGACGGTTTGCGCATCGCCGGCCGTCATGCCGCCGACGCGCGCGGCAATGTAGACCACGCCGTAATGGAAGTCGATGTTCATGGCAGGCGCTCCTGGCGCGCATAGTCACGGCCGGTCTGTGGCCGGCGATAGGGCGAGACGAATACAGGGAGCTGCGCGTGAGTAGATAGTAGACGAGCGAGCGGCACGCGCCTTGAAATAACATGCGTATTGGGCGTGTTCTTCCACGTTTCGCGCCACGCTACTATTCGGGCTACTGAAGGAAAACGCCGGCGGCGCCAGCGAGATGCAACCCACCGGCACAGCAAGCCGCCGGGCAACGAGACGGAAAGCGTAACCCGGCCCGACCGGCGCCGGTCAGGTCAAATGTGTAACGGAAAGACGATTGTTCCAGTGCTGGTTCAGATACTCGAGCGCGAACATCCGGTGACAATGATGTGGTAAATGTTCACTGCAAAGCAGGCAGCCCGATTCAAACAGCGCGATATCCAGATTGCTTTCCACACGGCGGCGCGCGATGAGGTCGAGATATTCCTCGCGAAAGTTCTCCCAGCTCAGCTGCTTGCCCTGGTAGCGTTTGAGCAGTTCCGGCTCGGGAGCCAACTCCGGAATTTCCACGTACGCCGCATTGCACAACTGCTCGAGAAAGAAAGGCAGATCCTGCTTTTTCGCAAAACCCGCCAGCTGCGACGTGTTGTTGAGGCGAATGTCGAGCACCGTGCGCACTTGGGCCTCTTTCAACAAACCGAAGAACTTCTGGGCGCTCTTGCCGGTAAAACCAATGCTCGCCACCTGTACGGTACCTTTGTCACGTTTCATCGTGAATCCCCTTGGCGGGCCATTCGGCGCCCATAAAAAAGCCTCGCTGCGATTGGCGCAGCGAGGCTCGGTGGCAGTGCATCTTTAGCGCCGCTTGCGCGCTTTACTTGACGATGTCGACCAGTTCGACTTCGAAGGTCAGATCGGTATTCGGCGGAATCGGGCCGACGCCGCGATCGCCATATGCGGTCGCCGCCGGGCACGTGAGTCGCGCCTTGCCGCCGACTTTCATCTTCTGCACGCCTTGCGTCCAGCACGGAATCACGCGATTGAGCGGGAACGTGGCCGGGCCGCCATGCTTGGCCGAGCTATCGAATTCGGTGCCGTTGGGCAGCGTGCCGCGGTAGTTGACTTTTACCACGTCGGTCGCGGACGGCTGCGGGCCCGTGCCTTGCGTCAGATGTTCGACGATGACGCCGGACGGCAGCTTCTCCGTGGTCGGCGCGGCAGCCATCGCGGTTGAGGACAGCACGGCTGCGGCCAGCAAAGCAACGAGTGATTTCAAAGCAAATCTCCAGTGGGGTAGTCCGTTTGATTGTAACGGATCGGGTGTCGGCCGAGGCTCCCAGATACTGCCGGATGCCGCGGGTCGTTGCGCGCCTGTCACGAACTTCGCTGAACCGCCGCGCGAGCCCGCGGTCCACATGAACATCCGGCGCGAGTCGCCGGCACGCGAATCCGCCGCACCCGTTGAGAGCGCTTCCGATGACCGAGCCGGCCCATTCCGACAACCCCGCTGACGACCCGACCGCCGCGCCAGCGCCCGCCGACGAGCGCGTTCGCGCGCCAAGGCCGCGCCGGATTCCGCGCAGCCGTGCCCAACAGGCGCGGCTCGATGCGCGCGAATCCGCTTTCGAGCCGCTGCCGTTCCCCTCGTATTCACCCGACGACGCGCGTCGCCCGTTCGCCGACAAACTCGACGCATGGTTCGCCGCGCGCCGTTGGCAGCCGTTCGATTTTCAGCGCGAGGTTTGGCGCAACATCGCCGCTGGCGCGAGCGGCGTACTGCACGCAAGCACCGGGGCCGGCAAAACCTGGGCCGTGTGGTTCGGCGCGCTCGCCGCGTTCGCGAATGCGGCGTCGACGCCGCGCAAGCACCCCGAACCGCTGACGGTGCTCTGGATTACACCAATGCGCGCGCTCGCGGCCGATACCGCGCGCGCGTTGCAAAGCTCCGCGACCGAACTCGCGGTACCTTGGAGCGTCGGTCTGCGCACCGGCGATACGTCGGCCGCCGAACGCGAGCGGCAGAACCGGCGCATGCCGTCCGCGCTCGTCACGACGCCCGAGAGTCTGACGCTGATCCTGACGCGCGCCGATGCGCGCGAAGTACTGTCTCAGGTGCGGCTCGTGATCGTCGATGAATGGCACGAACTGCTCGGCAACAAACGCGGCACACAGACGCAACTCGCGCTCGCGCGTCTCACGCATTGGCAGCCCGGCTTGCAGGTATGGGGGCTGTCGGCGACGCTGGGCAATCTGTCGTTCGCGACCGAGGTCCTGCTTGCGCCGGTCGCGACGCCGCGCGTCAGGGTACACGGCGCGCTGCCGAAGGCACTGATCGTCGACACGATCATTCCCGACACGATCGAGCGCTTTCCGTGGGGCGGTCACATGGGCATGCGTCAGGTCGATGCGGTCGCGCGCGCGATCGACGAAGCGCGCACCTCGCTCGTATTCACGAACACGCGCTCGCAATGCGAGGTGTGGTATCAGGCGCTGCTCGACGCGCGCCCCGAATGGGCTGGCGTGATCGCGCTGCATCACGGCTCGCTCGATCAGCAGGTACGCGAGTGGGTCGAACGCGGATTGAAGGACGGCTTGCTAAAGGCCGTGGTGTGTACGTCGAGTCTCGATCTCGGCGTCGATTTTCTGCCGGTGGAGCGCGTGTTCCAGATCGGCTCGCCAAAAGGCGTCGCGCGTTTGATGCAGCGCGCGGGCCGCTCGGGACACGCACCCGGTTTGCCGTCGCGGGTGACGATCGTGCCGACGCATGCGCTCGAATTGATCGAAGCGGCGGCCGCGCGTGAAGCCGTCGACAAACGGCAGATCGAAAGCCGCGATACGCCGCAAAAGCCGTTCGACGTGCTGGTGCAGCATCTCGTCACCGTCGCGATCGGCGGTGGCTTCGATGCGCGCGAGCTGTACGATGAACTTCTGCATACCTATGCATATCGCGATCTGACGCAGCAGGAGTTCGACTGGGCGCTGGGTTTCGTCGAAGGCGGCGGCGCGACGCTGCGCGCGTATCCCGACTACCATCGCGTCGCGCGCGACAGCGACGGTCTGTACCGCGTGCCGCGCGACGATCTCGCGCGCCGGCATCGCAACAACATCGGCACGATCGTCGCGAATGGGACGTTGAACGTGGCGTATCTATCGGGCGGTCGCATTGGCGCAATCGAGGAATCGTTCATCTCACGGCTCAGACCCGGCGATGTATTCACGTTCGGCGGCCGCGCGCTGGAATTGATCCGCGTGCAGGATATGACGGCGTGGGTGCGGCGTGCGAGCTCATCGCGTGGGGCAATGCCGCAATGGGCCGGCAGCCGCATGCCGCTATCGTCCGAGCTCGCCGACGCGACACTGACGATGCTCGCGCGCGCCGCCGACGGCATCTACGACGAGCCGGAAATGCGCGCGGTACGGCCGCTGCTCGAATTGCAGCAGAAGTGGTCGGCATTGCCCGAGCCGGGCGTGCTGGTCGTCGAGCTGCTGAAATCGCGCGAGGGTTACCACTTCTTCTGCTATCCGTTCGCCGGGCGCACCGCGCATATCGGGCTTGGCGCTCTGCTCGCGTGGCGGGTCGCGCGCGACGAGCCCGGCACGTTTTCCATTTCGATGAACGACTACGGTTTCGAATTGCTGTGCGCGCAGGCGTTCGATTGGGACGCGCACTTGCGCAATGGCCTGCTTTCACCTGACGAACTCGATCACGACATTCTTGCAAGCCTCAATTCGTCCGAACTCTCTTTGCGACGTTTTCGTGAGATTGCGCGGGTGTCGGGCCTCGTGTTTCAGGCGCATCCTGGACAGCAGAAAAGCGCGCGGCAATTACAGGCCTCGAGCGGGCTTTTCTACGAGATCTTTCGTCAGCACGATCGCGGCAATCTGCTGCTGGGCCAGGCCGATACCGAAGTACTGCTACAGGAACTCGACGTGCGGCGAATTCGTATTGCGCTCGAACGAATGAACGCGAGCCGCGTCGTGCTCACGCGGCCCAGGAAGGCGACGCCGTTCGCGTTTCCGTTGATCGTCGGACGCCTGCGCGAAAAGGTCAGCACCGAGAAGCTCGCCGATCGCGTCGAGCGAATGCTGGCCGAACTCGAAAGGGCGGCGCAACGATGACGGCGACCTCGCTTGCGATCGACGTCGGCGGACGGCCTCTCGTGCTATCGAGTTTGCGCGCGTGTTTCGATCCGGTGCTGCGCGCGCTTTTTATCGCCGATGCGCATTTCGGCAAGGATGCGGTGTTTCGCGCGCGTGGCATTCCGGTGCCGACTGGTTCGACCGCGGAGAATCTGCTGCGAATCGATCGTCTGATCACCGAGTTCGAGCCGGCGACGCTGGTCTTTCTCGGCGATCTGCTGCATGCGCGCCAGTCGCTGTCGACACCCACACTCGATGCGTTGCATGTGTGGCGCGCGCGGTATGCGTCGATGCGCGTGGTGCTAGTCGAAGGCAATCATGATCGGCATGCCGGTGCGTTGCCGCCTTCGTTGGATGTCGAGTCTGTGCGCGAGCCGTGGCATTTCGGGGCGTGGGCGCTGTGTCATCACCCGCATGCGGTCGATCACGCGTATGTGCTCGCGGGGCATGTGCATCCGGTCTATCGAATCGCGACGCGGACCGATTCAGTGCGCGTGCCGTGCTTTCGCTTCGGGATCGATCGGGGGGTGCTGCCGGCGTTCGGGAGTTTTACTGGAGGGGCGCGTGAGACGGGGCGCGTTTTGGGGGAGAGGGTTTTTCTGGTCGTGCAGGAGAGGGTGATCGAGTTGAGGGGTTGAGCGGACGGCGGGGGCCGTCCACTTTGTTGCCTGATTGCGTTTTTGTTTGCGGGTTGGTTTGCTGATTCGCTAGCGTGGTTTTTTGCTGGCTTTTTCGCTGCAAATTCCCCGCGGTGCTCGAGCGCGGTTTCGGTTTGGAGGCCGGGCGGCGCCGGCCTCCCTTCCTGGAGGGAGCCCCGCAAGGTTCGCGGGACCCTTGCCACTGCTTAATGGTTGCTGCCGCCGTGGCCGCCACTGCCGGAGCCACCGCCGCCGTAGCCGCCATGGCCTCCGTGGCCACCGTTACCGAAGCCGCCGTTGCCGAAGCCGCCACCGTTGCCACCGTTGCCACCGTTGCCACCGTTGCCACCGTTGCCTTGGCCGCCGCCGTTGCCGCCGTTGCCGCCATGGCCACCGCGTCCTCCGTTGCCGGAACCACCGCTGCCGTGGCCACCACCGTTGCCGCCGTTTCCGCCCTGGCCGCCGCCTTCGCCGCCATGGCCCCCGTGTCCGGAGCCTCCGTTCCCCTGGCCGCCACCGCCTTCACCGCCATGGCCACCGTTGCCCGAGCCGCCGGTACCCTGGCCGCCGCCTTCACCACCATGGCCGCCGTGTCCAGAACCGCCGTTGCCCTGGCCACCGCCTTCACCGCCATGACCACCGTTGCCCGAGCCGCCGTTGCCTTGGCCGCCACTGCCTTCACCACCATGGCCACCGTGTCCGAAACCGCCGCCGCCCTGACTGCCGCCGCCTTCACCACCATGGCCACCGTGTCCAGAACCGCCGTTGCCCTGGCCGCCACTACCTTCACCGCCATGGCCACCGTGTCCGGAACCGCCGTTGCCTTGGCCGCCACCTTCACCGCCACGGCCACCGTCGGCAGAACCGCTCTTGCCTTCGCCACCGCTGCTACCGTGCCCGCTGTCACCATGACCGCTGCCGCCGTGGCCGCCGTCGCCGTGACCGCCGTCGCCATGGCCGCCGTCACCGTGGCCGCTTTCGCCGTGACCGCCATCGCCGTGACCGCCATCGCCGTGACCGCCCTCGCCATGGCCGCCGTCACCGTGACCCCCCTCGCCGTGACCGCCCTCGCCGTGACCGCCCTCGCCATGGCCGCCCTCGCCATGGCCGCCGTCACCGTGGCCGCTTTCGCCGTGACCGCCCTCGCCGTGGCCGCCGTCACCGTGACCGCTTTCGCCATGACCGCCATCGCCGTGGCCGCTGTCACCGTGACCATGACCGGCATCTCCATCACCACCGTGGCCGTGACCATGACCGCCATCGCCGTCACCATCGCCACCGTGACCATGTCCATGACCACCGTCGCCATCACCATCACCGCCATGGCCGTGGCCATGACCGCCATCGCCGTCACCATCGCCACCGTGGCCATGACCATGACCGCCATCGCCGTCACCATCGCCACCGTGGCCGTGGCCATGACCGCCATCGCCGTCACCATCGCCACCGTGACCATGACCGGCATCTCCATCACCACCGTGGCCGTGACCATGACCGCCATCGCCGTCACCATCGCCACCGTGGCCGTGGCCATGACCGCCATCGCCGTCACCATCGCCACCGTGACCATGACCGGCATCTCCATCACCACCGTGGCCGTGACCATGACCGCCATCGCCGTCACCATCGCCACCGTGACCATGTCCATGACCACCGTCGCCATCACCATCACCGCCATGGCCGTGGCCATGACCGCCATCGCCGTCACCATCGCCACCGTGGCCATGACCATGGCCGCCATCGCCGTCACCATCGCCACCGTGGCCATGACCATGGCCGCCATCGCCGTCACCCTCGCCACCGTGGCCGTGGCCATGGCCGCCATCGCCGTCACCATCGCCACCGTGGCCATGACCATGACCGCCATCGCCGTCACCCTCGCCACCGTGGCCGTGGCCATGACCGCCATCGCCGTCACCATCGCCGCCGTGGCCATGACCATGACCGCCATCGCCGTCACCATCGCCGCCGTGGCCATGACCGCCATCGCCGTCACCATCGCCGCCGTGGCCGCGGCCATGACCGCCATCGCCGTCACCATCGCCACCGTGACCATGTCCATGACCGCCATCACCGTCTCCGCCATGGCCATGACCGCCATCACCGTCACCCTCGCCACCGTGGCCATGACCATGACCGCCATCACCGTCACCATCGCCACCGTGGCCATCGCCGTCACCATCGCCGCCGTGGCCGTGGCCATGACCGCCATCGCCACCGTGGCCATGACCATGACCGCCATCGCCATCGCCATCGCCATCGCCATCACCATCACCATCACCATCACCACCATGGCCATGGCCATGGCCATGGCCATGGCCATGCCCCCCACCACCGTCCCCACCATCCCCGCCGTTATCACCGCCACCGTTGTTGCCGCCATCGCCGCCCGTGCCGCCATTCCCCGAGCCATCGCCACCGCTTCCAGCGCCGCCATTACCGTTGTCGCCGGAACCGCCATTACCATTGTTGCCGCCGGTATTTCCCGAGCCCACCCCGCCGGTGCCGGAATTAGCCGAACTATTTCCGCCACTGCTGCCCGCGCCCGTCGACGACGTCCCGCTGCCCGGCGACGAGCCGGTGGACGACGTCGGACCGAGCCCCGCCGCCGCGATGCCGAGGGCACCCGCCCCGAGTTGCCCGAATCCCTGCGAGGTGCAGCCCGGCCCGCCGCCCGACGGACATCCGCCGTAGACGCTCGCCTCGGCGAGCACCATCACTCCAGGATTGGTTGCTGGCGCGGCGGTGCTCCCCGAATTCGTCTGCGCACCCGCCATCGCCGCATAAAGACTGACCGCGACCGCCAAAGCCGCCCGCCGCGTGCCAAGTATCCACGCGTCCCCGTTTTGCTTTTTCATTTCATCCTCCTAATTATTTCCTCTGAGCGACCGGTCCAATTAACGAGTGAATCCCCGCTCGTCAAAAAAAATGAAAGTCAAAGCCTTTGCGCAGCTTCGCCTTATGCGAATTAAAATGCGCTCGCACTAAATACTTCTCTCACGGAAAATCCCCGGTCCGATTTGGCGTGCTTCGAGAGAATGGGCTGGCCGTGCGCGCACGTGATCGTGAGAGCCGCACAGCGAGGCTTGATGGACGTTGAAGTTATTCGCAGTGCAATCGCGCGACCGTGCGCTAGACCACGCAATGCGATATTGCCGATACGGCGTGCCAGGCAGGGGAAAACGACGATGCGTCAGCCAAATCCGCTAATCCATATTCTTCATACGGGAAGTTAAAACTATCACGCTCGAGGCAATTGGAGCGACATAAAGAAAATTAACATTTGGTTTTATAGGATGAATTCAGATCATTTACACATCATCCGTTTTATTCATGTGGCCATTCCCACATAAACATGAAAATTGGAAAAGCCGAATGAGAGAAATCCAATAGACAACACCATGAAAATCACCGAAATGCGCGCGCGAAACATTACGCGTCGTTGCATAACGCCTGTGCGTCGCAAGGAGCGATGTCGCGATGTGCGCTGCCGCGCACAGTCGCCGAACGTGCGGCTCAGCCGTACGCGATCGCGACCCACTCCATCTGCAAAGTGTCGTGGCACAACCACCAGCGCGTCAGATAACCAACACATCGGCACGCACGCTTTTTCCGGAGCATTCCCACCATCTTCCGCGCTACCGTCGCGTATCGTCGTTGCGCTGCCCGCAAACGCCCGTCCCCGCGAGCTACTGCGCGGGATCGCCCCCATACGCGGGTAAACCTTTGTTTGACTTCGTCGCGCCGCCCCGTTTACTGCACGCAGCCGAACCTCTCAATCCGCTTTCATTCACCGCCCGCATTTTGTTTGGTCTGCTGAGCAGTGTTCTGCGAGCGCCCTCCCCTCTCCGACGAGGTACAACATGGTTACTATCTCCAGCAGCGCCGTCGACGAATTCAAATCCACACTGCGCGGCCAGCTTCTGCTGCCCGACACGCCGGGCTTCGACACGGCGCGCAGCATCTGGAACGCGATGATCGACCGTACTCCCGCGATGATCCTGCGCTGCGCGGGTGTAGCCGACGTGCGCAGCGGCGTCGCCTTCGCGCGCGACAACGGCCTGCCGCTCGCCATTCGCGGCGGCGGCCATAATATCGGCGGCAGCGCTGTGTGCGACGATGGCCTCGTGCTCGATCTGTCCACGATGAAATCGGTGCGTATCGACCCGCAAGCGCGGCGCGCGTATGTTGAACCCGGCGCGACGCTGCATGATTTCGATCACGAAGCGCAGGCATTCGGACTCGCGACACCACTCGGCATCAACTCGACGACCGGCGTCGCAGGTCTGACGCTCGGCGGCGGCTTCGGCTGGCTGAGCCGCCGCTACGGCATGACGATCGACAACCTCGTCGCGGCCGACATCGTCACCGCCGACGGTGAGTACCGCCACGTGAGCGCCACTTCGCACGACGATCTGTTCTGGGCGATTCGCGGCGGCGGCGGCAATTTCGGCGTTGTTACGCTATTCGAGTTCGCGCTTCATGAGGTCGGCCCGCTCGTGTATGGCGGCCTCGTCGTGTTGCCGCTCGCCGACGCGAAGGAAGCACTGATCAAATACCGCGATGCCGCGCCGGCAATGCCCGACGATCTGGCCGTCTGGGCGGTCGCGCGGCTCGCGCCGCCGCTGCCGTTCCTGCCGCCCGACGTGCACGGCAAACCCGTGCTGGTGTTCGCGATGTGCTACAACGGCCCGGTCGACAAAGGCCCGGACGCGGTGGAAGCCGCGCGCGGCTTCGGCAAGCCGCTCGGCGAACATCTTGGTCCGATGCCCCTCGAAGTCTGGCAACAGGCCTTCGATCCGCTGCTCACACCGGGCGCGCGCAACTACTGGAAGTCGCACAACCTCGCCACCATCGACGATGGTCTGATCGACGCACTGATCCGCGCGATCGACACGCTGCCGTCCACGCAATGCGAAATTTTCTTCGGGCTGATCGGTGCGCAAACGCAGCGCGTGGCGGTCGACGCAACCGCTTACCCGGCTCGCGAGACGCTATACGCGATGAACGTGCACGGCCGCTGGGACGATGCGCGCGACGACGAGCGCTGCGTCGCATGGGCGCGCGACTTTTTCGACGCGGCGCGCCCGTTTGCGCTAGGCAGCGTGTACGTCAACTTCATGACCGAGGAAGAAGGCGGCCGTATCGCGGATGCCTATGGGCCCAACTATGAGCGGCTCGTCGCCGTGAAGAACCGCTACGATCCGCACAACCTGTTCCGCCATAACCAGAACATTCGCCCAACGCTGTAGCGGCGACGCGCAACGGCAAGCAGCGCAAAACCGCGAACTGCAAATCGCCGCGCCGCCCTCGCGCAAGGCGGCGCGGCCCTTGGGCACGCTCCCTGCTAATTTGTCGGCCGTGGATGCCCGCGATGCTTGCTTCGCGCGTCGCGGCACGCCCTCTCAACGCTCAACGACAATCATCGCGCGCACGGAACCTCTCGTGCGCAAATGAGAACAAAGCAAAGCAAGGCGGGCAATTCGCCGCACTCTTCCATAACGTACAACATGCGTGAGAAACGCAAAGGAAAACAGTCATGCGCAGACGACAATTCATCATGACCGGCAGCGCTGCATTGGCCGTCGCAGGCCTGAGCCTCACCGGTTGCACGACGACTTCGCCGTCCTCGAACGCATCGCCGTCGGCCAATGCCGGCAAGCGCGACACGATCAACGCCGGCGTCGACTCGACGCTCGCGCGTCTCTACGAAAACGCCGACGGTTCGCGCGAGCTCGTTGCGAAAGCGCGCGGCGTGCTGGTGTTTCCGTCGGTGATCTCGGCCGGCTTCTGGGTCGGCGCACAGTATGGTGAAGGGGCGATGCGCATCGGCGGCCGCACGGTCGGCTACTTCAGCACGGTCGCGGGCTCGTTCGGGTTGCAGATCGGCGCGCAGTCGAAGGCGCTCGTGTTTCTGTTCATGACGCAGGAAGCGCTCGACGAATTCATGCACAGCCAGGGCTGGGCGGTCGGCGCGAATGCGACCGTCGCCGTGCTGAAGGTCGGCGCGAACGGCGCGGTCGATTCCTCGACCGCAACGAGTCCGGTGCAAGCTTTCGTGTTGACTAACGGCGGTTTGATGGCCGGCGTGTCGCTCGAAGGCACGAAGGTGTCCCGGCTGATTATTTGAGTATCTGAGCGGAGCTTCCGCTCGGGCGGATCTGTGGCGCGCGCGCCGCGCGACTGCACGACAGGTCCGCGTCGACGACGCGCTTTCACGAGCTGTCCGATCCCGCGCGCGACCCGGCGAGCGTGACCGTCGACATGAGCACCGGCAACGCGGCCTGGCGGTTTAGCGCTGCTCCGGCAACTTGAACACCGAGATCGCCGCCGACAATTGCCCGGTCTGCGTCTTCAGCACATCGGCCGCCGCGCTCGCCTCCTCGACGAGCGCCGCATTCTGCTGCGTCGTCTGATCCATGCTCGCGACCGCGATGTTGACCTGCTCGATGCCCGAGGTCTGCTCGACCGACGCCGCGCTGATCTCGCCCATGATGTCGTTGACGCGACGTACCGCCTGCACGACTTCCTGCATCGTGTCGCCCGCGCGTCCGACGTGCTCCGAACCGCCCGCGATCTGCGCGGCCGATTCCTCGATCAGCGCCTTGATCTCCTTCGCGGCCGCCGCGCTGCGTTGCGCGAGCGTACGCACTTCGCCCGCGACCACCGCGAAACCGCGGCCCTCCTCGCCCGCGCGCGCCGCCTCGACGGCCGCGTTCAACGCGAGGATGTTGGTCTGAAACGCAATCCCTTCGATCACGCCGATGATGTCGCCGATCCGGTGCGACGACTGTGAAATCCCGCGCATCGTGTCGATCACCTGGCCGACCACCGCGCCGCCGCGCGCCGCGGTCTCCGAAGCGTTGTGCGCGAGCTGGCTCGCCTGCTTCGCGTTGTCGGCGTTCTGACGCACGGTCGCGGTGATCTGCTCCATGCTCGACGCGGTCTCGCCGAGCGCGGCCGCCTGCTGCTCGGTGCGGCGCGACAGATCCGAATTGCCCGCGGCAATCTCGTTCGATACTGACGAAATCAGCGTCGCGCCGCCGCGAATCTGCTCGATCGCCTGCGCGAGACGCTGCTGCATCCGTTTCATCGCGGCGAGCAGGCTGGTACTGTCGCCGGTCTTCGTATCGACGATCACGTCGAGGTCGCCGTCCGCGATTCGCGACGCGATCTGCACCGCGTACGCCGGTTCGCCGCCAAGCTGACGCAGAATGCTGCGCAGAATCACGCCGATCACCAGCGACACGAGCGCGCAAAGCACTAGCGCCGCAATCACGTATTGCACGAGGGTGCGGTAGAACATCGCGTCGATGTCGTCCGTGAACACGCCGGTGACTATGGTCCAGTCCCACGGCTTATAAAGCCGCATGTAGTTGCTCTTCGGCGCGAGCTGGTCGGTGCCGGGCTTCGGGAACATCAGATGGACGAACGCCTCGCCTTCGCGCTGGGTTTGCTCGGAACCCTCCTTGAACACATGACGGCCGTCCGGATCGCTGACGGTGGTCATGTCCTTGCCGACGAGGTCGGCGCGCGTGGCATGCATCAGCACGTGCGCGTGGCTGTCTTCGAGCACCAGATAGCCGCCGGCGCCGTCATAGCGCATCGCGCGCAGGTCGTCCATCGCGGCGCGCTGCGCGTCGGCGAGCGGCATCGTGCCGGCCGCGGCGAGCGCGTTGTAGCGATCGAGCACGCTGTACGCGATGCTGACGACGTTTTTCAGCTCGTCCTCGCGATCGGCGATCATCGTGTCGCGCGTTTTGTACGCTCCCCACAGGCCGATCGCCAGAATGCCCAGGCACATCATCGCGAGCGCGAGCCACAGCCGCACTTTCAGGCGAAACCGTTCCATCTTCCGTATCCCTTGTCGTGGCTTGCGGCTGTCCGCGCAAGCGGACGCCGCAAACGTTTCATGTCGTTGTCGGGATTAACGGCGCGACGGCGGAAAACTTCAGTGCTACTTCAAGGTCGGGGGTTCAGTCCGCCGGCAGCGTCAGCGCCGCCACTTCGCAGCGCGGCCATTGCCGCAGCACGTCGGGCGACATCAGCAGCTTCGCCGCGCGCACGCCGGCGCCCATCACGATCTGCGCACGGTCCATCACCGCGGCGTCGACCAGCACGCGCCAGTCGGCCGGCAGACCAAAGGCGGTGATGCCGCCGAATTCCATCTGGCTATGCTCGACCGCCGCCTCGCGCTTCGCGAATGACAGGCGCTGCGCGCCGAGCGCGGCCTTCACCGCGCCGTTGATGTCGAGCCGCCGGGAGCCCAGAGACACCAGCGCCGCATAGTGCTCGCCACCGTCTTTCTTGTAACGGATCACGATCGTGTTCGCGCAGTCTTCGAGGCCGAAGCCATAGCGCGCGCTGAATGCGGCGGTGTCGGAGGCGTCGTCGGTAACCGCGAACACCGTGATTCCGTGCGCCGGCAATTGTTCGATGACATGCGCGGGCAGATGCGCGCTCCACTGGTCGCGCTCGATGACGTCCAGTTGCCGTACGAGTTCGTGCGAATGCATGATGAGCGGAAAGGTGACATTAACCCGCTGCATTCTAGCGGCACGCGCGGGCGGCCGCTGAACGGGCCATGCAAGCAGGCCATGAAGCCCACCGCTTAACTTGTATAGTGATGGGCACGAGGTTTGCGGCGAAGCAAACACCGTGAAAGCGCCGTCACGATTCAGACACGATCATGGACATCGACACCCTTTCTCGCGAGAACCTCCAGCAGGCCGCGCGTCACCAGGCCAATTGGGCGATGGGCGCACTTCGGCAGTTCACGGAGAACCGCTGTCTGGAGATGGCGGCGAGCATCGCGTTCTATGCGGCGTTCTCGCTCGCGCCGACGCTCGTGATGGTGATCGCGGTGGCCGGCTGGTTCTTCGGACCGGCGGCCGCGCGCGGCGAGCTGTTTGGCCACATCAACGGCCTGATCGGCGACCAGGCCGCGGCCGGCGTGCAGACGATCGTCGAAAACGCGCACCACGCGGGCGCCAAAGGCGGCATCGCGACGATCATTTCCTTTTCACTGCTGGCGATCGGCGCGTCGGCGACGTTCTCCTCGCTGAACAGCGCACTCAATATAGTGTGGCCGTACAGCGGGCCGCGCACGGCCAGCTGGCTCGCGCTGGTGCGGGTGCGGCTGATTTCGTTCGGGCTCGTGCTCGGCGTCGCGTTCCTGCTGATCGTGTCGCTGGTGCTCGATACGGTCATCGCCTTTATCGGCGAATGGCTGTGGGGCGACTCGCCGTATGTCGTGATCGGCAATCTGCTACAGCTCGGCGTCGGTCTGCTCGTGTTGGTCTTCGCGTTCGCCGGACTGCTGAAGTTCCTGCCCGACGCCCGGGTGCTATGGCGCGATGCGCTGGTGGGCGGCATCGTCGCGGCCGTGTTGTTTACGGCCGGGAGAAAGCTGTTCGCGCTCTATCTCGCGCATGCGGGAATGGCCAGCGCGTTCGGCGCGGCCGGCTCGCTCGCGGTCCTGCTGATGTGGCTGTACTTCTCGGCGCTGGTGCTGCTGCTCGGCGCGGAGTTCTCGGCGGCGCGCGGCAGGCTGCACGATCCGCGCGGCGGCTGGGGCATGCAGGCAGAAGCGCCGCCGGGCAGCCGCGCGAAGCTCGCGTCCGTGCTCGCGGCCTCGACCGTCGCGGCAAATGCGGTTTCTTCGGCTCGCTCGGCTGTGCCCGTCGCCGGCCACACGACCGCGCCGCTGCCGCCGTCGGGGATCGACGCGGCGGTGCAAAAGCGCTCCGCGCATGAAACGGCGGTCGACGTGACGCGCAAGGTGCTCGACGTCGAAGCGCAAGCCACCCGTCTCGCGGCGTCGGCCATCGTCGAAGCGCGCCGCAAGGCGACGGCCGCCGACCGCTACGTTCGACGCAACCCTTGGACCTCGGTGCTGCTCGCGGCCGCCGCGGGGCTCACGGCCGCGGCCGTGGCGCGCCGTGGCGCCGATAGGCGCTGAAACGTGTTGCGCCGGAAACCGCTCGATCGCGCTTGGACACAACGCACCTTTTCTGTCCAGCATGTCTAGTCATTTTGCTGGCTGTTCCGTTTATGCTTTCGCTACAAAATCAGGCAGACGTGTAGACGACTAGATTACACTTTCCATGCAAATCGACGCCGAAAGTGCGTCAAATCACCCAGTCACTATCAACAAATCAACAATAATGCGCATCAGACCAATAAATATTGCGCAAATAGAAATAATCGTTGATGGCTTTAAATACAAGGGTTTGCATCGATTGTCAGTTTTTGGCGACACTCTTTTTTTTCCGTTTCTACCCGGCGGATGCGCTGAGCTATTCTGCTTTCCGCAACAACAAACAATCATCTGCGTGGAGAAATGGATGAAACGAATCGCACTGTCTACCCTCTCGCTGGCGCTCCTCGGCGTCGCCGGTGTCGCACACGCGCAAAGCAGCGTGACCCTGTACGGCGTGCTGGATGAGTCGATCCAGTACGTGAACAACGCTACGCCGCATGGCGGCAGCCTCGTTCAATTGTTTGGCGGCAACCTCCAAGGTAACCGTTTCGGCCTGAAGGGCACGGAAGACCTGGGCGGCGGCCTGAAGGCGATTTTCCAGTTGGAAAACGGTTTTGACATCAACACCGGCAAGCTGCAGCAAGGCGGCTCGATGTTCGGTCGTCAGGCTTACGTCGGTTTGACGGGCGACGCATGGGGCACGTTCACGGCCGGTCGTCAGTACGACCCGCTGGTCGACATGATCCAGCCGCTGACGGGCGACAACTACTTCGGTAGCACGTTCGCTACGCCGGGCGACGTCGACAACAACGACAACAGCTTCCGCGTCATCAACTCGCTGAAGTACGTGTCGCCGGTCTGGTCGGGCTTCCAGATCGAAGGTCTGTATGCTCTGGGCGGCGTCGCAGGCGCGACGGGTTCGGGCCAGACGTGGTCGGGCGCGGCAACGTATGCAACAGGTCCGTTCAGCGTCGCTGCAGGCTACCTGCACGCAAGCAATGCCAATTCGCCGGCTACGCGTGCGACTGCAGGCGGCTGGGCAGGTACGGCAGCGCCGGGCGCCACGTTTGACACCAACTTCCCGAACAACGCCGGCATCAACCAGGCATATGCGTTCTCGAAGTCGATCGGCATCGCTTCGGTAGCGGTTCAGTACGTGACGGGTCCGTGGACGGGCAACCTGTCGTACAGCAACGCACAGTACCGCCCGGACGCAAACTCGGGCTTCGCGACGACGCAGAAGTACAACGTCGGCCGCGCATACGTGGGCTACCAGCTCACGCCGGCAGCGCTGCTCGGTATCGGCTATGCGTACACGCACGGCTCGGGCGACGCAACCGCGACCTACAACCAGGTTTCGCTGGGTGGCGATTACAACCTCTCGAAGCGCACGGACTTCTACCTGGTCGGCGCATGGCAGCACGCAAGCGGCAACCAGCGCGTTCCGGCTACGGCTACTACGGGTGCCGGTACCCTCGTG
This sequence comes from Paraburkholderia sp. JPY419, assembly GCF_050435705.1. Classification (NCBI taxonomy): domain Bacteria; kingdom Pseudomonadati; phylum Pseudomonadota; class Betaproteobacteria; order Burkholderiales; family Burkholderiaceae; genus Paraburkholderia; species Paraburkholderia sp. JPY419. The sequence continues at coordinate 2,685,266 of NZ_JBNDKV010000004.1, read as the reverse complement.
CCGTCGACGGCTTCGATCGGTTCGTACGGCAACCAGTCGAGCACCAACAACCAGGTCATGGTCAGCCTGGGTATCCGCCACAAGTTCTGATCGAACTTCAAGTCGGACCTGCTACGCAGCTGACGAGCTGCGTAGCCAAAAAACCAGCCACAGGCGATGCCGATGGCTGGTTTTTTTTCGTCCCGAGGTTTTGGTGTGATTCGACGAGCGCGACACGCGCTGCGAATCCGACGCAGCTAGCGCCGCTGCGCCTTGCCCTTGTCGGCCTGCGCGAGAATTTGCGCGGGCGACACGTCCTGCTCATGCTCGACCCCGTCGGCGCCGACCGGCGCGCGATATAGCACCAGCGCCCGCTCCGGATGCGGCGACGGCGCATCCGGCGACTGCTGCCAGTCCGGATCGGGAATCTCGGCGAACACCTGGCGCAAACGCTCGCCCCACGTGCGGTGAATCATGTCGAAGTACGCGTTGTCGCGATCGATCGACACGAATCGCGTGACGCGCAGCGCATCCTTCTCGTACACCAGCAGATCGAGCGGCAAGCCCACCGACAGGTTCGAGCGCAGCGTCGAATCCATCGAGATCAGCGCGCACTTCGCGGCCTCGTCGAGCGGTGTGGACGGCGTCAGCACGCGGTCGATGATCGGCTTGCCATACTTCGCCTCGCCGATCTGAAAGTACGGATTCACCGCCGACGCCTCGATGAAATTGCCCGCCGCGTAGATCATGAAAAGCCGCATGCGGTTGCCCGCGATCTGGCCGCCGAGAATGAAGCTGCAATTGAAGTCGACGCCGAACTTCTGCAGCGCCGCGGCTTCGCGCTCGTGCACGCGGCGCACCGCGCTGCCGACCACGCGCGCGGCGTCGGCCATCGTCGGCACGCTCCACAGCGTCGGCTCGCTGGCATCGGCGGGCTCGGACAGCTCGTGCAGCACCGCCTGCGTGATCGACAGATTGCCGGCGCCGAGCAGCACCAGCACGCGTTCGCCGGGCTGCTCGAACACCGACATCTTGCGCGCGGTACTGATGTGATCCACGCCCGCATTGGTACGCGTATCGGACAGGAATACGAGGCCGTCGTTGACGGCCATCGCTACGCAGTAAGTCATAACGAATCCGCAGAACGCGAGGGAACCGGGCTATTGTAATGCGGCGCACTGGCGCCTTTTATCGGTGTTTACGGCCTTTTTTATGGCCTTTTTCGCAGCCTTTAGCGTTGCGACGCGGCTATTGCGACATCTGCGCGCTGACCGCCACCGCCACGTGAAGCTCCTCTTCGAGCCCGCCGATGCGTCGGCCGCGCACCGGTGCCGCCGCCTCATAGTCGCGCGCGACCGCGAGCCGGCAATAGATCTCGCTGGCAAACCCGGCATGCGTGACGTCGAGCGAAATCCAGCCCTTGCCTTCGAGCCAAACGTCGACCCATGCATGACTCGCGCCATGCGGCACGTCGCCGGGTTCGATATAGCCGCTGACGTAGCGCGCCGGCACGCCGCGCGCGCGGCAGCACGCGAGCATCAGATGCGCATGGTCCTGGCACACGCCGTTGCCGAGCGCGAGCGCCTCGGCGGCCGTGCTCGTGACCTCGGTCACGCCGGGCCGGTACTGCACGCGCTGCACGATCTGCTCGGCAAGCGTAATCAGGCTTGCCGGACTCGCCAGATTCGCCACCGATTCCGCCAGTTCGCGAATCGCGCCATCGGCTTCGGTCAGACGCGTCGCGCAGGTGAAATGCTCGAGCGGAATCGGACCGGGCGGATCGCGCAGCACGCCGTCGACGAGCGGCATCGTATCCACCTCGCCCGACACGCGCAGATGAATCTCATCGTGCGGCTTGTTGATGACGAGCGTATGCAGCACGTTGCCGTAGGCGTCGAGTGTGGCGTCGAGCTTGCCCGGCGCGTCGATGCTCCAGCGCCGCACGGTCTGCCCGGCGCCGCTCGAGGGCGTCAGGCGCAACTGCTGGATCGAATAATGAACCGTCGCTTCGTAGCGGTAAGAGGTGTCGTGGCGGATCGTCAGGTACATGAGAAAACTCCGTCAGGCCACTGGCAGCATCAGATAAGTACGCGCCACCAGATTGCCCAGCTCGAACACGCGAGCGAGGAACTGCGTCAGATAGCCATGCAAACCGCTTTCGAAAATCTGCCGGATGTCGGCATATAGCAGCTCGGCGCGCAGCTTGCCGGCGAAGCGCTCGCACTGGTTCGAGCCCGACGTGCGCAGCATCGCGAGATTGCTGCACACGCCGTCGAGCGAGGCGAGCAGCGAGCGCGGCATCTGCTGATTGAGGATCATCAGCTCGACGACGCGCGCGGGCGTCACGACGTCGCGATACACCTTCCGATAGATCTCGAGCGCCGACACCGAACTCAGGATCGAGGTCCAGTAATAGAAGTCCTCGAGCTGGCGCGCGGCGTCGCGCGAGTTCGGCTCGACGTTCGCGAAACGCACATCGAGAATCCGTGCGGTGTTGTCGGCGCGCTCCAGATACGTGCCGAGCTGCGTGAAAAAGAACGCGTCGTCCTGCAACGCAGTGCCGATCGTCACGCCGCGCGACAGATGCGAGCGGAACTTGACCCATTCGAACAACGAGCCGGGATTGCCCGCGGCCTGCCCGCTCGCGAGCCGCTCGTTGAATTCGAGCCACGTGTCGTTGATGGTTTCCCACCACTCGGTCGTCAGCGTGCCGCGTACCGCGCGGGCGTTTTCGCGCGCGGCTTGCAGGCACGAATGAATGCTCGACGGATTGCTCGCGTCGGCGACCATGAAGTCGAGCACGTGGTCGCGCGTCGGTTCGTCGTAACGCTGCGCGAACGCGCTTTCGAGCTCGGAGATGCGCAGCACCGAGCGCTGCGCGCGAGCCTCCTGTTCGGGCGTCTGTGGCAGCAGTTGCGCCTTCAGGTTGATGTCGAGCATGCGCGCGGTATTCTCCGCGCGCTCCATATAGCGGGCCATCCAGAAGAGGTGATCGGCGGTTCGGCTAAGCATGACGGCGTTCCATGTCTGTGATCTGAACGCGCGAGGCCTTCGTCAGCGACGAAAGTCCGCGCTGGTTATCCGTTGAGCGACGGCGGCGCATCGCGCATTGCGTGCCGCTTGCGGCGCATCAGTCGACCATCCAGGTATCCTTGGTCCCGCCTCCCTGCGATGAATTGACGACGAGCGAGCCCTGCTGCAGCGCCACCCGCGTGAGGCCGCCGGCCACCATCGTGGTGGTCTTGCCCGACAGCACGAACGGCCGCAGGTCGATATGGCGCGGCGCGATGCCTGCTTCGACGAAGGTCGGACACGCGGACAGCGCAAGAGTGGGCTGTGCGATATAGCCGGCCGGACGCGCGATCAGCCGCTCGCGGAAGGCCTCGACCTCGGCCTTCGTCGAGGCTGGGCCGACCAGCATCCCGTAGCCGCCCGCGCCGTGCACTTCCTTGACCACGAGCTCCGGCAGATGCGCGAGCGTATAGGCGAGGTCCTCGGGCTTGCGGCACTGATAGGTCGGCACGTTGTTCAGAATCGGCTTTTCGCCGAGATAGAACTGGATCATGTCGGGCACGTACGGATAGATCGATTTGTCGTCGGCGATGCCGGTGCCCATCGCATTCGCGAGCGCGACGCGGCCGGCACGATACGCGGTCAGCAGACCCGGCACGCCAAGCGCGGAGTCGGGGCGAAACGCGAGCGGATCGAGAAAGTCGTCGTCGACGCGCCGGTAGATCACATCGACGCGCTTCGGTCCCTGGGTGGTGCGCATGAACACGTAGTTGTCGTCGACGAACAGATCCTTGCCTTCGACCAGCTCGACGCCCATCTGCTGCGCGAGGAACGTATGCTCGAAGTACGCGGAGTTGTACATGCCCGGCGTCAGCACGACGACGACCGGATCGTCGACGCCTTCCGGCGCGACCGAGCGCAGCGTATCGAGCAGCAGATCGGGGTAATGCGCGACTGGGGCGATGCGGTTCTGCACGAACAGCTCGGGGAAGAGCCGCATCATCATCTTGCGGTTTTCGAGCATGTACGACACGCCCGACGGCACACGCAGATTGTCTTCGAGCACGTAGAACTCGCCTTCGTCGCCGGCGCGCACCACGTCGACGCCCGCGATATGCGCGTAAACACCGAGCGGCACGTCGACGCCCTGCATCTCCGGACGATACTGCGCGTTGGTATAGACCTGCTCGGCCGGCACGATGCCCGCGCGCACGATGTTGCGATCGTGATAGACGTCGTGGATAAACAGATTGAGAGCCTGCACGCGCTGTCGCAAACCCGCTTCGAGCGTCTGCCATTCGCCGCGCGGGATGATGCGCGGAATCAGATCGAAGGGGATCAGCCGCTCGGTGCCGGACAGGTCGCCGTTCACCGCGAACGTGATGCCGACGCGCCTGAACAGCAGGTCCGCTTCCGCGCGCTTGCGTGCGATCGCTTCGTTGCCCTGGCTGTCCAACCATCGCTCGAAGCGCGCGTAATGCGGCCGTACGCCATCGTCGTGATAGCGCATCTCGTCATAGCATCGCATGTCAGCCCCAGTCTTGTTGTCAAATAGAAGGCGAATGCGCTGCGCATTCGGTATTCGACCTTCGATCAAGCAAGCGTTATGCCATTGAATATGTCGTGACGATACGCGTTGACGTGCACGGTAGCGGCGCATCCGCAGGGCGTCGGATTGCCTTGATCGTACTGTCGTGGATCATGATGCGCCAGTCAGGTGCGCGCGCGCCATCAGGGAGCACACTATGAGAGTCGCGCCTGCCGTTTCGCCAATGGATGCGATGAGCGCTACGAAGCGAGCGCATAAAAAAAGTCCCCACGGATTCTCATCCACGGGGACTTCGATCACCTGCATGCAGGCGCTTTTTCACGCACTCAAACGTCAGGCATGATTAAACCCAACCGCGCCATGCCGACGCCCGAGCGTGAGAACAACGCGCTTAGGCAGCCGCTGCGTCCTTCAGCTTCTTCAGCGCGCGTGCCTTGATGCGCACGCTTGCCGGCTTGGCCGGGAACCAGCGCTCTTCACCCGTGAACGGGTCCTTGCCGAAGCGCTTCTTCTTCGCCGGCACAGCCTGCACGACGATCTTCAGCAGACCCGACAGCGTGAATTCGCCAGCGCCTTTCTTATGCACCGTGCCGAGGATCGTGTCTTCGAGCGCGGCCAGCACAGCCTTGGCGGTCTTGGGTTCCACTGCAGCACGCTCAGCGATGTGAGCTGCCAACGAGGCCTTCGTGAAGGTGTCCTTGATCGGCGTCGGTGCGCCAGACGCCTTCACGGCGACCTTCTTGGCTGCGACGGCTTTCTTCGCAGGGACTTTCTTTGCAGCAACCTTCTTGGTCGGTACCGGGGCAGCAGCCTTCTTGGCCACCTTTTTTGCGGAAGTCGGCATGTTTCTCCTACCTGTTGTGGTCAGTGAATTGCTCGAAGCGCACACCGTATGTGCACGCTTCAACGCCGGATTCTACAAGCGCTAAAGCGATTTGCGCGACTCTTTTATGTATTGCGATGAAGTTTTTTGCGTGGCGCCAACGGTCCAACACGTTTTAGTACCTGTTTTAGCGGCTAAAACGTGCGCGGCAAGGTCTTTAACAGGCAGGAGTAACGCTCGTTACAGTTCGTTTCGGCGGCGGTTTCGCGGTGGTCGCGGCGAGGCGAGCTGGTGTTTTCGCCCCTTGAATCAGGGGATTTTCTTCGTTTGACACGTCAAGCAACGCAACCCCGACGCTTCGACGATGCCTACGCCGCGCTTGCGCCGAGTTCCGGTTCAGCGAGCGATGCGCGGCAGGATGCCGGCGAGCTTCGTCAGCGCCGTGTCGATATGCTCGGCCGCGATGCTGCCATAGCCGAACATCAGCCCAGGCTGCGGTGTCACGCGATGGTGAAATGGCGCGAGTCCATAGAGGCCGATCGACGCTTCACGCGCGGCGGTGACGAGCGCCCCTTCGCCGAGCGACGCCAACGGCCCCTTCAGCCGCGCCGCCAGATGGATGCCGGCAGTCGGCACGATCGGTTCGAACCAGCGCGCGAGGTCGCCTTGCAGATGCTCGAGCAGCATCGCGCGGCGCGCCGCATAAGCCTTGTGCATGCGCCGCAGATGGCGCGCGAAGTCGCCATTGAGCATGAACGCCGCGAGCGCCGTTTGCGTCAGCGTGCAGCCGTGACAATCAGCGATCTGCCGCGCCTTCAGCAGCGGGCCGTGCAACGACGCCGGCGGCACCAGGTAGCCGATGCGCAGCTCGGGAAAGATCGTCTTCGAAAACGTGCCGACATAGGCGACGAGGCCGGCGCGATCGAGGCTCTTCAGCGGCTCCATCGGCCGGCCTTCGAAACGGTACTCGCAGTCGTAGTCGTCCTCGATGATGACCGCGCCGCGTTTTTGCGCCCATTCGAGCAGTTCGACGCGACGCTCAAGGCTCATTGGCATGCCGAGCGGAAACTGATGCGAAGGCGTCACGTAGACCAGCCGTGCCTTGTCCGGCAGCTTGCCGACGATCAGGCCTTCGCTATCGACCGGAACCGGCACCACGCGCGCGCCCGTCACCGTGAAGCAGGCATGCGCGGGTGGGTAGCCGGGGTCTTCGATGGCCGCGATTTCGCCGGGCCGCAGCGTGATGCGCGCGATCAGATCGAGCGCGTGCTGCGCGCCCTGCGTGACGATCACGTCGTCCCAGTTGCTCGACACCGCGCGGTTGAAGGCGAGGTAGCGCGAAATTGCGAGCCGCAGCTGCTGCTCACCGGCGGCCTCGCGATAGGTGCCGGGGCTGCGCGCCTGGCTGCGTAGCGCGTGATTCACGCAGCGGCGCCAGACGTCGAAGGGAAACAGCGTCTTGTCGGTCGCTCCGCCGATGAAGTCGAGCGGCGACGGCACCGACGGCCGCGGCAACGGCAGACTGTCGGGCAACTGCTGCCACAGCGGCTGCGCGCGTGCGGCGGCCTTCGCTTGCGCGGCGTCGCGCTCGCGCGAACGAGCCGCCGCGCGCGCCTGCGCGGAGCGCTCGGCGGGCAGCCGTTCGAGCCCGTCGGCGACGAAGGTGCCCGAACCGGCGCGGGCGCTCAGATAGCCTTCGGACAGCAGCCGCTCGAAAACATCGAGCGTAGTCTTGCGCGATACCCCGAGCTGCGTCGCGAGATCGCGCGTGGACGGTAGACGCGTGCCGCCGGCGAGACGCCCTTCGAGAATGCCCGCGCGCAACTGCCGATAAATCTGTCCGGACAGATCGTGATGACCTTCGACCGCGATATGAATGTCCATTCGGGTGGTTACCTCAAATAACGTCGAAATGGTTATTTCGAAAGACCAGTGGCGAACGTAAGCTTACCTCCACGGACGCCCATTTGGACGCCCCTCGCACGTTCACGAGGACGCTCTGATGCAATCACTTCTCGACTTTTACAAGGCCAGCCCGAGCGGCACGCGCGCGATGCTCGCGCTCGAGGAAACGATCGGCAAGAGCACGATCGACCAGACGCTCGCCGAACTTGTGCGGATTCGCGCGTCGCAGCTCAACGGCTGCGCGTTCTGCCTCGACATGCACGTGAGCGACGCGCGCAAGCACGGCGAAACCGAACGGCGTCTCGCGACGGTGGCCGCGTGGCGCGAAGCGCCGTTTTTCACCGCGCGCGAACGCGCGGCGCTCGAATGGACGGAGGCGGTGACGCTGGTCGCGCAAACGCGCGTACCGGATACGGTATGGGAAGCAGTGAAGCCGCATTTCAGCGAGCAGGAAATCAGCGACCTGACGCTGCTGATCGTTGCGATCAACGGCTGAAATCGGATTGCGGTGTCGTTCAGGAAGATGCCCGGGTAAGCGGCGCGCCTTCGCGGGGCCTCAGAAGATCACGGAAACCGCCACCGCGAGCCAGATCGCGGTCACGCCCGTGAGAAACAGATGCCGCGCGATGCGCACGCGCGAGTCGCTGTTCTCCGGCTCGACGGGACTCGTCGCCATCCAAGGCACGAGCCCGAGGCATGCGAAGCCGGCCAGCGCGAGCACGAAGACCACGATGTCGGCCTTATGCCAGGCGGTCGGCTCATACATGCCCCAGTAGCCGAGAAACACGATGCCGATCGAGAACACGGTCGCGGAAGCGGCGCTGAGCGCGGGCACCGAGCCAGTGGGAGTCGGCATGCTTGACCTCCGATCGTCAGGTTGCGGCGGCGCTCGCGCGCGGCGCCGTTCGCCCGATCCGCGTTCGCGCCGACCGCGGCGAGCCGTCAGGAAGTGCGGGTCTGGCGCGCTTCGTACGTCTTCAGATGACTATAGGCGATGCGCAGCAGCGACAGGCCGTGATCGCCCTTTTGCGCGTCGCCGCCGCGCGTGATCAGGTCGCCGAGAATATGATCCGCCTCGGTGTGCGAGCGGTTTTCGACGTCGCGCAGCATCGACGCGGTCAGCGGCGACGGCGCCAGCAGCACCTGGACGGCGCGCGCGTCGAAGTCCGCGTCCATCATGAAGCCGTTGTGTTCGGCTACCGCGCGGCATTCGCCGAGCAGCTTCTCGATCACGCGCTTGCCGTCGGGCGCAGCCAGAATATCGCCGACCGAGCCGCGCATCAAGCAGGTGCTTCCGGCCAAGGTGGCGAGGAACACCCATTTCTCCCACATGCGCAGCAGGATATTGTCGCTGACCGCGACCTCGAATTTGGCGCCCGACATCGCATCGGCGATTGCCTGGGTGCGCTCCGAGGTGCCGCCCACGAGTTCGCCGAACGTAATCGCCTGCATGTCGTTCAGATGCATGATGTGCTGCTCCGCATTGAGCGTCGCGGCGATCACGCACTGGCCGCCGAGCACGCGCTCCTTGCCGAAGCGCGCGCTCAGCACCTCGATATGGCGCATGCCGTTGAGCATCGGCAGGATCAGCGTTTCTTCGCCGACGAATGGCGTGAACGAATCGATTGCGTCATCGAGACTGTAGGCTTTGCAGCTCAGCAGCACGAGGTCGAACGGCTCGCTGGCGACACCGGCCAGGATCGTCTTCACGTCGCGCAACTGGAGATTGCCCCGTGGGCTGTTGATGACGAGGCCGTCGCGCCCCAGCTTTTCCGCGCGACCGGCGCGGACGAGGAAGGTCACGTCCTGCCCCGCTGCCGCCAGACGTCCGCCGAAATAACCGCCTACCGCGCCCGCCCCTACTACCAGAATTCGCATCGTGAGCCTCTTGAAAGATTTCGGTTTGCCGATCATGCGCGTCGCTGGTGGACGCATCCCGATAGTGCCGCGTGTGTGCTTCTTGTGCAGAATGTAGCAAAGATTGGGAATCGGTTCCGGGGAGCGTTGCCCGTGGGTCCACGGTGCCCGTTGCATGGCGTGCGCGCAGCAGCCCGAACAGACCGGCGCGCCGCGCGAATCCAACAAGTTTTACGACGGAACGGACGCTTTGCGATAACGCCGCCAAGCGATGACGCTGCCAATGGCGATGACGGTCGCAATGACCAGGGTTGATGCGAGGAACATGAGCAACGTACATGTGTCCTCGACGTCCAACGCGTCAGGGCTGTAATCGGGGTCCAGCCAGAGTAGCGCCTCTCGAATGGCGATTGACAGCCAGATCAGTATGTCGAAGACGAAATGCGCCAACACGAAGCGGGTCATATGCAATCCTCCCAAGCAGGACAACGCAAACCCGGCAATACACCAAGCAAAGATTGCAATCCGCTTCATCGGACTTCCACCCGCCCGTACGCTTTCATGTTGCTGCTTGGAATGGTCAAATCAGGTTTTCGTGAGCGGATGTAGCGCTGTAGCCGCTCGAAGTCATCGCCGCTGTCCGCGCACATAAATCAAATCACTACTGTCTGCGCCGCGATCGCACTTGAACCAAAGATGCAGGGCTATCTTCATGATTACGGATTCCTTATATCGTGAGTAGGACTACCCTTTTACCATCGCTTGCCGGCCGAATACATGACTTCGGCCGCTTGCTTCTCACATTTGACGATCCGTCACATTCAAGCGTCGCTCGAACGAGTACACGAATGCATGCACCATGCACCGCTCTAGTCACGTCAGAAGTCTTTCACGTGAATCCCCTACTTGACGCGCGGATGCCTCAGCGTCACACGCCCCGCTAACTTCACTGCGCCGCCACCGTTTCCCCCTGCTCCCACCCGCCCCCCAGCGACCGGTACAGCGCGATCGCCGAAAGCGCGTGCTCGCGCCGGGCCTGGTTCAGCGACTCGGAGTCGCGCAGATACGCTTGCTGCGCGTCGAGCACATCGAGGAAGCTCGACGCGCCGCCCTTGTACAACTCGGTCGACAGACGCAGCGCATGATTCGACGCATCGAGCGCACCGGCGAGGCGCTGCACCTGCGCCGCGCCGCTGACGAGATCGCTGCGATTGTCCTCGACCTCCTTCAGCGCCTGCAGCATCGTCTGTTGCAGGCCGAGCTGCGATTCGCGCATGCGGCTCTCGCTCGCGTCGATGTTCGCGGTGATCCGCCCGGCGTTGAAGATCGGGCTGGTTGCATTCAACGCGGCGCTGAACAGATTGTCGGTCAGCGTCGGCAAGCCGAGGTACGACGATGCGAGCAGCCCATTCGTCAGGTTGATCTTGAACTGCGGATAGCGCTGGGCTTTCGATACTCCCACTTCCGCCGCACGCTGTTCGACGAGCGCGTAAGCGGTGCGCACGTCGGGCCGATGCAGCAACGCGTCGGACGGCAATACCTGCGGCGCGCTTTGCGCAGGCACCGGAATCTCGCGCGCGCTGGAAAGCAGCAGCGTGTCGAGACTTTCCGGCGTACGCCCCGAATACACGGCGATCAGGCTCAGCTGATGCTGCACCGTCGATTGCATGCGCGGAATCTGTGCCTGCAAGTCCTGCAACTGATTCTGCGCGCGGGCGACGTCGAGCTGGGTCGACAGTCCGTAATGCAGACGCGCCTGCGTGAGCTTCAACGCGCGGCTGCGGATCTGCTCGTTGTCGTCGAGGATCTGCAATTGCGCCTGCGCCCAGCGCAGATCGATATATGCTGCCGCCGTGTTCGCCGCGAGCGCGAGCCGCACCTGGTTCAGCGCCGCAACGCTACCCGACACCTGCGCCTGCGACGCGAGCACCGCGAGCCGTTCACCGCCGAACACGTCAGGCGTCCAGCTCGCGGCGAGGCCGAAGCCCGCCTGGCGCACATAGCCGAGCGGCGGCGGCGTATTCTGCCGCTCGGTCGACGCGCCCGCGTTCGCATTCAGCTCCGGCAGCAGCGCCGCGCGGTTCTGCGTTACCAGGTCCTGCGACTGCTTCACGCGCTCGGCCGCGGCCTGCACGTCGAGGTTGCCGGTCAGCACCGATTCGATCAGCTGATGCATGACCGGGTCGCCGAATTGCGCCCACCAGGCATCGGTGTTCACGCTGTCTTGCGGCGCGTCGACGCTCCACGCGGCCGGCGCCAGCGTCTGCACCGCATGCGGCAAATCCGCGTGCGTGGCCGGTTGCACCGCGCAGGCCGCGAGCGTCAAAAATGCCGCGCCCGCCACTAACTTCATCACCATCCGTTTCATGTTGGACTCCTAGTGGGCATCGGGCGGGGGCGCGGTGTTGCCGAACGGGCGCGAGAACAGCACGCTCAGCAAGGCGACCACGAAGCACAGCGCAACCGCCAGAAAGGCATCGGAGAACGCGAGCACCAGCGCTTCGCGCATCAATGCCTCGTGCAATTCGGCCAGCCCCGCATTCGCGGCATTCAATACGTTGCCGCCGACTGCCGACAGATACTCGGCCTGCTTCTGCAAGATCGATTCGACGACCGGACGGCCCGCGTTCAGATGTTCGTCGAGCCGTTCGTAGTGAAGGTTCAGACGGTCGTTCAACATCGTGCTGCTGACTGCGATACCGATCGCGCCGCCGAGATTACGCATCAGATTGAACAGCCCGCTCGCGGAGCGCAGCCGCGACGGCGGCAGCGCGCCGAGCGCCATCGTCACGATCGGCGGAATACAGAACTGCTGGCCAATTCCGCGCAATGCTTGCGGGATCAGCAACTGCTGCCAGCCCCATTGGTTCGTCAACGGCACGTACAAATAGCAGCCGATGCCGAACAGCGCGAGGCCGAACACCATCAGCAAGCGCATATCGACGAAGCGCGCAAGCGTCGAGTACGCGCCAAGCGCGAGCAACTGAAAACAACCGACCGACAGCAACGCGAGACCGATCTGCAACGAGTCGAAGCCGCGCACGCGGGCAAGAAACACCGGCGTCAGAAACACGGTGCAGAAGATCCCGATCCCGGTGATGAACGACAGCAGACTGCCGATACCGAAGTTGCGCAGCGCAAGCGCGCGTAGATCGACGATCGGTTCCTTCGCGGTGAACGCATGCACGAGGAACAGAAACCCGCAGATCGCCGCGACCCACGCGCACAGCACGATCACGTCGTCGCCGAACCAGTTCTTGCGCGGCCCTTCTTCGAGCACGTATTCGAGGCAGCCGAGAAAACCCGACATCAGCAGGATGCCGATGTAGTCGCCCTTCTTCAGCAGCGACAGATCGACCCTGTCGATATGCACGTACTTCGGCACCAGCAGCGTGACGGCGACGCCCGGCACCAGGTTCAGATAGAACAGCCAGTGCCACGACCATTGCGACGTGATCCAGCCGCCGATCACCGGGCCGATCGTCGGTGCCAGCGACGCGAGCGCGCCGATCGTCGTCGAAGCGATCAGACGCTGCTTGCCGGGAAACAGCACGAACGCGGTCGTAAACACGGTCGGGATCATCGCCGCACCGGCCGCGCCTTGCAGCCCGCGAAACAGGATCATCGAGTTGATGTCCCATGCGAGCCCGCACAGCATGCTCGTCACCGTGAAGCCGAGCGCGGAGAACGTGAAGAGCCACCGCGTCGAGAACACGCGCGTGAGCCACCCCGACATCGGAATCACGATGATCTCCGCGATCAGATACGAGGTCTGCACCCACGACAGTTCGTCCTGACTCGCGGACAGCCCGCCACCGATATCACGCAGCGACGAGGCGACGATCTGGATATCGAGCGTCGCCATGAAAAAGCCCACGCACATCAGCGCGAATGCGAAGACCTTGGTGCGGGTCGGCTGGTCGGCGGGGTTGTCGAGAACGTCGGTCATGATCGGTTCATCCTTGCGCGGCCGGATGGCCCGCATCGACGTGCACTTTCACGGTCGCGGAGAGGCCGGGACGCAACACCCCTTGCATGTCCTTCGGCACGTCGAGGCGCACGCGCACCGGCACGCGTTGCACGATCTTCGTGAAGTTGCCGGTCGCGTTTTCCGCGGGCAATACGCTGAAAGTCGCGCCGGTCGCCGGCGCAAGACTTTCGACCACGCCGTGCAGCGCAGTATTCGACGCGTCGAGCTGGACCTCGACGCTGTCGCCCGCGCGCATCTTGCGCAGCTGGTCTTCCTTGAAGTTCGCGTCGATCCACAGGCCGCTCGCGGGCACGACGGTCAGCAGCGACACGCCGGTGTTCGCGAGCAGCCCGACGCGCGCGGTCCGATTGCCGACATAGCCGTCGATCGGACTGCGGATCGTGGTGTATTCCACGTTCAACGCGGCGACGCGCTGCGCGGCCTGCGCGGTCGCGATGCGCGCTTTCGCGTCGCCGATCTGCGCGTCGAGCACCGCGATCTGGCGTTGCGCCGCGAGCAGCGCCGCGCCGCTGCGATCTACCGCGGCGCGCGCTTTGGTCAGATCGGCATCGGCTTTCTCGACGACCTGGTTCGACACCGCGTCGTCCTTCACGAGCTCGCGGTAGCGTAGCTGGTCGGCCGCGCTGCGCGTCAGTTCGGCGCCCGACGCGCGGACCTCCGCGGCCTGCTCGTTGATCGCCGCGAGTTGCAGCGATTTCTTTGCTTCGAGCTCGGTGACGGCGGCCTGCGCGCTCTCCACTTCCGCGTTGGCCTGCGCGAGACGCGCGTCGTAATCGCGGGCGTCGAGACGCACCAGCACCTGGTTCGCATGCACGAACTCGTTGTCGCGCACCAGCACGTCGGTGACGAAGCCGTTGACCTTCGGCGCCATCACCGTGACGTCGCCGCCGACGTAGGCATCATCGGTCGTCTCGATGAAGCGGCCGACGAAGAACCAGTGCGACGTGGCCAGCGCCAGCACGACGAGAACGGACAGAATCGCGAGCAGCATCCACGGGATACGCCGCGCCGCTCGGGCGGGTTGTACCGCGCTCGGGGGCGCGACGGTCGAGGGAGTTGTGGACATGATGTCGATATGTGCGTATGCACTCGTCAGGTTGAAAAAAACGGCGCAGTGCGCCGGCCTGCTACCTTCAGCGTTTATGTCAAAGCGAATCTTTGGTGATGGCAAATAGCTCGCTGCGCAGCGCGGCCGCGCGCTTCACGCCGAAGCGGTGCTCGAACTCGGCCTGCGCGGCGTACCAGTACGCGCAGGCTGAGGCTAGCCGCTGTTCGCCCTCGGGTGTCAGCGAGATCAGCAGCGTGCGCGCATCCGCGCCCAGTGCCTCGCTCGACACGAGCCCGTCGCGGCGCAGCGGCTGGATCGTGCGGACCAGCGTAGTGCGCTGCATGCGCATGGCTTCGGCGATCTGCTTCATCGTCATCGGACCGGTGCGCTTCAGACGCCCCAGCAGCGAAAACTGCGTGATGGTCAGGCCGACATTCGACAGATGCCGATCATAGATCTGCGATACGTGACGCGCAGCCTGGCGGATCGCAAAGCAGTCGTCGTCGAGGAGCGCTTCCATTCGCTGCACTTCCCTTTGTTCGTTAGTGCATATGCACACAAAGCGGCGTTATCAAACCCGCCGAGGCGGGTTCCGGTGCCGATCTAGTCGGTGATGCTGAACAGCTCCGCGCGCAGCGTCTTCGCGCGGGCGCGACCGAACTTCTTTTCGAATTCGTCCTGCGCGGCGCGCCATGCGACCGAGGCCTGATCGAAGGTGGTTTCGCCCTTTTCCGTCAGGCTGAACAGCAGCGTGCGGTTGTCGTGGTCCGCCGCTTCGGCCAGCACGAGGCCGTCGCGCTGCAGCGGCTTCATTGCGCGGACCAGCGTGGTGCGCTCCATGACCATCGCGTCCGCGAGCTCCGCCATCGGCAGGTTCGGGGTGCGCGCGAGCTTTGCCAGGATCGTGAACTGCGCAGCCGTCAGCCCCACGCTGCCGAGATGGCGCTCGTAGATTTGCGTGACGTGCCGCGCCGCCTGGCGCAGCGCAAAGCAGTTGCATTCGTCGTAGGAGATAGGGCGGTTCATGCAAGCAAGTCTATGTGTGCATATGCACGGTGTCAAGTTTTTCTGTGAGCGGCTGGCAAATGCCTCGTCGGCAGCGCGACGGCGCGCGTTGAGTTTGCGACTTGCCAGCCTCAGTCGTTATGTTATAACATTTCCGGAGATCCGTGCTCCGGCGCTGTCGCTGTCTCAGAAGCGCCCGCCGCGACGTTCAACAAAATCCGTCCGACCTATGAGCCGACTGTCCATACTTAATAGCCGCTTATGACCAAGTTGCCTCCCGTTCCCATCGAAACGTCGTCCTGATTGATCGACGGGCTTGCCGTCGCCCGTCGTCCCTCCAGTTCGCCTGTCCTTCCCTTGCCAGCCAGGGGCGAGGTGGGTGAGCTATTGCCGAACACTTTCGATTCATCAATCGCATCGTCCATAGAGCGAGCAACAACAATGAAAAAACGCACAACGACCGCGCAGGCGGCGATCGTGTTCTGTGCCGTCGTCTCGCGCGCATGGGGCGCGCCGGGCAACGCCGTACTGATGGGCACTGTCTCCGATCCTCTGGGACATCCCGTCGCTCACGCGAAAGTCGAGATACAGGACGCGAGCGGCGCCTCCGTCAACATGTCCAGCTCGGACACGTCGGGCCATTTCTCGATCGACGGGGTGGCGCCCGGCACGTATGCGGTCGTCGTCACCGCTACCGGATTTGCGAGCGGCAGCAGCATCGCGACGACCCAGTCCGGCGCCCCCGCGAGCGTCAGCGTGCAACTGCAAAAGAGCGACACGCTCGACGTTCAGGTCAACGCACGACGTCTGAACGCGGCGCGCAACGGCCTGCTGCCCGAGACAGGCAGCAGCGTCTACCGCTTCACTCAGGCCGATATCGACACGATGCCGGCGGGCGCGAACACGCCGCTCAATCAGGTCTTGCTGCAAGCGCCCGGCGTCGCCAACGACTCGTTCGGCCAGTTGCACGTGCGCGGCGAGCACGCCAATCTGCAATACCGGATCAACGGCATCATCATTCCAGAGCCGATCAGCGGCTTCGGCCAGTCGCTCGACACGCGCATCATCGATCAGCTGAACCTGCTCACCGGCGCCCTGCCCGCGCAGTACGGCTACCGCACGGCCGGGATCGTCGACATTCGCACCAAATCGGGCGACACGGGCAGCGGCGGCTCGATCGACGTGTTCGGCGGCAGCCATCAGACCGTCAAAACGAGTGCCGATGTGTTCGGCAGCCAAGGACCGTTCAGCTACTACCTGAGCGGCTCGCTCGGCATGAACAACCTCGGCATCGAGAATCCGACCGCAAGCGCCAATGCGATTCACGATCACACGCGGCAGGGCAATGCGTTTGGCTATCTGTCGTATCTGATCAATCCGCTCACGCGCGTGAGCCTGTTGTTCGGCGCCACCAGCAACCAGTTCGAGATTCCGAACACGCCAGGGCTGACGCCGAACTTCGCGCTCGCCGGCCACAGCACCTTCGATTCGTCGCAACTGAACGAAACGCAATCGGAGCTGAACAATTTCGCGGCGCTCGCGCTTCAAGGCACCAACGGGGGCGCGCTCGATTACCAGGTCGCTTTTTTTACACGCTATACACGCACGAAGTTCAACCCCGATCCGATCGGCGACCTGATGTTCAATGGCGTGGCATCGGAGGACTTTCATAGCAACACGGCCAACGGCGTGCAGGTGGATACGACCTGGCGCGTCAACGACAGTCACACGGTTCGCGCGGGTGTCTTCTTCCAGCAGGAGCATGCGGTATTCGACAACAGCGTGACTGTCTTCCCCGCCGACGCGAACGGCAACCAGCTCTCCGACGTGCCCTTCAACATCCAGGACAGCAGCAGCAAGACCGGCTACCTGTACAGCCTGTACGCGCAGGACGAATGGAAGCTGACCGACCGGCTCACGCTGAACTATGGCTTGCGCTACGACCGCATGGACGAGTACACGAGCGCGAGCCAGTTGAGCCCGCGCGTGGGCCTCGTCTACACGCTCACACCGTCGACTACGCTGCACGCCGGCTACGCGCGCTACTTCACGCCACCGCCGTTCGAACTCGTGTCCGGCTCGACGATATCGAAGTTCGACGGTACGACCAATCAGAGTCCGACAACCCAGAACGATCCCGTACAGCCGGAACGCAGCCACTACTTCGATCTCGGCATCACGCAGAAGCTCGGCCCTGCCGTCACGCTAGGACTCGACGCGTACTACAAGAAATCGACCGACTTGCTCGACGAAGGACAGTTCGGCTCCGCGCTGATCTTCACGCCGTTCAACTATCAATACGGCAAAACGTATGGTGTGGAATTCACCGCCAACTACAAACAGGACAACCTCTCCGCGTATCTGAACCTCGCCTATAGCCGCGCGCAAGGTAAGAACATCAACTCCGCGCAGTTCAACTTCGACGCGGACGAGCTGGCATTCATCTCGAACCACTGGGTGTTTCTCGATCACGACCAGCGCGTGACGGCATCGTTCGGCGCGGCATACGACTTCCACCAAACCACCTTCACGTTCGACGGCATCGTCGGCTCCGGCCTGCGCAGCGGCTTTGCGAATACCGACCGCCTGCCCGTCTATGCGCAGTTCAACCTCGGCGCGATCCAGCACTTCAACGAGCCGATGATCGGCAAGTTCGACGCCCGTCTGGTGGTGATCAACGCATTCAACCGCGTGTACGAGTTGCGCGACGGCTCGGGCATCGGCGTCGGCGCGCCGCAGTATGGTCCGCATTTCGCGGTCTATGGAGGCGTAACCAAGTACTTCTGATCAACGGCAGGGAGAACCATCATGCAGGAATGGACAGGCTTTATCGCGGCGATGCGCACCGGAGGATGGATCATGTATCCGCTCAGCGTGCTCGGCGTGCTCGCGTTGACGATCATCATCGAGCGGGCCTATGTGTTTGCCCGCTTCGCAAGCGCACCGGCGCGTCTTTTGCAACCCGCGTCAGCCGATGACAACCGTCTCGACGGTCTCGCCCCGCATCACGCGTTCCGGCGCATGGCCGCGCCGTGGCTACCCGAATCGGACTCGCCGCTGTGGCTGCGCGAGGCGTCGGCACAATCGATCGCCTCGCAGATCGAGCGCGACATGGGGCGAGGTCTGTGGCTGCTCGAAACGATCGTCACGGCGGCGCCGCTGCTCGGCCTGCTCGGCACGATCGTCGGGATGATGAAATCGTTCCAGCTGTTCGGCGGCAATGGGCTCGTCGATCCGGGCGGTGTCACGGGCGGGGTCGCGCAGTCGCTGGTGGCAACCGCGATTGGATTGATCGTCGCGGTGTTCGCGCTGTTCGCGTTCAATTATTTTTCACGACGGCTCGAGCGTCTGATGGATGAGCTCGAACTGTTCGCCAACGCGCGACTCAGCGCACTGCGCCTGCAGCACGAGACGAGCGGAGAGCGAGGATGAAACTCAAACGCTCGCGCGCCTCGCGGCGCGGCCGCATCGAAATCATTCCGATGATCGACGTGATGTTCTTTCTGCTCGCGACATTCATGCTCGCCTCGCTGGCGATGCAGCGTCTCGATGCGGTGCGGATCAATCTCCCGTCGGGACGCGCGCAGCCGATCAGCGCGAGCGAGCCGCTGACGATCACGGTGAGCGGCAACGACGAGGTCTCGGTCAATCGCCATGTCGTTCGCGCGGATCAGATCGAGCCCGAAGTAAAGCGCCTGCTGCGCGCGGACGGTAACGTCGTGATCGCGGCCGACGATCACGCGGGTCACGGCGCGGTCGTGCAGGCGATGCTCGCGGCGCGACGCGCGGGCGCCGAACACTTTCTGATCGCCGTGCATCGTGATTGAAAGTCGCCGCGATTGGTTCGAGAGACGCGCTGCGAGGACGCTGCGTACTGCTATCGCGACTCTGATCGCGCTCGGTATCTGGCTGCTGGTGCTGGTCACGCTGTCTGCCGGATTGCTCAGACCGGCCCGGCCAGTCCCGTCGCCTGCTCCGCTGGATATGCGCGTCGTCGTGCTCGACGAACCCGCGGCGTCAGAATCCCGCACGCCGCAACCTGCTACCCCGGTTCCGGCGAAACAGGCACCAACGCATGTGCAGACGCAACCGCGCACCTCGATGCGTCGCGCGATGCCGCCTGCGCCAGGCGAGCCACGAACGCAGACGACGACCTCCGCCGCAACGCCGTCTGCACCGGTTGCAAGTCCAGCGCAACACCCGCCGCAAGATGAGCGGCCGGAACAAACGGCTGCCGCGGGATCTCGGCAATCATCCGCACAGCACGACGCCGCGCCGAGCGCCCCAGCAAGCTCCGACACTGCCGCCCGCTCCATTTCGCAACCATTGCCGTCCCTGCCCGACGATCTGCGCGAACAGGCCTATCAAACAACGGCGACAGCCCGCTTCACGATCCACGCCGATGGCTCGGTCGACGTCGAGCTCGTTCGGGCAACACCGAACCCACGTCTCAATCAGTTGCTGCTCGACGCGTTGCGGCGCTGGCGCTTTTTTCCCGCGCTGCGCGACGGCCGGCCTGTCGAAAGCACGCAGGACGTCCGCGTGCATTTCAACGTCAGCTGAGCCCTCACCGCAGATCCGCACGCAGCTCACGCACACCTTTGCCGAGTCGTTGGCGCAACAGCGTGCGTAACGTGGCACCGTCGACATAACCGACCTCGGTCGCGATCGCGTCGATGCCGAGGCCGCTGCCATGCAGCAGCGACTGCGCATGCTCGACGCGCAGATCCTGAAAGTACGCCAACGGCGATTTGCCGAGCACGTCCTGGCAACGACGCTGCAGCGTGCGCGCGCTCGTCGCCAGTGCGGCCGCCGCGTGCTGCAGCGAGAACCCTTCCTTCAGATGATCGCGCGCCCATCGCTCGAAGCGCTGAATCAGCGGATCGGCCTGCGCCAGGTGGTTGGGAATGATGTACGGTGCCTGCGATGAGCGCAGATCCGCGAGCAGATAGCGCGACACGAGCGCGGCCAGTTCGGGGCTCGCGCGCCGGATCAGCCACAGCGCGAGATCGAGATGGCCCATCGCCGCCCCCGCCGTCACCCCGACCTCCGTTGGCACCAGCATGCGCGACTCGTCGAGCAGCACCGCCGGATAGCGTTGCCGGAACAATGGACTCAGCCACCAGGTCGTGGTCGCTTCGCGATGATCGAGGAGTCCGGTTTCCGCGACGAGGAACGTGCCGATGCACGACGCGGCGAGCAACGTGCCCTGTGCATGCCACGCGAGCAATTGCTCCGTGGCGTCGCGCACGTCCGGCCGTTCGAGCGCCGGCACCAGTTGCTCCGGTGTGCCGGTGCCGAGCGCGGGAACGATCACCCAGTCCGGTCTCAGGTCGGCGGTGATCGCTTGCACGGGGATGGCGAACCCCTGCCCCGACTGGACCTTCCTGCGCACGCCGACGATCGACAGATCGAAGTGCGGCCGCCCGCCCATTTTCGCGGCCGCGAACCGGTTGGCGAGCGAGAACGCGTCGAGCATGACGGTGAGGCCGGTGTCGAACAGCCCCTGCAGGGCGAGGATCGCGATGCGCATGGCGTAAATGACGCTAAAGTTGTCATTTGCGACGATACAGCTTTTTCCGGCCGAGGGCTACAGTGAACTCCGTTGTACATCGCAACGAACGTCGACCAAGGAGGTCACTGATGAAAGTTTTCGCCATCGCATCCGCACAACCGACGCTCACCCCGGACAAGCTGCAGCAGCATTTGCCTCACGAGGTGCCGGCCACTCTGCAGTTCTATCTGGACGGCAAGATCGAGCAGTTCTGGTTCCGCGACAAGGCCGGGCCGATCTTCCTGATGAACGTCGCATCGGTCGACGAGGCCAGGTCGATACTCGACGCGTTGCCGCTCGTGGCCGACGGGCTGATGAAGTATGAGTATTTGCCGGTGGGACCGCTCGCGCCGCTCGGGCGGCTGATTCAGAAGGGTTGATGTTGCTGGCGGGATGAACGGTGCCGCCGGCCTGGCCGGTGGCACGCTTGCAGAAGCATCACTGCCCGACCTTCTCCGATTCAACCACGAGGTCCAGTACATAAGCCACCGAGGGCCCGTCGGCAGGCGGGTTCCTGATCGTAAAACGCTTGACGCGCACCACGTTACGGATGCCCGGCGTGTGCGTATAGCCTTCGATATTCTGATTGAACGGCTGCCACGGACCGGGCGTGCCGGTGGCCAGCCCCTGCTCGTCGAAGAAGCGTTCGCGCACGAGCAGACATTGCCCGTCCGGCATCGACGGATGGGTGCACGGCACCGACTGCGGCGCCACCTCCAGGAACGCAATTTGACCGGGGCCGCCGTAGCGCGTCTCGGCCGTCGGCACGCCGGTAAAGCTCAGCGTATCGCCGTTATCCGTGACGAGTTGCAGGCGCGGCCCGTTGTCGCGCGCGAGCAGGTTCACGTTGACGCTGCCGCGCACTCGCTGCGAGATCGCATCGTCGAGTGCGGCAAGCGCGGGATCGTTGCAGGCCATCATCGTGGTGACCATCGGGCCGATCTGCAGATACCCCTTCCTCACCGTGTAACCCGCTCCCATGTTGTTGCAGCTATTGACGACGGTGATCCGATACGGACTGAAGTCCAGTTGCACCGGTTTGTCCGGGCGGGCGAACAGCGCATCGATGCGGTTGCCGTGGCTGTCGATCGCGTTGCTCAGCTGCCAGTGGTAGCGGGTCAGCTGATCGGTGCCGGTCGGCGCCGCCGGGTTCGCCGCGGCCGTGGTCGCCGCGGGAGCCGGCGCTGTCACTTCGGGCGTCTGCGCGCAGGCGGCGAGAACGAGCGGCAGCAGGAGCATGCGGTATTTCACGTCGGCACCTCGGTGAGTTCAGTGGTTGTTCCGGGCGTTGGCCCGCGTCGCCTGGCGAAGGGACGCGAGCATCAGGTCGCATGCCCGAAAGCCGGAAAAGCCAGTGAAGGTCACCACCCGGCCACATTACGCCGGGTTTGCGCACCTGCGTCGCTCAGGCCGCGAGCAATCGACTCGACGACCGACAGCATAACGCAGGTAGATGGCGGAAATATGCTGTTCGATGTTTGCCTGGATTGTTGGTTAGGTTACCGAACTGCGGCGGGTGACGCGGGCTACGCCTTGGAGATGTCGCGACCCACGGCAGGCGCGGCGTGAAGTCTCCGGAGCCGGGGACGCAGCATCAGATAAAAGGCGGCAACGTGCGTGATCGCCAGCGTCGGTACATAGATGATCGGGATCGCGTACAGCGCGCCCAGTTCTCCTGAATGCGCGGGCAGATCGGCCGCTGTCGCGTGGTAGTAGTCGACAAGCAGATCGGCCATACCGACCAGATTGAAAGCAACCACGAACGACCAGAAAAGCGGCCGTATCCGCGCCGTCAGCAAGGCCAGCATCGCCAGCACGCCCGTGGCGAAATCCCCATAAGCGGCGAACGCGGCGAAGCTCGCGGACAGTTGCGGACTGACGACGCCAGGCAGCAGGAACGCGAGCCCGAAGAACCGGAAGCTGTGCAAGGTGGCGATCGCGCGTTGCGCGTCGAACGGCGCCATCGACCTGAGCTTCGGCCACACGTAGGTGCCGAAGCACAACAACCAGGCAACGTAGCCCAGAACGAGATGCATCTGAAAGAGAAGCCGCGCTGACATGGTGCCTCCTGTCGAATGTTGGATGCGCAGGTGATAGGTGTACCATCGTCTCGCGTGAGCGACTATTCCTCACAATGTTGACAGGCTATGAAGCAGAACTTCACAGTCAGGCAGGGTGCACTCGACGGCGTCGAAGTCTTCCTCAGCGTGGCCGAGCATCGCAGTTTTCGCGGGGCCGCCGCGGCGCTCGGCGTGACGCCGTCGGCGGTCAGTCAGGCGGTGCGTGTGCTCGAAGCGCGCATCGGCGCGACGCTTTTCATTCGCACGACGCGCAGCGTCGGCTTGACCGAAGCCGGCGAGCGCTTTCTGGCGCGCGCCAAACCCGCTTTCGAGGAACTCGTCGCCGCCAGCGAGGTCGCGCGCGGACTCGGCGAGCGGCCGTCCGGCCTGTTGCGTCTTTCGGTGCCGCGCGCGGTCGTGCCGATCCTGCTGGAGCCGCTGATCGCGTCGTTCTGCGAGGCCAATCCCGAGGTCGAAGTTGAGATTGCGGCCAGCAAGGAGCTGATCGATCTTGCGGCGGAAGGCTTCGACGCCGGCATCCGGCTAGGCCAGTTCGTTGCCGCCGACATGGTCGCGGTGCCGTTGACGGCGCCATTCCGCTTCGTCGTGGTGGGGAGTCCTGGCTATTTCGCGGCGCGCGGCCGCCCAGAACACATCGACGATCTGCGTACGCATGCCTGCATTCGGTGGCGGCGCTCCAGCGGCGCGCTCGCGTCGTGGTCGTTCAACGACAACGGCCAGCCGATCGAGCTCGCCGTTTCCGGTCCTTTCATCGCCAGCGATTTTCTGGGCATGCTGGGTGCGGCGAACGCAGGCATCGGCCTTGCCCAGCTACCCGAGCCGATGGCCGCCGAGGGGCTGCGAACCGGAAAGCTCGTACGCGTTCTCGATGCGTATGCGCCGATGATCCCTGGCGTGTTTCTCTACTATCCGAGCCGCCGGCAGATCATGCCGAAGCTGCGTGCGTTCATCGATCATGTGAAGCGCCGCACGGCAAGTACCCAGAATGGACACTGATTGCCTGATCTCACAGCACCTCGTCCAGGGACTGGCCTCGGAGCGGATTCCAACGCATTAGCCCTGCAATATCGACCGCCCCAGAACTATCAACTCGTTGAACTGCGTGACCAGTTCAAAACACAAAGCAAACGACAGCGTATAGGAGGGCCCGGGAAATCTGTGCATCCACCTCAGAATCGGCGCCGCAACAGGTGTTCTAACGGCGTCCCGAGTCATTATCCATGTGAATGGTCGCTCCGATCGCCGCACCTGCGATTATGTGGGTCGGATAGTGCCATCCGAGATAAATGCGGGGCAGACATATGAAGATCGTGGTGTATAAAAGCGCGAGCACACCGACGCCGCGCGACACCAGAAAGATCCCGGTTGCGACCGAAATCCACAGCATCGCGTGGTCACTCGGGAATGAACTCCAGGCTGGCAACACGGCCGCATCCAGACCACCCGAGGGAAAATACAGGTGTAGCTCAGGATTAAAAAGAGGCCGCGTACGGAATGGCAAATAATGGGAGATAAGTCTGAATATCGCGAGCGCAAGAAGGCCGCTCGCGATGGGGCCCTTCATGCAGTGAGCTAGTCCGCCGGTTCGTTGGCGTGCATCGAAGCTTGAAAACGACCGCCATCCTAGTGTCCGCAAAAACTTTCGAACAATCGGTGCGATAGCGAACGTTTGCGCTTAACGGAACCTGTCGCGCTGCAGCGATGCCTTGATTTCGGGTTTCAACCCGTGCTGAAAGCCTTCCTCGCCAAACACCACAAGCAACGACGTCAACCCTCGCGACCCGCCAGCCTGCTTCTCTTAAGCAATTCTTCAGCATGATTACATTACGATCGCGCCGAACCGGACAAGACGAATAACCGACGCGCATTCAAGGGATCTGTTGCCATGCAGTTGCTGTTGATGGGAAAGGATGAGTTGATCGCTGGGCCGGCCGTGGATACGTTGCGACGTGCGGGCCATATCGTCGAATGCATGAGTGTCGTTGGCGAGCCCATGAGTTGGCCGGACTGCAGCTTGTACGACCTCGTCATGCTCGACCCCGACCTGTCGGGAATCGACGTTATTGACGCGTTGAAGCGTTATCGAGAGTGCGGTGGCCATGCCTTCGTCATCATCGTGACGGCACAGAGGGAACTGGAAACTTGTATTGCCGCACTCGACGCAGGCGCGGACGATTACCTGGTCAAACCATTCGACGTCGATGAACTTGCGGCGCGCGTACGCGCGTTGACGCGTCGCAGAGTGGTACGGACGGTTCCCGTTCTGGCGTACGATGGCCTCATGCTGGATGCAGCCTCTCATCGAGTCACCCTGCATGGAGAGCCGCTCACGCTGGCGCCGCGCGGGTTCGCTCTGCTACAGGCGCTGATCGAAGACCCGGCGCGCGTTTTCACTCGCTCAGAACTTGAAGCGAGGATATGCGATCCACGCGAGGAAATCGCCAGCAATGCCATCGAAGTGCAGGTGTGTGGCTTGCGACGAAAAATCGGAGCAGGACGGATCGTGACGGTACGCGGCGCAGGCTATTGTCTGAGAACACCCGACTCGAAAGTCCGCTTCGCTGGCTAGCGGACGTTGCCGTTTCGAGCTCGGTTACCCACCTCGTTGCGAGAAACCATCGTGATCAACGATGCAGCGGCGATGCCGAAGACCGGCTGAAGGAACTGAACGCTCGCGGCAACCCGCGCTGGAACCATACGCAGCAGGTTGAGCCACATAAACAGGCCGGCAACAGTCACGATCACCGTCCCCGACATTCGCCTGAAAGTCGAGCGCGGCTATGATCTGGTCTATCGCGTCGGCAATCGCGATCATCCCAGGGTCTGCGCGCTGCGCGCCTGGTTAGCAGCCGAAGTACAGCGATTTGTGGCAGACACGAGATGAGTGCTGGCTTCGGCCAGGAGCGGCACCGTGGGCTATGGCGCTGATCCCGGTGCGTCGTCATCCAGAGTCGAGTTGAAGCGAGAGTTGGAGGCGGATATGGCAAGCGAGGACCGCAACGAAAAGGCGGAGCCAGCGATGGTGCCGCCAGTCGCAAACCCGGGGATCATACGGCCGCCTTTTGTATACCTGAGTGCAATCGTCAGCCTCTGGCTACCGGTCACCCTCGTGCCAGCGGAAGCGCTGATGTCGCTGGTTGTTATCCCGCGGGAAGAGCGCTATCTGGAACGCCGCTTTCCGTCGGAATACCTGGCCTACAAGGCGTCTGTGCGTCGCTGGCTGTGACCGCTCTCTGGAAAAGAGTTTCAGATTAGCGATAGTTCACGAAGTTGATAATATCGTTGAGGAACCACGGCAGTATCAGTTGCGTGTCGGAATAGCTGGTGCCGACGGTAAGTCGCGGTGGTCTCGCAGCGGCGTCGGGAGCGTGCAGTATGTAGGCGTTCGTATCATGCGCCGCCTGAGGATTCGCCGGCGGCGAGGTCGACGTACAGCCGGCAGCGAAAACGAGAAATGCTGCGAAGCAAAGAGACTTCATGAGCGGGCGAACTCCGGCGACGTTTTCTCCATTATGGCCGAACTCAGTCGAATACCCGCAACGAGCCGCGCCCGCTTCACAAAGCCAGCACCGTCACGCCCACTTCCATCCGATGCGCGCCGCCGCCGAGAATCGTCCCGCGCAGCAACGACACATCGCTGTAATCGCGCCCGATCGCGAGCGTCACATGATCGAGGTCGGCGAGCACGTCGTTGGTCGGATCGAGATCGATCCAGCCGCTGGCCGGACAATGCACCGACACCCACGCGTGCGAAGCATCCGCGCCAATCAGACGCGGATGGCCTGGCGGCGGATCGTTGCGCAGATAGCCGCTGACGTAGCGCGCGGGCAAACCGAGCGAGCGCAGGCAGCCGATCATCACCTGCGCGAAATCCTGGCACACGCCGCTCTTCAGTTCGAATGCGCGTTCGGCCGGCGTATCGAACAGCGTCGCCGACGGCTTGTACGCGAAGTCCTCGTGAATGCGATGCATCAGATCGATCGCACCGACAACGAGCGGCCGGCCGGGCGTGAAGCTCGGCAACGCATACGAGCGCAGCGACGGCCGCAGTGCGATATTCGGCGACGCGAAGCAATACTCCGCCTCTGGACGGAACGCGCCGCTCACGCGAAACCGTAGAGCCTCGGCCACCGTCTCCCAAGGCGGGGTGGCCTCGGCGTCGAGGTCGGTCCAGCGCGGCGTCAGCGCAACCGTGGTCTCGCTGACGAGTTGCAGACGCTCGTGCGGTGTATCGAGCGCGAAATACAGCACGTCGTTGCCCAACGCGTCGATGCGGCTATGCCGATACGACGGCTCCGGCTCGATCCGCTCGCTGCGCGAGATCACGCGCTGCCACGGACACGCGAGCGGCCGGATCGTCGCCAGATGCTGCGCGGTTTCGACATACGTCGAGTAATAGTACGTAGTGCGATGCAAAACCGACAGCACCGTCGACGCGTGCTTCATACCCACACCTGCGAGGCGACCGTGGTCGCGTGACTGAAATAGCGCGCGCTGATTTCATGCGCGGCCGCATTGGCGAAGCCGCCGATCTGATCGCACAGCGCAATCAGCTTGCCATACGAGCCGTGTTCGTCGACCTCGCACAGCGATCCGAGCGACGGCAGCATTTCGAGCGGCGGCAGCAACTCCGCGAACGGCCGATGCCGCACGCTGCCCGCCGCGACGGCGATCTCGCCGAGCTTGTTGCGCAGCCGCTCGTACACGCCATAAATGCCGCGCGGATTGTGCGGTTCGATCACGAGCAGATCGAGCAGCGCGGGCACTTCGAAACGCCCCGGGTACAGCGAGCGATACGTGAGCGTGCTGTCGAACATTTGCAGCAGCAGATCGAAGCCGGCCGGCGTCGCGAGCTGGCCGTTCGCGGCGACGCCGCGCATGAACGCGGCCATCGTCGCGACGCGTTCGATATGACGCCCGACGAACAGCAGCCGCCATGCTTCATCGCGCGTCATGCGGTCGCCCTGCGCGCCGCTGATCGCCGAAAGCTGCACCGACAGATGTTCGAGCGCGTTCGCGAGCGTCACGCGATCGTAGCGATCGAACGCACTGCCGCTGCTCGCGGCGCCCGCGCCGCCGTTGCCTGCGCCCACGGCAGGTAGCAACACCTGCAACGCATCCTGAAAGTCGTTGCGCGCCGCGAGGATCATGCGCCAATGATCGTTCGACAACCGCCCGCGCACCTCGCCGTTCGCGCGCGCCTGGCAGTTGAGGTTCTGGCTGATGCTGACACTGCCCGCGCTCTCGCCGAGATTCGCGACGAGCGCGCGCTCGAAGGTCTGCGGCGAGGCCGGCCCGTGCGGCGACGCCAGGTCGCCAGGCTGCACGAGGCCGCACCATGTCGCGAGTTCGACCAGCGTCGCGAACATCGCGTCGGCGTCGTTGCCTTCGAGCGAGCCGAGAATCAGCCGCAGCAACCGCACATTGTTTTCCGCGCGCTCGCCGTAGCGGCCCGCCCAGAACAGGTTCTCGGCGGCGCGGCTCGATACCGTGCGATGCTTGCGCGTGAGGTCGGCGGGCTGCATCGGCGAAGGCAGCAGCGTGAACGTAGAGCTTGGCTGGCTCGACAGCACCCAGGTATCGACGCTGCTGCCGCCATGCTGCATCGATACCGTGGTCTGACGCTCGGCGGCCATGCGGGTGAAGCCGCCCGGCATCACGTGCCAGCCGCCGTCGACGTCGGCGATCGCATAGACTCGCAGCACGGACGGTCGCCCGCCGATCGTGCCCTCCTCGTAGCGCGGCGTGCAGGAAAAGCGCTGCTCCTGCTGGATCGTGAACGCGTCGGGAAAAGCGTCGATGCGCTCGCGCCATGCCGCGAGCGGCTGTCGGCCCCGTTCGATGCCGGGCGGCGCATCGCGTCCCGCGAGCGGCCAGGTCGGCACGATCAACGCGTCGTCGAGATGCGCGAACGCATGCTCGCGCGCGGCCTGTTCGCCGCACCACCAGGTCGGCACGCCGGGCAGCAGCAGCTCTTCGCCGAGCAACGCTTCGGCGATACCGGGCATGAAACCGTGCAACGCCGGCGACTCGGCGAACCCCGAGCCCGGCACGTTCGACACGATCACGTTGCCCGCGCGCATCACCTGCAACAGCCCGGGCACACCGATCGTCGAATCGGCGCGCAGCTCGACCGGGTCGCAGAACGCGTCGTCGAGACGGCGCAGCACGACGTGCACGCGTTCGAGGCCTGCCAGAGTCTTCAGATAGAGCCGGTCGCCGCGCACGGTCAGATCCTTGCCTTCGACCAGCGTGACGCCGAGATAGCGTGCGAGAAACACATGCTCGAAATAGGTTTCGCTGTACGGCCCCGGCGTGAGCAGCGCGATATGCGGTGAAACGTCGGCACTTTCCTCGTCGCGCATCGTCGCTTGCGCGGCCTGCACGAGCGTCGCGATCAGTTGCGAATAGAGCGGCGCAAGCCGGCTCACGCGCAGCGAGCGGAACGGCTCGGCGAGCAGCGTCGACACGATCAGGCGGTTTTCGAGCGCGTAGCCGAGACCGGACGGCGCCTCGGTGCGATGCGCGATCACGCTCCACTCGCCGCCCGGCGTGCGCGCGAGATCGAGCGCGACGACCTGCAGATACTGGCCACCGGCCGGCGTGAAGCCCTTCACCGAACGCAGATAGCCGGGATGGCCGAACACCAGCGCGGGCGGCAGTTGCCCATGTTCGAGCAGCGTCCGCGGTCCGTAGATATCGGCGACGATCGCGTTGAGCAGACGCGCGCGCTGCGCGACGCCGCGCTCGAGCTGCGCCCACTCGGCCTCGCTGATCAGGAACGGCAGCAGATCGAGCGCCCAGGGCCGCGACTTGCCGTTGTCCGCGTAGACGTTGTAGCTGATGTCGTTATCGCGGATCTGCTGCGCGATCGACGCGTGATGATCCGCGAGCCGCGCCACCCCGTCCTCGTCGAGCAGCGCGAAGAACTGCCGCCACGGCTCGCGCAGCGCGCCCGACGCGTCGCGCAGCTCGTCCCAATGTCCGTCATGACCCGGCAGCAACCGCAATAGGGACGAAGCGTCCGCCGGCATCGCGGACGCTTCGAAGGGCAAGGTCGATTGAAAGGCCAAGGTCGTGTGGTGTCAGCGATGCGTGTTGTTCAACTGTGGCGCAGATCGAGCGTGAATGGAAACTCGAGGCTGCGTTGCGGTCGGCCCACGGCGAGCGGTCCCGGCGTATGACCAGACGCGAAGAAACGCGCGCGTCGCCGGCTTTCCGCCTCGTAGGCGTTGACCGGGAAGGTCTGATAGTTGCGCCCGCCCGGATGAGCGACATGATACTGGCATCCGCCGAGTGAGCGGCCGCTCCAGGTGTCGACGAGGTCGAACGTGAGCGGCGCGTGCACGCCGATCGTCGGATGCAGCGCCGACGATTGCGCCCAAGCGCGAAAACGCACGCCGGCCACGTACTCGCTGACGCGGCCGGTCGGTTGCAGCGGCACCGGCACGCCGTTGACGCTCAGCACATGACGATTGCCGTTCAAACCGAGCGCGCGCACCTCGAGCCGCTCGACCGACGAATCGACATAGCGCACCGTGCCGCCGGCGGAGCCCTCCTCGCCCATCACGTGCCACGGTTCGAGCGCGTTGCGGATCGTCAGGTCGATGCCGCCCAGCGTCATCTCGCCGACGAGCGGAAAGCGGAATTCGAAGTGCGGCGCGAACCACGCGCTATCTAAGGCGAAGCCCGCTTCGCCGAGGTCAGCGAGCACGTCGTCGAAATCCATCTTTACGAAGGTGCCGAGCAGGAAGCGGTCGTGCAGCTCGGTGCCCCAGCGCGTGAGCCGCCGCGTGTACGGCATGCGCCAGAATCGCGCGACGAGGGCGCGCAGCAGCAATTGCTGCACCAGACTCATGCGCGCGTGCGGCGGCATCTCGAAGCCGCGCAGCTCCAGCAGACCGACGCGGCCTGCGGGTCCGTCGGGCGAATACAGCTTGTCGATGCAGAACTCGGCGCGGTGCGTGTTGCCGGTCACGTCGATCAGGATGTTGCGCAGCGCGCGATCGATCATCCACGGCGGCAGGTTGCCGCTGTCGCGGCCGCCGAGCAGATCGACCTGCCGTTGCAACTCGGCGAACGCGATTTCGAGTTCGTAGACCTGGTCGTTGCGCGCTTCGTCGACGCGCGGTGCCTGGCTCGTCGGTCCGATGAACAGCCCCGAAAACAGATACGACAGCGACGGATGGTTGTGCCAGTACGCGATCAGGCTCGCGAGCAGGTCGGGCCGCCGCAGGAACGGGCTGTCGGCCGGCGTCGCACCGCCGAGCACGAAGTGATTGCCGCCGCCGGTGCCGGTGTGGCGCCCGTCGAGCATGAACTTCTCGCTGCTCAGATAGCTGTGCGCGGCCGACTGATACAGGTACTCGGTATGATCGACGAGCTCGTCCCAGTTCGCGGCCGGATGAATGTTGACTTCGATCACGCCGGGGTCCGGCGTCACCTGCAGCACCTTCAGGCGCGGATCGCGCGGCGGCGGATAGCCTTCGAGCACGATCTGCATCTTCAGCTCCTCGGCCGTCGCTTCGACCGCGGCAAGCAGGTCGAGATAGTCGTCGAGATCGGTCAGCGGCGGCATGAATACGTGCAGCAGCGTGCGGCCGCTGCCGAACGAATCGGCTTCGGCTTTCGGGCCGGCCGCGCGCTTCGGGTCGCGTGCCTCGACGCATACCGCGGTGCGCAGCGTGTCCTTCGACGATTCGCCACGCGCCGGCAGCGCTTCGCCATGACGCGGCGGCGCATACGCGAGCACGCCGCCTTGCGGCATGCCGCTCAGCAGATCGGCCGCCGACAGCGACAGCGCGGCCGCCTGCCGCGCGCTGGTCCGTTCCTCGGCCATCTGCCGGCTCTCGCGCCCGCCTTCGTACTGCACGCGCAACTGCGCAGCCGTGCGCAACGGCTGCGGCGGCGCGAACGGATCGTGCGCGTGCTGATACGGATAGTCGGTCTTCGACACCCACGGCAGCGAATCGAGCGGCAGCCGGTAGCCCATCGGTGAATCGCCGGGGATCAGATACATCCGTTCGTCGCGGAAGAACCAGCGGCCCGTGATCCACTTCGCCGCGATGCCCGGCGCGCCGCGCTCGCGGCCGAGCGGCAACACGTAGCCGGCCGGACTCGCGAGCCCGGCGTCGAACACGCGGCGCAGCCGCACGCGTTCGAGTTCGTCGTCGAGGCGCGCGTCGAATGGATCGACGTTGACCGGCAGGCGACGCTCGCGCCACAGGTAGTACCAGGTGTCCTCGTAGCCGGGCTGGATGCAGTCCGCGTCGAGCGACAGCTTCGCCGCCAGATGCGAAATGAAGCGTTGCGCGTCGCCGGCCGTGTAGCGGCCAGGCTCGCGTTCATCGGCGAACAGGGCCGGGTTGCGCCAGCATGGTTCGCCGTCGGCGCGCCAGTACAGCGACATCGCCCAGCGCGGCAGCTGCTCGCCCGGATACCACTTGCCCTGGCCGATATGCAGGAAGCCGTTCGCGCCGTAGCGTTCGCGCAATCGGTCCATCAGCGCGACCGCGTAGCCGCGCTTGGTGGGTCCAAGCGCGTCGGTGTTCCATTCGGCGGCATCGCGATCGCGCACCGACACGAAGGTCGGCTCGCCGCCCATCGTCAGTCGCACATCCATGTCGGCGAGTTCATAGTCGACCCGCGCGCCCATCTTCAGCACGTCGTGCCAAGCGGCTTCGCTGTACGGCTTCGTGACGCGCGGCGACTCCAGCACGCGTTCGATCGACATCGTGTGTCCGAATTCGACCTCGCATTCGTCGACCGCGCCCGAGATCGGCGCCGCGCTGCCCGGCTCCGGCGTGCAGGCAACCGGAATATGGCCTTCGCCGGCGAGCAGCCCCGAGGTCGGATCGAGCCCGATCCAGCCCGCGCCCGGCAGATAGACCTCGCACCACGCGTGCAGGTCGGTGAAGTCGACCTCGGTGCCGCTCGGGCCGTCGATCGATTTGACGTCGGGCGCGAGCTGCAGCAGATAGCCGGACACGAAGCGCGCCGCGAAGCCCAGTTGCCGCAACGTCTCGACGAGCAGCCAGCCCGTATCGCGGCACGAGCCCGACGCGTTGACCAAGGTTTCCTCGGGCGACTGAACGCCCGGCTCCATCCGGATCAGATAGCGAATTTCGCGTTGCAGCCGCTGGTTCAGCGCCACCAGGAAGTTCGCGGTGCCGGCCGGCGTGCGGTCGATGCTCGCGACGAACTCGGCGAAGCGCGGCGTCATCGGCCGTTTCACGCAGTAGGGCGCGAGTTCGGCTGCGAGTTCCGGCGCGTAGTCGAACGGAAAGCGCTCGGCCGATGGTTCCAGAAAAAAGTCGAACGGGTTGTAGACGGCCGTCTCGGCGACCAGATCGACGCTCACCTTGAACTCGCGCGTCTGCTCGGGGAACACCAGCCGCGCCTGATAGTTCGCGAACGCGTCCTGCTGCCAGTTGATGAAGTGCCTCGCGGGTTCGACGCGCATCGAGTACGACAGGATCGGCGTACGGCAATGCGGCGCGGGCCGCAGCCTCACCACTTGGGGCGACAGCGTAACCAGTCTGTCGTAGCGGTAATGAGTAACGTGATGCAAGGCGACGCGTATGGACACTCCGGACTCCTCGACGAAAGGTGCAGCCCGCCAAAAAAGCAAGCTCTATGCCGTTGCTGGTCAAACTCGTGTGAATCGTTTGGTGTTGCCTGAATTGCGTGTGCGTTTTGCGTATCTGTTGTCTTGCCGTTGGGCTACGTCGGACCGTGCACCAAAGCGGCGCAGCACCGATGCACGATCATGACCGTACTGTGCGTTAAAGCGGTGACGTCTGGCAATCGCGGCATGAAGATTGCGATCGTTCGTCACCGCAACCGACATCGCACTGATCAAAAGGCCGGCCCGATGAAAACCTTCCACTGCAATCGCTGCGCGCAACTGCTGTTCTACGAGAATGTCCGCTGCGAGCGCTGCGAGTCGCTGCTCGGCTATCTCCCCGAACTGCGCGAAATCAGCGCGTTCGATGACGCCGGCGACGGCCGCTGGCGCAGCCTGCATCCGGAGGCGAACGGCGCGCTGTTCCGGCAATGCCACAACTACGCGGTCGAAAACGTCTGCAACTGGATGATCCCCGCCGACTCGCCCGATACGCTGTGCCGCGCCTGTCAGTTGACTCGCACGATTCCGAACCTGAGCGAACCGGAAAACCGGCTCTACTGGTACCGGCTCGAAGTCGCGAAACGGCGCCTGCTGTACACACTGGGCGAACTTGGCCTCGATGTGCAATCGCGCGACGCGGACCCCGAGCGCGGTCTCGCCTTCGAATTTCTCGCCGACGGCGGCGATGGCGAGCCGGTGATGACCGGTCACGACAACGGGCTGATCACGCTGAACATCGCCGAGGCCGACGACGCGCATCGCGAGAAAGTGCGCACCGCGATGGGCGAGCCGTACCGCACGCTGCTCGGCCACTTCCGCCACGAGACCGGCCACTACTTCTTCAGCCAGCTGATCGAAAACGAGCCGCGCTGGCTCGAACCGTTTCGCAAGCTGTTCGGCGACGAGCAGGCCGACTACGGCGAAGCGCTGAACGACTACTATCGCGACGGTGCGCCGGCCGACTGGCAGGCGTCGTACATCAGCGCGTACGCAACGATGCATCCGTGGGAAGACTGGGCGGAGACGTGGGCGCATTATCTGCTGATCGTCGATGTGCTCGATACCTCGACATCGTACGGACTCGCGCTGCTGCCCGACGATCCGAGCGAGCCGACGCTGACCGACCGCACGCCGGTCGAGGATGCGAGCTTCGGCAATCTGATGAAGCGCTGGTTTCCACTCACGTACGCGCTGAACAGCCTGAACCGCAGTCTGGGCATGCCCGACGGCTATCCGTTCACGCTCGCGGCGCCGGTGGTCGACAAGCTGCGCTTCGTGCATCGCGTGATCGCGGCGGCGGGCGGCAAGCGCGACAACCGGAGCGACCGCGAGCACATGAGCGCATAAAAGAGCCCGCTGTCGGATCAACCGGCAGCGGGCTTTCATCACACGGTCATCGCTTCAGTACGCCACATAAGGCCCCTTCCCACCCGGCGTCGACTGCTGCTCGATCGCCGCATAGACGTTGCGGCCATAAAAGAACGGCAGCCCCCAATCGAACACCGTCGATGTCACGAACACCGGTCCCGCGAGCAGCGGCAATGCCGAGTCGCCGCTATAAGTCTGCGCGATCGACATCGCATTGCCGACGTTGAACGTCACCGCGCTCGTCGTGCCGTTCACGCCTTCGATCATCGCGCTCAACTGCTGCGTCGAGCTCGGGCAGTAATACGCGCTGTTCGGACTCGCGCAGGCCGGCATCGAGGTGGTCTGGAAGAAGAGTCCCGTCGAGCCGCTGTCCATAATGCTGCGCGTGTACGTGCTGCCGTTCTGCACCGTCGTGAACGTGCCGTTCGACGGACTCACGCCGATCACCTGCGCCGCGCCGAGCGCATTGTTGCCCTGCGTGCCGATGCCGAACACGAGTTGCCCCGACACGGATGGCGCACCGCCCGACACGGTCGGCAGACTGAGCACCGAGCCGTTGTTGTCGGTCGCGAAGTACGGCACCGGATTGGCGACCTGATACGTTTCCGCGAGCGGTATCGAGATGCAGTTGGCGCCGCTGCAACCGTAGTAGGTCGCGGGAATCGCCTGCTGCGCGCAGCTCGCGCCGCAGTCGTGCTTGAACACGCCGATGCCGAGAATGCCGTTGGCCTGCAAGGTGGCCGGCGTATTGCGCGGCGCGCCGACGGCTGCGCAATCGCCCGGCAGCGATGCGTAGCCCGGATCGATCAGCTGGATTGGCAGCGACGCGGCTTTCTCGCCGGCGATCTGCACATCGGCGAGCTTCACCGCGCCCCACGTATAGCCGTCGAAGAACTGCATGCATTCGGCGACGGAATTGCCCGCGCCGTCCTTCTGCTGTGGCAGGCTCATCGACGCGGGAAGTTGCGATGCGAACACGCGCACGCCCCACGAGCCGGTATCGACGAGCACGTGATCGATTGTCTGGCAATTACCGGTGCCGGGCGCGCAGATCGTGATGCTGACGAACGGCATGTTCGGCACGTTGCTGATGCCCGAGTCGACCGTCACGCGCACCGCGTTGGCGGCCAGCACCTGCGGCGACGGCGACGTATTGGTCACGGTCGGACCCGATGAGCCGGTCGAACTCCCGGACGTGCTCGAATTGGCCGTGGTGCTCTCGCTGCCGCCACCACCACCCCCGCCGCCGCACGCGCTCAACAGCAGTGCCAGAACCACGACGGGCGTCGCGCCCAGCCGAGTCATCCACGAAGACCTGGATCGCATGTTCGCTCCGTTATTGAATGACGCGGACATCGACGCCGCCCGGCACCGCCTGCGGCAGATACGCGTAGCCGGTGAAGGCGCGCAGATGGCCGCTCGAGAACACTACGAGATCGCTGTTCGACACCGCGAGCGGCACGCCGCGACGCGTCGCGCTGGCGCCGACGTAGGCGTCGAACGATGCGCCGAGCATCGCCTTCAGATCGGGCAGCGTCGGGCCATCCCACGCGACGCCGAACACGATGCCGTTGGCCGCCACGAATTCGCGCACCTGGGTGCCGGACGGCAGCGTCAGCGCGTGCACCGAATAGGCGCCCTGTGCGCTGGCCGCATGAGCGACTGCGTGCAGGCGCGTCTGATCGGCCTCGACGGTGCTGGCGTTCTGGCCGAGCGTCGCGTGCGCGGCGAACGGCAACGCGCAGCATGCCCCGAGCACTGCGCAGGCAATGCGGGTAAGAAGCTTCGGATTCAAGAGATTTCCTTCCCAGGTGAAAACGCGAAACGAGGGCGCACACCTGACCGGCTAGGCCGGGCTGCCTTCACGCCGGTTGGGCTGCGTGAATGCGTCTACGGAAAGGCGGGGCGAAACTTTAAGTCAGGGGAATGGCGCGCGGCAATCGTTTGCTGCGCGATTCGAGCCTTTGGAGGTTGCTGGATCGTTCGACCACGCTCGATCAGTGCGGACAAAGTCTTTTGGCGACAATGCCTTGGTTTTCTTCTGATATTTAGAAGCAGCAGGCTGCGGAAATTTCGGTCGTCACGCGTAGAAGCTGTGAATGAGGGCAGCGTTTTTTTTTATCGATGTAAGCGTCTACCGAATAACGGACAAAAAAATCGCGGAGGGCTTGACCGCCCTCCGCGACATAGATGGTTCGGAACTCGCGGCGTGCGCTACTTCTTCTGCTGCTGAAGAAGCGACTTCAGCTCCTGCACATTCTCCTCTACGCGTTTCGCGATCACCGCATACGACTCCGCCTGCGTCTGATACGCGGCTTGCGCGAGCTGCTGCATATCGGCGAGCGATTTGTGCAGGCTCTGCTGGATCAGCTCCGCGGTTTTGCTCGACGGCGCGGCGCCGGCCGCGGTGAGTTGCGCAGTCAGTGCCTGCAACTCGCCCAGCGTGCTGCGCAGCATCTCGGCCTGTTTCTGCGCGAGCGACTGCATCCCCTGGAATGCTGTCTGATTCGCCTGAACCAGCGCTTCCATGTCCTTGCGGCGTGCTTCCATGATGGCGGGTACGTCGAAGCCGGGGAGCTTGAACTGTTCCAGCATTTTGGTCAGATCGCCAAACGGATTGGCTGCATCGGGTCGGTCCATGCGAAATCCTCCTTGCGGTTGAAGACTCATCGCCTCTGCGCCGCCCGCACCAGGCGCGACGCCGATGCCGGCGGCTGCGTGTGCCGCGCGTGCCGCGCGTGCCGCCACGGCGACGTGCTTTTGGGGGTCGCACGGCACATCGCAGCAATCATGCGCTATCCGGCTGCGTTGCGCCAGCGGCGCTCACCCTGACGCAAATTCGTGCGCGGTGACGTGCGTCGCGTCGAGATGTATGCGCGTGCTTCGAAAGGCTCGGAAAGTTACTGAATGGCTTTCGTAACCCGGCGGATCAGCGTGTCGACTATCGTTGCGAGGAGCCGGTCCATCGTGGCGCCGGCGCTGTTTTCGCTGGGAGCGACATCATGAGAAAAGCAATCCTCAGCGCGGCCGTGGCCGCGGTTCTTGGCATCATCGCGACGGCCGCGCTTGCCGACGACGGCATGCCACCGCCCCCGCCCGCCGCGATGCACGACGGCGGTCCGCGCGGCGACGGGCCGCCGGGGCATGGTCCGATGATGGGTCATCCGAGTCCAGCTTTCGCGGTGATCAACGATCTCGAACAACTGCGCCGTCTGTATGCGCTGAGCGGCCGTCAAGGCGAGATCGTCGCGGTCTACCACGACGTGTTGAACAAGACCCAGGACCCGATGCTGCGCCACTACGTGTACGACTCGCTGGCGCGCGAGCAGCTGAAGCCCGCCAATCCCGACCAAGCTATCGCGACACTGCGCACGAGTCTCGCCGAAGATCTCACTGCGGTGAACAAGGCGCCGCATGGCACGCCGCCGGGTCTGCCAGCCGCGCAAGCGCAATAAATCTTCGTCGCGAATTGCGAATGGAGCGCCGCGCCACGCGCCGCTTATTTTGCGCCGAAGCATGCGAGCGCAATCGAGCGATCGGTGCTTCGCCGCCTCTCGCCGATGGGTGGAAGCGCTCCGCAGCCCCGCTACGCGCGGCTGTGCGGGACTTCGTTGCCTGTCCCACATTGGCGCTTCACTGACGCTTTTCATCTTCCGTCAGGTGATTACGATAGGAGCTCCGCAACGTCAGGACAGGGTGAAGGAATGCGCTATCCAATGGACATGGCCATTGCCGCCGCCCTGCTCGTGTTCGTGCTGTGCTGCATCGTCAAGCTCGCTTTGAACTGATCGGCGGCTCGATCTCCGCGCCCTCTCTTCTTGGTTTTGCTCTTCCGCCGTTTCGTGTCGCGCGTCGCCGCGGTTCCCCGCGCTTCGCGTCTTCATGTCGCCGTGACATCGCTCGAAATAATTGTTGAATGGAGTTCGGCGGCCCGCTCGCCCATACTTCGTTCGCTGCCGGTGCGTGACGAATCACAGACGCATGAGATCGAAAGGCTTCACGTGCGAATCCCTTCGCCGATGATCGACGATCCCACGGTTGCCCGATCATCGGCGATGGACTCGAACCCACTGGCACCGCGTGCCGACGACAGGATCATCATGTTGACTTCAGTGAACTTCATCAAAAAGAACGCCGCCCGTTTCACCTGCATGGCACTCGTGTGCGGCAGCGCGCTGCTGAGCGGCTGCGCCGGCGCCAGCGTCACGAATCTGAGCGCGACGAGCACGGCCGCGACGGCCGACGCAGGCACGCAGTCGACGATGCATCCTGACACGATCTACGTGTACACGTTCGATGCCGATCCGCAGCAGGTCAAGCTCGATAACAGCGGCATGCTGCAGAAACTGAAGACGCAGATGTCGGGTTCGTCGGACGCGCAGAAGCAGGTTGCCGATGCCAACAAGGTGCGCGAGCAGGTCGCCGACGAGATCGTCCATCAGCTGCAGGCGATGGGTCTGCACGCGGTGCGCACCGACGCGCCGGTGCCCGCCGGGCAGAACGTGCTGCTCGTGCAAGGCAGCTTCGAGACGATCGACGCTGGCAATCGCCGCCGCCGCACGCTGATTGGGCTCGGCGCGGGCAAGAGCGAGGTGAGCAGCGCGGTGCAGATCGTCTACCAACCCGCTGCGGGCGCGCCGCGCGTCGTGCAGAGCTTCACGGCCAACGCGGACAGCGGCAAGATGCCGGGCATGGTCGAAACCGCCGGGGTCGGCGCGGCGGCCGGCACCGTCGCGACCGCGGCAACGGCCGGCGCGGGCCTGCACGGCGTGACCGAAACGAAGCGCGCGGGCGTGTCGGACGATGCAAAGCGCCTAGCCGATGCGGTCGCGAAACAGATCGCGCAGTTCGGTGTCGAAGCCGGCTGGATGCCGGCCGCGCGGAAGAGCTGAGCGGTTGAGCGCGGCGGGTTGCGCGCCCGACTGAAAAGCGCGGTTGACAAGCCCGGCGGTGTGGAGAGATGTCCACGCCGCCGCGTTTTTTATCGACGCGAGCGCCGTCATCATCCGCGCCACAGCCCTCGCAACAATGCGAGCAGCGCGGCAGGCGCGGTGCCCTTCTGGCAATAGCCGTCGAAATTGTGACGCTCGCGGCCGGTTTCCCTCACATGATCTTCGTCCAGCGACGTGAACGCGACGATGCCGAGGCTGTGCGTCGGCAGATAGCGGCGCAGCGCGCTCGCCGTTTCGTAGCCGTCGCGCTCCGGCATCATGATGTCGAGTACGACGACGTCGGGAACCCAGTTGCGCACGCAGCGCAGCGCCGCCGTGCAGCCGGTCGCGGCGCGCGCCTCGACGCCCTCGTAGGACAGCCAGGTGGCAAGCGCTTCGGCGGCGCTCTCGTTGTCGTCGACGACGAGCACGCGCGGCACGTCGTGCAATAGCTGGACCTCTCGGGCGCTCCATCTCTGGCAGGTAGTCGAATTTCGTGACATGTATGGCGGCCTGCGGTTAAACCTTTGGGCGGGTAGCAAACGCTGTACCGTCCTCGCGGTGCCGTCAAACCCGCGCATCACGGCGTCATGACGCCATCAGAAACACCCGCTTTTGCCATCTGTCCGGTAAATCGTCACAGTTCTTCCGCAGTTCTTAAATAGGAACGATTCGCATTTGAACGATAATCGTGCCGGGCGACTCGCATGTATGACTAAAACGCTGCCAGGCTTTCGCGCCTGGCAGCGCTTTAGCATTTACGCGCGAATTGAAC
The DNA here is from genome assembly GCF_050435705.1 of Paraburkholderia sp. JPY419. Lineage (NCBI taxonomy): Bacteria > Pseudomonadati > Pseudomonadota > Betaproteobacteria > Burkholderiales > Burkholderiaceae > Paraburkholderia > Paraburkholderia sp. JPY419. The sequence goes on along the minus strand of NZ_JBNDKV010000004.1, from coordinate 2,644,761 downwards.
GGCGTGGCACCGCCCCGCGTCACTCGACCGGCGGCTCGCCTTCGGGTTTCTTCTTCGGCCGCTGCGCATCGGCGGCGCGCTGCGGCAGCTTGCTCATTTCGTTATCGCTGTGCTTGACGGGCTGGGGATGATTGAACTGTTCGTCGACGACTTTCATGGTGTGCCCCCGTGCCAACGCAACGCAACACAACTCTCAACTCAACACAAACAACACAACGCTCATGAATGTTCGGCGGACCGCTCGGTCTCGCCCGTGCCTGCGACTGCGGCCGGCGCAGCGACTGCCGCGCCCATCGTCACCAGCACACTGCATGTCACGCGATCGAGCAGCAGCCCGTCGTGCCGGCCACCCCACCATCGCGCGAGTCCGTGACTGCGGCGATGACCGACGACGACCAGATCGACCTTCAGATCGTTAGCGAAAAACGGAATCTCGTCGAGTGGTTCACCGATCGCGAGATGACCGGTCGCGCGAATTCCGCGTGCGGCGAGTTTCTGCAAGCCCTCGTTGAGCAGCGCTTTGGCGGATTCGTTGATGAAATCGACCGGCACCGCGGACGTGATGTCCGCGCCCTGCATCCACGCCGTATTGTTGAGCACGGAAAGCAGGTGCACTTCCGCGTTCAGGTCTTGCGCTAGAGCGGCACCGTCCTTCAATGCGTGTTGTCCTTCGCGTGTTCCGTCGTAACAGAGAAGAATGCGCTTGAAGCTCGACATGGGAACCTCCTTGCGCCGCGCGGCAAGTCATCAATTAATTATATGTCAGTTCGTGACATATACCGCGCGACACCGATACATGCAAATACCTACAGAAACGCCGTTAAGCAGGCACAATTCGCGAGATTCGGTGGCCACCGAATCCCTGCCCTGGAATAGCGAAATGCGCCGGAACCGTTCCCGCTCGCGTTCCTCGTTGAAGATCGACAGCGAGGGTTTGACGAGATCGTGGCGTGACACGATGCCGATCAGCCGATAGCTGGATGTGTCGGCGACGACCGGCACGCGATCGAGCGAACGCGCGGCCAGACGCGCGGCAACGTGCCGGCAGGTCTCTTCCGGCAACGCGATGTCGAGCCGCTCGTTCGCGAAGTTCGCATCGCTTGCGCACAGCTCGCCCACCGTCGCCGTCGCGCCGCCCTCGTCGAGCGCCGCGCTCAGCATCCGCCGATCGGCCATGCCGACTAGCCGCCCCGCCTGCACCACGGGGTACGCGCGATGAATCTGGCGTCGAGCCGAAGTATGGTCGGATCGAGATAGGGAATGGGTGTGCCGTCGTAACAGCATCACGCACGCATTAGCCTGACCTGAATGCATGCGGTTGCTCGGCGCGGCGATCAGGGACGCCGCGCTATGACTCCGGCCACAGAAAGAAAACATGCGCAGCGTTTGCCGCGGGATCGACGGGCAAACCATGGCTGTGCGATCGAGCGGTCCATGCCTCGTGCGGCGAACCGTTCGGCCATTTCACGAGCACCACCGCTCCGCTGGACAACTGGTCGACAACGGTGCCGCCATACACGCCGATCACGCTGCTTCGCACCTCGGTGTCGCGCGACGCGGCACATGGGTCGCGCATCGGCTGCTGGTATCGGCCGGTTTCCTGCTCAGGTGAGAACGCGTGGGCAAGCGGAACGGCGCAAACCGAAATAAGGAGGATTGCGGAGCGTCGATGCGACGTCAATCGTTTCATCGCGATTTCCTCGACGAACTACAGCCCCCAGATGATGTCGGCGTCCGAGTCACGCGCCGCACGCATCATGTCCAGAAACGGCCACGCGCGCTGCAACAGCCGGTTGCGCGACTCGCGTTGATTACTCGTTGAACAGTGCAATGCTTCGAGGGTCGTTTCCGCGGCCGCGTCTTCGGTGATGGCGGCTTCGAGACGATCGATCGCGTGGACCAGCTCGTCGTGGCTGATAACGCCCCGCTCGCCGAGCCGCTTGCCGATCAGTCCTAGCAGATATTGCGCGAGATCCCTCAGCATGACGACATCCGGCGACGCCGTCGATTGAAATGTGATCATCATGATGGCTCCCTTATCGGTCTATCAGGCAACCGGCCAACGAGTGCTCTCAATCGGTCTGCCATCATTTTATATCACAACGTGATGAAAAAGCACGTGCGGATCGGTGATTTGGGGCCAGGCGAAGGAGGTCGGGCGCGCGCTCGACTGTCTGCGATATGCGACAGATTTCGCGCGCCGCGCGGGGGTTGGACAACTTTTTATATCACATTGAAATATAATCATGACCAGACTGTATTCGCGTTGCCAGGGTTTCCCCGGTAATGTCGGGCCCGGCATCTTCGACTACTTTCCGCTCCTATCTTGTTCCGCTCTCCTGCTCTCGGCTGGCTTGCCAGCTTTCTCCCCGCACCGGTCACCGTGAAATGGCACGAGCGTGCGCGTTCGTGCCTCGGCGCGCTGCTCGGCATCGCGTTCACCGGCGGTCTGATGTATCTGCTGCTCGGTCCCGCCGCCAACATTCCGCTGCTGGTCGCGCCGATGGGCGCCTCGGCCGTGCTGCTGTTCGCGGTGCCCGCGAGCCCGCTCGCGCAGCCGTGGTCGATCATCGGCGGCAACCTGGTGTCCGCGACGGTCGGCGTGACCTGCGCGATGCTGATCGGCGACCCGACGCTGGCGGCCGCCCTCGCGGTGGCGCTTTCGATCTCCGGCATGTTCGCGCTGCGCTGCGTGCACCCGCCGTCGGGCGCGGTCGCGTTGACGGCGGTGCTGGGCGGCCCGGTCATTCATGCGCTCGGCTACCGCTTCGTGCTCGAACCGATCGCGATCCAGTCGGCCGCGCTGCTGTTCGCGGCGCTTGTCTATCACGCGGCAACCGGCCACCGCTACCCCCATGCGGGACGCCAGGACCGCGCAACGCCGAACCAGGCCGCCGACGAGGCCGCGCGCGTCGGCTTCACCCGCGACGACGTCAAAGCCGTGCTTCGACGCCGTGACGAAATGCTCGACATCGGCACCGACGACCTCTATTCGTTGCTGCGCGAAACGCAGCTACAGGCCTTCTCGCGCAGCTTCGACGAACTGCGCTGCGAAGACGTGATGTCGCGCCATGTCGTGTCGGTGTCGCCGGGCACGTGCGCCGCCGCCGCATGGGAGCTGTTCAGGCGCCACAACGTGAAGGCGCTGCCGGTCGTCGATGTGAAGCAGAAGCTGCTCGGCATCGTCACGCGCGCCGATTTCGTCGACAGGAAAAGCTTCGGCGCGCTCGGTCCGATCCTGAACTACTTCGACGGCTGGCTGCGCGGCGATGCGCTTCGCACGTCGAATGTCGGCAGCTTGATGACCGCCGACGTGTGCACCGTCGGCGCCTCCGATCCGATCACGGAACTCGTGCCGATGTTCGCGAACTACGGGCACCACCACGTGCCGGTGCTCGATCGCGGGGGGCGCGTGGTCGGCATGATCACGCAGGTGGACCTGATCTCCGGCCTGTACCGGCAGACTGCCACCCAAGCCCGCAAGGCGGCCTGATTTCAGTCGAAAGAGAAAGGAGACCTGCCGCGCGATGCCGTTGCCACGGCCGCGATCCACTTGAATACGTCACGACCTGATATATTTTCCGTTTCTTCACATCGGCGGATATTCCATGAAAGTACGGACTCGCAAGCTCGTCAAGAGCGATTTCGAGCAGTTGTCGGAGTTTCGCTATCAGATGCGGCGCTTCGAGCGCTTCTCGGAGCAGGCCGCGCAGAACGAGGGCATCACGCCGTTGCAATACCTGTTGTTGCTGCATATCAAGGGCTATCCCGAGCGCGACTGGGCGACCGTCGGCGAACTCGCGGAGCGTCTGCAGGCGCAACATCACGGCGTCGTCGCACTGGTATCGCGCTGCGAGGCACTGAGTCTCGTGCGCCGCCAGGTCAGCGAAACCGATCGTCGCCAGGTTGAAGTACACATCGAAAAAGCGGGAGAACGGGTACTCGAGCGGCTCGCGGAACTGCATCGCGCCGAATTGAGATCGCTCGAAGGCTCCTTCCAGATCCCTCAGATCGACCTCGACTAACCATGAGCATGGATTCCCACAAACGCGACTTCGCGGCAAATGCACGGCTGCCCGGCATTTTCGCGCTCGCCGCGTGCATCGGCCTCGTCAGTACGTTTGCCGCTGTTGTTCTGCTGAACCTGATTCACCTGTTCACCAACCTGTTTTTCTTCGGCACGCTGTCGTTCGTCGACCGTTCGCCCGCCGCCAATACGCTCGGCATCTGGGTGATCGGCGTGCCGGTGATCGGCGGCTTGATCGTCGGCCTGATGGCGCGCTTCGGCTCCGAAAAAATTCGTGGCCACGGCATTCCCGAGGCGATCGAAGCGATCCTTTTCGGCAAGAGCAAGATGTCGCCGAAAGTGGCCGTGCTCAAGCCATTGTCGTCCGGCATCGTGATCGGCAGCGGCGGGCCGTTCGGCGCGGAAGGCCCGATCATCATGACCGGCGGCGCGCTCGGCTCGCTGATCGCGCAGTGCGTGAAGGTCACGTCGGCGGAGCGCAAGACGCTGCTCGTGGCCGGCGCCGCGGCCGGCATGACCGCGGTGTTCGGCACGCCGCTCGCGGCCGTGCTGCTCGCGGTCGAGCTGCTGCTGTTCGAATGGCGCCCTCGCAGCTTCCTGCCGGTCGCGGTGGCTTGCGCGGTCGCCGGCTTCGCTCGCGCGATTTTCTTCGGTACAGGTCCGCTGTTTCCGCTGCAGACCGCCGCGCCCGATGGCTGGTCCCTGCTGTCGTGCGCGGTCGCTGGCGTGTTGTCGGGCGCGCTTGCGTCCGGCCTGTCCGCCGCGCTCTACAAAGTGGAAGACCTGTTCGGCAAGCTGCCGATCCACTGGATGTGGTGGCCCGCGCTAGGCGGCATCGTCGTCGGCATTGGCGGCTGGCTCGAACCGCGCGCGCTCGGCGTCGGTTACGACGTGATCGGCGATTTGCTGCATCAGCATATTGCGGTGCAGGTCGCGCTTTTGCTGCTCACCGTGAAGGCTGTGATGTGGGTCATCGCGCTCGGCTCGGGCACGTCCGGCGGCGTGCTCGCACCGCTGCTGATGCTCGGCGCCGGGCTCGGCACGGTACTCGCGCACTGGCTGCCGGGCAGCGAGCCGGCGCTGTGGCCGCTCGTCTGCATGGCCGCGACGCTTGGCGCCACGCTCGGCGCGCCGCTGACGGCCATCGTGTTCGCGTTCGGCCTCACGCACGACGCGAATGCGCTGCTGCCTCTGCTGACGGCAACGCTGATCGCGCACGGCTTCTCCACGGTGGTGATGCGGCGCTCGATCATGACCGAGAAAATCGCGCGACGCGGTTATCACATCTATCGCGAGTACGGCGTCGATCCGCTCGAGCGCCACTATGTCGACGAAGTGATGACCGCCTCGGTCGAATCGGTCGATGCCGCCACGACGGTCGGCGCAACGCTGCAGACGCTGTTCGGCGCGAACCAGCTGCGCCGCGCGTATCCGGTGGTGTGCGACGGCGCGGTGATCGGCGTGGCCGACCGCCCGTTGCTCGAACGCTTCTGCGCCGAAGACACGGAGCGCAAGCGCGCGATGACCCTCGCCGACGTGTTCGCGCAGCACAACCCCGCGTTTGCGTTGTCATCCGAAACCTGCCGGCTCGTGGCGACGCGGCTCGCAGTGCTAGGGCTCGAACGCCTGCCGGTGGTCGCCGATGGCAACAGCATGCGTCTGATCGGAATCGTGTCGCGCAGCGATCTGATCAAGCCGTCGCTCGCTCACTTCGAAGAGGAACACAAACGGGAGCGGTTCCGTCGTATCGGGCCGTCGCTCGTCAAGCGGCGCTTCGCGCCGGTTCGTAAAACCAGCTAAAGACCGCTGCAATAGTCAAAGGCCGAGCCCCGCGAGGGCCTCGGCCTTTTTATTCGCGCATACAGCTATTTGCCCGCGCCACGCGACTCGACGCAACCCAGCACGAGCCTGTCGCCCGATTTCGCGCCCGGACCCAGCGCCGCGGTGTGAAAGTCCGCGTGGTCGCAATGCCATTCGGCGTGGAAGTCGCGCGGGCATGCCAGCGTCGTGCCGCCTTTGTGCAGGCCGGGCAGCGGGTAATCGCAGGTTTCCCGTCCGTTGCAATGACGCTCGAGCTCGCGAGTCAGGTTGCCGCGCGGCGCGCCGCAATTCCCGCCATAGGTGCCCGATACGATCGTGATCGCGCGCATGGGCGCGTCGGCGTTGGCGGACACCATGAATACACCGCTTGCTAGCGCCAGCACGGCAAGAAGGATTCCACTGGGGAAAATCCGTCCGCGCGGTGAAGTTTCCATCGGCTTCTTCACTTTTCGCCTCCGTTCCCGCTACAGGCGACGCCCAACCGAAACACGCCGCCTATAGCCAGGTATAGAGGAAAGAGCCAAACGCTGCCACACAAAAACCCATGCCTACAGGCAATCGCGGCAAAACCCGTTATTCGAGCGCCTTGTCGTTCGGCTGCGCGTAAAGCTGCTTCAGCGAATCGCTCATCGGAAAGTCGAAGCTGATGTTCTTCGGCGGCACCGGCTTGACGAACCAACGGTCGTACATCGTGTGGATTTCGGGTCCTTTCATCACCTGTTCGAGCGTGTCGTCGACGAGCTTTCTGAACTCGGCATCGTCGCGGCGCAACATGAAGCCATACGCTTCCGACGATTGCGGCGTGCCGGTGATGATCCATTCCGACGGCTTGGCGGTCAGCGTGCGCGTGCCGGCCAGCAACACGTCATCCATCATGTACGCGACGGCACGGCCGCTTTCGAGCGTGAGGCGCCCTTCGCCGTAATCCTTCGCGCTGATGATCTGCATGTTCATCTTCTTGTCTTCGTTCATCTTGCGCAGGATGCGCTCGGACGTCGTGCCTTGATTGGTCACCACCGTCTTGCCCGCGAGATCCGGGAAGTCTTTGATGCCGGAGTCCTTGCGCGTCAGAAGACGTGTCGTCGCGACGAAGAACGTGTCGCCGAAGCTCACCTGGCTCTGGCGCGCGGCGAGATTGGTCGTCACGCCGCATTCGAGATCGACCGTGCCGTTCTGTACGAGCGGGATGCGATTCTGCGAGGTGACCGGGATGAAGCGCACCTTGAGGTCCGGACGCTTCGTTTTCGTCTTCACCGCATCGATGATCTTGTTGCACAAGTCCTGCGAAAAGCCGATCACTTCGTTGTTCGCATCGACGTAGGAAAACGGCACCGAGGTCTCGCGATGGCCAATCGCGATCACGCCGCTTTGCTGGATCTTCGCGAGCGTGGACGTCGTGTCCTGCGCGAACGCGGCAGTACTCACCGACGTTGTCGCCACGAGCACGGCAACAGCGGACCAATTCATCACTTTCATAGGTATCTCCGAGCGTTCTGCAGGTTCCTGATGGATGGCGGGCTGCTGTGCCAGCCGTCTACATATGTTGCCATTAAAAAAATACTTGCAACATATGTTAACTACCGAGTGTCGCCACGCCGTGCAACGGCGTTGTCCGCTCATCAATGCATCATAGATCCGTACCGGACACCATTTTCAAAACCGTACAGGTACTGTACCGGGACCTATCGCTAGAATGAGCTTCACCGTTTCTGTTGGCGACACCGGAGCCCATCCCCCATGTCTTTCGTCACGCTCAGCGCGCTGCCCGCCGGCATTCTGTTCGCGCTCGTCACCTCGATTACGCCCGGTCCGAACAACACGATGCTGCTCGCATCGGGCGTCAATTTCGGCTTTCGCCGCACGCTGCCGCATCTGTCCGGCATCAGCGTCGGCGTGGTGCTGTTGATGTTGTCGGTCGGCGTGGGCCTCGGCGAAGCGTTCGTGCACTTTCCCGTGCTGTACACGGTGCTCGAAGTCGTCAGCGTCGCTTATCTGCTGTATCTCGCGTGGAAAATCGGCACGTCGGGCGAACTGAAGCTCAGGAACGGCGAACGGCGCCCGATGCGCTTTCATGAAGCAATCGCGTTTCAGTGGGTCAATCCGAAGGCGTGGATGATGGTGCTGACCGCCGCGACGACGATTCATCTGAGCAACAGCTTCGGCATGAACGCCGTTGCAATGGCCGCGGTGTTTCTATGTGATCGGCTTTCCGTGCATCTGCGTGTGGGCTGGTTTCGGCACGGCGATGCGCGAGGTGCTGTCGAACCCGAAACGGCTGCGCATCTTCAACGTCGCGATGGCGCTGCTGCTCGTGGGATCGTTGTATCCGATCGCGCTGAAGCTGTTCGGGCACGGCGGCTGAGCGTCCGACGCGCCGCCGCGTCTACCATGCCCCCTGCCCGACCCTCTCGATGAAGCGCCACAACGCGTCGTCGGTCGCATACGGCGCGTTGAAGCGGAACCACGCGCTCGGCGCGTCGTCGGGACGGAAGTAGGAGCCCGGCGCGAGCCAGATGCCGTGCGCGAGCGCGGCGGTCGCGACCTCGGCGGAGTGCTGCGCTTCGATCGGCAGACGCGCGAGCATGAAGAGCCCCGCGCGCGGCCGATGAAACACCTCGAGCCCGAGCGCGTCGAGCCGTTCTTCGAGTGCCACGTGCGCGAGCTTCAGCCGCTCGTTGACCATCTCGACATGGCGCGCGTAACGCCCTTCCACCAGCACCTTGTCGACGATCCGCTCGATCGTTTCCGACGACGTCAGTCCCACCGCCATCTTCGTGCGCGCGAGCTCGCGCAGCACCGCCTGCTCGGCCACCACGTAGCCGCAGCGCAACGACGGCGTCACCGTCTTCGAAAAGCCGCCGACGTGCAACACGCGCTGCAAGCCCTCCATCGCCGCCAGCAGCGGCGCGCCGGCCGGCGCGAGTTCGCGGCTCACGTCGTCCTCGATCACCCAGATGCGTTCGCGCTCGGCGATCTGCAGCAAGCGGAACGCGGCCGACATGCCGAAGGTCGCGCCGGTCGGATTCTGCAGCGTGGTGTTGACGAAGATCGCCTTCGGCTTGTGCCGCGCGACCAGCGTTTCGAGAACCTCAGTATCGACGCCGGCCGGCGTGCGCGGCACGCCATGCACGACCAGCCCGGCGAGCTTCAGGATCTGCAGCAGGTTGCAGTAGCCGGGGTCCTCGACGATGACCGCATCGCCTGCGCGCAGCAGCGTGCGCACGATCAGATCGAGTCCCTGCGTCGCGCCCTGCGTGAGCAGCACGTTCGCGACGTCGACCGGCAGCCCGCGCCGATCGAGTTGTTCGGCGATGCGCTCGCGCAGCGGCGCGAAGCCGTACGGATGGCCGTAGTCGCCCAGACGCGCGGCCGGCACCCGGCTCAGCGCACGCAGCGAGTGCTGCAGGCCGCTCTCGTTGGTCCATTCGCTCGGCAGCCAGCCGCAGCCCGCCTTGATCGGCACCGAGTGATCGGCGAACACGTCGGACAGCAGCCATGTCGCGGTCAGGCTCGGCGGCGTCCAATCGGCGACAGCCGCGCGCGCGGACGGCGAGCGCGCCGCCACCCGATAGCCGGAGCCGCGCCGCGCGACCACGAGCCCCATCGACACGAGCCGGTTGTACGCCTCGGTCACCGTGAAGGTGCTCAGCGCGTGGCTTTGCGCAAGCTGCCGCACCGACGGCAGCAGCGCGCCGGCGCGCAGCGATTGCGCATCGATCGCGCGCGCGAAGCCTTGCACGACCTGTTCGACGAGCGTCGGCGCCGCACGCCGGTCGCGTTGAAGGTCCAGTTCGATCATGTTTTGGGCGAAAAACCAGAGGCAAATAGACCAAGCGCGGACCGCCCGCCTACCGGGACAGTTCGCGCGAATCCACCAGCACAGTTGGCACCACACTTCGTCAACTGTTTATGCCGCCATTAAACCCCGAGGACTACAGTTTGGCTACGCTCAAATCCCCCAACCGACACCCACTTCGAGGAGATGCCATGACTTCGCGCCCCGTCATCGACGATCTGTCGTCCTTCTGGATGCCCTTCACCGCCAACCGCCAGTTCAAGGCCGCGCCGCGCCTGCTCGAATCGGCGAAGGGCATGTACTACCGGAGCACCGACGGACGCGAGATTCTCGACGGCTGCGCGGGACTGTGGTGCGTGAACGCGGGCCACAGCCGCGATGAAATCGTCGCAGCGATCACGCAGCAGTTGTCGACGCTCGACTTCGCGCCGACCTTCCAGATGGGCCACCCGCTCGCGTTCGAAGCGGCGGCGAAGGTTGCCGAGCTGATGCCGGAAGGGCTCGACCGTATCTTCTTCACGAACTCGGGCTCCGAATCGGTCGACACCGCGCTGAAGATCGCGCTCGCCTATCATCGCGCGCGCGGCGAAGCTCAGCGCACGCGTCTGATCGGCCGCGAGCGCGGCTATCACGGCGTCGGCTTCGGCGGCATTTCGGTCGGCGGCATCGCACCGAATCGCAGGACGTTCTCGGGCGCGCTGCTGCCGGCGGTCGATCATCTGCCGCACACGCACAACCTCGAACACAACGCGTTCGCGAAGGGCCAGCCCGCATGGGGCGCGCATCTGGCCGAGGAATTGGAACGCATCGTCGCGCTGCACGACGCTTCGACGATCGCCGCGGTGATCGTCGAACCGGTGGCCGGCTCCACCGGCGTGCTGATTCCGCCGCAAGGCTATCTGCAGAAGCTGCGCGAGATCTGCACGAAGCACGGCATCCTGCTGATCTTCGACGAGGTGATCACCGGCTTTGGCCGTCTCGGCAACGCGACCGCGAGCGAACACTTCGGCGTCACGCCGGACCTGATCACCTTGGCGAAGGCGATCAACAACGCGTCGATTCCGATGGGCGCGGTCGCTGCGAGCCGCACGATCCATGACACGGTGGTCGGCAGCGGTGCGCCGGGCGCGATCGAGCTGTTCCACGGCTACACGTACTCGGCGCATCCGGCCGCGGCCGCGGCCGCGATCGCGACGCTCGACCTGTACCGCCGCGACCAGCTGTTCGAGCGCGCGGCCAGCCTCGCGCCGGCGTTCGAAACCGCCGCGCATGGGCTGCGCGGCGCAAAGCATGTGAAGGACGTGCGCAATCTCGGCCTCGTCGCGGGCATCGAACTGGAATCGCGCGACGGCGCGCCGGGCGCGCGCGCTTATGAGGCGTTCGTCAAATGCTTCGAGGCGGGCGTGCTGATCCGCTTCACCGGCGACATCCTCGCGTTCTCGCCGCCGCTGATCATCGACGAAGAGCAGATCGCGCGGCTCTTCCGCACGGTTGGCGAGGTGCTGGCGACGGTGCAGTAAGAAGGCGGGCAAGCCCGCCAGCGGGCGACAACAACAGAGCGGCGGCACGCGCATGCGTGCCGCCGCTCTTTTCCATTGCCGCCGCTGTGCGAGCCGCGAGCTCAGTGATGCGCGCGCGACGCCCGCGTTTGCGCGGCCTTTTTCGCGGCAGCGGAGCGTCCGGCGGCGCCCTTGGTCGCCGCGGCCTTCCTGGCTGCGGCGGAGCGGCTCGCGGCAGGCCGCTTGGCCGCCGCCGACTTCGCCTGCTTCGACATCGCCGCCGACGACGCCCCAGCCTTGCTCTCGCGCTTGAGCACGCTCTCCGACACACGCGAGCGTTTAGCGCTCGACTCCTTGCTCGCGCTTTTCTTCGCGGCGCCGACGTGCTTGCCCGCGGCGCTGTCCTTTTGCGCTTTCTTGCGGGTCGCCTCGCTCGTGGCGCCCTTCTTCGGCGGCTTCAGGTCGACGCCGGCGCGTCGCGCCTCGGACAGCCCGATCGCGATCGCCTGCTTCGGCGAGCGCACGCCGTGCTTGCCGGCGCGGACCTTGTCCACCTGTTCCTTGACGAACTCTCCCGCTTGGGTACTCGCTGATTTGCCCGCGCGTTTATCGGCCGCGGCACGCTTCAAGGTTTTCTGCTCTGGCATGACGGTTCTCCGGTTGTGGGTGAGGCTCTTATGGTTCAGCAACGAGCGTGCCGCAACGCCCATCCGCGCCCTGGCCCGACGGCAGTTACGGGCGGGACTCGCGTGCGTCGGCGGGACGGCGTATGGTTGTGGACATGGGACGGGAGTCAGCGCCGAGGCGCCGACTCAAATCGACCGCTTGCACGGAGACAGCCATGAAGATAGTTACGGTTCGCGCTGGCGCACATATCGAGGGCGTGCACTGGATCGCCGAGTACGTCGAAGACGTCCACGAAATTCGCGTGTTTCGCGAGGGGCAGGAAGTGGACGTGCACAACGCGCCGTCCACCCTGTTCGGCGATGAAGAAAACGCGGGCTCGAAAAACACCGCCGATCATCGCGCGATGGAAGCGGCCGTGCTCGCTTATCTGAAGCGCTTCGTCATGGAGCACGACGCGGAAGAGTAGGTTGCACCGGCGGCAGAAGCCGCTGCTGAAGCGCCTTTACCAACACTCAGGCGGCCATCGCGCGGCAGTCACGACGGACCGCCGCGCGCCGCGGCCTCAATCCGCCGGCCGCAGTTTTTTCACCTCGGTGTCCGATGGCTGCACGCTCGCGCCATCCACATAGCGGTACGACGTCATCACACCCTTGCCGTCCTTCACGCCGGTCACGCCGACATACGCGCCCATCGTCGACTGATTGTCCTGCGCGCGGTACGTGATCGGACCGAACGGCGTCTGCACGTTGAGCCCCTTGAACGCGGCGGCGAGTTTGTCCGCATCGGTCGAACCCGCCTTCTTGATGCCGTCCGCGATCGACATCAGCGCCGAATAGCCGACCACCGAGCCCAACCGCGGATAGTCGTGATATTTGGCCCGATACGCGTCGACGAACTGCTTGTTCGCGGCGGTATCGATCGAATACCACGGGTAGCCGGTCACGATCCAGCCGGTCGGCGCTTCGGCGCCGAGCGGATCGAGGTAGTCGGGTTCGCCGGTCAGGAGCGACACCACCGCGCGATCCTTGAAGAGTCCGCGCGTATTACCCTCGCGCACGAACTTGCCGAGGTCGGCGGCAAACAGCACGTTGAAGATCGCGTCCGGCTTCGCGTCGGCGATCGCCTGAGTCACGGCGCCCGCGTCGACGTTGCCGAGCGGCGTCGCCTGTTCGACGACGAACTGCACGTCCGGCTGCGCGGCCGTCAGCAGCTTCTTGAAGGTCGCTACCGCCGATTGCCCGTACTCGTAGTTCGGATACACGATTGCCCAGCGCTTCTTTTTCAGCTTCGCGGCCTCGGGCACCAGCATCGCGACCTGCATATAGGTCGAAGGACGCAGACGGTACGTGTATTTGTTGCCATCGGCCCAGACGATCTTGTCGGTCAGCGGTTCGGCGGCGAGGAAGAAGATCTTCTTCTGCTTCGCGAAGTCGGCGAGCGCGAGGCCCGTGTTCGACAGGAAGCCGCCGAACAGCAGCTGCACCTGCTCACGCGCGATCAGTTCCTGCGCGACACGGATCGTGTCGCCAGGGTTGCCGCCGTCGTCGCGCGAAATCACTTCGAGCTGCTTGCCGAGCACGCCGCCCGCCGCGTTCACCTGCTCTAGCGCGAGATTCCAGCCTTGCCTGTAAGGCCCGAGAAAGGCGGGCTGCGCCTTGTAGCTATTGATCTCGCCGATCTTGATGGTCTGCTGGGCGCTCGCGCCGAGCGCGGCGAACGAGCACACGGTCGACACCATGAGGCGAGAGATCCATCCTGCGCGCGTGGTCATGCGTTACTCCGTAATCAAAAAGGAATGGTGGGTTTTGTCAGACGTGCGAACGGGCGGACAGGCAAGCGCGCGGACCTGCGCACCTGCGGCGGCGGCTCATTGCTCGCGCGGTTCCGCGCGGATTCTGGCCACGTTCGCGGCGACGTCCCGCCATGCCGGCTCGCCGCCCACGAACTGCGCGCGCAGGTACGACACGAGCTCGGCGACCTGGGCGTCGTTCAAACTATCGTGGTAAGCCGGCATCGTACCGAGTTCGGGCCGCGCAGGCGAGCCGATGCCGTCGAGAATCACGCGAATCAGGTTGTCCGGCGCCGCGCGGTCGCCAATCGCCGGCGCCATCGGCCTATCCTTCCGCCGACATTACCGGATGAATTCACACGCTCAGATAAGCGCGCTTCACTGCTTCGTTCCGTGCGAGCTCGCCGATCGTGCCGCTGAAACGGATTTGCCCTTTTTCGAGCACATACCCGCGGTCGCTGACCAACTCGGCGAAGTGCAGATTCTGTTCCGACAGCAGAATGGATAGCCCTTCGCGCTTCAGTTCGAGAATCATGTTCGCCATCTGCTCGACGATCACCGGCGCGACGCCTTCGGACGGTTCGTCGAGCAACACCAGATAGGGATTGCCCATCAGCGTGCGTGACACGGTCAGCATCTGCTGCTCGCCGCCGCTCATCTGGCCGCCGGGGCGCTTCGGCATTTCGCCGAGATTCGGAAACAGGCGGAACAGCTTTTCTGGCGTCCATTGCGGCGCGCCTTCGCGCGGCGGCTGGCGGCCGGTGTCGAGGTTCTCCATCACCGACAGATCCGCGAACACGCGGCGGTCCTCGGGCACGAAGCCGACGCCCATGCGCGCGATCTTGTACGGCGCAAGCGCACTGATGTTCTGGCCGCGAAACGTGACTTCGCCGTGGCGGTGCGGCAGCAGTCCCATCACCGCTTTCATCGTCGTCGATTTGCCGGCGCCGTTGCGGCCCATCAGCGCGACCACTTCGCCACGGCCGACTTCGAGGTCGACGTCGAACAGGATATGCGCGCGGCCGTAGAACGCATTGAGGCCGGAGACTTTCAGCATCGGTTCGCTCATTGCTGCGCTCCCCGGCCATTCTGCGCATTGCCGTCCGCGTCCTGCAGCGCCGCGTGCGGCCGGAACATCTTGCCCGTGCCGAAATAGACTTCCTGCACGCGCGGGTCGTTGCGGATCATATCGCCGTCGCCTTCGGCGATCAGCTTGCCGCGCGCGAGCACGATCATCCGGTCGGCGTGTGCGAATACGACGTCCATGCTGTGCTCGGTGAACAGCACGCCGATCCTGCGTTCGCTCACCAAACGCCTGGTCAACGCCATCAATTCGTTACGCTCCTTCGGCGCCATGCCGGCGGTCGGTTCGTCCATCAACAGCAGCTTCGGCCGGTTCGCGAGCGCGATCGCGAGTTCGACGCGCTTCACGTCGCCATACGCGAGCACCCCGCACGCGCGTTTCGCGTGCTCGCTCATGCCGACCTGTTCGAGCAGCGCGAACGCTTCGTCCGCATAGCGCGAGCCCGCTGGTTTCCAGAGACCGAAGGTCTTTTTTTCGCGCGACACCAGCGCCATCTGCACGTTTTCAAGCACCGTCATGGAGTTGAACGTCGCGGCGATCTGGAACGTGCGGCCGACGCCGCGCCGCCAGATATCGCGCGGCCGCATGCCGACGAGTTCATGACCGTCGAGCAGGATCGATCCCGACGACGGCTCCAACTGACCGTTGACCATGTTGAAACAGGTCGATTTGCCCGCGCCGTTGGGGCCGAGCAGCGCCAGCAGTTGACCGGCTTCGAGCTCGAATGAAACGTCATCGACCGCCTTCAGTCCTCCGAACGATCGCGACAGACCGCTCACGCGCAGCAGGCTCATAGGCCCTCCTTGACCGCGGCGGTCCGTTGCGACGGCGACGCGGCGCCGCCGTCGGACTTATCGGCCTGATCGTCGTTCGTGTCGCCGAAACGCTCGCGAATGAAGCCGACGATTCCCTGCGGAAACGCGATCACCAGCAGCAGGATCGCGAAGCCGAGCAGCGCCTGCCAGTAGTCGGTCTGTCGCGCGACCGTGTCCTGCAGCCACGTGAACACGGCCGCGCCGACGATCGGGCCGCTCAAGGTCTGCAAGCCGCCGAGCAGCACCATCACGAGGCCATCGACCGAGCGGCTCACGCTGATCACTTCGGGCGAAATATTGCCCTTCGAAAACGCGTACAGCGATCCGGCGACTCCGCAGAACAACGCCGCGATCACGAACGACGCCCACTGCACGCGCTGCACATCGATGCCGATCGCCTCGGCGCGCAGCGCGGAATCGCGCGACGCGCGCATCGCGTAGCCGAGCGGCGAGAACAGCATGCGGCGCAACAGCCCCACGCCGAGCACCGCGCACGCTAGCGTCAGGTAGTAGAACGCGACCGGCGACGACAGCCAGTTCGACGGCCATAGTCCGAGAATGCCGTTGCTGCCGCCCGTCACGTCGTCCCACTGGAACACGACCGACCAGACGATCTGCGCGAACGCGAGCGTCAGCATCGCCAGATAGACGCCGGACAGGCGCACGCAGAACCAGCCGAACACGAGCGCGCCGACCACCGCGAGCAGCGGCCCGAGCAGCAACGCGGCTTCCATCGGCAGATTCAGCACTTTGAGAAACAGCGCCGCGCCGTATGCACCGAGTCCGAAGTACGCGGCATGGCCGAACGAATGCAGACCGCCCGGGCCCATGATGAAATGCAGGCTCGTCGCGAACAGCACCGCGATCAGGATTTCGACGAGCAGCACCGGCATATACGGAAACGCGTTGGCCGCGAGCGGCGCCAGAACGAGCACTAGCAACACGACGGCGGCGAGCCACTTCAGACGCTTGCCCGCGGGACGCAATGGCGCTTCCGGCGCACCCATCGCGCGCACCGCGGCACTTGCGCGGCCGAGCAGCCCCCAAGGCCGCACCACCAGCACGACCGCCATCACGACGAATTCGGCCACCAGCGTAAAGCGGCTCAGCGACAAACCGATGCCGAAGATCGTCACATGGCCGATGCCAATGCACAGCGCCTTGATCTCGGCGATCAGCAACGCCGCGATGAACGCGCCCGGAATCGAACCCATGCCGCCGACCACGACGACCACAAACGCGTTGCCGATCGTCTCCAGATCGAGCGACAGGTTCGCCGACATGCGCGGCCCTTGCAGCGCGCCGCCCAGTCCCGCCAGAAACGCGCCGATGAAGAACACGCCGGTAAACAGCCATGCCTGATTGATGCCGAGCGCGCCGAGCATCTCGCGATCCTGCGTCGCGGCGCGCACCAGCGTGCCCCAACGCGTGCGCGTCAACGCGTACCACAGCAGCAGCAAGACGACGGGACCGATCACGATCAGTGCGATGTCGTAAGTGGGCAGCGGATGGCCGAGAAAGTCGACCGCGCCCGCGAGATGCGGCGCGCGCGGACCAAACAGGTCGTCGGGGCCCCAAAGCCAGAGCGCGGCGTCGCGAAAGATCAGCACGAGCGCAAAGGTGGCGAGCAGATGGAACAGCTCGGGCGCCTGATAGATCCGCCGCAGCACCACGATTTCGACGAGCGCGCCCAGCACCGCGACCGCGAGCGCGGCCGCCAGCACCGACAGCCAGAAGCCGCCCGCGGTTTGGCCAAAGCGGCTCGCGATGCTGTACGCGACGTAGATGCCGAACATATAGAACGAGCCATGCGCAAAGTTGACGATGCGCGTCACGCCGAAGATCAACGACAAACCGGCGGCGACCAGAAACAGCGTCGACGCGTCGGCGAGTCCATTGACCAGTTGTACCAGCAGATTCGAAAGCATCGTGACCCTCGGCAGCTCGCCGAACGGCGCGCGCAACATGCGCTGCGGCCCGATCGACGGACGTTGCAGCGCGGGCGGCACCATGCGCGCCCGCGTCAAAGGCAGCACACTACCAGCGAAATAACCCGCGCAACAAGCGAAGGGCGTCCTTGCGGGCGAGCGGCACGTCGATCGCGGTGCCGAGCGTGCCGATCTTCTTCGCCGACGGCACCCGAGCCGCGCCTTTCTCGGCCGCCGCGCGCAGCGGCGCGCCGAGCTCCGGATGCAGGATCGCGGCCGCATGGTCGAGTTCGCCCGTCTCGCCGGCGATCGTCAACTTGCCGTAGCTTTGTGCCTCGCCGGGCGCGATGCCGATTGCTTCGACGCAGCGCTTGCCGAGCAGCGCGCAGAGTTCCTCGCCGGATTCGATTAGCGCGTCGAGCTTCGCCTCGTAGCGTCCCGCATACGCATTATCGATCACCGCAATCGCGACCGCAGGGCACGCGGGCGGCTCGACGGTCTGCCTGCACGACCAGCTTGCGAGGCCTGATCGCCATCTCCGCTCTGCGAGGCTCGTTGCATTGCCGTTTGCCATGAGTTGGTGCGCACCGCTTCAGTTTCAGCGCAAGCCATCCTTGCCGACGACCGCCCCCTTCGCGAGGCCGCCCACCCGCGCATGCACGCGCTGCCCGTGCTCATCTCGAGGATGTAGACGATCTCCATATCGGGATGCAGATCAAACTGACGCATATCTTAAAAATTGTGTGCAACCAGTCGGTCTGGTTTAATCGTTGGTTCGTACAACCAATGAGAAAAAGACGATGGTTTGGATTTACAAGCATGAGAGCCACTTGTTGTATCACGACGACAAATACGTCACAGATACCGGATATTCCGGTAAGGGCGAGCACAAGGATAGACACAGTAGCCAGTATGTCCGCGACAAAGGACCAATCCCCGTTGGCCTGTATGAAATTACGGCACCGTTTCCGCACCCCAAAACTGGACCGCATTCGATGCGGCTCAACCCCGTTGCGGGAACGAGCCTGGGCGGGCGCGACGGTTTCATGATCCACGGCGACAGCATGAAGGAACCCGGTAACGCGTCAAATGGATGTATCGTTCTTCGCCTGCCATTCCGGAAGCAAATCTGGGACAGTGGGGACAGAATGCTTAGGGTGGAACATCCATGAAACGCGCTCTCGCAGTCCTGCTGCTATCCCTTCCCGCGTTATGCTTGGCGCAAGGTAGACCGAACCCGCCATGCGACAGGTGGCCGACGAACATCGCAGAAGGGAGACTAAAAAGTCCGTCCTGAACAATTCGTTTTGCCGAGCACCGTAGTTACGGGGATTGAAGCCGAGCAAGTCGGTGGTTGAACAAGGCGGTCAGAATGAAGGCGCAAAGAAGCCGCAGCTTCCTGAGGATCATCCGTAGATTGTGTCCTGCGCCGCACATCACCGCGTGCATCGCGTCGCCGAGCGCACCCTTGAGCCAGTTGCGATCGAGTTTTCCGTCTGTCTTCATGTGACCGATTGCTGGCTCGATTGCGCTGCGCCGTCTGATCATCGCGCGTAGTCCGCGTGTAATGCCCCGCCGCAAGCCCGGGTGGTAGATCTTCACACCATCGACGGCGACACCCTTGTAGCCACGGTCGACGATGGCGACCTCCGGCGTGGCGTCGCACAGGATTGCCGCCTGCTCCAGCGCTTCAGCCAGGGTGTGCCCGTCGTACGGATTGCCTGGCATCGAGCGCATGCCAACCACCAGTCCTTCCTTGTGGGTCGTCGCGATCGAAACTTTCACCCCGAACTCGTACGGCTTGCGCGCCTTGCCCTTGGCCAGGCACTCGACTTCCGGTGCATGCAGCGCATAAAGCTTGTTCTTGTCCTTCGGCTTCTGCGCCAGAATGCGTCTCGTGCGGGCGATCAGTTCCGTTAATTCAGCGCAGCCTAGGTCGGCCACCTGGTTGACCTGCCGCTCCACATCGCGCATCACCCGTCCAACGCGCGAGCGCAGCGTGCGCAGCGCTTTCCTCATGCGTTTGTACTGTTTCGCGTGAGCGTAGCGGCCAATCTGCAGCGCCAGATGCGGCGCCTCGCGGTTGTAGTTCTGCCTCAGTTTCAGACCGTGCCGTGCCGCGGCTTTCACCAGATGTTCGCGACACCGTTCGAGCAGGCGCGAATCGGTTGGGTGGGCGATCGCCTTCTCCATGACGGTCGTATCAACAATCACGCGCTTGACGCTCGAAGCCTTGATCACGCCAGCGCGTTTTGCTGCTTCGATCGTTTCGGCCAGCAACTCTTCAACGCCGGCTTCGCCCATTCGCTTGCGCCAACGCGTCAGGCTCGATGGGTCGATCGGAGGTTCGGTCTGCAAGTAGGTCTCGCCGGTGAACACCTGCCAGTACGGGTTCTCTACCCATTGCCAGACGACCTCTTCGTCGGACAGGTCGAACGCGTGCTGCAAATACAGCAACCCGGCGATCAGCCTCGGCGATGTCGCCGGTCGTCCCTTGCGCGATACAAAGCTTTCGCTCATTGATGCGCCCAGTCGCTCCCAGTTGATCAGGTCGGCCAAACGTATCAACGGATGCTTCAGGTTGATCTGTTCGCGCAGCGGCTGGCGGAAAAAATCTCCCTCCGTCACAGGCGTCTTCGGACCCATTCGCACCTCGTCGAAAAATGCAGGATTCTCACGTTAATGTGCCAGGATCCTGCAAATCTCACAACACCAATTCGGCCTCAAAGCTCTGCCACGCAAGGCTCTCCGAATTGATCAGGCTCGACTAAAAAGCGCTGGCATGCTTGGCAGCATCGACTATACGAAAACCGAAGCCGTTCAACTCGCGTCCGAAAAAATAGGAAAATATGAAGATGGCGAACAGATGTGGCGTGAGGTCTATCACATCACCTTCCAAGAAAAAAACGGAAACAAGATCAAAGTGATTGCCATAAACGAGGCAGCAGGCGAATTTGAATGCTCGCTAGGTGGCGTTGACGTCTTTATTGTTTCAGGTCATTTGCCATCACGCGACGCCGACAGAATGTTCAAGCAGATAGAGTGAGGCCCTTTGAATCCATGAAACACGCTTTTGCAGTCCTGCTGCTATCTTTTCCCGCGCTATGCCTTGCGGAAACTGGCCCATACCCCCCATGCGGCGACCGATTTCCGGCCTATGTGGCCCAGATGGCGGTGAGAAAAACAGACATCCTCTCCTTGGATTTCGATGCTACGAAAACAAAAGCGGTGCGACTGGCGTCCGAAAAGATCGGTAAATATGAAGATGGCGAACAAAAGTGGCGCGGGATCTATCAGATCACCTTTGAGGAGCGAAACGGAAATAAGATTAAGCTGGTTGCTGTGTATGAGATAGGCGAACTGGAGTGCACGATTACTGACGAACAGTTTCTTATCGTTTCGAAACAGTTGCAGCGTGTCGACGGGGACACTCGGTACAGGCAGATCGAGTGATCCTCGCCAGTTCAGGCGCGGACCCGCTTCGCGCGGGTCTTTTTACATTGAGCAAGGATTCGGCCTTGCGTCTTTATACTTTGTTCGGTCCGTCAATTTTAAAAAATGGAGGCATGCGTGGGCGCTCTTTCCATTTGGCACTGGCTGGTGTTTGTTCTTGTTGTCGTTATCGCGGAGATAATCCCGCTATGGCTGATCCTGAAGAAGGCGGGATATGCGGGAGCCTGGGCGTTGCTTGCTTTTATTCCGGTGGTGAACGTCGTTCTGCTGTGGTTCATTGCCTTGGCCCGCTGGCCTGCATTGAACTCAAGACAGTCCTGACCTGTCGCGTCCAGTTCGAACGGAAAAACTGAAATGGCCGGCCGCTATCGCAACCCTTACTAACGTGAGCACGTCTCCACTCGCGAGGTGATCAAGGAGACTGAATTGTGCGCGGTGTGCGTGCAGGTGCAGGCAAGCGTCGTAGCGACGACCGCCGCATAAAAAAACGCGCGACGGAAATATCCGTCGCGCGTTTGCTGATTGGCTCTGAAAACTACGAGCGCTCGGTCTTTACGACTTCGCCACCGCGGCCGCCGCATCGTCCTCGCGGAACAGCTTGTCGGCCAGGTGGAACGCTGAGTTGGCCGCCGGCACGCCGACATAAATCGCGGTCTGCAGCAGCACTTCCTTGATCTGTTCGCGCGTCACGCCGTTGTTCTTCGCGGCGCGCAGGTGCAGCGCGAGTTCTTCGCTGCGATTCAACGCAACCATCATCGCGATCGTCAGCAGGCTGCGCGTATGACGCGGCAGACCTTCACGCGTCCAGATCTCGCCCCACGCATAGCGCGTGATCAGGTTCTGGAACTCCTCGGTCAGCTCGGTGCGGTTCGCGAGCGAACGGTCGACGTGCGCGTTGCCCAGCACCGCGCGACGTACGCCCATTCCGGCTTCGTAACGGTCTTCATCGTTCATTTTGCCTCCGTCAGGAAGTCGAGCACGGTCTTCGTGAACTCGTCGACCTTTTCGATGTTGGAAATATGCGAAGCGTCGAGCTCGACGTAGCGTGCGCCCGGAATCGACTGTGCGAGTTCGCGGCCCTGCGCGGGCGTGGCGGCGAGGTCGTGCGTGCCGCTGATCACGAGCGTCGGCAGCTTGATGCCCGGCGTTTCGGGACGCAGATCGGCCGCGTCGATCGCGTCACAGTTCGATGCATAGCCTTCCTTGTCGGTATGCACGAACACGTCGCGGATCATCGCCAGCACGACCGGCTCACGCTCGATGAAGTCTGCCGTGAACCAGCGCGGCAGCACCGCGCCGGCGAGTGCGAGCATGCCTTCCGAGCGCGCCTTCGCGGCGCGCGGCACCCAGACTTCCGGCGCGCCGATGCGCGCGGCCGTATTGCACAGCACGACGCGCTCGAAGCGGTCGCCGTGACGCGCGGCGAGCCCGATGCCGGTCAGGCCGCCCATCGAAATGCCGCAGAAATTCGCGCGCGCAATCTTCAGCGTATCCATCAGACCGAGCACGTCGCCGGTCAGTTGCTCGATCGTGTACGGCCCCTTCGGCGCTTCAGAATGGCCGTGACCGCGCGTATCGTAGCGCAGCACGCGAAAGTGCTTCGACAGCGCCGCGACCTGCGGCGTCCACATGGACATATCGCAGCCGAGCGAATTCGACAGCACGAGCCACGGCGCGTGGCCGTGACGGTCGCCGTCGATGCGATAGTGAAGCTCGGTGCCGTTGACTGCGGCGTAGGGCATGCCGGTTACTCCTTGGAATGGGCGCGCTGCGCGCGCGTGGTGTGAAGCGTCAGCGCGGCATCGACATATGCGTGCGCCTGGCCGACGTATTGAGCGGGATCGAGCAGCTGCTTGAGGCGCTCGATCGAAAGATGTTCGGTGACGGCCGCGTCGGCGGCAAGCACGTCGTACAGCGTCTTGCCGTCGCGAATCGCCGCCTTCGACGCGCGCTCGACCAGATGATGCGCGTCGAGCCGGCCGATGGCATCGCCGAGCGCGAGCATCACCGCTTCGCCGAGGATCAGCCCGTGCGTGACGTCGAGATTCTTCGCGAGTCGCGGCACGTTCACGTTCAAGCCGGACGCGATCTGTTCGATGTTCGCAAGCGCGCCGCCCGCGAGACGCGCGAGATCCGGCAGCGCGTCCCATTCGGCTTGCCAGCCGCCGAGCGCGCGTTCGTGCTCCTGCACCATGCCGGCGAACACGGTTGCGACCAGGCCGGGCGCTCGCGTCGCGGCCGTCAGCACCGCCGCGCAACCGACCGGGTTGCGCTTGTGCGGCATCGTCGACGATCCGCCCTTGCCGGCCGCGGCCGGTTCGGCGAGCTCGTCGATTTCGGTTTGCATCTGCAGCGACACATCGCGCGCGATCTTGCCGAGCGTGCCGATCAGCATGCCGAACAGCGACGCCGTCTCGGCGATGCGATCGCGCTGCGTATGCCACGGCAAGGTCGGCACCGCAAGCCCGAGTTCCTTGGCGAGCGACTGCGTGACCTGCGGCGCCGCCTCGCGCAGACTCGCGAGCGTGCCGGCCGCGCCGCCGAATTGCAGCACCAGCACGCGCTCTCGCAGTGCATCGAGCCTATCGCGATGTCGCAGCAGTGCGTCGAGCCATTGCGCGAACTTCAGACCCAGCGTGATCGGCAGCGCCTGTTGCAGCCATGTGCGGCCGATCATCGGCGTCGCGCGATGGGTGGCCGCGAGTTTCGCGATCGCGTCGCAGGTGGCTTGCAGGCCGCTGTCGAGCAGGTCGAAGGTGTCGCGCAGTTGCAGCACAGTCGCGGTATCGATGATGTCCTGGCTCGTCGCGCCCCAATGCACGTATTTGCCCGCTTCGGCGTCCGCGGCTTTGACGCGTGCGGTCAGTTGCTTGACGAGCGGAATCGCGAGGTTGCCGCCGAGCGCGGCGTCGCGTGCGAGCGCGTCGGCGTCGAGTTGGTCGGCCTGGCAGGCCGCTTCGATCGCGGGGACGGCGGATTCGGGAATGACTTTGTGCGCGGCGGAGGCGCGCGCGAGTGCGGCTTCGACGTCGAGCATTCGCTGCAGCGTGGCACGCGGCGCCCAGATGTCGTTCATCGGCTGTGTGCCGCAAAGAAGGCCAGTCAGACGGGCGCTGGAGTCGAGCATGGTGACGACGATGTTTGAGGGAATCGGAAGTGAAGAAACGGCGCGGCGCGGCGGGTCGAAGCAGACACCGCGGTGGACCGGCGCTTGTAGCGCGCTCGTGCCATACGTATGCCGCACTTTGTGCTGCGTATTGTGCGCCAAACGCGGGCAGGCTGTCGCTGAAGTTGTCAGGCCAGCGCTGACGAAGAGTTTGCCTCGTCAGCGCTGGCCCGTTCGTGCAATGCTGCCTTCAGACGAGGCGCCATCGATGCGGCCGCAAGGCAGGCCGCCGCCGCGACGCCTCAGCCAGGCATCAGGCCGCGCGTGCGGCCTGGGTGCCGTCGGTCATCGGCACGCCGGTCAGCTTCAGCAGTTCGTCGAAGCCGATGTCCGTGAAAATCTCGCGCACGACGAGGCCTTCCTTCGTCACGTCGATCATCGCGAGGTCCGTGTAGATACGGGTCACGCAGGCGATACCGGTGACTGGATACGAGCACTCGGCGGTGATCTTGCTTTCGCCTTGCTTGGTCAGGTGCTCCATCATCACGTAGACCTGCTTCGCGCCGATCGCGAGGTCCATCGCACCGCCGACCGCCGGAATCGCGTCCGGTGCGCCGGTGTGCCAGTTCGCGAGGTCGCCCTTCGCCGACACCTGGAACGCGCCGAGCACGCAGAAGTCCAGATGGCCGCCGCGCATCATCGCGAACGAATCCGCGTGATGGAAGTAAGCGCCGCCCGTCAGCAGCGTGACGTGCTGCTTGCCGGCGTTGATCAGTTCGTCGTCTTCCTCGCCCTTCGCCGGTGCCGGGCCCATGCCGAGCAGACCGTTTTCGCTGTGCAGGAAGATTTCCTTGTCGGCGGCGAGGTGGTTCGCCACCAGCGTCGGCACGCCGATGCCGAGGTTCACGTAAGCGCCTTCAGGGATGTCCTGGGCAACGCGCTTGGCCATTTCATCGCGGGTCAGTTTCTTCATGTCGGTCTCCGGGTCAGGCAGCAGCGTCGTGAGGATTGGGCGTAGGGAGATGCGCCGCTTGCGGCACCGCGATCACGCGTTGCACGAAAATGCCGGGCGTGACGATTTCTTCCGGATCGAGGCCGCCGAGCGGCACCACTTCCGACACCTGCACGATCGCGGTCTTCGCGGCGCTCGCCATGATCGGCCCGAAGTTACGCGCGGTCTTGCGATAGATCAGGTTGCCCCAGCGGTCGCCCTTGTACGCCTTGATCAGCGCGAAGTCCGCATGCAGCGGCGACTCCAGCACGTAGTGACGGCCGTCGATCAGGCGGGTTTCCTTGCCTTCGGCGAGCTTGGTGCCGTACGCGGTCGGCGTGAAGAAGCCGCCGATGCCCGCGCCCGCCGCGCGGATGCGCTCGGCGAGATTGCCCTGCGGCACGAGTTCGAGTTCGATTTCGCCGGCGCGATAGAGCGCGTCGAACACATACGAGTCGGTCTGGCGCGGGAACGAGCAGATGATCTTGCGCACGCGCTTGGCCTTCAGCAGCGCCGCGAGGCCGATGTCGCCGTTACCTGCGTTGTTGTTGACGATGGTCAGGTTGCGCGCGCCCTGTTCGATCAGCGCGTCGATCAGTTCGGACGGCATGCCAGCCGTGCCGAAGCCGCCGATCATGACGGTCGCGCCGTCGTGGACATCGGCGACCGCCGATTGAAGTGTCTCGAAAATCTTGTTGATCATGTCGAATTTCCTTTGGGGGCGCTACGTGCCGCTGGGCTGACAGCCCTCACCAACCAGGCTCGCGGCAAGGCTCGCGCGGAAACAGTCTCCGGGCATGCTGGCGACGGCTCGCGAGGGAGAGAGCGGGCTGGCGCCTTCGATTGATTCGCCGCTGAATTTTGTTCGTTACATGAACAGTGATTCGTTTAGCGAACGCTTCGGCGATTATGGTTGTCCTGTGGGCGGATTGTCAAGGCAGGGAAACCCCCTTCATCATAGGTCGCCGCACGCGGCGGCGAAGGTGCGGGTTGCCCTCGTCGAGTGCTCGCCCTGCGCGCGAAAAAGCCGGCCGCGCAAAATCCCACTATGCTTATGGGCGATTTTTCAACTAGGCTCTATAGCGAAACGGCATAGGCACCGCCTTGCCTCGCCCGCCCCGCGAGCCATAACTAGCATGTCCGAGACACATCTGGATCTGAATCTGATCCCCTATCTGGTTGCGATGGAAGACACGCGCAACGTGAGCCGCGCCGCCGAGCAGCTCGGCGTGAGCCAGCCGCGCGTGAGCACCGCGCTTGGCCGTCTGCGCGAATACTTCGACGATCCGCTGTTCGTGCGCACATCGAAAGGCATGGAGCCGACACCGCGCGCGCTCGCGATCCTGCCCGCCGCGCGCGACGCGCTGCTGCGCATCGAGAAAGGCATGCTCGACGTGCAGGACTTCGAGCCGGCGACGAGCACGCACACGTTCTCGATCGCGCTGTCCGACGTCGGCGAGATCGTGTTTCTGCCGCGTCTTTTGCAGCTGTTCGCCGAGCGCGCGCCGTCGGCGAATCTGCGCTCCGTGACGCTGTCGCCGTCGCAGGTGGAGCGCGGGCTCGAATCGGGCGACGTCGATCTCGCCGTCGGCTATTTTCCGGACCTGGCGGGCACCAACTTCTTTCAGCAGCGACTCTTCACCCACCGCTTCATCTGCCTGATGCGCAGCGGACATCCACTGTCGAAGGGGCCGCTCACGCTCGAGCAATACGTGGCGTCGGGCCATGCGGTGGTGCGCGCCGAGGGACGCAGCCAGGAAGTGCTCGAGCAGTACCTCGAAAAGAAGCGCATCAAGCGGCGCGCGGTGCTCGAAACGCCGCACTTCATGAGCCTGCCTTTCATCCTCGCGCGCACCGATCTGCTCGCGACCGTCCCGCACGCGATCGGCTTCGCGTACGTGTCGGAGCATGCGTCGATCATGCTCGTCGAGCCGCCGCTGCCGTTGCCGCGCTTCGATCTGCGGCAGCACTGGCATCGCAAGTTTCATAACGATCCGCGCCTCAGCTGGCTGCGCGGCGTGGTCGCCGAACTGTTCAACGATGCGATGGACGAATGGCCGAAGTAGCCGCTCGAGGCAAGTCCGCGACCGCCCCGGCAGCGAAAGGGGCATCGGTATCTTCGGGCGCAAAACATGGAACAATGACCTCAGTTACTGACCCCGCGCGCAACGCAGCATCGACACGCGATCCAGGAGGACGACGCATGACCAGCAGCAAGGCAAAGAAAACCAAACCCGCAGCGGCCGTCGAACGCCCGAGCCGCGAAGAAGCTGAGGCAGCCGTGCGCGTGCTGCTGCGCTGGGCCGGCGACGATCCACAGCGCGAAGGCCTGATCGACACGCCGGCGCGCGTGACGCGCGCTTACGAGGAGTTCTTCGCGGGCTATCAGGTCGATCCGCGCGAAATCCTCGCGCGTACCTTCTCCGAAGTGGACGGCTACGACGAAATGATCGTGCTGAAGGACATCCGCTTCGAAAGCTACTGCGAGCACCATATGGTGCCGATCATCGGACGCGCGCACGTCGCGTATCTGCCGAATCATCGCGTGGTCGGCATTTCGAAGCTCGCGCGTCTAGTCGATGCGTTCGCGAAACGGCTGCAGATCCAGGAAAAGATGACGGTGCAGATCGCCGATACGCTGAACGACGTGCTGCAACCGGCCGGCGTCGGCGTAATTCTCGAAGCCGCGCATCAGTGCATGTCGACGCGTGGCGTGCATAAAGCGGGCGTCACGATGGTCACCTCGCGCATGCTCGGCACGTTCCGCACCGATCCGTCGACCCGGCGGGAGTTTCTGGCGATCGTCGGGAATCCGGGCGTGGTGGCCATGCCGAATGCCTGATGCGGTGAACGCAGGGGCCGTTTGGGGTTCGGTGACGATGCAGCCCCCGCCCCTGCGAATCCTGGGTGCGGCCCCGCGCGCACTCTCTTCACGCTCACCGGCAACGTCGTGGTGGGCAGGTGGGCTTGACAGTTAGTTGCGCCTTGACGATCACGCCCCGCCCCATCCACCCCCTCCCCACGCGCACCGCGCACCGCCCACAAGCCATCACCTATGCTGAAATCCAAGGTGCGCATGGCAGCCCACCAGCAGCAACAGGAGCGGCTCAATTGGTCGAGTTTCCGTTGTCGGCGATTTCAACCTGGGGCAGCGCGATCGTGTTCGTCAACGTCCTGCTGACGCGCCTCGGCGTACCGATCCCGGCCGTGCCGATGCTGCTGTTCGCGGGCTCGGCGATCGCCGCGGGCACCCTGTCGTTCTGGCCGACTCTCGGCGCGGCGGTGCTAGGCGCATTGATCGGCGACGGCACCTGGTTCGCGGCCGGCCGGCTGTTTGGCCGCAAGCTGCTCGCATGGCTCGGCCGCCTGTCGCCCGTCGTCGATACGAGGCTCGAAATGGCGCGCTCGCTATTCGAACGCTATGGCATGCCGCTCGTGTCGATTTCGAAGTTCGTGCCTGGGCTCGGCCTGATCACGCCGCCGTTGATGGGCACGACCGCCGTCGACATCCGCATCTACGCACTATGGGATCTGGCGAGCGTGATCACGTGGGCGACTTTCTGGCTGCTTGGCGGCGCGGCGGTGGAGCGCGAGGTGCATATGCTGCGCGCATTCGTCGAACGGCGCGGCGGCACACTCGCCGACATCCTTCTCGTGGTGGCGCTGGCCTATCTGCTCTACCGGCTGTATCTGCGATATGACGAACGACGCCGGTTCAGGCGAGCCGCGTCGGCCCCGGCCATGCCGATGCTGGCCGCGCCGACGCACGCGTCACCGGCGAGCGACGCATCGAGACTGCCGTGGAGCTGGCGGCACTCGGGTCGCCTGAGCCGCACGGCGCCGTCCCGCGTGCTCGATGCGCGGCCCGGCGCACCACTGCTCGATCTGCGAGGCCAGATCCCCGACGCGCTCGCGCTCGATCCTCACTCGCCCGAACTGATCGACGGTGCACTGCGCACGCACGACGTGGTGATCTATTGCATCTGTCCGGACAGCGCGACCGCGCTCGAAGTCTCGCAACATATGCGCCGCAACGGCTACACGCGGATTCGCGCACTACGCGGCGGACTCGATGCATGGCGGCGGCGCGGTTTCCCGGTGGGCTCGCTGGCTTACGCAGACGGTATGGCGGCCGATCAGCCACGCCCGGCGTGGCGGGGCGAAACTGCAGCTGCAGTGACGTTGCGCGGTTTCGCGCCGCGCAGCATGGAGCGCGCCTGAATCGCGCTGCGTCGCGGCCATTTTGGCCGAGCGAGCGCTCACGCTCACGTGAACGGATACCTGGCGTCAGAGCGCCGCGCCCGTACTCGACGCCCCCTGCACCGCCGAATACTCGTCCCACTGCGCCGACCGGGTGCGATTGCGTCCTTCGTTCTTCGCCACATAGAGCTGCGCGTCAGCGGCGGCCAGCAGCTCGACTCCGTTGGCGAAATCCGTGGCGCCCGGCAGCGCCGTGGCGCAGCCGACGCTTACCGTCACCGCCTGCGGCGCATCGTGTCCGCGCACGATGACGCGGTTTTCCACCTTGCGGCGAATTTGCTCCGCGACGGTGAACGCGCCCCGCGCGGACGTATCCGGCAGCACCACCGCGAACTCTTCGCCGCCGTAGCGCGCGACCAGATCGACCGAGCGCCGCGCCACGGACGCGATGCAATCCGCCACCGCGACCAATACTTCGTCGCCGCTCTCATGGCCGTAGGTGTCGTTGAAGCGCTTGAAGTGATCGATATCGATGAACAGCACCGACAGCGGCTTGTCGTCGCGCCGCGCGCGCTTCCATTCGTCGTCGAGCCGCTTGTCGAGCACGCGGCGATTGCTGAGCCCGGTCAGCGGATCGGTCGAGGCGAGACGCAGCAGCGCGGCCTGCGCGCGCTGTTTGTCGCGCAGCGCGAACGCGAGCAGCCACGACACGACCACGAACACCGCACCGAACCCGATGGTCAGCGCGGCCGCCACGTGGCTGCGATGCTGCCACGGCGCGAGCACGTCGTCGACGGCAGGCGCGATCGCCACGATCAGCGGCGTGCCGGGTACGTGCGCGTACGTAACGATGCGACGCACACCGTCGACCGGCGAGACCGATACGTAGGTGCCGGAGTCGTGCGCGGTCATCGGTACGAAGGTCGGCGACTTTGCGACGCTCGCGCCGATATCGCGCCCGTCGACCGGCTTGCGCGCGAGCAGCGTGCCGTCCGCCATCACGATGGAAACCGAACCCTGCTCGCCGGTGTCGATCCGGTCCAGCAGGTGCTGGAAGTACTCGATGCGAATCGCGAGCAGAGCGATGCCGGCGAAGTTGCCCTGCGCATCGTCGATGCGCCGCGTCAGCGCGATCGACGGCATGCCGCCGCGCAGCCGCGACATGAACGGATGCGAGAAATACAGGCCCGCCGCCGGGTTGCGCAGTTGCACCTGAAAGTATTCGCGGTCGTCGAGATGGACGGTGGTGTTGGCGTCGTCGTACTGTGCAGCGGCTACTTCGCCGTCGGCGCCGACGACATACGCACCGCCGAGAAAGGCGGCGGTGGTCGCGCGATCGAACAGCTTCGCCTGGCGTGCCGGGACCGGCAACGTCCAGGTGTCCGGACTGCGCGCGGCATCCACCATCGATTGCAACGACAGATTATAGATTTCGACGTTGCGCGCGAGATCCGCGGAAATGATCGACACGAGGTTTTGCGAGGTCTGGCGCGCATGATCGAGCATTTCGCGGCGGCCTTCGCCGACTTCGACCGCAGTCAGGATCGACATCGCCAACGCGACGAGCGTGCCGGCGACGCCGGCCACCCACGGGCGGTTGCCCACATAGCGGGTCATCCCGGCTCGAACGGCATGCAACGTCAGGCGCAACCGATGACGCAGCGAAAGCCCATGCTGTGCCACGCTCCTCGCCTCCTTTCGCGGACGATTCTTTCGGACCGGCAGCGCGGTGCGCAGTGCATGATGGGCTGCGGGTCCTCCGCGCCAGCGAGACGAGAGCACTCGCTCAGCCCAGTAGCTCCGACGCCGCGCGCAAGCGGCGTTTGCGTTTCCTGTCGAGCCAGGCCAACGCGGCTTCGATGTGGTCCGCGTCGGCAAGCGACGCCGCATTGTCGCGCAACAGCGCTTCGCTGGCGACGGTATCGTTGAGCAAGCCGAAGCGCTTCTGAAGCTTTTTCAGCCGCTTGAGCGTGCGCTTATGGCTGATTTTAAGCACCGGCCCGAAAAACTCGAACAGATAGCGCAGCTTCTTGCCCGCTTTTCTGACATCGTGGAAGGCCGCGTAATTCGAGCGTTTCGCATGGCGCGCGCGTTTCATGCGTTTCTTCAACGAGCGCTCCGACGCCCGAATGCGCCGAGCGGCAAATTTGCGCAACGCAATATCCGCATCGTGGGTGGCGTGCAGTTCCCCGGAAGTGGTGGCCAACGCATCGCGCAACAGATGTTTGACGTCGGCATTCAACAACGTCTCGCGGCTGGTCGCCAGCGTGTCGCGGCGCGTCTGCTCGAGCTTCGGCATCAACGCTCGTGCGTCGCCGCCTTCCTGCTTGAGCAACTCGATCAGGATGTCCCAATCGCGCGTTTTACCCGCCGCGGTGGCAAGGAACTTATAGACGGCGCGCTGGCGAGAATTTTCGCCCTTGTCGAGCAGCGGTGCGAACGCCCACCACAACGAACGCAAACGCCGCAGTGACACACGGAGTTTGTGCAGCGCTTCCGGTGACGGGTCGTCGTGTATGCCTTTGGCGAGTCTGATCGCCTCATCGACCAGTGGCGCGGCGTAGGAAGTAAAGGCTCGCTGCGCCGATTCTTCGGGTACCGGCTCGTTGGCTGTTTCACTGTCTTGCTTCATCGATGCTCCCGGAAACATGACCGTATTTCCAGCGTAGCAAGATCGATGCTCACGAGGGATTCACCGTGCATATCAGCGCGTTTCCCAGTTATGCGTTGGCGCGTCGTGTCGGCAGCGCCTATGCTCGACCGATGGGGCCGCTTCTCGCGCGGTCCGGCGAATGCTCCGGCTTGACGATGCAGTGTGCAGCGCGGCAAATGCCGCAAACAGACCTGAGGAGGATGTATGCGAATACTCGTTGTTGGTGCGACCGGCCTGCTCGGCTCGCACATCGTGAAGCTGCTCGCCACCGAGCACGACGTGGTCGGCGCAAGCCGCAAGGGCTCCGACCTGCACGTCGATCTGTCCGACAAACGCAGCATCGAAGCGATGTATGCGCAAGCCGGCAGCTTCGACGCGATCATCTGCGCGGCCGGCTCAGCGAAATTCGCGCCGCTCGCGGCGCTTGGCGACGAAGACTTTTCTTTTAGTCTTGCCAACAAACTGATGGGGCAGGTCAATGTTGTGCGCTGCGGCGTGGACCATGTGTCGCAAGGCGGCTCGTTCACACTGACGAGCGGCGTGCTCGCGCAACAGCCGATGGAAGGCAGCGCCGCGGTCAGCATCGTCAATGCGGGTGTCGAGGCGTTCGCGCGCTCGGCCGCGCTCGAGTTGCGCGGCAAAGCCCGCGTCAATGTGGTGAGCCCGGGGTGGGTCGCCGAAACGCTCGAATCGATGGGCCGCGATCCGTCGCAAGGGATACCGGCGGAAATCGTCGCGCAAGCCTATAAACGCACCCTCGGTGGCAGCGCAAGCGGCGAAGTCGTCAGCGCATCGTAGGCGCGACTGCGGTGCGTCCACTGCCTGGTTTTATTCATCACTTGCTTAGTCCAGTGCGCGGCGGCATAAGCGGCGCCGCGTCTATTTTTTACACCCCCATTGCCGTCACGCAGTTGTCATCATTGCGACACGCAGCGAAAGCAGCATCGAATACTCTGCGACCACATTTTTGGGGCTCACGCCATGCCGGAACTTTCGTATCCGCAACCAGGCGCCGCCAGCGGCAAGGGCCGTAGCGCAGGCCTGGTGATTTTCGCCGGCCTGCTCATTGCGGGCGTCGTGTACTGCGGTGTTCATCTGATAGACGATCTGCAGCCCGTGCGCGAAAGCTCGGTGCTGCCCTATCTATTGCTCGGCGTCGCGCTGCTGATCGCGCTCGGCTTCGAGTTCGTCAACGGCTTTCACGATACGGCCAATGCGGTCGCCACCGTCATCTATACCCACTCGCTGACACCGAATATCGCGGTCGTCTGGTCCGGCGCGTGGAATTTTCTCGGTGTGCTGTTGTCTAGCGGTGCGGTCGCCTTCGGCGTGCTGCAACTGCTGCCTGTCGAGCTGATCCTGCAGGTCGGCAGCAGCGCCGGGTTCTCGATGGTATTCGCGCTGCTGATCGCCGCGATCATCTGGAACCTGGGCACGTGGTCCCTGGGCCTACCGTCTTCGAGCTCGCACACGCTGATCGGCTCGATCATCGGCGTAGGCCTGATGAATCAGATGATGCACGGTGCGAATGGCACCAGCGGCGTCGACTGGACTCAGGCGCTCGGCGTCGGCAAGTCGCTGCTGTTTTCGCCGATCGTGGGCTTTCTGCTCGCGGGCTTGCTGCTGCTGATCCTGAAGGCCGTCGTGCGGGTGCCCGCGCTGTATGCCGAGCCGAAGGGCAAGGAGCCGCCGCCGTTCTGGATTCGCTGCCTGCTGATTCTGACCTGCACGGGCGTGTCGTTCGCGCACGGCTCGAACGATGGGCAGAAAGGCATGGGTCTGATCATGCTGATCCTGATCGGTACGGTGCCCACTGCGTACGCACTGAATCGAGCGGTCACGCCGGAGCAAACGCAGAACTTCGTCGCGGTCGCGCATCAAACCGCGGCGACGCTAGCGCGCTACACGCAGGGCGCGGCGCCGTCCGCGGATCCGCGCGCCGACGTCGAGGCCTTCGTGCGCACCCGTCAGTTGACACCCGCGACGCTGCCGGCGCTGCGGCAATTGACCGAGCAGATCGGCCGCCAGGTCGGCGAATTTGGCTCGATGGCCGCGCTGCCGCAAGGCATCGTCGATAACGTGCGCAACAACATGTATGTCACGTCCGAGGCGATCCGTCTGATGCAGAAGGCCAATCAGCCGCAGTTCTCGCCCGAGGACGCGAAGGTCATCGCCAACTTCAGAAAGCAGATCGATCACGCGACCAAGTTCATTCCGCCGTGGGTCAAGGTGGCGGTCGCGATCGCGCTGGGTCTCGGCACGATGGTCGGCTGGAAGCGCATCGTCGTCACGGTGGGCGAGAAGATCGGCAAACAGCATCTGACGTACGGCCAGGGCGCGTCGGCTGAACTCGTCGCGATGGTCACGATCGGTGCCGCCGACGTCTACGGTCTGCCGGTGTCGACGACCCACGTGCTCTCTTCCGGCGTGGCCGGCACGATGGCGGCCAACGGCTCGGGTCTGCAATGGGCCACCGTGCGCAGCCTGATTCTCGCATGGGTGCTGACGCTGCCCGCGTCGATCGCGCTCGCGGGCGGGTTGTACTGGCTGTTCCGTTCGGTGTTCTGAGTTCGCCGATCTGGTGGAAACCTATCCAGCACGAAAAAAAGCGCGATACGTTCTATACGTACCGCGCTTTTTCGTTGGCCCGCTAGTCCATACGATCCGCTTTTTAGTACACCTCGGGCACGATCATCGCGTCGGGCACCGGCTGGCGGCTATAGTCTTCGTGATAGACGCGCGACGGCAATTCGATGTGCGGGTGCTCGATCTCATGATATGGCACCTGGCTCAGCAGATGGTGAATGCAGTTCAGGCGCGCGCGCTTCTTGTCGACGGCCTGCACGACCCACCACGGCGCCTCGGGGATATGCGAGCGCTGCAGCATCACTTCTTTCGCCTGCGTATACGCTTCCCAGCGGCGCCGGCTTTCCAGATCCATCGGACTCAGCTTCCACTGCTTCAGCGGATCGTGAATGCGGTTCTGGAAGCGGATTTCCTGCTCTTCGTCGGTGATCGAAAACCAGTACTTGAGGATCTGCACGCCGCTGCGCACCAGCATCTTTTCGAACTCCGGCACCGAGCGGAAAAACTCTTCGTATTCCTCGTCGGTGCAGAAGTTCATCACGCGTTCGACGCCCGCGCGGTTGTACCAGCTGCGATCGAATAGCACCATCTCGCCGCCCGCCGGCAGATGCGACACATAGCGCTGAAAATACCATTGCGTGCGCTCGCGATTATTCGGCGCGGGCAATGCTGCCACGCGGCACACGCGCGGATTGAGGCGCTGCGTGATGCGCTTGATCGCGCCGCCCTTGCCCGCCGCATCGCGCCCCTCGAAGATCACGACGAGCCGATGTCCGGTCGCGACGATCCAGTCCTGCAGCTTGACCAGTTCCCCCTGCAGGCGGAACAGTTCACGGAAGTACTGCCTGCGCGCCTCGCGATGCTCGGGCGTAAATCCGGCCGGGCCGTCGATGATGCGGTCGTCGACCTCCATTTCGAGTTCTTCGTCGTAGGCATCGATGAGGTCTTCCTCGAAACGGCGTTGCCGCTCCGCCATCAATTCGAAATCGGGTCTCGGGTCCGGCTCATTCATTGCGGCTCTCCTCGCAACAGGAATGGGATGGCGCGTCGGCGGCTAGCGCGACGCGGTCGCGTTCGATTATCGAAGCGCGAGGTGTCAGCCGTGTTACCGCGTGGCCGGCCGCTGCGGACGCGTGGAAACACCCATGATAGCGAGTTTTGCCTAGGCTGCCGCCGCTAGTGCAGCGGCCGCGCGAAGCTCAATTCGTGGCCGTCCGGATCGGTGATATGAAAATAGCGCTCGCCCCACGGCGCATCCGCCGGCGCGAGCGACGGCTGCAAGCCCGCGGCCAGCGCCTTGGCATAGATCGCGTCGACGTCCGACACGTAGATGATCACGCGCCCCCACCAGCTGACCGGCGCGCGCGCATCGGCGATCAGGTTCAGATACGAGCTGCCGAACGCGAACGACGTGAAGGCCTCGCGCGGACCGCCGTATTTGAGCGGGAAGCCGAGCGCTTCGTAGAAGGCGACGGCGCGCTGCATGTCGCTGGTGGCGAGCGTGATTGCGCTCAGAGACTCGATGCGTGGTTCCGGCTGCGGAGGTTGCGGCGCTGAAGGGGTAGATGCGGACATGAAGGCGGTCTCCGTGGCGCGAGCGAGCGAGCGGCGAGCGACGGCCCCGCCCCGGAAAGTGTCTCACACGCGGTGGCCGCCAGTGCGGCACTCGGGACGACCCCGGGCGCCCCGCCCCAGACGCCCTTGAAAACCCGCGCGACGCCCCGCATCTCGCAGCCCGTCTATCCGGAGCATCGTTATGGGAAGCCGTCCACGCTTCATCGATGACCTGTCGAGCGCCGCATCCGACGCCCCCGGGCCCCAATCCACCGAACTTTTGACCAACGACGACGACGCGCTGCTCGACGCCTACTCCCGCACCGTGATCGGCGCATTGGAGCGCGTGCAGCAGGCGGTCGCGTTTATCGCCGTCGAGCGCCGGCTGCCCGGCGACGCGTCCGCGCATGGGCGCGGCGCGCGCGGCGGCACCGGCTCGGGCTTTCTGTTCACGCCCGACGGCTACCTGTTGACCAACAGCCACGTCGTACATGGCGCGACGCATATCCAGGTGACGCTGGCCGACGGCGCCAAGTTCGACGCCGATCTGGTCGGCGACGATCCCGGCAGCGATCTCGCGGTGCTGCGCATCGGTTCGCCGGAGCCGCTGCCGCATGTCGAACTCGGCGAATCGTCGAAGCTGCGCGTCGGGCAGATCGCCATTGCGGTCGGCAGCCCGCTGGGGCTGCAGCAGACCGTGACGACCGGCGTCGTTTCGGCGCTGGGCCGGTCGCTGCGCTCGAACTCCGGCCGCATGATCTACGACGTGATCCAGACCGACGCGGCGTTGAATCCGGGCAACTCCGGCGGACCGCTGATCAATTCGGCGGGTCAGGTGATCGGCGTGAATACCGCGATCATTCCTGGCGCGCAGGCCATCTGTTTCGCGACCGCGATTGATACCGCGAAGTGGGTCATCATGCAGATCTTCGCGCATGGCCGCGTGCGACGCGCGTATATCGGCGTGGCCGGCACGACGGCGCCGCTGTCGCGGCGTGTGCAGCGCTACTTTGGCCTGGGCACGCAAAGCGGCGTGCACGTCATGGAGATCGTCAAAGGCAGTCCGGCCGCGCTCGGCGGCTTGCGCACCGACGACACGATCGTCGCGATCGACACACAGCCGGTGCAGGATGTGGATGGTCTGCAGCGCACGCTCGATGCTTCGCGTATCGACAAGCCGGTCAGCGTGACGGTGTTGCGCGGCGCGCAGCGGCTGGAGTTGACGGTGACGCCGGTGGAGCAGGCGGGGTAAGCAGACTGCGCCCGTATCTTGACTTACGCGCGCCCGCGGCTGCCGCGCGCGATCTCGTCACCCGCGTCTCGCGGCAGCCGCCGCGTAATCGGAATCGACAGGCACGAGAACAGACCGACGACCAGAAACGCCGGCCAGAAATCGGAGAACACGATGTTCGGATGCCCTTGCAGACGATGCGAAATCAGCAG
The DNA here is from genome assembly GCF_050435705.1 of Paraburkholderia sp. JPY419. NCBI lineage: Bacteria > Pseudomonadati > Pseudomonadota > Betaproteobacteria > Burkholderiales > Burkholderiaceae > Paraburkholderia > Paraburkholderia sp. JPY419. Next base: position 2,607,389 of record NZ_JBNDKV010000004.1, on the reverse strand, counting down.
CACGATGCCCGAGATCGTCACGCCGAGCCCGAGCGACATCTGCTGGATCACGCTCGCAACACTCGTTGCGCGGCCGACGTCGCTGCTCGGAATATCCGCATAGGCCAGCGTATTGAGCGACGTGAATTGCAGCGAGGGAAAGAAGCCGCCCACCAGCACGATGCACCAGATCACCCAATGCGGCGTGCCGGGAAAAAACAACCCGTACACGGCGATCGCAAGACCCGCGCACCCGGCGTTGACCATCAGCACCGTGCGAAAGCCGAAGCGTTCGAGAATGCGCGACGCCACCGTCTTCATGAAGATCGAGCCGAACGCGGACGCGCAGGTGATCGCGCCGGCTCTGAACGCGGTCATGCCGAGCCCTTCCTGCAACGCGAGCGGCAACAGGAACGGCACCGCGCCAAGACCGATACGAAACAGCGAACCGCCGATCACGCTCGCATGAAAACTCGGAATGCGCAGCAAACTCAGATCGAGCACCGGCAGCGCGACGCGGCTTGCGTACAGCACATAAACCAGCAGCAGCACGATGCCGGTCACGCACATGCCGACCGATTCTCCCGTCGACACCAGTTCGCCGCCGACGAGCGAGAGCCCGAGCATGAACAACGACGCGCCACTTGCCGACAGCACGAAGCCAAGCCAGTCGAGCCGGCCTGGATGCGGCTCGCGCGTATTGGCGATGTACTTGTTGGTGAGCCAGATTCCGAGCAGCCCGATCGGCACATTGATCACGAAGATCAGACGCCAGTGCAGATAGGTCGTGATAAAGCCGCCGAGCGGCGGCCCGACCACCGGGCCGAGCAACGCCGGCACCGTTAGATAGTTGATCGCGCGAATGAACTCCGACTTCGGCAGCGAACGGAAGATGATGATGCGCCCCACCGGCACCATCAGCGCGCCGCCGATGCCCTGCACGAAGCGCGCGAGCACGAAGGTATCGAGCGAAGTGGAGGCCGCGCACAGCAGCGAGCCCGCCATGAAGATGCCGATCGCGGTTCGGAACACGGTGCGCGAACCGAAGCGGTCGGCGACCCAGCCGCAGATCGGGATAAAAACGCCGAGGCCGATCACATACGCGGTAACCGCAAGCTTCAGCGTGATCGGATCATGACCGAGGTCGCGCGCCAGAACCGGCAGCGACGTCACGATGACCGTGCCGTCCACGTTTTCCATGAACATCGCGCACGCGACGATCAGCGGAACGATGAAAGCGCCTAAAGCGAGCAGCATTTTCATGGCGACGGGCGGCCCGCCATCAATGGAAAGTGCCGATTATGGCATTGCGGCGGCAACAAATGTTGTCGCGCGAGGGGTTTTGCCGCGCGCCGTCATGCGTGCTGACGCGCGGCGGACGCTTTAGCGCGATGCGCTGACGAGCGGCTGCAACTGCGGCAGGATTTCGTTGGCCGCGCGCGCGACGTCGTTCGGGAAGTCGATCTCGATCCACGGCGCGCCGGTCACGTCGGCCGTGTCGAATACCTGGCTGCGCTCGAGCAGCAGGTCGCGCACCGCCTCTTCGTGCGGCATGTTCGCACGGCCGCTGTCGACATAGCCCGCGACGATCTGCGTAAAGCGTCGTGCGGTTTCCTCGCGGAAGCGGAAGAAGCCGACCGACTCGCCGATCGTGTCGAACTCCAGATTGACCGCGAGCTGCTTGCGCAACTCGACCGGCACGCCGTTCTTCAGGCATAGCTTGACCGGCTCGTCGCCCGCTTCGAAATCGCGGTCGATCAGCAGTCGGTTGACCGACTCGCCCGCCACCAGCGCGTTCAGGATGCGCTCGTCGTACAGCACGTCGGCGTCCATCAGCAGCACGTCGCCGCCGCGCGTCAACGCGTCGGCAACGGTATGCACGGTCAGCACGCTGCCCAGATCGAAACGCGGATTGAGCACGGTCTCGATCTGATGCGGCCAGTTGATGCGCGCGAGTTCCGCCTGCACGGATTGCGGCTGGAAACCGAGCGCGAGCACGACGTCGGTCACGCCGGCGGTTTCGAGCATCTGCAGATGCCGTTCAAGCAGGCTCATACCGTCGAACTGCAACAGGCATTTCGGAAACTGGGCTTGCGGCGGTTGCTGGAGACGCAGGCCGAGGCCCGCTGCGAGAATGATGGCGCGCATGCGCGGTCCTTTGAAAAAAGTACGGAGGTCAATCGGCAACCGGCACACGCCGCGGGGCGCGCCGACGTTGCCAGCTTCGTTCGCTGAAGTGCAATACCAGCAGGCCCGGCAGGCCCAGCAGGATTTCACGCGCACGCTTGGCGAGCGACAACGCCAGCGCCGCGTCGGGCGGCAAACCCACCAGCGGCGCGAGCAGCAGATAGCCGCCCTCCTGCACGCCGAGCGAGCCCGGAATCATGAAGGCCGCGCCGCGAATCGCCTGGCCGATGCTCTCCAGCAGCAGCGCGTCGATCCAGCCGACCGGATGGCCGAGAAAACGCAGCGCGAGCCATACCTCGACCATGCCGACGACCCAGCCGACGAGGCTCAGCGCAAAGCTCGCCGCCACGCGGCCGCGCTCGCGGTACAGCGACTGCACGGCGGCATCGACGGCTTCAGCGCGCGTCATCAGAGACGACCAGTCGCGCTTGCCGAACACCTTCGACACCACGCCGAGCAGACGCCCGAACAGGCCGCGCCGCTGCGCGAAGTAGAACCCGGCGATCAGCGCGCCGAGCACGCAGGTCGCGATCAGCGTCGCGGTGCGCAGGTCGTGCAGCGTGCCGTGCGCGGCGTACGCGCCGAACATCGCGAGGCCGCCGAGTGCGAACACGATTTGCGCGAGCGCCTGCCAGGTCGTGCTAACGGTGATCGCGGCGGCCGCGTCGCGCAGCAGCATGCCGCGCTGCGACAGTTGCCGCACCATCACCACCGGACCGCCGATCTGTCCAGCGGGCAGCAGGCTATTCACCGATTCGCCGATCCAGCGCGCGGACAGCGCATCGCGCAGCGAGAGGTCGGCTCGCGCGCGGCTTGCTGGACCTTCATGCGCGCCGTCACGCGACGGATGGCCGCGCTTGAACAGCACCGCGATCGCAGCCGCATCGATCGCGAGCGGCACCACGTGGAACGCGGCGACGACCGCGAGCCCCCAGCCGGCTGCGAGCAAAGTGGACGTCACCGAGCCGAAGCCCTGCCACGCGAGCAGGCCGACGAACAGCGCCGAGCCGATCGACAGCAGAAGCAGCGCCGCGCGACTCATGCGGCGTCCTTGCCGCGCGAGGCCATCTGACGGAACACCTGACGGAAACCGAAGTACGCGATCGCGTCCTTCATGTTCGAAACGAAGCGGCGCCACGGCCGCATGTTGGGATCGGTGACGTATTCGAACGTCAGCGACACGCGCATCTCGTTCGGGCCGGCCGGCGTGATGCGATGACGCAGCTTGTCGCCATCGAAAAACACGAGGCCACCGGGCGGAATCTGCACCGAACCCGGCTGGTCCGGCATCTCCGGATTGCGCGTATGCAGCTCGTAGTCGAGCCGGCACGACGATTCGTCGATCACGCCGAGAAGCAGCGTGTAGCGGCGCCCGTCGTAATACGAAGTATCGTAGTGCCAGCCGATATGGTCGCCGGGGCGCGTGTAGTAGTAGAGCGCGTAGGCGTGCGGGTCGTCGGCAGGCGACACCTGCAGCTGGTCGCCGCTCAGCTGCTCGAGCCAGCCGATCAACTCCTTCGAACGATACAGCTCTGCGATGAACGGCGCGAGACGGTCGATCGTATGGCGGCTGACACTGCCGCCCTGCTTGTGGCCAGGCAGATAGTTGCGGTTCACTTCGTCGAGCAGCGAGCGCGCGCTGTGAACCAGCTGCGCGGTGACTTCCGGCGCGAGGAAATCTTCGAGATACAGAAACGCGTCCTGCGCGGCGAAGTCTTTGCGCAGACGCGCGTTGTCGAACGTGCGGGTACGGCTCGCGACCGCGCGGTCGGCATCGGGCGCGGGCGTGAGCGCCGCCACGGGCGTGCCTGTCGACACGGGCGCAATCACGTCGTCTTCGGCGTGCAGATTCATTTGCTGGCCCACTGTTGACTGGTTTCCGAAGTGGCGGGGGCCTTGGCCGTCAGGCGAGCGCTACGGCGCGCGACGCGCCAGTAGTCGATCACCACCCATGCGGCGAACAGCGGCGCGCCAATCGACGCGACCACCACGAACGGCGCGACGACATTCGTCAGCGTGACGATGGGCAGCAGGTAAAGCACGTCCTCGGTTTCGAAGCCCCCCACCGACGCCTGCTTCGTGCCGGCCTTGCCGACCATTTCCTCGATCCGCATGCGCAAGAAGAAGATCAGGGCAACCGCGACACCCGCAACCGCGCCGAGCATGCCGGGCGCGAGCTTCAAAGCATCGATCTGCGCACCGCCGACACCGATACCCATGCCGACGAACAGCATCACGGTCACGAGAGCATCGCAGGCGAGATCGTAAAAATGACCGATACGGCTCGACTTGCCGCCGACGCGCGCGAGTTCGCCGTCGGTGTGATCGACGAAATTAGACAGAACGATCAGAAGTGCTCCCGCATTGGCCCACCCGAATCCTCCGTGCGCAAGGCACAGCGCGCCTGCGACGCCGATCAGCAGGCGCAGCGTGGTCAAATGATTCGGGGTGACCCAGGTATCGATTAGCGGTGTCACGAGCCGGCGAGCGAGCCGGGCATCCCACGTACGTGGCGGCGGGACGTTTATTGGAGGTCGGGGTTGCGAAGTCATAAGGCGGAAATATATACGGGATTCTGAAAGCTTGCTGTTGCGTCGTATGTTTCCCGGCAATTTGCAAATAGCGTTTGTATGTCCGCCACAAAGCGGAATTCGCCGAATCGCTGTAAAGTGCGAATCCAGTTGTGCCAGTCACGCGGAATCTGTTCGATGTGCAGCACCGCTTGCGCCCCTCCGGGGGATGGCGCAGTGGTTGCTAATCCACGGCATCGACTGTGGACGCCCGCCTACACTCATGAACCGTCTTCTTGTCCTTGTGCTGTTTGCCGCAGCCACCGCGCTGCCGCTGTCCTCTTTTGCCGTGGAGCTCGACGCGCCACTCGTATGCAATGAGAGCGGCCACCAGTTCATTGCTGATCTGATGCAACAGCAACTGATCAACCCGAAGCCAAGTCACGTCGAAAGCAACTCGATCAACGCGTTCTCGCCGATGCCCGGTGCGCATCTAACCGCGTTCGGTTTCCGCGTATTCGCGGTGGTCGGCTTCGAAAAAGACGACCCGATGTTCCGGGTCGGCGACGGCGAACCGGTCGCGCAGTCCGCGTATGGCGCCGTCGTGTTCGGCGGCGACGACAAGGTTAGAAGCGCGCTCGAGAACGCCGGCAGTACAGCGATCGTGCACCACGTCGCGCCGCTGATCACCGCGATTTTTTGCAAGCGCAACTAGGGATTGGCGGCGGCACGCGCTGGCTGCGGCCAGCGGTGTCGGTCGGGGCAAAACGCGCGCGCCACATTGCGATGATCGAGTATTCTGCACGCGTTGCCGAGCACTTCGAAATCGAGTGGCCCGGTCGCGCCCGCTCCAAACGACACGCAATGCGACGTGTATTCGACGTGGACCGTTGCCGTCACTGCCGGAAATCGCGGCGCGGCGGGAATCGCGAAAGTAAACGCGCTGGCAAGCAGATGAGCGAGGTCATAGCGAACATCCGCCACGTCGATAAAACCTCGTCGCAAAATCGAAATCCATTTCAAGTCCACCTCGCGAGGCCGCCAAAAGAGACCGCAAATTATCGCGAGATTCCCGTTCGCTGGCTCCTCGGCCGGATGGCCCAAGACGATCCGATCACGACGCAACCGCGCCTGCAACCGCCATTTACCCCGGCCGGCGAAACTCGTTCGCCACCCACGCCGCGGCGCTCGCCTTGCTGAGCTTGAAGGTCGGCGCGACCTGCACCTGCGCGATCTGCTCGCCGAAAATATCGAGCGCGCTCAACAGCGCGTACGGCTCGTCTTCGTCCGGAACGATGTCGAGCGTGATGTCGAGTTCGTCGTTGCCGTCCGCGCTCGGCACGCGCACCGCCTTGTGCAGTTGCGCGCGCAGTTGCTGCTCGTGGCGACGCAGCACTTCCGCGGCGGTTTTCACCAGCGTGTTGAACGCCGACACGTCGAGCGGCTTCGGATCCTTCTTGTTGCGACCCATCGTCCAAGGCCCGACGAGCGCGGGCTCCGCCTCGCCGTCCTTGATCATTTCGACGGCCCAGCCTTCGTCGTCTTCGTTCTTGATGATGCGCGCGGTCCAGCCGTTATCGCGCCACAGACGCTCTTCATGCACGCTTTCGTCCGGTCCGGACGAGTCGTCGGCCAGGAACCCGGCATTCGTGTCGGTCGAGGGAAAAGGCGTGTCGTTCATCACAGGTTCACTCACTTCGCGGGGCACACAAACAGATTTCGAACCCGCGATTCTACCTGCCCGGCCCGCTTCGCCCTGCTCGCTCTGACGAACGGACAAGGCGCGCTCGGAACGGCGAAGCCGCTCGAGGGGCGCGAAAAATTCTATTTACCCTTACGCGACAATGTATAAAACCACTTTAAATGTCAGATAAAAAAACGCGGCCCGAAAGCCGCGTGTAAAAATGAAAAAGACACCCTTTGGTCGAAGGGGTCTATCTAAATTATAAGTGGCCTCCCACTATGATTTAACGCTTTCTTCGTAAGACTGCGTTGCGCAAAACGGTGAGAATCGGCGAGGGCATCCGATGCTGGCCGTAGGCCTTATGTCGTAACGGTCCGGCAACGTCGGTGGACTTGGCAGCGTAGCCGCCCATTCACCTTTAAAAATAATTTCCTTTTAGGAACCTGCACTTACACGATTAATTCACATAATCGCGGATGCGAAAATAAACTGTTGCAAGTCGAATAATTAAATATCTGCATAGCGGTAATTACACTTCGCTGGGAATGGCGCTCAACATGCCGATTCTCCACGTACCACGGAGTGAATCCCGAACATGCAAAGAAGCCCCATCATGGCAAGCCTGCTGAGCGCCTTCGCAATCACCGCACACGCGCAAAGCAGCGTCACGTTGTACGGATCGCTCGACGCGGGTCTCGTCTACTGGAACAACCAGGGCGGTCACAGCAACTGGCAGCAGGGCAGCGGCTCATTGTCGAACACCTGCTTTGATCCGCGTGGCAGCGAGGAAGGAGAGCGGCTCCAACGGCTCGGGCGAGCCGAAGTGGCACACCGTGTCGCTGCAAGGCGATTTCCCCGGCCGCGCTAGTGACGACGCCGGCGCTTGCTCGGTATACTGCCCCGGCCGCCGTGCGACGCCGCGAAACCGCGCCGCCTGCACGGCAGCTTCGTCGCGAAGCATCGCGCTGTCCGCCAGCGCATCGCGCTTCGCCCGCGCCTCACCTCCCCATGCATGACTGGGAACGCCGACGATCGGATCATGAAAAGACTTCTCCTGCTTGCCCCCGCTGCCGCCCTCACTGCCACCCTCGCCGCTTGCGGTTCGTCGGGCGGCCCCGCGCGCGATGCGTCCGCGCCGCTCGTGTACGTGTCGTCGTCACGCACGCCTGCGTCCATCGCCGCCTGCCTCGAAGGACGTCTGCCGCGCGTGCGTACCTCGCAGACGGGCGCGGCGACCGAACTCGCGGTCGGCGCCGATTCGCACAACTCGTACTTCGTCACGCTGACCCCGCTCAACGGCAGCACGGTCATCAAGGTCATGCATCCGGCCAATGCGCCCGACGATCCACCCGAAGAGGAAATGCGCTTCGCTATCGCACGCTGCGCGACCTGAGCGGCGCGGCGCACTTGAACGCCGTGTGCATCACTCACGGAAGGCCGATGCGCGAATTTATATCTCGCCCATCGGCTATTTTTTTACGCGCTCATCTGCGAACATAGCCGCCCTTTGTTTTTCGCGCGGCACTTGTGTCGCGAATGTCGATGGCATCCAGCAAAGCGCATCATGCGACCGGTTTCGCAGCCGGCATCATCGCGGCGGCGATCGTCGCGCGCAGCGGCGGCGGTCCGTTTCACACTGGCGTGCTGCTGAGCTTCATCGCCGGCGTGGCCGGCAGCACCGCGCCAGACTGGCTCGAAGTTGCATGGTGGTCGCGCGCGCGGCGGCTGTGGATCACGCATCGCACGTTGACGCATTGGGGCATCGGCTGGCTCGCGCTGCTCGCGGCGTCGTATCACATGCTCGGACATTCGATCTACGCGGCGCCCGCGTTCGGCTTCGCGTGCGGCGGCCTGATGCATCTGCTCGCCGACTGGCCGAATCCGCTCGGCGTGCCGTGGATCGCCGGGCGACATTCGTTGAATCTATGGAATAGCGGGCACTGCGATCTGATCGTCGTCGCGGCGTCGTGGGTGGCCGCGTGGTTCATCGGCGAGCATGTGTGGCGGCATGGCATGTATGCGTTGCCGTGGTTACGCCATTGGCCGATCAGCTAGGCGCAGCGATGCAGCCGGCCGCGGCGAGGCGAGCATCACTGCCGCCCATTGTCGGTGCGCTCTCCTTCGCGGATCTTGCCTTGCGATACGCTGCTGCCCGGCGGCACGCTATGCGTGAGCCACACGTTGCCGCCGATCACCGATCCGCGCCCGATCGTCACGCGTCCGAGAATCGTCGCGCCCGCGTAGATCACGACGTCGTCCTCGACGATCGGATGACGGGCGTTGCCCTTGATCAGCATGCCGTCTTCGTCGGCCGCGAAACTCTTCGCGCCGAGCGTGACCGCCTGGTACACGCGCACGCGCTCACCGATGATCGCGGTCTCGCCGATCACCACGCCGGTGCCGTGATCGATGAAGAAGCTCGGCCCGATCGTCGCGCCCGGGTGAATGTCGATGCCGGTCGCCGAGTGCGCGATCTCGTTGATGAAGCGCGCGAGCAGCGGCACGCCGAGCCGATGCAGCGCATGCGCGAGCCGGTGATGCGTCATCGCCCACACGCCCGGATAGCACAGCAGGATTTCGGTGATGTGCTGCGCGGCGGGGTCGCCGGTGTACGCAGCCTGGATGTCGCTGACGAGCAGCGCGCGGATGCCCGCCAGCTGCGTCGCGAACTCGCGCGCCACCGCGAACGCGCGCTCGCGCAACTCGGCGTCGGGCGTCGCGCCGAACTCTGGCAGGAAGCGCAGCGCGCGGCGAATCTGTTCGGCGAGCAGCCGCAACGTGCTTTCGAGCGTGTGGCCGACGTAGTAGTCGACCGTCTCGTCGGTTAGATCGGGGGCGCCGTAGTGCGTCGGAAACATCGCGGCGCGCAAGCCGGTCACGATATTGACCACCGCTTCGCGCGATGGCAACTCGCGAATGCCGAGCGGATGCCGCGTGCGATGCAATTGCTCGCGCGAGGCGCGCAGGTCGGCGACGATCTGTTCAAGGCCCCAGCTCGGGGAAGGCTCGTTGGGCATAAGGGACGGCGCCGTGCAGCGTGCACGGTTCAAAGTGGTTATCCAGCAGAGATTACCGCGTTTTAACGCTGCCCGCCCGGCGGCGCGCAGAGCGGCTCGGCTCGTTGCGTCGGCGCGTGCCTGCACGCATGCATCGTTCCCTGACGTCAGATTGTCAGACTGCTCGCGTCGATCCAGCGCACTGCCCAATCGCGCGCGTGCGCGATCGCGGCGGCTTCGTCGGAGAAGCGCAGTTCCGTGGGGAAGAAACGGTTGGCGACCAGTTCGCCGTCGCTCGAGCGCGAGATCACCACATACGGTTGCCAGGAGCCGTCGCCCGAGCGCGCCGGTTCGCAATTCAATAGATAGCCGCGATGTGTGAATGCAGCATCGAAGTGCATGAGTCACCCGCCCCTGAAGCCCCGTAACATTTTCTCAGTCGCGCGGCCATTTGTTTGTTAATTTTTTCCGACCATCGTGAACAGCCGGAGCATGCCGCCAATTTATCCGCGCGTCGGTCGCAGGAGTAGAATCATACTCTGTAGAAAATACGCGTCCATTAAAAAAAACGAAATGAATCCCGGACGTCATCGCCATTCAATCGCGAGGCAACGCCACTCGCATCGAATCATGGCGGACAACGCATCGCGACTCCCGCGCACAGCGGCGCCGTGTCAGTCGGAACGGCTTTTGCTCTTTTCTTCGAATGTCCTCTTCAGGAGATGCACGATGAACAGCGCGATCAGCAAACCCGAAAACGCCGGCACGAAACCAGACCCGAAGGACCCACCAACCACGGACCTGCACAACGATCGCACGCACGACAGCACCGTAGACACCGACGGCAAGAACCATGAAGCGGCCCGTCTGGCGGGCCACGGCGCGATCTCGCCCGACGAAATCACAACCAGCAATGCGACGCTCGAGAACAGCGTGCCCGAGGCGCTCGACGGCATGGCCGGCTTCGACAGCCGGCTTGGCGGCAACCATCTGCTGCTCGCGCTCGAGCCCGGTTACGCGGTGATCGACAAGGGCATGGTCGAGCCGCTCGCCGTCTACTCGGCCGACAACCAGTACATCGACCCGCGTCCGGTCGGACAGCGCCAGGATCGCGGCCGCATTCACTACGCGCTCAATCATTTGCGGCCCGCGCGCGTTATCGAATTACACCGCGTGAAATAGGCGGACGCGCGCGTATCATCCCTTTATACGCGCGCGTTTGAATTACCGCGTTTATTCCGATTAAATCAGGCATTCACGCAGCACGCACCGTTTTATTCTGGTGCGTGCTTTGCTTTAACGTTGGTTCGTTTAACGGAGTTGCGGATGAAAAGGATCGTCGTCATCGGTGCCACGGGCACGCTGGGCCAGGCCGTCAGCGCGGAGTTGAAGGCGCGTCACGAAGTGATCGAGGTGGGAGCGACGCGCGGGCAATATCACGTCGACAGCACGGACCCCGCGAGCGTCGAGCGGCTGTTCCGCGACATCGGCAAGGTGGACGGCGTCGTCACCGCGACTGGCAACGTGCATTTCGGTCCGCTGGCGCGGATGAGCATCGAGCAGTTCTGGGTCGGGCTGCGCGACAAGCTGATGGGCCAGATCAACGTCGTGTTCGCGGCGCTGCCGTACGTGACCGACGGCGGTTCGTTCACGCTGACGAGCGGCATTCTGGGCGACGAGCCGATCGCGCAGGGCGCGAGCGCGACGACCGTCAATCTCGCGCTGGAAGGCTTCGTGCGTGGCGCGGCGATAGAACTGCCGCGCGGGCTGCGCATCAACGTGGTGAGTCCGACCGTGCTGACCGAGTCAATGGAGGCTTATGCGCCGTTCTTTCGCGGCTTCGAGCCCGTCAGCGCACAACGCGCTGCGCTTGCTTATCTGCGCAGCGTGGAAGGCGCGCAGACGGGGCGCGTGTATCGCGTCGGGTATTGAGCGTCAGTGAATTTCCGGTTCGCCCGAGGTTTCCGGACTCGCGCCGCCGCGCTGCAGGAAGTCGAAATCGCAGCCTTGGTCCGCCTGCATCACGTGCGCTTGATGCAGGGCGCCATAGCCGCGCTCAAAGCGCGCCACCGGTTTGACCCACGCGGCCTTGCGGCGCGCGAACTCTTCGTCCGATATCAGCAGATTCAGCCTGCGGCGCGGCACATCGAGCTCGATCAGATCGCCGCTTCGCACCAACCCCAGCGGCCCGCCGACGAACGCCTCGGGCGCCACGTGCAGCACGCACGCGCCATAGCTCGTGCCGCTCATCCGCGCGTCTGAGATGCGCACCATGTCGCGCACGCCTTTTTGCAGAAGCTTGCGCGGGATCGGCAGTTGCCCCCACTCGGGCATGCCCGCGCCGACCGGCCCCGCGTGCTGCAGCACCAGCACGCAGCTTTCGTCGATGTCGAACGCGTCGTCGTCGATGCGCGCGGCCATGTCGTTGTAGTCGCTGAACACGACCGCGCGGCCCGTATGCACGAGCAGATGCGGCTCGGCCGCGCCGGGCTTGATGACCGCGCCGTCGGGCGCGAGATTGCCGCGCAGCACCGCGAGGCTGCTGTCGCGCAGTAGCGGATTCGTGCGGCGGCGGATCACGTCGTCGTTGAAAATCTGCGCGCCCGCGAGGTTTTCGCCGAGCGTGCGGCCGTTCACGGTTTTCTGCGAACCGTCGATCAGCTCGCCCAGTTCCGTGAGCAGCGCGCGCAAACCGCCCGCGTAGAAAAAGTCCTCCATCAGATAGGCGCCGGTCGGCCGGATGTTCGCGAGCACGGGCGTACGGCGTGCGATCTCGTCGAAGCGATCGAGCGTCAACTCGATGCCCGCGCGCCGTGCGAGTGCGATCATATGCACGACCGAATTGGTCGAGCCGGACAGCGCGACACAAGTCGTCACCGCGTTATCGACCGAGGCCGCCGTAATCAGGTCCGACGGCTTCAGATCCTCCCACACCATCTCGACGATACGCATGCCGGTTTTCGCGGCCATCCGCGCATGACGCGAATCGGGCGCGGGCGTCGACGCGAAGCCGGGCAGCGTGAAGCCCAGTGCTTCGGCCGCGCTGGTCATCGTCGACGCAGTGCCCATCGTCATGCAGTGCCCCGGCGAGCGAGCGATGCCGCCCTCGACGCCCTGCCAGTCTTCCGGCGTCAGCGTGCCCGCGCGCAGTTCGGCCCAGTATCGCCATGAATCGGAACCCGAACCGAGCGTCACGCCGTTCCAGTTGCCGCGCAGCATCGGGCCGGCGGGCAGAAAGATGGCGGGCAGATCCATCGAGATCGCGCCCATCAGCAGCGCGGGGGTGGTCTTGTCGCAGCCGCCCATCAGCACGACGCCGTCGGCGGGGTACGAGCGCAGCATCTCCTCGGCTTCCATCGCGAGGAAATTGCGGTACAGCATCGTGGTGGGCTTCTGGAACGGCTCGGACAGCGTCTGCACAGGCAACTCAATTGGGAAGCCGCCGGCCTGCCAGATGCCCCGCTTCACTTCCTCGACGCGCTGCTTGAAATGCGTGTGGCACGGATTGATCTCGCTCCACGTGTTGAGAATCGCGATGACCGGCTTGCCCGCGTATTCCTCCCGGTTGTAGCCCATCTGCGCGGTGCGCGAGCGGTGGCCGAACGAACGCAGATCGTTCGCGCCATACCAGCGATGACTGCGCAATTCCTCGGGGATCTTTCTCTTCGTCAACGTCTACTCCACGATTGACGCCGACCACGCGTCAGCGCCGCTGTTCTTTCACGCGAGACACGATTTGCGTCGGGCTCACGAATTGTAGTGCGATCAGCACCCAGATCAACGTGATCGCCATATAGATCATCGCCATCGCATCGATCGATTGCGGCGCGCGCACGCCGGTCGAAAACACAGCGTAGTACAACGCGACCACCAGCGTTTGCGTGGCAGGACCGGCCGTAAAGAACGTCAGCTCGAACATGCCGATCGTACGCACCAGCACGAGCAACCCTGCGGCCAGCATACCCGGCACGAGCAGCGGCAGCAGCACGTAACGGAAGTAGCGGAACGTGTTCGCGCCGAAAATGCGCGCGGCCGCTTCGAGATTCGGATCGATCTGCTCGATGAACGGTGTCATCACCAGAATCACGAACGGCAGCGCCGGTACGAGGTTCGCAAGAATCACGCCCCATAGCGTGCCGGCAAGGCCGACCTTGTACATCACGGTCGCCATCGGAATGCCGTAGGTGACAGGCGGCACCATCAACGGCAGCAGAAAGATCAGCATCGCAAGGCGCTTGCCGCGGAATTGCACGCGCGCGAGCGCATACGCGGCAGGCACGCCGAGCAGCACCGACAGCAGCACGACCGCGCCGACCACCTGCACGGTCACCCACAGCACGCTTGCGAGCTGGAAGTCGCTCCACGCCTGCGCATACCAGTGCAGCGTGAAGCCTTGCGGCAACGCGGTGCCGAACCAGCGCGTCGCGATCGAATTCACCGCGACCGTCGCAATCAGCAGCACGACGTTGATTAGGAAAAACGCCATCACGGCCCACACCAGCACCTGCCAGATGCGGCCCGGCAGGTTCGCGCGCTGACGCGCGTGTTGCGCGGGCTCGCGGGCGCCATCGCCCGGCTGCGGCGCCGCGGATGCGGAAGCGGAGGTGGACGCGGGCCAGTCGGGCTGCGTCGCGCGACGATCGGTCGTCATCAGCCTTTGCCTCCCGTTACCGGACCACGATAGAACCAGCGGCGCGCGCCGAGCAGCGCGGCGACCACCAGCAGTTGCACGAAGCCCATCACCATCGCGATCGCCGACGCGAGCGAATAGTCGTAGCTCTCGAATGCGGCTTCGGCCGCGGCAATCGACATCACGCGCGTCGGACCCGCGGGCGCGCCGAGCAGCACCGCCGACGGAAACACCGAGAACGCCTGCACGAACGACAGACACGCGGCCATCGTGAGCCCCGGCACCAGCAGCGGAAAATAAATGCGGCGAAACTGCTGCCACGGACTCGCGCCGAGCGTCGCCGCCGCGCTCGCGAGTGTCGGGTCGATGCCGGTCACGTACGACAGCGTCAACAGAAACGCGAACGGAAAGCCCGACACGATCAGCGACAGCAGCACGCCCGTGAAGTTGTGCGTGAGCCGCATCTCTTGCGTGTACAGATGCAGCGCCTGCAATGCCTGCGGCAGCCAGCCGTGCGGACCGAAGTATGTGAGCATGCCGTCGGCGATCAGCACGGTGCCGAGCGTCACCGGAATCACCAGCAGCGTCGTGACGATCTTCTGATAACGCGAGTAGCGGCGCAGCGCGAACGCGACCGGCACCGATACGCCGACGTTGATCAGCGTGGCGGGTACCGACAGCTTGAGCGTGACGAGGATCGTCGGCCACATCGAGGTGTCGGTGAAGAACGTCAGATAGTTGGCCCATAGGCCGCCGCCGTTCATCGGCCGGAACGACAGCGCGAGACCGTACGCAAACGGATAAATGAACAGCGCGACGATAAAGAGCAGCGCCGGCGCGACGAGCCAGGCCTTGGCATCGCGCGGCGCGCGGCGAGTAAGCGGGGGGACGAGCGTCGGCGTGTTCATGCGGCCTCGGCATCGTAGACCAGCACGCACGACGGCCGCACGCGCAGCATGATGCGCTCGCGCTCCGCGCATTCACCGGTCACGCGCGCCCACACGTCGCCGAACGCGGTCTTCACGCGCAGCAGCGAATCGTGGCCGCCGTATTCGACCGCGTCGATCAGCGCCTCGAACGCGTTGTCGGCGCCGGGCTCGGCGCGCTCCATGTCTTCGGGGCGCAGCGCGACGCTCACGCGCTTGCTGTCGAAGCCGGCCATCGCCGTGCCGATCAGCCGCACACCGTTCGCACTGACCACGACGCCCTCGCCTTGCATGCCCTCCAGCGTGAACTCGGCGACGTTGCGATAGCCCATGAAGCGCGCAACATGCAGATTGCGCGGCCGCGTATAGACCTCTTTCGGCGTCGCGACCTGCTGCACGACGCCCTCCCTCATCACGACGATGCGATCGGCCATCGACAGCGCTTCGTCCTGATCATGCGTCACGTACAGCGTCGCGCGTTCGAGCTGCGTATGGATGCGGCGAATCTCCGCGCGCATTTCGATGCGCAGCTTCGTATCGAGATTCGACAGCGGCTCGTCCATCAGGATCAGCGGCGGTTCGATCACGATCGCACGCGCGATCGCGACACGCTGCTGCTGGCCACCGGACAACTGGCCGGGCAGCTTCTGCTCATGCCCTGTCAGTTGCACCAGTTTCAACGCCTCGCGTGCACGGCGCGCGATCTCGCTCTTGCCGACACCACGCATCTTCAGCCCGAAGCCGACGTTGTCGAGCACACTCATATGCGGGAACAGCGCGTAGTTCTGGAACACCATGCCGAAGCCGCGCTTTTCCGGCGGCAGCACGTCGATGCGGCGCTCGTCGAGCCAGATGCCGCCGCCGGTGAGCGGCTGCAATCCGGCGATGCAGTTCAGCGCCGTCGATTTGCCACAACCCGACGGTCCCAGCAGCGCGATGAACTCGCCGCGCCGGATCGTCAGATCGAGACCCTGCAGCGCGGCGATCGCGTGACCTTGCGCGTTCGTGAAACTGCGGCTCACCGAGTCGAGCCGCAACTGCTCAAAGTGATGCTTCATACGGTTTCCTGATCCGCGTGAGACGACGGGTGTCGCAAGTGCCGCGCGTGCGGTGCGCGCGGCGCATCAGGCAATTAAGCCGAGGCGCGCGTGGTCGCCGCAGACACGCAGCGCGGCGCTAGCTCACGCCGCGCTGCGTTTCGTCTCGTTTTCCGTCGCAATGGTGAAGGCCTATCGGGTCTTCTGCGCGCCGATGTCGGTATCCCACTTCCTGAAGGCCGCGACCATTGCCGCCGCATTCAGCGGTAACGCATGCGGACGATCGCTCAACATCTTCGCGTATTCCGGTCGGCCATACTTTTGCAGCACCTCCTGGCTATGCGCGGGCGCCTGCTCGAACGAAACGCCCTTGATCGCCGGGCCCGGGTAGAAGTAGCCGTCGTCGTAGGTCAATGCCTGCTGCGCGGGCTCCAGCATGAAGTTCATCATCTTGTACAGCACGTCTAGCTTTTCCTTCGGCACGCCCTTCGGAACCACCATGTAGTGCGCGTCGTTGACCCACGTCATGTTGTCGAACGGCTGTACGCGGAATTCGGCCGGCACGATGCCGAGCGCGCGCGGATTGATGTCCCAGCCGGTCACGGTCACGGTCATGTCGCGCGTGCCTTCGCCCAGTTCCTTCATCACCGCCGAGGTGCCGCCCGGATAGTACGGAATGCAGTCGTTCAACTGCTTCAGGTACGCCCACGTCTTGTCCCAGCCGTGCACCGGGTCCTGCGGGTCCTTGTCGCCGAGCACATAGGGCAGGCCCATCAGGAACGTGCGGCCAGGACCGGAATTGGCCGGCCGCGCGTAGATCAGCTTGTCGGGGTGGGCCTTGCACCATTGCAGCAGTTGCTCGGGTGTCTTCGGCGGATCGCTGACCTTGGCCGGGTTGTATTCGAGCAGCGGACCAGCCGGCATATACGCGACCTCGAGACCGTAGCCCTGCGCTAGATCCTGCATCTTGCGCGGGCCCGGCGCGTACTTGTCGAGCACACCGGGGAACTGCGCCGCGTTATCGGGCAGCAGCTTGATCCACAGGTTCTGTTCGATGCCGGCCGCGAGCGCGTCGGTGCCGGTCAATACGAGGTCGATGTCGGAGCGTCCCGCGGCCTGCATCGCCTTGATCTTGCCGGGCAATTGCGGCGACGGAGCGTTCGTGAACGTGATGTTCGCAACGAGATTCGGATTCTTCGCCTTGAACGCCTCGAAGCCCTTCTGCGTGAGTTGAAGATCGCCGGCCACGTCGACGATGTTGATCGTGACCGGATCGGCCGCGTGCGCGGCAAGAGTGAACGCTGCACTCGCGGCGATACAGACGGATACCAGCTTGAACGACAGCCTGTGCGAAACAGTCATTGCGTCTCCTCGCTTCTTGGTATGGAAGCCCGCTGGTCGATGTGTTGCATGCGGGCGGTATCTTTCTACCAAGGGAACATAGCGAAGCGTAACAGCCGATGTCAAGCAAATAGTCGAGAGCGCGAGGCCGGGTCAAAAGTGGCTCGATTGGCGTGAAATCCTTGCCGTTCAACGCCTGGTAACGCGAATTAAGGGCAAACCCGAGCATCCGCAGTGGCTGCAACACCTGTTGTCTAGTTAGCGGACAACTGCTCAACCCCCGCGCACGCCCTGCGTATTGACGAACAGCGAATACAAGCCGTGGCTCGCCGCCATGAACAGACGGTTGCGATGCCGTCCGCCGAAGCAAACGTTCGCGCAACGCTCCGGTAGCGCGATATGGCCGAGCGGCTCGCCTTGCGCGGTGAAGACGCGCACGCCGTCGAGTTCGTCGGTGCCCATGCCCCAGCCGCACCACAGGTTGCCGTGCACGTCCACCCGAAAGCCGTCGGGCGTGCCCGGACCCGCGTCGATCAGCACGCGGTTGTTCGATACCTTCGTGCCTTTGCCATTGGCCTCGACATCGAATACGCGGATCTTGCGCGGCTCGCCGCGCGATTGGACCACGTAAAGCAGCGACTCGTCCGGCGAAAACGCGAGACCGTTCGGGGCGAGCACGTCGTCGATGACCATCGAGACCTCGCCCGACTGCCCGTCGATCCGATACACGCACGGCTTCAGTTCGGACTGCTGCTGCTCGCCCTCGTAGAAACCTTCGATGCCGAACGTCGGGTCGGTAAACCAGATCGAGCCGTCCGATTTGACGACCACGTCGTTCGGCGAATTGAAGCGCTTGCCCTGATAGCGGTCGGCGAGCACGGTGATCGAGCCGTCGTACTCGGTGCGCGTCACACGCCGCGTCAGGTGCTCGCAACTGACGAGACGCCCTTCGCGATCGCGCGTATGGCCGTTCGCGTTGTTCGACGATTGACGGAACGTGCTGACCGCGCCCGTCGTTTCGTCCCAGCGCAGGATGCGGTCGTTCGGAATATCGCTCCACAGCAGATAGCGGCCGTCGCCGAACCACACCGGTCCCTCCGACCAGCGCGTGCCCTGATACAGACATTCGACCGACGCCGATGCGATGATCAACGACTTGAAGCGCGGATCGAACACACGGATGGAAGGATCGAGATAGCGTCGGCTGTGTTCGGTCATGTGCTTGCCTGCGTGTCGGAGCGGTTCGATTGGGTGGGTGCGAACTCGCGCTCGAGAGCGAGCAGCGTGCACGCGGTCTGCGCGATCTTCGCATGATGCTCGCGCGGTGTCGAACTGAGCAGCGGCAGCAACGGCCCCATGTCGGCGAGGCCCGTGAACGTGATCGCGTCGTGCAGCACGCGGATCGGCGAGATGTCGTTACGCAGCGTTTCGAGCGGCATGAACGCATCGTACAAACGCTGGGCGGTGTCGTTGTCCGCGCGATCGGTGCCATCGGCGCTCCGGCCGCTTTGCACCGCGCGCAGCAACGCCATCACCATGTTCGGCGCGATGCAGCCGCTGCCGGTCGTCCACGCTGCCAGCCCGAACTCGCGCAGATGCACGAGCGCTGGCCGCTCGCCCATGCCCGATACGATCTTCGCGGCCGGCACGCATTGCAGCAGCCGGCGCAGATAGGGATCGTCGGCGGGATCGTCGCGCGGGATCGCGTATTTGACCGCGCTCAACGTGCCACGCTCGACGAGCCGCGCGAGCGCATCGACAGCCACGTAGTTTTCGCTCTTGATATACAAGGTGAGCGGCATGCCGGCCGTGTCGGCGATCCGCGTGAGGCCCGTCTCGACGCCCTCGGACGTCGTAAAGCCGCCGAGCGGCAGCACCATCGCGGTGCGGTAACGCGTCTGCGCGAGGATGCGCGCCTGATCGAGCATCTTGCCGTAGTCGGGACCGAGCGCCGGAATCACGCGTGTCCCCGGACTCGCGGCTTCGGCAAGCAGGTCCAGTAGCTCGTGATATTCACTGACCGCGACGTGATAGAGGTTCGCGTTGCCGCCATACAGTAGCGTGCGTACGCCACCCGCTTCGATATGGCGGATCAGCGCGAGATTCCGAGCAGGGTCGAGCGTGTAGTCGGCGCGGCGCGCGAGCGGCGGCACGGCCATGACCGACGCGGCGAACTCGCCGTCGCGCAGCGGAGAATCGTTCATGATGGTTGACGCGCAAACGTGCTGGGCGGAGGTTTCACGGTAGCATCGGCATCACAATGTTGTCAAACAACCTGCACATGGCGATCGCCCCCCGGATGCCGTCGGCGGCGAATTGCCCACGAACCGCCCACGAAATTTCCTTTTGTATAACAATGTGGCCCCAGCCCACATGCAAACCGCGCAGGCGCTTGTTTGGCAAGACCGACGCGACGCGCAAATAACCGGCGTTCCCAAATAATCGAGTAAATGCGATTAATTCCGAAGCACGAAAGAAATAATGCTGTCAATGAAACACATTAAAATGCGGTCGCCGGATGCCGATTAGCCGCATTTCTTGCCCGAGACCCGGGCGGGTTAAAAATCTATTTCAATCAGCATAATAATAGGCAACACCGCCCTTGCTATCACATGGCTGCTATCGTTTACCCCGCGGAGCAGCAGCGCATTGCTTTCGAGTTTTTAGTGATAGATTATGCGGACCAAAAGAGCGGACCGAAGTTTGTCTGCCAATAACCGCGAATGGGATGTTTGCGAGCCTGAGAGAGCCAAAAAATTGTCGCTACACTTTATCGAGCAGATGGCACCGCTACTGGACGCCGCCGACGAGGCGGAATGGTTCGGCGTGATTACGGGCCTCGCCGAAACGTGGGGCTTCGACAGGATACTGGTCGCGATGCTGCCGCGGCCCACCATGCGTCTCGAGGACGCTTACCTGCGCAGCACTTACGCGCCGGCATGGCGGCAGACGTATGACGAACACGGCATGGTGCATATCGACCCCACGGTCGCGCACTGCCTGTCACGCTCCGCGCCGCTCATCTGGACGCCAGAGATTTTCGCCACCCCGCCACAGCAAGCTCTGTACGAGGAAGCCCGCTCGTACGGCTTGGGTGCGGGTGTGACGCTGCCGATTCACGGGCCGAATCAGGAAGCCGGCATGATGTGCTTCGTCAATGACGACAAGCCGTCGGACGGGTTCAGGCGCCATGTGAACGCCGCGTTGCCGAATCTCGTGCTGTTGCGCGACCTGGTGATCGACACCAGCAAACAGCATCTGGATTCGCATGCGCAGAGCTTGATGCCGAAGCTGACTCCGCGCGAGCGCGAATGTCTGAAATGGACCGCGCGCGGCAAATCCACGTGGGAGATATCCCACATCCTGAGTTGCTCGGAAGCCGTGGTGAACTTCCACATGAAAAACATCAGGGCGAAATTCGGCGTGAACTCACGGCGCGCGGCCGCCGTGATCGCGGCCCAGCTTGGGCTTATTGACCCGGGTTGAGCAGCGCGGCCGCGTCGCGGCTGTACATCACGCGCTCGGCGCGACCCAGATCGGCGTCCGATACGGTTTTCATGAAGTAAAGGCCAAGCAGGATCGACACCGGCGCCGGGATCTCCGCACCGGACTCGAAGCGGCTGCCGCGCGACTGCGTGACGCCGAAGCGAGCCCAGAAACGACGCTGGCTCTCTTTTTTCTTCTTCCGGTAGGCAATGATCAGAACACGATCCACTGCCGAAGAGACCTCCGAGGGACGCGCCTGGAGGTGGGTTTGCGGTTGCCAGTGATTGTCGAGGAGTTCCATTTTGGACCCTTGTAGGTTGGGGGCGGATACGTGTGTGAATTTTGCGATACCCGATAAGCATCCACACCTATCCAGGTAGGTAGGTGGCGCAAAGATTCAGAATGCATAAGTTTTCCTGCGTATGTGGCAGCCCCAACACGCACAGGAGAACGTCATGCAAACCACGATCCGTATTGGACTCCGGCAGGAATTCGACAACGAACTGATCAACGAGATGTACCGGCTGCGCGCCCGGGTCTTTCACGGCCGGCTCGGCTGGGAAATACCGACCATCGCGGGAATGGAGATAGACGGCTACGACGCGCTCGGGCCGTATTACATGCTGATTCAGGGCGAAGACGAACGGTTGCGCGGCTGTTGGCGACTGATGCCGACCGAAGGTCCGAACATGCTGAAAGACACCTTCCCGCAACTGCTGCATGGCGCGGCCGCGCCGGTCGGCCGACATATCTGGGAACTGAGCCGCTGGGCGATCGAAACCAACGGGGAGGAACAGTCTTTTGGTTTCACGGATATGACAATTCGCGCAATTCAGGAAGTAATGCGCTTCGCACAGCGCATGGGCATCACGCATTACGTCACGGTGACTACCACGCCGATCGAGCGCATGCTGCGCCGTGCCGGGCTCGATATCAGCCGGCTCGGGCCGCCGCTGCAGATCGGCGTCGAACGGGCCGTTGCGCTCGACGTCGCGGTAAGCGCGAAAACGCTGACCTCGCTATTCGGGCCGGTCGCCGACGCGGCTTGAGCCGCGCCGGAGCGTGGCCGCACGAAATCTCGACAGCTTCACCCGCGCGCGCGGACTCAGGAACCGAACATCCGTTCCAGCGCGTTCTCGAGATGCGCGCGCATCGCGGCGCCCGCAGCCGCCGAGTCCTTGCGGCGGATCGCGTCGAGCACCGCCATGTGCTCGGCCTGCACCACCCGCTGCCGTTCCACCGTTTTGACCAGCGACAGATTGCGCGACAGGTTCATGCTGAACAGGATCTGTTCCTCGATGAACGACATCACCGTGATGAAAAACGGATTCTTCGACGCCCGCGCGACCGCCTGGTGGAACAGGAAGTCGTCCTTCGCGCCGATGCCCTTCGCCTCGATGATGCGCTCCAGCTCGTCCCACGCATGCTGGATCGCGGCGATGTCCTGGGCGTCGGCCTTCAGCGCTGCCTGCGCGGCCGCGCCCGCCTCGGTCACGATGCGAAACTCATAGCAGCGGCGGATATCGGACAGCGTTTCGAGCGGCGCGAAGCGGCGCACGTCCGGGTCGGGGCGCCGCGCGACGGTCGTGCCAGAGCCGTGCCGCGTCGAGATGATGCCGTCGGCCCGCAATCGCGCGAGCGCTTCGCGCACGGTCGGCCGGGACGTGGCGAAACGCTCCGCCAGCGCGTGCTCGGTCGGCAACCGCTCGCCTTCCTTGTACTCGCCTTCGAGGATGCGGTTGAGAATGTCGCCGTAGATCTGGTCGGGTAAGCCCTTGGTTTTTCGATCGTTCATCAGCGGACTGGCCAGCTTGTCTGAATATGGCCTGATTGTAAGGCCAACCTTGTTCCAGCTTCAGCAAACTTATGCGGTTTTGTAAGCATGCAAGGCCACTTGCGCGCGCCGCCGCGCCCGCCATTTCGTCCGCGCCGCGTCTGAATATTTGGCAAATGTTTGATTTACATCCTGGTCGAGTGCATCTTTTCCGGCAATCATCTAAGCTTCATTGGTATAAAAGATCAATAAACCCTGCCGCGGCTGGCAATGTGGCAGACGCTTTTTTGACGTGGAGCCGATATGTACAAACGCATCCTTGTAGCGGTCGACGGCAGCAATACCTCGCGCCGTGCGTTCGAAGCGGCGCTCGAACTCGCCAAGTCGAATGGCGCTGTGCTGCGGCCGTTTTATGTCGTCGAAAATACGCCGATGTACTTCGAGGCGCCCGGCTACGACCCGTCGATCCTGCGCAACCGGCTGATCGAGGAAGGCCAGGAACTGCGTGCCGAGTTTTCGAAAGTGATGGCCGAGCAAGGTGTGAAAGGCGACCCGGGGGTTTCCGAAGCTTCGTCGCTCGGCGATGTCGCCGAGATCGTGCTGCACGCCGCCGCCGAATTCAACGCAGACCTGCTCGTGATGGGCACGCACGGCCGGCGTGGCTTCCAGCGGCTGATTCTCGGCAGCGTCGCCGAACGCTGCGTGCGCCAGGCCACGCTGCCGGTTCTGCTGGTACCGTCCGCCGCGGGCGCCGATAAGCAACCCGTCTGACACGGTCATCATGCGCAAGACGGTGAGCCACGACGCCGACATCGGCCGCGGCGGCTCACCTTCCCACCTTCGTCGGGGCAGCACCGTCGCCAGGAAAGCGAAGCAGCGAACGCGTCACTTTGCCACCTGTTGAGGGTCATAACGGGTGGGACAATTTCACCACTACCAATAATCAATCGCGCGCAGAACATGCTGAATCCTACCGCTGTGCCCCGTTCCTCGACCCGCTCCGCCGGCTCTGCCGCGAGCGGCAGCCGCGAGTCCATGGCGGGACGCGCCACCGCACGCACCGCCGCGCGCTGCTCCAGTTGTTCGATGCGTCAGATCTGCATGCCGCAGGGGCTGTCCGCGGAGGAACTGCCGAAGCTCGAAACGCTGATCTGCTCGGCGCGCTCGGTGTTGCGCGGCGAAGCGCTGTATCGCAGCGGCGACCGCTTCGACAGCATCTACGCGCTGCGTTCCGGCTCGATGAAGACCGTGATGGTCCACCGCGACGGCCGCGAGCAGGTCACCGGCCTACGTCTTGCAGGCGAGCCGCTCGGTCTCGACGGCATCAGCGCGGACATCCACGCGTGCAGCGCCGTCGCGCTGGAAGACAGCACGGTGTGCATCGTTCCATACAGTGCGCTGAAGCAGCTATGTCGCGAAATCGGTTCGATCCAGGAGCGCATGCACAAGCTGCTGGGTGCGCAGATCGTCAGCGAGGCCGCGCAGATGATGGTGCTCGGCTCTCTGTCCGCCGACGAACGCGTCGCCGCCTTTCTGCTGGACGTGTCGCAGCGCAATGCGCAGCGCGGCTACTCGTGGTCGGAATTCAACCTGCGCATGACGCGCGAGGACATGGGCAGCTACCTCGGCATGACGCTCGAAACGGTCAGCCGCACGCTGTCAAGATTTCAAAAGCGTGGCCTGATCGACACGCGGGGCAAGCATATTCACATCGTCGATCTCGAAGGCTTGCGGCAGGTCTGAGCGGCTGGGCGGGGCTGAACGGTCGCTCGGTTCGTCTTGGCACGCCGTCTGCAACGGGGTAAAGTTTTCAGACCGCCCCCCACGGCAACCGTGTTGCATGGAGACCCGGCCCCAATGAATCGCGACCCTGCCCCGCATCATCCGCTCGTGCAGCGCCTGCACGACGCGCGTCAAGTCACCGATGACCTGTTTGCAATCGTCAAACCCGACTACCTCTATGAACGGCCGATCCGCGAGCGTCACCGTGTGGTGTTCTATATCGGCCATCTCGAAGCGTTCGATCGCAATCTGTTCGACCAGCGTCTGTTCGATCTGCCGGCTTTCGCACCGGAACTCGACCAGCTGTTCGCATTCGGCATCGATCCGGTAGACGGCGGCTTTCCCACCGATCAGCCCAGCGATTGGCCGTCGCTCGACGCCCTCCGCGAGTATGCGATGCGCGCGCGCCGCCAGATCGACGCCGCGCTCGACGAACTCGGCAACCCGGTGGGCGATGAAGCGGCCGTGCAGTTGCTGAACGTCGCGATCGAGCATCGGTTGATGCACGCGGAAACGCTCGCGTACATGCTCCATCAGTTGCCGCTCGCGCAGAAAAACACCGCATTGCGCGAACCGGTGGTGACACGCACGGAGCGGCGCGACGGATTGTCGTCGATGGTCCGCGTGCCCGCCGGCACGACCGTGCTCGGCATGCCGCGCGAGGCCGGCCGTTTCGGCTGGGACAATGAATTCGGCGAGATGGGCGTGGAGGTGCCCGCGTTCGAGATCGATCGATACATGGTCACGAACGGTGCGTTCCTCGAGTTCCTCGACGACGGCGGTTATCGCGAGCCGAAGTGGTGGTCGCCGAAAGACTGGGCGTGGAAGGAAGCGGAGTGCATCGAGCATCCGGCCGGCTGGTCGCAACGCACGTCGGAAGACGGCCGCACCGCATGGACGCTGCGCACGATGTTCGACGACGTACCGTTGCCGCTCGACTGGCCCGTCTACGTGAGCCACGCCGAAGCGAGCGCCTACGCGCGCTGGGCCGGCAAAGCCCTGCCGACGGAGGCGCAATGGCAACGCGCGGCGCACGGCGCGCCGCACGCGGCATCGGGGAATTTCGATTTCCGCAGCTGGGACCCACGGCCCGTCGATGCGCATCCGGACAACGTCAGCGCGTTCGGTGCGGAAGGTCAGTTCGGCAACGGTTGGGAATGGACCTCGACGCTATTCGAAGCACTGCCGGGGTTCGAAGCGTTTCCGTTCTATCCCGGCTATTCGGCCAACTTCTTCGATGGACAGCATTTCGTGCTGAAGGGCGGTTCGGCGCGTACCGCGCTGTGCATGCTGCGGCCGGAATTTCGCAACTGGTTTCAGCCGCACTATCAGTATGTGTATGCGGGGTTTCGGTGTGTGCGGGGTTGACAAATAAAGCGGAAGTTGAAAACAAAATTCAGCTTCCGCTCACTGACGGTGGTAAATTTTCGCCCCGCTTCATCGAGCTGGTGTTACGCAAAGCGCAGCTTCTTGGCGAAACGCACATGAGACCGCCAGCGCTCGCCCTCCCTCTTCTCTTGTCGGCTCTGACGCAATTGCTCGACAACGTCTGGCAGTTTTCCGGTAAAAGACGCTCGTTTGCACGCCCATTCGATCAGCAAGCTGACCCAGCCTGGTATCAGGCTCTCTTCTCATAGTTCTGCTAACTGCACGCCGCAACTGTTCTTCGTCCCGTTTCTGTTTGTCTGAGTTGAAATACCGGGCAAATACAATGGGCTCGCCGCGTTGCCGCGATACCCCGACGAGTCCGCGGCAACGTTATTGAACAGCGCGTTTGCCGCTTCGCTGGCGGGTTTTCTTCGACGCTGAGTCCGGCACGATCCGCGCCATCTTCTCCATCAACTCGTCGTGCTCCGCGCGCAGCACTTCGATAAACGCCGACGCCAGCCGCTCGCGCGGCCGGTGCGGCGGAAATAGCAAATACATCGGGAACATGACCGCCGGCGAGAACGGGCGGATCGCGATGTCCGGCCCGGCGAAGTCCAGCGCCACGCCCGGATGCGCGAGTGTCACGCCCATGCCGCAGCGCACCAGCTCGCAACAGATCGCCGTGTATTGCGCCTCGATCGCCAGCTTGCGTTCGACGCCCGCACGCAGGAACACCTCGTCCATCTGCGCGCGCGTGCCGTCGCCGTGACACAGCGAGATGAACGACTCGCCTTCGAGATCAGCGGGCTTGATGACAGCCTTTGAAGCAAGCCGGTGCACGGCCGGCATCACGCACACGGCGGCCACTGTCGACAGCATCTCAACTTCGCAATTCGACGCCTCGCTGATGTACACCGCCACGCCCAGATCGCAGAACTGCGACGCCGTCCAGTGATTCACCGTGCCCGACGTGTTGACGTGCAGCGACACGGTCACACCGGGATACAGCGCCTGAAAACGCTTGATCGCGTGCGGCACGAGCGTGAGGCCCGCTGAAGGCATCGCCGCGATGCGCAGACGCCCACTGCCCAGATTGCGAATCTGCGCGGCGGCGTTCGCGAGCCCCTGCAAGCCGACATATGCGCGCTCCACCTCGCGGAAAAACGCCGTGCCCTCGCTGGTCGGGATCAGCCTAACGCCGCTGCGCTGAAACAGCAGCAAGCCCGTCTCCCGTTCGAGCTGCGAG
Source organism: Paraburkholderia sp. JPY419 (assembly GCF_050435705.1). Classification (NCBI taxonomy): domain Bacteria; kingdom Pseudomonadati; phylum Pseudomonadota; class Betaproteobacteria; order Burkholderiales; family Burkholderiaceae; genus Paraburkholderia; species Paraburkholderia sp. JPY419. The sequence goes on along the minus strand of NZ_JBNDKV010000004.1, from coordinate 2,580,443 downwards.
ATCAGACGGCTCACGTTCGGTTGCGACGTGAAGAGCGCTTTGGCCGCCGCCGTCATCGACCCGGCGACCATCACCGCACGAAATGCCTCGACATGTTTCAGGTTCATCGGTTTCAACCCATATCAACTATGTATAGATTGCTATTTTATTCGTATTGGACCATATGACCGTTGCGGCACAGACTGTGATGTATGGACACGGCACCAGAGCGTCCATTCCCACACTGACCGGAGATCGCCGTCATGCAAGAATCGCTGCGCCGCCGTTGCCGTTCTACGCTCCACGCTTTCGCCTCCGCACTGTCCGTCGTCTGTCTGACCGCTCCGTTGCACGGCCACGCCGAAACTACGCTGTATGTCGCGAATGTCGGCGGCTCGAACGAGCAGCTGTACCGGCAGAAAGTCATTCCGCCGTTCGAAAAAGCGCATGACGTGAAGATCGTCTATGTGGCGGGCAATTCGAGCGATACGCTCGCGAAGCTGCAGGCGCAGAAGGGGCATCAGCAGATCAACGTCGCGGTGATGGACGACGGCCCGATGTATCAGGCGATGCAGCTAGGCCTATGCGCGAAGGTCGACGACGCGCCCGTGATGAAAGACCTCTACCCGCTCGCGCGGCTCGGCCCGACGGCCGTCGGGGTCGGTATGGTCGCGACGGGCATCGGCTACAACGAAGAGGCGTTCAGAAAGCTCGGCCTGCCCGCGCCCGATTCATGGCAGGCGCTCACCGACAAGCGCCTGAAGGGCAAACTCGGCGTGCCGCCCATCACCAACACGTATGGACTGCATACACTCGTGATGCTCGCGCGCCTGAACGGCGGCGGCGAGAAAAATATCGACCCCGGCTTCAACACGATGACGAAGCAGGTCGCACCCGACGTGCTGTCGTGGGCGCCGACGCCCGGCGAAATGGACGGCCTGATGCAGGCGGGCGACGTCATCATGGCGCCGTATGGCAGCGGCCGCGCCGTCGCGTTGCAAAACACGGGCTTTCCGCTCAAGTTCGTGTATCCGAAGGAAGGGGGCGTCGCGCTGCAGGTAGCGGCCTGTGCGCTCGCCGAGAACGCACAGCCGAAGCTGTCGCAGGAGTTCATCCAGTATCTGCTGAGCCCCGAAGTGCAGGCGATGCAGGCGCAAGCAATCGGACTTGGCCCCGTCAACAAAGCGGTCAAGCTGACGCCCGAGGTCGCGGCGCGCGTGCCGTATGGTCCGGAACAGGTGAACAAGCTCACGGCGATGGACTGGACCACGATCAACCAGCATCGCACGGAATGGACGGAGCGCTGGAACCGCTCGGTCGAACGCTGAGCGGCGCAACCGCTTCATAGCCGCTCAACAGTTCCTACGTCCCGACTCCGCACAGGACCGACACCATGACCTTTCTCACTCTGCAGGGCATCTCGAAGCGCTACGGCCATTTCACTGCGGTCGAGCAGCTCGATCTGTCCGTCGAACGCGGCGAGTTCCTGTCGCTGCTCGGGCCGTCCGGCTGCGGCAAGACGACCACGCTGCAAATGATCGCCGGCTTCGTCACGCCGAGCGCGGGCCGCATCACGCTCGGCGGACGCGACATCACGCACGAGCGCCCCGAAAAGCGCGGCATGGGCGTCGTGTTTCAGAGCTATGCGCTGTTTCCGCATATGACGGTCGCGGGCAACGTCGGCTTCGGTCTCGAAATGCGCAACATGAAGCGCGACGAGCGCGCGGCGCGCATCGCCGAAGCGCTCGATCTTGTGCGGCTCAACGGCCTGGACGCGCGTTATCCGAAGGAACTGTCGGGCGGCCAGCGCCAGCGCGTCGCGATCGCGCGGGCGCTGGCGATGCGCCCCAACCTGCTGCTGCTCGACGAACCGATGTCGAATCTCGATGCGAAGCTGCGCGAGGAAATGCACATCGAACTGCGCGCGATCCAGAAGCGCCTCGGCATTACGACGATCCTCGTCACGCACGACCAGGTCGAAGCGATGACGATGAGCGACCGCATCGCCGTGCTGCACAAGGGGCGCATCGCGCAACTGAGCACGCCGTTCGATGCCTACGAACGTCCCGCTACGCCGTTCGCATCGACCTTTCTGGGGCGTACCAACACGCTGCCTGGCGAAGTGCGGGAGCGTAATCCGCGCTGCGCCGTCGTCGATGTGGCGGGCACGACGCTGCACGTGCCGCACGAAGGGCGCGATGTCGAAGGCGCAGTGCACGTCTACATTCGCCCGGAGAAAGTACGCCTTGCGAATGGCGACGCGCGCATGCACGGACGTATTGCGAACCGCGTGTTCATCGGTAACCAGTGGCTGCTCGAAGTCGATACGGCGCTCGGCAAACTCCATATCGCGCAGCCGAACTTCGGCGCGCCGCCGCCCGACGAAGGCCACGAAGTCGGACTCTCGTTCACCGACGACGATCTGCGCGTGCTGACCCGGGAGCGTGCTCATGGCAACGCTTGACGATTCACGCGCGGGCGCCGCGCCCTGGCTGCTCGCTTCGCCGGCGCTGCTGCTGTTCGGCGCGCTGCTGTTGGTGCCGCTCGTGCTGACGCTGCTGCTGTCGTTTCGCGTGTTCAGCGATGTCGCCGGCGTGCAGGCCGCGTACACGCTGAAAAACTACGTCGAAGTGCTGAGCGATCCGTACTACGGCGAAATCTTTTTGCGCACGGTGAGTCTCGCGCTCGCCGTGACGCTGCTGAGTGTACTGCTCGGTGTGCCGGAAACCATCGTGCTCGCGCGGATGAAGCGGCCCTGGCAGTCGCTGTGTCTGCTGATCGTGCTCGGCCCGTTGCTGATTTCCGTCGTGGTGCGCACGCTCGGCTGGCAGATTCTGCTTGGCAATAACGGCGTGCTCAACAATGCGCTGCAAGCCTTTCACATCACCTCCGAGCCGATCCGCCTCGTCTTCACGATGACGGGCATGATCATCGCGCTCACGCATGTGCTAGTGCCGTTCATGGTGATGTCGGTGTGGGCGACGCTGCAAAAGCTCGATCCGCAGGTCGAATGGGCGGGGCTGTCGATGGGCGGTTCGCCGTTGCGCGTGTTCCGCCGCGTGGTGCTGCCGCAGATCATGCCCGGTGTGCTGTCGGGTTCGATCATCGTGTTCGCTTTGTCGGCGTCGGCGTTCGCGACGCCTGCGCTGATCGGCGGGCGCCGTCTGAAAGTGGTCGCCACCGCCGCCTACGACGAATTCCTCGGCACACTGAATTGGCCGCTCGGCGCGAGCATCGCCGTGTTGCTGCTGATTGCGAACGTCGCGATCGTGATGGGCTGCAGCCGTCTCGCCGAGCGCCGTTTCAAGCATATTTTCGAGTGACGCCATGAAACAGAACGGATTCTGGGGTCTGCTGTTCAACGCGCTGTTTCTCACTTTCATCCTCGCGCCGCTCGTCGTCGTGATGCTGGTTGCGTTCACCGACAAGGGCTTCATTTCGATGCCCTTCGACGGCGCGTCGCTGCGCTGGTTTCGCGCGATTCTCGAGAACGACGACATCGTGTCGGCATTCTGGCTTTCCGTGCGGCTCGCGTTCGTGGCGGCGACCATCGCCGTGGCGCTCGCGGTGCCCGCCGCGCTCGCTATCGCGCGCTATCGCTTCGCGGGCCGTGGCGCGCTGATGAGCTTCTTCCTCTCGCCGATGATGATTCCCGCCGTCGTGCTCGGCATCGCGTTCCTGCGCTTTCTGTCGCTGCTGCATCTGAGCGGTTCGTTCTGGGCGCTGGTGGCGACGCACGTGATCATCGTGCTGCCGTATGCGCTGCGCCTCGCGCTGTCGTCGGCCGTCGGGCTCGATCGCGATGCCGAGCGCGCGGCGCTGTCGTGCGGCGCGAGCCGCTTCATCGCGTTTCGCCGCGTCGTGCTGCCGATGATCCGCACGGGCGTCGCTGGCGGATGGGTGCTGTCGTTCATCCAGAGCTTCGACGAGCTGACGATGACCATTTTCGTCGCGACACCCGGCACGACCACGCTGCCCGTCGCCATGTACAACCAGATCGCGCAGACCATCGATCCCCTCGTCGCTTCCGTGTCGGCGATGCTGATCGTCGGCACGGTTCTGCTGATGGTGCTGCTCGACCGCATGGTCGGACTGGACCGCATCCTCATTGGAGAAGCTCGATGATTCGTCACGTTTCCGACAACCCCGACGTGCTCGTGCTGGGCGGCGGACTGGTCGGTTCCGCCGTTGCCTGGGGCCTTGCGCGCGAAGGCGCGAACGTCACCGTGCTCGACCAGGACGACGGCGCGTTGCGCGCGTCGCGCGGCAACTTCGGGCTGGTCTGGATTCAGGGCAAGGGCTATGGCTTGTCGCCGTATGCACGCTGGTCGCGCAGCTCGGCTTCGCGCTGGCCGTCGCTGGCTGCGGCGTTGCTCGACGAAACCGGTATCGACGTCGCGCTGCGCCAGCCGGGCGGCTTCCACTTCTTTTTCTCCGAAGACGAAATCGCAGAACGCGCGAAGCGTCTCGGCGCCTTGCAGCGTGAACTGGGCGACTACCCGTATCAGTTGCTCGATGCGCGCGAAGTGCGCGAGCGTATTCCCGAAATCGGCCCGGACGTGATCGGCGCGAGCTACACGCCGATGGACGGCCACGTCAATCCGCTCAAGCTGCTGCGCGCGCTCCACGCGGGCATGCAGCGGCGCGGCGTGAAGCTCGTGAACAACGAGGAAGCGCTGTGCATCACACCCGAACACGGGGGCTTCGCGGTACAAGGCAAACGCGGCACCTACCGCGCGGCGCGCGTCGTGCTCGCGGCGGGGCTCGGCAATCGCGCGCTCGCGCCGCACGTCGGACTGCATGCGCCCGTCGCACCGAATCGCGGACAGGTGCTGATCAGCGAACGCGTCGCGCCGTTCCTGCGTTACCCGACCCTCAACGTGCGCCAAACCGACGAGGGCACGCTGCAATTCGGCGATTCGATGGAAGAAGTCGGGTTCGACGATTTCACGACGACGCCCGTGCTATCCGACATTGCGCGGCGCGGCGTGCGCGCCTTTCCGCTGCTGAAGAATGTGCGGCTGGTGCGCACGTGGGCCGCGTTGCGCGTCTATAGCTCCGATGGTTTTCCGATCTACGACGAATCCGCACGCCATCCCGGCGCGTTCGTCGTCACCTGCCACAGCGGCGTGACGCTGGCCGCCGCGCACGCGCTGCGCATCGCGCCGTGGATCGCCGGCGGCGCGATGCCCGATGAAATCCCCGCGCTGTCCGGCACGCGCTTTCTCGAATCCCCTGCACTCACCCCCGCTCACTGATTCCGACATGACCTCCACACCGCTCTTCAAGGCCTTGCCCGGCGCCGATGCGCCGGTCGACATCTGGTTCAACGATCAGCCGCTGCGCGTGCCGGGCGGCCGGTCGGTGGCGGCGGCGCTGCTCGCTGCCGGCATCGCGCGGTTCCGTGCGACACCCGTCTCGGGCGCGCCGCGCGCGCCGTATTGCATGATGGGCGCGTGCTTCGAGTGTCTCGTCGAGATCGACGGCGTGCCGAGCCGGCAAAGCTGCATGGTGACCGTGCGCGCCGGCATGCGCATCCGCTCGCAGGAGGGCGCGCGCGATCTGCCGCCCGTCGATGTGTCGCTGGAGGACGCTCATGCCCGCTGATTACGCTGTCGAAACCGTGTCGAGTTTCCCCTCGGAAGCCGTCGATGTCGTCGTGGTTGGCGCCGGTCCCGCCGGCATGAGCGCGGCGACGCGCGCCGCGAGCGCGGGCCTGTCAGTGGTGCTGCTAGACGAGCAGGACGCCGTCGGCGGGCAGATCTATCGTGCGATCGACCGCGCCGATGCGCGCCGCAAGGAGATTCTCGGCCCAGATTACGCAGCGGGCGCAGCGCTCGCCGACGCCTTCGCGCGCTCCGGCGCACGGCATGTCGCGCACGCGTCCGTGTGGCAGGTGACGCGCGAGCACGCCGTGCACTATCTGAAGGACGGCAAAGTCGGCAGCTTCGAAGCACGCCGGGTGATTCTGGCCACGGGCGCGCTGGAAAGGCCGTTCCCGATTCCCGGCTGGACGCTGCCCGGCGTACTGACGGCGGGCGCCGCGCAGATCCTGCTGAAAAGCGCGGGCGAGGTGCCCGCCCAGCCGCCCGTGCTGGCGGGCTGCGGTCCGCTGCTCTATCTCCTCGGCTGGCAGTACGTGCGTGCCGGCGTGCCGATCCGCGCACTCGTCGACACGACTCGTCACGAAGACCGCTGGCGCGCGAAGAAACATCTGCTGTCGGCGTTGCGCGCGTGGCCGTTCCTGAGCAAGGGCCTGCAACTGATCCGCACGCTGCGCGCCGCGGGCGTGCCCATCTACGAAGCCGCCGACGATCTGCGCGTCGAGTCGAAGCAGGACGCGCAAGGCGTCGAGCGCGCCGCCGCGCTGAGTTTCACCACGCAAGGCCGTGCGCAGCGGATCGACGCGAACGTGATCCTGCTGCATCAGGGCGTCGTGCCGAATACGCAGTTCTCGTTGTCGTTGCGTGCCCAACACCATTGGGACGCCGCACAGCTATGCTTCGCACCGACCACCGACGCATGGGGCGAACTCGACGTGCCGGGCACCTTCGTCGCGGGCGACGGCGGCGGTATCGGCGGTGCGCTGGCGGCGGCCGAACAGGGCGCGCTCGCCGCGCTGCGCGTTGCCAGTCAACTCGGTGCAATCGATGCAGCCGCCTGTGAGCGCGAAGCCGCGCCGCACCGCCGCGCGTTGGAGAGCGTGATGCGCATCCGTCCGTTTCTGGACAGCCTGTACCGCCCGCGCGACGCGAACCGCATTCCGCGCGACGACGTGGTGGTGTGCCGCTGCGAGGAAGTGACGGCGGGCGAAGTGCGCGGTTTCGTCGAACTCGGCTGCCTCGGCCCGAACCAGGCGAAGTCGTTCGGACGCTGCGGGATGGGCCCGTGTCAGGGACGCATGTGCGGGCTGACCGTCACCGAAATCATCGCCGACGCGCGCAAGGTGCCGCCGGGCGAAGTCGGCTATTACCGCATCCGTCCGCCCATCAAGCCGCTGACGCTCGGAGAACTCGCCGGTGAATGACGCTGCCCTGTCCTCTTCCGGCGCCGTGCGCGAAGCCGACGTGCTGGTGATCGGCGGCGGCCTGCACGGCTCGAGCAGCGCGTTCCATCTGGCCGCGCGCGGCGCGAGCGTGATCGTGCTCGAAGCCGACTACGTCGCGCGACATTCGTCGGGCGTCAATGCGGGCGGCGTGCGCACGCTCGGCCGGCCGCTGCCCGAGATTCCGCTCGCGCTGATGTCGCGCGAAATCTGGCACAGCCTGCGCGAAACGATCGGCGACGACGGCGGCTTCGTGCCGTCCGGCCAGTTGAAGATCGCGGAGACGGAAGCCGAACTCGACGAATGCCGCGCGCGCGTCGCGCAACTCGAAGCGCATGGCTTCACGCATGAAGAGCTGATCGACCGCGCGAGCGTGCTCGAACTCGAGCCGGCGCTCGCGCGACACGTGACGGGCGGCATCTGGGTCGAGCGCGACGGCTATGCGCTGCCGTTCAGGACAACCACCGCCTTCCGGCTCGCCGCGCAGCGGCATGGTGCGGCGTTCTTCGAAGGCACGCCCGTCACCCGCATCGAGCAGCGCGGCACGCGCTGGTTCGCGCAGACGCCGCGCGGCGAGTTCAGCGCGGACAAACTCGTCGTCACGGCGGGCGCGTGGGCGGGACAACTGGCCGAACAGGTGGGTGAGCGCGTGCCCGTGCACCCCGAAGGGCTGATGCTGATGGTCACGCATCGCGTCGCGCCGTTCTGCCGCGCGACGCTGGGTGCAACCGGGCGTCCGTTGTCGTTCAAACAGTTCGACAATGGCACCGTCGTGATCGGCGGCAAGCTGATCGGTATCGCCGATCTGCACGGCCGGCATGGCGAAGTCGATTTCGCGCGGCTCGTGCGTAGCGCCAATACCGTCGTCGATCTCTTCCCGCATTTGCGGCATCTCGGCGTGAACCGCGCGTGGGCCGGCGTCGAAGCATTCACCGACGATGCGCTGCCCGTGCTCTCACCTAGCCGCCGCGCGTCGAATCTCGTCTATTCGTTCGGCTATTGCGGCAGCGGTTTCCAGCTTGGACCGGCCTGCGGGCGGCTCGTATCCGAACTCGTGCTCGACGGCAAGGCTTCGCTGCCGCTCGACGACTTCGCGATCGACCGCTTTACGCGCCAGTCCGTGCCGCAGCCGGCGGCCAGCGCCGCCGCGCACTGATCGCACCCGCGCGCCGCCCGGCGTGCTTTCCTGTAGTCAAAGCAAGGAGTAGAGCAAGGTATGTCCGACATCGTGAGAATCGAAACGAACCAGCGTATGAGCCGCGTCGTAAAGGCAGCGGGACTCGTGTTCATCGGCGGCCAGACGTCGAGTGATCGTGCGCCCGATGTGAAAACCCAGACCGCGAGCGTGCTGGCGAAGATCGACGGCTTTCTGGAAAAGGCAGGCATCGACAAGACGCGTCTGGTGTCGGCCCAGGTGTGGCTCGCGAATATCGAGCGCGATTTTGTGGGCATGAACAGCGTGTGGGACGTGTGGCTTGCGCCGGGCTGCGCGCCCACTCGTGCGACCGTCGAGGCGAAGCTCGCCGCGCCGGAACTGCTGGTCGAGATTGCCGTCGTCGCGCTGGCGTAACGGGAGCTTCGCGGCAGGCAGAAGCCGCTGCGCTTACGCGTTCGCCACGCGATACGTGCCGCGGCCCGTCGCCTCTTTCGCGACCCGCAGAGAGCTGAGTCGATGCAACTGTCGTCCAGCCCTGTTGCCCTCCCTACCCACAAACCCACGTCGCCACCCATACGTCGTGAGGAAATTGTGCGGGACGTCAACGGTAGCCGCAAGCACGTCGTTAGATAACCTCCGCTTTGACTGGATTTCAAGGCCAGGTTCGGGTCCGCGGCGCGGGAGCACGGTCGCGGAGTCGTAGGCGTCGTGTCCGAAACGCAGCCGTTACGAACACACATCGGCGCTAGCAATCGGCGTACCGTCATACTACTGCAATCGACGAGCGTGACCTGGCCCATGTTGACTGAATCTCTGGCAATCCCGACTGTTATCGTTAATGGGACGCCGATCGAAGTAGACAAATATCTGATGGCAGCGCTCTGGACCGCCGACGGTGCGCATGCTTCGGTAATGGACGTTGCCCAATGGCGAGAACGCCTTCGTGAGCGCGGTGATGATTTTGCCTCACACGAAGCCGCCTGCTACTACTGGCTTTGCGAAAATCGGGCCGGTTGCCCGCCGTGGGCATACCCGAAGTAGAAAACGGCGTGTTCCACGCATCGCGTCGCGCAGCGATCCCTTGTCCCATGCGCTCACGGCGGACCCTCGCCGCCCGTCGCGCCATACACCTGCCCCGTCACATAGCTCGCGCGCGTCATCGCCAGCGCCACATAAACCGGCGCGATTTCCGCAGGCTGACCCGGACGTCCCATCGGTGTGTCGCCGCCGAACTTCTCGAGGTTCTTCATCGTCTGGCCGCCGCTGACCTGCAACGGCGTCCAGAACGGACCGGGCGCCACCGCGTTCACGCGGATGCCGCGCGAGATCATCTGCTTGGCTAGCGACTTCGTGAAGTTCGCGATCGCGGCCTTCGTCATCGCGTAGTCGAGCAGGTTCACCGACGGATTGTAGGCATTCACCGAACTCGTGTTGATGATCGCCGCACCAGGTGGCATATGCGGGATCGCAGCCTTCGTGATCCAGAACATGCCGTACAGATTGGTGCGTAAGGTCCAGTCGAAATCCTCGGTGCTGATGTCGAGAATCGAATCGTGGCTGTGCTGGCGTCCCGCATTGTTGACGAGGATGTCGAGGCCGCCCATGCCGTTCGCCGCGCGATCGACGGCCTGCTTGCAGAACGCTTCGTCGCGAAGGTCGCCGGGTATCGCGAGCGCTTTGCGACCCGCGCCGCGAATCAGTGCCACGACCTCGCGCGCGTCCGGCTCCTCGGCGGGCAGATAGATGATGGATACGTCTGCGCCTTCGCGTGCGAACGCGATCGCCGCCGCGCGACCGATGCCCGAATCGCCGCCGGTGATCAACGCCTTGCGGCCCGCCAGCAGTCCGCTGCCGCGATAGCTGGACTCGCCATGATCGGGACGCGGCGTCATGCGGCTCGCAAGGCCGGGCCACGGCTGCTGCTGATCCTGAAACGGCGGGTGCGGATACAGATCGCGCGGATCGCTTAGCGCCGCGTTCGCGTCGGGAACGGCAGGCGCTGCGGGTGCTGCGGGTGCGTCAGCGGCTTGGCTACCCGGCGCGCCGGGATCGGCTGCGAGCGCGTTTCCGGCGAAGACCGCGGCCAGACCGGCCGCGGCGCTTTGCACGACCTTGCGGCGCCCGTGGGACACCTGGTCCGCGGGCGTGTTGTCTTGCGCTAACGACTCGCGGCCTGGAGCGCTCGTCGATCGATCGTTGGACATGGGCTTCTCCTTCTTCGATGTGCCGACGATCGAGCAAGCCTTGTACCCTTCCATGTCTTTCATTTCCTACGCGCGCGTAAGCGGCCGTCACGCGCCGCCTCGCGCGCTGGTCTTTTCAATCGACCTTCGTTTGCGCAATCGACGATCACACCGGGCGATCGTCGAGAAGCGCCACGTACCTTGCAACCGAATCGGCCACCGCCCGCTTCGCATCGCGCTCGATCTCCGCATTCGCGAAACTGCCGTATACGGCGTCGTACGCTTCGCCGTCGAGCGCTTGTTCGATCGCGTGCACGCAGTTCGCCGACAAGGGTAAATAGTTTGGATAACTGTACATAAAAGAAACGTGCGAGCGTCCCGGCGTGACCTGCAGCACATCTCCAGATAGCAGCACACCCGCGCCGTTCGACCAGTGCATCACGGTTGCACCCGGAAAATGTCCGCCAACCCGCAACAGCGTCGCCTCGTCATTCAATGCGATGCGCTCGCCGGACCAGTACAGCAACGCGGGATCGTCGCGCATCACCCATTGCCTGTCGGCGTCGTGCAGCCAGACACGACAGCCGAAGGCTCGTGCCCATTCGACCATCGTCGCGTAGTAATGCGGATGCGAGATCGCCACTGCGCTGAGACCGCCCAACGCATCGACGATGTCGACCGTGGCATCGTCGAGCAGCGTAACGCAGTCCCATAGCACGTTGCCGGCAGCGGTGGTGGCCAGCAGCGCACGCTGTCCGATCGCGAATGGCGGTTGCGTGCGAATCTCGTACAGGCCAGCGCGTAGCCGCTTGAACGCGTTTGCGTGCTTGACGCGCAGGCTCGCGAGATCGGTCCATGTCTGACCTTCGCGCGGCACGAACTGACGAACGTCGCAACAGATTGCACATTGTCGCGGCGGTGTGCTCGACGGTGGATACTGCGTGCCGCAGGTCGGGCAGATGGGGCTCTGCGCGCCGTCAGCCTGGTTGCGTGGATTCCGTTTTACGCTATGCATGACACTGTCTGTGGGCGGCGTGGACTTCGGGCGCGGCGCTTGACTTGCAGCGGCTGGCGCACCGAAGCAACACACCTTTTAAACCCCATTTCTGGCATGACACGAATAGGTCGCCGCAATACCCATACCCAAACAACCAACCGCGTTTCTGGAATGGCCCGTGCTGCGATTGAAACTACAGTTCAACCTCTACGAGGAGCGAACCATGACCTCAGTAGCACAAGTAATGACTCGCGACGTCGCCACGATCGGCGCAGCGCAAAGTATTCAGCAAGCGGCGAAATTAATGGACGAACTGAACGTCGGCTCCTTGCCGGTTTGCGATGGCGCCAACCTCCTCGGTATGGTGACGGATCGCGATATCGTCGTGCGCGCGATCGCTGCAGGAATGTCGTCCGACGCGCCGATCGAGGACATTGTGAGCGGCCCGGTCAACTGGTGCTTCGAAGACGAGGACCTCGATGTAGCCCAAAAGAAAATGGAGGATGCGCAGATTCGCCGGCTACCCGTGGTGGATCGGGAAAAGCATCTCGTCGGCATCATCGCGCTCGGGGACCTTGCAACGACTGCGGACGGCGGCACTTCTTCGACGCTTTCCGCCGTATCCACGCCTTCGACGCCCGACCGCTGACGCGTCATTTGTCGCCCCGGCAAGTTGCGCGGTACTCACGACTGTCCTGAGTGCCGCAGGTGTTTGCAGGATGGGCCACGACACGATTCGCCCGGCCCTTTGTAAATTCGGGAATTGATCTCCATCCTGGGCGATGTCGCCAAGGGAGACGATGGCCGGCCATCGCTGCATCTGCACGGACTCCTTGGACTAAGAGGCGGCCGCACCGTCGGCGGCCACATTCAAGAACTGCACGTGCGTCCGACGCTCGAGGTCATGCTGGTCGAGGCACCGGCCCACCTGCGTCGAACGTCCCACAGCGAGCTCGGTGGGATCGCCTTGATCGCGCTGGATACAGGTTGATCGCTATGGCACGAATAGAATCGCCATAGGGGCCGTCGAAGGGGTAAACCGATGCGATGTAAAACGCGCTGCTCGCGGGCTTGTCGCGCGTTGCGTTCTGATCGACGGAAAAGACGATTTCCTTGCAGTCGAGCGCGCCGGTGCTCATCAGGCGGCTGACGGTCACGCGGCCGTGCTCGTCGTCTTCGGCACCCGCGATACCGGCGCCCGCGACCGCGCCTTCCGAGTACAACGAGCTAAAGCCGCTCAATGCGGACGACACCGCCAGCGCCAGCGCGATCAGCGCTGTTACGTGGGGGCGTTTGGCTGCCGACAACGGACTTCGCGTTGTCAGCCCACACCATGTTCTTTTGCATTTCTACCGTCTCTGCTCTACCGGTGCCGTCGATCACGCGCTTCGCGCGTAACAGTCTGCGGTGCAACGGTGCTCATCAACGATCGGGTCCACGACAGAAAATTGATCCATGCACTTGAGGCTTTCGAAGCGCAAGCGCAGTGTGCCACCGCCGACGGAGACATCTGAGCATACGACGTTCCAAAGCTCAGAGTGATCTGCGCCCTACGGCCGCCAGGCGCCGAGACTGAACTATCGAGTACCGACCACGGAAACGATAATGCGAACGGAGTCCGGCTTTTCGTCAGCTTCCGTGCGCGCCCCACCGCTCTTGCACAGGGCATTGAACGGCGTCGCTAAAGTTGCCTCTCGCCATCCTCGGGTGCTGCCACTTCGGCATTCAACACCGATCTTCATCATGCGCAGCTGCTCGATCGCGACTACCGGCTCGCGCATCAACGGCGAACTGAGAGCCTCGTACGACGACTGTAAGACGGTGGGCTCGCCTGTCTGCGTTCGGCAGGCTTTGGGCGTGCGCTAGCAGGTATAGATCGGCAGCTATCCGTGATGGTGAAGCACAGAGCGATGCCGCACTCCATGCTGCAGTGCGTAACGACGATCACGGCCGCGGCGAATGACGCCGCGGGCAACCGGCTGGCTACTGGCCGTCTTGCCTTGGGCCGTTCCGTGGTCTGTTGACGTCGCTGTTCGCGCCGTCACGGGTACCCATATTCAGACCATTGGCCTTGCGCTTGGAAGATCGCGTCGAAGGGCTAGTGCCCGCCGCACCGACGCCACTACCCGTGACGTCCGACGAATCGTATCCTCTTCCACTCGGGGTTTTCATCCGCCCCGCGCCGGCACGGGATGTTGCCGTCCCGTCAGCGCTGCCGCCGACTTGTGCGTATGTTATTGCCGGCAGTGCCACCACGAGAACCGAAACGAAAAACGTCTTACTTAGATGTTTCATGGCTCACTCAAAAGAGGATATTTCAAGCCAGCATCGGCCGTTCACATGAATGAAGCGCCGCAAGGGGCGTGCCTTAATCTCTCGAAAATGCCACCATGATGGCCGCCCGTCGCAGTGCCCGGCGATGGGGTTGCCGGCACTGCCGGTAAAGGCTCAGTCACTGTCACTGGTACCCATTTGATGTGCAGGTGGCTCTGGCGACGGAACGTCGGGGCCACGGCTACGACGTGCTCGCCCGGTTCGACGCAGAGGTGGACATGCTGAGACCGGCGAAGCCTCGCGGCGTCGCGGCCGTCAACCTTGATGAGCGCTCAAAGATATAGGGATCCTTGAGGGGCGTCGCGCGCGAGATCGGGCTGCGGGGGGCGGCAGCCGGTCGGCGAAATCCGTGACGGCGCTGCCAGCACGCGCATGTGCCACCGTCTCGATCTGCATCATCAGCACGCTGCGCGGCCAGCCGTGCTCGCGCGATTTTTCTGCGTACCAGAGCCGCTGGGCACCGTCGTCGAGCTTTTCAAGCAGCGTGGCGACATGCGCCCACGGGATTTTGTGTAACGGGCTTTTGCACAAGTTCCGGCTGCGGAAAGGCTCGCGCCAGCGCGCGCATGTATTTCAGGTTGCGCGAGGAGGATCCGCATGTCGGGAAAGGCTTCCTTAAAGTCCCGCGCGAGCCGGTCTACAACCCGGACCCCGAGACTTGCTGCTCCAGCCGCTCGAGAATGTCGCGGCCGGTCTGCCAATACAGGTGACCAACTCGCGATTTGCGCTGGCCAGGGCGCGCTGCCGCGCGCGCTCGACGGACTGTTTGAGCTCGGCAAACCAGTGAGGATAATCCTCAGCCCACGCGGGAGCGCCCAGGTCTTTGGTCATGCGTTCGGTCGCAAAACCCGCCTGGCACCCCAAACACAAATCACCGCACCTTTGCCGCCAAAGCCGCATCCATCGCTTCGCAGCCGGCGCGATCGAACAGCGCCGTCATGCCGCACGTCGATGCGTACATGCGCGTGCTGCTATGTCCGACGCCGGGCACTTCGACGACGCGCTGGCTGAAATCTCCACCGGAATGACCACCGCTTTGCGCGCGCAACCAGGCGACGTAGCTGAGTCCGCGCGCGAGGCGCGTTGGGCCTTCGGCCTCTGCGCCGCACGAGCGGTCCAGTTGCTTGTGGTTCGGGTCGTTGTCCGCAGTCCCGAGCAGGTAGACGATGTCCTGCGCCAGATAGTGCGCCTTGATGGCCGATGCCGAGACGGGTTGCTCGACATAGCGCGGCAGCTCGCCTTCGAGCCCATATTGCCAGCGGTCGAAGTGCGCGCACGATGCGGCTGTCGTCGCGACGGGCCGCGCTGCGTCGAAATACAGATACGACGACGGATTGGCTACCACGTATCGGATCGCGATGCCGTGCGCGAGCAGCGGCGCGTCGCCGCGGCCCACGGCCGCGTAACGCTGCACGTACTGTCCGCCCGCCGAGTGCCCGGCCAGCACGACCTGCTTGAGCGAGGGAAAGAGTCGCCGATCGGCAAGCCGCGTGAAGATCGTATCGATCACGCTGAACGAACTGATGGGTGCGGGGCCGTGCGCGTCGTAGCCCGTCTTCCAGCCATCTCGACCCCAGTGCAGCATGTCGCCGGGCAGGTGGTGGGCCTCGATGTCCGCGGCAATGAGGAATTGCGGCGTGACGACGATCGTGTGCTCCCCAGCCGCCCCTGCCTTGATTGCCGCATTGTCCGCCGAGGCCAGGTCTCGCCGCGGCCAGCCGTGAATGACCACGACCGCACGCGTCACGTCGGGCTGCGGCACCGACCAGTCGCGTGTCACGTGAATCGGGACGATGCCCCGCCCGGCCGGCGTCGCGACTTCGAACCGGCCGTCCAGCACGACCGGTACCGGCGAGAGTACCAACGGATCGATCTTCGGCGGCGCGGAAGCCGAGGCGGCGGCTTCGGTCGACGCCGCATGCTCCGCGCATCCCGCCGCTACCTGCAACAACAGCCCGACGGCGACGGAAGTCAGTACGCGTGTGCAGAGAGTGGTGAGCATGTCGGTCCTTTGCGTTGTCCGGCTATGAATTCCTTTAACGCAAGCGACGCGCGAATCCGTCGCGACCTGTTCCGTGGCGGCAAGCTAGTGTGCGACGTGCCAGGGAATCCCAACGCGATCTTCAGCCGACGGCGGTATTCGGAACGAATGCCACCCTGTGTCACTCGGTGAAAGGCACAAGGGTCTGGTCGCCCACTGCACTCGATTGCGCATAACTGCCCTAGTCGCCCTGCTTCACCTCCGCCGTGACGGCGCGATCGAGCGCGGCCTCCAGCGTGCGCCGTTTCCACGCCGACGTGCCCTCTGCGCGACGCCGCCTGCGCATGCCCCGCGTGCAGACATAGAACGAGACCGGCGTAAAAATCAACCCAAGTATTGTTGCGACAAGCATGCCACCGAACACACCCGTGCCAATCGAGTGGCGGCTTTCAGCGCCACCGCCCGTCGAGAACACGAGCGGCACGACACCGACCAGAAGTGCCGCCGACGTCATGACGATCGGCCGGAAGCGCATCGTGCACGCCTCGACGATCGCATCGGCGAGACCCTCTCCGCGCGCATGCAGATCGCGCGCGAACTGCACGATCAGAATCGCATTCTTGCCCGCGAGGCCGATGACGGTCACCACGCCGATCTTGAAGTAAATATCGTTCGGCAAACCGCGCAAGAACATCGCCGCAACGGCACCGATGATGCCGAGCGGCACGACAACCAGCACCGACAACGGAATCGTCCAGCTTTCGTAAAGCGCCGCGAGCGCCATGAACACGGCGAGCAGCGACAACGCCAGCAACTGCGGCGTTTGTTGCGCCGCCTGCGTCTCGGCGAGTGACAGGTCGGCCCACTCGAACCCGATCCCTTCGGGCAACTGGGCCGCGAGCCGCTCCATCTCGGCCATCGCGGCACCGGAGCTGTAACCGTTCGCGGCGCGGCCCGTCACGTCGAGCGCCGGGTAGCCGTTATAACGCGTCAGGACGCTCGGCCCGCGCGCCCAGCGCAGCGACGCGAAAGCCGAGAACGGCACCATCTTGCCCGCCTGGTTGCGCACCGTGAGCGCGAGCAGATCGGTGTCCGTCATCCGGGTCGCAGCATCGCCGCCGACGAGCACGCGCAGCATGCGTCCCCCCGCCGGGTAGTCGGCGATGTACGACGTGCCAAACGTCGCGCCGAGCACGTCGGCGATGGCATCGAACGACACGTCCATCGCATAGGCCTTCATGCGGTCGACCTCGACGGTTACGCGCGGCGCGTCAGGCAGCGTCTCCGAGTGCACGTCGGCCAGCATGCGGCTTTGCTTCGCGAGTTCGAGCAGGCGCTCGCGCGCCGCGTCGAGCACCTCCTTGCCCACGCCGCCGCGATCTTCGAGGTGGAACATAAAACCGTCGGCGTGGCCGAGCCCGGGCACCGATGGCGGCAACTGCGCGAACACTTCGCCGTCGAGGATCCTGGCGAATTCGCGGTTCAGTCTTTCGCGCAAGGTCACTGCATCGACATTGCGTCGTTCCCAGTCTTTCAGCGACACGAAGGCCATGCCGACGTTCTGCCCGCTGCCCGCGAAACTCCACCCGATCACCGAGGTCACGTTCTCGACGGCGGGCTCCCTGTGCAGGATCGATTCAACCCGGCGCAGCACCGCGAAGGTCCGCTCCTGCGAAGCACCGGACGGCAGCTGCACCATCACCTGAAGCTGCCCCTGGTCTTCCGTCGGCAAGAAGCCCCCGGGCATCGCCGCGTAGAGCACCGCCGCCGCACTGATCAGCGCGAGATGCACGGCGAAGGCCAGCTTCGAGCGCCCGAGCCATCGCGCCACCCAGACGCCGTAACGACGCGTCGCCTCATCGAAGCCCGAGGAGAACTTCGCAAGCCAGCGCACCGCGACACCGCCGCGCAAAGCGTTATGGTCCCGCGGCGGCTTGAGGAGATTCGCGCAGAGTGCAGGTGCGAGCGAAAGCGCCATGAACGCCGATACCAGAATCGCCGAGATCATCGCGATCGAGAACTGCCGGTAGATTCCGCCCACGCCGCCGCTGAAAAACGCCATCGGCAGGAAGACGGCAATGAGCACGGCCGTCACGCCGCCGATTGCGCCGCCGATCTGCCGCATCGCCTTGCGCGTCGCTTCGCGCGGCGCCAGTCCCTCCTCGTGCATGATCCGTTCGACGTTTTCCACGACGACGATCGCGTCATCGACGAGAATGCCGATCGCAAGCACGAGCCCGAATAACGTGAAGACGTTGATCGAGAGGCCGAACGCGTGCATGGCGAGGAACGAGCCCAACAGCGTGACTGGAATCACGACGGTCGGCACGAGCGCGTAGCGCAGTTCGCGCAGGAACAGCCACATCACGCAGAAGACGAGGACGATCGCCTCGCAGAGCGTCAGGACGACCTCCTTGATGGCAATCTTGACGAAGTGCGCGCCGTCGTAGGGAATCCGCACGTCGATGCCCGCTGGCAAGGTCTTCGACAATGCGTCGATGCGCGCGCGGATCGCGTTGGATGTGGCGAGCGCGTTGCCGAGCGGCCCGAGCTGGATGCCGACGGTCGCGGCCGAATGGCCGTTCAGGCGTGACCAGAAGGTATAGCTGTCGCGCCCAACCTCGACGCGGGCCACGTCGCCAAGCCGCACCACGCCCCCGCCCGGCTGCGCCTTCAGCACGACCGCGGCAAACTCGGCCGGTGTGCGCAACTGCCCATGCACGTTGACGGACGCGGTCAGCGCCTGCCCGGCCGTGGCTGGCGCATCGCCGATCGCGCCCGCCGTGACGCTCGAACTCTGCGCACGGATCGCGGCGCTGACGTCGGCGGGCGACAGGCTGTATTCGCGCAGCTTTACCGGATCGAGCCAGATACGCATCGCCTCGTCAGCGTCCCACAGTTCAGCCGAGCCGACGCCTGGCGTGCGTTTCAGTTCGCGCAGCAGATAACGGTTCAGATAGTCGCTCAATGTCGTGGAATCGCGTGTGCCGTCGGTCGACACCAGCGTGACGAGCATGAGGAACGTGTTCGCCGCGTTGAAGACACTGATGCCCTGCTGCACGACCTGCTGCGGCAAACGCGGTTCGACTTGCTTCAGGCGGTTCTGCACGTCGACCATGGCCAGGTCGGGATTCGTGCCGGGCGTGAACATGACATCGATCTCGAGCTCGCCGAGCGCGTCGCTCGTCGTCTCGTAGTACGAGAGTCCCGTTGCGCCGTCGAGGCTCTGCTCGATCAGGCTCGCGACGTCGCTGTCGATCTGCTCGGCTGTCGCGCCGGGGTAAGTCGCGGAGATGACGACGCGCGGCGGCGCAAGGCGCGGATACTGCGAGACTGGCAACTGCGTGATGGCAAGCGCACCGGCCACCATCACGGCGAACGCGATCACCCACGCGAAAACCGGTCTGTCGATGAAGAAGAAGGGCACGTGTGGAGTCCTGGGTCAGAGGGCTGCCGTGGAATCCGTGGGCACTTGTGCCGGACCGAATTCGGGCGCGCTGGCGATGCGCGCCATATGGAAGACGTCGTGCAGCGCACCGTCGCGTACAGCGTCGGCCCGTGCGCGCGCTTCCATCACGAAGCCGAACTTCTGGTACAGCGCGATCGCCGGGGCATTGTCCGCGAATACGCTGAGCTCGATGCGGCGCAGGCCGAGCGCATTGTCGGCGGCTTCGAGTAGCGCACCGAGTAGCAGCGAGCCCACGCCGCAGCCGTGATACGCGTCGTGCACCGCGATGCCAAGCGAAGCGCTGTGCGCGCGCCGCCCCGTGTGCACCATGAGTCCAGCCTGTCCGATCACACGTCCGTCACATTCGGCGAGGACTATCATCGAATTCGCTGCGAGATTCTCGAGCCAGTCGCGCAGCGATGCGGCGGTGCGATAACCGTGCGAAAGAATGTCGGGCCGCACACCAGGCAGGTTCATGAGCGCGGCGATCGCCTCGCAATCATCGAGTTCGGCAGCGCGTAGACGCACCGTCTTCGCGAACGCGACGTGGGCCGCCACGGCTTCACCATGGTGATTCATCGAGCGTCACTCCGTAATGTGAGGCAGTGGCGCGCTCAGGCGCCCCATCAGATACGCATCGACACGGACGCCCTGGCGCAGCGTATAGCCACGCAGCCGCCCTTCGATCTCGAAGCCGGACTTGCGATACAGCGCGATGGCGGCATCGTTGTCGACGAACACCTTGAGTTCGAGCCGACGCAGGCCGAGCCAGTTGTGGCCAGATCGATCACTTCGCCCACGAGGCGTGTGGCCACGCCTCGACGCCGCCGGTCGCCGTGTACGCCGACGCCGATCGCGCCGACGTGAGCCCGACGAGTCCTGCCGACCTCGATCTGGGCGTGGCCGATCAACTGCTCGCCCACCCAGGCGCCGATTTCGATGTGCTGCGGCGGACGCTTCTCGATCCACTCGCGCGTGGATTCCACCGAGTGAAAGGGTGTTTGTGGATCGCCGTGCGACATCGACGGCGCGTAGATCAACGCGTGCAACTGTTTGGCGTCGCGCACGCCAATCGCGCACAGCGTGAGCGGCTCGCCTTGGTCCGAAGTTGAGTCGGTCGACATCTGTGCCTCCTTGTTGTTTTACGTCGCGCTGACCTGGCCTGCGCGCCGCGCTACAACACAAGCTCGAACGACTTCACCAGCGCGCCTGGCAGTTGCATGCCGCCGGCCGCGCGTTGTCCCCACGTAGAGTCCGAGAGCAGCAGTTCCGTACGTGCGCCCAGCGCTTCGAGACGTTCGCCAAAGAGGCCATAGAGGCTGTCGTCGAAGCGCATCGCGTCGACGGGCGCAACGATCTCGCCGTCCTCCACCCAGAAGGTCGCGAAGCGCGTCATGCCGGTCAGTCGACAATTCATGCGGTCCGAGAAGTTCACGTACCACAGGTTGCCGACATAAAGTCCGGTACCGAGGCGTGCGAGCACGTCGTCCTCGACGAGGTCGCCGCCGGCCATCGCAAGCGAGGTGGGCAGTTCCTCCGGCAGTGCGCCGTTCGGTTCGAGCCCGCACTCGCGCGCAGAACGCGCGCTCGTTAGCTGGCCAACGCTGCGACCCGCGTCTATCAGTGGCACGCTCTCGCGTAGATAGCCGTCGTCGTTGAAACCGGGTGCGATGCCAAGTTCAAGCGATTCCGCAAACGCCACGCGCGTGTCGAACGCGGACGCGCCGGTGTGGAGCTTGTAGAGTGAACTCATCGAGTTCGCCTGGGCACGCGCCGAAAAGCCATTCGAGGCCATCGATTCGACCAGCTCCGAAAGCGCCGCCGGTGCGAGCCAGGCGCGATAGCCGCCCGGCGTGAGCACGCGCGGCGTACGCAGCAACACGGGCAAGCGCGCCGCCGCCTCGCTCACCTTGCCCGCGAACACGACGTCGTCCCACGCGTCGCCCGCGTAGGTCGTCTTGATCGCGCGCCCGTTGGGCTGATAGAGGGACCAGCTGAAATTGAAATTCTCCACTTCGTACCAGCCGCGGCTACCCGAGGTCGAGGCGAAGCCGCGCAAGACCGTGCCGCCCGCGTAGAAGCCCACGAAATCGAGACCCTGCGCACACTGCGCGACGAGTTCGACGAGCGCTTGCGGCTCCGGCAGCCTGCCGCTGCGCTGCGTGCTGCGCGACCACGCCGTGCTATCGAACAGCACATGCGGATCGTCGGGCGCGTCCAGCAGGCTTTCGCGCAGCGCCGCGAGCGCTTTGTCCACATCACGCACGTCAGCGTGGGTGTCGCCGCTCAGGTCGAGCGTGAAATACGCCTGACGCGCACCGTTCACGAGCCGCAGTGTCAATCGCCCCTGCTCCACCCGACCGCTTTGCCGCACCTTGCCCGCGTTGAAGCGGATGAAATCCGACTGCTCGCCCGCAAACGAACTGAGCACGGTCTCCCCGGGTCGGCGCAGGCGCTCAATCGCGCCGGCGAGCATCATGAAACGCGCGTGCCAGTCGATCGCCTCGACGCCGCGCGGGAAAAGCATCTCGGTCATCACGCGCCTCCGAATACTTCGACGTTCGAAAACACACATGCGGGCGATGCATGTCCCACGCGGATCACCTGCGCGGGTTCGCCCTTGCCGCACATCGGCGTGCCGTAGATTTCGCGCGTGGATGCATCGCCAACCGCGGCGAGGCTGCGCCAGAAGCTCGAAGAAACGCCGCGATAGTTCGGACGCTTGACGACCTGCGCGAGCTTGCCGTTCTCTATCAGCTGGCCGAATTCGCAGCCGAACTGGAACTTGTTGCGATGATCGTCGATGGACCAGGACGTGTTGGTTTTCATAAGGATGCCATGCTCGATGCCCGCGATCAGCACGTCGAGCGACGATTCACCGGGTTCAATGTTGAGGTTCGCCATGCGGTCGATGGGCGGCCGGTTCCAGTTGGATGCGCGCGAGTTCGCCACGCCGGGCAGTCCCGCCCGCTGCTGTGACAGCGCGCCGCCGAGCGGCCGTTCGAGCACGCCGGCACGAATCAGATATTGGCGGCTGGCCGCGCTGCCGTCGTCGTCGAACGCGTAGGCGGCGGCCTCCTCGCGCACATCCGGGTCGAAGGTCACGTTCAGCAATTCCGAGCCGTACTGGTAGTGGCCGAACATCTCCGGCTTCACGAAGCTCCAGCCCGCGAAATTGCGCTCGTCGCCGAGAATGCGGTCGAGTTCGAGTGGATGGCCAATCGATTCGTGAATTTGCAGCATCATCTGGTCGGGCATCAGCAGCAGGTCGCGGCGGCCGCTGGGACAGTTCGGCGCGGCCAGCAGTTGCAGCGCCTCGTCGGCCACGCGCGCACCCGCGCCGTCAAAGCCGTAGCGCGCGAGGATTTCCATGCCGCCCTGCGCGAGCGTCCCATAGTGGCCCGCGAGCGTTCGCTCCTGGGTGTCGCCATCGCCGTGCGCGACTGCCGAAAGGCTCGGCATGAGAAAGCGCAACTGTTGATCGATGCGCACGCCATCGCTCGTCACGTAAAGCTGATCGCAGTGCGTCACTTGCATGCCGGCCACGCGCTCGATGATGCGCTCGCCCAGGTTTGCAGCCGCGCATTCGTGCGCGAGCCGTTCAAGCCATTCGCGCCGCGACGGCAGAGCGCCCTGTGCATTCGGTGACACATAGCTGCCGCTTTGCGTCGGCCGCGCAATCTCGCGATGGTCGATGAGCGTGTGTGCCGCGCTCGCCTGCGCACGTGCGGTGGCGATGCCGAGCGCGCGTTGCAGGCCGCTTGCCGAAAGATCCGCGGTCGCCGCATAGCCCGCGCCCGCACCGGCCCACGCCGTTACCATCGCGCCGCGCTCGCGTGCGGTGGAAAGCGGCAGGGCCACGTCGTTGCGCACGACGTGCTCGTCCTTGCGTTCGTCCACGAAACGCACCGACCAGAAATCGGCATCGCTGCGCAATGCGCGCGCGGCCGATGTCCAGAGTTCTTCGATCATGCAATGTTCTCCTTGAGCGCTGCGGCGTTCTGCAGAATCGACGCCGCGAGCAACGACTGGGTATAGGGATGCGAAGGTGCGTCGAACACCTCGAGCGTGTCGCCGGTCTCCACGATCCGGCCGGCTTTCATGACGACCACGCGGTGCGCCATCGCCCGCATCACGGCCAGATCGTGCGTGATGAAGAGGTAGCTGAGCCCATACTTTTTCTGCAAACGCGTCAGCAGGCCGAGCACTTGCTGCTGCACCGAGACGTCCAGCGCACTCGTCGGTTCGTCGAGCACGATCAATTCGGGCTCTACGGCAAGCGCACGCGCAATTGCGATCCGCTGCCGCTGGCCTCCCGAGAATTCGTGCGGATAACGCAGCAGCACGTCGGCGGGCAAACCGACCTCCTGGAGCAGCTCCACGATACGCGCCCTACGCTCCGCTGCATCGAGATGCGGACGATGAACCCGCAACCCCTCGCCGACGATCTGCTCGATCGTCATGCGCGGCGAAAGCGAGCCGAACGGATCCTGGAACACCACCTGCATGCGCGCGCACAGTGCACGCCAGGCCTTGCTCGACGAGCGGTATTCGCGCAGCGACTTGCCGGCCACCTTGACGTCGCCGGTTGCTGGCCGTTGCAAGCCGAGCACGGTCGATGCGAGCGTCGACTTGCCGGAGCCGGATTCCCCGACGATGCCGAGCGTCTCGCCGCGGCGCAGCGTGAGATCGACTTCGTGCAGCGCGCGGAACGCCGTCCTGCCGAGCAACGACCGCCAGCCTTTTGCGTTCGTTCGATAGTCGACCGCGAGCCCCTCGATCGACAGCACGTTCTGCGCATCGTCAGGCACGGTCTCGATTGCGCGACGCGGCTCACTGTCGAGCAATCGCTTCGTATAGGGATGCTGCGGATTCGCGAACAGCGCCTCGGTCGTATTCGTTTCGACGAGCACGCCCTTCTCCATGACGGCGACGCGCTGCGCGAACCGCCGCACCAGATTCAGATCATGCGTGATCAACAGCACGGCCATGCCGCGCTCTTGCGCCTCCTGCTCCTGCAAGCCGATCAGCAGGTCGACGATTTGTTGGCGGACGGTCACGTCGAGCGCCGTGGTCGGCTCGTCGGCCAGCAGCAGGCGCGGACGGCACGCGAGCGCCATCGCGATCATCGCGCGCTGGCGCTGGCCCCCCGAGAGCTGGTGCGGGTAGCTGTCGATGCGGCGTTCGGGCTCGGGAATGCCCGTACGGCGCAGCAACTCGATGCCGCGCTCGCGCGCCGCGTTCGGGCGCAGCCCCTCATGCAGCCGCAGGCTCTCCGCGATCTGCTGGCCCACCGTATAGAGCGGATTGAGCGCCGTCATCGGCTCCTGAAACACCATCGCGATATCGGCGCCGCGTACGCCGCGCATCTGCCGTTCGCTCTTCGTCAGCAGGTCCTCTCCATCGAAGACGATGCGGCCAGTGTGCTTGGCATCGCGCACGAGGCGCAGGACCGACAGCGCCGTCACGCTCTTGCCTGAGCCCGATTCGCCGACGAGCGCGACACGCTCGCCGCGGCAGATCGCGAGGTTAACTTCGAACACGCATTGTCGGTCGCCGAACGAGACGCAGAAATCTTCGATGCTGAGCAGAGGCTTGCAATTTTCGCTCATTGGCCACCTCCGAACGCCGAGCCGCGGTTGCGGGTATCGAGCGCGTTGCGTAGCGCGTCGCCCATGAACGTCAGGAGCAGCAGCGTGGCGACGAGCGCCGTGAACACCGATACCGAGATCCACCAGGCGTCCAGATTGTTCTTGCCCTCCTGCAACAGCTCGCCGAGGCTCGGCGTGGGTGGCGGAACGCCGAGCCCGAGAAAGTCCAGGCTCGTCAATGAAAGGATCGCAGCGCTCATGCGAAACGGCAGGAACGTGATGACCGGTGTCAGGCTGTTCGGCAATATGTGACGCCAGATGATCTGCCAGTTCGAGAGTCCCATCGTGCGCGCGGCCTTCACATAGTCGAGCGCGCGGTTGCGCAGGAATTCCGCGCGCACGTAGTCGGACAACAGCAGCCAGCCGAACATCGACAGCAGGATGAACAGCAGCCAAAGCGTCGGCTCGAAGATCGAAGCGAAGATGATGAGCAGATAGAGGTCCGGCATCGAAGACCAGATTTCGATCAGGCGCTGGCCGATGAGGTCGGTCCGTCCACCGTAGAAGCCCTGCAACGCGCCCGTCAACACGCCGAAGAACACGCCTGACAAGGTCAGCGCGATCGCCATCAGCACCGACACCCGAAAGCCGTAGAGCAACCGCGCGAGCACGTCGCGCCCGAACTGATCGGTGCCGAGCCAGTTCGCCGCGCTCGGCGGGGCCGGAAACGGCCGCTCGGCGAAATAGTCGATCGTGTCGTAGTAGTTGTGGTTCGGCGCATAGACCGCGAAATTCCCGCTTGCCTCCAGGCGGGAGCGGATATACGGATCGAGATAGTTCGTCTTCGCGGGGAAATCACCGCCGAACTGCGTCTCCGGATACTCCTTCAGGATCGGGAAGTAGTAGTGTCCGTCGTAGCGCACGATGAGCGGCTTGTCGTTGGCTAGCAGTTCGCCGGTAAGGCTGACGACGAACAGCGCGACGAACACGATCAGGCTCCAGTAGCCGAGCTTCTGGCTTTTGAAGCGCAGCCACGTGCGTCGCCACGGCGAGACTGGCGCGGCCGGCGCCGCGGGCGCCTCAGCGGTCCACGCTGTCGAATTGGATGCGGGGGTCGACGATGACATAGCAGACATCAGCAATGAGTTTGGTTAGAAGGCCGATCAGGGTGAAGAGAAACAGCGAGCCGAGCACCACGGGGTAGTCACGGCGAATCACCGAGTCGTAAGACAGCTGCCCCATGCCGTCGAGCGAGAACAGCGTCTCGATCAGCAGGTTGCCGTTCAGGAACGCGCCGACGAACGCAGCGGGCAGGCCCGTCAACAGCGGAATGGCGGCGTTGCGCAGCACGTGCTTCCACAACACGTCGCGCTCGGGCGCGCCTTTGGCGCGCGCCGTCAGCACGTATTGCCGGCCGATCTCTTCGAGAAATGTGTTCTTCGTCAGTATCGTCACGATCGCGAAGTTGCCGACCACGGACGCCGTCACGGGCAGCACCATGTGCCAGACGTAATCGAGCACCTTGCCCACGGCGGACAGATCGGCGAAGTCGTCGGATGTGAGTCCGCGCATCGGAAAGAGCTGCCAGAACGTGCCGCCGCCGAACAGCATCAGCAACAGCACGCCGAGCACGAATCCGGGAATCGCGTAGCCGACGAGGACGAGTACGCTCGTCACCGCATCGAAGCGCGAGCCGTTGCGCACGGCTTTGGCGATGCCGAGCGGCACGGCCACCGCGTAAGTCAGCATCACGGTCCAGAGCCCAAGCGAAATGGAGACTGGCAACTTGCTGCGGATGACCTCCCACACGCTCTTGTGCTGGAAGTACGACTGACCGAGATCGAACGTCGCGAAATTCTTCAACATCAGCAGGTAACGCGTGTGCGCTGGTTTGTCGAAACCGAATTGCTTCTTGATCTGCTCGATCTGCTGCGGGTCGAGGCCCTGGTTGCCGTGATAGCCGCTGCCGCCGCCACCGCCATCCGCACCCTGGCGCGACTGGCCGTGACGAAGCTGGGTCACCATCTGCTCCACCGGCCCGCCCGGCACGAACTGGGTCACGACGAAAGTCAGCGTGACGACACCGATGATCGTCGGCACCATCAACAGCAGACGTCTGAGAATGTAGGCGAACATGACGCTCCTCAATGCACTGCGGCGGTTGTCTGCGCCTGCGGTTTGCGATACCAGTAATTGATGACCCAGTCCTCGTACTGATAGGTGATCGGTGTCACCTTCGGGAACCCGAGGGTCGACTTGTAGCCGATCCGCGCGTTCGGCGGGTAGTAGTGCGGCACGAGGTAGTACTCGTTGATCAGTATGCGATCGAGCGCGCGCGTCGCCGTCTCGAGGTCATCGAGCGTGTCGGCAGAGATGGCTGCGTGCACGAGCGTATCCACGGCCTTCGAGCGAATGCCCATGTAGTTTTCCGAACCAACCTCTGATGCAGCAGGGCTCGTGAAACGGCGTATCAGCTCCGGCCCCGGGATCGTGACGGGCGGATAGATGTACGTCGTCATGTCGTAGTCGAAGTTGTCGAGTCGCTTCTGATAAAGCGCACTGTCGAGTTCGCGGAAGTAAGCGTGGATGCCCAGCGTCTGCAGCGCCTGCGTATAGGGGATGATGAGGCGGTCCATGCCCGGCTGGTTATCGATGATCTCGATCGTCATCGGCTTGCCGCTCGGATCGCGCAATGCGCCGTCGCGGTAGTGCCAGCCCGCCTCGGCGAGCAGATCGCGCGCCTGCCGCAGGTTCTGCCGTAGCGAGCCGGGCGGCAGCGTGTTCGGCAGCTTGACCATCGGACCGAACACCTCAGCAGGCAACGATGCGCGGAACGGCTCGAGCAGCTTAGCCTCCTTCTCGCTGGGCATGCCGGTCGCACCGAACGGGCTGTCCTCCCAGAAGCTGTTCAGCCGGCGATACTGCCCGTAGAACATCATCCGGTTCATCCACTCGTAGTCGAATGCGAGCGCAAGCGCATGTCGAACGCGCCGGTCCTGGAATTGAGGCTTGCGCGTGTTGATGATGAAGCCCTGCATTTGCGCGGGGCCCTCTTCGAATTCCCCCTTGTGAAGGAACCCCGACTTGAAGTTCTTGCCGACATATTTGCGCGCCCACTGGGTCGCACTGTATTCGACGCGCACATCCTCGTTGCCAGCCTTGAACGATTCGAGCATCGTGTACTGATCGACATAGAGCTTGAACGTCACGCGCTCGAAGCGGAACATCCCGCGCCGCGCCGGCAAGTTTGCGGCCCAATAGTTCGGGTTCCGGCGATAGGTGATCTGCTTGTCGTTCTTGCGCGACTCGATCAGATAAGCGCCGCTCGCGATAGGCGCATCGACGGACAGTTGATCGAACGGCTGGCGCTTGCCATCGCCTTGCATGCCCCACTTCGGCGAAAACACCGGCAGATCGCCGGCGATCAACGGATTGGCTCTCGAGTCGTCGACGAAGTCGAAGCGCACCGTCAGACGGTCGATCACCGTCGCGCGCTTGATCTGCACGAACTGCGACGAAATCAACGGGGACGCCTGCGCGCTTTTCAGCGTGTCGAACGAGTACTTGACGTCCTGTGCAGTGATCGGATCGCCGTTCGAGAAACGCGCCGCCGGATTGATGTGGAACGTCGCCGCGCGTCGGTCGGGCGCGATCAGTACATCGTCCGCGATCAGCGGATATTCGGAAGCCGGTTCGTCCCAGCTGCGTTGCATCAGCGTATCGAACATCAGGTTACGGATATCCGGCGCGGGCATTCCTCGAACGATGAACGGATTCGTCGAATCGTAGCTCTGGTTGTCGTTGTAGTTCTGAAAAGTCAATTCGCCGGTTGTCGGCGCGCCGGGATTCGCGTAATCGAAATGCGTGAAATCCGCCGGGTATTTCGGTTCGCCGAATTGCGCAATCGCCGGTTTGGCGTCGGCCGGCAACGCGATGGTCGCGCCGGTCGTCGCGAGCATCGCGGCGATCAGGGGCGCGATCATCGTCGCAAGCGGCGCGAGCCGGCGCAACGAGGGGAACGTCAGAAGTTTCATTGTCACTGTGCGTGTGCGCACGCCGGACGGAAGCCGGCGTGACATTGATCGGATCGGAGCGCAAGGCCGGGCGCGAGCCCGGCCAATGGTCCTACTTCGACGCCATCAGCGTCCACAGCCGGCCAAGGTCGGCGGAGCCGTCCGTGCCCTTGACCACCCGGAACGCCTGAATCGCACGCGGCTTCTGTCCCGCCACGTAGTAGGCAATGCCTAGATGCAGTTGCGCCTGATCGGGATGGTCGAGGCCGCCCTTCGCGATCGCCGACTCCATCATCGCGAGCCCGTCCTTCGCGTGACCAGCGAACACGAGGTTGAACCCCTGGTCGACGGGCGCGACGGGATTCTCCCGATCGCCGCCCGCCTGCGCGCGCTTCGCCGCGAGCGCCTGCAGGCGCTTTTCGCGCTCCGCCTGCGCATCTTTGCCGAGCACGCCCGAGGCGAAGCCCTGATCGATGACCTGTTTCGCTTCGGCCGGCGTACCCGCGACGAGGGAAAGCTGCGTCATCTCCATGTAGTCGTCCACCGAGCCGAACGCACCGTTGGCGCGCCGCAAGCGGTACACGTCGACGTCGAGCTTCGGCGAGAAGCCCGGCTTCGCGCGAATCGCCGAGAACAGGTTGTCCCAGTACGCCTGCCTCGGGTGGTAGGCGACCAGCGCTTCAAGTGCGGTGCGATAGGTCGCGTCGTCCTTGCTGCGTTGCGCGCATGTACTCAATAGCTGCAATTGCGATTCGTCGGGTGCGTGGTTGGCGCGCACTTGCGCGTCGATCGCCGGCTTCAGTGCACCGATCACGCTCGCGCAGTCGTTTGACAGGTAGTACGACTGCACGAGCAGCTCCTTCATCTGCGGATCCCTGCCTCCCGCCTTCTCGTAACGCTGCGCGGTCGCGATCGCTCGCGCATAGTCGTGCTGCCGGAAGTAGATGCCTGCCAGCGTCTCGCTCACGCGCTGCTCGTCGTCGCCCTTCAACTGCCCGGTGCCGAGCAGCGTCTGATACGCCTGGGCGGCCAACGCCTCGTCGCCGTCCGCCATCAACGTCGCGCCGCGCATTTCCTCGACCATGTAGATCTCGTACGGCGTCTTGTTCGGCACCGCCGCGGCTTGCGCGATCCTGGCAAGCGCGTCCTTGTACTTATGCGCCCGATAGAGATCCTGGGCCGCGCTGAGCGGCTTGCCGACGTCAGGACGCAGCGTGTCGGCCACGGCTGGCAGTGCTGCCGCGGCAAAGACCACGCCGACGACGGCCGACGACAACGCTAGCTTGACCCGTCGATTGACTATTCTCATCACACCGTCCTTATTGCATGTACTGCTCGTTACCGATGAGCCCAATCTTTGTGGCGCCAACCCGCTGCGCCGACGCCATGACGGCCGCCACATCTTTATAAGGCGCGAGCCTGTTCGGACGCAGATGAATCTCGGCCTGCACGGGCTCGGCCGCGACATGCGCAAGCTTCGCCTCGAGCGCCGCCTGGTCCGGCACCAGCGTGCCGTTCCAGGTCGTCGTGCCGTCGAAATCGATGTCGATCTGCACGATTTCAGGCTGCGTGAGCGGCGGCGGCGGATCGCCGACCGGCAAATTCATCTTCACCGCATGCATCTGAATCGGGATCGTGATGATCAGCATGATCAACAACACCAGCATCACGTCGATGAGCGGCGTGGTGTTGATGTCCACCATCACTTCCGGGTCTCCGCCACCGCCGCCCGAAGGAATGTTCATTCCCATATTCGCCTCCTAGCCGCCGCGCGCAGGCGGCTCAGTGATAAATGACACCTTCGCGATGCCGGCGCGTTCACAGGTCGTGATCACGCGGCCGATGAACTCGTAACGCGTGTTCTGGTCACCGCGTACGTGCACCTCGGGCTGCGGCTGCATCACCGAAACGTCCTTCAGCCGCGACAGCAGCGTCGCACTATCCACGTGCTTCTCGTTCCAGAAGAAGTCGCCGTCGCGATTGACCGCGATCTCGATGCTCGTTGGTGTCGTCTGCAGCGGCTGGATCGTTTCCTTCGGCAACTGCACCGGCACAGTATGCGTGACGACCGGGATCGTGATCAGGAAGATGATCAGCAACACCAGCATCACGTCGACGAGCGGCGTCGTATTGATAGCGGCAATAACGTCGTCGCTATCTTCGTTTTGCCCCACGCTCATGGCCATGTTGGACCTCGTTCAGGCTTCAGACTGCCGGTTACGGGGCGGTCGCGGCGGAACGCACCGCGACAGGACGGGCGGGACGCTTGCTGCCGGCGAGCAGCACGGCATGGAGTTGAGCGCCGAAGGCACGGACGCGCTCCATCACCGACTTGTTGCGGCGAACGAGGAAGTTGTAGCCGAGCACAGCCGGCACCGCGACGCCAAGACCGATGGCCGTCATGATCAGCGCTTCGCCGACGGGGCCCGCCACCTTGTCGATCGAGGCCTGGCCCGCGATGCCGATCGCGGTCAGCGCGTGATAGATACCCCAGACGGTGCCGAACAGACCGATGAACGGGGCCGTCGAGCCGACTGTCGCGAGGAACGCGAGACCGTCTTGCATACGGTTCGACACGTTCGTGATCGCACGCTCCACCGAGACATCGATCCATGTGTTGCGGTCGACGGCTTCGAGCAGTGCCTCATCGTGATGCTGGCCTGCCTCGATCGCCGTCTCTGCGATGAAGCGGAACGGCGATGACTCATCGAGCTGCTGGGCACCTTCGGTGAGCGACGGCGCGCTCCACAATTGCTCGTCGGCATGCTTCGCGCGGCGATTGGCGCGGAACTGCTCGAAGAACTTCGTGACCATGATGTACCAGCTGCCCATCGACATGATGACGAGCAGAAGCAGCACGAAGCGCGCGACGAAGTCGCCGTTCTTCCACAGCGCGCCGAGACCGTAGGGGTTCTCGACGGATTGCGTCGCCGCCGGAGCGGGCGGCGGCGCCGGCTCGTCGGCTGCGGTGGCGGACGCGTTCATCTGCGGTGCTGCTACGGCGGGCGCGGCGGAGGCGGCCACGCTTGCTTGAGCATGCGCGAGTTGCGGTGCCACGAGGGTATTCACCGCGGCGGCAGCGATCAGGAGGCTGGTTGCCAGGGTGGCGACGGAACGCTTATTCATGTTGAGCTCCAGTTCAAACGTTGAACTTAAGAAATCGGGTTAAACCGTCGGTGCAGGCTTTCGTGCCTGCACCGCGGGCGCAGCGGGCGCGGTCTGTTATCTGTCGAGTCAATTGAGGTTGAACGAGAAAGGCACCTGCACGCGCACGGCCTGGCCCTGCGCGATGCAGTTGAACCGCTTGACGGCCTTGTATGCCGCTTCGTCCAGACTGTCGTGATCCGACGACTTGGCCACACGAACGTTGCCGAGATGTCCTTCCGGATCGACGGTAAATTCGATCAACACTTCGCCGGTATCGCCGTTCTCCTGCGCTTCCTTCGGATAGGCGATCGAGCTGCGGATCTGATCGGAATTCGGGCAGACGACACCGACTTCCGTGCGCACTGGCGCGGCAGCCTTGACGGGCGGCGCAGGCGGTGCGGGTGGTGCCGTCACGGGCGCGGACTGCACCGGCGTGGCCGTGTGCGCGATGGTCGGCTGCGGCGGCGCTTGCACCGGCACTTCGGGCGGCGGCACGAAGGGGGGCGGTGGCGGCGCAAACTTGGGCGGCGGCAGCTTCACCTCGGGCAGGGGCGGCGGAGGCGGCGGCTTGACCGGCTCGATGATCTTCGTTTCGATGGGATGCTGAATGACTTGCACGACCTTGGTCGCGAGGCCGTTGAGCAGCGCATAGACCAGCACGATGTGCAGGACGATGACGACTGCGATGCCGCCGAAGCGGCGAACCGGATTTTGCTGCTTGCGCCCGAATTCGCGCGGGCGGCCGGGTCGCGCGACCCCGCCCGGGTCCACGGCTGATGTCGCAGTCATGCTTGCTTCTACTTTCATACCTTCGATCCTCGCAGCGTGATTCACCTGTTCCGTAGTCGCGGCGCTGGTCGCGCCACGAACCGCGAACGAGGCTGTTCACAAGGGATTTCTTGCCACTGCCATAACACGCGGGCCGGCGCCCGACGGTGCCTCGCACGGTCGGGCGCCGGCCTGCCACGATCAGAAGCGATAAGTCGCACCCACCTGGAAGAAGCGACCCAGGTTCGTGTACAGCGATTGGTCGTAACCCGTGATGTCAGGAGTCGACTGCCACTCGACGTCGAACGGCGGCTTCCTGTCGAACAGGTTCTGGATACCACCGTAAATGGTCCACTTCTTGAAGCCGCGATAGGTGGCCACCAGGTTGAACTGACTGTACGAGGCAACCGACAGCGTGCCGCCATCGCCGAACTCGGCCGCGACCGCGTTCGTGTAGGGGCCCGTGTACTGCCACGTGAGCGTGGTGGTCAGTTGGCGGTAATCCCAGCTCAGGCTCGTGTTGCCCTTCCAGCGCGGGTTGCTCGCGCCGAACGGCTGCAGCAGCGCCAGGTTGTTGCCCGCGAAGTCCTGAGTCTCGCCACCGCTCTTCAGCTTGAAGTGCCAGACGTAGGTCCAGTCTCCCGCGAGCGTGAACGTGCCGTACTTCGTGCCCACGCTCTTGCGGAAATCGAGGTCGAAGCCGTCCGTATCGAGCGAGCCCAGGTTCACGAACGGCATCTTGATGTAGCGAATGGTGCCGTCCGGGTTACGCACGACCAAATTCGGATCGTTCGCCTGCAAGATCGCGTTCGGATCGGGCGTGCCGATGACGCTGTCGATGTGCACCTTGTAGAAAGCCGCACCGAAGTCCGTCGTCGCGTCCGGCGACAGCGTAAAGCCGATGTTGTAGTTCTTGGTGTGTTCAGGCTGCAGGTTCGGGTTGCCGGTCGTCTGCTCCGTCGTGAAGTGTTTGGTCGGCACGCCGCTCGGATCGTTCGGGTCCACCAGGTTCTGGTGGGCCAGATAGACCGATTGCGAGTTCTCGACCGGCGTCGGTGCGCGGAACCCGCGGCTGTACGATGCGTACGCCGTCAGCATGCGAACCGGCTGGAAGCGCAGCGCGAAGCTCGGCGAGAAGGCACCGCCGAAATCGCTGTAGTGGTCGTAACGGCCCGACTGCGTGAACGTCAGGTTGCGGATGATCGGAATGTCGACCTGATAGAAGGCGGCCGCTACGTTACGCTCGCCGTCCACGGACTGCACGTTCGCAGGCGCCGTGATGCCTTGCGTCGCATAGGTCTGCGAGTTGATGACCGTCGACTCGTGACGGAACTCAGTGCCGACACCGAGCCCTACGCCGCCGGCCGGCAGCGTGAACAGGCTGGTCGTCGAGGCCTTCGCGAGCACCTGGTCAAGCTTCGTGATCGACAGCTGGTTGTCATCCTGGAACACACCGTTCAGACCGTTCGGCGTGGAACTCGGGTTCGAGAAGTTGTAGGTGCCGTTCGCGAGCATGTTCTCGAGGCCAGCCACATTGAGCCGGTTCGAGTAGGTGCTTGCGACGGTACTTTGCGAATGCGCGTACTCTGCCGACCAATCCCAGGCGCCAAACTTCTGCGTGTCGAACGAACCCTTGACGCCCGTGTTCGCCATCAGGAACGTCGAGGTCGTATCCCAGACAGATACGTTGTTCGGGAACGTCAGGTTGATCAGCGTTGGAACGCCGAAGGGGTTGAACGGGTTCGAAGCCGAGACGGTGCGCCCGACCGGCGAGACCGTGCCCGTCGACGGGTCGAACACGTTGGTCTGGCTGCTGAGCGACGCCGGACCGTTCAACTGCACGGTTTCATTGCGGCTCGCCCAGAAGCCCGCATAGGCCTCGGTAGTGTCGTCAATCTTGAACGTGCCGCGCACCTTTGCGCTCAGGCGTGTCGTTGACGGGATCAGCGACGTGCTGTTCGCCACGTTGTACGTACACGACTGGCCGCCCGTCGCCGTCGCGTTGCTGCTCGGCGGACACGGATTGAGCGCCTGATGGGTGCCGTCCGCGAGCTGCCAGTACGACTGCTGGTTCGGGCCTAGCGGCGCCGCGTTACCGCCCGGGAACTGCGTGAAGTCCTGGTTTTTGGTCATGTCGCGGTCGGCGAGCGTCGAGCCGCTGTCGCGGTAGTAGCTCGCGGCCGCCGTGATGTTCCAGCGGTCGGAAGTCAGGTTGCCGAGACCGCCCAGGACGCTGAAGGTGCCCTGAGCGTTACCGGGATGCTGGGCCTTGCCAAGCTGGCCGTCGATCTGCAAGCCCTCGAAGTTCTTCTTCGTGATGATGTTCACGACCCCCGCGATCGCGTCCGAACCGTACACGGACACTGCGCCCGTCTTCACGATTTCGATGCGCTCCACGATGTTCATCGGGATCGTGTTGATGTCGAAGAACGTGTCGGTGAAGTTGACGGGCTGTGCGTAGTTGGCCACGCGCTGCCCGTCGATGAGCACGAGCGTGTACTTTTCGCTGAGGCCGCGCAGCGCAAGGCCCGCGCCACCGGGGGCCGAGCTCTGAGCCGTCGATTGGGACCAACTGCTTGCGGAGTTGACGGCTGTGCCGCGCAGGAAGTCGGCCACGGTCGTGTAGCCGCTTTGCTGAATTTCCTTCGCGGTGATGACTTGAACTTCAGTGCGGCCTTGTTTGTCTGCGCTGCGGATCAGCGAACCCGTCACCTCGAACTTCTGCAGCTGCTTCACCGAGCTCGTGCCCGCCGAAGCGCCCGATGCCGCGCTCGGTGCGGCGGCCGTCGCATTCGCGTCTTGGCCATCCTTCTGAGCGGAGGCAGTGTCAGTTTTCGCCGCCGCCGCGGTTGCTGCCGGTTGAACCTGTGCAAACGCCGTGGTCCCAAGCGCAGCTGTCAGCGCAATCTCTGCCCACACTATTTTCCGTATGGCAGATCCCAAAACCGTGAGTTTCATTTTTTCCCTTCGTGTGTCATTGACCCAAGTCGACATGCCAGAGAAGACCTTTGGCACTTTCCCCCGCGCGGCACCCGTCCGAGACCGCCCCGTTACTTCATGACCCCGCATACCACCGACTATGCGAACAACCAAAGCCACTTCTAAACCACTTCGGCGAATATCAAATAGGAAACCAAAATGTACATATTGAGGTTGCTGAAAAATCCAGGCAAAACGAATCCCTAACCATCGTCCGCAAGGAATCGATGGATCACTCTGTATTCAACATAGATTCATACACTTAGGACTGGCAAATGTATGAAACGGAGATTCGCCGCGAACGCAGCGAAGCCACCAATGCTTAAAACAATCTCGGCGAACCTACCCAGACAATCACGGTTTCTTCGTTAGCCGCATTGGCCCAGCCGTGCGGGACCGTCGACTCGAAGTGCGCGCTGTCACCTGGATCAAGCACAAACGTACTGCCCTCCAGACTCAGCGATATCTGACCGCTGAGCACATAGAGAAACTCCTCTCCAGCATGCGTCGTCACTTCCGACGGCGGCTGACCTGCAGGCATTCGGACGAGAATCGCGTCGAGCTGCCTGCCGACCGCTGCGTTGGTGAGGCGAGCAAACTGATTCGCCGAGTCGGCAAAGCTGAAGTACTGCCTTTCGTCTGCACGCCGCACGGATTTCGCTTCGGTCGGTGTTTCGACGAAGTACTGCATGGTTACTCCAAGCGCTTGCGCAATGCCGGCCAATGACGAAATGGACGGCGTCGCGTGCCCTCGCTCGACCTGAGAAAGGAACGGCTTCGATATTCCCGCCGCCGTTGCAGTTTCGTCCAAGGTACGCTGGAGTCGCTTGCGCAACGCTCTAATCTTGCTGCCCAGCACAAGAGGGGCAGTGCTTGCTCGTTCATCACGTTTCATATTTGTAACCAAAGATATCAGTAAAAAAATCCGCGTCAAAATTTGTTTGACGAGAGCAAACTATTTTTTCTTTTAGGCCACGCTACGTCAATGCGCCGCATTGGTGCTTGCACTCATTTCACTTCAGCGCGTCGCTCGAGCTTTGAAGGTAAAAGCGGCATTGCGCCCCCGGCTGATCAAGATTGCTTTGTTTATCAAATGACTAGCGTCGCCCGGCGGCAGCCGAAATAAAAACGTTGGTTGAGAAAACCTGAAGTTCCAGCTTTCGGAAATTCGCCGCCTTGGCGCAACAACCTTAGACACAATTCCCCCAAATGCATCGCATTGGGGATTTCGCACCAAAAATGTCATGGCGTTCTCTATGCACAGAACGTCGCTTTAGATTACTTCCTCTAGTCAACCCTTCTTGCTAGTTTTAATAATTAGATGGCTAGCGCCCCCCGTTCGAGCCGAACGGAGGCGTAGAGTCATGGTGCGAACACCGCCGGCATGGACAAGTTTAGTGGAATCGAGCTTCACCCAAAAAAATAGGAGCGGAATCGTGCATGGCTTGTCGTTGAGGAACTGAAGTGGCCAGCGTAAAAGCCCTTAACAAGATGAACGAACGAGCTATGCAACGGCATCGCTCATGATCACCCCAGTCGTCGTTGACCGGAAGTCATAGCTGTTCGCCGACACCGTTGCCGGGGCGCAAGCCAGTGCTGATCTTTACTCGCTCGTCGAAAAACGCCGACGACTATGCCGGGCTCATGCCATAAGCACTCCCCAGCTGCGCCTGGCCTCCGAGGGACGTCGTCAAGCGTCCGCTTACGATCTATCGTCGCAGCAAGAACCTCCGGGGCTGTGCAATTACTGCGTGGCCACACAAACTGGCAAGTGCGGTGCGCTACCTCGGCATCGAGGTAGACGACGCACCTGAAATGGCAGAACAGACTGAGCAGCAGGATGATGGCCCGTCAGCGAGGGGACGCTGACCGGCTACTTTCAAAGATTCACGACGCCCCGCGGATTGTTGATAATCCGCAAATCGACATTGACGGCATTTTCTTCGAAAGGCAACATGCTTCAATGAACTCCGACGCGCTCAATGTCATCACGTGCATCGTGACCGCCAGTGGTGAGGCGTGGGGATCGCGACGTCCATACACTGTACACAGCCTTTTCCAACGGCCCCGCGAATCATGACGGGGCCGCGTCTTTTACGCCGCTCCGAATTGCGTTGGCGCAAATAGGAATGATTGCATGCATGACAGAGTACGTGTTTCCGTTCTCGGTGACGTTGCCGACGTGCCGTTTTGGCCGCTCGAATCAAGGAGCGTTGCGTGCTGACGATACGAAAAGCGAATCGCGATGACGCGTTCGACGCGTGGGATATCCGTAAAACATCGGTGCATGCTGCGTGCGCTGAGCATTATCCCAGAGCGGCCCTGTCGGCGTGGGTCGATGGCTCGCCAGGCGACAAATGGGTTAGCGTTGTCGAACGTGACTTCTATGTCGCCGTCGATCGGGGATCGGTTGTCGGAACAGGGATGCTTACGCTCGCAAGCGGGCAAGTCGACGCGATCTTCGTCCGGCCGTCTCATATGGGTCGCGGCATTGGACGCAAGATGCTGGATTTTCTTCAGGCGTTGGCCGCCGAGCACGGCCTTGACGCAATGCGGCTCGATGCTACGCTGAACGCGGTACCGGTCTATCGTAATTGTGGCTGGTCGGGCGATTCGGTTTCAACGTACCGTACCGCGGGCGGACTGGAATTGGCTTGCGTGCCAATGACGAAGCTTGTCATCGTGGGTGGCTAAGGTGCCTCTCTTGACCGACGACTGTTGCCCGCAGGGGGGTAATAGTCGGCGGCGGATTCAACCGGTCGATGCATGTTTCTAATTCGTCGACGTATGGACAAACCTCGACGGAAGCCTGAGATGCTGCAGCGGCCAACAGAAATCCAGATTGAATCAACCCGGCTCCTGATTAAACCGTTCACGGCCAGCGACGCCGATGCCACGTTCGCATGCATCACCCCTTCGCTCACCCGTCACATGGCCTGGGACACGCCGGCATCCCGGCAAGACTTCGACGAGGTCTGGCAGTCGTGGATACCGTCGATAGACGACGGGTCAGACTATGTATTCGCGATACGGCACCGCGCAGACGGGAGTTTTCTTTGGTTGGCCGGACTCCACCGCGTACGCATGGAGAGCCCGGAACTCGGCATATGGATTCGTGAAGATCGTCATCGAAATGGCTTCGGCCGCGAGGCCGTAACTGCTGTTGCGCAATGGGCAACGCGAACCATTGGCTGTGCAAGCTTCACCTATCCGGTCGCAGAAGAGAACCGCTCGAGCCGGCACATTGCCGAATCGTTAGGCGGCGTCATCGTGGAAAGCCGCGTGACGCCAAAGTACACATCCTGCGTTTACCGAATTCCACGCCGGCCAGTCACAAACCAGGTGTAAGCGGTTCGGCCTTCAGATCGACATCCTTCGGCACAGATGTCGCTCGGCTTTGTGTTGCAAGCCGATGTTTGATACGTTTTCAACAATCTCCACGATTCCATTCGACGACGATGCATCTCAGAGTCGCACGGCCCGTTTCCGATCTTGCCCGTACCGAACGCATGTATTGCTCAGCGCTTGGTCTGGCCGTGCTCGCCAGATTTCAGGATCATCAGGAATTCGACGGGGTGATGCTTGGAAGTCCCAGCATGGACTATCATTTTGAGTTTACCCATTGCAGCGAACATCCCGTGATGCCTCGCCCAACGAGTGAGGACTTGCTGGTGTTTTACATACCGGATCGACAAGTGTGGAGGGCGATGTGTGATCGCCTTGTCGAAAATGGATTTGTTTGCGTAAAGTCGTTCAATCCTTACTGGGACGTGTCGGGTCGAACATTCGAGGATCCTGACGGCTATCGGCTCGTTTTGCAAAATGCAGCGTGGAGCGCCTGACCCTATCGCGTATCGGTCTTCTTACCGGCGGTCCGCACGTCGCTTGTGGGGTCGCACTAAGGCGACCGCCCCCCGAAAATTTCCCTCATCAGGGCTGACGATGACCTATCCGATAAGCTATCGACGCGCGACAATCGAAGACGTTCTGACAATCTGCGAATTGGGTCAAATTTTGAATGCGAGCCACCACTTGGCACGCCCCGACATCTACGCAGATGCCACCACAGAATTCGGCCGCGACGAACCGCACTGGCTCGCCAGCCTCCAAGGAGAAGATCGAGCGACGTTTCTTGCCGAGTTTGGCAGCAACGCCGTCGGTTTCATTACGATTCAGGTGGTGAAGCCGATAAGCCCGCTATTGCAGCCGATGGTCGTCGGTCGCATCGGTTCCGTCGCAGTTTTAGAACAAATCAGAGGACGCGGGGTCGGCAGCTCTCTTATTAAACTCGCAGAAGAGTGGGCGCGGAAGCAGGGTGCCACCGATATCAGACTAGCCGTTTGGGAGTTTAACGAACAGGCGGTCAATCTGTACCGAGAATTGGGCTACGAGATTCGCGCGTTCGAGATGGGAAAGCGGATTCGGACCTTGTTGGATATTCCGTGCGCGTGAGCCGGCGACCGGCGACTGCGGCCCGGAAGTGACGAAATTGATCGCTCACGATGAAGATCCGTTGGGCCCTTTTCCGGTAGGCTCAACCTATTTCCGCCCTTCCGACGGCGCCGCCAGCTTTGCGTCCGTGAAGATAGAAAGGTAGGAGCGAAAGCTGCCAGACTGGTTCAACGTTCTCGAATGTGGTTGATCAGCGATGTGAGAACGTGGTCGACCCATACCCCATTGATCCTCAGATAGGAACGAGCCAAGCCTTCACGCTCAAACCCTAGCCGCTTCAATAGTTGTTCGCTACGAACATTTTCAGGTCTAAAATTCGCCATTATTCTGTGCAAGCCGATTTCGCCAAAGATATAGGTGATCGCAGAGGTCAATGCTTCGTGCATCATACCTTGTCCCTCAAACCGTTTGGCAAGCGAAAACCCAAGATGACATGCCTGAAACGGGCCACGCACGATGTTGGTGAAGTTGCATTCACCGACTATTTCGCCGGTTCCAAGCGAAAATAGGAGTAGATGCACTGCGACTCCTGAGTTGTTGTTGTGCGCCATCATGGACAGCCGTCGGCTAACTGATTCTTTTTCGAAGAAGCTTTCGGCTCTAAGCGGCTCCCAAGGCTGCAGGTGAGCGCGATTTTCAATGGAGTATTCGTGCAACTCATGCGTGAATTGCTCACATGCCGGTACAAGTTTCAGGCGTGCCGTTAAAATTTCACGCGGTAGTACATCGATGTGAACCCTCGTCACGTCGTCCTCCATTGAAAGCACGGTGAAGTAGTGTAATCAAAAACTATTCGTCAACAATTCGGCCGGCGACATATGATTCAATGTCCGCGGTGGAAAAGCCACGCGACGGCCTCCGGTCGTTTTTTACCGTTTGCATGGACTGCTGACCCGATGTGATCGCCGCACTCGGCCGTCGGGCGCTAGTCGGCCACAGTCCGTCGTCCGCACCGCTGCCAAAATCCGCGACCATCGTGACATCACCAACATGTGCCGGTGGAAAATGACTAACGACGAGTTGATCGAATCTCTAGTCGCCGACCTGCGTCTGACATACGGGTGCCACACAGCGATTCTCTATGGTTCCCTTGCACGTGACGATTGGGAGGCTACGAGCGATATTGACGTAATTGCCTTTCGGAACACCGGTGAGCGCCAGCGCGTCGCGTCGCGATGGAATGGTCTGTTTCTCGATCTATTCGTACAAACATCGAATGATGTAGCCGATCCCAGTTGGATCCGGATCAACGGCGGGTGAGTACTTTTTCACCAGAACGGTTTTGGCGACAAGGTTCTTGATTGTGTGAAGGCCCTCTTTGACGCAGGACCTGACGATGTGCCAGAAAAATCTGTGCAGAGAAGATGCTTGAGCGAGCAGCCAAAGGGGACGTGGAGGGCAACTTCCGTCTTCACTGACTTTTGTTCGTTTTGCTCGAGGATTACTTTGCTATTCGCCGCAACTGGTACCTGGGCCCAAACCACAGTTTCCGCAGGCTAAGAGAAATCAACGAACAGCATTTCGGCATATTGGAGACTGCGCTGAACCCTGGCGCTTCCCTTGACGCCGTGCGGGAGGTGATCCGCATAACCTTCGAAGGCGTATAGCGGCGTGGGTCATCACGAGGATCCGGGAGATCGAGCGTCGGTTTCGTGGGTCGGGTCATGGCTTTTGCATAAGGCGCGCGGCAGGTCCGCTTCGGCGGGATTTTTGGTGCGGCAACGGTGTCGATCGGCCGCTCGACACCGTTGTCCCCGTCAGGTCTCGGTTGTTCGACTTGGATGCGCC
Organism: Paraburkholderia sp. JPY419; assembly: GCF_050435705.1. Lineage (NCBI taxonomy): Bacteria > Pseudomonadati > Pseudomonadota > Betaproteobacteria > Burkholderiales > Burkholderiaceae > Paraburkholderia > Paraburkholderia sp. JPY419. The sequence continues at coordinate 2,538,582 of NZ_JBNDKV010000004.1, read as the reverse complement.
AATCATGGACAATCTGGATCAGGATTCCGTGATCCAGTGTCCCCAATGTTCTTCGTCGAGATAAACCCGATGATTCCACTCCACCGTAATCCGGCTTTTTACCAACTCCTTTCCGGCAGTTACGCCCGGCTAGTCGGTCACCGCCTGGTTCCGCACGTCATGTCCGTTATTGAAGCGACCGAATGGCTCTATGAACATGCCCCATTCGCGGTACTCGCGCACAATACCGATCCAGACCCGGTCTTTATTTACGGCAACAAGGCCGCACAGCGCCGCTTTGGATATAGCTGGAATGAAATCACCAGGTTGCGGTCCCGGCTTTCCGCCGAGGCCCCGAATCGTGAAGAACGGCAGCAATTCCTCGAACGCGTGCAGCGGCTCGGCTACGAGACGAACTACAGGGGCGTGCGTGTCACCAAGTCTGGCGAGCGCTTCATCATCGAGCAAGCCACACTGTGGCAGCTACTCGACGCGGACGGCACACTGCACGGCCAGGCGGTGGTCATCCCACGCACGCGCGACATCTGATCGCGCGAAGAACTGTGTGGAATGCACGATCGTGTTTGGCGCGCCCGAATCGCGAATCAGTTTTCCTGCGCGATCTTGGCGCGGAAATAGCCGCTTTGCGAAAGCCGGTCGGTGCCGACGACAGAAAGCGCGACGTGATGCCGGACGCCGGCCTCGATTTCCGCCGCGAACAGATTGCGGCCCGATATTTCGAAGAAGGCCAAAACGGCGTTGTCCTCGAACGAAGGTGAATTGGCGAGATCGACGACGACGTCGCACCCCTCGAGCGCCTCGCGCAGTCCTTCGTTGGTGAGCGTATTCACGCCGGTGGCCGGCGAAGCCGCGACGGCGGTATGACCGCGCGCTTGTTGGGCCGGCCAAGAAAATAAATTGCTGGGAAGCTCAAAAAACACGTAACCTACAAAGAACATGCCTGCGGCTAAACTCCCCCGCCGCACATTTAGATCTTAATGCACTCATCGGAAAGGGCATTTCGAGATGGAACTAATTCAGAAAATAGCATCGGCTTATAAGTCGGGCGGCACCCGAAACTTGCTAAGACGTGCTTTTAGTTACATTGATACTCGCGCTCGCTTGAAGCTCTTCAGTGCAGCGCCACCGTTTCTCGGAAAACCAAAGAATGATTCAGCTGTAAAGATTCTTGCGAAGCAAGCAGGGGACGAACAATCAATCGAGATGCTGATGTGGCTTGTTCCCAATCTCAATTCGCTGAAATCGGATGATCAGTTGACCATTGCGGTCCCAAACTACTGGAAAAAGGTATTCGGGATGGTTCGTCCGTTGTTGCTGAACGGCAGGCTGGAACTGTGTCCTATCGGAGAATATTCTCCGCAGGTGCGCTTGATGGTAATCAACCGGGCAATGTTGAATCAGATTCCGCCACAGTACGCAGAGAGGATCGCGCAGATGCAAGTGCCGTTTGCGAATGGCGCCTATATCGTTATTGCCGACAGGAGTCTCCGCCTCAGTACGGTTCCCCATCCCGAGTCACCGAGGCAACTCGCGGAGCAAGTGGCGGACAACAAGGCGCCGGGCGACGTAGTCATCGTAAGCAGGTACGGTTTTCAGTTCGCGGTGCGAACCGGCACAATGGATGAGGGCATTGTCGATGAGGTAAGGTCCGAATATCTCGACCAACTGTCAGGAATCGACTTCCATGGCACTACCGTACTCGATCTCGGCGGCCATATCGGTTCGTTCTCTATTCAGGTCAGTGCGCTGTTGAAACAGCCCATGCAGATAATCATTGTCGAGCCGGCACCTCGTAATGCCGACTTGATTCGGAAGAACATCGGCCTCAACCAGCTCCAATCTTCGATCGAGCTGAAGGAGATGGCGGTGTCTTCGGCGTCTGGCGTGGGCACGCTGTTTATTAGCTCCGACAACACTGGCGGAAATAAGCTGAACATGGTCGAGCATTCCTCAGCGGAGACAGTCGAGGTCCCCGTAACGGATTTTCCGACGCTACTGCGGGGCTTTTCGTCGGAAGTGCTGGATTTGTTGAAGATTGATGTCGAAGGCTCGGAGCATGCCATTTTGTTTCCACACGGCCGACTGTTGTCACAGAAGGTTCGCGTGATCGTTGGCGAGGCAGGTGGATCTGATAGGGGTGACGGTTTGGCATTTTTGCGGTTCCTCGAGCAAAATGGCTTTACCGTGAGCCATAAAGGCAACGAATCCCAGTTGATTTTCCTGGCGGTTAACAAGCATCTCAACTAGTGGTTGCCGTTGCGCACAGACGTAATGGCGCTCTACTCCATCGCGCTGCTTGGCACGACGTGCACTGGGACACCGATGCCACGACCGCTACGTGCTTCCCCGCGACCCATTCCGTTATCATTTCGCAAACATGCGTGGCATTTGCCGTTATCCCATATGTAGTCTCCAACCTTTTCCGCGTCATTGCGGGGACGCGCTCTGAAGTCAGCGATGAAAATCGATCTAGCCACCCTATAACTTCTCGTGATTGGAACCTTAATAGCCAGTTCCGCCATGATGTATGGGGAACACTCGTCTCATCCGAAGCGCAGCAAGGAATTGCGAACGCTGGCGATCGGCTATGCCACCCTTGGACTGGGTTGCGCGGCGGCCTTGTTCAACTGCTCGGCGCCGCTGGCCCCGCAGTGAGTAATCTCGTGATTCTCACCGGATTATCTGCTCGTCCTCGACGAGATCGGTGAGAGGTATGCTTAATCGCCCGCTACCGCCCGAGCTCACATCGCCAAACCGCCGCTTGCGCACGTAGGCCCAACACATGGATGCACACAAACCCGTCAATCGGCCGACACAGCCAATGCCCCGTTGGGTGCTGATCTGGGACGCGCCCGTGCGACTGTTTCACTGGCTGGTGGTCGTGCTGGTCGCTGCGGCTTATATCACCCTGAAGCTGAACTGGATCGACTGGCACGTGCGCGTCGGCGAGACGCTGCTCGCCCTGGTTATTTTCCGGCTGCTGTGGGGCTGCTTTGGCAGCGAGACCGCGCGCTTTCGCAGTTTCGTGGCGTCGCCCGCGGCCGCGCTTCGTCATTTGCGCCGGCTGTTTCATCGGGAACCGGATGTGCAGGTCGGCCACAATGCAGCCGGCGGCTGGATGGTTCTATTTCTGCTCGCCTTGCTGCTGACCGAGACGCTGAGCGGGCTCTACGTCAACAACGACATCGCCGACGAAGGCCCGTTGAGCGAACTCGTGCCCGCGTGGCTCGCCAACGCAATCTTGGCGCTGCATGGGGTGGTCTGGTACGTGCTGCTCGCGGCCGTCGCGCTGCATGTGCTCGTGATCGCCGTCTACGCGGTAGCGAAGGGACACAACCTGCTTCGTCCGATGCTGACCGGCTACAAACTGCTGCCCTCGTCCGTGGACGCGCCGCGGCAGGCGCCAGCGCTGCTGGCGCTGCTGCCGCTCGGCGTCGGCGTAGCCGTGGTGATGCTGCTCGCGGCATATCTGTGAGCAAGCCATGCACCCGATCTCGGCGCGGCTACCGTGCCTGCTTCAGCTTCACTTCGGCGGCGTCACCTGGCCACGAATCTCGCCGTCCGGATTGTTCTTCGTGTGAACGTTGATGTACATCTCACCCGCTTCGAACATCTTGGCTTCGTCCGGAGATAGCGTGGCCTGGCCGGTGATCGGGCTCGTCACCTCGGTGGAGCCTTTCTGCGAGATCCAGACTTTTACGCCGGCGTTTTTACCGGCCGGCGCGGGTCCGTGGAAGTGCGCCATCGTGGTCGGACTCGTCAATCCGCTGAAGGTGATGTTCCAGGTGACGACCCGTGTGCTGGCGTCGTACGTGAGCTTGGCGTTGCCGCTGCCCGGAGTTTGCACCGGTGGAACCTGTTGAGCGCCCGTCAAAGGCACCGCGAACGAGACGGGCGCCGCTTGCGCCAGGGTCAGCGTACCCGCTAAGGCCAAACCACCGAACACCATGAAAGCGCGCCGCGTGATGGATCTTGACATCTGGTTTTCTCCTGTTGGGTTTGCCCTTGGTGAACGGGCGATTATTGAAGACTGCAGAAGAGCTCGTCGACGTCGTAGACAGCCGAACAAGTGAGTCAAGCATAGACGCAAGCCGGCCGTTACGCGAAGTTCGCATCAGGCCGAACTCGGGTCAGGGCATGACGACCGCCCCGTTACGTCGACGTTCCACAAGTGTGGACAGCGAGCCGAAAGGAAAACGCGGGGCGAAAATCGTTGAAAAATCGATCCAAAGCGAAAAATTCTTCCGGTACGATATGCGCTTTGCGCGAAGGCAGCGGATGTAACCGGCGCGACCTCGTATTGCGCCAGGCGCCTTCATGGATCACACCCATCGTTACGCTGCCATGTCCATCCCGAACGCGCTAATCGGCATTGCGATTCTGTCCTGCCTGATGAGCGTCGCCGTTCTAGGCTCGCTGTTTCACACTCAGGTTCCGGGGATACGCCGTTGGTGTGTGGCGAGTGGTCTGCTGGCCGTCACGGCCACGCTCCTCCTATTCCGTAGGTCTGATCTCGTCGTACTGGGCGCGAGCGTATTGCTGCTCGTCGCGTCGCTCCTCGCGATTCACGGCTTCCGGCAATTCTTTCATCGGCCGCCATCGGTAATCTGGGAGTACGGCGCGCTGTGCGCGATCCTGGCGGGACTCGTTTATTGGACTTACGTGTCGCCTGACGTCAGTGCCCGGGGCGCGATGATCTCGGGTTTTCTCGCCTACATCCGATTTGCGATCGCCTGGATCGTGCAACGGTATCGGCCGGCGGGCAGACCGAAATACGGCTACCACTTCGTGGCTGTTGCCGCGGTGTTGGGGGCGGTCGTCCATGCAGCCCGCTGCGTCGTATATGGGTCGGGGCTAGCGCATGAATCCGTCTTTCTGGAGGAAACGCCGCTAAACGTCGCATTTCTCGGCATGGCGATACTGACTTTGCCATGCCTGTCGGTCGGCATGGTAATGCTGGCTCATGACCGGCTGGCGGAGCGGATGGAACGCCTCGCCACCATCGACGATCTGACGGGCGCGCTCGGACGGCGCGCTTTCATCGCGCGCGCGGAGGCGCTGTTCGAGTTGGCAAAGGTGGCGAAGTCGAAGCTGTCCATCGCGATCCTGGACATCGATAACTTCAAGGGCATCAATGACCGATACGGGCATGCAGCCGGCGACCAGGCCCTTGCGCATGTTGCCGTGACGATATCGCGCGAACTACGGCAAACCGACGTCCTTGGCCGCATCGGCGGTGAAGAGTTTGCGCTGCTGATGCCACTGACCGGCAAAGACGAAGCGGCCCATCTCACGAACCGGTTACGCGCACTCGTCGCGGCGTCTGTTGCGCGTGCTCCGACCGGCGACGTCGCCTGCACACTCAGCGCTGGCGTCGACGAATTCGGTAATGGCGATACCGTTGCCTCGGTGATGGCGAGAGCCGACACGGCGCTCTATGCAGCGAAAGCCAACGGCAGAAACTGCGTGATGGTTGCAGCATCTTCGCAGCCTGCCGATGGCCTCGTTTCCAGTTTTCCGGCTTAAGGAAGGTTCCGCGCTGAGCACTGCCACTGCAAAAAAAAAACCGGCATGCGGTCGCCCGCATACCGGTCTGTGTTCGGCCCGTCCGCGTCACCGCGAACAGGGCCGTCGCGCTGATCCGCGCTTTACTTGCGCTTCAATTGCGAAATATCGCGCACCGCGCCGCGATCGGCCGAAGTCGCGAGCGCCGCATACGCCTGCAATGCCTGCGACACCACACGCTCGCGATTGGTCGGCTGCCATGCGTCGGCGCCGCGCGCTTCCATCGCCGCGCGACGGCGTGCGAGCTCTTCATTCGACACCGCCAGATGCATCTTGCGCTGCGGAATGTCGATCTTCGATCACGTCGCCGTCTTCGACCAGGCCGATCGTGCCGCCTTCCGCCGCTTCCGGCGACGCATGGCCGATCACGAGACCCGACGAGCCGCCCGAGAAGCGGCCATCGGTAAACAGCGCACAGCTCTTGCCGAGGCCCTTCGACTTCAGATACGAAGTCGGGTACAGCATTTCTTGCATGCCCGGACCGCCCTTCGGACCTTCGTAGCGGATCACCACGACGTCGCCCGGCACGACCTTGTCACCGAGAATCGCATCGACCGCGTCGTCCTGGCTTTCGAACACGCGCGCGCGGCCCGAGAACAGCCACTGCGATTCATCGACACCCGCGGTCTTCACGATACAGCCCTTCTCCGCGAGGTTGCCGTACAGCACCGCGAGGCCGCCGTCCTTCGAATACGCGTTTTCCTTGCTGCGGATACAGCCGCTCTTGCGATCCGTGTCGAGCGTCGCGTAGGTCGCTTCCTGGCTGAACGCGACCGTGGTCGGAATGCCGCCCGGCGCCGCGCGGAAGAACTTCTGCGCTTCGTCGCCCGCACCGCCGGCGATGTCCCACTTCGCGATCGCGTTGCCGAGCGTGCCGCTATGCACGTTGCCGCACGACAGATCGAGCAGGTCCGCGCGCGCGAGCTCGCCGAGAATACCGATGATGCCGCCCGCGCGATGCACGTCCTCGATGTGGTATTTGTCGGTCATGGGCGCGGCCTTGCACAGGCACGGCACCTTGCGCGAGATGCGGTCGATGTCCGACATCGTGAAATCGACGCCCGCTTCCTGTGCGGCGGCCAGCAGGTGCAGCACGGTGTTGGTCGAGCCGCCCATCGCGACGTCGAGCGTCATCGCGTTTTCGAAGGCCTGCTTGGTGGCGATGCTGCGTGGCAGGACCGAGGCATCCTCTTCCTGATAGTAGCGGCGGCACAGCTCGACGACGAGACTGCCCGCCTGCTCGAACAGCCCCTTGCGCCATGCGTGCGTCGCGACGACCGTACCGTTGCCCGGCAGCGCGAGGCCGATCGCCTCGGTCAGGCAGTTCATCGAATTCGCCGTGAACATGCCCGAGCACGAACCGCAAGTCGGGCACGCGCTGCGCTCGACTTCGGCGACTTCGGCGTCGCTGATCTTCGGATCGGCCGCCTTGATCATCGCGTCGATCAGGTCGATCTTCGCGATCACCTGGCCGTCGGCCGGCGACTTGACCTTGCCCGCTTCCATCGGGCCGCCCGACACGAACACGACCGGGATGTTCAGGCGCATCGCGGCCATCAGCATGCCCGGGGTGATCTTGTCGCAGTTCGAGATGCAGACCATCGCATCCGCGCAGTGCGCGTTGACCATGTACTCGACCGAGTCCGCGATCAGTTCGCGCGACGGCAGCGAATACAGCATGCCGCCGTGACCCATCGCGATGCCGTCGTCGACGGCGATCGTGTTGAATTCCTTCGCCACGCCGCCGGCCGCTTCGATCTGCTTCGCGACCAGCGCGCCCAGGTCGCGCAGATGCACGTGGCCCGGCACGAACTGCGTGAACGAGTTCACGACCGCGATGATCGGCTTGCCGAAATCGTCGTCCTTCATGCCGGTCGCGCGCCACAGCGCGCGGGCGCCGGCCATGTTGCGGCCATGAGTCGAAGTGCGTGAGCGATAGTTGGGCATCTGTATCCTCAGGTATTGCTGTTATCGGTTTTGAACGCCCGCGCGGGCGTGGGGATCGCAGCGCGGAGTCGGCGCTGGAGACGAATAGTGCAAGAACGCCAGTAAGACGTCCAATATATTTTTTAGGCGCGATTAGGTTGCAAAAAATATTAATTGATGCAGCGACCGCTTAGCCGATCTATGCCGCTCGACTTCAGTCAAAGCAAAGGGCCGGTGAAGCGATGCTTCATCGGCCCTTCGTGCTTTCAACGCTTTTGACGCGTCTGCGCTCTTACATCTTCACGACGTCGAGCAGTGACTTCTTGCCATCCTTGTAGTCGTACAGCGAAATCACGCCATGCTGAAGGTCGCCCTTCGCGTCGAACGTCGTTTCACCGGTCACGCCCTTGTAGTTGGTGCTCGACACCTTGGCCAGCACCTTCGCCGGGTCGGTCGAGTTCGCGCGCTTCATTGCGTCGACGACGATATACACCGCGTCGTACGTGAACGGTGCGTCGAATTCGATCGGATGACCGAAGCGCTTCGTGTACTTCGCCGCGAATTGCGCGCCGCCGTTCATGCGCTCGACGGCCATGCCGGCCTGCGAGCACACCACGTTGCCCGCCGCCGGACCGGCGAGGTCCGCGAGGCTTTCGGTGCACACGCCGTCGCCCGACAGCAACTTCGCGCGCAGGCCCAGCTGACGCGCCTGCTTCGCGAACGGACCGCCGGTCGCGTCCATGCCGCCGTACATGATCGCGTCGGGATTCTCGCCCTTGATCTTGGTCAGGATCGCGCGGAAGTCGACCGCCTTGTCGTTGGTCGCGTCGTGCGAGACGACCTTCAGGCCGAGCGACTTCGCGGTCTTTTCGAATTCGTTCGCGAGGCCCTGGCCATAGGCGGTCGAATCGTCGACCACGGCCACGGTCTTCACGTTCAGGGTCTTTGCGGCGTAGGCGGCGAGTGCCGGACCTTGCTGTGCATCGGTCGCGACGACGCGGTAGGTCGTCTTGAAGCCCTGCTGCGTGTACGCCGGGTTCGTCGACGATGGAGAAATTTGCACGATGCCCGCGTCGCTATAAATCTTCGATGCCGGAATCGACGCGCCCGAGTTCAGGTGCCCGACCACCGCGACGACCTTGTCGTCCACGAGTTTCTGCGCGACCTGGGTTGCCTGGCGCGGGTCGCCCGCGTCGTCCTGCGCGTCGAGCACGAGCGTGACCTTCTGACCGTCGATCGTCAGACCCTTCGCGTTGATTTCCTCGATCGCGAGGCGCGCGCCGTTTTCATTGTCCTTGCCGAGGTGGGCGGAGCCGCCCGTCAACGGACCGACGTGACCGATCTTGACGACCTGATCCGCATTTGCCGTACCGGCAATGCCCGCGAATGCGACGACTGCCGCGCTGAGCGGCAGCAGTTTGTGAAGCTTGAACGACATACGACACATCTCCTCTTTACTTACCTTGCCAACCGGACGGCTGGGCAATTCCCCAGCTCCGCCATTTTTGGTGCAGCACGATAACGCAAAACCGGCGCAACCGACAAATTCCCGCGCAATGGGGGATTGGCGCGGCGTCAATGAGCGGTCGTTTTGTCGCTCTATTGAAGCGGGAGATTGCGCGTTCGATTTGCTGAGGGAATCGTCAGTAAAAAGATGAAATAAGCGGCAACTCAGCCAATAAAGCTGAATCTCGCGCTTATTCTTCGGCAACGGTACGGAGCAATCAAGGCTTGAAATCGGCCAGCATCACGCCCTCGCGGATATGCGCGAGAGCGGCCGCCACATAGTCGACGATCGGCGCCGGCGGATGGTCCGGCTTCGCCCACACGAAGCCCGAGCACTTGTGCGGCTCCATGTTCGCCGGTTCGCCTTGCCATGAACGGCACGCGAAAAAGAAGCTGATGCGGTTCGTGTCCGAGTCGCGCCGCATCACGAGCTTGAATTCGAGTTCGCCGGGCGCAATCGTCACGCCCGCTTCTTCTTTCGATTCGCGAATCGCACACTCTTCGATCGATTCGCCAGGTTCGAGATGGCCGGCAATCAGCGCGTACTGACCGTCCCTGAAACCGGTATTTGCCCGCTGCATGAAAAGGCACTCGCCCTGCCCGTTCAGAAACAGCACGTTCACATCGACGACGCTTTGCATTCGGCTCATTTGCTTGCAGCCATCGTGATGGACTAGGTGCGCTGAGCGGTCAGCAGCTTGATGCCGAGCGCGACGAAGACGAGGCCGCTGCCGCGTTTGATCGCCGCGATCCACCGGCTGGCTCCGACGCGCTTATGGATACCTCGCACGCCGAGCGAATAAATGGTGTGTACGAGCGCGACGGTGACCGCGATCGTCAGATACATCACGATGAACTGCTCCGGCAGGCCGCGCTCGTGGTCGATGAATTGCGGCATGAACGCCGAAAGAAAGATCATCGTCTTCGGATTGCTGCCCGACACGAGCAACGCTTCGCGGAATACTTTGCTGCGCTCGAACGGATGAGCGGGCGATGCGACGCCCGCGGGCTGCGCGGCCTGCGCTGCCTGCCTGTTGCCGCCGCCGCGCAGTTGCCTGATGCCGAGATACATCAGATAACCCGCGCCGAGCACTTTCATCGCGACGAAGAGCGGCGGCAGTGTCGTCAATACCGCGCCGACACCGAGCGCGACGAGCGCGACGACGACTCCTTGCGCGAGCAGATTGCCGGCAACGCTCGCGGCCGCGCCGCGGCTTCCATAGCGAACCGAGTTGCGGATCACCAGCAGAACGTTCGGTCCCGGCGAAACGGTGGTGAGCAGATAGGCAGCGGCGAAAAGCAACCAGGTATGGAATGACATGCCAGGTCCGGGAGTTCGTTGTGATTGGATTCCAACAGACCAGACATGATGACACGGAAAAAAAACGCCGCGACCGGCGTCATCGCGCGGACCTCCTGAAGCGGCGTTCGATACGCGCGATCGAGATCGCCGAGATATAGAGCGTGGTGGTCGCGCCTTGCAGCACCAGGTAGCCGATCTTGCGCTCGATGAATTCGAAGCTCAGATTGAACGTCGAGAAGAACAGCACGACCAGCAACGCGAGTTCGCACCACACGACGGTAATCTGCCAGCGCAGCGAAAGCCTCAGCAACAGATAGCAATTGGCGACCAGCACGGCAATCGCGACCGCGCCGCCCAGCAGCTTCTGCAGTAAGGCCGCGTCGATGCCCAGCGCGGGCACGCCGTGGATGATGCCGGCCATCCAATGCGGCGCGGGCCGCGCACTCGACCTGCTATCGGTGTTCGACGCGCGGTGGCGGCAAGCGGCGCAATCGCGCGCCCCGCCTCAACGTTTCGAGGCCGTCACCAGTTGCAGCGGCGTCTCGATCACCCTCGATAGCTCGCGCTGCTTGCGTCGCTCGGTCACCGCCTTTAATGCGAAGTCGATGCCGAACACGGTCTGGCGGTCGGCGAACTGGTTCATCGTCGCGAGCACGCGGCCGTCGGCGAGCAGCGGCTTGATCGCATCGATCGCGTCGTAGCCGGTGACGTAGACACCGCCGCCGCGGCCTGCGTCGCGAATCGCGTCGACCGCGCCCATCGCCATGTTGTCGTTGCCGCATAACAGCGCGCGAAGCTGCGGATGCTCGGCCAGCATCTTCGCGGCCACGTCGCGGCCCTTGCCGTACTCCCAGTTACCCGACTCGACCGCGACGACCTGCACCTTCGCCGCATCCATCGCGTCTCGGCTGCCGGCCGTGCGCTGCTGCGCATTGCTGCTCACCGAAATGCCTTCGATGATGCCGACCTGATCGCCGGGCTTCAGCCGCGTGGCCAGATACTGGCCGACCTGCTTCGCGCCGCTGCGATTGTTCGGCCCGACGAACGGCACCGAGATGCCGGCGGCCGCCTGCGTCGCGTCGTCGAGCGGGTTGTCGATCGTGATCGTGATGATGCCGGCCTTGATCGCGCGTGCAATCACCGGGATCAGCGCCTTCGAGTCGGTCGGCGCGATCACGATCGCGTTCATCTTCGCCCTGATCATCTCGTCGACCATGCGGATCTGCGCGGCGGTGTCGGTCTGCCTGGCCGTGCCGCGAATCGTCAGGCTGAATTGCGACGAGAAGTGCTGCTGGTAATTGCGCGCGGCGTCGACCATCGCGACCGTGAACGGGTCCGACATCGATTTGAGCACGAGCGCGATCTTCGGCTTCGCGCCGGGCGGTACCTGGGCATGAGCATCGTCCGCGAATCGCGCGACGCCGGTGAGACCGGTTGCTGCCAGCGCGCCCGCGAGCAGCACGCGGCGGCGCATGTTCTGCGTCATGGCTTGACTCCTTCGCGGAGGTGCTGGTTGCGGACGGACTGGTTGCGGCTGTGCCGATCGAACGACGCGACGCTGGCAACGATTTCGTCGAACAGTGGCCGGCTGTCGATGTCTTCGCTCAGACAACGCGTCTTCAACGCGGCCAGTTGCCCGGCGATGTCCGCTTGCGCGTCGCAACGCTCCAGCAGTTCTTCGAGCAGACAGCCGTACGCCCTCACTTCGAGCCGCTGCAACGCGATAGCAAGCTCGCGATCGCCGGCATCGAAAAACGACGCCGCGCCGAAATCGCCGAGCAGCGCGCGCCCCGCGCCGCCGTGCAGGATATTGTGCGCGTACAGATCGCCATGCATCACGCCACGCCGATGCAGATGACTCGCGACCTTCGCGATGCCGCTCGCGATACCGAGCACCGTCTCGAGGTCGAAGCACGCGTCGTCGCGATAGATATCGCGGGTGCACGATGCGAGGCTCGGCGGACCGGCCAGACTGGCGAAGCGCGGATCGATCAATCCCATCACGAGGCCATGCGCGTCCGACGGATGCCCGATCACCTTGCCGAGCACTGGAATCAGGTTCGCATGTTCGCCGCCGCGAATGCAAGCAGCCATTTCGCAGTCGGGCAAACCGTCGCTCGTCACCGCGCCCTTGAACAGCTTGACGGCGACCGCACGCGGCGCGGGTTCGTGGTCCGCGTGCAGCGCCGCGCGATAGATGACGCCCGATGCGCCCTCGCCCAGCGGCCGTTCGAGCCGCAATGCATTCCAGCGAATGCCGCTGATCGGTGTGTCGATGAGCGCCGCCTGTTCGAGCGCCGCGTTGAACGGATTGGCCGCATACGCGAGCCACGCAAGCCGCGGCAGACGCAGCAACCAATGCGGTAACGCGTCGAACCGATTCGCCGCGAGCCGCAGCAGTTCGAGCCGCGTGCATGCGGCCAGTTCCTCGGGCAGCGCGCGCAGCCGGTTGCCGGCGAGCATCAGCTTCTGCAGTTGCGTGCAGCGGCCGAGTTCCGCGGGCAAGCTTTCGATGTCGTTGTCGGTCAGGATCAGCCAACGCAACAGCGGCGGCAGCGCGCTCGCCGGCACCTCGCGGATGCGATTCGACTTGAAGCCGATCATGCTCAATTGCGCGCATTCGCCGAGCACACCGGGCAGTTCGGTGAACGGGTTGTTGGACGCGAACAGGATGCGCAGTTTGCGCAGGCGCGGCAGATCGTCGGGCAGCGTCGTCAGTGCATTGTTCGACAGGTCGAGCACTTCGAGCGTATCGGCGAGATCGAAAATCTCGCGCGGAAATTCGCTGACACCGCACGCGAGTTTGAGCTCGCGCGTACCCGCCAGTTGCCCGGCCCGCAGTTGTTCTAAAGTCGTGGTCACAGTCGTGGGAAAGAAGATCGGGTAGCGCGCGCAGCGCGTCGTACCGAAGCTATCGATTTTACTGAGTCAAAGGCCATCTGGGGTTCTCTGCGGTACAGTGACGTGATCGCCGCGACGCTTACGATAGTCGCGGCCGTGTCGAATGCGAATGAGACAGCAATATCCGGAGGGCGTTCAGGCGACGCGAGCGGGACACTCCCAAGTATCGGCGCAGCCTTCATACGGCTTTCCGCGTCCGGTCGTCCGAGCACGTCCGTCTCGCGGGTCTTGCGCCTGCGCCCTGTCAGGAGCCTGAGAAAGTGACGTACGCATACAAGTTGATCGATTCGCCGGTCGGTCAGTTGAAGCTCGTGGCGAAAGGCGAATGCCTTGCCGCGATTCTATGGGAACACGACAAGCCGAATCGCGTGCGACTCGGCGAAATGAGCGAAGCGAACGAGCTGGCGGTGCTCATCGAAACCGAGCGGCAATTGCGCGAGTACTTCGCGGGCACGCGCCAGACCTTCGATCTGCCGCTCGATTTTCAGGGCACCGAGTTCCAGAAGCAGGTCTGGCGCGCGCTGCTGACCATCCCGTTCGGCCAGACGCGCAGCTACTCGGAGATCGCGCAGCAGATCGGCAAGCTCAATGCAGTGCGCGCGGTGGGCGCGGCAAATGGCCGGAATCCGATTTCGATCGTCGCGCCGTGTCATCGCGTGATTGGCGCGTCGGGCGAGCTGACGGGGTTCGCCGGCGGCCTCGCCAACAAGATGCTGCTGCTTTCCCTGGAGGCGGGGCAGACGTCGCTCGAAGCAGCGGCCGATGACGCGCAACGGCCCGCGCCGGAAGGAAAGGCAGCGCGGCCGGTCAGGGACGATGCACCCGCGAAACCGGCGCATCACCCGCCGAGCCGGGGAACGCAGGGATCGCTGTTCGGTAGCTGAAGCCGCGCAGACACAGCACAACGCGCCACCCGTCGGCCGTAATCGCCGATGCTTCGTCCGCGATCAACGCCCTCGGCCGCGCATGCAACACCTATCCTTGAGATGCCCGTTGAGGTATCGAACAGGAGGATGACATGCGCATGCTTCTCAACATACAAATACCGAACGAACCGTTCGGCACACTCGTGCGCGAAGGCCGAATCGGCGAGCTGATGCAAAAGATCCTCGAGGACATGAAGCCGGAAGCCATCTACTTCACCGAGCAGCAGGGCAAACGCGGCGCGGTGGCGGTCGTGGATGTCGCCGATGCATCGGCGATTCCCGCGCTCGCCGAACCGTGGTTCCTGAAGCTCGACGCCGAGTGCGAGCTGCGCATCGCGATGCTGCCCGATGATCTGATGAAAGCCGGCCTCGACGCGCTAGGCGACAAGTGGAAGTAGCGCGGCCCTCAGGAATGCCCCGCCGATAGCTGCAGCAGCATCGAAGCCGCTGCCGTCGCGGCGACCTGGCAGCCGAGCACGATATGCTCCTCGGCCGTGTCCTCGATGAAGTCGTGACTCACGCCGCCGATGCTCGGCACGAACATCATGCAGGCCGGCATGAAACGCGCGATCACCTGCGCGTCGTGTGCGGCACCGCTCGGCATGCGCAGCCACTGGCCCGGCGCGATCGCTTCGGCGGCTCGCGCGATGTGCTCCGCGAGCGTGGCGTCCATGCTGACGGGCTCGATCGGCTCGTCGATCGTCTGCAAGTCGACGCTTACGGCGTTGTGCGCATTGAAGTCGCGCACCAGAACCGCGAGCGCGTGCTCCATTGCCTGAAGCCGTGCGGGGTTCGCGTCGCGGAATTGCAGGTACATGTCGGCAGCGCCGGGTACGACGCTCATCGAGCCCGGATCGAGATCGATGCGGCCCACGGTCCACACGGTATCCGCGTCGGCCAGTTGCGTGAACGCGTCGTTCATCCGCGCGATGAATGCGACGAGGGCCGCGCCCGCGTCGCGGCGGATCGCCATCGGCGTCGTGCCCGCATGGTTGCGCTGACCCGTGAAGCGCAGCCGCGATTCGCGCAGCCCGACGATCGTCGTGACCACGCCGATCGACTTGCCGATCGCTTCGAGCCGCCCGCCCTGCTCGATATGCGGCTCCAGATACGCGACCTGGCGCCCTGCCTCGAAACGCGCACGCGGCCGGCCCGCGAGGCCCGCCGCCGCCAGTACATCGGTGAGACGTTCGCCCTGCCGGTTGGTCGCGCCGCGAATCGATTCGTCGACCGCCTCGCCGACGAAGCTGCGGCTACCGAGCAGGCCCGAGAACGTGCCCTCCTCGTCGATCCACGACGCGACGTCGACGGCGAGGTGCCGCGTCGCGTCGTTCTCCGCGAGCGCGCGGGCGATTTCGAGCCCGTAGATCACGCCCATTGCGCCATCGAGCCAGCCGCCGGTCGGCTGCGTGTCCGTGTGTGAACCGATCACGAGCGCGGGGCCGCTGTTGCGCGAGCGTCCGAACACGGTGCCCACGCCGTCGATGCGCGCATCGAGCCCCGCCTCCGTCATCCTGCCGACCAGCCATTCGCGTGCCGCAAGATCGATCGGCGACAGCGCGAGCCGGACCACGCCGGGACCGGCCGCGCCAAATCCGCGCAGCCGTTTGAGGTCGGCCATCAGCCGGTCCGGATCGATCTTTACCACGTTGTCATCTCCCTGAATTGATTGCGGATGCGGCCGCGCGAAAATCGCCCGGCGACATATCGTACGCACGTCTGAACGCGCGATTGAAATCCGACGCGCTATTGAAGCCCCAGCCGTACGCGACGTCGATCACCGGCCTGCGGGGGTGGCGATACAGTTCGTCGGCCGCCTCGCGCAGGCGCCGGTTGCGAATATACGCGTGGAGCCCGCCCTCCGGCTCGAACAATCGATACAGCGTGGGCCGCGACAGCTGCGACACGGCCAGCACGCTGTCCACGGTCAGATCAGGTTGGCCGAGATTCGCGTCGATATAGCGGCGCGCCGCCGCGAACATCGCGGTGCGTGCCACCGCGCGCGCACTGCCGGTCAAGCCCGTCTCCTTGCCGAACGCCGCCGCCATCAGCAACGCGCAGGTGTGGAACGCTTCCTGCGCCGCGGGCGCGTCCATCGTGGGCAACCTGCGGCATAGATCGGCCAGATGCGCGGGAATCAGCCGCGCAAGCGGCGTTTCATATTCGATCATGCGGCCATGTATCGACTCCGCTTCCGGCAGCACCGGATCGATCAGATGGCGCGGCACGAACAGCGCGACCAGGCGGCACGGCCCCCGCGTCATCTGCATCGGCTGATTCATGTCGAGCGCGAGGATGCTCGGCCGCGTTTGCAGCGCGACGCGCTTCGGATAGAGGCCGGTGGTCGTCTCGAAGGTCCCTTCGACGGCCACGTGAAACACGAGCTGGCGCACGTTATCGGTCGAAATGCGCGCGACCGAGCGCGCTTGCGCGACCGGATCGGTGCAGCAATCCGTGAAGGCCATGCCGCCGGCGCGATAGGTGTCGATGCTGCCGCGAAAGCCGTCGGCGAGTTGCCGGCGCGAGATCGGCACGTCGAGAAAATGGCCGACGCGCTCGCGCCACATAGGCAATTGCGCGCGCGGCGCCGTGGTGTAAGTGTCGAAGTGGGTGTAGTCGAAAGCCGCTGGCATCGCTGCGGCCGCGGTCGCGGTGCGGTTGGCTGCCTGATCGGTCGTCAAGGTCTCTCCGCCGGTTTTGTAGTGTGCGCGGCATGATCGCCGCGGTTGGCGAAAACGTCATGAGCCTGTTGCTAGTGCGTCGATGCCGTGGCCGTCGAAGCTCATGTGCCCCCGCTCCGCTCATGCCTGACAGGCATTAGCACCAGCCTACAAAGTCTTTTTTCTTTGCGCAAGGCCTCTCATGCCGCCGCTCGAACTCGCCTTCGTCCATGTCGCAGGCACTCGCAGTCCGGCCGAACAACATAAAAAATGGCCTCCAGACAGAGGCCATGTTATTTTTTATAACCGCTCCGAAACGTAAACCGTTTCAAATGAACGCACGCGCATCCAGCAGCTATCGTTTCATCGCTGCTCGAAGCATTGTCGCCAACGTGAATAGCCCTGCCCCCAATGGAGGCCCATAATCATAAAAACGCAAGTGCCGCGCAAAGAAAATGGTGGACGTCGAAATTACTATCAAAACTGCAACGGCAATGATGGAAAAAACCACCAGAAAATCTTTATTCACGATTGGCTCCTTGCGTCGAAATCTCCCCGCCTCCGCATTCCGTCCCAAAACCAAAAAGGCTCTGCCTTGACGCGACAAAAATTTGCATAGTACCCTCCGTACGCTAGCAAGAGTCCTCCGTTCAAGAGCAACTCCTGGAAGCCCGTGAACAGTTCGCGCGGATCTGGCGAAACGAAAAGGTTGAGGAAGACAATGGTGACGCTCACGCCGGCCATTATGATCAATGCCAGCGGCACCCCGATGTTTAGCAGCAGCATGGAGCCAAGCACAACTTCCAGATATTTGACCATTTGGTAGAAGCCGATATCTGCCATAGCGCCTATATAAGCGCCCACTTTTCCCGCGTGGCTGAAATCCGGAATGTATCTGAAAACCACGAAGTTCAGCCCGGAAGAGAGATAGTGGAATGCGAAATATAGCCGCATCCACATGACGACGAACTTCCAAGGTGATTCATTTGCTATTTTCATCGCTTTTGTATCCTTTCGCGGATTAGAAATTTTGCCATCGGCCTTTACTCACTCCCTGAAAGGCATCGTGAGGAGTCAACCGGGGGTGTCCAAAGACCGTGAATCAAATAGCGCGTGCGATCTTGAAGTTGGTAACCAGTGACTGTAGGCGTTCAGCTTCCGCATGAACGCCACGGGCAGCGGCAGCGGCCTCTTCGACCAGGGCTGCGTTGTGCTGGGTCACGGTATCGATTTCGCCGATTGCCTTGTTTATCTCCATGATGCCCCGGTGGCCGTCATCGGATGCGTGGGTGATCTCCTCCATCAGGGTCGATACGTGGGCGAACTCACTCACCACCTCGTTAATTTTTGACCCGGCATCGTTCACCAGCTGAGATCCCTGATCAACGCGGGTGACGGAATTGCTGACCAATTCCTTGATTTCCTTGGCGGCCGATGCCGAGCGTTGAGCCAGCGTGCGGACCTCCTGGGCAACGACGGCGAAGCCACGACCTTCGTTGCCAGCACGTGCAGCTTCAACCGCCGCGTTAAGGGCCAGGATATTGGTCTGAAAGGCGATACCCTCGATAGTCGCAATGATGTCGGCGACTTTCCTGGATTGATCGGCAATGCCTGACATGGTGGTCACGACCACTTTCATGACCTCTCCACCGCCGTTTGCCAAATCGGATGTAGTCTGCGCGAGTTTGAGGCCCTGTCTGGCATTCGCCGCGTTGTTCTCCACGGTCGCCGTCAACTGCTGGATCGAAGCTACCGTCTGTTCGAGAGACGCCGCCTGTTCCTCGGTGCGCTGACTCAGGTTCTCGTTACCTGCCGCGATTTCGGATGCGCCGGTCAATACGGCCTCGCTACCGGACCGGACTTGCTTCACGATATCCACGAGACTTTCATTCATGCTGCGAAGCGCACGCATCAATTGGCCGAGTTCAGTATCGGAATGCACCCTGACCTGTGACGTCAAATCCCCCGACGCAACTGCTTCGGCAATTCTTACGGCGTCATTTAACGGGAAGACGATTGATGTGGCAACCGTGTTGCAGACATATACCGTCGCAATGATAGCGATACAGATCACCGGTGAATGTCAGCATCAGGGCCATGTCGTAGTCGTGAATGGCGTTTTCCGCAGCTTCATCCGCATTCTTCTGGATGAAGTCCATATGGGCGCTGAGCGTGTTCTCGGTGGCCTTGAAGACATCAAAGATCTTGGTGTTGGCGAGCACCCGTGCGGTAGCAAGATCTGGATTGTCAGTCATTGCAAGTGTGTAGAGTTCTTTGTTGATCACCGCATACGCAGCAATTGCCTTCTTATCGTTCTCGAAATACTGACGATCCTCGCCCGGCAGCGCGTTTTTCTCATAGTGATTGACACCCTGTCTCAGCTGATCCAGGGCATGGGTCCGAATCGCCGCATTGGTATCTTTGGCTTGTTTGGAATCAGACAACACCAGACCCAGCGTGGCGCGACGATCCGTACTGAGGGCCAGACGAAGATCAGCAATCGTTTTGATCGACTCCATCCAATTCTGTTTGATGTCCACTAGATGCGATTCGATCCGATGCGCCTGGAAAAGCGCAAATCCCGCGGCACCGCATAACAGCAGGATAACGATTGCGAAGCTAACAAACAGCCGGTTGCGTACTTTGAGATTGCGAAGAAGCATTAGCATGTTTTTTTGCCTACATTGATTGTATAACCTTGGATCTCGGCATAAATCCCCTGAGTATGGATAGGGGGCAAGCATGATTGTGAAATCCGGCCTGATGTGTTAGTGCCGGACTCGCGAGACCTTTCGACCGCTAGGGCGAAGTTAACGCAGCACGGGCGCCAACGATGGCCGGTGTGCTCGGCTTTTCCTGCCCGTGGATGCGGCCTCGGGATAGCGGCATCGACCGCGACGATCATCGGGCGCACGCGCGAGAAGCCGATCGTCGATAACGGCGAAGGCACGGACGCGCAGGATTAGACATGCGCAGGCCACGTTGTAGTGCGAAGGAGAGAGCGTTGTCGGTCACGCCGGTGCGCCAATGGCGCCGAAGGACCTCGGGCTGACCGTCGAGGCAACTGCCGAGACATCGGCTGCCCCATGAGTTGCGGAATTCACGAGTAAGCGCTTGAGCAACACCATGAAAATATCCGCTTCGTCCTCGGTTAAGAGGCTAATCAATTTCTGGTCAGTTGCCCCGAGAAACGCGGTGATCTTCGCGACCATGGCCACTCCGCTTCCCGTAAGCTGAACGCACCAGCAGCGACAGTCGTCTGGATGCCTGGACCTCGTTACAATTCCAGCGTCGATGAGACGCGGAATGAGTCGGGATAGCGACCCCATATCGTAATTCAGCCGGCGGGCGAGTTGAACCTGCGTCATGAATTGCCGTCCAGCGAGGCAAATGATGACCTTAGCCTGCGCAGATGAAATCCCAAGCGATGACTTCAGATGTCGATCAGCAGACTCCGAGACCGCCTTGTCGACTGCAACAAAACGGGTTAGCCAATTTAAAGCTGGGGCTTCAACTGAATGGTTTAGGGGTAGGTCCTCCTCGCTCTTCATATCTGCCGCTCCTTCAAATATGATCGGAACCAGACGTCGGGTTTGCGCCTATACGTCCGAACACTACCTCGTACTATGGTTGATCGGTCGGTCCTGCGCCGCTATTGCGTGTCCGGCGCACTGAATTACTTGTAATTCTAAATTGTATACTATCATAGTAGACGAAAAAGCCCTCGTGGCACTTTCTGCGCTTGATCGGGGGACTTTTTGCTATTGCATATCCGTGAAGAGCACGGCAGCGATGACGAAAACATACTCATCGCCGCCGCTCTCAATGAAGCATCAGAATCGATGCATCATGCCAAGCTGAAAAACTGACTGGATATTGCCGTTTGCCACGATGTTCCCGATTTCGGCAGCATATGCGCCATTGGTGCGTTGAAATACACCAGCGGCATAGAGCGAGGTGCGTCTCGACAACGTGTATGTCAACTGCAATGCGGCCTGGTTGATCGTCACGTTCTTCAGCAGCTCGTTACCATTTTCGTAGGTGTAAGCGCCGCCGAGGTTCCATGCTGGTGAGAAGTCATACCCGACGCCACCTGCAAGCGCATAAATCCTGGCACCCGTATGGGTGTTGCGCGCCTGGCTGTACATCCCCGAGACCGTGAAATGGGCGTACTTCGTCCTTGCGCCGGCGAGCAGGTTGGCGATGCCACTATGCCCGTTGTTGACCGGCGCGTAGTTCTGCTCGGTGTAAACAACGGCAGCACGCGTTTCCCCATTCCTGAAGTTGATCGCGGCGCTCTTTCCAGCCCCGTTGTTGAAGTCCCCCGCCGTGCCGCCGAAGCTATACATCAAGCCAACCGACAGCCCGGCATATTCCTCGGAGACGACCTTGACGGCATTCGACATTCGTTTGCCGCCGACACGATCCCAGTTGATGGCCGCTAACCCAGTGATCTGGCCGTTCGTTGTGATAGGTGCGAACGGCCCGCCTGAGACGGCACCGGCGATCTGGGCTGGACCCGAGACCCCGAGCAGGTCGGCACCGAAGCTACCGGTGCGGAAGTTCAGCATACCGCCAGCGATGCCCGTGGCCGGGTCGATACCGCCGAGCAGGTAATAGTCGAAGGCGAAGTCGTTCTGCCGCCCGAGGCGGAAGCTGCCAATCCCTGCTTGACTCAGTCCGACCCACGACGAGTTCTCGAACATCGCGCCGCGCGACTGCGGATCAAGACCCCCTGCGCTTAGGCTGATCATCGAGTCGAGGCTGAAGTTGGCGCGCAGGCCGCCCCCCATGTCCTCGCTCCCGCGGAAGAAGAACTTGGTCGGAAAAATGGCGGAATCCTGCATTTGAAACAAACGTGACCCACCTGAATCACGATAGGTAGCGATCCCTTCGTCAAGGAATCCACCAAGCATCACGCTACTTTGCGCATGCGCGGCCGTCATGCTCATGCAAACTGATGCGCATGCCAACGGTACCGTGGCCCATCGGCGTTTCCTCCCGACCCCCTGGTGATTCATACATTCTCCTGATTGTTATATGTGATCTTTGCAACTGACTGCTGGTGAATTGTTTCGCTGGTCGGTTGTCCTCCTGAAGTTGTGCGGCATCCAATGCGGGCGTCCGGGTCCCAGTTGAACACCCGAAGCAATTCATGAATCGTGCGAGCCGTGACCGGCGCCAGCTGTACGGAGGCAGCGGCCTAATAGAGAGGGGAGCCGGTCTCGGCGTGACGAATGGCGGAGCTCGGCACGTTGGCGATCAGGATTCTGCGTTCTTGCATGCGAATCGATTGCTCAGATCGGCCGCGGGATGCGCGACCTGCCACAACCGGATTCGCACCGCACCCCGGCGTCATCGTGCGTCTGATCTTTGAATTCGTTATCATCAGTCGAAATAGTATTTACGACAGCCTACAATGTCAACGACCATGCTCCCGTAAAAACCCTGGGGCCTGGCTATCCGGTCGCGTCGCAAAATTGCCGGGGGCACAAGGGAATTCGCGGGGCGTCGGCGCTCGCACTCGTGCCGCATCGTACGCGTTTGCCCTAGTACAATGGTAGTCTTTTTTGAATACAAAATTGCGCGCATCGCATCTGTAACCCCAACATAAAGGAGACGTGACTTGAACGCGAATCGAAAAATCTTCGTCGGTGCGGCACTCGCTTTCGCCGCAGTCGCCGGCATTACGACGTCGAGTCGTGGCTTCGCGGCACAGACGGCACCCGTCAAAATCTCTATCGCCAAAGCACCGGCGAAGTCGGCGCCGGTCAAGCTGATCGCTGCCGGGCCGAACCAGAATTCGGACCTGGTTGCACGCGCACTGGCACCCGCATTGAGCAAGGCGCTGGGCACCGATGTTGTCGTCGAAAATCAGGCGGACGCAGCTGCGGTGTCGGCAGCAAAAGCAGCGCCCGCTGACGGACTGACGCTTCTCGTCGGCGATACGGATCAAGTGGACGGCGCACGCCAGGATTTGACTCCGGTGGCACAGGTCACCGGTCACGCGGGCCTGGTTCTGGTCGCGGGCAACGGCGCCGGTTTGAGCGGCACCGACATCAAGGACTACGCCGATCTCATCAGCCGTCTGAAGGACAATCCGAACTGCTACATGTTTGGATCGACAGGCACCACGTCGCGTGAATATCTGGCGATGGTGGCGTTCCAGAAGCGTGCGGGCGTCAAAATGATTCATACCGCCTACAGGAGCGACGCTGAACAGATCCCGGCGCTCTTGAGCGGCAAGGTGCAAATGATAGAGATTCCGTACGAAATGGCGGCGCCGCAGATCAAGGCCGGCAAGATGCGTGTGCTCGCGGTCCTGGGTTCGCGCCGTATTCCCGAGATTCAGAATGTTCCCGCACTCGGCGAAATGTTCCCAGGCTTCGATTTCGCGTCGCATACGGGTGTGTTGGCACCGAAGGATCTTCCGGCGCCGGTCCGCGATAAGATCGCCGATGCGGTGAAGATGGCAGTGCAGGACCCGAACGTCCAGAAGGCGCTGAACGTCAACGGTCACCAGGCCGCTTATCTCGCATCCGCTGACTATGCGAAGGTTATCGCCACTGACCACGACAAGCTGACTCAGCCCGCGAAGTAACGTTGTTCGTTGCGTGTATAGCAACTGGAGCTCGATGTTCTGAAAAGACATCGAGCTTTTTTCTTTTGTCGCCCATCCATCTCCTGTCGCAACTGGAGGCTACGGGGATTCTCCTCAGTACCTGTCACACTTTCGAGCCGTCCAATCGCGTTGATCACGCGCGAGCGCTAACCTGCCGCGCTCGTGAATTTCCGCGCGCTTCATCTCGCGGCGTCACCTGAAGTTCGGCTGCTGGATCGGCCACGCGCCGGTCGTGAAATTCTGCATCGAAAGCACCGAAGTGATCCGCCAGGTCTCGACCGTAATCACTTGATCCCGGATACGTATTTGCGTGTGATTTAAAGGAATAGCTCATATCGTTTCTCGTAATCTAGCGCAGTTCCTGGCCTTCCTCCCAGGGAAGACCGGCGAATGCCACGACCGACAACAGGGTAAAGGCCCCGACAACGAAGAATGTCATCGGGAAATCGTCGATTACCAGATGATCCGCGCTGTGCCCATGAACCTGCGCGGTGATCGTCAGGCATGATGCGCAGACTGCGACACCAAAACTGATCGACGTCTGCTGCATCATTGTCGAAAGTGCCGTGGCCTTACTCATCAAGGTCTTAGGAATGCCGGAATAGCCAACCGTATTCATAGTTATCATCCCCAGAGAATTGACGATACCCGCTACGAACAGCACGAAGCACATAAGCCCAACCGACGTCGTCGGTCTGAACAAGCCATAGCAAGCGAATGTCGCGCCCGTCATCGCGGCGCCCAGCATCATGATCGGCCTGAATCCGAATTTCCTTATTGCACGATCCATGATTGGACGGACACCGAATGCGCCGACAGAGAGCCAGGCGCTCATCAAGCCGGATTGAATGGGCGTCAATCCCAAGCCGACCTGCAAGAGCAGCGGTACGAAGATTGGAGCCGAGCCGACCGCGAGTCTGAGCGGAATGCCGCCAATCGTCGTGATGCTAAACGCTTTATATCCAAAAATCTTGAGAGGGATAATGACATCGAGACGTCCACGGCTATAAAGCCCGTATGCGACCATTGCCAGAACCCCAACAGCCGTGATTCCAATCGTCACGCTCATAGGGACGAAATTACGGCCGACGGTTTCCAGACCACATACGATGCCCGAAAGCCCTATCGCCATCAGAATGAATCCCGTCCTGTCGAACGGCTCAGACTTCTCCGAGCGTGAATCCGGCACAAATTTCAACGACAGGAGGATGCCCAATACACCGAATGGAATGTTGAGCAGAAAGATCCATCGCCACGAGCCCATCGTGACGATCAGCCCACCCAGTAGCGGCCCAATCACACGCCCAATGGCGCCGGGAACTGTGAACCACACCATCGCTGCCACCAGCTGCGTTGCCGGGATACTTCGCAGCAGAATCAGGCGCCCTACAGGCACCATCATGGCGCCGCCAAGACCTTGCAAGACCCGGAATAGAACGATTTCAGTGATCGAGGTGGCCGCGCCGCATAGTGCGGATGCCAGTGAGAAGATGGCGACTGCCGAACAGAATACGCGCCGCGTTCCGAACCTATCGGTGAGCCACCCGCTTGCCGGGAGGAACAGTGCGAGGCTCAACAGATAGGCGGTTATAGCGAAGTTGAGATGAAGTATCTCGACATTCAGGGAAGCGGCAATCGACTGGAGAGACGTGCCCAATATCGAGGTATCGAGACTCTGCAAGAACATCGGCACCGCGACGATCATTGGAATCAGTCGCGTACGCCTGGATGCAGATCGAGACTCCTGGGTGGAGTCTCGCGCATCCTCAATAGTTATATTTTTCTCAAGCACCGGATTGTCTAGCGTTTCGCTATTTGACGTCGATACATATCGACAATCGTGGGATCGTAGTTGCGGAAGAATTGCTGCCTGACGGGATCTGTAAGGGTGTCCAGTTTTGCTATTTCATCCGTCGCGACGATATGAACCGTCATTCCGTGACGCTCGAGCTCAGCACGATCGGTTTTCGCCTGTTCTCGAATCAGATCGCGCTCAAAGCGCCCAGCTTCTATCGCAGCGTGTTGTAAAACATTTCGATCCCGCACCGTCAACTTCTGCCAGACCACCGAATTGGCAACCACAGCAATGGCGCTGTATGAGTGATTCGTGACCGAAACGGCCGATTGAACATCATAAAGGTGACCGGCCAAGATCTGCGAATAGAAGTTATCTTCCGCAACGATGCGTCCACTCTTCAATGCTCCGTATAGTTCAGAATACGGAAGTCCCACGACGTCAGCGCCCAAGACCTTGAACGTCTCAACGAACGCGGGTTCCGGGATCACGCGAACCGGCCGGTTCGCCAGATCGAGCGCGTGCCGGAACGGCTGGCCCGACGTCGTGATCTGGCGGAAGCCGTTCTCCCACCAGGCGAGACCCGTCAAACCGTGACCCTCGAGGCGCGACAACAGAGTTTGTCCGAACGGACCATCGAGCAGTGCCTGCGCCTGAGGTTCGCTGCGGACAACATACGGCAGATCCATGATCTCGAATTCGGGCACGAGATGACGCAATGCCGGCGTCACCAGCAGCATCAAATCCGGGGCACCCGGGCCACCTGCCTGCAATGTTTTGATCTGCTCATCCGGCGAACCCGGTACTGTATCGGCGCTCACGCTCACCGCCAGACGACCGTGAGACTCCCGGTTCACGATATCTGCGAACCTGGCCATGCCGCGCACTGTCGGCTGGTCCGGCGACATATGCGCTCGATACTCTACGATCGTGAGCGTTTGAACAGCCTGCCCATGCGCGATCAACGGCTGCACGATCAACAGCATGCCAAATATCGCGCCCCTGATATCGTCACAAACCCGGCTCAATGACCAACCCGATTTAAGACGTAAAAATCTTTTCGTCATGTTCCAGGAAATATCGCCAAATATTTAAACAAAAAAAGCTACGTTACCGAAGCAACGTAGCCAAATCCCTCACTTCACATCCGAAATCAGATCAGATCAACAGCGTCCGACTTGAAAATTTTTGGCAGCTTCTTCCAGTCGCCGATGCGGCCGATCGTGGTTTTGAACGTCATCATCGGCAGGTAGTACTTGATGTACCAGACCATCAGAATCAGGTTCATATATAGGCAACCAACGCCCATGTACGGCGTGAACATCTTGTCGAAGCGATGGTTCAACACGATCGCGTTGTACCAGACGACGAACGACACCGGCAGAAGCATAAGCAGGCCGACCGGAACGAAGATACCGAGAATGAGCGAAAGGCCACCCAGAATTTCGCACGTCTTCACGATATGGAAAAAGTGCGTGTGAACCATCGTGACCAGCAGCTCATTCGACTCGGGCAGCGTGCCGAACGGTTGCGGGAAGATCGGCGACATGCCGAGAGCCGTACGCCAGTAGCTGGTACCGCTGACGACCATCCAGCCGCCAAGATACAGCCGGCAGAACGTCAGGATGACTTTGCCGATGAGTTGCGGCATCGTTTTGCGATCATCGTTGTCCATAGTGTGCTTTCGTCCTTTGCTGTTTAGTTCGCAGCCTGCACAGGCGCCGCCTTCTGTTGCGTAATGCGATCATGGCGAATGATCCACCCAGACCCGCTGATCTCGTAGACATCGACAACGTCTTGCGCCGGTTGGCCACGGGTGGCGCCGATCGTCTGGTAGACCGCGACGTCCATGCCTTGGACGATGATCTTCTTCACTTCGTGGGGAATGGGTCCGCCATCCTGATGATCGATCGTGTTCGGCGCGTTATCGACAGCCTTTTCCGAAAAGTAAGTCTTGTACGCTTCGGCGCCCTTGCCCTCCGTATAGGCCAGGTCCATGAACTCCTGAACGATGTCGTGCGGCAGTTTGCCGGTGCCCGCATGCCAGTGCCAACGGGGATCCGAATGCAAACCGTGAGCGATCTGCGCGATGAACAGGAAGCCCACGATCGCCGTGACCACGCGTCCAGTCATGCTGTCCATCCACACGTTGATACGCGTGGCGATACCCCCCGAGGAGAGAACCCCTTGGTTATTCGACATCCTGCCTCCTTGAAAGCATTGTGAAGAGTGAAACGCTTCGGCTTGAGATGGTTCGGTCCTGCGTTTTTGTATTTAATTTAGCCTACCGAATCGTATAGGTCGAAACATCGGGTGTAAACGTCGGGGTTTCCCTATTTCCGTTGTTGGCGGATAGGTGCTATTTGATGTACGCGACATTTCCTTCGCGAGCAATGTAATCCGCGGGGAGCGACGGCGCCGGGCGGGCGGCAAGGTCGGTTTCGGGCTGACGAATCCGTCAGCAGTGAGTCGGTCAGTGGCAAGGAACCCGTATGCCGCGATAGTTGACGCGGCATGGTGGCAAAAGCCTTGCCATCCTCGGCCTTCCGTAATGTGAGTCCTCACCCGGATGGGTAGACAGGAAAATTCAATCCGCGAGCGAACACGATCCACCACCGGCATTGGCCCTTGCAGCGCCCGACGCCGGATGACCGGGGTTGTTGCGGCTACGTTGCTACTGGGGCATCTGACCAGTTGGAGCGCCGGCCGCCTCATGCCATTGCGCCACGATCGCGCCTGCGCGTATCGCGGTCTCGGGGTAGTCGAACCTAACGGGTCACCAAGCGCATATCGTTCGGCGCTGTCCTGTGTCTGCGGAGGAATTTCGAGGACACGGCCACTGCCAGAGCGAGGCGTTCGATGGATCGCGCGGCATCGAGGCGCGCCGCAATTGCCGATAGAATGCGCGCCGGAAGCTTCCCGCTGTATGTGCCTTCTGTTCCGCCGAAAAGAGCTTCGCCCGCGGGCCTTTCACCATGCCGGCCTTAGACGCCTTCAACCAATGGTGCTCTATCTTTTTCTTTTGAAGAATCGCTCTGCACCGTTGCTTTTTCCTTTGCAATCCCAATCAATGACCACAGAGGAAAATAGCGAGCATCAGCTGTCATCCAGGGAATACCCTCGAACACAACACTTCTGAAATTTTCCCCCTGTTATATGCAACATCGTATATTATTTTGAATGCGTACTGTTGTGCATCGCCTCGCCCTTGTGCAACGTCGACCACTCTACAAATTAACATCCACAAATAGGAGACACTGGAATTGCGTAAACTGCTCGTTAGCTGCGCCGTTACGGCAGCAATCGCGCCTGTGATGGCACAGGCACAGACCAGCGTGACGCTGTATGGCGTCGCCGATGCATTCATCGGCTACTTCGGAAACTCCGAAGGCCAACACGTCATCAGCATGAACAGCGGCGGTGCCGGTGGTTCCCGTTGGGGCATTCGCGCGAAGGAAGATCTGGGCGGCGGTCTGTCAGCGATCGCCGTGCTCGAAAGCGGCTTCAACATCAACAACGGCACGTCCGGCCAGAGTGGACGTCTGTTCGGGCGTCGCGCCTACGTCGGCATCGACAGCCGCGACTTCGGCCAGATCATTGCAGGTCGCTTGCAAACGGCCGGCTACGAATGGGGCGGCACTTTCGACCCGATGCTGCTGGCAGCAGCCTCGCCGCTCGGCTCGATTGGCGGCGAAGAACCGCGTCCGTGGATTTTCAACATGCTGCAAGATCCGGCTCGCCAGGACAATACGATCCAGTATTCGTCGCCCACGTGGAGGGGTCTGAATGGTACAGCAGCGTATTCGTGGGGCAACAATCAAGGTCTGCAGAACGCGACGCACTACCAACTCGCGACTCTTACCTACGCCAACGGCCCGTTGCTCACGAGCTACGGCTTCGGCCACAGCCTGCAACCGTCAGCGACCATTGCACGCAATACGTACGAACACGTCTTGGGTGTGAAATACGACTTCAACTTCGTCGCGCTCTACGGTACGTACCAAGTGCGTCTGAATGATCCGGGCCAGACCGATAAGGGCTGGCAAGCCGGTGTCACGATTCCGACCGGCCCATTCGGCACCATTCGCGCTTCTTACGGCGGACTGAGCGACCAGAACATTACCTATGCCAGCACAAACGGTCCGGTAACTGGCAATTGGGCGATTCGATCGGCTGCTGTCGGTTACACGTACCAGCTCTCGAAGGCGACGATGCTGTACGGCTTCTTCAAGAAGCTCTGGAACAGCGGGATCGCGCACCAAACGATCTACCCGCCCGGTGGTCTCGGTGCCCCGACCGGCTACCACGCCAATGTCACGGCAATCGGCCTGGGTTTGGCAACGCGCTTCTAAGCCTTCCTACTCCTGCGAAAAAGCCCGCTTCGAGCGGGCTTTTTTTATTCATAGTCCTCTGCTTGCCAAATCGTCGATGACCGTCCCGCTTATACGCTCTCGCTCATCGATCAACACCTGCATGATCTGTTCTCGGTCGCGTCGGACCAACGCCGTCATCAGCCTGCGCTTGAGCTTAGCCTACTAATCCTCTGCAGGCAGGCATCTTTCTGTCGCCAGTGGCAGGTACTTCTCCATCGGTTCAATCGGACGCAGTGCCTCTGTCCAAGGGCTTTCAAACGCACTCGGGAACAAAGCGGGGATTGGGATATCTGTCGCAGCTCATTGCTTGACAGATCAGAGATGAACCGCCTACG
Source organism: Paraburkholderia sp. JPY419 (assembly GCF_050435705.1). Classification (NCBI taxonomy): domain Bacteria; kingdom Pseudomonadati; phylum Pseudomonadota; class Betaproteobacteria; order Burkholderiales; family Burkholderiaceae; genus Paraburkholderia; species Paraburkholderia sp. JPY419. Next base: position 2,508,670 of record NZ_JBNDKV010000004.1, on the reverse strand, counting down.
ACCTGGGTCATGCGTACTCGCGCCCTGCGCCACCATCAGGTCGATCCTGCTGAATCCAACTCAGATGGTCACGCCAAGCCGTATATAAACAAAAAAAGTCCAGAGAGAACATTCTCCCCGGACTTCCTTGAATCTAGAACCGCGGTGACCGAAGCCTTATGCTTCGCCCTTGATCTTGTCGCGCACGAGCACGAAGATGAAGAGCAGCCAGGAGACGCCGAGGCCGAAGTAATCGAAATTACGCAGCGGACGGTACTCCGTCCAGCCCCAACCCGTCGAGCCGTCGACGGCCGCCAGCGTCAGTGCGATACAGATGGCGATTGCGATCCAGGTATTCTTTTTCATCGCGTGTGCTCCTTAAGCTAATTCTTTCTTTCGCTGTTCGAAGGCGGGTACATTTTGCTGCTGTTCGACGGCGGGTACACCCACCAGGCTCCCACCTTTGCCCTTCAGGCTGAAACCCTTCCAGCCGTCCCACAGCCACATCGGGTTGAGCGTCGGACGGAAGCAAACCGCCATGTAGCCGCTGTATGCGAGCAGCAGAATGCCGTTCATCAGGAGTTCTTGCGGACCCGAGAACAGTTGACGCGGCGTCGCCGAGATAAACGTGTTCAGCCAGAAAATCGTGACCGTCGTCGGCATCTCGAGAATCAGTGTCAGGAACACGAAACGGTTCATCAGCAGCAGTGCCCCGTAAACCGCTTCCATGTACTTAACCCAGTGATACATACCGATCGCATCGGCTCCCGCCACATACTGGCCGGCGAGACCCGGAATCATCGGCACATAGCCGTCGATCACGAATCGGATACCTGAGAAGAAAAGATGGGCGCCGAAATACAGACGCAACCACGTGATTACATACTTCCACGGGGAAGAATTCGCGCTATTCATGGGAAGGCTATTTCCGTAAAGGTTCTTGCAGTACAACGTTGAAATATGGTGCCGCAGAAATTGCAATACGACAGGATATCTCAAAGGTGATGGAAACTTCCCATCACCTAAGAGCCGTTTTAAACGATGCCTTTACGGCGATCGCGAATCAGTACAGTAATGACGCAGATCCACGGAATTGCGAGACCAAACATGTCACGCGCGCGCAGAGGACGATATTCCGTGTAACCCAATCCCGTCGAGCCGAAGAAGACCCAGCACGTCATGACCAGACACAGCGCGAGACCGATATAGAGGTTCCGGTTGCTCTTCATTGCAGTTCTCCCGATTCGACGATATCTCTGCGCAGTTCAGGTCTTTTCTTGAACTTGAGAGACTCTTTCCAGACATCGACCCTGAACCCTTCCCACAATGCCAGAGGCGTGAGTTTTGGCTTAAATACCGAAGCCATGTAGCCGCTGTAGGCCAAAATCAATAGACCATTCATCAGCAGTTGATTCGGGCCCGAGAACAATTGGCGCGGAGTCGCAACGATGAAGGTATTGATCCAGAAAATCGAAACCGAAGTCGGGAACTCGAAAATCGCAGCGAGCAGCACGAAACGGTTGCTCAGCATCAGGATACCGAGCACGCATTCCATATACTTGACGACCGGGAACATGTGAATCGCATCGAGCGCTTGCACGTATGCACCTCCGGTGCCCGGAATGAATGGAACCCATCCGGTGGAGATATAACGGAAACCCGACCACAGCAAATCAGCACCGAAATATATCCGGAGCCAAAGGACAGCGTACTTCCACGGCGGCGAATTAATACCTTGCATCAGATGTCTCCGTTGTTGGCTTTAGTTTTCGCAACGCGGCGGAATCGAGTCAGCCGCTGAATGCCCGTTTACGCCTGAACGACCCGATGGGCTGCGCCCGGCGTGATGATTTTGTTCAGGAGCTTTTCATCGACCTCGAATCCAAAGCCCGGCCCTTCGCTCGGATATGCCCGGCCCCGGGCAAACCGCTGACCGCCGATGGCCAGATCTTCGCCCGCCGGAATCTCGTCGCTGTTGAATACCGAATGCACGGCCAGAGGCCCCATGCTTTCGCTCATGAACTGGCACGCCCACTGATCCGAGACCATCAAATGCGTGCTCGGGCCCGACTCGATACCGCCGCCGATCAAGGTGGAGCAGAACACGGGGATATCGTAGATCCGGCATGCCGCCAGGAATCGTTGCGCCTTGAGCAGACCGCCGACCTTTTGAATCTTCAGAATCACGCCGTCCGCCGAGCGGCGCTCCGCGATCTCGCGCAGGTCGCCAAGTTCCTGCGCACCCTCGTCTGCGTAAATCGGCGTGTTCACGCGCTCGCGGAGTTTGGACATGCTGTCGCGGTATTGATGCGCCAGCGGCTGCTCCATGAAAGCGAGGTTGTATTCGTCCAGGCGACGCACCGTCTTCAGGGCCTGCTCGTAATTCCACGAACCATTTGCGTCCAGAGTGATCATCGCGTCCGGGCCGAGTGCTTTGCGCACTTCGCGGGCCGTCGCCACATCGTTGTCGAACGTATGGCGCCCAACCTTGAGCTTGAAGGCCGAGAAACCAGCCTCCCGAACCTGGACTGCTGCCTCTGCCACTTTTTCCGGATCGCCGGCCGAGAGAACCCAGCCCAATGGTACTGACTCGCGAGTGCGGCCACCCAAAAGATCGTAGACCGGGCGGCCGAGTGCTTTCCCCTTCAGGTCATGCAACGCGCAATCGACGAGAGCTTTCGCCTGATTGTTGTCGCGTGCCAGCTGATCCATCATGCCGACGATTTTTTCGATATTGCACGGATCTTCGCCAAGCAGGATTCGCGGAGCGAAAATATCGGAAATCATTGCCGTCATCGAGGCCTGGCTTTCACCGCGATACCACGACGAGGTGTCGCCAGATTCAGCGACGCCCACCAATCCGTTATCGGCATAGATACGCACCACGAGCGTATTCAGACAGGTGATCGTGACGTTCGGAAGCTTCAGTGGCCTCTTAAGCGGCATTGAAACCGGAACGCACTCAACGCGGGTAATTTTCACGGGATTGAACCTATAGGAACTCGAGAGAGGAGTGCCCCCACCGGACACTCCTGAATCAGATATCAGCTATTTGCCGCCGCACGACGCAGTGCACCACAGACACGGATCAACAGAATGACTGCCAGTGCTACCGAGATCACATAGCAAACGACGAAGGAAGCGCCGAGTGCATTGGGACCCGAGAAGAGTTTGGCAACGAGCGCGACGACGGTGGGCCCGAGTGCCAGGCCGAGCAGGTTGGTGATCAGGTAGTAGACCGCCGTCAGTTTTCCCATCATGTTGCCCGGCGTGAAGTTGGCCATCGTTGCGCCGCCTGCTACCGCGAACATCGAGAACATGAACGTCTGCACGAAATATGCAATCAGGCCGACATTCATCGAGTGAATCAGCGGGAAGCATGCGGTGACGATTGCAGCGATGGCCGTCGTGACAGCGGCGACACGAACCGGTGCGTCGATCATGCCGCGTTCACGCAGCCAGTCAGCGATACGGCCCAGGATCAACAGGCCAGCGGGCGACGCCAACAGTGCCACACCGCCCAACGCCTTACCGATCTCCGGGCGCGGGACATTCAGCGTGCGCGCGATGATTTCCGGGAGCCAGGCCATCTGCGAACCGACCGCAATGCCGTACAAGCAGATCGCAACCCAGAGTTGAACGTAGACGGCCTTGTTGGTCCACGCGAAACAAAGCGCTTGACGATACGTGACCCCACTGCCTGCGTTGACGTCGCGGCGTGCCGGTTCACGTACGAGCCACAGCAGTACGGCGAACGGAATGCCGATAAGACCCGGCACCAGCAGCACGAAATGCCATGGTTTGAGCCCCCCAACCAGCGGCAGGCCCGCAAATGCACCCGCCGACGCCGCCTTCAGAAGAAAACCGCCGAGGCCGAGAGCCAGACCGGTGCCGAGAAGCGGGCCGATGTTGTAAATGCCGAACGCGAGGCTGCGGCGTTGCGGCGGAAACGCATCGCGAATCATCGACGCGGCTCCGGGCGACAGCGCGGACTCGCCAACACCGAGGCCCACCCGCGTTACGAACAACTGGACGTACGTCTGACTCAGACCGCACAAAACCTGAACGGCGGACCATGCCATGATCGCGCCACCGAGCAGGCGCCGGCGCTCGTACTTATCGACCAGCGCACCCATCGGAACGCCAAGCACGCTGTACAGAAGCATGAATGAGAGCCCGAGAAGCCAACTGACTTCGAGATCGGAAATTCCGAGGTCTTCCTTGATCGGCCCGACGACGAGGGAAATCGCGCCCCGATCGATGAAGGAGACCACGTATGTCGCCGTCAAAATGGCGAGCATCCACCATGCTCCCTTCGACGTATTCGAATCCGAAGCGGTTTCGGCGGATGCGAACGTCGCTCGCACCTCTGCGGTCTCACTCATTGTTCTCTGTCTCCTGGTTAGTTATCCGTGTAATCAATCAGCGAAGCTTCCGATCCTCGCTATCGGAAAGTGCGGTCTTCGCTGCTGTCATGCCTGATACGATGAACTCCGCAATATCGCCCATCGAGTTGTAGAACGGACCCCACAAAGATCCACACTCCCCAACTGCGTAGAGACCGGGAATCGGCTTGTCGTGATGATCGAGAACACGTTGCCCCGCATCATGTTTCGGTCCGCCGTGGGTATTGAGGTACGTCGGCAGCATGGGTCCGATCGCGTAGTACGGCCCCTCGTCGTTGAGCGGCACCAGGAACGTCTCGCGTCCGAACTCGGGATCGGCATTCAGACGGCACTGCTCGTTATAGCGCTCGACCGTCTCACGAAGCGTCTGAGGATCGAGGTGACCTGCCTTGGTCACGCCCGGGATTTCCGGCCATTGGCACTTCAACGCCAATTCTTCGAGCGTATCGGCCTTGACGATCAGACCTTCTTCGAGTTCCTTGAGGTTGTCCTGGCTCCACGGCGGCACGCGCGAATTCAGCGTGGTCATCGCCGCGCCACCGGCCCGAACCTTTTCGTCGAAGATGTGGAACGCCGGCACGTTGGTGAATTCCGGAATGCCCGGCGTCGTTGCTAGCCACGTGTCGCGATTCGCCAACCCGTGTTGAACGACCGACGTGTCGATCGTTTCGTTGTGGAAGCGCTTCGCCTGTCGGTTCACCCACAGCAGACTGCCGCCGTCCTTGAACGCGCCCGACTTGTAGCCGAAACCCGCTACCTTGTTAAGGTCATACGTGACGTAGACGTACCCTTCCTTAGTCTTGATGCCCATGTTGAGCGGGCCTGCCACGGCGTTCATGTGCCACAGCTGGGCACCGACTTCCTGCGCCATGCGGATGCCGTCGCCGGTCAGATTCGGGCTGCCCAGGAAATAGATCGGGCATGCGGTGATAAACTGCTTGCACATGGCCTCGTTCGCTTCGAAGCCACCGCTGGCCAGCACCGTTGCCTTGCGACCGCGAATCGTGATCGTCGTGCCATCTTCGCGTTCGGCTTCGACACCGAGAATCGCACCCGTCACCGGATGCTGAATCAGACGCGTAACACGCGTGCTGTACTTGACACGTGCACCCGCCTTCTCTGCTTGAGCCGAGATCGCGTTATAGAGACCTGCGCCGCCTGGCGCGGCCACGACGCTCATACCCTTGATGCTCTCGGCACCCGGAGCGCCCGCGAACTCGGGAAAGAAACCCGGGGCCGAGAACGGCTGCGGGTTGTCTTTGAGCGGCAATTCCAGTTTGTGCTGGAACGCAGGTATGTCTTTGAGACTTGCGACGAAATGACGAAGAACGCTCTCCTCGGTCTGACCTGCACACAACCAGTTCAGATACTTGAAAGACTCTTCTTCATCGACGGAGGTCATGATCAGACCACCCGCCACACAGACCGAGTTACCGCCACCCTGTGCACCCTTTTCGAGGATGAGCACGTCAGCGCCCTGTTCGGCGGCAGCGAACGCGAACGTTGCGCCCGCACCGCCATAGCCGACCACAACCATATCGGCCTGTTCATCCCATCGGGGCTCGGTCCAGTTCACTTCCATCTTTTCGTTATCCATCGTGTCTCCAAACATACCGGCGCGGGTTGAGCTGCTCAGGCTGCGGGAGATGCTGCCTGCTCGGCTTCTTCCTTCGTGCGAAGGCCGTCATAAATCTCGTTGTAACGCAGCACCGGCTGATCCATCGCCAGCATGATCATCTTGCGGCCCGGCACCTTCTTGATCATTGCCTGCTGCGCTTCGATGATTGCCTTGTCTTCGGCGAATGCCGCGTCGGCGATTCCGAATGCGTGCTCCTTCAGATCGGCGTGCTCATGATCCGGACCGAAGTTGTAGAAGAACATCGATTGCGTATCGTTGATCGGCGTAATCATCTGGCACGTGCAGCGGCGGAAGATCGGTTCCTCGTTCGGCTTACCGTCGACGAAACGATCTTGAACGCCCGGTGCGAAGGAGTTGATCTTCAGAATGAAGACGCCCGGCACCAGGAAGGTGCTGACCACGTTATCGTCGGAAGGCAGATCGAAATACGGGTTCGTCGGACGACCCATGTGCCAACGATCGGCGACGACTCCACGTTCGAGAACCGTCGTGCCGCGCTTGGTCTCGCCATCCTTCTGAACCTTCAGCGACACCTTGTTATTCGCACCGAACGTCGATTCGTGAATGAACGGTGCGTGCGACAGGTCGAGCAGGTTGTCGGCCACGAGTTCTGCATTGCCGTTCATGACGAACTTCGAGCAGACCATCGAGTACGTGTCGCTATTCGGACCTTCGATCGGCGGAATCAGTGCGACGTCGGCCTTTGCCGGGTCACCCATCCAGACCCACGCGGCACCGTGCTTTTCTTCGATCGGGTAGCTGCGCACGCAGACCTTCGACGAAATCCGCTCCTGGCCCGGGATTTCGGTGCAGCGACCATCGGCAGCGAACTTCAGGCCGTGATACATGCAGCGCAGTTCGTCGCCTTCTTTGCGGCCAACCGTCAGCGGCGCCAAACGGTGCGGGCACAGGTCTTCCAGAGCGACGAGCGTGCCGTCGTCCTTGCGATAGAGCGCCAGCGGTTCGTCCATCACGGTGAATGGGACGATGTCGGTAGCCGAGAACTCGCTCGACCAGCCAACCATGTACCAACAGTTCCGAAGGAATTTCATTTGATGTCTCCTCAGAGAGAATCGAGAACGGACAAATCGAGCGTGTTGCCTGACATATGCGGTACAGCCGACCCAACTTGCCCCGGATCGGATCTACCGCGCTCGATCGCCGAAAGTATTCAATTGGGTATTCTTTATCTTATCTTGTAGCACCGCTCGACAAGACTCGGGGATACCCTTAAATGCGAGAATCGGCGTCCCGCTTTTTCTTGGGTTGGAACGCCGTATCCACGTGGGCGAATATCAGCTGAAGTACACGCGTTCAGCGGTCGTGTGCAGGACCTTCCGCTGATCTGCTTCAGAGAGCGACGACACTGAATCCTTTGCCAACTGAACCATGTCCTTGTACTCACCCTTCGACTGCGCGATGTCCGAACCCCACATCACGCGGTCGGCTCCGAACGACCGGACGACACGCTCGACGACGGGCGCTGCCGGCAGCTCGAGTGCCTTCAGCTTGCCGAGGTTGATCATCGAGTACAGCAGGTAGACGTTCGGCGAGTCGACGAACTTGAGCAGCGCTTCGTCCACGCCGTAGTCCGGTGCACCCGATTCGCCGACGATGTTCGAAAAGTGATCGAGAACGACTGGCGTGTTCGGGAATTGCTTGACGACGTCTCGAAGCGCTTCGAGCGCGGCGACGCGATTCCAGCGGTAGAAGTGCAGGCGCACCGAGCCGCCGAAATCCGACACGGCCGACCATGCACGCATGGCTTCTTTCGACGCGAACCAGCTCGAGTCCGCGCCCTTTTGCGGCTCCGTCAGACGAATACCGACCGAGCCACGCTGGCCAACCCAGTAACGGACGGTTTCTTCGACGTTGTCGGCCAGTGCATCGATCATGCACAGCGAACGCAGACGATCGGGATATTGCTCTGCGGAGTCCACCACATAGTCGTTGTGGAAGCCGTAGAGGTGAGCGCGCTGGACCGCGAGCGCCTTCTCGACACCATTTGCATCGAGCAGGTCGATCAGGCGTTCGGCCGTCACCGGGTTGTCGAATGCGTTAGCTTCGAGCGTGCCGCTCAACGGCGACGGCGGATACTTCTCCACGTTCGTGGAAATCAGGTGGGCGTGACTGTCGATCATGACGTTACCTTCTCTGTAAAATTCGATATCAACAAACGGTAGGGCGTTATTTCCACGGATCGACACAGACGTGGATAGCGCCTTCGACGCCACGCCCGGCCGTCGCCAGGATCGCTTCGTGTGTCTGTGCGAGTCCGAAGGTGTGCGAGCACACCTCGTCGATCGGATAGCGGCCCGAACCGATATAGCGCAGTGCCAGTTCGACAGCCGCATAGCTACGGCCACGCGGTGCACGCACCGTCAGATAGCGCTTCTTGATCTCGCCGATCGGCACGTGCTGTTCCAGGCCGTTCAGGCTCAGGTAGGCGCCCTTCGCTGCCAGCGCGATCGCCTGCTTGACGATTTCGCCTTTGGGATCGCCCGTGGTATCGACAACGACGTCCACGCCACGGCCCTTCGTGATACGCATCACTTCGGCTTCGAGGTCTTGCGTCTCGACATTGATCGCGTAGTCGGCGCCAAGGCGCAGCGACAGATCGAGACGAGTCTGGTCACGCGTCATACCCGCGAGAATCACCGTGTACGAGCCAGCGGCCTTTGCCGCCAGCACGCAGCCCAAACCCTGCTGGCCAGGACCGAAGACGAGCACGACCTTGCCGGGGCCTGCGCCACCGTCAAGACACGCCCACTGCACGCCGTTGCCGAACGGCACGGCCAGCGTCGCATGCGTGGCCGGCATGTCGTGGGGAATCTTGTGCATCACCGTGTTGAGCGGCATGTGCATGTACTGCGCGTAACCGCCCCACAGATGCGGCGGCTTGTTGGCGGTGGACATGCCGAATCGATCGGTATTCAGACGATCCTTCACGTTGAAGAAATCGACTTCCATGCACAGACGGAAATCGCCCTTCATACACCACTCGCAATTCCAGCACGGCAGGTATTCATGGAGAGCAACGCGGTCGCCGGGCTTGACGCCCCACCGCTTAGCCGCGATTTCGCCAACTTCTTCGATCGTGCCGACGTTCTCGTGGCCCATGATCACCGGAACGTGACCGGCCTTGCGATACAACTCGGGATCGCTGCCACCGACGCCGCTGGCTTCGATGCGCAGAATGCCGGTCTCGGGGCGCACTTGCGGATAATCGAATTCACGCAATTCGGTGGTCTCGACATCCGTCTTGACCGCGGCCAATACCTTCTTCGTCATGTCTGTCTCCTACTAGTTTTTTCAATCTCAGGCTTTCGAAAATACACGCAGGGCGGTGCCGCCAAAGATCGCGTCGAGATCGTCATTCGTCAGTCCCGCGAGTGCCTGACGCGTGAGTTTCAACGCCAGACCATATCCCTCGCGCGAACTCACGACGGGGAAGTCAGAGCCCCACATCAAACGATCAGCGCCAAACGCGCTAACTGCTTCGTGTAGGAGCGTAGGATGGGCATCACCAAACGGCCGGCCCTGCTGCCAGGTTTTCGAATCGCGAGGCAATAGTTCGCCAAGGCCCGGTACTTTCAGCATCACGTTGGGGAACGCCGCGAGTTTGAACACCTGGCGGCGCAGGGCCAGCGCTTCATCCGTTGAAGCCGGCGTGCTGGTGCCGCCAAGATGCTCGAGGACAATCGTCGTACCCGGCAATTTGGTGATCAGTTCAATGAAGCCCGGCGCGTTGAACGCTTCAGCAGATCCAACGCAGCTCACTGGCAATCCCGAGGCCTGGATACCGCGCCAAGCCTCGGGAAGGCGACCGTCGTCAAGACATGCCGATGGTCTCAGTCGAATACCGCTGGCACCAGCACGGGCCAGCGATTCGATCGTCTTCGCAACGTCCGGGTCCTCCACATCGACCCAGGCCACGCTCGACAGACGGCCGGGAAATCGTTTGACGCATTCCTGCTGATACCGGTTATCCGTCTGTCCAATCATCTGCGTGAGCACGGCATGACCAACACCGTATTCATTCATCTGATCGAGCAGCGTCTCGACGGGCTCATACCAATGAGGCGATACGTGAGCATGGCTATCGACGATCATGCGTACCTCAGGCCTTCAGAGCGACGTCCGGGTTGAGGGGCACTTCTTCCTTCCACGTGCGGTCGTTCGGGAAGATCACTGTCGAAGCGTGAATCTGATTCCACGGAATCGTGTTCGTCAGCACGCTCGGCAGTTCACCGCTTTGTGCATACGCGCGTGCCGAACGAATCATCTGGCGACGCCATGCGACGACCGCGACGTCCGACGTGCCCAAGTGTTCCTTCGTGCGGTCGAGGATGCGGCCCTGCGTTTCGCTGACTGCGTGGTCTTGCGTCAGGATGCCCTTGATGCCCGACATCGACGAGGTCTTCATCGCTTCGCGGTCCTGCTTGTACCAGTTGTCGATGTTGAGTTCCTTGCGGAAGTTTTCGTCGACCCAGTGGCCGCCTTCCTGGATGCGATATTCGATATCGACCGGCTGCGTTTCGTCGAAGAACCACTGGATGTGCCACGTCGATTCGTCATCGCGCGGAACGAAAGCGTTGGCCATGCGGCGGTTCTTACGGACGCCGAAGCCATCGGGCGGGATCAGCGTGAAGAACGGCAGAATCACTTCCGTGACGCGGGCGTGCAATTTGCCTTCTTCCCGGAAGTTGCGGACGCCGGCGTAGCGCAAACCGTACAGCGTGTATTCGACTTCGATCTTCGGACGCAGATCGCGCTCGTGCTCGTACTTCGCCGGCGCCGACCACGGCTGCTCGCGGTGAAGGACACCCGCGTGTGCCGAGTCGATCGTGCCTTCGACGGCCTGAGCGTAGTTGCAGTCTTCGAGTACCTTGAACGCTGCAACCTTTTCTGCCGGGTACGACAGGAAATCGAAGTCGGGGAACTGCGGAACCTTCGCCGGGTCGCCCATGTACGTCCAGACCACGCCAGCGACTTCACGCACCGGGTACGCGATCGCCTTGATACGCGAGCACAGCTTCGAATCTTCCGGCTCGGTCGGGGTGTCCATGCACTGGCCATCTACCGCGAACTTCCAGCCGTGGTACAGACAACGCAGACCGCCGTCCGAGTTGTCGCCCAGCGCGAGCGATGCACGACGGTGCGGGCACTGTTCTTCGAGCAGGCCGACCTTGCCATCGCTGTCGCGGAACGCCACGAGATCTTCGCCCAACAGACGCACGCGCTTGGGCGCACCACCCGGCTCCTGAATTTCCGATGCGAGCAGCGCCGGAATCCAGAATTGACGAATCATGTCGCCGTTCGGGGTGCCTTTTCCTACTTGAGTCAGAACGTCGTTGTCTTCACGGGAAAGCATGTTTGCTCCTAATCTCTTATATGTGAATTTGCGTGGGAGACCGAAATCCCCCGTCGGCCTTAAACGAGTGCGACCGCTTTTAGCAGTCGCTCGCGAGCGTCTACGGTGTTACTTTCGTTGCCGATCAGGTCGTGCGCTTCGATGACCAGATTGCGCAGCGCCACGAGGTTCTGCCCTTCGGCCGAGTTCGCGGCATTCCGTGCTTCCGCAGCGATATCGTTGTCGAGCAGTCGCCAGACTTCGTCCAGTTCGGACTCGCGATAGATCATCTGTTCGAACGTGCGCGAGTTCTCCACCCGTTCGATAATCTGACGCAGCGTTTCCGGCGAGTAATCCTCGATTGAATGAAGATCATCCACGTTCATTGGTAACTCCTATTTCTTAGGACCAGGGCCGAAGTTCGAAGGCGGCAGATCGAGTGCCTGACGTCCATAACTCGTCAGTGCGCTGTCCCACGTGAATGCGAAGTGCTGCGCGGCCGAATTGACGTCGCGCCAGATTCGTTGGAGGTCCGACGCGTTATAGATGCTCGTGCCACCCGCGGCTTCGAACAAACTGTTGGCCGCACGACGGGCCGTTTGCGCCGAATATGCCCAATCGCGGGAAATGCGCGACCATTCGAGCGGCGTCAACGACTTTGCGCTTTCTGCTGTGTCAATGCGACGTGTGTCTTCGAGAATCAACGCATAGGCCGCGTCGAGATCCGCCGTCGCGTGTGCGAGACGTTCGATCGTGGCGGACTGCTCTGCCATCTGGTCAGCCGGCATTGCCTTCAGACGTGGCGCCAGACCTTCGGTGAATGATTTGATTGCCGCGCGTGCCATGCCCAGGGGCGCACCGATCAGCGAGAACGGCGTGACGTTATGGAACGGCATCCGATAAATCGGAGCGCGCATGGCATCGGCGCCTTCGACATTGCCCGTCATCATTTCCTTGACGGACACCGAACGGTGTGCCGGGATGAACGCTTCGGCGACCTTGATCGTGCGGCTGCCGGTGCCACGCAAGCCTGCGGTGTGCCAGTCATCGACGATCTGGATATCCGAGCGCGGGATCACGAAGAAACGCGGTTCGGGCGGGCCGTCTTCGCGCTGCACCGCATTGCCGACGATGACCCACTCCACGTGATCGATACCGGAGCAGAAACGCCCTTCACCGTTCACGAGTTTGTAGCCACCGTCGACCTCGGTAATCGTGCCGCCGAGGCGGAACACCGTGGCCGTCAGCGCGTGGCCTTTGCCCAGCACGTCTTGCTGTGCTTTCAACGGGAACAGGTTCAGCATCCAGCTGTGACCGGCGAGCACGCCGAACACCCAGCCGGTCGAACCGCAAGCCGACGCGATTTCTGCCGTGACTTCGACGAGCGTCGTGAAGCCCAACTCGGAACCGCCAAACGACTTCGGCGTGATGATGTTGAAAAGACCCGACTCACGTAGTGCGTCGATGGTTTCTTTCGGCACCACGCGATCGCTTTCGGTCTGTTTGACACGTGAACGAATCACGTCGTGCAAACCGCGAGCGATAGCGAGGGCGTCCTCGTGACTAGCAATACGACTCAAGGCGTTCTCCTGTTAGGGCTTGCTGCGCCGCGCTCGATGAACCGGCGCACAGAATAGTTTTTGTTTAGCCGATGTGGCCGGATCAGTGTTCGTTGCGGCCGTAACGACCTTCGACGTTCATGCGTTCCTTGGCATCGAGGAACCAGCGGTAGTGACCACCCTTCGAGATCGGCGGCACGTCTTCCGAGATCGCGTACCAGCTTTCTCCGTCGTTCTCGGTCGCGTAAATCTCGCCCGTCGCGGTACCGGCGATGAGCATGATCCTGTCGTCCCACTGATAGAGGCCCATGCCCTCGATGTTGCCGATGATTTCCTTGGGCAAACCGTTACGCATATGGTCCCAGGTGACGCCACCATCGGTGCTCTTGAGAACCGTGGCATCCGCCGACTTCCGTGCACCCCAGTCACGCGGCGCGTTGCCCGGGCCACCGAGATACAGCACGTTTTCGTTGCGGGGATCGATGAACATCGCGTCGGGATAACCGATCAGGTCTTGACGCGTCATCAGGTGCACCCACGTCTCGCCTGCGTCTGCGCTGTAGTGCAGGCCTTCACCGCCGCACATGAACATCTGCCGGGGATTGGACTGACGAATCAGCACGCGGTGGTTGTCGTGATAGAACTTGTCGTTTTCCGATTCGTAGCTACGCGGCTCGGTCCATGTCTTGCCGTCATCGACCGTCTTGAGCAGCGCGCCCTGTTCGATACAGATATAAAGCGTCTCCGGTTCGGCCGGATGGAACGCGATGTTCTTTACGTGCGCGATGTGCGGGGGCGGCGGGAACGTCCACTTGTCCTGGTCCGGCACCGTCATCATCTCGGGGATTTCGACCCACGTCGCACCCAGGTCGTCGCTGCGATAAAGCGCGGACGGCTCCGTGCCCAGGAACAGAACGGTACGGCCATCGCGCTCCTGTTGCGCCATCGTGTAGATATGCGTGCTGTTCAGCCCGTTGTTGGCCGGTTCCCACGTCAGCCCGAGGTCCTTGCTGACCGACAGACTGCCTTGGCCGTGTGCGCCCGCGAACAACAGACCCGCTTTCGGCACGTAGAGCAGCGCGCTCACGTGGCGATCTTCCAGCGCCTTGCGCGTGAGCTTCCACGGCGCATTGGCGTCAGCACGCTCGAACACGAGCATGCCTCGAATAGTGGCGACCAACAGCGTGGTTGCCGCACCCTCACCGTACGTGACGGTTCCACCGTTGGTGGTCAGAACTGCGATCATTTCTCCTCCCTAGGGGAATACCCCGTGTGATGTCGCCTGTTTTCCTCAGAAACGAAGTCGCTACAGCTTCCGCCAGACTCTGCGCCGAAGAGGCTTTGACTTTTTTCTGGTCAGGCCAAATAATATGCAAAAAAGAATTACGCGTCAAACGGCCCACGGAACTTTCAGTGCCCCGTGATTCTGACGTCAGAGGTTTTTAAACAAGGAAGCGTGATGTGTGATTCTTGCGCGCCGTTTGCGCGGTTCCCCGCGTTCTACGATTTTGGAGGTGACATGAGTGAACAACTGAATGAAGTGATGACCCTGCGTTTGACGGCGATCAACTATCTGGCCCGGAACACGCTGGCCTTCACGTTCGAAGACCCCGAGGGCAACCTCCTGCCCGGGGCAGAACCGGGTGCTCACGTCGGAGTCGTTTTGCCGAACGGCCTGACCCGTCAGTACTCGCTATTGGAATACAGCAACAGCCTGACACAGCGTTCGTACGTGGTCGGCGTCAAACTCGATCCGCAGTCGCGCGGCGGCTCGCGCTATATGCACGAAACGATGCGTGTCGGCGATCTCATCCAGATCGAAGCACCTCGCAACAACTTCCCGCTCAATGAAGATGCCGCGCACACCGTCCTGGTCGCGGGCGGCATCGGGATTACACCTATTCTGTGTATGGCCCGTCGTCTGAAAGAGCTCGGCCAATCGCCGCGTATCTATTACTCGTGCCGTGAACGCGTCGACGTCGCATTTGCCGAGGAATTGAAAAGCTTCGAAGGCGCGCTGGTTCACGTCGATGCCGAGGCCGGCACATTCCTCAACATCGCGGACGTCGTCAAGAACGAACCGTCTACCGCTCACTTCTACTGCTGCGGCCCCGGCCCGATGCTCGAGGCGTTCGAAGCCGCGTGTGCATCGCTGCCTCAGGAACAGGTTCACGTCGAATACTTCTCCGCGAAACAGGAAGCCGCGCTCGATGGAAACTTCGTCATCGAATTGCGCAAGAGCGGAAAAACCCTGACGGTCCCGCAGGGCAAGACGATTCTCAACGTCGTGCGCGACGCGGGAATCCCCATTTCCTATTCCTGTGAAGAAGGCGTGTGCGGCGCGTGTGAAGTCCGCGTGCTCGAAGGGCAGCCGGATCACCGCGATGCCATTCTGTCGGAGCCCGAAAAGGCTGCGAACAACACGATGATCATTTGCTGTTCTGGCTGTAAGGGCGACCGTCTCGTCCTCGATCTGTAAGTAGAACACCGGGCGACGACGTCGCCCACATCTCACGTTAAGTCAAGGAGACAAGTAAGTGATTATCGATTGCCACGGTCACGTCAGCGCGCCCGCCGAACTCTGGGTCTACAAGGCACACATCCTCTCGCATCGCGGCGAGCATGGTCGCAGGATGCCGGAAGTGACGGACGAAGAGATCCTGCACTACGCCAACAAGAAGGAAATGGCGCCGGTCGGCCATCTCGACATGCTCGATCGCGTGGGCACGAACGTCCAGCTGCTGTCGCCGCGGCCGTTCCAGATGATGCACAGCCAGAAGCCGGGCAAACTCGTACACTGGTTCACCGAAGAAACGAACAACATCATCTCGCGCACGGTCAAGCTGCTGCCGAAGCGCTTTATCGGCGTCGGCGGCCTGCCGCAAGTTGCGGGTGACCCGATCGAAACCGTGCTGCCGGAACTCGAACGCGGCGTGAAGGAACTCGGCTTCAAGGGCGTGCTGCTCAACCCCGATCCGTTCGAAAACAGCGGCAGCGAAGCCCCGGGGCTGGGTGAGCGCTACTGGTATCCGCTGTACGAAAAGCTGTGCGAACTCGACATTCCGGCGCACATCCACGCTACGGGTTCACATTCGGCTCGCTCGCCCTACACCGTTCACTTCATCAATGAAGAAACGATCGCGGTGTTCAACCTCGTCAACTCGAACGTGTTCAAGGACTTCCCGAAGCTGAAGATCATGATCTCGCACGGCGGCGGCTCGATCCCATATCAGATCGGTCGCTTCCAGTCGGGTGGGGCACGCGCCGGCCGCAACTTCCTCGAAGGTATGCGCAACCTGTATTACGACACCGTGCTCTACTCGGAAGAGTCGCTGCGCCTGCTGATCAAGACCGTGGGTGCCGATCGCTGCCTGTTCGGTGCCGAGTGCCCTGGCGTCGGCTCGGCGATCAATCCGGATACGGGCCGCACGTTCGACGACATCAAGCCGTACATCCAGGGCTTCGACTGGCTGTCGCAGGAGGAGAAGGACAAGATCTTCTTCGGCAATGCCCGCGACTTCTTCAAGCTCGACCTCGCGGATTACGAATAATTCCCGGCGCCCACAGGACTCGAAACCATGGCAAAAATCGTACTGGGAATGGGGACATCGCACGGTCCCATGCTCGTGACGCCGCCTGAAACCTGGGGCGCTCGTGTACCCGATGACCGACTGAGTAAGCATCACTTCGAGGGCCGTGAGTGGTCCTTCGATGAACTCGTTGATTATCGGCGTGCCGAGAACCTCGGGAAACAGATCACGCTCGACGTATGGAAAGCCAGGCACGCCCAGTGTCTCGCAGCCATTGAGGAGATGGCGCGGGTTCTCGCTGAAGCGAAGCCCGACGTCGTCGTGATCGTCGGCAACGATCAGATGGAAATCTTCGATACCGACTGCATCCCTGCACTCAGCGTGATGTGTGGCCCGACGATCGTGAACAACATGATCAGCCACGAGAAACTTCAGACGATGCCCCCGGGTGTGCGTCACGCGATGCCGGGCTATATGCCGGATACCGCGAGTTACTCCGGCGTCCCCGAACTCGCGAAGCACATCATCAAGACCGCGATGAACGATCAGTTCGACGTCGCAGCCCTTCAGCGTCTGTCGGAAACCGAAACGCCGCACGCGTTCGGGTTCGTGTTCCGTCAGTTGATGAAGGATCAGGTGATCCCGACCGTGCCGGTGCTCGTCAACACGTTCTACCCGCCGAACCAACCGACCGTTGCCCGCTGCCACGCGTTCGGTCGCTCGATCGGTCGCGCTATCCAGTCGTGGGACACGGATGCACGCGTTGCCGTCATCGCCTCGGGCGGTCTGACGCACTTCGTGATCGACGAGCGCGTCGACCAGTTGGTCCTGAGCGCGATGAAGAACCATGATTTCTCGCCGGTCTTCGAACTTGATGAAGCGATCTTCCAGGCAGGCACGTCGGAAATCAAGAACTGGATTCCGGTCGCTGGCGTGATGGACGAAATCGGCTTCGACATGACGGTGGTCGATTACGTGCCGTGCTATCGCAGCGAAGCCGGCACCGGCAACGCGATGGGTTTCGTCTACTGGAAATCGCCGGACCAGCAATAAGGATTAGCAAAGATATGAAAAGCAAAGACGAATACGTCCACCGCCTTCGGCGATTGGACTGCTGTGCCGTCTCGGATGCGCTGGACAAACTCGGTCTGACCGGCGTCGTCAGCGGTGTGCTGCAGGCTTCGGGCACGAGGCGGATCGCAGGTCGCGTGATCACGATGAAACTCGGTGTTGGCGATCCGCCTCCGGGCCCGCCGCGTCACCTCGGCACCACCGCGATCGAACTCGGCGGCGCCGACGACGTGATCGTTGTCGAGCAGCGCACGGGCGTCGAAGCCGGTTCGTGGGGCGGCATCCTCTCGTTGGGCGCCAAGGTTCGCGGCATCGCTGGCGTGATCGCCGACGGCCCGGTCCGTGATATCGACGAATCCCGCGAGATGGATCTGCCGGTGTTCGCGAACGCGTTCACCGCCCGCACTGCCCGCGGTCGCATCGTCGAGAAGGGCGTCAACGTTCCGGTCGAGGTCTTCGGTACCGCCGTCGAAGCCGGTGATTATGTGATCGCCGACAGCAGCGCCGTGATCTTCATCAGCGCGGCCAACGTTGCACGCGTGATCGAAACCGCCGAGTCGATCGTGGCCCGTGAAGCCCTGATGGCGAAGGCTGTTCTGGCAGGCACCCCCATCCACGAAGTGATGGGCGGCAACTACGAATTCATGCTTAAGGATTAGTCATGTCCGAAATCGAACAAGACAAGAACGTTGCTCGTGCAGCAAAACTCGAAACGGCAACACTCAGCGACGCTCTCGATCGTCTGGGTCTCAACGGCCAGTGCAGCCGCATCAAGCCCCGTGCCCCGTCCTTCCGCATGGCTGGTCGTGCATTCACGATCCTCTACGGCCCGGCTGCTTCTCCCGCAGGCACGGTCGGCGACTTCATCGACGACGTGCCGCCCGGCAGCGTGATTGTTCTCGACAACGGCGGTCGCACCGATGCCACCGTTTGGGGCGACATCCTGACCGAAATCGCACACCGTCGCGGCATCGCCGGCACGGTGATCGACGGCATCAACCGCGACGTCCATCTCTGCCTGTCGCTCGGTTATCCGGTGTTCTCCAGGGACAACTGGATGCGCACTGGCAAGGATCGCGTGCAAGTCGAAGCCACGAACGTGCCGGTCAACATCGGCGACGTCCGTGTTGCTCCGGGTGACCTGCTACGCGGTGATGCCGATGGCGTTATTTCGATTCCCAAAGAACACGAAGAGCGTGTGCTCGCCGCTGCGGAAGAAATCGACGCAGCAGAAAAAGCCATTCGTGCAGCAGTCGCGTCGGGCATGCGCCTCGACGAAGCGCGCAAGCAGTTCAAGTACCATCAATTGCAAACGCGCACCACCGGGAGCAAGGCATGACCGGCCCGCGCTTGAACCCGGGAGAGACGACACGCCTCGACATTCAACGTCCGGACCCCGAACTAATCAAGGCGGCTGGCAAACTGCCGTCTGCCACGCTGCATGAAGCGGCTGGAAAGATCGGTGCGCTGCCGGCTGCAATCCACCCTGTGGCACCGGGTTTCAAGGTGTGTGGCCCTGCTGTGACCGTCCATTCGCCGGGTGGCGACAACCTGTGGTTGCACCGGGCGATCTACGCCGCACAACCGGGCGATGTGCTGGTCG
Source organism: Paraburkholderia sp. JPY419 (assembly GCF_050435705.1). Taxonomy (NCBI): domain Bacteria; kingdom Pseudomonadati; phylum Pseudomonadota; class Betaproteobacteria; order Burkholderiales; family Burkholderiaceae; genus Paraburkholderia; species Paraburkholderia sp. JPY419. The sequence continues at coordinate 2,489,530 of NZ_JBNDKV010000004.1, read as the reverse complement.
TCTCTGTAAGCGAAGCGTATGAGCATGGGTACTGGGGTGAGATCATGTCAACGGCTTCAAAGGTTCGCGGGCTTGCAGGTCTCGTCATCAACGCGTGTGTTCGTGATCAGCGACTGCTGTCCGAGATCGGGTTCCCAGTTTTCGCCCGAGGACTTTGTATCCGTGGCACCGGAAAAGATTTTGGCGCCCGTGGCTGGATCAACGCACCGATCCGACTCGACGACGTGACCGTCAATGCAGGTGACCTGATCGTCGGCGACGAAGATGGTGTCGTCTGCATTCCGCGCGAGCAGGTCGCAACCGCTATCGCAGCGTCGGAAGCACGTGAGGCCGCAGAAGCACAGCAGTTGAAACGGCTCGAGACAGGTGAAAGCACGCTCAGTATCTTCGGCTGGGACCAGTAACCAGCTGAGAGGTGCGAGTCTCTCTCACGGGCGGCCGTCTTTGGGACGCCACCCGTGTTTCTTTTAGTGTCACCAAATTATGATGACCTGGGGGCGCAAATGAGCATCGAAGAATCTGAATTTAGGCGCGCCATGCGCAGTCTCACCGGGCACGTGTGTTTGATTACCACCGGTTCTGACGCTGACGGTCCACTTGCTGGTATGACAGCAACCGCCGTGACATCCGTGAGTGCTGCGCCCCCTATCCTGCTCGTCTGCATCAATCGCGCGAATTCCTCGTTGGCACACGTGCAGGCGACCGGTCATTTCGTCGTCAATGTGCTAGCGCGCAGCGAGCAAGAATTGGCACAACGGTTTTCTCGCCCTATCTCGCCTGAGGAAAAATTCCAGGCCGGCACGTGGAATCGCATCAGGTCCGGCGCCCCGGCGTTGGCCACGGCGATGGTGAATTTCGATTGCAGCGTCGAACGTATCGTCGAAATCGGCACGCATGCCGTAATTTTTGGCCACGTGTTGGGAACCGCCATTAATACAGACGCAAAGACCCCGCTACTGTATTCGCAGGGTTCCTACGGTGAATTTCAAACCAATAAGGCCGTCGATTTCCACGACATGCTTTGGATCTCGAACTGGGGGTCCGACTAATTTAGCAATTTGGCAGGAGTCTTCGCGTGGGCGTCAAATGACAAACACGTTGCACGATACCGGCTGTAGATGAAAAAAAGGGGCACCGTTGGCGCCCCATCTATCGATCAGGTCTCTCTGGCCGCAAGCACCGCCATCAAGCCGCTCAAAACAATTGATCGGCCCTTTTCGTAAGTCGCGAGCAGCAAGTCTTTATCCTTACTCTGCAACGCCTTCACCAACCGCGCCTCGATATTCGCGTTGCGGTGTTCAGGGTTCGCTGAGATATCTGCGGCCAATGCACGATAGCGATCGGTCAATCGCATCAATCGCAGCACTTCGCGCTTAAGCACCTTGTTCGGTGAGAGATCGAAAATCATGTCGTGGAATGCGCGGTGTTGCTCGATCCAGCCTTCGCGATTACCCGCACCGAGCAAATGCTCCAGATCCGCGAGCATTGCCTTGAGTTGCTTCATCTGCGCGGGCGTCGGCCATTCGATGGTCATCAGCAATTCGGCTTCAAGCAGTTGCCGCATCCGATATAGTTGCCGCGCTTCGTCGCTCGACAGTTGGGCGACAAAGAACCCACGATTTGGATCGTGTTCAATGATGCCTTCAGCGGCCAGCAGTTTCAGCGCCTCACGCACGGGCACTCGGCTAATTCCGAAGCGCTCGGCAAGATCGGACTGTCGTAGTTGGAAACCGGGTGCAAGCACTCCCCGGTTGATCAGTTTGCGTGTCTCTGCCGCTACCTGAGCCGGAAAATCACTGCCGTCCAGTTCCTGAAGTTCGCCGGAAGTCACTCGGCCTAGGATCGCAATCGTATTCATTTTCGTATTATATCCCAGAATATCCCGACGCAAGCGTCAACCTCAACGACACGTCGTAGCCGGCCGTTGGCCCGGACGCTCGCCGCCCTGCGTGTTGCCTCGGGCTCGCGAATTTCACCTTGGGTATTAGGTAGGTACTTAACTGTATTTGCCGGTGCTCGACCGGTCAGACAATGTCAGCGAAGATGTCGCCCGCTCCCGACCGGGGGAATGATGCTTTCAAGTCCCGAACAACGAAATGAACGGACACCGTCTGCCGAGTTAAGTGCTGCTCTACAACTTAACCGAGGATTCCAATACCGTTTAGCATTTTATGTTGGCTTTGCTTTCAAATGCAATTCTCGATAGACGCATCCGATAAGGAAAACTACGTTTGCGCCAAATCAAATAGTCTACATCCGCCATGTTGGCAACGCCATTGAACACGCAGGGTTTGAAGCGCACCTCGCAAACTCGGAAAAGGCTGCATAAGAAAACGGCCGCGCTGCAGAAAAAACAGCGCGGCTCCGCTTCCGCCATTCACCAACTCATTTCCAAAGTGTGCGGCCAAAGAACGTCAGCGTACGATCCCATGCCTGTTGCGCCCAGACCGGATCGTATTGCGTCTTCGCAATGCGGCCCGACCCAACCGCCGTTTCGTTCGCGAACGCGTGACGCGCCAGATAACGATGAAACTCGATGTCGACCTTCGCGTCGGTGAGTTTCTTTTCGAGCGCGTCGACGGTGTCGGCGGCGAAGAACTCGTCCTGCTGACCCCAGTGGCCCATCACCGGAACCTTGATCTTCGACGCGTCGAGATAGTCGAGCGGCGGGAAGCCATACCAGACGACACCGGCCGCCAGTTCGGGCACGTTGCACAGCGCGAGGAACGTCAGCGCGCCACCCATGCAATAGCCGGTCACGCCAACCTTCGCAGCGTGCTGCTGCAGATACTGGACCGCGCCGCGCACATCCTGCGTTGCGGCATCGCCGAAATCGAGGCCGCTCATCAGATGGTGCGCCTCGTCCTCTTCGACCGTCGACTTGCCGCGATACAGATCGGGCACGAGCGCAAAGTAGCCGGCTTTCGCGAGGCGATCGGCGACGCCGCGAATCTGGTCGTTCAAGCCCCACCATTCCTGGATCACGACGATTGCGGGCGCGCCAGCGGTTTTTTCCGGCTTCGCGAGATAGCCCTGTAGTTGCTTGCCGTCGGGACGGTTGAACGTGATCATCGAACCTGCGTGTTGGGTCATCGGTCGCTCCTCGAGTAGACGAAACCGCTAGCATAGCGCCACTACCCCGTTTCCTGTTCTATCGGAACCGTGTCAGCGCGCGGGCGTGCTCCCGTTGAATCTGCGCATTATGTAAATCCAACCATACGACGTTGAACATCAGGAAAAGTGCATTAACCAATTCGCCGAAGTGCGGTTCCACAAAGGCTATTGACGACGCTATACTCCACGCCATGCTTGTTTGGATCGACATTCGAAGGAAGAGCAATCGGCGGAACGCGCTCTCAATCGTCTCGTGCTGAAAGCTAACGTTAAAGCACGACGCAGGTCGATGCGCATCGCGGCGCCCCGAAATACCGCACTGGCGCTGCTTTGCGGGTCCATGTCTCTCAGGTTCTGGCCATCATCCTCGGATGCCAGAATCTTTAGGCCGACACACTGTGTCGGCTTTTTTTTATTCGCGACGCTTTTGCAATTCCGACTCGCCCGACACTCTTGTCAATTGGCAGTCGCATCAAAAGTGCATTCGACACATACCAATTAATCACGTATTGCGATCCACGCTAGAACCGCTCGATCACACCGAATTGAACACCCGCCACCGGCGCACCCGGATAGGCGACCGGCAGCCCGGTCACGTTGACGCCGCGCAGCGTGAAGCTCGAGTCGTCGTGATTCGCGAGATACGCGGCGCTGAAGTACAGCAGCAGCGTCGGCGACATGCTGTATTCGAATGCCGCGCTGAACTGGTCGGCGCTGCCGCCAGGCGTCGTGTAGTCGCGCACGTGCGCATAGCCGAGCGACGCACGCGCGTTGTTCGAAAAGCTGTACTGCGCCGACAGCGAGCCGCCCGCGCCGTGATAGGCCGGCGCGCCGCCATCGCCATTGAAAAAGGACAGCCACACGCGCAGCTTGCCGAAGGCGTAGTTCGCGCCGCCGAGATTCGCGCGCAGTGCACCGGCACCGTGGGTCTGCTGGCGGGCGTACAGCAGATGCAACTGGTCGAACCGATACGACGCGGTCACGTAATAGCCGTCGATACCGTTGCCGTCCTTCTCGGACGGATCGCGCATCGCCATCATCAGCGTCGCGCTAAAGCCGGCGATGCGCGGCGACAGATACGCAACCGCATTGTTCGCGTATGGGGTGATCTTCGACAGGTTGTTGAGCCCCGAAGCGATCGTGCCGGCGCCGAACGCGTCGAGATCGCCCTTGAACGGAATATAGATTGGCGAATACTGGCGGCCGAAGCGCAGTTCGCCCCAGCCGCCGCTCGCGCCGATCCATGCCTGGCGATTGAAGATCGAGCCAGGCACCTGCAGGCTGCCGTCGGTCGAGCCGAAGCCGTTTTCGAGCGTGAACACGATCGCGTTGCCGCCGCCGAGCGGCTCCGCGCCATGCAGGCCGACGCGCGAACCGCGATATGCGCCGGAGTCCATACGCGCGACCCAGCCCGACCCGGGGTCGGTGATTTCGACGCTCGTGTCGATCACGCCATACAGCGAGACGAAGCCGGCGTTGGTTCCCGAAGCGGACGCGGCGCCGGTGCCAGTATCGATGTCGGTGACGGCGCCCGCGCCGTGCGCGTAGAGCAGCAGCGCGCCACCTAGCCAGGCCGCTGTCACGCCGACGCTGATCGTCAAGGCTTCGCGGACCGTGTTCAGCAGGCAAGCCATGACGTGACGCAGGATGAGGCCCTCCTCAAATACATGGATCGGATATTCCGCGAGCGAACTTACCACGTTCGGACGAGACCATGCGGGCCGTCCAGTACGCTGGCGCACACCCGAACGATGGATGCATGCGCGCGCAGCGTAGGTCGCAGCGTGTTTTTTCGCGCGACGAATGGTTTCGACCAGGGGAAACCCGTATAATCGTCAAGACGTCAGACAACTTGCGTACAATCGCCGGGTGCCTGACCGTCCGCCGCGCAGCGTCCACCCCGAACCCCCTTCTGCCCGATCCGTGAATTCCACCGCCCCCGCCGCCAGTTCCGCCGCAGTTCCCGCCGCCCCCGCCCTGCCGTTTCGCCACGCGCTTTACGCGATGCTCGGCATCGGCCTTGTCAATATGCTGGTCGCGCTGGACCAGACCGTCGTCAGCACCGCGTTGCCGTCGATCGTCGCCGAGCTGCACGGCTTCGAATACTTCGCGTGGATCGCGAGCGCGTACCTGCTCGCGTCGGTCGTCACGGTGCCGGTGTTCGGGCGGCTCGGCGACTACTTCGGCCGCAAGCGCTTCGTGATCGCCGCGGTGATCACGTTCACGGTCGCTTCGGTGTTGTGCGGCCTCGCCAATAGCATGCTGTTTCTCGCGATCGCGCGCGGACTGCAAGGCGTCGGCGGCGGCATGATGGTCGGCACTGCGTTCGCATCGATTCCCGATCTGTTCCCCGACCCGCGCACCCGCGTGCGCTGGCAGGTCGTGCTGGCCGCGACCTACGGCATCGGCACGGCGACGGGTCCGTCGCTCGGCGGCTGGATGAGCGAGCACCTCGGCTGGCGCTCGACGTTTCTCATCAATCTGCCGGTCGGCGCGGCCGCGCTCTATTTCGTCTGGATCCATCTGCCGAACTTCCGACGGCCGCAGGAGGGCGAAGTCAAGATCGACTGGCTCGGCGCTGGGCTCGTCGCGTGCGTGCTCGGCGGTTTGCAGGCGTTCATCGAAGCAGTGCCGAAGAGTGGCCTCACGCTGGGCAATCTCGTGCTCGGCGCGTGCGTGATCATCGGTGCTGTCGCGCTCTTCAAGTGCGAAAAGCGAGCCACGCACCCGATCATTCCGCTCGATCTGTTCAAGGACGCGCAGCTCGTCACGCTATTCACGCTCGGCATGCTGTCCGGCTTCGTGATGTTCTCGCTGATCTTCTTCGCGCCTTTGCTGCTGCAAGGCGGCTTCGGTCTGTCGCCGCAGCAGGCCGGCTTGCTCGCGACGCCGATCGCCGCGTGCATCGCGCTCGGCAGTCTGCTGAACACGCGCATCGTGATTCACATGAAGAAGCCCACGCGCATTCTTACCATCGGTTTTGGGCTGCTGATGTTCGCGTCGATCGCGCTCGCTTTCGCGAATCCAAATACGCCGCGCTTGCGCATCGTGCTGCCGATGGGCGCGGTCGGCATCGGCCTCGGCTTCATCCTGAACAATCTGAACGTATTCGGCCAGGAGATCGCCGGACGCGAGCGCTTCGGCATCACCACCGCACTGCTGCAATCGACCCGCATGGTCGGCGGCATGCTCGGCACCAGCATCGTCGCGACGGTCGTGCAGCATCACTATCGCGACGTCGTCACGCGCACGATGAGCGTGCTCGGCGAGCCGGCCTCATCGCAATGGCGGCCGCGTTTCGTCGATCTGCGCATCCTGATCGACGATGCATCGCGCACGCAGTTGATCGCGGACATGAAGTCGTCGGGACTCGATACGCTCGCGCTGATCGATAGCGCGCGCGATGCCCTCGTGCAGTCGATTCATATGGGCGTGTGGCTGACGGCGGTGGCATCGCTCGCGGCCGCGCTGCTGGTGCAACGGATTTCGCACGTGGTGTTTCGCAAGAGCTGAGTGCGCGAATAAGAGCGGCAAATAAAAAAAGCGCCCCGATCCGGATGAAAGACCGGGGAGCAAATGGGTTGGACAAAGAGACCCGACGCCGTCACATCAGGCTCTCAATCGCATCCCAAGGATGACGAACGTGACTTGGCCGCTTACTGAATGGTGGCTTTCGCTCTAAGATTCTTCACCATCCTGTCGACGAGTTCCGCTTGTGCCTGCTGGTACAGCATCGGCTTCATGTCTTCGAACGACGGAACCTGCAAGGGGCGAGTGTCATCGACTTCGATCACATGAAAACCGTATCCGGTCTTGACCGGCGTGCGCGTGTATTCGCCCTTGTGCAAATGCGAAACCGCGTCAGCAAACGGTTTGACCACCTTGCTGGAAGCTATCCAACCCAGATCTCCGCCGTTGTATCGAGTGTCGGCATCGATCGATTCCTTTGCGAGGTCGCCGAATGACGCACCCTCGTTCAGCTTCGCGATGATGTCTTTTGCCTGGCCTTCATCCTTGACGAGGATATGGCGGACTTTATATTGCGTGCTTCCGCCTTTTGCTTTCATGTCGTTGTACATCGCCTTCAATTGATCGTCACTGACAGGGTTCTTTTTCAGAAAGTCCTGCATGTACGCTCTGACGATCTCGATCTCCCACGTCGCCTGCGCCTGCGCGAGAATCTTTTGCCGCGCGGCCTCGGCGCGTGCCGCGACTTCCGGGTCGCGGTCGAAGCCAGTTTTCTGCGCCTGCTGGAACAGAACTTCGCGCCGGATCAGTTCGTCCCGCACATGGTCCGTCAATTGTGGGGAATCGGAAAATCCTTGCGCATGCGCCTGTCCGATGTACAGATCGGCATCGGCCTGAGAAACCGGTTTGCCATTGACCGTGACGAAGGGCTTCTCTGTTGCACTCGTCGTCAGGGAGAGCATTGCACCGAGCACAAGTGCCAACATCCGTCGTGATAGTACTTTCATTAAGCGGACCACTTTCGTTGGTGTGTGTAACGCCAGATCCGATCAAGCATCGAACCTGATCAGACTCTGGCGCTTTATTCGACTTTATTTCGTAATAGTTCCCGCGAGCGTCAAGCTGCGCGACGAGTTCCCGATATACACCGTGTAGGAACCCGTCGGAGTCGTCCACTGCTGCGCATCTTTACTCCAGGTGCTGAGCGGATGATTCGGCGCGGCGGGGTCGATCGAGATCGACACCGTCTGCGTTGCGCCTGCATTCAGACTAACCTTCTGGAATCCCACCAGACGCTTGGGCGGCTCTCCCGCCGACGTCGGCAGCGCAACGTACACCTGCGGAACTTCGGCGCCCGCGACGGAACCCGTGTTCTTCACGACCGCGCTAACCGTGTACGTGCCGTTTGCTCCGGTACTGACGGTCGGGTTGGTAATCGTGAAGCTCGTGTACGAAAGACCGTAACCGAATGGGAATGCCGGAGTCTTGCCCATTGCGTCGTACCAGCGGTAGCCGACATTGAGCGCTTCGGAGTAGGTGACCGTCGCGCTTCCGTTGACCGACACGCCCGGGTATTGGTAAGCCGTAATCGAATCCATGAAGCCCTGGCCGACCTGCGGGAACGTCACAGGCAGCTTGCCCGACGGATTCGCGACGCCCCACAGCAGATCCGCCACGATGTGCCCGTCTTCCTGGCCGGGGAACCACGTTTCGAGAATCGCGCTCGCGGCGGATGTCCCGCCGGTGAGGAACGACGGATCGAGCGCTTCGGCGGCACTGTCCTTCAGAACGAGCACGGTGTTGCTGTTTGCCGCGACGATGGTCTGCAGCAACGCGAGCGTGTTGCTGTTCCTGGCGGTACTCGAGGTGGTGATCGAGCTCGACTTCGGCGAATACCAGTCGAGCGTATTCAGATACTTGCCTGTGTCGAGCGTCAGGCCCGTCGAGTCGGTAAAGGTCGCCTGGTCGGCACCTTCCTCCGACATGGAGCCGGCCATGAAGATCACAGCGTCGGCGCCGGTCGCCGCTGACGTGACATCGGAGATGGTTGCGGCCGCGCCGTCGATCGTGCCAGTCGAATTGTTGTCGTCGACGAGCGCCAGATGAACCTGAGCACCGGTATTGCCGAGGTTCGCTAGCGTGTCCTTGATGCCCTGCACCGGCGTCACGGTGTACAAGGCGACGACGTCGGAGCTGCCGCCGCCCGAACCCATCGGGTGGCCGACCGAGCTGCCGCCGGCAACAGCTTGCTGCGCATAGACCTGTGTCGTCTTGCCGACCACAAGGACATTTCGAACCGTCTTTTTCAGCGGCAACGTCCCGTTGTTTTGCAGCAGCACGGCCGACTGTTCACCGATCTGCTTGGCGACCGCACCGTCGGCCGTCGCGTTGATGGCGGTCTGAGCAATGGGACGATCGAAGATGCCCGCGCGGAACATCTGCGTGTATCGGCGCAGCAGCGCATTGTCGATGTCCGAGGTCTGAATCTGCCCCGAAGCCAAAGCCGCATTCAGATTTGCCGGCGACCAGTTCTGCGGCAGCGGCATTTCGTTGTCCATGCCTGCCAGAAGGGTCGGCGCGGTACTGTGCGCCGCAAAGAAGTCCGACTGCACGTAGCCCTTGAAGCCCCATTGTCCGCGAAGCACATCGGACAGGATGTGCTTCTGCTCGCACATCGAAAAACCATTCACCGAGTTGTACGAACACATGACGGCGCCGACGTTGCCTGCCTTCACCGCCATTTCGAACGGCAGCATATAGAGTTCGTGCAACGTCTGGTCGTCGATGCTCTCCTGAATCGTCATGCGATTCGTTTCCTGCTCATTCGCCACGAGGTGCTTCGCCATCGCGATCATGCCGTGCGCTTGCACGGCCTGGATTTCGGCGACACCCATCGTGCCGGTGAGATAGGGGTCCTCGCCCATGTACTCGAAGTTGCGTCCGCCCACCGGCAACCTTGCCAGGTTCATACCCGGCGCTTCGAACACGTGCAGAGCCAGATTGCCTCCTTCGACGCCAACCACGTTGCCAAACTGGGTTGCTACGGAAGGATCGAACGAAGCCGCCATCGCGATGGCTGAAGGCAGAGCGGTCGCCTTGGCGGAGCTGGAGTCCGTATAGGCGGCGAAGCCCGAAACGGACGGAGAAACGCAATCGTTCTGGCCGATACCCACGGGCCCATTGGTGATGCGCAACGTCGGAATAGCGTACTTCGTCAGGCCGAGAATGTGCCGCGCACCGTAGCACTGCGGCAATTCAGGCAGGATGCCGGGATTCGAACCGGCCAATTGCTCTTCCTTATCGGCAAGCGCCATGGCGGGGACAAGCAGTGCCGCGCGTGCTTCGGGAGACAGTGACGTATTCATCCATGGCATGGTGGATGTCTGCGGTGGGGCTGGCGTTGAAGCCGCCGTTGTGTTCGGACTATCACTGCCACCGCACGCCGCCAGAATGAATACAACACTTGCGGCAGCGGCTGTTCTCCTCTGAGTGAATTTCACAGACATGTCTTTCCTCAATTGTTATATGCACAAATGCGAGACGCGCATCGGTCGTTTTAATGTGAAGGACTGCGATTCGATTTATTGCCAGTTTTCCGCTTGCTGCTCCAAGGCCCGAATCTAAAAAGACATGTAGACCTGGCTGGAAACTTCTCGTCCCCGACGCTCACCGCAACACGGACACGATTCGTTTTCCAGTGAAGCCATCGTAATGATTTAATCGTCATCAGACGACTAGGGTTTACGTTGTATCAATAAAAACAATTACTTAAGAGCTCTGCACTGACGTCTGATGAGTCGTGAGCGGCGAGCGAGGATGTCGACGGCCTGAAAACAAAAAAAGCCTGGCGGACCGCACCTTTCGTGCAGCCCGCCAGGCTTTCGATTGAGTTAAATCCTCTTTAACGCACGAGACACGGACGCTTGTTATCGAACTTCCAGTTCGGAATCAGATATTGCATGGCAACGCCGTCGTCGCGCGCGCCGAGGCCGTGCTGCTGATACAGAGCGTGCGCCTTCTCGAGTTCGTCCATATCGAGCTCGATGCCGAGGCCCGGCTTCTGCGGCACCTTGACCTTGCCGCCGACGATCCGCAGCGGATCGCGCGTCAGGAACTGACCGTCCTGCCAGATCCAGTGCGTATCGATCGCGGTGATCTTGCCCGGCGCCGCGGCCGCGACGTGCGTGAACATCGCGAGCGAAATGTCGAAGTGGTTGTTCGAATGCGAGCCCCACGTGAGGCCCCAGTCGTTGCACATCTGCGCGACGCGCACCGAGCCCTGCATGGTCCAGAAATGCGGATCGGCGAGCGGAATGTCCACCGATTGCAGTTGGATGGCGTGACCCATCTGACGCCAGTCGGTCGCGATCATGTTGGTCGCCGTCGGCAGTCCGGTCGCGCGGCGGAACTCGGCCATCACTTCGCGGCCCGAATAGCCATTCTCCGCGCCGCACGGATCTTCCGCGTAGGCGAGCACGTCGTGCTTGTCACGGCACAGGCGCACCGCTTCGGCAAGCGACCACGCGCCGTTCGGGTCGAGCGTCACGCGCGCTTCGGGGAAGCGCTCGGCCAGCGCCGTGACCGCCTCGATCTCGGCGTCACCCGGCAGCACGCCGCCCTTCAGCTTGAAGTCGTTGAAGCCGTAGCGCGCCTTTGCGGCTTCGGCCAGACGCACGACCGCTTCCGGCGTCATGGCCTCTTCGGTGCGCACGCGCTCCCAGTCATCACGCGCGTCGGCGTTGTCCGCATACGGCAAATCGGTCTTGTTGCGATCGCCGATATAGAACAGATAGCCGAGCATTTCCACCTCGTCGCGCTGCTGGCCTTCGCCGAGCAGCGCCGCGACCGGTACGCCGAGATGCTGGCCGAGCAGGTCCAGTAGCGCCGCTTCGAGCGCGGTGACCGCGTGAATCGTCGTGCGCAGGTCGAAGGTCTGCAAGCCGCGGCCGCCTGCGTCGCGATCGGCGAACTGCGTGCGCACCTGGTTCAATATCGCTTGCAGATTGCCGATCGACTGACCGACCACGAACGGCCGCGCGTCGTCGATCGTCTTGCGGATGTTCCCGCCGCCCGGCACTTCGCCGACACCGGTATGGCCCGCGCTGTCGCGCAGGATCACGACGTTGCGCGTGAAGAACGGACCATGCGCGCCGCTCAGATTCATCAGCATGCTGTCGCGGCCAGCGACGGGCACGACGCGCAGCTCGGTGACGACCGGCGTGGCGTTCGATTCGGTAGGTTTGGTGGACATGGGAAAAGCACCTGTGTGATGAAGTAAGCCGGCCGGCGGAAGCCGCCGCGCGCTGCGTGCGCGTTCGACCGGACCGGATGAAAACTCGAATACAGAAGAACTGACGGCCGCATACGAGCCGTCAGTGTAGTCAATGCGCGTTGCCGCGCAACGACTCGGGCGCCGGCTCGCGATTGCCGGGCTTGTTGCGCGTCAGGAAGCCGGCCGCAGCCGCGAGCAGCGACGCGACGCCGAGGCCGTACAAGCCGCCCGTGATCGACCCCGTGTGCTGCTGCAGATAGCCGAAGGTAGCGGGCGCGAAGAAGCCGCCGAGGTTGCCGAGCGAGTTGATCAGCGCGAGCACGCCGGCCGCGACGCGCGCATCGAGGTAGCCCTGCGGAATCGGCCAGAACAGCGACGACGCCGCCTTGAAGCCGATCGCCGAGAAGCAGATCGCGACGAACGAGAACACCGGGTTGCCCGATGTCGATGCGAACAGGCCGATCGCCGCGATGACGAGCGCGACCGCGAGCCAGCCCTGCTGATGACGCCATTTCGCCGATACGACCGCGAAACCATACATCGCGACCATCGCGATCAGCCACGGAATCGCGTTGAACATGCCGACCTCGAAATCGGACAGGCCGCCCATCTTGCGGATGATCGTGGGCAGCCAGAAAGTGGCCGCGTAGATCGTCAGCTGGATCGCGAAGTACAGGAAGCAGAACAGCGCGATCTGCGGGTCCTTCAGCAGCTTCATCGTCGGCAGATGCGCGCCGCCCTGCGCTTCGCGCTCGGCCTGTTCGGCCGCGATCGAGTGTTCGAGCACGCGCTGTTCTTCGCCGGTGAGCCAGTGCGCGTCGCGGATGTGCGACTTCAGCAGCAACCAGCTGACGATGCACAGCACGATCGAGAACCCGCCTTCGATCAGGAACATCCACTGCCAGCCTTGCAGGCCGAGGCCGCGAATCGACAGCAGCGAGCCGGTGATCGGGCCGGACAGCACCGACGCGAGCGCCGAGCCGGACAGAAAGATCGCCATCGCCTTGCCGCGTTCTTTTTGCGGCAGCCACTGCGTAAAGTAAAAGACGACGCCGGGAAAGAAGCCCGCCTCGGCGACGCCGAGCAGGAACCGCAGCACGTAAAACGACGTATCGTTCCACACGAACGCCATCGCGCCCGCCACCAGCCCCCACGTGCCCATGATGCGCGTGAGCCACGCGCGCGCGCCGAACTTCTGCATCAGCACGTTCGACGGCACTTCGAACAGCGCGTAGCCGATGAAGAACAGCCCGCTGCCGAGACCGTAGGCTGCCGCGCCGATGCCGAGATCGGTCTTCATGTGCGCGTTGACGAAGCCGATGTTCACGCGGTCGATATAGTTCGCGATGAACATGATCAGGAAAAGCGGCAACACGTTGCGCTTCACCTTCGCGACCGCTGATTCCAGCGGGTCGAGCGCGGCAGTCAGAACTGATGTCAAGATTTGTCTCCCCTGTCGGCCATGTGGCCTGGTGGAATGCAGCGCGACGCAACAGGTGAGTGCGAGACGCGCCAGTAGGTCTGAATATGTTGTCTGACGACAGTCTACCGCGTTATTTTTCCCAAATCTAGTTGGGTGTTTACCCTGCGTGCCTCGGCCAACGCCTTTGAAATAACAGCGGATTCACGGCTTCAAAGGCTATAGCCCACTTCTAGGTCTCACTAGATAAGACGTCTGATGTCTTTAAATTGGCGGCTCGCTAGCAGCACCCCATGCGTTTGCGCCAATGTCCGCCTGATCTTCGCTCCATCGCGCGTCCGCACGGAAAAAATAGCCCGCGCCGATGCCGCCGAACCCGGCAGAATCGAGTACAGTCCTGTGCGATACTTTGTTGGATCAGTCAACCAGCCACAAAAATGAGCAGCCTAACTGAAAAGGTGGTGGCCACCCTTTCCGATGAAATTCGCCGCGGGGCGCTGAGGCCAGGCGATCGCATCCCCACCGAAGTCGCGATGATGAAGCAGTTGTCCGTGAGCCGCTCCGTGGTCCGCGAGGCGATTTCGCGTCTGCAGGCAGCGAGGATCGTCGAGACGCGCCACGGCATCGGCACGTTCGTGCTCACGCCCGCCGCGGAAAAGCCGATGCAGCTTCCCGCCGCCGATCTCACCAGCATGCTCGACGTGATGGCAATCATCGAGTTCCGGATCGACGTCGAAGCGGCCGCGGCCGCGCTCGCGGCGTCGCGGCGTACCGAGCAGAACCTGAAGCAGATTCGCATCGCACTCGATCGCTTCGAGTCGGAACTCGAGCGCGGCAGTACCGACACGCTCGCACACGACATCGAGTTCCATCTGCAGATCGCACGCGCGAGCGGCAACCGCTACTTCTTCGACGTGCTGAGCCAGCTCGGGCGCTCGGTCAGCCCGCGCACGCGGCTCGGTTCGGCCGAGATCGCGGAGCTCGACCATATCGAGGTGCTGCGTAGCGTGCTCGGCGAGCACTTGATGATCTATCGCGCGATCGAGCGTCAGGACGCCGACGACGCGCGCGCCGCGATGCGCATGCATCTGAGCAACAGCCGCGAGCGTCTGCGCCGCGCGCATGACTTGACGAAGGCTGGCGTGTGATCGCATGCGGGGCTGATGATCGACCACCCCGCAATACGACACGCCGCCAGCAGCATCCGCTCATTCCCCCACGTCCAGATCCATCAACGCCGAGCTCAGCGATTTGCCATGCGCATCGAGCGCGAGCGAACGCGTAACGCCGCCGCCGAGCGCATCGCCGAGCACGAAGTTGAACGCCGCAAGGCCCGGCAACTCATGACGCACCACGTCACCGCGCACCACCTCACGCAGATGCGCGTTGACGCGCTCGGGCGTCAACGCATCGCGCAACCGCTCGTAATGCCGCGCGTCGTAGCAGATCACCGAGATGTTGAGCGTATTGCCCTTGTCGCCGGTGCGCGAATGAGCCAGTTCACGTAGTTTCATCTCAAGCCTCCACTAGCGAGAAAGCCGGCGTCGCATGCTCGCGCGGCAGCAGCACCGATTGCACGGCGACCACCTCGCGCGCCGCCTTCGTCACTCCGCCACCGCCCGCCGGTCCGTTCGTGTACAGCGTCTCGACCTCGTTGCCGATGCGCACCGCCTCCGCGAGCGATGCCGTGCGCCCCGCCACCCGCGCGCGCGCTTCGTACGGCTCGCCATGGCCAGCCGCCACCGTGTCACCGTGCAGTGCGTTCACGCCGATCAGATCGAAGCGCAGTTCACGCGTCTCTACACCGGTCAGCGCGAGCCGTTCGCGCACGATATCGAGAGCGAGCCGTGCCCGCGCAAGCGCGCCCGGTCCGCCGTACGAAATCTGCCCTTCGCCGATATAGCCGTCGAAATACGCAACCGACACTTTCAGCGTCGCGGTGCGCTCCGTGCCGCCACCGCCGGTGACGCGCACACGGTCCGGGGCTTGCTGCTCGACGCGCACCTGCGAGAAATCGGCCACCACGTCGGGCTGCGGATAACGACGCGGATCGTGAATCTCGTACAGCAACTGCTCCTTGCACGTCGCCTCGGTCACGAGCCCGCCACTTTGCGCGAGCTTCGTGATCACCACCGAACCGTCCCGCGCGACTTCGGCGATCGGAAAGCCGAGCCGCGCGAGATTCGGCACGTCCTTGAAGCCGGGGTCTGCGAAATAGCCGCCGGTGATCTGCCCTGCGCATTCGAGCAGATGGCCGATTACCGTCGCCTGGCCGAGCATCGGCCAGTCGTCCATGCGCCAGCCGAATTCGTGGACCAGCGGCGCGACGAACAGCGACGGATCGGCGACGCGCCCGGTCAGCACGATCTGCGCGCCGGCCGCCAGCGCGTCGACGATGCCGCTCGCGCCGAGATACGCATTCGCCGATATCAACCGGTCCTCGTACGCGGCCACCGCGTCGCCCGATTCGACGAAATGGAAGTCGCCCGCACGCACGACGTCGAGCACGTCGTCGCCGGTGACGGCGGCAATCCTCAGCGCGCCGAGACCGAGCTCGCGCGCGATCTGTGCGGTCCTGCGCGCCGCCGCGCGAGGATTGGCCGCGCCCATGTTCGACACGATACGCACGCCGTTGCGCGCCGCGACGGGCAGCACCGCGCGCATGCGCGCTTCGAGCAGCGGGTCGTAGCCGAGCTCCGCGTCCTTGCTGCGCGCCTGCTGCGCGATCGCGATCGTGCGTTCGGCGAGGCATTCGAACACGAGATAGTCGAGGTGGCCGTGTTCCGCGAGTTCGAGCGCGGGTTCGATGCGGTCGCCCGAATAGCCCGCGCCAGCGCCGATGCGCACGATGCGTTCAGATTCAGTGGCTGTCATGGTGCTCCCGTCCGTTCAATGAAGCTCACAGTGGAAAGATCCCGAGCGCGACGCACGCGATCGTCATCACGACCGACGCGCCGAACAGCAGGGGAAACGTGAATCTTTGATGATCGGCCAGCTCGATACCGCACAGGCCGACCACGAGGAACGTCGCGGGCGTGAGCGGGCTGACCGGAAAACCGGTGGTCATTTGTCCGAGCAACGCGGCCTGCCCGACGTGCACTGCGGGCACGCCGAGCTGGCCCGCCACTTCCGCGATCACCGGCAGTACGCCGAAATAAAAGGAATCGGGATCGAACAGCATGCTGAGCGGCATCGACAGCAGGCCGAGCACGATCGGAATATGGCTCGCCATCGCCGGCGGCACGAAGCCGACCGCCGCCTGCGCCATCGCCTTCAGCATGCCGCTGCCCTGCATCACGCCGGTGAACACGCCGGCCGCGAGCAGGATGCCGGCCATCATCAGCGCGGCGCGCGCATGCGCGTCGATCCGTTTGCGCTGCATGTCGACGTTCGGATAGTTGACCATCAACGCGATGCACAGGCCCACCATGAACATAACGGCCGGCGGAATCTTCTCGCCCATCACGACCATCGTGCCCAGCACGACGAGCGTCAACACGATGTTGAACCAGAAGTTTTGCGGGCGGCGCAGCGCCTGTTGTTCTGGCGTCAGTTCGCGTTGGGGCATCGGCACGGACCCGCTCGCGGCAGTGAGGCCGAGGCGCTTTTCCTCGCGCCGCCCGAGCCAGTACGCCATCGAGAACACGAATACGAGGCCGATCGCCTGCACCGGAATCAGCGGATTGAATAGCGCCGAGATCGGCAGATGCAGCGACGCAGACGCGCGAATCATCGGCCCTGTCCACGGCAGGAAGTTGATGCCGGCCGCCATCGACACCGCCGCGGCGAGCACGCGCCGGTCCATCTTCAGGCGATCGTAAAGCGGCAGCATCGCGGGAATCGTGACGAGGAAGCAGACGGCGCCGGAGCCGTCGAGGTGGATCAGCAGCGCGAGCAGCGTGGTGCCCATCACGATGCGCGTGGGCCGCGTGCCGACCGCGCGCAGGATACGCTCGATGATCGGGTCGAGCATGCCGGCGTCGGTGATCGTGCCGAAGTACAGGATCGCGAATACGAACATGCAGACGACCGGCGCGAGGCTTTTCAGACCATCGACGACGAACTTGCTGGTCTGCAGGCCGAAGCCGCCGAGCAGCGATGCCGCGAGCGGCACGACGATCAGCGCGACGAGCGGCGACATGCGTTTGGACAGGATCGCGCCGAGCAGCACGACGATGGTAGCCAGCCCCAGCAATGGCAGCATGAGCTTGTCTCCAGGTTGTTTTTTAGTGTGATCGAGCGTAAGTTCGCGGCAGCAATAAAACAATTGAAATGAATTGATCGCAGCAATCACAAATCATCATGGATCTGAATCTGCGGGACATCCGGGCGTTTATCGCGGTCGCGCAAACGGGCAGCTTCACGCGCGCGGCCGCGCGGCTGCATCTGTCGCAACCGGCGTTGACGGTGCAGATTCGCCGGCTCGAGGAAACGGTCGGCCTGCGCTTGTTCGATCGCAACAGCCGCAACGTCGCGCTGACGCCGACCGGCCGCGAGCTGCTGCCCGTGCTGCAGAAATCGCTGCACGACATGGAGCACGTGCTGCGCGATGCACGCTCGCTCGGCGAAGGCGCGAGCGGCACGGTGCGCATCGCTTGTCTGCCGACCTTCGCGGCGAGCGTCCTGCCCGAGCTGGTGCAGGCGCTGAGAAAAGCCGTGCCGCACGTCGGCTTCGAGGTGCGCGACGTCGTCGCGAGCATGGTCAACACGCTGGTGCGCAACGAGGAAGTCGATATCGGGCTGACCGGCGGCGAGCTGAACGACAGCGGGCTCGAGGTGCTGCATGAGGGCATCGACCGGCTCGTCGCCGTGTTGCCGAAGCAGCACGCACTCGCGCGGCGGCGCCGGCCCGTCACGCTCGCCGATCTCGCCAACGAGCCGCTCGTGCTGACCGCCCAGGGCACGAGCGTGCGTGCGGTCGTCGACAGCGCGTTCGCCGACGCGCAATGTGAGCCGCGCATCGCCTGCGAGCCGACCTACATGATGAGCGCGGTCGCGATGGCGCGCGCCGGGCTCGGCATCACGATCCTGCCGGCGTCGGCACGCGAGGTACGCGCGGAGCCCGAACTGGTCGCGCGGCCGATCGACGAAGCCGCGTTCACGCGCCGCATCGCGCTGATCAGAAAGCGTGGCCGAACCTTGCCGCCGGTGAGCGAGACCTTTGTCGCGATGCTGATCGAACGGATCGGCGCGTGATAGGGCCGCATGGCATCGTTTTGCCCGTCGCGCGACCCCTAATTTTTACGATACGAAACGATGGCGCGCGTCGTAAAAAATCATGGTGCGCGGCACAAACCGGTCATTTCACGATGTCCGGCGGCGTTGCACATCGCAAAATGAAACGCTCAACCCATTGTTTTTGCAGCAGTATTTTTAAGATAAAGAACGGTTTGACGCCCGCTTGCCAGCCGACTCCCTGACGTAGACTCTTTCACAAGAGCACGCGCTTCACGCAGTCGGATTCGAGGAGCCTCGCGAAATGGCCACCCAAATCCCAGAGATTGCGCAGAAGCCGTCACGAATCGCGGCTTTTTTTATTGGTAACTGGGAGACAAAAAATGAAAGGCTTTCGCTTTGGTTCGACGCAGGGAGCGTTCTACATTCTGCCGGGTCAGGACGGCTGGGAAGCCACCTACGGCAACGAAACGCTTGGGGAATTCTCGAGCCCGCAACAGGCCGCCGACGACCTCGCGCGCGGCCTGAGCTGCGAGCATCTGTCCGAGCTCGACACGTCGACACTCGAAATTCCGGAGAAGCTCGCCGATTGGGAAATCGTTCACGTATAAGGACGGATATGACCGACGGCGACGTAGCAGTGAAAGCGGAAACGACAATGGCGCCCGAAGGCGCCATTGTCGTATTTGCGGTCCTGCTTGCGGCTTTGTCCGCGGTTGCGCTGCGCGCTTACCGCGTGGCTTTCCGGGCCCGCGTAGCTGCGGCCGCGACGCTTACCGCATCAGCGGCCCGTACGGCGTGAAGCCACCGAATCGACGATCGCGTTCAGCGTCGCGCTCGGGCGCATCGCCTTGCTGGTCAGCTCGACGTTCGGACGGTAGTAGCCGCCGATATCCACCGGCTTGCCCTGCGCCGCGCCGAGTTCCGCGACGATCTTCGCCTCGTTGTCGGCCATCGCCTTCGCGACGCCCGCGAACTGCGCTTGCAGCGCCGCGTCGTCGGTTTGCGCGGCCAGCGCTTCGGCCCAGTACATCGCGAGGTAGAAGTGGCTGCCGCGATTGTCGATGCCGCCGACCTTGCGCGCCGGCGACTTGTCGTTGTCGAGGAACTTGCCGGTCGCCTGATCGAGCGTCTTCGCGAGAACCTGCGCCTTCGGGTTGTGATACGCGGTGCTCAGATGTTCGAGCGATGCGGCCAGCGCCAGGAATTCACCGAGCGAATCCCAGCGCAGGAAGCCTTCTTCGACCAGTTGCTGCACGTGCTTCGGCGCCGAACCGCCCGCGCCGGTTTCGAACATGCCGCCACCGGCCATCAGCGGAACGATCGACAGCATCTTCGCGCTGGTGCCCAGTTCCATGATCGGGAACAGGTCGGTCAGGTAGTCGCGCAGCACGTTGCCGGTGACCGAGATCGTGTCCTTGCCCGCGCGGATGCGCTCGACCGAGAACTTCGTCGCGTCGACCGGCGTCATCACGCGGATGTCGAGACCGTTGGTGTCGTGATCCTTCAGGTACTGTTCGACCTTCTTGATGATCTGCGCATCGTGCGCGCGCACCGGGTCGAGCCAGAACACGGCCGGCGTGTTGGTCGCGCGGGCGCGGTTCACCGCGAGCTTGACCCAGTCGCGGATCGGCGCGTCCTTGGTCTGGCACATACGGAAGATATCGCCCTGCTCCACCGCTTGCTCCAGCAGCACCGCGCCGGCTTCGTCGGTCACGCGGACCACGCCGTTCGCCGGGATCTGGAACGTCTTGTCGTGTGAACCGTATTCCTCTGCGGCTTGCGCCATCAGGCCGACGTTCGGCACCGTGCCCATCGTGACCGGATCGAACGCGCCGTGCTTCTTGCAATCTTCGATCACAGCCTGGTACACACCGGCGTAGCAACGGTCCGGAATCACCGCCTTCGCGTCGTGCAGCGCGCCGTCGGCGCCCCACATCTTGCCCGACTCGCGGATCATCGCCGGCATCGAGGCGTCGACGATCACGTCGCTCGGCACGTGCAGGCTCGTGATGCCCTTATCCGAGTTGACCATGGCGAGCGGCGGACGCTGTTCGTACTGCGCCTTGATGTCGGCTTCGATCGCCGCTGCCGTTTCAGCCGGCAGATCCTTCAGACGCGCGTACAGGTCGCCGATACCGTTGTTCGGGTTGAAGCCGACCTTGGCGAGCGCTTCCGCGTGCTTCGCGAGCACGTCCTTGTAGAACACCGACACGACGTGGCCGAAGATGATCGGGTCCGAGACCTTCATCATCGTGGCCTTCAGGTGCACCGAGAACAGCACGCCGTTCGCCTTCGCGTCGGCGATCTGCGCTTCGATGAAGCTGCGCAGCGCGTTCTTGCTCAGCACCGACGCGTCGATGATTTCGCCTGCCAGCACCGGCGTTTTCGCCTTCAGGACCGTGGTCGTGCCGTCCGCGGCGGCCAGCTCGATCTTGACGCTACCGGCTTGCGCGATCAGCGCCGACTTCTCGCTGCCGTAGAAATCGCCACCGCTCATGTGCGAGACGTGCGACTTCGAGTCCGCGCTCCACGCGCCCATCTTGTGCGGATGCTTGCGCGCATAGTTCTTGACCGACAACGGCGCGCGGCGGTCCGAGTTGCCTTCGCGCAGCACCGGGTTCACCGCGCTGCCCTTGATCTTGTCGTAACGGGCCTTGACGTCCTTCTCGGCGTCGGTCGTCGCGACGTCCGGGTACGACGGCAGCTTGTAGCCCTGGTCGCGCAGCTCGGCGATCGCGGCCTTCAGTTGCGGCACCGACGCGCTGATGTTCGGCAGCTTGATGATGTTCGCTTCCGGGCGCGTGGTGAGTCCACCGAGCTCCGCCAGATCGTCGGAAGCCTTCTGTTCCGCGCTCAGGTAGTCGGGAAATGCGGCAATGATCCGGCCGGCGAGCGAGATGTCACGCGTTTCGACGAGCACGTCGGACGAGCGCGTGAACGCCTTGACGATCGGCAGCAGCGAGTACGTCGCCAGTGCGGGCGCTTCGTCGGTCAGGGTGTAGATGATCTTCGGCGGTGTGGACATGATTAATGCTTTGCTAGGAAGTGATAGACAGAGCGTTGGCAGTCGAGGCCAGCCCAAATCGCGGCGCGATGGCGACGGCGCCGGTTCGGCACGACGCAACCCCGCGACCTTCGTTTTGCGATACGACCGAGAGTATATGCGCGTTTTCCACTAAATGTGGGTAAACAAACAGGTCGCGAGACCCTACCGAAAAGAGTCGAGCCCCGGCTGGCAAGGGTTTGCGGCCGATTGCCCCGGTCTTAAGACAGATATCTTATAGATGACTTGCGGCATATTATTTTTGGCTAAATGCGAATGGATCGCATTGAGGAGCCGCAAGTCCCGCGCGCTTCAGTCGCCGCCAGCCAATCAGGCCTGCGCTACGCGCGCCACGACGTCCCCTCCCGGCTTCGTCGACGGACGGCGCACGAGCGTCCACAGCACAGTGGGCAGATCCGCATCCGGTGGTGCGGGAGTCGACGGTTAGACGGGGGGAAGCGGGGAGGCGCAGACGGGAATGCTCGCACGTGAAACATACGAGTCGGATGCCGGCGGCGAAGTGATTGCGTCACTCGCCGCGCGCGGCTTCCGGTCGAATCGTCTTTCCCGTCATTCCAGAATCGTTTGAAGGCGGGCAAGCGCGTCCTCGACCACCTCGGCCGGAGCGCGCTCGACTTTGCGTGCGGCGCGTGCCTCCAGGCCCAGAGTGCGCACCATGTTCATCAGCGCGCCCCCCTGAGTTTCCGTTCCTGAACCCGAGAGGGTATCTACATTGACTCTACACGCGGAGCCGTAAAATCGCCGGGAAATGGGCAAAAAGAAGCAACCAGCCCGCCGCCGCAACGGCGCGCCAGTCGCTCGCAATAACAACCCGCCTTACCCCTCGCGTCCGAGGAACTCAACCACCATCCGGTTGAACTTGTCCGCATGCTCCCACTGCGCCCAATGCCCGCAGCGGCCGAACACATGCAGATCGGCGTTCGGCATCCCGGCGACGAGCCGCAGCCCGACGTCCATCGGCACAAAGCGATCGTCGCGGCCCCAGATCACGAGCGTCGGCGCGGCCACTTCGCCGAGGCGCGGCCCATAGTCGTTGAACTGTTTCGGATTCGCGGCGAGGCTCGCGACGAAGTTCTCGAGGTGGTCGCGCCGTGCCAGCATATTCGCGAGACGCGCCTGCATCAGGTCCTCGGTCAACGCCTTCGTGTCGAACACGAAGACGCTCATCATGCGCTGCAGGTTCTCGATGGTCGGGTTGCGGTACAGCCCCTGCAGCAGCTTGATGCCTTCGGTCGGCATCGGCACGAACTGGCTCGGGCCGCCGGTGCCGCCGCCCATCAGCACGAGCTTGCCGACGCGCTGCGGTTCAGCGAGCGCGAACGCGACCGCGCTATGCCCACCCATCGAGTTGCCGATGATATGCGCGCGTTCGATATCGAGCGCATCGAGCAACGCCTTCAGGCAGCGGGCGTTGAGTTCCGCGCGCGAACCCTTGCAGACGATCGGGTCGCTCTTGCCCCACCCGAGGCAGTCCATCAGGATCACGCGATACCCCGCCGCGACGAGCGGCTCGACGTTGCGATTGAAGTTGGCCCAGCCGGTCGCGCCCGGTCCCGAGCCGTGCAGCATCACGACCGTTTCCGCGCCCTGCCCCACGTCGTTGTAGTGCAGCTGCATTTCGCGGCCATCTTCAGTGATCCCGACGAATTTGCTGGTCGCTTCTTCACTGATCGCCACTGCTTGCGTGTTGGTATTGCTCATGTCGAATTCCTGTGTTTCACGAGTTGAGTGACTGCGGGCCGCCGCCGACGGCGAACCCGCTCCATATTTCAGGCCGCAAAACTACTGCGCGGCCACCGCGGTGTATCGAAGTGTCGAGCGATTCACGACGAGCCACGCGCCGATCGCGGCAACCGCGATCAGCGGAATGCTCGCGCCGAGCAGCACGCTCGCGCCCTGACCGATCGCGAGCAGTTGCCCGGCGATCAACGGTCCGAGGATCGAGCCGAGACGGCCCACCGCCACGGCCGCGCCGACGCCGGTGCCACGCACTTCGGTCGGGTACAGGCTGCTCGCCAGCGCATACAGCACCGACTGGCCGCCGACCAGGAACAGCCCCGCGAGCAGACCGCCCCACGCCATCGACGCGCCGCCATGCGCGCTCAGCAACGCGCCAAGCGCAACGACGATGCCGACATACATGCCCGCGACCGTGCGGCGCCGGCCCATCCGGTCCATCATGCCGGCGATCACGATCGCGCCGATGCCGCCGCCGATGTTGAACATCATCTGCACGACACCCGACTGCACGCGCGTCAGACCGCGCGTCAAAACCAGAGACGGCAGCCAGTTGATCAGGAAATACAGCACGATCAGCGTGCCGAGGTAGCTGATCCACAATGCGATCGTCGTGCCCGCGCGCCCTTCCTGCCACAGCGCGCGCGTCACGCTAGCGGCTGCATCGTGCCGCGCGCCCGTGGTTGCACGCGCCGCGACGAACTGCGCCGACTCGCGCATGAACAGCGCAAGCAGCGGCAGCACCAGCAATGGCCCGAACCCGCCGACGTAGAAGATATGCCGCCAGCTCTCATCGCCCGGGCTGACGATGCCCACCACCGCCGCAAGCGCCGCGCCGAACGGCATGCCGCAATACATCGCGCCGACCGCGGTGTTGCGCTGATGCGGCGGCGCCGCTTCCGAGCACAGCGCGATCAGATTCGGCATCGCCGCACCAAGACCGAGGCCGGTCAGAAAGCGCGCGGCGAGCAGGCTGTTCAGATCCCATACCTGCGCGGTCGCGAGCGAGAAGAGGCCGAACAGCGCAACCGACCACATCAGCACGCGCTTGCGCCCGAGCCGGTCGGCGAGACGTCCGCCGATCGCGGCTCCGGGCAGCAGCCCGAATGCGCCGATGCTGAACGCCCAGCCCAGCTGCGCGACCGCGAGATGAAATTCGCGCGCCATGCGCGGTGCAGCGAGGCCGGTCGATTGCAGGTCGACGCCTTCGAGCAGCGCGACGATCAGGCAAAGCCCGATCGTCAGCGCGCCGCTGGCAACGGGTTTCGTCGACTGCGTTGTTTGGGTTGCTTGTGTTGACTGCCGCATGAATGTCTCCAATGTTGAATCAGCGTCGCTCTTGCGGCGACCTTGCTGGATGAAATGAACGCTGCGCGCGCGGCATGCGGCGCCACCGCGCAGCGTCTGGGTCATGAGGCCACTGCGTCGGATCCGCGCTTCAGATCCAGTGCGACATCGACGATCATGTCTTCCTGGCCGCCGACCATGCGGCGCTTGCCCAGCTCGACCAGAATGTCGACGGTCTTCAGACCGTACTTCTTCGCGGCCACTTCCGAATGACGCAGGAAGCTCGAATACACGCCCGCGTAGCCGAGCGCCAGCGTTTCGCGGTCCACGCGCACCGGCCGGTCCTGCAGCGGACGCACGATGTCGTCGGCGGCGTCCATCAGCGTGTAGAGGTCGGTGCCGTGATTCCAGCCCATGCGCTCCGCTGCCGCGATGAACACTTCCAGCGGCGCGTTGCCCGCGCCCGCGCCCATGCCCGCGAGCGATGCATCGATGCGATCGCAGCCTTCTTCGACCGCGACGATCGAATTCGCCACGCCGAGCGACAGGTTGTGGTGCGCGTGCATGCCCGTCTGCGTTTCGGGTTTCAGCACGGCCTTCACCGCGCGGAAGCGGTCGCGCACATCGTTCATCGTCAGCGCGCCGCCCGAATCGACTACGTAGATGCAGGTCGCGCCATAGCTCTCCATCTTCTTCGCTTCGATGGCGAGGTTCTCCGGCGTGGTCATGTGGCTCATCATCAGGAAGCCGACGGTGTCCATGCCAAGTTCGCGCGCGTATTCGATGTGCTGCTTCGAAATGTCCGCTTCCGTGCAGTGGGTCGCCACGCGCACCACGCGTGCGCCCGCGTTGTACGCAGCCTTCAGGTCGTGAATCGTGCCGATGCCAGGCAGCAGCAGCGTCGCGATCTGCGCGTGCTCGACGACATCCGCGACCGCTTCGATCCATTCGAGGTCGCTATGCGCGCCGAAGCCGTAGTTGAAGCTCGAACCTTGCAGGCCGTCGCCGTGCGCGACTTCGATGCTGTCCACTTTCGCGCGGTCCAATGCGCGCGCGATGTCCTGCACGTTCTGGATCGAGTACTGGTGACGTATCGCGTGGCTGCCGTCGCGCAGCGTCACGTCGGAGATATACAGTTTCTTGTCCATGCGGGAAGTCTCCTTAAGCCTCTTATGCCTCTGATGCCTGCACGAGCGCCTGCGCCATGCGCTCGGCGGTCGCGAGCGCGGCCGAAGTCATGATGTCGAGATTGCCGGCATAGGCGGGAAGGTATTAGTGCGCGGCGCCTTCGACCTCGATGAAGACCGACGTCTTCAGGCCGCTGAAGCGGCCGAGGCCCGGAATGTTGAGTGGCGCGTTAGCGGGAATTTCGTCGAACTGCACCTTCTGCTTCAGGCGATAGCCGGGCACGTACGCCTGCACCGCGGCGGCCATCTGCTCGATCGACGCTTCGACCTTGTCGAGGTCGGCCATCTCCGACAGCGTATAGACGGTATCGCGCATCATCACCGGCGGCTCGGCCGGATTGAGCACGATGATCGCCTTGCCCTTCACTGCGCCGCCGACCGCTTCGATCGCCTTCGACGTGGTCTCGGTGAATTCATCGATATTCGCGCGCGTGCCGGGACCGGCCGACTTGCTGCTGATCGACGCGACGATCTCCGCGTAATGCACCTTAGCGACGCGCGACACGGCCGCGACCATCGGAATGGTCGCTTGTCCGCCGCAGGTCACCATGTTCACGTTGGGCGCGCCGATATGCGCGTCGAGATTGACGACCGGCACGCAGTACGGCCCGATCGCGGCCGGCGTCAGATCGATCACGCGAATCGAAGGTTTAAGCTTTCGCAACAGCGCGTCGTTCTTCACGTGTGCGCCGGCCGAGGTCGCGTCGAACACGAAGTCGATGTCATTGAACACGGGCAGACGCGTCAGACCTTCGACGCCTTCATGCGTGGTCGCGACGCCAAGCCGCGCGGCGCGCGCGAGGCCGTCGGAGTTCGGATCGATGCCGACCATCGCCGCGACTTCGAGATGTTTGCCGTGACGCCGGATCTTGATCATCAGATCCGTGCCGATATTGCCCGAGCCGATGATCGCGGCCTTGAGTTTTTCGCTTGCCATATGAGTTCCCAATCGAGTGCTTGCGAGTGCTTGCTTTATGCAGAGAAAGTCGCGCGGACGCTGCCGAGACCGTCGATCTGCGCGCTGAAGGTGCCCGGCTGCCTGACCGCGACCATCGGGCCCAAAGCGCCCGTCATCAGCACGTCGCCGGCACGCAGCGGCGTGCCGAGCTGGACCATCCGATCCGCGAGCCAGGCAGCGGCATTCAGCGGATTGCCGAGACACGCGGCGCCATTGCCGCGCGACAGGACTTCGGCATCGTTCGACAGCGTCATCGCGCAGGCCGCGAGATCGACATCGCGCAGCAGCACCGGGCGGCTGCCGAGCACGAAGCGCGCGCTCGACGCGTTGTCCGCGACCGTATCGACGAAGCGGATGTTCCAGCCTTCGATGCGACTGTCCACCACTTCGATCGCCGCGACCGCATACGCGGTTGCGCGCATCAGATCGGCATACGTGTGGCGCTCGCGCAGCAGATCGTGTTCGAGCACGAGCGCGATCTCCGCCTCGACCTTCGGCTGGATCAGCTCGCCGAGCGGAATCGGCTGGCTGTCGCCATACGCCATCGATGCAAACAGCGCGCCGAAGTCAGGTTGATCGACACCGAGTTGACGCTGCACGGCCGGCGACGTGAGTCCGATCTTGCGGCCGACGATGCGCTCGCCCGCCGCGACGCGCGCAGCCACGTTGGCCTGCTGCACCGCGTACGCGAGCTGCTCGGCGTCGGCCGGGTTCGGCAGTTCGACGAAACGCGCGTCGTCGCGCAGCGGCGCGATGGTCACGCGCGTACGTTCCGATTCGCGCAGGCGCAGGGCCAACGCGTCGATGTTGCTTTGAGTGTTCATAGCGGATTCCAGATTCGGTTAAACGTGGGCAGTCACGGGTCGCGCGTGCATCGCGCCGAAGCCCGCGATCCATTCGGGGATCGGACGGTAGTAATCGAGCGACGCGCGATACGGGCCGCTCGCGTTCAGCGCGCCGAACGCGGCGATCCACGTGCGGATTTCGTGCGCGGACTTGCCGCCATCGCGCGTGATTGCGTTGTTGGTCAGGCCGTCGAGCGCGGTGAGCTCGCCGTCTTCGAGCAGCTTCAGGAACGCGCGATCCCATTCGGGATTGAGCGGATGCAGATGGCTGTCGCCCGCCGTGAACGCGCGCGCCGCCGCAATCGTGCGTGCCTGCCGCGCCGCGCGCGACTCGGCCGACGGATTGCGGCCCGCAATCAGACGCTCGGCGACTTCCTCGCTCGCGCCCGCGAGTTCCGGCACCGGCGGCTCATGCGAGATGCCGCCCGAGCCGATCACGAGCACGCGCTGATTCGAGCGTGCGAGCGCGCGGCCCAACGCATCGCCGAGCAGACGCGCGCGGCGGCATGAAGCCATCGGCGCGGCCACCGAATTGATGAACACCGGCACGACCGGATATCGATCGAGTCCGCCCGTCAGAATCTCCAGCGCTTGCGCGCAACCGTGATCGACCTGCATGCGGTAGGAGACCGCGACGTCGACGTCGCTCGCGAGCACCGCTTCGGCCAGTTCGAGCGCCGTATCGGCGGGCACGTTCAGCGGACCGGCGAGGCTCTTGAAGTCGCCGATCGCGCTCGCGGATGCGCCGATGCAGAACGGCGGCATCACGTCATAGAAGAAACCGTTGTAATGATCGGGCGCGAACACGACGACCAGTTGAGGATCGAACTCGACGACGCGCGCACGCGCCGCCGCATGCACATGCTCGACTTCGGCGACGACTTCGGGCGCGGGATCGTAATAGCCGTGCAACGGCGTGTGCGATAGGCATTCGAGCAGCATCGGCATATCAGGCTCCGGCGGTTGCAGCGGTTGCGAGAGTGGCAACGGCGTGGCGCGCGAACGCCGCTTCGTTGCCGGCATTCGCCACATCCGCACGCGTTGCCGCGTCGAGTTGCAGCTTCCGCGCGAGTTCGACGACCAGTTGCGACACCTGCTGCGGCGAGCCCATGCCCGCGACGAAACGATCCGGACGCAACAGCACGACCGACTCCGGCACTCGCGTGAACCAGTCCTTCAGCCGCGTGTTCACATCGCCGATCGCGATCACGTCTTCTGGCACGTCGTCATGAAAAGACAGTTGCGTATCCGGCTTCGCGACCACGAAGCAGCCGCCGAGCCGCTGCCAGATCGCGCGCGCTTCCTCCGACAAACCGAAGGTCGGTTCCGCGCCCCAGCCGACGATCGCGAAGCGGTTGCCGAGCACATCGTCGAGTCGCACGATCTCGCCGCTCGCCGTACGCACGCGCGGCTGAATGAACATGCGACCGACCGGCGAATGACAATGCGGGTCGCGTCCATACACGAGACGGCCGAGCCGCGACTCGCGCTTCTCGCTCATCAGACCGAGCAGGCGGCCCGGCGCGGAATGGCCCGAGCGTTCGAGCGCGCGCGCGAGCCAGCCACGCTTGCGCGGCGTGTGCGCGAGCAACACGACGCCGCTTTCATAGCGCGGCATCGGCTTGAAACGCATTTCGACGAAGTAGCGCTTGACCGCCGGAAACCAGTTGAACGTACGCACGAACGCGTCGCGGAACTTGATGCCGAAGCGGCTCGTCGGCGCGAAAATGTCGCCCGCCACTTCGGAGAGGTGGATCATCGAGCGCGCATGCGAACGGCGCTCGGCGGTATAGGTATCGAGCAGCGCATCGCCGGCGACTCCCTTGACGACCATCGCGAGTTTCCAGCCGAGGTTGCTAGCGTCGCGAATGCCGCTGTTGTAGCCCTGGCCCTGCCATACCGGCATGATGTGCGCGGCGTCGCCGGCGAGCAGCACGCGGTTCACGCGAAAGCTGCTCGCAAGGCGCGCGTTGTGCGTATAGACGCGCTTGCGGATGTAGTCGACCTTGTCCGGCTCCGCGACGACCTTGCGGATCAGCGCGGCCATGTTCTCCGGCTTCGACAGCTCTTCCTCGGTCTCACCGGGCATCACCATGAATTCGAAGCGGCGAATGCCGTGCGGCAGCGCGGCCGATACATACGGGCGTCGTGGATCGCAGTGCATGTACACGTGCGGCGAGCCGATCGGGTCGTTGCGCACATCGACGACGATCCACTGATTCGGTTTCGTGCGGCCCTCGAACGGCACGTCGAGCGTGCGGCGCACGAAGCTGTTGCCGCCGTCCGCGCCGACCATGTACGACGCGCGGATCGTGCGGCGGCCGCTCTGCGCGTGTTCCGCTTCGATCGTGACGCCGCTGCCGTCCTGCGTGAACGAGTTGACGGTGTGGCCGAACAGCACCTCGACGTGCGGGAAGCGTTGCAGGCCGTCGTACAGCACGCGATCGGCCAGCGGCTGAATGAACGCGTTGCGGCGCGACCAGCCGAATTCGTCGGTGCGCGGTTCGATCGATGCGAAGCAGTGACCGTTGCGAGTGACGAAGCGCATCCAGTGATCGGGAGTCGTGTGCGGCAGCAACGCATCCGCGAGGCCGACGGACTGGAACACGCGCAGTGCTTCGTCATCGAGGCCAATTGCGCGCGGATAGTCGATGATCTTCTCGAGCTTTTCGATCAGCACGACGCGTACGCCCTGCAGGCCGAGATAGTTGGCGATCATCAAACCGACCGGGCCGGCGCCGATGATCGCGACGTCGGTGGTGACGGTTCCGCTGTGGCCTTGCGCGGCCACCGGGTCGAGCGGTTGGGGCATGTTGTCTCCGTATGTCGACCGGAGTGACCGGTCGAGCTATTCACGGAGCGCGGCGGCGGGAACCAGCGCTGGCCACGGCGAAAATCGCCTGCGGGCAACCGCTCGCGTCTCCATGAAATCGTTGATTTGTTGGCAGTCTAGGACCGGCCACCTGCCCGCTCAACAAAATCTGGAAAATGTGCATAGAATGCACATAGCTGATTTAATTGAGGTTTTTAAGTGACCAAATACACGAATGTGCGAGGTCTGTCGCGCGGCTTGCAGGTGCTGCAAGCACTCAACTCGATGGACAGCGGCCGCGCGACGAGCCAGCAGATCAGCGAGCTGACCGGCCTGCATCGCACCACCGCGCGGCGGCTTCTGGAGACGTTGATGGAAGAAGGCTTCGTGCGGCGCAGCGCGTCGGACGACAGCTTCCGGCTCACGCTGAAAGTGCGCGCGCTGAGCGAAGGCTTCACGGACGACGAACGCATCGCGACCATCGCGCCGCCGGTCATGGGGCGTCTGCTGCAACGTGTTGCGTGGCCGTCCGATCTGACCACGCCCGACGGCGACGCGATGATCATCCGCGAGACCACGCACCGCTTCAGTACGCTGTCGTTTCATCGCGCGATGGTCGGCCGCCGTTTGCCGATGCTGCTGACCGCGGCGGGCCGCGCGTACTTCGCGATGTGCCCCGATGAAGAGCGCGAGGACATTCTCGATCTGCTGCGCGCGGGCGCGGGCGGCGAGGAGCAGAAGGCGCTCGCGTCGAACGACGCGTTGATCCACAGTCTCGTGAGACGCGTGCGCGCGGATGGGTTCGGTTCGAATCACGGCGACTGGGCGGACCAGGGGAAGATCGGCGCGGTCGCCGTCGCGATCGTGTTCGAGGAACGAGTGCTCGCGAGCTTGAACGTGGTGTTTCTGTCGCGCGCGGTGTCGCTTGCGGAAGCGAAGCGGCGCTATGTGCCCGAGTTGCAGACGGCTGCGCGTGAGATGGTCGAGGAACTCGCGGCGCAGAGCAGCGCGAAGAGCGGAGCGGGTAACACGCGTACGGGGCGCGAGCGCAACTCGTGAGGCCGCTTTCGAAACCTTATCAAAATCATCCGCCTGGCACCTCGGAACCGCGTGCAAACGCGCTCCTATCGTGCGGTCATCTCAGGCAGACGCGAATGCCTCGTGCGGTTCTTCTTCGCGCAAGATATAGCCGAGTCCGCGCAAGGTCATGATCTTCGCGGTCGATGCCGCGAGATGCTTGCGCAGCCGGTGAATATAGATATCGATCGCGTCGGCGCTCGGCTCTTCGTCGAGCGTGAAGATCTTGTCCATCAGCGTGGCTTTGGAGACGGTCTTGCCCTGCTTCAGTATCAACGCTTCGAGGATCGCGTGTTCGCGGCGGCGCAACGGCAGGCGTTCGTCCCGCAGCACGAATTCGCGGGAATCGAACAGATAACGCAGATTGCCGCATTCGGTCGACTGCCCTCTGTCTCCCGCGGCCTGACGGCGAATCAGCGCCTTGATGCGCGCCACCAGTTCGCGCGCATCGAAGGGCTTGACCACATAGTCGTCCGCACCGGCCGAAAAGCAGGCCACCTTGTCGTCGGTCGAGCCATTCGCGGTCAGCATCAGCACCGGCACGTTGTCGCGCTTGCGGCGCAACCTCGCGAGCACCTCCTTGCCGCTGATGCCAGGCAGGCGCAGATCGAGCAATACCGCGTCATAGCATTGCAGACCGAGCAGCGTCTCCGCACATTCGCCGTTTTGCGCCCAGTCGATCGCGAATTGCTCGACTTGCATCAGGTTCATCACCCAGCGCGCGAGGTCCGCGTCGTCTTCCACGAGCAGCAGTTTCATCGTTGTCCTCTCATTGGTGAGTCGCGCGACGTCAGGTTGCGCCGAGCCACAAGCGCATCTCGACCGTCGCAACGAGGCCCGCGCCGCCTACGTTCGATTCGAGCGTCACGCTGCCGCCCTGGCGATGGGCAATCTCGCGCACGATCGGCAAGCCGAGACCCGTCCCTTCCGTATGGCTCGACGCACGATAGAAGCGCTCGAACACGCGCTCGCGCGCATCGGCCTTGATGCCGGGTCCGTTGTCGATTACGCGCACGATCGCCATGCCCTCGCGTCGATGCGTCTGCACCGTGACGCGCCCGCCCGCCTGCGTATAGCGCAGCGCGTTGTCGACCAGATTGGTCACGAGGGCCGCGGTCAATGCTTCGTCACCGGTCACGTACAGGCCGTCTTCCAGCTCCGCGCCCAGATCGATCTCTCGCGACTGCGCAAACGCGATCAGCTCCTCGAGCACGCCCGCGATCAACGCGCTCAGATCGATCCGCTCCGGCACGTTCAGCGGCGCGGCCGACTCGGCCTGCGCGAGCAGCAACAGCTTGTTGGTCAGCGTGGTCAGCTTGCGGCTGCTCTTGTGCATGCCCGCGAGCGCTTCGTCGAGCGGAGCGTCGCGGCTATCGCGTTGCCGCGCGAACTGGATCTGCGCGGCCAGCAGCGCGAGCGGCGTGCGCAACTGATGCGCTGCATCGGAGATGAATTGACGCTGCGTCGCGGCCTGCTGGCCCATTCGCGCGATGCACTGGTTGATCGCCTCGACGATCGGCCTCAGCTCGACGTGCAGACGCGCGACGCGAATCGGTTCGAGCTGCGACGCATTGCGATCGGCAACGTCGTCCTTCACCTTCATCAGCGGCAGCAGTTCGAAGGTCAGGCCGAGGTAGACGAACACCATCGCCAGCACCAGCGTCAGAACTTCGCCGGTCAATTGCGGCCGCAGCAGACGCCACACCATCGCGTCGCGCGAGCCCTCGGTCTTCGCGACGGCGACGATCACTTCCTCGGTGTGTCCCGAGTCGTAAAGCTGCCGCGCGTAGGCGACCGCGCGCGCCGCGCGGCCGTCGGCGAAATGGGTCGAATAAAGCGTTGGCTTGTCGCTCACATGCGGCGGCAGCGGCAACTCGGGGATGCCCGCGAGCAAACGATGGCCGCCCGCCTCGACGCGATAGAAAACCGTGTCCTGTTCCGGCGATTCGAACAGTTCGAGCGCGGCCGGCGGAATCTGGATCGACACCGAACCGTTGTCCCAGTCGACATCCTCGCCGATGATCCGCATCGACGACAGCAGCGCATTGTCCTGCACCAGGTCCGCGGTGTTCTGCGCGAACCGGTATGAAATGACGACTGAAATGGAGACGAATGCCGCCAGCGGCAACAGCAGCCACCACAACAAGCGTCCGCGCAAACTGCCTGAAAACACGATGTGCCGATCCTCTTGTGCTCGATGCGACCCACGCGGTCAGCCCGCTTTCAAGGCTTCACGTCAGAGACGAACTGGTTGGTGAAGGTGCGCGACAGATCGATATACCGCCCCTTCACCGCCGGATTGAAACTCGACAGTACCTTCAGCACCGTCTGCGGACCATCGGCGGGCATCTTGCCGTCGACGGTGTACATCGGCAGCGAAGCCTGCAACGCGCTGATATACAGTGCCTTGTCGTTGCCGATGTCTTCTTTTGGCATCCGCGCGGCGATCTGTTCCGCGCTGTGGGTATGCATATAGCGCAGTGTCCTCACGAATGCGCGCGCGAGTTTCGCGGCTTCGTCGTGATGCGCGTCGAGCCACGTGCTTTGCACGTACAGGCTCGACGCCGGATACATGCCGCCGAGCGCGGCGCGCGTGCCGTCGACGTTGCGCATATCGACGAGTACTTTGGCGTCGCCCGCCTTCAATAGCTGAGTGACGGTCGGCTCGGTCGTCATACCCGCGTGAATGCGTCCTTCCCGCATCGCCGCGATGAAACTGCTGTCCGCGCCGACCGGCAGCAGCGTGTATTGCGTGGACGGCACGCCCGCGCGCTGTGCGAGGTATTGCGTCAGAAAACTCGTCGAGGAACCCAGCCCGGTGACGCCGAGCGTCTTGCCGCGCACGTCGGCCATGCTGCGGATCGAAGCGGCCGACTTCGCCGCGACCAGTTGCACTTCGCCCGGCACCTGGCTGAACACGACGATCGTCTTCACTTCCTTGCCGCGTGTCTGTAGATCGATCGTGTGATCGTAAAAGCCGACCACGCCCTGCACCGCGCCGGCGAGCATTTCGTTTTCGCCCTCTATTCCAGTCGGCTGCGACAGCAGTTCGACGTCGAGCCCTTCCGCCTTGAAATAGCCGAGCTGTTCGGCAAGACGCGCCGGCAGATAGATGAGCTTGTTGGTGCCGCCCACCATGATCGCGAGCTTCTCCGGCTCGGCCGCTTGCGCAGGCGTCGCCACCCTCGCGAGCGCGCACCATGCGAGCGACGCCGCCACGACGGCATAGGCCGCGCGCGAAAAACGCGTCGGGGAAAGCTTCATTTGCGGGTGTCTCCGTTATCTTGCTCTGGGCGCCGCGCGGGTCGCCTGCCCGTGATTCTGAAGGGCCGAACCCTTCCCGATGCTTTCAGTGCTGTATTTGTTGCGCGAACCTCGGGTTTGTCCCGATCACTTCGGCGTCGCGCGCGGAAACGTCACCGCGATATCCACGCCCTTGCCGCCCTCGCCCGCCTTCAGCACGATCTCGCCGTGATGCGCGTCCGCGATTTCGCGCACGATCGCCAGACCAAGGCCCGTGCCTTCCGTATCCGTCGACGCGCGAAAGAACGGCTCGAACACGCGGCTGCGCGCCTCGGCCGGAATGCCGGGGCCGTTGTCGGTCACGCTGACCGTCACCGTATTGGCCTCGGTATCCGCGCTCACGGCGACCGTCACGTGGCCACCGCTGCCCGTATAGCGAATCGCGTTCTCGGCGAGATTCGCGATCAGCGCCTGCAACATGCCGCGATGTCCGAGCACCGGCGCCGCGCCGTGCAATTCCGCGCCGAGATCGATTTCACGCGCCTGCGCGAGCAGCCCGAGATCTTCGACGACTTCCATTGCGAGCGGTACCAGATCGACGCGTTCCATCGCGAGTTGCGAGTTGTCGGCGGCCTCGGCCTGCGCGAGCAGCAGCAGCTTGTTGGTAAGACCGACCATCGAACGATTGCTTCGATGCATCGCGGCAAGCGCTTCGTCGAGCGCGGGATTCAGGCCTTCCTGCTGCCGCGCGAACTGCAGTTGCGTGCCGAGCAGCGTGAGCGGCGTGCGCAACTGATGCGCGGCATCGGCGATGAAGCGCCGCTGCGCCGCCACCTGCACGCCGAGCCGCGCGATGCACTGATTGATCGCATCGACGATAGGCCGCAGTTCCGAATGCAGACGCTCGACGCGGATCGGTTCGAGCTGCATCGGATCGCGGTCGGCTACCTCGTCTTTCACCTTCATCAACGGGCGCAACTCGAACGTGAGCCCGATGCAAACGAGCGCGACCGCCAGCGCGATCATTTCGAACTGGCGCACGAGTTGCGGCCGCCACAGTTGTTGAGTCATCGCGTCGCGCGAGCGCACGGTCTTGCCGACCGTCACGCGCACGGGGCGCGTCGCGCCGTTGTCGTACATGAACCGCACGATGTCGACCGCGCGCACCTGCTGGCCGTGCAACTCGGTGTAGTACGAGTCCGGCACGTCGGGCGCGCGCAGCGGACGCGGCGGGAAATCAGGCGTCCCCGCGAGCAGCCGCCCATCGTCGACACGCACGCTGTAGAACACCTGGTCGCGATATGGCGACGCGAAAATCTCGAGGGCGGCGGGCGGCACATCGACACGCAGAAAACCGTCGCTCCATTCAACCTCGCCCGCGATCATCCGCGCCGACGCGACCAGTTGGTTGTCCTGCACCAGATTCGCGGTGTGCCGCGCGTTGTCGTACTCGGTCTTGCCGGTCACGAACACATAGAGCGCGAGCGGCACGAGCAGCCACCACAGCAGACGGATGCGCAGGCTATTGGACATCGTTACTGGTCGTCTTCCCGCTTGCGCAGCAGATAGCCGAGCCCGCGCAGCGTGACGATCGCGGCCGAGCTGCCATCGAGCTTCTTGCGCAAACGCGAAATGTAGATCTCGACCGCGTCTTCGCTCGGCTCGTCCGCGAGCGTGAAGATCGCATCGACCAGCGCGGGCTTCGTCACCGTCTTGCCGAGGCGCAGGATCAGCGCTTCGAGCACCGAACGCTCGCGCGGCGTCACGTTCAGCGGCGCGCCTTTCAGCGTGAACTGGCGTGTGTCGATGTC
This sequence comes from Paraburkholderia sp. JPY419, assembly GCF_050435705.1. Classification (NCBI taxonomy): domain Bacteria; kingdom Pseudomonadati; phylum Pseudomonadota; class Betaproteobacteria; order Burkholderiales; family Burkholderiaceae; genus Paraburkholderia; species Paraburkholderia sp. JPY419. Next base: position 2,453,057 of record NZ_JBNDKV010000004.1, on the reverse strand, counting down.
GAACGACAGGTCGCCGCACACCACCTCGCTCGCTTTGGACGGCGACTGCCGCCGGATCGCCACCTTGATGCGCGCGATCAGCTCACGCACTTCGAACGGCTTCACCAGGTAGTCGTCGGCGCCGGCGCCGAGCAGCTCCACCTTCTCGTCGATCGAGCCGCTCGCGGTCAGGATCAGCACCGGCGTCGCGTCGCCGCGCTGACGCAGCCGGCGCAGCACGTTCTTGCCGGACAGCTTCGGCAGGTTCAGGTCGAGCAGGATCACGTCGTAGTGATTGGTGCGCAGCAGGCGGTCGGCTTCGTCGCCGTCCTGCACGGCGTCGAGCGCGAAGGCTTCCTGCTCCAGCATCTTCGCGAGCCAGTGCGCAAGCGTGGGGTTGTCTTCGATCAGCAGCAGCTTCATGGCGGGTACGGCAAAAGTCAGGTCGTCGATTGTGCCTTAAAACAAGGGGGCTGCGCGCGTGCAGTGTGGTTTACAGCATACGTCCTGTGGCTGCCGCGAGCGCAGCGGCGATTCCCGCGAAATTTCGGCGCGTCGTCGGCGCATCGTCGGCGCATCGTCGGGTTAACACCCATGTTTTGCGCCAAACCCCGAAAGCTGGCAGAAGGTTTCGCGTTTCTATAATCGCTGCCATTCACCCAGAAAGCGCCGCGCCTCGATCGCGGCGACCCACCTAAGGAGACTGCTTCATGCGTACCTTGCGCCAGATTGCCGTTGTGTCAGGAGTTGCTTTCGCCCTTGCCGCCGCTTCGGCCGCCGCTCACGCCGAGAAGATCACGATCATGGTCGGCGGCGCCACCAAGATCATCTATCTGCCGGCCAAGCTCACCGAGCAGCTCGGCTACTTCAAGGACGAAGGCCTCGACGTCGAAATCCTGTCGCAGCCGGCCGGTGTCGATGCGGAGAACGAACTGCTCGCGGGCGCGGTGCAAGGCGTGGTCGGCTTCTACGATCACACGATCGACCTGCAAAGCAAGGGCAAGGAAGTGCAGGCGCTCGTCGTCTTCGGCCAGGTCCCGGGCGAAGTCGAAATGGTCTCGACGAAGGCGGCCGATTCGCTGAAGAGCATGGCCGACGTCAAAGGCAAGACGCTCGGCGTGACCGGCCTCGGTTCGTCGACGAGCTTCCTCACGCAGTACCTCGCGCAGCGCGCCGGTGTGGCGTCGACGCAATACACGATGTTGCCGGTCGGCGCGGACAACAGCTTCATCGCCGCGATCAAGCAAAGCCGCATCGACGCCGGCATGACCACGGAGCCGACCGTCTCGCAACTGCTGAAGACCGGCGACGCGAAGGTGCTGGTCGATATGCGCACTGTGGAAGGCACGCGCGCCGCGCTCGGCGGCACCTACCCCGCGTCGAGCTTCTACGTGCAGCGCGCGTGGGCCGAATCGCACAAGGACGACGCGGCGAAGCTGTCGCACGCGTTCGCGAAGACGCTGAACTTCATCGCGACGCATAGCGCCGAGGACATCGCCGCGCAGATGCCGAAGGACTACTACGGCAACAACAAGGACCTGTACGTGGGCGCCCTGAAGGCGTCGCTGCCGATGTTCACGAAGGACGGCAAGATGCCCGCCGACGGCCCGGACACGGTGCTGAAGGTGCTGTCCGCATTCAATCCGTCGGTGAAGGGCAAGCATATCGACCTCGCCAAGACCTACACCAACGACTTCCTGTCGGCGCCGGTCAAGACCGCGTCTAAGTAACGCTTCTTTCATATTCACAGAACTGCGAGGCACCCGCCGATGAATCAAACTATGTCACGCGAGACGCCAGCGATCGAAATGCGCAACGTGTCGTGCCGTTTCATTTCCCCGGACGGCAAGGCCACGATCGCGCTGCGCGACTTCAGCATGTCGGTGGCACGCGGCGAATTCGTCGCGGTGGTCGGCCCGACCGGCTGCGGCAAGTCCACCACGCTCAGCATGATCACCGGCTTGCTGAAGCCGACCACCGGCGAAGTGCGCGTGATGGGCGCGCCAGTGGACGGCATCGATCCGCGCATCGGCTTCGTGTTCCAGGCCGATGCGGTGTTTCCGTGGCGCTCGGTGCTCGACAATGTCGCGGCGGGTCCGCTCTATCGCGGCCGTTCGAAATCGGCCGCCTACGACGAAGCGAACGAATGGCTGCGCCGCGTGGGCCTCGACAAGTTCGGCAAGCACTATCCGCATCAACTGTCCGGCGGCATGCGCAAGCGCGTCGCGCTTGCGCAGACCTTCATCAACAAGCCGGAAATCCTGCTGATGGACGAGCCGTTCTCGGCGCTCGACATGCAGACGCGCACGTTGATGCAGGACGAGCTGCTGCAATTGTGGGGCGGCGTCGGCTCGGTCGTGTTCGTCACGCACGACCTCGAGGAAGCGATTGCGCTCGCCGACCGCGTGTTCGTGCTGACCGCACGCCCCGCCACGCTGAAGAAAGTCTACGAAATCGATCTGCCGCGACCGCGTGTTACGTCGGAGATCCGCTACGACTCACGTTTCATCGAAATTTCGCGCGATATCTGGCATGACCTGCGCGAAGAAGTGCAGATCGGTTAATCAAGGAACGGCAAACATGTCTACACCCTCTCAACAGATGATGCCCTCGGGCATCGACGCCGCGTCGCTCGCTCACGTCGAGCGTATCGCGCAGAAGAAGATCCGCCAGCGCCAGGTTCTGGTGATTTCGCTGCGCATTCTGGTGCTGGTGGTCGTGCTCGGCGGCTGGGAACTGTCCGCGCGCCTGAAGTGGATCGACCCGTTCTTCTTCTCGATGCCGAGCGCGATCTTCGAACAGATCGTCGACTGGTTCGTGAACGGCACGTCGCAAGGTCCGCTACTCACGCAGGTGTGGGTCACGCTCGAAGAGACAGGCCTCGGCTTCATCATCGGTTCGGTCGCGGGCATCGTCTGCGGCATCGTGCTCGGCCGCAACAAGCTGCTCTCCGACGTGTTCAGCCTCTACATCAAGATCGCCAACTCGATTCCGCGCGTCGTGCTCGGCTCGGTGTTCGTGATCGCGCTCGGGCTCGGCATGGCATCGAAAGTCGCGCTCGCGGTCGTGATGGTGTTCTTCGTGGTGTTCGCCAACGCGTTCCAGGGCGTGCGCGAAGCGGACCGCTACATGATCGCGAATGCGCAGATCCTCGGCGCGTCGCGCCGCCAGGTGACGACCTCGGTCGTAATTCCGTCGGCGCTGAGCTGGATTCTCGCGAGCCTGCACGTGAGCTTCGGCTTCGCACTGGTCGGCGCGGTGGTCGGCGAATTTCTCGGCTCGAAGCAGGGTATCGGTTTGCTGATCTCTACCGCGCAGGGCGCGTTCAATGCAAGCGGCGTGTTCGCGGCGATGATCGTGCTGGCGGTGGTCGCGCTTGCCGCCGACTACCTGTTGACCGCGGTGGAGCATCGATTGTTGAAGTGGCGGCCGAGTTCGGTTTAAGCCGCCGCAGCGCAAGTCCTCTAACGGTAGTTCGCTTCACCGATGCCGCTCAGTCTTCCCGACTGAGCGGCATTTTTATTTGCCAGCCCGCATCCTGTCTTGCGCCGGCAAACTGTTTTTCCCGATACGTTGGCCGGCCCGCAACACTTCTTGCTTTCAATCCTCTCACCGCAAGCCAACAGCGGCCTGCTAGCCCGTTCCGTGCGGCATGGCACGTTCGATGCATCCCCACCGCGCAAGTCGGGCGGTCGCCAACATCGGTCGCCGATCGAAGCGAGGTGGGTCATGTCGAGTGCACAGGTTCAACGTCGGTCGATGAACGGGTTCAGCGGTGCGGTCATACGCGCCAACGCCGCGAATCGCCGCCATCGTCGTCATTCCAGCGAATTCGTGCTGTTCGGCTTGCATGCCGCCAGTGTGATCGGCCGCGGGCCGAAGCGGCTCTGGCCATATGTGTTGCCGTGGCTGGTCATCTTGCTGACGATCGGTTCGATCTGCCTCGTCGCGCGCGGCGTGCTCACGCGTCAATTGCTGGTGCCGCCGGTGGAGACGCCGCAAGCGTTGACCGAGCGCGGCTACACGTCGAACTTTGTCGCCGAGCGGATCATGTCGGCGATGAAGGAGATCGGGCGAGACGCCGAATCGATTCCGCACGACACGATGACCAGCAACGACGCGCAGCAGGACATCCAGATTCCGGGTCAGGAGATGTCGTATGCGACGACGGTGCGCTTCATCAAAGGCCTGCTCCAGCGCGAAGATGTCGCCGTGCACGTCGGCATCACGAAGACGAACAACAGCGCGGATTCGTATGTCGCGCATGTGCAGATAGAACACGGCCCGTTCAACGGCCGCGAAAGCGCGGTGCCGTTCGAAGGGCGCGACCTCGAAAAGTTCGTGCACGACATCGCAACCACGGCGATGCGCCTCGCCGAACCCAACATCCTCGCCAGTCATCTGTTCACCCAGGTGCAGAAGACCAAATGTTCGCTCGCGCAATGCGACTATCGCGAGATCGTCGGGATCTACGACGAAGTCCTCGCGCTGCCCTCGTCCGAACAGGCCCAATGGGCGGTCGCGGGCAAGGCGTGGTTGCTCGACAGTCAGCAGCGCTCGAAAGAAGCCGAGCAGCAGATCCGCGAAGCATTGACCCAGTACAAGGACTCGGCCGTGCTGCGCGCGAGTCTCGGCATCGCGCTCGAACAGCAGAACCGCATCGACGATGCGCTCGAGGAACTGCGGACCGGCGCGAACGAAACGTCGCGCACCGCTGAAAACCTGCGGCTGCTCGGCGATGTGCTGTTGCATACGAGCCGGCACGACCGCGAAGCGCTCGACGCATTCAGACGGGCCGCCGAGATGAACCCGGAATCCGTCGACACGCTGCACGACTGGGCCGAGGCGCTCGTCAAGACCGGCCACTACGACGAAGCAATCGAAAAGCTCTCGCGCGCCGTCGCGTTGCGGCCCGATCTCGCGCCGTCCTATGCGGAATGGGGCCGCGCGCTGGAACACAAGGGCGCTCTGCGCGAGGCCGCGCGCAAGTACGCACAGGCATTGCAGCTCGACGCCGCCACGCTGTCGGCGCGCGAACGCGAGCTGGCGCTCTCGACGGACGCATCGCCCGACGAGGCCGACACCCGGACATCGAGGCCTGACCCGCGCGGCAAGCCCGTTTCGAATCCGATGACGTCGTATCCGCTGCGGGCCTCGCTCGACACGGTACGCGACGCCGTAGGACAGGCGATGCGAGCGGCCTGAGCCGCGCGCATCGCCATTTGAGTTGGCAACACAGCCGAACAGGAGACAGTTCGATGGACAGTTTCGAAGATGCATTCAAAGCCTTGATCGGAAACGAAGGCGGGTACAGCTTCAATCCGGCCGATCCGGGCGGCGAAACGATGTGGGGTGTGACGGCGCGCGTCGCGCGCAGCGAGGGCTATAACGGCGCGATGAAAGACCTGCCGCTCGAAACCGCCCATCAGATCGCCAAGCGCAGGTACTGGGACCCGTTGCATCTCGACGAACTCGATCCGCGCGTGGCCTTTCAGATTTTCGATGCGAACTACAACGGCGGCCTCGTCGTGCTGTGGATGCAGAAAGCGTCCGGCGCGAAAGAAGACGGCAAGTTTGGCCCCGACACGCTCGATGCGGTCAAGAACGCCGACCCGATGAAGTTCGTGATGCGCTTCGCCGCGTATCGTCTGCGGTACCTGCGCAATCTGCATTCGTGGCCGAGTTTCAGCCGCGGCTGGACCGAACGGATGGCAGCCAATCTTCTCCTGGGAGCAGCATGATGGACTGGTCTAAAGTAGCGACGAACATCAGCAGCACCGCCCCGCTTCTCGCCGGGCTCGTGGGTGGTCCGGTCGGCCTCGGCGTGACCGCCGCCGCCGCGATCATCTCGCACGCGCTCGGCACGCCGAGCGACCCGGCCTTCGTGGAACCCGCGTTGAACGACCCCGGCGCACTCGAAAAACTTCGCCAGGCCGAGAGCGCCAACTCGCTGCAACTGCAGCAGTTGATGGTGACGGCCGCGCAGTCGAGCCTCGCGCACGACGCCGACATGGCCCGCATCGCCACGAGCCATACCGCGAATGCACGCGCGATGGGTGTCGCCAATCGCGACTGGGTCCCGAAGGTGCTCGCGATGGCCGTCACCACCGGCTTCTTCGGCATTCTGCTGCTGATGGCGTTTCAGCCTCTGCCGGGCACCAACAAGGATCTCGTCAACGTGATCGTCGGCGCGTTGGGAACCGCGTGGATCAGCATCATCGGCTATTACTTCGGCACGTCGGTCGGCTCGATGCGCAAGACCGAGCTGCTCGCGAAGCCGAGTGTACCGATCACGGCCGATAGCGCGTTGACGTTGCGCGAACCGGCGTCGCAGCCGGGAGCGCATGCACCGGCGGCGGTCGCGCCGTCCGGCGACCCCTTCCCGTCGTTCGCGCCGGGCGGGCAAGGTCCGATCTTCTCTGGCGGCAGTTGAATCCATGCCAGGTTGAGCGAATCATGCACGCGACGAGATACGCCGAGCGTCGCGTGCAGGTCCGTTTCAAAGCAGAGCTCTTTCGCCAGCACGCGTTTTGCGCTAAGTTGGCAACCGCGAAATCCATCCCGTCCCGAGTGGAGCGATCAAGATGAGTGAGGTCAAGCCGAACGCGCAGAACGATCCGATCGAACACGTCGTGCTGCTGCTGATGGAGAATCACTCGTTCGACCAGATGCTCGGCTGCCTCGACGCCGTGCACGACAAACTGGACGGGGTGCGCAACGCGGCCGGCAAATCGAACGCCGACGGTCAAGGCAATACCTTCTATCCGCGTGCGACGCGCGAGCGGCAGATGAAGCACGATCCGAATCACGAGCACAAGGCTGTGATGGATCAGATCGCCGCCGACAACAGCGGCTTCGTGCGTTCGTTCGTCAACGACTACCCGAAGAGCAGCCTCGTCGCGCGGCAAGACGTGATGGGCTATTACCCGCTCGGCTTTCTGCCCGCGCTGCATACGCTCGGTTCGCAATTCACCGTGTGTGACCGGTGGTTCTCTTCATTGCCGGGGCCGACGTGGCCGAACCGCTTTTTCGCACTGACGGGTACGTCGAAAGGCGAGATCGACATGCCTTCGGGGCTTGCCGGACTCAATCCACGCTGGTACACCGAGCAGGATCAGGACACGATTTTCGATCGCTTGAACGCCGCGCGCAAAACATGGAGCGTCTATTTCTATGACTTCCCCGCGTCACTGCTGCTGAAGAACCAGCGACGCGCGGAAAACCTCGCGAATTACCGCTCTTTCGACAAGTTCTTCGAGGACGCAGCGGGACCCGCCAGCCAATTCCCGCAATTCGTGCTGATCGAGCCGAAGTACTTCGGCGAAGCGCAGAACGACGATCATCCGCCGCACAACATCATGAAGGCGGAGAAGCTGATCGCGGACACCTACAATGCGCTGCGCTCGAATCAGGCGCTGTGGGAGCGCACGTTACTGGTGGTCCTCTACGATGAACACGGCGGCTTCTACGACCACGTATCGCCGCCGGCCGACGCAGTCGCACCCGACGGCCACACCACGAGCTTCGATTTCAAACGACTCGGCGTGCGCGTTCCCGCGATCCTCGTGTCACCGTGGTGCGAAGCCGGCGTATGCAACGAACGATTCGATCATTGCAGCCTGTTGAAATACCTGTGCGACAAGTGGCAAATGCCACCGCTCGGCGAGCGCACCGCGGCATCCGCGAACCTCGGCGTGGCGATTCGCCGTGACGGCGTCGCGCGCGCGGATACGCCGCCGTTCATTCGCGTGCCCAATCAATCACTGATTGCCGAGCACGTCGAACTGGAGCGCAAATCGTCGAATGGCAATCAGCAAGGCCTGCATCACTTCGCCGACTTTCTGCACGCGGAACTGGACCGGCTCGCCGCGGAGGCGGTCGAGGGGGCCGCACAACTGGCGCGCACCGGCAATGCGTGGGTGCGCTTCAAGAGCGCATTGGGCTCGCTGATGACGAGTCTCGGCCAGTGGCTCAGCAAGGACTTCTACGACGCACGCGACCAGCGTGATGCGCGCACGAGCCAGGCGTTCACGCGCTTGCGGCAATCGGTGCATGCCGCGACGCCGGGCATCGCGCGAAACGACGCGTCGGCACCGGCAACGGCAACACCCTCGGCCGTCAGTCCGGTCTCGGAGAAGTAGCACTCCGCATTGCCGGCCGCGCAAAGAACGTCTACGCGTTAACCCTGAAAGTTCCGCGCTTTTATATCAAGATCCGCAACAAACATTAGCCGCATCACGACTTACTCTGCCAAGTTCACCAAATTACAATGCAATCACTGACTACGAACAAGCACGTTCGCAGCAAGACAAAAATCCTGAACTGGAGGTAAGTATCATGAAATCGCTGATTCAAGCTGTTGTCATCGCCGTCGCTGTCGCCGCTCCGGCCGCTGCTTTCGCACAAGCCAACCAGCCCGTGACCCGCGCTCAAGTGCGCGCCGAGCTGGTCCAACTGGAAAAGGCCGGCTATCAACCTGGTCACGCCGACCCGCACTACCCGGCTGACATCCAGGCTGCGCAAGCCCGCGTCGACGCGCAAAACGGCGGCGGCCAAGCCGCTACCGGCTTCGGTGGTGTGGTGAGCGGTACGACCCAAACGAGCCGTGCGGCTCCGATGAGTGGCCCGAAGTCGGTCTACTTCGGTCAGTAAGCGATGGCGCGTCCTTGCGACGCGCACCCCGATTCAAATGAACTGGCCCGCTGCTCGGGTAGCTCCGAGCGCGGGCCAAGTCATATGTGTTACCTCCGTCATCGGGCTCCCGATGACTTCGCCCGGGCCTTCACGGTCTGGGCGCTTTTTCGCGGCGCTATGCGTGCGCCGTGACGAATCCTCAGCTGCCGGCGCTCACTCGCGCGCGATCAGATCGCCGACCTGGCCACGCCCGGTCACGAGGCAACTCGACAGGAAGCTCTCGCTCTGCGCGCTCGCGCCAGCGTCACCAAAGCCCTTTTTCAACGCGTCCGATTTAACGAGCGCCGAGCCCTGGTGACACGTAATCGTGCCGACCTCGCCCGCCTGCGCACGCATCAACGCCCGATCCGCCATCAAATAGCCAAGCAAAAGCACCAACGCAATATTGAACGCTTGTCGCATGGTTCGTCTCCTTTTCGAAAAGACTAACGCGAAGCGCGAATGCAGTGGCCTAGGGCTTTCCCGATTGTTGACCTTTCAATGATCCAGAATAAATCGTCTATGCCTACAGCCGAGCCTCGATCCGCGCGATGCGGCTAACGATCGCATTGCGCACCAAGGCATTCGATGGCACCAGCAGCAGCGACGACGCGATGATCCGATAGACGTCACCGCGCGTCACCTTCGACACTTTCGCCGGATCGAGCCACGCATCGTTATCCGCGAGCAGCAGCAAAGTGTCGAGGCCGATCAGGATCGGCCACAGGCAGGCGAGCCGCAAGCGCACCGCGCTCGCCGGAATCGCGAGCGTATAGTCGAGCGCCGCGCGGAAATGATCGAGCGTCTTGCGCAGTAGTTCGACGAGCAGCGGCCGCGCGTGCATCGAATTGGCCGGTTGCAGCAGATCGCGCGCGCTTAGAGCGTGGCGCTCGAGCATGCTCTGCGGCAGATAGCAGCGGCCGATGCGCAAGTCTTTTCCGCAATCGCGCAGCACGTTGGTCATCTGCAATGCCTTGCCGAAACGCACGCCGCGCTGCTTCATCGTGTCGGGCTGCTCCTTCAGCGTGCCCGGCATGTGCGCGTAAGTCATCGTGGTCCAGAACTCGCCGACGCAGCCCGCGACCAGATACGTATAGCGATCGAGTTCGCCGTATTCGCGCAGCGCCGCGATCTGGCCGGAGCGTTCGTCGGGGAACGTGCGCAAATCGAATTCCATGCCTTCGGTCAGCGTCGTGACGATCGCGCGCACCGCGTGGCGGTCGGACTCGCTCAGTTGCGCGAGCACGTCGAGCGCGGGGTTCAACGATTCGAGCAGCAGCTTTTCATCCGACTGCGTCTGCTGACCCGCGACTTCGGCGGCGATGCGCTGGAACGGCGCACTATCGACGGCCACGCCATTGACCTGATTGCGCAACGCAAGCAGCAATTCGAGGCGTTGGCCCGGCGCGATCAGCGAGGTGTCGGCGATGGTATCGGCGGCGCGCGCGAGCAAATATGCAAGGCCGATCGGATCGCGCATGCCGATGGGCAGCACGCGCAGCGTCAGATAGAAGGAGCGTGAAACGCCTTTCAGGAGCGGACCGAGAAGAAAGGCCCGGGTCGAATTCGGCATGAGTTGGACTGGTTGGCAAATAGGCGGGTGAAAGCCCGCGGGGATCAGGCGCTGCCGAATTGTATACGCGCTCTCCGTCATGTCGCGTGCAACGGGCTCCCGCGCCGTGCGACATCGCTAACCGGGAGCGGGAACGGGGATTGCTGCCACGACGGGGTTAACCAGGGGACGGTCACGACCAGGCCGTCGCTTGCACTTTGAAAGACACATCAACCATGACTACGGAAGCATCGAACACCTCCCGCCTGTCTGACGCGGCCCGGCCTGACGCGGCGCGACCTGACGCGGCCCGACGCAATGTCGAAACGGGCGTGCCCGGTTTCGACGAAATCCTCGGCGGCGGTCTGGTGAGCGGCGGCGTCTATCTGCTGGAGGGCATGGCTGGCGCCGGCAAGACGATCCTGTCCAGCCAGATCGGCTTTCATCGGGTACGGCAAGGCGAAAAAGTGCTGTACATGACGCTGATCGCCGAATCGCACGACAAGCTGCTCGGTCACCTGAAAGGCCTGAGCTTCTTCGACGAAACCGCGGTCGCGCAGCAGATGCTGTTCGTGTCCGGCTATCACGAGCTGATGCAGGACGGCCTCGACGGTTTCCTCAAGCTGATCGCGTCGAGCATCTACGACTACCGGCCGAGCCTGATGATCGTCGACGGCTTTCGCAGCGCGCGCGAATTCAGCGAAACCGAGCTGTCGCTGTCGAAGTTCATCCACGAGCTGAACGCGCTGGTCGCCGCGATGGACTGCACGACGCTGCTGCTCGCGCCGCTGTCGGGCAACGAGCCGCATCCTGAGCACACGCTGGTGGATGGCCTGATCGAGCTGAACCGCTATCACGACGGCATGCGCCGCGCGCGCGAGATCGAAGTGCACAAGATGCGTGCGCGCGATCATCGGATGGGCAAGCACTTCTTCCGCATCGCCGGCAGCGGGCTGCTGATGTTCCCGCGCCTCGAGGCGCAGTGCGCGCCGCTACCGGGCCCCGTCGATCTGAAAGCAAGGCTCGGCTTCGGCTTGCCGCACCTGGACAATCTGCTCGGCGGCGGCTTCGCGCAAGGCTCGACGACCACGCTGATCGGCCCGTCGGGCGTCGGCAAGACGCTGCTGTGCCTGCAGTTCCTGGCGGCCGGCCTCGCGCGCAGCGAACGCTGCGTGTATCTCGGCTTCTACGAGGGTCCGCAGCGCCTGATCGGCAAAGCCGAAGCGGTGTCGATCCCGCTTGCCGATGCGTGGCAGGACGGCCGTCTGATCGTGCTTTGGCAGCCGGCGATCGAACTCGCCATCGACGAAATCGCGGCGAAAGCGCTCGCCACCGTCAGGCAGACCGGCGCGACGCGCATCGTGATCGACGGCGTCGAGGGCTTTCGCGATTCGGCGTTGCGCACCGAGCGCTTCGGCCTGTTCCTCAATGCACTGCTGCATCAGTTGCGCGAAGCGGCCGTCACGACGCTCGTCACCGAAGAGCTGCCGCTGTACAGCGAGCCGGGCCACGCGAAGGCCGTGCGCGTGTCGGCGCTGACCGAGAACCTCGTGCTGCTGCGCTACGCCGAGACCGAAGGAGGACTGCGGCGCATGATTTCGGTGGTCAAGCAACGCGAAAGCGCGCACGACACGTCACTGCGCGAACTGTCGATTTCGTCGCAAGGACTCGACGTGATCGAGGGCTCGCCCGGCGCCGCCGGCATCCAATCGACGCCGGGCCTGTCGGCCACGCTGCAATCGCGGCGAAAAACCTAGCCGCCATGAAAACCATTCTGGTGGTGGACGACGAGTTCGACATCCTCACGGTGTGGCGGCTGCTGCTGGAACGACACGGCTATGCGGTGCGGACCGCGTCGAACGGCGCCGTCGCGCTCGAACTGGTCCGCTCGAGCCGGCCCGGCATCATCGTGTCCGATTGCATGATGCCGGTCATGTCGGGCCTCCAGCTGTGCGCGGCGCTGTACGAGGACCCGGAGCTGCGCGATATTCCGATCATCCTGTGCAGTGCCGCATCGGACATTCCGGTGCAGCCCAATCCGCACATCGCGTACGCGCGCAAGCCGCTGTCGTTCGACCAGCTGCTGGCGATGCTGGTGCGCATGGGCGGTTGACGCTGGGCTCCCTCCCTGCCTTCTCTGCCTCTTTTTCCCGCTAAAAGCTCAGCTTGAGACGCTCGCGCCATTTGTCGAGCGTTTGCAGCGTTCTGCGATTCTCCGCGGCCTTTTACAGTACGCCATCGATCGCGCATCGACAGCAACCCGCAGCGCGACGCAACGTTCGGAGGTCGTCATGAACAGCAATCGTGGTGCGGTTCCCGCTGGCTTCTTCAGTATCGCGGTGGGCTCGTTGGCGCTTGCCAACCTGTGGCGCGTGGCAATCCGCCTATGGCATTTGCCGGCCGTCGCGGGCAGCGTAGTGACGGTCGCGGCGCTCGCTGTCTGGGTCGTGATTCTGTTCGCGTACGCGCACAAGTGGTTCGCGCAGACCGCCGACGCGCGCGCCGAACTGGACCACCCGGTGCAGTCGTCGTTCGTCGCGCTCGCGCCGATCTCGACGCTGCTCGCCGCACAACTGCTGCAGCCGTACGCGCACATCACCGCGCTGACGCTATACGGCATCGCGGCGGTCGCGCAACTCGGGCTCGGGGTCTATCTACATGGCCGGCTGTGGCAAGGCGGCCGCAAGCCCGAACTGACCACGCCGGCGATCTATCTGCCGACGGTCGGAGCGGGTTTCGTCGCGGCCACGAGCTCGGCCGCATTCGGCTTCCATCAACTGGGCGAGCTGTTTTTCGGCGGCGGCGTGCTGGCGTGGCTCGCGCTCGAATCGATGATCATGCATCGCGCCGCCGTGCATGAACCGCTGCCCGAAGCGCTGCGCCCGACCCTCGGTGTGCAGCTCGCGCCGCCGGTCGTCGGTGGTGTCGCGTATCTGAGCCTCACGAGCGGCACGCCCGATCTGTTCGCCTTCGCGCTGCTCGGCTACGGCCTGTTTCAAGCGCTGATGCTGCTGCGTTTGCTGCCGTGGATTCGCCAACAGGCGTTCGTGCCCGGCTACTGGGCGTTCAGCTTCGGCGTGGCGGCATTGCCGACGATGGCGCTGCGTCTCGTCGAACGCGGCGCAACCGGTCCGATCGAATTCGCGGCGCCGGTTCTATTCGTGGTGGCGAACGCGATCATCGCGATTCTGGTGGTGAAGACGCTTCAGCTGCTCGTGCAAGGCAAGCTGATTCCGCCGGTTGCGGCGGGTTCGACGGCGGCGACCGCGCCGGTCAAGCAAGTCGCGACGGCCGCGCGAATCGCCCGGGTTCAATAAGCGGCAGGCAGCGACCGAACGCGGCGGCGACGCGCAAAGCGTGCCGCCGCGTTCGCGTTTGTGTTTGCGTTCGTATCAGAAGCCGTGCATCGACACGACGATCAACGCGGCCGCGACGAGCGCCACCACGTCCTCGATCAGCGCCGCAGGCGCATCGCGTCCGAACATGCTCGCGAGCGAACTGCGCACTTTCGCGCCGCCGAGCGTGCCGATCACCGCGCCTACCGCACCGACCACCGCGCCGAGCACCCCGACGATCGCGCCGCCCGCGAGGCCCCCATGCGCGCCGCTGATCGCAGCGCCGCTCAGCGCACCGAGCACGACGCGCGCGCCGAACTGCAGCGGCACCTTGCGGCTAGGCGTTTCGGGCAATTGATCCGTGATCAGTTCGATGACCGCCAGCACAGTGAAGATATACGGCGTGGCCGCGGCGCCGAGGAACGCGAGCGGCGTGCCTTGCAGCGGCAGCCATCCCAGGCGCGTTGCCCAGCTGACGGCGGTGGGGGCGATCATCGCGCGAAGGCCGGCGACGACGCCGATGAGCAAGGCCAGCACATACACGGACATAGCGGACTCCGATCGAGGGCACTGATGCAAGGTTGCACGAGCCGACGGCTTACCTGGACGAACGTCGGCAGGACATGTCGAGCATTCCATCTGGACAGTCAACTTCTCACTACCTACATCGAGGCAATCCGCGGCGGCCATTCACCGTTGCTCACAATTGCCGGCCCCTGATTGCCGACTCGCCGCCGCGCGCCTCGCGCGGCGCCGGGCCTGCGATTGCCCCCGTCGATGTGGCCCTAGTGTCGCACAATTCGACTGGCGAATAACAGCCAGGGAGTCGGCGAAGCGGGCTGATGGTGATAAGTTAGCCCACTCACAAGAAAATCTTGTATCTGCACCATGAGACCGTATCTCCCGCTGAACGCGCTGCGCGCGTTCGAATCGTCCGCGCGGCATCTGAGCTTCACGCGCGCCGCGCAAGAGCTGAACGTGACCCAGGCCGCGGTCAGCCAGCAGGTCCGCTCGCTGGAGGAGCGGCTCGGCACCGCGCTATTCAAGCGTTTGCCGCGCGGCCTCGCGATGACCGACGAAGGGCTCGCGCTGCGGCCCGTGCTGTCCGACGCGTTCGATCGTATCGAGGCGGTGCTCAAGCAGTTCGACGGCGGGCATTTCCACGAGGTGCTGACGGTGGGTGTGGTCGGCACGTTCGCGGTCGGCTGGCTGATGCCGCGCCTGAAGTCGTTTCGCGACGCGCATCCGTTCGTCGAACTGCGGCTCCTGACCAATAACAACCTCGTCGATCTCGCGACCGAAGGCCTCGATTTCGCGATCCGTTTCGGCGACGGCACCTGGCCCGGCTCGCTCGCCACCAAGCTGCTCGACGCGCCGCTCGCGCTGCTCTGCACGCCCGAGATCGCCGCGCGCCTCACGCGGCCCGACGATCTCGCCAACGAAACGCTGCTGCGCTCGTACCGCATGGACGACTGGATGAACTGGTTCGCGGCCGCGGGCATCGCGCCGCGGCCGGTGCGCGGGCCGGTGTTCGATTCGTCGCGGCTGATGGTGGAGGCGGCGATACAAGGCGCGGGCATCGCGCTCGCGCCTGCGTTGATGTTCGAACGGGAGATCAATACCGGGCGTCTGGTGCGCCCGTTCGACGTCGAGGTGAAGGCGGGCAGCTACTGGCTGACCTGCCTGAAGGGCAAGCCCATGACGCCGGCGATGTTGCTGTTCAGTCAGTGGCTCGCCAGGGAAGCTGCCACCGCGGGTCACGCCTGAGTTGCTACGCGGCCGTAGGGCCGTACCCGTTCATCGCGGGCCGCTCGGCTTGCGGCGGGAACACGTTCCACGAACCGTCGCCGTGGCGGAAGAAGAAGATCGACAGCAATCCTTCCGGCTTCAACGCCTGCACGCATACATAGCGTTGCTGTTGCGACGCGCGATGGCAGAACCGCACGACCCGCGCGGGCATCGACGGCGTGGGCGCGAGCCATTTGTCGACGGCCCAGTGCAAGCTCTTTTCCGCGGCAACCATGATGTTCTCCTCGAATCGCCCCGTTCCCGGCGCGCTGCGTTCACGCGAATTGCGCGAGTTGCGCCGCGCGGTGATCGTTCCTCGCCCCGCTCTCGACAAACGCCTTCACGAGGCACAGCAGTGCGCGCACGCCCGTGCTCGGATGGCGCAGGCAGCAATCCACCTGTTCGCTGCGGCTTTCGCCGAGCAGGCACCACGCGCAGAAGTGTTCGCAGTTGTTGGTCAGCAGGCGATAGCGGTTTTCGCCGAGGCGGGAGCGCGCGCGGCGCACTGCTTCGGCACCGACGTAGATCGCGCTCGGCGTTGCCCGAACCGACATCGAATGGCCAGCGGCGAAGCGCGCCAGTTCGACTTCCTCGACCGGGCCGCGATGCGCGGAACCCGCAAAGCCCGAGTAGTGCACGACGCGGCCGTTGCCGACATAGATGCCGTGATGTTCGTAGCCATTGCGTTGCGTAACCAGATGCGCGCCGATCGGCAGATCGATCGTCGATGGTGTGGTGGCACGAGCGGCTGCGGATTGCGGTTCGTCGTCGCGGGTATCGAGCGTTTGGGTGTTCATGGCTGGCCTCGTTCGCATTTCCAACACTGTTGCGACAGCTTTTGCATCATCCGGGCCAGTTGGCGGAAAGCCCGTGTTTACGGGCTTGACGGCCGAGCGAGCGGTTTTCTGAAGAGGCAGATGTCAGTACGAGACCAACAGAAATCGCGCTGATCTGTTGGCGCCCGACGCTCATTTGCGAGCCGTGTCGCGCGCTGCTTCAGGTGAATGGAAAACGTAAGAGGACCCGCCTGAATGTGTTGGGTCCTACACCTGTTCGAAGGCGGGCTTGTTGGCCCCGAACCGACCGATTGCGTCGGCCGCGTTTCGAGGTAGAGCCGCGAAACGCACGCCAGTCAAAGCGTTGCGAGCTTCGCGCCGAATCCGCCCCCGATTGGCATGGCCTTTGCACCATCGGGTGCAGGGTCCATTCAGCCGCGCACATTGCACACGCGGCCAACCGGAGAACGATATGTCCTGCATCAAATTGAACGACCTCTCGCTGAACCTCGCGCTCGATCGGAAAGCGATGGCGGCGATTCGCGGTGGCGGCGGCGCGCCATGGATCTATGGCTGGATTCAGCCGTACGTGCCGCAAACGCCTAGCATTGGGCCGGTGGTCAATCTGTACGAGGTCTCCAACAACTTCTATGCTAACCAGATGATCAACCAGTTCCAGTCGGTCGACGTACGCAACACCGGCGCGAACGCGACCCTCACCGTGTCTCCAGACGCACGCAACCGAAACCAGATGGTGTAGCCGTTGTGACCTGCGAGAGCCAATTTCGCTGGACGTCGTCCGCGCGTTCCGACACGGGACGGGTCCGCGAAATCAACGAAGATGCCTGCCTCAACGAGCCCGAGGCGGGACGCTGGGCTGTCGCCGATGGGATGGGCGGTCACGCGGTCGGCGACGTTGCGAGCCGCACCGTGATCGACGCGTTGACTCAACTGGCAGCGCCGCACGGCCTCAGAATGCTGATCGCCGATGTACGCGCGCGTCTGCAATACGCGAACCGTCAGTTGCGCGATGAAGCCGCGCGCCGCCAGGTGCAGCGCATCGGCAGCACCGTGGTCGTGCTGCTTGCCTGCGATCGCTTCTGCGGCTACGTGTGGGCCGGCGACAGCCGCATCTACCTGTACCGCGACGGACAGTTACGGCAACTGACGCGCGATCACAGCCAGGTCGAGGAGCTGCGCTCGCTCGGCGTCATCACCGACGAAGAGGCACGCAATCATCCGGCGCAACACATGATCACGCGCGCGGTCGGCGCAACGGATCTGCTCGAACTCGACGACGACGCGATCGAAGTCGCCGACGGCGATGTGTTCCTGTTGTGCAGCGACGGTCTGAGCAACGAACTGAGCGACGACGAGATCGCCGGCGTGCTGACCTCGGCGGAGCGCGAAAACGCTTGTTGCGAATTGGTCGACCTCGCGCTCGCGCGCGGCGGACGCGACAACATCACGGCCGTGGTCGTCGAAGCGCAAGACCCGAATGCGGCGGACAAGACCTTGCTGAATCCGGCGCCTTGATAGTCTTCAGGCACGCGTTCGAGCGAGCCTTCAGTGGTTCTTCAGTGGTCCTTCAGTGGTCCTTCACTCAGCCTTCGTCGTCTTCGTCATCGCGCTCGTTCGTGCCGTTTTTCGTGGGCGGCGCATTGCGATTGCGGAAATCCTTCGAGTGCAGGCCATGCTTTTTCAGCAGCATCTGCAAGTGCGAGCGATTCATATCGATGCGCCGCGCCAGCTCGGCGACCGTTCCGCTGACTTCACGCAGTCCGCGTTCGAGAAACGCTTTCTCGGCGTCGTCGCTGGCCGCCCGCTTCGCGTCGCTCAACGACATCAGATTCGCGACACTGATCGGCTGCTCGCCGCTCGCC
This sequence comes from Paraburkholderia sp. JPY419, assembly GCF_050435705.1. Taxonomy (NCBI): domain Bacteria; kingdom Pseudomonadati; phylum Pseudomonadota; class Betaproteobacteria; order Burkholderiales; family Burkholderiaceae; genus Paraburkholderia; species Paraburkholderia sp. JPY419. The sequence goes on along the minus strand of NZ_JBNDKV010000004.1, from coordinate 2,435,071 downwards.
TGCCCGTCCTCCGCCTGCGCCGCCGCTGAACCGGGTGCGGCCGGTCGCATATCGAGCGGCAAGTGCTCGACGTCGGCCATATCAGCAGCCAGACATGAGATGCGATACATCACGTTGCGCAATTCGCGGATATTGCCCGGATATGCGTAGCTCAACAGAAAGTCGCGCAAGCGCGGCGTCAATCTGACCGGCCGGCGTTTCAGCGTGCCCGCCGCCTCGTCGCCGAACCACGCAATCAGCAACGGAATTTCGTCGCGCCGTTCGCGCAGCGGCGGCAGCGTCACATGAATCACGCTGAGCCGGTAGAACAGATCCTCGCGAAAACGTCCTTCCTCGCTGAGCTTGCGCAGATTGCGGTTGGTCGCCGCGACGATGCGCGTATCGACCGCGATCGTTTCGTCGGAACCGACGCGTTGAATCTCGTGCGCTTCTAGCACGCGCAGCAGCTTGACCTGGCCCGCGAGCGGCAACTCGCCGATTTCGTCGAGAAAGATCGTGCCCGTATGCGCGCTTTCGAATTTGCCCTTGCGGTCGTTCGACGCGCCGGTAAATGCGCCCTTGCGATGCCCGAAAAGCTCCGATTCCAGCAGATTGTCCGGAATCGCGCCGCAGTTCACCGAAATGAACGGCTTGTCCGCACGCGCGCCATTCGCGTGAATCACTTTCGCCATCAGCTCCTTTCCGGTGCCGCTCTCTCCATCGATCAACACCGGCAAATCGGTCGGCGCGGCTTTTTCCGCGATTTCGAGCGATTCGAGCAGCCGCGGATTGTCGCCGAACGTGCCCTCGAAAATAAAGCTCCGTTCGAGCAGCGCCTTGCGGCGCGCTCCACGCGATTGCTCCGCGCTCGTCTGGCGGCTCGCCCGCGGTGGCCGCCTGCACGAAGCGCTCCTTATGCGAAAGCTGCATCACTTCGTCGCGCAACGAGGTGGCCTGCCTGAGCAGCTTGTCGATATCGGCGCGTTCGAGCCGCGACGACCAGCGCAACGTGGAGCGCAGGATCTCGATCCGCTCGATCAGTCCCGCGTACGATATCGCAGGACTCGCCTCTTCAATCTGGTCGAGTATCTTCATCATGATGCACTCAACTGTTTCTGCACGAGCTGATAGTACATGCCGCCGCGCTGAATCAGCTCCTCGTGACGGCCCTGTTCGACGATCGCGCCTTCATACAGCACGAGAATCTTGTCGGCGCGCATGATCGTGCTGAGCCGATGCGCGATGATCACCGCCGTGCGGCCCTTCAGGATGTCGTGCATATTGCCGAGAATATTGCTCTCCGATTGCGAGTCGAGCGCCGATGTCGCCTCGTCGAATACGAGCAGACGCGGATCGTGATACAACGCGCGCGCAATGCACAGCCGCTGGATCTGACCACCCGACAAGCCGATGCCGCGCTCGCCGACCACCTGCTCGTAGCCGAGCGGCATCTTGCTGATGAAGCCATGCGCGTCGGCCATTTTCGCGACCTCCTCGATGCGCCGGCGGTCCGGCGCGTCGTCGCCGCTCGCGATGTTCTCGGCTATCGTGCCCGAGAACAGCAGGTTGCTCTGCATCACGTAGCCGATTTGCGCGCGGAAATAAGCCTTGTCGATCACGCCGGAGTCGTAACCGTCGATGGTCATTTTCCCTTCGCTCGGTTGATAGAACCCGACCAGCAGCTTCGCGAGCGTGGTTTTGCCCGAGCCGCTGCGCCCGACGATCGCGACCAGTTCACCGGGCTTGATATCGAAGCTGATGTTCTCGAGCACATAAGCGGAATCCTCTTCGCCATAACGGAAATACACGCCCTGCAGGCTGATTTCGCCTTGCAGCTCCGGCAGCATGACGCGGGAAGGCAGATCCTGGGGCTTCTGTTCGGGCTCGATATCGAGCACATCGCCGAGCCGTTCCATCGCGACACCCGCATCGTTGAGCATGCTCCACAAGCCGACTAGACCCATCAGCGGACTCAATACGCTGCCCATGAATGCATTGAACGCGATCAGCTGCCCGATCGTCAATTCGCGCGCGAGTACCAGATTCGCGCCGACCCAAAGAATCGCGATCGTCGTGGCCGCATTCAGCAATTGACTGCCAAAGCTGACCAGAATGTTGAATGCGTGCGCGCGATACTGCAATTCGAGCGCCTTCGCGTATTTCTTCTCCCACCGCAAGCGCACCGGCCGCTCAATGCCCATGCCCTTGACCGTCTCGACGCCGGAGAGCGCCTCCATCAGGAACGACTTCGCCTCGGTCGATGCCGTAAACACCTCGCGCGCATAACCCTTGATCTTCGGCGTCGCGATCACCGTGAGTCCCATGATCGGAATCACGAATGCGATCAACACCAGCGTCATCTTCACGTTGTACACGAACATGATCGTGAAGTAGATGAAGATCATCAGCAGATTCAGCGCGGTCGTCACGGTGGATTCGGTCAGGAACGCGCGGATCGTCTGGTTCTCCTGAAAGCGCGCGAAGATATCGCCGGTCTTGCGCTTTGCGAAGAATGAGAACGGCAGCGACAACGTATGCTTGAAGAACTGCGACATCATCGCGAAATCCATGTTGCGGACCATGAAGTTCGCCAGATACGCGCGTATCGTCGACATCAGCTGTGTAAAAACGCTGGAGATGATGAGGCCGCCGATCAGCATATGCAGCAGACTGACGTTCTGATGCACGATCACGCCGTCGAGAATGTTCTGAATGATCAGCGGTGGAATCACGCCGAGCACCTGGATCACGAAGGTCGCCAGAAACAGATAGCCGAGTATCTTGCGGTAAGGCTTCAGGTATCCGACAAAACGAATCCACGGCGAGCGCTCGGCCGACATCTGCAACAGTTGCGATCCGCCGGTAAACAATAGGCAGGTGCCGCTCCAGCCGCGTTCGAAATCTTCGACGCTCAGCTTTCTGAAACCGAGTGCCGGGTCCGCCACCCAGACATACTCTTTCGACAGCCCGTACACGATCACATAGTGGTAGCCCTCCCAATGCACGATGAACGGCAGATCGAAGCCGCGCAGCGAATCGAACGTGCATTGCACGCCGCGCGTCGTGAAGCCGAGCGACTCGCCCGCGCGCGCGAGGCTGTCGAGCGTCGCACCCTGCGTCGTCACGTTTGCGAGTTCGCGCAGTTTGCCGAGCGTCATCGGAATGCCGTAGTGACGGCAGATCATCGCGAGACACGCGGCGCCGCAATCCATTTCCTCGGCCTGCTCGACGAGCGCGAAACGCCGGATGATCTTCTCGCCGAGTTCCGGCCTGCTCTGCAGGTCGAGCATCAACGGCAGCTTGCGCCGCTGTTCGAGCCGCTTTTGGCGCTGCAATTCCCGGTCGCCGTAGCGGATGCGCTCGTCGAGTACTTCGCGCAGTTTCGGATTGCGTTCGAGAATGAAATGGACGGTACGCTCGGGGATGACGAGCAGCCGCGTGTCGGTGGTCGCAACCACCGATGCCATCTGTTCCTGGCGCATCAGGCACGCCTTCTCGCCGAAGATCTCGCCTTCGCCGAGCGTCGCGAGCGTGTAGTCGTGACCTTCCTCGTGCCGCACGATGCGCACCTGGCCTTGCCGCACCACATAAAGCCGCCGGTCCTCGCGGCCGTCCTGTTTCAGAATCTCCTTGCCGGCCGCCACCCGTTTTGCGCCGACGCTGCGCACGTACTCTTCGAGTTCCGCCTTGTTCAGCTTGCCGCGCAGGTCGAACAGTTGCGCGACGAAGCCGCCGGCCGAATTGATCGCAACGTAGCTGGCGACGAACGCCAGCGCGGCGGCGTTGGCCGCCATCACCGGTTCGATCGCGCTGCGCGGAATGAACAGCACTTCGGTCTTGCCGGACGACCGTACCGACGCTTCGTGAACGTACGAGCGCAACATCGCAATGTCGGCAAAGATCTCCCCCGACTTGCGCACGCCCATGCTGGTTTCCTTGCCGTGCTCCTCGGTAAAGATGCGCACCGTGCCCGAGCGGATCACATAGAGACCATCGGCCACTTCGCCAGCCGAGCACACCGTTTCGCCGAACGAATAGAACTTTGCCTGCGCGTATTCGGCAAGCCGCTCCAATTCGTCGCGCGAGAATGGCGACAGGATCTCCACCGAAGCGAGAAATTCGGCGGTGGAGGGCGCGGATGGCGCGGTCTGGGGGGCGTCCATGTATCGGTGAACCTCGCTTTATCGGGCGCAAGTCGGGTACTAGCGCGCTTCGATCACGTGTTCCTGGGCGCGGGCGATCAGCCAGCTTTCGCGCAGCAAACGGCGGATTTCGGTCGCCACGTCGGCATCGAGCGTGGCCGGATATTTGGCCGTCACCGCGAAGATCTCGAAACACGAACGGTCGGCCGACGGAAACGGACCAAGCAGATCGCCGACCGCCGCATTGAAGATCTTCGCCTCGATATCGGGCTTCAGCGAACCGCGCAGCACCTTGCCGATCACGCCGCCCGACTCGCGCGTATCGGCAATCGAATGCTCGCGCGCCATCTCGGCGAAGGCGTCGGGGTCGTCGCGCAGGTACGAGATCATTTCCTTCGCCTTGCCTTCGCTATCGAGCACGATATGGCTGACTTCGATCGCGTCGAACTTCGGTGAATTCAACGCGAAGTAATCACGGATCGCCGCGCCGTTACCGATGTCGTCGAGCATCTTCTCCTGATAGAGCCCGTCGGTAATGAACGCCTCGAATTCGTCGAGGCTCACGTGCAGCGCGTCGAGATAATGATTCATGTCAGCCGCGCGATGCAGCCCGCGCACGCGGCGAAACTGGTCCGCGCGCTGCTGGATTTCATCGGCGCTGACAGTGATGCCCTGCTTTTTCGCAGCATGGACGGTAAGCTTGTCGCGCACGATCTGCTCGATCAGGCTCTCGAACTGGCCGGTCAGTTTCAGAAGACGAATGAACTCGTCCACGTTCACGACTTCATCATCGATACGCACTATCGCGGTCATTTGTTCTGCTCCTTGCTGGGATGTTTGATTCGCGCGCTCAACCCGCCACCTCTCTGAACGGATCGAGACCGAGGTCGATCAGGCGCCGCTCGCGCACGACGATTTCCGCATTGGCGGTCATGCCGTAACGCAGTGGGTAACGCGTGCCGGCCACCTGGTAGTAATCCTTGTCGAGCGTGACGCGGCCCTCGTAGACCGGTTGCTTGTCCTGCGCGGACGGCTTCGTGGCCGGCGAGATATACGCGAGCGTGCCGCTGATCAATCCGTAGCGCTGGTAAGGAAACGCATTGAATTTCAATTTGACCGGCAGGCCCACGTGCAGAAAGGCGCGGTCGTGTTCGGAAATTTCGATCTTCAGCACGGGCCGCGCGTCTTTTGGCGCAATACCGCCGAGCGGTGCATTCGCCTGAATCTTGTCGCCGCGCTGCGTCGACGTGACGTCGGTAATCACGCCGGAAACCGGCGCCAGAATCAGCAGAAAATTGTCTTTATCGATGTTCTCGAAGCGCACGCGCGCGGCGGCATCGGCTTCCAGACGCGCACTTTGCAATTGCACGCGCAGTTTGTCTTCCGCATCGGTGACGTCGCGCACCGCCTGATCGTATTGCAGCTGCAGATCGGTGCTTTGCTGCCCGCTCGTCGCGAGTTGCGCATTCGCCTGCGCGTATTCATGGCTCAGGCGAAAGTCCAGCTCGGCCAGCTTCGACTGCGCGACACGGAAGGCGTTATCCGCTTCGAGCGCGGCCGTGCGTTTCTGCTCGACCTGCAATTCGGCGATGCCGCCGCCGCCCGGCTGCGCGAACAGCCGCGAATAGCGATCGAGTTCCTGGTTCGCCGCTTCGCGCGCGCGGCGCGCATTATCGAGCGAGCTGCGCGCTTCGTCGAGTTCGGCCTTCTGCCCTTCGGCAAGTTTGGTCGTGCCTTCCGAAACGCGATTCTCGTGCAGACGCTCCTCGACTTCGAGTTGCGCCTTCAACGACGCAGCCTTGCGTTCCATCAACGCCTTTTTCTCCGGAAACTGCTTCCATTCGCGTTCGGCGTCTTCGAGTTTCAGTTGCGCCTGTAACGCGTTGCTCGCAGCTTCTATCGCGCCGCGCGCATTGAGCCGCGCGAGCACGTCGCCTTTCGACACCGGCTGCCCCTCGGCGATATACAGATCCGCGAGTTCGCCGTCGATCGGCGTATAGATGCGTCGCACCTCCGATTCCGGCGACAACGTGCCGGGCGCACTGACGATCACATCCGCGCGGCCGACGAACGACCACAGCAGGCCCGACACGACGAGCGCAACCATCGCCCAGATCAGCGCGCGCGCAATCCGCACCGGCTCGGACGTGAGGATCGCGATGCCTTCGACGCTATGATCTTCGAGCGCCTCCGACAACGGTCTAGGGTGAGGATCGCGTTTCACTCTGATCGCCTCCAATCAACGCGAGCTTCGCTTTCAGGAGCCCAGGGTCCAGCACCATGCGCAACTCGGTCAACGAGCGGCGCTGCAAACTCGCTTCGGCGTCGATATCCGTTAGCAGCTGATCGAAGTCGGCGGGATGATCGGCCTTCAGCTGCGTATAGATGCGCATGCCCTGCCGTGCCGCCGTCTGCGCGTCGCTAAGCAGGCGCGCCTCGCTGCGAAAGCCCGGCGATATGCCGGCTTCGAGCCGCTGCGTGCCGCCGATCGGGCCGTTCGCGCGGTACTCTTTCCACAGGCTTTGCGCGCGCAGCAACAGATCCTGCGCACGCGCGAGGGCATTGTCATGCAACGCGGCGACGTCTTTCTGGATCGCCTGCACGAACCACGCGTCGGTTCGCGGATCGAGGCTCGCGTAGAACGACAGCAGACGCTGGTCGTAGCCTTTGCCGCCACGCGTTTTCTGCAGATCGTTGTATTGGTCGGCTAGCGCCTTCTTGTGCGCCGCTTCGGCAGCGAGCACGTCGGACCATGGGCTCGCCGGCATCGACTGCAATTCGCTGAGCGCCTGCTGCGCGTCGCCGCGCTGCCACGCGGCATCAACCGCGTCCTGACGTTGAACGATGTCCGCCGACGGCAAACGCGTGGCCGCAAGCTGCTGGTATTGCGCCTGGAAAGGCGGCGTGCTGAAGCGCGCCGTTTTCATCATCGCGAGCAACGACGTCAATTGGCGGCTCAATGCGGCATTCAGCAATGCGGTGTATTGGCGCAAATCGTCGCGCACTCTGTCGAGCCCCGCGAGCCGTGGGTAGCGCTGTGCGTAATCGTCGAATACCGGCGGCAACGCGTCGGGTTTGTCGCGCGAGAGTTCGGTTTGGATCACGCCATTGAGCCGATCTATCGCGGCGACGTACACGGAATCGTCGCTTTCGAGCTTGCGCAGATGGCTCAGCGTGTGCGCGTAGGGCTCCGCGAAGGCCGGCACGTAGCTCGCAATCCGGTCGAGCGCGCGCTGACGACTCGTCGCGTCGTCGTCCCAGCGGTGCAGCAGACCGTTGATCGTCGCCTCGTCCGCATACATGCGGATCGGCGCGTCCACGCCGCCGCGCGCCGCGACGAAGCGTTCGAGATCGCCGACCCACTGCAATTCGCCGACCAGCGACGCGGCATCGAAGTCCGTCGCGCTCAACGCCCTCATGCTCTTCAGCAGCGCGTCGGCCTGGTCGAACTGCGCTTTTTGCACGGCTTCGATCCAGCCCGGCAAGTTCGCTTTCAGCAATGCCTCGCTGGCGAGCGCGCTGATCCTGGTGTCCGCCGGGTGCGTGGCCAGATAGCCGCGCGCCATCGTGAAGGCGTTCGAGTAATCACCGCTTGCGAGCAGGCTCTTCAACTCGCGTTCCGATGAACCGTGCAGATAGAGGCCCACGCCAAGCGCAACCACGAGCGCAACACCCGCGCCGCCCCATGCCGCCGCGCGCCGCACATTGGTGCGCTCGCCGTCCGCTAACGCCTTGTGGAGTTCGCCGGCGACCATCTTCCAGCGACGCGGCTTACTTCTTGCCGCGGTCTTGCCTTTGCCGCTTCTTTCATTCGCGCCGTCTTTCGTGTCGGCAGGGTGTACTGCCTGCGCGCCCTTTGCGGCTTGCGCGCCGCTTGCCGCCCCCGCTCCATCGCGCTTCGCGCGCGCGGACCCCGATTGCGCCGCCTCGTTCACTTCGTCTTCGCGTTGCAGTGCCGGATCGACGCAAAAGATGTCGAGAAACGAATGCGCCGCGCCGACGAAGGTCGTCTTGTCGGCATCGGCGGCACTGTCGGCGGCGGGGCGAAGAGAGAACTGGGTCACGGTGGGTTCGGTGTCGGCGGAGTTCTGTAGCGACACCCTGTAGACGAAGTGGTCGCCGCCAAATGCAACGACATCTCCGTCCACCAGCGCAAGCGCCGATTCGCCGATCCGCTGGCCATTCACGAACGTGCCGTTGGTGCTGCCGAGGTCCTCGACATAGAGCTGGCCGCCCTTCAGAAACAGGTGCGCATGGCGCCGCGAAATGTAATTGACCTGGTGCGGATAACGGTCTTTGTAGCGCGAGAAGATCTCGTCCGTTTTGCTGACCAGGAACGGAAAAGCCGTCACGTCGACCGGTTGCAGACCCAGATCGTCGCGCTGCGGCACCAGCAATAGATGAGTGAGGGGAGAAGCGCTTCGGCCCGTGACGACGCGAGCGCGCGGCTCGATGCCGACGCGATAGCACAGTTCACCGCCAAAGCAGAGTTCATCGCCGCCGCGCACGCGCGCGGGAGTTTGCCGCACCGCGATGCCGTTGACCGTCGTGCCGTTCTTGCTGCCGAGATCGGCGACGTAAATCGCGCCACGCTCGATGAAAAGACGCGCATGCCGACGCGACAGACCGGCGGTCAATTGTGCCGGATAGTCGTTGAACGGCGCTTCGCTGCGGCCGACCGCGAACAGGTTGTCGACGATGCGAATGGCGTCGAGCGCGGGGCGCTGCGCGCACGCAACCGGCGACAACACCACGTCGAAAGCAGCGTCCGCTGTCGTGCGCATTTCAGCAATCGGAGCTTCGCCGGTGGCCATTTTCTCTGGATCGCTTAAGCGTTTACCTGCCGCGGCAGGAACGCGGGGCGAACTGGACAAAGAACGACGGCCCAACGATATTGTCGCGAAGAGCCACGCAAACGCTGACCCCTAAAGGATTTTAAGTCACGCATCGAGAGTGTCAATTTGGATATCGCCGAATGAGAAGACAGCGGATAAGTCGTCAACCGACGAAATACCCGCGTGGTACGCCAACTCGTGGATTAGCTCAATGCTTCGTTACTTTTCTTTGGCCTGCGCCTGCACGTCGACATCTGGCCATCCCCCGCCGAGCGCCTTATAAAGCGTTACCGTATCGGACAGAATCAATTGGTGGTTTTCCAGCAACGCCTGTTGCGCCTGCAGCAGGGTGCGCTCGTCTTCGAACACCTCGAGTTGCGACACGACGCCAAGGTGCAGTTGCGACTGGATCTGATCCGCCACGATTTGCAAGCGCGCCACCTGCTGCTGCAATTCCTCATGCTGCGCCTTATGCGCACTCAGATTGACGAGCGCGTTCTCCACTTCCTCGAACGCTCCCATCACGGCCACCCGATATTGCTGTTCGGCGACTTTCGATTGCGCCTCGGTCACCTTCACATGAGCGCGCACGCCCGGATCGAACAGCGGAAAGTTGATGCTCGGCATCAGGCCGAACGTGAACGACTTCAGCAGCTGGTTGAGCGCATAGCTTGCCGTGCCGCCCTGAGCGGTCAGGCCGATGCTCGGCAATTGCGCGAGCTTCGACTGACCGACGAGGTCATAGGCTTCGAGCACCCTGAATTCGGCTGCCACCACGTCGGGGCGGCGCGACAGCAATTGCGCGGGCAAACCGTCGGGCACGCCCGGCAATTTCACGCGCTCCTGCAAATGGCCCTGCGGCACATGGAATTCGCCGGCCGGCACCCCGAGCAACGTGCACAGTGCGTTGTCCGAGACTGCCCGCGAGCGGCGCAGATCGTAGAGATCGTTGGTCAGGCGGTTGATCTCCGCCTGCTGGCGCAACACCTGCGTTTGCGGCACGATCCCGTTGCGCGCCTGGCCTTCGTAGATCGTCAGGATTTGCTTGTTGGTGGCGATGGTCTTTTGCTGCTGGGCGATCTGGTCGTCGAATTGCAGGATCTGGAAATAGGTACTGGCTACGTTCGCGACGAGTTCGAGATACCCCGCGCGCCAATCCGCTTCGGTCGCGTGGAATTCGGCCTTTTGCGCCTGCACGCCTTTTTCGACCTTGCCCCAGATGTCGATGTCCCAGTTCACCTGCAGCGCGAGGTTGTAGGTCCTCGTCAAAGGCTGGCCGGTCGTCTTCGAATAATCGGCGCCCGCACCGAGGTCCGCCGTCGGTAATGCGGCCGCGCCCGTCTCGCTGATCTGCGTGTGCGCGACTTCGATACGCGCGGCTAGCACCCGGATATCGAAGTTGCCGTCGATAGCCTTGTCGATCAGCGTATCCAGATACGGATCCTGGAAGCCCTTCCACCAGTCGCGCTCGATCGTCTCCGCGGCCGATACCGGCGCGCCCTGGCGATCCGACCATGATGTCTTGGCCGGCGTGTCCGGGCGTTGATAAGCCGGCATCCTGACGTCGACGCAGGCACTCAACGCCAATGCGCACATCGTCGCGGCGCCGAAGCCGCGCAGCATCCGGCCGATGCGGCGCGGCGCCGTGGCTGCGGCGCAAACGCGCTGAAGGTCCGGCGAATCACACGACAAACCGAACGATGAATCCGGCGATGCTGACACGGTTGTCTCCAGTTGCACCCGCCTGTTTCGCGCGAGACGGCCGGTTTTTCGAGGCCGAGCCGCATCCGCGCGGCTTCTGCGATGAAGCGGCGGAAATCTCGATGCGGGGAGCGGCGGATACGCGAAGGATGCGTGGAAAGGACGATTGAATGAATGGTCTTTTTGAGCGACGCGGCTACGGCGGCGCGCCCACGCGGCCGCTCGGGCCGCGCGTGCGAGCGCCGCTCACTTCACGTTGTTGACGTTGCTCGAGTACACGGTCGGTTCGATGTAGGTCGTCGTACCGCTGACCAGCGCCGAGTTGTTGCCATTCGCGCTCTGGATGTTCATTTCCGTGTTGATCGACTGCGTCGTGCAGATGTTCTTGATGCTGGTCGGCGCATAGACGGGCGCATAGCTGAGGTATGACGGCATCGGGCAGTAGTAGCTGTTGCCGCCGCGCACGGCGCTCATCGCCTTGCTGTCGAGTTGTTCGGTGTTGGACAGGTCCTTGATCATCAGCGTGTTCATGGCAAAACTCCTGGGAAAGGGAAAGCGCATCGTGGTGCGTCGGGTTCGAGCAACTTGTCTGCTCGGGCGCTACTGACGCATGGGCTATGCCAGGAGTGCTGCGCTTTCGTTATCCGAGCCATGATGGCCTTGCAGTAAAGGCCTGGAAGAACGCACCCGCCGTGGCGTCGCTACCGGCCGGCGGAGCGGGGCTCGCGAATGGTGGATCGCAGCCAACAGCGCACGCGGCATTGTTGGCTGCATGATGACAGTCAGCGCGCGATCACCGTGATCTTCTTCGAATACACCGGCGGGTTATGCGGCATATGCATGTCGTCGCCCATCAACAGCTGCAACGTATGCCTTCCCGGCGGCAATGAAATCATCGTTTCGGTTTCGCCCGCGCCGAAATGCAGATGGTGGCGATCCGAGGGTATCTCCTGATCCAGCGGCGGCAGCTCGCTATCGATCAGAAGATGGTGGTGGCCGGTGTTCGGGTACTTCACGCCTTTCGGCGCGACGCCCATGAAGCGCAGGCCGAACCACACGCGAAACGGCTTATTGGCGGGCACCACCTGGCCATCGTTCGGATAGCCGATATACGCGTATGCGCTGGGCGGCGACGGCGTCGCTGCCCACCCACCCTGCGGCGCTGTCGATGCCGTCAGCGCCGCCGCGACGAATGCCGCGGCCGCAATGATCTTGTACATCAGGACTCTCCGTTCCGGCTTGACCAGTTCGAACCAACGGATCGCGTTAGTCTTTTAGCACAGTGATGGTGATCTTCTTCGAATACACCGGCGGGTTGTGCGGCACGTGACGATGGTCGCCGAGAATCAGCTGCAGCGTGTGCTTGCCGGGCGGCAACTCGATGCGCGCGTCGGTTTCGCCCGCGCCGAAATGCAGGTGCTGGCGGTCCGATGGAATCTCCTGGTCGAGCGCGGGCAAATCCGTGTCGATCAGCAGATGATGGTGGCCGGTATTCGGAAACGCGATGCCCTTCGGACACACGCCCATATTGCGCAGCCCCATGCGCACCCACAGCTTGCCGCCGTGAATCACCGCGCCATCCGACGGCCAGATGATGTACTCCTCGGCCCCCGGCGGTGACGCCGTCTGCTCGGCGCGCGCGACGCCGCCCGTTCCTATGCCGATGCACACCGCGACGAGCGTCGCGCACACCGCCGCGCGCAATCCGCCGCAATGCGCTTGTGCCGGATCACGTCTGCCGAAAAGAGAGGAAACACGGGTTCTTCGCATAGCGCACTCTCCCGAACAGGAGTCATGGCTGGGCCCGGCTATCGATGGCCATCCGGGTGTTCGAGCGGCTTGTCGCGGATTGAAACCGGTAGACCGCCACCTAGTTAAAACGGCCGTGTGAGGTGACTTTGTGAATCAGCTTAGAACGTAACTTGCCAAAAAGATACGCAATGCTCGTTAACCGTATGACGCGTTCAGGACTCCCGGACAGTTGTGACGCGAAGCGCGTGCTATCGTTAATAATGAGCGCGGACAGCGCGATCGTGGTGCGCGAATGCCTGAATTCTGTCCGGTACAAACAGGATAAAACGATGTGGCGACGATTCCTGCTGGTGTGCGTGGTTGGGGCAATCCAGGCGCAGTGGGATAGCGCCGGTGCCGCGACGCAACGCGAATTCATCGAGCCGAGTGCGGCTTCGGTGACGAGTGAACCGGGGCTGCCGGCGGATACCGCTCTGCTTCTTTCACCCTTTGCTTCGTCACGCGACGACACCCATTCGCGGCGTGTCGCGCTCGTGATAGGAAATGGCGAATACGGCGACGCCGCTACCCCGATCCGCGCCAACGCGCCGCGCGACGCCGAATCGATCGGCGCTGCACTCCGGGCGCGTGGCTTCGAAGTCATCACGCGCACGAATGCGACGCCGCCGCAAATGCGCGCGGCGATCGACGAATTTCAACGACGTTTGAAGACAGGCGATATCGGGCTGTTCTATTTCGCCGGACACGGCATGCAGGTAGCCGGACAAACGCTGCTGTTGCCGGCGGGACTCGATGCTCGAGCCGATAACCGCGCACCGGTGTCGCTGCTGAATAATGGCGTCGAACTGAATACCGTCTTGCAGGCGATGCAATCCGCTCGCGCCGGCCGGCTCAATCTGCTGATTCTCGATACCTGCCTCGACAATCCATTTAGGCCCGCCGAGATTGCGACCAACCAACCGAAGCTCGCTGCCAACACCGTGATTGCCTACGCAACCGCGCCGGGTGGTTTCGCGGCGGACGGTCCACGGCATGGCGTCTACACCGGTGCGTTGCTGCAAGCGCTCGATGATGCCTACGCCTCGTCCCAATCGCTCGCCGCGCTGTTCCGCCAAGTCGCCACCGAAGTGCGCGCCGCCACTCGCGGAGCGCAGCAGCCGTGGCTCTCCGTAGCGCGTACTTCCATTCCCGCCAGTGGCGAACGCACTATCGCGTCGTCGATTACGTCGGACGATCGCGCCGCAATACCGCGCAGTCGCGGCATCATGCCGAAGGAAAGCGGCGAACAATACGAAATCACGTTCTGGGAGTCGATCAAGGACAGCAACTACCCAGCCGATTACGAGGCTTATCTGAAGGCCTATCCGAATGGGCGCTTCGCCACACTCGCGCATGCGCGTATCGATCGATTGCGCGCGGCGGCATCGACTCCGGCGGTGAGTGGTGCGCAACCAGCCGCGCCCGCGGCGCAGAGCGGGCATGTCGCGCCACCCGCACCGCCTGCCCAGGTCGCGCATCCCGCGGCGCAAGCGAGCGCGGCCGCGCCGCCACCACCGCGCCCCGCTGCCGCGCCAGCGCCGACGCCGCCCGCCACGGCCGCCGCTGCGCCCTTCGCCGAAAAGACCGTCGCCCATCCGCCGACCGCCGGTGAAATCCGCGACTGCGCCGCGTGTCCGATCATGGTCGACGTACCCGCCGGCTCATTCGCAATGGGCAGCAATACCGACGACCCTTCGGAAAAGCCCGTGCATCACGTGAGCATCGGCGCACCCTTCGCGATCGGCAAATTCCCGGTGACGGTCGAGCAATGGAATGCGTGCGTCGCCGCCGGCGCATGCCAGAAGCTGACCCCGGAGAGCAATAGCATCAAGACCGCACCCGCGCGCGATCTGAGTTGGGACGACGCGCAGCAGTACGTCAAATGGCTCGCCAAAACGACCGGCAAACCGTACCGTCTGCCGACCGAAGCCGAATGGGAATACGCGGATCGCGCCGGCACCACGACCGCGTACTGGTGGGGCGATCAGATGCGCAAGGGCAACGCCAATTGCAAGGACTGCGGCGACCCGTGGCACAAGGAAGGACCGGAAAGCGTCGGCACGTTCGCCGCGAATCCGCTGGGTCTGTACGACATGAACGGCGGCGTCTGGGAGTGGACCGCCGACTGCTGGCACAACTCCTATCAGGGCGCACCCGCCGACGGCCACGCGTGGGACACGCCCGGCTGCGAGATGCGCGCGATTCGCGGCGGCTCATGGCGCGAAGGCGGCGACTACATGCTCAGCGCGACGCGCTTCAAATACAGCGCGGGCGTGCGTCAATCGCAGAACGGTTTTCGCGTCGTCAAGGATTTGCGCTGAGGGCCGTTTCGATTGGCTCTCTGACGGATCATGGCTTGGCGGGTTTGGTCGTAATCGGCGCGAAGTCCGCCAATAGACGATCCTGCCCGTATTGGCCGCCGATCTGCTTCAACCGCGTCTCGAGCGCGCGCAGATAATCGGCGCGCGCTTCGCTTTCCGGGCGCAGCTTGTCGAACAGCGGCACCGGGGTCACCACCAGCACCACCATCTCCGAGCCGAACGGCTTCGAAACGGTCCAATCGCCCGCATTGCTGCCGATCGTGTACGGACCGCCATTGGCCTGCATCTGGTTGTCCGGCCACAGACGGCTCGGCACCATGTGCACGACGTGGCCGTCTAACTGGTAGTAGTCGACGGTCGCGAAGGAATCGAACGGAGGCGCTTTCAGGTCGACCACCAGCGAGTCGTTCTCGGTCAGCAAACCGCTTGGCGGTCGCATGTGCAGCGACGCTGCCCGTCCCGCCTGCCAGTTGCGCACCAGAAACGGCGCAAGCGTTTTGACGAAGTCGCATTTGTCGTCGGCGAGCGGCCGCACGTCGAGCGAAACCGTATCGACGCCAGGCAGCGCCGCCAAGGTCTCCTTCAGACGTGCGGCGCCGTACCGCTGCGACAGGAAACCGCGCACCGTCAGTGCGTGGTCCTGCACCGCGCCCGATAAAGCCGAACACGGTACGCGGGCAAGCGTGGGCGTGATTGCCGCAAGCGTCAACGCGGGCTTGGGCGCGGGCGCCGGCGTCGCGGTTGCGGCCGCACCACCCGTTGTAGTACCGCCTTCATTCGCGCCAGCCGAAGGCGCTGTCTGTGCGGCATTCGTTGCAGGCGCGACAGCGGACGCCGCAGCCGCCCGATCGACCTGATCGCCCAGCGGTCCCGCCGCCTCGGAACGCGCCGCCTGCTGCCGGTTGGACCCCGAGCGAACAGCGAACACGCCCACCGTAACCGCGCACACGACGGCCAGCGTAGCGAGCCCGGCCCATGCGAGCGACCCGGACTTCTCCGCGCGCGCTTCATTGTCGAACTCGGCGATAAAGCGCTCGACGCTCGGCATCCGCGTATTGCGGTCGAACGACAACGCGGCACGCAACGCGCGCCATTGGCGCGCATCGAGATTCGGCGGACGCTGCGGCTTGAACTCGGCATTGCGCGCCTGCGTGGCCGACAGGCGGTCGAACGGATGATGTCCGGTCAGCAGCTCGTAGGTGATGCAGCCAAGCGCGTAGATGTCGTCGCGCGGGTCAGGCTCGCGATGCTCGATCATCTCCGGGCTCGCATAGGCCGGCGTCAACGCGCCGAGACTGCCGGGATCGAACACGGTCGCGTCGCTCTCCTCTTCCGGCCGTTGGAATACGCGCGCGATGCCGAAGTCGATCACTTTCACTTCGGCATTGGTGGTCAGAAACACGTTCGCGGGTTTGAAATCGCAATGGACGAAGCCGCGCTCGTGCGCGTACGCGAGCGCCGCGCACATGCCGCGCACGATCGGCAGCGCGGCCCGCACCGGCATGCCCTGATATCCAGGCGTGCGCAGCAGCTGGCTGAGCGGCTTACCGCTCAGATACTCCATCGTCAGATAGACGATCGGCCCGTCGCGGTCGAAGTCGTACACGGTGATGATGTTGCGATGCGCGAGCACCTGCGCCTTGCGTGCCTCGCGCTGCAACGCGACCAGCGAATTCGGATTGCCGCGAAACTGGACGTTCAGCACCTTGATCGCGAGATAGGGCTTGCGGTCCGACGCTTCGAGCTTGCGCAGATCGAGCGCCTTGTACACGGTGCCCATGCCGCCCACGCCGAGGCACTCTTCGAGCACGAAGCGGTTGTTCAGGGTATCGCCGATGCCTTTGATGGTTTCGTGCGCGGTGCTTCCAGTGGTACTCGCGCTGCCCGCGCTGCCAGCGCCGCCCGGGCTCGACGAACGCAGCGACGGTGGATCGACCGTGGTCTGTATGCCGGTTTCCTCGCCACCCGCCGCGACGTTCGACACGCGCAGCAGCTCGATGCGCCGCCGCACTTCCAGATAGAGATCGTCGGGCAACGGTGACTTGTGATGCGCGGCGTACAGCGTCTCCAGCAGCCGCGTCGGACCGAGTTGCTCGGTCGCCAACGCGCTGTCGAGCTGCGCGACGAACTCGTCGCGCGACAGCTCGCCGCTCTGGAAGTCGAGAATCACACGCGCAAGGCTAGCCATTTTTGCGAAGCACCGCCGTTGCCGCTGGACCGTGTCGCATGCGACCGACGCCACGCGGGTCGATAGAGAAGCTGTCGTATCCAGTTACATGTGCCGTTTCGATACTAGCTCCCGGTCCGCGCTTTCGCAAACCAGGCAAACCAGGCATGAGCCGCGCGCCGCGCCGCATGATGTCGCGCGCAATGTCGTGTGCGAGCCAACAGGGTCCGCCGCGATGTCGGACTGCCGCCACCGCCCCGAGCGCGTCAACGCGGTTCGAGCGGACCGGCACGGCGGCCGAACCTCGCGCAAAACCCTTATACGATAAGGCTTCGTCGATTTCCTCAGGATACGTGGCCACCACTGGCACAGCCTGTGCATTAGTGATGTCCGAGCAAACGAATTGCTCGAAACCACTCGCGACACTGCGAAAACTTCCTTCAGGAGACTCACCATGAAAACGCTGATGATCAAAGACCTGTCCGTTACCGAACAACTCGACAGCAAGGCCATGAAAGCCGTACGCGGTGGCTATGGCCCCAGCCAGTACTACAGCTTCGCCCCGGTCTACGCGCCGACGCGCATCAAGAACAGCACCACCTCGCAATTCATCAACACCGAACTGAACTTCCAGAACGCCAACGGCAACAACGTTGCGTTCTCCGAAGGCATCGACTCGACGCTCAGCCCGTATGTCGTGTCGAGCAACTCTAACGGCCACTAATGCATGGCGCGGCGAGGCGCCCGCTGTCGCGGGCCGCTTCGCCGCAAGCCATGCATGTCCGCCTTCCATACGTTTTTGGAGAAACGCCATGTCATCCCTCATGATTCGCGATCTGCCCGGCGCGCGCGAACTCGATCGCCGGACCATGTCCGGGATCGCCGGCGGCACCGGCAGCAACGTGCCCATGCCCTCGGGCCCTGGTGGTCTCGGCAGCCTTGCCGGCATCGCCAACGTCAACGTCAATGTCAACGTCACTCAGAATCTGGCTCAACAGCAAATCGTCAATGTCGCAGCGCTCAATGACATCGGCTCTATCGGCTCGGACGTCGTGCTGCCGAAGCTGAAAGTCGATCCGATCCTGGCGGGCGCCAATCTCTCCGCCGTGTAAGCCGGGGCAGCAGCAGGGGACCGGGGGTTCCTTCACTGCCGCGACAGCACCACGACCGCGCACGCCGCGAACGGATTTCCTATACTGACAGTGCGTTGAGACCGCAGTAAAACGAATAGCACACTGAACACATTCCGAGCCCGGCGGCTGGAACCCGAACGGGTCTGGCCGCCGGCGCGTTTTTCTGGAGCCGTCATGGCCAAGCTGAGCATCAAGGATCTGACCGAAAGCGTCGAACTCGACCGCGAGGCGATGGCCGCGATCGTCGGCGGCGCTCATGTCGGCGCGCGTTCGAGTCTCGCCGCGCCGCTGGTGCCGGCCGCGACGCGCGTCGTCGAATACCCGCCGGGCTTTCCGGACGCGCATCTGCGTATCGCGGAAGCCGCTGCGCCGCGCAAAGGGCGACGCCGCTAGCATTGCTCGCGGGGGCGTTTCAGCATCACGGCACGCGCACAGGGCGCGTGCCGTTTCCGTTTGGGCTTGCGATAGAGCGTTGCACGCCTCGGTTCGCCACGCGCGACGCTGCGCTGCGCCCCAATCATTCGCACGCGACCCGTGCGACGCGCGCAAACACTTCGACTCGAGATCGCGGTCGTATCCGGTGTGATTCAATGCGGCTATCGCGCGGATCCTTGCCAGGTTTCGCATCGCGGCCCCCGCTCCATTTTGCGGCTCACTTCCCCTACGTTGGCATAGCCCTTGCAGAAATCGAGGCGGGCGCCGCACTGTGCTCGCCTTTTCACGTCAAGGAGAAATGTTGCGCGGCGGCCGATCGGTAGTCGTCAAGGTGGACGGTGGCGGCACGGGCACCGTCGACGATTGGGACATCAACACCGCGATCTTCGAAGGCCGCATCAACGGACCCTACCTTCTATAGGACGCGCGACGTGTCCGCAATTGGAAAAACGGCACCCTGCTCATGTTTTGAGCGCAATGGGTGCCGTTTTAATTGACTCGCGAATCTCCGCACCGGCGTGCGCTGCCACTGTGATCCTCTTAAAGGATCGGCCTTGGGTACGCGGTTTGCTCTCTAGGGATGACCCTGCGGCCCTGTGGGCAACCTGGGTACAGCAGGTCCCCTTCAACCAGGCGGAGGTCATAACATGCTAGGAACCATTCTTCTCATCGTGCTGATTCTGCTGCTGATCGGCGCTTTTCCGGCGTGGCCGCACAGCCGGGCGTGGGGCTATGGTCCGACCGGCGGACTCGGCATCGTATTGATCGTGGTGATCGTTCTGCTGGTTGCCGGCGTGATATAGGCCACGCGTCGTGGACTGCAACACCAGAGGCGGGCCGCCGTCTATCCGCGCGATGTCGCGCGCCGGTAGGTGGCGGCTTCGCCTTTCGTCGTTGCCGGAGCACTCAAATGGAAAAGTTACTGGCCAATCAGGTCGCGCTGATTACCGGCGCGAGTTCGGGAATCGGCTATGGCGTCGCCAAAGCACTCGCGGATGCTGGCGCGGCGGTCGTGCTCAATTATCATTCGCACGCGGAACCTGATGAAAAGCTCGCCGAAGAAATAGAACAATCCGGTGGATCGGCAATCGCGATCCAGGCAGACGTATCCAATCCCGCTCAGGTAGCGAACCTCTTCGAGGCGAGTCGCGCGCGCTTTGGCGGCATCGATATCGTGGTCGCGAATGCCGGACTGCAGAAGGACAGCGCATTCGCCGACATGACGCTCGACGATTGGCAACTCGTGCTGTCGACGAATCTGACCGGCCAGTTTCTAACCTGCCAGGCCGCAGTAAAAGAATTCCGCCGCCGCGGCCTGACGACCGTATCGAAAGCGCTCGGCAAGATCATTTGCATGAGTTCCGTTCACGAGGTCATTCCGTGGGCGGGGCGCGTAAATTACGCCGCGTCGAAAGGCGGCGTTCAGATGTTCATGAAATCGTTGGCGCAGGAAGTGGCTCCCGAGCGCATTCGCGTCAATTCGATTGCGCCGGGCGCGATCCGTACGCGGCTCAATCAGGACGCGTGGGATTCGCAAGCGGCACTCGACAAACTATTGCAGTTGATTCCCTATGGACGCGTCGGCGCCGTGGAAGATATCGGCAAGGCGGCGGTGTGGCTTGCTTCCGATGAAAGCGATTACGTCGTCGGCACGACGCTGTTCGTCGATGGCGGGATGACGTTGTATCCGGGCTTCTCGAATAACGGCTAAGAACGATACGGGCACGAGATACGACACCTCTATGCCTCGCAGCCTGGTGCCGTTTCGACTCAGGCACGCGGCCTGCTGACAGTCCTGCGTATTCGAACTTAAATACGAAAGGAGATGACATCATGCCTTACCTGATTGGCTGGCTACTCGGCGTTCCGTTGATCGTACTGATCATCCTGTACCTCATTTTCCATTGATATCGCGCGGTACAGAGATAAGGGTGACGTTGTCCCCGCGGCGGCGGTATGCGGCTAGTTTCGTAGTCAGCGTACCGCCGCCATCAGCGCCCCCATTCCAACCAGCAAGCTACCCATCAGGCGGTTCACGACGCGCAGCCGCGTCGGCCGCTGCAGAACCGTGCGCAGACGGTGCGAGAAGATTGCCGTCGAAGCGACGCCCAACGCGAACATCAGCGCAAAAGTACTGGCCAGCAAAAAGTACTGATGATTGGCAGACCAATGCGCTTCATTCGACGAAGTACTGATGAACTGTGGAAAGAAAGACGGAAAGAAAAATAGCGTTTTCGGATTCAGGCCCGACGTCGCGAAGCCGCGCCAAAACAAACCGCGTTGTCCGGCTCTCTTGGCCAGAAGCGGCGAAGCCGCGCATGTGCCGCTTCGCCATTGTTTGAAACCAAGATAAACCAGATAAATCGCGCCGGCCCAGCGCATCATGATTAGCGCGTGCTCATCGATCAGCAATAGTGAGTTCAGACACAGCGCGGTAAAAGCGAGTTGCAGCAATACCGCGCAGGTGCCACCCCATACACAGGGCAATGCCGCGCGCCATCCAGCGCTTAGCGCCTGACTCATCGTAAGAACATTGACCGGACCGGGCGAATAAACGAGTACGGCGGACGCGAGAAGAAACGAAACATACAACTGGATCGGCATTGGCGAGTCAGCAGGCAAAAGAGAGTTGCGATAGACACATGCGGCGACATGCGTCCATGCCCTGCGAGCGCGCCTTCCGGCGTGGGTAACGCCGGAATTCGCCCGCGTGCCGCCTTACCGTGAAGGCGGCGAGACACCGAAAAAGCGGCTTTTGGCCACGGAGGATCGCCGGCGCGAGGCCTGCGGTCCGGGCGAATGTCCCGGGCATGAATGCACGTCGAAAATATACCCGGAGCCCGGCTGGATAGGCTTCTTAAACGCATCCGCTGATGTCGCCTATTCGGAACGATCTTCACCTATAATATCGTTAAACAAAATATTCTTCCGCCATCGTCGATGAACACCCGAAACCGCCCGCTCGACGCCCTCGATCGCAAGATCATGCGCGAGCTTCAGAAGAACGCCCGGCTCAGCAATGCGGATCTTGCCGAACTGGTCGGCATGTCGACCACCGCGTGCTGGAATCGCACGCGGCAGCTCGAAAACGAAGGGTATATCCGCGGCTATGTTGCCTTGCTCGATCAGCAGAAGCTCGGTTTCGCGGACGTCGTCCTGCTCGAAGTCACGCTGGACCGCCACGACGAAGACGCACTCGCGCGCTTCGGCGCCGAGCTCGCCACGCTCAGCGAAGTACTCGAAGCGTACCTGGTGTCCGGCGATTACGACTACCTGGTCAAGGTCGCGGTAGACGGCACCGCCGGCTACGAACGCTTCCTGCGCGAAAAGCTCTACAAGATCGCAGGCATTCGCCATAGCCGCTCGATGTTCGCGCTGCGCTGCATGAAGAGCATTCCATCGATCGCAATCTGATTGGCGATCAGACTGCGCGGTTCAATGCGCGGCCCGCGACGCGGCGATGATCGCGTCGGCCACCGCTTGCGGCTGGCTCAGCATCGCGACATGGCTCGTGTCGACGCGCGTGATCTTCGCGTCGATGTGCTTCGCCATCTCCAGTTGCAAGGCCGGATCGATCATGCGGTCGCGGCCCGACACCACGAAATACGACGGCTTGTCATGCCAGGCGGCGTTCGTCACCTTGTCGTCGATACAGCCAGCGGCCCACGGCTGCTGGGTCGCCGCGATCAGGCGTTTCTGCGGCAGCGGCAGATCCTGCGCGAAGTCGTCGAGCACCGCGTGGGTCGATAGCGTCAGATAGCCGGCCGAGTCCTTGCGCAACTCGCCAGCCCAGACCGGAGCGGGTTTGTCTTTCGTGATGTCGGCGATGGACTGGCGGTTGTCCGGCGCAAATGCCGCGACGTATACGAGGCTCTTCACCTTGTCGTCGTTGCCGGCTTCGCTAACCACCACTCCGCCCCATGAATGGCCGACCAGAATCACAGGTCCGTTCTGCTGCGCGATCACGCGCCGGGTTGCCGCCACGTCGTCGGCGAGCGAACTCAGTGGATTCTGCACGGCCACGACATGCAGGCCGCGCGCTTCGAGCAACGGGATCACTTTGTCCCAGCTCGACCCGTCAGCGAAGGCGCCATGAACGAGCACGACGTTCTTGCCCTTCAGGTCGTCGGGCGGCGCAGCCTGCGCGAACTCCGTGGCCTGCAATGCGAACAGTCCGCCCAGCAACAGAACGGAACCGAGAATTCTTTTCAGCAGCGTGGTCATCGTTTTTTCTCATCAGGTGGGTAAAACAAGGCGTCCGCGCGTCGACATGAATCGATGCGCGCGGACGGCTTGCTCATTTGTGTCGATCACGAATGCGCGTAGATGGAACCGAGGCCGACGACCTTGGAGCCGTCATATACGCGATCCGCCGCCGCATGCTTCATCGGCACCTGCGAGCCCGAAGCCGAACTGCCGTTCGCGACGCCGCCGTAGGCGGAAGCGTCATGGCCCGCACTGATGCGCGCCTCGGCCGCCTCGATATTCTGCGGATATTGCGTGTTGTCGCTGGCGGGGTTGTAGCCGGCCTTTTGCAATTGAACCAGCTCCGCGCGAACTTCAGCACGAGTGAGCGCGTGTTGCGATTGCGATTGCGCAAACGAAACAACGGGAACAGCAAGGAGTGCGGTGACGAGCAGCGATTGGACGAGTTTCATGAGTCTTCTCCGGTATCAGAACATTCAGCGATCAACGAATCAGGAGTGCGCGTAGATCGAGCCAAGGCCGACAACGTTCGAGCCGTCGTTGGCTCCATGCGCAGCCGCATGCTTCATCGGCAGATGCGAGCTGGAAGCCGAGCTTCCATTCTCGACACCGCCGTAAGCGGTAGCGTCCTTGCTGGCGCTGACCCGCGCTTCTGCTGCCTCGATGTTCAGCGGGTATTGCGCGTTGTCACTAGCCGGGCTATAGCCGGCCTTCTGCAACTGGACCACCTGCGCGCGAACTTCAGCGCGAGTGAGCGCGTGTTGCGGTTGCGATTGCGCGAACGAAACAACAGGAGCGGCGACGAGTGCGGCGACGAGCAGCGATTGAACGAGTTTCATGAGTCTTCTCCGGGTATCAAACCATCAGGGATAAGGATTGAGCGGAACACAGAGCCATCAATGCAGATACACTGTCATGCCCCGCCTGATTCACACGCAACGTTGTGAATCAACCTTGCGTGAAGACATTAGAACGCTCCAACGTATCTGCAATGTTTTCGTCACCCCCCATTTCTGCAAGCGTGTTTGTCTGCGTACGCCGTTGATACGTTGCGATACAAAACCCGCTTCCGAACATGCGGTGCAGCGCCGGCGTGGCATGTGTGTCGTGCGGGTTACAGGTGTTGCGCAAATGGGCCCACCCATGAAGAAACCCCAGCAGCCGTGCGTTCGACTGCTGGGGTTCCGTTCAGAAGAGAGAAGCCGGCGAGCGCCGGCTCGATCAAAGGCGCGTGACGTCGAGAATCGCATCCGCAAAAGCTTTCGGCGCTTCCTGCGGCAGGTTGTGGCCGATGCCGCCGCTGACGTTGCGGTGCTGATACTTGCCGGTAAACTTCTTCGCGTATGCAGCGGGCTCGGGATGCGCGGCGCCGTTCGCATCCCCTTCGAGCGTGATGGTCGGCACCGCGATCGTCGGTCCGGTGGCGAGGCGCTTTTCGAGTGCGTCGTATTGCGGCTCGCCCTGCGCGAGTCCAAGACGCCAGCGGTAGTTGTGAATCACCACGGCAACATGGTCCGGGTTATTGAACGATTCGGCGGAGCGCTCGAACGTGGCATCGTCGAAATTCCATTTCGGTGAGGCCGTATGCCAGATCAGCTTGTTAAAGTCATGACGGTTCGCTTCATAACCCGCGCGGCCACGCTCGGTGGCGAAATAGAACTGATACCACCACGCGAGCTCGGCCTTCGGCGGCAACGGCGCGCGGTTAGCCTCCTGGCTGCCGATCAGATATCCACTCACCGACACCATCGCCTTCACGCGTTGCGGCCACAGCGCGGCGACGATGTTCACCGTGCGCGCGCCCCAGTCGAAGCCGCCGAGCACGGCCTTGTCGATTTTCAGCGCGTCCATCAGGTTGATGATGTCGACCGCGACCACTGCCTGTTGGCCGTTGCGCGGCGTATCCGCCGACAGAAAACGCGTGCCGCCGTAGCCGCGCAGGTAAGGCACGATCACGCGGTAACCGGCCGCCGTCAGCAACGGCGTTACTTCGGCGAAGCTGTAGATGTCGTAAGGCCAGCCGTGCAGCAGAATGACCACCGGTCCGTTCTGCGGACCTGCTTCCGCATAGCTGATGCTCAAGGTGCCTGCATTTATCGAGCGAATGTTCTCGAACGACGCCACGCGCGCGCCTGCTTTCGCATTGCCGGCCGTGTCGGCCGATTGCGCATGCGCGAGCCCGCTCAGCCCCAATTCGAGCACGCTGATACCCGCAACCGCCGTTCCGAGAAAGCGGCGGCGACGGCTATTGATCTGATCCGACATGGTTGTTCTCCTTTGAGCCAAGCTTTGATACGGAATTTGGAATAAACGAATCGAATACCGCTTGAAACGAATGGTGACAGCGCAGGCTGTCATCAGGAAGAGCAACTAAGGCACGCATCGTTGCTTTGTAGGCAACGCTTGGCCCTGGTCGACTAACCAAATGCGCGAGGCCAACCAACAGCGCCTTCGCTATTTCAATGAGGTGCTCACGCCGGGACCGCTCGGCAGCCACCGCAGCGCATCGACTCGTCAGCCAGTTTGTGTCGCAATGTATCTACGCCGTGCGCGGACACACAACATTGCAACCGCGCCTGATCGCCGACACAAACCAGATACGCGTGGGCGTTCCAATACGGTCATCCCAGCCAACGGAACGCCCATCATGCACAGTACCCTCGAAACTCCGCTCGCCCTGCTCGCCGGCTTGCTGACGATTGCCTCTCCCTGCGTACTGCCGGTGATGCCGATCCTGCTCGGCACTTCCGTCGAACAACCGAGCCGGACGCGGCCGCTCTTCATCGTTGCCGGCTTCATTCTGACCTTTGCGTCTTTCGCGCTGCTATTGGGCGCTGTGTCGAGCACCGTGCACGTCGCGCAACAGGTACTGCGCAATACCGGCATCGCGTTGCTCGCACTGTCCGGACTTCTGCGTATCTGGCCGCGCCCCTACGACTGGCTCGTCGCGCAACTGCAAGGACCGCTCGACCGGATCGGCGCGGCCATCGCGCCGGGCACGCAACCGGGCAGCGGCAACGCGGGTGGCTTCGTGCTCGGCATGTCGCTCGGCGCGGTATGGACACCCTGCGCCGGACCCGTGCTCGCGTCGATTCTCGTGCTCGTCGTTAAGGCTCAGGACCTCGGCTGGTCGGCACTGCTGCTCCACGCTGTATGCGATCGGCGCAGCGATTCCAATGCTCGCGATCATCTATGGCGGACATTACGTGACGCGTCATGTACGTGTCGTCTCGCGTCACGCAGAGCGTCTGCAACAGGTATTCGGCGTACTGGTGATGCTGACCGCACTCGCCATCTATTTGCAGTACGACGTGCTGCTGTACGCGCGGCTCGCCGGCCTTTTCCCCTCACTCAAAGGACTTTGACATGACTACCCGATTGAAAAGCTTCGCACTGTCCGCCGCGTTTGCCGCCTGCGCGTTGATCGCGGCGAGTACGGCCGCGATCGCCGCGCCGCAGGAAAGCGGGCCGCCGGCACCCGAGCTCACAGGCATCACGCAATGGCTCAATAGCGAGCCGCTCAAATTGCAGCAGTTGCGCGGCAAAGTAGTACTCGTCGACTTCTGGACCTATAGCTGCATCAATTGCGCCAACACGCTGCCTTACGTGAAAAGCTGGAACCAGAAGTACAAGGATCAGGGGCTCACGGTGATCGGTGTGCATACGCCCGAATACCCGTTCGAACGCGACACCGGCAATGTGAAGACCGCGCTCAAGCGGCTCGGCATCACCTATCCGGTTGCGCAGGACAACCAGTACGCGACCTGGAATGCGTATAACAACCAGTACTGGCCCGCGTTCTATCTGATCGACAAGCAAGGTCATATCGTCTACTCGCACTTTGGAGAAGGCGACTATGCGCAGACCGAAGCGAAGATTCAGGCGCTGCTCGCGCAGAAGAACTGACGAAGCGCTCCGTCGCGGTGACCCTGGTCGCGACGATCAGACTACATCGAGCTTTGATCGCACAAGCCCGCCTGAACCGAATCGTCGGGCCAGGCGGGCTTCTCTTCGCCCACCAAACCCTGCTCCAGATTCGCTGCCGGCGACGCTTTCAAGGTGTAAAACGGACCTTTCGCGCCCGGGCTGGACGAGCGTATTCGTCAAGACTTTTCCGATGGTACTATCGGCTGTCATTGCCGTTATTGTCCTTCTGGCCTTCGATCTCCGCATGACCTCTTCTCAGGAGAACCAACCCATGTCAGTACCGTCGCGGCTGTACAAAGCGGTTATTGGTAGCTTGCTCGTGCTGGAAACAATGTGCGCTCACGCGGCCATCAACCTTGGATTCCTGAGCGATACGCCGATCAGTCTGATGCGGCAAGCGGACATCGCGTCGATCCAGTCCGCAGTGAATCAGGCGCTCGATACCAAGCAGGATGGCGAATCACTCGACTGGACGAACGACGCTACGCGCAACAGGCCTCGTGTCCACGCGACCATCACACCCTCACACACGGTCAAGGAAGAGGCGCGAACATGCCGGGTCGCGGCAATCGACCTCAGTGCAAGAGGACAAACGATGCATCTCACTCCGCGATTCTGCCGGTCCGGTTCGGACAATTGGGAATTTCAGCGCCGCCACTGAATACTCGAAGATTCGGCGTTCATCGATCCGGCGGGCTGGCCCTCGCTATGCCCGCTCGTCGCATCGCTATCTTGGTTCGACCGATCATTTCCGCACTCCGCTCACGCATTTGCCATCCTCGTTCGCAGCAGATACTCTGTGCTGGCTTGACTCTCACGTCGTCAATTGTGAACTGTAGTCAGACGGCGGCTTTCGATGCACCGTGGTCCACGTCATGGGGTGAGCTATGCCTTCAGGAAAGTATCTTGGCAATAAAATAGTCAGTCCATCTTCTTCATGTCTTTGCGACAAGTCACAAGTGCAATATGCAAACCGCCGTATTAGTGCCGACCTGTCGCGCCGCGGTTTTGTCACTGGTCTCGCCGCCTCGATGCTGAGTCTCGTAATGCCCGGGCTCAGCAATGCCCAAACCACCGTGCCGCCAGCACCGCCCGCGAAGCCGGTGCTGTTCACGAACTTCCGTTTGTTCGATGGCAAATCGTCGACGTTGCGTGACGGCCTCTATATGGTCGTCGAGGGTGACAGCATCAGCCAGGTGGGTCGAGGGCAACCGGCTTCGAGCGACGGCAAAACGCTGGTCGATTGCGGTGGCAAGGTGATGATGCCCGGCATGATCGACATGCACTGGCATGCGCTGCTCGCGGCGGTGCCGGTTCAGGTCATCCTTCAATCGGACATTTCACTCGTCCATATCGCGGCAAGCGCTGAAGCGGAACGCACGCTACTGCGCGGCTTCACGACGATCCGCGACGCGGGCGGCCCGTCGTTCGCGCTGAAGCAGGCAATCGATAGCGGCATGATTTCCGGACCGCGCATCTATCCGTCTGGCGCGATGATCACGACCACTGGCGGTCACGGCGATTTCCGCGCACTGACCGAGTTGCCGCGCACCAGCAGCCAGGTCACCCAATTGGAGCGGGACGGTGGCTTCGCAATCGCCGACACCGAGGACGAAGTCCGCTTGCGCGTGCGCGAGCAGTTCATCCAGGGCGCGACGCAGATCAAGCTGGTCGGCTCCGGTGGCGTATCGACGCCGCGCAGTCCGCTCGACATGCTCACCTTTACCGAAAAGCAGTTGCGCGCGGCCGTCGAAACAGCGGCCGACTGGGGCACCTATGTCCTCACGCATGCGTACATGCCAGAAGCGGTTCAGCGCTCCGTTGCGGCGGGCGTGCAGTGCGTCGAGCACGGTCATCTGATGGACGACAAGACTGCGGCGTTGATGGCGAAGAACGGCACGTGGTTGAGCACGCAGCCGTTCGTCAACGAAGACGACGTGGGCCCGCTCGCCCCACAGAGCCGCGAGAAATTTTTCGAAGTGATTGCGGGCACCGATCGCGCTTTCAAACTCGCGCGCAAGCATGGCATCAAGGTCGCATTCGGCACGGACCTGATCTTTTCGCAGACCGTGGCCGCAGGGCAAGGCAGGATGCTCACGCATATGAAGCGGTGGTACAACGGAGCCGAGGCATTGACCATGGCAACGGGCACCAATGGACAACTACTCGCGCTGTCCGGGCACCGCAATCCGTATCCGCGCAAGCTCGGCGTACTCGAAGAAGGTGCATACGCCGATCTGCTTCTCGTCGATGGCAACCCGCTCGAGAATCTCGACCTGATGGCTAACCCGGAGCAGAACCTGCGGGTCGTGATGAAGGATGGAAAGTTCTACAAGAACACGCTGAAAGCGTGATCGGCAATACAAGCGGGCGCGCAACTTCGCGCGCCCGCGATCGCTACGACGTCACACTATTTAGCCGTGCCCCTGCAGACGGATGTCGCGCGACGATGCGCCGACGTACACCGTGCTGCCCGGCACATAGCGCCAACGGTTGTTCGTGGTATCCCACACGCTCTGCATGCGCTGCGTCACGACCACGTGCACGCGACGCGATTCGCCCGGGTTCAGACCAACCTTGTCCCAGCCGACGAGACGCCGCGGCGGCTCACCCTGATACGGTACGCCGAGATACACCTGCGGCACTTCGGCACCGGCGACGCGCCCATCGTTACGCACGTTGAACGACACATCGATCAGACCGTCGGGCAGATGCTGAACCGATAGACCCGAGTACGCGAAGTGCGTGTACGACAGGCCGTAGCCGAACTCGAACATCGGCGTGATGTTCTGCGAGTCGTACCAGCGATAGCCCATATCGAGCTTCTCGGAGTACACCGGGTTCGCCGCAAACGCGCCATTCGTGCCCCACGTCGGCGTGTCCTGGTCGCGTACCGGGAACGTGACGGGCAGCTTGCCGGAAGGATTGACCTTGCCGAACAGCACGTTCGCAATCGCGTTGCCGCCGCCTTCGCCCGGATACCATGCTTCGACGATCGCCGACACGCTGTCCTTCCACGGCATCAGCACCGGGTTGCCGCTTTCGACGACGACGATCGTATGCGGATTGGCCGCCGCAACCGCTTCGACGAGTGCATCCTGGTTGGTCGGATTCGCGAGGCCCAGGCTCGGCAGATCGCCGATATCCTCGCCGGCCGGCTGCGCGACCACGACGATCGCGACGTCGGAGTTCGCGGCCAGCGTTGCTGCCTGGGTGATCTGCTGCTGCGTATAGGCGGCAAACGGCGACTGCTGATCGCTGTTGCCGGCGAAGGTCACCGTGGCCTGCGGCGCGAGCGCCTTGATCGCCGACACGATCGGCGTGTTCAGCTTCAGCCACGGGTTGGTCCACCAGCTGCAGCCCGTCTCGGTGCCGAACGTCAAGCCGCCGCAACCGGCGAACGCGCCCGTCACCGGATCGCGGGTGTTGCCCGAACCGCCGCCCGTCAACACCGCCGCGTCAGCGTGCCCGCCGATCACCGCGATACGCGAGAGCGAACCGGCGGACAGCGGCAACTGATTGCCCGCATTCTTCAGCAGTACCATCGACTGCTCTTCGACCGACTGCGTGAAGGCTCTCGCGGCCGAGAAGTCGATGGTCGCGCCACCCTTCGGCGGATCGTCCATCACGCCCGTGCGGATCATCACGTACAGCTTGCGCTCGACCATGTCGTCGAGGCGCGCGGTCGACACCGAGCCGTTCGCGATTGCCTGCTTGACCAGCGTGGGCGTCAGATAGACGGTCGAACCGACGTCTTCTTCTTCATCGAGACCGGCATTGATCGCGGCGGCGGTGCTATGCGTCGCGCCCCAATCCGACTGCACCTGACCTTCGAAGTGCCAGTCGTTCTTCAGTACGTCGTTGAGAATGTGCGAGTTCTCGCAGGCATAGGTGCCGTTGACCTCGTTGTAGCTGCACATCACGCTGCCCGGCTGCGCGCGGCGCGCGGCGATTTCGAACGGCAGCAGATAGAGCTCGCGCATCGTGCGCTCGTCGATCTGGCTGTTGCCGCCGCCGCGGTTGTGTTCCTGCTCGTTGCCCATGTAGTGCTTGATCGTCGCGATGACCTTCTGGCTTTGCGTGCCGTCGGTGCGTTCGGCGAGCATCTCACCGGCGAGCACCGGATCTTCGCCGAGATACTCGAAGAGCCGGCCACCGCGCGGCTCACGCGCGAGGTTGGTGCCACCGCCGAGGCCCATGCCGAAGCCCTGCTGACGCAACTGGATCGCGATCTGCTTGCCGAAGTTCCACGACAGCGCGCGGTCCCAGCTCGCCGCCACCGCGAGCGTCGCCGGGAAGGTCGTCGATGGCTGGTTGGTGCTGCCCGAACCGGTGGCTGAGTCGACCATGTTCAGGTCGGGAATGCCGAGACGCGGCACGCCCTGAATGTAGCCAGCGCCGCCGCCCGGCACGGCGGACATCGCGTACTCCGAATGAATGAACTGCAGTTTTTCGTCGATTGTCATCTTGTTGACGAGCGTTTCCGCGCGCCGATGCGCGGCCGCCGACGCGAACGCGTTCAGCACCGTCGACATGGGTGCGAAGTCGAGACCAGGAGTGGGCATTTCCGCGTGCGCAGCAGCGCTCACGACCGCCGCTATCGCGACGGCCGGCCATAGTTTCTTCTGCATAGGTGTCTCTCCGAAATTGTGCTCTTCTTGGGACAACGGAGCGCGTCGAGTGGGTGGAAAGCGGACGCGAAAACAGGCATGCAGCGATGACTGCAAACGTTTGCCTGTTGGAAGAAGAATCGGCTCAGCTGGATGGGCTGTAGCGGCTCTCCGTGGTGATTAATGTAAGAATGTAGTCTGACTACAGCATCGGTAGTTCTACTAATGCGGGCAATTTTATGCGTAATGGGGCGTAAGGCCTTTTCTTACATAATTCAATTGAAAGTTAATGAATTAAGTTGAATAGCGCGCCAGCAATTTCTTTCCGGTCTTTTATTGAAAATTCGGCCGGAGAAAATATTCCTGATGTTGGCCGGCCAATTTCGCTGAGCGAAATCCGTATCCTTGCAATGCCTCGGCCTCGAATTGCTCGAGCGGACTCGCATCGATTACATAACGACGCACCACGTAATCATTGAAATCCCGTTGAGAAGTCACCCCAAAAAAAAGACGGGCAGGATGTTCGCACATCCCGCCCTGTTCCGCTTCTTTCGTTAGTCTATCCGTGTGCCGTTCTCCAGTTTAGAAGACGAAACCGGCGCCGGCGCCGACGGCGAACGAACCCGCGGTGGTGGTCGAGCCCGAAGCCTTGATGATCCATTTGCCGTTACGCGTGAACGTCGACAAACCGACGGCAACTGCGGATTGGCCTGCATACGTTCCGCCTGCGACGGCTACGATGCTCTTGCCCGCGGCAGGAGCCTGGGGCAGATTGGCCGTGGCGATCGCCGCTGCCGAGCCGGAATATGATTTCTTCGCGATACTGTCGATCGTGCTGTTCAGGTCGTTGAACCGCATGTCGGTGTAGTTGTTGGCCTGCTGCACGCCCTGCGCAACCGAGCTGTTCATCTGACCGACATTGACCGCATCCGTGTCCGCCGTACCTGCTGCAACGTTGGTGATCTGACGCTGCTGCGTGGCCGAACCCACCGACACCGAGTTGTCCCGATCCGTCACCGAACCCTGACCCAATGCCACCGAGTTCGCATTGGCAGCCTGCGAGCCCGTGCCGATCGCCGTCGAGCTGGCGCCGGTTGCAGCCGCGTTGGCACCGACTGCCACCGCGTTGTCCGCTGCTGCGTTGGCGCTCGCGCCAATCACCGTGGCGTAGTTGCCCGACGCTGCCGCGCCTGCTCCGGCCGTCGTGCTGCCCGCACCGGTACCCGGCGTAGCGACATTGACCACCACGTCGTTACCGGCACCCGAAGATGAAGCGTCTTCTGCCTCGGAGACCGAGTTGCCCGGCTGAAGGTTCGACATCTGGCTGCCGAGATTCCACACCTGGCCGTTGAGGTCCGTTACCTGGTTCTGCAACGCGGACAACTGACCGTAGTTCACAGCGTCATACTGGCTGGTGCCGTTGGCCACGTTGGTCAGAATCACCGGACCCGTGCTCTGGCCTCCACCCAGCGTCACGGCACCGAGGTTCACCGAGCCGTCAGCGCGACGGTCGTACTGCACCGCGGCC
This sequence comes from Paraburkholderia sp. JPY419, assembly GCF_050435705.1. Lineage (NCBI taxonomy): Bacteria > Pseudomonadati > Pseudomonadota > Betaproteobacteria > Burkholderiales > Burkholderiaceae > Paraburkholderia > Paraburkholderia sp. JPY419. Next base: position 2,402,296 of record NZ_JBNDKV010000004.1, on the reverse strand, counting down.
GACAGTTGCGTGCCGACATCGCCCACCTGAGTCTGCAGCTTCGTGATGTCCTCCGTGTTCTGCGTCGTGCGACCGTCGAGGTTCGTGACGGCATCGCCTACGCTGTGCACCGTCGTGCCGCCTACGCTGTAGCTCGGTGCACTGAGCGTACCGTCTGCGTTCACGGTCGAACCGCCGCCCAGTGCCTCGGCCGTGCTCGATGCCGCGCCGTACAGCTGGCCGCCATTGATCGCATCCACGCTCGATGCGTTCACTGCGCCATTCGCCACGCCCGTCACCGTGCGGTTACCCGCCGCGCCCGCCACGTTCACCACCGTGCCGTCCATGTCCTTCGCCACCGTGATGTCGCGCGTGTTCGCGTCCTGCTGCACCAGACCCACCGTACCTTCGGACAACTGATTCTGCACGCTCGCGATGTTGGTCGCGTTCTGCGCAATGTCGCCCGTGTTCTGCGTCGTGCGACCGTCGAGGTTCGTCACGGCTTCGGCCACGCTGTACACCGTCGTGCCACCCACGCTGAACTTCGGCGCGCTGATCGAGCCATCCGCAAGCACGATCGAACCACCACCCAGCGCCCGGGCCGTGCTCGACGCCGTGCCGTACAACTGGCCACCGTTGACCGCGTCCACGCTCGATACCCGCACTGCGCCCGCAGCCACACCGGTCACCGTACGATTGCCCGCCGTGCCTGCCACGTTGATCACCGAACCGTCAGCGTCTTTTGCCACGGTGATGTCACGACTGGTTGCGTCCTGCTGGACCAGACCCACCGTGCCTTCGGACAACTGGTTCTGCACGTTCGTGATGCTGGACGCGTTCTGCGCGATGTTGCTCGTGTTCTTTGCGATGTCAGTTGCATTCAGCGCAATGTCGCCCGCGTTCTGCGCAATGTCGCCCGTGTTCTGCATCGTGCGACCGTCGAGGTTCGTCACGGCTTCGGCCACGCTGTACACCGTCGTGCCACCCACGCTGAACTTCGGCGCGCTGATCGAGCCATCCGCAAGCACGATCGAACCACCGCCCAGCGCCCGGGCCGTGCTCGACGCCGTGCCGTACAACTGGCCACCGTTGACCGCATCCACGCTCGATGCCCGCACTGCGCCCGCAGCCACACCCGTCACCGTACGGTTGCCCGCCGTGCCCGCCACGTTGATCACCGAACCGTCAGCGTCTTTTGCCACCGTGATGTCACGACTGGTTGCGTCCTGCTGGACCAGACCCACCGTGCCTTCGGACAACTGGTTCTGCACGCTCATGATGCTGGACGCGTTCTGCTCGATGTTGCTCGCGTTCTTTGCGATGTCAGTTGCATTCAGCGCAATGTCGCCCGTGTTCTGCGTCGTGCGACCGTCGAGGTTCGTCACGGCTTCGGCCACGCTGTACACCGTCGTGCCACCCACGCTGAACTTCGGCGCGCTGATCGAGCCATCCGCAAGCACGATCGAACCACCACCCAGCGCCCGGGCCGTGCTCGACGCCGTGCCGTACAACTGGCCACCGTTGACCGCGTCCACGCTCGATACCCGCACTGCGCCCGCAGCCACACCGGTCACCGTACGGTTGCCCGCGGTGCCTGCCACGTTGATCGCCGAACCGTCAGCGTCTTTTGCCACCGTGATGTCACGACTGGTTGCGTCCTGCTGGACCAGACCGATCGTGCCTTCGGACAACTGGTTCTGCACGCTCGTGATGCTGGACGCGTTCTGCGCGATGTTGCTCGTGTTCTTTGCGATGTCAGTTGCATTCAGCGCGATCTCGCCCGCGTTCAGCGCAATGTCGCCCGTGTTCTGCGTCGTGCGACCGTCGAGGTTCGTCACGGCTTCGGCCACGCTGTACACCGTCGTGCCGCCCACGCTGAACTTCGGCGCGCTGATCGAGCCATCCGCAAGCACGATCGAACCACCACCCAGCGCCCGGGCCGTGCTCGACGCCGTGCCGTACAACTGGCCACCGTTGACCGCATCCACGCTCGTTGCCCGCACTGCGCCCGCAGCCACACCCGTCACCGTACGGTTGCCCGCGGTGCCTGCCACGTTGATCACCGAACCGTCAGCATCTTTTGCCACCGAGATGTCACGACTGGTTGCGTCCTGCTGGACCAGACCCACCGTGCCTTCGGACAACTGGTTCTGCACGTTCGTGATGCTGGACGCGTTCTGCGCGATGTTGCTCGTGTTCTTTGCGATGTCAGTTGCATTCAGCGCGATATCGCCCGCATTCAGCGCAATGTCGCCCGCGTTCTGCGTCGTGCGACCGTCGAGGTTCGTCACGGCTTCGGCCACGCTGTACGCCGTCGTGCCACCCACGCTGAACTTCGGCGCGCTGATCGAGCCATCCGCAAGCACAATCGAACCACCGCCCAGCGCCCGGGCCGTGCTCGACGCCGTGCCGTACAACTGGCCACCGTTGACCGCGTCCACGCTCGATGCCCGCACTGCGCCCGCAGCCACACCGGTCACCGTACGGTTGCCCGCGGTGCCTGCCACGTTGATCGCCGAACCGTCAGCGTCTTTTGCCACCGTGATGTCACGACTGGTTGCGTCCTGCTGGACCAGACCGATCGTGCCGTTGTCCAGCCCGTTCGTGATGTTCATAACGTCACCGGCAATGTTCTGAACGTTGGCCGTGTTCTGCGTGGTACGGGCATCGACGTTGGCGAACGCGTCACCCACGTTGTCGACCGTCGTACCGCCCACGCTGTACGCAGGCGCCTTGACGGAACCGTCGGCATCGACCGCAGCACCGCCGCCGAGCGCGCTCGTCACGCCTTTGAGCTGCGACACGACGACCGCGTCCGAGTCTTGCGTGCCGGCCGCAACATTCGTGATCTGGCGCATGGCCATCGCACTGCCAACCGACACCGTATTTTCGCGGTCGGCGATCGAACCCGAGCCCAGCGCCACGGAGTTTGCCGCGGTCGCACTCGTACCGGTACCGAAGGCGATCGAGTCGGAACCCGAAGCGATCGAGTTCGAACCCATCACCACCGCACCAGCAGCGGAGGCAGTATTGTTCAGACCGATCGCAATGCCAGCGGTCGCACCGTACATGACAGTCGACCGGCCCAGCGCCACCGACCAGTCCGCCGCTGCGATTGCACCAGGGGTCGAGCCGTCGTGGCTGCCGCCACCAGCGGCGAACGAACCCGTGCCGATTGCCGTAGTGTCGTTACCAAAGGCCGCGCTGCCCGCACCCGTCGCGGCCGCGTTCGAGCCGACCGCAGTGGAGCTATCGCCTAAAGCGAATGCAGCATTGCCGGAATCCGCACCGATTGCCACGGAGGACGGGCCCTCCGCAAGGCCGCTACCCGCCGCGTACTGCGCATGCGCGAGAGGCGCAATTGCGCTCGTCGCCAGCAACGCTGCACCCATCAGACTGACTGCTTTCGACTTGCCGCGCTTGCCACGAGTCTTCGAGTTTTCACACGCAGCTACCCACGAACCCAGGGCTTCGTTCCAGACGCTGATATACGACTTGTTCATGATCCTATCCCTATCAAGGTAATGAAAATAGATTTGCGGCGAATCGCCACCCGAAAATCACGGAAATTAACCAGATGCAATTAAATCGTTACCATTAAATACAGAACACACAGAATTCCCGTTGCCTTCGAATCTTTGAAACTGATTTCATCTTAGATTTTTGGGATAGGATAAAAATAGGACCGATCCGAATCGTCGATCGAGTTCAGCTATTAGATCTATTTGAAAAATCAATTTAATACCAAGCACCCTAAAATCGCTTGGCGGCTGCGCATAAGAGGTTTTAAGAGAGAACTGCGATTTTTGTGAAAACCGGTAACTGGTGCTTTTTGATAACCTGCGATAGACACACAGGCTTAGACAAGCCTGCGTGTCCGCTGCCCTGAAGAAACGCCGGATCGCCCGACAGCTCGAGCGGGAACGCCATCCGCGAAAGCACTCGGTTCGCCCTGCATGAAAAAATGGCGGGACGACGCTCATGCGGTTGACGGTACTGGCGCCGAGCCTATCTCAAAATTCGGATTCTCCCGATATTGATAGCGTGCCGCGCCCCATAGACTGAAAGCTACTAATACCGGGTTGTGTAGCGAGAAAGAGAATCCCTTGTTCGATTTATTGGGTTCCCGTGGCGTTTCAAGCGACGTCGTTTCATGCCTGCAGCCCTTTTATTCCGACTGCGAGGTTTTGAAATGATGCGCTTACGCCATTTACGTCACGCCTGCTCTCGCGCTCAGGTTATTTCCGAGAATGTGGTTCATTCGGTCTATTGCCGATTTAAATCTCCGGCGGCCGCCGTGTTTCTGTTTGGCATGGTTGCGATGCTGGGAACGCCGAATGAGGTCACGGAAGCGGAGTTCGTCAGTCGCGGGCACGGATCAACTGCACGCCAATTGTCCCGAGCCTTGGAAGTGACGGCGCCGGCTGTCAATGACTCTGGCAGCAAAACCAGCAATGGTCAGCTATCCCACGCTGCACCGCTTGTCATGTCGGATCTCGACAGCGGTTTTTACGCAGGGAAGATCGAAGCAACGTTGCGCGACACGCTGGCGCGGGCCAGCGTGCCGGCGGAGATACAGGAGCAGATCGCGCATATTTTCGCGCTCCTCGACTCGACCTCGCCGCGCCCGCGCACAAGGGCGACACTTATCGTGTTCTCTACGAAAGCGACGATACGAACGCACAGCGCAAGCGTCTAAGGGCGGTCGAGCTCCGCTCGGGCGGTGAGATCTACCAGGCCGTTTGGTTTGTCGCACCGGGGCGCACCGATGGAGACTACTATTCATTCGACGGGCGTGGACTCGCCGCGAAGCCGTTCTCCATGCCCCTCAACTACGTGCGGCTCAGTTCGCCATTCGGTTACCGAACCCATCCGGTCAAGGGCAAACACCAGATGCACACAGGTGTGGACTTTGCCGCACCGAAGGGGACACGCGTCGTCGCGGCCGCCGCAGGAACCGTGCGGTTCATCGGCTTCAAACCCGGATACGGCAACATCGTCGTACTCAGTCATCCGCGAGGTTTCACGACGCACTACGCACACCTGTCCGCCTTTTCCCGCGATTTGCGTGTCGGCAAACCGGTCGCCGAAGGACAACCGCTCGGCGCGGTGGGCAGCACCGGTACGGCTACGGGCAACCATCTGCATTTCGAGGTGCGTGAGTACGATCAACCGATCGATCCGCTCACTTTGACAGGCCGAACTGGCGCTTCGCCGCTCACGACCACTGAGCGGATCGCGTTCGACAGCATGACGGGCGCCCTGCGTGAACAACTCGCTGCATTGCCCGTCGATGCTCCGGCAAACAGGATGGCGTCGAATACCGCAGGCACGCCGAATTCGCCTGCATAGCGGAACAGCCCGCTGACTTGAGACGCGAGCTCAAAAACCATGAGCGTTGCAACGCGTGCGATTGCGAGCGAGCACGCGCCGCCCACTATTGACAATCAAAAAAACCATCTCTAGTTTACTAGACAAATAATCTCTCAAACTGGATAGCATGGACATCAACGCCCTGATCGCTCGTCGAGTCAAAGCGCTACGGGACGCTCAGAACTGGTCGCTCGACGCACTGGCCGAGCGCAGCAAGGTCAGCCGCTCGAATATCTCGCTCATCGAGCGCGGGCAAAGCAGCCCCACCGCGACCGTGCTGGATAAACTTGCCACCGCGTTGAACGTGCCGCTCGCATCGCTGTTCGAGCAGGATGGCGCAGCGGTGGCCGAGCCGTCGCCGGTCAGTCGCGCGTCCGAACAGGCGGTGTGGACCGATCCGGGTTCCGGTTATGTGCGGCGTCATCTGTCGCCTACCGCGCGCTCGGCGATCCAGTTGGTCGAAGTCGACTTTCCTGCCGGTCAGCGCGTCAGCTACGAAACCGGCACGCGCGACGCGGACATTCATCAACAGGTATGGATGCTCGACGGGTCGATGGAAATCACGGTCGGCGACACCAGTTGGCGGCTCAAGTCAGGCGACTGCCTGGCGATGCGGCTCGACAGCCCTATCGTGTTTCGCAACCCCACTCGCAAACGCGCGCGCTATCTGGTCGCGCTGAGCACGTCCCCCATCAATGAACGGAGAAGCGGATGAGCGATAACGTGATCATTCGGCGCGTCGGCGCGAACGAAGCGGCGGCCTGCATCGAAGCGCTCGCCGATGTGCTGATCGACTGCGTGGAAGGCGGAGCATCGGTCAGCTTCATGCTGCCGATTTCGCGCAACACAGCCCTCGCGTTCTGGCGCAACGTCGCCCAAAGCGTCGCACGCAGCGAACGCGCATTGCTGATCGCCGAAGATCGAGACGGCAGCATCGTCGGCACCGTGCAGTTGATCATCGCGCAACCCGAAAATCAGCCGCATCGAGCCGACGTCGCGAAGATGCTCGTACACCGAAGAGCACGCCGGCACGGCATCGCGCACGCTCTGATGAGCGAACTCGATCGCCTTGCGCGGGAAGAGAAAAAATCGGTCCTCGTGCTCGACACCGTAACCGGCGGCTATGCCGAGCGACTCTATCAGCGCGCCGGCTGGCAACGCGTCGGCAGCGTGCCGAACTACGCGCTGATGCCCGACGGCGCGTTGTGCGCCACCACCTTCTATTTCAAACAGCTTTGACGCACACGCAGCCCACGCGGCGCAAGTATTTGAAAGTTTCAACTACTTGCCTATAATGCCTGCACGACGGATAACGGTCGACAGCGGAGCAAATTCTTGTACTCGGACTTCCTGACTTTCAGGCTCGATCTGACCAGCGCGTTGCTGATCAACCGCGCGAACCTGGTCTACCGCGAGCGCTGGGATCTCGACGTGCGCGCGCTGCGCGTGCTGCGCCTCGTATGCGCGGAGCCCGACATCACGCCCAAGGCCGTTTCGCAGCGCGCGTTGATCGAAAAGACGCTGCTTTCCAAAGTTCTCGCCGAGCTTGAATCGCGCGGCCTGATCACGCGCAACGTGCATGCATCGGACCGTCGAAGCATCGCGTTACGCGCCACCCATCACGGCCTCGAAGTTGCGCAAGCGTCCGAAGCGGTAGGCACCAAGCTTGAAGTCGAGCTCGCGAAGGCGCTGAGCGCGAACGAACGTAAAACGCTCGAACGTCTGCTTAGCAAGCTTTCGCGTAGCCTGCTCGAAAGCGAGTCCGCAAGCGCGCCGCCCGCGAGCTACTGACCGACGGTCCGCATTTCGCAGCGCCCTCCCTGCGCTCGCCCAACACGAAACCACTCAGTGAATTCACACGCCGTCTATACCATTCTCGATCTGATCGGCACCTTCGCATTCGCGATCAGCGGCGCGGTCGCCGCACGTCAACGACGGCTCGACCTGTTCGGCATCGTCGTGATCGCCTTCATGGTCGCGTGCGGCGGCGGCATCGTGCGCGACGTGTGCATCGGCGCGATCCCACCGGCGGGGCTGTCGAACTGGCGCTATCTGGCCACCGCGCTCGCCGCGTCCGCGGTGACGATTCTCGCGTATCCGCAGGTGCGCCGGCTGCGTCAGCCGGTGCTGTTCTTCGATGCGATCGGGCTCGGTCTATTCGCGGTGTCGGGCGCGCAGAAAGCGCTCACGTATGGCCACAATGCCGAACTCGCGATTCTGCTCGGCGTCGTCAGCGCGGTGGGCGGCGGCGTGATGCGCGACGTCGTGCTCTCGCGCGTGCCAGCGATTCTCGAGCGCGAGATCTATGCGTCTGCCGCGCTGTTCGGCGCGGCGGTGCAGGTCGGCTTTTCGTATGCGGGCTGGACGGACTGGTGGACGCCGTGGTTCGCGACGTTGGCTTGCATGTTGGTGCGGCTCGCGTCGCTGCGCTACGGCTGGCGGCTCCCGGTCTTCCAGGGCAGACGCGCGGCCGAGACGCGCGACAATTCATAGCGGGCTCTGGTCATGCGCCGCCCACCATGCTCGGCAGCAGATCGCGATAGATATGAATCATCGCGGGCCCCATCAGCACGACCAGCAGCGCCGGAAAAATGCAGAACATCAGCGGAAACAGCAGCTTCAGCGCAATCTTGGCGGCCCGCTCCTCGGCGCGCATCCGGCGGCGCGTGCGCAGCGTATCGGAGAGCACGCGCAACGACGCGCCGATGCTGGTGCCGAAACGCTCGGCCTGAATCAGCATTGCACTGAACGAGTCGATGTCTTCCACACCGGTGCGCAGCGAAAAATTGCGCAGTGCCTTTTCCTTCGAGAAACCCGAGCGCATTTCGAGCAGCATCAGTTCGAGCTCACTCGCGACCACCGCGCTGCGCAGGCGGATTTCCTCGCCGACTTTCATCAGCGACGCATCGAGGCCCAGCCCCGCTTCCACACACACGGTCAGCAGGTCGAGCGCATCGGGAAAGTCCTCGACGATGCTGCGCTGGCGCGCTGCGGTGCGGCGCGACAGCACAACGTTCGGCAGGTAGTAGCCGAGAGCGGCCAGCACGACGAGCACGATCGCGCGTTCGAGCAGCGAGCTCGCGAATGACGAGCCGTACAGCGCGAGCATCGCCAGCAGCGGCAACGTCAGCGCGAGCGCGGTCTTCGCGGCCAGATAGATCGGCACGGCGTTGGCCGAGCGCCAGCCGGCGTTCATCAACTGCACGCGCAGCGCGGATTGCTCCCAGCCGTCCTTCGGCACCGACAGCTTCGAGATCGGCTGCGAGATCTCGACGAGCTTTTCGTACCACGGCGTCTGCGCGGCGGCGTCGAGTTGCTCCGGCGCCGGCACGGCATTCGCACCGCCCGCCTGCTCGATGCGGTGGCTCATGTCGCGCGGCGTGCTCAGATGCATCGCGCCGAACACGGCCGCGAAAACGATCGCGAATACGCCGGCGAGCAACAGAATCTGCGTGATGTTCAGTGTTTGCATGGTCCTTCTCCGATGACCTCGCGCTCAGACCCGGATCTTCACGATATGCCGCATCCACAGCATGCCGAACAGCATGCTGGCGCCCGCCACCGCGAGCATCTTGATGCCCGCCGGGTCCTCCCACAGCACGTTCAGGAACCCGGGGTTGATCGCTATCATCGCGCCGCCGACGCCGAACGGCAGTAGTCCGAGCACCCAACCGGAGACCTTGCCCTCGGCGGAGAGCACGCGAACTTTGTCGAACAGCTTGAAGCGGTCGCGAATCAGGGTGGTGATGCCGTCCAGTACTTCAGCGAGATTGCCGCCCGTCTCGCGCTGGATCACGACGGCGATCACGAAGTAGCGCAGATCGCGAATCGGCACACGTGTCGCGAGATTGGTCAGCGCCTCGCTGATCGATACACCGTAGTTGATCTCGTCGAACACGATGCGAAATTCGCCGCTCATCGGCTCGGCGAACTCGGTGCCGACCATATCGATCGCGCCGGTGAACGCATGGCCCGAGCGCAACGCGCGCGACAGCATGTCGCAAACGTCGGGCAGTTGCCGTTCGAGCTGAAGAATGCGCCGGTTGCGTCGCCGCTGTACGTAGACGAACGGCAGCAACGCGGATAGCGCGGCGGCGCCCGCCGTGAAGCCCCACGGCACCGCGAGGCTCGCGCCCAGGATCAGCACGAACGGCGGCAACACCGCGCAGGTGCCGACGAGTCGCCCGACCGACCAGGACAGCCCCGACTGCTGCAGAAACAGATCGAGCGCATGCACGCGCGGAATGCGCAGCAACAGCCGCGTGAGCACAGCCGACTCGGCCATCGTGCGCGACTTCAGAATCGACAGACGCTGCCTGCTCATTGGACCACCGGCCGATACCGCGCGAATCCGCGAATCGACGCGGCGCGCGACCGGGCCGTGCCGGCTGTTCCAATACTCGTAGACGCCGCCCGTCGCCAGCACCACGGCCGCGAACAGCAGAATGATCGACGCGTAGAAAATCGGGCTCATGCAAGTCTCCTGAAACAACGGGCGAGCGCACAGCGCGCGTGGCCCATCGACGTCATGTCGTTTCGAAGCGCCGCGCCGGATCGTAGACCTGCTCCGACGGCGCCACGCCAAATGCCTGCAAGCGTTCGGCGAATTTGGGCCGCACGCCGGTTGCGCAGAAATGGCCGCGCACATTGCCCTTGGTATCGACCCCGGAGCGGCGGAACACGAAGATCTCCTGCATGTTGATCATGTCGCCCTCCATGCCGGTCAGCTCCGAAATGCTGACGATCTTGCGGCGGCCGTCGGTCAGACGCGTGGCTTGCACGACCACCGAAATCGCCGACGAAATCTGCTGGCGCATCGTGCGTGTCGGCAGCGACAGGCCGCCGAGCGTCATCATGTTTTCGAGGCGCGTCAGCGCATCGCGCGGTGTGTTCGCGTGGATCGTCGACAGCGAACCTTCGTGGCCGGTGTTCATCGCGTTCAGCATGTCGAGCGCTTCGGCGCCGCGCACCTCGCCGAGAATGATGCGGTCGGGGCGCATCCGCAGCGCGTTGCGCACCAGCGTGCGCTGCGTTATCTCGCCGCGTCCCTCGATGTTCGGCGAACGCGTCTCCAGCCGCAGCACGTGCTGCTGGCGCAACTGCAGCTCGGCCGCGTCCTCGATCGTGACGATGCGCTCGTCGCCCGGAATGAATCCCGACAGCACGTTCAGCAGAGTGGTCTTGCCGCTGCCCGTGCCGCCCGACACGAGGATGTTCACCTTCGCGCGCGCCAGCGCGTCGAGCACTTCAGCCATCGGCGGCGTCAGGCTCTGCAATTCGATCAGATCGGCAACCTGCAACGGATTGGTGGCGAAACGGCGAATCGACAGCAACGGACCGTCGATCGCGCAGGGCCGGATGATCGCGTTCACGCGCGAGCCGTCCGGCAGGCGTGCGTCGACCATCGGGCTCGATTCGTCGATATGGCGGCCGACCCCTGAGACGATCTTCTCGATGACTTTCATCAGATGCGCGTCGTCGTAGAAGGTGACGTCGGTCGCCTCCAGCCGGCCGCGGCGCTCGACGTACGTCTGACGATGCGTATTCACCAGTATGTCGGACACGCTCGGGTCACGCAGCAGCACTTCGAGCGGACCGAAGCCGAACATTTCATCGTGCACGTCGCCGACGAGTTGCCGGCGTTCGAGATCGTTGGCGGGCGCCTTCTGGTCTTCGAGAATGCGTCCGATCAACGTCGCGATCTCCTGACGCACCTGCTCGGGCGGCAACCTCGACAGCCGTTCGAGCTCGACGCGTTCGAGCACCGCCTGATGAATCTCCCGTTTCAGTTTCTGGTAGGCGCCGCGCACCATGCCGGCGCTCGCCGGGTCGTGGCGTTCGCCCAGCGGCTGCGCGCGTTGCGCGGAAATCTGCTCACGAAGCGACATGACGTTCCCCTGTTCTGATCGTGTGGCGTTGGCGCGTTAAAGCGTTTCGAGTTTCGGCGACGACTGGCGGCCGAACAGCCGCCCGAGCAGCGACTCGCCCTTCGCGCGCGAACGCTCCGCTTTGGTCTCGCGCGCCGCGATGTTTTCGGCGAGCGCCTGCAGACTGCGCGCAACCCCGCTGCCGCGCCCGGTCTTCGACACCGGCAACCCCTGGTTCATCGCATCGGTCACCGTTTCGGCATCCTCGGGGATCACCTGATACGCGCTCATGCCGAGCACGGATTCGAGCGCCGCGCGCGGCCGCTCGCCGTGCCGCGTATAGCGGTTCAGGACCAGCCGCATCTGCTCCTGCGCGTAGCCGAGCGAGCACAGAATCTCCTGCAACCGACGGCCGGCACGCACGTGCGGCATGCTCGCCTGCAGCACGATATGAATCTGGTCGCTGCGATCTAGCGCGAGCATCGACAGCCGGTTCAGCGTCTGGCCAAGATCGAACAGCACGAAGTCGTAATGCGGCGCGGCGACGCCGAGCAGCCACTCGAGACGGTCTTCCTTGATCTCGGCCGCCTTCACCGGGTCGCCCGCGCCGGCGAGGATATGGAAGCTGTCGCTCACGTGCACGAGGCTCGTGTCGAAGAACGCGGCATCCATGCGTTCGATCTGCGCGCAGATTTGCGGCAACGTCGACGGCGGCGTCTGGTCGGAGACCAGAAACGCGGCATCGGCGAACTGCTGGTTCAGATCGATCAGCAATACGCGCTTTTTCTGCGGCAGCGTCGCGATCGCATGCGCGACGTTAGCGGCGATGAAGCTGGTGCCCGCGCCGCCCTTGCACGACATGAACGACAGAATCCGCGTGTCGCGCGTGCCGCCTTGCAGGCTCTGCGCCTGTGCGCGCTGCAACGCGTCGCCGAACTGGCGCGAATCGAGCGGCCAGTTCAGCACGTCGCGAAAGCCCGCGCGCATCGCGGCGATCAGCGTCTGCGGCGACGCGTCAGGAATCAGCAGGATGCAGGTGAGCCGCCCATGCTCGCGATGCAGGCGCTCCACCACCGCGAGCTCCGCGTCCTTCAGCGACGCGGCGTCGACGATCAGCACATCGAACGCGTCGAGCGCATCGCCGCGTTCGCCGAGCAGCGAGGGCGTGCCCATCGCGCGCGTGATCCGGTAGTCGCCGGCTTCGCCGCTCAGCTGCGCGATCTGAGCGAGCCGTGCGCCGTCTTCAGAGAGAGCCAGGATGTTGATCATGATGTTCTAAACCAAGCTGTCGAATTAGCCGGCGGATGGTGCGTCCGCCAGCCGCGCCACGTCCGCTATCACTGAGCGCCGCCACTGCTGCCGATTCCGACCACGAACGGATTGAACGTCGTGACCGGTGTCTGGAACGACTTGTCGTACTGCTGCTGCGCGGCGACCGCGGCCTTGCCGTCTACGCCTGGCGTGGATGGCGTGTGCTCGCTCGCGTGCGGATCGATGATCTGCATCTGCGTCACCGTGCGCACGGCGTTGCCGACGTGCGCGTCCCAGATCGGCGAGCTCGACATGCAGCCGCTCAACGAGCCGCCCAGCGTAGTGCACACCGTCAGCAGCAACGCCGCGCGGCGCGTGATCAGAAGATGTTCGAGTTTCATGAGAGTCTCCTTCGCGGCGCGTTACGGGTTAGGCTGGGTGGTCTTGATCGTCGGGTTGCCTGGGCTCAGGGCGTCGGCTTTGGCGAGCGCGGGTTCGGCGTTCGTTTGCATTTGCGCCTGCGCCGACGACGCTGCCGTTGTTGTCACCTTGTCCGGTGGCGGCATCGCAGCTGACGGTGCCAGCCGGTCCGCCTGGGTGTCGCGCGGCAGCAGCGCGGCGGGTGCGGCCGGGCCTTCGGTCGGTGCCGGCGTCAGAACTGGTGCGGGCGCCGCCGGTTGCGTTTGCGGTTGCGCGGGCATCTGCGGCGCGTTCGGGTTCGCCGCGCCCGCGGCCTGCGCCGCGGGCCCGCGGCCTTCCATGTTGCCGGTCGCGTAGACGGTGGCATCCGACACGCCCGTGAAGCTATCGGTCGGCAGCGGATAATCGCCCGCCGGCAGCGGCTTCACCAGATGCACCGTGACGATGAAGATCAGCTCCGTGCGATCCTGCTGGAACGACGTACTGCGAAACAGCGCGCCGAGCACCGGCACCTCGCCGAGGGCGGGCAGCGCCTTCAGCGAGCCAGTGATGTTGTTCTGGATCAGCCCGCCGATCGCGAAGCTCTCGCCGTCGTTCATCTGCACCGTCGTCGCCGCGCGGCGCGTCGTGATCAGCGGCAGGATCGCGGTGTTGCTCGTGCCGCTCGCCGTCACGGTCACACCGGTCGGCGACAGTTCCGACACTTCCGGCGCCACCTTCAGATTCACGCGGCTGCCCGCGAGCACGGTCGGCGTAAATTTGAGGCCGACGCCGAACTCTTCTTCCTGCAGCGTAATCGTCGAGCCGCCCGTGCCGTTGCTTTGCGGAACAGGAATGAAGACCCGGCCGCCCGCGAGGAACGACGCCTCCTGGCCGCTCAACGTGACGAGGTTCGGCTCCGCGAGAATCTTGCTGAGGCTGTCGCTCTTCTGTGCGTCGACGGCGATATTGAATGGCTTGTTGTTCGCCTTGCTCACCGCCACACCGCTGCTGACGCCGGCGAGCAGGCTGCTCACCAGCGCGCCGGTCCACGAACCGAAGCCGCCCTGGATGTTGACCGCCGCGCCCAACTGATTGAGCAGCGTCTTCGAGACCTCAGCGACCTTCACTTCGAGCATCACCTGTTGCGGCGAATCGACCGTCATCATGTTGATGACTTCGGAGCCCTTGCTAACACTCGTGCTTTGCTGCGAGATCGAACCACCGTTGCCAAAGCTCGCGGTGCTCGACTGGTCCTGCTGGGTGGGTTGCGCACCCGCGTAAGCGCCGGCGATGCTCATCGCCTGCTGCGCAGCCTGCCCGCTCGACACGCGGCCCGCGAGCACGAGGTTGCCGGCCGCGCTCGACACGCGAATGCCGCGCTCGTTCGGCAGCAGTTGCGCAAGCGTGCGCTGCAGCCCTTCGGCATCGACGCCGACGCTCACGTCGATGATCTGGCATGCGCCGCTGCGGCCCTGCACGATCATGTTCGTGGTACCGACACTCATGCCGACCACGTACAGCGTGCGTTGCGACACGAGCGTCGCCTGCGCGACGACCGGATTGCCGAGAGTGCGGTTGCGCGCGGGTTCGACGAGCGGAACCAGGGTCGACTTGCCGACCGCCACCGACACGCTCGACTCGTCGCGAATCTCGCCGGTGCAGTTCGGCCCGGTCAGTTGCACGGGGGCGACCGTCCGGCCGCTCGTCGCGCCGCTGGGCATCGGCGTGTTGCTGACCAGCATCGGCACGGCGCCCCGGCCGACCGGCAGCGGCGCAGTCTGCGCGCCCCAGCCCGGCGGCATTTGCGCGGCGGCCATCGTTTGTGCCGCGCTGTCTTGCGCGGCCGCAAGTCCGGCGCATAGCGCGGCGGCGACCACCGTGCCGCCGAGCGAGCGGCAACGCTTGCCGCCACCGGATAAGAACCGTTGTTGTGTTTTCATGTTGCTGCCCCCGTCGCTCGATAGTTGTGAACCGAGACGTCTTTTGATTGCCTTCTTGTTCAGATCGCGGCGTCTGTCATGAACGCGCGCGCCACGACCGCGCTAGAAACATTCGACGCTGCCCGTCACCCCCGACAGCACGCCGACGCAGTCGCGCTTGGGCGCCGGACGCGCCGCATAGTGCGTGCGCATCGGATGCACGTCGGGCGCCGCCGGCGCCGAAGCCGGCACGTCGAGCAAGGTCAGCTTGGTCGCGCCGCCGGTGCTTGGGGTCTGCTTGTCGATCTGGTTGCGCAGCACGAGCGACAGCGTGCCGACGCTGCGCGCGAGGTCGAGCTTCTCGGCCTGTTCGGGCGTCACCTCGAGCGTCACCGCGTTGACCACTTTTGGCGCCGTGTCGTCGCGGCTCACTTGCTGCGCGACTGCGAGCACGAGGATCTTCTCGAGCACGATCTTCGAAATGCTTTGCGACGTGTCGGTCTTGTTCGCCTGCTGCGTGTTGACGATCACGTCGACATAGTTGCCCGGCAGCGCGAAGCCCGCGACGCCGACCACGTCATTCACGCGCACCGTGATCGCGCGATGGCCTTCGCCGATCACCGCTGACAGGCCGCCCTTCGTGCCCTGCGGCGCGAGCTTCGATTCGAGCACCGGCTCGCCCGGCGAGAGACTCGTCAGCAGCACGCGCCCTTCGAGCGCCTTGCCGTCGGCGAATGCACCGGGCGGCACGCTCGAAGTCGGCCAGCTGACCATGTGGATCAGGTTCTGGTTCAGCGGCTGTCCGAGGCTGATGTCCGACGAGGCGACCGCAACCGACGTCACCGCGCCCGACGACGTCTGCAGCAGCCAGCGCGACGCGAAAATCACGGCCGCGAAGCCCGCCAGCACGGCGATCGTCAGCATCACTAAAGCCCGACTGTTTTTCATGGCAATACTCCCGCATCGTTCAGTGGAAACGTCCAGCTATAGCGCGGCCGCGAACAGCATGCCGAGGGTCCCGGCCGCGATCGCAACACCGTAGGGAATCGCCCCGACCGATTCGGACTGCGCATCGATTAGGCTCGGTTGTGTGAGCGGCGCGACGACGAGCCCGCCGATCAGTTGCCGCAGATTCGCGCGCAGGCGCGCGAATCTGCCGCGGCATAGCACGATCAGCAGCGACCAGAGTCCGCCGATCAGAAAAGTGGCGAGTGCGATCCGCCAGGTCAGCGAAGGTCCGACCCACGCGCCGATCGTCATCAGCAGCTTCACGTCGCCGGCGGCCATGCCGCGCAGCAGATAGAACGGCAACAGCACCGCGAAGCCGCACGCGGCGCCGATCAGCCATTCAAGCGCGCCGGCGAGCGGGCCGTGAATCGACATCTGCACGATCAGCGCGACGCACAGTCCGAGTGCGATCAGGCGATTCGGAATGCGCCGCGCGGTGAGATCGGTGCTCGCGGCCACGATCGCCAGCACCATCACGCACAGCGGTACAGGATGTGGTGGCAGAGGTGGCAGCGTCATGATGATCTCGTCATGGATGATGGAGCCGCGTCAGATCGACGAGGCGAGGTTGGTAAAGACCGAGCTGATGCTGCCGCTGAGCAGCTGAACGGCTCCGATGATCGCGAGGGCGATCAGCCCCGCGAGCAGTCCATATTCGATCGCGGTTATGCCGCCGTCGTCGGTCACGAAGTGCGTGACGCGGGCAATCAGATTGTTCATGACAGGTTCCTTTCTTCCGAAAGAAAGGCGACGGACGAATGGCAATGTTCGCCCGTCGCGCCGGAACTTAGATCGACGATGCGATGCTGTCGAAAACCGTGTTCAGGTTGGTGGCCAGCCCTTTGACCGCACCGATGATCGCGAGAGCGATCAGGCTCCCGAGCAGGGCATATTCGATGGCGGTCACGCCATCTTCGTCACGAACGAAACGGACTGCGGTAGCGATGATCTTCTTCATGGTTTTACTCCTCTGGATAACTGACTAATTAAACCCTTGACCGGAATTGGCGCGGGTGGTGGCACTACGGGCACTGCGGGATGCTGCAACGAATTGTGTGAAGCTGCTGACTAGCTTCGCCGCCCAGTCAGCATCGTGCGGCTGTCGAGCCACACGATCGCAACGCTGGACGAGACGAACTG
Organism: Paraburkholderia sp. JPY419; assembly: GCF_050435705.1. Taxonomy (NCBI): domain Bacteria; kingdom Pseudomonadati; phylum Pseudomonadota; class Betaproteobacteria; order Burkholderiales; family Burkholderiaceae; genus Paraburkholderia; species Paraburkholderia sp. JPY419. The sequence goes on along the minus strand of NZ_JBNDKV010000004.1, from coordinate 2,385,357 downwards.
GAGGAAACGGGGAAAGTTATGCTGCTCGCGCCGGGCGAGCCGAAATGTGGCCGCGAGCCGCTGGCGCAGCATGGCCGAAAGAGGTGTGCCGCACGTGGGCTTGTTATCGTCGCGCAATCGCTTGAGCTGACTCTTCATACATCCCCCGCATTTCATGATTTTTTCTTGGCGTCGGCTCGAGGCCGGCACTCGCTAGTCAGTCGACGTGGGTTCTCTCTACGTCGCCACGGTGTACTGCCTGTTCTGATCGGCAGCATCGTGTTGTCGACTTCCGCGCACTCCCTATTGCAAAGACGGGGCCAGCTTTGCGAAAACAACGTAACGACGCGGGTTTGGGCCGGGTGGCCTCCGGTGTCGCGCCGTGTTCGCGTCCGAAATGTGCAAATGACGCGACGCCTTATGTGGCCAGACGAACATTTCGCAAATCGCGCAGAGACGCGCCAGGCAAGGCTCCGCAATTTTTTCCCAGGACATTCCCTGGTTCGGTAAAAACGAAATTCACCCCGAAAACCGCCCTTTGCGAAGGGTGCGCCGGTCCAAAGCGTCTCATCGGCGAGACCGCTTGGTGCGTTGGCACACATAACGCCCGTCGATTGGCCCGCTATTTGGCGGGATCGGCAGTGGGCGGCGTGCGGCCTCGAAAACGCGAGCTTGAAAGTCCAATAAATTTCCGCCAACAATGCGCTGACCAGGTCGGCGCAACGGCACAGCTTTTGAATCGATGTCGCGCGGACATTAAGAAAATGGAATCAATAAGCATAGCGAACGGCGGGCCGACAGACCCGATCCGGATCACACGGGGGCGGGGATCATGGACATACCACAATGGCGCATGCGCAGTGACGACAGGGAGATTCACGGCTGGCTCACACCCGAGCGCATCGTCGTCTACGGCGCCGCAATGTGCTTGCTCTACGTGGTGCTGTTGACGGCGTGGGCCTATACGAGTCACGGCTTCACTGTCCCCAAAGCCCCGCGCCCCGGCTACGATTTTTCGATTTTCTGGTCGGCATCGTACGGTTTGCTGCACGGCTCCGCGGCGCAGGTCTATGACCATGTGTCGTTTGACAGAATCCAGCAGACCTTCTTCGTTGACCTGCGCGGAGGCAGCCTGATGCCGTGGCTATATCCGCCCACGTTCCTTGTGCTGATCTCGCCGCTCGCGCTGCTGCCGCCGTTCTTCATGTATCTGGTGTTTGTCGGGATTGGCATCGCTCTGTTCAGCGCGAGCACTGTGCGCGTGTCGGGCCTGGCCAACAGCTTTCGAGGATCGCGCTTCGCATGGTTCGTTGTCGCGGCGTCGCCATGCGCGTTTGTGCCAGCCATGATGGGCCAGAACTCATTGCTGACAGCCGCCATCGCCGCGCTCACGCTGCATTGGCTGCGCCGCTATCCGGTACGCGCTGGTCTGTGCCTCGGCCTGCTCGCAATCAAACCGCAGATGGCCGTGCTGTTTCCGCTCGTTCTGATTGCCGCGCGCGCATGGCGCACGCTCGCGGCCGCCGCGCTCAGCGCGGCACTGTTCGGCGCGTTCAGTGTGCTGGTGTGCGGCGTGCAATCGGTGCGACTCTTCTTCGTCAACACAGGCATCGCGCGCGAGACGCTGCTCGAACACTGGCGCGGATACTGGCTCGCGTCGCCGACCACCTTCGCAGTGCTGCGCGAAGGCGGCGCGCCGATCGTCGCGGCCTTCGCGGCCCAGGCCTGCGTTGGGCTCGTCGCCGCGGCAGCCGTATGGCACGTATGGCGAAACACGCGCGACACACGCCTGCGCGCGGCAAGCTTCGTGATCGGCACGCTGCTCGCGAACCCGTACGTTTGGCACTATGAACTCGCATGGCTCGGCATCGCGATTGCAAGCCTGAGCGCGCTAGGCATCGACAAAGGCTGGCTGCGCGGCGAGCAGAGCGTGATCGCGCTCGCGTGGCTACTGCCGGTCTACGAACTCTTCAATCGCGGGACGCAACTGCCGCAAATCGGCCCGATCGTGCTGCTGCTGATGCTGCTGATCGTCTTGCGCCGCGTGCGCGTGAGCGCCTGGGGACGTGACGAGCACGCCTCCCTCGCCTATTCGTTCCCACTCAAGTAATTCGATAAACGGGAAAGCGTCATGCCAACTAATACACCCACGCCACTCATCTCTCTCGTCGTGCCGTTCTACAACGAGCAGGACGCCGTGGACCGCTTCTTCGCGGCAGTCGTGCCAGTGCTCGAATCAATCGAGCGCACGCGCTTCGAGATCGTCTGCATCAACGACGGCAGCAGCGACGCGACGCTCGATCGGCTGATCGCGCAGAGCAGCCGCGACCGGCGCATTCGCGTGATCGACCTGACGCGCAACTTCGGCAAGGAAGCGGCGCTGACCGCCGGCATCGACGAAGCGTTCGGCGATGCGGTGATTCCGATCGACGCGGACCTGCAGGACCCGCCGACCCTGATCCCGGTGATGGTCGAACATTGGCGCGCGGGCGCCGAAGTGGTCGCGGCCAAACGCACGAACCGCCTGTGCGATACGGTCGCCAAACGCACGGCGGCCGCACTCTACTATCGCGTGCACAATGCGCTGTCCGAAGTGAAGCTGCCGGAGAATGTCGGCGACTTCCGGCTGATCGATCGCCAGGTGGTCAACGCGCTGCGCAGCCTGCCGGAGCGCCGTCGCTTCATGAAGGGCCTATTCGCGTGGGTCGGCTACCGCACCGTGATCGTCGAATACGAACGCGAGCCGCGCAGCGCCGGTCACTCGAAGTTCTCCGGCTGGCGGCTGTGGAACTTCGCGCTCGAAGGCATCACGAGCTTCAGCACGGTGCCGTTGCGCAGCTGGACTTATATCGGACTGTCCATCGCGACGCTCGCGTTCGTCTACGGCGGGTTCGTCATCGGCCGCACGCTGTGGTCGGGCAATCCGGTACCCGGTTACGCGTCGACGATCTCGGTGATGCTGTTCATGGGCGGCATCGAGCTGATCGGCATCGGCGTGATCGGCGAATACGTCGGCCGCATTTACTACGAGTCGAAGGAACGGCCCGTTTATCTGGTGCGGCGTCGCTATCAGGCGAAGAGCAAGGTCAGCACGTTGCCGGGCGTGCGCGAGGATGCGCGCGCGGCGCATGTGGGGCGTGTCGAACCGACACGCAGGCGGGCCGCGCCGCGGTTTCGCGTAGTCGGACACTGAAAGCCGAGGAGTTGACCATGTCTCCCGATGCCTACCTCGAAATGGCCGAGACCGAAGCCGGGCACTGGTGGTTTCGCGCGCGGCGCGACGTGCTGCGCACGCTGCTCGAACGGCTCGCGTTACCGCACTGCGCGCGCGTGCTCGAAGTGGGCTCCGGCACCGGCGGCAACCTCGACCTGCTAGCCGGCTTCGGCACCGTCAGCGGCCTCGAGATGGACCCGACCGCTCGGGCGCTGAGCGCGCGCAAGACCGGCAAGCAGTTCGACATCCGCGCGGGCCACTGTCCCGACGACGTGCCGTTCGACGGCGAACGCTTCGACCTGATCTGCTTCTTCGACTGCCTCGAACATATCGCCGACGACGCCGGCTCGCTCGCAGGCATGCGTGATCTGCTGACAGCGGGAGGCCGCATCGTCGTGACGGTGCCGGCCGGACAACATCTGTGGAGCGCGCACGATGTTTTCCTGCATCACTACCGCCGCTATAGCCGCACTTCGCTGATGCGCTGCGCGGCCGTGGCCGGCTACGAAGTCGAACGCGTCAGCTATTTCAACACGCTCCTCTATCCGGTCGCGGTTGTCGCGCGTTGGGCCGATCGGCTGCTGCATCGCCAGCATTCGAGCGGCGACGCGATTCCGCCGTGGCCGCTCAACGCGGCGCTGTACCGCATTTTCAGCGCCGAGCGCCACTGGCTCGCGCATGCGCCGCTGCCTTATGGCGTATCGCTGTTCGCGGTCCTGCGCAAGCGCGAAGGAGCGCCGCGATGATGCTGGTCGATCGAGTCAAGCTGATGCGCTTTGGCGCGAGCGGCGTCATCGCGACCGGCCTGCATGTGTGCATTGCGCTGACGCTGATCGCGGACGCCGGCATGTCACCGCCGTGGGCCAACGCGATCGCGTTCACGTGGGCGACGGCGGCCTCGTATCTGTTGAACACGTTCTGGAGTTTTTCGGCGCTGCCCGCGTTGATGAACGCTGGGCGGTTCGTGCTCGTATCGCTGGGCGGCCTGACGTTGACCGCGCTCGTATCGCGCCTGACGCAGCTCGCGGGCGGCCCGCCCGCGCTCGGTATCGGGCTCGTCGTGTGCGTGGTGCCGCCGCTCACGTTCATCGCGCATCGGTGCTGGACCTATCGCTGAACACGAGGCACGCGTAACGCGCTCACGCCGCGCGCAACGCCCTCTGACACGCCGCGAGTACCGCGCCGCCCGCCAGCAGCAGCGCCGAATACACGAGCCCGCGCGCGAGCCCGGCGCCATCCGACACCCAGCCGATCACCACCGGCCCGACGATCTGCCCGAATGCGAACACGATCGTGAAGGCGCTGATGCCCTTCGCCCAGTGGCTCGCGGGCAGATTGTGGCGCACGAACGCGGTCGTCGATGCGACCGCCGACAGGAACGTCGCGCCGAACAGCGTGCCCGAAACGAACGCGACCCACGGCTGCGTGAACAGCGCGGGCAGCAGCGTCGCGATCGCCAGCAGCGCGTTGAGCACGGCGAGCGCCTGGCCGCCGCGCATGCGATCGAGCAGCGTCGACCAGATCCGTGCCGACACCACGGTCGCGGCGCCGAGCAGCAGATAGAAGCCGGTGACGACCGCCGCGCTCATGCCGGCGTTGCGCAACAGCGCGACGATGAACGTCATGTAGCCGATATAGCCGACGCCGAACAGTCCGTAGCCCGCGAGCGCGGCTGCGAAGTGCGGCCAACCCGGCGCGGAAGTGGCGCCGGCTGCATGCGCGGCAGCCGCCGCGCTCGTATGCGCGCGCTCGATTCTGCGCGACGCGCCGATCGCGACCGTGGCGAACAGCGCGCAGGCCGCCGCGAGCGCGAACCACGCGAACTGCCAGCCGTGGGCGGCGTCAAGGATCGTCACCGGCACCAGCAACGACGACGCGACGATCCCCCAGCCGGTGCCCCCGTAATACAGACCGAGCACGAGCCCCGCGTCGCGTGGGCGCGCCGACGCGAGCCGCGCCGCGAGCACGCCGCCGCCGATGAAGATCGCCGCGCTGCTCGCGCCGGTGATTACGCGCAGTGTCAGCAGCGCATCCGTGCTGGCGGTGACGCCGCTGCCGGCCATCAACAGCGCGGTAAGCACGCAACCGCCCGCGAACAGCGCGCCCGCCGACCAGCGGCGCGCGAGGCGCGGAAACACCAGCGCGCCGAGCAGATAGCCGAGCGCGTTCGCGGTGTTCATCGCGCCGGCCTGCGCGAAGCTCCAGCCGAGGTCGAGCTTCATCGACGGCAACAGCAGCGCGTAGGCGAAGCGCCCGAGGCCGAGCGCTGTTGCGCTGCCGAGCGATAGCGCGGCGGCCAGCAGCAGTGTCGGCAGACGGCGGGCGGTGATCGTGGTCGGAGCGTGCGATGCGGTATCGGCGGAACGGGAGGACATGGGCGGACGGACCTGAACGAGAACGCTGCGAGCGGGTTCTTATTGGATGATGAGTCGGACGTATGCGGCAGACTGCCATGATAGCCGGGAGAGACGTTTCGGCTTGACGGTTAGTTGCAGAATAATGCGAGTTGCAGTTGTGGCCGAGCGCGAGCGCGCGCGCGGCTGCATCCGAACACGACGCTGCGCAAGCGCCTGCATAGCGCGTTGCGCGTTGCGCAATACGTCGGTCGATATCGATGAGCGGTTGCTGTGGTCGGATGAAGCCGCGAGCTTCTCGCTCGAACTCGCGAGGCATGGCAAGTGGCAGTTGCTCGATCTGCCGATGGGCGGCAAGGTTCGCGCGGCGGCAACGGTCGCGCAGCCGGTGAACAAGGTGTCGATGATCGGCTGGCCGAAGAGGACGGCGCGCCAGCGCTTCGAGCGCTCTACCCGCCAGCCCCTTCCGGCTCATGCGGCACGAGCCGAGCTTTCGCGTGGCGCATCTTTTCCAGCGTCTCGGGCCCGGCCTTCAGCGCGACGCCGATCGCGAGCGCATCCATGATGCACAGATGCACGAGCCGCGATACGCCCGGCGTATTCGGATCGATCGGACTCGCCACGCGCAGCAGCAGCGGAATATCGACGAGCCATGCGAGCCGTGAGCCGACGTTGGTCAGCGCGATCGTCGTCGCGCCGCGCTCCTTCGCGATCTGGATGCTTTCGTTGACTTCGACGCTGCGCCCCGAATGCGAGATCGCAAACGCGACGTCGCCCGGCTCCATCAGGCCCGCGTAAAGACGCTGCAAATGACCATCGGTGAACGCGGCCGCCGCGATGTCGATGCGCAAGAACCGCAGCGCCGCATCCTGCGCGACGAGCCCGGAACCTGAACCCACGCCGAAGAAAAACACCCGCCGGGCGCTCACGAGCGCCGCGATCGCGCTTTCGACCACCGCAGGATCGAGCGCTCCGCGCGCATGCGTGATGCCGTCGATCGCCGCTTCCCCGACCTTGTCCATCAAGGTCTGCACGTCGTCGTCGCGGGCGACCGCGGTCGACGCATACGGCAATCCGCCCGCCACGCTTTGCGCGAGCTGCATCTTGAAGTCGCGCAGACCGTGCGCACCGATCGCGCGGCAAAAACGCGTGACGGAAGGCTCGGACACGTCGGCGCGCTGCGCGAGATCGGTGATGCTCGCGCGCATCGCGAAGTCGACGTCGGCAAGCACCATGTCGGCGACCTTGCGCTCGGCGGGCCGCAGACTCGCGAGTGCGTTGCGGATATGGGGAATCAAGTTCGGTGCGGACACCCGGTGTTCCTCAGGGGCTGTTTCATATGGTTCCGCGTCGCTCGCAGCTTCTTCGGCTTCAATCGGCCTGATCAAACCAGCCTGCGTCCACTCTCCGTATCGAACAGATGAATGTGTTCGGCCGGCAGACGCAGCGCAACACGCTGACCGGGCTCGATCTTCGAGCGTTCGCGCGTTGTCACGCACCACGCGGAGCCGCCTATTTTCCCGTACAAGTGCGTCTCGGCGCCAGTTGGCTCGATCACTTCGACGTCGAGCGCGGCATCCGGTATCTGCGCGGTGATCTCGATGTGCTCGGGCCGCACGCCGAGCGTGGCCTGCGCACCGACCACGGCCGACGCAGGCGTGCTTTCGAGCGCGACCTCGCTGCCGTCCGCGAGCTTCAATGCGAGGCCCGCACCCTGGGTGCGAGTGACGATCACGCCCTCGACGAAATTCATCGACGGCGAGCCGAGGAAGCTCGCGACGAACAGATTCGCCGGCCGGTCATAGAGTTCGAGCGGACGGCCGATCTGCTCGATTCGTCCCGCGTTCATCACGACGATGCGATCGGCCATCGTCATTGCTTCGATCTGATCGTGCGTGACGTAGATCACCGTGTTCTTCAAGCGCTGATGCAGCGCCTTGATTTCGGTGCGCATCTGCACGCGCAGCTTTGCGTCGAGATTCGACAGCGGCTCGTCGAACAGGAACAGCGACGGCTCGCGCACCACCGCGCGGCCCATCGCGACACGTTGCCGCTGACCACCCGACAGCGCGCGCGGCAAACGGTCCAGATAGCCGCTGAGGTTCAGCATCTTCGCGGCCGCATCGATGCGCGGCTTGTATTTCTCCGACGACTCTTTGCGGATTCTCGGACCGAACGCGATGTTTTCATACACCGACAGATGCGGATACAGCGCGTAGCTCTGGAACACCATCGAGATATTGCGCTGCTGAGGCGCGAGCGTATTCGCGCGCGTGCCGCCGATCATCAGATCGCCACCGCTGATTTCCTCGAGCCCGGCCACCATCCGCATCAGCGTGCTCTTGCCGCAGCCCGACGGACCGACCAGCACGACGAACTCGCCGTCGTCGATGTCGAGATCGATGCCGTGCACGACCTGGGTGTCGCCATAGCGTTTGAAGATGCCGCTCAGTTGCACTGCTGCCATGCTGTCCTCATCGTCTTGCTGCGTGTTGTATTGCGGGTGTCGTAATGCGCGCGCCGTGCGCGGCTCAGAACGACTCGAGCGTCAGCTCCTGCGCCAGTAGCCGGTTGCCCGCCATCAAGCCGCCGTCGACCGGCAACGCGACTCCGGTGATCACGCGCGCTTGCGGCGACGCGAGAAACAGCACCGCGTCGGCGATGTCGTCGGGCGTCGCGAAGTCGCGCAACGGGTACCACTTCTTCAGCTCCTCGAACACCTGCGGATTCTTGTCGACGCGGGCCTGCCACGCCTGGGTCTTCACAGTGCCGGGACACACGATGTTCGCGCGAATGCCATAGCGGCCCAGCTCGATCGCGAGCGCCTTCGTATAGCTGATCAGGCCGGCCTTCGCGGCACTATATGCTGGATGACCGAGCGCGGCGAGACCGTTCACCGAGCCGATCAGCACGAGCGCGCCGCGCTGCCGTTCGATCATCGACGCGCGCACCGCCTCGACCGTGTGATACGTGCCGTTCAGATTCAGATGGATGTCGCGCTGCCAGCTTGCGGCGTCGGTAGTCGCGAGCGACGCGCCGAGCGCAGCGCCCGCGTTCGCGACCAGCACGTCGACCGGTCCGCGCTGCGCGACCGCCGCGGCCACCGCTTGCTGCACCGCGGCGGCGTCGCCGAGATCGACCGCGACCGGCACGATCCTGTTTGCGCCGAGTCGCGCGCTCAGCGCTTGCAGCGCGGCCGCGTCGAGGTCGAGCGCGAGCACGGTGTCGCCCGCCGCCACGAAGCGCTCGCATAACACGCTGCCGATACCGCCGCATGCGCCGGTTACCAATACGACACGATCCATGTGTTCCTCGCTCGTTCGCCCGGCCGATTCGGCCGTCTTGCCGTCGCCTTCCGCCACCCGGTCCGCGCCGCGCGCCTCGCTGTAAATTTCCTACAAAAAGCGTTTGCGAGGACTGCCCGGCCATCCCGAAAGTGGGTTTCCGTAACATCGCGCAGTGCAGAATACTCCATGCTTTCCAGCATCTTATGCACAAAATCCCCGAGGAAAAAATATCGCAGACCCTACGTGACAAGCTATTTTGCGTCATGTAGGATTTTTTCAAACAATTTACCCAAGGCGGCCGGCGACGGCAGCAAACCACCCACAGGAGAGAGAAAAATGTCGTTGCATGCCCGTGCTTCCCTCGCGCTAGGCAAAGTCGCCGTGGCGCTCGCGTTTGCAGGTATCGCCGTGTCGGCCCACGCCGAAACGGTCCGCGTGACGGTCGCGCACTACAGCGACGCGACCGCGCCGTACTTCGAGAAAATGGCCCGCAACTTCGAGAAGGCCAACCCGGGCACGACCATCAAGATCGAAGACGTGAACTGGGACACGCTGCAACAGAAGCTGCAAACGGACATCTCCGGCGGCGCCAACGCGGACCTCGCGATCGTCGGCACGCGGTGGCTGCTCGACTTCGTGAAGGACGACGTCGCCGAGCCGCTGGACGGCTATATGGATGCGAACTTCAAGGCCCGCTTCATCGGTCCGTTCCTCGCGCCCGGTCAGATCAACGGCAAGACCTACGGGCTGCCGATCGCCGCTTCCGCACGCGCGCTGTACTACAACAAGGACATGCTCGCGAAGGTCGGCTACCCCGACGGCCCGAAGACCTGGAACGACGTGATCGATGCATCGAAGAAGCTGAAGGCGCAAGGCATCGCCGGCTTCGGTCTGCAAGGCAAGGAAATCGAAACCGACGTCTACTATTACTACGCGCTGTGGACGATGGGCGGCGACGTGGTGGGCAAGGACGGCAAGGCCGCGTTCAATTCGCCGGCGGGCGTGAAGGCCGCGACGATGTACAAGCAGATGATCGACCAGGGTCTCACGCAACCGGGCGTCACCGGCTATAGCCGCGAAGACGTGCAGAACCTGTTCAAGCAGGGCCGCGTCGCGATGGTGATCTCCGCGCCGTTCCTCGCGAAGCAGATCAAGAAGGAAGCGCCGAACCTGAAGTACGGCATCGATCCGGTGCCGATGGGCACGACGCACGCCACCTACGCGGTCACCGACTCGATCGTGATGTTCAAGAACTCGAAGGCGAAGAAGACCGCGTGGAAGTTCCTCGACTATCTGTTCACGAAGGAACCGCGCGTCGAGTTCACGACGACCGAGGGCTTCCTGCCGACCACGAAGGCCGAAGCGGCGGACCCGGCGTTCAACGATCCGGACATCAAGGCGTTCATCGCGTTGCTGCCCACGGCTCACTTCGCGCCGACCGTGACCGGCTGGGAAGACACCGCGAAGGCCGTGACCGACTCGATGCAAGCGATTTACCTGGCCAAGGCGCAGCCGGCTGACGCGTTGAATTCGGCGGCCACGCAGGCAAACAAGTCGCTCGGTCACTGATACACGGCTTCTGGCAGTAACGAGACGAACAGGGGACGCGCGGCGCCGTAGCTGAAGCGCCGCGCGTTGCGCACACCCCCAATATTCGAGCCTATGCAGCACGACGCACCCACCGGCCCATTCCGTCGCGCCCGCCGCCAGAAAGCGGGCGCGTCTTACGATCGAGCACGCATGAGCCGCTCCGTTTCTCCGCGCGCGCAGGCGCCCTGGTTGCTGATTGCGCCTAGCCTCGTGCTGGCGCTGTTCATCATCAGCTATCCGATTTTCAACATCGTGTGGCAATCGCTGCATGAGGTGTCGCGCTTCGGCGCGATTCGCGACTTCACCGGCGCGCAAAATTTCATCAACGTATTCCAGGACCCGGTGTTTCTCGCTTCGGTACGCCGCACGATCATCTGGACCGTGTGCGTGGTGGGTGGCACGGTGCTGATCTCGGTACCTGTCGCACTGATTCTGAATCAGGACTTCCACGGCCGCGGTGTCGCGCGCACTATCGTGATGCTGCCGTGGTCCGTGTCGCTGACGATGACCGCCGTCGTCTGGCGCTGGGCCTTCAACGACGACTATGGCATGGTCAACGTGACGCTGCAGCGGCTCGGCCTGATCAGCGGCCCGATTCACTGGCTCGCGACGCCCGAGTTCGCGTTCCCCGTCGAAATCGCGGTCGGCATTCTGGTGTCGATTCCGTTCACGGTGACGATTTTTCTTGGCGGCCTGTCTTCGGTGCCGAGCGATATCTACGAAGCTGCGCGGATCGACGGCGCGAGCGCGTGGCAGCAGTTCCGTCAATTGACGATGCCGCTGCTGCGCCCGTTCATCAACATGGCGATTCTGCTGAACGTGATCTACGTGTTCAACTCGTTTCCGATCATCTGGGTGATGACGCAAGGCGGGCCCGACAACAGCACGCACATCCTCGTCACCTATCTGTACGAACTCGGCTTCCGGCTCGGACGCCCCGGCGAAGCGGCCGCCGTTTCGCTGATCATGCTCGTCATGCTGTTCGCGTTCTCGATCGCTTATCTGCGTCTGCAACGCACGAAAGAAGGAGTGCCGTCATGAGTCTGAGCGCGAAGACCAAACGCTCGCTGTGGTGCTGGATCGCGCTGACGCCGCTCGTGATCGTCATACTGTTTCCGTTCGCGGTGATGTTCTTCACCTCGGTCAAGCCCGCGTCGGAGATCTTCGTCTATCCGGCGCGCTGGCTGCCGGTGCAGTGGCAGTGGCGCAATTTCGTCGACATGTGGGACGCGGCCAACTTCGGCGTCGCGCTGCGCAACAGCGCGATCATCAGTTGCCTGTCCACCGCGCTCGCACTCGCGGTGAGCCTGCCCGCCGCTTACGCGCTCGCGCGCTTTCCGTTTCGCGGACGCGGTCTGTACAGGCAGTTCCTGCTCGTCACGCAGATGCTGTCGCCGATCCTGCTGGTGGTCGGCCTGTTCCGGCTCGCGGCGATGATTCCGTGGGGCGACGGCAACCTGGTCGATTCGAGGATCGGCGTGATCGTGTCATACGCGGCGTTCAATATCGCGTTCGCGGTGTGGATGCTGTCGTCGTACTTTCAGACCGTGCCGCAGGATCTCGAGGAATCCGCGTGGCTCGAAGGCTGCAGCCGTACGCGCGCGGTGTTCAAGGTGTTTCTGCCGCTCGCGGTGCCGGCGATCGTCGTAACTGCGATCTTCACGTTCATCAATGCGTGGAACGAGTTCGCGGTGGTCTATACGTTGATCCGTTCGCCGGAAAACAAGACGCTGACCGTGCAAGTGACCGATATGGTGGCGGGCAAGTACGTGGTCGAATGGCATCTGGTGATGGCCGCGACCTTGGGCGCGACGCTGCCGGTTTCGATCGTGTTTGCGTGGTTGCAGCGTTATATGGTGAAGGGGCTCGCGCTCGGCGCGGTGAAGTAAGCGGCTGCGCGGCGAGCGCCGCGCAGTGTAGGCATGCCGCTCGCGTTAGTCGGCGCCGCGCACGATGCGCAGATCGCGCTCCACGCCATCGCCCAATGCGGCCAGCGCCTTCTTGTACTCGTCGCTTTCGTAAGCGGCGACGGCCGCCTCGTAGGTCGGGAATTCGATCACGACCGTGCGCTCCTTGAGGCCCTGCTCGCGCGCCTCGTCCGCCACGCCTCGCACGATGAACTTGCCGCCTGCCGCCGCCACCGCGGCCGGGGCGAGTTGCGCGTACGCGGCCAGTTTCTGCGGATCGTTCGTCTTGCGGTACGACGTCACCCAATAACCTTTGCTCATTCGAATCTCCTTGTGTGATGGACCAACGCGGATGAAAGCGGACCATGGCGGTCGCTGTCTTGCATGGTAGCAAAGCGGGCTGGCTCGCGATGCCCTGCCGTCACCGCACATTCCATCTGACTGTCAGCCGGTCGCGAAAGAGCATGTGACGCGCATAACGGGAAATGTCCCTTCCAGCATCGCAAAACGACTTAGCTATCAAGCGTTTTGTGCACTAGGCTTGCCTTTGCACACTTCAAGCGATGGATCAAAGGAGACAACGAATGATCGAGCGATACGAGTCGTTTTGTGCATGCTGCGGCAGTCCCGACCATCGGGCGATGAGCCGCCGGACTTTCATGAGCCTGCTTGCGGGCAGCGCCGCCGGACTCGCGATGCCGTCCGCGTTCGCCGCGGACGCACCCGACGTGCGCACGATTGCTTATGACTCGATTGCCAACCCCGTACGTTTGCCGAACGACACGTACTTCGGCGAATGCTCGGGCGTCGCGCTCAATTCGCGTGGCCATATCTTCGTGCTGTCGCGCGGCAACACCACCGGCCCCGCGTATGGCGCGGCGGCCGCGCAACTGCTCGAGTTCGCGCCCGATGGACGCTTCGTGCGTGAGATTGGCCACAACCTGTATGCGTGGTCGTTCGCGCACACGGTGAAGGTGGACCGGCATGACAACGTCTGGGTCACCGACAAGGGCTCGGACATGGTGATCAAGTTCACGCCGGAAGGACGCGTCGCGATGGTGTTCGGCCGCAAGCAGGAAGCATCGGACGAAGAGACCGCGCCGCTCAAGCATCCGAATCCGCCGCTGCCGTCCGAACCCGGACGCTTTCGCCAGGTGACCGACGTCGCATGGGACAAGGCGGGCAACACCTATATCAGCGACGGATACATCAACTCGCGCGTCGCGAAGGTCGATCGCGACGGCAACTGGCTGAAGTCATGGGGTGATCGCGGCACGGGACCGGGGCAGTTCCACACGCCGCATAGCATCGCAGTCGATGCGCACGACCACGTGTACGTGGCCGATCGGAGCAACCGGCGCATCCAGGTGTTCGATACCGAGGGTACGTTCCTGCGGCAGTTCACGATCGACGTACCGGTGCCGCCGGACGCGCGTCCCGCGATCGGCAACATGCCGAGCGAAGCGGAACTCGCCGCGGGCACGTTCGCGCCGGGCTCACCCTGGGCGATCTGCATTTCGCCGGGACCGAATCAGGTGCTCTATAGCGCCGACGCGTTTCCGGGCCGTATCTACAAGATGACGCTCGATGGCAAAATGCTCGGCGTACTCGGCAAAGCCGGCAAACAGCCGAAACAGTTCGGCTGGATTCACGAGATGGCGTGCCCTTCGGAAAACGTCTTATTCGTTGCCGAGTTGCTGAACTGGCGCATTCAGAAACTGGTCTTGCATGCGTGATGGACGAGGGCCGCCGCGTTCGCCTGTGATGCGCACGCGGACCAGCCCCGTCGATGTCAAGCCATCTCAGTCGTAGTGACGATGCTTGTGATGGCGCTTGCCCGAATGGTAGTCGCGCGAGTAGTCGTCGGCGTACGAGTTCGAGCGCGAGATGTTGCCGCCGAGCGCCGAACCCGCGCCGCCGCCCAGCGCCGCGCCGACGAGGCCGCCAGTGCGGCCGCCCATTGCGTTGCCGGCCGCGGTGCCTGCGCCGCCACCGAGCGCGCCGCCGATGATCGCGCCGGTACGTTCGCGACGATTCGACGTGACCGCGCCGCCCGCACCACCGCCCACCGCGCCACCGATCACTGCGCCGGTGCTGCCACCCACCGCGCCGCCGACTGCCGCGCCGGCCACGCCACCGAGCGCGCCGCCGAGCATGTTGTTCATATCACCGGCGAGGGCCGGCAACGACGCCGCGGCGCTCAATGCAGCCACGGCAACCATCTGGGTGATCTTCTTGGACATATCGGGTCTTTGTTTTAGTGAGACGGCGCCGAGTATAGCGGGGCTTGCGAAAGGCCTTTGTAACTGCGACAGTCCATCCCGGTAAGACGTGTAACAAAATGAATGGGGTATTGTTTTTTGCGGTAACCGCGAAAAACAAGGGCCGCTCGTGGTGAGCGGCCCCTGGCGCGAATGCCGGTTAGCGGTCTGAATCTACTCCTCTACCCGCGCCGCTTCTTCTTCAATTCGATCGTCTCGAACAGCGCATATTCCGGTGTCGGCGTCTGATCCGCGCCAGGCGCATGGTAGTAGTTCATCGTGATCGTCGTGTCGCCGCCGGGCTGTCCCGGATCGTAGTCGAACACCGCGATGCCGTAGCCGGTGCCAGTGTCGCGTTGCGCGGACCAGATCGCGTCTTCGACCGCGTCGGCGCTCGCGCGCACGAACGCGCCCGCGGTCGTCGCCGGCACCGGGCGATTCGGCTTCGTGAAGATGCGCGCCTGCGGCAGGCCCGTGCCGGCATCGACGCCATACACGTCGAGCGGCGCGCTCGTGCCGCCGCCGCCGAGAATCAGGTGGATCGTGCCGTGACTCGTATCGAACGTCGATGCACCCGCCGATACCGCCGACATGAGCGGCTTGGGCTGCAACGTATCGACCGGGCGCCCCGTCGCGATGTCGGTGCCCCGGTTGTGATTGCAACCGCGCACCGGATAGCTGCGCTCGTAGTCGTGATCGTGACCGCACAGCACGAGGTCCACGCCATAGCGATCGAACAGCGGCAGCCACGCTTCGCGAATGCCCTTGTCGGAACCGTTGCCGGTCTTCGACGAACTGAGCGCGTCCTGATGCATCTGCACGATGATCCAGTCCACGTCGTTATCGTGCGATGCATGCTGCAGCACTTTCTCTAGCCAGCGCGTCTGCTCGCCATTGCTATAGCCGCGCACATACAGCGACGTGCCCGCTGGAATCGGCGGATTGCCGGTACTCGCGACCGGCGTCAACGGCGCGGGCCCGGCGACGAACGCGGCGGCATCCTGATAGACGACGTCGTCCGCATCGAGCGAAACGAACAGCACCGAGCCGACCCGGAAGCTGTACCAGCGGCCCGGAAAACGCGTGTGATTGTCCGGCAGCATGTAGCGCGACAGATACGACGCAAGCCCCTGCTCGCCGTTGTTGAATTCGAGCTCGTGATTGCCGGGACACGGCATCCACGGCCGGTTCGCCGCCGAGGTCTGCGCGTTGTTGCCGAAGTCGCGCCACACCTCGGGTTGCTGCATCGGGTTCAGATTCGCATAGCAGAGGTCGCCGTTCAGCAGATGGAACAGCGGCTGGAAGCTCTCGACGGCTGCCACCGCGAAGCGGCTTTGCGGCGACGACAGCACCCAGTTGGTATTGGGCGTCGCGAGATCGCCGTAGCTCGTGAAGCGAAACGGCGCGCGGCCGCGCGGCGCGGTGCGAAAACTCGCGGCGAAGGGTTGCGATGCGTTGCTGTCGTTATCGGCCGTCACTTCGTACTGATAGGTCGTGTCGGCCTTCAGCTCGCGCAGGCGCGCGTGATAGTTGAACACCACCTCGCCGTTGAGGCCGTCGGTGTAAGTGCTTTGCACCGCGTGCACCGTATGTTTCGCGTGGTCGCCGTGACGGGTGCCGCTGATGCGCACCTGCGGATTGACCGCCGGCGCGAGCGACGACCACGACACGGTCACTTCGCTCGTCGGGTCGCTGCCCCAGGTCAGATGGATCTGCTCGGGCGTGCCATCGGGCGTGCCGCTATTGGCGCCGCGCGCGGTCGATGCGAGCGCGCCCGCCGCCGTCGCGAGACTCGATACGCCGGCGAACTTCAGAAAGCCGCGACGCGAGACGATCGATGCGCCGTGCTCATCGGCAGGCGTTGTCTTGACGATTTTTGTGTTCGACATGTCCGGTATGGTTGTTCGGGTGGAAGAACGCCGGCGCAAAACAACGCCCCGCGGGCGAGCGCGGACGGAAAGTGACGGACGATCGTAGCCGGACGGCGATGACAGCCCGATGAAAACATCGGGAGAACAGCGGAAGGTGGGGATTGAGATCGAAACGCTCATAAAAACGAATTGCCGGTGCAGCGCGCAATTCGATCACGCGCATGCATCCGGCAATCCGCGTGAGCGCCGCTTAGGTTTGCGAACTCGTATCGTCCGCGGCTTGAGCGTTGTCGGCGTCGTCCTGCTTCTCTTCTTCTTTCTTTTCCACCAGCTCTTCGAGCTTGCCGGCGCCTTCGAATCCGGCGATAGCGGCGATGCCTTTGGTCAGCAGACCCGCTTGCGGATCGACTTTCTCCGCGGCTTCAACGGCGGCGACCGCGCCGGCGATCTTGCCCACTTCGTCCAGAAGTCCCATGTCGCACTCCCACAAAAATAAGTGAAATTGCATCGTCTCACGAACTTCGTCGCGTGTCGTCAAATGTTAAGCCGCTTGACCGTGAAGCTTTCAGAGTGAAATTTATTTGGCCGCCTCACATGCGGGCGGGCGGCTGTGGATTGTTTGCGGGATTCGTGTCGAACCTCGACACACGAACGATGCCGTTCGCGTCGATCAGCTTCGACAAGCCGACTTCGAGCGCATCGGCGACATCCTTGCCATACACCTCGTCGCCATTCACGTAGAGCGTGAACGACTGAAGGTATTTCGCTTTCTTCTCCGGGTTCTCGATGGTCTGCCGCGTCCATTGATAAAGCGGGTAGTTCTCGGCGCCCATTCTTTCCGCTTCGCTCACGTAGTCGGCGAATGCATCGAACTGGCATTTGAGCGTTGCGTGATGCGTTTGCAAAAGGGCGCGAAGTGCTGGATGCGCGGCGCACGAAGGGTCCGCGCGCAGCGAGTTGGCGAGTTCCGCCGACGCGGTGATCCGCAATTGGAATTGCAGCGGAGATGACATCACGACCTCGATCGCGTCGGTAACGGTTATCAAAAGTCCGCGGGCGCGGCCTTGTCGGCGACACGCGCGTCGAGCGCGGCTTCGCACTGCTCGATTTCTTCGCTGCTCATCGGCTTGCCCAGCAGATAACCCTGCGCATGCGTGCAACCGCAGACGCGCACGAAATTGAGCTGCTCCTGGGTTTCGATGCCCTCTGCCGTGGTCGGCATGCCGATCTCGCGCGCAAGTGCGACGATGCCGCGCACCACGGCCGCAGATTCGCGCCCATGCACGGCCTCGCGCACGAACGAGCTGTCGATCTTCAGCTTGTCGAACGAGAAGCGCACCAGCGTCGACATCGTCGAAAAGCCGGTGCCGAAGTCGTCGAGCGCCAGCCCGATGCCCAAGGCGCGCAACCGGGTGATATTGCGGCGGGTCACTTCATCGTCGTTCAGGAGTGCCGTTTCCGTGACCTCTAGATTGAGCCGCGTCGGCGGCAGCCTGGTTTTCCGAAGTATGGCCGTCACCGTCGATGCGAACGATTCCTCGCGCAACTGCACCGGCGATACGTTGACCGCGACGATCACCTTGTCGCGCCACGTCGACGCCGCCATGCACGATTGCAGCAGCACCCATTCGCCCAACAGGAGAATCAGGCCGGTGCGCTCGGCGGTCGGAATGAACGCCGACGGCGACAACTCGCCGCGCGTCGGATGAGCCCAGCGAATCAGCGCCTCGCGACCCGCTACCGCGCCGGTGTGAAGATCGATGATCGGCTGATACTCCATGCGCAAACCATCGAACGACTTCAGCGCGCCTTCGAGGTCGCTGCGCAGCAGGCTCAGGCTTTCGTCGGATACGTGCTTCTCGGCATCGAAAATCGCAAACGCGCTTTTGCCGCTGCGCTTGACGCCATACAGCGCGCGGTCGGCGCAGATCAGCAATTGCGGACCGGTATTCGCATGTTCGGGGTACAGCGCGATGCCGACGCTCGCGCCGATATGCACGAGCGCTTCGCTCAGCACGAACGGCCGCGCCAGCGTTCTGACGATGCGATCAGCCAGCACGCGCACGTCGCGAAGCTGCCCGGCGCCGTCCGCAATCGCCACGAACTCGTCGCCCGCGAGGCGGCCAACCTGGTCGCCGCTTGGCAGCACGTCGCGCAAACGCGTCGCCGCTTCCTGCAGAATCCGGTCGCCGGCGGCATGGCCGAGACTGTCGTTGATCGCCTTGAAGCCATCGAGGTCGATCAGCAGCACCGCGAACGCCCCGCCCTGCCCGGTCGAACTCTCGCCGGTGCGCTCGAGCAGCAGCTCGCTGATGCGCGCGCGATTCGGCAAACCGGTCAAGCTGTCCTGGCGCGCGAGGCGATGACTGTTTTCGCGCGCGAGCAGCAACGCGACGGTGTCGCGATTGCTGCGCAGCGCAACCGTGAAAAAGCCGGCCGCGCAAAACGGTGCCTGAAATAGCAACACGAGCTTGCCATTGCCTGGCGACATCGCCGCGCCGATACTCAGAAAGCTCAGAATAAATACGATCTGCAATAACGCAAGCCGCGGCGTGCTCGCATTACGTCCGGCCAACCCGCCGATTACACCGACCGCGCAAACGTTTCCAAGCAGAAAAAGCGTGGGACTCCCGCTGATATTGCACAGAAATGTGCCGAAGCCGAATAGCGCGCTCCACAACAGACTCGCGAAAAGAAACGCGGAAGTCGGTGTGGGCAGCCCTTTCGCGGCGCGCGTGCGGCATAGCCAGATCAACAGGAGCCGCACGATCAGCAATGCGACGACCGCAATGCCCCACGCGGCATACAGCGGAATCGGATAAAGATAATACGCAGTCGCGCAAACGCTAATTTCGCAAATCGATGCGAATATGATAGAAGCGGTTCGCGTAAACAGGTTGGCGAGCAGAATCTGCCGGTTGTCCGGACTCAGGTTCTGAGCCGAAGACACGAGCCACTTGAAAAATGGAGACCTCGGTTCGGTAAAAGCCATGACCTGCGCATTCGACGGTTGGTGGGTCCGAATCGGCATGCGAATGGACGGCTCGTGCAACGATTACATAAACATAAAATATCAGATTAATGCGGGCAATGGCGTGAAATGACTATTAGCCGCGCTTTTATAGCACTGGACCGCCGCTACTCCCCAGTGACTCGACCCGGTGCGAGCGTTTCGGAGCGCACGTTGTTGCGGCGCAGCGCCCCGCTCGGTTGGCGTCATTCCGATGTCGCGCAAAGGCAATAAAAAAGAGGAAGAGCGTGGCTCTTCCTCCTTGACGATTTCCGCGTGCCCGGCTTTCCGAGTCGCGACCGCCGGCCTTGCTTAGTCGTACAGCACGGCTACGATCTTCGGATCGTTGATGTTGGTCTTGTCGTACCAGTAGAAACCGGTATCGATCTTCTTCGGCAGCTTCTCGCCATGCAGCGCCTTGACCGCTGAGTCGACCGTGCACTTGCCGATACCGACCGGGTTCTGCGTAATCGCGCCGGCCATCAAGCCCGACATGATGTTGTCCTTCTGCTCCTTGCCGGAGTCGAAGCCGATCAGCACGAGTTTCTTGCCCGACTCCTTGATGCCAATCGCTGCGCCATCCGCGGAACCTTCGTTCGCGCCGAAGATGCCCTTCAGGTTCGGATTCGCCTGGATCATGGCCTTGGCGATTTCCGCCGACTTCAGGTGATCGCCGGCGCCGTATTGCACGGACACGATCTTGATGTTCGGATGCTTCGACTTGATCTGATTGACGAAACCGTCGCGACGATCGACACCGGTGCGGCTGGTCTGGTCGTGCACGATGACGCCGACTTCGCCGGAATTGCCGATGAACTCGGCCATCTTGTCGGCGGCGAGCGCGGCGGCGGCGAGGTTGTCCGTTGCGCAGGTCGTCAACGGAATATCGCTGTCGACGCCAGAGTCGAATGCGATCACCTGAATCTTGTCGTTCTGCGCGCGCTTGAGCAAGGGGATGGCCGCCTTGCTGTCGAGTGCCGCAATACCGATCGCCTGCGGTTTCTTCGCGAGCGCGGCCGACAGCATATCGATCTGCTTGTCGACCATCGCTTCGGTTTCCGGTCCCTCGAACGTGATCCTGACGTTGTTCGCTTTCGCGGACTGCTCGGCACCCGATTTGACGGCTTGCCAGAACTGATGCTGGAAGCCTTTCGAAATAAGCGGAATATACGGTTCATCCGCATATGCGAGACTGCTTCCGCCAACGAGCGCACCGACACCGACCACGATACCGATTAGTCTTCTCTTCAACATGGGGCCTCCTCCAATGGTTGGGCTATCAAGCCGCTATCGAGCTTTCGAGGGAGCCTTCACGTGCCCTCTCTCTGCTGCTCCTGCGTTCCCTGCTTATTTGCTGCTTCCTTGCTCCTACATCAACTTCCCCGGCTGCGCCGCAGAATGTCCGCATACACCGCCAGAATGATGATCAAACCCGTCACGACGATCTGCCACTCCTGCGCGACCGACATGATGCGCAGCCCGTTGGTCAGCACGCTCATGATGAAAGCGCCGATGATGGTGCCGAGTATCGTGCCCGAACCGCCGCTCAACGACGTGCCGCCGATCACGACCGCCGCGATCGCATCGAGCTCATAGCCCTGCCCGAGCGCCGGCTGCGCGGAATTGAGCCGCGACGCGATCAGGAGACCCGCGATGCCGCAGATCGCGCCGCCCACGCCGTAAATCGCGATCTTCCAGCGATCGACATTGACGCCCGAAAGCCGTACCGCTTCTTCATTGCTGCCGAGTGCGAATGTGTAGCGGCCGAGCGCAGTGCGATTGAGCGTAATGGAACTGACGATCGCGAGAAAGAACAAAATAAGTACCGCATTCGGAATCGGCACGCTCGGCAGGAAATAGCCGATCAGCGAGTCCTGGGAAATACGGTAGAAGTTCTCGGTATCGGTGAAATAGATCGGCTTGTCGGCCGACACGACGAGCGAAAGCCCTTTGAGCAGCATCATCATGCCGAGCGTCGCGATGAATGGCGGAATCTTCATTTTCGCGGTCAAGGTGCCCGATATCGTGCCGCATACCGCGCCAGTCGCCAGTGCCGCGAGTACGCCCATCCACATCGGCAGATGCCAGTAAGTGAGAAATACACCGCAAATCACGGCGGTGAACGTCATCAACGTACCAACCGACAGATCGATACCCCCAGTGATGATCACGAACGTGGCCGCGATCGCCAGCACGCCGTTCACAGCGGTCGCCTGCAAAATGCCGAGGATGTTGTCCATCTGCATGAAGGCCGGTGACGCGAAGCTGAAGAACACCAGCAGCAGAATGAGGCTCGCGAACGCGAGCATCTTTTGCACGGCGGTCGGCGCAAAAATTCGCGCTTTCAGCCCGGAAGTGCGCCGTTCGTTGTCCAGCGCCGCGGTATCCGTTTGCATTGTCATGTCATAGACCTCTTCAGGCTTGTGCCGTTTTCAGGGATTCGCGCTGCGTCGCGAGATGCATGATGCGCTCCTGCGTCGCTTCGCCGGCGGACAGCTCGCCGGTAATGCGGCCCTCGCACATCACGACGATGCGGTCGCTCATGCGCAGAACTTCGGGCAGCTCGGAGGAGATCATCACGATCGCCTTGCCTTGCGCCGCCAGCGAGCGCAGCAGCTTGTAGATTTCGCTTTTCGCGCCGACGTCGATACCGCGCGTCGGTTCGTCGAAGAACAGGACATCGCAATCGCGCTCGAGCCATTTCGCAATCACGATCTTTTGCTGATTGCCGCCCGACAGGAGCCGAACCTGCTGCGTCGCCGAAGGCGTGCGAATCGCAAGCAGCTTGATGAAGTGCTGCGCTCTTTTGCGAATCTGCCCGCTGCGCAGGAACATATTGAGCGACAGGAACTTGCCGAGATCGGACATCACGATGTTCGATTCGACATCCATTCCGGTGGCCAGACCGAAGCGCTTGCGATCTTCCGACAGATAGCCGATGCCGCGCTTGACCGCATCACTGGGCCTTTTGATCGACGCCTTCACGCCCTTCACAAAGATCTCGCCCGATTCGACCGGATCGGCACCGAACACCGCACGCGCGAGCTCCGTGCGGCCCGCGCCCATCAAGCCGGCGAAGCCGAGTATTTCGCCCTTGCGCAATTCGAAACTGACGTCGCGCACGAGCGGACCCGCGACGAGATTTTTGACTTCGAGCGCGAGTTCGCCTTTCGCCGGCGCGCTCTCCACCGGCGCGATGTCGCTGAGCGTGCGCCCGACCATCATGCCGATGATCGTCTGGACGCTGGTGCCCTCGGTCGGAACGGTGGCCACATACTCGCCGTCGCGCATCACCGTGACGCGATCGGTGATCTGCTTCAACTCGTCCATCTTGTGCGAGATATAGACGACGCCGACGCCGCGCTCTTTCAATTGACGGATGATCCGGAACAACTCGGCAATCTCGGCATCGTTGAGTGCGGAGGTGGGCTCGTCCATGATTAGCACGCGCGAATCGAAAGACAGGGCTTTCGCGATCTCGACCATCTGCTGACTCGCGACGGTCAGCGTGCCGACTATCTTGCGCGGATCGAGCTTCACGTGCATGCGGGCCAGGATCTCGCGTGCCTGCGCATTCAGCTTGTCTTCGTCGAGGAACAAACCCAGACCCTTGCGCGGCTCTCGGCCGATAAAGATGTTCTGCGCGATGCTCAGATGATTCATCAGTTGCAGTTCCTGATGAATGATGCCGATGCCGACGGCTTGCGCGTCGCGCGGGCCTTGAAAGTCGACGGGTTTGCCGTCGAACAGAATTTCGCCGGAATCGCGCGTATAGACGCCGGCAAGAATCTTCATCAGCGTCGACTTGCCGGCGCCGTTCTCGCCCATCAGCGCATGGACCTCGCCGGCCATGAGTTCGAAGCGGACGTCATGAAGTGCTCTAACGCCCGGAAAGCTCTTGCAAAGCTTGTTGACGGAAATGAGTGGGTTCATGTGCTGATCTGTCGACGGCTGCCTATTTCACCAACGCTTTTACGGTGGAGCTTTTTACGACTCGACAACGGCTTTCATTGCAGCTTTCATTCAAGGCGCGAACAGGTCGGGCCGCTCTTTTGCGGACCGGTGCAATTCGGCGACGACCTGGTCGAGATGATCGTGCATCGCTTTCGCGGCCGCATCGCCGTCGCCGGCGCAAAGAGCCTTGAAGATGCTCTCGTGCTCTTCCAGCGTATGCACGACCCGTTCCGGACTTGCGAGCAATTGCCGCGCGCGGTCCAGCGCATTGCGCGACACCGCGACGATTTCCTTCACGCGCGGCAGGTTGACCGCGTCGAGCAGGATTTCATGGAAAGCCAGATCGAGCGCATGAAACGCCAGACGTTCGCCACTTCCAGCCAGAGCGCGCTGCTGGTCGAGATTGCTGGCCAATGCGTCGAGCGTGGCCCGGTCGTGCATTCGCGCCACGCCGCGCACCGTCTCGACCTCCAGTGCGCTGCGGATGAATAGATGCTGGCGGATGTCGTCGAGCGCGATCGGTTTGACGCGCGTGCCGCGCTGCGGCAATACCTCGACGAGACCCGCATGCGCAAGCCTTGCCAACGCGGACGACACCGGAAAGCGCGACACCCCCATCCGTTCGCACACGGCCGTCTTGTCGATCATCATGCCGGGTTCCAACGCCAACGTAACGATCGCTTCTCGCAACGCCGCCTCGACCGCGTCGGTCAAACTGCCGCGCTCGCCACCGCCAACTTTTTGCAGTGCGACATAAGGATTGCCAGCGGCATTCTCCAGTTCGGCTGACGAGTTCACGGAGGCCTTGATTTCGAGAGAACATGCTAGCATGCTAGAAAGGGAATGCCGTGTTGTCAACGCGTACAAATGCCTGGGGAATACCTAGGGATGCCTGGTATCTGGGAACCAAGGGCTTACCCGTACACGCGGCAGGAACGCGCACATGGAGAACGTGCGCATGTAGCCGATCCCGTCTGCGTCCGCAGACGACAAGCCGATAGCCATAGCCCCGGAGGGTGCGCAGATGACGACGATCACAAGGCTGTCCGTTCGGGACATCCGGTTTCCCACCTCACGTTCACTGGACGGCTCCGACGCGATGAATGCCGCGCCGGACTACTCCGCCACCTACGTCACGCTCGAAACCGACACGCCGAACCTGATCGGCCACGGTCTCACGTTCACGATTGGCCGCGGCAATGAAATCTGCGTGACTGCCGTGAATGCACTCACGCCATTGATCGTCGGCAAGAAGCTCGAAGATATCGCCGCGAATATGGGTGCTTTCTGGCGCGCATTCACTTCGGATAGCCAACTACGCTGGATCGGTCCGGACAAGGGCGCGATTCATCTTGCCACCGCGGCGGTCGTCAACGCTGTGTGGGACCTGTGGGCGAAATCCGTCGGCAAGCCGGTCTGGAAGCTGCTGGTCGACATGAGTCCGGAAGAACTCGTGCGCTGCCTCGACTTTCGTTACGTGACCGATGCGATCACGCCGCACGAAGCACTCGCGATGCTGCATCGTCATGCGAAGACCAAAGGCGAGCGAGAAAAGGAAATGCTCGCGCACGGCTATCCGGCCTATACGACATCCGCAGGATGGCTCGGTTACGACGACGACAAGATTCGCCGACTCGCGCGCGAAGGCGTCGCGCAGGGATGGACGCATTTCAAGCAGAAGGTCGGTGGCAACCTGGAAGAAGACGTGCGGCGTGCGCGCATTCTGCGCGAAGAGATCGGCGAAAACTTGAAGCTGATGATGGACGCCAACCAGGTGTGGGACGTCGATGAGGCGATCGCGAACATGCGTCGTCTCGCCGAGTTCGACCCGTGGTGGATCGAGGAGCCAACCAGTCCCGACGACATCCTCGGTCACGCGGCGATTCGCCGGCGGCTCGGTTCGATTGGCGTCGCAACCGGCGAGCATTGCCACAATCGCGTGATGTTCAAGCAACTGCTGCAGGCGCAAGCCATCGACTTTTGCCAGATCGACAGTTGTCGGCTCGGTGGACTCAACGAAGTGATCGTCGTACTGCTGATGGCCGCGAAGTTCGGTGTGCCGGTGTGCCCGCATGCGGGTGGCGTCGGCTTGTGCGAGTACGTGCAGCATATTTCGCTGTTCGACTATATCTGCGTGTCGGCGTCGCTCGAAAATCGCGTGCTCGAATATGTCGATCATCTGCACGAGCATTTCGTGGACCCCGTGGTGATCCGCAACGGGCACTACATGCCGCCGCAACGGCCGGGCTATAGCATCGAGATGCTGGAAGGAACATTGGACAAGTACTGGTATCCGGAAGGAGCGGCGTGGCAGGAATGAAGCCGGACGGTAAGGGTTTTATTTGCGTCCCTTCAGGCGTATAACGGCAGACTTCGCTCACGCTGTTATCGCCCGATTCGATGCGCACCGCCCGCCCCTTACCGCCTCTGCTTTCGCTGCGCGCCTTCGAAGCCGCCGCGCGCCACCTGAGTTTCAGCCGCGCGGCGCAAGAACTGTTCGTCACGCAAAGCGCGGTCAGCCACCATATCCAGAAGCTCGAAGCCGATCTGGGTATCGCGCTATTCGAGCGCCAAACGCGAGCGATCGAACTCACCGGGACAGGCCGCGCGTACTATGCGAAAGTCCACGCCGCTTTCGAACTGCTGCGGCTCGGCACCAGCGAAGTGCGAGCATTCTCCACCGAACGCAAAACGCTGAACGTGGGCCTGCTGTCTTCATTCGCGAGTCGCTGGCTCGCATCGCGTCTGCATACGTTCCCGCTCGCGCATCCGGATATCGAACTGCAATTGCGGCCCGACATCGCACTCGCCGATGTGCCGGGCGGCGAAGTCGACGTGGCGATTCGCTATGGATGCGGCGGCTGGCCGGGTGTCGCTTCGCAAAGGCTCATGTCCGAGCGTCTTTCGCCGGTGTGCAGTCCGTCGCTGCTTGCCGGCAGAAAGCGTCCGCGCAAAGCACTGGACCTGCTGCGTTTCCCATTGCTGATTTCTTACTCGACGCATTCGTTCGAATGGGAAGCATGGTCGCGTCATGCCCGCCTCGATCTCGGCGACGCGCAACGCGTGCAAATGCACGACTACAACATCGTCGTCGAAGCGGCGCTGGCCGGACAGGGCATCGCAATGGGCCGCCATCGGCTGATCGCGCAGCAGCTCGCGCAAGGCTCGCTGGTGCCTGCGTTGCCCGACACGGTGCTCGACGATCCGCGCATCGGCTGGTGGCTCGTCACCCGCAAGGGCAAGCTCGACGCCGCCGCGACCGCATTCCGCTCCTGGATCATGCAAACGGCGCAGCAGGACCGGCTCGGCTGAACGCATTAGTTTGGCTCATGCGTCAGGCACGAAAAATCGTTGGTCGCGTGCAGCGCGAATCAATAGCATCGAAGCTTTCCCGTCACTAAAACGGTACCCTTCCGATGACCTCCTCGATTACCTCCCGCGCCGCCAGCCTCGGCCTGACGCTTGAATCCGCGTCCGCACCCGCTGCCAATTACGTACCATTCGTGCAAGAAGGCAATCTGCTTCACATTTCTGGTCAGATTTCGCGCAACAACGGACAGCCTGCATATCTCGGGCGTCTCGGCGACAATATCAGCGACGCCGAAGGCGCTCAGGCCGCGCGGCTGTCGGCGCTCGGTGTCGTCGCGCAGATCGTCGCGGCGACAGGCGACCGGCTCGAGCGCGTGGCGCGCGTCGTGCGCCTGAACGTGTTCATCGCGAGCACGCCGGCGTTCAGTGCGCAGAGCACGGTTGCCAATGGCGCGTCGGACGTGATGGTGCAAATCTTCGGCGACGCCGGCCGTCACGCGCGCAGCGCGGTTGGTGTCGCGTCGCTTCCGGCGGGAGTCGCCGCCGAAGTCGAAGCGGTTGTCACATTGAAAAACGCCTGAATTCCACTCATACACTCGGAGCCGCCAATGTCTTCTCCGCTGTCGCCCGCAGTCATCGATGCATTACGTGCCCGCACACCCGGTGTGCTCAGTACCACGCATTTCAATCATGCGGGCGCGTCGCTGCCGTCGGCCGCCACGCTCGAAGCGATTCACGCGCATCTGTTGCGCGAAGCGTCGATGGGACCCATGGAAGCGGGCGCGGCTGCTAGCGATCAAACCGAGCGGGCCCGCACGCTCGCCGCGCGACTGCTGAACGCTCAGCCCGCCGAGATCGCGCTGACGACCGGCAACTCGCCGGGCTGGGGCGCAGCTTTCGCGGCGTTGGGTCCGTGGCGCGAGGGGCAACGCATCCTCGTTGCGCGGCACGAATGGGGCGGCAATCTCGCGACGATGCGTCTTCTGGCGCAGCGCGCGGGTGCATCGATAGAGACGATTCCTTCCGATGCCAGCGGCAGGGTCGATCCTGGCGCACTCGAAGCGATGCTCGACGACAGGGTCCGACTGATTGCACTCACGTGGCTACCGGCCAATGGCGGACTGATCAATCCGGCTGCCGCGGTTGGGCAGATAGCACGCCGTCACGGCATTCCGTATTTCATCGATGCGGCGCAGGCCATCGGACAACTGCCGATCGACGTCGTCGCACTCGGCTGCGACGTGCTGGCGGGCGTGGGCCGCAAGGCACTGCGCGGACCGCGCGGCACCGGGCTGTTATTCGTGCGGCGGGATTTTCTGCCCCGCTTGATGCCAGCCTTCGTCGACACCTATTCCGCGCCGCTCGACGCCAACGGCGAGCCGGTACTGCGCGACGATGCCGCGCGCCTCGAATCATCGGAAGCGTCGATTGCACTGCATTGCGGATTAGCGAATGCATTGGACGAAGCGCTGGAAATCGGCATCGACAATATCCGCGCGCGGATCGATCGGACCGCGCAGCTATTGCGCGAGCGGTTGGCCGCGATGCCGGGCGTGTCCGTACTCGACCAGGGTGTCGAACGATCCGGTCTGGTGTCGTTCAACGTCGCCGGACTCGACGCCATGTCGGTGCGTCGCGCATTGGCGGCACAGGGCATCACGATCGGCTCGAATGGCGTCGGGTACACGCCGTTCGATATGACGATCAGAGGGCTGACGCAGATCGCGCGCGCATCGGTCAGCTATCTAACCACTGACGCCGAAGTTGATAAATTGCTGGCTGGAATACGGACGTTGGCGCATTGAGTACTCAGAGCGAGTTTTGCGTCAATCAAATGAATAGAAGCGTCTCTTTCAACTCTCTCGCCGGCCCACGACCATGAACTCCGCCTTATCGCACCGCCTCGATTTATCAAGGTTTCCGCGGCACGCGCTTCTCGAAGGCCCGACGCCAATTCAGCACCTTGCGCGTCTGAGCGCTCGCCTCGGCGGCGCGGACATCTACGTCAAAAGAGAAGATCTGACGGGATTGGGTGGCGGCGGCAACAAGCTGCGCAAGCTCGAATTCCTGATTGGCGAAGCGCTCGCGCGTGGCGCGGACACCATCATTACCGTCGGCGCACGCCAATCGAACCATGCGCGCCTGACGGCGGCCGCGGCGGCTCGCGTCGGACTTCAATGCGAGCTGGTGCTGACGAGAACCGTGCCCCGTTCCGATCACGACTACATGGAGAACGGCAACGTGCTGCTCGATGCGCTATTCGATGCTCGCGTGCACGATCTTCCCGGCACGGCCAACGCACTGCAATTCGCCGAGGAACGCGCGAACGAGTTGCAGACGCAGGGTCGTAACGTGTATGTGTGTCCGTTGGGCGGTTCGAGCCCGGCCGGTTGCCTCGGCTATGCGGACTGCGCCGCTGAAATCATCGCGCAATCGCAAGCGCAAAACGTGGCTTTCGATCGCATCGTGGTGCCGAACGGAAGCGGCGGCATGCATGCGGGACTGGTTGCGGGTTTGGTTGCGCTGGGCTTGGACCCGTCACGTATTGCGGCATTCACGGTGTATGGGAATGCCGGGCATGCGCGCACGATTACCCTGGATAAAGCGAATCAGACGGTTCGATTGATCGACCCAAGCCTAAGCGTGAATGATGACGCGATCTCGATCGACGAAGCGCAGCTTGGACCCGGCTACGGCATTCCAACCGATAACATGCGCGCTGCCGTTCGGCTGATGGCATCGACGGAAGGTCTGCTGCTCGATCCCGTGTATAGCGGCAAAGCATTTGCGGGTCTCGTCGAAAACGTGAGTGCCGGCAAGTATCCTGCCGGACAGAAAATTCTATTCGTGATGAGCGGCGGACTTCCCGGGCTATTTGCCTATCGGAACGAGTTCTGAGCGATGAAGCGCGACGAAAGTGAGTCGCAGAAGTAGCGGAGACAACGCGATGGTCTGGTATGGGCCGCCGTTGTCTGAAGAAAGCGCGAAGCGCTTGAAGATTCGAACCAACGATTCGAAATGGTGCCCAGGGCGGGATTTGAAAAAAGCCCGGAATCGCCTTTCTGGCAAGGGTTCTCCGAATTTTCAGAACTGACATACCACCCGATATACCACCAGAAGCGGCATATTGACCGAAGTATCCGCTATGAGCTAGCGTTGACAAAATTTGGCAGGATGACCGCGCGCCTCCAATCAACAGGCGACAAACCACGCAGACTTGTCTGCAACTGCGAGGAGGGCCTCGCGAGATTCGACTCCTCCGCTGCCCGGCCACCGTATACCCGACTAGTCAACTCACTTCGCGGCGACGGATAGTGGTCAAGTCTCTGACCCACGTCAGCCGCATCAGCCGACCGTTACCAAGAGATGCCCGACATGGTCTGCCGCAGGCAGCAGACTCCAACAGTTGTGATGGAGGCTTGTGGTGGTGCGCACTACTGGGCTCGCCGCTTCTCTGCAATGGGGCACCACGTGCAGATCATCGCTCCGCGATTCGTCAAACCGTTCGTCAAATCCCAGAAGAAGGACCGCCACAATGCGGAGGCGATCGTCGAAGCTGCGGCCCGCCCGACCATGCGCTACGTTGCGGTCAACAGCGTTCAGCAGCAGGACATCCAGTCCATGCATCGCATCCGCATCTTCGGACGCTTCGTCAATGGATCGAGCGGCTCAGGCGATACCATGCGCAACCGTCGGACCGAAGTTCCATCTCCGCTTCGCCGCGGCGCAACAGGTAGTTCAGGTGTGCGATGCTCTCGCCGGTGGCCATGCCGAGCAAGCCCGGCTCCCCCGAGCTGATCGGACGTGAGAAAAGCTGCGGGAATACATCCACTGCGCGCTTCGGCTGAACCAGAGCCTGCCTTAGCCGGTCGAGCGTCGCATGGTGGCTTCGTCTCAAAGAGTCAAGGCGCTCGTGAAGTCCCCTGAACGGCTCGTTGTGTGCGGGCAGCACGAGGACGTCGTCGGGGATCGTTTGCTGCAGTTTGTCGAGGGATGCTAACCAGTCCTCCATCGGGTTGGCGTCCGGTTCGGTCGGGAAGACCGAGACATTGGATGAGATCCGCGGCAATACCTGGTCGCCGGAGATCAATAGTTTCGATTCGGCGCAGTAGAAGCATGCATGTTCCGGCGAGTGCCCATTGCCAGTTACAACACGCCAGGAATGCTCACCAATGTTCAGGGTCTCGCCGTCGCTAAGCCGACGGAAGCTATCCGGAAACGCGTGCACGAACTTGCCAAATCCGCCGAAGCGCATCCTGTAGAGCTCGACCGCGTCGTCGTCCCAGCCCGCCTCCCGGTAGAAGCGCACGCAGTCGTCCGGTGCGGCTCGTCCGGTATCGGCGGCCAAGACGCGGCACATCAGATATTCCATGCGGGTCATCCAAAGCCGGCAGTCGAACTTCCGCGTGAGCCACCCTGCCATGCCGATATGGTCCGGGTGCATGTGCGTGGCGAAGACGCGCGTCAGTCTGACTTGCGCCAAAGCACCGCCGTCGGCAAACAGTTTGTGCCAAGCCTCTGTCGTGTCGCTGGTTTTCAGGCCGGTATCGACGACTGCCCATCCGTTGCCGTCACGCAATGCCCATAGATTGATGTGGTCGAGCGCGAGCGGCATCGGCATGCGCAACCACAGCACGCCCGGCGCAATTTCGCTGACCGTCCCGGCTGCGGGCGCTTCGCCACAAGGGTAGTGAAGAACAGGCTTATCGTCTCGAGGAGGAATGAGAGTCTCGTCACTCATGGAATGAGACCGATTCGTTTAGCGCGAGCAACGTAGGCAGCCAAGTACAACGAGACGCCCGACAAGCCAAAGCACCACAGCGTTGGTGTCTTGAGGATCCACGGATCGGACGGTCGATCTTGTGCTCGGCGATTTTGGTTGCCTCGGCTGCACCGCGCGCGGGTTCGTGTTCTACATCCCTATTGCTGCCGCTCCTGATCAAAGCAGCGACTTCAGCAGTCGGCCCATTTCGGACGGGTTCTTCGTGACCTTGATACCGCATGCGTCCATGATTTCCAGCTTCGCTTCAGCGGTGTCCGCACCGCCCGAGATCAGCGCGCCGGCGTGGCCCATGCGCTTGCCCGGAGGCGCCGTGACGCCAGCGATGAAGCCAACCACCGGCTTCTTCATGTTGTCCTTGATCCAGTGCGCGGCGTTCGCCTCGTCCGGACCGCCGATTTCACCGATCATGATGACGGCGTCCGTATCCGGATCGTCGTTGAACATCTTCATCACGTCGATGTGCTTCAGACCGTTGATCGGGTCGCCGCCGATACCGACTGCCGACGACTGGCCGAGGCCGATCGCGGTCAGCTGGCCGACTGCTTCATACGTCAGCGTGCCCGAACGCGACACGACGCCGATGCGGCCCTTGCGGTGGATGTGACCCGGCATGATGCCGATCTTCAGCTCGTCCGGCGTGATCGTGCCCGGGCAGTTCGGTCCGAGCAGCAGCGTCTTGCGGTTTTCGCGACGCATACGGTCCTTGATCTCGATCATGTCGCGGACGGGGATGCCTTCCGTGATGCAGATTGCGAGATCCAGGTCGGCTTCGACGGCTTCCCAGATTGCCGCGGCAGCGCCTGCCGGCGGAACGTAAATCACCGACACGGTCGCGCCCGTTTCAGCCTTGGCTTCAGCGACGCTCGCGTAGATGGGGATGCCTTCGAAATCTTCGCCGGCGCGCTTCGGGTTCACGCCCGCGACGTACGCTTCGCGGCCGTTTGCGTATTCACGGCAAGCACGCGTGTGGAACTGACCGGTCTTGCCGGTGATGCCCTGCGTGATGACCTTGGTGTCTTTGTTGATCAGAATCGACATGTATTGACCTCTGTTCGTTTGGCGTCGCGCGGTAGCGCCACGCGGCGCGATGCTTCACGCCTGTGTCGCTCGCGCGCCGCCACTCGTCATTTTGGCAAATGAGCTGGTAAATGCGCCGTAGACAGGTGGCTTACGCCTTGCCCGAAGCAGCCGCGACGACCTTCTGAGCCGCTTCTTCCATGCTGTCCGCCGAGATGATCGGCAGGCCGGATTCAGCGAGCATCTTCTTGCCCAGGTCTTCGTTCGTGCCCTTCATGCGGACCACGAGCGGCACCTTCAGCGACACGGCCTTCGAC
Organism: Paraburkholderia sp. JPY419; assembly: GCF_050435705.1. Taxonomy (NCBI): domain Bacteria; kingdom Pseudomonadati; phylum Pseudomonadota; class Betaproteobacteria; order Burkholderiales; family Burkholderiaceae; genus Paraburkholderia; species Paraburkholderia sp. JPY419. Next base: position 2,352,504 of record NZ_JBNDKV010000004.1, on the reverse strand, counting down.
GCCGCGATCACGCCTTCCGCGATCACGTCGCAGCGCATGATGCCGCCGAAGATGTTGACCAGAATCGCGGTCAGGTTCGGGTTCTTCAGCATGATCTTGAACGCTTCGGTGACCTTCTCGGTCGTCGCGCCACCGCCGACGTCGAGGAAGTTCGCCGGTTCGCCGCCGAACAGCTTGATGGTGTCCATCGTTGCCATGGCGAGGCCAGCGCCGTTCACGAGGCAGCCGATGTTGCCGTCAAGCGAGATGTACGCGAGGTCGAACTTCGACGCTTCGATTTCAGCCGGATCTTCTTCGTCCAGATCGCGGTAAGCGACGATTTCCGGGTGACGGAACAGCGCGTTCGAGTCGAAGTTGAACTTCGCGTCGAGTGCGATGACCTTGCCGTCGCCGGTCAGGATCAGCGGGTTGATTTCGGCGAGCGATGCGTCGGTTTCCCAGAATGCCTTGTACAGGCCTTGCAGGATTGCGCGGGCTTGCGGGATCGAAGCGTCGGGCACGCCGATCTTCTTCGCGAGGTCGTCTGCTTCCGAGTCCTTCAGGCCGGTCGACGGATCGACTGCAACCTTGTGGATCAGCTCAGGCGTCTTTTCCGCGACTTCTTCGACGTCCATGCCGCCTTCGCTCGACGCCATCACGACGATCTTCTGCGAAACGCGATCGATCACGAGACCGACATACAGTTCCTTCTTGATGTCAGCGCCTTCTTCGATCAGCAGACGGTTGACCTTCTGGCCTTCCGGACCGGTCTGGTGCGTGACGAGCTGCATGCCGAGGATCTGGTTCGAGTACTCGCGAACCTGTTCCAGCGACTTGGCGACCTTGACGCCGCCACCCTTGCCACGGCCACCTGCGTGGATCTGAGCCTTGACGACCCACACCGGGCCGCCGAGCTCTTCAGCGGCCTTGACCGCATCGTCCACCGAGAAGACCGGCTTGCCGCGCGGTACCGCGACGCCGAATTTCCGCAGGATTTCCTTACCCTGGTACTCGTGAATCTTCATGCGTGATTCCCTTCAGTCTGAGAGTTGGATTGAGTTGTTTCGATCGAAAATTGCGAGAAGCGTTACCCTGTACAAGCCACAACGGAGGCGAGACAACCGATTAGTGCACCAAGAGCGAACCGCGTAAAGCCGGTGGTCGACAAAGCACCCATCTCGGCGCTAGCCCATTTTCATATGTCTGAGAGCGGTATTGGAAATCCTATCGGGACGCGACGCGGATCATCACCTTGCCTTCATTGGCACCGCTAAAAAACAGCTTTAGAGATTCCGCCGCGTGCTCGAGCCCGTCCACCAGGTGCGCACGATGCTTCAGCTTGCCCTTGGTGAACAAATCGAGGAGCACTTCGTCGAACTCGGCGTAACGATGTTCGAATTGCGAAACGACGAATCCTTCCATCCGCGCTTGTTTGATGAGCATGAGCGGAAGATTCTTGATTCCGTATGCTTCGCTCTCGGTAGCCAGGTCATACTGCGAGATTGCACCACAGACCACAATGCGGCAACCAACAGCCATATTTTCTAAGACAGCGTCAAGCGTCGCCCCTCCGACGTTGTCGAAGTAAAGATCGATGCCGTCGGGACACTCGCGACGAAGCGCTGCATCGAGTGGCTCAGACTTGTAGTCAATCGCACCATCGAGTCCCAACTCGTCGAGCAATCTGCGGCACTTAGCCTCACCGCCGGCAATGCCGATCACGCGGGCGCCAAATGCCTTGGCTATCTGGGCCGCCAGGGATCCCGTCGCCCCCGCTGCACCCGACACCACCACAGTGTCCGACGGACTGAGCGCGCCCACTTCGAGAAGACCAACCGCGGCCGCACGCCCGATGTGCGAAAAGATTGAAAGGTGCGTTTCCAACGGAACGCCTGGTGGCAGCTCGATCTTCTCAAGCGCGTCGGAACGGGCAATCGAGAATTCTTCCCATCCCCATAGTCCCTGCACGAGATCTCCTCGGGAGAAGCACCCCGACCCCGACTGAACGACCTCACCCACGGCCATGCCAACCATCACGCTGCCTACTCCGAGTGCCGAATGGGAAAATGCAGGATCGAGCCTGAGCCAATTGCGACTACTCGGGTCCAGGCTCAGCAATAGCGTGCGCACGAGAACCTCTCCGCCCGCCTGACTCGGCCTCTCTCGCTCCTCAAGCTTCAGACAGCTAGGGTCATAGGCGCCTCGCGCCGGCTTGTGGACAATCCACGACTTTTGCTTCATACGTTCTCCATGCACCGCTCGCTTCCGCGATCGCTATTCCGAAATTCTCAACAAATAGGCGAACAAGGACGCCGCCTTATCGCGGTTTAATGGGTATGTCCGACGGGAGACCGCAGACATTCATCGTCGGACCGGAGGCACCTCGTCACGTCCTCGTTCACCCTCGACCGTCTCACATCGCCCGATGTTTCGTGCAACAGGCCAAGGCCGCGATTTTCGGCCGCCCGTTTAGCCGCGCGTATGGCATCGTGAAAATTACTTTCGGCTGCAACGCGAACTCGATCAACGCTCACGACCCATTGATCGAACGCATAGCGCCACCGCACTCTGCGCTCTTCGAGAAGCACGCAAAACCAGCGCCAAATCGAAGCGTCCTCCGCATTGGCTGCGGCAGCCGCGTCAAGGCGGGCCTGCTGCATCGTATCCATCGTTCTGTTCCGCCTAGATAGTTCCGATGGCGATTTCGACGAACCTCAGTTGATACGCTCACTCAGTTCGGGCACGGCAACAAACAGGTCGCCGACGAGCCCGTAGTCAGCCACGCTGAAGATGGGCGCCTCGGGATCCTTGTTGATCGCCACGATCACCTTCGAATCCTTCATCCCGGCCAAGTGCTGAATCGCACCCGAGATGCCCACCGCCACATACAGTTGCGGTGCGACGATCTTGCCCGTCTGGCCCACTTGGTAGTCGTTCGGCACATAGCCCGCATCCACGGCCGCGCGCGAGGCGCCCAGCGCCGCACCGAGCTTGTCGGCCAACGGCTCGAGCACCTTGTTGTAGTTCTCGCCGCTGCCCAAGCCGCGGCCACCCGACACGATGATGTTCGCGCTCGTGAGCTCCGGGCGATCGAGCTTCGTCATTTCGCGGTTCACGAACTGCGAAATGCCACGGTCACCTGCGGCTTCGATCTTGTCCACCGATGCGCTGCCGCCTTCGGCCGCTACCGCATCGAAGCCCGTCGCACGCACCGTGATGACCTTGATCGCGTCCCCCGATTGCACCGTGGCGATGGCATTGCCCGCGTAGATCGGACGCTCGAACGTATCGGCGGACACCACAGCCGTGATTTCGCTGATCTGCGCCACATCCAGCTTGGCCGCCACGCGTGGTGCAATGTTCTTACCATAGGCCGATGCGGGCGCCACGATGTGCGAGTAATCCTTCGCAATGTTCAGCACCGTGGCTTCGACGTTTTCCGCCAAGCCTTCGGCCAGATGCGGCGCATCGGCCAGCAGCACCTTCGCCACGCCCGCGATCTTGGCCGCTGCCTCGGCTGCGCCATGCGCATTGTGGCCGGCGACCAGCACGTGGACGTCGCCGCCAATCTTCTGTGCGGCAGCAACAGTGTTCAGCGTCGCGCCTTTGATCGACGCGTTGTCATGTTCCGCAATTACCAGAATCGTCATTTCGTCTCGCTCCGCGCGTAATCTCACAGCACCTTGGCTTCAGTCTTAAGCTTCTCGACCAGCGTCTGCACGTCCGGCACCATCACGCCGGCGCTGCGCTTGGGCGGCTCGGCCACCTTCAGCGTCTTCAATCGCGGTGCCACATCCACGCCGAGGTCCTCGGGTTTAATCGTTTCCAACGGCTTCTTCTTCGCCTTCATGATGTTGGGCAGCGTCACGTAGCGCGGCTCGTTCAGGCGCAGATCCGTCGTCACCACGGCAGGCAGCGTCAACGTCAGCGTTTCCGCGCCGCCGTCCACTTCACGCGCAACCGTGGCCTTGCCGCCTTCGACCGTCACCTTCGAGGCAAACGTGGCTTGCGGCAGATTGGCCAGCGCGGCGAGCATCTGGCCCGTTTGGTTCGAATCGTCGTCGATCGCCTGTTTGCCCAGGATCACGAGCTGCGGTTGCTCCTTATCGACGAGCGCTTTGAGCAGCTTGGCCACAGCCAGCGGCTGCAGATGTTCGTTCGACTCGATCAGGATCGCGCGATCGGCACCGATCGCCAGCGCCGTCCGCAGCGTCTCCTGGCATTGCGCCACGCCGGCCGACACCGCCACCACTTCCGTAGCCACGCCCGCTTCCCTCAGACGCACCGCCTCTTCCACGGCGATTTCGTCGAACGGGTTCATCGACATCTTCACATTCGCAATGTCGACGCCCGTTCCGTCCGACTTGACCCGGACCTTGACGTTGTAGTCGACCACGCGTTTCACTGAAACCAATAATTTCATCTCAATCACCGCTCATTGAAAAATGCAAAACCCTCCGAGGGCTCGGAATTTCTTGCTAAACGACGGGAACTTCTAGCTCCGCCTCAACCTGGCGGCGTTCGGATGCCACCGTTACTTCAGTGCTCTGCCTCAACACGAAGACCGAAACCGCGCCGCCTAGAATCTTTGCTTGCTCCTGGAGTGACTGCGCGGCGGCAGCCGCCTGTTCGACAAGCGTCGCATTCTGTTGCGTCACCTCGTCCATCTGCGATATCGCTTGCCCGACCTGCTCGATCCCGCGGCTTTGCTCGTCGGATGCGCGTGCTATTTCGGCAACGATATCCGAGACGCTGCGGATGGCCTGCTTGACGTGTGTCATGGTTGCGCCCACGTCCGTAGCTTGCCGAGCACCCTCCTGGATCATCGCCACCGACGCGCCAATCAGTTCCTTGATTTCCTTAGCCGCCGCCGCAGACCGTTGGGCAAGGCTGCGCACCTCACTGGCAACGACTGCAAATCCGCGTCCCTGCTCGCCGGCGCGCGCCGCTTCAACTGCGGCGTTCAAGGCAAGAATGTTTGTTTGAAACGCGATGCCTTCGATCACGCCCGTGATATCTGAAATCTTCGACGAGCTGCTGGCGATTTTCTCAATAGTTCCAACCATGCCTTGTACGGCTTCGTTACCCGTGTCGGCTAGACTGGCTGCGCCAGTCGCGAGAACATTCGCCTGCATTGCATTGTCTGCATTCTGCTTCACGGTCTCCGTCAGCTGCGTCATGCTCGCTGCCGTTTCCTCCAGCGACGAAGCTTGTTCTTCAGTTCGTGAGGAGAGTTCCATATTGCCGCTTGCGATTTCGTGGGACGAACGCCCAACCGAGGCAGCGGACGCCAGTATGCGGCGAACCGTCGACGATAGCTGCTCATCCATCCTTTTCAGTGCCGCAAGCAACTGGCCGAATTCACCTCCGCAGTCGACGATTAAATTGTTCTCCAGCTTGCCGACAGAGATGTTACCGGCGACACCTATTGATTTTTCGAGGGGGCGCGAGATCGAACGCAGGAGATAGATACTTATAGCGATTGCTGTGAGTAGGCCCATACCCGACATCGTCAACGCGAGAATCAGCGTTGTATGATAGGTCGCATGCCCCTGGTCGGCCCATTTTCCCGCTTCAGAACGTGTAACATCGACGCCATCATCAATGGCAGCCGTCAGTGCTTTCCAGACCGCTTCATCGGCGACGATATACTTTTCCGCAGTATCTCGGTCGCCGGCCGCATAGGCCGAAGCAATCTTCGCGTCACCGTCCATGATCTGAGGAAGTAACGCCACAATGCGGTCGGCCACAGCGCGTCCTTCGCCACTCGCAGCCCCACTGGCGTAGTAGTCATTCCACGCCTTATGCAGGAGGTCTTCATCTTCGCGAATTGCATCCGTGAACGATGAGACAGTGGACGCATCGGTCGTTGCCTGTATGCGGCGCAACTGTAAGCGTATGTCCAACAGCGCCTTGCGCATGTCGCCGAGGTTCGCAACAGGAAGCGCGCCTTTGAGGTAAACCTCCGCGACACGTGTATTTAGCCTGGATAGTCCGATAGCGCTAAAGAAACTCATCGCAGCCAGCATAACAACGCAGACAGTCGCACCCACAATGACCGTGAAGCGCATCGTTCCTATCATGCCTTTCATAAGTTATCCACAGTTTCCTGCAAGGCCAAGGTTATGGCGCGCGCACAGGCATATTCGTGCACGCCTGTGCGGTCGAAAGTCATACCCTTTCGTCGGTCTTCACCGGCTCCGGTCTAGTGACGAACGCATCGCTGAAGAAATTTCCCGCGGGAAGTCCGTTCGCTAGAGTGAAGGTGTGCCGCGCTGCGTCGACCATCAGCGGGTTGCCACAGGCGTAAACTTCGTGCTGCGAAAGATTCGGGAAATCCGCAGACACGGCCTCATGCACGAAGCCTTTGCGTCCGGTCCAACCGGGCTCGTCGCCCGACAGAACCGGAACGAAGCGAAACCCGGGATGGGCCTGCTCCCACGCGCATACCTCGTCGTATGCGTAGAGATCGCCAAGACGCACGCCTCCCCAATAGAGCACCGCGCCACGTTGCTGGATGACCGTCTCATGCGCCTTCAGCATCGCCGCAATCGGCGCGTAACCCGTTCCCGAGGCCAGGAAGATAACGGGCGCAGACGAATCTCGTAGCATGAACGTGCCAAATGGTCCCTCGATTCGCAGCATGTCACGCGGCTTCAGGGAGCGGTAGACGTGGTTCGAGAAGCGCCCGCTTGGCACCGCGCGGACATGCCACTCGATCGTTCCGCTCCCGTCGGGCGCGTTCGCCATTGAGTAGCTGCGCCGCGCCCCATCCCGCAAGACCACTTCCACATACTGCCCCGGCTGAAAAGCAAAACCCGTTTCCGTTGGCACTGCCAGCCGCACGCGGGCCACGTCCTCGCCCACGCGCTGGACTTCCAGCACCCGCGCGCCTGTCTGCAAAACGCGCTGCCCCGGCGTGGACGCGACCTCCTGGGCCTCGATCGTGACATCCGTGGTGCAGCGAGCCTGACAGGTCAAGACGTAACCGTCGCGCACGCCTTCTGGCTCGAATCCGCTCGGATAGCGCGTGTTGCCGGACACGACGCGCGCCTCGCACGCGTTACATTGGCCACGCCGACAGCTATGACGCGGAAAGTAACCGGCAGCCAGCGCGGCATCGAGCAGGCTGCCCTCGGCGGAACACGGAATTTCGACACCCGCCGGCTCGATTCTCAGCTTGAATGCAGTCATGGCACTATCCGGTTACTCGTTCGGCCTCTTTTGCCTTGAGCAGATCAAGCGCAACGTCCACAATCATGTCCTCCTGGCCACCGACCATACGACGGCGGCCCAGTTCAACGAGGATGTCGACGGTCTTAAGTCCGTACTTTTTTGCGGCGACTTCGGTGTGACGCAGGAAGCTCGAATAAACACCGGCGTAACCAAGCGCGAGCGTTTCGCGGTCGACTCGCACCGGCCGATCTTGCAGCGGGCGGACGATATCGTCTGCAGCGTCCATCAGCTTGTAGAGATCGCAGCCATGGTTCCATTCGAGTCGAGCGGCCGCCGCGATAAATACCTCGAGTGGCGCGTTGCCGGCACCCGCCCCCATCCCTGCAAGACTCGCATCAATGCGGTCACATCCTTCCTCTACCGCCGCGATGCTGTTCGCGACCCCAAGGCTCAGGTTGTGGTGTGCATGAATGCCGGTCTGCGTCCGGGGATCAAGTACGTCTTTGAATGCGCGGAAGCGTTCGCGGACGTCGTTCATACCAAGGGCACCGCCCGAATCCACGACGTAGCAGCACGTCGCTCCATAGCTTTCCATGAGCTTTGCCTGCTGAGCCAGATGCTGCGGCGTCGTCATATGGCTCATCATCAAAAATCCCACTGCTTCCATCCCAAGCTTGCGCGCATGCTCGATATGCTGTCGCGAGACATCGGCTTCGGTGCAGTGGGTCGCGACGCGTACGATGCGTGCGCCGGCATCGTAGGCATTGCGCAAGTCGTGAATCGTGCCGATGCCAGGCAAAAGTAGCGTCGCGACCTTGGCATGCTTGACCGTCCCCGCCACTGCCGCTATCCATTCGAGGTCGGTGTGTGCGCCAAAGCCATAGTTGAAACTCGATCCTTGCAAACCATCGCCATGAGCGACCTCGATCGAGTCAACTTTCGCCTCGTCGAGCGCCTTGGCAATGGCAACGGCCTGTTCCACGCTGTATTGGTGACGAATCGCATGCGAACCATCGCGTAGCGTCACGTCGGAAATGTAGAGCTTTTTGTCAGATGTCATGCCGTCTCTCCCTTCAGGCAGTGGTACGGGCGACCATTTCGGCGGCCATGCGTTCAGCGCAGGCCATCGCCGCGGAGGTCATGATGTCGAGGTTGCCGGCATAAGACGGCAGATAATGCGCGGCCCCCTCCACTTCGAGGAATACCGAGGTCTTCAACCCGTTCATCCGCGCGCCAACCCCGGGGATATTCAGCGGTTGAGTGGCGTCAATGCGGTCGAATTGGACCGTCTGCTTGAGGCGATAGCCAGGTACGTAACGGTTGACGGCAGCCACCATTTCCTCGATCGACTGCGCCACGGCATCCTCATCGGCCGGCTCTGACAAGCAGTACACCGTATCGCGCATCATCAGTGGCGGCTCTGCTGGATTCAGGATAATGATCGCCTTTCCCTTCGTCGCTCCACCGATCTGCTCAATCGCCTTTGAGGTCGTTTCAGTAAATTCATCGATGTTCGCGCGCGTACCCGGGCCTGCCGATTTGCTCGAGATCGACGCGACGATTTCGCCGTAGTGCACTTTCGCGACACGAGAGACGGCGGCGACCATCGGAATCGTCGCCTGTCCGCCGCACGTGACCATGTTGACGTTTAGCGCATCGACATGCTCAGCGAGGTTCACAACAGGTACGCAATACGGACCAATCGCTGCCGGCGTCAAGTCGATCATTCGGACGCCAGGCTTGAGCCGACGTAAGAACGCGTCGTTCTTCACATGCGCGGCGGCGCTTGTCGCATCGAATACAATATCGATTTCGTCAAACACCGGCAGACGGGTGAGCCCTTCGACGCCCTCGTATGTCGTGGCGACGCCCAAGCGCGAAGCACGTGCGAGGCCGTCAGACGCAGGGTCGATGCCGACCATCGCCCCCATCTCGAGATGCTCGCCATGTCGCATAATCTTGATCATCAAATCGGTGCCGATATTTCCGGATCCGATGATCGCGGCCTTCAGTTTCTTTGCCATTGCTCGTCCTTCGCTATTGCGTTCAATGAGTGTTGGTGGCGGGAAAGATGACCGAGGCGCCCCCGCCAAATAATCGCTCGACCTCGTGCGCGCGCAACGTCAACACTCTCCGTTGATTGATGTATCCCTTGTCCGTAATCTCGCCTCTCTCCTGGTTCGGCGGACAGTCGATGATGATTGCGCGTGCGACCCGGCTAGCAGAGCCATGACCTTCGTTGAGCGAGGAGAGCGCGGTTGCAATCCTTCTTCGGACCTCTGCATTGGCCGCCAATTGCTCGCCCGTCATCGCACGCGCGTCGTCTCCGCCCAGCGTGTGCAACGCCGGTGACGGAAAAACGAGCAGGCCGACCTCATCGCGATCATGTCCAGCCACAACAACATCCTGCGCGTATGGCATCAGGGCGGCAACGGCACGTAGGCGCAACGTGCCGACCGATACCCGGCTCCCCGTGGTCAGCTTGAAATCTTCCGAGATGCGTCCATCAAACAGAACGCCAGCGTTCGGATCTGTGGGATTGGCCAAGCGCCCTGCATCTCCTATCAAATAAAATCCTTCCTCATCGAATGCCTCGTCTGTTAGCTCCCGCGCATGGAGGTATCCGGGGAAGACGTGTTGGCCGCGCACTCGCATTTCGAGCTTGTCACCGTTCGGTACGAACTTGATTTCCGCGCCCGGAACCGGCACACCGATATTGCCGGGCTCGGGATAATGGAAGTGCAGGCTGGTGATAACCGGTGAAGTTTCCGTCGAGCCCCACGCCGAAGTGAACAGTGGCGGCGCATCACGATGGCGTTCAGCGGCCGATTTCAGGCGATCCCATAGCGGCTTTGGCAACGCAGCGCCAGCGAAAAAGATCGCCCGCATATTCTTGAAAAAATGCCGTGCGAACGTCTCGTTTTGCTCGAGATGGGGCAGCAACACATCGAATCCGCGCGGCACGTTGAAATAGAGTGTCGGCGACAGTTCGATTAAATTACGCACCGATTTTTCGATTGACCCAGGCACGGGCCGCCCATCATCGATATAGAGGGAGCCGCCATTGCGCAGGACCATGTTGAAGTTGTGGTTGCCGCCAAATGTATGGCTCCAGGGCAGCCAATCCACGACGATCGGTGCGGCGGAGTCAACAAACGGCCAAACCTGAGCGATCGCCTCCTGGTTTGCACAAAGCATTCCGTGCGTATTGATTACGGCTTTCGGGATGCCAGTCGAGCCTGACGTCAGCAGGTATTTCGCGTGCGTATCCGGCGTAACGCGTGCGTGAGCCTCCATGATGGCTGCCGTTTCCCGCGTCTTGCGTAGGCAGCCGAGATCGATCCCGCCGTCCGGTACATTCCGCGAATACACGAGCGGGCATTGCCTGCCGCCAGCCTGCATTGCCTTGGCGTAAACTTCTCCGTCGTCGGCATACATCAGACCCGGGTCCAGCACGTTCAGGAGCGCGTTCAATTTGCTGCAATGGTGCGCTGCCCTCGAATAGGCTGACGATATGAACGACACGGGCAAGCCGATATGCATCGCGGCCAGCGCCACAAGCGCAGCATCTATGCTGTTATCCGATAGAACGACAATGGGCCGCCCGGATGCGAGGCCGATATCGAGCATGCCTTGGGCGATCGCGCCCACCTCCGCACGCACTTGCGCATAGGTCAAACGGCGCCAACCCGCACCGTCGTCAGTACGCTCCGCCAGGAAGACCTGTCCAGGCGTGGTGCGGCTCCAGTATTCAAGCCAGGTGCCGATGCGCCGTACGTGCGGCCTTGGCGGCATACGGGAACGCAGAATGAAGCTGCCGTCAGGAGCGTCAATGCGTTCAATATCGGGCGTTGCCAAAGCAAGCCCCGCAGACGCCTGATTCCGGCCAAGCCCGTCGAGTACATCGTGCGCCGAGTTCATCGCGTCACTCCAGCGCGCAGCTCACGCGGCCCAGGCCGCTGATCTCCACGTCGACGCGATCGCCCCTCGTCACCGGCACCATCGGCCCGAGCGCGCCCGACATCACGACGTCACCGGCGCGCAGGGGTTGGCCGAGTTCAGCCATCTTTTTGGCAAGCCAGTACGTCGCGCTCAGCGGATTTCCAAGGCAAGCCACCCCTGACCCGACGGAGGCAGTCATCCCGTTCTTCCTGAAGTCCATCCCGCATCCGGCCAACGAGAGATCGCCTATACGGCGCGGCTCGAGGCCGAGAACGTAAAGCCCGCACGACGCATTGTCAGCGACGGTATCGACCAGCGTAATCTTCCAGTCGTCGATCGCACTGTCGACAACCTCGATCGCCGGCAACGCGTATTCCAAACCGATGAGAAAGTGCCCCCAGTTCAAGTCTGGGGCATCGAGATCGCGACCAACAACGAACGCGATCTCCCCTTCGGCCTTTGGCTGAATCAGCTTTTGCGCCGGCAGTTCAGCACCGCTCAAATACTCCATGTCCGCGAACAGTACGCCGTAGTCGGGCTGATCGACCCCAAGCTGCTGTTGCACAGCTTTCGATGTCAAGCCAATCTTTTTTCCACAGACTCGTGCGCCCGCCGCAAGGGCGCGGTTGACGTTGACCTCGGCGATCGCGTAGGCATCCTGCACCGTCTGAATGTCGAAGGTCTCCGACACGCGAGCGATAGTCTTCCGTTCGGAGCGCGCCTGCCACAATGCTTCGGCTGCTCCCTCAATGCCTGGTTTCATGCCTCTCTCCTCGTAATATTGACGGACCGACGCGTGTCACGCGGATGCCCCTCGCCAGCGGCCCAACAGTGCACCGGTCTGTTCCCGTTCAGTTGTCAGCATTTCGAGGTATTCGCATTCGAGCTGCCTCACCAACTCAGCGACACTGCTCAAGCGCTCGATTGCGCCTAGCCCTTGACCCGCCGACCACACGTCCTTCCACGCCTTTTTCCCGGCACTGATGTCGCCCGAAAAATCGATCCGTTTGCCTTCACTATTCAGAGACGCATCGATGCCGGCCGCATGCAGCGTGGGTTTGAGCCAATTGGCAAGAACCCCCGACACGGCTTTCGACTCGACTAAATCCTCAATCCGGCTACTCACCACCAGATCGCGATATTCGGCGGACGCCATGCTTTCGCGAGTCGCGATGAAGCGTGTGCCGACCACGACGAAGTCGGCGCCGATCAATTGGGCGGCGCGGATATCGCGTCCGCTCGTAATGCATCCTGCGAGCCCAAGTGGTCCGCTCCAGAATTGACGGACCTCGGCGACGAACGCGAAAGGGTTGTAATAACCCGTGTGCCCGCCTGCGCCATGGGTAACAAGAATCAGCGCATCGACGCCTGCATCGACAGCCTTGCGCGCAAGCGTGGGCGTGACAACATCCGCCATCACGATGCCGCCGTAGCTATGCACATGCTCGCGCACGCGCGCAGGGCTGCCGAGCGCGGTAGAAACGATGCGGGGCCGGTATTTCATGATCAGTGCCAGCTCACGCTCGAAGCGATCGTAGGTGCTATGCACGATCATATTGAGCGCCCAAGGGGAAGCGCCCGGCATATCGCGCAAAGCGGATGTCACCTGCGCGAGCCATACCTCCAGGAGATCGACATTGCGAGCATTCGGGGCGGGGAAGCTACCGACAATGCCGGCTGTTGCACAGGCGATCGCAAGCTCCGGTCCGGATACCAGAAACATCGGCGCCGCCATTAACGGCAACCGACCGGCAGGGAACAGCTCGTCGAGGCAGCCGCGGTTTGTCGCACCGTCCATCTTCGTCACGCCTCCCATATCCGTCATGCTTTGCGCGAGGGACGCCCGCGCACCTCCCACCCGCCATCGCTTTGAATGATGTTCGCCGTCGTCGCGCATGAATTGGCGCGCGAGGCGAGCAGCACGTAATGTCCCGTGTGGTCTTCCGGTTGGGCCATAAAGCCGAGCGGTACGGCGTCCGCCACCGCATCCGAGAATCCAGGGATCTCGGATAGCCGCGCGTCATGCTTGCCTAGTGACTCCGGGCCTTTGAGAGGGGTCGCAGTGCCGCCCGGGGCCACGCCGTTCACGCGAACGTCCGGCGCGAGTTCATAAGCGAGCTGCCGAATCATCCCGACGCAAGCGTGCTTCGAAGCCACATAGACGGGTCCGCCACCACCCGCATAAAAACTCGAGTTGGAGAGCGTAAAGATCATGCTGCCCCTCGTCTCACGCAATGCTGGCGCCGCTGCGTGCGCGGCAAGCAAATACCCCATTACGTTGACCTCGAACACTTCTCGGAAAGTGCCAGCGAGCTGCTGTCCATCGGCAAACTTCCGCAGCGATGCGAAGTAGTCCCAAACGCCCGCATTGCCAATCAACGTATCGAGTTTGCCGAATGCGCTCAGCGTCGCAGCGACAGCCTCTTCGTTGGCCGTGGCGGAGCGAACGTCACCAACAGTCACTGCAACGCGGTTGCCAAACTCCTGACGCAAGGCATCCGCGCCTTGAGCACTACGCACCAACGCCCCGATGCCTTTCGCGCCCTCCTGGAGGAAACGCCGCAGCACGGCGAGCCCGATCCCGGAATTGGCGCCCGTAATCAGCGCTACATCGTTGTCTAGCCAGCCCATGGTCAAAGGAACGTATTAAGGTTCTTGGACATCAGCAGCGATTGCGTGATGACGATTTTGCGGCTCGCGATCTTGAAGCTGCCGTCGAGTTCGCGGAGTAGATCCTCGCGCCTGCCAAGTAGCAGGTCGTTGTCCGCCTCGCCGCGGCTGCGGTAATTGACAAAGACGGAATGGACGACATACTCGCCAGGCCGGAAACCGGGCAACGCCTCCACATTGCTGATCGCATGCACATGCCGGGTTGGCGGATCCTCGGCCCATGCCGACGGTTGCTTGAACCTTGCAATGCGGCGCTCCAGATCGAAGTGGTTGTCGTCGAAGTAAGCGGCGCGACCCGGGGCATACGCGCCGAGTTTGTCTGCGCGCCTGCGGTTCTCGATGGCGGGCATCCAATAATGGATATCCTCTGTCATGAGCGAGAGCCAGTCGTCCCATGCCTCCGTATCGAGCAGCCGTGCCTCACGGAAGAGGAACTGCTCGATGCGATGGGCAACCTCCCGATCGACCGTGCCATCCGCCGGGCCGGCGGATACGAGCGTAGGTACCGCACTCATGCGACCTCCTTTGCTGCCCGCCCGTGGACAAATGCATTCTCATCAAGCCTCGCCGAGTCGCGCTTCGGCACGTCACTCCACGAGCGGGCCTGCATCAGATCGAGCCAGCGCCGATAGAACGCACGGTGGTTGGCCTCGTTGACCTGATTCCGGTAAACGTTGCCAGGCAAGTCGCTGTCCTCGAGACGGCTGCCGCGACCAAGCCCCATGTACAAGTCCTGTTGCCGCGTGACGAATCCCGCATTGGTACGCGTCGAAAACTCAAAATTTTCGCCGTCGTCCATCTCGAACACACCCGTCGGCGAGAACGTCATCATCGTCCCCTTAAGCCACTTGTCCTTGATCTCCTGCGGCGCGCTCTTGTTGACGATGGTCCACGTGTGCAGTTCGATCTTGCCCGGTCCCCGCGGATGCCAAACGCGGAAAGTGTTCTGCCCCGGCAGGAACGACAGGTTCGGAAAGACGCTGACAGACGAAATCGAACCGATCATCTTGGAGCGAAACTCACCAAGTCGCTCTGCAACTTTCGGTTGAATGCCATACAGATACTTGCGAATGTCCTTTTCGCCCAACGTAGCCGCGTTGCCGATGATGTCGAGATTGAACTCCCAGCCGTGGCCGTTGAAGTTCACATGGTACGAGTCGGGATCCTTGTAAACTTCCGCAACCGGTCCGCCCAGCATTGCGCGTGCCGCCGAGTCGTGCGTCCAGAGCGCGTGGTAGATATCGCCGATGAAGTTTTCCGTCGGAATCTTCCAATTGCAGTTGATCACCGACTTGACGCAGCCACCGACAAACTCGGTGCCCTCCCCGTCCATATCGAGGATCACATCGAGGTAATACCGGAAATCGCCAAGGTATTCGTTCAACGAGGGCGCATCCGGATCCATATTGCCGAATACCAAGCCCTTGTAGGTTGCGACCTGAGCAACGGGGTGCAGGCCGTGCTCGGCGCGATTCATTCCACTTTCGTCGAACAATTCCTGGCCGGCCATACCGCGCAGCGCACCGTCGATGCCAAAAGCCCAGCCGTGATAGTTGCAGACAAAACTGCGTGCGTTACCAGCGTCCGTGAAGTTCAGCTTGTTGCCACGATGTGGACAGGTATTGAGGAACGCTTTGATGGATCCGTCCTTCTGGCGAACGACGATGACGTTGTCTTCGGCCATATAGGTCGTTAGATAATCGCCGGCCTTGGGAATCTGTGACTCATGCGCGAGAAACAGCCAACTCCGGGCAAAGATCTTCTCGAGTTCCTGCTCGTAGATGCGCTGATCCCAATAGACCCTGCGCGACAGACGTCCGGCGTCGAGATCGATCAGCCGGTCGAGGCCGGCAAGCGGCTCGCTAGCCGGATCCTTGCGCAGCCGCTCGCAGCTTCCGGTGCACTCGTGTGTCATTTCTTCGCTCCTCAGATTGCCGACGCCGCCGCGTCCGCTTCCTGTTCAAGGTCGGCGTAAATATCGTCGCCTTCCTCGATCACCTTGTAAGTCCGCAGATCCACCGTGCATGGGAACGCCATCGCTTGCCCGGTCGGAATATGAAATTGCCCATCGTGGAGCGGGCAGGCGATCAAATCGCCGTCTACAATTTCACCTTCCGAAAGCGAAGCGGTCGCATGCGTGCACATATCGGACGTCGCATAGAAAACACCGTCGACGTTGTAGACCGCAAGCGGGCAGCTCGACTGCTCAATCTTGCACACCTGTCCTGGTTGCAGCTGGTCTCGTTTGATCAAGAAAATCTTGTTGCTCATCTCAGGAGTCCTTCTCGCTTCACTGCGGATGCAGCTGTACGAAACCCAGCCCGGTCACCCACTCCGGCACTGCCTCGTAAGCAATCGTTTCTCCGCGAGAGCCTTCGAGCGCTCCCATGGCGCAGGCCCAATTGCGGATTTCCATTCCACCCTCACCGCCGTGCTCGAGGATGTACTCGTCCGACAACGCGCATAACGCATTGAGATCGCCTGCTTCGGCGTACCCGATGATTTCGCGATCGAACACAGCGTTCACTCGCCCCATTTGGGCAGAGCCTACCCAATGACTTATTCCACCGCTGCCGATCACGACGACGCGCTCATCGATGGGGAAAGCCTCGACGGCCCGCCTGATCTGTTCGCCCAGTTCCGCGGATCGCCGTAGCGTGATGTACGGATCGACGCCGCACGCCAGATAGACCGGAATGGTTTTGACATCTACGCTCATCGTGCGCAACGGATCGACGATAAGCTGCTGAGGAATCGCCACCGAATGGTCGGCTGTGAACGCGCGCGCCACCGCCCAATCGAATCCGTTTTCACGTCCGTACGTAGCGATATGTGTCGCCAACGCTTCGTTATTGCTGAACGCAGCACGTTTGAGTCCGGGTAGCTGATCGATGGGGCCGTCGACGTCTCCGGTTGCTATCAGGTAGCTCGGCAGACACTGCGGACCGAACAAGATGTAGTGATCGCAGCCGATGATGATTACGGTGGTCGGCTCTAGCTCTTGCAGGCGCTGCGCGCACTCCGCATAGGCCTGCCAGACCGCATCGCGCTGCTGCTTCGCCGGCGCCTCCGGCGCCACATACATGACGGGATCATGCGGGACCAGAAACGCTCCTACGATTTTTCCCATAGTTGATCTACCCCTTCAGTGCCGCTGCAAAAACCGCTTCCCCGTCCTTCACATCACGCAGGCGCGACAGATAGGCCCTCATGTCGCGATTCGGCGAGAGCTCCTGCCAAAAACCCATGGTCAACATGCTGTTCACCCCGTATCGCTGAAGGCCTTTCACGTCGAACGACAAGATCATCGCGCGCTCGGCATCAGTCAGCGGCAAGCGCTCGAGGAACTGCTCCGCGCCCTCTTTAAACCGCTGTTTAGCGCCGCGATCGATACACAGCTGATGCAGCACACGCTCCACGCTGTTGCGGCTCATGTTTGCTGTCCAACGAAATCCGTGACGAGCCGGAGGAAATCGTCTCTGCGCTCCGTTTGCACCCAGTGGCCGCACTTGGCGAACTGGTACAGATCGGCGTTGGGAATGTGCTGAGCGAGTAGGGCACCGCAAGCAGGCGGCACGACTCTGTCCTCGCGCCCGTGCAGCACAAGCGTCGGCGCTTCGATGCCGGCGACGGCGGACGCGGGGAATCCCTTGACGATCGTCGGCCCGTCGTCATTCGGCCTCGGAATCAGCTTACGCAAGGCGTCTTGCGCACCAGGACGAGCGCTGGCCTCAAAACGCGTCCGGACCATCTCATCGGTGATGATCGCCTGGTCATAAGGGAACAAACGCATCGTCTGCTCCATGTTCTCGAGCGACGGTTCATACGTCCATGCCGACTTCAGGCCGGGGGTCTGTTCGAATTCGCCTGCAGGGGTGCCTAGCAACACTAGCCGGTCAACGCGTTGCTTGTCGAAAAGCGCAAGACCGATGGCGAGCGCGCCGCCGAACGAGTTTCCGACGAAGGACGCCTTCTCGATACCAAGTGCGTCCATGATGCCCGTGAGATGGCGCACCCAGAGCTTGATGTCGTACTTGCTGCCTTCCTTGAACTCGGTGAAACCAAAGCCGGCGATGTCTGGCACGATCACGCGAAACTGCTCACCAAGATCGCTCATCACGCCCTTCCAGTTGGTCCAGCCCGACACACCGGGACCGGATCCATGCAGCAGGAAAAGCGGCTTGCCCTGCCCCACCTCGTGATAGTTCGTTCGATGGTCCGCCGCCTGCAGCGTCTTTCCAACGCCTGCCAAATCGCCCATTCTCGCTCTCCTCGCGTTCTTGCCATACACATACGTATGTGTATGGAACGAATCGTATGTCGTGGCGGAGATGGAGTCAATAACCCGCGTCAGTCAAATTTCTAGGTGTTAACGTGAGTACACGTGACCATACGGCTCTGCATGTGTCGATGAAGTAAAATATTTCTTTTGCCCTTACGGACACGCAATGTCACGATCTTCGGTAGCGCGTACTTCGGACGCGTCAAGCAAACCTCAACTCACGCCGGATGACTGGATTCGTGCAGCCGCAGAAGTTCTGGTCGACAAGAGTGTCGAAGCCGTGCGTGTAGAGGTTCTGTCGAAAAATCTTGGGGTCACACGGGGCAGCTTTTACTGGCACTTCAAAGACCGCGACGATCTCTTGAGTCATTTGCTGACGTGGTGGCGCGATACCGCCACAGAGCAAATCATTGAGCGTTTTGAGAAACGCAACGTCAAGGCGCGGGAACTGCTGCGCGAACTGCTGGCATTGCCGTTTCACGGCGAAGCAGCGCAGGTTGCCGCCGCGACGGAGTTAGCGATACGGGGATGGGCAAGGCGGGACGAGATGGCCCGTCAATTTGTGGATGAGGTGGATGCGAAGCGCCTTGCTTATATTGCCCAGTGCTTTAGTGCACTCGGCTTCGATATTTCGGAAGCACGGAAGCGCGCATTCGCCCTTTACAGTTATGAGTTGGCCGAATCCCTACTTTCAAACCAGGGTACCGATAAGCAGAGGGACGAGCGGCGCGTTTTCATGGAGCGCATGCTGCTGCGCGACGAACACTAACTCTGGCCTACGAAAGCAGGACCTCGCAGCAGCGCCCGTCCTGCCTTTCAGCTTCAGCAAGCCGTACCAGTAGGTCATGCTGCGACCGGCTGCTTGCGCATCCTGATGCCGTCAGGCGGGGCACAGGGCACAGCGACGAGCTTTTGTACGCAATCTTCGGCACAGTAAAACAACCTAGGTCTGGAACACTGGACTTAGTAATCGTCCAGGGCCGGTACCGCGCTGCCAATCCGCAAACTTCTTGGGGTTACGCCGAACGCCTGCTTGAACGTCCGACTGAAGTGGGCTGCGTCGTTGAATCCCCATTTGTAAGCCACGTCCGTCACCGTTTTCGTACTGGCAGCCGCACATAGTTCGCGATAGCAGACTTTCAGCCGACGATCACGGATCCAACGACTGACCGTTGTCCCCGTACCTGCGAAGGTAACGTGTAATTTCCGCACCGAAATATGATGAGCGTTTGCGATTGACGGCAGCGCACAATTCGGGGTCGTCCAGATTTTTGTCAATGTACTGCCGGATCGCATTTAGCAGTATGGCCTTTGAGGATGGACGATCGGTGTCGATGGTAAGCGCCGCGTCGAGCAAGTCGAAAAAGGACTGACAGGCAATCGCCAATGCGCCATCGGACAGTTGGTCGAGCTCCTGCGAGATCGTCCGGAGATGCTCGCCGGCAATGGCCGACAAGCCGGAACCTTGCACCGCCGGTAACGCGCCGCACAAATGAGTGGCAGCGCTCGCAACCGTCAAGGGAACTCGCTCGCGGGGCAAAAGCAGATAGAACTCGCGATGAGATCCCTCAACGTCAAAGTCAAAACCGAGCTCACTATCCCAGATCAGCAGATGATTGGGGGGCAGTACGACCTCGCGCCCATCTTCGTAGCGGCACGCTAGCCGTCCACTGAGGTTCATCAGAACACCCAGTAGCGGTGCATCTCCCGACGCCGCTCGTTGGCCGGTAATCCGGCCACTCCGCAACTCCCCGATTGTCAGCCGATCCACTTTCCGGTACCGCACAGATGCGTCAAATCCGTCCGGCTCTGGGATCGATAACGTCCAATTTACATGCAGATCAGAGAGCTTGCTGCTAAATGCGTCCTGCAAGAGCTTGTGGGGCAACCCGTGGGTCGACCAGGTAACAGCTGCCATTGGGTTCCTTTCCATTGGCGAATTGACAAATAACAACTACCAGCGATCGTGTGGATCAGGAAGGCCGCCGTCAAGTGCGCAGAAACCCCAATCCGGGCCCACGATGCACAAACCGACAAGTCGCATGCACGCATGTGCAAGCGCCGGATGCCAGTCACCCAGTACAGTCGGCCATCACTAACAGCAACCAAACTATTAAATAGGAGGAGATGATGAGCGATCTGCGTCCTGTCGTCATCTATGGCGCCAGCGGTTATACCGGACGGTTGGTGGCCGAGTACCTGCGCGAATACAACATCCCGTTCGTCGCCGCAGGTCGAAACAAGTCGAAGCTACAGGAAGTCATGGCTTCAGTGCCAGGAATCGAAACTGCCGATTACGAAATCGCCGAAGTCGACGGTTCTGTCGAGTCGCTGGTAGCGCTTTTCAAAGGCAGAAAGGTCGTCTGCAATATGGTCGGCCCTTTTTTGCGATATGCGCCCCCAGTCCTCGAAGCCGCGCTGCGCGCCGGATGCCACTATCTCGACACTGCCGGAGAGCAGCAACACCATCTTCAGTTGCTTGACGAATGGGGCCCCAAATTCGCAGCCGCCGGACTGGTCGTATCGACTGCTGTGTCCATGCAGTATGCGGTTCACGACATTGCTGCCCGCATAGTTCTGGAAACACCGGGAATCGACACTCTCGAGCTTGGGGAGTACGTCAGCGCAATTCCGACAGTGGGCTCGAGCCAGTCGATGTTCGATGTGATTCGCACAGATTCTTACTACCTCCAGGACAACGTCCTTAAAAAGTACGATGGCATCGTCCAGCAGGACATGGTTGTGCCTGGTACCGCCTATGTTGTCCCGGGCCTGCAGTGGGGTGGCACGGCACTCCCCGTGTTCTTCCGGGATGACCGCAGGGTGCGCAACTGTCGCATGTTCGTCGCGATGCGTAATGACAAGGGCGATATTCCCCAGCGGGTTCGTGCAGCGGAGCGCATGTTCAAGGTGATGTTCCAATGGTTGCCTGAAGAGAAGCTGCACCCGGTGCTAGACCGGATCGCAGCCAGCATGACGCCCAACACGCCGCCTCGTGAAAACCGGCAGGTGCACCGATCCGTTGACTGGTGTATTGGCCGCGGGAACAACATCACCGCACGCGCAGTTATTCACGGCACTTCCGGCTATCAAATCACGGGTGTTTTGCAGGCTTATGCGGCCATGCGATTGCTCGGAAACACCTACAGCGGTGTGGGCTTCCGATCGCCGGCGCAGTTCCTGGGACATCGCGAACTCATGGGGGCTCTGGAGGCGTTTGGCCTTGCACGCGTGACCGAGGAGACAGTGGCATGACCGCAGTGCCTGTTTGGATAGCCGGCGTAGGCATGACCTCGTTTGGGGTTAGGCAAGACGCGTCGGTCAAGGATCTCACGAGGACGGCGGTGCTTGAGGCCATCTGTGACGCCGGAGGCGATCTGAGGACCATCGACGCAGCGTACTTTGGCAATACGTGTCAGGACGTCCTCGAAGGCCAGGTGGTAGTGGCCGGCCAGATGGCGCTGCGATCCATGGGCTTCGAACGCATCCCGATCGTGAACGTCGAGAATGCGTGCGCGACGGGGGCGACAGCCTTGCATCAGGCGATCATGCATGTGCGCTCTGGGGCAGCAGACGTCGTGCTGGCAGTCGGAGCCGAAAAACTGAGTATTGGCGACAAGAGCAAAGCACTTGGAGTCTTCGACGGCGGCGTCGACGTCAATGACAGGCAAGGAGTGCGAGCCGCTCTCGAGGAGTTGGGAGGCGTGATTCCAGACGATGGGCAACCTCACAGCCTGTTTATGGATATCTACGCTGCGCTCACCAGAGCACACATGAATGCGTTCGGAACCACGCAGCGACAGCTTGCCGTCATCTCCTCGAAGAATCACGCGCATGCTGTCCATAACCCTCTCGCACACTTTCGCAAGGAAATGTCCGTGGAGGACATCCTGGCGGCACGGCCGGTGTCGGGGCCGCTCACAGTCCCGATGTGCGCCCCACTAACAGATGGAGCGTCCGCAGTTGTCGTTTGCAATGCAGCCGGCCTGCGACGTCTCGGCAGCGCCCAGCCGATAAAGGTACTTGCAAACGTTCTGCAGAGTGGGACCGTGCGTCCGCTCTCGGCCTGGGATCGATCTGTCACCCGCCTCGCTGCTCGGGGCGCCTATGAACAGGCGGGAGTCGGACCCGAGGACATTTCCGTGGCGGAGGTCCATGACGCATCTTCATTTGGTGAGCTTCTGCAATCCGAGTTGCTTGGATTCTGTGAGATCGGCGCCGGCGGGCCGTTCGCGGAATCGGGTGCAACGAAGCTCGGCGGCAGCTTGCCGATCAATCCGTCCGGTGGCCTCGAGTCCAAAGGTCACCCAATGGGGGCCTCTGGCCTCGCCCAGATCTATGAGCTTGTGCACCAGCTTCGCGGTAACTGCGGAGCACGCCAGGTTCACGGCGCCCGTATAGCCCTCGCGGAGAACGGCGGCGGGCTCTACGCAGGTGAGGAGGCGGCCGCCGCAATCACCATTCTCGGCACCTGAATCGTCCGCATATCTTCTCGGAGGAGACAATGACCTACCAGACACTTAACATCCGGCGCGATGGCCGGACTCTTTTCGTTGATTTCAACAATCCCCCGCTGAACCTGATCAATGCTCAGATGATCGGCGAGTTGTTCGACCTTGCGGGATCGCTCGCGTTTGACCGTGAGACCGCGGTCGTAGTCTTCGGCAGCGCGAACCCGGAGTTCTTCGTTGCGCATTTTGACCTCAACGACCTCCTCCGGCTCTCTAGCGACCCGACCGCGCCCCGGAGCCGTTACGACGACATCAACGTGGTGCAAGCCCTCTCGACGGCATGGCAGACCCTGCCGCAGGTCACCATTGGCGTGGTCGATGGAATCTGCCGCGGCGCGGGGCTCGAATTCATACTCGCCCTCGATATGCGCTTCGCGACGCCAGGAAGCAGGTTCTGTCTGCCAGAGGCCAGTGGCGGCATCTTGCCTGCAGGCGGCGGTACCACACGTCTTGCGATGTTGATCGGGCCTGCCCGTGCTCGTGAAGTGATCTTGTCGGCACGCGATTTCAGCGGCAACGAAGCGGCAACCTACGGTTTTGTGAACCGGACGCTGCCGCGCGAGGATCTCCATACATACGTAATCACGCTTGCCCACGGTGTCGCGACGCGACCGCCAAGCTCGATTGCCGCTGTGGACGAGGTCATCAAAAGCGTTTTTAGCTGGGCCGTCGACGCACAATTCGCCGGCTTCGCCAGTGAGAACGCGGCGTTCATGAAGCTTGTAGACGAGCCCCCTGTCCGGGAGGGCCTGGAAAAGATGGCGCAACTGCAGGACGTCGAGCATGAGCGTGACCTCCCAGCGCTTCTCGCCGCCGCCGAGTAGCCGAAACGATCGTCACAAACAGGAGACGCCGAAATGACACAACAGGTCGAACACGCTGCGCTGACTTCAGTGCGGCCGGATCTGCCGTACGTCGAGCTCACGGGATTCGAAGTCCTCAGCGAGGAAGAACGCAACATCCAGCAAGCGATGCACAAGTTTGCACGAGATGTAATGCGGCCTACGGCGATTGCCATCGACAAGCTGAGCGCCGAGGATGCGATTGCACCAGGCTCTCCGTACTGGGACTTTATCAAGACCGCAGCTTCAGCCGGGATCAGTTTCGACACCGACGCTGATGATGTGCCGCCCCAAGCACTGGCCCGGCTACAGGCTATCGTAATCGAAGAATTCGGGTGGGGTGACGTGGGACTAACGGTCTCGCTCGCCGCAGCCGCGTTCCCGAACATGATCGCCAAGCGGGCCGCCAACCAGGAACTCATCGATCTGACTGCAAACAAGCTCGGGTGCTGGATCGCGACCCAGCCAGATCGCGGTTCCGACGGCACAATGCTCTACCCAGGCGAACGGCACGCTACAGCACCGCAGGGCAACAAAGGCAATCTCACAGCGAAGGTCAGCGGTGGCGACATTGTGATCAATGGACAGAGTTCTGCCTGGGTTTCAAACGGTTCTGTAGCGCAGGTTGCAATCTTGACGATCGTCGCCGACTACGGCAACGGGTTCTTCGACGAAGAAGGGCATCCGCACGGTATCGAGGTAATTGTTCCTTTGGACCTTCCAGGCGTGAGCCGCGGCAAGCCGCTTGAAAAGCTCGGCCAGCGGGCGTTACCGCAAGGCGAGATCTACTTCGACAACGTCAAGGTGCCCCTGCGCTACGGAGTGTCCTCAGGGGAGCAATATTGGCGCGGTCATGCAAATACGTGGTCGACAGCGGGCGTTGGCATGGGCCAGATGGCAACCGGCATGGCGAGGGCTGCATTCGAAGTGGCGCTCGCCTATGTGCACGAGCGGCGCCAGGGTGGCGCACTTCTCAGCGACCATCAAATGGTCCAGTACCGGCTCGGTGCCATGGCGCGGAAAGTCGAAACCATTCGCGCGGTGGCCAGGCGTGCCACTGAGTACACCCTACTCTCGCCGGCTAAACATCCGTACTTTACCGGCGCGTCGAAGGTTACCTGTACTGACCTTGCGTTCGAAGTCGTAGACGAGGCCCTGCAGCTGTTCGGCGGTTATGGATTGACCCGTGAATACCCGCTAGAGAAGCTCTTCCGGGACGCGAGGGCTGCTCGGATCGAGGACGGCGAGAATCATCTTCTAAACATGAAGTTTGGCTACCTGAATTCCCTGCTCTACCGCAGCGATCGAATCGGGTTGTGAAATAGGAACTTGTATGGCTATCACAGATTTCTTCGACCGCGGGTGGCGGGCCAACCCCGAGAAGATCGCCTTCATCGCTGGCGATCGCACCTTCACGTATAGGCACATCGGCGAGCTGTCCTGCCGCGTCGGCAATGCCCTACTCGGCCGCGGTATCGAGCGCGATGCCAAGGGCGCAGTGCTGGCAAGTAACGACCCTGAGGCGTGGGGTTGTGTGCTCGGACTGTGGCGCGCGGGGCTCGCCTGGGTCCCGGTCAATCCGGCGAATCCGCCAGAGGAGACCCAGCGGCTGCTGGACGGCTTTGACTGCGAAGTACTGTTCTGTCACGAGCAGTTCCTGCCGCTTGTGCATGAAATTCGTGCTGACCTGAAAAAACTGCACACCGTGATCTCTCTGGGCGACAACGTCGAAGCTGCATCTGCAGCGGGTGCCGTTACGCTCGAATCGCTCATTGCAAACGCGCCAGCCTCCCTTCCGGACTTTGTCCCGGAACAGGGCTCCCTCGCCGGCGTGATGCCGACCGGGGGAACGACGGGGGCACCGAAAGGTGCGATGAACACTCACCGAAGTTTGTCCGTCAGCGCACTGCACCAGATGTTTGCGGCGCCATACTCTTCGGACGAGCCGATCGTAAATCTTGTCGCCGCTCCGATGACACACGCCGCCGGCACGCTTACCCTGCCATGTACCGCGCGCGCAGGGACGATCGTGGTGATGAATCGAATGGACCTGCATCACCTGCTCGATCTGATCGAAAAACACCGTGTTACGGAACTCTATCTGCCGCCCACGGTAATTTATCGACTTCTCGAAATTCCCGGGATCGAAAAACGCGACTTCTCGTCGCTAAAATACTTCATCTACGGCGCAGCACCGATGTCAACGGAGAAGTTGCGTCGCGCGATCGAAGTGTTCGGACCGGTGATGTTTCAGGGATACGGTCAAGCTGAAGCCCCCTCCGCCATTGCATTCATGCGTCCCGAAGACCACTTCCGCAACGGTGAAATTGCCGACGACGCGCGGCTGTCGGCCGCCGGGCGGCCTGCTCCGCTCGTGCGTGTCGAAATCCTCGACGACAATGGGAAAATTCTTCCCATCGGCGCGGCAGGCGAGATCTGCGTTCGTGGCGATCTGCTGATGGCAGGTTACTACAAGGCCCCGGACAAGACCGCTGAAACAATCATTGATGGCTGGCTCCACACCGGCGACATCGGTTACCTCGACTCAGAAGGCTTCCTTCATATTACCGACCGCAAGAAGGACATGATCATAAGCGGCGGATTCAACGTCTACCCGAGCGAGGTTGAGCAGGTCATCTGGACCCACCCGGCGGTGCAGGATTGCGCCGTGATCGGCATTCCGCATGCAGACTGGGGCGAAGCAGTCACGGCTGTGATCGAACTGAACCAGGGCGAACAAGCGACCGAGGACGAGATCATTGCCTATTGTCGCCCTAAGCTCGGTGGAATCAAAACCCCCAAGCGCGTCGTGTTCGTCGATGCCCTTCCCCGAAGCCCCAACGGCAAGGTCCTAAAAAAGGATGTGCGCGCGCCTTTCTGGCGGGACGAGCAGCGCAAAATCTGACAAGCACACGGGGACGTAGAAGTTCGGCCGGTCGGCATACTGCGACCGGTCTTTTCAAACTCAATAGCGTTTCATTTGTTCGCATAACGAAATAAAGAGTGGAGGCCTAGCCTACCTTTCGTTAGCGATGGCAGAGAGGAGACATTGAATGAACAAGAACCGTCCTTCGGTTACACCGACAGACGTCAGGTGGATGCCAAACTGCGTCAAAGTGTTGTGTCGTGCTGCAGCAATGCGTGGCAATGCGGAGGTGCACGGCCATGTTCAGTAATCTCGTCGTGGCCATCACTGGTGCGGGGTCGGGCATTGGCCGCGCGCTGGCTATCGAACTCGCTCGCAGGGGCGCTCGTCTCGCACTGTCAGATGTGAGCGAGCAGAGTCTAGCGAAAACCGTCGAGCTATTACCGGTCGCCACCTCGTCACGCTCCTACTTACTCGACGTATCAAGTCGCGATGCAATGTTTCGGCATGCTGACGAAGTAGCCAGTGACTTCGGGCAGGTCGACTTTGTGATCAACAACGCCGGAACCTCGGTGCTGGCCTCAGTCGAACACGCCACGATAGAGGAGTTCGAGAAGGTAATCGGAATCAACCTGTGGGGTGTGATCTACGGCACCAAAGCCTTCTTGCCAAAAATGCTGGCCCGGCGCCAAGGCTGCATCGTAAATATATCGAGTGTTTTCGGGCTAGTGGCGACACCCTGCTCGGCTGCATACACAATCTCCAAGTTCGGCGTTCGAGGACTAACAGAAACACTGTGGCAGGAATTGGAGGGCACCGGCGTGCGAGCCGTACTAGTGCACCCGGGTGGCATCAACACCAACATCAGCAACGTTCCGAAAGCCGAACACGAGACGGATTTTGAGCGTCGTCTACTGGATGCCAACAAACGCCAGATGACGACAACACCCGAGCAGTGTGCACGCGAGATTGTGGCGGGACTGCTACGCGGCGACAAACGGCTGCTGGTTGGCAATGGCGCGCGCTCCCTGCAATGGATTGCTCGTCTGTTTCCCGACAGCTATGGCGCACTCGTGCGCAGAAAGTTGGGGGTTTAACCCGGCCCGACCCGGCGTTACGTCGCGGCAACGTCTTAGCGGTCAACGGCCCGCAAGTCGCCATGCCAATCCGTTCTAGCACGAGCGCGTCGCAGAGCACTGCGGCGGCCTTACTGTCCCACGGTTCCGCGAAGGCCACCCCTCCCAATATGGCCTCGCTGAACTGTCGGAAGCTGTAGTTCGACCACAACGTATAGAAAAAAACGACAACGGAGACAATTATGTGGAAGTGGAAGTACGCAACAACGGCGTGCCTGTCAGGCTTGACGCTGATTGCTGGATCTGTCGACAGCGCTCACGCACAGGCGGCTGGCGACAACGTCGTCAGTCTTGGCTGGGCGCATGTGGCGCCACAAACCGGTAGCGGTCCGCTGACGGTAACAAGCGTCGGCGGAACGCCTGTCAACATGCCGATTCCGGGTTCAGGGGCTGGTGCCCGAAGCGCAGACTTACCCGCCTTCATCTTCGAACACTACATTACCAATCAAATTGGCGTTGCATTTTTGGGTGGCTGGCCCGGTCGAATGCAGCTAGAGGGGCGGGGCGTGATGGATAGCTATGGCGTTCTGGGCGATACGCGGACGTGGGCTCCCGAGGTGGTATTGCGTTACCACTTTGGTCAGCCCGACAGTCGATTCAGGCCCTTTGTCGGCGTCGGCGTCAATTACACGTGGTTCACGGACACGCGCGTCACGAACTCCGATTTTGTCGAGCAAACCTTCGGTCCCGGTGGAACTGCGACTGCACATGCCTCCAGTTCATGGAATCCGGTGGTACAGGCTGGCCTTGACTATCAGATATCCAAGCGCTGGTCTGTGGACATGCTGGTTGCGTATATCCCTACCGACACCAATGTGACGCTGACAGGGAAAACGGCAGGCGGAACAGAGATTGTCAGTCATGCGAAAGTCAGGCTTCATCCAATCGTGACTTTCCTCGGTATCTCGTACAAGTTTTAATGGTCGAAGGGTCCTGCCTAAGCTCCGAAGGTATTCGGACGGAGCTTGGCTGCATTATCTTTAGCTCCGGGTTCGATAGAACTGAATCGACGGCGAACGATTCCAAAGGGCAGAAGCAACGGTTCGGTAATAAAAGCGGTATAAATTTCGTCCCCATTACGCCATCAACTACATGGCGTTCCTTTTGAGCTAATTCATTCATATGAAGGGAAGATACCATGCGAATGGCGGGCAAAACAGTGCTGGTCACAGGTGGAAATAGTGGAATTGGATTCGCTGCGGCCAAACGGCTATCGGAAGAAGGCGCTACTGTGGTTATCACCGGACGCAACGAAGCTACACTTTCTGAAAGCAAGGCGGCACTTGGCGAGTCGGCTTTTGCCTTTCGCTTGGATGCTACCGACTTCGTCGGCCTGGAATCCGGGCTCGCATCCATCGTGAGAGACGTAGGCAATTTCGACGCTGTGTTTCTGAATGCTGGCGACGCAAGCTTGACGCCAGTGGGCGGCACGACTGTAGAACAGTTCGATCACTTGATCGCGACGAACCTGAAAAGTCCCTTCTTCTACGTTCAAGCGCTCCTACCCCACCTACGAAACAATGCTTCTATAGTACTGAATAGTTCGATCGGCAATGCGATCGGAATGCCGGGGATGGCAGCCTATGCTGCCAGCAAGGCGGGACTGGTCGGGATGGCCCGATGCATCGCCTCAGAGCTGTCTGGAAGAGCGATCCGAGTAAATGTCGTCTCTCCCGGTAATATTCGAACTCCGTTCTGGCGAACTGTAGCAGACGCCGCGCTCATTCCAGCCGTACATGAGTTCGCGACGCGATCCGTCCCACTGGGCCGTCTGGGTGAGGCGGAAGAGGTCGCAGAGGTTGTGCTCTTTCTCTGCTCTAGTGAGTCATCGTATGTGCAAGCTACCGAACTCTATGTTGACGGTGGGGTCACTGGCGCGATGATGGGGGCTCCCGCCTATCGCCAGGGTTAGCGTATCTGCATGCGGCAAGGTGCGACATCGCTTTGGTCGACACCACTCCGATGTGCTTAGTCGATAACCTGCAGTTCTGTCGAATCCCTGAAGACGGTTCACAGCAGGCATTCCCCCGTCCGCTCGTCGCGAAACACATCGGTAACCTGTCGGGATGCCAGCACCCTTAGCTGAGTGAAGCAGGCGATGTCAGCTGGGTCGACAGGTGTAGATCGTCTCTCGAATCAGGCGCAGTTCTATGGAAAGTCTGGCAATCAGCGTCAGGAGCGTTTCACCCTACTGCGGGGCGGCGCTGAGCGCTCTCCATACGACCTTTGTCGCTGCACGAAGTGCTTCAACGTCGGCCGAGCCCCCGCGTACAGGGCGAACGAGGACGATTAGTCCCGCCATATGCGAATAAAGCAGACGACCGCGGAGCGCGCATTCTTGAGGCGTAAGCGACGGGTTGATCTTCCCTACCAGGCTCGCAAATGTTTCCTGAAATTGGCGGTTAAATCTGGCCACCAAGCTCCGGGCAAACTCTTCACGCTCTCCCATGCTCCATCCTTCGAGACAAAACGGCGCAATCTGGGTACCGGGTTTGGTCAACTCATCAAAGGCGACGTCCACGATAGCGTCGAGCCGGACCTCTGGTGACCGTTCATCGTCCTTGACCAAACTTTGATACAGCGTCAGGTATCGCGTCGCGACCTCTTCCATCGCCGCACGCAACAAGTCTTCCCTGCTCGGAAAGTAGTGCTGCAAAGTGGCCAGGTGAATACCTACCTGACTGGCAACGCGCCGGAGCGCAAAACCGACGTTACCGTACTTTGCGAGCACATCGATCGCCGCCTCGAGGATTTCCGGAGTTCGCGTTGTCTTGTTACCGCGACGCTTCGGCTCGTCGGGTTCCTCTTTCCTGCCAGCCAGGTTGATCGCGACCTGTTTCACTTATGAACCCTCCTAGCTGATTGCCAATTGTCCGGGTATGGCGGTCGACGTAGCTGCACCGCCGAGCGACGACTGCCTTGATGGGGCACGACCACGGCGTACCACGGTTGACTACCGCCCTCAACAGGATATCCGTCACTGCTCCGCGCCCAGATAGTACGTCAAACGACCAATAATTACCAGACAACCGACCGGTTCTCGATCTACACGTCCGAAATTCCACCGCTATACAGACAAATTCGTACTTTCCCGGTTGCTGAGAATCTTGATTTATTGGTCGCATGACTGTATAAATAGGTCATGCGACCAATATTAGAGATTGCCTGACGCCGACCTTCCATCGGCCACGCATTTCTCCGTCGCGCACGTTGGCGACGCAGCCAACCCCGTTCCACGTTGGATAAGACACAGTCGAGGACGGGCGACGTTGGTAGCCGCGCCTGTGAATGCTTGACGTATCCATGGAGGTCGCGATGAGCCTCAGCGAGAAATCCTTGCGCAACCTGATCGACAAGTGGCTTGCGCCAACTCCGGCATCACCGGTACATCTAACGCGGTCGCGTTTGAGCAATGCGGCTTCGGGAGAAGCGCGTTGCGTCTTCGCGAGGTCTTCCAGACTGACTGGGACTGTGCCGCTCGAAATTATGTTCTTCAGGCACGATGACGGCCGTTGGTATGTATATCCTCCTGCGACGAAACGGCCGTCAATGCGCCCCGGCTGATTTTGCTCCGGAGGCAATTGCGACCGCCCGGTGCGTCTCACGTTCGCTAACATTCCTAGGTATGCGCTTCACTTCTGCATCGCCGGATCTTCGCGTTGCATTGGCGTAGACCGCATTAAAATGTCACCGTTGCGACATCAAATGTGTAACTTCGCGCGGTACAACCGATCCGGTGACAACTGGAGGGCGCAGAGGCGCGGCTGCGGCAAGCACATGCCGCGCGAACTTCCGGTGTCGACCCTCAAGAGATGGTGGCAGCTTTCCGAAACGGCCATTCGAGACTGAACGAACAGGCAAGCAGCGGGCAACCGTGACGGCGGCATCAACACCCAGGTCCAGAAAATATGTTGACGAGATTCCCATCCGGGTCACGCAGCAGGAGCGAGCGGTTGCCCCAAGGCATCAATGTCGTTGGCATCACAATGTTTGTTCCGGACGCATTCATCCGTTCGAACACCGCGTCAACGTCTTCGACCTCGAACTCCAGGATTGCCGATTGATCGGCAGCGGCAGTGGCAGCACCGGCATTGAAAAGCTTGGTCAGGTGCTCTGATGAAATTGCAAGCGTCGAGCCCTCAAATCGCATTTCGGCAAATCCATCGGCCAGGCGTATAGCCTCGATGCCGGAAAGCCTCTGATAAAACTCGACCAGCCGTTCGAGATCCGGGGTACCAACGCGAACCGATGCGAACTTCATTTTGCGCTCCTCGCCAAGAAAAGAGCTTCAGTCTAGCGATCGATACTGTCAGATTCTGGCAGTGTCGAACCCGGTATAGCGTGCGAATGCTCACGCCGAGCTCGTCAGCGAGGGCCTGGCCGCTCACGGGACGTCGATAACGACGTAACACTTGCAGGAGCTGAAGGAGACGTTCGGCGCGAGACATACGTGAATCCTGATATCGGCGCTGAAGCAAAACAACGACGCGATCCGTTGCTTCAGGCCGAATGAAACAGCTGCATTCGAGCAGGCACCGGGCCACGTGCCTCGTTCAATCCCGTCCCGGTCACCAAGCCGCGGCACAGCCATACCCCACTGTCTATTTCGGTATTGCGATCAACCACATCGCCGCGCGTCCCTGCGCCAAACCCTGCCCGGTCAACCCGAGGCACGGCATGCACCCGGCTCACAGCTCCCCGCCCTTGACCCGCGACCGTAGCCGATAGCGGCCACGCATCAAGGGGCGAGGGACCGTGTTGCCCGCACCCCTCCCTCGCCTTTTTCCTTGACGCCTGCCCGCTATCGGCTCCTCGAGTCGCACGGGCGGGAATCCGGGAGCCAGGCGGCAGCAAAGCCAACCCCGAGTTCCACCGGAAAGTGTCCAGCCGCAAGGGCAAACCACATTCCATCGCCCGGTTCAGGTCCTCAACCTTGACTGTGGAGACTGCCATGCAACTCGCTTCCTCTTTCCATTACGGCTCCCCGATGCTGCGCGCTGACTCGCCGCTTTCAGACGATCAGATTCGGCGCGTCGCCCCGTCCATCTTCGCTGTTGGCAAGCACGAAAGCCGTTCGGAACGTTATACCTATATTCCGACCATCGACGTCCTGCGCGGTCTTCGGAACGAAGGCTTCCAGCCGTTCATGATCTGCCAGACCCGTGTTCGCGATCAGGGCAAGCGCGAGTTCACAAAACACATGCTGCGGCTTCGCCACGCCGACCAGATCACCGGCGAGGAAGCCGACGAAATCGTGCTGCTGAACTCGCACGACGGCACCAGCAGTTACCAGATGCTGGCAGGCACATTCCGGTTTGTCTGCCAGAACGGCATGGTCGCGGGCGAGAACATCGCCGATATCCGCGTGCCACACAAAGGCAACGTCATCCAGAACGTAATCAATGGCGCTTTCGACGTGCTCGACGGCTTCGACCTGATCCGCGAGCAGAAGAACGGCATGCGCAACGTCGAACTGAACCGCGATGAGCAGCATGCATTCGCCCGTTCCGCCCTTGCGCTGCGCTACGACCCCACCGACGCCGAGGCACCGACCCCCGTCACTGAAAGCCAGCTACTGGTGCCCCGCCGTTTCGAGGATCGCCGCGACGACCTCTGGACCGTATTCAACCGCGTGCAGGAAAACCTCACGAAGGGCGGGCTGCATGGACGCTCGCGCAGCGGAGGCGCCATGTCGACTCGCCCCATCACCGGCATCGACCAGAACGTCAAGCTCAATCGCGCGCTGTGGATGCTTGCTGTCGCCATGCGCCAGATGAAAGCATAAGCGCCGCAGGGACGGTAACGCCCCCACCCTACCTCATTCCATCAGGACTCCTATCTTGGTCACGTCTTGATGGAATCCGGGAGGACCCGTCCCGGAACCTTCTTTTTAATTTTTCTGGAGTCAGTCATGCAATCCCAAGTCGAAACCCCTGCGGCAACCACTGACGAAACCGTTTCGCCGCTCGAAACCAACTTCGGCAACGAACAGCCGGTCGCCATCGTGCCGTATTCCAGCCTGCGGCCCTCACCGCTCAACGCCCGCACGAAACCGCTCTCGAACATTCCGGCGCTTGCCGCGAGCATCCGGGCAAAGGGTCTGCTGCAAAACCTCGTCGTCCATGAGATGAAGGGATCGCGTGGCAAACAGCGCCGGTATGGTGTCTGTGCGGGCCAGCGTCGCAAAGCCGCGCTCGACCTGCTTTACGAGCAGAACCATATCGCGGCGAACTATCCGGTGCCGGTGCGGATCGTCAGCGAAGGCGAAGCCCTCGCCATTTCGCTGATCGAGAACAGCGAACGCGAAGGACTCGACCCGTTCGACGTGCTGCGCGCGTACCGGATGCTCGCTGAGGAAGGCCGCAGTGTCGATTACATCGCGGCGCTGTTCTCTGCCTCGCCACTCACGGTCAAGCGTCGCATGAGGCTTGCTAACGTGTCGCCCAAACTGCTCACGCTGCTGCGCGACGACGCAATCACGCTTGATCAGCTTGCTGCGCTCGCCCTCGCAGACGATCACGAAACGCAGGAAAAAATATGGTTCGACGCAAACGAGTGGCAACGTCAGCCGAACTACCTGCGGCAGTCGATCATGCGCGCCGAGATCGACGCGAGCCGTAGCCGTCTCGTACGCTTTGTTGGCCTCGCCGCCTATGAAGCAGCGGGCGGCTACGTGCGTCGCGACCTGTTCAGCGACGACGAGAACGCCGGTTATATCGCCGATGCGGAACTGCTGCAGAAGCTCGTCGCGCAAAAGCTCGACGCTGCTGCAGCCGAAGTCCAGGCCGAGGGATGGGGCTGGACAGAAACGCGAGTCGAACGCGATTTTGCCGAACTGAACCGCCACGGCAGGCTGCGCCCGGTGCAGCGCCAATACACCGACGACGAACAGCGCGAAATGGACGCCTTCACCGCGCAGCAGGACGAACTGGCTGAAAAGATCGAAGCACTGTCGGAGGGCGACGAAGATGCCTACGAGGAAGCCGACCGGCTCAACGACGAAATGGAGCAGGTCAATGCCGCGATCATCGCACTCGAAAGCCGCACGCTCGTATGGGACGCGCAGCAGATGGCCGAAGCGGGTGCATTAGTGATCGTCGGGCCGCAGGGCGAACTCGTCATCGAACGCGGCCTCGTGCGACGCGAGAATAGCGCCGCGCTCGACGCGGCAGGCGCGACCGTCACTGGCACCGCCACAGCCGAAGGCCCGGATACCGTATGCGCGAAGGCTCCGAAGGTAAAACCCGTCCACAGCGCGAAACTCTGCCAGCGGCTCACGGCACACCGCACCGCTGCCGTCCACGCGGAACTGGTCGCGCAGCCCACTGTAGCGCTCGCCGCCCTGCTGCACCACCTGGTTCCAAAAGCACTGCCCGAGCACTACGGGCACGCGTCCTCACGCAGCTATTTCGCACTGTCCGGCGAGACCAACCACGACAGCCTGCTGCGCGCCGCCGACGACCTGTCCGCCAGCCCCGCATGGAATGCCATCGAAACGCAGCGGGCCCGCTGGATTGCGGAACTGCCCGCAAAGCGGGGTGACCTCCTGCCGTGGCTAATCGACCAGGATCCCGGCACGACGCTGCTCGACCTGCTCGCGTTCTGCACCGGCACGCTGCTCGACGGAATCGTGGCCGAAAAAAAGCCGCTTGCGATCAACACGCTCGCAAGTGCGCTGAACCTCGACATGACCCGGTACTGGACGGCGACGCGTGCGACGTACTTCGATCATGTCAGCAAGGCGCGTATCGCGGAAGTCGTGTCCGCTGCCGTGTCACCCAAGGCAGCAATCGACCTCGAAAAAATGAAGAAAGCAGACGCGGCAGCAGCAGCGGAGCTTCGGCTTGCAAAGGCAGCATGGTGAGTAGCCCCGGGGAGTTGCACCCCGAGGCTCTCCCAGAACCGTACGTGAAGCTCTCGCCTCATACGGCTCTCTATGAACGCGTCCCGCTTTGCAACAGCTTTCGCGTGGTCTGACTGGCAGGGTGGGCTGCAGCTCTCTATCCGGCCTTGTTGCAGCCGGTAATTTTGCTGCGGGCCTCTATGAAATCCGCTGACTCGCACCTCATTCCTGTCGCGAGCTCGAAGCTCGGAGCCGTATACAGGTTCAGCGAGTCCGGGTCCTACCTGGTTTGTCATCACACTCGTTGCTGCGCAACCTTTCGACGTTCACCCTGTCCTTGTCTTAAACGTTGATCTCCTGGGACGACTCCTGCAGCGTGCGAGCCGTTCAGGCCGGCTTTACGCTCACATACTCCTTCTGGTACGGTCGATCATGAGCCAGCATTGCCCAGATCGTGCGCGCCATCTTGTTGGCAAGCGCAACGATCACGACGTTCTTCGGCCGTCGCTTCATCATCTGCTCGACCCACTCGCCGGGGTTCTTTGAATTCGACAAGACACTGCGTGCACCGTGAATCAGCAGCCCGCGCAAGTATGTGTCGCCACGCTTCGATATGCCGAGCAGGTTCACCTTGCCACCCGTGCCGCTCTGCTTTGGCACAATCCCGATACACGCGGCAAACTCGCGACCGGACCTGAATGCCTTTGCATCACCCATCGTTGCGACGGCCGCGGTAGACGTCAGCAGCCCGACACCAGGAATCTGGCCAATGGCCTGCACTTGCGGATCCTCTTTTTTCCACTCGCGCATCCGGCGTTCAATACTGGCTACTTGTTCATCGAGCTTCGTGAGCCCACTCCACTGTTCGCGAAGCGTGTCAATTACGACCGCAGGCAGGCGCTCTGCAACGCGACCGAGTACTTGCGGTATTGCTTTATCGAGAGCAGCACGCCCTTTGCCCATCACTTCACCATACTCTGTCAATAGACCGCGCAGGCCGTTGATCTGCATGGTCCGGAACTTCACGAGCTGCTCACGCATCCGGTGCAATGCGAGCATCGCCTGCTGCATCTCTGTCTTCACTGCGACCGGCTTACTCGGCTGCTGCACGGCCAGCCATATTGCACGCGCATCGGCTGCATCCTTCTTGTTTCCGATATTGAATGCCTTCGCGAACTTGCCCGGCATGAGTTTCACCTCGTGCCCCAATTTCGTGAGCTGTCTCGCCCAATGGTGCGCACCGCCACACGCTTCCATCCCGATCAAGCAGGGCTCGCGGTTTGCAAAGAACTCAAGAAACTTCGCCCGTTTGATCGGCTTGTTTACGATCTCGCCGGTAGCTGGATCGATGTAATGCAGCTGGAACACGTTCTTGGCGATATCCACGCCCACCGCTGTGTGATTCATGCTGGATCTCCGGTATGCCTATGCGGACCTCAATCATGTTCCATTTTGGCCCTTTGATACGGTCAGTTCGCGAGGGGCGATCTTGGTTTGCTGACGTTTCACGGGCGGGACGCGTTCATATCAATTCCCGTTACCCAACCGCACGACGAACAATTCGCCAGTGGTAGAACAATAGCGGAGAAATTCTTTTCATCTTGCTGAGCCAGAGCACGCTGCGCCGCTTGCGCTGCGACAGCTTCTTGTATTTGCGTCTGGCCCATTGCTCCAGCCTCAAATCCAGATAGACCGAGAGCTTGTGCATGGCCGTCCGATAGAATGCCCCATAGTAATTCCACCACCCGCGTATCGTCGCGTTACATTGCTCTGCGAGATCGTTCAGCGTCACCGACGTCCGTCGATGTAGCCGCCAGCTTCGCACCTTCTGTCTCATCCGTGTCAGCGCGTCATTACTCACCGCCGGCAAGAAATTCGTGAACCGCCGACCGTGTTTATTCACCGCCGCCCGCGGACGAAACGTAAATCCCAGAAACGTAAACTGCACGTTCGGATACTGTCCGGTGCGATTGCTATCCCTGCAATACACTACCTTCGATTTCTCCGGATGCATCGTCAGTCCACATGCCTGAAGCCGTGATGCGATAGCCTGCATCACGACTTCCGCCTGCGCCCGAGTTCGGCAGTGAACCAACGCGTCATCGGCGTAGCGTG
Source organism: Paraburkholderia sp. JPY419 (assembly GCF_050435705.1). NCBI lineage: Bacteria > Pseudomonadati > Pseudomonadota > Betaproteobacteria > Burkholderiales > Burkholderiaceae > Paraburkholderia > Paraburkholderia sp. JPY419. The sequence continues at coordinate 2,315,142 of NZ_JBNDKV010000004.1, read as the reverse complement.
CAAACGGCGAGCGTGGATATTCACGCTTCATCCAGCTGTCAAATGCGTAATGCATGAACAGGTTCATCAGGATCGGACTGATTACCCCGCCCTGCGGCGTTCCGCATGTGCGAGGCACAACCTCCTCTGCTGTTTCAAACGGCGCAGTCAGCCACCGCTCGATGTACAGCAGCATCCAGTCCTCCCGAATGTGCTGCCTCACCGCCTTCATCAGCAACGTATGATCGATCTGATCGAACGCTGCCTTGATATCAAACTCGACAACCCAGTCATATCGCCAGCAACGCTCACGCGTTACCGCGATCGCCTGTTTCGCCGATTTACCCGGCCGGTATCCATATGAATCTTCATGGAATAGCGGATCCAGAATCGGTTCAATCATCAGCTTGACGGCAGTTTGAGCAACTCGATCCGACACGGTAGGCACCCCCAGTTTCCTGGTTCCGCCCTTTGCCTTGGGTATCTCAACCTGCTTCACGGGCGGCGGGAAATAAGACCCCGACGACATCCGGTTCCACAGCTTGTACAGATTCCTCGACAGGTTCTGCTCAAACATGGCGATCGTTTCATCGTCCACACCAGCAGCTCCGCGGTTGGCCCTTACCAGTTGATAGGCCTCCCACACCGTGCGCTTCGCAATCTCATGCGGTTTTGTTGATTTGATGCCGCTCATCCCCGCAGATGCAGGTTGGCAACCTTCGTCAACTGGGTAACGTTGCCCCTTCGCTCCGCTCTCATTACAAGAGCTTCAACGCTACTACGGGCAACTCCGCCCCTTGCCCTGACATCGGTATTCTTCCTCATGGTGTCTGCCATTTGTCATTTCCCTTCACATTCAGGACAAGGTTCTCACGTTCCGTACCGAAGCCTGTGCTGAGCTCATGCCGCCTATACACCGACTGCCATCGGGTCCGTAATCAGGTGACGTCCCGACTGATCCTGGAGCGGGAGCCCTGCTCCAGTTTTGGCAGTACCTTAGATTTCTAACGATGCGTCATCGGACGGTTTGCTTTCGCTCATCTTCTCAACACGTACCTGCCACCCTCTCCGGATGACTTTTCCACGGTCGCTCACCACCACGCCTTTTGGGCGCAGCAGCACCGGGCGGTTTGAAGCCTGCTCCTGAAAGCCGACTTCGGGAGGCCTTCTCCCATCTTCAGTACAGCACCGCAGGCTTATCGTCTGCGTTCGTGACACACGGCTCCCGGAAATCCTCACCGATCGTGAATTCTCGGCCATACCCTCATGGGAAAACCGTGACGACGAGGATGAGGCCGACAGCGACGACGCGGACACTGGAGACGGTGCGGACGAAACGCCGGAAGGCGACGCCCCCGGTGCGGAACCGGATGCAAGTAACGGCACAGAACACGTCAACGACACACCTCCCGACGCAGGAGTTGCGCCTGCCGCCGGTAGCCCGCTGACGCCGTGGCCCTTCCCGACTTCCGACAGCAAGAATGGCACGCAATCCCGCCCGCTCGCGACGTAATGCAACCCCTCGCCCCGACACGAGGCGAAGCAGGCGGCAAGCCCATATCCGCCGCGTGCCCGACTGAACGAGAAAAACCCACCATGACCAACCGCATCCGCATGACCTTGCTCGCCACCAATGCCGAAGGCTCGCCCGACCTCTACCTGACTTTCGTTGAAGCCACCGATCTGCAATACCACGAAGGCCAGCACTGCGACATGACCCTTGCCCGCGCCGAAGAAGGCTACCGGGCACCGATGATTGCCTTCGACCAGAACGACATGGCTGCAAACGTGCTTCGTCACGCCGCTGACTTCATGGAAGGTGACACAAACGACCTGTAATCCGTGCGGGCAGACGGCGAGCCCTCTGCCCGCCCCCAATGCACGCCTGCCCACCATCCGGCCAGCGCGCCCGCACCCGCCGCCGCCAGCATCACAATGAGCCCACCGACGACCAGCCCATAGCATGCCCGCACGAGTCGCCGCGTGGCGACGTGCCCGAATGACGTGAGCGCGACATCGATCCGTTTCTGCTGCTCACGTACGGCGACAGTCGTCGCCCCCACGAGCCGGTTACCAGCAACGCGGGCAATGTGGTTCGCTGCCCGCTGCGTGAGTGTAGCCAGCGCCTCGTCGTTCAGCGCGGCAACCGCAGCCCGGTAGCGCGCTTCGTGCTCGGCGGTCATTTGCTCCGCCAGTTCGATCGTGGCCTTGCAGCGGGCAAGCGCATCGCGATGCTGCTCCATCAGCGCATCCGTCGCCGCGCGTGCTTCGGCCCGCACGGCATCGAAACTGCCCGTGCCCGCCTGCCGGATCCGTTCCGGCATGGCCTCATAGAGCCGCCCGTAATGTTCAAGCATGACCAGCACGGACCACAGTGCATCGTTGTCGCGCAGGTTGAGTGCGCCGGACACCCGTCGCATTCTCAGGACACTGGTGTCATCGGGCAATTCACCCGTGACGTCGAGAAACAGACAGGCAAGCGTATCGACCGGCCTGCCCTCCCTGTTATCCATCGACCGTTACCTTCGCGAACATGGCATCGCACAACGAACGCCAGCGCAATAGCTCGACCCGTTCACCGATATGCATCGTCGCCGCCGCCTTGCGGATTGACATGCGCTGACTGCGAAGCTCGTCCGCAACCCGATCTGCAAGATCGGGAAAGTCCAGTGAGTGACCGCGCGATTCGACGGAACGGCGAAGCTGCGATCCCTGATACAGCGTGAACTTGTCCGCCGGACCGAAGTAGCCATTACGCACAACATTCGTTACCGCGTCCGGGAACGTCTCGCTGAAAGCGCTCAGCAGTTCGAGGCTGTCGCGTTGCCGGTTAATCACCCACAGGACAACAAGCCGGCGCCGAAGCTCGCCAAGCGCACCGGCAAGTGTCGCGCCGAACTGCTCAACTCCGGTCTGGCTCCGCGCCGCAGTGTTCACAACGATCGCCGCGTCCCGTTGCTCATCGCAGAAATTGACGAGGCCGATCCAGCCGTCTGCATCGTCCAGGTTATAGGCGATGCAACGCATCTCATCCTGCACTGCTTTCATCACGTCCGGGTTGGCGGTATCCGTTTCCACCAGCGCCGCATGAATATCCCGCCGGAGCAGATAATCGGCCAGCGCGAGCGCAACAAAGCTCTTGCCCACGCCGCCCTTGCTACCACCGACGAGATAGATGGGGTAAGTCGTCATGTCCATTTGAATCCTCTAAAGGTTCTCGGTGTCAGGCCTGATCTCGAATGAGAACGCGTCACGCATCACCATGCTTCCCGGCCTACTGACAATCTCTCCCCCATCCTGCTTCTGATTTTCTCTGACAGCCTCCGCGCGCGGTACATCGTCCTTGCTTGCCTTCTTCGTACGAGGCGATGGCGCGGCATTGTCTGGTGCCGATTCCTTTGCAGAATGTCGAGCTGGTTTGTCTTTCTTCGATGGGTATAAGGCGTACTTGACAGAGCCAACGCTAAAATCAACGCCCTTCTTCCGTGCATGTTCAACGATCTCTTCCAGCGTATATCCCTTCTTCCTCACCGCACCGATTACCAGACGCATCTCTTTCATCGCATCGGTAATAGAGACGCGCTGCTCGGCCTCTGGCTTGACCGGCAGTGATTCCAAAGTGCGGACAAGCTCATTCCATTGCGCCCGGGTATAGCTTTTCGCAACTGGCATGGCTCGCTCCGTCTTGCTCTCTTTATCCCATCTTGTTCACTCAGGAAGATCTCGTCAACACCTGCTTTTGGCCGGATTTTCGCTATCGGAACGTCAAGGAATCAGACGGATCGCGTTGGAATAAAAGAAATATTTTGGACACGTCTGGCACGAGCAACGGACCGGACCGATGTCCGGAAAGACGTAGCGAAGGGATTCCGGGCAAACTTCACGACGGCGCAGGCGCAGAACGATCCCAGGAAACGGGCTGAATCATTCTGGCCGTCAGGATTCACACAATGGAACTGCGAGCCGACAGAGACACGATAGTCTCGCAGACCATATCCCTTACTCTACGAACTCCCGATAGCCCTGCCTGCATACCTTTGGGAAAGACCCGGGAGATTTTAGGAGATCAACAGCGGCCCGAAGCTGAATCGACGTTGCCGATTCAGCGCGTGCGATTACCGACTCAAGCTGCAGCCCTCGCAGACATCTGACCGTCAGGTAGCGGCAGTGGACCGGATCACTATGCAGAAATCGTCCTGCCCGGTTGCGGACTCGTTCAATCGACATCCCGCACCAAGAGATACGGTGTGCGGTCGAGCAAAGGACGACCAGCGGATTCGTGAGGTGCATCCCGCGGACGCATCTGGCCACCTTACGGAAATTCCCGGCCGACCTCACTGAAAGCGCTTAGCCGGGCGATAAAAAACGAGATTGAAACAAGGGATGGCAGGATAGGCTATCGCCGGTTTTGGGCGCCATTAGAGATGTGGTGTTGCGGGAAACTCAGATTAGTCAGACCACCAAGCGGCCCGCCCAATGCTCCAGTCAGCGCGCAGGTTGGCCAGAACACAGTTCCGTCCCTAGCCGAGTAATCCAAATCGTCGTCAGTCCGCCAGCGGATATCCAGCTAACTCTATAGCCCGTCTGAATAGCACTTCACGGGAACTGCGAACGCCATGCAAAGCGGCTAGTAGCAGAACGCATGGAGCGCGCAGCCGACACCATGCACCACGCCGATCGCATCGGGATTGAATCCGGACTCGGTACGTACGATCGGCTGAAGAAGCGTCAGCCGATGTTCCGCTGTACGCGCACAATGGCCGAATCGATCAAAACATGCTTGATTTCGGTTTCATCGGCCCCGGCGCGAATCACGCGGTTCCCGCACACCCTTAGCAACGTTACTTGGAACAACGCATATACACGGTATGCCGTCGTCCGAACGCCTTCGGAATATCGCGCCACCGGCACATGATACGGATGACTCGCTATATGCGCGTACCCGCCGCAATTGCGCCCGTCTTCAGCCGTTCAAGATAATCGGCCCACTCCTGCATCATCGTCCGACGTTCTCTAATGAATTTCGTGCGATTGTAGGCAGAGCCCAAGTTATCAGGCACCGCATGCGCGAGCTGATGCTCGATCACCTCTGGTTTATGTTCAAGCTCTTCATGCAGGATCGTTCGTGCCATGGCGCGAAAGCCGTGGCCCGTGATTTCCGTGCGTGTGTCGTACCCCAAGCGGCGCAGCGCCGCGTTGATTGTGACTTCACTCATTGGACGCTTGCGATCGCGCGCGCCCGGGAACACGTATAAACCATTGCCGGTCAACGCCTTGAGTTCCCGCAAGATAGCGACGGCCTGTGCAGCGAGCGGTACAAGATGAGCCGTATCAGTTTTCGTCACCGCATAGCGCCATTCGGCGCGGTCCAGATTTATGTGGCTCCATTCTGCCTTACGAAGCTCGCCAGGCCGGACGAACAGCATCGGAGCAAGTCTGAGCGCGCAGAAAACCGGAAATGTGCCGCTAAAGCCATCGAACGCGCGCAGCATTTCACCTACTTTGTCCGGTTCAATGATCGACGCGAAGTGGGTTGTTTGCGCGGGTGGAATAGCCCCAACAAGATCGCGGGCTGGGTCCGACTTGCAGAAGTTCTCTTTGATCGCATATCGAAAGACTCGGCTAATTTCTCCGCGCAAGCGATGGGCGGTATAGCGCGCGCCGCGGCTATCGACGCGTTTCAGAGTCTCAAGAATCTCTGGGGCATCAATCTCGGAAATGGGACGTTTGCCGAGCCACGGGAACGCATCGTTCTTAAAACGCGCGAGCGTGTTCTCATGCTGGCGAGGTTCTACGTAGGATTTACGTTCTTGCATCCATGCCAATGCAATCGCTTCAAACGTATTGCCTGCTGCGAGTCGGGCTGCACGCTTATTAGCCCTTTTTACCGCACTTGGGTCCATGCCCGCAGCTAGTCTCGTACGGACCTCGTCGCGCTTCTTCCGTGCCGCAGCCAATGACACATCCGGATAAACGCCGAGAGCGAGTGTTTTGTCCTTGCCCGCGAACCGGTAATTCATACGCCAGTATTTGGCGCCAGACTTGTCCAGCTGGAGGTACATGCGACCACCATCGGACAACCGATTGCCGGCGCCCTCTGGGTTGTAACGTGCGGTCCGCACCTGTGTGTCGGTGAGCGGCATGGTGGTATCTCCTGCAGTACCACAGCAGAAATTCAGCCGATACCACCAAAAATACCACCAATTGCGCTGGCTGTCCCAGCACTTCACCGCACAATGCAGGAAACAAAAAAACCCGCGAAGCCTTGTGCTGTCGCGGGTTTCCGTATTTCTCCGGAACTTGCCGGAATATACTTTGGTGCCCAGGGCGGGATTTGAACCCACACGCCTTTCGGCGCTACCCCCTCAAGATAGTGCGTCTACCAATTTCGCCACCTGGGCAGAGGGGCGCCATTGTATCAGCTAAAAATTTTTTTTGAAGCCCCTCGCGTGATTTTGTTCGGCGGCTGAGATACCGGAGGAAGAAACGATGTGGTCCCACGCAGTAACGCTGCCCGGCGACCGATTCAAGCGTTGCCCGTCGTCTCGCAACAGCTAGTAAGGTTTGACGTTTGTGGGCCGCTACTCCGGCGAATGCGGCAAATGGTGGGCCGCTATGCTCGCACGCTGATGCGCTGAAAGAGCGCCCTCCACTGCCAACACGCCATGTCACCACGACGCACACATTCTTCGCGACTTCGGTATCGTCTTCTTCTCGCGTCGCTGCTGACGTCGCTATCCATGCTGCAGGGTTGCGCAACGACGGCGGAAAATCTTGCTGTAGGCTTTGGTCTCGGCGCAGTCGGCACCGTTTCGGCGTTAGGCTGCCTGCTGGCCTGCGAGATGGCCAATCCGCACTGGTGAAAGGCCGCACGGCATGCAACGGGCGGTTAGTATTCCAATCTCGACATCGTTGACTAACAAAACGGAGCCCGTATGCCACAAGACCGCCTCCACCTCTACACCGACACCCAATTCGCGAGCCCCTACGCGATGTCCGTCTTCGTGACGCTGCGCGAGAAGCGCTTGCCGTTCGACCTTTCGACCATCGATCTGGCGAGCAAAGCAAATCTCGCCGCCGACTACGCGGCCCTTTCAATGACGCGGCGCGTGCCGACTCTGATACACGAAGACTTCGCGCTTTCCGAGTCCTCGGCGATCACCGAGTACCTCGACGAGACTTTCCCGGACACTCCGGTCTATCCGCAAGATCGGCGTCTGCTCGCACGAGCGCGCCAGGTGCAAGCCTGGCTGCGCAGTGATCTGCTGCCGATTCGCGAAGAGCGTTCCACCGAAGTCATCTTCTACGGATCGCGCGGCGGCCCGCTTTCGTCGCGCGCACAGGAAGCGGCTCAAAAACTCTTCGCCGCCGCCGATGCATTGCTTCCCGCCGATTCGCCAAATCTGTTCGGCGAGTGGTGCATCGCCGATATGGACCTCGCATTGATGCTCAATCGCCTCGTGCTGAATGGGGATCCCGTTCCGCACAAGCTCAAGGACTACGCCACACAACAATGGCAGCGCGCTAGCGTGCAGCAGTGGGTCCAACTGGAGCGTCCAGCGCTATAACTCGATCGGCGTGGCTGCATGCCATGCCGAAAAACCGTCAATAGAAGTGGCAAAGACCAGCAACATATCTGAATAGAGAAGCATTAAAAGATGCGGTAAAAGCGAATATTACATTCGCGTTTTATCAGACCGTCGCTGCTCCGCCATTGCCCGATTTCGCGCCCGCTCCCTTTGCTGCCTGACGCGCAGGATGCTGACAACAATCAGCACGATCGCAAGCAATGACAATTCGATGATTGCGGGAATTCGAATGGGATCATGAAACATGGCGGGCCTCCGTCACATGATTTCATCATAGTATGCTGGGCAGGCCGCGTTTGAAGTATTGCGCCGCACCATTGGAATCTTATCGCCGCCAATATCAGCGCTTATCCCGCTGGCAAAAAAGAGTGCGAGCGACAAATTGAAAACATTCTGTCACGCAAAACTTACACGAGTCAGATAGCCGTCCCTAAACAGATTATTTGCGCTAGAGTACACAAGCGATCAGTTGGATCGTGAGCCGTCCCGACATTTCAAAGGTGTTATTTGTCACGCTTTTGCTTGCGTGTACTAAAGAAGCACCTGGACTCGTTGAAGACATCGCGCCATGCCATATTTTCCTGTCGCCTACTGTGGTCCCGCGGCTGTCCCCGAGAGCTTGTGGTTGCGCTGGAATACCGATCCGCCATTGCTGGTCGCGCTCGCGGCGCTCGCATGGGTCGTGGCGAGCGGCCGCTCGGCGAATGCACGGGCGGGATGGGGCGCCGTCGCGCTGATGGCCCTCGTGTTCGTGTCGCCGCTTTGCGCGTTGTCGTCGGCATTGTTCTCCGCGCGCGTCACTCATCACGTCATGTTGATCGCTGCAGTAGCTCCACTGCTCGCCCTTGCGTTTCCGTTGCCGCGCCTCGCGTATCCGCCGCTTGTACCCGTGGTCGCAGCGCATGCCGTGATCATCTGGCTGTGGCATGCACCGGGGCCCTATGCGTGGGGACTGTCGAGCGTACCCGGCTACTGGCTGATGCAGATCACTTTGCTTGGCAGTGCATGGCTCATGTGGCGCAGCATCTTCTCGCCGTCGCTGCCGACCGGCCCCGCGCTGATGGCGCTGGTCGCGACGATCGGCCATATGGGTTTGCTCGGCGCGTTGATCGTGTTCGCGCCGGTACCGCTCTACGTCGCGCACTTCGCGACCACCGCCGCGTGGGGACTCACGCCGCTCGCCGACCAGCAACTCGCCGGACTGTTGATGTGGGTACTGGCGATGATCCCTTATCTCGCGGCAGGACTTTCGCTCGTCTGGTCAAGCCTGCGCGTCAGAGAGCCCGCGCTGTGACGACCCTTCTGAAGTTCGTTCATCTGGCCGCGATCGCGATCTGGTCGGGTGGTTTGCTCGTGCTGCCGTATCTGTTCTGGCAGCGTCGCGGGCTCGCGGCCGGCAGCGAGCTCGACCGGCTGCACCGCATCTCGCGTCTCGTGTTCGTGGAACTGACCTCGCCCGCCGCTTTCGTCGCGATTGCGAGCGGCACCGTGCTGATTTTTCTGCAGGCCACCTTCGTCGAATGGTTCACCGCGAAGATGGTGTTCGTCGGCATCATGGCGATGCTGCACGTGCTGGCCGGCCTCGTACTGCACGATCTGTATCTGCCCGACGGCCGCTTCAGCCGTGCCTCGGCGATCGCGCTGACCATCGCTTATCTGATCGTGATCGTCGCGATCATCTGGATCGTGCTGGCCAAGCCCCACATCGACTCGAACCTGCTGGCCCCGCATCTGTTCGAGCCCGGCGGACTTGGCCGATGGCTGCATCACTCCTTTGGCGAAACGAGAATCCCCACGCCATGATCGAACACGAGCTTGCCCCCATGCCAGCCGGCGAAGCCCGTCATCACCGAGCTGAGCACCGACAGCACGAGCCCATGCGGCAGGATCTCATCGGGGTAGTAAAGACGCACACCCCAGTTCGCTCCTGCGAGCGCGACGAGCGTCATCGCGGCGACCGCATGCGACCAGCTCGCTTCCTTCAGGCGGATGCCGCGCACCAGCAGCAACTCGGCGGTACCGACCACGCTCGCGGCCACGCCGCTCCAGAACGCGAAGCCGGCGGCCCACAAGCCGGCGCGAACCCAGAACGGGTCGCCCGTCCACCAGTAGATCACGTCGACGCCCAACGTCGCGACGACGAACGCTATCGGGAAATGCACCATCATCACGTGAATCGGATGACCGACGAGCGCCACCGCCGAGCCCTTGTCGAGCCGCAACAGCTCGAGCATCACTTCGCTTCGCGTCTCGTTTCCAGCATTACGTTTGTTTGCCATCGTGGTGTGCCCTCGCATCGAATGCCTGGTGCTGCAAACCATCATAGCTGCTTGCGTCTGACGGTCCAAGCCGGATCGCTCGCCGCGTTGTCCGGCTGCAGCGGGCCGCTGTCGACGCTCGAGCCGTCGGGCCCGGCCGCCGCATCGATCGCCGGGCTATGGTGGGTGATGCTGGCCGGCGCCGCGATCCTGTTCGCGATGGTGCTCGTACTGTTTCTGCTGACGGTGTTTCGGCCCGGCTGGGGCTCGCATGTGTCACCCGCGCGCTGGATTGCGCTCGGCGGTCTCGTGCTGCCCGCGGTGATCCTGATCCCGTTGATCTGCTATGCGCTATACGCGGGCGAGTTGCTGTTGCCGTTGCGCGCGCACGCGCCCGCGCGCATCGAGGCGATCGCGCAGCAATGGCGATGGACCTTCCGCTATCCGGAACTGGGCAACGTCGAAACCGACAGCGTGCTGCATCTGCCCGCGCGCACGCCGGTCGACATCGTCGTGACCAGCATGGACGTCGTGCACGCGTTCTGGATTCCGCGCTTCGCGGGCAAGATCGACGCCGTGCCGGGCCACTACAACCTGCTGCGCATCGAGGCCGACGAGCCCGGCCGGTACGCCGGACAATGCAACGAGTTTTGCGGCATCGGTCACGCGGGGATGCACTTCACCGTGATCGTCGATCGTCCGGAAGATTTTCCGACTGCTGTCAAAAACGCCGCCGCCAACGGGGAGGTGAAGAAATGAGTGTGCCCGTCGAGCCGCCATCACAGGGCATCACCGCGCTGCGGCTGCATCGCGAGCTTGCCGCAATCTGGGACACCGGGCCGGGCGTGCAGAAGCTCGCCGCGGTCAACCATACGGTTCTCGGCATGCGCATGATGATCACGTCGTTCGTGTTCTTCGCGATCGCCGGGATTCTCGGCATGCTTACGCGCGTGCAACTCGCGACACCGCATGCGGCCTTCATGGATGTCGAGACCTATAACCAGGTCTTCACGATGCATGGATCGATGATGCTGTTCCTGTTCGCGATCCCGATGGTCGAAAGCTTCGCGGTCTATCTGACGCCGAAGATTCTCGGCACGCGCGACTTCGCGTTTCCGCGCCTGACGGCTTACGGCTACTGGTGCTATCTGTTCGGCGGCACGATCCTGACCGTGGCGCTGATTCTGCGCAGCGCGCCCGACGGCGGCTGGTTCATGTACACGCCGCTCAGCTCCAACGTGTACACGCCCGGACTGAACGCCGACGTCTGGCTGCTCGGCATCACGTTCGTCGAGATTTCGGCGCTGTCGCTCGCGATGGAAATCGTCGTGTCGATCCTGAAGATGCGCGCGCCGGGCATGTCGCTCGATCGCATGCCGATCTTCGCGTGGTACATCCTCGTCACCGCGATGATGATGATCGTCGCGTTTCCGCCGCTGATTCTCGGCTCGATCCTGCTCGAGGTGGAGCGCGCGTTCAACCTGCCGTTCTTCGATCCGACGCGCGGCGGCGATCCGCTGCTATGGCAGCACCTGTTCTGGCTATTCGGCCACCCGGACGTCTACATCATCTTCCTGCCGATGGCCGGCGTGCTGTCGACGATGATTCCCGTGTTCGCGCGACGCCGCCTGATCGGGTATCGCGCGATCGTCGTCGCGATCATCGCGCTCGCGTTCCTGAGCTTCGGCATCTGGGTGCACCATATGTTCACGGTGGGCATTCCGCATCTGGCGCTCGCGTTCTTCTCGGCGGGCTCGGCGATCGTCGCGGTGCCCACCGCGATCCAGTTCTTCGCGTGGCTCGCCACGCTGTCGCACGGCCGCCCGCGCTGGGATGTGCCGATGCTGTACATCTTCGGCTTCTTCTTCGTGTTCACATGCGGCGGGCTCACAGGCGTGATGCTCGCGATCGTGCCGTTCGACTGGCAAGCGCACGACACCTACTTCGTCGTCGCGCACATGCACTACGTGGTGGCCGGCGCGCTGGCGTTTCCGATGCTCGCCGCGTTCTATTACTGGCTGCCGCTGCTGACCGGGCGCACCGCCGTGCATAAGCTTTCCGTGCCGGCATTCTGGCTCGTGTTCATCGGCTTCAACATGACGTTCTTCATGATGCACCTGACCGGCCTGCTCGGCATGCCGCGACGCGTCTTCACGTATACCGGCGACGAAGGCTGGAACGGGCTCAATCTGCTGTCGTCGGTGGGCAGCTTCGTGATGACGATCGGCTTCGCGCTCGTCGTAATCGACATCATCGTGCAATTGCGTTTCGGCCAACGCGTGCGGCGCAACCCGTGGCAATCGACCACCCTCGAATGGGCAATGCCGATTCCGCCCGCGCCGTACGCATTCGCGTCGATCCCGCACATCGACGCCGAAACCGAAAAGGTGTCCCCGGGCCAGCTGGCGACCTCGCTCGCACGCGGCGACGGCTACCTCGGCTTCACGCGCAACGGCTGGCAGGAGGCGCTAGGCGTGCATATGACTTCGGGCGAGGCCGAACAGCTGATCGTGCTGCCGAACTCGACGTATCTGCCGCTCGTCACTGCACTCGTGACGGCCGCGGCGGTGCTCGCGATGCTGTTCAAGTTCTATCTGCTGTCGGTCGCATTCGCGTTCGTGACGTTTGGTCTTTTCATCTACGCGGGCCAGAGCGCGGGTCACGCGCGCGATTACGGCGCGCTGCCGGTCGGCCGCGGCGTCAGCGTGCCGCCGCATACCGAGGTGGCCGGTGCACCGTCATGGCTTTCGATGATCTGCGCGCTGGTCGCGGACGGCACGCTGTTCACGTCGCTGGTCTTCGGCACGTTCTATCTGTGGATCGCCGCGCCGAACTGGCCGGCTGCGGTCGCGCCGCATCCGAACCGTCTGCTCGCGCTCGTCGCGGTCGTCGCGCTCGCGGTGGCCGCAGCCGCCACGCGTGGCTCGTTGCGCGCGGCCGCCGCCGAGCGCAAACCGCACGGCACGATCGGGCTCTGCGCGATCGCGCTGATCGTCGCGCTGGTCGCCTGCGTGATGCTGATCGACGGCGTGACACCGAATCCGCGCGAGCATGCGCTCGGCGCGACGGCGGCGGCGCTGCTCACGTATATCGCGGTTCACGCGGGCGTCGGGCTGCTGTTCCTGATCAGCAACGTGCTGCGTGTCGGCGCGGGCTTCGTTTCCGCGCGACGCCTGACCGATCTGCGCCTTACGCGCTTGTGGATCGATTACACGCTGGCGACGGGCGTCATCGCGCTCGGACTCGTGCTCGCGTTGCCGAGCCTCGTCGCCATGCTGGGAGCCAGACCATGAGCGCGCGTCCGCTTTCGCCGCGTCGGTTGTGGTGGCTCGCCGTCGGCTTCACGATCTGGTGTCTTGCGTTCGTGATCCTGTATGCGCTGCATGCAATTGGCTGCGCGTTCGCGTGGCCGGCCGGCCCGCTGCGCGCGAGTCTCGCGATCATTCTGCTGCTGCATTTGGTCGCAATCGGCTGGCTATGGCGCTATCGCGCCGCGACCCGCGACCCTGGGCCCGAACGTATCAGCTCGTTCGTGCATACCGTCGTCGTCTGGACCCTGATCGCGGCGCTGGTCGCGACCGTGATCACGTTCGGGCCCGCGCTGCTGCTCACCACCTGCGTCTGAACGTGCACTGAGCGCGAGGGCGGCCGCCGCACCCCGGCATGGACAAACACCGACGCAGCCCCCTCGTGCTACTGTTTGGCGGCAAGACCTGGGACTCGTTGACGCTCGGCGAACTGAAGGTGCCGCGCATCCGCTACCATTCCGAGCGCTACGGTTTCGTCGCTTTTCCTCATGCTCGAAGGTTGAATCGATATGCCCTACTTCTTTGGAATTGGTCTTCACGTTTTCATTGCGATCTTCTTCGCCATCCACGCGATGCGCAATAACCAGGGCATCTACTGGCTATTCATTCTGTTTGCCTTTCCACTCCTCGGCAGCGTCGTGTACTTCTTCGCGATCTATCTGCCGGGTCTGCGCCATACGCGCGGCGCGCGAGTGGCCACGCAGGCGATCACGCAATTCGTCGATCCGAATCGCGCGCTGCGTGAAGCGCGCGCCGCTTTCGAGCGCGCGCCGACTGTACAGCATCGGATGCGGCTCGGCGAGGCCTTGCTCGCGGCCGGCAATCCGCGCGAAGCACTCGAACATTTCCAGGCCGCGGCGAATGGTCCCTTTGCGAACGATCCCGCGCTACTGCTAGGTCTTGCGCGCTCGCAGTTCGGCCTCGGCAACTACACGGCCGCCGATACGACGTTGGCAAATCTGTTCTCGGTCAATCCGCACGCGCGCAATCAGGGCGAACCGGCGCTGCTGTATGCGCGCACGCTGGCCGCGCTGAACGCGCCCGGCGCACGCGCCGCGTTCGAACACTCGCTGACCTGCGCAACCGACGTCGCGGCGCGCTGCCTGTTCGCCGACTGGCTCGCCGCGCAACCGGAAGACGCGGACCGCCGCCGCGCCGGTGCCCTCTACGCGGAAATCGTGCAGGACGCCAAACATTGGCCGCGTCACGCGCGCGAACACAATCGCGAGTGGCTGCAGCGGGCGCAGGCCGCGTTGGCGTCCGGTGCGGCTCGAACCTGAGCATGCCGAGGAGAACATCGATGCGACGCGCAACCCGGTCTTTCGCTTTGGCGCTGTATGCCGCGATGGCGGCGATGGCTTTTGGGAGCGGCGGCGCCTCGACTTCCGCGCAGGCCGCTGGCACGGAGAAGCCGTTCAAATGGCCCGCCTCGTTCGTCGTGCTCGGCAATGGCTATCCGCACCCGGGCGATGTCTGCCGGCGGCTCGGTGAGTCGGCCGCGACCGCGAACTATCTGGACCATATGGCGATTCTGGTCGGTTGCCCAGGTCCGCGCGACAGCGCCGCCGTGCGCGCGATCGTCGAGCACCAGCGGCGCGCGCGCGTGGTCGGCGAAGCGGATGGCGTGACGCTGATTTCCATTTCGACGGAAGGCGCTCAGACCAGTTCGCAGAATGGTCACGCGCCCGTGAAGGAATCGCCGATCAGCGCGAGCGGCACACTGCCATGCGAGCGCGGCAACGGACAGATCAGAACGATGTGCAAGTTCGGCGTCGTGCATCAAAGCGATCGATCGACAACGGTCGTGGTGTATTGGCCGGACGGCACGACGCGAGCCATTTTCTTCGCCGTCAACGGCCGTGTGATGGGCACGGCTGCGTCCGCGAACGATCAGCCGACGCCCGGCGACACGCTTACGCGCAAACATGCCGGCATCAATCTGATTTCGGTCGGCAACGAACGCTATGAAATCGAGGACACGATTCTGTCCGGTGATTGAATTGCGTTGAAGTACATCGGCGCAAGCCATGCGCGGTTGAAGCTCTGATTCGCCGCGCGTCACTTTCATTTCTATTCCCCTCGCTTCACGGCGTCGCGCTGATTCGCCACGGCGCTCGCAATCACGTCATCGCGGCAGCATGCCGCGGGTGTCGCACCGGCCAAAATATTAGTAATAATTCCGTAAAGCCCCGCATGTATGCGGAATGCGTACTCCGCATCCAGCTTTGACTCTTTCATTCACCTAAGGCCCGCATGCGGGATTACCCCATGCCGGCAAATCGATACTGTTGACTAATATTATTACCTGCCGGCGTTAGCCGCCAGCACCAGCGGCCGTCTTGCGGAGCAACCAACAATAGGTATTTCCAATCGATCAGCGGTTCAACAGGAGGTCATGATGTCCAGAAGAATAAGATTAGTGGCGGTCTGGCTGGCGATGGTCGTCGGACTCGCCGCGTGTAATGGCGACAATAGCGGCGTATCGACATCGCCGGTGGCGAACGCGGCCACCTCGAACGCCGCGGTATCCAGCAACGCATCGCAATCGAATTCGAACGCATCGGCGAACAACAACTCGACGACTCCGCCGCTGCCCTGCGACGCCGCTGCAACCGCCAACACGCCCTGCTCCGCCGCGCACAGCGTGACCCGGCTGCTGACGAAGAACTACACGGGCCCACTGTTCCAGATTCAACGCGCGTCCGACAACACGACGCTCGACGTCTATCCGTACACCAACAGCACGCTGAAGGGCGGCGACCGCTCGCTGGTCGGCTCGGCTAATGTGCAGAGCGCGCAATCCTTCTGCGACAACACGACCTGTTCGGTTACCTACATCTACGACCAGATCGATCCGGTCGCGCCGCTGAAGAACGGCGCGTTCGGTAATGTCCCCGCGACGCTGACGCTGAACCAGGACGGCACCGAATCGCTAAGCGTCAAGAACGGCAGCAAAACGACCACGGTACCGGTGCTCAACGGCTTCGCGACGATCACGCTGCCCGGCACCTCCGGCACCCTGACCGTGCAACTGCTTCAGCCGCCGACCGCGTTGACCGCACAGACACCGACGCAGCAACTGACGATCGGCAACGACTTGCCAGCGCTGCCCGGCACACCGGCCAAGCTCGGGTTCGTCACGACGAACGGTGTCCAGATTGCGGCTCTCGGCACGCTCGCCGGGCAGGCCTATCGCAAACGCTTCGGCACGGTGAACCAGTCGATCGGCGATAGCGAAATCGCCGAGTACATGGTCGCTGGCGCGCACTACAGCCAATCGTCGACCTGCTGCGGCACCTACGGCAACATGGAAAGCAGCGCGAATCCGAGCACCTATGCGCACGGCGAAATCGAAGGCGAAATGTTCGCGCTCGCGTTCTCGAACGGCAACGCGGCCGTATTCGGCTATTGCGACGGCGACTCGATTCAGCCGTCGAACGTGAAGGACCCCGTGTGCGATGCACTCGATACGAACTGGCCGGGTGTGGATGCCGAAGCCGGCGTCTATCTGTACGGCCCGCAGCAGCCGGCGGAAGAGAAGTTCGTCACGGTGCTGTCGAAGTACTCGCCGGTCAACGCGTTGAATCTATTCGCGGTCAAAGGCGGTTCCGCTTCGCAAAGCGTGTTGACAGCGCTGTACGATCAGGCGCCGCCTGAAGCGCTGATCTTCGGCAACGATGCCGGTCACGCATTCAACGGCCAATGGCAAGGCGGTCTGTCGCTCGGCGAAGGCGGCGACGGCAGCGCCGCGCCGATCCAGTTCTTCGAAGGCGCGATCATCACCAAGGCGACGTCCGATACGACCGACAACGCGATCCAGTCGAGCATCGCAAGCTTCTACGGACCGCCGGCCGACGCTGCCACGTCGGCCTGCTACGCGAACAATCTGATCAATTCGCCGCTCAGTCTCGCGACGCCGGATGCGTGGTTCCAGTCGAACGGCGGCACTGCCGTGCCCGCTACCGACCTCTCCGGGGTCAATCTTGGCGCCGCGACGGTCACGAGCACGAATGGTTCGTCCGTGTCGAACATCCACGAAGTGATCCGGGTACAGGGCGGCCAGTCGTACACTTTCACCGACTATGTGCTCGCCACCACCAACGCAACGGTATTCCCCGGCGGCTCGATCCAGACCGACGACCCGAGCGGCACCGAGTTCGGCTGGGTGCTGAACACGAACACCGGTGCGATCGTGCGCGGCACGTGGGGCGCGGGACAAGCAACGGCGCTGAGCGCGGTGAAAGCCGGCAACTGGTGGAAAGTGACGATGACGCTGACCGCACCGGCGGGATCGAACAACGCGCAGGTGTTCATCGATCCGCCGACGTCGAACAGTGCAGGCGTGCGTTCGCAGCAGGCCGCGTATTTGAGCGCGACACATTACTGCCCGAGCCTCGCGATTCTGAGCGGCACGAAGTCGTAATCACGCTCAGCGCGACGCAGTTATCGACGATTCGTTGACGCGTCGCGCGATCGAAGGCACACTCGCTCACTATGCAAGCCCTCAGGACCCACTCGCTCGCAAAGCATCATCATGCGCATACCCGCGTGGGACTCCCTGTGGGGACTCGCATACGCATACGCCGCTAGACATCATTCGCAGCGGCATGCGCGAGAAAGCCCCGCCGGCAACGACGGGGCTTTTTGTTTTCCACGACCTTATCCGCTCATCGAACGAAGGATTGCCGCCATGACGCAGGAAGCACAGACGCCAGCCGTATCGAAGACCTTTGCGACGCCCATCGATCTTTACCGCGCCCTTGCACGTGTGTGGGCCGCCGATACGTCGAGCCCGACTCACGCGTGGTTGTCGACGAATCCGGCGCAGAATCATTGCAGCGTGACGTCTCTGATCGTGCAGGACTGCTTCGGTGGCGAGATTCTGACGACGCGTACGTCCGGCGGCACGCACTTCTACAACCTGATCGGCGGCAAGAGATGGGATCTGACCGTCAGCCAGTTTGCCGAGCCGATTCCATTCGACGATACGCGTTCGAGTCGTGAGGCGGCGTTCGCGGATACGTCGCGGGAGAAATATGAACTGCTGAAGTCGAGGCTCGCGGAAAGCCAGCTGAAATAAACACTCAATCGAACACGCGCGGCCGAACCGCATCGATATGCGCTCGGCCACGCCACGTCACCTCAACCAAGCACTTCCTGCTTCCCCGGAATGCCTTGCCCGCGCAACGAACACCCGCGCGTTTCAGGCACGAAGACCAGCGCAATCGCACCAACGACGCACGCCGCCATCATGTAGTAAGCGGGCACCAGCGCATTGCCCGTATGCGCGACCAGCCATTCGTTCGCCATCGGCGCCGTGCCGCCGAAAATCGACGTCGACAAGTTATACGCGATCGCCATCCCCGCGTAACGGACCTGGGTCGGGAACATCGCGGGGAACATCGCCGAGATGCTGGCCAATTGCGGCACGTACAACAGCCCGAGCACCGCAAAGCCGATGAACGCACCGGTCACGCTGAGCTTCATCAGCAGGAACATCGGAATCGCCGCGACGAACAGGCCGACCAGCGAAAACCACCACACGTTCTTGCGTCCGACGCGATCCGAGAACGTGCCCGCAAACGGCAGGAACACCATCATCGCGAGCATGCCGATCAGCGGCACGAGCAGGGACATGTTGTCGCTCATGCCAAGCTGCTTCTGCATGAAGGTCGGCATATAGGCGAGCAGCACGTAGTTGACGACATTCAAAGCAACCACGAGTCCGCCGAGCTGGATCAGCGGTCGCCAATAGTCGCTCAGCAAAGCCTTCAGCGTGACGCAGCTATGCTGCTCCTTGTGCATCGTTTCTTCGAGCTCGCGAAAGACCGGCGTGTCTTCGAGCTTGGAGCGCAGATAGAAGCCGATCAGGCCGAGCGGCGCCGCAATCAGAAACGGCAAACGCCATCCCCATGCATGCATCGCCGTGTTGCCGAGCGCGACCGAGCAGCCGAGCATCAGAAACGCGCCGAGCGAGAAGCCCGACAGCGTCGCGAACTCGAGGAAGCTGCCGCAAAAGCCGCGCTTTTTGTCGGGCGCGTATTCGGCCATGAAAGTCGCCGCGCCGCCATATTCGCCCCCCGTCGAAAAGCCCTGGATCATTCGCAGCACGACAAGGATCGTCGGCGCCCACCAGCCAATGCTTGCGTAAGTCGGCACGAGTCCGACCAGCAGCGTTGCGACCGACATCAGAATGATCGTCAAAGCGAGCACGTGCTTGCGGCCGAGGCGATCGCCGAGCGGCCCCCAGAACAGGCCGCCTAACGGACGCACGAGAAACGAAATGGCGAACGTCGCGAGTGCGAATAACGTAGCCTGTGAAGTGCTGCCGGGGAACAACGCGGCCGAAATGTAACTGAGGCCATAGGCGTAAATACCGTAGTCGAACCACTCGGTTGCATTGCCGAGCGCCGATGCGGCGATCGCGCGTCGCAGCAAGCTGCGCGCTTGCGCTTGCGGTTGCGCGCTCTGCGCGGTCCATGAATGTGCGTAATGCATGTCTCCTCCTGGGATGTCTCTATGCGACACAGGCAACGTCGCCCGAATCCAAGATACCGGCGGCACGCTTCTGCAACGATGTTCTAGGACGATGCAGGCATCGGGGTTTTCCATGAAGCCCGCACTGGATGCGGTAATCCGTACGCGTGCGTCGGCGATACGTCGTGCGCGATCGGGAAAAACAACACGATTCGGGTGCAATGCACGCTTTAAAATTTCAAGCCGTCGTTCGTTCTATCGATAAGCATTCGAGTGCGAGGCCAACCGGTGAAAGCAGCGCTCTGCATATGTGTCACCGCTTTGTCGATGCCATCGGCAGGGTGTCACGCCGACGCGGCCAGCTATCCGCCATTGCCGGCGCTCAACATCGATATCTCGCAGACCTCCGTCTCCGGCCTCTCGGCGGGAGGGTTCATGGCGGTGCAACTGGCGGTCGCGTACTCGTCGATCATCAAGGGCGTGGGCGTCGTTGCGGCCGGTCCGTACTATTGCTCGCGAAACAGCCTTCTGATCGCCACCACCCGGTGCTCATGCACCATCCGACCGGCGAGCGCCTGCCGGGTCTCGCCTGACAGCGCCAATGTGCCACGGCTCGTCTCGATGGCCAGGACGTTTTCGGCCAGTCGCCTGAACGACGATGTCGCCTGGATCATGGGCCAACGAATCGTCACGATATCGGGAGCGAAAGATGCGACCGTGCCTGCGCCCATCGTCGCCCAGTTGCAGGCGTTCTATGCGGCACTCGGCGTGCCGGCACAGAACATGACTCAAATCGGCATTGCCGATGCGGGCCACACGATGCCCACCATCGACTATGGCGTGGCCTGCGCAAAAAGCGAATCGCCTTTCATCGGCAAGTGCGATGTCGATGGCGCGAAGCAGATACTGGGCTGGATCTACGGACCTGCTCCGCTCGCGCCGCCTGCCGCGGCAACGCCACCGGGACGCTTCGTCCGCTTCGATCAGAGCCGTTATCTACCGGCCAGCCAGCCAGCGAGCTTTTTGCGCAGGACGGGCATGGACGCCACCGGATGGCTGTATGTACCGAGCGCATGCAATGCCGGGGCACCGTGCCGGCTGCACGTTGCGCTGCACGGCTGCCGGCAGGGGCAGGCGTATGTCCCGCTCGGCTCACCGACTGGGCTCTCCTACGGCACAACGTTCGTCCGACACGCGGGCTATACGCAATGGGCGGACAACAACCGGATCGTCGTGCTATATCCGCAGGCGGTATCGATTCCAACAACCAACCCGAACGGATGCTGGGACTGGTGGGGATATACCGGCCGACATTTCGCCGATCAGCAGGGCGTTCAGATGCGCGCGATCCGCAACATGATCGAACGGCTAACGTCGGGCGCAAGCCACTGAGTGGCTGAAAGCCCAACGTCATTCGTATCAGCGCATCAGCAACGGCAGCGTCATCAAACGCCCCTGCTCCGGCCTCGCGTCGTTCTCGCCGCACAGCCGCAAACACATCCATGCGGTCGCGAGATTGCTGCTGACCACCGGCTTGGCCGTAGCCTCTTCGATTCGCGCGATGATCCGCGCGGCTCGCACAGCGGTGCACGAGATAAACAGCGCGTCGGAGTCCCGCGCCGTCGCTTCGCGCGCAAAGGCGACGATATCGTCGTGCGAAATCCGTGCCATCTCCCGGTCGTCGGTCAAACCGACGCAAGAGAAGCGATCGATCGCGAAGCCTTGTGCGGCAAAGTACTCCGCCATTGGCCCACTCGTTTCGGCGGTGTACGGCGTCAGCACGCTGATACGCCGCGCGCCGAGCGTGTCGAGCGCAGTGACCGCGGCAGTCGTTGGAGTGACCACTCTGGCCGATGGCTTCGCTGCATGAATTGCGCGCTCGATCTGCGCATCACCGATCATCACGGATGCCGACGTGCACGAATACATCACGACGTCGAGCGTTTCGTCGGGCAGGATCAGCGCCGCGGCCGCGGACAGTGACGGTTGCATCGCGCGCAGATTGTCGGGCGTGACCGGGTTCGCATACGGCACGCGATTCACGTAGATGCCGATCCGCTCGCTCGCAACGAGTGCCGCGAAATCCGGCTCGGTGGTGTGATCGGTCGCGAGAATCACGAGGCCGATACGTTTTTCGAAAGCGCGTTCGATCAAATTCGGCGCGCGCTCGAACTGCCGAATAGTTATTTGCATCGTTCAATGCCCCGGAGCCGGAAAGCGCTTTTCAAGGACGCGCACACAGGCCACCGCGATCAGGCTGATGACCAGGAACAGCACACCGACCAGCGTCATCGGCTCCAGATAGCGGTAATCCGTATTCGCGATGATCTTCGCCTGATTCATCAATTCGAGGACCGTGATCGCCGACAACAGCGGCGTTTCCTTGAACATCGAGATCAGGTAATTGGCGAGCGCCGGCACCATCGGCGGCACCGCTTCGGGCAAGATTACGTGCTGCCAGGTTTGCGCGGGGCTCAGATTGCAGGCCTTCGCGGCCTCCCATTGCCCGCGCGGAATGCTTTCGATGCCGGCACGATAGACCTCGGCCGCATATGTCGCGTAATGCGCGCCGATTGCGAGCACACCGGCCGCGAGCGCCGGCATCCGGATGCCGATGTCGGGCAGCACGTAGAACACGAAATACAGCTGCACCAGCAGCGGCGTGCCGCGAATAAAGCTCGCAATCGCCGATGTGCCGCGCGACACCACGCGATTCGGTGCGAGCCGCAACATGGCTATCACCATGCCGACCACGGCGGCCACTACCGCGCCCAGCAAGGTAGCCAGCACGGTGATCTCCAATCCTTGCAGCAGCAGCGGCAGAATCTCTCGCACGAAGCTCCAGTCCCATTCCATACGTCTATCTCCTGATGCGGTCGAGACCGAAACTCATCCGGCTTTCCAGCTTGCGCATACCGAACGAGATCAGACAGGCCATGCCGAAGTACAGCGCGAGAATCGTCGCGAACGGGATCAACGTATTGCCGGTTTGCGAGCGCACCACTTGCGCCTGGAAGGTCATGTCGCCGAGCGAAATCAGCGACACGACGGCCGTGCCCTTCAGTAGCTCGATCGCGTTGTTGCCGAAGGTGGGCAGCATCAGCGGCAAGGCCTGTGGAAGGATCACGTGCCGCATGCGCTGATAGCGGGAAAGATTCAACGCAATGCAGGCGCTGCGCTGCTCGTGGCCGATCGCGGCGACCGCGCCGCGCACCACTTCGGCGCCGTATGCGCCGACGTTAAGCCCAAGCGCGAGCACGCCGGCCTGCAGCGGCGTCAGCGTGAGGCCGACCATCGGCAACACGAAGTACGCCCAGAACAGCTGCACGAATATCGACGTGCCGCGAAAGAACTCGATATACGACGTGGCCAACGCGCGCACCACGAAGAAGCGCGACAGACGCCCGAGCCCCGCGACGAACGCCATTACGAGCGCGAGTACCGCGCCCATCAGCGTCAGTTCGACGGTTGTCCGCGCCCCCTGCAAAATCAGCTCCAAATAACCGGACCAGTGGTTCATCGACGCACCTCGCGCGCAATGTATCGGGGGCCATGCGCGCGACCGTGCCGCGCGCATGGCGTGCTATCGCGGCCTCAGTTCTTCGCCGTGCACAGTTGTTCGCGGCTCGCCGATATCGCCGCCTTCGCCGAGAAGCCATAGGGCTCGACGATCTTCGCGAACTCGCCGGAATCCTTCATCTTCTTCAGCTCGACATCGAACGCATCGCGCAGCGCGGTGTCCTGCTTGCGGAACGCGACGCCGTCGCATTGCACCGGCGTGTTCTGCACCGGCGCGATCGAATCGAGGTTCGGGTCTTTCGCCTTTGAAAGTAGATCGGTGATCGAAAGAAGCGGCAACGCGAATGCGTCGATGCGGCCGTCCTGCAGCATCTTCAGACCGCTTTGCCCGTCCGGCACGATGATCACGCGATCGGTCGGAATATTCGCGGCGGTCGCGAGCTTCTGCTCGGTCGTGCCGCCTTCCACACCGATCACCGCTTTCGGATCTTTCGCGATTTCCTCGTACGTCTTGATGCTCTTCGTATTGCCTTTCTTGACCGCGAACGCTTCGACCGCACACAGCACCGGCTGCGAATAGGCGACAGCCGCGCAACGCTGCGGCGTCATGAACAGCCCCGCCGCAATCGCGTCATGCCGCCCGGCCGCGAGGCCCGGAATCATCGCGCCATACTCGGAGACCGACGCGACGACGTCGTTGACGCCCAGCTTCTTGAACCCCGCGCGCGCGACATCGGGCGCCGCGCCCGTCACTTTGCCGTCGGCGCCGACTGCGGTGAACGGCGGTTCGTTCGCGATCGCGATGCGCGCGAAACCTTGCTGGCGCAGCTGCGTGAGCTTGTCGTCGGCGGCATATGCGAGGCTCGCGAGCGTCAGCAGAGACAACCCTCCCGCAATCAGAATCCTCTTCAGCTTCATGATCTCTGGCTCCTTTGGCGTAGTGGTATGACGTAGTAGTGGGTGATGTGCAGCATGGAAAAACAATCTGTTGCGGCTCGGCTCAGATTCGATGCCCCGCGGCGAGGATCTTGCGCAGGAAGGTCTGGGTCCGCTCATGCACGGGATGAGTGAAGATGTCCTCGGGCTTGCCTTCCTCGACGATCCTGCCGCGATCGAAGAACAGCACGCGGTCGGCGAAATCGTGCGCGAAGCCCATTTCGTGCGTGACGAGTAGCATCGTCATATCGGTTTCGCGCGCGAGCCGCTGCATCACGTTCAGGACTTCCTCGACGAGTTCGGGGTCGAGCGCGGACGTCACTTCGTCGAACAGCATGATTCGCGGCGCGAGCGCGAGCGCCCGCGCAATCGCCACACGCTGCTTCTGGCCGCCCGACAGTTGCGCGGGACGGCTTTTCGCCTTATCGGCCATGCCGACCATGTCGAGCAGCTCTAGCGCGCGTTTCTCCGCCGACTTGCGGCTCTCGCCCTTCGTCAGCATTGGGGCGAGCGTCACGTTGTCGAGCACGCTCTTGTGCGGAAACAGATTGAAGTGCTGAAACACCATGCCGATCTTCTCGCGCATCTTCTGCAGATGCCTTTCGTTCGGGGGCACCATCTGGCCGCCGCGCGGCATATGAAACAGTTGTTCGCCGTCCACCTCGATATGGCCGCCATCGATCGTCTCGAGCGTCATCAGGATGCGCAGGATCGTCGTCTTGCCCGATCCCGACGGACCGATCAGCGCCAGTTTCTCGCCGGGCATCACGTCGAGCGATAGTTCGTCGAGCACGGTCAGCGCGCCATATCGTTTCGTGATCCGGTCGAGTCGGATCAATGGCCTATTCGCGGGGCTTTGTTCGCGGCGCGCCTGAGTGCCTGCGGGCGTGGCCGTGCATTCGGAGGAAAGACTTGCCGGGGCGATGCCTGAAGCGCTCAATAGATCGGTAACTCGCGCAGTGTTCATATCGATTCGATCCCGTTCGTCGTACGTGATTTGAGTCAATGGAATGCGGCTGCGGCGCCGGAAATGCCAGTGATGCGGACCAGAATACGCAGCCATATTTGCAAACCGGATTGCTCTAGAACAATTCTTTTTGCCGCGCCGGCGAAGGCGGGCGAAGGGTGCACTGCAACAAGACCACAGCATGCCCCGATGACGTCACCAACATTGAACTAGCACATTCGGAGGCGTTTTTTCGCGGCATTAGACTGCGGCGAGAAATACCCGTGGCGCCGCATTCACGTGCAACGCGCGCCACGTCCCGCAACGACGTCACGCTCAGAGAGAGGGGAAGATGTCAGATACGACGCAACAGAAATCGCGAATTGAGGTGCCCGTCGTGCGCCTGCCGTTCGAACGCGACGAATATGCCGCGCGTCTTGCCAAGACGCGCAAGGCCATGCAGGCGGCCGGCATCGAGCTATTGATCGTGTCGGACCCGACCAATATGGCCTGGCTCACCGGCTATGACGGCTGGTCGTTTTACGTGCATCAGTGCGTGCTGCTCGCGCTCGATGGCGAGCCGGTCTGGTTCGGCCGCGGTCAGGACGCGAATGGTGCAAAGCGCACCGTCTTCATGCAGCACGATCAGATCGTCGGCTATCCGGACCACTACGTGCAATCCACCGCGAGGCATCCGATGGACTATCTCGCGCGCGAGGTGATCGCGGCGCGCGGCTGGGCCAACGCGAAGATCGGCGTCGAAATGGACAACTACTATTTCAGCGCCGCCGCCTACCGCTCGCTCGTCGCGCATCTGCCGGACGCCAAATGGCAGGACGCGACCGGCCTCGTGAACTGGCAACGCGCGGTCAAATCGCCGCGCGAGATCGAGTACATGCGGGTGGCCGCGCGCATCGTCGAGAAGATGCACGCGCATATCGTCGAGCGAATCGAGCCCGGCATGCGCAAGAATGACCTCGTCGCGGAGATCTACTCGGCAGGCATTACCGGCATCGACGGTCATGGCGGCGACTATCCGGCGATCGTGCCGCTGCTGCCGACCGGCGCCGACGCGGCCGCGCCGCATCTGACCTGGGACGACACGCCGTTCGCGAAGGACGCCGGCACGTTCTTCGAAATCGCCGGCTGCTTCAAGCGCTATCACTGCCCGCAGTCGCGAACCATGTATCTGGGCAAGCCGCCGAAGCATTTCATCGAGGGCGAGCGCGCGGTGGTAGAAGGAATCGAGGCCGGGCTCGCCGCGGCGAAACCGGGCAATACCTGCGAGGACATCGCCAATGCGTTTTTCGCGGTGCTGCATAAATACGGCATCGAGAAGAACAGCCGTTGCGGCTATCCGATCGGCGCGAGCTATCCGCCGGACTGGGGCGAGCGCACGATGAGCCTGCGTCCTGGGGACAAGACCGTCCTCGAACCCGGCATGACGTTCCACTTCATGCCGGGCCTGTGGCTCGACGACTGGGGCCTCGAAATCACCGAGAGCATCCTGATCACCAGGACCGGTGTCGAGACCTTCTGCCGCACGCCACGCAAGCTGTTCGTGAAACCGTAAGCGCACGGGCGTCGTGCCCGCATCGACTCGCGGAGCACGATGCCCGTCTCAACACGAGGGGAAGCATGCTTCCGAAAACGATGAAGGCCATCGTGCTGACCGGGCACGGCGGCCTCGACAAACTGGTCTATCGCGGCGACGTGCCGGTGCCGTTCTGTGCGGCCGGCGCAGTACTGATCGATGTGACCGCATGCGGTCTCAACAATACCGACGTGTGGGTCCGCGAGGGCGCCTACGGCACCGACGACGACCCGCAAGCGGTTTCGACGTGGCGACGCGGCCGCTCGACGCTGACGTTTCCGCGCATTCAGGGCGCGGATATCGTCGGCCGCGTGGTCGCGGTGGGTCGCGGCGTCAGCGATGCGCGGATCGGCGAGCGCGTGATCGTCGACGCGTCGATCTACAACCGCGACGACGACAGCCTCGCCGATATCGACTACATCGGCCACGGCCGCGACGGGGGGTACGCTGAATACACGGCCGTGCCCGCGGACAACGCGCATCGCGTCGACTCCAGCTATTCCGACGCCGAGCTCGCGACGTTCTGGTGCGCTTATCACACCGGCGAGCAGATGATCGAGCGCGCAGCCGTCAAGCGCGGCGAAGCGGTGCTGATTACCGGTGCGTCCGGCGGCGTCGGCTCGGCCATTATTCAGCTGTGCCGTGCGCGCGGCGCAATTCCGTATGCGGTGGTCAGCAAGGGCAAGGAAGAAGCGGTGCTCGCGCTCGGCGCGCAAGGCGTGATGCTGCGCGACAGCGGCGATTTCATCGCGGACGTCGAACGGATGACCGGCGGCCGGCCCGTCGACGTGGTTGCGGATCTGGTTGGCGGGGCGCTGTTCGGCAAGCTGTTGAACGTGCTGCGGCCAGAAGGGCGATATACGACCGCGGGCGCGATCGCGGGGCCGGTCGTACAACTTGACTTGCGCACGATGTATCTGAAGCAGTTGCAGTTGAATGGATCGTCGCAGGGCACGCGCGGCGCGTTCAAACGCGTGCTCGACTATATTCAGAGCGGTACGATTCGGCCGGTTCTCGCAGCGACTTATCCGCTGTCGAAGTTTCATGAAGCGCAGACGCGGTTTATGGAAAAGCGCTTCGTGGGGAATATCGTTGTGATTCCGGATCGGCATTACGGCGACGAAGCTTCGCATTAACTCTCATTGCGATTAAAACACTGGCCGATGTATTGCGGCCCTTCGCAGCTCTAGCCGCGCATTGTCCATTTGCGAGCCCGCCCCTCATGGCGGGCTTTTTTTGCGCGTAGCAGTTGTCGTCAATTTTTTTTCAAGACGGTCTTATCTCGATTTAAAGCAGTTGACGTGGTCCGTTTCGATGGTTAAGTATCCCGACATCGCCTGGGAATTCATGAGGAATCCAATGGAGAAACAGATTCGGGAAGGCACTGGAACGCAGACCCAAGACGAGGACGTCTGTGACCTTTGTCGCATTACCTATTCGATCTACGCCAACTTCCCGCCGGTGCCGTCGGCGCAGGCTTTGAATGCAGAAACCGGAGAGTTCTTTCCTTTTGATCGGCTGCGTTCGCTATCAACCGGTTACGACATGGCCAAAGCGCTAGGTTACGCATGGGCGTGTGATTGTCGCGGACGCACCCCGGTCACCAGGCGTATCAACTACAACGAGCAATTCCAACTTCTCGACACTCACACGGGTAAGCCTTTAGTCAACGTTGAATATGCCGTCGAACGGGCAAGCGGCGATATAGAACATGGAGTGACCGACGCGAGCGGCTATACGCACCGTCTTTCCATGACCAGTTCGGCTGAAGAAATCAATATCTATTGCAACGGGGCGAAACATGCCTAAGACCGTAATCTCCCCGTCGGGTAAGCATCTCGACCATGCCGCGCGAAGAACGACGACGAGTACCGCCGACAGCGCCGCGAAACAGGTTCGCGTTGCGTCACGACAGAAGACGCGCCTCGAAGAGAACGAGGAATATTTCAAAGATGCCAACGTCAAGGCGTTCCTCTATATGATTGGGAAATCTGAAGGCGGCGACTATCACGCGAAGTACGGGTGGTATCCGGGAAATACGACGTGGACCTTTACCGACGAATCAACTCACCCGGGGCCGGGTGAAGATGGACACACTACCGCTGCCGGTCTGTACCAGATTAACAGGGCCGCGTGGACCGAACATGGCAAGAAGGCGATGGGTCTCGACGATTTTTCTCCGCACACTCAGGACCTTATCGCGGTTGAAGACGTTCGCGTCCACAATGTAATTGACTCGGTGATAGCCGGGAACATTAAGCATGCCATTGAGAAGCTAAAGCCTCATGAATGGGTGTCCTTTCAGGTTCATGACTTTGCGACTCTGAAGGCTTGGTTTATTGCGGGCGGTGGGACACCAAAATGAAAAATACTGCTATCGCGCTACTACTCGCAGGCCTTACGGCTGGCCATGCAGTTGCCTCACAAATCTTGTTCGAGAATCGAACTGAAGACTCAACGAGCGGATGGGATCACGTCACTCATGCGTTCGCAAGCGCATTGATGAAACATGAAGAGCGAGCGCAGGATTTAACTGGCTATGCACAAGCGGGCGAGATACCGAAGGACCCAAGCGCAAGGCTCGTATGGAAGACCGTCCCAATTAGCCTTAGGGGGCGGGAAATCCGATTCGTGCGGCCCACCTTGGACCCGTATTTCGCACCTTTCTATGGCGCCCATCAATTCCAGCACTGGCTTGTTTCTAACGGGCGCATCCTGCATGAAGGAAACGCTGATGTTTTTCAGATCTTGCAAGTGGAGCATGGTGGAATGCGAGACATCGCAGAGACGGCTTGTACGGCGATAACGTGTTACACAACCCAGTTTCGCTTCAATCAGAGAAGCGGTCGCTACGAAGCAGCATCTTGCCGAGCAAGCACAATTTCCAGCGGTTCTGATGCGGGTCCATGTACCTATAGCCGTCAGTGACAAGGCGGCGCAAAGCCGCCGCCATCCGAGGAGGAGCGTGCCAATGCATCGTCACAACGCTGTCGGCTCTCGCCGCGTCAAATTTTCTGGGCTATGAAATGAAACGACTGCTTCCGCTCTTGTCGTGTCTCCCGCTTACTGCTTTCGCACTAGATGGTACGGGCTCAGTCGATTTCGATTCATCTATCCTGCCGCTATTAAATCAGAACGCAGACTTAAGAGAACTCGTTCTCTGCAACTTCGATATCGTCAGCGATTCAATGGGAACGCGAATTGGAGACGTTCAATCGAAGGCTTTAGGGGGTTCCAGAATCGGGCCTTACTCGATGTGGGCAAACTGGCGCGGGAATTCAGGTTCAAAACCAGTAGTTCTGACGATAAACACGCGTATACATTTCATCGACTCGCGCGGCAGGAAGGTCAATGGAAATTTGCCTAAGGCAGTCCGCATTGAAGAGCATATCGATAGTGTGACGATACGACCTGCGGAACAAGGGCAACCGGAGTCCGTTCCGGGAGGACTAAAGCACGGCATAGATTTAAAGGCATGCTCGTCCAGATCTTCTGGATCTTGAATCTTGAATAAAAGGATCTGTGCTCAAAGATATATGGCTACGCTGGTCGGAGCGCTATTGATTCCGACCGCTCATGCGGATGGATCGGTCAGTTTTCACGGCGACATTGCTCCAATGCTCAAGGCGCGCGCTCAATTTGAACAGTTCATAACTGAAAACTTTTCAGTTACAGATACGGGATGGGGAGACAGAATAGATAGCGCGACAATGCCGCATATGAGCGGCGCTCGGATCGGACCGTATAAATTTCAAGCCGTTTGGCATAGCTCCCACGGTGACGTCCCAGTTACGTTGATAATCGACACGAAGATCCGATTTCTCGACAGACACCAGCACGAAATCGTGGGCGGTGATCTGCGCGAAACACGATCGGTCAGCGAAACCTTGGATTCTATCGAAATTGAACCGCCTCACACCAATTCCGCCCGAAGTAAATGAAAGGTTCTTCGTAGCAGTCGCCGTCAATGTTTTTCAAGACTGTCTTATCTCGATTTAAAGCGGTTGACTTGGTCAGTTTCGATGGTTAAGTATCCCGACATCGCCTGAAAGTTCTTGAGGAATCCAATGGAGAAACGGAATCACAACCGCCGCAGGTCGATACCAAATAAACATCGATACGTGGCGCGAAATGAGCGAAAAAAATGGGCTGAAGGATTTCAGCCCACATACCCAAGACATTCTCGCCATCGAGATTCTTCGTTCGATTGGAGCAATTGGCTCGGTCAAATCGGGGGATATCAACACTGCGTTGTCAGCCGCGTCGCGCAGATGGGCGGCTTTACCGCAGGGTAAAGGGTTGCCGGGCCGTTATAAGCAGCCCTACGTTACCTATGACGTTTTTTCCTGGTCATACAAAAATTACGGTGGCACAATTGACTAGACTTCCGATTGCAGCAGGGCTATTAGTTGTGTTTTCCATGATCGTTCATGCCGATGAAGTAAAAGTCGCCATGAATTTTTTGAACGCCAGGAAACTTCTAATCCAAAAGGGTTGGCATCCTGTTCAATCAAAAATGCACGGCGAACATATCGGTGTAGAAAATATTTTAATACGCAATGGCATCAAAGAAGTGGAAAGCTGTGCGATAGATCGGCCAATATGTATTTTCAACTATGCGAAGAAAGGTAAGTGTCTGCGGCTTGTTACTACCGGGGAACGCGTTCCTACGATGCAGATTACCGATATTTCTTCCTCTTGCTCATCGTAGGCGATGGTCGCGATGAATCCTATCGCGGCGGCTCTAGCGCCGTGGGCGATCATGAAGCAATAGCGCCAGCACCACCCGAAGCAAACAAAGGCCCCGACCACCTACCGCATAACAACAGCCGGGGCTTTCTCACACCTCAGTTCATCAAAGCGAAGCAGCCGGCGCAAACACCTGCGACGCCACCTCATCCACCGCTTCGCGCGTCAACTTGACGATCTCGTCGACATCACTGCGCGACGTCACCAACGGCGGCGCAAAGCCAAGGATGTCGCCATGCGGCATCGCCCGCGCGATCAGTCCGCGCTGCATCGCGGCAGCCGACACACGCGGCCCCACCTTCAGCGCCGCATCGAACGGCGTGCGGAGATCCTTGTCGGCCATGAACTCCAGCGCGGCCAGCATACCCTCGCCGCGCACTTCGCCGACGAGCGGATGCGAGTCGAACGCCGCATGCAGTTGCTGGAGCAGATAAGCGCCGGTTTGCGCCGCGTTCTGCGTCAGGTTCTCGCGCTCCAGAATGTCGAGGTTGGCGAGCGCCGCGGCCGCGCAGATCGGATGGCCCGAATAGGTCCAGCCATGACCCAACGCGCCCGATTCCTGCGATGCCTTATCGATCACATCCCACACGCCCTCGCTGACGATCACGCCCGACAGCGGCGCATACGCACTCGTCAAACCCTTCGCGACGGTGATCAGATCCGGCTGAATGCCGTAGTGCTGCGCACCCATCTTCGAGCCAAGCCGGCCGAAACCGCACACCACTTCGTCGCAGATCAGCAGAATGTCATGCTTCTTCAGCACCTGCTGGATCGCGGGCCAGTAACCGGCCGGCGGCGGTACGATGCCGCCCGTGCCCATCACCGGTTCGCCGATGAAGGCCGCGATCGTATCGGCGCCTTCGCGCGCGATCAGCTTTTCGAGTTCGTCGACGCAGTACGCGACGAACTGCGTTTCGTTCATGCCCGCCGGCGCGCGGCGATACCAGTGCGGACACACGGTGTGCTTGACGCGCTCGACCGGCAGATCGAAGAACTGATGGAAGCTCGGCAAGCCCGTGAGACTACCGGTGACGATACCCGAGCCGTGATAGCCACGGTCGCGCGAAATGATCTTCTTCTTGTTCGGGCGGCCCTTCACGTTGTTGTAGTACCAGACGAGCTTGATCTGCGTTTCGTTCGCATCCGAACCCGACAAGCCGTAGTACACCTTCTTCATGCCTTTCGGTGACCAGTCGATGATGCGCGACGACAGTTCGATGATCGTATCGGTCGAGTGGCCGACATACGTGTGGTAGTACGCGAGCTTCTTCGCCTGCTCGTAAATCGCCTCTGCCACTTCGGTGCGGCCGTAGCCGATGTTCACGCAGTAAAGGCCGGCAAATGCATCGATAAACGATTTGCCTTGATGGTCCTCGATACGGATGCCCTTCGCGCCGGTCACGATCCGGCCCGGCAGCGCGCCGCTCGCGTGATCGTGCGCGTGCGTCGACGGATGCATGAAATGTGCGCGGTCGGCGCTCAGCAGTTGATCGAAATTAGTCATGGGTCGCTCCTTCGTGTGATGTCTTGATGAATGAATCAGTAGGTTCAGGCCGTTGCGTCCGTCGCCATCGCGTGTGCCGCGGCACGAGCGGGGGCGCTGTCGCTGACCGGCAAGCCGAGCTGGCCAAGGCAGAAATAACGTGTCTCGACGAACGGCTCGAAGCCTTCGACGCCGCCTTCGCGTCCAAGCCCCGACGACTTGATGCCGCCGAACGGAATCGGCGCGCCGGTAAACTTCGCGCCGTTGATGGACACCATCGCGAAGTCGAGTCGGCGGATCAGTTGAAACACAGTGTTCAGATCTTTCGCGCAAACGTAGGCGGCGAGTCCGTACTCGGTGTCGTTCGCGCGTTCGACCACTTCGTCGAGCGAATCGAACGGCGTGACCGCCGAGATCGGCGCGAAGTTCTCTTCGTCATAGATGCGCATGCCGGGCGCAGCATCGGCCACCACGGTCGGCTCGAAGAACCAGCCGCCGCGCTCGTGCGCCGAGCCGCCCACCGTGATGCGCGCGCCCTTCTCGCGCGCGTCGGCGACGCGCTGCACGGTCGAGTCGAACGCGGCCTGGTGCATCAGCGGGCCGACGTCCACGTGCGGGTCGAATGCATTGCCCACTTTCAACGCCCTCACGGCATCGCTGTATTGCGCTACGAACGCTTCATACAACGGACGCGCGACGAAGATCCGGTTCGCCGCGCAGCAGTCCTGGCCCGAGGTCTGGAACTTCGCCGCCACCGCGACGCGCACGGCCTGTGCGAGGTCCGCATCTTCGGTCACGATGAAAGGCGCGTTGCCGCCCAGTTCGAGCGCGGTCTTCTTGATGCCTGCCTGCGCGGCCGTTTGCATCACCAGTGCACCGACGCGCGTCGATCCGGTGAAGCTGACCGAGCGCACGCGGCTATCCGAAACCAGCGTTTCCATCGCCATTTGCGGCTCGCCGAGCACCACGTTGAACACGCCTGCCGGAAAGCCGGCTTCTTCGGCGAGTTGCGCGAGCGCGAGTGCGGAGAACGGCGTCTCGTGCGCGGGCTTCGCGACTACCGTGCAACCTGCGGCCAGCGCGGCAGCGGCCTTGCGCGTGAGCATTGCGCACGGGAAATTCCACGGCGTGATCAGTGCGGCGACGCCGACCGGCTCGATGATCGTGCCAAGATGCGCGCCATCGATATGCGTCGGAATCGTGCGCCCATTCAGGCGCCGCACTTCATGCGCGAACCATTCGACGAAGCTCGCGCCATACGCGATTTCGCCGCGCGCTTCGGCAATCGGCTTGCCCTGTTCGAGCGACAGGATCGCAGCGAGATCCTGCTGATGACGCAGGATCAGCTCATGCCAGCGCAATAGCAGCGCCGAGCGTTTGGCGACCGGCACCCAGCGCCACGTGTCGAACGCGCGCTGCGCGGCATCGACTGCGGCGGTGATCTGCGCCGCGTCGAGCATCGGCACATGGCCGAGTACTTCCTGATTCGCGGGATTCTGCACTGCGACGCTCGCGGCGCTCGCGCTATGGACCCAGCGTCCATCCACGTAGCACAGCGATTTGAATAGGACCGGATGACCCAGCAACATGACGACCTCCTGTGTGCGATGTCTCTGCTATCACTGTAGGTCCTCAGGCACTGCGGATTTTTTTGTTGTCGTGGTTGGAAGACCGCGTTTTTTCTGCAATTCGCCGCGTGATTGATGTTTTTTCGGGCGGGACTTTTGACCGTATTTGGACCGCACTTATCGCGCCATTCAACCGTTCTCGCCAATCGATTGTTCCGCCCAATCAGGCAGTCCTTCGGCGCCGCTTTTCACCACCTTCGTGACGATATAGGTGAAGTACTTCTCGATGCCCAATTCGTCGGTGAGCAACGTATCGATGAAGCGCTGATAGTGGTCGATATCGCGCGACAGCACGTGCATCACATAGTCGACGCCGCCGCCAGTCGCGAGGCATTGCACGACTTCGGGCGCGGCCGCGATGCGCTCCTCGAAGCGCCGCATGTCCGGTGCGGTATGACGCGCCAGCGTCACCTCGACCACCACGCGGCTGCCTTTGAACGCGCGCACCCAATCGATGTCCGCGCGATACCCGCGAATCACGCCCTCTTCTTCCAGGCGCTTCACGCGCTCCCATGCCGGCGAAATCGACAGATTGATTTCTTCGGCGAGGCGCGACTTCGTGATGCGTCCGTCGCGCGCGAGAATGCGCAGAATCGCGAGATCGTAGCGGTCGAATTTCATCGCGCGTTCAGGCCGTTACCGGTATGCCACGTTCTAGCACGTCGGCGACCACCGCAACCGTATCGCCGATCCGCACGAGCCCCGGAAAATGCCGCGCCGCGAGCATGCCCGCGCGTCGCGCGCGATATTCGATCGGCGCGGCGCCGGTGCGATTCGCATCGTAAACCCGCGCGATCACCTCGCCGCTATCGACCATCTCGCCGAGGTCCTTGCACAATTCGAGCAGACCATCGTGCTCGCTCGTCGTGTAGCAGGTGCCATCGGGCATATCGAGCAGCGTGGTCGTGCGTGGTGCGTTACGGCTCGATTCGTCCTGCTCGATGATCCCCGCATGCTGCAGAAAGCCGCGCACGCCAC
Organism: Paraburkholderia sp. JPY419; assembly: GCF_050435705.1. Classification (NCBI taxonomy): domain Bacteria; kingdom Pseudomonadati; phylum Pseudomonadota; class Betaproteobacteria; order Burkholderiales; family Burkholderiaceae; genus Paraburkholderia; species Paraburkholderia sp. JPY419. The sequence goes on along the minus strand of NZ_JBNDKV010000004.1, from coordinate 2,279,698 downwards.
GCTCGGTAACCGCCACGCTCTGCACCGTTGCGGTACCGCCGCCGCCAAGCTCGGTCGACACGAACACCTTGCCGGCTTCCTCGACGGCCGTGTCGTAAAGCCCGACGCTATCTAGCTCGAGCATCCGCATCGAGTACGGCGCGCCGAACGCGCGCATCGCCGCTTCGCAGCGCGCCTGCTGCGTCGCATCGGGCAGCACGTGAATCGCGGCGAACGGCACGAAGTCGAGTGTGCGGCCGCCCGCGTGCAAATCGAGCACATAGTCGGCGAGCGGCAGCAGATAGCGCTGAAAATAATCGGCGATCTTCTCGGTCACGGTGCCGTCTGGCTTGCCCGGAAAGCTGCGATTCAGATTGCCGCGATCGATCGGCGACGTGCGCGTGCCCGCGCGAAACGCCGGAAAGTTCATGAACGGCACGATGATCACGCGCCCGCGTACGTCACTCGCCTTCAAGGTGGCGGCGAGCTTCGACAGCGCGATCGGCCCTTCGTATTCGTCACCGTGATTGCCACCCGTTAGCAGCGCGGTCGGTCCCTCGCCGTTGCGGATCACGGTGATGGGGATCATCTCCGCGCCCCACGCGGAGACGTCGTGAGAATGAGGCAGCTTCAGGAAACCATGCTGTTCGCCGTCGGCGTTGAAATCGACCGTCGGTTGAATCGGGGATGCCCGCATCTGTGCTACTCCTTCGTGAGCCGCTTGTGCGGCGTTTTACCGTTGATCGCGCGTCATTTCAGCGGCGCGCCGTTGCCAAATGTCGTCCCCGCCTTCGCGGCACGCGCGCGCTGCAAGGCGAGCGCGGCTATCGCGGTGTCCTGCGCGCCGGTTCCGGTCAGATCGCAGATCGTCACGTCGGTGTCGCTCGTGCGGCCCGCCGCCTGTTTGGCTATCACCTGACCCAATTCGACGATCGCCGCATCGTCACGCATCGTGCCCGCGGCAATCGCGTGATGCAGTTCGCCGAGCACCCGCGTTTGCTGCGCGCGGTCGCACACGTAGCGCGCCGCCGCGAGCGCGGCCGGCGCGATTTCGTTCTTGTGTTCGGCGTCCGAGCCCATCGCGGTGATGTGCAGGCCCGGATGCAGATCGGCGGCTTCGATGAGCGGCGTGCGGCTCGGCGTCGTCGTGATCGCCACGTCCGCTTCGGCAAGCGCGTCGTGAACGCTGGCCGCGACGTCGCAGCGCACGCCGAGCGTGTTGTTCGCTTCTGCTGAGAAACGTAGCGCGCTCGCCGCGTCGCGCGCCCACACTCGTACGTGTTCGACGCGACGCACCAGCATCAGGGCGCGCAGTTGCAGGCGCGCCTGCTCGCCCGCGCCGATCACCGCGACGTGCGGCGTGTTGGCTTTCGCGAGCCAGCGCGCCGCGACCGCGCCGGCGGCCGCCGTGCGTATCGCGGTCAGATAGCCGTTGTCGAGCAGCACCGCCTCGGTCAATCCGGTCTTCGCCGACAGCACCAGCATCAGACCGTTCAGGCTCGGCAAACCAAGCGACGGGTTATCGAAAAAGCCCGGACTGACCTTGATTGCGAAGCTGTCGAGGCGCGGCAGCCAGGCCGTCTTCACATCGACTTCGCCGTTATGCGCGGGCAGATCGAGCCGCAGGATCGGCGGCATCGCGACCGCTTCGGTCGCGAGCGCGACAAAGGCGGCTTCGATCTGGTCGATAGCCGCGAGATCGAGCGGCACGAGATTGCGAAGCTCGGCTTCGCCAAGGAGCGTGATCGAGGTCATGATGCGGTATGTGGGTTCGGTGGCGGTTCGGCTTGCGATATTTCGTTGCCGACGATCCGCCGATGCAGATCCATATCGATGTTCGCGCCCGTCACGACGAGCACGAGCGGCCCGCGCGCGATGCGCTCAGCGGGCAGCGCGCGATCGAGCACCGCGGCAATCCCCACCGCCGCCGCGCCTTCGACGACGAGCCGTTCCTGCCGATACGCATGCGCGATACCGCGCGCGATCGATGCCTCATCCAGCAGCACCGGTTTCGTCGATCAGATCGCGCGTCAGCGCATACGTGTAGCGGTTTTCGAGTCCGATGCCGCCGCCGAGCGAATCGGCGAGCGTATCGACTTCCTCGACCAACACCGGCTGACCGACCGCTAGACTCGCGTGCATCGCGGCGCCGCGCGCCATCGTCACGCCGGTCAAACCGATCGCGGCACTCGTGCTTTTCGCGGCGAGCGCGATGCCGGCAAACAGCCCGCCGCCCGACAACGGCACGACGATGCTCGCGACATCGGGCAAGGCCTCGACGATTTCGAGCCCGATCGTCCCTTGTCCAGCGATCACGCGCGGATCGTCGAATGGCGGCACGTAGGCATAACCTTCTTCGTGCGCGAGTCGCAATGCTTCGTGCTCCGCCTCGTCCTGGCTTTGGCCGGTAATCCGTACGTGCGCGCCGAGTGCGCGCACCGCATCGACCTTGTTGGCGGGCACGAGGCGCGACAGACACACGGTTGCGTCGATACCGAGCGCGCGCGCCGCATGCGCGACCGCGCGGCCATGATTACCGGTCGATGCGGTCACCACGCGAGTGCAGCCCTGCTCGGCCAGTTGCGCGAGCGCATTGGTCGCGCCGCGCAGCTTGAAGCTGCCGGTCGGCTGGACGGTTTCGAGCTTCAGATAGACCGGCGTGCCGGCGTGCGCCGACAGGCTCGGTGATTCGACGAGCGGCGTACGGCACACGCGGCCGTCGATACGGCTGCGCGCGCGGTAAATGTCGGCTAACGACAGATCGGCTGACGATGGAACGGACATGCGCGAGGCCCTGCATCAAAGTGGTCGATTCCCATTCGATGCGGGCACGGCTGTCGCAGATAAACGCAGTGATTCGCGGCCGCATCGTTTTCCATGCAGCCCAGTCTAGTGTTCTAAAAAAGGATTTTTATTGTCCTAGTTCATTTCGATCAGCGCCGACGCAATTCGCGCACCCGCGCGATCAGGTGAAATCGTGCACCTGCGGGTATTGCTCGAACACATCGTGCATCGTTTCGAGCGCGGCTTTGTAGGTGTCTTCGCTAACCTCGGCGCCGACGCAAACGCGCACCGCATTAGGCCGGTCCGCGTCGCGCACGAGGAATGGATCTGGCGACGTCACCGCGATGTCGCGGTTGCGCAGTTCGCGCACCAGCCGGTCGGTGCGCCAGTGATCGGGCACCCGCAACCATGCCGACAATGCCTGCGGATGCGCGCCCAGGACATATTTACCGAGCGTCTGCTGCAATTGCGCCTGACGCCGCCCGAGCCGTTCACGCTGAATTTCGACGAGCCGCGCGGCCGTGCCGTCGACGATCCAGCGCGTGGCGATCTCGGCCATCGGCGGGGTCGCCATCCAGCTGCTCACGCGCAGCACGCTCTCGGCGCGCAGCGCGAGCCGGCGCGGCGTCGTCATATAGCCGATGCGCAAACCGGCCATCACCGACTTCGTCAAGCTCGTGCAGTAGAACGACAGCTCGGGAATCAGGCTCGAAATCGGCGTGGAATGTTTGGCGGGCAACGGGCCGTACACGTCGTCCTCGATCACGTAGACGCCGTAGCGTTCGGCGATTTTCGCAATCGCGCGACGCCGCGAATCGGGCATCAGCGCGACGGTCGGGTTGTTCAGCGTCGGCGTGCAGACGAGCGCGGAGATGCGCTCGCTGTCGCACATCTCCTCGAAGTGTTCGGGGTGTATGCCGTACTCGTCGATTTCGAGGCCCTTCAGCGTGAAGCCGAGCACGTTGGCCGAACCTATCACGCCGTGATCCGTCAGGCTTTCGCACAGCACGGTGTCGCCCGGTCCCACCAGCGAAGCAAGCGCGAGAAAGATGCCGTGCGCGGCGCCGTTGGTGACGAGCAGCGTATCGGCCGAAGCCGGCATGCCGAGCGACGCGAGCCACGCAATGCCCGCCTGGCGATGATGCTCGAAGCCCGCGATCGGCCGGAACGCGCGAATCCACGGTTGATCGTCGAGCGTCGAGAGCGTCGCGCAGACCTTGCGCCACATCGCATCGTGCTCGGACGTGTGAATGATGCGCGCGATCGAAAAATCGACCACCGAGCGCTCGGCCGTATCGAGCATGTAGCTCGACATCGTTTCGGTGACGCGCGCCGCGACGAAGCTGCCGCGCCCTACCTCGCAGCGGATCAGCCCTTGCCGCTCCAGTTCCTTGTATGCATTGGTCACGGTCTGCACGCTGATCGCGAGTTCGGCGGCGACGTCGCGCTGCGGCGGCAGGCGCGCGCCCGGCGGCAGCGACGTGTTCTCGATGTCGCCGGCAATCGCCTTGACCAGCCGCTTGTATTTCGACTCCACGCCGTGCACCGCGCGCACGGCCTCGCGCCATTGCTCGATCACCGTTGCTCCTCCGTTTATCGCGACGCCGGCTTCGTTTGAAGTCGTGTCGTCTTGCCTGATCTCCAATAGTGAGGCAAAAACGGGGCGGAAAATAATTGTCCTAGAGCAATTGGGGCGAAAAAATGTGGGGTGGGATGCAGGCGATTTGGTTCATCGCCTGAGCACAGTCACGGGGGAAAATCGCGTCAGATACTGAACATCTCGACTGGCGAAGGTAGTTGTGTTCCCCTGCGCTACAGCAACCCCGCAAAATGCATCAGCACAAAAACGATCGCCCCTCCCGCGATCAGCACCAATGCATTGATACGCGTCCTCATCACGAGCACGGTCGCGATTGCCGCGGTCAGCCACGCAATCCATCCGCCTTCGAGGTCCTTGATCAGCACATAGACGGCCGCGAGAATCAGCCCGGCGGCCACGGGGCGCAGCCCAGCCTGCAACGCATTCAGCCAGCGCGCGCCTTCGTGCCGATTCCATACGTGCACGACGCCATACATCAGAAACGCCGTCGGCCCGAATAGCGCAACGGTTGCGACGAGCGCGCCGCCGACGCCGCCGACCTGGTAGCCAATCAGCGTCGCGAGCAATGAGCCGGGACCGGGCGCGAGCCGCGCGATCGCGAAGTCGCTGAGAAATTGCGCATGGGTCATCCAGTGATGCACGTCGACGACCTGGCGTTGCACTTCGGGGATGATCCCCTGCCCGCCACCGACGGTGACGATCGACAGCGGCGCGAAAACCGAAAACAGCGCGATGAGAGTTCTGAGCACGGCGGAAGCTTTAGGGGAGTTTGACTTGTGGCGACAAAAGCCGATCAGGGCTGGCGCGCCTCGCGCACGTACTCGTAGCCAACGCTCAACGCGCCGGCAATCAGTACGGTCCACACCAGCGACACGCGAAACACCGCGGCGGCCGCGAACGTCGCGAGCAGCACAAGATAGGGAAACACGCGGCGCGGCAAGCGGCGCGCCGCGGTGATCGCCATCGACAGCGACAGCCCGATCGCACCGGCCGCGGCGCCAGCGAGCGCGATATGCGTGAGCGGAAACGACGCGATCGCCGAAAAGAACGCGCCCAGCAGAATGATCACGACGGCGGCCGGAAAGATGATGCCGAAAAATCCCGCGACGGCGCCGCGCCAGCCGAGCAGCCGGTAACCGATCCAGATCGCCAGATTCTTCACGTTGACGCCGGGCAGCGCCTGCGACAACGCGAGGCCGTTGAGAAATTCGTCTTCGCTCATCCAGTGCCGGTCGTGCACGAACTCGCGCATGAACCAGCCGCTCAAGCCGCCGCCAAAACTCGTCAGACCGATGCGAGCGAAGATCAGAAAGAGGCCCAGCGAGGTCACATCGCGAGGCGGTGGCGCGTCGTCTTCGGGTGCCGATACCGGGCCGCTGACGTGGTGCCCGTGGATGCCTTTGGCCAATGCTCGTCCTTAGTCGTTTTGATCGTGCCGCGCTTGCCGCGCGCCCGGCATGATAGCCGCAGATGTCCCCGCTGACGTAGCCGATGGAGCAGACGCAGCCGACGATGCAGCCGCCGCCGGATGCCGCGGATCATGCAGCTCACCGGTCGACCACCCGCCGCCCAGATCGCCAAACAACGACGCCGCGTGCAGCAAGCGCGATTCCTGCACGTTCAGCGCGGTCTGCCGCGTGGTCAGCTGCGTCGCTTGCGCGGTCGCGACCGTCGTGTAATCGACGGTGCCCGCCTGGTACTCGTTGAACGCGATCTCCGCGCCTCGGTCCGCATCGCGCACCGCCGTTTCGAGCACGGCCGCCTGCTCGGCGAGAATGCGCAGGCCGGACAGATCGTCCTCGACGTTCTGGAACGCGCCCAGCACCGTGCCGCGATAGTTGGCAACGGCCGAGTCGTAGGCCGCCTTCGCCGCATCGACGTCGGCGCTGCGCAGGCCGCCGTCGAACAGCGTCTGGGTCGCGCTGCCGCCGAGCGACCACACATAGTTCGCGACCTTCAGCAGACCGGACAGCGGCGACTGCGTGAAACCCGCCGTGGCCGACAGCGAGATGTCCGGGTAATACGCGGCCACCTCGACGCCGATCGCCGCATTCTGCGCGGCCATCTTGCGTTCGGCGGCGGCGATGTCGGGCCGCCGTTCGAGCAGCGTCGACGGCACGCCGACCGGCACCGACGGCAGCGCTGGCATCGCGGTGCTATGCGTGATCGACAGCTCCTCCGGGTTCTTGCCGACCAGCACCGCGATCGCATGCGCTTGCTGCGCGCGCGCGACGCCGAGCGCGATCAGATCGGACTTCGCGGTATTCAACTGGCTGCGCGCGGTGATCACGTCGCTCGGCGGAATGGTGCCCGCGCGATCCTGCTCGGTGACGACGTCGAGAGCATGCTGATATGCGACGACCGTTTGCTGCAGCAGGTCGATGTTCGCGTCGCTGGTGCGCAATTCGATGATCGCCGTTGCGAGCGCGACCTGCTCGGAGAGCGTCGCATTCGCGAGCGTCGCTTCGCTCGACTGCGCGCTCGCGGCGTTTTGCTCGACGGTGCGGCGCACCTGACCCCACAGGTCCGGCGCCCAGCTCACGTTGCCTTCCAGCGAACCCGAATTGACGATGCGCGTCGACGTACCATTGACGAAGCTTCCCGCTGCACTGACCGAACCGCTGCTCGCGCGTTCGCGCGTCGCCGAGCCGGTCGCGCCGATCGTCGGGAACAGCGCCGCGTGCGCGGCGCGCACTTCGGCGAGCGCTTGCTGGTAGTTCGCGTAGTCCGCGCGCACAGTCTGGTTCGACACCGCGACGAGCGGTTCGAGTTCGTCGATCAGCGGATCGTTGAACGAGGTCCACCACGTGCCCTTCGGGCCGGTCGCGTTCGGCTCGGCCTGGGTCCAGCCCGGCAGCTCCGAGTACGTGGCGGGAACGCTGACCTGCGGCCGGTGGTAGTCCGGGCCGACCATGCAGCCGGCGTTGAACAGCGCGAGCAGCGCGACGGCGAGCGTCGCGACGCCCGGCAACCCGGCGCGCGGCCCCGTCATTCGTTCAGAAGAAATCTTCATCGTCATGCCTTCGTATCCGGTTGTCCCGGCGTCGCGTCGCGGTTCCAGCGCAGCCCCGCGGACCATCTGACCAGCCGTGCGCGCAGACGGTCGAGATACAGATAAATCACCGGCGTCGTATAGAGCGTGAACATCTGGCTCAGAATCAGCCCGCCCATCACCGTGATACCGAGCGGCTGGCGCAGCGAGCCGCCTTGGCCGATGCCGATCGCGAGCGGCACCGCGCCGAGCACGGCCGCGAACGTCGTCATCATGATCGGCCGCAGACGGATCAGCGCGGCCGCGTGGATCGCATCGCGCGCGGGCATCCGTTCGTGGCGCTGCAACTGGATCGCGACGTCGACCATCATGATGCCGTTCTTCTTGACGATACCGATCAGCAGGATGATGCCGATCATCGCGATCACCGAGAACGGCGTGCCGAAGATCAGCAGCGCAAGCGTCGCGCCGATGCCCGCGGACGGCAGCGTCGACAGGATCGTCAGCGGGTGGATCGAGCTTTCGTACAGCACGCCGAGCACGATGTAGACGACGCCGAGCGCCGCGAGAACCAGCAGCGGCACCACGCCCATCGACTGCGAATAGGCCGCCGCCGCGCCCGCGAACGAGCCGTGAATGCTCGCGGGCATGCCGATGTCGCGGATCGTCTCGTTGATCGCCGCGCCTGCCTGGCTCAACGACCCGCCGGCCGGCAGGTTGAACGAGATCGTCGCGGCGACGAGCCCGCTCTGGTGGTTCACCTGCGTCGACGTATGGCTGTTCCTGTACGACGTCAGCACCGAAAGCGGCACCATCGTTTCGGCAGCCGTACTATCTGCGCTGCCGGTCGAGCTGCCGCCCTTGCTATTGGCGATGCTGTTGTTGGTCGCGTTCGACTGCGCGTCCGAGTTGCGCGAGTTCGTGTTCGACGATGCGCTGGCCGTGGTCGCGCTAGTCGTCGCCGACACCGTGCCATGCGGCATCTGCGTCGCGGCCGTGCCGGTCGGATTACCCGCGGACGCGCTCAGATAGATCTGGCTCAGCGTCTCCGGATACTGCCAATACTCGGGCGCGACCTCCATCACGACGAAGTACTGGTTCAGCGGGTTATAGATCGTCGACACGGTGCGCTGGCCGAACGCGTCGTACAGCACATTGTCGATCTGGTTCGGCGCGAAGCCAAAGCGCGCGGCGGTCGCGCGATTGATCGTCAGGTAGGTCTGCAGGCCGTTCTGCTGCAAGTCGGAGTTCACGTCGAGCAGCCGCCCGCGCTCCTTCGACAACGCGGCGGCGAGTTTCGGCGTCCACGCGAACAGTGCGGCGGAATCGTCGCTCGTCAGCGTGTACTGGTACTCGGCCGCCGATTGCCGCCCGCCGATGCGCAAGTCCTGCTGCGCCTGCAGAAAGAGCCGCGCGCCCGACACTTCGTCGAGCTTCGGACGCAGGCGGTTCACGACCTGGGTGGCCGTCGCGTGCCGCTGCGACAGCGGCTTTAACTCGATGAACACGTTCGCGGTATTGAGCGCGCGTCCGCCGGTAAAGCCGGCGACCGACTGCACCGCAGGATCTCTCTGCACGATCGTTTGCAACTGCGCGAGCTTCTTCTGCATCGCTGTAAACGAAATGCTCTGATCGGCGATGATCTGCCCGATCACGATGCCGGTGTCCTGCTCGGGAAAGAAGGTGGCGGGTACCAGCTTCAGCATGAACACGTTGCCGACCAGCAGCGCGAACAGCAGCAGGATCACCAGCAGCGAATGATCGAGCACGGCCGTCAGCGAGCGCGCATAGACATCCTTGAAGCGATCGAACTGCCGCTCGATCCACTGCGCCCAGCGCGCTTTCGAATGACCCGTTTTGTCGCGGCTCAGCACGTACGCGCACATCGCGGGGGTGACCGTCAGCGAGATCACCAGCGAGATCAGGATTGCGATCGACAGCGTGATCGCGAACTCATGAAACATCAGTCCGACGATGCCCGGAAACAGAATGATCGGCAGAAACACCGCGATCAGCGACAGGCTCATCGAAATCACCGTGAAGCCGACTTCGCCCGCGCCCTTCACCGCGGCCTCTTTCGGACTCAGTCCCAGCTCCATGTGCCGCACGACGTTTTCGAGCACGACGACCGCGTCGTCGACGACGAAGCCGGTGCCGATGGTCAGCGCCATCAGCGACAGGTTGTCGATGCTATAGCCGAGCAGATACATCGGCCCGAAGGTGCCGACGATCGACAGCGGCAACGCGACCGCCGGAATCAGCGTGGCGCGCGGCGACTGCAGGAAGATGAACACGACGCCGACCACCAGCAGCACCGCGATGAACAGCGTGCGCTCGGTATCGCCGACCGACGACGTGACCGACTGCGAGCGATCGATCGCGACATCCACGTGCACGCTGCTCGGCAACGTCGCTTCGATCGCCGGCAGTACGTTGCGGATCTGCTGCACGGTGCTGACCACGTTGCTGCCCGGCATCGGATAGACGATCACCAGAATCGCCGACTTGCCGTTGAAAAGCCCCGCATTGCGGATGTTTTCGTTCGAGTCGCGCACCTGGGCGACGTCGCGCAACTTCACCGGCGCGCCGTCGCGATACGCGACCACCAGGTCGCGATACGGCGCCGCGTGCGTGATCTGATCGTTCGAGGTGACCACGTAGCGCTGATCGCCGACGTCGATATGCCCCTTCGCGCTGTCGGCATTGGCCGCGCTGATCGCCGCGCGCACGTCTTCCATGCCGATGCCGTAGCTATTGAGCCTGCCCGGCTGCAACTCGACGCGCACGCTCGGCAACGCGCCGCCGCCGAGCGTGATCTGGCCGACGCCCTGCACCTGCGACAACTGCTGCTGGATCACCGAATCGGCGGAGTCGTAGAGTTGCGCTTTGGTCAGCGTGTCCGAGGTCAGCGACAGCACCACGATCGGCGCGTCGGCCGGGTTGTACTGGCGGTAGCTCGGATTGCTGCGCAGCGTGGTGGGCAGATCGGCGCGCGCGGCCTGGATCGCCGCCTCGACGTCGCGCGCGGCGCCGTTGATGTCGCGCTTCAGACCGAACTCGACGATGATCATCGACGAGCCGACGTAGCTGATCGAGGTCAGCTCCTCGACATCGGCGATCGTCGCGAGCCGCCGTTCGAGCGGCTCGGCCACCGTCGACGCCATGATGTTCGGGCTCGCGCCGGCCATGTTGGCCTGCACGACGATCACCGGAAACGCGATGTTCGGCAGCGGCGCGACCGGCATGCGGAAATAGGCGAGCGTGCCGGAGATCAGGATCGCGATCGCGAGCAGCGTCGTCGCGACCGGTCGCCGGATGAAGAGCGCCGGGATGTTCACCGCGTGCCCTCCGCGCCACCTGCGTTGCGCTTAGCGCGCTCGGCGCGCCAGCGGTTCACGCGCGTGGCCATCCGGTCGAAGAACAGATAGATCACCGGCGTCGTGAACAGCGTGAGCACCTGGCTCAGCGTCAGACCGCCGATGATCGCGAGGCCGAGCGGGCGGCGCAGTTCCGAACCGGTGCCGGTGCCGAGCAGCATCGGCAGCGCGCCGAGCATCGCCGCGAGCGTCGTCATCAGGATCGGGCGGAAACGCAGCAGCGACGCCTCGAAGATCGCCTCGCGCGGCGCCTTGCCGTGATTGCGCTCGGCGTCGAGCGCGAAGTCGACCATCATGATCGCGTTCTTCTTGACGATGCCGATCAGCAGCACGATACCGATGATGCCGATCACGTCGAGATCCATCCCCGCGAGCATCAGCGACAGCAATGCGCCGATGCCCGCCGACGGCAGCGTCGACAGGATCGTGACCGGATGGATGAAGCTCTCGTACAGCACACCGAGCACGATATACACGGCAACGAGCGCGGCGATCAGCAGGTAGACCTCGCTCGATAGCGAATCCTCGAACGCCGCGGTCGCGCCTTGCAGCGACGACGTGATCGACGGCGGCAGGTCGATCGCCTGCTCGGCCTCGCGAATATCCTTGACCGCGGTGCTCAGCGACGCGCCCTTCGCGAGATTGAACGAGATCGTCACCGACGGGAACTGCGCAAGGTGACTGATCACGAGCGGGGCCTTCCTGATCTCGATCTTCGCGATGCCGGACAGCGGCACCTGACCCGTGCTGCTGGTCTGGCTCGGCAGATACAGATTGCCGATCGATTGCACGGTCGGCATCGACTCCGGCTTCGCGACCAGAATCACGCGGTACTGGCTCGACTGCTCGAAGATCGTCGACACGATGCGCTGGCCGAGCGCGTCGTACAGCGCGTTGTCGATCGTCGCGGGCGTGATGCCGAAGCGCGCGGCCAGTTGCCGGTTCACTTCGACGTTCACGCTGAGGCCGTCGGTGTTGAGGTCGCTCTGCACGTCCGACAGCGACGGAATCTGCTTCAGACGCGCGACGAGTTCCGGCACGTACTTCTGGAACGCCTGCTGGCTCGGTCCACGCAACACGAAGCTGTACTGGTTCGGCGACACCGTCGTGTCGAGTGTCAGGTCCTGCTCGGGCTGCATGAAAAGCTTCACGCCCGGCACATGCGCGACTTCCTGCGCGAGCCGGCGCGCGATTTCCTGCGCGTTGTCTGAACGCTTGTCCTTGTCGCGAAGATTGATCAGGAAGCGGCCGTTGTTCAGCGTCGCGTTGGTGCCGTCGATGCCAACGTACGACGTCAGCGACACCACGTCCGGGTCCTTCAGGACCGCATCGGCGAGCGCGCTCTGCCGCTTCACCATCGCCGCGTACGACACCGAGTTGTCGGCGACGCTGATGCCCTGGATCACACCGACGTCCTGCACCGGAAATAGCCCCTTCGGAATCACCACATACAGGATGCCGGTCAACACGACGGTGGCGACCGCGACCATCAGCGTCGGCGTCTGATGGTCGAGCACCCAGCGCAGGCCACGCTCGTAAGCCGCAAGCGTCTTGTCGAACAGGCGCTCGCTGATGCGCTCGAAGCGGCTCGGATGCCGCTCGGCCTGCGCGCGCAGCATCCGCGCGCACAGCATCGGCACCACCGTCAGCGACACGACCGCCGAAATCACGATCGTGACCGCGAGCGTCACCGCGAACTCGCTGAACAGGCGCCCGATCACGCCGCCCATGAACAGCAGCGGAATCAGCACCGCGATCAGCGAAATGGTCAGCGACAGAATCGTGAAGCCGATCTGCCCCGCGCCTTCGAGCGCGGCTTCGAGCGGCGACATGCCCTCTTCCAGATAGCGCACGATGTTCTCGATCATCACGATCGAGTCGTCGACCACGAAGCCGGTCGCAATGATCAACGCCATCAGCGACAGGTTGTCGATCGAATAGTTGAGCTGGTACATCACCGCCAGCGTGCCGATCAGCGAGACCGGTACCGAGATGCTCGGAATCACGGTGGCGGGCACGTTGCGCAGGAACACGAAGATCACCGCGACGACCAGCACGATCGCGAGAATCAGCTCGAACGCGGCGTCCGCGACCGACGCGCGAATCACGCCGGTACTGTCCGACACCACCGTCACTTTCATGCCGGCCGGCAGCGTCGATTCGAGCTGCGGCAGCACCTTCATGATCTGATTGACCGTCTGGATCACGTTCGCGCCGGGCTGGCGCTGCACGTTCAGCACGATCGCGGGCGAGCCGTTGTACCACGCGCCGCGCTCGACGTCCTGCGCGGCCTGGCTCACGCGCGCGACGTCGCGCATGTAGACCGGTGAGCCGTTCTGATAGGCGATCACCGTGTCCAGATAGTCTTTCGGGTCGGTGATCTGATCGTTGCCGTTGATCGTGTAGTCGAGATCGGGGCCGTCGAAATTGCCCTTCGGCTGGCTCACGTTCACGTAGCTGAGCAGCGTGCGCAGATCGTCGATATTGAGGCCGTAGGCGGCGAGCTTGTGCGGGTCGGCCTCGACGCGGATCGCGGGCACGTTGCCGCCGCTCGTCGTCACGACGCCGACCCCCGCCACCTCCGAGATCTTCGTGCCGAGGCGATTGTTCGCGACGTCCTCGAGCTGCGTCAGCGACATCGACTTCGACGTGACCGCGAGCGTCAGAATGGGCTGGTCGGCGGGATTGACCTTCGCGTACGTCGGCGGCGCCGGCAGGCCCGATGGCAGATAGCTGTTCGCCGCGTTGATCGCCTGCTGCACGTTCTGCTCGGCGATGTCGAGGTTCAGCGACAGATCGAACTGCAGCGTGATCACCGACGCGCCGTCCGAGCTGTACGAGGTCATCTGCTGCAGGCCCGGAATCTCGCCGAGCTGCACTTCGAGCGGCGCCGTCACGGTGGTCGCCATCACCGTCGGGCTCGCACCCGGATAGAAGGTCTGCACCTGAATCGTCGGATAGTCGACGTTCGGCAGCGACGACACCGGCAGCACGCGCATCGCGATCAGGCCGATGAGCACGAGCGCGATCATCAACAGCAGCGTCGCGACCGGGCGAAGTATGAACAGGCGGGAAATGTTCATCGGCGCGGCGGTCCGTTACGACGAAGCCGCTTCTGACGCGGCCGCCGCGGGCGATGCCGCCGCGCTCGACGCCGGCGCTGCTTCGGACGCCGCGGCGGGCGCCTTCGGGCCGGCGGCGGCCGCGCCGCTTGCCGCGGCGGCGGACTTCGGATGCGCCGGCTGGATCTTCGCGCCGTCGTTCAGACGATCCGTACCGTCCGTCACGACCTGGTTGCCGGCCGCGAGACCCGACTCGATCACCGTATTCCTGCCGTCGCTCGGGCCCAGCTTGACCTTGTGCACGGACACCGTGCTGTCCGGATTGACCAGGTAGACGAAGTCGCCCGGCGCGCCGGACTGCACCGCGGCGCTCGGCACGAGCACCGCGTTCTGCATGGTGTCGACGAGCAGCTTCACGTTGACGAACTCGTTCGGGAACAGCGCTTCGTCGTCGTTCGCGAAGGTCGCGCGCAACGTGACGGTGCCGGTCGCGGTCGCCATCTGGTTGCTGACCGCGTACAGCGTGCCGGTCGCGATCTCGCGCGAATTGTCGCTCGAATACGCGGTGACCGGCAGCTTCGCGCCGGTGGACAGACGCTGCACGATCGACGCGAGCGAATCCTGCGGCACCGTGAACTGCACCGTGGTCGGCTTCACGGTCGTGATGACGACGATGCCGGTCGTCGACGACGCGGTCACGTAGTTGCCCGGATCGACGAGCCGCAAGCCGACCTTGCCCGCGATCGGTGCGGTGATGCGGCAATACGCGAGGTCGAGATCGAATTGGGCGATGTTGGCGAGATCGACCTTCACCGCCGCTTCGTCCTGCTGCACGAGAAACTGCTGATCCGCGTAGGTCTGCTGCGCGATCGACTTGCGCTCGTTCAGCTGGGTATAGCGCTCGAGATCGGCGCGCGCCTGCGCGAGCAAAGCGCGGTCTTTCGCGAGTGTCGCCTCCGCCTGCTGCTTGCTGATCTGATACTGGCGCGGATCGATCTGCGCGAGGAACTGTCCTTTTTGCACCTCCTGGCCTTCGTGATAGCCGACCTCGGTCAAATAGCCGCTCAGCTGCGGCAGCACGGTCACGGTCGAGATCGGAATGACGGTGCCGAGCTCGCTCAGCGTGACCGGCATCGAACCGAGCGTCGCCTGCGCAACGGTGACGACGATCGCCGCGTTCTCGCGCGCCGGCTTCTTGCGCGTCAGCAGATGAACCACGACGAGCGCGACCAGCACGAGCAGGACAACCGCGAAGATGATGAGCCCGCGTCGCGAGCGCTTTGGCGGCGGGGACACGGTTTCGCTCATGTTGATCTCCGGAAACGGATATTGGTGTCGAGATTCGGCTGGAAGCTCGTCCTCTGACGGGACTGCGCAAAAGTGACACGGTTCGCGCGCGTTGTCATCAGTCGAAGCCCTCGGGTCCTGTTGTTATGAAGACGTAAGAAAGCGGGGCGCGACTTTGCTGTGGGGCATGCGTGAATGTAGCCGGCTTGCGCAGGGCTTGCGTTACAGGGGTGCAACATGTTGGCGGGTGAAAGGGTCGGGGTGTCGATCAGGCGCCGCGCGGGCGGCGGACATCCGCATGGGTCGAGTTTTGAGCGCGGCGGGACATCGCAACATGCGGTAACAGACGACAGCCAGATGAAAACCGGGCCGTCCGTCCAGAATCGTCACATTCGTCCGATATCATCGCGAGCCAGCGTCGCGCGCGCCGCGATTGTCACGACACCCCACAAGCTCGCCCCGATGTCCATCATCGTCAATTTCCCCGCCGAAGTCCGCGACTGGATCGCCGCGAATCTTTCGCGCGGCGTCGCGCCGCAAGCGATCGTCAACGAACTGGTGAGCCGCAACAACGCGGCCGAGCTGGCCGCGGCGATGGTCGAGGCGGTCGCGTCGGCGTTCCTGTACGGCACGGCGCTGCCCGGCGACAAGCTCGAAGTCGGCGGCGCGCCGCTCAGCTATCAGCCCGAGCCGCTGCGCGTGCCCGAAGGTCCTCTGATCCAGCTCGGCGAGCGCAAGGTGCGCGTGCTGTCGCGGCTGCAACGACCGGCCGCGGTGCACCTCGCCAACTTCCTGAGTGCCGACGAATGCGAGCAACTGATCGCGTTCGCACAGCCGCGGCTGGACCGCTCGGCCGTCGTCGATCCGGTGACCGGCCGCGATGTGATTGCCGCTCATCGCAGCAGTCACGGGATGTTTTTCCGTTTGGGCGAGACGCCGCTGATCGCGCGCATCGAGGCGCGCATCGCGGAACTGACGGCGACGCCGGTCGAGAACGGCGAAGGCCTGCAAATGCTTCACTATGAGGAAGGCGCGGAGTCGACGCCGCACGTCGACTATCTGATGACGGGCAACGCAGCGAATCGTGAGTCGATCGCGCGCAGCGGCCAGCGCATGGGCACGCTGCTGATGTATCTGAAAGACGTGGAAGGCGGCGGTGAGACGGTGTTTCCGCAGCTCGGCTGGTCGGTCGTGCCGCAGCGCGGGCATGCGCTCTACTTTGAATACGGCAACCGCTACGGGATGTGCGATCCGAGCTCGCTGCACGCGAGCACGCCGCTGCGCAGCGGCGACAAGTGGGTGGCAACGAAATGGATTCGAACGCGGCGCTTCGTGCCGCGCATTCAGGCTTGAGAAGGATCGACCGAAGTCGGGACGGCTCGCGCGAGCCTTGGTCAGCTTCGCGCTGCTAGCCGTGGCGGGCTGCAGCGCGAAGGCAGGGCGAGAGAGGGCGCGTCAGACGCCGCGCCCTCGAAGCAAGCAAATCAGAACTGCTCGACCCACGTGGCGAGACGATCGGCCGCGAACTCGCTACCGCGTTGCGCCGGCCGGAAAACAACCGCATCGCCCTCGCGTGCCGGCTGCAATGCACCGTCAGTGCCGTCGAGCCACAGCAGGCTCGCCAGCCATACCGCGTGTCCGCTCGACACCGCGTTGTTGCCCGGCTCCGCGAGAAACTCCGCGAGCGTGGCCGGCTGGTCGCACACGAGACCATCGCCTGCGCGGCGCACATTGATGCCAGCCTCGGAAAACGCCCCGGCCAGCGCCGTCAGCGCGTCACTCGCGGTCACGTTCGCGCCGCCGTGCCGGTTGCGCAGCGTGGCGAGATGCGCCGCGACCGCATGACCGAACGCGCCGCTGCGGGCACTCTCGGCCGCGATCAGGTCGGAGTAGTCCTGCAGCAGCCAGTCCGGCTCGGAGTTCGGCACTTCGGCGAGCACCGCCGCCGCAAGATACGTCTCGACCGGCTGGAAGCGCTCGGGCCCGATCAGCGTGGCCGACAGCGAACGCACCAGACCAATGCGCGTGGCGACCACCTGCTTTTGCAGCACGCCCAGCTTCTCGCGCACCAGCGTGTCGCGCTCCTTGCGCAGCTCGGCCAGTTCCAGCGCCTGCTTCAGCTCCATGCGCAGCGCCGTAATGTCCCAAGGCTTCTTGATGTAGCGATGGATGTGACCGAGGTTGACGGCCGCGACGGTCTGATCGATTTCCGAATACGCGGTGGTCAGAATCCGCACGACATGCGGAAAGCGCTCGCTCGCATAGCGCAGCAGCTCGTTGCCGAACTCGCCCGGCATGCGCTGGTCGGAGACGAGAACGCCGACCCTGTCGCCGTGCTCGTCGAGCAGCGCCTTGCCCTCTTCCACCGAGCCGCCAGTCAGGACCGGCGCCAGGCTTCCGATGGCACGCTGGAAGTACTTTACGGCGGTAGCTTCGTCATCGACGAAGATGATCGCCGGCGCCAACTCCTCTGTGGCTTTTGCTTCGTTCATCAACAACTCCTGTGCGTTTGACCTTTGATATGGGGGAAATCCAGCACTACGGTGGTGCCTCCCCCCGACGTGGACTCGATCCTGAGTCCGCCGCCACAGGACTGCATGACACGGTTGCATAGAATCAGGCCCAAGCCGTTCCCCCCGGATTTCGCGTGCGTTGTAATTGGGTCCGTCAACAGGCGGTCTTTGATCTCGGGCGGAATTCCGGGCCCGTTGTCGCAGATGCCGATGCTCGGGTGGGGTTCCGTCGTTACGGTAAAGCGCACCGACGGCGACGGCACATCCGCGAGCGCGCGCAACGCGTTGGACAACAGCGACGACAGCACGAGCGCCACGCAATTCGGCTGCGTGAGCACCGCAAAGTCGCTTTCGACATCGACATGCACCCACGAGCGCTGCGCGGTCGTAAACGGATACGTATCGAGCAACGCCGAGATCAGCCCATGCGCGGTGCTCTCGATACGCGCCTCGTCGCCCTCCTGTTGCCGGCGCCGCCCGTTGTGCACCGAGCGCCAGAACGACGACACCACCGCCATGCAGTACTGCGCACTCTCGCGCATCGATTTCGCGGCGCCGAGAATTTCGCCTTCGGCATCGCGCTCCGCGTCGGTGCGATCTTCGATGCTGTGCGCGTTCAACGCGATCGCCGCGAGCGGCGTGTTCAGTTCGTGCGCGATGAACGCGAGGGTTTCGTCGATCGCGATCAGACGCTGATTCTGCATCGCGCGTTCGTGGTAGCGGTCAAATGCCAGTTGCAGCGTATCGCGCACCGCCGCCGGCTTCAGCGGCTTTTCGAGGATGCGGAACACCTCGCCGGTGTTGACCGTCTGCAACAGCATCTCGACGTCTGCGTAAGCAGTGACCAGAATTCGCACGATGTGCGGATACTCCAGCGCCACCTGGCGCAGCAGGTCGCCGCCGTCGCGCCCCGGCATGCGGAAGTCCGTGACCAGCACCGCGATGCGGGCACTGTCCTGCTCGAGGATAGCGATGGCCTCGTCGCTGCTCGTCGCGAGCAGGACCTCGTAATCGGCACCGACCGTGCGCGCGAAATATTTGCACGCCAGCTCTTCGTCATCGACGTAGAGAAGAGTGGGCTGTGTCTGACGGATGTCATTCATGGTGTTTCTCAGGGTGCGGGCGACAGATCGAAACTGAACGCCGCCCAACTTCCCAGCTCGCTCTCGGCAAACAGCAGGCCGCCATGGCGCTCGATCACCGCATAGCTGATCGACAGTCCGAGGCCCAGGCCCTGTCCCACTTCGCGGGTGGTAAAGAACGGTTCGAACACGCGCGCGATATTCTCCGGCGCGATGCCCGGCCCATTGTCTTTCACCGTCACGTGCAGGCGCTCTTGCGTCCATCTGACGTTGACGTGAATCGCCGGCGCGGGCGTGCCCGCCTTGCGCATCGCCAGCACCGCGTTCGACAGCAGGTTGATCAGCACGCCGATGATGGCCGCCTCGTCGCCCTGCACCAGCGTATCCGCGGGCAGCTCGCGCGTCACGGTGACGCCGCGCAATTCATGCCCGACGAGCCGGATAGCCGAATCGAGCGCCTTTTCGAACAGGAACGGCGTGCCCAGCTCCGCCTCGGCGCCGGGCTTGCGATACGCGAACGTCTTCAGGTCCGACACGATGTGCTGGATGCGCTGCATGCCCTGCCGCGCATCGACCAGACATTCCTGCAGCGTCGGCTCCTTCTTCGAGATCGGCTCTTCCAGCGCAACCTCGATCGCCATCAGGCAGAAGTTCACCGGGTTGTTCACTTCATGCAGCAGGCCCGCCGCGAGCGTACCGATCGCCGCCATTTTCTCCTGCTGCAGCAGTTGGCCCTTGATGTCGAGCAACTGCCGATTGATCACTTCGAGCTCGGCGTTCTTTGCGGAGACTTCCGCGTTTTTCTCGGACACCTCGGCCTTCAGGCGAAACAGCATGAAGCGCACGCGTTCATTGAAGAACGTGTAGACCGCACTTGCGGCCGCGGCGAACAGAAGCAGCAGGACATTGACGGTCAGCGTGCCGAGCGGCAAGCCGTCATGCGGAGGCAACAGGCAGGCCAGCAGATACAGAAGGCACGACAACACGCCAAACACGAGGTTTTGCCACAAGCCGAACGGCAAGGCAATGCCGGACGCGAAGATGGCCAGATTCAGCCCCATATAGTAGGGCGACAGCACGCCATCGGTGCGCCAGATCATCCATGAAATCATCACCTGCGGCAGCAGCAGCCAGGACAGCGTCAGCCAGGGAGTAAGCCGTCGCCCCATGTCGGTGTCGAGCAAGGCGACGATACCGCCGATCATCAACGACACCAGCAGCCGCGCGAGCGCGAACGACGTCTGATACTGCGGATACTGCGCGTAATCCAGCCCAACGCCGAGCAGCACGAGCGCAATCGCGGTGCACGCGCCGCCCCGGCTGAACGTGACGCGAAAGTCGGCCAGCTCGGTTTGATAGCCGCTCTGCAGGGGACTGGTAGTCATGGACAGGGATGTCGACACGGTTTCAGAGGATCGTTGCTTCCGCGAACACATTCACCCCGGTCTCGTCGACGTAGAGCTTCTGGTCAGTGGAGTTGGGGGGAAGCAGCGAGCTCATGCCGCTCTCGTTCCGATAGATCAGGTACCACTCGAGCAGATGCTCCATCCCGTACTTCTCCGGATTCGCGGAATGGACGTTGGTGACCAGCAAGTGGCCGCCGGGTCGGGTGCGAGCGGCGAAGTAACTGAGCAAACGTGCGCAGACCTTGTCCGACAGATAGTCGAACAGACCGGCGCAGTACACCGCGTCGAACTCGCGCGCGGAGGGGTCCGTGGAAATCTTACGCTTGAGCAGGTCGTGCACCGACTGATGCACCATTTGCACCGAGACCTTATGGCCCGCGGCGTGTGCCGAGCTGTCGATCGCGTCCTTGGTAAACGCCAGCGTTTCCTCGCTGAAGTCGACCAGCTCGAACGACAGCAGCTCCGGATGCGGATATTCACGCACGAAGCGCTGGATCTCGAAAGCGGGCCCGCAACCGACGTTGAGGATGCGGAACGGCCTGCCGGCCGCGCGCGCCGCCTCGGCCTGCCGCGTCAGAAAGTCGATCAGCAGCGTGATGCGGTTGCGGTGCGCGGTCGCGACCGCCGCCTGCAGGAACGCGGTATTGACGATCTGGAAGTAAGTGGTCGGCCCCTGCTGCGGATCGCTGAGGATCTGATTGACCATCTCGTAGTCGCCGGCATAGCCGAGCGGCTTGGTGAACGTGCGGTAGACGAACGGCGCGCGCAGCAGCAACGGATGCAGCGCCGATTGCGCATAGGTGCGATGCACGGGTGCGATCTCCGCGTCGACGCGCTCGGCTTCTTCCTCGAGACGGTCGAGGTAGGACTTGATCTTGAGCATGATCGGCGTGGCGAGCTCGTAGAACAGGTCCTCGCGCAGCCGGCCGCCTTCGGTCTTCGGCAAGCTCTCCGTCAGATCGACCTGCTCCACCCAGCGCGACACTTCCGACAGGAACGCGCGCATCTCGTTCACGACGATCTGATAGTCGCGGCGGATATTGAAGCGCGCGTCCCAGTCGCTAATAAAGAGTTCTGCTTCCCGCCCGACCGACTTCGCTTCATTGGGCAGAACGCTAAGCTCGCGCCATTCGTCGATGAGTGCCAGTGAAACCACCGCAGTCAGACCGGTGTTCACCAGACTCACCACCACCGCCTTGCCGAGATAGGCATTCTTGGTGCCCATGCGCACGCTCAGCTCGCTTAAGACCTCGCTGACCTGCACGATGGAATAGGGGTTATAGACCTCCATGACCAAAGACTTTCTCTGGAGGTTAATGATCGTCCCACGCACATGCTCGCGCTGCGAGTTGCGGAAGCTGACCACCGGGTCGATTTGCGTTTGAGAGTACACGGTATTAGTACCTGAGGAATCCGGGAACGCAGCAGGGTGTTGGAGAAGTCCAGTGAATGGCTGCCGCACGCACGACACCAGCGACAAGTCGTGGACGCGTTTCAAACCACAGTTGAGCTGGAAACACCAAAGCCCTTTGCCAGAATGGCTCCAGCGGCTTGCAGTGTAACATCAACAGATTCAATTCTGAATGAGGTTCAATTTAGGTCGAAACGTATACGCAAGGTTTTCTTGCGAGCATGTCCATGCTATAGAAAGCCGTTTTTGCAAAGAATAATTTGAAACGAGTTGGCGACCGCGTCGGCACAATCGCCGACAATTCGTTTCCCGACAAAGACTTGCAATCGCATCACCGCGACGGCGACACGATCCGCTATAGAGGGGGAGCGTTAATTGTGCCTTTCCGATCTATGCCCGTTGGATAGACCAGCGCTTTGACGCATTACCGCTTCGAGACTCGAAACGATGTGAAATGAAGCGGCAATTGATGCCTCGTGCATTCGCCGAATAAGCTTTTTTGTTTTAACGCAATTCAGGTCCGGCGCGGCAAACGTTTCTCCTTTAAGCTTCGGCGCGAGTGCCGTCGACAATCGAGCGGCTCGCGCACTCGTCGACTCACTCGTGCAAGGCCAAGCCTTTCACGGCCTTGTCGACGGCTTTCTTCGGTCCGTGCAGCGCGAGACCGACGAGGTCGAGATTGGCCGCGTCCTCGGCGCGAAACACTGCGCGGTTCGCCGCGTCATGCCCCGTCGAAAACATCGCGTGCACATACGGCACGATTCTGAGCTCGCGCGACAGCGCCTGCCGGTGCGCACCCTGCAGACCGGAGCGGTCGGCGGCGAACACCATCATCGGCTGGCCGAGCATGCGGCCGTAGCGGTGCCCGGCGGCATCCTCGTAGGGCTCGCCCAGCGCATCGGGCGCCGCGGCCGCGACGCCGGTCGCGAGAAACGCGACCACATTGAGCTTCTGCCAGACCGCGAGATCGCTGCGCACGATCAGCGCCACTTTGGTATCGAACATGACGACTCCTTCGTTGAGCCGCTCATGATCGACGATGCCGCGCGATCAGTCTGGAACGTTTGTGCACATCTGCCGGTACGCGGCTGGCGTCATCCGGTACGCGCGACGAAACCAGCGGCCGAGATGGCTCTGGTCGGCGAAGCCGACTTCGGCGGCGACCTGCGCGGGCGTGCGGCCGGCCGCGAGCAGCCGCCGCGCGGCGCGCAGGCGCAAGCGCACCAGATACGCGTGCGGCGACGTGCCGAACGCGCGCTGGAACAGACGCGTCAGCCTGAACCGGTCGATGCCGGCAACTTCGGCGAGTTCGTCGAGCCCGGGATTGCCGTCCATCTGTTCGTGCAGCAGATCGCGCACCCGCGCGATCGCGGGCGACGTGGCGGGGTCGCCGGCGAGCGGCGCGTCGCGCAACTCTGCGCCGAGTCGCAGCAGCAGACGATCGAGCGTCTGATCGCGCGCGAGCCGGCCCTCGTTGCCGTGAATCGCGACGAACGCCTGGCGGATCGCATCGACGAGCGCATGGTCGTCGACGAGCGTATGGCCGAACGCCGCCTCGACGCCGGCCAGTCCCGGCAGGTCGAGCCGGCGCGCCGCGCGCTCCACCCAGGCTTGCGGCAGATACAGCATCGCGTACGTGAAGCCGCCCGCCTCGGGCGCGTGACCGTCGTGCAGCGCGCCGGGCTCGATCAGGATCGCGCGGCCCGGCACGCTCGTGTGCAACGACCGATGACACTGGAAGCGTTGCACGCCCTGCTCCGTGTAGCCGATCAGCATGTCGTCGTGATCGTGCGGATCGTAGGCGTGGCCGCTGAAATGCGCGCGCGGGCTTTCGATGCCGGTTTCGGCATCGCGGCGGGCGGTTAGCCAGTTGGCGGGATCGAGTGGAGTGGGCATGGGTTGGAGCTGACGGCCCGCGGGCGATGCGGCCAGCGGATAGTGTACGGCAGCGTGGGGATCGGGATCGGCGGGCTCGCCAGCGCCTGGCGCATGCGAAGCGAGCCGCGACCGGGTTCACGGCTTCTTCGAGCGCGGCGGCCGGGCGTTGACGAACGGGTTATAGCCGTGCGGGCTCGCCGGCCGATCCGGTTGTTGGTTCGTGCGGCGGCGCTTGCCGGGCGGTTCGTTGCCGGACAGTTGCGCAAGCAGTTGTTGCGATTCCGTTTCCGTTTCCGTTTCCGTTTCCGCTTCCGTTTCCGTCTCCGCTTCCGCTTCTGTTTCGTCCGCCGGCGGTACGGCTTTTCTGCCCCGTCTCGCGGGCTTCGGTTCGGCTTGCGGGGCGACGCCCGCGATGTGTTCGATCACGGACATGAAGGATGCCGATGCCGATCGCAGCGGCTGTCCGGGCAACATCGTCAGCGCGACGATTTCGTGGAGTGAACGGTCATCCACTGAACGGCCCTGCACAGGGCCATGCCAGTCCACATTCGCTTGTGCGAAAGCGCCGACGACACGTTCAAGCACCGCCGGCGACAGCACCCCGCCGTCGTACAAGCGGATGACGACGCGCTCGAAAATCTGAAACGAGCTGATGTCCGTTGCTTTCGGCGCCACGGTTTGTCGCCTGGTGAGTTTGTCTTCCGGTTTCAGTCAGCAAATGGCATGCCGAGGCTAACGGGTCGAGTCGTCGGTATCGGTCTATGCGAGCAGTAGCAACGCGTCCGCCAGTGACAGCACCGTGGTGCGTGAATCGAATGCGGTAGCAAACAGATGTTCATGGACCACCTCGTCCGGGTCATAACAGCAATCCTTGACCGTGTACAGGCGAAAGTCCGCGTCGCTCGCGTACGCGACCGAGGAGAGCACGACTCCGGTCGACGCGATGCCGACCATCATCAGCGAATCGATACCTTGCGCGAAGAGTCGCGCCTCCAGATCGGTGCCGAAGAACACGCTCGCACGATGCGCGATGACGAGCGGTTCGTTGGCCTGCTGGCCCAACTCGGGCGCGGTCCGGTCTTCGAGGAACAGGCCAAGTTTTTTGATTCCCTGCCCGTTCCTGTTCAACGGGCTGACTTCCGGATAGCCCGGACTGAACCGGAGATTGGCGAAATAGACGCTGACGCCTTTGGCCCGGGCCGCGTCGCATAACCTGCGCGTATTGGCGAGCAACGCCGGCGCGACCGATGGAAACAGTCCGAGAATATCGGTCTGATAGTGCATCACGATAAGCGCGGTTCGCGATGGTGTGATGGCCTCGTTCGCGATGTCGTCAGAACCTGTGTTGCTTGTCATTGCGCCACCTTTATCCCGATTCCACGTCCTGTTGTCAGAGCGGCCGTTTCGATGCCGTGGCAATCATACGCCCCCGCCCGCTTGCTACACTACGTACCAAAGTCGCCGGCACTCCCGCAAGGGTAATGAAGCACCTGTGACGTAACTTCGCAAATACAGAGGATGAGCATCCAAATGACGCTTTTGACGAGAAAATTTGGTCGTACCGGCTGGAATGTGTCGGAAATCGGTTTTGGGGCATGGGCGATCGGCGGCTCGTGGGGCAGTGTTGCGGAAGATGACGCCAAGGCCGCGCTGAACGCCGCGCTCGATAACGGTGTGACGTTCATCGACACGGCCGATGTCTACGGCGACGGTCGCTCGGAACGGATCATCCGGGACGTGCTGCGGCAACGAGGCGGCGAACGTCCCATCGTCGCTACCAAGCTCGGGCGCCGACTCGACCCGCATGTGACCAGCGGCTATCTGAACAGGCGCGAGCTGGAAGCGTTCATCGACCGGAGCCGCTCCAACCTCGGCGTCGACACGCTCGACCTGGTGCAGCTGCATTGCCCGCCGACCGAGGTGTACTACCGTCCCGAAGTGTTCGACGCAATGGACGACTTCGTCGCCGCCGGCAAGATCCGCTATTACGGCGTGTCGGTCGAAAAGGTGGAAGAAGCGCTGAAGGCGATCGAATATCCGAATGTGGTTTCGGTCCAGATCATCTACAACATGTTCCGTCAGCGTCCCGCCGATCTGTTCTTCAGGCAGGCGCAAAAGAAAGACGTTGCGGTCATCGCGCGAGTGCCTCTGGCGAGCGGCATGCTCACGGGAAAGCTGTCCGCGGAATCGGTTTTCGCGTCGGACGATCATCGTGCATTCAATCGGCATGGCGAGGCGTTCGATGTCGGCGAAACGTTCTCCGGCGTGCCCTACGACATCGCGTTGAAGGCGGTCGACGAACTGCGCGGCCTCGTACCCGTGGACGCTTCGATGGCGCAACTGGCCCTGCGCTGGATCCTGATGGAGGATGCCGTCTCCGTCATCATCCCTGGCAGTAAAAACGCCGCCCAGGCGGCATCGAACGTATCGGCCGCGAGCCTCGCGCCGCTGTCCGACGAGCTCATGCAGCGGGTCCGGGAAATCTATCAGCACCATATCGCGCCCCACGTCCACCAGCGCTGGTAAAGGCAACGCGGTGGCGGCTTCGCCGCGGGCGCATTCGACATGCAGGGAGCACTCGGAGTAAATTGTGCTGGCACCTCGACTCTGGAGAACCTCATGACGGACATCGCACTTGCACGCAAAGATGCTTGCCTCGCAGTGGTTCATGCGGTACTGACGGACTTGAGCGACGACAGCAATCTGATCGGCGCGGCGCTACGTGTTGCGGATTACCTCGTCGATGATCTCGAAGGCAAGATCACCGAGACCGACGCGATCCTGCTCGCCGTCACCGCGCTAACCAAGATCAATCGCGCGATTCGCGAGTGGAACGACGTGGACGGCAACGCGATGGACGCGATGAGAGTCGCGGACTTCGTCATCGATGAACAAATGAACGGGTACGACAGCGCAACCATTGCGCATCAGCCTACTTCGTCCGCGGAAAGAATCGAGGCGCGAGCGGCCGCGGTGATACGCCCGACGGGGTCGCCGGTACGGCCCGTTCACCACTGAGTTTCGTCTCTCACTGCGGGCGCGCTACCGCCGCCCGATTCAGCGGCTGGAGGGTCGCCATTGCGAGCCCCGCTCCAGCGAACGCACACGCGGCGCAGACGAGCGCGACGGCGCGCAGCGCGTCGGTCATCGAATCGGCTTGCGCGCGCGCCACGGCTGTGTCGCGCGGCGTAGGCGAGGCGCTCGCTGCCGCTTCCGCTTGCTCGACCGGCGCCAGCAGTTGCCCGCTCTGGCGCACATCTTGCGGTACGTGCAGTTCGTCGAGGCGCGCCGATAGCGCCGCGTGATGTGACCACAGGAAGACGATGCCGAGCACCGCAATCGCCAGCAGGCCCGCCACGCGAGCAACCGCGTTGTTGATGCCGGACGCCACGCCTGTGCGGTCGCTCGGCACCGCGCCCATCACGGTCGTGGTGAGCGGCGCGACGGTGATCGTCATGCCGAGCCCAAGCACGACGAGCGCGGGGAAAAATCCCGTCAAGTAGCTGCCGCGCACGAACGGCAGCGCCAGCAGCGTGAAGCCGATTCCGGCGACGCCCGGGCCAACGGTCAGCAGCACGCGCGAACCGAAGCGGCTCGTCAGACCGCCGGTGAAGCGCGATAGCAGACCGATGATGAAAGGCACCGGCAACAGCGCCGCGCCCGCTTGGGTCGCGCTGAAGCCATGCGCGCGGATCAGCGTGAACGGCAGGAAGAAGAACGCGCCGCCAAGGCCGAAGTAAAGCAGCAGGGTGACGAGATTGGCACCGGTGAAGTCGCGCGAGCGAAACAGATCGAGCGGCACCATCGGGTTAGGGCTGCGCGCTTCAACGATCACGAATGCGGCGAGAATCAGCACGCCGGCGCCAATCGCACCGAATACGAGCGGATGCGCGAAGCCACGCGCCGATGCTTCGGTCAGGCCGAACGTCAGCGCGGCGAGTCCCGTGGCCGCGCTCAGTGCACCGGGCCAGTCGAGCTGTCGCGGCGCATCGGCGCGGTGGCTGTTGGGCACCGCCAATATCGCGAGCGCGATCGTCAGCGCCGCGAGCGGGACGTTCAGGAAGAAGATCGCGCGCCACGACCATGCATCGACGAGCCAGCCGCCCGCCACCGGCCCCACGGCCGACGTGATCGCGCCGACGCCCGCCCAGGTGCCGATCGCCCGTCCGCGCGCGGCGTCGTCGAACACCGCGCCGATGATCGCGAGACTGCTGGGCACGAGCAGCGACGCGCCGATGCCCTGAACCGCGCGCGCGGCGACCAGCGCAGACGCATTCGGTGCAAACCCGCAAGCGGCCGACGCCAGCGTGAAAAGCCCGACGCCCGCAATGAACACCGTGCGTCGGCCGAGTTTGTCGCCCATCGATCCGCCGACCAGCACGAGGGAGCCGAGAAACAGCAGATACGCGTTGACGACCCACTGCATCGCCGCGACGCTCGCGCCGAGTTCGCTCTGAATCGACGGCAGCGCGACGTTGACGACGGAGCCATCGATGAACGCCATGCTCGAACCAGCTATGGTCGCGGCGAGCGCGAGCCGCTTGCGCCGACACGGGCGGTCGATCGTGAGGGGCTGTGTGCGGATGACGAGCTCGTCGCACGGACTCGCCTGCGCGGCAATGATGCGCGCCGTATTCGGCTTGGCCACGTTTCCTCCAGTGCTGGTCGATGGAGACTTAGAGCCTGTGCGTGCCGCCGAGGCTAGTCAACCCCGCAGCGCAACATCGCGGAGCGCGTTTTGCCCATTCGGAACGCCCGGCGCCGCCGGGCGGAACGCTAAGGACTTCGCCGGCGGACGGTTACAGGCGATAATCGGTCGGAAGCAATCGATCTGAAAGGGCGGAAAAGGAATGGACAAGCAAGGCTTCACCACTGGCATCGTTCACGGCGACAGAACCGCGGGCACTGAGCACGGCGCCTTGCGTCAGCCAGTTCATACGTCCGTGCAATACGGTTTCGAGCGCGTCGAGGACCTGATCGGCGTGTTCCAGGGCACGAAGAAAGGGGGCTTCAATTACGCACGGCAAGGCACCCCCACCACCGCCGCGCTCGAGCGCAAGATCACCAGCCTCGAAGAAGGCGTCGGCACGGTCTGCTTCAGCACCGGCATGGCGGGCATCACCGCGACGTTCCTCACGCTGCTGCGCGCGGGCGATCATCTCGTGTCGAGCCGTTACGTGTTCGGCAACACCAACAGTCTGTTCGGCACATTGCGGGCGCTCGGCGTCGAAGTGACGACCGTCGACGCGTGCAACCTCGACGACGTGGAGAACGCAATCCGGCCGAATACGCGCATGGTGTTCGTCGAAACCATCGCGAATCCGGGCACGCAGATTCCGGACCTGCAAGGTATCGGTGACGTGTGCCGCGAGCGCGGCATCGCGTACGTGGTCGACAACACGATTACCTCGCCTGCCTTGTTCAAGCCAAAGGCGGTCGGCGCGAGCCTCGTCATCAACTCGCTGACCAAGACCATCGCGGGTCATGGCGCCGCGCTCGGTGGCGCGGTGACGGATACGGGCCTGTTCGACTGGAGCGCGTATCCGAACATCGCCGACGACTATCGGCGCTCGGCGGCCAAGGATCAGGGGCTTCTGCAGATCCGCAAGAAGGGCCTGCGAGACATGGGAGCGTCATTGTCGTCCGAGCAGGCGCACTCGATCGCGATGGGCGCGGAAACGCTCGCCTTGCGCGTGAAACAGAGCAGCGACAATGCGCTCGCGCTCGCCCAGTTTCTCGAAGGGCACGAAGCGATCGGCAAAGTGTTCTATCCTGGCCTGAAAAGTCATCCGCAATACGAGATCGCTCAGACGCTGTTCAAGGGCGCGTCATGGCTGTTGTCGTTCGAGTTGCTCAACGCGGATCGCATGGTCGAAGTCGTCAACGCGCTCAAGCTGCCGGTTAAGGCGACCGGTCTCGGCGACACGCGCACGCTGATCATTCCCGTTGCGCCGACGATCTTTTTCGAAGCCGGGCCGGAAACGCGCAAGGCGATGGGGATTTCCGACGGCATGCTGCGGCTCTCGGCGGGCATCGAGGACATCGACGACCTGATTGCCGATTTTGCGCAGGCGCTGAAGTTGGCGGCGTAGTTGGCGGGACTTTTAAATTGGGGCGAGACTGGTGCGCCGGTCTCGCTAGTCTCACCGCTGCAGTGCTACTTCCTGCGCCGCTGATTCATCAGCTTCACGATATCGGTTGTCGGCCCGCTGGTCACGAGGCGAGGAATGTCATCCAGGTGAAACCAGCGACACCTGGATATTTCGTTACTCGGGCGAGCTTTGGCGCGATTCGGAATTTCGCAGGAAAACACGTGATGGTGCTTCTGCTTGCCGCGGAAGTCGAAAAGGTGCTTGGCTGACTTCCCGGAGAGTTGTGTTTCTTCCTTGAGCTCCCGAAGTGCGGCGTCAGTGCGGTGTTCGCCACGCTTGAGAATCCCGCCCGGCAAAGCCCACTTTGATGCACTACGTGCGACCAGAAGGATTCGCTTACCTCTGCGACAGATCACGGTGGCGCGTTTCTTCAAACTGAACTCCCACTTATGCCCTGGATGCTCTCAAGACGCTCACGACGCGGCGGCGTATCGGGCGTTATCAGACATAGTTGAGCATGCTAATACAGAACCGCAGAATGCGGTGATGTTTTCGAAGCGCGGACCATGAACGCGCGGCACGTTAAAGCCCGTCATCAGCGCGTCACAATCGCGGCGATCGAAACTCCTGTGGTAAGGTCTCGGCAGTATATTTTTTCCGATTCGAGGCTTCAATGGATATGGATGGCGACTGGTCCTTGCCACGGCCAAATGCGCTCTTCAAGGTCAACCGCCGGACGGCCGGTTCATCACTGTCTAAATCGAGTTCCATTGCCAGTACCTTCTCGTCGCTCGCGGCGCCGGTGGTGGCTGAAGCCGTGCAAAGGGCAAAAGAGCTATCCACGCAGAGCGACGCCGAAGGGTTTCATCAGCTTCGCGTTGCTTTCAGAAAGCTTCGGGCTTTGTACTGGGCGTACTCCCCATACCTCGGAGACGAATCGACCGCCCAAGTCACAGAAGAATTCAAGCGTCTTGCGGCCGTCGCAGGCGGAACGCGTGACTGGGACATAGCAGGCGATCTGCTGAAAGCCGCCCAGCAGTCCGGCGCCTCGATCGAACCGCTGGTGGCCGCGGCGCGCGAGAGGCGAGCGCAGGCGGTCGTGCATAGTCAGACGATGATCAAAAGCGACGATGTCGAGGCGTTCCTGAACGATGCCCTGCTTCGTGCGCAAACCACACTGCTGTCGCGCTGCGACGGTCTAGCCATTCGGGCGTTCGCCGAAAAGCGTGTCCGTTTAGCGCGACGCGCACTTCAAAAGCGCAGCAAACGCGCTGCCCGTAGCATGGACCCGCACGAGGAGGATCTCCACGATGTCAGAAAGGCAGGCAAAAAACTGAGGTACCTGCTGGAGTTTTTTCAACCCGTTATCAAAGGCGGACACGGTCGCACCATCAAGGAACTGACATCCGTGCAGAACAAGCTGGGGCAGTTCAACGACATTGCCGCAAGCGAGGCGCTGATTCGCAACGCGTCTTTCAATGAAGTTCCGCCCGAGGTCGTGCAGGAATCGCTGCAATGGTTGGAAAAACAGAAGTCCCAACGGATGCAGGCGGCATCGCGACAGGTTCGAGCCATCTCTAGCTGAGACGGGCCGAATCAGTTCGTTGACGCTCGCTTTGCGTCATCTCCCGAATAGCTTCTTTTGCGCCACGCTGCAAATGCGTCTTTGAGGTGGGATTGGCAGGTTTGGCGGCGAGTGCGCCGGAAAGCTCTTCCCGAGTTGCACAGGTTGGTCAGGCAGCGTTTGGGGCTCAAATAGATCGGTGCCACTCGACAGTGGTCTTCAGCGAGCAGACCCGCCGAAGTCCTGCAGAACAATGACGACCCATTCTGTCGCTTGAGCAATAGGGAGGATTACGCGCTAGACGCCTACTTCTTCATTACCATCATCTCGTCGAAGTTCACGGGACAACTCGAATTGGCCGGATGCCTCCCCGCCGCAACAACAACGAGACGGTCGTCGCGCAAATCCGCTTCCCAATTCATCTCCGAAGATGCTAGCAATATTGGTTCTTCACCGCACATGATGCGCACTGCAGCCACCTGGTTTTTGTAGTGCGTTTCCTTCAGCAGGAGGTAGCCCGTAACGCTTGCCGCAGCGAGAACCGAGTTCGCGATGGCGACGGCGACTACCACATGGAATAGTTTCCGAGCGGATGAAAAGCCCGCAATGACCAGAAAAGGGACCATATAAAACATCGGCACGTAGCGGGCCCACCAAGATTGCGGATGTAGCAGGACGCTCGCTAACGTCGCGAGAAGAAATATCTTCGCAATCTCACCGCCGCCTCTCCTCCTCCAGAACAAAGAAGCGATGCACGCAATAAACATAACCCCGAAGAAGGGTCCGAATGCGCCAAAACGCGTAGCAGCCGTGTGCAGCGCGATGAACGCGTCGCGCAAGTGTGCGTATGACGGGACGAAGGTAGGCTCCGCGTTCTCGCACGGCCTGCAATCCAGCGGAAGCGAGAAATACGAGAGGAAAATCCTTTGCAAAGGATTCATCGCAAGAAAGTCTGCTGACACTTTTCCACCGATGATATCGACCCTGTCGCTGCCCAGCACGGGGTAGAAAAGGTGTTTTCCAGCGACTATGTTCTCCACGTACGGCGAATAGCCGATCACTACGACAGCAACAAAAGACCAGATGACCAGCTCTCCGATAACTCCCCGGTTCTGAGTCAGAAAGCGTCTCTTTTCGCCGCCAATAAACGCCGCTGTGAAGAGAACAGCAATCGAGATGGCGGCGAAGGCCGGCCCTGTCAGCTTCGAGCCGATCAGAAGCACGAGTGCGATACCTAGTTGAACTCTGGAATAAGGCCTACGCTTGAGGGCGAAAAGCAAATGGACAGAAAAGATGACCCAGCAGAAGTAATGCGCAGCGTCGACATAAAAACTCGTCACCTGGCCGAGCACCACCGGGTTATAAACGCAGCAAGCCGAAGCAATCAGTGAAGGGCTGGCAGATATTCCCGCTGACTGGAGAACACGCATTAGAGCAACACAGGCGGGAACACTGAGCAATAGCGTAAATGACTTTCCACTATTGAATCGTGAAGCCAGAACCTTGGCCGTGTATGCAAAATATTCAAATGCCTTGGGGTAGTGTTCGGCCCAGAAGCTTCCGCCCAGTGCGTCGGTATCGGCAATGCCGTTTAAGGTGTGGTCTATCGATAGCGGTGTCGCGACGTGGTAGTTCAAGCCGTCGAAACTGAATTCCCGCAGGAATCCGAAAGCAAACAACACCACCGCGATGAATAGTACCGTAACGATCGTGGTGCGCCATTCGAAACGGGAAACATAGCCATAGATGACGACGGCTACAACGATCGCGAACGCCCAGATTCCCGCCAGCACGCCGCTATTGATGTCGAAGTTGTAGAGGATTGCGGCATATAGCGACGAGCCGAATACGAAAATGAGGATCTGGTCGCACAACTGCGTCCAGTTCACACGCTCGACGGCTGTTTGCATCCTCATCGATTTCCGCGTGGAGTTCACGCGCTGAGTGGCGTCTTTCGTCATCGTAGAAAAGCGGGCCTTCTCTGGTTGATGGAGACCCCTCGTCCGTCGACGCATGCCCGCCCTCTATCACGTCACCGCTCTGACCATCGAAGCATGCCCACGACAACACAACGCACGGCCGGGATGAACGAAGTAGAGGAGGAACGATAGCGATGTCGAACACTACTGCCGATTATGTGCATTTGTGTGGCGTTGCACAAGCTCGCATTGCGCGAACCGCCAAGGCACTTTTCTGCTGTCGGAGCGCCGCAAATAACGCGGCTCGATGGGTGGTGCTTTGAGTGTCGAGGCGTGCACCCTGACGTGGTGAGTGTTCAACGTTATCGGCCAAGATCACCACATTCCGAGCCCCTGTCACACCGCTTGGAGCCGGCAGGTCTATGCTCGCTGCAGGTTCTAACGTTTCGCTGCTGCGCAGCGAACAGGCGATAGCCAGCGATTGGCCTTATTGTCCGCGCACGAATCTGTCGTGCTACCCCTATCGACAGATCGATGCGGTCAGACAAGGATCGAGTGCATGACGATCACGATCTTCATGCAGGGAGCGTGCGCGCACCCTTCACTGCAGCATGGCGCGTTCCAGCCGCAGTTGCGCTTCTCAAGTAGAAAAATTCACTGGAATCAGGAGATGTTCGTCGCTGGCAGAGCCGGCGATTGCGCTCGCCAGACTCCTTTTGCAACGCCATGAAAGTTGAGAACCCGACCGAGCGACGACGCAGAAATGGGTCGCGGCAGCGGCGCGTGCGCTCGCGGGCTGATCCAGCGGCTCAATGCGGCTTTGCATTGCTCAAACTTTGGAAGGTTTGACGACGATTCAGGTACATCGAGGTCACTATGGCTGCCATCCCACTTTGCGTTGATCTGGATGGGACACTGACGTCCAGCGATCTTCTGATCGAGTCGTTTTTCGCCCTCGTCAAGCGAAATCCGCTCTATCTGCTCTATTGTCTGGAATGGTTGCTGCGTGGAAAGGGTTATCTAAAAGCGCAGATAGCCGAACGCGCCGCAATCGACGTGTCACTGCTGCCATACAACGGACGCCTGATCGACTTCCTGAAGAAAGAGAGCGCGGCCGGTCGCGACCTCTATCTCTGCACTGCGGGGAATCAACGGTTTGCCGAACAGATCGCGCGTCACCTCGGATTCTTCAAAGGGGTGATGTCGAGCAACGAGTCGATCAATCTGTCAGGCACGAACAAGGCGTCGGTTTTAACGGCGGAGTTTGGCGTGCAAGGGTTCGACTATTGCGGAAACGCGCGAGCCGATCTCCCGGTGTGGAAGCAGTCGCGCACGGCAATCGTCGTTGGAGGAAAGAGCATCCAGGCAGCCGCGCGGAAGGTGAATCAAACCACGGTTATCTTCGATAACAAACGGTCTCTCTTCAGACTGGCCGTACGGGAAATGCGCGTCTATCAGTGGGTGAAAAACCTGTTGATCTTCGTGCCGCTTCTTGCGTCGCATCGCTTCACGAATGTCGACGCACTGAAGGTTGCCGGGATCGCATTTCTTTCGTTCTGCTTGTGTGCGTCTTCGGTATATATATTGAATGACATGCTCGATCTCGACGCGGACAGGCGCCATAGTCGCAAGTGCAAACGTCCGTTTGCGTCAGGCGAGTTGCCGCTAGTTAGCGGCATTGGCATGTTGTTCGTCCTGTTGCTGGCATCGGCGAGCCTGGCGGTTTTCCTGCCGCCGGCGTTTCAGCTCGTGCTAGCGTGTTACGTCGCAATGACACTCGCTTATTCCTTCCACCTGAAGCGGGTGATGCTCGTAGATGTCTTCACGCTGGCTGCACTCTATACCACCCGCATCGTGGCCGGGGGCGCGGCGGTCGATGTCGTGCCGTCAGACTGGCTAATCATGTTCTCGGTGATGATATTCCTCAGTCTCGCGTTGGTGAAGCGCTATACCGAACTCGACAAAATGCAGCGGAAGGGCAAGGACTCCACGTCTGGCCGAGGTTATCTGACGGCCGACATGAGCATCGTGCGCTCGTTTGGACCCGCTGCGGGCTATGTCGCGGTGCTCGTTCTTGCGCTCTACATGAATTCTGCTGCCGTGACGGGGTTGTATCGTCATCCCCACAGGCTTTGGATCTTCTTTGTTCTCGTGCTGTACTGGATCAGCCGTGTCTGGATGGTAGCGTTCCGAGGCCAGATGCATGACGACCCGATCGTATATGCGTTCAGGAACCGTTCTAGCCTGGTCATCATGATGCTTTGCGTAGCCGCAGTCCTTTTTGCGATTTGATCAAACGCTAGCTCTTTATTCTGCGCCCAGCCATGCATGCACAGAACCACGGTCCGCTGCGACTGTCACCTGGTGAAGGCGAACATCGTTTGCGGTGGCTCGCTTGTGAGTGAGCATGGTCTACGGCGTGACGACGAGCGCCGTGTGCATTCCCGCTGCATAGTGTCCCGCCTTGTTGCAGATTAACGCGTAATGGCCAGGCGCAAGCTTGAACGACACGCGCTTGCTCTTGCCCGGCGCGATGTCTTCCACTTCGCCGATCTTTTTCAGCCTGCGCTCCAGCACCTGTCCTTTGCTGACGGGCAGTGCATCGTCCGAGAGATCTGTCTTGAGCACCACGAGTTCGTGTTCCATGTTGTTGTCCGCTGCATTCTTGACTTCAAGCGTGATGGGACCCGCCTTGACGGTGTGCGTCCCGAGCTGGATCGAGTCCGATAGCAATGTTGCTTCAACGATTTGCTCCGCCCAGCTTGAATGCGATGTCATCCCGAGCGCGATCACACCTGCGAGGATGGTGATTCTGTAAGTGGCATACATGGCGCCCTTCTTTGAATCGACATATCGCGCGTGTCTGACGTCGAGCGATTGCCGCGGCCAATTCATCGGACAAGCAGATACCCCTGCCTGTGCGATGGCATGGGCGCTTTGTGCATTGCGCGATACGTGCAGTAAACGTGCGCGGCGGAAGGCTTATTCCGTAAGTCCGCTGAGGCGCGGCATATCGCTTTGCTAGCCGCGCCCCGTGAATAGTGTGGTTCGTTTATTACCTGCCATGTAATTGGCGGGACTCGCGCCTCTTACTAATCTGTGCATGTCGCCCGAACGTACCCAGCGATATCCCCGAACCTCAAGGAAATACCATGGCCAACTTTCCCACCTATACGCTCGAATCCGCACCCGAACAATCGAAGCCCGCGCTGAACAGCCTCGCCGAGATCTTCGGTATGGTGCCCAATATGCCTGCCAAAATGGCGGGCTCACCGAGACTGATCACCGCCCTCGTGGCTGTGTTCAATCAGGCGCACGGCGGCAACCTCGACGAACAGCAGATGCAGGTACTGCTGCTCACGAATGCGGTGACCAATGGCTCCGCCTGGCCGGTCGCATTCCACTCATTCCTCGGGCTTAAGGAGGGCCTGAGCGAGACCGACGTGCAGGCGATCCGCGAACGCCGCTTCCCGCAGGACGCCAAGCTTGCGGCGCTGTCACGCCTCGCACGCGCGCTGATCGAAAAGCGCGGCCGCATCGACGACCACGACATCGCTGCGTTCACCGAGGCCGGCTTCGATCAGGCGCTGGTGCTTGATGTCGTCCTCGTGGTCGCCGCCTCGACGATGACGAACTACACCGCGACCGTCACCCAGCCGCCGCTCGAAGAACTCTTGCAGCCCTACGAATGGAAGGCTTGATGCAAGTTGGGGCGGCGTAAAGAGCAATAGAGCCCGCTGCCGCGGAATGCCTGATAAAGCCCTTTCCTCACGGGGAAAGGGCCTTTTCGCCTGCATGCCTGTTCGGTCAAGCACATGAACCGAATTCTGCCTAAGACACGACAACGGTAAATTCGACCCCCGATTCAAAGTTCAGCGTCGTGGTGGAAAAGCGCGAATCGCCGTCGAGGTAGCGCTTGTAGGGCCGAACGGCGTCCTCGGCTGTGTACATATTGTCGGCGAGAACGATCGACCCCGGCCGCAGCAGGCGCTCGATCCCCTTGAACAGATTCAGATAGCTGTCGGCCCATACGTCGATAAACACCATGTCGAAAGTACCGTCCAACTCGGCAACGGTCTCGAACACATCACCCTCCCGCACGTCGACATAAGCGTCTACGCCCGCCATTCCGACATGGGCCCGAAGTTGCGCGCACTTGCCGGCATCGAGTTCAGTCGCGACAACCATGCCACTGCCTAACATGCGAAGAGCCTCGGCGAAATACAGCGTGGACACCCCGCACGAACTGCCGAGTTCGAGGATTCGGGCTGGTTTGTGCGAAAGCACCATGTTGCGCAAAAACCTTCCCGTTTCCGCCGACACCGCCAACGATAAAGGCGGGCCTTGCGACGATTCGAAATCTTCGCTGGATAGTCCGAGCGTTTCGAGAAACCGTCCACGCAGTCGCGGCGCGAGGGTTTCGTAATCCTCCGACTGAGTCAGAAACTCCTCACTCGATCCCTGGAATTGCGCGCGTGCACGGGCTATCGCCTCTGTCTGACTCTGTTCGTGAAGCCGTCGCAGAAGATCCGTGGTTGACGAAGCCATATGCGCTCCTTGACGTGTACCGCTATGCCGTTCTGGCGAGCTTGATCGCGCCTTCGGGGCACGCCGCCACACAAAGACCGCACGACCGGCGCAATCGCGCCCGACCACTGTTTGCAGTCGCCCGTCGATTCCTCGCATGTGTTTAATCTCCGTCGCGCCGGTCGCGGCCCGATCGCCATGCCGCCTGAAAATGCTCGCGCTCTTCAGGCGTCATCGCTTCCCATTTTCGCCAGTGACGCCGTCCGCGCCAGCCGCCATGTCCGCGGAATCCGCCAAACAGGATGCGGCTCAAAACCAGCAAGCCCAACGCATGCGCGAAGTCGATCGCGCGGGCGCCAACGAATAGCGCCGGCATCACCCAATTCCATAGCGTCATCACCACCAACCCGAGCACGGTTATGGCGACCACCACGAGCAGCGCTTTACCCGCGCATCTGATTCGAAACTTCATC
This sequence comes from Paraburkholderia sp. JPY419, assembly GCF_050435705.1. Lineage (NCBI taxonomy): Bacteria > Pseudomonadati > Pseudomonadota > Betaproteobacteria > Burkholderiales > Burkholderiaceae > Paraburkholderia > Paraburkholderia sp. JPY419. Next base: position 2,241,752 of record NZ_JBNDKV010000004.1, on the reverse strand, counting down.
CGTCGACTCCTCTAAATATCCAGTTCGTCGTAAATGGCCTGCAGTCGGGCGCGCAGATGCAAGACCGCGTAGCGCTTGCGCGCGAGCAGCGTGTTGAGCGCGACGCCGCTTTCCGCCACCATGTCTTTGAAGGACCGCCCCTCCAGTTCGTGCGCGATAAATACCTCACGTTGATTCGGCGGCAATTCATCGAGCGCATCCTGCAGAGCCTTGAGCAATACAGCGCGAGCGTAGAGGGCTTCGGGACCGGCATCGTGCGCCGGTAGCGCGAGGTCGAGGCGATACTCGCCGCTGGCGTCGTCCTCGGCCTCGGACAAATCGGCCAGCGGTTGCTCTTTCTTCTTGCGAAAACGATCGATGATGCGATTGCGCGCCGCGCGAAAAAGCCACGCGCTCGCCTGTTCGATCGGAGCCGGAAGCCGGTAAGCCTGCACGAATTCGTGGAACACATCCTGCAGGATGTCCTCGGCATCGTCCGGGTCGCGTATCCGACGCCGGATAAAATTGACGAGCCTCGTGCGCTCGCGCACCACGGTCGCGGTGATGTCGCTGTCGCGGTCGGTCATCGGGTGCGAGGTGGGTGGCGGTTCCATGCGCCTGAAGACGTTTCAGCAGCGCGAATATTGTGGCGAGCGCGAAAATTTTTTCCCTGAGAAACTGCCGCTTCGCGCGATGCAATGCGTAGCAGGTTTGCGACCATTACGTAACGGCAAGAAGTGGGAGACCCAGCCATGAAGGTCACGATTGCGTACATCGAAGAGCCCCCGTTCGGTTGGATGGAAACAGATGGTACTGCCACCGGTGCCGACATCGCTCTGGCCGACACGGTCCTTCGGGCGATCGGTGCCACCCGGATCGAGCACCATCTGACATCGTTTAGTGAACTCCTGCCCGGCGTCGAAGCAGGCAGGTGGGATATGAACGTTCCGCTGTTCGTCACGCGTGAACGCGCCGATAGGGTCGCGTTCAGCGTCCCCGTATGGGGGATCGCAGACGGTTTTCTGGTTCGGACTGGAAACCCGAAAGCGCTCGACAGCTACGCGTCACTCGCCGAGCGCGCTGACGCGCGCGTTGGCATCATAGCCGGACAGGTTCAGCACGACTCGGCGAGAGCATCTGGCGTAAGCGAGGATCAGATTACCGTCTTCGAGCATCAGGCCGATGCTATCGAAGCGGTGCTCTCCGGCGCCATCGATGCCTATGCGAGCACGGCCTTGGGGAATCGGATAGTGGCGAACCGGATCGGAGGCTCAATGCTCGAGGCCGTCGCGCACGAACCGGGAACGAAGGGCCAGCAGCAGAAGCCGCCGCTCGGGGCATTCTCGTTTAATAGAAGTAACAGCGATCTGATCCAGGCGGTAAACCAGGCCCTTCGTTCATATCTGGGCTCACCGGATCACCGTGCTCGCATGGCGGCTTTCGGCCTGACACACAACGAGATCGATCCCGCTATCGCGGGTCGAGGATAAAGAAATCCCGCCGCTCTCGCATCAAGAGCGGCGCTTGTCCATTGCGCGCTTGGCGCTACATTCCAACGCTCATCCCTCCGCCCGCGCTTGTGCCCGTGCCCGTGCCCGTGCCCGTGCCCGTGCCCGTGCCCGTGCCCGTGCCCGTGCCCGTGCCCGTGCCTGAGCTCGACGTTGCCGTATTCAGATCGATTCTTCCGTAGACGCCATCTGCTTCGTCATTCGGGCCTGCCGCGAAGAAGAGCGTGCTGGAAGGCTGATTGCTGAGGTCGTTGCCGAACGCGATGCCCCATATGCCGTGTTCGACGATCGGGCTGTTGTTCGGTCCACTGATCGGTCCCATCGACTGCCCGCTCGATGCGTTGAACGCATTGATCATGCCATCACCGAAATTGCCGATTATGATTGCGCCGCTCATCGAGCCGAAACTCGCGGGTGCCTGCGCAATGCCCCACGGCGCGTTCAGCGGACCGCCTGTTGCGAAGCGTTGCTTCAGATTGCCCGCCGTGTCGTACACATCGACCATGCCGAGCCCCGCGCCCGGGACATCGTCGTGTTTGGCTGCGTCCTGCATTGCATAGGTGACGAACAGATTCGAGCCGATCGCCTGAATGCCGAACGGCGCAAAGCCCGCCGGCATCGCCGGGTCCGTGAAGGCGCCGGGCATCGAGACCTTCGTGAACGAGGTATCGAAGACGTCGATCTTGTTGTTATGGAAGTCCGTCGCGTAGAGGAAGTTGCCATTGTTCATGGCGGCGAGCGCGAGGCCCTTATAGACGGCACCACCGGCACCATCGTCGTACATGACGAACGCATTGGTCGGCCCGACGGCGGGCGCCCAAGCGGTGATGGTGCCGCCTTCGCCCGTGAAGATGAATGCGGCGACTCCGGACTTGCCGTTTTCCGTGACGAGGAAGCTTTGTGTTCCGTTGAACACGATGCCCGTCGGCGATGCGGAGCCGTTCTTGCCATCAGGTATCGTGACGACCAGCGATTGCGGCACGCCATTGCCGTCATAGAGCGTCGCGACATTGGTGCCATTGTCCGCGACCCACGCGAAACCGCTGGGATTGAACGCGACGCCCCAAGGGTTTTTCAGATTTGCGTCGGTGTGTGCGGCCGGCACCGCGCCATCGGATACGAGCGCCGTCGCTGTGAACGACGACTGAACCGGCGTGCTCGTGCTGCTCGAATTCGAGCTACCGCCGCCCCCGCCGCCGCATGACACCAGAGTCGCGACGGCCGCGCCGCATGCAACGACGCCGAATATAGCGAGTAGAGACTTCATGACCGCACTCCTTGTTCTGCCCAAAAGGACCTAACGCTCAATGAACGAGCACGACATGGGGTTTATTCCGGCGGAGCGGCTGGTTTCGCGGCAGATCTCGTGCGATCGCAATGGTCGAGTTCGTCCAGACAAAAGCGATTGGTACGCCACGAACATGGGGCGTGACTATTCCATGCGTGCGGCCAAAAACTTGTATCGAGCCGTCATTGCGTGAAATTCAACCGTCGATTCAGCACCTGAGAAAACGCGCGGCACGCTGATTGCGACATTTCCTGTAGCGCAGGCGACAACTGTCTGCGTCTATCTTCCAGTCCAATCAAGGAGGGGCGGATCATGAGCAAGGCAACCATCACACTAGTCGCGGCCGTCGCCGCACTCTCGCTGTCGGGAGGCGCTTTTGCGCAGATGGCAGGAGGTCAGAGCGGCAGCGGTTCGACCGGAAACGCAGGCAGCACCGCCAGTCCGTCGAATCAGATGAACGGCACAACGTCAGGCGGCTACGGCATGCCAGGCAACACCAACACGGACAGCGGCATGGGCGCCAAGGCGCCGAACTCGGGCCTGCCGAGCAACGACACCGGCTCGACGACCGCCACCCCCGCGCCCAAGACCAACAACACGCTGGCGACCCCGAGCGTGGTATCGCCAGCCGCTACCGGCCATTAACAGCTGGCAAAAATGACCGTCGGCTGCGAACGAGTGCGGCACAAACGCTCCGTTCGCAGCGGCGTAGGTGTAATTGCGACCGGCGCCCAGTTTGTCGAATAGCAGAGGCATGGCCGTCACACGCGGCCAACCGCCTGGCTATCGAAGCGTCACGGACAGGCTCAAAGCCACGTGCCCCCTTGTCGGTCGCTCGGCTCCTGCGCGAGCGCATCGAAGTCGTGAATCCAGTCGAGGTGATGCAGCATGCTGTCGCGCGCCCCAAGCCGCGCGTTGCGTTCCTGGGCGGCGGGGCCGTCCGGCAGATGCAGCACGTCCGCGGTGCTGATCGACGCGTACTGCACCTTGCGCGTGCGGCCCCGGCGCAGACGCTCGTAGCCCTCCTGCGCTTCCCGCCAGTTGCCTGGGCCCGCCTTGGCCAGTTGCGCGGCCAGCACCACGGCATCTTCGATCGATTGATTGGCGCCCTGGCCGTGATGCGGCACGAGCGCATGCGCGGCATCGCCGATCAGCGTCACGCGACCCTTGCTCCAGCGGCCGAGCGGCGGACGGTGAAACAGGCCCCAGCGCTGACTGATCGGCACCGCCGTGATCATCTGCACGACGGCCGGATGCCAGTCCTTGAAGAGGCGCAGTTGTTCGCCTTCGGTCGATGGCATGACCCAGTCGCGCGACGGCCACGGCGACGGATGACGCTCGACCAGCAGGAAGTTCTGATCGCCGTTGTCGCCGATCGGATAGTGCAGCAGATGGCCGCCGGGCCCGACCCAGAACTGGATCGTCTCCGGATCGGGCAATAGGTCCATGCGCTCGGCCGGCACGATGCCACGAAAGCCCGAGCAACCGGAATACAGCACGTCGTCGTAGCCGAGCATCCAGCGTCGCGTGATCGAGCGTGCACCGTCGGCGCCGATCACGAGATCGGCATCGATGCGCCGACCGTTGTCGAACGCGAGGCTCACGCGATCGGGATGCTGCACGAGATCGACCAGCCGATGACTGAGCTCGATGTGCTCGAGACCGACCGCCTTCGACAGCACCGCCTGCAGATCGGCGCGATGGACGCCCCAGTACGAGCCACCGAACTGCTCGCGATAGCTGGGCATGCCGCGATGATGGCCAATCACGCTGCCGCTGCGGCCGTCACGATAGATGAGCCCGGGTACTTCGGCGCACACGTCGTCGAACGCGGAGCGTAGTCCCATGCGCTCGTAAAAGCGCGTCGCGTTGGCCGACAGCGCGACGGCCGCGCCCACTTCGCGCAACTCGTCGGTCTGCTCATAGAGTTGCGCATCGATGCCGTGCTCGCGTAGTGCGAGCGCCAGCGTAAGGCCGCCGATGCCGGCGCCGACGATCGCGATGCTCAGGTCCATCCGGGTCATGATTGTGTCTCCGATATGCGGGTTTATCGTGTCGGTATTTTCAGCACTAGACCGTCATTGCTCAATAAGATGAAATGAATCTCCTTCATCACCGAAATGAATGACCCTTTAGTCACGTCGAAGCCATGGAACTGAGCGATCTCGACCTCAACCTGCTGCTGCTATTCCAGCGGCTGATGCAGGAGCGGCGCGTGGCGAGCGTCGCCGAGCAAATGAACATGAGCCAGCCGGGCGTCAGCAATGCGCTCGCGAAGCTGCGCCGCCTGCTGGGTGATCCGCTGTTCGTGCGCGCGCCGGGCGGTGTGGTGCCTACCCCGTTCGCGCTGCGTCTCGCGGAACCGGTCTCGCAGGCGCTCGCCACCTTGCACGCCGCGCTCAATCCGGTGACGGGCTTCGATCCGCTGCGCGCAATGCGAACGATGACGATCGGGATGACCGACATCGGCGAAGTCGTGTTTTTGCCGGCATTGCTGGAACGATTGTCGCGCGTCGCGCCAGGCGTCGCGATGAATACGGTCCGCAATACGAGCATCAATCTGAGCAAGGAGATGGCCGACGGCCGCGTCGATCTGGCGATCGGACTGTTGCCGCAGTTGAAGGGCGGTTTCTTTCAGCGGCGTCTGTTCGATCAGCGCTACGTCTGTCTGTTCAGACGCGGCCACCCACTCGAAGAGGCGCCGCTCACGCTTTCCGCGTGGCGCGAAGCCGAGCATCTGGTGGTGGTGTCGGCCGGCACCGGCCACGGTCAGGTGGACGAGTGGCTGAAACGGCGCGGCGTGCGGCGTCAGGTGCGACTGACGGTGCCGCACTTCATGAGCGTGGGCTACATCCTGCAACGTACCGACCTGATCGCCACGGTGCCAGAGCGTCTCGCACTGGAGTTGGCCACGCCGTTCTCGCTCAGCCTGCGCGCGCTGCCGATGACGCTGCCCGCCGCGCCGATCCATTTGTTGTGGCACGAACGGGTCCATCACGACGAAGGCAATCGCTGGCTGCGCGAGGTCGTGATCGACCTGTTCGCGGATACGGCGACGAGTGGCAGGCGAGCGCGGGACGTGAGGAAGAAATAGGGCTTTTTTGTAAACGCGACTCGCACGCGGATCGACAATCGGCGTGCGGACTGCGTGAAGCCGCGCAAGCGGGCATCGCGCGATCGGCGCAGAATGATTGGACCCACGGGTGCCTGCGCCGCAGGTGTGAAGGTGCGCACCACTCGCCAGCGTATGGTCGGAAGATCGCCCGACACAGTGATGCGCACATAGCAGCCGGCGTAACGTCCGGTCGCCCGTGGCCTTTCGCGCAATGGCCGATGAGTATTCGCGGCCCGAATTCGCGTAGACGTTCGACGCATGGCTAGACGCCAGGCAGCCGGTCCTCCCTGACATTACAATTGCATTTGCGTATAATTTCGCGAAGCCTTCATGCGGTATCACTGAAAAGCAAATAAGCGATACCGCAATAAAAAAAGCACTGCCGTGGCCTGCCCACATAGTGCACAAAGACAACATCACCCGAAAATGTCCGTGCCTTCAGCCACAACCGGATCGCGCGATTCCGCGCTGTTTTTCACCCAACCGAAAGTGCTCGTCATCGTGGCGACGCTATGCTGCCTGCTTTGGGGCAGTTCATACCCGGCAATTAAAATTGGCTACGCGTTACTCGGAATCACACAAAACGATATTCCTTCGAAGCTGATCTTCGCGGGCTACCGGTTCGTGCTCGCGGGACTGTTGTTGTTGATTCTTGCTGCCTTTTCAAAGAAGCCTGTTTTCGAATTGAATCGACGCAATAGCGGACAGCTGATGCTATTGGGTTTCACGCAAACGGCCATTCAATATGTTTTCTTCTATATCGGTCTCGCCTATACGACCGGCGTTCGCGGTTCGATCCTGAACTCGACGACGACCTTCTTCAGCGTGCTGCTTGCGCATTTCATCTATAAGAACGATAAGGTCTCGCCACGCAAAGCGCTTGGATGTCTGCTGGGATTCGTCGGCGTGATGGTCGTCAATTTCGGCGACGGTCTGTTTGAATTTGCATTCAGCTTGCTCGGCGAAGGCTTTATCGTGATTGCCGCATTCGTGCTATCCGCTGCATCGATTTACGGAAAGCGCATTTCGCAGAGTATGGACGTCATGCTCATGACGGGTTATCAACTCGGGTTTGGCGGCGTCGTTCTGCTTGCGGCGGGGTACGCGACCGGTGGTTCGTTGCACGCGTTCACGCTGGGATCGATGGCTTTGCTGGCCTACCTGGCGTTGCTGTCTGCAGCGGCCTTCACGTTGTGGAGTCTTCTGCTCAAATATAACCAGGTCGGCAAAGTTACCGTTTTCAATTTCCTGGTGCCCGTGTTCGGTACCGTGCTGTCCGCGATTTGCCTGAACGAGAACATCATGGAATTGAAGAATCTCGTCGCGCTGGTACTGGTATGCGGAGGAATCTGGCTGGTTACGCGCTCGGCGCAACGGAGCGCTGGCTATTCGAAGGCTGGTGTCGCCGTGGGCCCTCAGGGTCGCGGCTGAGTTCGCGAGGTTCCGTAGCGTCGGCCCCCCGTCAAACGCTGTCCGACGCGACCGGCAACCCCTCCGTCCGCCACCGCAGCATCCCACCGGCAAGATTCGCCACCTTGCCGAACCCCGCCTTCGTCAACAATACGCTGGCCTGCGCCGAGCGCACGCCTGACCGGCAAACCGCGACCACCGGCCGCTCGCGATCCAGTTCTTCGAGCCGCGCTGTCAATTGCGACAGCGGCACCAGCTTCGCGTCCGGCAGATGACCCAGACGATCGATGAACTCCGGCGCCTCGCGTACATCGACGATCTGAAACTTCGCGCCATGCTCGAGCAGCGCCATCGGCTCGATTTCCCACACGCCGCTAAAGCGCAGCGTCAACGGTGCCCAATCCGGTGTTTCGGTCGCAACTTCGGCGCCGCCTTCCGGCTGCCCGCAACGCATGTTCGCGGGCACCGCGACCGCCATCTGTTTCGGATGCGGCAAATTCAGGTTGTTCATGTACCCGGCAAAATCGCCGACGTCGACGTCGCCGCCCAGACGCGGATTGAAGCGCCGCTCCTCGGTCACGCTCGTCACGGTGATGCCGCGATAGTCGTGCGCGGGATAGAGGAGGCAGCCGTCCGGCAGCGACAAGATCTGCTCGCGCACGGACGCGAACAACTGCTGCGGACTGCCCTGCTGGAAATCGGTGCGGCCGCAGCCGCGAATCAGCAGGCTGTCGCCGGTAAAGGCCATGCTCTGGTCGTCGAGCACATAGGTCAGGCAGCCATTCGTATGGCCAGGCGTCGCGCGCACGGTCAGGTGACGCGTGCCGAAGTCGATCCGATCGCCATGCGCGAGCGGCCGCGTCACGCCTTTCGCCCCCACGACCGCGGCAAGCCCGATCTCGCTGCCGCAACGCAAACGCATGCGCCATGCGCCGGTTACGTGATCGGCGTGCACGTGGGTATCGAGCGTAGTAAGCAGCCAGAGGCCCAGCTCGCGCAGCAGTGCCTGATCGCGCGGCACCTGCTCGTAGACGGGGTCGATCAGCACCGCCTCGCCGCTGTCGCCGAGCAGGTACGTGTAGGTCGACGAAACAGGATCGAACAGCTGACGAAAAATCATCTGTATCTCTCGAGAAGATCGGCGAGGCGGCCGCGAACGGCCGCCATGCCGCATCTGTCAGCGCGGTTGCTTGGTGGTGCGCAGATACGGTTTGATGGTCTTGAAGCCAGGGAACACCTGCTGCGCCTCTTCGTTGCTGACCGCCGACGTGATGATCACGTCTTCGCCCTGCTTCCAGTTGACCGGCGTCGCGACCCTATGTTTGGCGGTCAGTTGGATCGAATCGAGCACGCGCAGGATTTCGTCGAAGTTGCGGCCGGTGCTCATCGGGTAGGTCAGCGTCAGCTTGATCTTCTTGTCGGGACCGATGATGAAAACCGAACGCACGGTCGCGTTGGTCGCTGCGGTGCGGCCCTCGCTGGTATCGCCCGCGTCGGCCGGCAGCATGTTGTACAGCTTGGCGACCGCGAGGTCGGTGTCGCCGATCATCGGGTACTTGACGGCGGCGCCCTGCGTTTCCTCGATGTCCTTGGCCCATTTTTCGTGGTCTTCGACCGGATCGACCGATAGTCCGATCAGCTTCGCGTTGCGCTTGGTGAACTCCGGCTCGATCTTCGCCATGTAGCCCAGTTCAGTCGTGCAAACCGGCGTGAAGTCTTTCGGGTGAGAAAACAGGATCGCCCATTGGTCGCCGATCCAGTCGTGGAAATCGATGGTGCCCTGCGTGGTCCGCGCGGTGAAATTGGGCGCGGTGTCATTGATACGAAGTGACATATTGCCGTCCTGTGAAGTCGTGGTTAAGCGGAAGACCCGAGCGAGGCCTGTCTGCAACGGTCCAACACGAGCCCGGTTAATCTCGGGGATTGAAAATCACCAAGGCTCACAACGATAGATGAAGCTTTCGCGGCGCATACTCGCGCGGCAAGTAGCGCATCGCCGCATCGCGCAGTGAGAATTCAAATATAGCGCGTTACGCGCAAGCCCATGCTCACACCATCGAAATCTGTCCGGCTGGCCACTCCGGAATGTCTGAGAGGAACGACGTTGATCGGTAAATCATGGACATTCGATGCGCCGGCGTGTGTGCGATAGCGCACAGATTTACCGGACCCTGCTTTGATCGGACCGTGCCGTCGTCCAATGGGCGGCGCTAATGCGTGGTGCCCGGCGCGGCAGTCTCGCCGTCTACGCGCTTGCGCAACCAGGCACCGAATGCATCGTGCACCTCGTTATGCCGCAGCGCGAAGTCGACGGTCGCCTGCAGATAACCGAGTTTGGTCCCGCAGTCGTAGCGTTTGCCGATGAATTCATACGCGAGCACCTGCTCTTCCTCGAGCATCGAATGAATGGCGGGTGTCAGTTGAATCTCGCCGTGAGGGCCGGGCCGCTGTGCGCGCAAGTGGTCGAATACCGCTGGCATCAACACATAGCGGCCCGCGACGCCGAAGCACGAAGGCGCTTTTTCCGGCGCGGGCTTCTCGACGATGCTCGACACGTTGATCACGCGCTCGTCCCAATGTCGTCCGCCGACCACGCCATGCGAGCAAGCGCCGTCCGCTTCGAATTCCTCGACCCCGATCACCGACGAATCGTAATGGCTGAAGATGTGCACCATCTGCTCGAGAACGGGCGGCTGACCCTCGAGCAGATCGTCGGCAAGAACGACCGCGAACGGCTCGTCGCCGATCAGCTTTTGCGCGCACAACACCGCATGCCCGAGTCCGAGCGGCTCGGCTTGCCGAACATAGATGCAGTTGACGTTGGGTGGTTTGATGCTTTGCACGAGTTCGGCGAGGTTTTGCAGCCCGCGTGCCCGCAGCACGTGTTCGACTTCGTAGGATCTGTCGAAATGATCTTCGATCACGCGCTTACCGCGGCCCGTGATGAAGATCAGCTCGGTGATACCCGCGGCAACCGCTTCTTCGACCGCATATTGAATCAGCGGTTTGTCGATGACCGGCAGCATCTCCTTCGGACTCGCCTTCGTGGCCGGCAGAAAGCGCGTGTCGATTCCCCCGACCGGAAACACCGCCTTGTGAACTGCGAGCATGATGAACTCCTCGTCCGGCTGGTAGACGGAGCAGCACGGCTGTGGAGCATGGCCGGATGCCGCCGGCTGGGCGTCCCGCTTCGGCTGGCCAGTGCTGCGCGTCGGAGCGTGCGGTACTGATGAAGCGCTTGCAACAAACGTGGCTTCCATCCGCTCGCAAACATCTGCTGAATGCTCGCCATGATGGCACGGTTTGCCGGCGGATGTGGATATTCGCCGTTGCGGCGCGTCAGTCCGCGGAGCCGGGCGACTCGGGGGAACCCAGGTCGCCAAGGGGACAGGCTCGGGATAAGCGGCTTTTAAGCTTGCAGGGCGTAACTTCACACCCACGCTGAATGCTCACGCACGCCTGACTCCCTGTTCACATGCGGACGTCGCACGTTCGATCCGACTTTGATATGAAAAAGCTAGCGCGCTCGATTGACTTCATTCTGTTGACCGCCGCGTCGGTGGGCCTCGTCGTGTTTGTCGTCTGGCGAGTGGCGACGGTAAAGGGTTGGCTTTAGGGGTTGGCTTTCTCCCTCTCTGCGCTCAGACGTCTGCGGTGCATGTCCCCCTTGCCTGAAAATAGGTCGCAACAATGCCGTAATAATTCATCCGCACAATTCGACGCCACCAACAACGACAAGAAAGTCTCATGATGCCTCATCTTCGCGGCTCTCTTCCGCTGCGCCTCACTATTCTCGCAAGCGTGGCGGCACTAGCCGCGTGCGGTGGCAGCAATGACTCTTCTACGCCGACGGCCTCGAATACTTCGACGACAACGGCGACGGCCTCGATCCCGGCTCCGCCTGCCGACCCTGGTTTTGTCGACAACGCCGCAATCCCCGACGTGCCCGCGTTCGTCGACACGATTGCGACCAACCAGCGCGGCGACGCTCGATATGCGACGCTCGCCACGAATGCGGGCGTGCGTGTCGTCTCGCGATTCCTCGATATCTGGCAACCGTTGACCGAGATCGTCGATGCGGGCGTATCCGCCCCCGCCAATGGTTCGTTTCCGGCTGTCGTGCAGTCCACGTGGACCGGACTACCCAATGACGGTACGCCGGGTGGGGCTGTCGTGAACAGCGCCGTCCATGCCGCAAATATTCAATTCGTGGTCACCGAAACGACCAACCGAACCCAGGGCGCAGGCCGATGCAGCCTACTACGACGACCGGCGCGGCAAAGGCTACAGCGTGACCGACGGCATGGGCCCGCTCACCAACGCGTGGCGCACGGCGGCGCAGCAGACGACGACGATCACGTCGATCCCGGCGGATGCGACGACCGTGCTGTACAACGACGCCGGCAACAACATCGGCGTCGGCAGCAGTGGCGGCAACAGCAATTTCGGCCAGGTTGTCGACCTGCTCAGCAACATGGGCAACAACGCATCGACCGAGCCCGCCAAGCGCTTCTACAAATACGCGCGGCCATACCGCTGGAGCACGAGTGTCGTGGTAGCTCCGACTCTGGTGCCGGCCGAGAGCACCACGCCTTCGACCGATGGCGGATATATCAGCGGTCACGAGGCGGAGGCGATGCGCGACGCGATGACAATGGCCTACGTGCTGCCGGAGCGGTTCCAGGAGATGGCGAGCCGCGGCCTCGAACTTGGCGAAAACCGCATTTTTGCCGGTATGCATTCGCCGCTCGACGTCATTGCTGGTCGAATGTTTGCACTTGCGGCGACTGCTGCGAATCTCTCCGATCCCAGCAACGCCACGTTGAAGAGCGCCGCATTTAGTCAGGCACACGCAGCCCTGATGCAGTCGACCAACGCCAATTCGACGAACTTCGCCGCTTTCGCCCACTCCGGCACGGCAGCGACGGACCGCTTCGCCGACTATGCGACGAACAAAGCAGACTTCACCCGCCGTATGACGTTCGGCTTCGCTCCGATCGAATCGACCGATGCGCCTCCCGTCGTGCCGAAGGGTGCGGAAGTATTGCTGGAGACGCGCTTTCCGTATCTGAGCGCAGCCCAGCGCCGCGTAGTGCTCAAGACGACCGAGCTTCCTTCCGGCTATCCGGTCATGGATGACGCGGAAGGTTGGGGCCGCCTCAACATGTTTGCGGCCGGCGACGGATATGGTGCGTTCAATGGCAGCGTCATCGTTTCGATGGATGCGTCCCAAGGCGGATTCAACGCGTCGGATCTGTGGCGCAACGACATTTCCGGCGCGGGCAAGTTGACGCTGCAGGGTAGCGGTACGTTGAAGCTCGGTGGCAACAACACCTGGTCGGGCGGTTCCCAGGTAAGCGGCGGTGTGCTCGAGGCGGATTCTCCGAATGCGTTCGGCACGGGCGACATGTATGTGGGTGCGGGCGGCGTCACCATCGCGGCGACTTCGCCCGTGTCCATCGTCGGCAAGTACACGCAGCTCGGCGGCACGACGCTCGAACTCGACATCGACGGCAAAGGCGCCGGCCAATTGCACGTTGGCAATCAACTCACCATCGCAGGCGGCACGCTGCACGTGAAGTTCGTGAACGGCTATGCGCCCAAGGTCGGCGACACCATCGATCTGATCGATGGCAACGGGGCGACCACGCAGTTCACGACGATCATGGTCGACGGCTACAAGGCGACACCCGTTTATTCGGCGACAGGGGTGTCGGTGCACATCGATTCGTAATCCGGCCGGATGCGTGAGCTACGGACCGCGCTCGGCCCTCGTAAAGCGAGGGCCGCTCTCGTCAACTCAGCGCGCGCAGAACGGAGTTCGCAACCCTCGCCAGCATTAGTCCGTCTCGATCCCCAACGCGGTAATCAATCGTTCGCGCCGCGATAGCGCCTGCAAAGACCGCTTCCCCAGATGCGTTGCAACCAGATTGAGCAGGCCTTCGCAAAAGATCAGATACGCACCCATGCTATTGCTGAAGAAACTGCTGTCATGCGGAATCAGAAACGCGTGCCGTGCGGGCGGCACCAGTGGAGACGCGAGCGTATCCGTGATCGCGATGACCGTCATACCCGCCTCGGCGGCTGCCTTCGCAGCTTCAGCGACGCTGCGCGTATAAGGCGAAACGCTCGTGACGACCACCACATCGCCGGGTTGCAACTGCGCGAGTCCTTCAGCCACGCCGAGCCCTTGCGCATCTAGCAGTGCGACGTCGGTGCGGATCATCCCGAGCCCATAGCAAAGAAAGCTGGCGAGCGCGCTGAACTGCCGCAAGCCGTGCACGCGCACGCGCGGCGCCCCCGCCAATAGCGCGGCCGCGCCGCGCAGATCGTCAGCCGATAGCCGCGCGAGAAACGTCTCCACATTGACGATCGATTCGTGCGCGAGTTGCACGACGACCTCGACTTCGGGCGACGTTCCGCTATTGGCGGGCGTGTGCGCACGCTGCTTTTTCCCTGCAACGAGCCGCTCCGCCTGATTCGTATAGAAATGCCGGTGACGCTCCGCCAGCGAATCGCGAAACACGCTCTGAAAATCCGCGAACCCTGTATAGCCGAGCTTCGTGCTGAGCCGCGTCAGCGTCGACGCATTGACGTCGAGTGCCGTCGCCAGATCGGTGATGGTCCGCACGGCCACTTCCTCCGGCCGTTCGAGCAGCCACGCCAGCACGGCGTGCGCCTTACCGCCGAGCGACAGGCCCGCTTCGTCGCGACCGATGCGCACCACCAGTTCGCGCAGCGCATCGACGCTGCGCGGCGCGCCAGCGACGGCTTCAGGCGCGCCCGCCTCGTCCGTGTTCGCCGGCTTGCGGCGCTTCGTGCGTAGGTTTGTGTCCATTGATCAATCGATATCGCGGCGGCGTCCCTAGTTGTTCATAAACGTCCCATTCTATGTGAGACGCCCTGATCACGATATCAGCGGTTGCGAGCGTGTTTTCGTCGTCGGGATCGGCGGGATCGGCGCGGTAGATCGGCAGCGATGCGTCGTGCGTGTCCGCAAGGATCGCGAGCGGCTCAGGCGCATGCCCCGCTTCGCGTGCGTCCCGCAGCATCCGGTCGCCGCGCGCCTGCCGACTACGCGATGAATCGGTCACGAGCTGAGCGAGGCCGTGCATCGGCGGATGAATCGCGTGATTCGCATGCAATGACGGCTGCGTGATCTCCTGCACGGAACAACCGTGCGCGCTGTACTCGACGCTCAGCAACGGCGCGCTCGCCTGATGCGCAAGCGTCAGATGGAAGCCGCCCGCGCGGGGGTTGTCGCGCACCACGGCAACGGCCGCATCGAGATCGCGCGCATCCAGCAAGGCGCGCGTGAGCACCATGCGCGGCACGCCCGCCTCGGTCTGGCGCACCCGCAGGTTGTTTACGGTGACGGCAAGACCCGCGTCCGTCACGGCGAACGTATGGCCCGGCAGCGAGCCCGGATACACGAACGCCGCGAAGCCCGGACTGCCGTCGATCCGGCACGCGGCAATCGCGCAATGCCCCGCGAAGCCTGGGTCGCCGTCTTCGTTGTGACTGATGCGCTTGCCATCAACCGATGGCAATTGCACCGTCGTGCAACCGTCGGGCGACGCAGCCCACAGGTCGCCGCGGCAGTTCCACAGGAACACATCGTCGAAGGGCAGTTCGAGGCCATCGGCAAGCCCCTGCAATTCCGCCCAGATACGCGGAAAGCGCTGCTGCGTATGTGCGGAAAGCGCGACGGCGAGCGGCGTGCCACGCCATTGCATGACGTCGCGCCAGGCGGCCGATTGCACCAGGTGGCGATGCGCGGCCAACGCGCCGAAGCGGCCTAGCGCCTCGCCCGCGTCGAACGGCGAGCCGGATATTTCGATGAATCCGATTGCAGACATGAGTTCGAGATCATTCGACGTGTTGAAGGAAATCGCGCAGGCGCTGA
Organism: Paraburkholderia sp. JPY419; assembly: GCF_050435705.1. Taxonomy (NCBI): domain Bacteria; kingdom Pseudomonadati; phylum Pseudomonadota; class Betaproteobacteria; order Burkholderiales; family Burkholderiaceae; genus Paraburkholderia; species Paraburkholderia sp. JPY419. The sequence goes on along the minus strand of NZ_JBNDKV010000004.1, from coordinate 2,226,546 downwards.
TTCGGCGGATTGTCGAGCAACTGCGCAGGCGGCCCGTCGACCGTGATGTGGCCGTGCTCCATGAAGATAAGACGTGTGCCGACCTTGCGCGCGAACGTCATTTCGTGCGTCACGACGACCATCGTCATGCCCTCTTCCGCCAGCGACTGCATCACCCGCAGCACTTCCTGCCGCAGTTCGGGATCGAGCGCCGAAGTCGGCTCGTCGAACAGCATCAGCTTCGGCTTGACGGCCAGCGCACGCGCAATCGCGACGCGTTGCTGCTGGCCACCCGACAACTCGCTTGCATAGTGCCCGACGCGGCCCGCCAGGCCGACTTTCGTCAGCAGCTCGTGCGCGAGCGTTTCAGCGTCGGACTTGCTCATGCCGCGCACCTGACGCGGACCGAACGCGACGTTTTCGAGCGCCGTCAGTTGCGGGAACAGGTTGAACTGCTGAAACACCATGCCCGCTTCGCGGCGAATCTCGCGCACTTTCTTCGAGCCGCCGTGCACGCTGATGCCATCGACGATCAGATCGCCGCCGTCGATATGCTCCAGCGCATTGATACAACGCAGCAGCGTCGATTTGCCCGAACCCGACGGACCGATCAGCACCACCACTTCGCCCGCGCGAATGTTCAGATCGACGCCGTCCAGCACGGTGGTCTGCCCGAAGCGCTTCGTGACCTGCTTGAACTGCACCATATCGAGCGCGCTCATAGTATCCGCATCCTCTTTTCCATCGTGCGCAGACAGAACGTCAGCACACCGATCATGCACAGATAGATTGCGGCCACGGCCGTCCAGATTTCAACGGCCCGAAAATTCGCCGCCATGATTTCCTGGCCCTGACGCGTGAGTTCACCGACGCCGATCACGATGAACAGCGACGTATCCTTCAGGCTCACGATGAACTGGTTGCCAAGCGCAGGCGTCATGCGGCGAATCGCAACGGGCCCGACGACGAACCCGAGCACGCGCCACATCGGCATGCCCAGCGCGAGTCCCGCTTCCTTCAGTCCGCGCGGCACCGACAGGAACGAGCCGCGCACGATCTCGGCGATATACGCGCCCGAATTGACGATGATCGACACGATCGCGGCCGTCAACGCGTCGACGCGCACGTTAAGCAGCACGGGCAGAGCGAAGTAGATGAACATCACCTGCACGACGATCGGCGTGCCGCGCACGAACTCGACGTACGCGAACGCGATCTTCTGCATGAAGGCGTTCCCGTACGCGCGCATCAAGCCGAACAGAAAGCCGACCGCCAGGCCTCCCGCAAGGCCCGCGATGGTGATGAGCACCGTCAGCTTCGCGCCCTGCAATAGTGCCGGTAACGCATCGACGACGACTGACAGATCGAACTGCATGACTTGCCTCTCCCGCAGCCGTTGCGTTATCAGGACTTCGTCGGCTCGGCGCCGAACCACTTCTTGTAGATCGCCGCATAGCGACCGTCAGCCTTGATCTTCGCGAGCGCCGCATTGACCTTCGGCACGAGCGGGCTGCCCTTCGGAAAGCCGATGCCGTATTGCTGCGCCATCATCTGCGCACCGACCGCCTTCACATGGCCCTTGCCGGCCGTGTTGATGTAGTAGAGAACGTTCGGCGTGTCGTGCATCGCTGCATCGACGCGTCCTGTCTGCAACTCCAGATACGCGTTGTCGATGTTCGGGAACTGGCGCAGATCGGTACCCGCGAAATGCGCCTTCGCGTAATCCGCCGCCGACGTCCCCGTCTTGATCGCGAGCGACTTGCCCTTCAGGTCGTCCGGGCCCTTGATCGCGCTGGTGGCCGGCACCATCAGCGTGAAGCCGCTGTCGTAGTAGCCATCGGAGAAGTCGATCACTTTCTTGCGCTCGTCCTTGATCGTGATGCCCGCGAGCGCGACGTCGACGTTATGAGTTTGCAGCGCCGGCAGGATGCCGCTGAAATCCATCGGCTGCAGCTTGTAGTCGAGCTTCAGGTCCTTCGCGATGGCTTCCCACAGGTCGATATCGAAGCCGACGTATTTGTCGCCCTGCTTGAATTCGAACGGCACGAACGCCGTGTCGCAGGCGACCAGCAAGGTCTCCGCCCGCGCGGCGTGACCGAGGACGGAAACGGCGACGAGTGCAGCCGCGGCGAGCTTTGCTACGAGTTTCATGACGACCTCTTCGAGGTGGGGTTGAGGAACGACAGCAAACCGATTTGCGATGAGTATCATTCCGCAACTTTATTTGCGCAATAGTTTGACGCGCAAATTTGCTTGCGAATCGGGTATACCCCGATGGGAGATGTCGGACGGAAGGCGCTGGGTGCCGAAGCGTGTCTTTGCGCCGAAGCGCTTGTGCCCGGCGCAATAGGGCATGCCGGATGCTGCGAATCCCTTGGGGCGGGACGGCTTTCGCGCGCGGTGTGTGTCGCTATTGAAAGTCGGTTGCAAGGGAAAAATCTTCACGCGCGACGGAATAACGGTCGATCGATCGCGTTAGCCCTTGTGTTGCAGATGGCACCCTGACGGTCGGAGGGCGATTCGGTGTCGACCGGCTTGCTCCCGCGCTACTGGCATGAATGCCACCGAATCTGGAGTGATCTTGAGTCACAACATGGTTCAACCCGGATGGGTACGGATTACGCACTGGATCAATGCTGTCGCGGTCGTGCTGATGGTCATGAGCGGCTGGCAGATTTACGATGCGTCGCCAATCTTTCCAGCCATTCAGTTTCCACCTTCGATCACACTTGGCGGTTGGCTCGCCGGCGCGCTGCTATGGCATTTCGCCGTGATGTGGCTGCTGGTCGCCAATTTTCTGGTCTATCTCGCGCTGAATCTGGCGTCCGGTCGCTTGCGACGCAAACTGCTGCCCATCAGGCCGAAACAGTTGGCCGCCGATCTAATCGCCGCGCTGCGCGGGCGCCTGAAACACGACGACCTCGCGCACTACAACTCGGTGCAGAAGCTCGCCTATCTCGTCGTGATCGCCGACATCGTGCTGATCGTGTTGTCGGGGCTCGTCATATGGAAGTCGGTGCAGTTCCCGCTACTGCGCATGCTGATGGGCGGATATGACAATGCGCGCGTCGTGCACTTCGTATGCATGAGCGTCCTGGTGGCGTTTTTCATCGTTCACGTCGCGATGGCCGCGCTCGTGCCGCGCTCGTTACTGTTGATGATACGGGGACGATAAATCGTGACGATCCGCAAACGCACCGCGCAAAATGGCAGTTTTCTCGCGACACATGCCGAATCGATCATCCGCGACGCACAGCGCGAACTCAAATTGCCCGCGCGCCGCCTGTTCGGCCGGCGGCTGCTGACCCTGGGCGGCATCGCGATGCTCTCCGGTTGCGATCTGACCAACGACAAGGCAGTGAACACCGCGCTGCGCCGCATCTCGCTCTTCAACGACCGCGTGCAGGCGCTGCTGTTCGATCCGAACAAGCTGGCGCCCACGTATCCGGAGTCGATGATCACGCGGCCGTTTCCGTTCAACGCGTTCTATGAGATCGACGATGTACCCGAGATCGATGCCGCGACCTACCGTCTGCAGGTCACCGGCCTCGCGTACGGCAAGCGCACCTGGTCGCTCGACGAACTGCATGCGCTGCCGCAGGAAAGCCAGATCACGCGTCTTGTCTGCGTCGAAGGATGGAGCGCGATCGGCCGCTGGGGCGGCGTGCGCTTTTCCGAATTCCTGCGTCGCGCGGGTGCGGACACGACTGCAAAGTACGTGTCGCTGCATTGCGCGGACTACAACTACTGGACCAGCATCGACATGCCGACGGCGCTCCACCCGCAGACGCTGCTCACGCTGACTTACGACGGTGACGTGTTGCCGCCGAAGTATGGCTTCCCGATGAAGCTGCGCGTGCCGACCAAGCTCGGCTTCAAGAATCCCAAGCATATCGTCGCCATCGAAATCACGAACCAGTATCCGGGAGGCTATTGGGAGAACCAGGGCTACAACTGGTTCAGCGGCTCGTGAAGCAATGATGTCGTTCCCCCGTCCTTCAACCATCCAGTTGGGAGGTTCTATGACATTCCGCATCAAACTTGGCGCAGCCTTGTTGGCTTCCGCGCTCGCGAGCGCTGCTATCGCGCAGGCGCCCGCCACGACGCCCACGCGCATCCGTGGCGAAATCGTGTCGCAAAACGGTGAGACGCTCAAGGTCCATCGCCGCAGCGGCGATACCGTGTCGGTCGATGTGAAGCCGGATGTGCGTGTCTCGGCTGTGAAAACGATGCAGCTATCGGATATCAAGCCGGGTACGTTTATTGGCACGGCTGCCACCACGGGCCCCGACGGCAAGCTGACGGCAACGGAAGTGGTGGTGTTCCCCGAGTCCGCGCGCGGCACGGGCGAAGGGCATTACCCGTGGGACCTGGGCCCGAAAAGCTCGATGACCAACGCGAACGTCGACTCCGTCGTGCAGAGCACTAACGGACGCGACCTGAAGCTGTCGTACAAAGGCGGCAGCAATGTGGTGACGGTGCCGCCAAACGTGCCCGTCGTCACGTTCACGCCGGCGGAGCACAGCGATCTTACGGCCGGCAAAAAGGTGTTCATTGTCGCAACGCCTGCGTCGCAGGGAAGCTACGTTGCGCAACGCGTCGTGGTCGAAAAGGACGGCGTAGTGCCGCCGATGTGACCGCTGACCTTCGCCTCGGCGAGCGCCACGCACGGCGTCGTGTGTCGACGCCGCGCGTGCCGACGCATCGTCACGATTGATTTGCCTGGATGGGGTGCATTCATCTCGCTGCCCGCCGACCGCGCAGCCGCACGAGCATCGTCTGCGGATTCATGCTGGCTAAATTCCTCCATGCCGGCAATCCCGAAATTTACTTGACATCTAAACTATCAAAACCTAAATTAATCTCAACGCGGAGTTCATTTTGGGGAACCAGCATGCGCATAGTTTGTATCGGGGGCGGCCCGGCCGGTTTGTACTTCGGTCTGTTGATGAAAAAACGCAACCCCGGCTATGAAGTCACGGTGATCGAGCGCAACCGCCCCTATGACACCTTCGGCTGGGGCGTCGTGTTCTCCGACCAGACGCTCGGCAATCTGCGCGCCGCCGACGCCCCGAGCGCCGAGGCGATCCTCGACGCGTTCAATCACTGGGACGACATCGAGATCCACTTCCGCGGCCGCAGCGTGCGTTCGTCGGGCCACGGCTTTTGCGGCATCGGTCGCAAACGCTTGCTGAATATCCTGCAGGCGCGCTGCGAAGAACTCGGCGTGAAGCTCGTGTTCGAAACCCAGGTCGTGGACGACAGCGCATACGACGCGGACCTGATCATCGCGAGCGACGGCCTGAACAGCGCCGTGCGCCAGAAATACGCGCACACCTATCAGCCGGACATCGACGTGCGCGACTGCCGCTTCGTGTGGCTCGGCACGAAGAAGCTGTTCGACGCGTTCACGTTCGCGTTCGAGGAAACCGAATTCGGCTGGTTCCAGGCGCACGCCTACCGCTTCGACGATCAAACCTCGACGTTCATCGTCGAAACCCCGGAACGCGTATGGCGCGCCGCCGGTCTCGACGAAATGAGCAAGGAAGACAGCATCGCGTTCTGCGAGAAGCTGTTCGCGAAGTACCTCGACGGCAATGCGCTGATGTCGAACGCAGCGCATCTGCGCGGCTCGTCGCAATGGATCCGTTTTCCGCGCGTCGTCAACAAGGAGTGGGTGCATTGGCGCCGCAACGCGAACGGCACACGAACGCCGATCGTGCTGATGGGAGACGCCGCGCATACCGCGCACTTCTCGATCGGCTCGGGCACCAAGCTCGCGCTCGAAGACGCGATCGAACTCGCGAACAGCATCAGCGCGCATACGGGTTCACATCCCGACGATCTGACCGCAGCGTTGAAGCACTACACCGAAGTACGCAGCGTCGACGTGTTGCGCATCCAGAACGCCGCGCGCAATTCGACCGAATGGTTCGAGCACGTCGATCGCTATACGTCGTTCGAGCCGGAACAGTTCGCCTATTCGCTGCTCACGCGCTCGCAGCGCATCTCGCACGAGAACCTGCGCGAGAGAGATTCGCAATATCTGTCCGGCTTCGAAGACTGGCTCGCGAAGCGCGCGGGCGTCGAGCGCGCGGCGGACAAACATTCGATTCCGCCGATGTTCACGCCCTTCAAGGTGCGCGGCGTCACGCTGAAGAATCGCGTGATGGTGTCGCCGATGGCGCAGTACTCGGCGGTAGACGGCGTGGCGGGCGACTATCACCTGATGCATCTCGGCGCGCGCGCAATGGGCGGCGCCGCGCTCGTGATGACCGAGATGACCTGCGTGTCGCCCGAAGCGCGCATCACGCCGGGATGCCCCGGCATGTACGCGCCCGAGCATCTGGCCGCGTGGAAGCGCATCGTCGATCTGGTGCATCTGCAATCGGATGCGAAGATCGGTATCCAGCTCGGCCACTCCGGCGCGAAAGGTTCGACGCGCGTCGCGTGGGAAGGCATCGACCAGCCACTCGACGAAGGCAACTGGCCGCTCGTTTCGGCGTCGCCGCAGCAGTATCTGCGCGGCATCAGCCAGCATTCGCGGGAAGCCACGCATGAAGAGCTACGCGCAATCGAGCAGCAGTTCGTGAAGGCGACGCGCATGTCGATCGAAGCGGGTTTCGACTGGCTCGAATTGCACTGCGCGCACGGCTATTTCCTGTCGAGCTTCCTGTCGCCGCTGACGAATCACCGTACCGATGAATACGGCGGCTCGCTCGAAAACCGTCTGCGTTATCCGCTGCAGGTATTCAGCGCGATCCGCGCGGTGTGGCCGCAGGACAAGCCGATCTCGGTGCGGATTTCCGCGCACGACTGGGTCGAAGGCGGCAACACGCCCGACGACGCCGTGAAGATCGCGCAAGCGTTCAAGGCGGCCGGCGCGGACATGATCGACGTGTCGTCGGGCCAGGTCAGCAAGGAAGAAAAGCCCGTGTTCGGCCGCATGTTCCAGACGCCGTTCGCCGATCGCGTGCGCAATGAAGCCGGCATCGCGACGATCGCGGTCGGTGCGATTTCCGAAGCGGACCACGTGAACAGCATCATCGCGGCTGGCCGCGCGGACCTGTGCGCGATCGCGCGTCCGCATCTCGCGAATCCGTCGTGGACGTTGAACGAAGCGGCGAAGATCGGCTATCTCGACATCGCGTGGCCGAAGCCCTACACCGCCGCGAAAATGCAGCTCGAACGCAACCTCGAACGCGAGCGCGCGCAGGCCATCGCCAACGCCGGCCTGACGGCGCAACAACGCGCGCAACGCGCCGAAGGAACCGTGTGAACACGTCAGACACCTCTCTCGCCGGCCAACACGCGGTCGTCACCGGCGGCGGCAGCGGCATCGGCGCGGCCATCGCGCAGGCGCTGCTGCGCGCCGGCGCGCGCGTCACGCTGATGGGCCGCAACGCACAACGCCTCGAAGCGCAGCGCGAACGATGCGCGGCACTCGGCGACGTCGCGTGTATCAGCGTGGATGTCACGCAAGAAGAGTCAGTGGCGCGCGCATTCGGTGAGGCGGGCGCCGTCGATATCCTCGTCAACAACGCGGGGCAGGCGCAGGCCGCGCCGTTCACGCACACCGATCTCGCGCTCTGGCAGCGCATGCTCGACGTGAATCTGACCGGCGTGTTTCTCGGCACGCGCGCTGTGCTGCCGGGCATGCTCGAGCGTGGCTATGGCCGCATCGTCAACGTTGCGAGCACCGCGGGGCAGATCGGCTATGCGTACGTCGCCGCGTATTGCGCCGCGAAGCACGGCGTGATCGGTCTCACGCGCTCGCTCGCGCTCGAAACCGCGACGCGGGGCATCACCGTCAACGCAGTGTGCCCCGGCTACACCGAAACCGAGCTGCTGCATGCATCGCTCGAACAGATCACGAGCAAGACCTCGCGCACCGAAGCCGAGGCGCGCGACACGCTGCTGCGCTCGAATCCGCAGCGCCGCTTCGTGAGTCCGGAGCAGGTCGCGAACGCGGTGTTGTGGCTGTGCCGCCCCGGCTCGGATGCGATCACGGGGCAATCCATTTCCATTTCGGGTGGGGAAGTAACGTGAGCAAATCAACACAAGCAAAAAAGTCGGCGGCGGATGCGAAGCCGTCGCGCAAAGGCGTCGCCCAACCCGCGGAGAACGTCGTGGACCTCGAAATGAGCACCGGTGCGGACAGCCATATGGGCCTGCGTCTGTGGTTGCGCATGCTGACTACCACCAATCTCGTGCAAGCCGAATTGCGCAAACGTCTGCGCACCGAATTCGACACCACGTTGCCGCGTTTCGATCTGATGGCGCAACTCGAACGACATCCCGAAGGCCTGAAGATGACCGAGCTGTCGCGCCGTTTGATGGTGACGGGGGGCAACGTCACCGGCATCACCGATCAGCTCGAAAAAGAGGGGCTCGTCACGCGCGATACCGATCCGAACGACCGCCGCTCGATCAGCGTGTGCCTGACGCCCGCTGGCCGCAAGGCGTTCGACAAAATGGCCGTCGCGCACGAGCAATGGGTCGTCGAAATGTTCGGCGGCCTGAGCCTCGACGAAAAGATGAAGACCCATCAGGACCTCGGCAAACTCAAGCGGCATCTGCTCGACAGCCTGAAAGGCTGACTTCGCACTGGAGGCATACATGACACGATCCAACGCCGACGCACTGTTGGCCGGCAACCGCCTGACCCTGGCAGGCTATGAGGCGAAGCACTTCGGCTGGTCGGTGACCAGCAAGGTCGCGACGATCACGCTGAACCGCCCCGAGCGCAAGAACCCTCTGACCTTCGAATCGTATGCGGAGTTGCGCGACCTGTTCCGCGACCTCGCGTACGCGACCGACGTGAAAGCCGTCGTGCTGCACGGCGCGGGCGAAAACTTCTGCTCGGGCGGCGACGTGCACGACATCATCGCGCCGCTGATCGATCTGCCGATGCCCGAGCTGTTGCTGTTCACGCGCATGACCGGCGACCTCGTCAAGGCCATGCGCCATTGCCCGCAGCCGATCATCGCGGCCGTCGACGGTGTCTGCGCGGGCGCCGGCGCAATCCTCGCGATGGCTTCCGATCTGCGCCTCGGCACTGCGCGCAGCAAGCTCGCGTTCCTGTTCACGCGGGTCGGCCTCGCCGGTTGCGACATGGGCGCATGCGCGATGCTGCCGCGGCTCATCGGCCAGGGACGCGCCGCCGAACTGCTGTTCACCGGCCGCTCGGCAAGCGGCGACGAAGCTCACGCATGGGGCTTTTACAACCGCCTGTGCGACCCGGCCGCGCTCATTGCAGAAGCGCACAAGCTCGCCGCCGATCTCGCGTCCGGCCCGACCTTCGCGCACGGCATGACGAAGAAGATGCTGCACCAGGAATGGAGCATGAGCATCGACGAAGCGATCGAATCCGAAGCGCAGGCGCAGGCGATCTGCATGGGCACGCGCGACTTCGAGCGCGCGTACGACGCGTTCGCGGCGAAGACAGGTCCGGTGTTCGAAGGAGACTGAGTTGAGCGCCGACCATCAGAACACGCCGATCGACTTGCATAACCCGCTCGCGTGGCCGTTTTTCGAGCCGCGTCATCGCCAACTCGCGGGCGGCATCGACGCGTGGTGCCGCGAGCATCTCAAGCATCAAGATCATGGCGACACCGACGCGACCTGCCGCCTGCTGGTGCGTGAACTCGGTGAGGCCGGCTGGCTGAAATACGGCGTCGGTGGCGTCGCCTATGGCGGCCACGGCGACACGATCGACACGCGCGCGGTGTGTCTGCTGCGCGAAACGCTCGCGCGCTATTCCGGCCTCGCCGATTTCGCACTGGCAATGCAAGGGCTCGGCTCAGGCGCGATCTCGCTCGCCGGCACGCATGAGCAGAAATCGCGCTATCTGCCGCGCGTCGCGAGCGGCACGGCGATCGCCGCATTCGCGCTGTCGGAGCCGCAAGCGGGCTCGGACGTCGCGGCGATGGCGCTGGCCGCACGCGAAGAGGGCGACCACTACGTGCTCGACGGCGAGAAGACGTGGATATCGAACGGCGGAATCGCGGACTTCTACGTGGTGTTCGCGCGCACCGGCGAGGCACCGGGCGCGCGCGGCATCAGCGCGTTCATCGTGGATGCAGAAACGCTGGGCCTGGATATCGCCGAGCGCATCGACGTGATCGCGCCGCACCCGCTAGCGCGTCTTAGCTTCACGAACGCGCGCGTGCCGAAGAGCCAGATACTCGGCGCGCCCGGCGAAGGCTTCAAGATCGCAATGCGCACGCTCGATATTTTCCGCACGTCGGTGGCGGCCGCATCGCTCGGCTTCGCGCGTCATGCGATGGCCGAAGGTCTCGCGCGCGCGGCGTCGCGCAAGATGTTCGGCCAGACGCTCGGCGACTTCCAGTTGACGCAGGCGAAGCTCGCGCAGATGGCGCTGACGATCGACAGCAGCGCGCTGCTCGTCTATCGGGCCGCGTGGCTGCGCGACCAGGGCGAAAGCGTCACGCGCGAAGCCGCGATGGCGAAGTGGCACGCGAGCGAAGGCGCGCAGCAGGTGATCGACGCAGCCGTACAGCTTTACGGCGGCATGGGGGTGCAAAGCGGCAGCGCGGTCGAGATGCTGTACCGCGAGATCCGCGCGCTGCGCATCTACGAAGGCGCGACCGAAGTGCAGCAGTTGATCGTCGGCCGCGATCTGTTGAAGGCGCATGCCGCCGCGAACGGTAACGCGCAATGAGTACATCGTTCGAGCGGCCCGTCCGCATCCGCTTCTCGCACTGCGATCCCGCGGGCATCGTGTACTTTCCGCAGTACCTCGTGATGACCAACGTGCTCGTCGAAGACTGGTTCAACGAGGGCCTGCGCATCGACTACGCGCACATGATCGCGCGGCGCCGCATCGGCCTGCCGATCGTCAAGCTCGACTGCGAGTTCTCGCGGCCGAGCCAGATGGGCGAAACGATCCTGCTCACGCTCGAGGTCCACACCATCGGCCGCAGTTCAATCGGCATCGAGATTCACGGGCATTGCAACGGCGAAACGCGCTTTCGTTCGAAACAGGTGCTCGTGTTCATGTCGTTCGACAGCGCCAAATCGATCGATATTCCCGGCGACATCGCGAGCGCGCTCGCGGCGTACGCTCCATCGCCCTCCCCCATCGAGGCTCAGCGCTGATGAAAAAAGCTCTCCTTCCCGCCGGCTGGGTCAAACCGCGCGGCTATGCGAACGGCGTCGCGGCGAGCGGCACACAGGTGTTCATCGCCGGCCAGATCGGCTGGGACGAACAGGCGCAGTTCCATTCCGATGATTTCGCGCGGCAGTCCGAGCAGGCGCTGAAGAATCTGCTCGCCGTGCTGCGCGAAGCGGGAGGCAAGCCCGAACATCTGGTGCGCCTCACCTGGTACGTGACCGACAAGCGCGAGTACCTCGCATCGCTGAAGGACATCGGCCGCGTGTTTCGCGAGCTGATCGGCGACTACGACATCGCGATGAGCGCGGTGCAGGTCGTCGCGCTGATGGAAGACCGCGCGAAGGTCGAGATCGAAGCCACCGCGGTGATTCCGCACTGAAGGTCATACAGGTATCGAACGCACAGGCAAGCCCTTCACACCGAACGAAGCGCATTTTCCGGCTCAACGCCCCGGGAGACCATGATGGAACCGTCAGCACACGTCGATACTTTCGCGCGCGACAATCTTCCGCCGCAGGATCAATGGCCCGTCTTTCTGCTCGACAATCCGGACGTCGCCTATCCGCCGCGGCTGAACTGCGCGACGGAACTGCTGGAGCGGACCATCGAGGCGGGGCATCGCGACCGGCCGGCGATCTGGTCCGACGTGGATGGCAAGCCTCAAGCGACCACGTATGGCGAACTGCTCGCAATGGTCAACCGCAGCGCGCATGTGCTCGTCGATGAAATTGGCTTGCGGCCCGGCAACCGGGTGCTGCTGCGTGGACCGAACACGTTGCAGATGGCCGTCACCACGCTCGCGGCGCTGAAGGCCGGGCTCGTCGTCGTGCCGACCATGCCGCTGCTGCGCGCGAAGGAACTCAAGCAGATCATCGAGAAAGCGCAGGTCAGCGCCGCGCTTTGCGACGCGCGCCTGACCGCGGAACTCGAGCGCTGCACGAATTCGCGCGACGAGTTCTACTGCGCGGTGCTGAAGCAGACGCGCCGCTTTCACGACGATTCCGCCGATTCGCTCGAGACGCTCGCCGTCAACAAGCCCGAGCACTTCACCGCGTGCGACACCGCCGCCGACGACGTCTGCCTGATCGCGTTCACGAGCGGCACGACCGGCGCGCCGAAAGGCTGCATGCATTTCCATCGCGACATGATCGCGATGTGCGATCTGTTCCCGCGTCATGTGCTGAAGCCTTCCGCGAGCGACATCTTCTGCGGCACGCCGCCGCTCGCGTTCACGTTCGGGCTCGGCGGCCTGCTGTGCTTTCCGCTGCGCGTCGGTGCGTCGACGGTGCTCGTCGAAAAGCTCACGCCGCAGACCTTGCTCGACGTGGTCGAACGTTTTCATGCGACCGTGATGTTCACCGCGCCGACGTTCTATCGGCAGATGGCGCCGCTCGTTGCGCAACATGACGTGTCGTCGCTGAAGAAGACCGTGTCGGCCGGCGAGGCGCTGCCCGATTCGACGCGGAGTCTGTGGCGCGACGCGACTGGCATCGACATGATCGACGGCATCGGCGGCACCGAGCTGATTCACATCTTCGTTTCGTCGCAAGGCGCGGAGATCCGCCCGCACGCGATCGGCCGCGCGGTGCCGGGCTACGTCGTGCAAGCCGTCGATGACGACATGCACCCGGTACCGCCCGGCACGATCGGCAAACTGGCGGTGCGCGGTCCGACCGGCTGCCGCTATCTGGCCGACGACAGACAGTTGCGCTTCGTGCGCGATGGCTGGAACCTGCCGGGCGATTCGGTCTATCTGGACGCGGACGGCTACGTGTTCTACCAGGCGCGCGCCGACGACATGATCGTGTCGGCCGGCTACAACATCTCCGGTCCTGAAGTGGAAAGCGTGCTGATGCAGCACGAGGCGGTGGCCGAATGCGGCGTGATCGGCGTGCCCGACGAAACGCGTGGGCAGATCGTGCGGGCCTTCGTCGTGGTGAACCCCGGCTACACGGCCGACGATAAACTGGTCGCGCAACTGCAGGATTTCGTTAAGAATAACGTCGCGCCGTATAAATATCCCCGCGTCATCACGTTCGTCGGCGCGCTGCCGCGCACTGAAACCGGCAAGCTCAAACGTTTCGAGTTGCGCATGATGACGTAACCCGTATCTATCATAAGACTGGAGACAGACCGCATGGCCGGCTCTTTCATCGAAGTCGTCGCCCACGATGGCGGCCGTTTCAACGCTTACGTCGCGCGCCCCGCGCAGGGCTCGGGCCCGGGGCTCGTGCTGCTGCAGGAAATCTTCGGCGTCAATGACACGATGAAGGCGACCGCCGATCGCTACGCCGAAGAAGGCTACGTCGTGCTCGTGCCCGATCTGTTCTGGCGCATCAAGCCGGGCATTTCGCTTGGCTACGGCGACGCCGATATGAAACAGGCGCTCGGCTATCTGGGGCAGTTCGATACGGATGTCGCCGTGAAGGACATCGCCGCCACGATCGCCACGTTGCGCGAACTGCCCGAGCAGGCTGGTAAGGTGGGCGTGGTCGGCTACTGCCTCGGCGGCAAGCTCGCGTTTTTGAGCGCGGCGCGCACCGAAGTCGATTGCGCGGTCAGCTATTACGGCGTGGGGCTTGACGCGCATCTCGACGAAGTATCGGCAATCAACTGCCCGATGGTGTTCCACTTCCCTGAAAACGACGCGCACTGCCCGCCCGAAACGCGCGAACTCATTGGCGCCGCACTGCGTACGCGGCCGCAGATCGAGCAATACGTGTATCCCGGCTGCGATCACGCGTTCGCCGCGCCGCAGCGCAAGCAGTACGACAAGCCCGCCGCGATGATGGCGTACTCGCGCACCCTCGCGCTGCTGCGCAAGGTGCTCGGTCCGGTCTACGATCTGAACGCGCTGTGGGAAGCGCATTGCTATCACGAGTTCGCGACACGCGACGTCGATGCGGTGATGCCGACGATGGTCGCCGAGCCCTACGTCAATCACGTGCCGACGATGACGGGCGGTGTCGGGCATGACAATCTGAAGCGCTTTTACACGCATCATTTCGTCAACTCGAATCCGCCCGATACGAAGCTGATCCCGATTTCACGCACGATCGGCTCGGATCGCATCGTCGATGAGTTCATTTTCAGCTGCACGCATAGCTGCGAGATCGACTGGCTGCTGCCGGGCGTCGCGCCGACCGGCAAGTACTTCGAGGTGCCGATGCTCGCCGTGGTGTGCTTCCGCGGTGACAAGCTCTATAACGAGCACATCTATTGGGATCAGGCTTCGGTGCTCGTGCAGGTGGGGCTGCTCGATCCGGAGGGTTTGCCGGTGGCGGGGATTGAAAGCGCGAGGAAGTTGCTGGATGAGACTTTGCCGTCGAATGGGTTGATGGGGGGTAAGTCGAAGGTTTGAGGATGTGGTCATTCCCTCGATGAAAAATCGGGCGATCATCCGGTCATAGAATGACGGCGGCCGCTTTATAAACGACGCGTCGTCGCCGCCACGAGAAAATGAAACGCCTTCTGAACCGGGTAGTACACGTTGCCAACCATCACCGCGGGCGGCTCGAAGAAACACGGCCTCCCCTACGAGATCAAGCGTTATGGGCGCGATCCGAAGAGCCGCCGCCCAGGATTTCGTAGTTGGACGCGAAATGCGCGGGTGCTAGACTCGAAAACCCATCGTCGGTGATCGACCGAATCCGCGTAAATCCGCGTAAAGGGGCACCCGCATGACCCACTCCCTCCACGGCAAGCAACGTTGGCTCGCACTGATCGTGCTCTGCCTCGGCGTGCTGATGATCGTGCTCGACACGACCATCGTGAACGTCGCGCTGCCGTCCATCGCCACCGATCTCGGCTTTAGCGAAACCTCCCTCGTATGGGTCGTCAACGCCTACATGCTGACGTTCGGCGGCTGTCTGCTGCTCGGGGGACGGCTTGGCGATCTGTACGGACACCGCAAGCTGTTCCTGTGCGGCATTACGCTCTTCACGCTCGCTTCGCTCGCCTGCGGCCTCGCGAATTCGCAAGTGCTGCTGGTCGCCGCGCGCGCCGTGCAGGGCCTGGGTGGTGCGATCGTCTCGGCGGTCTCGTTGTCGCTGATCATGAATCTGTTCACCGAACCCGGCGAACGCGCGAAAGCGATGGGCGTGTATGGCTTCGTCTGCGCGGGCGGCGGCAGCATCGGCGTGCTGCTCGGCGGACTGCTCACCAATCTGCTGAGTTGGCACTGGATCTTTCTGGTCAACCTGCCGATCGGCATTGCGGTGTACGCGCTGTGCCTCGCGCTCTTGCCCGCCGCGCGCGGACACGCGCACGGCGAACGGCTCGACGTGGCCGGTGCGCTCAGCGTGACCGCATCGCTGATGCTGGCGGTCTATGCAATCGTCAACGGCAACGAAGCGGGCTGGACTTCTGCGCAAACGCTCGGCCTGCTGTGCGTCGCGCTCGCGCTGCTTGCGGTGTTCCTCGCAATCGAGGCGAGAGTCGAACATCCGTTGATGCCACTCGGTCTGCTGCGTTTGCGCAATGTCGCGACCGCGAACGTGGTCGGCGTGTTGTGGGCGGCCGCGATGTTCGCGTGGTTCTTTATTTCGGCGCTGTATCTGCAGCGCGTGCTCGGGTACCGGCCGTTGCAGGTGGGGCTCGCGTTTCTGCCCGCGAATCTGATCATGGGACTCTTTTCGCTGGGATTGTCGGCGCGTGTGGTGATGCGCTTCGGGCTGCGCGGGCCGCTCGCGGCGGGCCTGCTGATCGCTGCATGCGGGCTCGCGCTGTTCGCGCGCGCGCCCGTCGGCGGCAGCTTCGTCCCCGACGTGTTGCCCGGCATGTTGCTGCTCGGCTTCGGCGCCGGCATCGCATTCAACCCGCTGCTGCTCGCCGCGATGAGCGATGTCGATCCCGCCGATTCGGGCCTCGCGTCGGGCATCGTCAATACGTCGTTCATGATGGGCGGGGCGCTCGGGCTCGCGGTGCTCGCGAGCCTTGCCACGGCGCGCAGCGAGGCAATGCAGGCGTCGTCGAGCGCGGCGGCCGCGCTGAACAGCGGGTATCACGTCGCGTTTCTGTTTGGGGCGGTCTTTGCGACGGCGGCCGGCATGCTGGGTGGGCTGTTGCTGAGGCCGGAGCAGGCGGGCGGCGCTGCGGGCGCGCAGAGCGAGGTGGTGGAGTCGCCCCGGCCCTCCGCCGCGACTGCAAAACAGCAAGCGCGATCAAATGCCTGAGTTCGCCGCTGACTATGCTGGCTTCATGCTGACATGAGAGCTGACATGAACCCGGTTGGAAAAGCGCTCTGGTATATCGAAAGCCACTTCGCGGGCGAATTGACGCTCGACGATATCGCCCGCGGTGGCTGCGTATCGCGCTTTCATCTCGCCCGCGCGTTCGAAGCGGCCACCGGGATGCCGGTGATGCGCTACGTTCGCGCACGGCGTTTGAGCGAGGCCGCACGACGTCTCGCGGATGGTGCGCCCGACATCCTCGCGGTCGCCCTCGACGCCGGCTACGGCTCTCACGAAGCATTCACGCGCGCGTTTCGCGACCAGTTCGGGCTCACGCCGATGCGCTGCGCGCGCGGGGTCATCTCGACAACCTGAGCATCGTGGAGCCGATCAAAATGGACGAAACCCTTCTGACCCATCTGGAACCGCCGCGCTTCGAAGACGGCAAGCCGCTTCTCATCGCTGGACTGAGCGAGCGCTATACGTGCGAGACCAGCAAGGCGATTCCCTCTCAATGGCAGCGCTTTGGCGCCTGGTACGGCAGGGTGCCGGGACAGGTCGGCAAGGTGGCTTATGGCGTTGGCTATAACGCCGACGAATCGGGCAACTTCGACTATATGTGCGGCGTCGAAGTCAGCGATTTTTCCGCATTGCCGCCGGAGCTGGGTCGCGTGCGCATCGCGGCGCAACGCTATGCGGTATTCAGTCATCGCGAGCACATCTCGGGCATTCGTCGCACGATGAATACGATCTGGAATCAGTGGTTGCCCGCATCAGGGCACGTCCCTGCCGATGCACCGCACTTCGAACGGTATGGCGAGCAGTTCGATCCGGTGACGGGAATGGGTGGAGTCGAAGTCTGGTTGCCGCTGAAAAGCTGATGCCTGATTCGGCGGATGGCCGCTGCGACCGGCCATCCGCCTTATCGATCACGGAGTGGCGTGTCCCTGGTCATGCAATGCATGCACGTCGTCGTATTCCCGCGAAATGTCCTTATTCGTGTAATCGCCGAGTCGCAAGGCAGCGGCCACGCTAATCACCGCGCACGCGAATACATACCACGCCACCGCGAATCCCGAATGGAAGTAGGCATAAAGCGCGGTCGCAATCAACGGCGCCGGACCGCCAGCGATGACGGAAGCCAACTGGTATCCCATCGACGCGCCGCTGTAGCGCAAGCGCCCCGTGAACGATTCTGCGATCAACGCGGCTTGGGGACCGTACATCATTGCGTGCGGCACCAGCGAAAGCACGATCGCCGCGAAGATCCATCCCGGGTTATGAGTTCCGACCATGAAGAAGTACAGGAAGCCGAATAGCCCGACTGCAGCGGCGCCGATTACGTACATGCGTCGGCGTCCGATCAGATCGGACACGTGACCGAACAACGGAATCGTGAAGAATTCCAGCACCGAAGCAGCCAGCACCGCGGTGAGCAACAGATCGCGTGTAACGCCCAGACTCATCACGCCATAGGTGAAGATAAATGCCGTGAAAATATAGAAAGGCGCCTGTTCGGCCATACGTGCAAGAGCCGATAGAAGAATGTCTTTCGGCTGCCGGCGCAATACTTCACGCATTGGTGCCTTTTCGATCCTGCGCTCAGCGAGAAGCTTCGCGAAGATCGGCGTCTCGAGGATACTCAAGCGGATATAAAGGCCGATCGCGACCAGCGCAATACTGAGGAAAAACGGCACCCGCCAGCCCCAGGTGAGAAATGCGCTGCCGGAGATCTGGCTGGTGGCGAGCACCACCAGATTCGCGAGGAACAATCCCGCCGGTACGCCGAACTGCGGCCACGACGCGATGAAACCACGATGCTTGTTGGTGCGTGCCCATTCCATCGACATCAGCACCGAACCGCCCCACTCGCCTCCCACGCCCACCCCCTGAATAAAGCGCAGAGCCGTGAGCGCGATGGCCCCCCAGATGCCGATCGACGCGTAGGTCGGAACGAAGCCGACGGCGAATGTCGCGAGTCCCATCAGCAATAGCGTCACGATCAACGTTGCTTTGCGTCCGATGCGATCGCCATAGTGGCCGAAAATCGCCGCGCCCACGGGCCGCGCGATAAAGCCGACGGCGTAAATCAGAAAAGCCTGGAGTGTGCCGACGAGCGGGTCCGATTCAGGAAAAAACAGCTTCGCGAATACCAGACCAGTGACCGTGCTGTACAGGAAGAAGTCGTACCATTCGATCGTGGTACCGATCGTGCTGGCGATGACAGCGCGGCGCAACTGGCGCCGTGCCTCCTCTTCGGAGAGGGGCATAGCCCCAGATTGCGTGGCAGCCATTTGATATCTCCCCAAAATGGACGGGTGACATCCTTAGTTGACACTTGGGGTATTGGGGGGTTCCGGTGATTAGGCGAGATGCCGAAAGCGAAACCGCCTTTCGGCTTCTGTCATGGCTGAGAGCCTGGATCGATGAAAACCCGTATCTGAATCATTATTCGCAGAGATCCGGGGTTTGTTTCAAAGGTACATTCCGCAATTGCATTTTTTGCCGCATCTACAATCCGGCAATCATCGCTTCAATGCAATTGATACCGACGCGAAAATTGGATCGGAGCCCGAATGAACCAAAACTTCGGAGACCTCGCGCAGAACGGTTAGGCATCTCATATGCTGATCGCCTCCGTTCCCCTAATCACACCAACGGAATGTAGATATCCGTCTGCCATTGATCGAGTGGCGTCTCGGGATAGACGCTCAGGTAGTGGAAAAACAGTGGATGATCTCGCAACTCTTCTCCGCTCGAAGGCAGCCAGTCGCGATAGATCGGGTAAATCGTCTCGCCGATGTGATCGGTCGATCCCGTGTGTCGCACCACTGCGCACCGTCCGCCCGGCATGACGAGTTCGCGCACGCCATAGCGATTCGGTGCTACCGGCTCGTCGATCTCTCCGCAGATATCGAAGCGGAATTCCTCCGCTGGCATGGTGTCCGGATTGCCGTGCGGGATGCCGAAGGTCCTGCTCGACCCCACCGGCGATTGTCCGCTTTGAATACGCCAATCGATGAACTTGCGCGCACTCTCGTTGACGAGTCCAGGTGAACCACAATGCTCGAGCGCGGCAACCCGGGTTTCCGCAAAATCGACGATTTTCACTTGCATGGTCAGTCTCCTCGAAAGATAGGGAACAATAAAACTCGCACTCCAGAACTGCCATGCTGGATGCCGTCGAAACGCGCTCGGCGCCATGCCGAACGCACGCTTGAACGCGCGGCTGAAGGCTTCGGGACTGTCGAAGCCGGCGTCGAGCGCCGCATCGAGAACCGAGCACGACGCCCGCGACGCGAGGCGGTGAGCCGCGCGACGCAAGCGCATCAACTGCACGTAGCGTGCGACGGGCACGCCGACATACGCGACAAACTGTCGATGGAAATGGAACATCGAGAAGTTTGCGATACGGCTTAGCGCGTCGACCGACAGATCGCCCTCGAGGTTTGCGTCGATATAGGCGAGAACGGCCTCGAAGCGTTTAGCGTAAGCGGCGGTGGCGTCTGTGTGAGTTAGCATGGTCTGGATCGTGCGAGTTCCAATATGGTCGCCGAGGTTGGACACATCTTACCTAGCCGGACTTGCTCGATCTTCGATTGGCTCGCAGCCGACCCTGGAGAATCTGCGTAAACTTATTCCGTGGCCTCGCTTACTGAGATTATCCGCCGATGCCCTCTTCGATCAGCAATTCGCTCCTCTGGATCTTCGACGCGTTCGAACGCGATCCGACTTATCTGCGCCGGCGGATGTTTGGCAGCGATGCCGCGTATATCGACGGCCTGTTGTGTCTGGTCGCGGCCGATCGCGATAAGCCGTGGAATGGGCTGCTCGTCTGTACGTCGCAGGAACGCCATGCTGCGCTGATTACCGATCTGCCTGCATTGCGGCCTCACCCTGTACTCAGGAAGTGGCTGTATGTGCCGCAGGAGGACCCTGCATTTGAAGACACTGTCGAGCAGTTGACGGCGCTCGTTCTGGAGGGGGACCCGCGAGTGGGGGTGGAACCAAAGCCGAAAAAGCGGCGCGGAAAGTCGGCATTGCCGGCGAGGCTTGAAGCGCGTCAGACTCTTGCCGGCGAACCCGGCAAGCCTCCTTTGCCTTTCAGATACCCCACTCCCTCCGCCAGACCAAATTCACGCTGTGCCCCATCCTTCGCCCAACGCACATCGAATTTCGCAAGGGCGCCAAGAACTCATTTTATTCAAATAGCATAAATACTCGAAATAACTTTGCAATGGAGAAATTACTATTTGATTCGGTGTGCCTGACATGAAGCACTCTGTGCGATTCCGCACATTACGCCAATGCGCCTCAAGTAGACGTTCACTATATTTTCGATTGCCCCACCACCCCACCGCTAAAGATTGTTTAATTAGTTAGTCTTATTAACAGTTTTTCCGGCGCGGTCAAGTGGACCACGCCGGACCCAGTCGGAAGCCGCGCGGAGGCAGCGGTCAGTGTCGCGAATGGCGTGGTGTTCGGATGCAATCTCGACTACACGAAAGGCACGATGTACGCGCTCGATGCTTCCAACGGAAAAGTACTGTGGTCATTCGATAGCGGCGGCGCGTGCAATGCCGGACCGGCCGTTGCGGACGGCGTGGTGTTCTGGGGTTGTGGTTCAACGAACGGACCGGGGCCGAAAAAATTGTTCGCCTTCGGTCTGTAGGAAACGCCAAAGGCCTCGTCCTTTCACGACGGGGCCTTTGGCTCTTTGCTACGATGTGAGTCTGTTCCGAGGCCGGCGCATTTGGCGCGTGCGTACCGCCAGCCGGACCGGAATCACCACCGAACTCACCGAGCACCAGACCTTGACGATCCACATCCGCCCCGCCACCGCCTCCGACGCCCCCCTGATCCTGCGCTTCATCACCGAACTTGCGATCTACGAGAAAGCCGAGCACGAAGTCGTCGCCGGTATCAAAGACATCGAGAAAAGCCTGTTTTCCGAGGGCGTGCCCGCGAAAGCGCTGATCTGCGAAATGAACGGCGAGCCCGTCGGTTTTTGCGTGTACTTCTTTTCGTATTCGACGTGGCTCGGCAAGCAGGGGCTTTATCTGGAAGACCTGTACGTGTCGCCCGCATCGCGCGGCAGCGGCGCGGGCAAACAGATGCTGCGCCATCTCGCGCAGATCGCCTGCGAAACGGGCTGCGGCCGCTTCGAATGGAGCGTGCTCGACTGGAACGAGCCGGCCATCGGCTTCTACAAGTCGATCGGTGCGAATCCGCAAAGCGAATGGGTGCGTTACCGTCTCGCGGGCGACGCGCTCAAGGCATTCGCCGAAGGCGAAACCGCACCGAACACCTAAGCGCGATCACCGCGCGAAGGCCGCGACGGGCGCCACCTCGAACGCATCGCCCGTCGCGAAGAAAGTGCCGCCTGCCACGTAATGGCACGTGCGCAGGTCGGGATCGTCACCGAAATGCCAGCGGTTGTGCGAATACACGCGGCTATCCGCATACGCGGCGACCACTTCTCCGATGATCAGATCATGCCGCTGGCTGTCATCCGGAATCACCTTGCATTCCATCCACGTGATGCAGCCGGGCCAGCATCGGCACGTCGATTTTTTGCGCGCGGAAGGTCTCGAGATCGAACGCGGAGATTGTAGCGGGGCGGAAGAAATGCGATGCGCGCAGTGCGCAGCCGCAGTGTGGAGCGATGGGCGGGCGAATCGAACTGCCAGGCGGCAGCCCACGAGCCGCCGCCCGACCAGACTTCAAGCGAACTTCAATGGCCGCTCAATGATGCGGCGCCTTGCCGTTCGGCACCACATTGTGCGGCTTGTGCTGCTCTTCGCCGAGTCCCGGGAAGAACGCGTTCCAGGCGGCGCGCACACCCTGCGCCGCGGTGGCCTCGGCGCTGACCGACTCGGCCGCGCCGTCCGCGGCTTTCGACGGATCGGCGGATAGGCCGCGCCAATGCGTGAACACGAGCAACGGCTTTTCGGTCCATACGCCGTCGCCAAATTTCGCAAACGCCGTGTCCCCGCTCGCCAACTGCACCTCGTACCAGCCTTCGCGTACGGGCGTATGGATGGCCAGCTCAAACCACGGGGTCGGTTCGATTTCCTTCATATCGTCTCCGGTCGGATAAATCGTCATCGAAAACCACACTCAATGCATTGTTCGTGCCCATCGCCGGCGCCATACCTGCGACGCGGCGGGCCGAGCAACCACGGCACATGCGGGCAGACCCAGCACTTCGGAGCGAAGTCGCCGCGCATACGACACGATAGCGCGACATGGTCCGGGCGGACAAACGTAAAACTTACATATCCTGGGTTGCGGGCGTACGACGTTGCGGGGTGGGCTTTTTGCGGGAGCGGGCGGGTTTTCCAGCGGGTTTTGCGGCGGGTTTTCCGGCGGGTTTTCCGGCGGATTTTGCCGCGCGCTTCGCAGCCGGTCGCGCCTCCCTCTGCATCGCACGCACCAGTTCCGCCAGCGCTTTCACCGCCGGCCCCAAGCGCTCCGCCTCCGTATTGCCATACCCGATCACGAGCCCGTTGGTCTGCTCCGACGCCCCGATCGCGAACCCCGACAGTGCGCGCGGACCGAGCCCCAACGCCTGCGCCCGCGCCGTCAGCGCGCGATCGTCGAGCGACGCGGGCAGGCGCAGCGTCAGATGCATCCCGCAATCGCCGCCAAGAATCGTCGCCGCCGGAAAATGCTCGGCCAGCGCGTCGCGCAGCGCCTGCTGGCGCTCGCGGTACAGCCGCCGCATCCGCCCGAGATGCCGCCCGAATTCGCCGCTTTCGAGGAAATGCGCGAGCGCCAGTTGCTCCAGTCGGTGCCCGCCGCGCAGCATCTCTTGCAGTGCAACAGCGGCATGCGCGGCGATCGCCCGAGGCAGCACGACGAAGCCGATGCGCAGCGCCGGAAACATCGTCTTGCTGAACGAGCCGACATACAGCACGGGCGCCTCGTCGACGAGGCCCTGCATGCTCGCGATCGGCTCGCCGGTGTGGCGCACCTCGCCGTCGTAATCGTCCTCGATCAGCCACGCGCCGCAACGCCGCGCCTCTGCAATCAGTTCGAGCCGCCGCGCCACCGACAACACCGCGCCGGTCGGATACTGATGCGCGGGCGACGTGTAGATCAGCTTCGGTGGATGCCTGCGCCACGCGTCGGCCGGCACGACCATGCCTTCGGCGCCGACGGGAATCGGCTGCAAGCGCAAATCGCCCGCGTTGAAAGCGGCCTTCGCGCCGCGGTAGCCGGGGTCCTCGGTCCATGCGATATCGCCGGGATTGGTCAGTAGCCGCACGCACAGGTTCAGCGCCTCCTGCGCGCCCTCGGTGATCACGACCTGCGAGCCGTCGCAGCGCACGCCGCGCGCCATCCGCAGATGCGCGGCGATCGCGTCGCGCAACGCCGGTTCGCCGGCCGGCGTGCCGTAGCCGAGCGCGTGCGGTAAGGCGCGCTCCATCGCACGTTCGAGCGCGCGCCGCCACGCGGCCAGCGGGAAGCGGTCGAGCGCGGGCGTGCCGGGGGTCAGCGCATAGCTGTTGTCGGCGTGCTTGTGCGTCGCCGCGAACTGCTCGACGCGCGTCGCGTACACGACCTCCGGCGCGGCCGGCGCCGTCGCCCGCTCGCCGCGCGCGGCGGGGCTCGACAGCGGACTCACGCGCGTGCCCTGACGATCGGCGATGACGTAGCCGACCGCGGCGAGATGTTCGTAAGCGATCACGACGGTGTTGCGCGACACGCCCATTTCGGCGGCGAGCAGCCGCGACGACGGCAGCAACGACCCGGCCGGCAGACGGCCAGCGTGAATCGCCTGCTGCAGACGTTCGATCAGCTGCTTTTGCAGCGGCGCGGGCCGAGTGGCCCCGCTGGCGCCGCTCGCGGCGTAAACGTCGTTCGCATGGACGAGCGGTCCGATAATTTCGATCATGGTGGCTGGACCTATCGAATAAGCGTGTCGTGGATCTTTTGAACATACCACGTTTGCCGTATCGTTCCTGCATCGACGACCAGGAGAAAGGACATGGAACCCACACGTAACGCCTACGGCCAGCCGATCGGCGCGCCCATGCCCGGCTGGCACGGCGCGCAGCCGCCTGGCCGCGAGCCGCTGAGCGGCCGCTATTGCCGGCTCGAAGCCGTCGACGTCGAGCGCCACGCGGCCGACCTGTTCGACGCGTACCGCTCGGCCACCGACGGCCGCGACTGGACCTATCTGGCGGTCGGCCCGTTCGACAGCCTCGCGGCCTATCGCGACCACCTGACGCGGATGGCGGCATCGAAAGATCCGCTGCACTATGCGGTGATCGACCTCGCGACGGGCAAGCCGGTCGGCACGCTGTCGCTGATGCGGATCGATCCGGCCAACGGCGTGATCGAAGTCGGCCACGTCACGTATTCGCCGCGGCTCAAGCGCACGCGCATCGCAACTGATGCCATGTACCTGCTGCTCGGCGAAGTGTTCGATAAGCTCGGTTACCGCCGTTTCGAATGGAAATGCGATTCGCTGAACGAGCCGTCGCGCAAGGCTGCGCTGCGCTACGGGTTCACGTTCGAGGGGATCTTCCGGCAGGCGATCGTCTACCGCGAGCGCAATCGCGACACGGCGTGGTTTTCGATCATCGACAGCGAATGGCCGGCGTTGCGCTCGTGTTATCAGCGGTGGCTGGACGCGGGCAATTTCGATGCGCAAGGGCAGCAGGTCGAGCGGCTTGCCGATCTGATCGCGCAGCGGCGAGCGGCGGACGAGGCCCGGTAAAACCAGGCGATCGCATCGGCGCGCCGCCGATGCCCCGCACGCGGCGCGCTTGCGCCAGCCTTTCGCTGCGCGCCGCCAACCTCAGCAGCGGGCACAACTTCGCTCTACACTGGCTCCATACGTTCGTGCGCCGCTGCCGAAGCGCGATTGTCACAGCGCACCAGCATGTGCCGCGCGTGCCTCCGTCCATGCCGTTACAGCCCAGCCGATGAAATCCCGCCTGCGCTACCTGAGCGCATTGCTCGTCAATCTCGCGCTGCCCTTGCTTGTCTACCGGCTCGCGTTTCCGCATTGGGGGCAGACGGGCGCGCTCGCCGCGTCGGCGTTGCCGCTGATCGCATGGATGACGGTGGATCTGCTGCGTTACCGGCATTTCGACGCGCTGAGCGCACTCGTGCTCGCGGGCGTGCTGCCAGCGCTCGCCACGAGCCTCGTGTTCAGCGACGCGCGTCTGCTGTTGATCGAAGATCCTATGGTGTCGGGTTTTATCGGCATCACGTTTCTCGCGTCGCTCACGCTGCGCAAGCCGATGGTGTTCTATCTGGCGCGCTCGACGATGTCGCGCGAAGACCATCGCAGCGTGGAAGTGTTCGAGCGACATTGGCGCGATCGTCCGATGCTCTCCACCTATATTCGCCTGATGACACTCGTGTGGGGGATCGGCATGATCGGCGAGAACATCGTGCGAAGCGCGATCGTGCTGCATTGGCCGAACGACCCGCGCTCGGCGCTTGCATCCACTGCGCTGCGCTATGGTGTGTACGTGTCGCTGACGCTGTGGACGATCCTGATTCGCCGGCGTATCAAGAGGGACGCGCAGCGCTATCCGGCGGATGAGGCGGCGGCGGAGAGTTCGACGGCTGGTGCGTGAATGACCGCGCCGGCGGTCCGTTCATGCCAACTCCTGGAACCTGGCCAAACAAGGATTCCGGTTCGCCGGCCACCAGGCGAGCACCGCCGCAGACAGCGCGGAGCTCCAGCCGTTATCACCGCCCTCCTACGTGATCTCGTATCCGCCTTCGGCGGTTAGCGAACGCGAGGCCAAACGCGGCTCGCGCCGTGCGTGGTAAATTCCAGCGTCGGCAAGACAACTCCAAGAACGTTCGGGTGCCCTGAACATCTTCGTCCGGTCCACCCGCCACTGGCGTACAAGGTAGATCGATGATCGACGTGAGTCAGCGTATTGTCTGGCGGCGCCTCTTCGTTGCGCTGTGCAGCGGCGTCGCGCTGGCCGGCTGCATGGTCGGCCCCGACTACCACGCGCCGCCCGCGCCGGCCACGAACACTTTCACCCCCACGCCACTGCCTGACCAGACCGCGTCCGCGCCCGGCCCCGCCGGCCTGCCGCAGCGTTTCGCGCCGGCGCAGGACATTCCCGCCGCGTGGTGGACGCTGTTTCATTGCGAGCCGCTCGACGCGCTGATCCGCGAGGCCATCGCCAATAGTCCGAACATGACCGCGGCCCAGTCCGCGTTGCGCCAGGCCCGCGAAAACTACATCGCGCAGGCGGGGGGCACCTTGCTGCCGAGCGTCGACGCGCAACTTAACGCCACGCGCGAAAAGATCAACGGCATCGCGTTCGGTCAGCCCGGCCTGGTCGAAGAATTCAATCTCTACAACGCGTCGGTCAACGTCTCGTACAAGCTCGACGTGTTCGGCGGCGCGCGGCGCGAACTCGAAGCGCTGCATGCGCAGATCGACTATCAGCGCTTCCAGCTGCAGGCCGCCTATCTGACGATATCGGCCAACATCGTGACCGCGGCGGTCAAGGAAGCGTCGGTGCGCGCGCAGATCGACGCGACCGAGCGGATCGCCACCGAGGAAGAGCAGCAGCTGAACGTGCTCGATCAACAACTCTCACTCGGCGGCGTGAGCCGCGCGGCCGTGCTCGCGCAGGAAACGCTGCTCGCGCAGACCCGCGCGACGCTGCCGCCGCTCTATCAGCAACTCGACCAGGCGCGCCACCAGCTTGCGGTGCTCGCCGGCAAACTGCCGAGCGACACGGGCGTGCCCGAATTCACACTCGACATGTTCTCGCTGCCCGACACGCTGCCCGTGAGCCTGCCGTCTTCGCTGGTGCGCCAGCGCCCCGACATCCTCGCCGCCGACGCCACGCTGCATCAGGCGAGCGCGCAGGTCGGCGTCGCGACCGCGGCGATGTATCCGCAGATCACGTTGACCGCGAGCTACGGCGCCGAGGCGCTGACGCCCGCGCAAGTGCTCAGGGCGGGCAGCACGATCTGGAGCATCGGCGCGGGCTTGCTGCAACCGGTCTTTCACGGTGGCCAGCTGAGCGCGCAGAAGCGCGCGGCCGAGGCCGCCTACGAGCAGGCCGGCGCGCAATACCGCGAGACGGTGCTGCTTGCGTTCCAGAACGTCGCGGACACGCTGCGTGCGCTCGAACACGATGCGACCGGCCTCAAGGCGCAGACCGACGCGTCGCGCGCCGCGAGCGATTCGCTCGAACTGACGCGCGGGCAGTATCGCGTCGGCGGCGTGAGCTACCTCGCGCTGCTCGACGCGCAACGCCAGTATCAGCAGACAGTGGTGAGTCTCGCGCAGGCGCAGGCCGCGCGTTACGCCGACACGGCCGCGCTGTTCCAGGCGCTCGGCGGCGGCTGGTGGAATGGCGCGGCGCCCGAGTCGGCCGCCGCGCCCGCCGCCGCAACGCCACATTGACCGTGCCCTGACACAACCCTCAGCCCTCGCCCGAAGCCGAGCAAGGACATCACGATGGCCGAAAGAAAACCGATGACGAAGCGCATGGTGATCATGTTGATCTGCGTCGGCCTGCTGCTCGCCGGGCTGGTCGGCTTCAACCTGTTCCGCGCGCACATGTTCGCGAAGTTCATGGCGGCCAACACCACGCCGCCCGCGACGGTGTCGGCGGTGGTGGTCCACTATCAGTCGTGGCAGCCGCAGCTCGCGGCGGTCGGCAGCCTGCGCGCGGTGCGCGGCGTCGACGTGACGACCGAAGTCGCCGGCCTCGTGCGCCAGGTCGCGTTCGTGTCGGGGCAGGAAGCGAAAGCCGGGCAGATCCTCGTGCGACTCAATGACGACAGCGACGTCGCGCTGCTGCAATCGCTGCAGGCCGCGGCCGACCTCGCGCAGACGGTCTACGAGCGCGACCGCGCGCAGTACGACATCAAGGCGATCGCGAAAGCGCAGCTCGACGCCGATGCGGCGGACCTCAAGGGCAAGAAGGCGCAGGTCGCGCAGCAGCAGGCGCTCGTCGACAAGAAGACGATTCGCGCGCCGTTCGCGGGGCGCCTCGGCATCACGACGATCAATCCGGGGCAATATCTGAATCCCGGCGATACGATCGTCACGCTGCAAGCCATCGATCCGATCTACGCCGACTTCTCGGTGCCGCAACAGCAGCTCGGCCAGCTCGCGATCGGCGCGACCGTCAGCGTCGATACCAACGCGTACAGCGGACGAAGCTTCACCGGCAAGATCCAGTCGATGAGCCCGAAAGTCGACAGCGCGACGCGCAACGTGCAGATCGAGGCGAGCGTCGACAATCGCGAGCGCAAGCTGCTGCCCGGCATGTACGCGAACGTGAAGATCGACTCGGGCGCCGAGGAGCGTCACCTGACGCTGCCGCAAACGGCGATCACCTACAACCCGTATGGCGCGACCGTGTTCATCGTGAAGCCCGGCACGCAGCCCAACGCGCAGGGCAAAACGCTGCCCGTCGCGCAGCAGGTGTTCGTGACGCCGGGCCCGACGCGCGGCGACCAGGTGGCGATTTTGAAGGGCGTCGACGACGGCACGCAGGTCGTGACGAGCGGCCAGCTCAAGCTGAAGAATGGCACGCCGCTGATCATCGACAATCGCGTCCAGCCGTCGGACAGTCCGAATCCGACGCCGCAGGAACAATAAGCGAGGCCGCCCGATCATGTTCACGGACATCTTCATCCGCCGGCCGGTACTCGCTTCGGTCGTGAGCCTGCTGATCCTCGTGCTCGGGCTGCGCGCGCTCGCGGTGCTGAAGGTCAGCCAGTATCCGCAGACCGAGAACGCGGTCGTCACGATCACGACGGCCTACTATGGCGCGAACCCGGACACCATCGCCGGCTTCATCACCCAGCCGCTCGAAGCGGCGATCGCGCAGGCCCAGGGCATCGACTATATGTCGTCGACGAGCATCACGGGCGTGTCGACGATCGTCGCGACGCTGCGTTTGAATTACGACGCGAACCGCGCGCTGACCGAGATCAACACACAGATCGGCTCGGTGCGCAACCAGTTGCCGCCGCAGGCGCAGCAGCCGGTGCTGACGGTGCAGACCGGGCAGACCACCGACGCGATGTACATGGGCTTCTACAGCAGCGTGCTGCCGAGCAACAACGTCACCGACTACCTGTTGCGCGTGGTCAAGCCGAAGCTCGATTCGATCCAGGGCGTGCAGACCGCCGAAGTGCTCGGCGGCCGGCAGTTCGCGATGCGCGCGTGGCTGGATTCGGCGCGGCTCGCCGCGCACGGCGTCAGCGCGAGCGACGTGTTTACTGCGCTCGGCAACAACAACTATCTCGCGACGCTCGGCACGACGAAGGGGCAGATGGTCAGCGTCGACCTCGAAGCGGGCACGGACCTGCATACCGTCGACGATTTCAAGCAGCTCGTCGTCAAGCAGAAGAACGGCTCGATCGTGCGTCTCCAGGATGTCGCGAACGTCGTGCTCGGCGCCGACAGCTACGACTTCAACGTCGCGTTCAGCGGCAAGCGCTCCGTGTTCATCGGTATCAAGGTCGCGCCGGACGCGAACATTCTCGATGTGGCCAAGCGGGTGAAAACCGTGTTCCCCGATCTGCAGAGGCAGTTCCCGACCGGTATGACGGGCGACATCGTGTATGACGCGACCGACTTCGTGAACACCGCGATCAGGGAAGTGATCAAGACGCTCGTCGAAGCGCTCGTGATCGTCACGATCGTGATCTTCCTGTTTCTCGGCAGTTTCCGCGCGGTGATCGTGCCGTTGATCGCGATGCCGCTGTCGCTGATCGGCACGTTCTTCGTGATGCAGGCGCTCGGCTATTCGATCAATCTGCTGACGCTGCTCGCGCTCGTGCTCGCGATCGGGCTCGTGGTGGACGACGCGATCATCGTCGTCGAGAACGTCGATCGGCATATGAAGCACGAAGGCAAGACGCCGTTCGACGCGGCGCTGATCGCCGCGCGCGAACTCGGCGGCCCGATCGTCGCGATGACCGTCGTGCTGATCGCCGTGTACGCGCCGATCGGCTTCCAGGGCGGGCTGACGGGCGCGCTCTTCACCGAATTCGCGTTCACGCTCGCGGGCGCGGTGACGGTATCGGGCGTGATCGCCCTCACGTTGTCGCCGATGATGTGTTCGCGCTTCTTTCGCGCGGAGCAGGAGTCCGGGCGTTTCGCGCGTTTCGTCGACCGTCAATTCGAGCGCGTGCATCGCGGCTATGGCCGGCTGTTGCACGCGACGCTCGATACCTGGCCCGTGTTCGTGATCATGGGCGTGCTGCTGCTGTGCGGCACCGTGTATCTGTTCATGACCTCGAAGTCGGAACTCGCGCCGCAGGAAGATCAGGGCGTCGTGCTGTCGCAGATCATCGGGCCGCCGAACGCGACGATCCAGCAGATGCAGACCTACGCGGACCAGGTGTTCGACGCCTCGAAATCGCTGCCCGAGTACTCGCAGATGTTCCAGCTGACGGGTTCGCCGACCATCAACCAGGGCATCGGCGGGGTGCTGTTCAAGACCTGGGATCAGCGCGGCAAAAACGCGACCGTACTGCAGGAGGAATTGCAGCAGAAGTGGAATCAGATCGCGGGCGCACGCGTCGCAGCGTTCCAGTTTCCGCCGCTGCCGGGCTCGCAGGGCTTGCCGGTGCAGTTCGTAATCAGCACGACCGAGCCGTTCCAAAACCTCAACGAGGTGTCGCAAGCGGTGCTCGAAAAAGCGCGCGAGAGCGGCATGTTCTTCTTCGTCGATACCGACCTGAAAATCGACAAGCCGGAAGCGGTGCTCGTCGTCGATCGCGACAAGGTGGCCTCGCTCGGGCTGTCGCAAAGCGACGTCGGACAGGCGCTCGGTTCGGCGCTGGGCGGCGGCTACGTCAACTATTTCTCGATCGCGGGGCGTTCGTACAAGGTGATTCCGCAGGTGCTGCAGACCGATCGGCTCAATCCGTCGCAGGTGCTCGACTACTATCTGCGCACGCCGGACGGCAGCGTGATTCCGGCCTCGACGGTCGCGCATATCAAGCACAGCGTCGTGCCTGAATCGATCAATCACTTCCAGCAGTTGAACTCGGCGACGATCTCCGGCGTGACCGTGCCGGGTGTGTCGCAAGGCCAGGTGCTCGATTTTCTGCGCAAGGCAACCGCGCAGGTCGCGCCCGCCGGCTATTCGGCCGATTACTCGGGAGCGTCGCGCCAGTTCGTGCAGGAGTCGGGCGGCTTCGTCATTACGCTGCTGCTTGCGACGATCATCGTGTTCCTCGCGCTCGCGGCGCAATTCGAGAGCTTCCGCGATCCGATCGTGATCCTGATCTCGGTACCGATGGCGCTGTTCGGCGCGCTGATCTTCATCAACATCGGCCTCACTACGCTGAACATCTACACGCAGGTCGGCCTCGTCACGCTAATGGGACTCGTCAGCAAGCACGGCATTCTGATCGTGCAGTTTGCCAACGAATTGCAGCGCGCGGGCCGCGGCAAGCGCGAAGCGGTCGAGGAAGCCGCCGGCGTGCGGCTGCGTCCGATCCTGATGACGACCGCCGCGATGGTGCTCGGCGTGGTGCCGCTCGTGATCGCGTCGGGCGCGGGCGCGGCGGGCCGCAACGCGATGGGGCTCGTGATTTTCACGGGGATGTCGATCGGCACGCTGTTCACGTTGTTCGTCGTGCCGGCGATGTACATGTTTCTGGCCGCCGATCATCAGCGGCATGCTCAGGCGCCGAAAGCCGGCGAGGCGGGTTAGGGCTTGGGTGTTCGCGTACCCGCTGCGCGTTCGTCACCTAGACTACGGAGCATTCGCTGCGCAACGCGGCGCAAGACCAACCGGAGCCACGCACGATGAAAGCGATCCAGTTCAAATCTTTCGGCAGCCCCGAAGTGCTCGAATACGTCGATCTGCCGACGCCACAGGCCGACGCGGAGCATGCGGTCGTGCGGGTCATGGCGGCCTCGGTCAATCCGAGCGACGTGAAGAACGTGGCCGGCCGTTTCGAGCACACGGTGCTGCCGCGCATACCGGGGCGCGACTTCAGCGGCGTGGTGGTGGATGGCCCGGCCGCGTGGCGTGACGCCGAGGTGTGGGGCACCGGCGGCGACATCGGCTTCACGCGCGACGGCACGCACGCCGAGTACCTCGGCATTCCGGTCGCGGCGCTGTCACGCAAGCCCGTTGCGTTGAGCCATGTCGAGGCGGCGGCAATCGGCGTGAACTTCGTGGTCGCGTGGCTCGGCACCGTCGAATACGCAAGCTTGCAGGCCGGCGAGACCGTCGCGGTGCTTGGCGCGGGCGGCGGTGTCGGCGGCGCGGTCGCGCAGATCGCGAAGGCACGCGGCGCGCGCGTGATCGCCGTCGACCGCCGGCCGCTCGATCCGGCCACGCCCGCGGGCCGCCTGATCGACGCCTACGTGCCATTCGACGAACACGCGGCCGAACGTGTGCGCGAGCTGACCGGCGGCGCGGGCGCGGAAGTCGTCTACGACACGGTAGGCGGTGTCGCGTTCGAGACCGCGCTGAGTCTCGCGAAGCGGCGCGGCCGCGTGCTCGAAATCAGCGCGACCGGCAAGCGCCGGGTCGAGTTCGATCTGATCGATTTCTATCACAACGAGACGCAATTGCTCGGTGTCGACAGCGCGAAGCTCGGCGTCGCGCAATCGGCGCCGCTGATGACGTCGCTCGTCGAGGGCTTCGACAGCGGCAAGCTGAGCGGCCCGGCGATCGCACAGGAATTTCCGCTCGCCCGCGCGCGCGAAGCCTACGAGGCGGTCGCCGCCGGCACGCGCGGGCGCGTCGTGATCCGCATGCAATAGCCGTCCTCCGACACAGCTCCCCCCAGCGCGCTGCGCCGACGCCGCATTGAAGCCGCGGCCTCAGGCCGCCCGCAACACGCTAAGATTGAGGCCGCCGGGCGCCCGCGCCGCCCGGCGAGAACGACAAAAGCATTGCCTCGGAGAATCTGATGTCTGATGAATATGAAGTGCACGGTCCGCACGACCACGCCGTCGAACACGCCGGCCACGCCGGGCATCACGACGCTGATCCGTTCGCGAGCCGGATGGCCGTGATGACCGCGATCCTCGCGACGATCGGCGCGCTGTGCGCGTACCAGAGCGGCAATGCCGAAAACCTCGCGCTGTTCTTCAAGAACGAAGCCGCGATCAAGAAGACCGAAGCGTCGAACCAGTGGAGCTACTACCAGGCGAAGGGCGAGAAGGAGAACCTCGCCGAACTCGGCGCGGCGCTGTCGGCGCCCAATACCGATGCGCACGCGAAATTCGTCGCCGACGTCGAGAAATACAAGCAGCAGAAGGAGCCGATCCGCGCGAACGCCGAAGCGATCGAAAAACAGGTCGTCGCCGCCGACACGCGCAGCGAAACGCTGCTGCACGGCCATCATCGCTGGGCTCAGGCGACGCTGCTGATTCAGGTCGCGATTGCGCTGTGCGCGATCACGCTGCTCACGCGCAAGAACTGGCTGCGCAATGTGTCGTACCTCGTCGCGGGAGCAGGCGTCCTGACCGCGGGCGCGGCGTTTTTCGGGCTATGAGCTAGGTGCATCGGTTGCCTTCTTCGAGCCGGAGCTTTTCAACAGGGAGTGTGTCGTGATCGATGGGTCCGCCGTGGTCGGCGTGTTTTCCGTGTATGTCGCGGGCGTCGTGAGTCCGGGCCCGAACTTCGTCGCGGTCGCGCATAAGGCCGCTTCGGCGACGCGCGTCGAAGCGCTCGCGATGGTCGCCGGCATCGTGCTCGTCAATCTGTTCTGGGCAAGTTGCGCGATTCTCGGCGTCGGCATCGTGTTCGCGGCGTTCCCGTGGCTCGCGCTCGTGGTCAGGATCGTGGGCGCCTGTTATCTGCTGTGGTTCGGCGGGCGGCTGATCTTCAATGCGTCGGCGGCAAGGCAGGCGGTGCTCGTCAAAGCACCGGCGGGTGGCTTCAGGCAGGCGTTCGCGCAGGGTTTCGCGACCAACATCGCGAATCCGAAGTCGATGGCGTTTTTTGCCGCGGTGTTTTCGTCGGCCGCACCCGCGCATGTGAGCACCGGCACGTTTGCCGCGATGCTCGGCATGGTGTTCGTCGTCGCGAGCAGCTGGTACGGGTTCGTCGCGCTGGCGTTGTCGCATGCGCGGATCGCGTCGGTGTATCGGCGCGGCAAGATGTGGGTCGATCGCGTGTGCGGCGGGCTGATCGTCGCGTTGGGAGTGCGGCAGTTGATTCGTTGAGGCGGCACTCGGAGGTGCCCAAAACTCAATGCGCAAGCCCGCGCGCACGCTCCAGCAACAGCTCGCGCTCGCGCGTATTGCGCGTCATCGCCGCGGCGCGCTCGAACTCCGCGCGCGCTTCGTCGATGCGTCCGAGCTTGACCAGCAGATCGCCGCGCACGCTCGGCAGCCAGTGATAATTCTCGAGCGCTGAACCAGCGGCGAGCGCATCGACGATCTCGAGTCCGGCCGCCGGCCCGAACGCCATCCCCACCGCGACCGCGCGATTCAATTCCACGACCGGCGATGGCGCGACCTGCGCCAAAGCATCGTAGAGCGCGACGATCTGCGCCCAGTCAGTGTCCTCGGCGCGGCGTGCCCGCGCATGACACGCGGCGAGCGCCGCCTGCAACGCATACGGCCCGCTTGCGCCGCCGAGTGCATGCGCGCTGTCCAACGCCGCGAGGCCGCGGCGAATCAGCAGCGGGTCCCAGCGGCTGCGATCCTGATCGAGCAACAGCACCGGCCGCCCCTGCGCATCGGTGCGCGCATGCGTGCGCGACGCCTGGATCTCCATTAGCGCAACCAGACCGTGGACCTCGCTTTCGTCGGCGACGAGTCCGCTCAACACGCGCCCGAGCCGCAACGCCTCCTCGCATAGCGCCGGGCGCATCCAGTCGTCGCCGGCAGTGGCCGAATACCCTTCGTTGAAAATCAGGT
This sequence comes from Paraburkholderia sp. JPY419, assembly GCF_050435705.1. Lineage (NCBI taxonomy): Bacteria > Pseudomonadati > Pseudomonadota > Betaproteobacteria > Burkholderiales > Burkholderiaceae > Paraburkholderia > Paraburkholderia sp. JPY419. The sequence continues at coordinate 2,191,397 of NZ_JBNDKV010000004.1, read as the reverse complement.
AGATCACCTGCAGCACCGACGCGAGCCGCGCCGCGCGCGCGTCCGCCTGCGGCACCTCGAACGGCACGCGCGCCGCCGACAGCGTGCGCTTCGCGCGCACGATCCGCTGCGCGATGGTCGGCTCCGGCACGAGAAACGCGCGCGCGATTTCGTCGGTGGTGAGGCCGCCGAGCAGGCGCAGCGTCAGCGCGACGCGCGCATCGGTCGACAACACCGGATGGCACGCGGTGAAGATGAGCCGCAGCAAATCGTCGCCGATGTCGTCGGCGCGCGCGGCATCGAGCGCATCGACGAAATCGGGCACCACGTGCGCCTCGATCGCGTCGAGATCGTGGCCGAGCTCCTCGCGCTTGCGCGCATGCAGCGCTTCCTGGCGCAGGCGATCCAGCGCGCGGTTTTTCGCGGCCGTCATCAGCCAGGCTCCGGGGTTGTCGGGCACGCCCGCCTCCGGCCAATGCTCGAGCGCGGCCACCAGCGCGTCCTGCGCGAGTTCCTCGGCGAGCCCCACGTCGCGCACGATCCGCGCGACGTGAGCAATGACCTTCGCGGATTCGATCCGCCAGACAGCGTCGATCGCACGATGGGTGGCCTGTATCGTCACGGCGTCAGCCTTCACCTCAGCGGTGATCTTCTTCGAGCTTGCGAAAGCGCTCGACTTCCGGCCCCGGCTCGAAGTCGTCGAGTTCGAACAGCTGCCGCACTTCGATTTCGCCATCGGCGTGCTCACCGAAAGGCGCCGGGAAACGCCGCGCCCATTCCATCGCCTCGTCGCGCGAGCGCACCTGGATCAACGTGTAGCCAGCAATCAGCTCTTTGGTCTCCGCGAACGGCCCATCTACGACGCTCCGTTTGCCGCCGCTATAGCGCACGCGCCAGCCTTTCGAGCTCGGCTGCAGGCCGGTTGCGTCGAGCAGGACACCGGCCTTCGAGAGTTCTTCGTGGTAGGCGCCCATCGCGGCGATCAGCGACGGTTCAGGCATCTCGCCGGCTTCGCTCGCGGCCGTGGCTTTTACGATGATCATGAATCGCATGTCGTTGCTCCTTGTTGTTAGTGGTTCGTCGTGAGTGGATTCGCGTGAATCGCTTGAAGAGGCCACTCGGGCTAGCCCCTTACTCACACGACGCGCGATGCAAGGTCAGATCGACACCCGCGGCGCTCCCGGCATCCCAGGGAAAACACGAAGCGGATGACGTGAAAGCCACCCGTGGCTAAATGAAGCACGGGCCGAGCTTGCGGACCTCGACCGTGCACCACGCCGCCGCCGGACAGGTTTGCGCGATCGCCACGGCCTCTTCGCGGCTGTCGCAGTTCAGCAGAAAGAAGCCGCCGATCATCTCCTTCGCCTCGGCGAACGGCCCGTCGACGAGCTTCGACTGGCCATTGCGAACCTGCACGCGGACGGCGTCCTTCTGCGAAGTCAGCGATTCGACCGCGAGCAGCTTGCCGCGCGCTTTCAGGTTCTCGGAGAACCGCACCATCTGGTCATAGAGGTCGCGACCGGCGGCTTCGCCGCGCTCCTCGCGTTGGTCCGTGGGTTCGACGATCAGCAGCATGTAGGACATGGAGTCTCCGACAGGGCTCGGTTGTATGCGCGGGTCGGCATCGCAACGACGTCAGCGACGCCCGGCCTCGGCGGCATAGCAGGTAGGCAGGCAGATAGGTGGCAGTCAGGCGCAGCCAGTCTAGCAAGCGGGAATCTCAGCGGCAAACGCGCCCGGCGGGACTTCTACGGACACTCGTAACGAGCCACGCGCGCGCATCAGCCGGCCGCGCGCGACACGTCGATGCCGCGTTCAAGTATTCTCCGTAATCAATTTAAGTCCGCGCCGAATGTGAAAAGCGCCCCGATGTGGGGCGTTTTGCATGTTGCGGGACGCTCAAACTGGCGCTTCGGCCAGCGCTCTCAGCCGCGCGGAGCGCATCAGACCTTCGATCATTTTCGCTTCCGCGCTCGCCAGTTCGTTCAACGACGCCGCCGACAACTGTCCGTCGAAGATCGCGAGCGCCGCGCACAGGCTTGCGTAGTCGTCGTCTTCGAGCGACCAGCGGCCGGTCTTGCGCTCGCGCATGTCGAGCCGCACCATCGCCGCATGCGCGCTTTCGATGTCCGCGAGCGCGTCGGCGCCCAGTCCGGCGCGCGTCAGTTCCTGCGACACCAGCAGATGCCGGCTCAGCGTCGTGTGCAGCATGCGTGCGCCGTGGCCGCAGCGGAAGGCATCGAGCGCGGCGTAGGCCTGCAACAGCATGGTCTGCGTGACGGGCGCGTGCGCGGTGCGGCTCTGCGTCAGGGAACGCAACAACGGGGACATGGCCGTGCGGCCGGGCTTGCGAACTCGCGATTTGCTGGACATCGATTCAACCTCCTTCTTTCGGCAGCGCGCCCGGACTTCGGCACGCGACGGCGGCAAACGCCGCGCTCGAACGTCCGACGCATTTCGCGCCCGACAGTTCACGCGCTGCGACGCGCCGGTTCTTCGAACATATCGAAGAACACACTGTCCCCATATCGGTTCTAAGCCGCCGGAAACAAGCAGCGCGTTTCGTTGCGACGAAAAAAAGCCCTGTTCCGCGAGGGAACAGGGCTGACAGGATGGAACAGTCGAGCAGGCGCGTGGAGTGCCTGCAAACCTATAACCACCTAACCTGCAAAGCTATTGCTTACGTGTACTGCAACGGCAATTTCTACCGCTCGACAGCAAGTTTCGAACTGTCGATTCAATTCACTTCCAAATACCACTGCATGTGGGCCGGTCCTCGTTATTTCCTACTGCTGGCCGCTACCCCTTTTGCTTCGCGCGCGTGTTCGATGCATTGCGCGCTTTGTATTGCGTCAACTGCGAACTGCGAACTGCAGACTACTTCATCAACGGTACGGTTCAAATCCGACACGAGGGGAAGTCGCATCGATGGAGTTCGGTGATTTGTCGCTCCATGGAAAAGAGTGTAGGCGCGCACCCGCGAATGCAATTGCGCGAAGCGAGGGACATTGGCGGCTTAATTTGGCGAATCGATGTAACAACGGGCTTTTCGGCCCGCCGCGCCACGCACGTCAACCGCGTGTAGAGAAATCGTCGATCGTCAGCAAGACCTTCTCACCGGGACGCGCGAGCATTTTTCGTTCGGCGATCGCGGTAATGCGTTGGCGCCCATCCGCGAACGTCTTCAGAATGCGCGCCTCACCCGCGCCGCGTTGCAGCCAGAAGTGCTGTTCGAGCGCCTCGCGCGTGACCGCGCATTCAAGGTCTCGTCCCCGCGACGAAAGCTGGAAAATCACCGCCCGTCCATCTGCCGAGACGCTGGGTACCGCCTCGATCATCGCCATAGCACACCTCGCAACGTTGATTACGACGTTCGCCGTATGACGCGAACGTCCCCGGAAAATCATCAAGCTCGCCGCATCGCGAGGCCCGTTTTGTCTGTTCGTACGGTGGTGCGGATAGTGCGGCCGCAATGGAGCCAGACGTGAGAGCAAACCGCATGCCACCCAACGCCGATAGCGACACAGGCACTCACGGGCACCGGCAACGATGACCGCATCGCAAAGTGGGAAGACCGCAACATAGCCGCGTGGTAAAAAAGCGCAGCGGACGTGACAATCGACGACAATTCTTACTCGCGCTTCGCACGATCATCGCGTGCGCCATCGCGCGCTACCACCTTGCCGACATGACCGCCCAACTGCCCGACCAACGATCCGGGTTGACCTTGCGCCCCGCGCAACCCGACGACGAACCCTTCCTGCTCGAACTGCGCAAGGCGACGATGACCGAACACCTGGCGCGCGCCGGCGAGCCGACCGACGAAGACGCCCATCGCGCGCGCCTGCGGCATCGCTACGACGCCGCGCAGGTGATCTGCATCGACGGCGCGCCCGCGGGCCTGTTGAAGGCGCATCGCAACGACGACGAATGGTTCGTCGCGCAGTTGCAGATCGCGCCGGCGATACAAGGCCGCGGTATCGGCGAGCAGGTGCTGCGCACGATCCTGCGCGCCGCCGCGGCCGAAGCGCTGCCGGTCAGCTTGCAGGTGCTCAAGGGCAATCCCGCCAAACGGCTGTACGATCGTCTTGGCTTCGCGATCGTCGGCGAGGATCAGACACAGTTTCACATGCGCGTTGCAGCGCGCGCGCCGGCGGAAAACGAAGCAGAATGAATGTCGGATAAAGACTGATACGGAATGAGCCTGGCAATGAACTCTGATATGAACTTTCGAGATGCTTCAGCAATACAAAGCTGGCACGCGCACATTTATTTCGACGCGGCGAGCCGCGATGCCGCGTGGGCGTTTCGCGAGCAGATTGACGCGCATTGGGGCGACAAACTGCAGATCGGGCGCTTCCATGAACGGCCGGTCGGCCCGCATCCGTTGTGGTCGTATCAGCTCGCGTTCGCGCACCAGCAGTTCGCCGACGTGGTCAGCTGGCTCACGCTCAATCACGGCGCGCTCGATGTCTTTCTGCATCCGAATACCGGCGACGCGCTGCGCGATCATCGCGACGCCGCCGTGTGGATCGGGCACTCGCACGAGCTGGTGTTGAAGGCACTGCTGTAGCAGCCGCGAACGATGCGGCGGCGTGCTTACATATTCGTGTACGCGCTGCACCAGCCGCGCGACGCGACCTGCTTGGCGCCGAACAGCGTGCAGCCGCCGTACGCATCCGACGCCTTGCCCTGGAACAGCGAGCAGTTCGCGCACGATTGCCCGGCCGCGAAGTTCGGGAACCTGGCCTTGTCGACCTTCGACGCATCTTCGGTATAGCCGACCTTCTGCGCCTGCGGATCGCTCTCGCTCAGCGCATTGGGAACGGTCGCGGCGAACGCGACGCGAGACAGCGCGAGAGACGAGCCGACGCCCGCGCTGACCAGCAGGAAATGGCGGCGCGATGTTTTCATTTTCGTTTGCCTCTGGGTGGGGACTGAGGTCTGCGGTCAATCGAGAAAGCGCGTGAAGCGCTCGACCGGCTCGCGCTCGGGGCGCAGCGTATTGACCGGCGCATTGGGGTCGGCGAAGCCGAGCGACATGCCGCACAGGAACTGCTCGTTCTCGGGCAGGCCGAGATATTCGGCAATCAACCTATGAAACTGCATGAACGCAGCCTGCGGACAGGTGTCGAGGCCGCGTCCGCGCGCGGCCGTCATGATCGCCTGCAGGAACATGCCGTAGTCGAGCCAGCTGCCGCGCTCGAGGCTGCGATCGATCGTGAACAGCAGGCCGACGGGTGCGTCGAAGAAACGGAAGTTGCGCGAGTGCTGTTCGTGCATGCGCGCCTTGTCGCCCTTCTCGATGCCGAGCAGGCCATACATATCCCAGCCGATCTTGCGGCGCCGATCGATGTACGGCGACTGCCATTGGCGCGGGTAGTACGCGTACTCCTCCTGGTACAGCTGGTCGCGCTGCGGATCGTCGTAAGCCGCGAGCAGATCGCGCGACAGACGCGCGAGCGATTCGCCCGTCAGCACGTACACCTTCCACGGCTGCGTGTTGGTGCCCGACGGCGCGTAGCTGGCGGCTTCGAGAATGGCTTCGATGTCGGCGCGCTGCACCGGTGTAGGCAGAAAGGCGCGCACCGCGCGTCGCGTGGTCAGCGCGGTGTCGACGGGGTTCGCGGGAGAGGTCATCGGCGAATGGCGGCAGAGCCAGCGAAGTAGGTCTGCGACGATTCTAGCCCGTACCGCTCCAAGTCTGCCCGCCAGCGCGCAGGCTTCGTCCAGGGCGTTGTGCTGCGCCCTTACATCGTCCCCAACGCCACCGCCGCCGCAATCGAACCCGCCACCAGCACGAGCCCCACCGTCTTACGCTTGTTCAACTCGGTCCACAACAGCACGCCCGTCAGCGACAGCAGGATCAGACTGCCCGCGAGCGTATCGATCAGCAGCACCCAGCCGACGCTCAAGCCCACGCCCTTGTGCATGTTAGTCAGCATCGCGAGAAAGGTGTTCGCGCTGCGCTTGACCGTCACGGTGTTATTGCCCACCCAGTATTCGGCCGAGGTATTTTCTTTCGGCGACGCGAAATTCAGCTGCCAGTGCTCGGGCTGCACGACGCTGCGATCGCCCCATGCCACCGGATGCTCGGGTTCTTTCTGCACACGCCCCGGATCGCCGGCGATCTTCAGCTCCTGCTTGAGCCACTTCGCGAGTTCACGCGGGGTTTCCGGTGCCGGTTGCGGCAGCGGCACCTGCATCACCGAGACCTGCGGCTCGCCGGTCGACACGCGCAGCGGACCGCCGCGATGGTTCAGGAAGAAGCCCGTCGTGCCGAACAGTAGACCGAGCGCCGCGCCCCACAATCCAACCCAGCCATGCACGTTGCGCAGCCACTTGATGAAAGTCGCGCGACACGAGCGCTGCTGGCGCGCCTTCAGTTCATCGCCATCGAGCCGATGCGGTTCGTGCGCGCGATGTTGGCCGGCCGCCGGCGGTTGCATGTCGAGGGTGTCCGATTCGCTCACGTTTCACTCCAGGTACGCAGCAGATTGTGATAACTACCGACGAGGCTGCGTCGCGCAGCCTCGTCGGCATGGGTTGCATTGAGCCGTTGAATCGCGGTGTCCATGTCGAACAGCAGCGCGCGATGCGTGTCGCTGCGCACGAGACTCTGCACCCAGAAGAAGCTCGCCACGCGCGCGCCGCGCGTGACGGGCGTCACCTGATGCAGACTCGTCGCCGGATAAACGATCATGTCGCCGGCCGGCAGCTTTACCTGCTGCACGCCGTAGGTGTCTTCGATCACGAGTTCGCCACCGTCGTATTCGTCGGGCGCGCTGAGAAACAGCGTCACCGACACGTCGGTGCGCAGCTTCACGCCGTTCGGCAGCACGCGCACCGCGCCGTCGACGTGGCTGCCGAACTGCATGCCGCCCTCGTAGCGGTTGAACAGCGGCGGATACACCTGGTTCGGCAGCACCGCGCTGATGAACAGCGGATTGCGCTCGATCGCCGCGACAATCACGTCGCCGAGTTCGCGCGCGATCGCAGAGTGCTCGGCGATCTGCTGATTGCGCTTGACCGGCGCGCCCTGATAGCCCGCGGTCTCGCGGCCATCGACCCACGCGTCGCCGGCTCGATCGAGCCGCTCGCGCACGAAGCGCAATTGCCCGGCGTCCAGTACCTTCGGAATGTGCAGCAGCATAGTGTGTCCTTCGAGTCGGCTTGCCATTTGCAAAGCGGCAAGCCTAACGGATGCGCTCAGTGCGTCGCAAAAGCGGCCATCAGAAGCGGTAATCGAACGTCGCGAGCAACGTGCGGCCGATGCCCGGCACCGAACGGCCGCCGTCCGACGGAATCAACGCGTCGTAGTAGTACTTGTTGGTCAGGTTCAGCAGGTTCAGGCGCACGTCGTACTTCTTCGCGTGATAGGCCGCGGTCGCGTCCCAACGCGTGTAGCCCGGCACCTTCACGAAGTTCGTATTCGATGCGTAACGCGACGACATATAGATCGGACCGCCGCCGATTTCCCAGTGCGGCGTGATCGCGTATGTGGTCCAGAACGTCAGCGTGTTGCGCGGCGTGTTCGCCGGCGTGTGGCCCTGCGTGCCGTCGGCCGCTTTCAGGATCTTCGCGTCCATGTACGTGTAGCCGCCGAAAATCTGCCACTTGTCGGTGATGTGCCCGGTCACGCTCGCCTGGAAGCCGTCGACGCGAATGTCGCCGGCCAGCTCGTATTCGGTCGGCGAGACCTGGGTGCGCGCGTTGTCCTTCTCTTCGCGGAACAATGCCGAGGTCAGCGAGATGTTGCCGCCGAACAGATCCCACTTGCCGCCGACTTCATACGACTTCGTCGATTCCGGTGCGAGGTTCTGCGTGAGGTTCGTGACCGTCAGGTTTTCGAGCGACGGGTTGAACGACGTGCCGTACGACACGTAGTACGACTGCCAGTCGGTCGGCTGATAGATGAGGCCCGTGCGCACGCTCGTGAAGTAGTTGGTCTGGCTCGCGAAAGCCGGCGCGCTGACGGTGTTGTGGATCTCGGCCGAGAAGCGATCCCAGCGCACACCGCCAATCAGCTTCCAGTGCGGCGTCAGCGTGATCGTGTCGTTCAGGTAGGCGGCGATTTCGTTCGCGCTCGAATCGGCGTAGTTGCCGACCGTCGTCGTCACGTTCGACGGCGTGCCGATGATCGGCGGATTGAGCATCGGCACGATCGGCAGGTTGTTGCGCGTATATGCCTGGTTCGTATAGCTGTCGTGGCCCACTTCGACACCGGCAATCACGTCGTGCCTGACCGGCCCGGTGTCGAATTTGTATTCGACCATCGTGTCGTTGTAGATCGCGTGATTCTGGATCACGCGGTCATGGCTCTGCAGCTTGATGAACAGGGCCGACGGCGGCAGCGTCGTGAAGTTGCCGTTGCTCAGCGCAGTGCTCGACGACAGCGGTCCGGTCAGCACCGCTTGCGGCGCGGTTTCGCGCGCGTCGGTCATCGAGTGCGAGATCTGCGTCTGGTTCGTCAGCGTCAGGTCGTCGGAGAACTTATGCTTGATCGCCCCGGTGAAGATCTGCACGTTCTGGATCGTGCGGTCGCTGGTCAAACCGTAGAACGTGTTTTTCGGCACCGGCGACGGGCGGCCGTTCAGCGCCTGGATGCCGTAGTCGGGCATGTCGTTGTTGCGCTGGATCAGCGCCGACAGCGTGATCTCGGTAGGCGTGCCGATACCGAAGCGCAGCTCCGGCGCGACGCCGAAGTCCCTGTTCTTCATTACGTCGCGCGTCGAGCCAAGGCTCTGGCCGAACGCGTTCAGGCGGATCGCCGAGGTGTCGGTGAACTTGTGGTTCACGTCGACGGTGGAGCGGTAGCGGTCGTTGGTGCCGATCATGCCGGAGACTTCCGCCGAGTCCGTCAGGTTCGCCTTCTTGCTGACCTGATTGATCACGCCGCCCGTCGAGCCGCGGCCGAACAGCATCGACGACGGACCATATAGCACCTCTAGCGCTTCGAGGTCGAACGTGTCGCGGTAGTACTGGTTGCGGTCGCGAAAGCCGTCCAGATAGATGTCGTTCTGCGCGGTGAAGCCGCGCAGGTTGATGTTGTTGCCGATCTGGCCGCCCTCGGCCGCGCCGATGGTCACACCGGGTGCGTTGCGCAGCGCGTCCGTAAACGACGTCGCGCCCTGCGAAGCGAGCAGGTCGCGATTGATCACGGTGACGGTCTGCGGAATGTCGCGCAGCGCGGTCGGGGTCTTCGCACCGACGGTCGCGCGCTCGGCCTGGAAGTCCTGCTGAACGGTCTGAGCCTGCACGCCGATGGTCGGCAGCGTCTGCGCGGCGGCAGGTGCGTTGTTCTGTGCGTTGGTTTGTGCGTTCTGCGGCGCGCTGGAGGCGGCCGGTTGCGACGCGCTTTGCGCGAGCGCAGGCGTCGCATAGGGAACGGCAAAAGCGAGCGCCAGCGCTGTCGCCAGCGGCGTGTGATTGAGCATGGAAATCCCGTCAGAAATGCGCTTTGTCGAATTGGCATCAATGACGTCGAATTCATGACAAAAGCGCAAATGGCTGGCTGCCGCTCTCCGTTGTGTGAGAGGGAGATGACGGGATGGCTGGCTGGGTTAAATGAGAATCGCTATCATTTCATACGCACAAGAAGACATCAATCGTGGCGTGCATTACTTGCGCAATGGATTTATTTCTGTTTTTTCTTTTCGAAAGCAATACGTAACCGTAAGGGCTCTACGTACGCAGATTCATTACTATTTGTAATTCTATTCTTGCAAAAGGCTTAACAGTGACGCACTCGAGAGCCAATTCGACCTTACACGGGTTCTTTCATTTAAATAACATTCTATCGCGGCGGTCGCGCACATCAAATCGCGATTCCGTTTATCCTTTTTACAACACCGCATACAACAATAAAGTCCCACCCTTCCGGCAAACGCTTTCGTCCCCTCTGGAGTCCACTCTATGCAATATCGCCAATTCGGCCGCACCGGCCTGACCGTTTCGCGCCTGTGTCTCGGCACCATGACTTTCGGCCTGCAAACCGAAGAAGCCGCATCGCACCGCATTCTCGACACGGCCGCGGACGCCGGCGTCAATTTCATCGATACCGCGAACGTCTACCCGCTCGGCGCCGGCGAAGACCTGTCCGGACGCACCGAGGAAATCGTCGGACGCTGGCTGAAGGGCAAGCGCGAGCGCTTCATCGTCGCGACCAAGGCGGTCGGCAAGATGGGGCCCGCCGCGTGGGATCAGGGCGCGTCGCGCAAACACCTGCTCGATGCGATCGATGCGTCCTTGCAGCGCCTCGGCACCGACTACGTCGACCTGTACCAGCTCCATTCCGACGACGCGAAAACCCCGCTCGACGAGACGCTCGAAGCACTCGATACGATCGTGCGCTCGGGCAAGGCGCGCTATATCGGCGTATCGAACTTTCTTGCGTACCGGCTCGCGCGAGCTTTGGGACGCGCGGACGTGCTGCGCGTCGCGCGCTTCGTGTCGGTCCAGCCGCGCTACAACCTGCTGTTTCGCCAGATCGAGCGCGAGCTGCTGCCGCTGGCCGCCGAGGAGCAGCTAGCCGTGATGCCGTATAACTCGCTCGCGGGCGGACTGCTGACGGGCAAGCATCGGCTCGATGCGACGCCCACCGAGGGGCGCTTCACTGAAAGCGTCGGCAAGGCTGGCGCGATGTATCAACAGCGCTACTGGCACGAGCGCGAATTCGATACGATCGAAAGACTGAAGGCGATCGCCGCGCCGACCGGCGAGTCGTTGGCGAAGGTATCGCTTGCGTGGGTGCTCGCGAATCCGCTGATCACGTCGGCGATCATTGGTGCGAGTCGCGCCGAGCAGTTGAGCGATACGCTCTCGGCGGCCGAGTTCACGCTCGACGACGCAATCAAGACTCAGCTCGATGACGCGAGCGTGCAGTATCGATGGGGGGATGCGGCGCGCTAAGCGCCCTTCTGCAGATCACGCGCGGCCCGGCGTTCGGCCGCGCGACTTCATCGTCCGTAGCGCAGCACGGTGCTCGTCGCGGCGAGCACGTGATCCTTGATCGCGGCGAGGAACGCATCGCGCGTCAAGCCGGCCGGCAATGCGCCGGGCGGCAGATCGAGCGCATAGACCTGCGCGACGTAGTGATGCGGCACATCGCCGACTGCCGGACACGGGCCGTAATAGCCGGGGCCGCCGGTGCGATTCGTGCCGGCGACGCTGCCCGCCGGCGCGGCTTCGCCCTCGGCGAGTCCGGTGGTACCCGGTGCGATGCCGTACACGATCCAGTGCACGATGCCGAGGCCTTTCGCGCCGTCGGGATCGAAGATCGTCACCGCGAAACTCTTTGTGCCGGCCGGCGCGTTATGCCATTGCAATGCGGGCGACACGTTGCCGCCGCCGCAGTTGTTCGCGCTCGCCGCGTGGCTCGCGTTGAGCGTGCCGCCATCGGCCAGTCCCGGTGACGACACTGCGAAGGACGGTGCCGCGTAGGCATGTGCGCTCGCGTAAGCGAGCAGCGCACACGCGACAGCGGAGAGGAGGTGCCGCGCGATGTTCAGTTGAATGCGGGTCATTGAGAGTCTCTGGGTTCGGGAAGGTTACTGAGGGCCTTGGAAGGAGCGTGGCAGCGCTGAGAAGCCCATCAAGCAGCAACCGCCCCCCTCACTTCGGCTTAAACCGCCCCGTCTTCTCCGTGGCCTCCGGAAACTGCCGCGTCTCGCGCACCGACAGCGGATGCCACAATTTCGCGCCGCCCTCGATCCCCGCGTCGTTCGAAACGGTCGCCACGTTCGCCGGCAGCTTGAATTTGATGCGCGCCGCGTTGCCACCGCCGATCCAAAGCTTGTCGTAATTGACCAGTGACTCGAGAATGCCGATCACCTTCTCGACACGCCGGCTCCAACGCTTGTTCCCGACCTGCTCGCGCGCGCCCTCGCCGATGTATTCGTCGTACGCGACACCCTTCTTGCTGACCGGATGATGCGCGAGCTCCAGATGCGGCATCAGCTCGCCATCGCGAAACATCGCGGTGCCGGCGCCGGTGCCGAGCGTCAGCACAAATTCGAGGCCGCGGCCTTCGATTGCCGCGAAGCCCTGCATCTCTGCGTCGTTGATCATCCGCACCGGCAGATCGCCCAGGCGCCGCGCGAGCGAATCCGCGAGCGCGATGTCGTGCCATCCTTCGATGCCGAAATGCGGCGCGGTCAGAATGCGGTTATTACGCACGACACCCGGAAAGCCGATCGAGATACAAGCGGGCTGCACCTGCTCGATGAGCGGAGCGACGAGTTGCGCGAGCGCGTCAACCAGTTGATCCGGCGTGCACGGATGCGGCGTCGCAACGCGCACGCGCTCGGTTTTCATCTGCCCGTTGGCGTCGATGATCGCGGCCTTCAGGCCGGTGCCGCCGACGTCGATCGCGAGGATGTGCTCGCTGTCGCTTTTCGGCGCATTCCGTTTCACTGCGTTCTTGTTGCGTGTCGCCACGATGTCTCCCGGTTGTGGTGAAGCGGTTGTGATGCGTATCTGCGGGTTGGTTCAAAGGTGCCGCTACGACTTGCCACCGGGCGCTTTCTGCTGCAACGGCCGCCACGCGTGGCCATCGCGCGCGAGCAGCGCGTCGGCTTCGGCCGGCCCGTCGCTGCCTGCCGCATAACCGTGCACGGGCAGAGCGCCGCCGCTCTTCGGATGCAGCACGTCGTCGACCGCACACCAGGCCGTCTCGATGCCATCGGCGCGCTGGAACAACGTCGCGTCGCCTAGCATGCAGTCGTATAGCAGCGTCTCGTATCCGACGTTCGCGCGCTCGTCGAAGAAGTCGCCATAGTTGAATGACGACTGCACCGCACCGACCTGCATCACCGGCCCCGGCGCCTTCACGTTGAAATCGAAACTCGAGCCGTGCTCGGGATCGATGCGCAACGTCAGCACGTTCGGCGTCAATGCGTTGACCGGCGTGTCGCGGAACAGGCGGAACGGCACCGGCTTCAACTGCACCGAAATTTCGGTGCGGCGCACTGAGAGCCGCTTGCCGGTACGCAGATAGAATGGCACTCCGGCCCAGCGCCAGTTCTCGACGAACACGCGCGCCGCCGCGTAGGTTTCGGTCGTGCTGCCGGGCGCGACGTCGGGCTCCTCGCGATAGCCCACACCGGTGGACCCTTTTTCGTACTGGCCGAATACGACGTCGTCGGGCTTGAGCGGCTGGATTGCGTCGAACAGCTCGACCTTCTTGTCGCGGACGGCTTCGGCGTCGAACGAATTCGGCGGCTCCATAGCCACGATGCCGAGCAGCTGGAACAGATGGTTCGGCACCATGTCGCGAAACGCGCCGGTCTGCTCGTAGAACCTGCCGCGCCCTTCGACGCCGATCGTTTCCGCCGCCGTGATCTGCACGCAGTCGATGTACTCGCGCCGCCAGACCGGCTCGAACATCGCATTCGCGAAGCGCACCGCGAGAATGCTCTGCACGGTGTCCTTGCCGAGAAAATGATCGATGCGGTACACCTGCGACTCCCGCGCATACGACAGGATGTGCGCGTTCAGATCGCGCGCCGATGCGAGATCGGTGCCGAACGGCTTCTCGATCACGAGACGCCGAAAGCCGCCGTTCGCGCCGTCGCCTTCCTTCAGCAGGCCGGCTTTGCCGAGCCGCTCGGCGATCGGTTTGAAAAAACGCGCGCCGACCGCGAGGTAAAAAATCACGTTGCCGACTTCCGACTGATCGAGCTTCTGTTTCAGCTTCGCGAACGTGTCGTCGGATTCGAACTCGCCCGCCATGTATTCGAGGCGCTGCGCGACCCAGCTCCACGCGTTGTCGTCGAGCTTGCCGGCGTGGAAGGTGCTGGCTTTGTCGGCGGCGAATTTCTGCAGCGACGTATGCAGTTCGTCGCACCATTCGCGCGTTTCGCGCTCACCGTGATTGACGCCGATGATCTTCATGCTGTCATCGAGCAGGCCATCGAGCGAGAGGTTGTACAGCGCCGGCATCAACAGACGTTTGGTCAGATCGCCCCCCGCGCCGAAGATCACGAGCGTGCACGGCGGCGCGGGCTTCTTGCCGGCCGGCGACGACAGCGTGTCGTATCGGTTCGAAATGAGCTTGCAGCTCGAGGCGGGCGTTGCGTTGGGTTGATCGGAAGAGGCGGAAGAGTTCGGTGTAGTCGACATGAGATTCACCTGGAACTTGGAAAGCCGAGAGAACGAACGTGGCAATACATGAAAGACCACGCGCGCTGCCGCACAGTTCAATCGCCTTCGCGCGCGAGCGCGCGGCGTGCTTACTTCGTCGTCGCGGCCGCGAGCGACGATACCGGTTCTTTCACCGGAATCGGCGCGGGCGCCGGCGCCGGTTCCCCCGCCAGCGGCACGTTGCCCGATGCCGCCATCGCGCGTGGCTGCAACAGCAACGCGACGAGCCCGGTCCAGCCGGTCTGATGCGAAGCCCCGACGCCACGACCGTTGTCGCCATGAAAATACTCGTGGAACAGGATCAGATCCTGCGAACGCGGGTCCGCCTGCAACAGCGGATACGCACCCATCACCGGCCGCTCGCCATTCTTGTCCTTCAGGAACAGCGTGGTCGCGCGGCGCGCGAGTTCGTCGCCGATTTCGCTCAACGAGAACTTCTGGCCCGACCCGGTCGGATACTCGACGCGGAAATCATCGCCGTAGTAACGATGAAACTCGTACAGCGATTCGATCAACAGATAGTTGACCGGCATCCACACCGGCCCGCGCCAGTTCGAATTGCCGCCGAACACACGGGTATCGGATTCGGCCGGCAGATACTTCACACAGAAGCTGGTGCCGTTGTGCTCGAACACGAACGGATGCTCGCGATGGTAACGCGACAACGCCCGCACGCCGTGATCGGAAAGAAATTCGCTTTCGTCGAGCGCGCGCCGCAGCAGCGCCTTCATCCGATGCCCGCGCAGCAGCGACAGCAGCAGCGCGTTGCCCTTGCCGGGCTCGTTCCAGCGCGACACCAGCTTCGCGAGATCGGGCCGATGCTCGAGAAACCATACGAGGCGCTCGCGCAAGCCCGGCAAGCCGCCATGCAAACGCTCTTCGAGCACGTGCACGGCGAACAGCGGTATCAATCCGACGATCGAGCGAACGCGCATCGGCATGTTGCTGCCGTCGGGCAAGCGCAGCTTGTCGTAGAAGAATTCGTCCGCGCTGTCCCACAGGCCCGTGTCGCAGCCGTCGTCGCAACTGACCGCTTCCGCGATGTACAGGAAGTGCTCGAAGAACTTCACGCCGATATCGACGAACACGTGATTCGCGTAGGCGAGTTCGAGCGCGATACGCATCAGGTCGAGCGCATACGCGGCCATCCACGCGGTGCCGTCGGCCTGGTCGATGTGGCCGCCGGTCGGCAGCGGCGATGAGCGGTCGAAGATGCCGACGTTGTCGAGACCGAGAAAACCGCCCTGAAAAATATTGTGGCCGTCGGCGTCCTTGCGGTTCACCCACCACGAGAAATTCAGCAGCAGCTTGTGAAACACGAGTTCCAGAAAATCACGGTCCGCCTTGCCGGTCAGCGCGCGATCGATCTCGTACACGCGCCATGCGGCCCACGCATGCACGGGCGGGTTCGCGTCGCTCAGCGCCCATTCGTAAGCGGGCAACTGACCGTTCGGGTGTTGATAGCGGTCCTTCACGAGCAGCAGCAACTGCTTCTTCGCGAACGCCGGATCGATCAGCGCGAACGCGGCCGCATGAAACGCGAGGTCCCACGACGCGTACCACGGGTACTCCCACTTGTCCGGCATCGACACGATGTCCGCATTGCACAGATGTCGCCAGTCCCTGTTGCGGCCCTGCTTGCGCGCGGCGGGCGGGCTCGGCTGCAGCGGGTCGCCGTCGAGCCAGCGTTGCACGTCGTACTGGTAGTACTGCTTCGACCACAGCATGCCGGCGAGCGCCTGACGTTGCACGAGGCGCGCATCGGGGTCCGTGATCTCGTGCTGCAATGCGCCATAGAATTCGTCGGCCTCGGCGAGGCGGCGCGCGATCAACGCGTCGGCATCGAATGGCGCTTCATCGCTCGCCGCTTGCGGGTGCCAGCGCAGATACACGACCGCGCGTCCATGCGGCCCGAGTTCCAGCGGTGCATGTGCGGCGGCCTTGGTGCCCGCGTCGCGACGGATCGCGTTCGCGTCGCCGTGCACGAGGTAATCGTTGAAGCCGTCCTTGAACGGACCCGCGCCGTCCATGCCGAACAGCCGCTTCACGTTGGTGTCGTTCTCGCAGAACAGCCACGCGAGTTGCGGTGCGTCCTTCGACCAGGCGGTCACGACGATCGGCTCATGCACATGATGATGGCCAAGCAGACTCACCGCGCCGTCGTGGTCGGTGCCGGCGACGAGCTTCGGCTTGTCCTTGTTCTCCTTCCACGACCACGAGTTGCGCGCCCAGATCTGCGGCAGCACATCGAGCGACGCCGCCTCGTCCGCGCGATTTTCGATCGTCACGCGCATCACGATGTCGTCGGGCGTGTGCTTCGCGTATTCGACCTGCACGTCGAAATAGCGCAGATCGTCGAACACGCCGGTATCGAGTACTTCGTACTCCGGCATGTCGCCGCCGCGGCGCGCGTTTTCGTCGATCAGGTTCTGGTACGGATAAGCCGCATGCGGGTACTTGTACAGCATGCGCATGTAGGAGTGCGTGGGCGTGCCGTCCAGATAGAAGTACAGCTCCTTCACGTCCTCGCCGTGATTGCCCTGCGCGTTGGTCAGGCCGAACAGGCGCTCCTTGATGATCGGGTCCTTGCGGTTCCACAGCGCGAGCGATACGCACCAGCTGAGCCGGTCGTCGCCGAACCCGGCGATGCCGTCTTCGCCCCAACGGTAGGCGCGGCTGCGCGCATGGTCGTGCGGAAACGAGTCCCAGGCGGTGCCGTTCGCGCTGTAGTCCTCGCGCACCGTGCCCCACTGGCGCTCGCTCAGATACGGCCCCCAGCGCTGCCAGTGGCCGCATTCGGGCGAATGCAGCCGGGAACCTTCGATCGTGGCAAGCAGATTGGCAGCGCGCAGCGGTGGCATGAGAACGTCCTTGCAACAAGCCTGGCGGTAGGACCCAACATCGTAGCGCGGTTTACGCGCCGTCGCGCTCGAATCGGGCAAGCAGACTTTCGACGCGCAGCATTTCACCGAGCGACCAGGCCTGGAACGGCGTGCCGGCGGGCGCGTACGGCGCGTCGCCGTCGGCGATCTCGGACAGGTGGTCGAGGCCCGCATGATCGAGATGCGCGTACAGTGGGGCGAGAAAACGCCTCCTCGCCTGTGTGAGATTCGTGGCGCTTGCGCCATTCACTCGCAGCCACGCTTCGACGAACGGGCCGATCAGCCACAACCACACGGTGCCCTGATGATAAGCGCCGTCGCGTTCGAGCGGCGCGCCGCCGTAGTGGCCACGATAGGCCGGATCGGAAGGCGCGAGCGAGCGCAGGCCGAGCGGCGTCAGCAATTGCGCTTCGACCTGCGCCACCACCGCGCGCGCCGCCGCGCCTTCGAGCAGCGGAAACGGCAGGCCACCGATCGCGAAGATCTGGTTCGGCCGGATCGAGCGGTCGACCGTGCCCGGCACATGATCGACGTCGACGTTATCGAACAGCGTCTGCGTGGCCGGATCGACGAAGCGCCGGCGAAATGCGAGCGCCGCGCGCTCGCCAGCCTGCCGCCACTGTGGGTTCCATGCCGACGCGATTCGCAGTGCGTTGATCCATAGCGCCTGCACTTCGACCGGCTTGCCGATGCGCGGCGTGACGATCCAGTCGCCGACTTTCGCGTCCATCCACGTCAGTTGCACGCCGGGGATGCCGGCGCGCAGCAGACCGTCGTCGGGACAGCAGCCGATGTTAAAGCGCGTGCCGTTCGTGTAGCCGGTCAGGATCGTTTCGGCGGCTTGCTGCAGATGCGCGCGCGTCCGCGCGCTTGCATGGGGCGTAGCCAGATAGTCGTGAACGGCGACGATGAACCATAGCGACGCATCGACCGAGTTGTATTCGGGCGCGTCGCCGTAGTCGGGGAAGCGGTTCGGCAGCATGCCGTCGGACAGCGTGCCCGACCATTCGAGCAGGATCGCTTCGGCGTCGTCGAGACGGTTCGATGCGATCAGCAGGCCACGCATCGCGATGAAGGTGTCGCGGCCCCAGTCGGTGAACCACGGAAAGCCTGCGAGGATCGTGCGGCCTTCGTTGCGGGTGACGACATAGGCGTCGGCCGAGCGTTGCAGGCGCGAGCCGAGTGCGGCCCGGCGCCGTTGTTCGGTGTCGGCGAGTTGGGAGGCGCGGGCGGTGGTCCGGGGATTGTCGTTGGTGCTCTGGGTGGCGGCCGTGCTCGCGGCACTCAGAATCATCACCGCTTCGCCCTCGGCGAGATCGAAGCTGAACACGCCGGGCGCCGCGAGGTCTTCGCTGCAATCGAGACCGCGCTCCTGCTCGCGCACGTAGCAGAAGTTGCGATACCAATCGGGCGCATGCGTATAGGTGCCGTTCGTCGCCGTCCGCACGACCGGCAGTCCGCCATAAGGCTGCCAGCTCGCGCACGATTGATCGGCGCTGACCTGCGCGCCGAAGTCGAAGGCCGGATTCTCGTGATGCAGCGCGTGATAATCGCGGCCCGACAACAGCGGTCTGACCTTCAGCACGGGCGCAGCGAGTTCGCCGCCTTCGAGCCGCCAGCGCAATACCGTTTCGCACGTCGCTTTGCTGACGAACACGTCGGCGATCATCGCAGTATGCGTATCGAGTTGAACGCGCCAAGTCGGCCAAGGCGCGGTATCGAAACCGAGCAGGTTGCCGCGCAGATCCGGATAGATCAGGTCAGGCCCATAGCGTTGCATGGTCAACGGGAAACGCTCGCCGCCCGCCTCGACCCACGCCTCGATGCCGTTGACGAGCACCATGCGCCCGCCCGGCGCGCGCGTCGCGGCTAGCAGCAGCGCATGGTAGCGGCGCGTGCGCAACATACCGACCGTGCCCGACGCAAAGCCGCCGAAGCCGTCGGCTTCGAGCCATTCGTCTTCGAGTCGCGAGATGTCGATGGGTGAATTGATGCGAGTCATTGAATCGTGCTCATACGCGAATCGTAATGCAGCAAACATAGCGCAGATGGCAGCGCCATGAACATTGATCTTCCCAATACTTTCCATTTTCTTTCGATCAGCCGACGACTGGCCCGCAACCGATCGGCAAGAGCAACGCGTTACCGACGGCGAAACACCCCAACGGCGCGTTCACCGGCTATTCTTCCTTTACGCAGAAAGTGATATTCGATGACATCAACTAGCCGTCGCCGTTTCCTGCAAACCGTGGCTTCATCCGCAGGCGCCGCCGCCGCGATGACCGCATTGCCCGAGTCGATCCGCAACGCGCTGGCAGTGCCCGCTTTTTCGCGCACGGGCACGATTCGCGATGTCGAGCACATCGTCGTGTTCATGCAGGAGAATCGCTCGTTCGACCACTACTTCGGTCATTTGCGCGGCGTGCGCGGCTACAACGACCGCTTTCCGATTCCGCTGCCAAGCGGTCTGCCGGTGTGGAATCAGCCGTCGCAGGAAGACCCGGCGAGGTCGGTGCTGCCGTTCCATCTGAACACCGCGACGACGAGCGCGCAGTGCGTCGGCGAACTCGATCACACGTGGTACAAGACCCAATCCGCGATCGACGGCGGCCGCCACGACCAGTGGCCCGCCAACAAGACCGACATGACGATGGGCTACCACCTGCGTAGCGACATCCCGTTCCACTACGCGCTCGCCGACGCGTTCACGATCTGCGATGCGTACTTCTGCTCGCTGCCGGGACCGACGCACCCTAACCGCGCGTATCTGATGACCGGCATGGTCGACCCGAGCGGCACGCTGGGCGGCCCGCTACTCGACAACAACGATTGGGCGGACGGCGATCGTCCGCCGAACTATCAGTTGCTGTCATGGACCACGTATCCGGAGCGTCTGCAGGCAGCGGGCATTTCATGGCAGATCTATCAACAGGGCACGACGGGCTTCGATCCGCTGTACGGCAACTACGGCACCAACATCCTGCAAAACTTCACGAACTTCATCAACGCGCGGCCGGGTTCGCCGCTCCACGAGCGCGCGCAAACCGTGCGCACGATCGACGACCTGAAGGCCGACGTGCTCGCGAACCGGCTGCCGCAGGTCTCGTGGCTGTGCCCGCCGGCCGCGTATTCGGAGCATCCGCGCTACACGCCTGCGTACGGCGCCGAATATACGTCGCAGATTCTCGACGCGCTGACGTCGAACCCCGAGATGTGGAGCAAGACCGTGCTCTTCATCATGTACGACGAGAACGACGGTTTCTTCGATCACCTCGTGCCGCCGCAACCGCCGACGAAGTCCGCGCAGGGCAAATCGACGGTGACGACCGACGGCGAGATCCACGACGTCGTCAATCCGCTGCGCGGCGGCAGCTACAGCGCCGACGGCTGTCCGTACGGCCTCGGCCCACGCGTGCCGATGACGATCGTGTCGCCGTGGACCAAGGGCGGCTTCGTATGCTCGCAAGTGTTCGATCACACGTCGGTGATCCGCTTCATCGAAACGCGCTTCGGCGTGCATGAGCCGAACATCACGGCATGGCGTCGCGCGGTGTGCGGCGACCTGAGCAGCGCGTTCGACTTCCGCACGCCGGATTCGAAGATGCCGACGCTGCCGGATGCCAAAAACTACCTGGACAAGGCCGACAACCAGTGCAGGACGCAACCGAAGCCGACCGTGCCGACGACGCCAACGCTGGTCGAAGCGCAGGAAGCGGGCATCCGCTTCGCGCGCGCGTTGCCGTACGAACTGCATGCGAACGGCGCGGCGAATGTGGGCAAGAACACGTTCGAAATCACGATCGGCAATACCGGCGAGCAGGGCGCTCACTTCTACGTGTACGCGACGAATCGCACCGACGGTCCGTGGCGCTACACGGTCGAAGCGGGCAAGTCGCTCAGCGATACGTTCGACCTGAGCGCGACGAACGGCGTATATGCGTTCGACGTGTTCGGCCCGAACGGCTTCGTGCGCAAGTTCGCGGGCAACACGCGGGCGAGTGCACAGAACGGACACGGCAACGACAAGCCGGCTCAGCCTGAAGTGACCGCGCGATACGACGTCGCGAATGGCAACTTGTTCCTGAAGTTCACCAACAGCAGTGGTGGCATCGCGCATCTGACGGTGATCGACAACGCATACGGCGCGCGGCCGCGCACCGTGGTCGTGCCGGCCAATGCGCGTATCGAAGAAGGTTGGGTGCTTGCGTCGAGCCATCACTGGTACGACCTGTCGGTGACGAGCAGCGACGACGCACGCTTCTCGCGCCGCTTTGCCGGTCACGTCGAGAACGGCCGGCCGAGTATCAGCGATCCGGCTGCGGTTGCGCCGGTGCTGACGGCGAACTCAGGCTAGCGCTCGCAGTTGGGTTCGGCATCCAGTTTCCCCTACCAGGCGGACAGGATGCCGCGTCTTTCAGGCGTTCTTAACGACCAACGTCCGGCAGCGGCGGACGCGTAGCGAGCGCCTTTGCGACGATTTCTTTGACTTCGGCGAGCGTATCGCCTTGCAGCGCGAGGCGCGGCGGACGCGTGACGGCGCTGCCGCGCCCGAGCAGTTCCTCGCATAGCTTGATGCATTGCACGAGGTCGGGGCGCGCGTCGAGGTGCAACAGCGGCATGAACCAGCTATACAGCGCCAACGCTTCATCGAAACGCTTTTGGGTGGCGAGGCGAAACAGCGTCTCGCCTTCCTTCGGGAACGCGTTCGACATGCCCGACACCCAGCCTTCCGCACCCACCGCGATGCTTTCGACCACTACGTCGTCGAGGCCGGCGAACAGTACGAAGCGGTCGCCCACCGCGTTGCGCAGATCGATGAAGCGCCGCGTATCGCCCGACGAATCCTTGAAGCAGACGATGTTCTCGCAGTCCTGCAGCGCGATCAGGACGTCCGGCGTCACGTCGTTCTTGTAGATCGGCGGGTTGTTGTAGATCATCACCGGCAGGTCGGTGCTGGTCGCGACCGAGCGGAAATGCGCGGCGGTTTCGTGCGGCTTCGCGGAATAGACGAGCGCCGGCATCACCATCACGCCGTCGACGCCGACACGCGCGGCTTCACGCACCGTCTGCCGTGCGAACTCGGTCGTGAACTCGGCGACGCCCGCGACGACCGGCACCTTGCCGCCGGACGCGTCACGCGCGGCCTCGATCACCTGAAGCTTTTCCGACGTGCTCAGCGAAGTGTTTTCGCCGACCGTGCCGCAGACCACCAGACCCGACACGCCGTCCTTGACGAGATTGCTGACCACGCGGTGCGTCGCGTCGATGTCGAGCGAGAAATCCGGCTTGAACTGGGTGCTGACGGCGGGAAACACCCCGCTCCATTGGATAGCCTCGCTCACTTTATCCGTCTCCTTCAAAAAGCCGGCCGCGCCGACACACGTTGAGTATGACGACGAGTATCTGCCTTTGTCCGGAAGCGGGCTTGGGCTTTTTCGCGGCTGAAAGAGATTAAATCCGCACAGTCGGCGAGACGCGGAATGGCCGCGTCGGGTCGCGCAATCCAACTTCACGGCAACGCGGCTGCGGCGCATGTGAGCGCTGTCGCGCAAGGCGTCGACGCGGTCCTCGATGCCGAGTCCGGCATAGCGGCACGCGATGCGTCGTGACTCGTGCCGCCAGCGCGTAGGCGGTGCGACGAGGAGCGCGGGCGCTCTGTCAATCGATCAGGCGCCCAGCAATACGCCCGTTCTGATCGGCCGCGTGCCGCTCACGCGACCGAGCGGCGCACCGGCCGTCACGAAACGGATCGCGCGTCGCATGTACAGCACCCCTTCGGTCTGGCTCGCGATGGTGGTCGTCTCGTCGGTCAGCGGATCGACGATATCGAACAGCGGCTGGCCGACTCGGATCGTGTCGCCGATCTTCGCGCGGTGCACGAGAATCCCGCTTACCGGCGCATAGAACTGCTCGCTGCCCGCGAGCGGCGTCGCCGGCGACAGAAGCGGCGGCAACGGCTTGGCCTCACCGCGAATCGCACCGCGCCACACCAGATAGTCGACGAGCGCGTCGGCATCCTGCTGCGCGATTTCGTACGACACGTCGCGCTGGCCGCGGCATTCGACCGTCACCGCGATCGACCCGGTCGGCACCGGCTTGCTCGCCGGCAACTGCTGCTGCAACGTCCACCACAGCAAGCTGTGCGTTTCGTCGAACGCGCCGCCGCCCGAATCCGTCGCGAGCAACGAGGCCTCGGCGCCGAGGTAGCGCGACAGCGGCTCGAACTCGGCCCACGCAGCCTCGCTCGTGTACACATGCATCGCCGCTTCGAGCGAGCAATGCAGATCGATCACGACGTCCGCGTCGCATGACAGCTTCAGCAGCGCCAGTTGCAGCGACTCGAATTCGGTCAGCGGCTTCTGTCGCGCGAGTTCGGCCGTGAGCAGTGCGCGCACGATGCGGCGGTTCGCGTTCGCGTCGGCTCCCAGCGCCTCCTTTGCATCCTCGACGAGCTTCGTGAACTGCACGAAATGCCGGTTGAAGTTCTTGCCGCTGCCGAGATCGAAGCGGCCGACGAACTGACCGAGCACGTATTGACTGAGCCCGACCGGATTCGACACCGGCACGAGCACGATTTCCGCATTCAGCGCGCCGGCCTGTTCGAGGTCCAGCAATCTCCGCTTCAGCAGCACCGTGGTCAGCATCGACGGCGTTTCGTCGGCATGCAGCGACGCCTGGATGTAGATCTTCTGCCCGCTATTGGCCGGGCCGAAATGAAACGACACCAGCTCGCGGTGCGTGCCGATAGCCGGCGACAGAAGCGGAATCGATTGCCTGTTCATGAAGGGAAAGCCGTGAAGAAAAGTTGGAAACCTGGATCAATTGCCGTACGGATCGAAGTCGAAGTACTTCTTCGCAATCTGCGCATACGTGCCGTCCTGGCGCATCGACGCGATCGCCGCGTTGATCGATGCCTGCACTTCGGTTTCATCCTTGCGCAAGCCGATGCCGACGCCGCGATCGCCCATTGAAAGCGGCTCGCCGACAAACGCGAAGCCCTTGCCCGCCGGCGTACGCAGGAAGCCGTAATCGGCTTCGACGGTGCCGAGCAACGCGCCGTCGAGCCTCCCGTTGCGCAGATCGGCGAACACCTCGTCCTGGCTCTTGTAGGCGACCACGCTCGCGCCGAGCGGCGTCCAGTTCTTCAGCGCGTAGCCCTCGAACTGCGTGCCCGACTGCACGCCGATCTGCTTGCCGGCAAGTCCGCTCGCCGTAGGCGCGAGCGATGAGCCTTGCCGCGCGATCAGCCGCGACTTGAACTGGAACAGCTTCGACGAGAACAGAATCTGCTGCTCGCGCTTTTCGGTGATCGCCATCGACGACAGCACCGCGTCGATCTTGCGTGCCTGCAGCGCCGGAATCATGCCCGAAAACTCGAGTTCGACCCACTGACAATGCGCGTGGATGCGCCGGCAAATCTCGTTGCCGAGATCGACGTCGAAGCCCTTCAGACTGCCGTCGGGGGCCTTCGAGTCCATCGGCGGATAGGTCGGGTCGATGCCGAGGCGCAACGTGTTGGCGTCAGCGGCGAACGCGCCGCTGCTGAAAGCCAGCGCGGCGCAAAGAGTCATCAGCGAAGTTTTCATGGACGGCGACGGGAGCGGATCAGGACAGCGCGATCGTAAGCTGCCGCCGTGCCTCAAAGAAGTCCCGTTCGGACTATCATGATCACTTTTCCCGATCACCAGACCCTGACGCCATGCCATTGACGATTTCGCAGTTGCGCGCGTTCACGGCGGTCGCCGAGCATGGCAGCATCCGCGCGGCGTCGCGCGCGCTCGGCATTGCGCAAAGCGGCATCACGCAGCAGTTGCAAAACCTCGAATCGATGCTCGGCGCGACGTTGTTCACGCGCACCAATCGCGGCATTGCGCTGACCGCGCTGGGCCAGCGGCTGCTCCAGCGGGCCGGCGCGATCCTCGGTGAATGCGAGCGGGCCGAGGAGGACGTGCGTCAGTTGCGCGGCGACTACGTGGGCGAGGTCACGTTCGGCATGACGACCGAGCCGCTCGTCGACGCGTTCGCGCCGGTGCTGATGGAGTTTCGTGCGCGCTTCGAGCGCGTCGCCGTGCATCTGCGCACGGGCACGTCGCGCATGATGATTTCGTGGATCCGCGAAGGCACGTTGGATTTCGCGGTCGCGCTCGTCTCGAAGCAGACCGATACCGCCGATCTGTCGGTCACGCCACTCTATCCGTCCGACCCGGTGATCGTGTGCCGGCGCGGTCATCCGAAGGCGGGTGCGAAGTCTCTCGCCGAGCTCGTCGATTGCACGTGGGTGACGACGCGCTCGCCGAATCTGACCGAGGAGCCGCACGTCAACCGCTTGAGCCATCTGTTCGACAGCCACGGTTTGCCGCCGCCGAAGATCGTCGCGACCGTCGAGGGCTTATACGAGACGTTGCATCTGGTAGGCGCGACGGATTGCCTGTCGCTCGAATCGTCGGTCATCACGAAGCGGGGACCGTTCGCGGACATGCTGACGACGATCCCGGTGCGCGAGCGCGCGTTGCAGCAAAACGTCTGTCTGCTGCAACGCGCGGCGATTCCGCTAACGCCAGCCGCGCAGGAGTTCGCGACGATGATCGCGTCGTACACGCGCACGGTGCGGGCGCGTTGAGCCTTGAACTTCAACCCGCCGTTTCTTCGAGCGCGATCAATTCTTCGATGCGTTGCCTGCGCCGGATCAGCCGCGCATTGCCGCGCTCGATCAGCACCTCGGGAGCAAGCGGCCGGCTGTTGTAGTTCGAAGACATCGACGCGCCGTACGCGCCCGCATCATGAAACACGAGCAGGTCGCCCACTTGAGGCGCGGGCATCGAGCGGCTCGTCACGACACCGCCTTCCGCCTGCGTAAACACGTCGCCGGCCTCGCACAACGGCCCCGCTACGCTGAACCAGCCGACCGGTGCATCGCTCGGCGTGCCGTCGCGCCGAAGCACGCTGATCTCGTGATGACTGCCGTAGAACGACGGCCGCACGAGGTCGTTGAAGCCCGCGTCGAGCAGCGCGAATTGTCGCGACGGCCTCCGGTTCAGCGCATGCACTTCGGCGACCAGCACACCTGCCTGCGCGACCAGAAAGCGCCCCGGTTCGATTTCGAGCCGCACACGATGCCCGACGCGCGCTTCGATGCGCCGCCGCGCGTCGTCCCACAGCCGGAAATAATGCGCGGTATCGACGCTCGGCTCGCCATCGCGATACGGAACCGACAAACCACCACCCGCGGAAATCGCCTCGATATCCTGATCGAGCTGCGACACAGCATCGACCATCGCGTCGCAGACTTTCGCGAGATGCGCGTAGTCGACACCGGAGCCGATATGCATGTGCAGCCCGACGAGCTTCAGCCGATAGCGCCGCACCAATTCGAGCGCGCGTGGCAGGTCGTCGCGCCAGATGCCGTGCTTGCTGTGCTCGCCGCCGGTGTTGGTCTTGCTGCTGTGGCCGTGACCGAAGCCGGGATTGATCCGCAGCCACACGCGATGGCCTTCGCTCGCATGTCGTCCGAACCGTTCGAGCATGTCGAGCGAGCCGGCGTTGACCGTGATCCGCTCGTCGAGCACGGTGGCTAGCGTCGCGTGGTCGAGCACGTCGGCGGTAAATACCACGCCTTCGGGTGCGTCGTGCGACATAGGTTGAGTCGCAAACCCCGCCGCAAAACTGCGCGCCAGTTCGCCTGAAGAGACTGCATCGACCATCACGCCTTCGTCGCGCATCAGCTTCAGGATGTGCACGTTCGAACAGGCCTTCTGCGCGTAGCGGATCGTGTCGAAGCTGCGCAACTGCGCGATGCGCTGGCGGATCGCGTCGGCGTCGTACAACCATAGCGGCGTGCCGTGCTGGTGCGCGAGGTCCGCGAGTTGATGGGGGTTGAATCGCGTCATGGTCGGTTGCATGTCGAAGCTTTGCGAAAGCGTTAGCCGACATGATGAGCCGCGGCGATCATTCAGTAAAATACCAATCCATCGCTCGCCTATTCACTTCTGATATACCCCGAACCACTATGGCGCTCACGCACCGGCACATCGAAATCTTCCGCGCGCTGATGACAGCCGGCAGCGTCACCAAGGCAGCCGAGATGCTGTTCACGTCGCAGCCCACTGTGAGCCGCGAACTGGCGCGCATGGAACAGAGCATCGGCTTCGCATTGTTCGAGCGCGCGCAGGGCCGGCTGCGTCCAACGCAATCCGCGCTGACGCTGTTCGACGAGATTCAGCGCGCGTATGTCGGGCTCGAGCGCGTCGCGTCGACGGCGGCCGTGCTGCGCGAATTCAAGGGCGGCCAGCTGTCCGTGATCGCGCTGCCGGTGTTTTCGCATTCGATCCTGCCGGGCGCCGTCAAACGCTTTCACGATGCGCAGCCGGGTGTCAGCGTATCGATCGCGACGCAGGAGTCGCCGTTTCTCGAAGAATGGCTGACCGCGCAGCGCTACGACCTCGGCCTCACCGAGCACGACGCGCCGCCGCCCGGCACGCGGCTCACGCCGCTGATCGCCGTCGATGAAGTGTGCGTGCTGCCCGACGCTCACCCGCTGCTCGCGAAACGCGTGATCGCGTTGAAAGACTTCGCCGATCAGGCGTTCATCAGCCTGTCCGCCAACGATCCGTACCGGCTGCAGATCGACGAAGCGTTCGCGCGGGCTGGCATCGCGCGCCGCCTGCTGATCGAAACGCCGACCGCGGTGTCGGTGTGCAGCTTCGTGCGGCAACGGCTCGGCATCGCGATCGTCAATCCGCTGACCGCGCTCGATTTCGCGGGCCGCAATCTGCATATCCGGCCGCTCGCGTTATCGCTGCCTTTTCGCGTCAGCGTGATCCGTCCCGAGCACCGGCCCGCGCATCCGCTCGCGGACGCGTTCGTCGGCGCGCTGCAAAGCGAAGCCGCCGCGCTGCGACTACAATTGAAACGTCACACCAGCCCCACGCGGTCCTCGCAGTCATAGCAGTCACGGCGGCGCCCGTCGTCATCACCCGCGAATCCGCGCAGCAGCACGCGCGCTCGCGCGGGGCCACCGCCCGAACCGTCCGCCGCGCGAACCGGGCACGCTTCAAGCTGACATCACCCGCATACCGATTACCGACGCGCCGCGCGTTCGCGCCGCATCGGCGCGCCGTTTTCGAGTCCTCACGTCATAGACCCTCACCAGGAGTGTTCCACATGATGAATCGAGACAATCCCGTCTGGCTGATCACAGGCTGTTCCACCGGCTTCGGCCGCGAGCTCGCGAAGCTCGTGCTCGAACGCGGCTGGCGCGCGGTCGTCACCGCGCGCGATGCATCGAAAGTGAAGGACATCGCCCAGGGGCACGGCGAGCGCGCGCTGGTGCTGCCGCTCGACGTGACCAATCGCGCGCAGATCGAAACCGTGGTCGCGCAGGCGAAGCGCCATTTCGGCCGCATCGACGCGCTCGTCAACAACGCGGGCTACGGTTATCTGGCCGCGATCGAGGAAGGCGACGACAGCGAAGTCCGCGCGATGTTCGAGACCAACGTGTTCGGTCTCATCGACATCACGAAGGCCGTGCTGCCGAGCATGCGCGAGCAGCGCAGCGGTTTGATCGTCAACGTGTCGTCGATCGGCGGCATTACGAGTTTCGCGGCGACCGGCTTTTATCATGCGACCAAGTATGCGGTCGAGGGGCTGTCGGAATCGCTCGCGCTGGAAGTGAAGCCGCTCGGCATCGGCGTGCTGATCGTCGAGCCGGGGCCGTTCCGCACCAACTGGGCGGGGCCGTCGATCAAGCAGTCGGCGACGCTGATCGACGACTACGCGTCGACCGCCGGCGAGCGCCGCAAGCAGACCGAAGCGCGCAGCGGCAAGCAGGCCGGCGATCCGGTGCGCGCCGCGCAGGCGATCATCGATGCGGCGTTGTCGGACACGCCGCCGCTGCGTCTGCTGCTCGGCAAGGCCGCGCTCGATCTCGCGTACAAGAAGCTCGATTTCATGCGCGGCGATTTCGACACATGGCGAGCGACGACCGAGGGCGCGGACTATCCGGAACGGACGGCGTAGAGCAGGTTTATCAGTCGAGCCTCGGCGCGCCCCTTAAAACTCCACCAGCGCAAAATCGTCCTTGCCCACATCGCACAGCGGGCAGCGCCAGTCGGCCGGCACATCGGCCCAGCGCGTGCCCGGCGCGATGCCCTCTTCCGGCACGCCGGCGGCTTCGTCGTAGACCCAGCCGCAGATCACGCAGACCCATTGCTTGAACTCCTCGGCCGTGGCGGCGTTCGCGGCCGACGGCGCATCGGGCGTAGCGGGTGCGGCGGCATCCGCCGCAGTCGTGCGCGCCGTCGGATCGAGGCTCACGACGAGCGGCGCGACCGTGCCGCTACCGGTTCCCGCGAGCCGCGCCTGCAAGCTGTCGAGCAAGCGCTGCGCTTCGTCGTGGGTCAGATCGATCCAGTACGGATCGCCGGCGCCATCGTTGAGCCGCTCGGGGGAAAACTGGATTTCTACGGCTACGCCCTTTTTGTACATGGCAATCGGAATCTCGAGAAAGCCGGCGACGCGCGCCGGCGTAAGGCTGCCCGCGCGACGCGGGCGCTGCTTCAGTGCGTCTGTACCAGCAGGTTCAGCGCGTACGACGCGATCAGGCCCGCGGCGCCGATCAGGCCAAGCAGTTGCAGCAGAGTGAGGGATTTACGCGAGGCGGCGGGGGTTTGTTGCGTGGTCACGAGTGAGTCTTGAAGTTTGGAAAAGCGCAATGGTACACGGGTGCGGACGCGACGAATGTCGATTGGCGCAAACTCGCGAGCAATAACAGTACCGTGCGACATTATCGCCGCTTGCACGCCGCGCATTGTCTACCGTGCGGAGATGGATTAATTCCCAGCGGGGGAGAAAGCCGTGGCGGGACGGGTTGCGCGGCGCCGGTGAACACACCCGCCGCGCTGCGTTCAGGTCTTCGCGAGCGGATTGCCGTGACGCGAATCCCAGAAGCGGATCACCGAGGTATCGCCAGTGCCCGCGCCGACCACCCGGTCCGGCGCGCCGCACTCGCGCAGCAGCGCGCGCAGGTCGTTGATGACCGGGAACACCTCGTGATTCCAGTCGGCTCCCTGCGAATCGTGGGCGCGCTGCTCAGCCTCGACGATCTCGCGATCCTCCTTGAAAATGCGCTCGGTGAACCACACCAGCAGCGGCCATGCGAGATTCATCACGCCCGGAATGCCGGGCTTGCGGATCGACAGCAGCCCGAAGGTTCGGTTGGTGCGCTGCTCGCGATCGAGCGGCACATAGACGATCCACAGGTCCATCACCAGCGTCTTGTCGTCGTTGCGGATCTGCAGGGTCTGGTATGGGTATTCGGTGCGGATCGTCATCACGTCTTTATGGTTGAAGCCACCGGTCTTGCGCCTCTCGCCGAACACCATCGCCTCGCCAATCGGCTGCTGACCCGCCATCCGCGCGAACGTATAGTCGATCTCGACCCAGCCCTCACCGCGCCGCCGCCCGAGCGAACGCGCGCGCATCTGCCCCATCTGGCGCCGATGCAGGAACTGGTGATTCATGTCCATCAGGTTCTCGTGCATGAACGAATAATGACACTTGACCGGACGGCCGAAGCGGCGCGTCTTGTACTTCGGGTCCGACACCGAGCAAAAGCCCGGCAGCGGCCGTTCCTCGGCGAGCGCGGCATCGCCGGGAAACACGAAGATCAGTCCCTCCACTTCCTGACACGGATACGAGCGCACGCCGTTCGGCAGACGCTCGCGGCCGAGGTAGGGCACATCGATGCAGGTGCCCGAGCAGTCGTAGGTCCAGCCGTGATAGCCGCAGCGAATCGATTCGCCGTCGACCACGCCCTGATGCAGCGGCACCTGCCGATGCGCACAGCGATCTTCGAGCGCGAACACCTTGCCGCTCTCGGTGCGCGCGAGCACGATCGGATCGCCGGCGAAGGTCACGCCGAGCGTCTTGCCGCGCTTCACTTCATGCGACCACGCGAGCGGGTACCAGTAATCGGGATGAATGGCGACGCGGCGCAGATCACGCACCGGCGCGTCGTGAGTGGCTTGAGCAGGCGCGGCGGCAAGCGCGGCGCCGGCGATTTCCTGTTCCTGTTCTAGCGGGGGAACTGCATGCATAGGTCAAGCCTCCGTGCACGAGCGGATAGAAGGTTGCCGCGCTGCATGGCAGTGCGGCATCTTTACCAGTCTACTTGATGCAGCCGCAGCATGGCACTGTGGCGGGACGCGCGATGCGTCGCAGCACACATTGCGCATCGGCCGCATCGGCGTGAAGGATCTACCTTTACCACACCCGCCCTACAGAAACATTGACCTGGGTTATGAGCTGTCCATCGACGTGCTCAATCGTCGTCGCCAGCGACGAGCCCGGTGCGCCGTTGCACGCCCCATGCACGGCCGCCGCGCAAAAAGTGCAGCCAGCCAAGCGCGGCGCCTAGATGACGCGCGAGCTGGAACGTGAACGGTTCGGCGACGGCCGCGAGCATCGCCATGCCGAGGCTGTTGCCGCTGCGCTCGCCGGTCCAGCGCCGGTACAAATGGATGCTCCACAGGTAAAACGCCAGATCGATCGCCGTTTTCAGACCGATCACGCTGAAGATCGACACGACGATCGCGCCATGTCCGCCGAATAGAAAACCGAGTAGCAACGCGAATGCCGTGAGGCCGTAGATCGGCTGCATCGTGTCGACCGCCTTGATCGGCAGCATCAGCATGCCGAGCGTGCCGTAGCGCGGATTGCCGGTCATGTCGCGGTTCCAGTACTGCGTCTGCAGGAAGCCCGCGAACCAGCGGCGACGCTGGCGCAGAAAGCTTGCGAGGGTGTCGGGCGCATCGGTGCGCGCATGCGCTTCGCCGACCACGCGCACGTCCCAGCCGAGCCCGTGATCGACCGAATAGCGGCGCAGCCGGTGAATCAGCTCGTAGTCCTCGACCAGACACTGCGGATCGAAGCCGCCGACCGCGACAAGCGCATCGCGGCGGAACGACGCGAATGCGCCCGAGATCAGCAGCAGGCTGTCCGCACGCATCCACGCGAAACGCGCGATGAAGTTGCGCATGTACTCGTAGGTCTGGAACCACTGGAACACGCGGCCCGACAGCGACTTGCCGCAGACCGGCACGAGAATGCCCGCCGCCGCGACGAGCGACGGTTCGCTCGCGAACGCGGCGCGCATCGCGTAGGTGGCGTCGTCGTCGAGCAGCGTGTCGGCGTCGACGGTCATCACGGAGTCGGTCGTCATCACGGTGATCGCGGCGTTCAGCGCGCGCGCCTTGCCGCCGTGCGGCACGCGCAGCCAGAACAGATTCGGATGCAGCGAACTCGGCGCGCTCAGCACGCCTTCGGCGGCGGGCGTGAGGCCGAAGCGTTGCGTGAGCAGGTCGGCAGTGGCGTCGGTGGAGCCGTCGTCGGCGATCACGATCTGCGCCGGGCCGTGCGTTTGCCTCAGCAGCGCTGCGAGCGTCACCGGCAACACGGTGGCCTCGTTATGCGACGCGACGATGACACCCATGCCCGGCAGTTCGCGCCGTTCGTAGTCGGCTTCGAGCGGCGCCGCGCGGCGCGTGAGCGGCAACGATTTCCACGTGACGAACGCGAGCAGCAACGTGTCATAGACGACATATGCAATCCCGGTTGACCACGCAAGCGCACCGCGCAGAAAGAACGCGCGCGCAAACAGCAGCGCCCACAGCACGACGACGCTGGAATGGATCAGCGTGCTCCAAAGCGTCGCGCGACGCGGCAGGATGCGTGGTGACGCGGCCGCGAGTGCCTGTTCGAGAGTCTTCTTCAAAGCGAATATTTCAGGTTGGGGCTGGTGGCGGTTGGTTGATGAAACCGTGTTCGTGCCGCGGCTTTACGGCTTCATGCGCTTCAACACCGATTTGCGGTCGAGCCATTCATGCTTGAGCGCGCCGCCGATATGCATCACCAGCAACGCATAAAGCGTATAGCCGAGCCACGTATGAAGCGCGCCGAAGCGATCGTGCAATGTCTCCTTCAGCGTCGGGTCGAGGTGCATCACGTAGCCGATACGCGGCCATTGGAACAGGCCGAACCACTGCATCGGATGCGTGGCCGCGCCCTTCCACGCGGAATCGTGCAGCCAGCCGGACAGCGGCAACGCAATCATCAGCAAATACAGCGCGAAGTGCGCGAGATGCGCGGCCATCTTTTCCCACGACGCAAACTCGCGCGGCAACGGCGGCGGTTTGTGCGACACGCGCCACAGAATGCGCAGCAGCGCGAGCCCGAGCACCGTGATGCCGATCGATTTGTGCGTGTCGATCACAGGACGCACCCAGTCGTCGGGCAGGGAATCAGCGGACAGAGCGAGCACGACGTTGACGATCATCAGCAACGCGATCAGCCAGTGCAATGTCATCGCGGTGCGCGTGTAACGCGGCGGGTAAGTCGCATCGGTCGAATCGGCCAGGGAGTTCGCTTGGGTGTTCATAGGGGTTCCGTTCACGAAGGCGATGAAAGGTGCGAAAGATGTTTGAAAATCGACGCTGCCGGTATCAGGCAAACGCCCAAGTTTGCCGTCTTATTCCGTAAAACGCTTAACGTGCATGTTTCAGTTTGTTTCGGGCTTTTGATTTCGCGCACCGACTCGTTTCACGGGATGACGCGGGTCCTTGTTCCGCTCATCGCTCAACTGCCGCTCGCCCCAAGCGCGCACTGCTTCGGCGAACAAACGCAGCGCGGTCGGCGGATGACGGTTGGCCGGGTAGTACAGGCACAAGCCCGCGAAGGTCGGGCTCCACTCCGGCAGCAACTGCACGAGCCGGCCGCTCGCGACGTATTCGGCCACATGATCGAGCGGCACCCAGGCGATGCCGATGCCGGCCAGCGCCGCTTCGACCATCAGGTTCACATTGCCGAGCGTCATCGGTCCATCGACGTCGATACTCGCGCTCTTGCCGCGATGCGTGAGGTCCCAGCGATACAGCGTGCCGCTTTCAAAGCGAAAGCGAATGCAACGGTGCCGCATCAGATCGTGCGGCGCCTTGGGCGCGGGATGACGCGCGAGATACTCGGGCGACGCGGTCGCCACCAGACGCATGTCGCGCCCGAAGCGGACCGCGATCATGTCGCGCGGCACGTCCTCGAGCACGCGGATGCCCGCATCGAATCCTTCGGCGACGATATCGACGAGCCTCGAATCGACCACGAACTCGACGTGAATCTCCGGATAGCGCGCGAAGAAATCGGGCAGCACATGCCGCACGAGCTGTTTCGCGGACGCCTCTGAAGCGCTGATGCGGATCGTGCCCGACGGCCGGTTGCGCGCGGCCGTGACTTCCCCGACCGCGTCGTCGAGATCCGCCAGCGCCGGACGCACGCGCCGTAGCAATTGCTCGCCAGCTTCCGTCAACGCGACCGAACGCGTAGTGCGATTGAAGAGCCGCACGTCGAGACGCGACTCCATGTTGCGCATTGCGTGGCTCAACGCCGACGGCGACAGCCCGAGCACGCGCGCGGCGGCGCTGAAGCTGCGCTGCTCGGCGATCGTGATGAAGGCGGTCAGTTCGGCAAGGCCCGCGCGCGGCAGTCGGGAATTCGCCATTTGTGAATTCAATTCAATACGTCATGCAAGTATAGAGATATTGTTGAGCCGCACACAGCAACCTAAACTCGCTTCCAGTGCCACGACACGCGTGGCTCGTGTCGCATTCAAAGCGTCGTGGTCGCGGCAGCAGCCGGGGCCCGGGCGCATCAACTGGAGCATCGTATGCAAACACGTCAACTCGGTAAAAGCGGCCTCGAAGTATCCGCGCTCGGCCTCGGCTGCATGGGCCTGAGCTTCGGCTACGGCCCTGCCACCGAAAAAGCGGCCGGCATCGAACTGATCCGCGCGGCCTTCGAGCAAGGCGTCACGTTCTTCGATACCGCCGAGGTCTATGGTCCGTTTGTGAACGAAGAGCTGGTCGGCGAAGCGGTCGCGCCGTTTCGCGATCAGGTGGTGATCGCGACCAAGTTCGGCTTTCAGGACGGCGACACCAAAAAGCCGCTCAACAGCCGGCCCGAAAACATTCGCGCTGTCGCCGAGGCTGCGTTGAAGCGTCTCAAAACCGACCGCATCGATCTGTTCTATCAGCATCGCGTCGATCCGAACGTGCCGATCGAGGACGTCGCCGGTGCGGTGAAAGATCTGATCGCCGCAGGCAAGGTCGGGCACTTCGGCCTGTCCGAAGCGGGCGTGGAGTCGATCCGCCGCGCACACGCGGTGCAGCCGGTCGCGGCGTTGCAAAGCGAGTATTCGCTGTGGTGGCGCGAGCCCGAAGCCAGCGTGCTGCCGACGCTCGAAGAACTCGGTATCGGCTTCGTGCCGTTCAGCCCGCTCGGCAAAGGCTTTCTGACCGGCGCGATCGACGAACGCACGACCTTCGACAAGAGCGATTTCCGCAATATCGCGCCGCGCTTCTCGGAAGAGAACCGCAAGGCGAATGCCGCGCTCGTCGACGTGCTCGGCCGGATCGCAGATGGCAAAGGCACGACGCGCGCGCAAATCGCGTTAGCGTGGCTGCTCGCGCAGAAGCCATGGATCGTGCCGATTCCGGGCACGACGAAGCTGCCTCGCCTCGCGGAGAACGTCGGCGCCGCCAGTGTCGTGCTGACGCCGGCGGATCTCGCCGACATCGAAGCGGCGCTCGAGCAGATCAAGGTGGTGGGCGAGCGCTATCCGGCGCAGCTTCAGCGGTTCATCAACCGCTAGGCGGTGCGCGGTCGCGGCGCTTCAGGTTTTTGGACCTGTGCCGCGGTTTGGCTGGCTTTTTGCCCGGCGTTTTGCTCGATGGCTTGCCTGGCTTTTTGCCCGGCGCCCCGCAGATCAGCGCGACGCCGGCCTGCGCCGTCGCAAGCAGCGACTCGCGCGAGTCGCCCGCGCGCGAGCGCAGCGCGAGAGTATGCAGAATCGCCGATGCGACTTTGGCGAGCAGCGCGGGACTCGCGGCGGCATCGAGTTCGCCTTGCGCTTGCGCGCGTTCGAACCGTCGCTCGAACTCCGCATCGAACGTAGCAAGACCGTGCGCGAGCTTGTCACGTACTTGCGCATCCGCTCTCGACTCCACCGCCGCCGTGCCGATCAGAAAGCACCCGCGCGCCACCTCGCCCGGAGGAAAGTAGAGCGCGAGCGAACCTTCGTACACGGCCAGCAGCGCCTCGGCGAGCGGCCGGTCACCATGCAGCGCAGCTTGCATCGCATCGCGGCCAAACGCGATGTAGCGATCGAGCGTGTCGAGATACAGCGCGTGCTTGTCGCCGAAAGCGCCGTACAGGCTCGGCCGGTTCATGCCGGTCGCCTCGCTCAACGCGTCGAGCGACGTGCCCGAGTAGCCGCCATGCCAGAACGCGTCGCGCGCATCGTTCAGGGCCTGTTGCGAATCGTAGCTACGCGGTCGTCCGCGCGAGCGTTTTTCCGTTTTTGTACCGGTATGCATAAAATTCTCTGGCGTCATCCATTTTTGTTCACTATAGTACAAAAACACCTTCACAGACGACCGGAGACATCAGCATGGAGCTTTATTTTTCGCCGCTCGCGTGTTCGCTCGCCACGCGCATTTCGCTTTACGAGGCCGGCGCCGATGCGCGCTTTGTCGAAGTCGACACGAAATCGAAGCGGCTGCGAGATGGCTCCGATTTCTATCCGATCAATCCGCTCGGCCAGGTCCCCGTGCTTCGCACCAACGACGGTTGGCTGCTGCGCGACAAACACCGCGATCCTGCCCTATGTCGCCGATGCCTTTCCGGCGGCCGCGCTCGCGCCGCTTGCCGGCACGGCGGAACGCGCGAAATTGCAGGAGTGGCTTGGCTTCATCAGCACGGAACTGCATAAGGGAGTATTCGTGCCGCTGCTCGATCCGGACGCGGCCGCCGACGTTCTTAGCTATACACACAAGAAGGTGGCGTTGCGATTGAATCTGCTGGAGCAGCATTTGCATGGACGCGAGTTTTTGCTGGAGCGGTTTTCCGTCGCGGATGCTTATTTGGTCACTGTGTTGAACTGGGCGCGCTACAGCGGTGTCGAGCTCGCGCAGTGGCCATCGGTGCAGCAGTACTACGAACGCACCGCGCGTAGGCCATCCGTTGCAAAAGCGATGGCGGAGGAGTACGTGCTTTATCGCGAGGAACAGGACAGACGCAAAGCCGCGGCCGCGTAGTTTTGCTCACTAGCTCAACCGCAAACTCCGCAATACGTCGAGCACATACTGAGTCGGACGCTCCACCGTACCCGCGCGAAAGGCGAGGCCCAGCTGCCGCCATAACGCCGGGCGCAGCGGACGTGTGACGATGCGAGTGTCGGCCGTTGAGCGGCCTGCTTCCTGCGGCAGCAGCGCGGCGCCGTATCCCGCCGCCACGAGACTCTTGATCGCATCCGAGTAGTTGAGCTGGATGCGCGGCGTGGCATGCTGCCCCGCCGCGCTGAACCATTCCGTCGTCAAACGGGAAAGCCGCGTGGTGGCGTCGTTCAGGATCAGCGGCTTCGCGGCGATCCATTGCGGCGTGATGCGCGCCGGACACGGCCACCCGGCCGGCATGAATGCGACCACCGGATCGCGGCGCCATTTTTCGATCGATAGCCCGCGTATCGGCGCTTGCGGCAGCGCCACGGAGCGTTGCTGCGGTCGCTCGAAGATTGCGCGAGATGAGCGTCGTTGCGGCGAAATAACGCGCCGGTCGGCCGCGCCATCCCACACCCTCGCCAGGGAATATCCCACTTCCCGCGATACCACGGGCACAATACCCGGCGATAATGCCGGGGGCACCCGCGTCTTTTCCGTTCGATATCCGAACGCGCCGATTGCCCGCGCCGCCAGTGTTCCCTTTCGATGCACCCATGAGCCACGCTACCGCCGACCAACCCGCCTCCGCCGACTCCGCTCCGAACTCGCCGCGCTTCCTGTTGTTCCTGATCTGCCTGTTCGCATCCGCCGGACAGCTCGCCATCGACATCTACGTGCCCGCGCTGCCCGCGATGGCGCACTACTTCGGCACCTCGCCGCAAGCGATCCAGACCAGCGTCACCGGCTACATGGCCGCCTACGCGTTCGGCCAGCTGATCTTCGGTCCGATCGCCGACGCGTATGGCCGCAAGCGCGTGCTCGCGTTCGGCCTGACCGTCTACACGGTCGGCTGTCTGCTGTCGCTCGCTGCGCCGAATCTCGAGACGTTCATCCTCGCCCGTGCGTTGCAGGGCTTCGGCATCGCGAGCACGAACCTGCTCGCGAAGGCGATCATCACCGATTCGTTCGCGGGTCAGGCGTTGCTGCATGCGTTCACGTACATGTCGATCGCATGGGGGCTCGCACCGATCGTCGCGCCGGTGATCGGCGCGCATCTGCAGACGGCGTTTGGCTGGCGCGCGTGCCTCGTGTTCCTGCTGATCTATTCGCTGGTGATGTGGGCGCTCTTGTGGCGTTATCGCGAGACCTTGCCGAAGCCCGTGCATCTCGAACCGCGCACGCTGACCGCGAACGCGCGTAAGGTGCTCGCGAGCCCCGTGTTCCAAAGCTGTTTCCTCGCGCAGGGCCTGTGCTACAGCATCCTGCTCGTGTTCAACATCGTCGGGCCGTTCATGGTGCAGACCACGCTGCACAAGCCGCCGACCTTCTTCGGCTATCTCGCGCTCGGCATCGGCATGATGTACTTCCTTGGCGGTCTGTCGAATCGGCTGCACGGTCCGCGTCTGCCGAGCGCCGAGCAGCGGTTGCGCATCGGCGCGCGGCTGATGGCGGCCGCGTCGGTTGCGATGCTGCTGCTCGCGCTGACGGCCGGCCTGCGCGTGTGGACGCTCGCGACGCCCGTGCTGGTGATGGGCTTCTGCGCCGGCGCGATGTATCCGACGCTGATGGCGAAGGGTAACTCGCTGTTCCCTCACATCGCGGGCCTGACGAGCGCGATTCTCGGCTGCGCGCTGCTGCTGGTGTCCTCGGCGATGATGGGGCTGGCCGGCTTCGTGTCGGTGCAGGTGCTCACGCCGCTCGCGCTGT
Source organism: Paraburkholderia sp. JPY419 (assembly GCF_050435705.1). Taxonomy (NCBI): domain Bacteria; kingdom Pseudomonadati; phylum Pseudomonadota; class Betaproteobacteria; order Burkholderiales; family Burkholderiaceae; genus Paraburkholderia; species Paraburkholderia sp. JPY419. The sequence continues at coordinate 2,152,426 of NZ_JBNDKV010000004.1, read as the reverse complement.
TCTTCGTGGTCCTCGCGTTCGTCGTGGTGATGATGGTGACGAAGCTGCTGCGCCATCTCGAGCAGGTACAGCCCGCGGCCGCGGCGACCGCGAGCGGCAACGCAGCGTGAGCCGGTACATGAGCCTGATCGAGCGCCAGACCTTCATCCGTACACGCGCGGACCGATGAGCGGCATGCGCGAGCACATCTCCGCGTCCCCTTCCGAGCGGATCGATCCCACCGTCTGGAAGGTCGCGGCGGTCGTGTCGATCGGTTCGTTCATGTCGCAAATGGATTCGACGCTCGTCAACGTGTCGCTGTCGACGATCGGCCATACGCTCGATGCGTCGATCGCCACCGCGCAGTGGATCGTCAGCGGCTATCTGCTCGCGATGGCGTTGATGTTGCCGCTCAACGGCTGGCTGGTCGACCGCATCGGCGCGAAGCGGCTGTACCTGTTCTGCTTTTCGACGTTCACGATAGCGTCGATGCTGTGTGGCGCGGCGCAGACGATCGGCGAGCTGATCGGCGCGCGCATCTTCCAGGGCCTCGTTGCCGGTGTGCTCGTACCGATGGCGCAGATGATGATCGGACGAGTGGCCGGCAGGAACCTCGAGCGCGTGATGGGCTTCACCGCGCTGCCCATTCTGCTCGGTCCCATTCTCGGCCCGGTGCTGGGCGGGCTCGTCCTCGCGCACGCGAGTTGGCCGTGGCTGTTCTTCATCAATGCGCCGGTGGGCGCTGTCGGCATCGCGATGGCGGTGTTGCTGCTGCCGCGCGATGCCCCTGCGTCGCAGAAGCGGCCGTTCGATTTCACCGGCTTTGCGCTGATCTCCCCTGGGCTGGTCGCACTCGTCTATGGACTTCAGAACGCGTTGCGCGCGGTGGGCCTCGCGTGGCTGCTCGCGGGCGTCGTGTTTCTCGTCGGGTTCGCGCTGTACGCGTTGCGCAAAGGCGATGCCGCGCTGATCGACGTGCGCATGTTTGCAAGGCGTACGTTCTCGGTCGCGGCACTCGCGCAGTTCTCCGCGAACGGGATCATGTATGGACGACAGCTTGCAGTGCCGCTGTTTCTGATCGCGGGCTGCGGTTTGTCGGCCGCGCACGCGGGCGGCCTGCTCGCGGCGACCGGCGTCGGCATGATGTGCTCGTTCCCGCCGATCGGCTGGTTGACCGAGCGGCTCGGTTGCCGCGCGCTCGCGGCGGGCGGCGCATTGCTGGCGTTTCTGAGCACGCTCGTGTTTCTGTGGATGAGCATCGCTTCGTTCTCGGCCGGATGGGCCGCTGTCAGTCTGTTCGTTGCGGGCGTCGGTCAGGGGACGATCAGCGTGCCATCGATCTCGGCCGCGTATTCGTCGATCGCGAGAGAACGGCTCGCGGTCGCGAATACGGCGTTGAACATCGCGCAGAGAGTGGGCGGTCCGTTCGCCACGACGCTGCTTTCGATGGCGATCGCGTTGACGCTGCATGGTGCTTCGGATGTCCAGCCCAGCCGATTTCTGCCGATGTTCGTGCTGCTGGCCGCGCTGCATTTGCTGTGCTTCGCAGCGACGATGTGTCTGCCAGTTCGGGTTCGGAGGGCGTAGGATGCCTCAGCGCATATTCCCGCGCCCGTGCTTCACAGTAGTCGCAAGCCGCCGTCACACTCGATCACCGCCCCCGTCATGAACGTGTTCTCCAGCAGAAACTGCAGCGCGTGCGCGACATCGTCGGCCTGGCCGACGCGCCGCACCGGTAGCGTTTCGCTTTGCTGGCGAAACAGCTCGCTTTTCACGCTCGCCGGAAATCTGTCCCACCACGGCGTATCGATCACCCCCGGTGACACCGCGTTCACGCGCAGCGGCGCCAGCTCGCGCGCCAGCGTGCCGATCATGCTTTCGAGTGCGCCGTTGATCGCGCCCAGACCCGCCGTACCCGGATTCGCGATGCGCGCCGAAATCGCGGTCAGAAACGTGATGCTGCCGTCGCGACGCAGCGCGGGCAGCGCGGTCTGCGCCGCTTCGAGCTGCGGCCAGAACTTGGCCTCGAAGCCGCGCCGCAGCGCGGCCAGATCCAGCTCCGCAAACGGCCCCGCGCCTTCGCCGCCCGACAGCGTCATCACCAGATGATCGATCCGGCCGAGGCCGCCGAAAAACCGTTCGAGCGCCGCGCGATCGGTGCAATCGAGCGCGTCGCCCGTCACCTGTGCGCCGATGCCGCTCAGCGCATCGTCCAGCTTGGCGCGGTCGCGCCCCACCGCGACGACGCTCGCACCAGCCGCCGCGAGCCGCTTCACCGTCGCGAGCCCAACACCCGACGAACCACCCAGCACCACGACCTTCTGATTTTGCCAGTCCATTTCATTGCTCCTGAGAGTGAACGGAAGACCCCGTGGCAGTAGAATGCGCGGTGCACGCCCATCATTCAAATCGTTTAATGTCATGGCCAACATCATTGAAAATGATTTTCGGCGCTTCGACCTGAACCTGTTGCTGACCTTGCGCGCGCTGCTGGAAGAGCGCAGCGTCACGCGTGCCGCGCAGCGGCTGTTTCTTGGCCAACCGGCCGTCAGCGGCGCACTGAAACGCTTGCGCGAGACCTTCGGCGACGAGCTGTTCGTGCGCACGCCGCAAGGGATGACGCCGACGCCGCGCGCGCTCGAACTCGCGCGGCAGATCGAGCCATTCCTGCAATCGCTGCATCAGGCGCTCACGCAGCCGTCCGTGTTCGATCCGGCCCGCGCGCAGCGGGTGTTCCGCATCGGCCTCAGCGATTCGCTCGAACTGCTGCTGATGCCGGAGATCATGGCGCGCCTCGCCGTCGCAGCGCCCGGCGTGAAGCTGATCGCACGCTCCACCGATTCGACGCGCGCCGCCGCGATGCTCGACGATGCCGCGATCGAACTCGCAGTCGGCGTGTTCCGCGAGTGCGTGCCGTGGCAGCGACTCATGCCGCTGTTTTCATGGCGCTTCGTGAGCGTCTACAACCCGCAACTCGTCAAGTCGCGTCGCAAGCATCTGTCGATGGACGAATTTCTGCGCCACCGCCACGTGCTGACTTCGTTCAGCGCCGAGCTGCGCGGCTTCATCGATGAACGACTGGAGCTGCAGGGACTGAAGCGCGAGGTCGTGTTTTCGAGTTCGAACTTCGCGACCAGTCCGTTCATCGTGCAACGCACGGCGGCGATCGCGACCGTGCCGGAGTTCATCGGCCGCGTCTGGCGCGATACGCTCGGTCTCGCGCTCAGCCCGTTGCCATTCGAAGTGCCGGGCTACGAGGTTTCGTTGATGTGGGCCGCGGCGCACGATCAGGACCCAGCGTTGGCGTGGTTGAAGCGCGAGTTCGCGGATGCGTTCGGCACGGCTGACAGCACGGCGCGTGCGGCTGATTGACAGCGACGTGTGCTACGTTTCGGAAACGTCACGTTTCGCCCGTTCAAGCCAGGAGGAAATCCCGATGACTCAGCACATCGCAAAAGGCACCTTCATCGTCTCCCTTCAACCGATGCCGTTCGAAAACGCGGAGGCCGAATCGAAGCTAGGCCGCATGTCGATCGACAAGCAGATCTCCGGCGATCTCGCTGCAACCACGCAAGGGCAAATGCTGAGCGCGATGACGAACGTCAAAGGGTCGGCCGGCTATGTCGCGCTCGAACTTGTCACGGGCACGCTGGCGGGCAAGCAGGGCACGTTCGTGCTGCAGCATATCGGCGTGATGAATCGCGGTGCTGCGTCGCTGGCGGTGACGGTCGTGCCCGATTCGGGCACGGGCGAGCTGAGCGGCATTGAAGGCGAGTTCAAGATCGACATCGTCGATGGCGCGCATTCGTACGAGTTCGCTTATCGGCTGCCCGGCGGTTGACGTGCCGAACCCGGAACGGCCACGACACGAGCAAGCCGGGCAGGCAGGACACGGAGTGAGACTCCGTACCCTGCTGCCCGGCTTTCTGGTTCAACACCTCGGCGCTCAATGCCCCGCGATCGTCAGCGATGCCGTCAACGCATTCGGATCGCGCGAAGAAGCCCCCGCGATCATTTGATAGACGCCGCCGTTCAGCTTCCACACGTGATTGGTCGCGTCCCACGTCGACAGCAGCTTCGGCGCAATCGTTACGCTGATCTGCTGCGACTGCCCCGCCTGCAACGCGACCTTTTGCCAGCCGACCAGGCGCTTCGGGGGTTCGCCCAGACCGCTCGGCAACGCGGCATAAACTTCGGCGATTTCCGCGCCCGCGCGCGAGCCCGTATTCTTGACGGCAAAGGTCACAGTCACATTGCCACTGGCATCCACTTGCGCGTTGAGGCCCGAGTAGCTGTAGCTGGTATAGGACAGCCCATAACCGAACGGGAACAGCGGCGCGATCTGCTTGCCGTCATACCAGCGGTACCCCATGAAGAGCCCTTCGCTGTAGTTGACGGTCGTGTCGGTGGCCGAGATCGTCGGCTGCGGCAGATCCGCGTCCTGCATCGGGAACGTGATCGGCAATTTGCCGGATGGATTCACGGCGCCGAACAGCAGATCGGCAATCGCCTGGCCGCCCTGCACGCCCGGATACCAGGCTTCGAGCACGCCATGCACGTTGCCGAGCCACGGCATCAGGACCGGGCTGCCGTTTTCGAGCACGACGATCACGCGCTTCGCTTGCGCCGCGACCGCGGTGATCAACGCGTTCTGATCGTAACTCTGGTTATAACTGTCGGTCGCATTGCTCGGCAGGCTCAAACTTGGCAGATCCGCGCCTTCGCTTTCCCATTGCGTCGCGAACACGATCGCCACGTCCGCCTTCGCGGCCGCGGTGGCCGCCGCCGCCGCGTTCGTGCCGTCGACGAAGGTCACGCTCGCGTTCGGCGCCTTCGCCTGAATCGCGGCTAGCGGTGCCGACTTGTACCACGTCGCGCAGGTGCTCAACAGCGGCGACGGCGACACGCAGCCGGATACCGCGTTGCCCGCGGCCGCCGGCACGGCGCCCGAGCCGCCGCCCGACAGCACGCCCGCATCCGCGTGACCGCCGATCACCACGATCGACGACAATCCCGCCGCATTCAGCGGCAGCACCGGCTGCGAATCACCGCTCGCCACCGCGTTTTTCAACAACACCGACGACTGCTGCGCGACCTGCAACGCAAGCGCGTTGCCCGCGGCTTGATCGACGCTGCCGCCGGTGGTCGGCGGCGAATCGAAGACGCCATAGCGGATCATCGTGCGAAGCTTGCGCTGAACCATGTCGTTGAGTCGCGACATGGGCACGCTGCCGGCATTGACCGCGCTCGTCAGCGCGGTGTTGAAATACGACGTCAGCGTGAAGCCTGGAATCGACGCTCCGCCGCCGAGATCGCCGGGCTCTTCTTCATCGAGGCCGGCCAGCGCCGACGCGACGGTACTGTGCGTGGCGGTCCAGTCCGATTGCACGACGCCCTTGAAGCCCCACTCGTTCTTCAGCACGGTGGTAAGCAGATACGGGTTTTCGCATGCATACACGCCGTTCACCAGGTTGTACGAACACATCACGTTGCCGGGCGTGCCCTGCGTGACGCCGAGTTCGAAGGCGAGCAGCTCGGTCTCGCGCATCGTGCGTTCGTCGACGACCGAGTTGCTCGTCATGCGGTTCGTTTCCTGATCGTTCATCGCGTAGTGCTTGATCGTCGCGATGACGTTCTGCGCCTGCGTGCCGATCGTGCGCGCGGCGCTCAGCGTGCCGGTCAGTACCGGGTCCTCGCCCATGTACTCGAAGGTGCGGCCATTGCGTGGTTCGCGCGCCAGATTGACGCCGCCGCCGAGACCTTCGCCATAACCGAGCACGCGCAGCTCCGTCGCGATACGCGCGCCGTACTCGTTCGCGAGCGCCGGGTCCCAGCTTGCCGCGAGCGCCACCGGCGCGGGCAGCGCCGTCGCATTCGACTTGACGACATTGACGCCGCCCGCCGAATCGGCCATTGCAAGGCCCGGAATGCCAAGCCGCGCGATGCCCGGAATGTAGCCTGCTCCGTTGACGCCGGCCGGATACGGACCGCCGAGTCCCGCGTTGGGGATGCCGACACCGTGCACGAGCTGGATCTTTTCGGCGGTCGTCATTTGCTGGACCAGCGCGGCGGCACGCGCATCGGCGCGTGCATCGGGATCGCTCGGCAACGGCGGGTCACTGAGGCTGCTGCCATTGCCGCAGGCGGCGAGTACCACCGCGACACCGCAGGCGATGGCGCTTGCGGCAAAAGGTATCGTCAGCTTGCTTCTCATCGTCTCGCTCCGGGTTGTCGTTGTCGGTCATGTGATTTGCATTGCATAACGTTGTCGTCCTGTTACGCTTAGCGCTCGCGGTAATGCGCCGAAAGAAATTCTAGGGATGCGCTCAAAGCGCGCTTGACCGATGGGTGCAGCACTTGACCGATGAAGAGTCAGGAAAACCCGCAGACAGGTTTCGACCGGAGGAGGCACAGTGGATTTGCGTCAGAAGTCCGTATCAGCGCGCATCTATCGAGGATTGCTCGACGCGGCGGAGCGTGAGGGTCTCGATCGCACCAAAGTGGCTCACGATATCGGCATCGCGGAGGCCGACCTCGCCGCGGCGGATGCGCGAGTCCCGGGCGACAAGCATGTCGCAATGCTCCAGCTCGCGGAACGCTGCCTGATGCGCGGCGCGCCCGAGGGCGACGTGCTCGATGGTCTGCTGTATTTCCCGGAGCTCGCGGGCGTGCTCTGCAATAGTCCGACGCTGCGCGATGCATTGCGTAATTACGTCGCGTACCGCGACCTTATCGGTAATGTCGACTGGCTCATCATGCAGGAGGATGGCGACGAAGTCGCATTCGAATACGTGACGGAAGGCGAAGGGCGCAACGCCTCGAGCGCGCTCGGCAACTTCACGCTGATCGCGCGCGTGGCCAGGCTCTACGACGCGCGCCTGCGCGTGCGCGACGCGGGCATCACCGATGCGCGGCTCGGTGCGCTCGGGGCGCTGTGCGGGACGTTGGGCGTGCGCGTTCAACTCGATCAGGCGTGCAATCGGATGGTGTTGCAGTCGTCGGCGCTGGATCGCGCGTTCGAGGTCTACAACGCGCCGCTTTCGAAAATTCATATGCATGCCGCGCATGGCATCTTGCAGCGGATTCGCGAGCAGGGCCGCTTTTCTCCGACGGTCGAGCGATGTCTGCGTGACGTGCTGCGCGAGCAGGCGGATGCGATCGATCCCAAGAGCCTGCAGACGATCGTCTGCGAGCGGCTGTCGCTGACGCGCTGGACCTTGCAACGCAAGCTCGCCGCGGAGCGCAAAACCTTCACCGAGGTGCTGACGCAAACGCGCATCGACGAAGCGCGTGCGCTGCTCGCGCATACGCCGATGCCGATCAGCGAGATCAGCGAGCGGGTCGGCTTTGCATCGACGACAGCGTTTACGCGGTTCTTTACGCGCGCATGTGGAGCACCGCCGGCACGATATCGAGGACAGTGCCGGGTGTGATCCTCCTATGATGCGCATCTTTCAGGACATGACCCGACTGTTCGGCGTCATGGGGGCGATCGTTTCGCTGATCGCGTTTCTGCCTTATGGATTTGCGATCTGGCGCGGCACCGTACGTCCGCATCTGTTCACGTGGCTGGTCTGGTCGGTCGTCACGGCGATTGCGGCGGTCGGGCAATTCGTCGCCGGTGCGGGCCCTTCGGCGTGGTCTACGGCGGCGATCGCGGCCACCTGCTTCTTTGTTCTCGTCGCGAGCGTCTTTCGGGGTGAGCGGCGGCGGACCGCTTTCGATTGGCTTTGCCTCGTCGCTGCGTTGTCGGCTATTCCGCTCTGGATACTCACCAATGATCCGACTTGGTCGATCTGTCTTGTCACGCTGATCGAACTCGTCGGCCTCGGGCCGACGGTGCGCAAGACCATTCTTGATCCGTGGAGTGAGAGTCTTTTGTACTTTGCGCTATGCGTTCTTAAATACGCGCTCGCGATTCTTGCGCTGCCGAAATGGAGTGTGGCCGTGGCGTTTTATCCGGTCGTGAATATCGTGGCGTCCATCGGGGTCTGTTCGTTGATGGTGGTGCGCAGGCGGCAGGTGGGGGCCTATTGCGCGCGGTCGCAGTGAATCAACCCGATTCATCTTTGCGCGCCGCCCCCAAACATCGTCATGCGCTGCAAGATCCACGCGAGCAGTTCGTGCGCGGCCGCGACGAGCGGCCGCCCGGATTTCACCAGCACGCGCGCCTTCGTGCCTAAAAACAGCGCGTGGTCGATCGGCACGGTCACCAGCTCGCCAGCCTGAATCTCGCGCGAGGCCGCGAACTCTCCGATCAGCGTCGCAAAGTTTTCATCGGCGACAAACCGCTTGAGTGCCGTTAGCGAATTGGTGGTGAGCGTCGCGCGGATCTCAACGTGTTCGACGAACGCGAGCATCGTTGCGAGGTGGCCGATGCCGAAGGTGCTCGGCATCAACGCCAGCGGCCACGCGAGCAGATCGTCGATCGTGGCGGGCTTGCCGCGCCGCGCGAGAGGATGGTCGCGGCGCACCAGCAACACCACGGGCTGCGCGGAACTCGCGCGATATTCGACGCGCGGATGCGGCGGCGGATTGAACGCGAGCCCGATATGGGCGCGGCTTTCCGCAACTGCGTCGAGCACGTCGTCGACCGGCAGCACGGTGAGGCCGATATCGACCTTCGGGTATTGCACACAGAACGGCGTGATGACCTCGGCAATCAGCGCATCCACGTAACCCTCGCTGACGGCCAGATCGACGCGGCCTTGCTGCAAGCCGCGCAACGCGTGCAGCTGATCCTCGAACTTCTCCTGCTGCGCGCGATAGCCGCGCCAGAACTCCAGCAGATGCGCGGCGGCTTCGGTGGGCCGGACGCCGCGCGCCTGGCGCTCGAACAGTTGCACGCCCAGTTCGTCTTCGAGCAGCTTGATCTGCCGCGTGATCACCGAGGGCGAGGTGTTGAGGCTGTCCGCGGCGCCGCGGATCGTGCCGTGCCCGAGCACCTCATGGAAATAGCGCAGCCGCTGCTGATTGATTTCGCGCATCACATCCTCGTTAGCCTTTGGCTCCGTTGCTCCGTGAGGAACGATATGTGAACTTTGTTGCTCCTGCTAGCAAGGATTGCCCTGGTCAGGATGGTCTTGAGCACGCGCTTCCTCGACCCGCCGAACTCGCGGCCAGTAACGGTGCGCGGTGATTTCGACGAGTTTCGTATCGTTATGTATCCACCGGGCTGACCGACAAACACCGTTGCAAAAGTCGGGGTTCGCGGAAACAGGCGGGATACATGAGGGGGTTCAAATACGTCCATGCCAGTCGGCGGTGCCGCAAAGCAAAGCGGACGTCGACGCGACTGGATGCACGGGCCACGCAACCGTGGTCTGAACCAACTCAATTGCTCTCAGGTGGATACCATGAAACTCGTCAAGTCGCTGATCGTTGCCGCTGCTGTCGCTGTCCCCCTCGTTTCGTTCGCGCAGTCCAACGCGCCGGTTACGCGTGCCCAGGTTCGCGCGGAACTGGTCCAACTCGAAAAGGCGGGTTACAACCCGGCTGCGGATTACAACACCTATCCGCAGGATATCCAGGCCGCCGAGGCACGCGTGAGCGCGCTGAACGGCGCGGCGGCGTCGGCATATGGCGGGACGGCGAACGGGTCGTCGGCGGCCGGAGCTGGCGCGGTTAAGGTCCCGGCTCTGTCGCAGCAACAGGACGTTGCCGGCCTCGCCTCGGTCTACGCGCATCATTGATGTTTGGCGAGCGCTGACCATGTGGGCAGCGGCAATGGAAGACGGCCCGCTTCGAGCGGGCCGTTGCGCATGCACCATCTAGTCGCTTCGACGATGTTCACCCCGCCGCAAACCTCTCTATCCTTTTCACCTGCCTCGGCAAAACGATATACATCCCCCACGCCACGACAAGAATCGCGCGCAGCGCATCCGCGGCATGCGTTTCGGCTTCTGGCGCGCGGTGTCGCTCGGGCTCACGACGTATCTCTGGTCGGTGCCTGCAAGCCTCGCGATTGCCGATGTCGGAATTTCATTGCCCGGTCAGCCCCTGACGCCACGCGCACGACCACCACACATACAGACGCCGCCCGAAACTGATCGCGCGCCCGACGCTGAGCATCGCGCCTCGATCCCTCAGCGCCGCAAAGCACACCAGCACGACGAACAGCACCGCAGCGAAAACCAGCGCATGAGGACTCCAGATGAACGCGCCCACACTGTGTTGCACCGAGGCCGCAGCTGAAGCCGACGACGACGTCGAAAAGTTCTGCAGGTGGTGGGCGATATAGTCCGCGGGATCGAGCGCCCGCGACGAATCGTGCGTTGCCATCTCGTCTCCGTATGTCGCGAATCACGGTGCAACTCATCACGTGCTTCATAGGCGGCACGCGGCGTCACCGCGATTCGCAGCGCGCGATCTGATTGTGCCTTCCTTTTGTCCGATATTCATCAGGTCGCCGCAAATAGCGTGGATTACACTGGTTTTCGCTATGCGACTTTGAAGCGTGGCCGACCCACGAAGTCACCATTGCGCGGCCTTTCGTGCATCCCTTCCGCACGTATCCGCCGACACCGGGCGAAACACGACTGCTTGGTGAAAGCCTTTCGCAATTCAACACCTTGGCCCACGCCTGGTCCTTCAAACGACAGCGACCAGGCATCGCTTCGGCCATTTCATATCGACTATTTTCGTTTGATTGATCCAGGCCCCGATCCCGGCAGCCGAAGGACTGTTGCACGCCGCGATTTCATGCGCCTGATTTGCTAACAAGGAGATGAAGATGAAGACCCAGCATATAAGCGTTTGGTCGGCGGTAGCCGTTGCAATTCTGTCGCTGAGCGGCACCGCGCAGGCCGGCGGCAGGGGTGATGGTGACGGTGATGGCGACGGTGGTGGTCGCGGGGGCCTTTGCTCCAAGGCAACGCTAAAGGGACCCTATGGGTTCATCGGTCACGGAGAGATTCTTGGATTGCTCGATTCGACGAACACGCTGCATCCGTTCACGAGCCCGTTGATTTACGATGACGTCGCGCTGGTGACGTTCGACGGCAGCGGTGGTTTCACACGCACTGACGTTGGGAACATCAACGGCGTGCCGAAAGCCGGCTCGACTACCTTCAATCCTCACCAGACCGGCACCTATACGGTGAACTCCGATTGCACCGGAACGATGTCGGTCCGCTACATTACCGGAGGACCTGTGGCGGCTGGCGTCGAGACTGACCTGAACATCGTGATCACTTCGGACGGGACGCAGATCGAATCCGTGGTCTATCGGGCGAGTGTCCCGACAGCCTCGTCGACTCCCGACTACAGCTGTCCGATGAATTGCGTGCAAGGTGTGCAGGAACACTTTGAAGGGAAGAAGGTTCTGGTCTACGGGTTCCGGTAGTCGAGCGCTAACGCATCGGATGGAGTTCACGTTCGCCGCCGGCCTTTCAGCCGGCGTCGCTCCCGTATCATCGATGTTTCGCTCAGTGACCTTGCCGCTCGCCCACCGCGACCGGCGCATGCCTGGTCTGGCGGCTCAGCATCAGCGTCACGACCGCCGACACCGCCAACGTCGCGCCGACCACATAAAGCCCCGCCGTATAGCCACCCGTCACGTTCTTGAGCCAGCCGATCGCAAACGGCCCGACGAAGCCGCCGAGGTTGCCGATCGAGTTGATCATCGCAATTCCCGCGGCCGCCCCGGCGCCCGACAGGAACATGCTCGGCATCGCCCACAGCGGCGCCTTCGCGGCGCTGATGCCGACGTTCACGACGACGAGCGCAAGCACGATCATCAACGCGGTACTCGCATTGCCGGCGAACACGAAGCCGACGCACGCAAGCGCGCACGGAATCACGACGTGCCATGTACGTTCGTCGGTACGATCCGAGTGCTTCGCCCATAGCACCATCGCGATCACCGCGAGCACGCTCGGCACACCGGCAAGCAGCCCGGTTTCGAACGTGCCGAAACCATATTGACGGATGATCAGCGGCGCCCACAAGCCGAGCGTATAAAGTCCCGCCGAGGTGCCGAAGTAGATCAGCGCGAGCGCGAGCACGCGCGGATCGCGCAACGCGCTGAGTGCGCCGGCCGTGTGGCCCGCATGCGCGTGCCGCGCGTCGGCTTCGAGCTTCAGCTTCGCGATCAGCCAGTCGCGCTCCTCGGGCTGCAGCCACTCGGCTTGCGCGGGCTTGTCAGTTAGATACTTGAGCACGCAGAAGCCGAGGATGATCGCCGGCAAGGCTTCGAGTATGTAGAGCATCTGCCAGTCGGCGAGTCCGGCGATCGGCGGCAGTTTCATGATGGCGCCGGAAATCGGCGAGCCGATCGCGGTCGAAATCGGCGCGGCGGCCATGAACCACGCCGCCGCGACCGCGCGTTGCCGGGTCGGAAACCACAGGCTCAGATACAGGATGATGCCGGGAAAGAAGCCCGCTTCCGCGACGCCGAGAATGAAGCGCAGCGCGTAGAAGCTGTTCGGCCCGACGACGAACGCGGACGCGAGCGACACGATCCCCCACGACACCATCACGCGAGCAATCCAGCGGCGCGCGCCGACCTTGTGCAGGATCAGGTTCGACGGCACTTCGAACAGAAAGTAGCCGATAAAGAAGAGCCCGCCGCCGAGGCCGAACGCGGTCGGCGAAAAGACCGATCGCCTTGTTCATCGACAACGCGGCGAAGCCCACATTCACGCGATCGAGAAAGCTCACGAAGTACAACAGCATGACGAATGGGATGATCCGCAGCATCAGCTTGCGGGACACCCGGCTTTCGAGTTCCGAAGTCATTGTCTCCTCCTCTTGCGCGCGGCAGTGGACCGCGCGCGAGCCTCGCGCCGGCCGACGTTGGGCCGAGCTAGTCGAGTCAAGGTTGGGTGCCGGCCACGTGGTGGCCGGGGCGTAGACCGTGCGCCTGGGTGGCGCGCGGTTCCCGCTTGGTGCCGCTCAATTCAAGCGAAGCCGGCGTTCAAGCCGCGTTCTCCGCGGGCGTCGCCGCCTGCTCGATGAACGCGCATACGGCCGCCGTCACCTGCGCGGTCGTGGCCGTGCCGCCGAGGTCGCGGGTATGCAGCGACTTGTTCGCGGTGACCGCTTCGACGGCCTGCATCACACGCCTGGCCGCGTCGAATTCGCCGAGGTGTTCGAGCAGCATCACGACCGACCAGAACGTGCCGACCGGATTCGCGAGCCCCTTGCCCATGATGTCGAACGCCGAGCCGTGGATCGGCTCGAACATCGACGGATAGCGGCGCTCCGGATCGATGTTGCCGGTCGGCGCGATGCCGAGGCTGCCCGCGAGCGCGGCTGCGAGGTCGCTGAGAATATCGGCGTGCAGATTGGTAGCGACGATCGTGTCGAGCGTGGCGGGACGGTTGACCATGCGCGCGGTCGCCGCGTCGACGAGTTCCTTGTCCCACGTGACGTCCGGAAACTCCCTGGAGATTTCGAGCGCGATTTCGTCCCACATCACCATCGCGTGACGCTGCGCGTTGCTCTTCGTGATCACGGTCAACAGCTTGCGCGGACGCGACTGCGCGAGCCGGAACGCGAAGCGCATGATGCGCTCGACGCCGGCGCGCGTCATGATCGACACGTCGGTCGCGGCTTCGATCGGATGGCCCTGATGCACGCGGCCACCAACACCCGAGTATTCCCCCTCCGAGTTTTCGCGAACGATGACCCAGTTCAGGTCCTCGGGCTTGCAGTACTTCAGCGGCGCGTCGATGCCGGGCAAGATGCGTGTCGGGCGCACGTTCGCGTATTGATCGAAGCCCTGGCAGATCTTCAGACGCAGACCCCACAGCGTGACGTGGTCGGGAATGTCCTTGTCGCCCGCCGAGCCGAACAGGATCGCATCCTTGTTGCGGATCGCATCTAGCCCGTTGGCCGGCATCATCAGGCCGTGCTGGCGATAGTAGTCGCCGCCCCAATCGAAGTTCTCGAACTCGAACGCGAAGGCGCGCGTGGTCTTCGCGAGCGCTTCGAGCACCTGCGCGCCGGCCGGCACGACCTCCTTGCCGATGCCGTCGCCGGGAATGGTTGCGATGCGATAGGTCTTCATGTCTGCGTCCTGTGCTTGGTGAATGGCGTGAGTGGACTCTAGCGCGATCGCCTGGATAAAAACCGGTGCTAAACTCAAAGCATCTTTAACTTGCATTCACAAATGCGAAGGCGTGGAAAAGACGATGCGCGACACCGTGCAGCCAGCGGATCTGAGCTTTTTCTCGACGCTCGCCGCGAACGGCAGTCTCAGCGCGGCCGCCCGCGAACTGGGGCTGACCGCGGCCGCCGTCAGCAAGCGCCTCACGCAGATGGAACAGCGCGCGGGCGTCGCGCTCGTGAACCGCACGACGCGCCGCATGATGCTGACGCCCGAAGGCGAGCTATACCTCGAACGCGCGCGGCGGATTCTCGACGAGATCGACGAGCTGGCCGAACTGCTCGGCTCGGCGAAGAAGACACCGAAGGGTTTGCTGCGCGTAAACGCGACGCTCGGCTTCGGGCGCAGCCATATCGGACCGGCGATTTCGCGCTTCGTCGCGCGGTATCCGCAGGTGTCGGTTCAACTGCAGTTGTCGGTCACGCCCCCGCCGCTCACCGACGACAGCTTCGACGTCTGCATCCGCTTCGGCGAGCCGCCCGATACGCGCGTAGTCGCACGCCGGCTTGCGCCGAACCGGCGTCTGCTGTGCGCGGCGCCGTCATATCTCGCGGCGCACGGCACGCCGCTCACGGCGCACGATCTGACGCGCCACAACTGCATCGGCATTCGGCAGGGAGACGAAGCGTATGGCGTGTGGCGGCTGACGTCGGGACGCGGCGCCGCGCGCAAGACCGAGGCGGTGCACATCAAGGGAACGCTGACCACCAACGACGGCGAGATCGCCGTCAAATGGGCGCTCGAAGGACACGGCATCCTGATGCGCGCGGAATGGGACATCCGGCAGTATCTGGCGGAGGGGTCGCTGGTTCAGTTGCTGCCTGATCACGACACGCCGAATGCGGACATCTTCGCGGTGTATTCGCCGCGGCATCAGATGTCGAATCGGATTCGGGCGTTTGTCGAGTTTATTGCGCGGGAGTTGGGGGGTGAGGTGGGGGTGGTTGGGTAGTGCTGCGGAGCGGGTGATTCGGGGTAGAGCTACTCGACACATTGCGACACATTGATCGGGAGGCTGTTTCTTCCTCGCTAGATGTTGAATCACAATCTGGACGGCATTCTCAGCGAATCGCCATTATCTGAAAATCGAGTATTGCTTGTTTTTGCGCGATTGCCTCGATAGTGTGTGCGTTAAGTCCGGTCCCATCTACTGACAGAGGAAGCACTGTGGATATCACGCGAACAGAACGAGCCGCGCGGCAATTTATTGGCAATTACTGGATCGAACCGCTGTGATCGACCAGTGGAACGGACATAGCAAACAGACCTTCCATCGGCGTACCATCCATTTCCGTCGCGGCGTCGGCACGGCTGTTAATGGTGGTAGCCGATACCATGTTGTCGAATAAGGCGCTTTTCCTGGCAGCTTGCCTCGCGGCAACAAGTGCTGCGTGTGCATTGCCAGTGCGGCTCCAGTGCCCGAGCGTGCTTTCTACAGCAGGGCAACACCATGTCCTGGATAACGCATCTCTGTTTGATGGCCCTCCAGAGCAGAAGGCGGACCTTATTCCCGTGGCCGGCAAAACATCGGATCATTGGGATTTAACGGGCGTCGATCCCTATCTGGTCTGCCGCTACCATCGCACTGAAAGCACCCTCGAGATTCATGCTGTTGGAAGTCAGACCTGCGAAGCCACGAGCAGCCCCTTCACTGTTCACTGCACCTCACGTTAGGTGGAATGGTAGTGGAATTTGTCTAGTTTTCTCAAAGCCCACAAAATAAGGAATGCGCTAAATGTCGAAGTTGATATTCAATGGGTCCAGCCATCAAATCTCACTTGTTGACTCAACTGGCAACACAGTTGGGACGTGGCCGGCGTATAACAACGTTGATAGGCACGCCACGATTCGACACCTCAGGAACAGGATTTACAGCGTTCAAGCCCAGGTCACCCCACATCCACATGCGGCATCGGTGAATGGGCCGTACGGGATGCACGGCATCATTCGCTTCAACGTGCCCGGCCATCCTGGGATTGGCGTACATTCGGGGCGAGCTAACGCCCGACATTTACCAGGTTCCCAGCACCCAACGATGGGCTGCATCCGTACATCGGACGATGCGATGAGTACCATCAGCAACCTAATGCGCCGAGACGCTTTGACAACGGTCGAGGTAACCAACAATAACTTGGCTATGGCTCATGCTGCATCTCACCGAAACCGCGGCATAAATCTGCAGGGACGCCCTCATGGATAACCGCAAAATGGCGGCGCTGCTTGTAGCTGCTGCTATTGCTGCTTGGATGCCGTTGGCGTACGGCAAAATTTGCACGGAAAAAGATTCTGTTGCCGCGGACGCGATGGTGGATCACCTCGATAGCTGGGCTCAGGTAAATAGCGCATTCAGCAAGTATGGACAATGCGACGATGGCGGGATTGCTGAAGGCTATTCTGAGGCAATCGCGCGATTGCTGATTGACCACTGGAAAGCGTTATCAGAACTTGATAAACAAATTAAGCTCAATCCGCCGCTAGAATCGTTCGTGCGACGTCACATTAACTCAACACTTGATACTGACGACCTTGCAAAAATCATTACGCTTTCTACGAGATCTTGTCCCAAAGGCATAAGTCCACTGTGTAAAGCATTGGCCAATGCCGCGTCGCAGGCCGAACAGTAACCGCTGCGACGGCTACGCGTGCGTGCATACGTGCTGCGCCTTGCTAATGGGATCGAAGGTGCCTCCAACACCGCAACTCCCTCTGACTGAATGAACGACGCGCTTGTTCGCACGCCGGAGCGGCCCGTACGACTGGAATCTGTAGCACGAAAATCGTGATCCCCACAGTCTGTAACAGACCCGCATCTTTTCACTGCACATCACTGGCTATCGAATAAAACTCCCCGATATCGTAAAGTTGAGGAACCAAACCCCGATCCCACTCCTTTACTCACCAAGGCCGGACCTGACCAAACCGGGTAACGATGCCGAGACCAGACCCCGCGCCGTACCGCAGCCCGAGAACCCCGATGACACGGCGGCGCCGGCGTCTTCTGATCATCGGCGCGATCGTGCTGGTCGCCGCGTTCGGCTGGATGCTCGCGCTGATTCTCGAGCCCGCGTTCCAGCGCACGATCGTCATCACCTCCGGCGCAGACGGCGGCATTTACCGCGGCTTTGCCGATCGCTACGCGCCGCTGCTCAAGCGCGAAGGCATCAAGCTCGACATCCGCAGCTCGTCGGGCTCGGTCGAAAACTACCAGCGCCTCGCTGACCCGGACAGCGCCTATCAGGTCGGCTTCATCCAGTCGGGCACGACCAGTCCGAAAGACACGGACAATCTGCAAACCATCGCCGCCGTGTCGTACGAGCCGATCTGGGTGTTCTATCGCGGCGACGCGACGATTGACCGGCTGTCGCAACTGCGCGGCAAGCGCATTTCGATAGGCGTGCCGGGCAGCGGGCTGCTCAACGTCTCCCAGGTGCTGCTCGGCTACAGCGGCGTCACGAGCCAGAACTCGACGCTGCTGCAGATGGACGCGAACGCCGCATACGAAGGGCTCGAAAGCGGTCAGATCGACGCGGCGTTCTTCATCGGCCGGCCCGACGCCGACATGCAGCACGCGCTGCTGACCAGCAACCTGAAGCTGATGAGCTTCGCGCAGGCTGATGCACTGGCGCAAAAATTCCCGTCGCTGTCGAAGATCGTATTGCCGCGTGCCTCGACGAGCGTCGCCGACGATCTGCCGCGCAGCGACGTCACGCTGCTCGCGGCGACGGCGCTGCTGGTGTCGAAGGACACGCTGCATCCGGCGCTCGTCTATCTGCTGCTCGACGCCGCGCGCACGGTGCACGGCGGCGAGGACTACTTCACGCCGCTCGGCACGTTCCCGAACCTGAACACTGAAGAATTCCCGATCTCCGACGAAAGCGTGCGCTACTTCAAATCGGGCCGGCCGTTTCTGTATCGCTACCTGCCGTTCTGGCTCGCGAGTCTGATCGAGCGACGGCTGCTGATTCTGGTGCCGTTCCTTGCGCTGCTGATCGGCCTCGCCCAGGCGCTGCCGAGCATGCTCGAAGCGCGTATGAAGAAACGCCTGTTCGTGTGGTACCGCGCGATCAAGGCGCTCGAGGACGAAGTATGGAAGAATGCCGAGCCGACTCGCGCGCAAATCGCGCAATGGAGTGACGAGATTGAAAACATCGACGCGAACGCTAGCCAGATCCGGATTCCGTACCGCTACTTTCAGGACGTTTACGCGCTGAAGCAGGCGATCGGCGTCGTGCGCGACCGGATCGCGCACGTAGCGCAGAAGATGGAGAAGTAGAGACGCCGCTGCTTACCCCTGCGCGTTTCCCGGGTATTCACCACCGCCGTACCGGTTGATTTTCCGCGCGCCCTCGCCGCAGGGTCGCTTGCCGCAGCGCAAGAAGAAAATCTCTGTGAAATCGGTCGGACGATAGGCCGATTTAATTGGCGTGCTCGCGAATCGCATCCTGTAATGGACTCCTGCCGTGCGCGTACCGTCCATCCAGTCCGCCGCACACTAACCGGAGACCGTCCATGTCGCAGCCCGAGCCGAATGTAGACGAAATAGTCCGCAGCATCGCCGAAGAAACCGACACGCCGACCGAAACGGTGTCCCGCATGTACGCCGATACGCTCGCCGAATTCCGGAGCGAGGCGCGCGTGTTCGACTACGTGCCGCTGTTCGCCGCGAAGAAGGTCCGCAACGAGCTTCGCCAGAAGCATCCTCGCAAGCACTGACTCGCTGCAGGCGGTGATGCATCGGCTCACCGCACTGCCGCAAGCGTCGTGGCTCCAGATTTGTCGTTCATGGTGGAGCTAACAATCACGTCGCAAATTTTCTATGCTGGCGGTTCCACAGCTTTCCACAGGAGCCGCCCACATGTCCGCCCCGCTGCAGATTCGCGCCGTCACCCGCGACGATTTCGATGCATGGCTGCCGCTATGGGACGCCTACAACGCGTTTTATGGCCGCTCGGGCGAGACCGCGTTGCCGCGCGAGATCACGAAAATCACCTGGAATCGCTTTTTCGATGGCTACGAGCCGATGCATGCGTTCGTCGCCGAACGCGCCGGGCAATTGCAGGGCATCGTGCATTTTCTGTATCACCGCCATACGACGATGGCGGGACCGATCTGCTATCTGCAGGATCTATACACGCTCGATAGCGAGCGCGGCAAGGGTGTCGGCTGTGCGCTGATCGAGGCCGTCTATGCGCGGGCAAAAGCCGACGGCGCGCAACGCGTCTACTGGCAGACGCACGAGACGAACCACACCGCGATGCAGCTCTATGACAAGGTCGCGGACAAGTCCGGCTTCGTGGTTTATCGGAAAACGCTTTGACGCCTGATCGCGGCTCAGCGGATGCGTGCCGAGCCCGGTCGCGTCGCGCTATGCGGTTCATCCGATTCAATTCAGGACGATAGCGCGAAGCATGCGGCGATTCGGCCACGCGGTGCTATGCTTTGATCCGGTCCGGCGGCGCGGTGTGTCCCAGCCGCGCGCTCGCGCCGCCCAAGCGTAGGAGGCCACGTCATGCCCAACGCGATCCAGATTCAGGTTGCCGACTCGCATCTTTATCCGGGCTGCGCGGTGCGCATCGCCGAACTTCCCGAACCGGCCGGCGCGCCGAACTTCGCCGAGGCGCGCGTCGAGTTCGCGGATGGCTCCGGCGCGCACGCCACCTATCATCGGCGCGCGCATGACGAACTCGAATTGACCGTCGACCGGTACGCGACGCAAAAGCGTCATCCGATCGACGCACGGCACTGGCTACTATTGGCTGTCGATGCCACGCATCACAGCTGGCGCGTGAAGCGTCGGCTGCCGTAAAGCCGCGAGGCCTGCCGGCCTCGGCGGACCCATAACCGGTGTCGCGCGCGCCGCCTCCAGCGGCGCCGAAGCGACCGTCACGTCTCCTTCGGAACTCACCGATGACCGACCACGATCCTCACCTGCCGCCGAAACTGGACAACCCCGATTCAATCGACAACACCAACGACGCCCCCGACGATCCCGAACGTCGGCGCGTCCTGACCGGTCTCGCGGCAGTCGGCCTCGGCCTCGCGCTGCCCGGCTGCAAAACGGGCGAGGCACTCGCGGGCAACGGCCCGCCGCGCGGCGCCGCCGACTTGCGGCTCGACGCTGCGCTGCACGATCAGGTGAAGAACATCGTGGTGATTTACGCGGAGAACCGCAGCTTCGCGAACCTGTACGGCAACTACCCGGGTGTCCAGCATCCGCTCGACGCGGTCACCGCCGAGCAGTACGTCCAACTCGACCGCGATGGCAAGACGCCGCTGCCGCGGCTGCCGGCGATCTGGGGCGGGCTCGTGCCGCAGGCGCAGGAAGTGGACGGCAAGCGCTACATGATTGGCGAAAAGGATCTCGATCATCTGCGCAACCGGCCGTTTCAGATCGTCGATGCGCACGGCGCGCCGCTGCCGACCGGCGTGATCACCCGCGATCTGATCCATCGCTTCTATCAGAACCAGATGCAAATCAACGCGGGGCGCAACAACCAGTTCGCCGCGTGGGGCGATTCGGGCGGCCTTGTGATGGGGCACTACCGCAATTCCGCTGACTCACTGCGTCTCTGGAATCTGGCGCAGCAGTACACGCTGTGCGACAACTTCTTCATGGCCGCTTTCGGCGGTTCGTGGCTGAATCACATCTTCCTGATCTCGGCGCAGGCGCCGTACTACCCGGACATCCACAACAGCCCGGCGAGGAAGATGGTGTCGGTCGTGGAAGGCGACGATCCGACCGGCACCCGTTTGAAGCTCGCGCCCAATTCGCCCGCGTCGGCGCTCGACGGTCCGCCAAAGTTCGTCAATGACGGCGCTTTCACCGCCGACGGCTACGCAGTCAACACGATGGCTCCGCCGTATCAGCCGAGCAGCGTGCGTCCGGCCGAAGGCGGCGACCCGGCATTTGCTGATCCGTCGGACCCGCGCGTGATGCCGCCGCAGAATTACGCGACGATCGGCGACCGGCTGACCGCAAAGGGCATCGACTGGGCGTGGTACAGCGGCGCATGGCAATTCGCGCTCGATCATCGCGATACGGGATCGATGCCCGACTTTCAGTATCACCATCAGCCGTTTAACTACTTCGCCAATTACGCGCCGGGCACGGCCGCGCGCCGCCGCTATCTGCGCGACGGCGGGATGGGCAACGACGCGTCCACCAATCGCCTGATCGCCGACATCGACGCGGGACGTTTGCCGACCGTCACGTTCTACAAACCGCAGGGCGACCTGAACATGCACGCGGGCTATGCCGACGTCGCCTCGGGCGACCGTCACATCGCGACGCTGATCGAGCATATTCAGCGCGGGCCACAATGGCAGAACACTGTCGTGATCGTCACCGTCGACGAGAACGGCGGGTGGTGGGACCACGTCGCGCCGCCGATCGGGGATCGCTGGGGGCCGGGTTCGCGCGTTCCCGCGCTGGTGATCTCGCCGCTCGCGAAGAAGGGTTACGTCGATCACACGGTGTACGACACGAACTCAATTCTGCGTTTCATTAGTCGTGTGCATGGACTCGCTCCGCTCGATGGCGTGGTCGCGCGCGACAAGGCATTCGCCAGCAACGGACTCGCGCCGCTCGGCGATCTGACCGCTTCGCTCGATCTAGCTTGAACGCCTGTCTGCTGCGTTGATTTGCCGCGGCGCGCGATGTGCATGTGGTCGTTACAGCATGCATATCGCGTACGCCGCGCGGCGTTGAGCATGCACCATACCTTCCCCCACGGTTTGGCGAATTATTTTTCCATTCGCAAATCATGCCTTTGTCTTGCATAAAGCGCCGCGCCGCCTAGACTGGTAAAGCCCTTCGCAAATTATGAACGGAACTGCTATGCGACTGACCATCCTGATCAACGGTTCCGATCCCACCGTAAGCCATGATTACGCTGTGCTCTGGCTCGATACTGATGAACATCGGTGGTCGAGAGAAGCGCATCAAGGGATCGACTTGCCCCCCTGGGGTGAACTGCGCGACGAGAACGGCGTGACTACGCTGTGCGCACCGAGCGCCGACGCGCCGCTCTGTACGTTGCGCGGTCTGCACGTCGATCGCAAGGAACGAGTGAGCGCCGCGCAAGGCGCCGCAGCATGGACCGCGCTGCGAACCCGCAAGGCGACTAGCGGCTTCTGGCGTTTGCAGGCGGTGGATCGTCAAAAAACTCGCGCTGAAAACAGCGTGTTCGGTAATTAATCTCCGGCGCGCTTCGCCGCGCTCTCTTTTCCGGTCGAAACTTCCGGCTCGTTGTGCGAGCACTGCTCGGGCGCGTAGATCTGTTCGTGCGCAAACGAACATAACGTACCGCGAGAACGCAGATCTTAAGACCTTCTTAAGATTGCGTGAGTAGAGTCGGAAGTCCACGCATTCGGGTCGCTGCAAAGCGGCCCACTTTTTTGTGCGGCGCACGCCGCCTCTTCTGTTTCCCATCCCCTTTCTTTGATTCGCTTGGTGCGGTCGCTCGATGCGGGCCGCGACGCTATACTTGCGTCCCCTTTCATCGAACCACCGACACATGAAGAAGTGGCTTGCCTGTCTGTTCCTCGCCGTCGCCGCTCATGCGGGCGCGGCGCCCTCCTGCACCAGTTTCACGCCGAATGCGCAATGGCCCATCCTCACCAATCAGAAGATGGCGCCCAAAACGCGCATGCTTTGTTATAGCGATTTCGCGGTGCTGCATTCGGGTATCACGCACGGTCCGCTGTGGTCGGCCGAGCATCTGACACGCGAGCACATCGAAGAAGCGAAGGACATGGTGCGTACCAACAAGTTCTTCGAAGACTCGCGTCTGCCCGAAGGCGAAGGCGCGACCCTCGCCGACTACAAACGCAGCGGCTTCGATCGCGGCCATATGAGTCCGGCGGGCAATCGCTGGAACAATGAGGCGATGGCGCAATCGTTCTCGCTCGCGAACATCGTGCCGCAAGACCGTCAGAACAACCAACGATTGTGGGCACGCATCGAAACCGCGGTGCGTAAGATCGCACTAGCCTACGACGACACATACGTCGTCACCGGACCGCTGTTCACGGGACAGCAATTGCAGACGATCGGACCGACGCGCGTGTTCGTGCCGACCCAGTTGTACAAGGTCGTCTATGTGCCGTCGCGTCAACTGGCATTCGCAGTCGTGGTTGATAATGTAGCGACCAACCGCTACGACATGCGCACGATTCACGAGCTCGAAGCAATGTCGGGCATCCGCTTTCCGGGCATTCCGGATAACCTGAAGGACCAGCGGCCAGGAGGACTAAAAGGTGTTTAAGCCCTATTCGAACGATGACGACGTGCTCAACATTCAGGGCGATGCGCTCACGCTCAGCAACGGCACGACGCGTGTCGTGCTGAACGGCACGCTCGAATTGACGCGCGATCAACGCGGCCTGAAGGCGGCGCTTGCGCTGAAGGAAGCGCTCGATGCAATCGTCGCGAGTCTTCAGGCGCAGAAGGATTTGCCGGCGAAGGTGCAGGACGAGCCGGATGCCAAGCCGGGTGTCGTGCAGAATCCGTTTGAATAACCGGACCCGTTGGCGTTGCATTTGCGCAACCTCGCAGCCCGCAAGTTTTACTGATGTCGGTCACGCAAACCTTTGCGTGACCACTCGTTTTCTAATCTCGCGCCAATCGAGAGGATCGCCTCCGCTCTGTCACATAAAGTACATGGAGAAACCTTAGCGTGCGAGGTTTCCTCATACATCGACTGGCGTCGCCATGCATCCAGCGTTCTCGAGATTTCGCCGTTCTTCCGCACAGGGGAATCCGCGCACAGCCGGAGACTTGTGCCACGAAGTTCCATCCGTAGACGTTGAAGACCCCAACTCCGTGGTCATGGAGATCTTCTCCGCGCGTCGCGACATGCAGAGCCTCGCTGTCATCAATGACCACCGTCCCATCGGCCTGATCAACCGCGATATCTTCATGTCGCAGATGAGCAAGCCGTTCCATCGCGAGCTTTACGACAAGAAGAGTTGCATCGCGTTCATGGACAAGGACCCGCTCATCGTCGATGCCGACGTGAGCATCGAAGCGCTGACGTTCAGGACCGTCGAGGCCGGAGAAAAAGCACTGGTCGATGGTTTCATCGTGACGCGCGACGGACTCTTCTCAGGTCTCGGCAGTGGTCTGCAACTGATCAGCGCGGTCGCGGAAATGCAGGCGGAGAAGAACCGCCAGATCATGCAGAGTATCGAGTACGCCAGCGTGATCCAGCGCGCCATGTTGCGCGCTTCCAGCGAGACGCTGTCCATGAAGCTGCGCGACGCGGCGATGGTCTGGGAACCTCGCGACGTAGTCGGCGGCGACTTCTATCATTTCGCGGCCTTTCCGACCGGCTGGTTCGGCGCTGTTGCCGATTGCACCGGACATGGCGTTCCCGGCGCGTTCATGACCTTGCTTGCTTCGGCGTCGTTGTCGAAGGCGCTCGAACAGATCGGGCCGCGCGACCCCGCCGCGCTGCTGGCGGCCGTCAATCGCAACGTCAAGGCCTTGCTGGGGCAAGTGAACTGTGCCGACGAAGGAACCCAATCCAACGACGGCCTGGACACGGCACTCTTCTGGTTCGATGCGACGGAGAGCATGCTGCGTTTTGCCGGCGCGAGGATCGCGCTGCACATCCTGTCACCCGATGCCGCGGAGTTCGAAACGATCAGCGCCGACCGCATGGGCGTCGGTTACGTGGACAGTCGCGCCGACTATGCGTGGAGCTTGCGCTCGATTCCGGTCACGGCGGGTAGCCTGCTGTTCATCTATACCGACGGCCTCGCCGATCAGATCGGCGGTCCGCGCAATATTTCTTTCGGCCGGCGCCGCGCGCTCGACCTGATCCTCGAAAACCGCGCCGAAACCCCAGCGACGATTTGCGAGCGCGTCCGGCTCGCGCTCGCGGAATGGCAAGGCAATCAACCGCGCCGTGACGACGTCACGCTTTTCTGTGCCCGCATTTAGTGAATTCCCAGAATGTCTCAACTACTAGAACAAGACAGCGCCTTTTTCGAACTCGCGCAGCGGCGCAATGTACTCTTCTATCACAAGGGCTACTTCTCCCATAACATCGTCGCGTCGATGGGCGAAGTCGTGAAACTGCAACTCGAAGTCGCCGGCGTCAGCGGTCCGACCCGCCGCAAACTCTTCTCGTCTTTTATCGAGCTGGCACAGAACATCGTTCATTACTCGTCGAACGCGCTGGAGCCAGGCGGCGAAGGGACGGGCGCGATTCGCGAGGGCGCGGTGTGCATCTCCAGGCACGGCGAGCATCACGTGATGTTGTGCGTCAATCCCATCGCGACCGCCGAGGTCGAGGGCCTGCGCAACAGGCTGGAGCCTCTGCGCAGCATGTCGCTCGAAGAAATCAAGCAGGCGTACAAGGTGACATTGCGCGCCGACGCGCCGAAGGACAGCAAGGGCGCCGGCCTTGGCTTCCTGACGATGGCGCGCGATGCGAGCGCGCCGCTTGAATTCGCTTTTCATCCGCGTGCCGACGAACCCGGCACCACGCTGTTTTGCCTCATGGCCATCATCTGAGCAGGAAGGCACAAGAACAATGGAAAACCTACACATCCCCGCGACGACGACGTCGCCCGAAGTCGACTTTCGCTTCGACCAACACGCGTTGTCGATCAAGGGTGAGTCCTACCCGGAAAACGCAGCCGCTTTTTACGCGCCGATCATCGAGCAGATGCGCAAGTACCTCGCAGCGAACACCGGGGCCGAAATCACCATCGACGTCGCGTTGACGTACTTCAACAGCTCGAGCACCAAGATGCTGTTCAGCATCTTCGACGCGCTCGATCAGGCGGCGGAATCGGGAAGCCGCGTGTCGATGAACTGGTATCGCGACGAGGAAGACGAGACCATTGCCGAATTCGGGGAAGAACTGAAGGCCGATTTCCGCGCGATCGAGTTCACCGATCGCCCCATCGCGCAGCAAGGAAAATAAGGTGCGTTCGACCTCTTCCCGTGACGTGTCCTCGGGCGGCGCACCCGATCTGTTCCAGAACGAGAGCACGGCGCTGGCAAAGGCCCGCGCGATGCACTCGATCATCGATGCGGATGCCGCGGAGTATCGCCAGTCGCTGGGCGAACTGATCGAGCACTTCCAGCGCCTGATGCGCGAAACCCGGCGCCTGATCGGCCGCAGCGACCGGGCAGAACGCGAGATGCAGGTGCTGGCTCAGCAGTTGGCGTATCGCGCCTCGCACGACGCGTTGACGGGCGTACTGAACCGCAGCGCCGTGATCGAGCGGACCACCAAGGTCTTGCGCACCAACAGCGCGGTGATGATCATCCTCGACATCGACGAATTCAAGCGGATCAACGACGACTACGGCCACCCCACTGGAGACGCGGTCATTTCGGGGGTCGTCGATTGTCTGCGCGGAATCGTCGGGGAACAAGGCTTCATCGGGCGAGTGGGCGGTGAGGAGTTCACGGTGCTGCTGCCCGGTCATGAACCAGCCAGTGGCGCCATTCTTGCCGAGCGCATGCGAGAAGCCATCAGTGACTCGCTGGTCGTTCCGCCGGTCGAGCGCCGCATCACGGCCAGCTTTGGCGTCAGCATCAACGCAGTCGGAACCTGTTTCGACACCGCATACGGTCTCGCCGATGCGGCTCTGTACCGCGCCAAGCGAAGCGGTCGCAACCGCGTGGAATTTGCCGATCGATAGGCGGATAAGCAGAGCCATAGCGCGCCATTACCGGGTAGATCCCCAGCGCCCTAAGGCAAGTCATGCAGCCACCTGAACATTCACTATCCGGGCGGGCCGGTTTTCGCCCGCGCCGGGTTGACGGAAAGGAAGCGCCTTGGGACAGGAAGCAACGCGCAAAGCCGGTACTGTCATAGCCGTGCTTGCCATTCTCGCTGTCATTGCGACGAGTACCTTCCTCGCAATCCGCCAGAGCAGCGAGCAGGACAGTTCGCTTCGGACGATCCAGGCTTCCGGTCGCTTGCGCCACGACCTCGACCAGGTTCAGCATGTCATGCTCGATGAGCATGCGACGCTCTACACCTCCATAGCCACGGTGCCGCTATACAACCGCGCGGCCTATAGCTTTCCGATGCTGGAACTGCTCGCGTTGACGCGCGACGCGCGCGAGAGCTGCAGCGAGAATCAGGAATGCATATCGCGGCTGTCGGACCTGGACGACATGATCGGCAGACTCAGCGAGCAGAGCTTCGGTCTTGCGCGCATGATCGCGGAGCATCCCGGCAGCGTGGCAGTGGGCGACCCCAGACTCGAGGAAATCGACGCCTATTTCTACAGCGTCCTCGAACGGGTAGTCGACGTACGACTCGCGGCCGATGCCAAGGTCGCTTCAGTCGTCAGCAAATCCTCGCTGGACGTGAAGTGGTTTACGCGCATGCTGTTGGGCTGCGGCGTCGCTTCGGCCTTGTTGCTGCTTTCGCTGATTCACTGGAACGGCCGCATTGGAGCGCATCTTCGCCGCTCGCTCAAAAGACTCGAGCATCAAGCCAGATACGATGCCCTGACCGAGCTGCCGAACCGGGTGCTGCTCGGCGAACATCTTTCGGCGTCGCTGGCGCGCGCGGCAGCGACAGGTCAGAACGTTTCCGTCCTGTTCCTCGATCTCGACCGGTTTAAGGACGTCAACGATTCGCTCGGACACCGCATCGGCGATTTGCTGCTGCAAGCCGTGGCGCGAAGGCTTCAGCGCCTGCTGCGCGCGACGGATTTCGTCGCGCGCTACGGGGGCGATGAATTCGTCATCGTCGCGGAACGAGCCGACGCGACGCAACTCACCGAAATGCTGGACTCGCTGATTCATGAGATGAGCGAGCCGTATGGCATCGGCGAGCACGAGCTTTATCTCGAAGCAAGCATCGGCGTCAGTACGTTTCCACAAGACGGCGCGAAGCCGGAATTGCTCACGCGCAATGCCGATGCCGCGCTGTACGTGGCGAAATCGCGCGGGCGAAACGGCTATCAATTCTACGAGCCGGAGTTGAGCCGGGCGGCCGCCGAGAAGTTGCGGCTCACGACGCGACTGCGACGCGCGGCG
Organism: Paraburkholderia sp. JPY419; assembly: GCF_050435705.1. Taxonomy (NCBI): domain Bacteria; kingdom Pseudomonadati; phylum Pseudomonadota; class Betaproteobacteria; order Burkholderiales; family Burkholderiaceae; genus Paraburkholderia; species Paraburkholderia sp. JPY419. Next base: position 2,124,320 of record NZ_JBNDKV010000004.1, on the reverse strand, counting down.
AAAGCCCATGAGTTGTATCTGGCGTATCAGCCGCAGATCGACATGAAAACCGGATGCATCGTCGGTGCGGAGGCGCTGTTGCGGTGGCACGACGACGAACTCGGTGAGGTGTCGCCGGCCGTCTTCATCCCGCTTGCCGAAGAAACCGGTCTGATTCAGAGCATCGGCACCTGGGTATTGCGGCAGGCGTGCCTGCAGGCGAGCGCGTGGGTGCACTCGGGGCTTCCCCCGGTGCGCATCTCGGTCAATGTTTCGCCACTTCAACTCGAACGGGCGGATCTCCCCGGCGTGGTGCGCTCGGCACTCGAGGACGCCAACTGGCCCGCCGAACTGTTGGAACTCGAGGTCACCGAGGGCACGCTGATGCGCAACGCGGAAGAAGCGCAACGGGCTTTTCGCGAGCTGCGCGAACTCGGTGTTTCCATCGCTATCGACGACTTCGGCACTGGTTATTCGAGCCTCAGCTATCTGAAACGCTTTAGCGTCGATCGCATCAAGATCGATCGCGCCTTCGTTTGCGAAATCGGCAGAGACAAGGAGCTCGAAGCGCTGTCGCTTGCGATCATCGCGATTGCTGAAACGCTGAGCTTCGATGTGGTCGCGGAAGGGGTCGAGCTCGAGGTCCAGCGCGAGTTTCTGGTCCGCCACGGATGCACGGTGGCCCAGGGTTTCCTGTTTAGCCCGGCGGTCTCGCCGGAGGCTTTAGCGCAGTTGCTCGGCAAGACCGCGGTCGCGTCTTCATTGAGCGTGGCGACTTTCCGTGGATTCGCTTTGTGAGCCGCAAGATGTATCCGCGCTGACGCACTACTTACGTTTTGTCACCAGCGCAGCGTCAACTCCTGTATTCCGCCCTACGTTAAACCGGCAGCGCTGAAATAATTCAGCCGCGACAAACGAATCCACCGATTCAACCAGGAGTCACATCATGAAGACGCTTTTCGCCGCTGTTGCTTCCGCACTGCTCGTGTCGACCGCATTTGCTCAAACGGCCGCACCGTCCGCCGCACAAACTGCGCAACCCGCGCAAGCCACGCAGCTGCCGACTGCCGGCCAAGCGAGTCTGAAAGCAAGCACCGCGGTACAAGCCGGTGCGACGGACGACAGCGCGGCCGCAGCGAAAGCGCCCGCCGAAGCCGCCACGCAAAAGCACGTGAAAAAGACTTCCGCCCATACGAAGAAGGCCCACAAGTCCACGGGCAAACATGCCGTCGAAACGAGCGCCGCGAAGACTAAAACGGAGAGTGCGAAAGAGGCCAGCACTGCCCCGGCGAAAGCCGACGGCGCACAAGCCGACACGACCAAAACGCAATAACACGTGATCGGTTTCGGCGCTGACCGGCCATCCAGGTGCTGTTCAAATAGAAGCTGATGGAAGCCGGGCCGTGCCGTTCAGGGAGGGCGAGTCTTATGACTCGCCTTTTTTTACGCCGTGTGCCATGCCGTGTCGTATCTTTTTGTCGACAGAGCCGCGAATTTTTGCACCGTCTTTACCCGCGGGCGATTACGCTCGAATTGTTCCAATTCACCATCGCGTTACACGAACGCCGCATCACATGGTTCTCACGCAATCGCTCGACACGCTCTCTGCGCAACCTGCCAGCAAGCAGGTTCGACACAGCAACGTCATTCCGTTTCCGTCGGCGCGCTCGCTTCTACTCGTGACGCTGCCGCGCCCTCACCTGCGCGCACTGCTTCATTCGCCGCTCGGCGTCTATGTCATCAACACGGAAACCGTGCGCGGAGAAGTCCGCGTGCAACTCGACATCGCGCGCGAAGACCTCGACTTCACGTTGCACACGCTGCTCACCACGTTGCCCGCCGCGACGATCGGCGCATTGAAACGTCGCGTCGGTCACCCGAGTGCGCGTTAAACGCGCTCGACGAGGACAGTACAAACATTGGACAGCATCCGCGGGCGATCGTCGCTGGTCGCCGGCTACCCGATGGTTTGAAAATCCGCTGCGCGCGATTATGCTGACGTTGGCACAGGAGCGGCACTGATGAGAACACTGACGCAGCAACTCACCCAATACGCGGCCTACCACCGCGACCGGCGCAATATCGCCACGCACTTCGTCGGCATCCCGATGATCGTGCTCGCGCTCGCGGTGTTGCTGAGCCGCCCGTCGTTCGGTGCCGGGATGTTCCCGATCACGTTGTCGCCAGCGTGGCTGTTGTTCGTGGCGGCGACCGTCTATTACCTCGCGCTCGACGTGCCGCTCGGCTTGCTGATGGCCTGCATCTCGGCGCTTTGTGTCGGATTCGGCGAGTGGATCGCCGCGCAAACGACGCTCGTGTGGCTCGCGACCGGCATTGGCCTCTTCGTGATCGGCTGGGGGTTCCAGTTCGTCGGTCACGTCGCGTACGAACATCGCAAGCCGGCCTTCGTCGACGACGTGATCGGCCTGTTGATCGGCCCGCTATTCGTGCTCGCCGAAGCGCTGTTCGGTGTCGGCTGGCGTCCCGAACTGCGCGACGCGATCGAGGCGCAGGTAGGCCCGACGCGCATCAATCCACAGCGGACCGAAGCGCATCGCTGAGCGGGCGTCGCCGTTCAGCTCTACGCAAACCGCACGAAGCGCACGCTGTGCAGCGCGGTCAGCGCAACGGCGATCCAGATCGGCACATAGGTCGCGAGTTGCGCGACGCTCAGCGTTTCGCGCAGCAGCGTGATCGATACGAAGACGAGCAGCACCGGCTCGACGTAGCCGAGGATGCCGAACAACGCGACCGGCAGCAGGCGGCTCGCCTTCAGATACGAAGCGAGCGCGAGCGTGCTCAACGCGCCGAGGCCCGGCAATAGCAGAAACCACATTTCCGCGCGTCCGGCGATCGCTTGCAGCGAACCGCCGACGAGAATGAACACGATCGCCACCGGCAGCAGCAAGGCCATTTCGACGGTGAACATCGCGAGCGAATCGTGATTGATCTGACGGCGCAGCATGAAATAAGGCGGATAGCCGAGCGCAACGACGAGCGTCGGCCACGAAAACGCGCCGGTCACCCACAGCTCGTGTGCGACGCCAACCGCAGCGCAGGCGACCGCGAGCCACTGCAACGCGTCGAGCCGCTCGTGATAGTGGAAGCGCCCGACCAGCACCATCACGAGCGGCAGCAGGAAATAACCGAGCGACACTTCGAGCATGCGCCCATGCAGCGGCGCCCACAGAAACAGCCAGAGCTGCGCGCCGAGCAAGCCCGCGGCCACGCTGATCGCGATGCCGAGCTTCGGCTGCTTCATCATTCGGACAACGAGCGCGCGCAGAATCGGCAGACGCTTGCGCAGCGCGACGAGCAGCAGCGCGCCGGGCACGGTCCACACGATGCGCCATGCGAAGATGTCGAGGCCCGAAAGCGGTTTCAGCAGCGTCGCGTAAGCGGACAGCAATGCGAACATCGCCGACGCACCGACCGACAATGCGATCCCGCGCCTGAAGTCGTTGTGAGTCATTACGCGGTCCGGAATCGGTGTGACGCTTGGGCTTGTGGCGCGCGACCCAGGCTCGCGGCGTTCGTTGTCGTCATGAATATGATGTCTCGTGAGCAGGCAGGCATGCGGGCAAAGCGGCCGACGCTGCATTGTTGTTCTGAAGCGGCTCTGCAAAAAAACCGGAAATCGGGCATTCTAGACGGGTTAGTCGCCGATGGGCCTGCGCTTTTTCGTCAATCGGCTGCAATTAGTCGTGCGCATTGCGCGTCAATGCACTAGAACATAATTTCATGCGCGCGGCCGACGAACCCATTTACGTTCGTCAGCGCCGTGCGCGAATCTTGCTACCACGTTTTGCACGCTGTGGCCGCATCCCCCGCGACAACGACGGCCACAGCGGCACGAAACCAGCAGCACCCACGAGCCGGGTCGGCGAATGCAACTCCGAGCGTAGTCTTGGAGGGCGCCATGAACCGACGTCCGCGCATCTCGCCCACGGCACGCGTCAACCGCGTTTCACCGCGCATGCCACCACCCGGCAGCAATCCCGCTCATCGAATGTGACTACTGGAGCCAGCATGACCCAGCCAGCCCTATCGCTCAGCAACTCGCCTTCCGAACTGCGCCGCGCCTTCGCCGCCGCCGTATACGCAGGCCTCACCCACACGCCGCAAAAAGAGCTGCCGTCGAAGTATCTGTACGACGAAGTCGGCTCCGCACTTTTTGAAGTGATTACCGTATTGCCCGAATACGGCGTCACGCGCGCCGAAGAACGGCTGCTCACGAAGCACGCGGCCGACATCGTCGAGCATTTGCCGCATGACGTGACGGTCGCCGAACTCGGCAGCGGCAGCGGCCGCAAAACGCGGCGCATTCTCGAGGCGCTGTGTAAAAAGCGCCCCACTTCTTACTGCCCGATTGAAATTTCGCGCAGTGCCTTGCAGTTGTGCCGGCGCGAACTCGGCGACATCGAGCGGATTTCGATCGTCGGCTATGAGCGTGACTATCTGGCCGGTCTCGCCGAGGTGAGCCGGCAGCGCGCGCCCGGCGACCGCTTGCTGGTGCTGTTTCTCGGCAGCACGATCGGCAACTTCGGCCGGCTCGCGGCCACGCGTTTTCTGCGCGACATCCGCAACATGCTCGCGCCCGGCGACGCGCTGCTGCTCGGCACCGATCTGATCAAACCGACCCCCGTGCTGATCGCCGCGTACGACGACGCGGTCGGCGTGACCGCGTCGTTCAATCTGAACCTGCTCGCGCGCATCAACCGCGAACTCGACGGCGACTTTCCGCTCGATGAGTTCGAGCACGTCGCGCGCTTCAATCCGGATGCTCGCAGCATCGAGATGCATCTGCGCGCGAAGCGCGATATCACCGCTCACGTGCGCGCGGCAAAGCTGACGGTGTCGCTGAAGGAAGGCGAGACGATCTGGACCGAAAGCAGCCACAAGTATCGCGCGGACGAATTGCCCGCGATCGCCGATGACGCCGGCTTCGTGTGCAGCCATCAATGGATCGAGGATGAGTGGGGATTCGCGGAGAGTTTGCTGGTGGCGCGCTAAGCGCTGAGCACGCGGTGAACCGCGGCCGATCAAGGCATCAACGAAAAAGCGGCGCGCCCTCCTCTGGACGGCGCGCCGCTTTTTTAACCCGCTTTGCTCGAACTCAATGCTGCTCGAAGCGCTCGTACCGCTTGTCGGTCGCGCGCTCCTCGCCGCTCACCTCGGTCACACGCGCCGCCGGCGGTCCGTGACGCAGCCACGACAGCATCCGGTCGATCTGATTGGCCGGTCCCTGCAACATCGCTTCGACCGAACCGTCGTCGAGGTTCGCGACCCATCCCTTGATGCCAAGGGCGTGCGCCTGCCGCACCGTCGCCAGGCGAAAGCCAACGCCCTGCACGGTGCCGCGCACCCGCGCGTAATACGTTTCGATCCGCTCATCCAGATCCGGGGCCATGCCGCTACCTCCTTTTAATGCCTGACAGTCTTTCAAGCCGGCATTCTAGTCGTGTCGCGGCGAGCGTGCTCGACAACACCATCCCTCGCGTGCGCCACGTACAATCCGTCGACCGTCACGCAGGAAATGGAAACACAATGACCGAACAGAATCGCGATCTCGTGCTCGTGACCGGCGCGTCCGGCTTCGTCGGCTCGTCGGTGGCGCGCATTGCGCAGAGCAAAGGCTTTCGTGTGCGCGTGCTGGTGCGCGCGACGAGTCCGCGCAAGAACGTCGAATCGCTCGATGCGGAAATCGTCGTCGGCGACATGCGCGACGAAGCATCGATGCGCAACGCGCTGCGCGGCGTGCGCTATCTGCTGCACGTGGCCGCCGATTATCGGCTGTGGGCGCCGGACCCCGGCGAGATCGAGCGCGCGAACCTCGAAGGCACCGAGGCGACGATGCGCGCGGCGTTGAAGGAAGGCGTGGAACGCATCGTGTACACGAGCAGCGTTGCGACGCTGAAGGTGACGAGCTCCGGCCAGTCCGCCGACGAAACCTCGCCGCTTCGCGCCGACCAGGCGATCGGCGTCTACAAGCGCAGCAAGGTGCTCGCCGAGCGCGCGGTCGAGCGCATGATCGCCGAGGACGGCCTGCCCGCGGTAATCGTCAATCCGTCGACGCCGATCGGCCCGCGCGACGTGAAGCCGACGCCGACCGGCCGCATCATCTTGGAGGCAGCGCTCGGCAAGATTCCCGCATTCGTCGATACCGGGCTGAACCTCGTGCACGTCGACGATGTCGCCGCCGGCCACTTCCTCGCGCTCGAACGCGGCAAGATCGGCGAGCGCTATATCCTCGGCGGCGAAAATCTGCCGCTGCAGCAGATGCTAGCCGACATCGCGGCGTTGACGGGCCGCAAGGCACCGACACTGAGCCTGCCGCGCTGGCCTTTGTATCCGCTCGCGATGGGCGCGGAAGCGGTCGCCAAGTTCACGAAGCGCGAACCGTTCGTCACCGTCGACGGACTGAAGATGTCGAAGAACAAGATGTATTTCACGTCGGCGAAGGCGGAACGCGAGCTGGGGTATCGCGCGCGGCCTTATCGCGAGGGTCTCGGCGATGCGCTCGAATGGTTCCGGCAGGCGGGCTATCTGAAGCGGTAAGCGACAGCGGTAAGCAATTTGTTACAAGTCCCGCGCCGGCGACGGGTCCAAGCCCGCGTGCAGCGGGTAAAATCGCGGGTCCTACCTGAGAAACCTCGCATGAATCTTCACGAACAGCTCGGCGCGCTGGAAATGGGCGTCGATCAGCTCATTCAGGCTGTCGTGGCCACGCAGGCCGAGAACACTCCCGAGACAAACGCTGACGCGGCGGCGGAGCATGCCGCGCACGACACAGCGGCGCAAGCGGCAGCGGAACAGCCCGCGAGCCCCGCAGCAAACGCCGCAGCGATCGATAAGCCGGCCGCCCCGCAATTGCAGCCGACGCTCGAAATCAACCGCCCGGCGCGTGACGAAATCACGATGACGATCGGCAACCACACCGTCGCGCTGCGCCCCGAGCAGATCAGCCGGTTGATCGAGGAACTGTCGAACGCGCGCGCGTCGATGACGCCGGAGCAGCCGCAGGGCATCCCGCCGGGCTGGCAATTCGTGTCGACGAAGAACCCGATGATGGCCGTGCAGAAGCAGTCGAGCGGCGACCGTTTGCTCGTGATGCGCCACACCGGCCACGGCTGGGTGCCGTTCACGTTCTCGCCGGACGTCGTGATCCAGATGTACATGATGCTGACGAACGCGTGATGCGAAGCGCGTGACGTAAAAAAAGCGGCCAGGAGCCGCTTTTTTTACATCTGCATTCTGCCGCGAGCATCATTGGCCTGCGCCAAACGAATTCACCGCTCCTGCATCGGCGCCTGCACGCGCGCCTTCCACTGTCCACCCTTGCCACGCCAGTAACGCACCGCCGACGCGAACGTTGCGCCGACATAGAACAGTGCCACGAGCGGCAGAAACGGCGCCCACAGCGGCGAGCGCCGGTAGTAGACCAGCATCGGCGCATACGCGCAGCACATCGCCGCCCACGCGATCCAGGCCGGCCAGCCGAGCGGCCCGAGAATCAACGCCGCGACCGGCGGCAACAGATAGATGATCGCCATTCCCACCAGCGTGCCCGCGAGCAGCAGCGGCGAGTAGCGCAACTGCGTGAACGCGGTGCGGGCGATCATGTTCCAGATGTCGCGCCAGCTATCGTACGGACGCAGCGACACGCTCTTCGCCGCCACGTCGAGGCGGATCGGATGACGCCCGGTGCCGCGATGCTTGATGCGCGCGGCGAGACTGCAATCGTCGATCAGTTCGCCACGGATCGACTCGATGCCGCCCGCCTCCTCGAGCGCCGTGCGGCGCACCAGCATGCAGCCGCCCGCCGCGGCCGCCGTACGGTTGCGCGGATTGTTGACCCACGCGAACGGATACAGCTTCGCGAAGAAGAACACGAAGGCCGGAATCAGCGCTTTTTCCCAGAACGAATCGCAGCGCAGCCTGACCATCAGCGAGACGAGGTCGCGCTTTTCGGCATTCGCGCGCGCGACGAGCTGCGTCAACGCCTCGGCGGGGTGGCCGATGTCGGCATCGGTCAGCAACAGGAACTCGGCCGGCAGATCGAGCGTGCGCGCCGCCTCGATGCCCTGTGACTGCGCCCACACCTTCCCGGACCAGCCCGGCGGCAACGGCTTAGCGCTCAGCACGGTGAGGCGCTCCGGACATTGCAGCTGCAGCGCGGCGGCACGCGCGGCGTCGGCGGTGCCGTCGGTGCTGTGATCGTCGACGACGATCACGTGGAACGCGCCCGGATAGTCCTGCTTGAGCAGTGACGTCACCGCCTCGGCGATCACGTCGACTTCATTGCGCGCCGGTACGACGGCCGCGACGGCCGGCCATGCTTCGCGCGCCGCGATGGTCAGCGGCGCGGCGGGGCGCGCGCGCCAGAAGCCGCCGCGCGCGAACAGCAGCACGCACCAGATCAGCAGGGAAACACACGAAAGAATGAACAGGACCGCCGCCATTAAGCATTACCCTCGATTGAGCGCGCCGCCATGCCGACGCGCCTGGATAGTTGCATTGTCAGGGTGCGTGCCGCCACCACGCACCAGTCGAACAGATTGAGCACCGGGCGCTTGCGGAACACATCGTAGCCCGCGCGCTCCATGCGCTCGAGATACCGCAGTCCGGCATGCACCGCGCCGCTAAGCTCGATGCCGAGCCGCCCCGGCATGCGCAGCGCGAGCGGCGCGCCGCTGATCAGCGTGGCGCGCACGAACGCGATTTCGTGGGCCATCAGCGCGCGCCACGCGTCATCGACGACACCCTCGGCAATCTGCGCCTCGGTCACGCCGAAGCGCCGCAGATCGGCTTGCGGCAGGTACACGTGCTGTCGTTGCCAGTCGGCGGCTACGTCGAGCCAGAAGCTGATCAGCTGCGACGCCGTGCAGATCGCGTCGGCGTCGGCGAGATTGTCCGGCGTCGCCGCGCCGACCAGATGCAGCAGCAGATGCCCGACCGGATGCGCCGAACGACGGCAATAGTCGACGAGCGCGGCGCGATCCACGTAGCGATTCGTATCGATGTCCTGCGCGCAGCCGTCGAGCAGATCGTAGAACGGTTCGAGCGGCAGCTCGTATTGCGCGATCACGCCAGCGAGCTTGCCGAACAGCAGCGCATGCACGGGCGCGGCGCGCCGTTGCGCGATCGCGTCGAGCCCGGCGCGGAAATCGGCCAGACGGGCGTGCCGCTCGGCGGCGTTCCACTGACCTTCGGCAGAGATATCAGCCGCGGTGCGCACGACCTGATAGATAATACCGACAGGCGCGCGTAGCGCCTTCGGCAGCAACACGCTCGCGATCGGAAAGTTTTCGTGTTGATCGATGTCCATCCAGCGAGCCTCGAAACCATTCTGTAATACAGCGCGATGTCCGCGCAGCAAGGATCGGTAGTTTAAGGGTTCCGCGGTGACGGTGCAGTGTGCGGTCGTGGCCGGGCGCATAACGGGGCGATCTGGCGCTGGCTCCTTACATCGTTGTAACGCTCCGTAGCCCCGCTCCTCCGCAAGTCCCAGCGGATGCGGCAAGCGCCCAACACGCGGGCCGCACCGGAAAGCAAAGCGGCCCCGATAGCGTTAGAATGCGCGTTTGGTTTTGCTGTACCGGCCGGTCGCCGGGGCTCAAGACGTCAACTAATCATGATGAGCGCGGCGATAAAGTCAGCTTCACGACTTCTTCGAAACCCGCGTTAGTCGGAGTTCGCCAACTTATGCGAGTCATCCTTGCCCAGCCGCGCGGCTTTTGTGCGGGCGTTGTCCGCGCAATTGAAATCGTCGATCGTGCGTTACAGCAACACGGCGCTCCCGTGTATGTCCGCCACGAGATTGTCCATAACCGTCATGTGGTCGACAATCTGCGTCAGAAGGGCGCGCGTTTCGTCGAGGAGCTCGATGAAGTGCCGCAAGGTGCCGTCGCGATATTCAGCGCGCATGGGGTTGCGCAAACCGTCGAACGTGATGCCGAAGCGCGCGGCCTCGACGTGCTCGACGCCACCTGCCCGCTCGTGACCAAGGTGCATGTGCAGGGTCGCCAGTACGTAGCCGCCGGCCGCACGCTGATCCTGATCGGCCACGCCGGCCATCCCGAAGTGGAAGGCACGATCGGCCAGATCCCCGGCACGGTGCTGCTGGTGCAGAGCGAGGCAGAAGTCGCGAAACTCGAGTTGGCGGTCGATACGCCGCTCGCCTACGTGACGCAAACCACGCTGTCGGTCGACGACACGCGCGGCATCATCGACGCGCTGCTGCGCCGCTTTACCGACATCGTCGGTCCCGACACGCGCGACATCTGTTATGCAACGCAGAACCGCCAGGCGGCGGTGCGCGAACTGAGCAAGGAGGTCGATGTGCTGCTGGTGGTCGGCGCAACCAATAGCTCGAACTCGAACCGGCTGCGCGAAATCGGCAGTGAGAGCGGCGTGGCGAGCTACCTCGTCGCCGACGGCTCCGAAGTGAAGCCGGAATGGTTCGCCAACGTGCACACGGTCGGCATCACGGCCGGCGCGTCGGCACCCGAAGAAATGGTCGAAAACGTAATCGATGCGCTGCGCGCATTGGGACCCGTCGATGTCACGACGATGGCGGGCCGTGAAGAAAAAGTCGAATTCAAGTTGCCATCGAAGCTGATGCAACCTCTCGCTGCACGCGAAGTTTAAGGAGGACGCCTTGTCTATTCCGCTGCTACAGAAAGTCCGCGTCGGCGCATACATCATGCGCCAGCATCTCTCCGGCAACAAACGCTATCCGCTCGCCCTGATGCTGGAGCCGCTGTTTCGCTGCAATCTCGCCTGCAATGGCTGCGGCAAGATCGACTATCCGGATCCGATCCTGAACCAGCGTCTGTCGCTCGAAGAATGCCTTCAGGCAGTCGACGAATGCGGCGCGCCGGTCGTCTCGATCGCAGGTGGCGAGCCGCTGCTGCACAAGGAAATGCCGCAGATCGTCAAGGGCATCATGGCGCGCAAGAAGTTCGTGTACCTGTGCACGAACGCGCTGCTGATGGAAAAGAAGATGGACGACTACGAGCCGAATCCGTACTTCGTGTGGTCCGTTCACCTCGACGGCGACAAGGAAGCGCACGATCACTCGGTGTCGCAGGAAGGGGTGTACGAGAAGGCCGTCGCCGCGATCCGCGAAGCGAAGCGCCGCGGCTTCCGCGTGAACATCAACTGCACGCTGTTCAACGACGCAGAGCCGGAGCGTGTGGCGAAGTTCTTCGACACGCTGGGCCCGATGGGCGTCGACGGCATCACGGTGTCGCCGGGTTATGCGTATGAGCGCGCGCCCGATCAGCAGCACTTCCTGAATCGCGACAGGACCAAGCAGCTGTTCCGCGAGATCTTCAAGCGCGGCAACAACGGCAAGAACTGGTCGTTCAGCCAGTCGGCGATGTTCCTCGATTTCCTCGCGGGCAACCAGACCTACGAATGCACGCCGTGGGGCAACCCGGCGCGTACCGTGTTCGGCTGGCAAAAGCCGTGCTATCTGGTCGGCGAAGGCTACGTGAAGACCTTCAAGGAACTGATGGAAACCACGGACTGGGACAAGTACGGCACCGGCAACTACGAGAAGTGCGCCGACTGTATGGTCCACTGCGGCTTCGAAGCGACGGCCGTGATGGACACGGTCGCGCATCCGCTGAAGGCGCTGAAGGTCAGCATGCGCGGTCCGAAGACCACGGGCGCGTTCGCGCAGGACATCCCGCTGGATAAGCAGCGTCCCGCCGAGTACGTGTTCTCGCGTCACGTCGAGATCAAGCTCGAAGAAATCACGCGCGCCGGCAAGGGCAAGAAGGTGGAGACCGCGACGGCCACGCACTGACGCGTTGCACAGGAGGCGCCCGGGCGCCTCCTATCAAGCATGAAAAAAGCGCAGTGGCCAATCAAGGCCACCGCGCTTTTCTTTTACCGGTTAACGCTTCTGCCGACCGACCCGCTTATGCGCCGCGCGCATTATGCTCGGTCAGGAATTTGATCAGCCCGTCGATGCCGCCTTTGGCGATCTGATCGGCGAACTGCGTCTGATACACCTGGATCAGCCACGCGCCCATCATGTTGATGTCGTAGATCTTCCAGCCCGACGGCCCCTTGGTGAGCCGGTAGTCGATTGCATCGTCGCCGCCGGTGCTGATCACGTGTGATTGCACGACGATGTCGGTCGCGCCGGCGGGCGCGCTGGCCGGCGCAAACTGGAACTTCACTTCCTGGTCGCGCAATTGCGATAGCGACGCGGCGTAGGTACGCGTCAGCAGCAGCGTAAACTGCTCGTACAGTTGCTTCTGCTGTTCCGGCGTCGCGGTCGCCCACGGCTTGCCGACCGCGATACGCGTGGTGCGCTGGAAGTCGGTGGCGGGCAGGAAGTGCGTCTGGACGACCTGGGTGATCTTCGCCATGTCGCCGCCGCGCGCCTGCGGGTCAGCCTTCATTGCAGTCACCGTGCCCTGGACTGCACTTTTTACCACCGCGTCGGGTGCGCTCTGCGCAAACGCCGCCGTGGATACCACGGCCGCAGCCACAAAAGCAGTCAGATGTCGTTTCATACGCTTGTCATGACTCGAAAGAAGTAGCGCCGGCGGGCCGCAGCCCCCGCGGCTAAAGAGAGTAGACCAGTATAGCGGGGATTACGTTCCCATCCTGGCGAAGCTGTCGGGAGTCGTACTTGCTACCGAAGTCGGGCTTGCTTGCCCGGGCTCTGTATACTTATGCACCTTCGTCAAAAACAACACCCGTGATAAGGCCACGTCCGCCTACATGCTGAAGCCATACATCGTCCGTCTCGTCGCGTACTCGGTGCGTCATCCGCTCAGGATCATCGCGCTGTCGATCGTGCTCGCTGTCCTGAGCGGCATATACGTCGCGCATAACTTCAGGATCAACACGGACATCAGCCGTCTCGTCGAGACCAACAAGCAATGGGCGGCAGCCCAGAATGCGATCGACGCAGCCTTCCCCGACCGCGGCAACACCATGCTGGTGGTGGTCAAGGCGCGCGCGCCCGAATTCGCCGACGCCGCCGCCAACGCGCTGACCGCCGCGCTCAGGGCCGATCCGAAAGAGTTCACGTCGGTCTCGCAGCCTTCCGGGGGCCCATTCTTCGAACACAACGGCCTGCTGTTTCCGTCCACCGACGAGGTCATGTCCACCACCTCGCAACTCGTGCAGTCGCGCCCGCTCGTCAATCAGCTTGCGCATGATCCGAGCCTGACCGGTCTCGCCGGCACGCTGACCACGAGCTTGCTGCTGCCGCTGCAACTCGGCCAGGTCAAACTCTCCGACATGAGCCGGCTGCTTGCGCAAAGCGCGAACACGCTCGATCGCGTGCTGGCCGGCCAGCCCGCTGCGTTCTCATGGCGCGCGCTCGTCGATAAGAGCGCCGCCACTGATCCGGCGCGTTCGTTCGTGGTCGTGCAGCCGGTCGTCAACTACGACGCGCTGGAGCCGGGCGCAAGCGCATCGAGGGCAATTCGCGCGACCGCGGTGTCGCTGCATCTGCAGGAGCGCTACGGCGCGACGATCCGCCTGACCGGCGAACAGCCGCTCGCCGACGAGGAGTTCGCGTCGGTGCAGGACGGCGCCGTGCTGAACGGCATCGGCACTTTCATCGTCGTGCTGATCATTCTGTGGCTCGCGCTGCGCTCGGGCCGCATGATCGCGGCCGTGTTCATCACGCTGTTCGTCGGCCTCGCGATCACGGCCGCGCTCGGCCTGTTGATGGTCGGCGCGCTGAACATGATTTCGGTCGCGTTCATGGTGCTGTTCGTCGGGCTCGGCGTCGATTTCGGCGTGCAGTTCGGCGTCAAGTATCGCGAGGAGCGCAACCGCGACGACCGGCTATCGGCCGCGCTGATGCACACCGCGCACAGCATCGGCGTGCCGCTCACGCTCGCGGCCGTGGCAGTCGCGCTGAGCTTCTTCTCGTTCCTGCCGACCGCGTATCGCGGCGTGTCGGAGCTTGGGCAGATTGCGGGCGTCGGCATGTTCGTCGCGTACTTCACCAACATGACGCTGCTGCCGGCGCTGCTGAAGCTCTTCAATCCGCCGGGTGAAGTCGCCTCGCCGGGTTTCAAGCAGCTCGAACCCGTCGACGACTTCCTCGATCGCAATCGCAAGCCCGTGCTGATCGGCACGCTGCTCGTCGTGATCGGCGCGGCGCCGCTGCTTGCGCACCTGCGTTTCGACTTCAATCCGCTGCATCTGAAGGACCCGCATACGGAGTCGATGGCGACGTTGCTGTCTTTGAAGGATTCGCCCGAAGCCGCGGTCAACAACGTGCAGGCGCTGGCGCCGTCGCTTGCCGACGCCGATGCGATGGCCGAGCGACTGCGCAAGCTGCCGGAAGTGGGCCGCGTCAACACGCTGAGCACGTTCGTGCCGGCCGAGCAGCAGCAGAAGATGATGCTGATTGCGAGCGCAGCGCAGCAGCTGCTGCCGGCGCTGCAACAGCAGCCCGCGCCGCAGGCCACCGACGCGGTGCGCGTCGCCGCCTTGAAGCGCGCGGCGAATCAGTTGTCGCTTGCCGCCGAGGACCATCCGGGAGCGGGCGCGGCGGAGGCGCAGCATCTATCGGCGACCTTGCAAAAGCTCGCGGCCGCCGACGCCGCCACGCGCGAGCGCGCCGAGGTCGCGATGTCCGACACGCTGCGCATCGCGTTGAAGCAGCTGGAGAACCTTCTGCAGCCGACCGAAATCACTCAGGAGACGCTGCCTCCCGGCATCACCGCGATGTGGATCGGCAAGGGCGGCCACGCGCTCGTCGATATCGCGCCGAAGGTGCTGCCCGGCGTCGATCCGAACGACGACCAGATGCTCGCGCGCTTCGCGCGCGCGGTGAAGCAGGCCGAGCCGGGCGCGATCGGCGGACCGATCTCGATCATCCATTCGGCCAACACGATCATCAAGGCGTTCCTGCAGGCGGCCGTCTATGCGCTGCTGTCGATCGCGGTGCTGCTGTGGATCGCGCTGCGCCGGATCGGCGACGTGCTGCGCACGCTGGTGCCGCTGCTGGTCTCCGCGTTGGTCACGCTCGAGCTGTGCGTGGTATTCGGGATGCCGCTGAACTTCGCGAACATCATCGCGCTGCCGCTGATGCTCGGCGTCGGTGTCGCGTTCAAGATCTACTTCGTGATGGCGTGGCGCCACGGCCAGACCGGCCTGTTGCAGTCGAGCCTCACGCATGCGGTGCTGTTCAGCGCTGCCACAACGGCCACCGCGTTTGGTAGCCTGTGGCTGTCGCACCATCCGGGCACGTCCAGCATGGGGAGGCTGCTCGCGCTTTCGTTGTTCTGCACGCTGATCGGCGCGGTGGTTTTCCAGCCGGTGCTGATGGGCAAGCCGCGTCAACGTCGCGGGAAGCAAAAAGGAATATAAGCATGAAGCTGCGTAACGCCGCGCTGGCGCTCACCGCCGCGGGTCTCATTTCGGGCTGCGCGACCGCCCCGGACCGCAAGCCGGGCGATCCGTTCGAGCCAGTGAACCGGGCGATCTTCACTTTCAACGACGGAGTCGATCGCTATATCGCCGTGCCGGTCGCGAAGGGCTATCAGAAGGTGACGCCGCAGCCGCTGCGCACCGCCGTCAGCAATTTCTTCTCGAACCTCGGCGATCTCACCAACGCAGCGAACGCGCTGCTGCAACTGAAGATCACCGACGCGACCGAAGACATCATGCGCTTCGCGTTCAACTCGGTGTTTGGGATCGGCGGCCTGCTCGACTGGGCGACGCCGGCCGGCCTGCCCAAGCATCATCAGGACTTCGGTCTGACGCTCGGGCATTGGGGCATTCCGTCAGGTCCGTATCTGGTGCTGCCGCTGTTCGGGCCAAGCACGGTGCGCGACAGCATGGGGCTCGTCGTCGATGTGAAGTTCAATCCGCTGAACTATGTCGAACCGGCGACCCGCAATCCGCTGTACGTGCTGCAGTTCGTCAGCACGCGGTCGGATCTGCTCGGCGCGACCAGCCTTCTGGAGCAGGCTGCGCTCGACAAATACTCGTTCGTGCGTGATGCCTATGTGCAGCAGCGCCTTGCGCGTCTGCGCGGCACGAGCAATAACCCCGCGCCGCTGCCGGAATACGACGATCACGGCGATACCGGCCCCGCTGCTGCCCCCGCGGCAGGCGCGCCGGCGGGCGGCGTGCCGAATTACTCCGATCCGGGCGATGTGGGCGAAACGCCGAATGGGGCTTCGGGAGCGGGTGGCGCGGCCAAGGGCGCGCCCGGCGCGCTGCCGAATTACAACGATCCGGGTGAGTCCGCACCGGCGCCCAATGGGGCTTCTGGCGGCGCGACCAAAGCGCCTGGCGGGGATCTGCCGAACTACGCCGCTCCGGGGGACAGTGGCGCGGGTGCAATGCCGGCTGCGCCTGCTGTGCCGGCGTCGTCCCCGCAATAGCGCTGCTAAGCACAACGGGGCGCCGTAGATGGGCGCCCCGCGTGGAAGCCCGCTCGACCGCGGGCGTGTAGGTTGAAAGGGTATTCCCTAATCCATCGGGTCATACTGGTGGAATCCTTGGTAGCCGGTTGTGTCCTCTACCTTGGTTATCCGCCAGTGTCCGTTTTCCTTTGCGACGAATACGACCAGATTCTGTTTTTCCCCTAACCCGAAGGTCAACGGAATTACCACCGTTCCGCCGAGCGCGATAGCGGGATGCAAAGTCATCGTTTTGAGCCATATTTGTGGATCGATGTCTTGTACTCGCGTGAAATAGTCCGCACCGCCCGGCAAGCGCTTATGGCGATAGTCGTCCCGCAGATTATCGACGGTTGGTTTCGCCACATAGTTGTAAATGTGGCTATCGGTCAACTGATAAACGCTGCCCTCCTGCTGTAAATACCAGGTGTAAAACGCCTTCACAGCGGTTTCTGGTGTATCCGGAGTCGCTGCGGTGGCTACACCCGGCTCGAATGCCAACGCAACAGCCAGTGAGGCAAAAACGCGCAAAATAAATTTAATCATCGTCAGTCGTGCCGGAATATTTTGTATGCAGGCTTGATGGTTCGATAGGCCTGACCCGGATAAAAGCCATGCAGTTGTCGAAAGTCCGATATCCACGTCTGACCGTCAAACATCGCCATGTGGCCGTATGGATGACCCGCAATGGCTTGTATAACTACCACGTCCGCGCGCTGCGGAGTACCGTGTACCTCGCGAAACCCCGCTCTGATGAGCGACGAGCCGTAATCTTTCGCGTGCGCCGTGTGTGCAATCCGCAGTCCTCCCGCTTCAATCGCGCGCCTCGTGTACTCCGCACATCGGCTCTGGCTCGATGGCCTAGCGTTATCTTGCAGGTATTGTACGGCGTCGGCTTTGTTCCATGCCATTTTAATCTGACTCCTAAATATTGGCGAGCCTCATATTTACCGTCAATCGATGGGCAAGTCGATTATTAATATAGAATTTGACCAGAATTTACAATTAGATTCGCCGTTTTTATTGCTGAGGATGCAATCTTAAAATAAAAAGTGTGCATTCATCGGCTAGAATCTTCTCGCTTTTTAACGGGAGTACGCCTCCCTGGCGCTCCACCGAACTGAACTGTTATGAATTGGATCGTCGACAAAGCGGCACTTCTGCTCGCCGCTATCGCCTGTGCGGCGCTCGCATGGGCTCTGATTCACTACAGCGGCCAGTGGTTTGCGGTTGCTGCTGTTCATACTGGCAATTGCGGGCTTTTCGCGGACAACCAGCGGCTGCGCAACCTCCTAAGAGACTTAGGCGAAGACCCGAGTCGCCGCTCCGGGGGTGGCTCACGCACACGCTAGCGACTTGCTGCCTGCCCCGGACGCGATCCGGGATGACTAACCACCCTCCCCCGTCGCTCAATCAGCGACACCCGTGATCCGCAGCACGCCGCCCTTCCCCAACGCCTCCCGCGTCTGGACCAGCGTAGTCCGCGCGGCGCGCGCATCGCCGGCGAGTCGCAGCAGCGCACCCAGTTGCGATGGCTGCCGCAGCAATTCGCGCAAAATCGGCCCGAGCGCGGTGGTGCCGTCGTCGCGCAGGCCCGCCGTCGCGGCCGGCGGCAGCGTGCGCCAGGCCGGATCGACGACCGCTCGACACACGGCGAACGGCAGACCGCGAGCGGCAGCGGTCGCCCCCGCGATGTGCGATTCCATGTCCACCGCTAGCGCGCCGGTCGATTCGTGCAGCGCGCGTTTGTCTTCCGCGGTGATCAGCGGCGCGGCGACCGCCGCCGTCGCGCCACGGCGCACACGTCCCGCGAGCCGTTCGGCCGTCCTGACGTCAGTTACCGCGGCGGCAATCCGCTCCGACCACTGCCCATCCGTGTCGATGCGTCCAAACGGTCCATGCACCGCATCCGCGACGATCAGCGTCCCCGGTTCCAGATCCGGCGCGAGTCCGCCCGCCGTGCCGAAACTGACGATCCCCGCCGCGCCGCGAGCGACCGCCGCGCTTAGCGCGCGCTCGAGCAGATCGGCCCGTGCCGCGTACACGACCTCGACGCGCTCGCTGCCGTCGCCGCGTGCGATGCGCGCCTCGAACGCCATGCCCGTCACGACGATCACCGGCAAACGGCTATCGCCCGTCCCGACGGACGGCGTCATCGACACGGACATCCGTCACATCCCGACCGTGACGCGCGTGAGCCCATTGCGCTTCAGATGACGGAAGCGCGCGAGCGCCCACAGCGGGAAGAACTTCCGATAGCCGTGGTAACGCAGATAGAACACGCGCGGAAAGCCCGTCGCGGTAAAGCGCGTTTCGTCCCACAGCCCATGCTCGCGCTGCTCACGCTGCAGATAGTCGATCCCACGCGCCACCGCGTCGTGATCGACCTCGCCCGCCGCCATCAGCCCGAGCAGCGCCCACGCGGTCTGCGACGCGGTGCTCGGCGCGCGCTCGTAGCCGCGATAGTCGAGCTTGTAGCTCTCGCCGCCCTCGCCCCAACCGCCGTCCTCGTTCTGGATCGACACGAGCCATTTCACCGCGCGCCGCATGCGCGGGTCGTCGTGCGCCATGCCGGCCGCGTTCAGCGAGCACAGCGCGGTCCATGTGCCGTAGATGTAGTTCAGACCCCAGCGGCCATACCAGCTGCCGTCCGACTCCTGCTCCTGCAGCATGTAGTCGAACGCGCGCTGCGCCGGCTCGCTGTTTTGCGGCAACTCTCCGATCTGCGCGAACATCGACAGACAGCGGCCCGACACGTCCGCGGTCGGCGGATCGAGCAGCGCGGCGTGGTCCGAGAACGGGATGTTGTTCAGGTAGTACTGGGTGTTTTCCGGCTCGAATGCGCCCCAACCGCCTTCGCTGCTTTGCATGCCGACTACCCATTCGCGCGCGCGGGCAATCGCTTCGTGATCGACATCGGACTTCGTGAGCGCAGCCGAACGATGCATCGCCATCACGACCACCGCGGTATCGTCGACGTCCGGGTAATGCGCGTTGTTGTACTGGAACGCCCAGCCGCCCGGCCGCACGTTCGGGCGGCGCGAAATCCAGTCGCCGCGCACGTCGATAATCTGCAGCGGACGCAGCCACGCGAGCCCGCGTTCGGCCGCCTGTTCGGCACGTGCCTCGCCGGTTTCGAGCAAAGCGTGCGCGGCGAGCGACGTATCCCACACCGGCGACAAACACGGCTGGCAATACGCTTCGTCATCCTTGATGACGAGCAGCTTGTCGAGCGACTTGCGAGCGATCGCGCGGTTCGGATGATCGGCCGGATAGCCGAGCACGTCGTACATCATCACCGAGTTGGCCATCGCCGGGAAGATCGCGCCGAGGCCGTCCTCGCCGTTCAGTCGTTCGTCGACGAACGCGACAGCCGCGCGGATCGCGCGTTCGCGGCTCGCCTTCGGCAACAGGCCATCGACCGCGCGCAGCACTGTATCGACACAGCGGAAAAAGCCGAACCAGCCCGCGTGCTGATGCGGTGCGCGCTCACTCATGCCGGTGTTCACGGGCGCGCCGCGGAACAGCTCGTCGATGCGCACCTTGCGCGGGTTGCGCGCGAGCGGCCGCTTCGCATTGAGCACGAGCAGCGGCACGATCACCGTGCGCGCCCAGTACGACACCTTTGACAGGTGGAACGGGAACCACATCGGCAGCAGCATGATCTCGACCGGCATCATCGGCACCGCGCGCCACGACACCACGCCGAAGAGGGCGAGCAGAATTCGCGTGAACACGTTCGCGTGTTCCGCGCCGCCGTGCGCGAGGATCGCGTCGCGCGCGCGCACCATGTGCTCGGCGTCGACCGGGTCGCCGATCATCTTCAGCGCGAAGTACGCCTTCACGCTCGCGCTGATGTCGAGCGCGCCATCGGTGAAGAGCGGCCAGCCGCCATTCGGCAACTGGATGCGGCGCAGATAACGCGCGATCTTCTGTTCGAGTTCGAGGTTCGGCGTCTCGCCGAGATAGTGAACCAGCAGCACGTATTCGGCCGGAATCGTCGCGTCGGCTTCCAGTTCGTAGATCCAATGGCCGTCCGGCTGCTGCGCGGCCAGGATCGCATCGGTCGCGCGCGTGATCGACGCGTCGAGCGGGCTCGCGCCGGCAGTTTGCATGGCCGACGGCGTTGCGGTTGCCAATGCGTCCGCCCTGGCGGGCGCGTTGGCAACCACGGCAGCTTCGGCCAGGTTCGGCGCCGCATCGGCGGCTTCGGGCAGCACCGCGTCGAGCGGCTGGGTTTGAGATAAGTCGTTCATCGGCGTTCCATCTGTTGATTCAGCAGCGTATCCGCGGCCTTCTGGCCGGAGCGGATGGCACCTTCGAGCATCGCGGGCAGGCCGGTGGACGTCCAGTCGCCTGCGAGCAGCAAATTGTTCCAGCGAGTGCGCGTGCCCGGTCGCAGCGTCTCCTGCTCGGGCAGCGCGGCAAACATCGCGCGCGGTTCCATCACGACCTGCCAGCGCGGTAGCGGCGCGAGCGGCAGGTTCACCGCCGCTGCGACCTCGGCCCAGACGGTCGCCGCGAGCGCGTCGTGCGACATGTCGAAGAGCCGCTCGTCACCGTTGAGCGTCACCGACAGGCGGTCGTCGAACGCAAACAGCCATTCGGCCGTTCCGTTCAGCAGTGCGGTGATCTGCGGCAGACCGAACGGCGGCTCGACCGCGAAATGCACGTTCAGCGCAGCCGCGAAACGCGTCGGCGCACGCAGTCCCGGCACCAGCGCCGCTGCGGCTTCGGGCGGCAGCGCCAGAATCACCGCCTCGTTGGCGCCGAGCGCGATGCTCTCATCGGCGAAATGCAGCGCCTGCACACGCGCCGGGTCGGCCGCGAGCGCGATGTCGCGCAGACGCGAACCGAGCCGGATCGTCGCGCCGCCGTGCTGCAGGAGCCGCAGCGCCGGATCGACGAACGCACTGCCAAGACCATTACGCGCAACGAGCGGCCGGCAAGCGAGCCCGCCCGCGAGCAGCGTTTCGCGCACGAGCGCGCCGGTCAGCTCCGCCGACGCGTCGCGCGGCTCCAGATTCAGCAGCACATGCAGCAGCGGCCGCAGCAGCCGGTCCCATAGCGGACCGTCACAGCGCATCGTCTGCGCGACGCTGCGGCCCGGCTTCGCGAACAGCAGCGGCACGAGCGACAGGTAATCG
The DNA here is from genome assembly GCF_050435705.1 of Paraburkholderia sp. JPY419. NCBI lineage: Bacteria > Pseudomonadati > Pseudomonadota > Betaproteobacteria > Burkholderiales > Burkholderiaceae > Paraburkholderia > Paraburkholderia sp. JPY419. Next base: position 2,102,794 of record NZ_JBNDKV010000004.1, on the reverse strand, counting down.
GTCGGTACCGTGTTCGGCACGCGCGCATGCGCATCGAAAATCCACCACGGCAAACGCCCCGGCGACAGACGCACGCTCCAGCGCGAACGCGTGGCCAGATCGACGAACGGATACTCGGGCTGCGCGGGGCCGACCAGTTCGTCGGCGGCGCCGATCGCACGCACGTAGTTCAGCGTCGCGGCATTGGCCGACAGCACGATGTGATTGCCGCTGTCGAGCGTCGCACCGAGCCTCGCGTCGTAGTACGAACGGCAGCGGCCGCCCGCGTAATCCTGCGCTTCGTGCAGCACGACCCGCGCGCCACGCCGCTGCAACTGCACAGCGGCGGCGAGCCCGGCCACGCCCGCGCCGACCACGTGGACGAGCTTCGGCATCAGCTCAGAAAAGCGCGTAACGCGCGACGATCCACAGCAGGCGCAGCTTCGGCTTGCTGACCTTCGTGCGCGGAACGTCGAAGCCGCGCTCCAGCGTACGCTCGAGCAGCACGCGATAGACGCCCGACATGATGCGCGGCGCACGCACTTGAGCGCGCGGCTCGCGATCCATGATCGCATCGGATTCGGCGAAGTGCTGCTTCGCGCGCTCGGCGAGCGTCGCGCAAACGCGCGGCAGCGTCGGGTCTTCGGCGATCTGCCGCGGGTTCGTGGCCGCGATGCCTTCGCGCGCGAGCAGCTCGCGCGGCAGATAGCAGCGGTTGATGTCGGCGTCTTCGTCGATATCGCGCAGGATGTTGGTGAGCTGCAGCGCGCGGCCGAGATGGTGCGCGAGCAGCCGGCCCGGCTCCTCACGCATCCCGAATATCCTCACCGACAGACGGCCGGCCGCGCTCGCGACGCGGTCGCAATACAGGTCGAGCGTGGCGTCGTCGGGCGCGCAGATGTCGGCGGCGGCGTCCATCGCCATGCCGTCGATCATCGCGTGAAAATCCTCGCGTTGCAGATGAAACGTGTGAATGTGCCGCGTCAGCGCGCGCAGCGACGCGCGCGGCTGGCCGGCGTAGCACGCGTCGATGTCCGCGCGCCATTGCTCGAGCCCGGCCGCACGCTCGGCTCGCGGCAGGCTGCTGTCGGCGATGTCGTCGACGGCGCGGCAGAACGCGTAGACCTGATACATCGCATCGCGCTGCGCCGCCGGCAAGATGCGCATCGCGAGATAAAACGAGCTGCCGGACGTGGCGGCAGCCGCGTCGATTTCAGTATCGTCCACGACGAGATTGGAAACAGCCAAGACGATCTCCGCTGGAGGCGCCCGCTGAAAGGCGTTCAAAGAGGTTTTTATGCCGACCCACAAGGCAGTGTGCCCGCGCGCGCGGACACGCGCGAAACATCCGGCTGGGCGGCCGGAAACGGCGAAAAGTATAGCAATCTTTGCCGGTGACCGCAGATTTGGCGGCCAATGAGGGACGCAAAGAAAGGCCGCCGGGCGCGGCGAGCTGGAACCGCGCCGCCCTCGCCAGCGAATCAGGCCCCCGCGAGCCGGAACGCGACCGCGCAGTTGCGGCCCTGGCGCTTTGCTCTGTAGAGCGCCGCGTCGGCCTCGTTGATCAGGACGTCGTACGCGGGGACGCCCTCGCGCGCCGACGCGCCACCGAGGCTCGCGGTGACCGGCACGCTGGTGCCGATCAGCTCGACCGGCGTTTCCTCGATCACGCGACGGATCTTCTCCGCCACCAGCATCGCGTCGTCGAGCGGCGTGCACGGCAGCAGCAGCGCGAACTCCTCGCCGCCGAAGCGCCCGAACGTGTCCTGCGCGCGCACCACACCCGCGACACGCTGCGCCATCACGCGCAGCACCGTATCGCCGACGCCGTGACCGAACTGGTCGTTGATCTGCTTGAAGTGATCGAGATCGAACAGCAGCATCGACATGTCGCCGCCGTACCGCTGCCAGCGCGTGAACTCGTCGCGCAGCCGCGCTTCGAAAAAGCGCCGGTTCGCGATGCCGGTCAGCCCGTCGCGATTCGCATACTCCTGCAGCTTCGCAACCGCCTCCTCGCGCTCGCGCTGCACGATGCTCACATGCGTCACGTCGGAGATCGTCACGCACACGGCCACCACTTCGCGGCCGCGCATCAGCGGCATGAACGTGCAGTCCTGCTGCATGAAGTCGACCCCGCCGGTGATCGGCCGGTCGTGATCGAACTTGAACAGATAGGGGCGCTGCTCCCACGAGCTGAACGCGAAGCTGCCGAGCTGGAATACGCTCTCGATCTTGCGCGACAGCCACACGCGCGGCAGCTCCGGAAAGCTCTGGTAGATCGAGCGGCCGACCACCTGCTCCGCCGACAGGCCGCTATGGTCCTGCATGAAGCGATTCCACATCAGCACGTTCAGTTCGCGATTGAGCACGAAGATGCCAAAACCGACCCGCTCGACCACGAGGTCGCTCAACGATTCCACTGGGACATTCATAGACTGGACAGCAGCGCATCGAGCGCTTCGTTCATGTGACGGATTGAGTCTTCGGCCATCAGCATCACGAGATGCGCGCGAAAACTCTGATGTTCGAGCGCGAAGTTCACTTCGACGAGCAGCGCCACCTGCCATTGCAGCACGCCGGGCTGGAACACTTCGTCGAGCGTCAGCGTGTCGCCGAGCACGCCCGGCGCGGAAAACACCGGCGTGCGGCCGAGCTGGTCGAGTATCGACGACACGCACGCGCCCGATAGCAGGTTCGCGACGTCGAGCATCAGTTCGCGCTCGCCGATCGCCTCGTAGCTCGAACGCGCGTACGGATCGCTGACCAGCGAACACAGCTGCGCGATGCTGTCGCTGCGACAGATCACCAGCACCTCGCCCTTGATGTCCGAGCGAAACCCCTGACGCACCGCGCTGACCGTGTCGTCGATGTGGGTCATCTCGCGCAGCGTGCGCGCCGCATCGCTCACCGCGACCATCTTCACGCGCGGCACCGACAGTTCGATAAACGAATCGAGCAGTCCCGCGAGCCGCGTCGCGGCCCGGCCCATCGCAAGGTTGGCGATTTCCTGTAGCGCGTCGCGCTGGTCTTCGGTGAAGGCGGGCTCAGACATACAAGCCGTACTCCTTGAGGATGGGCAGGACCGCCTCCGGCGTCACCGGCTTGGCGATGAACGCGATCGCGCCGAGCTCGCGCACGCGCTCCTGGGCGAGCGGCTGCACGTCGGCGGAAACGACGATCACGAAGGTATTGAGGTCCTCGTGCTGCAACGCCTCGAGGACCTGATAGCCGGTCATGTCCGGCATCGTCAGATCGAGGAACATCACCGAGGCCTTGCCGTCGCGATACAGCGCGAGCGCCTCGCGCCCGTTCGTCGCGTAGGACACGTCGACAGCCCAGTCGGGCGGCAGTGCCTTCGTGAGCAACTTGCGGGCGAGCAGCGAATCGTCGGCGATCACAATGGGCAGCATGGCAACGGAGGGTCGGGCGGTTTTTTAGGCGGGCGGAGGAATCGGCTCGTTCGTTTGCGCGCTTTCCGCGCCTGGTCGTTTGCGTTTTGTTCGTCCCGACAGCGGAGGACAGCACGCCTTCACGTGATGCCGACCGATGCGCGACCAGGTACAGTGGCGCCTGTCGAATTGCAATTGCCTATGGCGAGAGGGGTGCTAATGCAGCAGGACGCGTTTTGGCGGACCTCGACGATCCGGCGCACAGAGGTGGCAACGGCCTTTTATCGTGGCGAGGATTGTCGAAGCAAAGACGCGCAAAAGCAACTCGCCGAAAACGCCGACGGTAACGATCTGTTTCCAGACTAGGCGAATTTGAGAAATAGTTCTATCGTCAGGACCGGCAATCTTTTAACTTTATCCTTTTGTGTACGTTTGCGCTTCCCGATTCGTCGCTGTTTTAAAGCCGCTCTTAAAGAACGCCCGGTACGGTAGACGCGCGTCCCCGACGCTTTGCGGCAAGTTTTTCCGCGCTCCGTCTATGCTTGTTCTGAAGGCGGCATGGTGCCGGCAATGGCCCGATACGGGGCTGCCACATTCGAACGACTTTTCGCGTCAACGACAATGACATCAGACCAGGTCGACTCCGTGCGAGCGGGCCGCCTTTCGGGTCGTCCTCCCCGCGAGCAGGACGACGCGTCGTTTCCCGCCGTACCGGAACAGAACTTCCAGGTACGTCGCATCACACTGATCGCGCTGCTGGTCGCGGCGATCGTGCTGCCGTTCGTCTACGTCGCGGCGATGGCATTCAGCGATCTGCGCTCGCGCGAGGCCGATGCGACCGAGCTGGCGCTGCGTACGGTGCGGGTCGCCGAAGAACACGCATTGAAGGTGTTCGACATGAACGAGACGCTGAACTCGCGCATCGTCGATCTGACCGAGGGCCTCGACGACGACGGCATCCGCGCGCGCGAACACACGATTCACGACAAGTTGCGCACGATGGGCGGCGGCTATCCGCAGGTGGCTTCTGTGTCGATCTACGGCGAACAGGGCGCGCTGCTGGTGAGCAGCCGCCTGTATCCGGCGCCGGAAATTTCGGTCGGCCAGCGCGACGATTTCGTCGGCATCCGCGACGGCAGCGTGATCGAACGCGTGTCGAAAGTGATGACAGGGCACGTCAGCGGCGAGCAGGTGTTCAACATGGGCGTCGCGCGCCAGCAACTCAACGGTTCGTTCGCGGGAACGGTGTCGATCGCGCTGCGGCCCAGCTATTTCGATGCGTTCTATCGCGAGTTGCTCGGCAACAGCGACGACACGCCGATCATCATGAGTCTCGTGCGCACCGACGGCGCGGTCCTCGCGCATTACCCGCGCGGCCCCCGCGAGCCGACCGCGCTCGCACCGGATTCGCCGTTCGCCGAAGCGGTTTCGCACGGGCAGCGCTCCGGCGTCGTGCGGATGCACTCGAGCTTCGCCGACGGCAACCTGATCGTCGCATTCCGGCACGTCGGCTCGTATCCGGTCTACGTGCTGTGCGGCTATCGCACGTCGGCGATCTGGGCCGCCTGGTACAGACACCTGAGCGTGCTGATCCTGTCGATGTTCACGCCGTCGATCGCCCTGTGGTGCGTGATCTGGCTGTCGCTGCGCCGCCTCGGCGCCGAAGAGGAAGCGTGGCAGCGCTGGCAGGCCGAGGCATCGATGCGCCGCTCGATCGAATCCGCGTACCGCCAGTCGCGCAAGATGGAAGCGCTCGGCACGCTGGTCGGCAGCGTCGCGCACGACTTCAACAACCTGCTGATGATCCTGTCGGCCAACGTGCAGATCGTGCGACGGCGCGGCGTCGGCGGACTGGAGCGCGAACTGTCGGCGATGGAGCGCGCGTTGAAGAGCGGCCAGTCGCTGACGCGGCAGCTGCTCGGCGTCGCGCGCAAGCAGCCGCTGCGCACCGAGACGCTGTCGCTCCAACGCTGGCTGCCGTCGTGCCGCGAGCTGCTGCGGGCGTCGCTCGGCGCGAAGGTGTCGCTCGTGATCGATAGCGGCGTCGACACCTGGCCGGTGCGTGTGGATGTTGCCGAGCTCGAGCTCGCGCTGATCAACGTCGCCGTCAATGCGCGCGACGCGATGGCCAACGGCGGGCGCTTCACCGCGCGCGCGAGCAACGTCGTGTTCCGCCACGAGGACGGCTTTCCGCTGACCGGCGAGTTCGTGCAGCTGTCGCTCGAGGACACCGGCGCCGGCATGGCGCCCGACGTGCTCGCGCACGCGTTCGAGCCGCTTTACACGACCAAGTCCAAAGGCATGGGCACAGGGCTCGGGTTGCCGCAGGTCTTTGCATTCTGCGAGGGCTCGGGCGGGCTCGCGGCAATCGACAGTGCGATCGGCGCGGGGACCGCGGTGCGGCTCTATCTGCCGCGCGCGTCGACCGAGCCGCAGACGGCTGGACCCGCCGAAGCGCTCGCGCCCGCAAGCGACGCGCCGCACGGTCTGCGCGTGCTGCTCGTCGAGGACAACGAAGAAGTCGCCGCCGGCACCGAGGCGCTGTTGCAGATGATGGGCCACCAGGTGAGCTGCATGTTCAACGCCGACACGGCGCTGCGCGTGCTCGACGACGCCCGCGCGAAGCGCGCGGATACCGGCGAGCCGCTGCCGTTCGATCTGGTGCTGTCGGACATTCACATGCCGGGCAAGATGAACGGCATCGATCTGGCCGAAGCCGGTGCTCGGATTCGACCCGCCGCTGCCGGTCATTCTCGTCACCGGCTACGCGGAAGAGCTCGACCGCGCGCGGCGCGTGAACGTGCGCGTGCTGTCCAAACCATTCGATATCGGACTGCTCGAACAGCTGCTCGAAACGATCCAGCACGACACCGTGCAGACGAGCGCCGATACCGCCACGGATCCGGCCGACACCTGACGTCCGCGTCGTCCCGGCGTCATTTACCAGACCTTGTAAAAAGCGCGGCGCTCGCACGCCGCGCCTTTTTCGTCGCGAGCCCGCGTGATGCGTAGCGCGGGGGGCATCGCGGGCGCGCACGGGATGCAGCGCCGCCGCGCGTCGGTGCGGGGGCATGATCGTTGCATGCCCGAAGACGGCAAGGGGACGGCGCCTCGGGCGCCGCCCGTTCCAGCAGAACATGTCGGGAGACAACCATGCAACATCTCGTGATTGGTTTATTCGACACTTACGTGCAGGCCGAAACCGCCCGCGACACGCTCGTGCAAACCGGTTTTGCGCGCGAGAAGATCGAGTTGCAGGCGAACGCCGAACCATCGGTTGGCTCGGCCACCGGCGAAGTCGCCAACGCGGGCGTGCTCGCGAATATCGAGCGCTTTCTCGCCAGCCTGTTCTCGACCGGGCCGCGTCCGTCGGACACCGCCCGTTATGCCGAGGCGATGCGGCGTGGAGCGGTGCTCGTGTGCGTTCATGCCGCGAGCCAGTCGCATGCGGAACTGGCGCGCAACACGCTCGTGCGGCTCGGCGCGACCGATATCGGCGACCGCCTGCCCGAGGCGGACACCCCGGTCGCCTCCAACCGCGACCACTCGGTGCTCGATGAGCTGGGCATCGGCGCGGTGATGCCGGGTACGCCGCGTACGTCGAGCGTGACGACCGAGGCGGGGGCGACGCCGGGCATGCGGGACAGCACGGCAACACCGGGGGCGGGGGCGGGGGCGGGTGCGAGTTCGAGCAGTGGCGCAACGGGTGCGGCGGGCGTCAGCGAATCGACCGGAATCGCCGGCGCGACGGGCGCCACTTCGGCAACAGGGACGACCGCGCCCGACACCATGCCTCCTCCTGCGACTCCGCGCCCCGATCCGCTGACCGCCATGCCGCCGGCGGACATCGGCGCGGCCGCCGAGCCGTTCGCGCCGCCGCCGATCAGCGATCGGCCGATGAGCGATCCGGTCAACGAACCCATCGCCGATCCTCTCACCGGCGATGTGGGACGCAGCGCCATCGCCGCCGGCTCCGTGCCGGGTTCGGGCGCGGTGATGCAGCCCCAGCCGTCCGACGTCGTCCCGGAAGGCGGACAGCCGGGCACCGGTCCCGGCGCGCAGATGCCGAACGAATATCTGGAGTACGAAGAAGACTTCCGCACCCACTATGACGAGCAGTACGCAGCCGCGAACGCGCGCTACGAAGACTACGTGCCGGCCTATCGCTACGGCGCGGAGATTGGTCGCGACGCGCGCTTTCGCGATCGTCCGTGGGAAGAGATCGAGCCCGAAGCACGCCGCCATTGGGAAACCACGTCGCCGGAGAGCACGTGGGAGCGCTTCAAGCTCGCGGTGCGTCATGGGTGGGAGCGGGTGACCGGGCATCACCACGTGTAGGTGATGCAGCGGGCGAAACGGGCGCGGCCGCCTCGCGCGGCGCGCGCCGTGTCCTCGTTGCTTCGGTGGACGGTTAGGGCGCGGTCGGCGCCGCTAAGTCTCGATTACGCCACCGCCCCATGCCGCTTGATCCACGTGACGTAGCGGTCCATGAACGATTGCAGGAATTTGCGCGTGCCGTCGTTGACGATTTCGCCTTTTTCGTTGATCACCGACGGATCGTGCTTGATGAATACTTCGGGCTGCCCCATCGTCGCGACGTCGAGATAGGCGAGCACGTTGCGCAGATGCTGTTGCGCGAGCGCCGTACCGGTGGCGCCGACCGAGGTGCCGATCACCGCGCCCGGCTTGTTGCCCCACGAATTCGTGCCCCACGGCCGCGAGCCCCAGTCGAGCGCGTTTTTCAGCACGCCCGGCATCGAGCGGTTGTATTCGGGCGTCACGAACAGCAGACCGTCCGCGGCTTGCACGCGCTCCTTGAGCTTCTTGCCGGCTTCCGGATAGTCGGCGTCGTAGTCCTGCGAGTACAGCGGCAGGGAGCCGATATCGATGTATTCGAAGGTGAAATCGGCTGGAGCGAGAGAAATCACCGCCTGAGCCAATTGGCGATTGAACGAATCCCGCCGCAGGCTGCCGACGACCACTGCAATGTGATAGGCCATGTTCGCTTCCTCAGTTAGTGCGCTCGACGCGCAAAGAGTAGGACTGTTCATGATAGGCAAAAGCCGCGTGAAACGCCTGGGCACTGGCGGATTTGGCTAGGCGATAGCGGATCGGGAAGGGTTCTTGCGACACCTTTCGGTGGATAACCTCGCCACTCGAAAAGTTATCCACAGAATCGCTGAATAACCTTGTGGATAAGTTGAACTTTTACCTTGTCAATCAAGCATGCCTTCGGGCCAGGGCGATCTGAGGCAAATGGACACCATCGACCTTCTGGAGGACCGGATCATGAGTCTCGACTACGCAGGAAAATCCCACGACGAAGCGGTTGCCGCGCGCAAGAAAGCGCGGCAGCGCGCGCAGGAGCCGGCGGGCGGCAAGATGGCCGTCGACGGCGTCGAAGCCGACGCCACGCATAGCTGCGGTGAGCTGTCGGAGCAAGGCAAACAGGTGTGGCGTACGGGCGCCGGACTCGATGGGGGAGGCAAGGCACCGAGCCGCTAGGGCCGAGCGCTGAACGCAAAAAGGGCGCCGTTGCCGGCGCCCTTTTCTTTTGCTTGCTTGCTGCGTATGACGACGTGCCGATCAGTTGCCGAAAAATACGTTGCAGTACGACTTCGGGCCGTTGCAGGCCGAAGCCGGAGCGTCGGCGTGAGCGATGCCCGAAGCAGCTGCGAACAGTGCGGCCGAAGCGATCAGGGCGGAGAAAATGCGTTTCATGGTCCGGTCCTCGTTTTGCGTATGGTTGCGCGATCTCATGCGATCGATGGCGTGAAGAATAGCGAGCGGGTCCGCGTCCACAAACAGCGAAGATGAAAAGACATTTTTTTATAAATTGAAATAATCGTTATTGCCTGAGCGCACGGAAACTGGTGGGTGACCGCGACGCGTTGATTGACCGATGTGGCGACTCAAAAGCCTTCTCGCGGGCAGGCCGAAATATCATTTCTTGCAACAATTAATTTCCGGTGTCATAAGTCGCCGCGCCGCGCGACCAATTTCCTCGGGCCATCGATTGCCAAGGGATATATGTTGAATACCGATTCGTTAGGGCAGGAACGTGGGAGAGAATGGCGCACACATCCGCAAATCGCGCGAGGACGACCATCCGCTCATGAATCACGACGTTTCAGCGCAACACGCGCAGCCGACAGTACAGCGACGGAGTACGCCGTGACGCAGCCAGGCGGCCCGACGCTCGACGATCCCATCTATCTCGCGCAATTGCGGCGCGACCTCGTGCGCTTCGCCCGTCTGCAATTGCGCGATGCCGCGGCCGCCGAGGACGCCGTGCAGGAAGCGCTGACTGCCGCGTGGACTCAGGCAGCGCGTTTTTCCGCGCAGTCGGAGCACAAGACCTGGGTATTCGGCATCTTGCGCCACAAGCTCGTCGACACGCTGCGTGCGCGCCAGCGCACGGTCAATCTGTCGTCGCTCGAAGCCGAACTCGACGGCGAGGCGTTACTCGATCGCGAGCTTTTCAAGGACAACGGCCACTGGTCGCGCGAGACCAAACCGCGTCCCTGGCCGACACCCGAAACCGCACTGCGCCAGCAGCAGTTCTGGACGCTGTTCGAAATGTGCCTCGAGCATTTGCCCGAGCACATCGGACGCGTGTTCATGATGCGCGAGTTTCTCGACCTCGACATCGCGGCGATCTGTGCCGAACTGCAGATCAACGCGAATCATTGCAGCGTGCTGATCTATCGCGCGCGGCTGCGGCTGCGCACGTGCCTGAGCGAAAAGGGCCTATCCAGCGAGGACGCGAATGGGGAAGTGTAAGGACATCACGCGGCTGCTATCCGACGCGCTCGACCGCTCGCTGTCGACTGGCGAATGGCTCGCGATCCGCCTGCATCTGCCGACCTGCAGCGGGTGCCGGAACTATCGCAAACAGATCCGCCTGCTGCGGGTCGCCGCGCATGTGGCGAGCGGAGTCGCGAGCGCCGATGGAGCGGTGAGCGGCGACGAGTGATTTGCCGCTTTGCCGCTTCGCGGTTCGGCGCTCACCGGGCGGCGCGTCGCAATAGCGTTCGAAAAAGCGGGCATGCGTCGCTTCATCGATTCCGACGGTATGCGCATCGGCACGCGCGGGATGTTTCGCGAGTTGCGCGCGAGTGCGAATCGGGCGATGCGCGAAATTACCGCCGCAATTCGGACACACGTTGCACAGCCTCGTCAGCGGGCAGACCTCACAGAACCTGCATTCGTAGGTGCAAATCATCGCGTCGGGGGCGTTCGGCGGAAGTGACTTGCCGCGCGAGTCGCTGGCCGACGCCGCTGTAATGCCGGTCGATTGTAGCGGGAGGGGTGGGTCGGGCCTTCGGCGTTACGCAATGCTTCGCTAGTGCCGAATGATTTGCTTATGCGAATTTATCGGTTCGTCCAGGCGGGCGGACGAATTATCGTCGGAGCCAATCGGACCAGCCTTGGTGTCCATTAAATTCTCTTTCGACGAGTATTCTCATGTCCCGTGATCCGCTGCTGACGCGCCGTACGTTTCTCGCCGGCGTAGGCGCAACGCTGGCCGCCGCCGCGTTGCCGGTCTTCTCCACCACCGCATTTGCCGCCGATGAACATGCAAAAGAACTTCGCATCGGATATCAGAAAGCCGCGAGCACCCTGGTATTGCTGAAGGCGCACGGCACGCTCGAAAAGCGCCTTGCGCCACTCGGCATCACGGTCAAATGGACCGAGTTTCCGGCTGGGCCGCAACTGCTGGAAGGGCTGAACGTCGGCGCGATCGACTTCGGCTATGTGGGCGAAGCGCCGCCCGTGTTCGCGCAAGCCGCAGGCGCCAATTTCGTTTATACCGCGTATGAAATTCCGACCCCGCACGCCGAAGGCATCCTCGTGCATCCGGATGCGCCGATCAGAAGCTTGGCCGATCTGAGGGGAAAGAAGATTGCGCTGAACAAGGGCTCGGATGTGCACTGGTTTCTCGTCGCCGCGTTGCAAAAAAACGGCGTGAAGTTCAGCGAGATCCAACCCGTGTATTTGCCGCCTGCCGATGCACGCGCGGCCTTCGAGCGCGGTGCGGTCGATGCGTGGGCTATCTGGGATCCGTTTCTCGAAGCCGCCAAAAGGCAGACGAACGCGCGACTGCTTGCCGATGCGGAAGGTATCGTCAGTCACCACCAGTTCTTTCTGAGCGCGCGACCCTTCGCGCAACATAACGGCGACGTTCTTGCGATCGTGATCGATGAAGTCGGCAAGGAAGGCGAGTGGGTGCGCGGCCACTACAGCGAGGCCGCCGCACAACTCGCGCCGATTCAAGGGCTCGACGCTAGCGTGATCGAATCAGGCTTGCGCCATTACGCGCATATCTATAAGCCCGTCGACGCGAACGTGCTTGCGGAACAACAACGCATTGCGGACACGTTCACCGAACTGCGCCTGATCCCGACGAAGATCGTGACCAAGGATGCCACGCTGTCGGGCAAAGCCTAGCGCAGCGGTTCGAGGTCGCATTGCGCACATGGGTTGACTTCGACGTCGCGCGATCAGTCGAAAAGCGCGGCGACATTTTCGGGCGGGCGGCCGATGACGCCACGCCCGTTTCTCACGACGATCGGTCGTTGCAAAAGAATCGGATGCTTCGCCAATGCTTCATAGAGCTGGGCGTCCGTCAGCGACGGGTCGGCGAGATTGAATTCTTTATATTCGGCCTCGGTGTCGCGGATCATTTCGCGGACCGGACAGCCAAGTTGAGCATTGAGATTCTTGAGCTCCGCGACGGTCAGCGGCGTCTTCAGATATTCGACGATTTCCGTCGGTTCGTTTGCGGGGTTGTAGGTGTTCGCGACGAGTTCGCAGGCAGCGCGCGATTTGGAGCAGCGCGGGTTGTGGTAGATGGTGATCATGGCTGGGTTGAGGGCTTGCGCCGTTGAAGGTTGCTGGGACGGTTAGAAGGGTTCGGGAATTTTAGCGGGTGACTTGATGGCGTGGCGCGGGATGATTGGCCGGCATGCGCGTTGTTTGAACGATCGATAGGGTGGGTCGGTTTATGCGCATAAACCGATGCTGCCTTCCGCGGTTAGCCGGTATCGTTTAATGCTCGCAGCCTCAGTTCTCATCGAGCCTGCGATTCGCTTGTGCGGGCGCAATACCCTCTACAACCTATATTCACTCGCTGATGAAGCGCCGCCCCCACGTTTGCCGCTTGCTGCCGCGACGGAAGGAGCCGCCTCGGACGACTCGATGGCGAATGCTCCACCGGGTCAATTGCCGCGCGAACTTTATGCGCATAAAGTCTGGCCTGCCTTGGGTCGCTCAGATGCGGGCACTCCTTTTCTCCCCGAGATCAGCTCGCGAATCGCGACTAGTTGCCGACGACTGGGTACGCAGCACGCGAGCACTCATTCCTCTCGTCCCGTCCCCTCGGGGAGATAGCGATCAGCAACGCTTAAGCCTCAGTCCATCCCTGCCCTGACACCCCACAAGATCCCGGGGCACACTGCTAATGCCTCTTTATGCGCATAAACCCTTTGCCAAATGGCCTATTTCCGAATTTCCCTTACTCAAATGATTTGAAATAGCAATTCAACCAGGTAAAATCCATTTGCGTCTAAAAAGAGGAGGTGAAATTTGGCGGCAGAAATCATCGCGGTAACACAGCAGAAGGGCGGGGTCGGGAAGAGCACCATCGCGATGCATCTCGGCGCTGCATTTCACGAGAAAGGCAAACGCGTTCTCGTCGTCGACGCGGATGGCCAAAACACTCTGATCCACTGGGCCAGCGCTGCCTCCGACGGCGACATTGGTATTCCATTCGCCGTCGTCAACCTGTCCGAAGCAGGCAGCCAGATCCATCGCGAGATCAAGAAGTTCGTGGCGGACTACGACATCATCGTCGTCGACTGCCCGCCCTCCATCACCGAAAAAGTCTCCGGCGTCGTCCTGCTTGCAGCGAGCGTCGCGGTGATCCCAACTTCGTCGTCCCCCGCCGATTACTGGTCGAGTATCGGCCTCGTCAAGCTCGTTCAGCAGGCGCAGGTCATGAACGAAGACCTGCGTGCCGTGTTCCTGCTCAACAAAACAGAAGAGAAACGGATGCTGACGCGCGAGCTGAAGCGCGCGCTCGAAGAACTCGGCTTCCCTCTCCTCAAGACCCAGATTCCCACGCGCGAAGCCTACAAGCAGGCAATGGCGTTGGGGCAAACGGTGCTTCAGATGAACGACCGCGGCGCGAAGCTCGCCGCGCTCGAAGTACGGGCGTGCGCCAACGAGATCGCCGCCTTGCTCCCGTGAATTTATGCGCATAAAGGACCCTGAATGAAACCGTCCCAATTCGCCAAAGGCTTTCAACCACGTCCTGACACGACTAGCAGTGAAAAACGCACCGCACTCGACCGTCTGAATGCGATCGACGGCCTGGTTAAAAATGACGCGAAAAACTCCGCGATCGCCGGGCGTCCGATTCCGGCCGTCGTGCCGTCGCGTCTGCAGGACGCCGAGATCCCTGATCCGGACAACGAATCGGCGGCCTACCGCGCGTGGCGGCTCGAGCACGGCTATCGTCCCGGCCAGATCATCGAACTGGCGCTCAAGACCATCAAGCCAAGCCCGTTCAATCCACGGTACTTCTATGTGAAGTCGTCGATTGCGGAGCTTGCCGTCAATCTGGCGAAGCAGGGGCAGCAGCAGGCGATTCACGTCATTCCCGACTACGACAACCCAGGCACCTACTTCGTCAGTGACGGCGGCCGACGCGTGCGCGCGCTGAAAGAAGCGAACAAGGAGTCGGTGAAAGCGATCGTCATCGATCTGCCAATCGGCATCCAAAGCTACAAGCTCGGCTACGACCTCAACGTGCAGCGCGACTCGCAGACCGTGTTCGACAACGCGATCGTGTGGCGACGCTTTCTCGACGAGCGGCATTTCCAGAGCCAGAAGGAACTGGCCGAACATCTCGGGCTCGACGAATCGACGGTCGCAGTCGCGCTGTCCATCGCCAAGCTGCCGGAAACCGTGATGCAGGAGATGGTCGCGCGCCCTGACCGCTTCGGCTCGAACATGGCATACCAGGTCGGCCGCTATCACACGGCTCGCGGCGCGGAGGCGACGCTGCGACTGATCAACCGGATCCTTTCCGACGATCTGAGCACACGCCAGGTCGCCGATATCGTCAAAGGGCGCACGACCGCGCAGGAAAGCGCCAAACCGGCGGGCCGGCAGCGCTATGCGCAACGTCTGGAAATCAAGCTTGGTGGTGTGTCGGTCGGCGATCTGAAATCATATGGGGACGACCGACTCGAGTTGCGCCTGAAAGGCCTCACGCGTGAAAAGCGTGACGACATCCTGCGGCAGATTGAGAAGATGCTGAAGTAAGACATGAGGGGGCGGTGCGTGTGCACCGCCCCTTGTCTTTCAAAGCCCGTTATCGACCCATCAGGCCGCGCGCGACTGGTTAAGGGTGAAGGCGAGCAGATCGCCGTCGGTAGGTTCGCCCCAGGTCCTGCGCGCGAGCCAGTCGAAGAACGCCGTTTCCACGATCTTCGAATCGAGCCCGCGACGCCGCCAGTCGTCGCGCATGTGCGTGCCGAGCCCCGGCAATTCTTCTTCCTCGAACGATTGCCGTGCGATATCGCGCTCCGACTCCCCCTGTTCGTTGTACAACTCGTAGGCCTGCTTGCGACGGTAAGCCGAGTATTCGCCGAGCAGACGCGCCTTCAGATCGTCGGCCGGCGATGCCATGGCCTTGCTGGTGCCGCCACCTGCCGGCAGCGCCTCGACCGGCGGCGCATAGCCCTTCTTCAACGCATCCTTGAACAGCGCCGGCGCGCTACGCACCGGCGGCAGCGACGTGCTGCGCATCCGCTGCTCGGTCATCTGCAACGCGGCGCGGATCCGGTTCTCTTCGCTGTCCGCGTAAAGCGTCTGCGCTTCCTTCAGCGGAATGCCGATCTTCACCATCCGGTCGACCAGCGTGCTGTCGAACACGTTCGGATGTTCGTCGAGCGCGAGCATCGGCTGCTTGCGCTCGGTCACGCGGAACTGTATTTCGGCGACGCGCCGACCCTCGCGATGCTCGATCAGTTCGACGAAAATGTTCGTGACCGCGTTGACCTCGGCGATGGCCGGGCGCAGGTAGTCGCGCTTGAAATACTTGTACTCGCGCTTCGCCTCGTCGCCGGCTTCGGTATCGGGCGTGCCCGACAGAATCGGCCGCCACCATTCCCAGGTCTCGCGCATCGTCAGATGGCTCGGGTTGGTCAGGTAGCGCACGCAGATCTCGTAGAGCGCGAGACCCGCGCTGCTGCGCAGCTGGCTTTGGAACTGCAGACTCAGCCGTGCATACTGAACCGGATCGAGCAGCTTCTTCTTGATCTTCGGCGCAAACGAAAACTCGACCCAGACACGACGCGTGGTCGGATCTTCGAGAATTTCCGCGTCCGCGATCAGCGTCGAAATACCCCATTTGCGGCCGGGCTTCTGACTCGAGGTGCCGGTGCTCCACTCGACCTGCACCGACACCATGCGCCGCAGGTGCTCCTTGACGAGCGCGGTGTCATTGGAATCGAACGCGGAATTAGCGACGATGTCGGACAGCAGCGCCCGATAGGTGTCGCCCGATTCATCCGCTTGCTGGGCCACCGCGAGCAGAACGTTAAAGAGCTTGCGCGTGAGCAACGTGATCTTGCCGCTCTTGGGCTGGATCGCAATTGCCTCGACGGCTTTGCGCAGCTCAGCCGAGCTCGGGCTGACAACATCGGTCTTTTTCGCGCGCTTCGTGGCCATGCGTCGAGGTGAGGGAGGGGATTTCGCGAGAGCATACCGGCTGTGGTGATACGCGTCTATAGCGCCCATCTCACCATTGCCGGTGAAGCGAGTTTACGAAGCGCACCTCACCTCGAGCAAGTCCCGAAAACCCTCACCTCGCCCGCGTGCCACGAGGATCGGGCTCTCCTTGCCGGTCGCGGCGTTTGCGAATCCGGCCCGTTTCGCTGCGTACCGGAACGGGGAGCACCTGATCCCGAATCTTCTCACCTCAAAAATTTTCGCGGATTTTTCGGGACGTCGTGTAAACGTACGGCGTCTGGAGCCGGTGGGACTTCGTCGTGCGGCCTCGCGACGGTTTCGTCGATTCTCGCGTGCTGCCGGGCTACGCAAACTCCGCATCAATAAATGGAATTCACGCACGGTATTGGACCCGCGGCGCGACGCGGGCGAGCAACGTTCGACTGCGCGGCGCCTCTCCTGACGACTCGACCGTCACCGCCGAGAAACCTGCTCCCGTTAACCATCTTTTGCGACTTCGAGCTTCGACCGAACTGCCATAGCAGGGGAGACGAGCTGTAGGCAAATCCTCATCACTCCGGTGCTCCCGAAAACTCTCACCGCAGCACCGCCGAACGGGACAACACGACACGCGTTTGTGTCACGCCAGTACCGCATTTCCCAAATGTGATCTCCTGAAAAGCCTCACCTTTGAGGCTGCTGGAGGTCCAAACGTCCCTGTCCTGAGAACTCCTGAAAACCCTCACCTTTGCCATCGGAAAGGAAAAATTTCCATAACTTCAATAGCTTGCGCCAGTTCCACCCAATGTTCGAACCGGCGGTGTCCCCGTAAAATCTCACCTTAAGCCGGCTTTTTCGCACCGCAGCACTTTTCATCGCCTTCCACGAAGCTCCCGAAAAGCCTCACCTTTGCGATCAGAGAGCAGGTATCCCTACTCCCGCCAATTGCCATCAGCCGGGCATCTCCGGCCCGCAGCCTCCATTTCGATCCCGAATTTCCTCACCTTAATGCTCAGAACCAAAGCCAGAGTGTCCCGAAAAGCCTCACCTTGGGCGAAATCGCCGGCTAACCCAGCTCGCGGATCCGCCTCATCAGCCGGCGCCCCGAATCCCCTCACCTTTCCAATCGCGAGCGTTCCGGCCAGGCGGTCTTTTGGGTCGTCGACGCGTGACAATTCATCTTCGCTCCCGTAAAACCTCACCTCAGCGGTCTGGATGCTCAAAAAGAAAGCAAAATTGGCCCCCGGGCCCCGAAAAATCTCACCTTCGTTTCCTGTTCTCTCCCGCCAGCGCTCACCAAAGGGGTTAACCACCCTAAAAAAGCCCCGAAAAACCGCGCTCGCGAGCGTCCCGAAAACCCTCACCTTGGTAGCCCTCAAACCGAATGGGTACTTTTGAGGGCTGTCGGGCGCTTCGCGGTCATGAAGTCCCGCAAAACCTCACCTTTGCCCGAACCCGACGTATACGGCGTTTCCTGAACCCGCTCACGTTCCATCCCGGAACCGCTCACCAAGTTCCCCGAACCTCATCACTCGAGTTTCCCGCAGACCCTCACCAAGTCTCCCGCAAAGCTTCACCTTGCCGGGCTCAAAGCCCCGCCAGGCAAGGGTTTGCCGAGGCGTTAACGTTTTTAACAAGGGTTCAAAGGTGTTTACTTTTATTACTCTCAAGCCTTGAACCCCGCGAGTCCCGTGAAACACGGGTCCTACAACCCACAGCCACCGGTGATCAATCGTGAAACAGTGCGCGATCCCCGGAGAATCTAACAAAGCGCTTCTAATACAATGGCTTATTGGCTATTCTTCGTTTTGTTTCACGATAAAAAACGGCATGGACGTGTTTGCTATCGCGATTTGCCTGCAAAACTCCGCCTGTATACGGCAATCCGTTCGCCACGGATAAATCAGTAGCAAACACTACGTAAATTGTTATGATCCATCCAATTCAAGCCACATCGAGGTAAACATGAATCTGGATCAAGAGCGGCAAGCCATTCGCAATGAGCTTGAATCGATGCGTGCGCAGGGCGTGCGCCGCCAGGATCTGTCACTGCATGCATGCAAACGGCTCTTTTTCGATCTCGGCATCCGGCCATCGATGGCGGCCGTGCGCGATCTCACGCAAACCGGCAGCGCGAGCGACATCCCGAAAGACATTGATCATTTCTGGGAGCGCATCCGCAACGTTTCGCGGGTCAAAGTTGGAGCAGGCGCGATACCGAAGGCACTTGAAGATCGCGCCGGCGAACTGCTGGGCGCGCTATTCGAAGAAGCGGTCGTGCAAGCCAAAGCGTCGCTCGATGCCGAACGTGAGGAGATCCGCGCGCAGATCAGCGCCGCCGAGCTTCGCGTACGCGACGCCGAAATTCGTCGGGATGCGGCCGACGACTCTATCAGGCGCAGCGAAGCGCGCGCCGAAGCCGCGTGGGAGCGGGTTCGCGCGCTCGAGGCTCAGTTATCGAGCGCGACTACGCACGGCAGCGTTCACCTCGAAGGTATGCAGGCAACCACGCGCAGGCTCGACCAGGAAAACGAGGCGCTGCGGCAACGGCTCGAAAACGAACAAGCCACCAATGCGGCGTTGCGCGACCGGATCGACGCATTGCACGTCGAATTGCGGCAAAGCACCGAGCACTATGCGCAGCAGATCAAGGATGCGGTCGCCGAAGCGGAGCGGCGGGTCAAGCCGATGCTGGTCGAACTCGATTCGCTGCGCAGCATGGCCGCGACGTATCAGTCCGGCGTGCGTGACGCGAGCCGCAAGGAATTCGAGTTCATTCAGCAGATTGCCGCCGCCAAGGCGCGCGGCGACCGGCTCGACGCGCAGTTGCGCGAGCAGTCGGACGAAGTCGATGCGCTGACCAAAGAAGTCGCCGCCCTGCGTGGCCAGCAGGGCATCGATCCGGCCATCGCCGTGCTGCTTTGCTCGCTGGTCACCGAGGGGCGGCTCACGAGCAAAGAGTTGAGCATGATCGGCACCGCGGCCGACGGCCACGTGACGCTGCCCGCGCGATGCCCGAAATGCGAGGAAGGTGAGCCGGAGCTGTCGCAGGTCGATCACCGTTTTGAATTGTTGTGCCCGGAATGCGAGCACTCGTCCGGTCTCGGCGAATCGCGGCTCGCGGCGGTGAACCAGTTTCTGTCGAACGATGCGTCCACCGCGCCGTCGTCCCGCTCCGTGCACACGATCCGTTAACCAGAAACGGCCAATCCAACGGAAAAAAAGTCAAAGGTGAGGAAATTCGGGAGCGTAAAGGTGAGGTTTTTCAGGGCTCACCGGCTCCCGTTTGCCTCGTCAAACGCCCGTCACGCCGGGGCTCGGCCAACGGCGCCGCCGCTGGATCGGGCTCCTCTGTCGCGGGCGAATCCTGCTGATCCATCCAAGTTTGCCACGCGCGATACAGCCGGTTCGCGGACACCGCCTGCACGAAGCCGAGCCATTGACCGACCTGTTCGGCCTCCACTCCGCTTTCGAAAAGGTCTGCCGCAAACGTGTTGCGCAAGGTCTGCGGACTCGCGCGCGATTGGCGCGATGCGGCAATTCCCGCTGCGTCGACGACTGCATCCACCGCGCGCAGCATCGTGGCCTTGTGCATCGGCCTGCCGGAAGGCGACGCGGGAAACACGAGGTTGCCGGCCAACTCCGTTAGCCGACGTTCGGCGAGCCAGGCGTCGAGAATCGCCGTTGCGAACGGCGCGAGCCGTGTGCGCCGCGTCAGCACCGGATTCGGCGACTCGATCGTGACCCACGGCGAGCCCTCTCTCACGCAACTAACCGTAAGCGCTCCCGCTTCGCCTGTCTTGAGTCCTCCACCCAGAAACACGGCGATCAGGGCGCGATCGCGTCGCTCTCTCCAGCGCTGTGCGGTCGACAACGCCGGCAACGGCGCGAACAATCGCGCGATCAACGCAGTGCGTTCCGCATGCGTGAGAAACCCGGTCGGCTCGTTGTCGCGAGCATTGCGCCACGCGGCTTGCCCATCCTGAGCAATGAAACGCGCCGGGTTGGTCGACGCCGATTCGATCTCGCGCACGTGATCGAGCACCCGCTCGATAAGCCGTAAATAGCGGACCCGTTGCGTTTTGCGAATCTCGAGGCCGGCGACGAATTCCGCGATCGCGGGCGTGTCGACCGTCGCGAGGCTTTGTTGCCGCGCGCCGAGCCAATCGAGAAACTGCCCCCACTGCGCCTGATACACCAACGCCGAAGAGCGACGGAAATGCTGCTTCGCAAGCCACGCATCGAACGCGACCTGCGGGTCGCGACGCCAGTCTTCGCGTTGCTGATCGAATAGATCGGTGGAGGGCGCGGGACGGGGAACGGGGTCGGACAGATGGGGAGGTGACATGGGCATCCTTCTGTTAGTTGCTCCGTTCGGTCCGCGTATTGTAGGCGCTCACCGCAGCACGGCCGACTTCGAGGAACGGATGACAATCCGAGCCATCCCGACATGGCGCCGCCATCAGCCGCCCCACGCCCGGGCGCGCTTCATAGGCGCATCGACCGGTCGCGGCAGCGCCGCGCGGCGCGCGGCTTCCTCGTACGCATTGACGGCAAACGCAAAAACGGCGGGCAATGCATTGGACGTGCCGAAATCTGCGCCGTCATCGGTTTCGGGATAAGGCAGATCGGACGGGCGCTGGAACAGCCCGAGCATCAGCGCGTCGTGCCGGCTGGCAAAACCGAGATCGGCCAGCGCCTCGGCTTCGATGGCATGGAGCAGACGCCACGTGAGCGGCACCTGCTTGACGATGTAGCGCGCGGCGATGCTGCGCACGATATGTTCGAGATCGCGCGCGGCGGTCTGGTAGCGCAGCGCGGCGAGCGTTTGATCGGTAGGGTCGGTTTTCAGGTTGTTCATTCTCGGCTCCAATCGTCACCTGATACTGTACAAACATACAGTATCAGGCGCAACCTGGCCGAACGGCCTAGCCGTGAATCACCACTAGCAGCGCCTTCGCCTCGCTCCTGCCGACGTTGCGAATCGCGTGGGGTTCATCCGCGACGTAGCGCGCAGTGTCCGCGACCTTGAGCCGCTTCGTCGCGCCGGCCGCCTCGATTTCGATCGAACCGTGCAGCACGGTCAAATGCTCGCGCGTGCCAGGCTCGTGCGCGTTCGACACCAGCGCCCCGCCAGGCTGCAGCGTCAGCTCGTACCACTCGAACTTGCCGGCCAGCTCGATGGGTCCCCACACACGCAACTGGTATTTCGCCTCATGACCGCTTAGCGTAGGAATATCGTGCGGTCCCGAAACGGCGATCGCCTCGGGCGACTTCGGCGGCGCAAACAACGAATCGAGGCTCACGCCGAGCGCGTTGGTCAGCCGCCAGGCAACCGCGATCGTCGGATTGGCCTTGTCGCGCTCGATTTCCGACAGCATCGATTTCGACACGCCGGCCGCTCGTGACAGATCGTCGAGCGTCATGCGCCGCTCGGCGCGCAGCCGCTGAATCTGCTCGCCGACGCGCGGCGGCGCCGCAATCGCCGCATTCGGCGGCAATGCCGCGCTAGCGGAGGTGGGCGCCGCAGTGGCTGCGGCGCGGCGTGTACCCGAACTTGCCATTTCCTGACCCATCGTTTAGAGTTGTTCGATATATCGTATTTTAGTTCGGAAAAACGAAAAAATCCGATAAAGCTGACAACCGACTATAACAGGCCGCCCTTCCCGTGCCCAAGCGAACGCGGGCGCCGTCACCCTCAGGAGTCCCGTTCATGCGTGACCAATACCTTGCCCATCTGCGCGGCACCCTCGACCAGATCCGCGCCGACGGCTTCTACAAGAGCGAGCGCGTGATCGCGAGCCCGCAGTCGGCCGACGTGCGTCTCGCCGACGGCAGCGATGTGCTGAACTTCTGCGCGAACAACTATCTTGGTCTCGCCGACGACCCCCGGCTGATCGAAGCCGCCAAGCAGGGCCTCGATAACGACGGCTTCGGCATGGCGTCGGTGCGCTTCATCTGCGGCACGCAAACCGTGCACAAGCAACTCGAGGCGGCGCTCGCCGCGTTCCTGCAAACCGACGACTGCATTCTCTATTCGAGCTGCTTCGACGCGAACGGCGGCCTGTTCGAAACGCTGCTCGACGAAAACGACGCGATCATCAGCGACGAGCTGAATCACGCGAGCATCATCGACGGCGTGCGGCTGTCGAAGGCGAAGCGCTTTCGCTACAGAAACAACGACCTCGCCGATCTCGAAGCGCGTCTGCAGGAGGCCGATGCGGCGGGCGCGCGCTTCAAGCTGATCGCGACCGACGGCGTGTTCTCGATGGACGGCATCATCGCTAACCTCGCTGGCATCTGCGACCTGGCCGACCGCTACGGCGCGCTGGTGATGGTCGACGATTCGCACGCGGTCGGCTTCATCGGCGAACACGGCCGCGGCACGCCCGAGCATTGCGGGGTACTGGCGCGCATCGACATCATTACCGGCACGCTCGGCAAGGCGCTCGGCGGCGCATCGGGCGGCTATGTCGCGGCGCGCAAGGAGATCGTCGAGTTGCTGCGGCAGCGCTCGCGCCCGTACCTGTTTTCGAACACGCTGACGCCGAGCATCGCGGCTGCGTCGCTCAAGGTACTCGAATTGCTCGCCAGTGATGAAGGCGCGCAACTGCGCGCACGGGTCCGCGAGAACGGCGCGCATTTCCGCCGCGCGATGAGCGCGCTCGGCTTCACGCTCGTGCCGGGCGAACATCCGATCATTCCGGTGATGCTCGGCGACGCGCAACTCGCCGGAAAAATGGCCGATGCGCTGCTCAAGCAAGGCGTCTACGTGATCGGTTTTTCGTTTCCGGTGGTGCCGCGTGGCCGCGCGCGCATCCGCACGCAGATGAGCGCCGCGCATACGCCGAAGCAGATCGATCGCGCCGTCGACGCGTTCGCGCGCGTCGGCCGCGAGCTTGGCGTGATCCAGGCCTAGTCGCCGCGTGATTGGAACGGAGAAGCAGATGAAAGCATTGGCAAAACTCGAACGGGGGCCGGGCCTCACGCTGACCGACGTGAAGAAGCCCGAAGTCGGGCACAACGACGTGATGATCCGCATCACGCGCACCGCGATTTGCGGCACCGACATTCATATCTGGAAGTGGGACGACTGGGCGCAAAAGACGATTCCGGTGCCGATGCACGTCGGCCATGAATACGTCGGCGAAATCGTCGAGATGGGGCAGGAAGTGCGCGGCTTTGCGATCGGCGATCGCGTGTCGGGCGAAGGACACATCACCTGCGGTTTCTGCCGCAACTGTCGGGCGGGCCGCCGTCATTTGTGTCGTAACACGATCGGCGTCGGTGTCAATCGCGAGGGCGCGTTCGCGGAATACCTGGTGATTCCGGCCTTCAACGCGTTCAAGATTCCGCCCGAAATCTCCGACGATCTGGCCGCGATCTTCGATCCGTTCGGCAACGCGACGCATACGGCGCTGTCGTTCAACCTCGTCGGCGAGGACGTGCTGATTACCGGCGCGGGGCCGATCGGCATCATCGCGGTCGCGATCGCGAAGCATGTCGGCGCGCGCAACGTCGTGATCACCGACGTCAACGACTATCGCCTCGACCTCGCGCGCAAGATGGGCGCGACGCGCGCGGTGAACGTGTCGCGCGAATCGTTGCGCGACGTGATGCACGATCTGCACATGGCCGAGGGCTTCGACGTCGGCCTCGAAATGTCGGGCGTGCCGAGCGCGTTTACGGACATGCTCGAAGCGATGAACCACGGCGGCAAGATTGCGCTGCTCGGCATTCCGCCCGCGCAAACCGCGATCGACTGGACTCAGGTGATCTTCAAAGGCCTCGAAATCAAGGGCATTTATGGGCGCGAGATGTTTGAGACCTGGTACAAGATGGTCGCGATGCTGCAAAGCGGCCTCGATCTGTCGCCGATCCTCACGCACCATTTCAAGGTCGATGACTATCAGGAAGCCTTCGCGACGATGCTTTCCGGCGAAAGCGGCAAGGTGATTCTCGACTGGACCGCTGCCTGAGCCGGCTTCACGGTTGAACGCCAACGCCCGCAGCGCGCTCACGCGCCTGCGGGCGTTCTCACGAACTCGGCCTGGATGCGCACGTGAATATCGTCGCCGACGGCCGGATACCAGGTCGTCAGACCGAACTTCGCGCGGCTGAAATGACCGTCGGCGGAAAAGCCGAGTGTGTCTTTCTTCGTCAGCGGATCGGGCGCGAAGCCGTTGAACGTGACGTCGAGCGTGACCGGCTGCGTGACGCCGCGGATCGTCAGGTCGCCGCTCAGCGTGCCGCGCGCTTCGCCGGTGCGCTCGAAACGCGTGCTCGCGAAGCGGATCTGCGGATACCGCGCGACATCGAGCATGCTGTCGCTTTTCACCATCTTGTCGAGCAGCGGCACGTTCGTGTCGATGCTCGCGGCGTCGATCGCGACCGACGCCGTACTGCGGTCGAGGCCGCCGTCGTTCCAGTCGAGTTCTCCCTGCTTGCGATTGAAACGCATCGTAAAGCGCGTGTATTTGAAGTGATCGATATCGAACGTGATGCTCGTATGGTCCTGATCGATGTCGTAGCGTCCGGGCGGCACGCGCGCCTCGTTCTGACTGACCGAATGCGTGAGCACCTGGATCGGCGTGCAGGCCATCGCGCCCAGCAGCGTTGCGCCGAGCAGCGCGCGTAGCCATGCGGTGCGAACGGAGGATGGTTTCATCGAAGCGATTCCGGTTGAGCGGTGGTCAAGCGATCTCCATCAAGATAGCAGCAAGCGTACCCATCGCGCGGAAGCTCGAAGAAAAACTTGACGAGAGAGAATGATCGTTCTACCTTTTTGTCGATGACACACGATACGAATCCGACTGCCCAAAACGACGCGGCCCAGCCCGGCACCGCGCGCGAACGCCTGCTCGATGCCGCGGAGGCGCTCATTTACGCCGGCGGCATCCATGCGACCGGCGTCGATGCGATCGTGCGGCAGTCCAGCACCGCGCGCAAAAGCTTCTACACGCATTTCGAATCGAAAGACGCGCTGATCGCGGCCGCGCTGGAACGGCGCGACGAGCGCTGGATGAACTGGTTTATCGCCAGCACGCAACGGTACGGTAAGAATGCGCGCAAACGCCTGCTCGGCATGTTCGACGTGCTGCGCGAGTGGTTCGCATCGGCTGATTTTCATGGCTGCGCGTTTCTGAACGCGGCCGGCGAAATCGAATCGGCCGACGATCCGATCCGCGTCGTCGCGCGCAAACACAAGGCACGTCTGCTCGATTTCGTGCGCGCCGAATGCGACGCGTTCGCGGCGCAAGCGCACATCGATGCGCGTCGCGCGGCGCCGCTCGCGCGGCAATGGCTCGTGCTGCTCGACGGCGCGATCGCGGTGGCGCTCGTCAGCGGCGAAGCTGCTGCGGCGCTCGACGCGCAGACGGTCGGCAAGACCTTGCTCGACGCGGCAGCGAAACCCGCTGCCATCAAACGGCCGCCATCCCGGCGCACCGCACGACCTGACTGAGGAACCATCATGGCCGATACGATCGAAACCCGTCCGCCGCTGCCGCCGTTCACGCGCGACACCGCGATCCAGAAAGTGCGCGCCGCGGAAGACGCGTGGAACACGCGCGAACCCGAGCGCGTGTCGCTCGCGTACACGACGGATAGCATGTGGCGCAACCGCGCCGAATTCGTGCATGGCCGCGCGGAGATCGTCGGATTTCTGCGCCGCAAGTGGGCGAAGGAGCTCGACTATCGGCTGATCAAGGAGCTGTGGTCGTTCACCGACAACCGCATCGCGGTGCGCTTCGCGTACGAATGGCACGACGATTCGAACAACTGGTTCCGCTCGTACGGCAACGAGAACTGGGAGTTCAACGAGCACGGTCTGATGGCGCGTCGTCACGCAAGCATCAATGACCTGCCGATCCGCGAAGCCGACCGCTTGTATCGCTGGCCGCTCGGCCGCCGGCCCGACGATCACCCCGGCCTGTCCGATCTCGGTCTGTAGACGTTCCCACCACGTTCATCGCCGACGGCGCGCCCGCTGCGCGCCGCGAACTTCTTCACCGCGTGTTCATCAGGACGCCATCGGTTGTCCTTTATCCTGGCGGTTCCGGCTGCGGGGCACGTCGCATGCCCGGCCGGGCCGAGCGAGTCCTCAACATCGAGCGCGCGGCTTCAGGTACAGTGCGCGTCGGGCGGCACGCGGATCGCCAGAACACGATGACACCGGCGCTCGACCGGTGACGGAGAAGAAATGCACTTCAGGCAGATGAACAAGAATATCCGGCGCGCCGCGGTGGCGCTTTTCGCAAGCTTCGCGGCGGTCTCCACGGCACACGCGAGCTGGTGTGACGGCGGTGTATGGGTCGATGCGATGCTCGGCTCGTATCACATCAATCCCGATCCCGATACGCACTTCGAGCAATTCAACCCCGGGCTAGGCGTCGAATGCTGGCTGAACAACCAGTGGGCGCTGACGGCCGGCGGCTTTCGCAACTCGCTGCGTCGGCCGTCCTACTATGGCGGCGCCGTGTGGGCGCCCGAGTTCGCGCACTGGGGCATCGTGCGGATCGCGGCGATCGGCGGGATCATCTCCGGCTATAACTACGGCAACTGGGGTCTCGGCAGCAATCATACGATCGGCCCGGTGGTCGCGCCGATCGTGATGCTCGAATACAAGCGCGTCGGCGCGAACTTCATCGTCATTCCGCCGATCCCTTCGGATAATCTGCCCTTTACGATTGGTTTTCAGGTGAAGGTGAAGTTCTGACGGAGTGGTGCGTTGTCAAAAGAGTTGCGACTTTTGGCAAATCACCTAAATCGGACAACAAAGTTGCGACCTTCTGTCTCATACTACGAAAATCTGCTCGCTCTGTCTTACGGGGCGCTGCGCGGTTGGAGCGCTGGCACCCAATCGCACACATCGATATCGATTCTCGCTGAAGTGACGGCGGCGAAGAACAGCGTGTTGCTATCGGCAATCCTCAGGGTCGAGCGTGGGAAGACGGAAAAAGAACTCACGAATGACACAGCATAAATGCGGGGCATCATCACATGGTTGGATGATGCCTGACTTCCCGGTGTACAGCCACGAGGCGTCCGAGCGCAGCTTCCCTGCATGATTTCACGCAGTTGGGAAAGGTCGGTCTGGGAATGGGCAGCCGCTGTCGCCACGGACAGGTCGCATCTTTTTCGTGCTGCGATAGGAGTCGGAAGCAATGAGGGCGATGCCCCTACGGTGAGGTTTTTCGGGAGCAAAAGGCTCCCGCTTCACCCGGATCGAGCAATTGCCGCGAGCATGAAGCCTCGAATGCGGGGTTGATCTCCTGGAATTCCTCACCTTTGCGAACCCGTGTCGTTCTCCTGACTCCTGGAAATCCTCACGACCCCTGGAAGATCCCACCTTAGCAGGCTCGCTTCGACTTTTAGCCCTGCATTCCAGCGTACTTTTCTCGCACTGAACACCGACACGCTCCGCGCTGGCTGCTCCGAAACGCCGTTATTCACCACAATGCTGAAGCCAGCGAAGCACGTTTTGCGCGCTTTGACACGTCTCCTCTCCATCGCCATTCCGACGCACACGGCGCGAGCCGTCGCGCATCCCGCCAGCCGCTCCCGTAAATCCTCACCGTAGCGCCACCTCCTGGAACTCCTCACCGTTCGCGAGTCGCCCGATGCGGCCGTGGCCCATGCACGCCGTTCATATCGACCATTTTTGGCCCGAATATGCCCGCGTTTATCGCCGCTCATATCGTGCAGCCATGTCGTCCGTATGTGATTCCGGGCACGCCGGGCACATTTTGCGGGCATGACCGGTCTTTCGATGGAGGATCGCTTCAAGCTGCCCGTATGGGATCAGGGCGAAAACGATGTGCCGGTGCTGCACGGCGCACTAGCGAGCTTGCAGGGGAAGATCGTCGAAGCGAAGGAAGTCGGCTCGCACTCGGTCATGTTCGTGGAGACCACGCAGATTCGCGTGCGCGCCGATGGTGACAGTCTGATTTACTTCGACCGGGATTTTCACCGGGTGCCGCGCGAGTGGAAGGGGCAATGAGTTCAATGAGTTGTTCGAAGCGCTGCCGGCCGGCTCAGGCTCCGGCAGCGCTTGCGTTGTCGCTCCGGACGTGGCTCCCGTAAAACCTCACCATTGCCCGGACCTCCTGGAACTCCTCACCTTTCGCACTACTTCGGCAGCGCCATTTGCACGACCTTGACGATCACGAGCGCGATCGCGACCAGCAGATAGCCGCGCAGCACGCCCATCCATACGCGTTTGGCGAGCGTCAGGCGCGGCGGCGGCAGTTCGTCGAGCGGCGGCATGCGCCATGTGTTGCGCGCTTCTTTCGTATAGACCGAAGCCGGCTCGGCTGCGGCGGATTCGCCGCGCAGGTTGCGAAGCCCAATGCTCGCCGCATACCCGACGACCGCGAGCAACGTGCCGCCCGCCAGTACTTCGATGATCGTTTCCGCCGCGATGTCCGGATAGATCACCGACGCGGTCAGGATGATCGACAGCATCACGAGCACCCAGATCACTGAGCCGGTAAACAGATTGAGCTTCTTCGAGTTGGCCCACGGACCGAGCACCGCGCGGTCGTTGCACAGCAACAGCAGGAACACGGTCGCGCTCGGCAGCAGCACGCCGGCGAGCGTTTGCACCGCTTCGGTCAGCAGACCGAGCGGGCTGCCCGGAATCAGCACCAATACCGCGGCGGCTGCGACGATCGCGAAGTACACGACGTAGAAGCCCTTCGCGTCCGACACGCTTCGGTGCAACGAATGGCGGATCTTGAACACGTCGCCGATCGCATAGGCGGTCGATAGCGACACGGCCGCCGCGCCGATCACGCAGGCGTCGAACAGCGCGATCGCGAACAGCACCGCCGAGGTCCGTCCCGCGTATCTCTCCAGACCGGCGATCACACCGCCCGCGTCCGTGAAGTTGCCGAAGCCGGGCCGGCCGTCGAACAGCGCCGCGCTGAACGAGATCATCGCGACTGCGCCGATCAGCACGAACACGATGCCGATCCACAGGTCGGCTTTTTCATAGTTCATGAAGCGCGGCGTGATGCGCTTGTCGACCACATAGCTTTGCTGGAAGAACAGCTGCCAAGGAGCGACCGTCGTACCGACGATGCCGATCACGAGCAGCATCACGTCGGACAGCTTCGAATGCGCGGGCCAGTTCGGAATGAAGAAGTCGCGCGCGATCTGGCCGACCGGCGGATGAATCGATACGAGCACCGGCACGAGCAGCAGGCTCAACACGCACAGCGCGACCGCGAAGCGCTCGAAGCGGCGGAAGTCGCCGGTGCTGACGGCGGCCATCGTCAGCGCCGCGGCGATGCACACGCCCGCGATCTTCGATACCCCGAAGAAGTCGAGCACGAACGTGATGCCGATGAATTCCGTCACGATGGTCAGCGCGTTCAGCAGGAACAGATCGACGACGCTGAACGCGCCCCAGAACTTGCCGAAGCGCTCGAAAATAAGCCGCGCGTGGCCCACGCCCGTGACCGCGCCGAGCCGCAACACCATCTCCTGATTGACGAACAGCACCGGCACCAGCAACAGCATGGTCCACAGCAACGTGGTGCCGTAGTTCTGGCCGGCCTGCGTGTAGGTGCCGAATGCGCCCGCGTCGTTGTCGCCGACCATCACGATCAGACCGGGGCCGAGGATCGCGAGCAGCGTGCGCACGCGCGCCCACCAGCTGGTGCGCGGTGCGATGTCATGGTGAGCGATCGTGCCGAGCGCGCCCTTGATATCGCCTACGTGTGCCGAATCGAGCACGGCGCTGCGCGCGGAGGAAATGTTCGTCGGAGTAGACATGTCGTTCTCTCCTGGTTGTAGTTGTCGGAGGTCGGGTCGCGAAACGCTATGCCACGCGCGACATCACGCGACGGCAGAAGGCGATGAACGGACGCGATTCGCGCGGGTGCAGCACGAGCAGAGCGTCGTAAAACGCGCGCGATTCCTGTACGCGCGGGAACTTCGAAAGAAGGAGGCCGAATTGCATTGGGTATCTCCGTGCGCCGGTTTCGACGCGCTGGTGGAAAGCCAGCAGACACGGAGGCCGCGTATGTCCGGGCGCGGCGGTGGAGGTCTACTCGCTTTCCTCAGTTAATAGAACAGGGAAGCGGCATAAGGGATAACTGTCACTGCCAGGCATGGCGGCTCCTTGTTGGCGTGTAGCGTGTATGAGCGATTGATACGTTCGCTACGCACGTTCGCTAAGCAGGTTGCTACACACGTGTTTATCCACGCGTTCGCGCGCATTGCGTTGAACTGACTGCGTTGACTGACAACGCGCGCGCAAACGCGACCGCAAGCACGAGGCTCGCGATGCGACGCCGTATCAGCGCAGGGACGCGTTTGAACGCGGCGTTCCTGTCATGCGGAGACGACGTTACGTTAGGTGCACGGGAAAAAACTGTGGCGCGCACCGTCTGCCTGCTGGCAAGACGGCGGCTGATGAAGAGAGCGCGGACGTCCTGCCGGTCAGGCAGCGAAACTGTTCGAAAGTCGGCTACTGCAGGTGTCCAAGGCGTGAGCCCCATTGGTGATGATTCTTGAATTCTAGGGTTCGGTTTCCGCCGAGGTCAACCTGTTTCTCAAGCAGAGCGGAGAAAATGTGCGGCGCGCAACGCCGCGCACTGTGAACGACGTGCGGATCGACGCCGATAGAGTGGGAAGGTCGAACAGGCGGCATCGATCCATCCGGCCGATGCCGCCACACAGGCTTACTGATTGGCGCGCCGTCGCACGGTCAGCCGGTTATGCACGCTTCTGACGCCGCGAACCGATCGCGCCGCGTTGCCGGCCCGCTCGATTTGCGATTGCCGCGGAACCGTGCCGCTCAGCGTGACGATGGCGTGGCGCGATTCGACATGGATGTTCGCCGAATTGAGGTTCGTGGTGCGCGTGAAAGCGCGGCGGACGTCGCGGACGATCGCGCTGTCGGACCGGTTAGCGTGCCGGTTCGAAGCCGCTGGGGCCGGCTGGCTTTGCATCGACGCATCGTTCGGCATCTCGCGCGTCTGTGCGTTCGCATAGGTCGCGCAAGTCGCGATGGCCATCGCGACCATTGCGCCGAGGATTCTTCTCGCGCCGTTTGTTTTCATTCTTCCTCCTTTGCCGGTTTGCCAGGAACTGCCGTTCGAGCCGCGTGTTGCCAGCGTGGAAGAGGCGACGCAACGCACTGCCGCCTCGCGACGAGTAATCGACCGCCGGCTCCGATTATATTCTGCGGCGCAGGCGTCGATATCGATAGGTGAGAAGATTCGGGAGCAGCCGAGGTGAGAATATGCGCACCTGTACGCGCACTTCAAAACTAAAGGTGAGGGTAT
Organism: Paraburkholderia sp. JPY419; assembly: GCF_050435705.1. Lineage (NCBI taxonomy): Bacteria > Pseudomonadati > Pseudomonadota > Betaproteobacteria > Burkholderiales > Burkholderiaceae > Paraburkholderia > Paraburkholderia sp. JPY419. Next base: position 2,071,389 of record NZ_JBNDKV010000004.1, on the reverse strand, counting down.
TCGGGAGTCGCCTCGACGGTGCGATAAGTTGCGAATGGCTTCTTGGGAAGCATGGTTCCGGTCAGAAGCGCAATGCGGTGAGGCCGTCTCGCAGGAAGCCGGCGAGGGCTCAGGTCGGTTACTGGTTGTGCCTGATCGAATGATCGTGGCGGGTGCGGCAGGCGAAAGGTGAGAACTTTCGGGAGTCGCGCGGCGGCGGCTCTTTTGCAACTAACCGGCCGTGCCAGAAGCGAAATAAGCCGTGCGGCAAGCGGCGTGCGGCACTGCACGCATTTTGCCTATCAGCCATAGGTGAGGAGATTCGGGACTCAAAACGCGTCTCATGCAGTCGCCAATCATTGCATCCATCGTGTTGGCCGCTCGGCGGCTGTGTAACGTAAGTCGTTGAATGTCCAGGCGATCTGCCGCTTACGCGACCCTCATCGGCGACGCGAACCGACCGCGTTCGATCAATGGTGAGGATTTTCGGGAGCAGTGTGTAAGAGCCACGCCGCGCGCGCTGAAATGCCCCCTCGAGCCCTCATTTCACCGCAAAGGTGAGGCTTTTCGGGAGCACTGACGACGCTACCAGACGCCGATTCACCGCCACTCCGTGCCAAAGGTGAGGCTTTTCGGGAGCGGCAGCACTCGCCCGCGATCACCCGTTCAGGCCGGTTTCGCGATCTCGCGAATGTCCGCGACCGGCGTTTGCCCGAAAGCATCGCTAAGCGCGTAGTCGATCAATCGCTCCGCGGATTGCTCGGGCGTCGACAGTTGGCCGTTGCGCTTCAGGTCTTCGAAGCGCTGGCGCATCGGGAATTGCTCTTCGCCGCTACCGCGAATTTGCGCCTGCATGTCCGTATCGATCACACCCGGCGCGAGGCTGCAGATGCGCAGCGCGCAAGTCGCATCGAGCGCGACGGCGCGCGCGTGATGATCGAGCGCGGCCTTGGTCGCGCAGTAGATGCTCCAGCCCGGATACGCGTTGCGCGCCGCGCCGCTCGAAATGTGCACGATGCGCCGGTCGGTTGCGTCGACGGCCGCGGCGGCGAGCGCGCTCGCGAGCATCAGCGGCGTCGCGACGTTCAGGCTCACCGCGTCCGCGACGTTCGCCGCGTCCTGTCCTTCGATGGGCCCGATCGGTTCCACCGTGCCCGCATTGTTGATCAGCAGCACCGTCTGCGCGCCGCGCACGAAGTTGCTCAGCGCGTCGGTGGCGATCCATTGCGCGACGCGTGCGGGCTCGGCGAGGGGCAGCTCGATCTCTTCGAGCTGCGCGGCAAAGCGCGCCTTTAGCGCCGCATTGCGCGAGCGCGACAGACCCAGCACCGTGACGTTGCGCGCGAGCAGTTGTTCGGCGAGCGCCGCGCCCAGGCCGCGCGTATGGCCGGTGACGAGCGCGCGGATCGGAGAAGATGAGGTCATGTCGTTCCTTGTGATCGTTGTCTTGCAGAATGGTCGATTTTCTCACGCCGTATTCGGGCCGACCGAAAGCGCTCGCGATACTGCATCGGCGTCACCCCAAGCCGCTTCGCAAACACTGTGCGCATGCGGTCGGCGGTGCCGAAGCCGCAATCGTAGGCGATCGTCTTCAGCGCCGCGGCGCTGCTTTCGAGCAGCTTGTGCGCGGCATCCACGCGCGCGCGTTCGACGAAGTCATGCGGCGTCACGCCGGTTTCCTGCGCGAACACGCGCGCCCAGTTAAGCGCGCTCATGCCGACGACTTCGGCGAGCTGCTTGACGGTGAAGCTGTCATGGAGATGCGCCATCACGTGCGCCTGCACTTTGGCGGCGGGCGAGGTGTCGTCGGCGGGAGCGGTCAGATACGGGCTGAATTGCGACTGGCCGCCTTGCCGCTGCGCGAACACGACGAGCCGTTTGGCGACCGCGAGCGCGGTATGCGGACCGTGATCTTCGGCCACCAGCGCGAGCGACAGATCGATGCCGGCCGTCTGCTCGAAGGTCGAGTCCGCCATCAGCGTCATGCCGTTCGACGCGCGCTTCGAGGAAGGCATCATCGATGCGTTCGCGCACGGCACGATCCACAAGCCGCACACGACGTTCGGCAACGTGAAGGCCGACGTGCTCGCGCTGAAGGACCCGCATTATCATCGCGAGAACTTCTGCACGATGATTCTGGGCTCGGCGTGGAAGTCGTGAGCGACCGATTGGCCAACTGAGCGGGCGCGGCCCCACGATTTGCGCAACTCGCGTCAAAATGGGCGCATCGCACTTCTGCGCCGCCGCCCCATGGCCATCAAAAACCTTCTCCGCAAGCTCGATCTCACCACGCTGCAACTCTTTCTCGCCGTGTTCGAAGAGGGCACGCTCACGCGTGCCGCCGAGCGCGAGGCGATCGCGGTGTCCGCCGCCAGCAAGCGGCTGGTCGAACTCGAACAGGCGGTCGGCGCGTCGCTATTTCAGCGCAACGCGCGCGGCATGACGCTGACGCCGGCCGGCGAAACGTTGCTGCATCACGCGCGCCGGGTGCTGCGCGACATCGAGAGCATCGGCATCGAACTGGCCGGCCATGCTAGCGGCGTGCTCGGCTATGTGCGGATGATGGCGAACCTGTCGGCGATCGTCGAATTTCTGCCCGAGGATCTGCGCGCGTTCCAGTCGTTGCACGAGCGCGTGAAGGTCGATCTCGAAGAGCGGCCGAGCGGCGGCGTCGTCAAGGCCGTCGACGAAAGCCTCGCCGATCTCGGCATCTGTTCCGGCGACTCCGATACGCGCGAGCTGCACGTCGAGCACTACCGGCGCGATTCGCTCGTGATCGTGATGCGCGATGATCATCCGCTCGCGGCACGCACGAGCATCGCGTTCACCGAAACGCTCGATGGCGATCACGTCGGCCTGCATTCGGCGAGCTCGATCAACGCGCGCACGCACCTCGCGGCGCGCCAGGCCGGCAAGCCGCTGCGGTTGCGCATCCATGTGCCGGGCTTCGATGCGGTTTGCCGGATGGTGCAGGCGGGCATGGGCGTCGGCGTGCTGCCGCAAAAGGTGTATCAGCTGATGGGCCGCCCGCTCGGTCTCGTCGGCATGCCGCTCGACGACGACTGGGCCGAGCGCAGCCTCGTGCTCGTCGTGCGCGACGTCGATGCGTTGTCGCCGGTGAGCCGGCTGCTGTTCGAGCATCTGCGCACGGTCGAAGCGCACGAAACGGCAGCGGACGCTCAGCCCGAACCCGCACCCATCACCACCGAACCACCGCGCCGGTCCCGCGGCCGCCGCTGAGCGTTCGCCGTTCGCGAACGGTCGTTGGCGAATTGCGGTTGGACGCCGCCACCACGCCGCTTCTAAGCTGTCTCCCGAGACGAAACGAGTTCGGAGACAGCAACATGGGTGGACCACTGCAGGGTATTCGTGTCGTCGAGATCGGCACGCTCATTGCCGCGCCGTTCGCCGCGCGACTGATGGCCGAATTCGGCGCCGACGTGATCAAGATCGAAGCGCCCGAAACTGGCGATCCCCTTCGCAAATGGCGCAAGCTGCATGAAGGCACGTCGCTGTGGTGGTATCTGCAGTCGCGCAACAAGAAGTCCGTCTGCGTGAATCTGAAATCGGCCGATGGCGTCGAGGTCGTCAAGCGCCTCGCCGCCGATGCCGACGTCATCATCGAAAATCTGCGTCCCGGTGCGCTCGAAAAGCTCGGCCTCGGCTGGGACGTGCTGCACGCGCTGAACCCGAGACTGACGATGGTGCGCATTTCCGGCTACGGTCAGTCCGGCCCGTATCGTGACCGTCCGGGCTTCGGTGCGATCGGCGAGGCGATGGGCGGCATCCGTTACACGACCGGTGAAGTCGACGGCGCACCGGCGCGCGTCGGCGTGAGTCTCGGCGATTCGCTCGCGTCGCTGCACGGCGTGATCGGCGCGCTGATGTCGCTGCTGCGCGTGAAGACCGGCCAGGGCGAAGGGCAGGTGGTCGATGTGTCGCTCGTCGAGAGCGTGTTCAATCTGATGGAAAGCCTCGTGCCCGAATACGACCTGCTCGGCTATGTGCGCGAGCGCAGCGGCGGCGCGCTGCCGGGCATCGCCCCTTCGAACACCTATCGCACCGAGGACGACGGCTATGTCGTGATCGCCGGCAACAGCGATCCGATCTTCAAGCGCCTGATGCATCTGATCGGCCGCCCCGATCTCGCCGACGATCCCGCGCTCGCGCACAACGACGGCCGCGTGAAGCAGGTCGCGCTGCTCGATCAGGCGATCACCGAGTGGACCTCGCATCACGCGACCGAAGACGTGCTGGCCGCGCTCGAACGCGCCGAAGTGCCGGCGGGCCGCATCTATTCGGTGGCCGACATCGTCGCCGATCCGCACTACGAGGCGCGCGACATGTTGCTGCGGGCGCAATTGCCGGGCGGCGCGTCGGTGAAGATGCCGGGCATCGTGCCGAAGCTGTCGGACACGCCGGGCGAAGTGCGCTGGCAAGGGCCGACGCTCGGCGAGCACACCGGCAGCGTGCTCAGCGAACTTGGATTCGCGAGCGAAGACATCGAGCGTCTCCGTCGCGAGGGAGCGGTGCAATGAATTCCTCGATCTTTTCCACGCGCGAGGCCGCGTCATTCGACCAGCTGATCGTGCAGGAAGTCGCCCCGCGCGATGGCCTGCAGATCGAACCCACGTGGGTTGAAACCGCCGACAAGATCGCGCTGATCAACGGGCTATCCACCTGCGGATTCACGCGCATCGAAGCGGGCTCGTTCGTGTCGCCGAAGGCGATTCCGGCGTTGCGCGACGGCGAGGCGGTGTTCCAGCGGATCGAGCGGCAACCCGGCGTGATCTATGTCGCGCTGGTGCCGAACCTGAAAGGCGCCGAGCGCGCGTTGTCCGCGCGCGCCGACGAACTGAACCTCGTCATGTCCGCGAGTCAGACGCATAACCGCGCGAACATGCGCATGAGCTGCGAGTCGTCGCTCGCGGCGTTCGACCATATCGTGCGTCGCGCGCTGGCCGCGGGCGTGCGGCTCAATGCGACCGTGGCGACCGCGTTCGGCTGTCCGTTCGAAGGGCGCATCGACGAAGACCGTGTGATCGGCATCGTCGACGCATATCGCGAGATGGGCATCGAAGGCATCACGCTCGCCGATACGACCGGCATGGCGAATCCGCGCCAGGTCGCGCGGCTCGTCGCGCGCGTGCTCGAAACCCTGCCGGCCACGGCGCTCACGCTGCACTTTCATAACACGCGCGGCCTCGGTATCGCCAACGTGCTCGCCGCGTATGAAACCGGCGCGCGCCGCTTCGATGCGGCGCTCGGCGGCCTCGGCGGCTGCCCGTTCGCGCCGGGTGCCTCGGGCAACATCTGCACCGAAGACCTCGTGAACCTGTGCAATGAAATGGGCATCCCGACCGGGATCGACCTGCCGAAGCTGCTCGCGCTGTCGCGCGGCTTGCCGGCATTGCTCGGCCACGACGTGCCGGGGCAAGTCGCCAAAGCCGGCCGCAATTGCGATTTGCATCCGGTGCCCGACTACGTTCGGCAGATCTGAACCGAACCCCGACAAACAACCCCTCAACCGATCAAACGACCGGACGGCACCGCCGAATCCGGCATTGGAGACAAGCATGAGCGACCTGGGCGTAGTGGCGGGCAGTACCCGCGAACATGGCGCGGACGATCTCGCGGCAATCGTCCGCAAAGTTGCGTGGAGGCTGATGCCGCTCATCATGATCTGCTATCTGTTCGCGTTCTTCGACCGCATCAATATCAGCTTCGCAAAGTTCCAGCTGCAAAGCGATCTGGGCTTGTCCGATACCGCGTACGCTCTCGGCGCGAGTCTGTTCGTGATCGGCTACGTGCTGTTCGAGGTGCCGAGCAACCTGTTCCTGTACAAGGTCGGCGCGCGACGCTGGATCGCGCGGATCATGATTTCGTGGGGACTCGCGACCGCGGCGATGGTGTTCGTCAACAACGAATGGCAGTTCTACGGGCTGCGCTTCGTGATCGGCGCGATGGAAGCGGGCTTCGCGCCCGGCGTACTGTACTACCTGACGCTGTGGTTTCCGGCCGCATGTCGCGGCCGCATCACGTCGATGCTGTTTCTCGCATCGGCGTTTTCGGGGCTGGTCGGTGCGCCGCTCGCTGGGCTCGTGATCGGTCATATGGACGGCGTGCTCGGCATGCCGGGCTGGCACTGGCTGTTTCTGCTCGGCGGCTTGCCGTGTGTGGTGCTCGGTTTGCTGGTGCTGAAGCTGCTGAAGGATCGCATCGACGATGCAGACTGGCTGTCCTCGGCGGAGAAGAGCTTGCTCGCCGGGCAGATCGCACAGCAAAGCCGCCCGGCGCCGACCGGCCATTCGCTGCTGGGCGCGCTGAAAACGCCGGGCTTCCTGACCCTCGGGCTCGTGTACTTCCTGATTCAGATCGCGTCGTACGGTCTGAATTTCTGGGCACCGCATCTGATTCACGTGGCGGGCACGAAGAATCCCACTGTAGTCGGCCTGCTGACGGCGGTGCCTTATGTGTGCGGCGCGATCTGCATGGTGGTGGTCGGGCGCCTGTCGGACGCGAGCGGCGAGCGGCGCAAGTTCGTGTTCGGGCTGCTGTTGATGTCGGCGCTCGGCTTCTTCGCCGCGGGCTACTTCGACAAGCAGACCGCCTTGCTGGTGGTCGCGCTTGCGGTGATGGGCGCGGGCGTGGTCGCATCGATTCCGGCATTCTGGGCGCTGCCGCCCAAGCTGCTGACGGGCGCGGGCGCCGCGGGCGGTATCGCGTTGATCAACACGCTCGGGCAACTCGGCGGGATCGTGAGCCCGGTGATGGTGGGCCGTGTGAAGGATCTGACCGGCAGCACGACGCCGGCGCTATATGTGATCGGCACGATGAGCGTGGTATGCGCGCTGATCGTGCTGTATGGGCTGCCGGAGTCGCTGCGCAGCCGTGAAACGACGCAGTGAAATCGATGTGGACGGCGCGGTCGTTCGCTTGCATCAGGCGACGTGCCGCGCCGCTGCCCGCTCCCGCATCCGCGAGCGATAGGCCTGCCGCATCAATCACTTGGCAGGCCTGTGCGCAGGTTGTCCACAAGCTTGTTCCCAAACTATGTGGACAACTGGTCTTCGAGGTTGGTCCGACTGATACGGCATCCTTGCCAAGCCCGCTCTCCGCTATCACGGACTCCGTAGCGACGCTCGCTGCCTACGCGTGCACCGCACGCGGATAGTTCTCACGCTTCAAGCACTTAAGCTCGCTGTGCGAAGGTTGTCCACAGGCTTGCCAACAATTTAGGTGGACAAGTTTTGTTTGCCGATGGGGTGACGAGGAGCGGGACTCGGTATCGGTTGTCCGCATCACGCCTTCAACACGGAGGCCGAAGCGACCACTTCCTCCTGCACCGGCACCTGCAAAACCGCGTCCCGCTTATCGAGCAGATGCTGACGCAAAATCGCGCTGAGCTTCTTGCCGTCGCGAGCCTCGAGCGCCTTCAGCATTTCATCGTGATCGTGAATCGCGCGGTCCCACTTCGGCGTCTGATAGTTCGAGCGAAAGCGCAGCGCCTGCAGCCGCCGGTTGACCGACACATAGGTCTGTCGCAGCGCTGAATTCCTCGCCGCTTCGTTGATCTTGTCGTGAATCGCCTGGTTGCGGCTGTAGTAGCCCGGCAGATCGTTCTGCGCGCGGCATGCGAGCATCGCGTAATGCAGGGCCTTGATTTCCGCGAGTTCGGCCGCCGTGATGCGTTCGGCTGCGAGTTCGCCCGAAAACGCTTCGAGGCCGCTCATCAATTCGAAGGTTTCGCGCACTTCCGCCTCCGACATTTTCGACACCGACGCGCCCCGGTTCGGCGAAATCTCGATCAAACCCTCGGCGGCCAGCACCTTCAGCGCCTCGCGCAGCGGTGTGCGCGAAATGCCGAGCGTTTCGCACAACTCGCGCTCGTTCAGTTTCTTGCCGGGCTCCAGCACCCCCTCGACGATAAAGCGGCGGATGTGCTCCACCACCGTGTCATGCAGGCGCTGACGCTCGACCTTCGGCATCAGCGGGGCAGCGGTCACACCCGCGTCAAAATCCGAATTTTGCATACAAAAACCCTAAGCGTTAATGATGGGGGATTTTATCGGAACCATATCGATTAGTTAATCAAGCGCAGACGCGGGTAAACACGGGCCTCAACGAGCATATTTCGTCTTGGGAGCGTCCCCGTTCTTCTGATACAGTTTTTTGAATGCAAAATTCAAATTGGAGGAGCCCGATGCTGAAGCTAGATTTTCATCCCGCTGGCCGTCACTTCCTGCAGATTCCGGGGCCGAGTCCGGTGCCCGATCGTATCCTCCGCGCGATGAGCTACCCGACCATCGACCACCGCGGCCCCGAGTTCGGCGAACTGGGTCTCAAGGTGCTCGACGGCATCAAGAAGATCTTCAAGACGCAGCAGCCGGTCGTCATCTATCCGGCGTCCGGCACGGGCGCATGGGAAGCCGCGTTGTCGAATACGCTGAGCCCCGGCGATCACGTGCTGATGTTCGAGACCGGCCACTTCGCGACGCTATGGAAAAAGATGGCCGAGAAGCTCGGCCTGAAGCCCGAGTTCCTGGGTCTGCCAGGCATCGAAGGCTGGCGGCGCGGCGTGCAGCCGCAGATGATCGAAGAGCGCCTGCGCGCCGACCCGCAGCATGCGATCAAGGCGGTCTGCGTCGTGCACAACGAAACCTCGACCGGCGTCACGTCCAACATCGCCGCCGTGCGTCGCGCGATCGACGCCGCGGGTCATCCGGCGCTGCTGCTCGTCGATACGATCTCCGGTCTCGCGTGTGCCGATTACCGCCACGACGAATGGGGCGTCGACGTGACGGTGTCGGGCTCGCAAAAGGGCTTGATGCTGCCGCCGGGCATCAGCTTCAACGCGATCTCGCCCAAGGCGATGGCCGCCAACCAGCACGCGAAGCTGCCGCGCAGCTTCTGGGACTGGTCGGAAATCGTCGAAATGAACAAGACCGGCTACTGGCCGTACACGCCGAACACGAACCTGCTGTACGGCCTGCACGAAGCGATCGAGATGATTCTCGGCGAAGGGCTCGACAACGTGTTCGCGCGTCACGAGCGGCTCGCGGAAGCGACTCGCCGCGCGGTGCGTGCGTGGGGCCTCGAAATCCAGTGCGCCGATCCCGCCGTCTATAGCCCGGTGCTCACGGGCGTGATGATGCCCGACGGCGTCGATGCCGACGCGGTGCGCAAGCTGATCTACGAGCGCTTCGACATGTCGCTCGGCACGGGCCTCGGCAAGTTGAAAGGCCGCATGTTCCGCATCGGTCATCTCGGCGATTGCAACGACTTGACGCTGCTCGCGACCTTGGCCGGCTGCGAAATGGGTCTGCGGCTTGCTGGCGTGCCGATCAAGCAAAGCGGCATGCCGGCCGCGATGGAGTGGCTGAGCCTGGCACCGAAGACGTCGGGGTTGTAGGCCGCGGCATAAGCGCCAGCAGCAGGAAACAACCCGCAACACCAGGGAGCGCATTTCTCATCGAGCCGCGCGCAGAACGCGGCCATCACAACATGCAATGCGTCATAACGGCTGTCGCGGCCGACGGGCGACGAGGCAGCGCGCCACTTCAGGCGCGCCGTCGACACATGTCACGGAGAGAGAGACGATGAAAAGGTTTCGTTTGACCAGTGCGACCAGTATCGTTCTAGTGATGCTGTGCATCATGTACTTCATCACGTACCTCGATCGCGTGAACGTCAGCACCGCGGCCGCGGGTTTCGGCAAGGAATTCAATCTCACGCATACGCAGGTCGGCCTCGTGTTCTCGGCTTTCGCGTATCCGTATCTGCTGTTTCAGGTAATCGGCGGCTGGGTCAGCGATCGTTTCGGCGCACGACGCACGCTGCTGTTTTGCGGTGCGATTTGGGGTCTCGCTACGGTGTTCACGGGCCTCGCGGGCGGCCTCGCTTCGTTGCTCGCCGCACGGCTCGTGCTCGGTTTCGGCGAAGGCGCGACGTTCCCGGCCGCAACGTCGGCGATGTCGCGCTGGGTCGCGAAAGAAAAACGCGGCTTCGCGCAGGGCATCACGCACGCGGCGTCGCGAGTCGGCAATGCGGTCGCGCCGGCGCTCATCGTGCTCGTGATGACCACCTGGGGCTGGCGCGAATCGTTCTATATCTGCGGCGCGCTGAGCCTGGTGTGGGTCGCCCTGTGGGCGATCACGTTCACCGAGCATCCGAAAGATCATCCGCGCATCACGCCCGAGGAACTCGCGGTGCTGCCCGCGGTGAAGCCGAAAGTCGCAGGCCTGCCGTGGGGCAAGCTGTTTCGTCGCATGACGCCGGTCACGATCGTCTACTTCTGCTACGGCTGGACGCTGTGGCTGTTCCTGAGCTGGATTCCGCTGTACTTCCTGCATAACCATCATCTGCAGTTGCAGAAGTCGGCGATCTTCGCGTCAGTCGTGTTCTTCGCCGGCGTGATCGGCGATACGCTGGGCGGCCTCGTCACCGATGCGATTTTCAAGCGTACCGGCAGCCTCAAACGCGCGCGCAGCTGGATGGTGTCGGTGTGCATGCTGTTCTGCCTGCTGTCGCTGATTCCGTTGATGTTCACGCATGACCTGACGCTGTCGATCGCCTGTCTCGCGTCGGGCTTCTTTTTCGCCGAGATGACGATCGGCCCGATGTGGGCGATCCCGATGGATATCGCGCCGGAATTCTCCGGCACCGCGAGCGGCATGATGAACACGGGCTCGGCGCTCGCCGCGATCATCTCGCCGGTGATGGGCGGCTTTCTGATCGACCACTTCGGCAACTGGGATCTGCCGTTCGTCGGCAGCATGTTGCTAATGGGCATCGGCGTCGTGCTTGCGTTCCGCATGCAGCCGGAGAGCCGCTTCGAACTCAGCGCGTCGGAGAAGGCGCAGGTTTCCACCCGGCTAGGCGCGTAAACATGACTTCGTCACTGAGCCAGCTTCTTGCCGATGCGCGTCGCAGTCGCACGGTGCTCGATGCGTTGCCGCCCGAGCAGATTCCAGCCGATGCCGACGCGGCCTACGCAATCCAGCATGAAATCCTGAGCGCGTGCGGCGCGCGAATCGGCGGCTGGAAGATCGGCGCGAAATCGGCGAGCGGACCGATTCAAGGCGCGCCATTGCCCGACACCGATCTGCACGCCGATGGCGCGCGTCTGTCGCGCGAAGGTTTCGCGCCGCTCGGGCTCGAACTCGAGGTCGCGTTCCGTTTCGGCCGGCGCTTCGAGCCGTCCGCGACGCCGTACGGTGAAGACGAAGTGCTGGCGGGCATCGGCTCGATCGGCGCGACCATCGAGATCGTCGCGAGCCGCTATGCCGAGTGGCCCGCCATCGACAAACTCGCGCAGCTCGCGGATCTGCAGAATCACGGCGCGCTGATCGTCGGTGAATTCGCGCGGTATCGGGAGGACTTTCCGTACGTCGCGCCGTCGCTGAGTTTCGAGTTCAACGGACGCAATGTCGTCGCAACGACGCCCGCGAATCCGGCCGGCGATCCGCGGCGGCTGTTGACGTGGCTCGTCAATCACGCGAGTGCGCGCGAAATCGCGGTGACCCCGGAGATGGTGATCACCGCCGGTTCGTACACCGGCATGTTCTTTCCGCGCGAGGCAGGCAACGTGAGTGGGCATATCGAAGGACTCGCGCCGGTGCATCTGACGCTGTATTAGGTAATTCGAGCCGCGCGGCTCACGCGCGCTCCTCATAGGCCGATGAAATGACGAATCCCACTGCGGGCTTGCTCGTCAAGCCGATCCATCTGGTCCCTTCCGCCGCGCGCGCCACGAGTCCGCTCGCGCAGCATCTGCGCAAAGCGCTGCGCGGCGACGTGCTGTTCGATCTCGCGAGCCGCGGCCGCTACGCGACCGATGCGTCGATCTATCAGATCATGCCGGTCGGCGTCGTGGTGCCGCGCGATCAGGACGACCTGCGCGTCGTGCTCGAAATTGCGCGCAGCGAGAAAGTACCGCTGCTCGCGCGCGGCGCGGGCACGAGCCAGTGCGGGCAGACGGTCGGCGAAGCGCTGGTGGTCGATACGAGCAAGTGGCTCAACAACATCGTCGCGTTCGATGCCGACGCGCGCGCCGTGACGGTCGAGCCCGGCGTCGTGCTCGATCATCTGAACGCGTGGCTGAAGCCGCATGGACTGTGGTTCCCGGTCGATGTATCGACTTCCGCGCAGTGCACGATCGGCGGCATGGCGGGCAACAACTCGTGCGGCTCGCGCTCGATCGAATACGGCAACATGGTGCACAACGTCGACGCGATCGACGCGATCCTCGCCGACGGCAGCGAAGCGCGCTTCGCGTCGCTGCGCGAGACGCCGCAAGGCGAGCGCTTGCAGCAGATCGTCGCGGGCGTCACGCGGATCGCGCAGCGCGAGCGTGATGAAATCGTCGCGCGCGTGCCGAAGGTGCTGCGCCGCGTGGCGGGCTACAACATCGATCTGTTCGACTGCCAGAACCCGCGCGCCTATACCGATGACGGCAGCGCGAACCTCGCCCATCTGCTGGTCGGCTCGGAGGGCACGCTCGCGTTCAGCCGGCAGATCACGCTGAAGCTCGCGCCGCTGCCTGCGCACAAGGCGCTTGGCGTGGTCAACTTTCCGACCTTCCGGCAATCGATGGCGCTCACGCAGCACATCGTCAAGCTGAAGCCGGTCGCGGTCGAACTGGTCGATCGCACGATGATCGATCTCGCGTTGAGCAATCCCGCGTTTCGTCCGGTGATCGAGAAGGCGCTGGTCGGTGAGCCGCAGGCGATTCTGCTCGTCGAGTTCGCGGGCGAGGATCGCGACGCGCAGCTCGCGTCGCTGAAGCAGCTCACCGAGTTGATGGGCGAGCTGGGCCTGCCCGATTCGGTCGTCGAGATGCCGGAGGCGAATGCGCAGAAAGCGCTGTGGGAAGTGCGCAAGGCGGGTCTCAACATCATGATGAGCATGAAGGGCGACGGCAAGCCGGTGTCCTTCATCGAAGACTGCGCGGTGCCGCTCGAACATCTCGCCGACTACACGAGCCGCCTGACCGACGTGTTTCATCGCCACGGCACCGAAGGCACCTGGTACGCGCATGCGAGCGTCGGCACGCTGCACGTGCGGCCGATTCTCGACATGCGCCGCGACGGCGCGACGAAGATGCGCGCGATCGCCGAGGAAGCGGCCGCGCTCGTGCGCGAGTACAAGGGCGCGTATTCCGGCGAGCATGGCGACGGTCTGTGCCGCGGCGAATGGGTCGCGTGGCAATACGGGCCACGGCTCAACGAGGCGTTCAGCGAGATCAAGGCGCTGTTCGATCCGGACAATCGCTTCAATCCAGACAAGATCGTGCGTCCGCCGAAGATGGACGACGCGCGCAATTTCCGTTTTGCGGCGGGCTATCGCGAACAGCGCATCGAAACCGTACTCGACTGGTCGACGTGGAACGTGAAGCGCGATCCGCTGACGGGAGAAGAAAGCGCGCCGGGCAGCGGCGACGACCTGAGCGGCGGCCTCGCGAAAGCGGTCGAGATGTGCAACAACAACGGCCACTGTCGCAAGTTCGACGCGGGCACGATGTGCCCGAGTTATCGCGTGACGAAGGACGAGCAGCATCTGACGCGCGGGCGAGCCAATACGTTGCGGCTCGCGATTTCGGGCCAGCTCGGCGAAAGCGGACTCGCGAGCGATGACGTGAAGGAAACGCTCGACCTGTGCGTATCGTGCAAGGGCTGCAAGCGCGATTGCCCGACCGGCGTCGATATGGCGAAGTTCAAGATCGAGGCGCGCGCGGCGCGGGTGAAGACGCATGGCGTGCGGCTGCGCGACAGGCTCGTCGCGTTCATGCCGCGCTATGCGGGCGCGGCGAGCCGCATGCCGGGACTGCTGGCGCTCGCGGACAACGTGCCGGTGCTGTCGGCGTGGTTCAAGCGCTCGGTCGGGTTCGCTGCCGAGCGGAATCTGCCGCGGTTCAAGAAGGCGTTTCTGGCCGATGCGGTGCCCGCGAAGGCTGCACGCAGCGCTGCGCAGCCGTCCGCACTGAAAGAAGTTCTGCTGTTCGTCGATACCTTCAACAATCACCTCGAACCTGACAACGCGCGTGCCGCACAACTGGTGCTCGAAGCGGCGGGCTACACGGTCCACTTCAATGCGCGCCCGGGCGAGCGTCCCGTGTGCTGCGGCCGCACGTTTCTCGCGGCGGGTCTCGTCGATGAAGCGAAACGGGAGGCGCGGCGCATGCTCGAACTCTTCAGGCCGTTCGTCGAACGCGGCGTGCCGGTGGTAGGGCTGGAGCCATCGTGTCTGCTGTCGTTGCGCGACGAATTCCTGCAGTACGGTTTCGGCGACGAAGCTCAGCGCCTCGCGAAGCACGCGTTTCTATTCGAGGAATTCCTCGTGCGCGAAGAAAAGGCCGGACGTTTGCAGCTCAAATTGAAACCGCTGCCAATGCGGCAGGCGCTCGTGCACGGCCACTGCCATCAGAAGGCGTTCGATGCATTCACGCCGGTGCAGACCGTGCTGAAGTGGATTCCCGAATTGAAGGTATCGACGGTCGAATCGTCGTGCTGCGGTATGGCCGGCAGCTTCGGCTATGAAGCCGAGCACTACGCGACCTCGCAGGCGATGGCGGAGTTGTCGCTGCTACCCGCGGTGCGCAAGCTCGACGCCGCCACGGTGATGGTCGCCGATGGCACCAGCTGCCGGCATCAGATTCACGATGGCGCGGGCGTCGACGCGATCCACGTCGCGCGCGTGCTGGCGATGGCGCTGCAATGACGCGGAGCTAGCTGGAAAGCGAAACTCGAACGCGAGACTCAAACGCCGATAGCCTGCCGGAACCCGCTCGGCGTCACCCCGACGGCCTCGCGAAACCGGTGGCTAAAGTGACTCGCGTTCGCATAGCCGCATTGCGAGGCGATCTGCGCAAGCGGCAACGTCGTCGTGCGCAGCAGCGTGCGCGCGCGATCGAGCCGTTGCCGCGCGATCCAGGCGGCCGGCGGCAACCCGAACGACTCGCGAAACATCCGCGCGAGATGAAACTCCGACAGCGCCGCGACACCCGACAACTCACCGAGCGTCAACGGCTGCGCGAGACGACTGTCGATATAGTCGCGCAGGCGGCGCCGCGTCGCGGCCGACAGCCCGCCCTTCAGCGCCACGTTCGCGCGCCGCACGCCTTGTCCGTGCAACAGCAGGCTCAGCACTTCGTGCGCGGTCTCGTTGGTGCGCAGCAGGCCGTCGGGACTTTCCCACTCCTCGTCGACGAGCGCCTGGCACAGACTCGCAATGCGCGGGTCTTCGAAATAGGTCCGATCGGCGAGCGTCAATTCGCGCGGCTCGCGGTCGAGCTCCTGTACCGCGCGTCGCGTGAAGTGCTCGGGCAGGAAATACAGGTGCATGAAGTGCATATGGCCGCGCACCCACCAGCGCGATTCGTGATCGCCGGGCAGTGCGCACAGCCGCGACGGCGCGCCGTAGTGGCCCGGCATTTTCTGGCGCTCGGTGCGATAGCCGCCGTCCAGATAGCATGACAGCGTGTGATGGCCGGGCCGCTCGTAGATGGTCTCGGCTTCCTTCGTGTCGCGGGTCCATAGCGCGATCGCGAGTCCGTCGCCGAGCCACGCGAAGCGGTCCAGATGCGCGTTCGCACTGGCGAGCGTGTGACAGACCGACTGCAGGCCAAAAGGCATGCTGGCGGCGGCTATCACGGGGGCGAACGGGCTGGCGGTCACGGCGGCGAGCGGAGGTTTTCCGGTGATGCGTAGGGTTGAGCGGCCAGTATACGGCGCGGCCAGTCTGGCCGCTCATTGCCACGAAAAAGTGCGCAAGTTTGGACAATTGCGGGCGGCGGCGCGGTTGCATAGTCGAACTATCGTCAATGCTGCGCGTTATGGCAGCCTGTCATTGCAGTCCGAGGCCCGGCCATGAATCTCTTGCTTTATGCCGTCACCGTGCTGATCTGGGGCACCACGTGGATCGCGATCAAATGGCAACTCGGCGCGGTGCCGCCGCCGGTATCGATTGCATGGCGTTTCTGGATCGCGGCGCTGCTGCTGTTCGCGCTGCTGCGCATCATGCGCCGGCCGATCTGGCCGCCGCTCGGCGCCTGGCGCTACCTCGCCGCGCAGGGCCTCGCGCTGTTCTGCCTGAATTTCCTGTGCTTCTATTACGCCGAACAGATCGTGCCGAGCGGGCTCGTCGCGGTGGTGTTTTCGACCGCGCCGCTGCTGAACTCGATCAACGGACGGCTGTTCATGGGCAGGCCGCTGCAGCCGAGCGCGATTGCGGGCGCATTGCTCGGGCTCGTCGGCATCGTCTGTCTGTTCATGCAGCAGATGGCCGGGCATCTCGGCGATCACACCGCGTGGCTCGGACTCGGCGTCGCGTTTCTCGGCACGCTGTGCTTCTCGGCCGGCAACCTTCTGTCGAGCCGCATGCAGTCGATGGGCCTGCATCCGTTCGCGACGAATAGCTGGGCGATGCTGATCGGCGCGGCTGTCCTGACGCTCGGTAGTCTGTTCGCCGGCTATTCGTTCGCGGTTGAACCGTCGGCGCGCTATCTTGGCGCGCTCGCGTATCTCGCGGTGTTCGGCTCGGTGATCGGCTTTACGGCGTATCTGATGCTGGTCGGCCGCATGGGCCCGGAGCGCGCCGCCTACTGCACGGTGCTGTTTCCGATCGTCGCGCTCGCGGCGTCCACGCTGTTCGAGGGTTACCGCTGGTCAGTGCTCCCGGTGGTCGGTCTGCTGCTCGTGCTGGCCGGCAATCTGGTCGCGTTCGATCTGACGCGACGGATTTTCGTGCGTCGCAGGGCGGCGCGATCCTGATGTGCATCGCGCTCGAGGTGAGGATTTACAGGAGCAGAAAAAGCGCCTGAATCTCTGGCCGGTGAGCTTTTACGGGAACCGGTTTTTACCGGATTCGTGAAGTAAAGATTTTGTTGGTAACGTAAATCGATGCAAATGGAATGGAATTGGATGTGGCGGCATTCAATTATCATTTTTTTATCAATACGTTTGCTAGTTTTATGTGAGAGGATAAAACGCCAACTCTGGTACAGGCGAAGCACGCCGGTCTGCCTTACCGTGCGTGCTTCGCGCTTAGCAAGGATCGACCGCCGTGAAGCTTTTGCCCCGTCTTGGCCTGGCCGTGGTTCTAATCCATAGCCTGATTTCCCCGCATGTCTCCGCCCAATCCCAATTGAATTACACGACTTCATGGATCGGTAATAGTTTCGGATTTGGCGACGGCAAATGGATGCAGCAGGATATTCAGGCCATTAGCGTCGATGCCAATGGCACCGTTTATACGAATGCGCCGTGGGACGAGAGCGGCAGCGAAATCGCCGCGTATCGTGCGGGCGACAAGCTCGCGGTCGCCGGTTCGACGCACGGCTGGGGCGCGGCCGGCGGCGACGCGGTGGCGGTGAATCACACGTACCTGTACGCGGCGATGTCGATCGGCAACGAGAACAATGCGCTGGTCGGCGCCGACTATCCGCCGGCGAATCAGACCTGGTACGGCATCACGCGACGCACGCTCGCGAATCTCGCGGCCGGCGCGCCGTTTTCCGGCGGCATCGGCAATAGCGCGAACGCGACGAAGAACAGTTTCGTCGCGATACAAACGGTGAAGACCGGCATCGACGCGGGCATTCGCGGCCTCGCCGCGACCGACAGCGAGCTCTATGTGGCCGACACCTACGGCAACCGGATCGTCGTGTACGACGCGCAATCCATGCAGCCGCTGCGTTCGTGGAGCGTCGCATCGCCCGCGCGCATCGCGATCGACACCGACTCGACGCTGTGGATCATCAGCGGCTTCGGCACGGGCAGCCTGAGCATCCTGCACTACCGCGCCGACGGCACCGCGCTCGCCGGTCCCTTGGCGCTGCCCGCCGGAACCGTGCCGACCGACCTCACGGTCACGCCATCCGGCCAGCTGCTGGTCGCCGACAACAGCGTTTCGCAGCAGATTCTCGTGTTCAACAAAGGCGCGGGCGGCCAGATGCAGGGCGGCACGTCGATCGGCACGCGCAATGGCATCTTCCATCCGGTGCGCGGCGTGCCCGGTGACACGCGTTTCAACGGCATCACCGGCATCGGCGTCGATGCGGCCGGCAATCTGTACGTCGCGCAAAACGGCGAAGGACCGCGCGCGCTGGGCTCGGCATCGGTCGGGCAAGGCGCGGTGCTGGAGAGTTACGTGTACGGCACGCGCGTGCTCAACTGGCGGCTCTACGGCCTGAGCTTCGTCGATAGCGGCGCGTTCGATCCGGCCACACCCGCTTCGATCTACACGGGCTCGAAGCGCTTCACGCTCGATTACCGGCAGCCGGTCGGCCACGAATGGTCATATGCGGCGTTCACGCTCGATCGCTTCGATTACCCCGAAGACCCCGCGTTTCACCAGCCGCGCGGCGTGCGCGGCGAACCGATGGTGCGCAGATTCAAAGGCCAGCGTTTTCTCTATACGCTCGATCCGGGCGCGCACTACCTGAACGTCTATCGCTTCGATGCCGCGCATGGTGAGATCGCGATTCCGTCGGGGATGCTCGCGCAGAATCCGCTGCCGGGCAGTTGGCCCGCCGCGCAACCAACTTACGGCGAATGGTTGTGGCGCGATAGCAATGGCAATGGCACCGTCGACGCGAGCGAGATCAGCGGCAATCCGTCGACCGGCAGCACGGTCGGCAACGGCTTCTGGTGGGTCGACGATTCCGGCAACGTGTGGCTCGCCACGCCATTGAGCGGCGTGCGCGAGATGCCGCTGCAAGGTCTCGACGCCGCCGGCAATCCGATCTACACGTACGCGAGCGCGAAGCTGTTCGCGATGCCCGCGCCGTTCACACGGCTCGCGCGGCTCGTCTACGTCGCAGCGACCGACACGATGTATCTGTCGGGTTTCACGAGCGCGATTCCGTGGGACCCGACGCACTGGAAGGAAGCGGGCCCGATGCTGGCGCGCTACGACAACTGGAGCAGCGGCACGCCGACCCTGACTTACACGGTCTCGCTGCCGTGGAACACGCAAAGCGATCCGCAGACCACCACGGTCGGCGTCGCGGTGGCGGGCAACTATATCTTCGTCGCCGAGCTGTACACCGATCGCATCGACGTCTACGACGCGCGCAACGGCACGGCGGTCGGTTACATGACGCCGGGCGCGAGCGTCGGCGGCACGAGCGGCTGGGTCGACGTGTATCTCGGCATCAGCGCGGTGCAGCGCGATAACGGCGAGTACGTGGTGCTGGTCGAAGACGACGCGCGCGCGAAGCTGCTGATGTATCGCTGGACGCCTTGACGTGGCTCGCCGTCGCGCCGAACACGAATAGACGGCGGCGCACGATCGGTATATAACAACTTTACCGATGCACTTAAAGGAGTGGTGTTCGATCATGACGCAAGACGTTCCTCCCAAGCCGCCCTCCGACGATCGTCCGGAGATCGAGCAGCTCGACGCGGCGCTCAGTCACGTCGATCAGCAGATGTCGTCAGGTGGCATTGCGTCGGGCGCGGCGAAAGGCATTGTGTACAGTCTGATCGAAACGCTCGGCGCGCTGGTCGGTGATCCCGATCTGCCGGAGCACGCGCGTTCGGGGTATGAAGGACTGCTGGAGGCGGCACGCGAGCTGCGTGCGAAGCTGGAGCGCTGAGCGGACCGCTGAACCGACGGGTCCGCTTCGGCGCAGCCATCGGGCTGTCTGTGCTACAAAGGCGCACTGTGTAATTCACCGTGCGCTTTTTTTATGCTCTCTGCGACCGAGATCGCGTTGCTGGCCACCGGCATCATCGTGGTACTGGTGACGCCCGGCCCCACCAACACGCTACTGGCGGCGGCCGGTTTGCGCGCCGGTTTGCGCCGCGCACTGCCGCTGATCGCCGCCGAACTGGCGGGCTATCTGGTGTCGATCTCCGCGTGGGGACGCTTCTTCGCGCACGCGGCGCAAGCGTGGCCGTGGCTGCCGTCCCTGCTGCGCGTGGCCGCGAGCGTGTATACCGCGTGGCTTGCGCTCGATATGTGGCGCGCGGCGGTGGCACTGCCCGGCTCGACGCAACGCGCTGGCAACGTGCGCGCGCTGTTCGTCGCGACTTTGCTCAATCCGAAAGGGCTGCTGTTCGGCGGCACGATCTTTCCGGCCGCCGCGTTCATGCACTTGCCCGCTTATCTGCTCGCGATGGCGATGTTCGCGTGCCTCGCCGCGCCGATCGCACTCGCGTGGATCGCGTTCGGCGCAGCGCTCGGCAGAGGTCGACTGGGCTGGCTCGAACCGGCGAGGGTGCAGCGCGGCGCGTCGATCGTGCTCGGCGTGTTCTCGGTGTCGCTCGCGTGGGCCGCGTTGCACTGAAGACGGATGCGGTAAAGACGATGCGCTAAAGACCGCACCGAGACTCACGCACCGAGCGCCACCTCTTCCCCGCTCATCTGTGCCAGCAACTGGTGAATCTGCGCGACTACGGCCGCGCCTTCGCCGACCGCCGCGGCCACGCGTTTCGTCGACCCGGCGCGCGCATCGCCGATCGCATAGACCCCGCCGACCGTAGTCCCGAGATCGCACGCGGTGGCCGAGCCGTCCGCGCTGATGCCGGTCAGCACGAAGCCTTTCGCGTCGAGCTGCACGCCGCAGGTGCGCAGCCATTCGGTGTTCGGGTCCGCGCCGGTGAAGAGAAACAGATGCCGCGTGTCGAAGTGATCGACGCCGTCGGGCAGCGGCCGCTTCAGCGCGACCGATACGAGGCCGTCCTCATCGCCCTCGAGCCGGCCCACTTCCGAATTCGGATGCACGTACACGTTCGGCAGCGAGCGGATGCGGTCGATCAGATAGCGCGACATCGTTGCCTCGAAACCGCTGCGGCGGATCAGCACGTGAACCTTGGCCGCGTGCGTCGCCAGATAGACGATCGCCTGGCCGGCCGAATTGCCGCCGCCCACCAGCACGACCTCCTGGCGCTTGCACAGCTTCGCCTCGACCGGCGACGCCCAGTAGTAGACGCCGCGTCCGTCGAAGCGCTCGAGCCCGTCGAGCGCAGGGCGCCGGTACACGGCGCCGCTCGCGATCACGATCGCCCGCGCGCTGATGTGACCGCCGCATTTCGTTTCGAGCCGATAAGGCGACTGCCCGCAATGCAGCGCCTGCACGCTGACCGGAATTGCAACGTGCGCGCCGAACTTCTGCGCCTGCACGAACGCGCGGCCGGCAAGCGCCTGGCCCGAGATGCCGGTCGGAAAGCCGAGGTAGTTTTCGATGCGCGAGCTCGCGCCCGCCTGGCCGCCCGGTGCGCGGCTGTCGAGCACGATCACCGACAGCCCTTCGGAGGCCGCGTACACCGCGGCGGCGAGTCCGGCCGGTCCCGCGCCGACGATTGCGACGTCGTATACGTACGTGTCGTCGAGATCGGGCAGCAGACCTAAGCGAGTGGCAAGCTCCGGCATGCTCGGATGACGCAGCACCGTGCCGTCCGGGCAGATCACGAGCGGCAGGTCCTCGCGCTGCGCGGCGAACTGCTCGATCAGCCGCAGCGCGTCTTCGTCGCGTTCGTCGATCACCGAATGCGGATGGCCGTTGCGCGACAGGAAGCCTTGCAGCATCACGAGCCGCGGGTCATTGCTGTTGCCGACGAGGATCGGCCCGCCTGCGCCCTTTTCGATCAGCGACACGCGCCGCAGAATCAGCGCGCGCATGATGCGCTCGCCGAGTTCCGCTTCGGCGACGATCAGCGCGCGCAGCCGGTCGGGCGGAATCAGCAGCGCTTCGACGGCGCTGGTCGCGAGGCCGTTCACCAGCGAGGGCTTGCCCGACAACTGCCCGACCTCGGCCAGGAAATGCCCGGCGCCGCGCTCGCTGATCACGTGCTCGCGGCCGATACCGTCACGCTGATAGACCTTCACGCGCCCTTTGAGCAGCACGAACATGCCTGGGCCGGTGTGGCCGGTCTCGAACAGCAACTCGCCGGACTTCCAGCGACCGATCTCGCCGAAGCGGCGCAGCCGGTCGATCTCGGCGCAAGTGAGCTCCGGAAACATCTGATGCAAACGCGTCGACAGCGAAGAAAACGGCGCGTCGGCGACGACTCCCTGCTGTCCTTCCACTTCTTGAGTCGAAACGTCCTGAGTCGAAAGCATTGAACCGCTCCTTCGATGTTCATAGCACGATTGAACGCAAGGCAACGCAATGCGCGCTCACACGCCGGAACGAGCCGTGCCGCGCGCGTCAGGCGGACGATGCCGCCGCTGATTTCTACTAGACGGCTTTGGGCGCGATATCGTCGACGGTGACTTCGGGCGGCGGCATTTCGGGCAGCGAGTCGACCGGCTTGCCCGAGTCGCGCCAGGCTTCCATGCCGCCGCGCAGCGGCAGCACGTCGGAAAAACCGGCTTCGGTGAGTTGCTTGGCCATCCATGCCGCGGAAATCTCGTTCGGGCAGGAGCAGTAGATCACGAGCTTCTGATCGCGTGGATAGCTGGCGACGATGCCGTCGAGTTGCCGTTCGTCGGCGAATTGCGCGCCTGGAATCACAAACGGATCGAGCTTGCGCTTCTCCTGCGAACGGATGTCGAACACGACCGGTGCCTGATTAGCCTTGTACAGCTTCGCGAGTTCGTCGACCTCGATGCGCGCGGACGCGAGCTTCGCGATCAACTGGCGGCGGCGGATCCACCGGTACGCCGCGTACAGCACCAGCAACGCGACGACGACCAGCGCCGCCGTGCGCCCGAGCCGCCCGGCGATCGCGAACAGCATGTCGATCTGCCGCGCGAACAGCGCGCCGATGATCAGCCCGGTGCCGGACCACAGCGCGGCGCCGACGCCGTCGTAGGTGAGGAAGGTGCGGTAGCGCGTGCCCATCGCGCCGGCCATCGGGATCGATACGATCGACAGTCCCGGCACGAACTTCGCGACCGCGAGCACGCGCACGCCCCAGCGGCCGAAGAAGCGCTCGGTCTTTTTCACACAGGTGTCACGCGACAGCGACAGCCGGCAGATCGTCTTCAGCGTATTGCCGCCGTAGATGCGGCCCGCGACGTACCACGCGCTGTCACCGATCAGCGTCGCGAAGATCGACAGCACGAGGACCGGCAGCAACTGCGTGCCGACCGAGCCGGGGTGCATCGCGGCCATCGCGCCGAACAGCACGAGCGACGGCATGGCTGGCACCGGCAGCCCGAGCGCGGCGGCTAGCACGTTCGCGAAGACGAGCGCCGGTCCATATTGCGCGACGAGGTCATGTAGCATCGGTTTAATATCCGCGGCCCTTGCGGGCGCAGCGCGGTAAGGAACGCAAAGGGGAATGCAAGGATTATGGACGTATTTTCAAGACGTGCAACCGACCTGGAAATCGGCCCGTCTTGTGGCTGCAGTCAGGTCTGCATATAAGGCCACATGCCCGCTACACAAGCGTGGCAACCGCGTATGACAAGTGGTAGAAGGCCGGGTAAGCAGGCTCGACGAGACGCGTGAAAGCGATTGCAAAAACCCGTAGGAAAGCGGGGATTGGCGGTTCGAGCGCCACAAGCGGAAGCACGGCGACGCACGCGGGCGCGCCTAAACAATTCCGCGCTGCCGCGCTGCCGCGTCGAAGCGCGACGTCACCGGCGCGGGGAGGCTGACGAGTCACGCGACGGTAATACGCCGCGCGCCTGCTTCACTGACGATGGTTGTGCTGCTCGCCCGGCAACTCGGCGCCATGCGCGCGGATCGCGGCGATCAGCTCCGCGGGCGTGATTTCGTAGCGCACTTCACGATGTATGCCCGGCTTGCGCTCATCGACCTCGATCAGCAGGATGCCTTTGCCGTCTTCGGTCGATTCGAGGCGCAGCGAGCGAAGTTCGCGCGCCGTTGCGTCGTCGTATTCGGTGAGCAGGGCCATTGACCCGGAGGACCCGGTAATGCGCATCGAAGTTGTCCTTGTTGCGTTGGTGATGGAGCCATTGTACGGGGCGGATGGCGTGCCGTCTGCCGCGTCGTCGTGCCGTGTTGCGTCTGCCTCAGTCTCGATCTCGCCCGGGTTTAGTGCATTCGCGGTTGCGGAGCGAGCAACCAGTTTAACGCGACTCCTCGTTGCGACGGCTGCATTTTTCATGCCCCTCGGCGGCGCGGCTTGCGTTCGGGTTTTGTCATGCGGGTGACGCGGGCGCGGGCTAGGCGGCGTCCGGCGGCACTCTCGCTGTGGTTGGCGTCGCTCCCGGATTTCCTCACCTTTCGCGCACGAATCGCGCGCTGAAAAAAATAGCCCGTCCGGATAGGACGGGCCGTTAAACGCCGTTGTTACTCGGGTCAGCCTGCCCTTGCAACATTGGGCGCTGACGCCTCCATCCTCGTGCTTCGTCGGCGGTCTGTCGAGGTGGGACTAATGCGGATCTATCAGATCAAAGTGCTGCTTTCCGGTTTGACGTTCACACGAGGCCGGTCGTGTAATACACCAGGATCACGAAGAACACCGCGAGCGTCTTGATCACCGTGACCGCGAAGATGTCGCGATACGACTGCCGGTGCGTGAGACCCGTCACCGCGAGCAGCGTAATCACCGCGCCGTTGTGCGGCAGCGTATCCATGCCGCCGCTCGCCATCGCGACCACCCGATGCAGTACTTCGAGCGGAATATTCGCGGCCTGCGCGCCCTTGATGAACGTATCGGACATCGCGGCGAGCGCAATGCTCATACCGCCCGATGCCGAACCCGTGATACCCGCCAGCGTGCTGACCGACACCGCGGCATTGACGAGCGGATTCGGAATGCTTTTCAGCGCATTGCTGACGACGAGAAAGCCCGGCAGCGCCGCGATCACACCGCCGAAGCCATATTCCGACGCGGTATTGAGCGACGCCAGCAGCGCTCCCCCCACCGCTGCCTTGGTGCCGACCGCAAAGCGGTGGCTGACGCGGCCGAACGCCGTCACGATGACCATGATGATGCCGAGCAGCAGCGCGCCCAGCACGGCCCAAATCCCCACCAGAGCCTTGACGTTCGTTTCGACCGGTGCATGCAGGCCCGGCAGGATCTCCGGCGTGACCGTGAAGGACGGGCCGTACCAGGTCGGAATCCAGCGCGTCAGCAAGAAGTTCGCGACGCCGACCACGATGAGCGGCGCGATGGCCAGCAGCGGATGCGGCAGTTCTTTCGATTCGACGCGCTCCGGCTCGTTGACGAGTTCGGTGCCGTAACCCTCGCCGGTCGCCATCGCGCCGCGGCGGCGCCATTCCAGATACGTCAGACCGACCACGATGATGAACAGCGAGCCGAGCACGCCGAGCGTCGGCGCGGCCCACGAGGTGGTCTTGAAGAACGTTGTCGGGATGATGTTCTGGATCTGCGGCGTGCCGGGCAGCGAGTCCATCGTGAACGAGAACGCGCCGAGCGCGATCGCGCCGGGCATCAGCCGCTTCGGAATGTTGCTCTGGCGATACAGCTCGGCCGCGAACGGATAGACCGCGAACACCACGACGAACAGCGACACGCCGCCATAGGTGAGCAACGCGCACACCGCGACGATCACCGCGTTCGCGCGCGAGCGACCGATATAGCGGATCGCGGCCGCGACGATCGACTCGGAGAAGCCCGACAGCTCGATCACCTTGCCGAACACGGCGCCGAGTAGGAACACGGGGAAGTACAGCTTCACGAAGCCGACCATCTTGTCCATGAAAATACTCGTGAAGACCGGCGCGACGGCGGCGGGCTCGGTGAGCAGGACGGCGGCGAGCGCCGCGATCGGCGCGAACAGGATTACGCTGTAGCCGCGATACGCGGCCAACATCAGAAACGCCAGCGCGGCGATAACGATGAGAAAGGTCATTGAGTCTCCATAGCCTGGTTGTTCTACCTTTTTGCCGTCCTGATCAAGCGACGGCGCGGCGCGGTCGAAATGCAGATTCCATGCCATGCCCGGCGTTTGTCCGCTGAAGCGCTGCGGCGCCTGGCGCGGGCGTGCAGCGGCGGCCCGAGGCATCGTCGGCGGATTGTACCCGGGGTGTCTCCGAAACGGGACTTCAATCCGGCCAAGACCACCTGAAACCAGGGTAAGTCACGATGCATACGGCCTGTCGCCTGTCTCTGTTTGGAGATAAATTTGTCTAGAAATTGAGATTGCTTGCAAACAAAACGACAAGCGGAGACAACGACAGCATGATGACCGACTGGACGGGCCTGCCCGCCACCTATGACGACGTGCTGCGTCGGGCGATGGAATCGCTGTTTCGCACGTTCGAAAACTTTAGTGAAGGCACCTTCATCGTAGACGGGCAAGCGCGCGTTGTCTGGATCAATAAACGGTATGCGGCGCGCTTCGGCTTTTCGGACCCGCAACAGGCGATCGGCCGCGATTGCGAAGCGGTGATCCCGAACAGTCTGATGCGCGAAGTCGTCAACACCGGCAAGCCGATCCTGCTCGACATCATGGAGACCGATCGCGAGCCGCTCGTCGTCACGCGTCTGCCGCTGAAGGACGATGCCGGCGCGACGATTGGCGCGGTCGGCTTCGCGCTGTTCGACGAGCTGAAAGCGCTGTCGCCGCTGTTTTCGCAGTACTCGCGGCTGCAGCAGGAGCTGATCGCGACGCGCCAGTCGCTCGCGCAGGCGCGCCGCGCGCGCTATACATTCGGCAGCTTCGTCGGCACGAGCGCGGCGTCGCTCGAAGTGAAACGTCAGGCGCGGCGCGCGGCGCAACTCGAAGCGCCGGTGCTGCTGCTCGGCGAAACCGGCACCGGCAAGGAACTGCTGGCGCACGCGATTCACGGCGGCTCGGCGCGCGCGCATAAGCCGCTCGTCAGCGTCAACGTCGCGGCGATTCCCGACACGCTGCTCGAAGTAGAATTCTTCGGCGCCGCGCCAGGCGCGTACACCGGCGCGGATCGCAAGGGGCGGGTCGGCAAGTTCGAGCTCGCCAACGGCGGCACGCTGTTTCTCGATGAAATCGGCGACATGCCGCTGCCGTTGCAGGGCAAGCTGCTGCGCGTGCTGCAGGACAAGGAGTTCGAGCCGCTCGGCTCGAACCGCGTCGTGCGCGCGGATGTTCGGATCATCGCGGCGACCTCGGCCGATCTACCCGCGCTCGTCGCGGCCGGACGTTTTCGCGCGGATCTGTACTACCGGCTCAACGTGCTGACGATCCTCGCGCCCGCGCTGCGTGAGCGTCCATCCGACATCGAGGCCCTCGCGTACGCGATGCTCGAGGATCTGGCCGCGCAGGCGGGCGGCGGCAGCCACTTCGAATTACACGACGACGCATTGCGTCTGCTGTGCGCGTACGACTGGCCCGGCAACGTGCGCGAGCTGCGCAACACGTTGGAGCGCGCCGTGATGCTGTCCGACAGCGAACGCATCGATGCGCGCGTGCTTGCGCCGTTCATCGGCTCGGGGCAGGGCGGCGCGACCGCGTCGACGCGGACCCCGTCTGTCGCGGCTGCCAGCGTGGACGTTGCTGCCACCGCGGAACCCACTTCGTGGAGCGACGCGATGGCCGCCTTCGAAAAGCGCTTTCTGTGCGACGCGTTGCGCGCGAACGGCGGCCGCGTGATCGACACTGCGAAACAGATCGGCATGGGCCGCGCGACGCTGTACAAGAAGATCGCCGCGCACGGCATCGACGTTTGACGCGCCGCGCCCGCCCGGCCGCGCGGCGCGAACTGACGCAGCACGAGGGCAGCGTGGCACAATCGCGAGATCGAAAAACAAGACGTGACCGGGGTCTCCATGAAACGCCTTTCCTTCTTCCCGCGCCGCTCGAGCATCATGCTGGCCGTCGGCGCGATCGTCGCGCTTGGCGGGTGTAGCAGCAGCGCGCCGCTGTTCCTGCCGGACGGCCGCTTAACCACGCTCGTGCAATGCCCGGTCGGTTCCGACTCGTGCTCGCAACAGGCGGCCGCCAGTTGCAATGGCGCGTTCGACGTCGTGCGGCAGTCG
Source organism: Paraburkholderia sp. JPY419 (assembly GCF_050435705.1). Lineage (NCBI taxonomy): Bacteria > Pseudomonadati > Pseudomonadota > Betaproteobacteria > Burkholderiales > Burkholderiaceae > Paraburkholderia > Paraburkholderia sp. JPY419. Next base: position 2,043,568 of record NZ_JBNDKV010000004.1, on the reverse strand, counting down.
AGCCAGGGCGGCACGCTGAGCCTGATCTACGCGTGCCGCGCGACCGCGAAGTAAGCACCTTTAGCCGCGCCGGTGCAACGCCGGCGCGCGCGGCAGTTCCATTCGCAGGCGGCATTGGTTTTTTCGCCTGTTCCGGGTGATTCCATGCCAAGTCCCGATACGCTTGCGGTTACCACATGGCTGTCATAAATTCATGTGCCTAATGTGGGTCCGATCCGCGACTGGCATGCGAATTGGGTTAAGTACGCCGCCCGCGGCTTTTTTACAACGTTGAGTCGCCGTACACCGATTATCCTTTGCGCCCCGACAACGATTTATCTTTACCTTCGGGGTGTTCCAACGAAGTTCAGTGCGGCAGGCAACGGAACGTGAAATTTGACAGCAGTATTCTTTTTATACAGTCGGGAATTTAACCCCGACGAGAAGAAACTGCCGATTTTTTTCGGCGCAGAAAACCAAGAGGAAGGTTTTCCCGTTACTGGCGGGCCTTAGTTCGGATCGCGCGGGCCAACGCGACTTATGCTTTCGATTTTTTTGCTTCAACACTAATTCAATAGAATCCGGGGAAAGCAATGAATCATCAGCAACTCGAAAAAGATATCGAGCATCTCGAACAGATAATTTCCCATATTTCCGCAGAAGACCGTATTCCGTTGTCTTATTGGCGAAACCGCCTCCAGCACGTTTCCGGCGCGGTTATCGTGCCGGCGCAGGCAACCCGTGTCAAACGCCTCGATGCCGCGCTTTGCGCATTGGAAAAACGGCAGAAAGCCTGAGTGTCGTCACTAAGTCCGCCAATCGGAATCGGCAATCAGGAAAGCCGTCGTGTGCGCTTTCCCCGGACCGGTTATATCTATCGGTTGATCGCCAAAGTGACATGGGCGCGCGCGCTTTCTTTTACCGACACAGGACGAACATGCAGATAGCAGGGCTTGCCGCGACCCGGCTCGCGAGGGTGACCACCACGATGCAGGGTTACGTGGAGCGCGGCGAAGTGGCGGGGGTGGTGGCGCTCGTATGGCGGCGCGGCGAACTCGGCTACTTCGAACCGATAGGCCTACGCGACGAAGCCGCGCAATTGCCGATGGAGCGCGACACGCTGTTTCGCATCGCTTCGATGACGAAGCCGGTGACGAGTGCCGCGATCATGATGCTGATCGAGGAAGACCGCCTCGCGCTCGATGCGCCCGTTTCGCGGTGGCTGCCCGAGCTTGCGGCGCCGCGCGTGCTGCGTGATCCGAGCGGCCCGCTCGACCAGACCGATCCGATTCGCGCGCCGATTACGGTGCTCGACCTGCTCACGCATCGCGCGGGCTTCGCGTATCACTTCACGGCGACGGGCCCGCTCTCCGAAGCCTACTCAGCGGCTTTCAACGGCTTCGAGGCGAGCGGCGGCAACAGCGCGTGGCTCGCGCGCATCGCCGCACTGCCGCTGATGTTCCAGCCCGGCTCGCGCTGGCACTACGGCGTGGCGACCGACGTGCTCGGCGTGCTGATCGAACGCGTGAGCGGCATGCCGCTCGGCGAGTTTTTCCGCACGCGCATTTTCGAGCCGCTCGGCATGCGCGACACCGCGTTCTGGGTGCCCGACGCGCAGCTTGCTCGCCTCGCCACCGCGTACAACATCGATCCGGGAACGCGGCGTCGCGTGGTCGAGGATCATGCGGCGGCGAGCCGCTGGGCCAATCCGCGGCGCTTTCAGAGCGGCGGCGGCGGGCTGGTCTCGACCGCCGAGGACTATCTGCAATTCGCGCAACTGCTGCTCGGGCGCGGCCGCGTCGGCGGCACGCGGCTGCTGTCGCATCGCTCGATCGACCTGATGCGCAGCAATTTCCTGAGCCGCGACCAGCGCCGCCTGCCTGCGTTCGGTCACGTGATCTGGGCGGGGCAGGGCTTCGGCCTTGGACTATCGATCGTCGACGATCCGGCGCAGCAATTGCCGCTCGGCTATCGCTCGCTCGGCTCGTTCGGTTGGCCCGGCGCGTACGGCACGAGCTGGTTCGCCGATCCGGTCGAGAACATGATCGGCCTCATGCTGATCCAGCGTCGCTCGATCGACCCGTTCCCGATGGCCATCGACTTCGAACGCCGCGTCTACGATGCGATCGACGATTGAGCGCGGCCTTCGCGCCTGCGCTCGGCCGCGTGATTCACTATCCTGTGATTTATTCGTCTGATAGTGTCCGCTAACCATTCATCGCGATTCATCGCAGTGCGTCCAACCGAGGGGGGAACACCGGCATGGCCTCTTACAAACAGTTGACTGCGCAACTCGAAAAACTTCACAAGGAAGTCGCAGCCGCGCGCGACAAGGAAGTCGCGCAAGCTATCGCCGATATCAAGCAGAAGATTGCCGAATACGATCTGACCGCCGAAGAACTCGGCTTCACGAGCGCCGCGCCGAAGCCGCGCCGCAAGTCGTCGGCGACGGCAGTCGCCAAGTACCGCAATCCGAAGACCGGCGAAACCTGGAGCGGCCGTGGACGCTCGCCGGCCTGGCTCGTCGGGAAAAATCGCGAGCGGTTTCTGATCGAAGGTTGAAGTTCGCCGTGGATGCCGATGCGTCCGTGTTCTCTGAAGTGATGCGTCGTTTGACTCGTTCCGCACCGTTGCGAAGGTCCCGAAAACGCTCACCTTTGCGTGACGCCTGAACGTGTCCAGCGAGATTCACCGATGCGTTCGAAGCTCGCGGGATGCTTCGATGAGCCAGGCTTTGTCGCGCGACGCACCGCCGCGGGTGCGAATCACCATCGTGTCGCGCCGCTCCGCACAGCTCGCCGCAAACCCGCGCCGGCCTTTGCCGGCGGGCGTTTCCAGGCGTCGAGCCGGAGCCTCTTCGTAGCGTTTCGACGCTTTACCGCGGTTTTCCCGCACATCGCGGTTGTGGTGCGTGCGCCGCGGCAGGTGCGTGCGTGCGCTTCGCGATCCTCACCTTTGGCCGCGAATCATATTCGCCGCCGCAAGTCCCGAAAACACTCACCTTTGCCCGCGGGCATGCGCGGCGCGGGACGCTTGCGCGGTCGCCCCGTCCGGTGCCGCGGCCCTTTCCCCCGGCCGTCGCGCCAGACGTGTATCATTCGCACCTTGCGCCGTTTTTGCACCAGCGATTCCCGCATTGTCGAACCAGTGCCGGCCGATTCCGGCCCGCGCCCGACTCCCGCAGCTCGACGCCGCCGCGCCACGCGCGGCATCCGGCCGCCCAAAGCCGCCGGGAACCGCCCGAACCCCTTTCCGTGACCGCCAGACCCGATGTCAGTCTCCGAACTCAAACGCCGCCGCACGTTCGCGGTCATTTCCCACCCGGACGCGGGTAAAACCACGCTCACCGAAAAGCTGCTGCTGTTTTCGGGCGCGATCCAGATCGCCGGTACGGTGAAGGGCCGCAAGAGCAACCGCTACGCGACGTCCGACTGGATGGAGATCGAAAAGCAACGCGGCATTTCGGTCGCGAGCTCGGTGATGCAGTTCGAGTACGGCGATTGCGTGATCAACCTGCTCGACACGCCGGGCCACGAGGACTTTTCCGAAGATACCTACCGCGTGCTGACCGCGGTCGACGCCGCCGTGATGGTGATCGACGGCGCGAACGGCGTCGAAGCGCAGACGCTGAAGCTGCTTGAAGTCTGCCGCAGCCGCAAGACGCCGATCGTCACGTTCATCAACAAGCTCGACCGCGAAGTGCGCGAGCCGCTCGAACTGCTCGACGAAATCGAGCAGCACCTCGGCGTGGCGGCAGTGCCGTTCACATGGCCGATCGGCATGGGCAAGGATTTTCAGGGCGTCTACGACGTCCAGCGCGATCAGGTGCGGGTGTTCCGCGCCGGCCAGGAGACGGCCGGCGGCGCGGTCGAAACGCTGCAGGCACTGGGCGACGAGGAAGGCGAGCGCCGTTTCGGCCACGCGTGGGTGCGTGCGAAGGAAGAGATCGATCTGATCAGCGGCGCGACGCCCGAATTCGACCGTGAGCAGTTTCTGGCCGGGCAGCAGTCGCCGGTGCTGTTCGGCTCGGCGATCAACAACTTCGGCGTGAAGGAAATTCTCGACGCGCTGGTCGACCTCGCGCCGCCGCCGTCGATGCGTATGACCGTGCAGCGCCCGGTGCAGCCGGAAGAGTCGAAGTTCACCGGCGTCGTGTTCAAGGTGCAGGCGAACATGGACCTCGCGCACCGCGACCGTGTCGCGTTCATCCGCGTGTGCTCGGGACGTTTCGAGCGCGGCATGGCGGTGAAGGTCACGCGCTCGAACAAGACGTTCCGTGCGAACAACGTGGTCACGTTCCTGTCGCAGCGTCGCGAGACGGTGAGCGAGGCGTATCCGGGCGACATCATCGGTATTCCGAATCACGGCACGCTCAGTCTCGGCGATACGCTGACCGAAGGCGAGCAGCTGCAGTTCGTCGGCCTGCCGTTCTTCGCGCCGGAAATTTTCCAGACCGTCGAAGTGGTCGATCCGATGCGCGCGAAGCAGCTCGGCGAAGCGCTGAAGCAGCTCGGCGAGGAAGGCGCGATCCAGGTGTTCCGTCCCGAAGCGGGCGGTCTGATGATTCTCGGCGCGGTCGGGCAACTGCAGTTCGAAGTGGTGTCGCACCGTCTGTCGACGGAATACAAGGTCGACGTGCGGATGGCGCCCGCGCGCTACCGGCTGTCGCGCTGGGTGACCTGCGACGATCCGGCCGAGCTGCGCCGCTTCACCGACTCGTACTCGGCGCGCATCGCGCTCGATGCGTCCGATGCGCCGACCTACCTGGCCTCGCACGTGTCGGAGATCGAAGTCGCGCAGAAGGCGTGGCCGAAGATCGTGTTCAACGAGTTGCGCGAGCACTCGGGGGCGCCGTTCAGGAAGGCGATGTAAAGCGGCGAGTCCGCTGGTTTCGAAGCAAAAAAGCCGCGTCGATCGACGCGGCTTTTTTCTTTTCGGTCGCCACGACGTCCCGGCGGCAGCGCGCGACTTCGCCTATGCTGACGGAACCACCCGCCCCGCCGCGAAGCCGGCTCCAATTCCTGTCCAACCGCATGGAGCGACCGTGACCGTTCGCAATCTCGACGCCCTGTTTCGCCCGAAATCCGTCGCCGTGATCGGCGCTTCCGAACGGCCGGGCAGCATCGGCGCGATGGTCTGGGCGCGCGTGCTCGAAGGCGGCTTTGACGGCCCGCTGTGGCCGGTCAATCCGAAGCACGCGAAGCTCGGCGTCCACCCGGTGATTTCCGATGTCGGAGATCTGCCGCAGGCGCCCACCGTCGCGGTGATCTGCACGCCGCCCGCGACATGGCCCTCGTTGATCCACAAGCTCGGCGGTATGGGCACGCGCGCCGTGATCATCGTGGGCGAAGTGCGCAGCGATGAAGACCGGCTCGAACTGCGGCACGCGCTGTCGGCGGCGCGGCCGCATCTGTTGCGCATCGTCGGGCCGGGTAGTCTCGGCGTGGTGTCGCCGGCAATCGGCGCACATCTGGGCGCGCCGTCCTGCACGGTCAAGGCGGGGGGCGTGGCCTGGGTGTCGCAGTCGAATGCGCTGACCAACGCGGTGCTCGGCTGGGCGCGCGCGCGCGGGCTCGGTTTTTCGCACGCGGTGGCGCTCGGAGCGGAGGCCGACGTCGATGCCGGCGACGTGCTCGATTACCTCGCGAGCGACCCCGGCACCCGCGCGATCCTGGTCGAACTCGACAGCGTGCGGGCGGCGCGCAAGTTCATGTCGGCCGCGCGCGCGGCGGCGCGCAACAAGCCGGTGCTCGCGCTGCGCTCCGGCCGCGACGATCCCGCCGACGGTCTCTATACAGCGGCGTTCCGGCGCGCGGGCCTCGTGCGCGTCGACGCGCTCGACGATCTGCTCGACGAAATCGAAACGCTCGGCGTCGGCCGCGTGGCGGCGGGCGCCACCGCGACGCTGATTACCAGCGACCGGGGTCTCGCGACGCTCGCGCGCGACGCATTCAGCGCCGCCGGCGGCCTGCTCGCGCCGTGGCCGGCCGCGGCGTCGGACGCGCTGCGCGAAGCGCTGCCGCTCGCGGTGGGCGGCAATCCGCTGCTGCTCGGCGACGGCGCCCGTCCTGAGCACTTCGGCACCGCGCTGAAGCTGCTCGGCGAGTATCGCGAGACCGGCACCGCCGTCGTGGTGCATGCATCGACGCATGGCGCGCCCGTCGACGACGTCGCGCAGGCGCTGATCGAGCATCAGCGCTTTGCGTATCGCGGGCTCCTCGCATGCTTCTTCGGCGGTGTCGATGCGGCGAGGCGCGACGCGCTGCATGCGCAGGGCATCCCGGTGCACACGACGCCGCAGCGGCTCGCGCGCGCGTTCGCCCGTCTGGTCGATTACCGGCTGGGCCGCGAATTGCTGATGCAAACGCCGGAAGGCCTGCCCGCGCAGATTCCCGAGTCGATCGACGCCGCCCAGGCGCAGGCTCGCGAAGCGTTGGCGGCGGGCGAAAGCGAGCTCGCCGGGGACGCGGTGGCGCGGTTTCTGGCGCGATTCGGGTTGCAGGTGGAGGGTGTGGAAGAAGGGAGCGCCGCTAGGCCGGGCGCCGACGCGCCGGACGCCGCTGCGCCGTGCGCCGATGCCGACAGCGCGACAAAACCCATCGTCGACGTCGCCGTCGAACTGCACGACGACGACAACTTCGGCCCCGTGTTCCGCTTCGCCGCGCCGCCGATCGACGGCGTTTCCAGCGGCTTGCACGTGTACGGCCTGCCGCCGCTCAATCCGATGCTCGCGCGCGATATCGTCACCCGTTCGCAATACGCGAGGCTGGTCGCGCCGGAGCCGACGCTCGCCGCGTTGACGGCATTGTCGCAAGCGGTTTGCGACGTGCGCGAGATCGTCGGCCTGTCGTTGAAGCTGAGGGTCTACGGTGACCGCGTGACGGTGGTCGATCCGGTGTTGCGGGTCGGCGGCAAGCGCAGCCGTCTCGCGATCGTGCCGTATCCGCGCCGCTTCGAGGAAACGATCGACTGGCAGGGTATGCGTATAACGGTACGGCCGATTCGCCCGGAAGACGAAAACGCGCATCGCGAGTTCGTGAACGCGATGACGCCGGAAGATTTGCGGCTGCGTTTTTTCGGTGCGGTCGGCGCGTTCGACCACTCGCAACTCGCGCGCATGACGCAGATCGATTACGACCGGGAAATGGCGCTGATCGCGACGGTCGTGAACGAAGACGGCGTCGCGCAGACGCTCGGCGTGGTGCGCGCGGTGGCGGATCCCGACAACGAGACAGCCGAATTCGCGGTGACCGTGCGCTCGGACCAGAAGGGGCGCCGCCTCGGCCAGTTGCTGATGCAGCGGATCATTGCGTACGCGCGGGCGCGCGATACGCACTGGCTGATCGGTGAGGCGCTGCGCGAGAACACCGCGATGATCGCGCTGGCGAAGGCCAGCGGCTTCACGATCACGCGGACCGAAGACCCCGGCGTGGTCGGCTTCCGGATGGCGCTCGACGAAACGGCGGGGGCGGAGCCGAAGTCCGCCGCGCAGAATCAGCCCGGGGTTTGAGCGGCTTACGTCGCGAGCCGCTCAACGCACGGCTTCATCACCTCACGCCGCCAGCTTCTGCGCTGCCTCATCGACTTGCGCGCGCGTGACCGACAGCTCATCGAGCCATGCCTGCGCATACACCGCGCCAGTTTCGCGCTCGAGCCGCGCGATCGTCGCGGCGCAGCGGTTCGCGTCCTTCAGCGTCGAAATGAACGATTTCACCGACTCGCCGCCCTTGAACGCGTCGAACAGCGGCACGCGAATTTCATCGGGCAGCGGGCGGGTGGTCCATTGGTACGGCTTGCCGTTGAACGTCAGCGACGGCGGCAGCACGCGCTCCTTGCGCGCGGCCGGAATCAGGCCGTAGGTGCGCGCCGCTTCGCCGATCTGCTCGGGCGAAAACAGCTCGTCGGGCGTGATGTCGAATTGCTGGATGAAGGTCTCGATGCTTTGCATCGCGGCGGCGCGGTCGTCGCGGCGCTTCTGCGCGTGAGCGACGATGTCGCGCAGTTCGTCGGCTTCTGCCGCGGTGATCGTGAAGCTCGACTGCTTCTGCTGGAGTTCGGAAAAACGCTGGAATTCGGAATCGGTCAGAAGTTTGGCCATTGCTCAATCGATGCGCGCGCATGAGCCCGTCATGCGGCGGTATTTTGGAAGGGCCGCCATTCTAAACCAAGTGCGCGTGCGTGCAGCCGCACGAACGTCGTCGCGCAACTTGCCGCACAGCTTGTCAATCACGCGGCCTGCTCGCGGAACATCGACAGCGCCTGCACCGTGTCGCGCAGCAGCGTGGTGGCCGCTTCGAGCGTCGGCGCGACGTATTCGTCGATCCGCCGCAGATACGGACAGGTGAGCACCGCGATCGCTTGTCCCGACGGCGCGAGGATTGGGAACGTCACGTCGGTGACGCCGAAGGTCTGCTGGCTGTCCTTCTGCCAGAAGCCGGCCGCGCGGATGCGTTCGCAGGCCTCCTCCAGCGCGTCGCGATCGAGCGTCACTTCGCCCTTCACCTTGGTGTGCTCGGCAAGCATCTGCTGACGCTGCTCGACGCTCTGGAACGCGAGCATCACGCGCCCCGAGCCGGTGTCGATCAGTCCGACCCGCGAGCCGAGCCGCACCGACATGCCCCACGTGCCCGGCCCGTCGACCTGGGCGATCACCAGCAGGTTGCCGCGGTCGTAGACGACGAGGTGGCACGACTGCTCGGCCGCGTCGGCGAAGCGCTGCATCAGTGGCAGTGCTTCGGCGATCAGCCGGTTCATCGGCGGATGACGGTGCGCGAGCGCGAACAGCTTCAGGCTCAGCGAGTAGCGGTCGCCGGCCGCTGAGCGCACCACGTATTGACGCGCGACGAGGCGTTCGAGCATCCGGTACATCTCGCTCGCATTGCGGCCCAGCTGGCGCGTGATTTCGGCGCGCGTGAGTCCTTCCTTCTGCTCGGACAGCAGCTCGAGAATGTCGAGGCCTTTATCCAGTGCGGGGGCGCGGTAGCGGTCGTCGTCTTTGTCTTCGGCGTCCATCGTGAGGGTCAGGATCTCGTTGGAAGTCTTATTATCTGGCGCGCGCGCAGCGTTTCGCGAACTGAATGTCTGCTGTCCAGGGAAAACCCCGGGCGTCGCGTCGTGCAGTTTTCTTGACTTGGAAAAATTCGAATATGAATAATAGGTTCATTGGTGAATGAATGCACGCGCGAGCGAGGCGCGCCTTTTCTGGCTGCGCATTGGGCCCGTCGCATGGTAAAAACACCACAAAATAGGGAGACACGCTCATGTCGGCATCGATCGGATCCAGGATCGGGCAACGGCGCCGGATCGGCCGCGGCTCGTTGCAGGTGAGCGGACTAGGGCTCGGCACGGCGCCGCTCGGCGGCCTGTATCGCGACCTGTCCGACGAGGAGGCCCATGCGACCATCGCCGCCGCCTGGGACGCGGGCGTCCGCTACTTCGACACCGCGCCGCACTATGGCAACACCAAGGCCGAGCATCGGCTCGGCGCCGCGTTGCGCCACTATCCGCGCGGCGAATATGTGCTGTCGACCAAGGTCGGCCGCCGCTTCGTGCCGCGCACGTCGCCATTCGACGACCGCGAAGGCTGGCAGAATCCGCTGCCGTTCGAAGCGATCTACGACTACACGCACGACGGCATTTTGCGTTCGTTCGAGGACAGCCAGCAGCGCCTCGGCATCGTCGATATCGACATCCTGCTCGTGCATGACATCGGCCGCGTCACGCACGGCGACCAGCATCCGCACTACTGGCGGCAACTGACCGAAGGCGGCGGTTTCCGCGCGCTGGAGCGCCTGCGTTCGACCGGCGCGATCAAGGCGGTCGGCCTCGGTGTCAACGAAGGCGCGGTGATTCTCGACGCGATGGCCGAGTGCGATATCGATTGCGCGTTGCTCGCGGGGCGTTATACGCTGCTCGAGCAGACCACTCTCGACGACCTGCTGCCCGCCTGCGAGGCGCGCGGCGTCAGCATTCTGCTCGGCGGCGCGTTCAATTCGGGCATTCTGGCGCGCGGCGTCGAAGGCGATTTGAAGTTCAACTACGGCGCCGCGCCGCCCGAGGTGATCGAGCGCGTCGCGCGTCTGGAGGCGGTATGCCGCGCGCACGATGTGCCGCTCGCCGCCGCCGCATTGCAGTTTCCGTATGCGCATCCGGCGGTCGCCACCGTGCTGACCGGCGCGCGCAGTGCCGACGAATTGCGCGAGAACGTCGCGTCGTTCGAGCAACCGATCCCCGCGGCCTTGTGGTCTGCATTGCGCGCCGCGGGCCTGCTCGACCCCCGCGCGCCCGCGCCCGAGGACTGAACCGACCATGCCGATCGACGCTCACCAGCATTACTGGGACCCCGCGCGGGGCGACTACGAGTGGCTGACGCCGGAGCTGAAAATTCTCTACCGGCCGTTCGGGCCTGATGATCTGAAGCCGTTGCGCGAACAGGCCGGCATCGAGCGGACCGTGGTCGTGCAGGCCGCGCCGACGCTCGACGAAACCCGCTACCTGCTCGACATTGCGCGGCACGAGCCGTCGATCGCGGGCGTGGTCGGTTGGGTGCCGCTGCTGTTGCCGAACGCGCCCGATCTGATCGAGGCGCTCGCGCGCGAGCCGAAGTTCAAGGGCGTGCGGCCGATGCTGCAGGACCTGCCCGACGACGGCTGGATCGCCAACCCCGACCTCACGCCGGCGATCGACGCGCTGATCGCGCACGACCTCGCGTTCGATGCGCTGATCTACGCGCGTCACGTGCAGTACGTCGAGATTTTCGCGCAGCGTTTTCCGGCGTTGCGCATGGTGGTCGATCATGGCGCGAAGCCGCCGATCCGCTTCGGCCAGGCGGGCTACGATGTGTGGCGCGATGCGATTACCCGGCTCGCCGCATTCCCTCAGGTGCACTGCAAGCTGTCGGGGCTCGCGACCGAGGCGTCGCCCGGCTGGACCGAAGACACGCTGCGGCCTTACGTCGAACACCTGCTGAACACGTTCGGCCCCGCGCGGCTGATGTGGGGCAGCGACTGGCCCGTGCTCGAACTGAACGGCGACTATCTGCTCTGGCATTCGGTGGCGACCACGCTGCTTGCGTCGTTGAGCGACGCCGAGCGCGACGCCGTGTTCGGCGAGAACGCCGCCGCGTTTTACCGGCTTTGATTTCGTTAGCAGCCCATTCAACTGGAGTCGTAGATGACGCAAAGACTGGCCGGCAAAACCGCCCTGATCACCGCGGCGGGACAAGGTATCGGTCTCGCCACCGCCGAACTGTTCGCGCGCGAAGGTGCGCGCGTGATCGCCACCGATATCCGCATCGACGGACTCGCCGGCAAGCCGGTCGAGGCGCGCAAGCTCGACGTGCTCGACGGCGCGGCGATCAAGGCGCTCGCCGCGGAAGTCGGCACGATCGACGTGCTGTTCAACTGCGCGGGCTACGTGCATGCGGGCAATATCCTCGAATGCAGCGAGGAGGACTGGGATTTCGCGTTCGACCTCAACGCGAAGGCGATGTACCGTATGATTCGCGCGTTCTTGCCGGCCATGCTGGAGAGGGGCGGCGGCTCGATCATCAATATGTCGTCGGCGGCGTCGAGCGTGAAGGGGGTGCCGAACCGCTTTGCTTACGGCGCGTCGAAGGCCGCGGTGGTCGGGTTGACCAAGTCCGTGGCCGCGGATTTCGTCACGCGTGGTGTACGCTGTAACGCGATTTGCCCGGGCACGGTGTCTTCGCCGTCGCTCGAACAGCGGATCGCCGCGCAGGCTCAGGCGCAGGGCGCGTCCGTCGATGCGGTGCAGGCCGCGTTCGTCGCGCGTCAGCCGATGGGCCGCATCGGCAAGCCGGAGGAAATCGCCGCGCTCGCGCTGTATCTCGCGTCCGACGAGTCGTCGTTCACGACGGGCCAGCTCCATGTGATCGACGGCGGATGGTCGAACTGATTCTGATTGATTGACGAACTGAACACTACTGAACGGAAAGGAAAGTGCAACGATGAAACTGCTTCGTTATGGGCCGAAGGGCCAGGAAAAGCCGGGCCTGCTGGACGCGCAAGGCAAGATTCGCGATCTGTCGAAGGTGGTGGGCGATATCGACGGCGCTGTGCTCGGCGATGAAAGCCTCGCGAAACTGCGCGCACTCGATCCGGCAACGCTGCCGGTCGTCGAAGGCAATCCGCGCGTGGGCCCGTGCGTCGGCAAGATCGGCAAGTTCATCTGCATCGGCCTGAACTACGCGGATCACGCGGCGGAATCGAATCTGCCGGTGCCGGCCGAACCGGTCATCTTCAACAAGTGGACGAGCGCGATCAGCGGCCCGAACGACGACATCGAGATCCCGCGCGGCTCGAAGAAGACCGACTGGGAAGTGGAACTCGGCGTCGTGATCGGCAAGGCGGCGAAGTACGTCGACGAAGCGAACGCGCTCGAGCACGTGGCCGGCTACTGCGTCGTCAACGACGTGTCGGAGCGCGAATGGCAGATCGAGCGCGGCGGCACGTGGGACAAGGGCAAGGGCTTCGACACGTTCGGCCCGATCGGCCCGTGGGTCGTCACGCGCGATGAAGTCGCCGATCCGCAGAACCTGGGCCTGTGGCTCGAAGTGGACGGCCATCGCTACCAGAACGGCAGCACGAAGACGATGATCTTCAGTGTCGCGAAGCTGGTGTCGTACGTGTCGCAGTGCATGAGCCTGGAGCCGGGCGACGTGATCTCGACCGGCACGCCGCCGGGCGTCGGCATGGGCGTGAAGCCGAACCCGGTATTCCTGAAGCCGGGGCAGACGGTGCGTCTGGGTATCGAAGGGCTGGGCGAGCAGACGCAGAAGACTTACGCGGCGGAGTAACGCGCTTTCTCTTCCTGTCTCGTCGCTGTGAAATGCAAGGCCGTTACTGTTACGCGCAGGAGCGGCCTTTTTCATGCCGCGCGGCTTTAACTCCCCGCCTCCTGCTCGCCATTCTCGCCAATCCGATTCACGGTCCCCTGCGCAACCGCCACCAGCTTCTCGCGATTCCCTTCCATCACGAACACGCTGCACTGGCAGGTCGCCTGATGCCGGCCCGCATAGACGACGCTGGCGCGCGCGATCAGCGTGCCCTTCACTGCCGGGCGCAGATAGTTGATCTTGTATTCACCGGTCACGACTCGCGGACCCAGCGACAGCGCGCCCGCGAACGTCAACGCATTGTCGGCGAGATAACTGATGACGCCGCCATGCACGAAGCCATGCTGCTGCCGCAGTTCATCGCGAATCGGCAGACACAGGGTGAGCTCTTCGCTGCTGGCGTGCATCAACTCCGCGCCTAGCAGCATACTGAACGGCTGGGCGTGCAGTGCGCCGCGCGCCCGGTCGAGTAGGTCGGTCATCGTGGTTCCTTCGTGCAGGGTCGGGGTGGTGGATCGGTGCAGCAGTACATCCGCACGGCGAGCGCCACGCGGTCCCTACCCACTCTAGGAAGTGCCGCTGCACTGCGCAAGGTGATTCCTCGCGATGAACGGAGCATTGTTGCGCAAAACGATCACAATCGCGACGATCGCCGATGTAACCTGCACGTAGGGCGCTTTTTGCGGGCTTTGGCCTCAAGCCATTAATCGGGCTGCCGTTAACCCTGGTGTAGCCTCCGTCATCCTTTGTTCCCAGGTGTCCCCGATGTTCAGCAAGATCAAGGTCGCATCCGGCCTGCTATGTGTTCTGGCCGCGTTCTGCGTCTTCCAGCTCGTCACGGTAGGGTTGGGCTTCTGGTCGCTGACGCGCACGCACGACGACGTCGGCGATCTGGCGAGCATCGCGCTGAAGCAGGTCGACGCGGTCAACCAGACGACGCAGCGCCTGATGGACGCGCGCATCAACCTGTCGCGCGCCGGCACGCGCATGGTGCGCGGCGGCGCCGAGCCGACGGACATCGTGCAGCACGCTCGCGAACAGCTCGCCGCCGCCGATCAGTCTTTCGCGGGCTTCATGAGCGCCCAGAAGACCAGCGACGAAGACAGCGCGCGCGCCACCGCGCTCGCCGAACGCTACAAGACGCTGCACGGCGCGCTCGCGGAGCTCGTGCAGTATCTCGACTCGAACAATATCCAGGCCTTTCTCGATCAACCCACGCAATCGTTTCAGGACGCCTATCTGGCGGAAGTGCACAACTTCGAGCAATTCGGCGACGCCGCGAGCCGCGCGTCGCTAGCTTCGATCGATGCGCGCGTGGCGGCGTTTCGCATCGTCAGCGTGGTGATTCTGCTCGTGCTGGTCGCCGGCACGCTAGCCGTGTATACAGCGCTGCGCCGCGGCGTCGTGGCACCGCTCGAGGAGGCGGGCCGCCACTTCGAGCGCATCGCGCAAGGCCGTCTCGATCAACCGATCGCCGCGCGCGGCAGCAACGAAATCGGCCGCCTGTTCTCCGGCCTCGCGACGATGCAGGCGAGCGTCGCACGCACCGTCAGCAGCGTGCGCGAATCGGCCGACTCGATCCATCTCGGCGCCAACGAAATCGCGACCGGCAACGCCGATCTGTCCGCACGCACCGAAAACCAGGCGGCATCGCTCGAGGAAACGGCGTCGAGCATGGAAGAACTGACGGCGACCGTGCGCCAGAACGCCGATCACGCGCGCGAAGCCAACGCGCTCGCCGAGACCGCGCTCGACGCAACGTCGCGCGGCAGCGAAGTCGTCAACCAGGTGGTCGACAAGATGCGCGGCATCGCGCAGAGCTCGGACAAAATCGCCGAGATCATTTCGGTGATCGACGGTATCGCGTTTCAGACCAACATCCTCGCGCTCAATGCCGCCGTCGAGGCGGCGCGTGCCGGAGAGCAGGGCCGCGGCTTCGCGGTCGTGGCCGGCGAAGTGCGCGGCCTCGCCCAACGCAGCGCGCAATCGGCGAAGGAAATCAAGACGCTGATCAGCGAATCGGTCGCGGAGATTCAGGGCGGCTCGGCGCTGGTCGAGCGCGCCGGCGAAGCGATGAGCCATGTGTCGGCGTCGATCTCGCGCGTCACGCAGATGATGGCCGAAATCAGCGCGTCGTCGCTCGAGCAGAGCACCGGCATCGAGCAGGTGAACCAGGCGGTCGCGCAGATGGACGAGATGACGCAGCAGAACGCGGCGCTCGTCGAGCAGGCCGCGGCGGCGGCTGCTTCGCTGCATCAGCAGACCGAGCAATTGAAACAGGCCGTTTCCGTGTTCGAAATTTCTGAAAGTGTGTTGCGCACGCAACAGCGCAGTGCAATGTCCGCAGGAAATGCTGAATTCGCATTAACCGGAATGCATGCGCTTTAAGCAGCGACGCTTGCAGACGCGACGCAGAAATAGAAAATGGCCCGCGTAAAGCGAGCCATTTGCATTAGACGCAGGGGCCTTTAGAGGCCTATCGTGACGTCCAAGTCTGTTTCAAAGCACCTGAAGGTACTTAGATCGACTGGATGTTTGCAGCCTGCTTGCCCTTCGGGCCTTGCTTGACTTCGAACGACACTTTCTGGTTTTCCTGCAGGGACTTGAAGCCCGATGCCTGGATTTCCGAGAAGTGTGCAAACAGGTCTTCGCCGCCGTCGTCCGGGGTGATGAAGCCAAAGCCCTTTGCATCGTTAAACCACTTAACAGTACCTGTTGCCATTTTTGATCCAAATAAATGTTGTGTATTGCATCGCGACCGCTCTTGCTCGATGCAAAGCGAGCGCGAGGGAAGAGTTGTATCACGTCTTTATGACAGACGCCAATCAACATGCATCCGGGTATTCCCGGTTTTGATGTTTTTTCGCGCTTTGAGAACGTTTGGCGAGAACTTTTTTCGCGCCAGGGTTTACCAGCGGCATTAATTTCCTCGCGACCCGGCGGCGGATCGTCGTCCATGCAGGCGGCTCTTTATTGAGACGATCAAGCGTTCAATTTCATTGATCGACGTCCAAATTCGGCCAAGTTCCCGCTGCCGATTCGGCACCCGCAGGTAGCGCCGCATAGGCGGTAGCCAGGTGATAAGGCGTGGTTGACGGCATGTCGGCGCGCGCAACTTCCCCGCTCGACGTCTTGCATTCGAACCAGCCATGTCCTTGCAAAAAGCATCTCTGAAAACGCGCGATCTGTTGCGGCAGCGCCGCGCGCACGGCCGGATCGTCGTGACAGGCGAGCGCGCGCAGGTATTCCGTCTGCGCCCAGATCCGCTGAGTCGCGTCGCTGACGTTGCCAGCCTCGTCGAGCGATGCGCACACCCCGCCGTTGTTCGGGTCCACCCCATGCTGCTGCGCGAAGGCGAAACCGCGCGCCAGCGCTTCCGTTAGCCTCGTGCCGTCGAACAGCGCGCCCGCCTGCCTGACCAGCCAGTACCACTCGAACTGATGTCCCGGCTCCAGACGGTTGCCGCTCGCACCGATCGGCAGTTCGGCGATGCAGCCGCTCGGCGCATGCACGAAGTATCGCGCGACCGCGCCAGCGAGGCGGCGCAACGCGGCGCCGAAGACGTTGTCGCGCGTCGCCTGGCAGGCGGCGAGCCACGCTTCGGTCAGGTGCATCAGCGGATTCTGCAGCGGCGTGGCGGTGACTTTCGAAAAGTCGACGTTCAGCGCGGCGTTGAACAGGTCGCCGTCTGCCGAGAAGTTCGACTGGATCAGCGCGGTCGTGCTGTGTACGAGCTTCAGCGCGTCGAGGTTGGCGGAGCGCCGCGCGTATTCCGCACAAGCGAACACGACGAACGCGTGCGTGTAGAGGTCCTTCGTCGTGTCGAGCGGCACGCCGAGCGCGTCGACGCTATAAAACCATCCGCCGTGGTCGGCGTCCCGAAAGGTGCGCGTCAGCGAATCGAACAGCACGCGCGCGTGTTCCATGTCGCCCGCTTGCGCAAACGTGAACAACTGCCGCGCGCACGCCATCGCCCGATAGCGTTGCGCGGGCAAAGGCTCGGCTCCGGTGGCGTCGAGCGCTTCGTAGGGTAGCTGCAACGCGTGGTTGAAGCCGGGCCCGCGCCACATCGGCAGCACCACGTTCGCGAAGTGCTCGCGCAGCGTGTTCGCGGCGGTGGTCGTCGCAGCAAGGGGAGGGGTCGTGCTTGGCATGGTCGGTTGGTTCGGGCGCGTAACGTGCGCAGTGTATCGAGGCGGCGCTCAAGGTGGCGGCTCAGGGGTCCGCTCGGCCGGGTCGCTGTGGTCTGCGGCCTAGCATAAAGCAAACGCCTCGCGCTGACACCTCGAGCCAAGCAAGCATCCGGAATGCTCGACGCCTGCGAGGTCGTGAAACGCGCGAGGGGCTCGAAAGCGCGCAAATCGTCGGGGAATGGCTTCGGCGCGGGCGGAGCGCCATGCGACAATGCGGGCTCTAAATATTCCAACGGCAATGACGAGCGGCATCCGGCGCCCGTTCCTGGCGACGACCGCTTTTTCCTCTATGGCAGATTCCGCAGCATCCCCGCAGTCCAGGCCCCGGCGCGTCGCTTCGAAGAAGCAGCGGCAGGGCGCCGTCTCCACTGAAACCGAAAACAAGCTGGCGCGCGCGGCGCGCTCGGCGCAACGCCTCGCGCAACTGAGCGGCGTTGCGCGCGACGACAGCACGCTCGACCTGTTCCCCGACGATCCCACCCGCGCGACGCTCGAAGCGATGAACATCGACGTCCGCCAAGGCACGCTGCACGGGTTCGAGTTGCCGGACGTGGTGCTGCAGGCGGTCGGCGCATTCGATGAACACGTGGCGCTCGACAAGACTGCGCGCCGCGCACCGCGTGCGGCGAAACTGGATGTACCGATGCCGGTGAACGAGCAGTTGAGCGGGTTTGACGTCGAACCGGCGATGGCGGCTGCCGATGCGCCCGAAAGCAAGCCCGCGAACGGCGCCTCCGACGATGCAACGCCGAACGCCGAAGCAAACACCGAAGACAAACCCACCCCCCCTTCGCGTGAGTCATCCGCGCCGCTGAGCTCGGCGATGGCCGCCGCGACCGTCGCGCGCAGCGTGACCGCATTGCGTCAGGCGGCTGAAGCGGAGTCGGCAGCGACGGCGGGCGCGGGCAAGCCGCAGCAGCGTTTCGCTGCGACCTTTGCGAAAGCCGCGACGGCATCGCGCGATGCGACTGCGGCTGCAATTCCAGCCTCGTCCGCAACGTCCGCCGCGACCGACGACGACACTAGCGCGCGCAAGTCCACCAACGAGTCCGTGACGCGTACCCAGTCCGCCTCGCCAGAGGCTGTGAGGCCGAAACAGGACGACAAGTCCTCGACCACCGCGCCGTTGACGACACCCCGGCCCGCGTCCGCAGAGAACCACACCGGATTCGCCACGTCGTGGCGTGACGCGCGCCGCACCGACGCGGCTGCCACTGCGCTACGCTCGGAACCGGAACTCGACCGCGCGCGTGCCACCGCGTTCGCCGATACGGTCGATGCGCTCTATGGCGTGATCGCCGATCAGCGCCGCGCCGCGACCGATCATTCGCGGCGCGTGAAATGGATGCTGTCGATCGTGGTCGGTGCACTGCTGGTGACGGTGGCGATCGGCATCGCGCAGACGCTGCTGCTGATGCGCCTCACGCACGAGACGACGGCCCAGCAACAGCGCATCGAACAGATGATGCAGAACCAGCAAGCGGCGATGGTGAGCCTGCTCGACGCGCATACGGCGATGGCCGCGACGGCGAACTCGGCGTCGGCGACCGCCGCCGTCACGACCCCCACCGCGGCGCTCCTCAACGCGCCCCTACAGCCCAACGCTACGCCGACACACGCGAAGCATGCTCGCGCTCAGCACGGCCGCCCACCCCGTCGTTGAATCGGGGGATGTTGTCGCGATGCAACACCTCCCGGCCCCGTGACACCGCGACAACCACCACACCGAAATTTTGCTGCATTGCACTAGCTTTTCCCTAGGGAAAACCCCTATAATCATGGCTAGGGAAAACCCTAGCAATACAGTCACTAACCGGGAGTCGCCATGAGCTTCATCTTTGCACTGTTCCAAAAGATCAGCGACCTCTTTGCGTCGCCTCATCTGCCGCTGGATTCGGACTATTCGTATGCGGCGCGTGCCCGCGAAGCGGAGCGTCTGCGCCGCGCGCAGTCCACGCTGTTCGGCATCAAGCTGACGGACTAAGTCCAGCCGTACCTTCCTCAGCGCGACACGACGCGCTGGGGCGCGCACCTCGGGTGCGTATTCATTGAGCCACTATTCGCGAAATGCGAATCGTGGCTTTTTGTTTTTGGCGGCGTTTTACCGCGATGCACCATTGCGCTTGCGGAATATTTCGGGGCCGAAATGAATGTAACCGGCTTTCATGCTGGTTCAGCGGGTAGAACGACAGCGCCGCCGTGTAAGCCTTGTTCAATGCAGTGAGAAAGCGAAATCGAGCTTTCGTCATCCGTCTCCGACTATGAAATGCGCGCTTACAACTGCTAACGTCTTCACGCGATCCGGGCCGCTAAAGTGGCTCTCAAGCGTACGGCGTCTGGTTCGGAAGTGAATCGCACGATTCGGGCAAACACGGACGCTGGCCTGGAATAAAACTTTGACGGGAGGTCATTATGAAAACCTTTGGCAAGGCATCGCGCTCGCTGATCGCAACGCTGCTCGCGGGCGGCGCACTCGTCGCGGCCGGTAGTGCATTCGCGCAAGACCGCGTGATCGTGGAGCACCGCCCGGCGCCGGTCGTGTACGATCAACCGCACATGATGCCGGCGGGCGTATCGATCGACATCGGCTGGCACGGCGATCGTTATTGGGACGGCCACCGCTACTGGGCGCACGACGACTGGATGCGCCGTCATCCGCGCGACTACGATCCGCACCATCGAGGCGGCGACCACGACGATCACCGCCCGCCGACGCCGCGCTACTAATGCGCACCTGAGCGCGCCGCAACAGGCGGCGCGGGTCCACCAAGCCGGTCTTCCCTCCACGGAAAGACCGGCTTCGTCGCATTTGGGCTTGCAAGTCCCACCGGGGGAATGCAGCGTGCTGCGCTATGCTTCGGGACTTTGATCGACGGTAGCGGGAGTGCGTGTGGACAAGACGACGCAGGATGTGGCGATAGGGGTGGTGGGCACCGGACTGATGGGTGTCGGCATTGCGACGCAGGCCGCGCTGCATGGATACCGGACGATCGTTCACGACGTCGATCCGGCCCGGCTCGCGAGCGTCGCGCCGAAAGCGCAAGCGGTGCTCGACGAGCTGATCGACGCGGGCCGGATCGACGATGCCGCCAAACAGGCGGCGCTCGCGCGCATCGAAACGCACGTGCAGCTCGCCGCGGTCGCGCAAGCGCGCTTCGTGATCGAGGCGATTCCCGAGGTGCTCGAACTCAAGCATCGCCTTTACGCGACACTGACCGGCCTGCTCGCCGATGATGCGATCCTCGCGAGCAACACCAGCGGCTTCCCGCCCGACCAGCTCGCCACCCCGCTGCGTGCGAAGCAACGCTTCGTGATCGCGCATTTCTGGAACCCGCCGCACATGATTCCGCTCGTCGAGGTCGTGCCAGGCACCGAGACCGCGCCCGAAGTCGTGCAGCAAACCGCCGGGCTGATGAGCGCGATCGGCATGGAGCCGGTCGTGCTCGCGAAGGCGATTGCTGGCTTCGTCGGCAATCGGCTGCAGTTCGCGGTGCTGCGCGAGGCCTTGCATATCGTGCGTTCGGGGGCGGCAACGCCCGAAGTCGTCGATCGCGTGATGAAGGCTTCGCTCGGACGCCGCTGGGGCATCGTCGGACCGTTCGAAAGCGCGGATATGGGCGGGCTCGACACCTTCGTCGACATCGCGTCGCATCTAATGCCGCAACTCGCAAAGGACGAGGACGTGATCGATCTGCTGCGCGCGCAGGTCGACGCCGGGCGGGTCGGCGTGCGCAGCGGCGCGGGTTTTCATGACTGGGACGAAGCGCGGATCGCGCGGGTCAAGGAGGGGCGCAAGCGCGTGATCGGGCGCGGCTAGTGCTGTATAAGTAGCCGTTCCGGATCTGCTTCTGCGCCACTTTTTGCGCTGACCATCACACGAGTCTCAAGTCATGTCTCACTACTTCTACGATCCCGCCGCCGGTCACGGCCTGCCGCACGATCCTTTCAAGGCGATCGTCGCGCCACGGCTGATCGGCTGGATTTCTTCGCGCGATGCGCAAGGCGCGCTCAACCTTGCGCCATACAGCTTTTTCGGCGCGTTCGCGACCTTTCCGCCGATCATCGGTTTCAGCAGCGAGGGCCGCAAGGACAGCCTCGCCAACATCGAGGCGACCGGTGAATTCGTGTGGAATCTCGCCACCCGGCCGCTTGCCGAGCAGATGAACCGCTCGTCGGCGCCGGTCGCGCCGCACGTCGACGAGTTCGCACTGGCCGGGCTCACGCCCGCGCCGGGCCGCAACGTGGCGGTGCCGCACGTGGCCGAATCGCCCGCTGCGCTCGAATGCAAGCTGCTGCAGATCGTGCGTCTGCATGATGTCGACGGCAAGCCGATGGACAACTATCTGTCGCTCGGCCAGGTGGTCGGCGTGCATATCGACGAGGCCTATCTGAAGGACGGCCTGTTCGACACGCACGCCGCGCAGCCGATCATGCGCGCGGGCTATCGCGCCGACTATGCGCAGATCGGCGAGATGTTCCAGATGATCCGGCCAACGGCCTGAACGCTCAGGACGTCACGGACGGCGGTTTGCGTGACGGCTGCCCGGACGATTGGGCCGAGGAATCGCCGTTGCCGCTCTCGCTCGCGCCTACGGGCGCATCCACCTCCACTCCGACAACAGAGGCCGCGACCGGCGCGGCCGCCGTGACTTCGGCCGCGGTCGCCGCGGGCACCGGCTGGATCGGACGCGCGCGTGAACTGACGAGCACCGCGCGCGGTTCGTTGTCGTAAATCACGGCCCGCACGCGCGGATAAACGTGCCGCTCCCAGCGGCGTCCGCTGAACACGCCGTAGTGGCCGACGCCCGTTTGCACGTAATGCGTCTTCAGATACGGCCGCAGACGATCGCAGATGTCCTGCGCGGCGAGCGTCTGACCGACTGCGCAGATATCGTCCTTTTCGCCTTCCACGGTCAGCAATGCGGTGCGGCGAATCTTCGACGGCTCGACCAGACGCCCCTCGACTTCGAGCGCGCGCAACGGCAGCGCGTGCTGCTGAAAAACCGTGTCGACGGTTTCCAGATAGAAGTCGGCCGTCAGATCCATCGTCGCGAAGTACTCTTCGTAGAACGTGCGAATGGTGTCGGCTTTTTGCGGATCACCCTTGCCGCGCTCGTAGTACATCGTTTCGAACGAGTCGGCGTGGCGGCCAGGATTCATCGCCATGAACGAGGCCAACTGAACGAAGCCCGGATACACGCGACGCTGCGCGCCCGCAAAGCCGAACGGCACCGCGCTGATCAGGTTGCGCTCGAACCACTCGATCGGCCGGCTCCTCGCCAGTTCGTTGACACGGGTCGGATTGATGCGCGTGTCGATCGGGCCGGCCATCAGCGTCATGCTGGCCGGCTGCGCAGGATGGTCGTCGGCGGCCATCAGCGCGACGGCGGCGAGCGCCGCGACGGTCGGTTGGCAGACCGCCAGCAGATGCGTGCCGGACCCGATCGTCGCGGTGAAGTCGATCACGTGGCGCACGAACTCGTCGAAGCCGAAGCGGCCCTCGCCGAGCGGCACGTCGCGCGGATTGTGCCAGTCGGTGATATAGACGTCGTGCTCGGGCAGCATCGTGCGCACGGTTGCGCGCAGCAGCGTCGCGAAGTGTCCCGACATCGGCGCAACCATCAGCACGCGTGGCTGCGGCGTCGAAAGCACGGCGCCCTTGCGAAAATGCAGCAGCGAGCAGAACGGCGTGCGCGCGACGACTTCCTCGACCACCGCGACCGGGCCGCCTTCGGTGACGACGCTGTCGATGCCGAACGGTGGCCGCGTCGGCGTGAGTCCGCCGAGTATCAGCAGTTCGCAGGTCGCGCGCAGCGAGCGTCCGTGGGGCGTAGCCGCGAATGTCGGCCACGCATCGAGCGAGTGGTTCGCCAGCGCCGCGCCGTGTCGCAGCGGCAGCAGCATGTCGGCGCAGGCCTGATAGGCGGGATAGGCGAACAGATTCATACTTTCACTCGAATGCGCCAGAAAAACAGGAACCCGAATAAAAGCAAGCGGTGCGCCAGGCGCTGGCGCGCGTCGCCCGGTGTGCCGCGGTGTGTCGCGGCATGTCTCGCGTGCGTCGGCATATCACTTGCGTGCGTAGGCGAAACGGGCCGGCCTTGCCGCGCTTTGGTGCGCGCGCGCACCGCGGCGTGCATGAGTGCAGGCACGCGCGGCGCGATACCCGATCTGGAGGACACACGCATGGGAAATACTACGCTCACGATTAGCAGCAGGAACTATTCGTCGTGGTCGCTGCGCGGCTGGCTGCTGACGAAGTTCAGCGGCTTGCCGTTCGAGGAGCTCGTCGTGCCGATCGACGACCCCGCGACGCGCGCCGAACTACTGCTGCTCTCGCCGTCGATTCTGGTGCCATGCCTCGTGCACGACGGCGTCAAGGTCTGGGACACGCTGGCGATCGCCGAATATCTGAACGAGCTGAAGCCGCAAGCCGCGCTGTTGCCGCATGAGATCCGCGCCCGCGCGCATTGCCGCTCGATCTGCGGCGAGATGCATTCGGGGTTTGCGTCGTTGCGCTCGGCGCTGCCGATGAACCTGAAGGCGCATTTCCCGGGCTTCAAGGTCTGGGCGCGCGCGCAGTCGGATATCGAGCGGATCGTGACGATCTGGCGCGAATGCCTGAAGGAGTACGGCGGTCCGTTCCTGTTCGGCGAGCGGACCGCGGCGGACGCGATGTACGCGCCGGTGGTCACGCGTTTCGTGACCTATGACGTGCAACTCGAGCCGGATATCGTCGAATACGGGCAGCACATCATGGCGCTGCCCGAAATGCGCGAGTGGATCTCGCTAGCGCGGCAGGAAGTCGAGGAGATCGACGAACTGGATGTCGAGTTCTGAGCGCGGCGGCCGCCGTGCGCCGCCGCCCGCAGTAGGCAGATCCGTTAGCCGCGCTCCCCTTCCAGCTTGAACACGCTGACCAGCTGCGCGAGCCGCGCAGCCTGCTCGCGCAATTCGGCCGCGGCGGTTTCCGCATCGACGACGATCGTCGCATTCTGCTGCGTCGCCTCGCCGATCTGCGTGACCGCCCGGTTGACCTGCTCGATGCCGCCCGACTGCTCGCGCGACGCGACGTTGATCTCGCTCATGATCGCGCGGACCTGACCGACCTGAGTGACGATGCCTTGCATCGTCGCGCTCGCTTCTTCGGCAATCCGAAAACCGCTGTCGACGTTCGCGCCTGACGCCGCGATTACCCCCTCGATCTCCTTCACTGCCGCCGCGCTGCGCTGCGCGAGCGCGCGCACTTCCGACGCGACGACCGCAAAGCCCTTGCCGTGCTCGCCCGCGCGCGCCGCTTCGACGGCCGCGTTCAGCGCGAGGATGTTGGTCTGGAAGGCGATGCCCTCGATCACCGTCGTGATCTCGGCGATTTTTTGCGACGAGCGGCCGATCTCGCCCATCGTCGACACCACGCGTTCGACCGCGCGGCCGCCTTCGAGCGCGGCGTCGGCGGCTTGCGTGACGAGCGTGTTCGCTTCGGTCGCGTGATCGGCGTTCTGCTGCGGTCGACGTGATCTGCTCCATGCTCGCGGCAGTTTCCTCGAGGCTGCTTGCCTGGGTCGCGATGCGCATCGCGATGTTGCCGCTGCCGGCGGCGATTTTCTCGGTACCCGCCGACATGCCGGCCGACGCGTTGCGCACCTGCGCGACGATGCGCGCGAGCCCTTCGCCGATGCCGTCGATCGCCTGCATCAGACGGCCGATCTCGTCGGCGCGTGTGCGGCCGTGTGCCACTCGCACGCTCAGATCGCCCGCGGCGAGGCGCTCGGACGCACGCGCGGCTTCCTCGAGCGGACGGCTGACGAGCCGCCGCACCGCGATGAGAAACACGATCGCGAACAGGCCGACCAGCGCGAGGCCGAGCAGCAGGAACGCGTTGCGGGTGCGCACGACGTCGGCCATCACTTCGTCGCGCGGCGCGACGCCGCCGACGAGCCACTGCCACTCCGGCACCGTGACGAACGACACGAACTTGTCGCCCGCGTCGCTCTCGCCGAGGGTCGCGTCGGCCGAGCGGTAGTCGAGCTCGCCCTGCTTCATGTCGAGCATGCGCTGATACGGTGCGTTCGCGTCGTCGGCTTTCTGGCCGGCGGCAGCCGGATGCACGAGCAGCTTGCCGCGCTCCGCGCCGCTCGACGCGTCGAGCACGAAGTAATAGCCGGTCGCGCCGATCTTCAGCGCGCGGATGCCGTCCTGGACCGACTGGATCTCCTTGTCCACGTCGACGCCGACGAACAGCGCGCCGATCACTCGGCCGCTCGCGTCGGTGATCGGCTTGTACTGCGTGATCATGCGCTTGCCGAACAGCGGGGCGAGGCCGGTGTACGTGCGGTTCGCGAGCAGCGGCGCATAGGCGGGCCCCTTGCGGTCGAGCAGCGTGCCGATCGCGCGGGTGCCGTCCTGCTTCTTCAGCGACGTGGTCACGCGCACGAAGTCGTCGCCGCTGCGCGCAAAAATGGTCGCGATCGCGCCGCTGCGTTGGAGGAACTGGTCGGGAATCGTGAAGTCGAGGTTCAGCACCTTGTCGCCGGCTTTGAAAGTCGGCGTCGCGGTGCCGCCGATATCGACCTTCTGCGTGTCGTCGAGCGAGAAGTCGGTGGGCAGGAAGCTAGCGAATAGCGCCATCGATCGATCGACCTCGGCCGACAGCGCCTTGTCGAACAGCGCGATCATCGCGGCGATCGAGCGGTCTTTGTCGGCGATGCGCGCGAGCACCTGGTCGCGCACCTGGTCCCCGGCGGCCCGTGCGAGCGCCCACGCGAAGGTGCTGAAAATGACCGCGACCAGCACGCACGAGAGCACGGCAAGCCGTGCGCCGACGCTGGCGCGGCGCGAGAAGAATGAGTTCATGGGCAGGCGTGAAATGGGAATTGGGCGATGCTCGTTGGGTGTGGCCGCGAGCGGGCATCGATTGACTTGTTTACGGCTCGGGAGACGGCGGGCTTGAGGGTGTCTGAAAGGCGGCCGTAACAGGCTGAAAGGGGCCGCAATGGGCCCCCCAAACGGACCAGACGGAACGCCGGAAGGGTGTTCCTATGCTGCTTGGCGCGCCTGAGCGACGGCGCGACCGGGCGCTGTGCGCCAAGTCCGCAACAGCAGCGCATTGGTGACGACGCTGACGCTCGAAAACGCCATCGCCGCGCCCGCGAGCATCGGATTGAGCAAGCCGAACGCGGCCAGCGGAATGCCGATCAGGTTGTACACGAATGCCCAGAACAGGTTCTGCTGGATCTTGCGCCAGGTTCTGCGCGAGATGTCGATCGCATCGGCGACCAGCGCCGGGTCGCCGCGCATCAGCGTGATGCCGGCGGCGTGCATGGCGACGTCGGTGCCGGTTGCCATCGCGATGCCGATGTCGGCGGCGGCGAGTGCGGGCGCGTCGTTGATGCCGTCGCCCGCCATCGCGACGATGCCGGCGTGGCGCATCTTCAGGTCGCGGATCACGCGGGCCTTGTCGTCGGGCAGCACCTCGGCGTGGAATTCGTCGATGCCGAGCGCCCGCGCGACGCTCGCCGCACTGCCGTGGTTATCGCCGGTCACGAGCACGCTGCGGATGCCCATTTGCGCGAGCCGCGCGACAGCCGCGCGCGCGGTCGGCTTCACCGTGTCGCCGAACGCGATCAGCGCGAGCGCTTCGGGGGAGTCGGGCGCGCGCGTCATCAGCCACGACACCGTGTTGCCCGCCGCTTCGAGTTCCTGCGCGCGCGCGGTGAGCGCGGGCGGCAGCGCGATATCGAGCTCATGCAGCCAGCGCGTGCTGCCGAGCGCGAGGGTGCGGCCGTCGACGTCGGCTTCGACGCCCCGGCCGGCGACGGCGCGAGCGGCGGTGGCGCTTGGCCCGCCGGCTTCGCCAGCGATTTGCCCGAGTTGAGCCTCGGACGCGCGCACCACCGCCCGCGCCAGCGGATGATCGCTATGCCGCTGCACCGCCGCCGCGAGCGCGAGCGCTTCGTCGCGGCTCACGCCGCCGACCGGCTCGAACGCTGTCACCGATGGCTGGCCGAGCGTCAGCGTGCCGGTTTTATCGAACGCGACGATCGACACGCGATGCGCGATTTCGAGCGCTTCCGCGTCCTTGATCAGCACGCCGTGGCGCGCGGCGACGCCGGTGCCGGCCATGATCGCGGCGGGTGTCGCGAGTCCGAGCGCGCACGGGCAGGCGATCACCAGCACCGCGACCGCGTTCAGGATCGCGGTTTCCGCGCCCGCGCCGGCGAGCAGCCAGCCGATCAGCGTCAGAGCGGCGAGCGCGAGAATGGCCGGCACGAATATTTCGCTGACGCGGTCAACCAGCCGCTGGATCGGCGCTTTCTCGGCCTGCGCGCTTTCGACGAGCCGGATGATGCGCGCGAGCGTCGTCTCCGCGCCGATCGCGGTGGTCGTCACCACGAGCGCGCCTTCGCCGTTGATCGAGCCGGCCGTGACGGCGTCGCCGGTCTGCTTCGGCACTGGCAGGCTTTCGCCGGTGATCAGCGCTTCGTCGATATGCGTGCGGCCTTCGAGCACCGCGCCGTCGACCGGCACGCGCTCGCCCGGCCGCACGATCACGATGCTGCCGACCCGCACCTGCGCGAGCGGCACCTCGCGTTCGCCGGCGCCGTCGCGGATGCGCGCGCGCTCGGGGCGCAGCGCGTTGAGCGCGCGGATCGCGTCGGTGGTCTGGCGCTTCGCGCGCGCCTCGAGCCATTTGCCGAAGCGCACCAGCGTGATCACGACTGCCGATGCCTCGAAGTACAGATGCATCGTGTCGCCCGGATGCACCGCGAGTTCGTAGACGCTGATGCCGTACGCGGCCGATGTGCCGAGCGCGACCAGCAGGTCCATGTTGCCCGCGCCGGCGCGCACCGCGCGCCAGGCGGCGCGATAGAAGCGCGCGCCGAACACGAACTGCACGATCGATGCGAGCACGAACTGCGGCCACGCCGGCAGCATCGCGTGCAGGCCGAACCATTCGCCGAACATCGGCGCGACGAGCGGCAGCGTCAGCAGCGCGCACGCGCCGACGCTCGCGAGGTCGCGGCGAATTTGAACCTGCTTGCGGTCGACGGCCGGGGCAGGCGTCGTGTCGAGGATGTCGCTGACGGCGCCAGTCGAGGCGGCCGTCGCCGCCATTGTCTCGGCCGGAGCGACAGCAGCGCGCGGCGCGCTCAGCGTCGCTTCGTAGCCGGCCTTTCTGACGGCGGCGATCAGCGCCGCGGCATCGGCGGATGCGGTGCCTTGCGGATGAACGGTGGCGGTTTCGGTCGCCAGATTGACCGACGCGCGCGCGACGCCAGGCACCTTCGCGAGCGCCTTTTCGACGCGCAACGCACAGGCTGCGCAGGTCATGCCGCCGATCTCCAGTTCAGTGGTCGGCGGCGTGTCGGCGGGTGTCGCGGCAAGCGGCGCGATTGTCTGTTCGGCGACATCGGCGTTGGCGACCGGTGTCGCTTCGTATCCGGCCTTGCGCACGGCCTCGGCCAGTTGCTGAGGCGCGAGCGTCGCGTCGCTTTCCACGCGGGCGCGCTCGGTCGCGAGATTCACCGATGCGCGCGCCACCCCCGGCAGCCTGGTCAGCGCTTTTTCGACGCGGCTCGCGCACGACGCGCAAGTCATCCCGCCGATGTCGAGTTCGACGACGCGCGTGAGTGAAGGGGAAGGGGAAGCGGCAGCGCCGGCGGGGCGCTGCGGGTTGGCAAGTCCGGTCATGGCAGGCAAGGCTCGTGGCGGCATTGGGTCGCATGGTGAAGCCAGTATCGACCTTCCCATGACGGGAAGGTCAAGGCCGGATTATGCGCCCGCCGTCAAAACGCCGGCGGCGCATCGAGCATCGCCTGTCCCACCGCTTTCTGTTGATCGCCGTCGCGCGCGAGCAGCGTTTGCGCCGCGCCGCGCCGGTCTCCGGCCGCCTTGTTCTGGCCGAGCTTCCATTTGCCGACGAGCCGCGTCACTTCGATCTCGATACCGACGATCGCGCCGAGCATCTGCGCGATGTAGTCGGCCGGCGCGTCGCCCATCTTCCATGGCACCGGCTCGCCGGCTTCCATCTTGCGGGTGAGCCGCGCGACGAGGCCGCGCACGAACGATTCATCGTCATGCACCACAATCCTGCCATGAGCATGTACGACCATATAGTTGTAGGTCGGCACCTGTTTGTGCGTTTCGTGTTTGCTCGGGTACCAGCTCGGCGAAATATAGGCGGTCGGCCCCTGGAAGATCACGAGCGCTTCTGGATGAGTCGCGGCTTCCTGCCAGACCGCGTTCGCCCGCGCGACGTGCGCGCGCAGCACCAGACGTGCCGAATCCGCCGCGTCCGCCTGCGCCTCGAACGGCAAATGATTCGCGTCGAGCCCATTGGGGCCGTGCGTAATCAGCGCGCCGAAAGAGTGCTCGGCGATCAGGCGGTGAAGAACCTCTGGACGGTTCTCTTCGAAATGGGCGGGCATGTACATTGAAACGCTCCGAATGCAGGACGACGAAAGAGTGAGGGCGAATCGGCAAGAAGGCGGATCGACGGATTCGCGAATCAAAAAGCATCGCGCGCTCGCGCGAGCCGTTGGCGCGGGAACATAATGTGGCAACGACGCTGCTTTGTGCTTGCCTGGCTAGCAAGGATACGATACAACGCGAGGTTGTCGGAATCGCAATCCGCGGACTCGCTGCGCAGTGTTTCGGGAGAACCGCGCATGCACGTGGCGCTGCACACCGGCATCTCCTATAGGGCTGCACGCTCCGCACTCTGAACGAATGATAAAAAATCTCCGAGAACTGTTTTTGCTGCAACGAACCTGCATATCAATCGCGGGTATCGCACTGCTGGCCAGCTGCGCGTCGACCCCCACCGCGACGCAACAAAGCAACGGCTGGGTCAAGGACGAAGTCGCCGACTCGTACCTATTCGGCTATCCGCTCGTGCTGATGAGCGCCGCGCGCGATGCGGCGGTCGGCACCGAGCCGGGCCAGGCTCCGTTCAACACGCTGCGTCACGCGCAGGCGCTGCCGCCGATCGGCGCGACCAACCCGCCGCAGCCGAGCCTCGACACGCTCGACTCGACCGGCTGGCTCGACCTTGCAGCCGAGCCGGTGATGCTGGCGCTACCTGATTCGCATGGCCGTTACGTCGATGCGCGCGTGCTCGACATGTGGACCAACGTCGCGTGGTCGACCGGGCCGCAGTTCGCCGCGGGCACGGGCACGGCGAAGGGCCTGCGCGCGCAGACGATCGCGTTCGTCGCACCGGGCTGGAAGGGCGAGCTGCCGAAGGGCGCGACGCGCGTCGAAGTGCCGACCCGCAACGCCTGGATCAGCGTGCGCGTCCAGGCGAGCGGCGCGCGCGATCTGAACGCAGTGCGCAAGCTGCAGCGCGCGATCCGTCTGGAGCCGCTGAGCGTGTTCGTCGGCGACGCCGAGCCGGCGGTGCCGCCGCGCGGTTACGCAACCGGCGTCGCGGGCCCGAGCGGCACGCCGGCGCAGCAGGTCGCCGCGCTCGATGCAAGCGGCTTCTTCGGCCGTCTTGCCGACGCGTTGCCTGACAATCCGCCGACACCGGCCGATCCGCATGCGCTCAAATTCCTCTCCGACCTCGGCGTGACGCCCGGCGATCCCGTGACGCTGCCGAAGTCATCCGCTGTGCTCGCGGCCGGTCTCGCCGATGGTCGCGAGCGCGTCGCGACGCCGCCGTCGAATCTGCTGAGCGCGAACGGCTGGAGCTGGCTTGGCGACGGCGTCGGCAACTATGGTCCCGACTACGCATTGCGCGCGTATGCGGCGAGCGCGGAGTTGGGGATCGGTACGAAGGATGACGAAGTACGCGCGGTCGTCACGCAGGACAGCGACGGCAACACGCTGAACGGCGCGAATCGCTACGTGATCCACTTCGCGGCGAACCAGTTGCCGCCGGTGCGCGGATTTTGGACCATCACCGCGTACACGAAGGATGGCGCGCTGAGCGAGAACGCGCCGGCGCGGCTCGCGGTTGGCGATCGCAATGGCGCGCGCCGCAATCGCGACGGTTCGCTCGACGTGGTCGTGTCGTCGACGCGCAGCCGCACCGGCAACTGGCTGCCCGCACCGCGCGCGGACATGCAACTGGTGCTGCGCCTGTATGCGCCGAAGCCGCAAGCCACCGACGGCAGCTGGCAGCCGCCGCCGGTCGTGCGGCAATGACGTGAACGGCGCGCGGGCAAAGCGCGCGCCGTCCGGTGTCGTTATCTAACGCTCGCGATAATTTTCTTCGCGAGAAAACCGGTCGGTCAGCAGCACGAATCGTCAAGGCGGGCCTGACATTCCTGTCTAACCATTGATTCAAGACTTATACTGCCGCATGCGGGATTTCTGTTTTTCGCGGCGGGCTTGCCGCCGCATTCCTCCACATCGAGCATGGCAAGCCTCAATAAAGCATCGTTAGCCTCCTCCATTCAGACTGTGCGCGCAGTCGCGCAGTCGCACCGTACGCGGCGAATTCTCGTCGGTCTGTTGATCTTCGTCGTCGTAATCGGCCTGCTCGGCTTTTTCGCGGCGCCGCCGCTGATTCGCCATATCGCGAGCCAGCAACTGAGCAAGCAGCTCGAGCGGCCGGCGTCGATCGGCCGCGTGGCACTCAATCCGTACACCCTGCGTTTCGAGGCCGACAACGTGCATATCGGCGAGCGCGGCGGCGCCGGCGACTTCGTCGATATTTCGCGGCTCATCGTGAAGCCGTCGTGGAGTTCGCTGTTTCGCGGCGCGCCTATCGTCAATGAAGTGCAGGTCGATTCGCCGCGCTTTCATCTCGTTCGCCTCGATGCGCAGCACTTCAATTTCAGCGACCTGATCGAGAAGTTCGCGAACCAGCCGGCAAAACCCAACAGCAAACCGACGCAGTTCTCCGTCTCCAACATTCGCGTCGAAAACGGCCAGGTCAAGTTCGACGACCGCGTGCTCGGCACGAGCCACGTGATCGATCAATGGAAGCTCGGCATTCCGTTCATCGCGACGTTGCCGTCGAAGACCGATATCTTCGTCGAGCCGCTGCTGCGTGCGCGCATTGACGGCGACAGTCAGCTCGCGATCGACGGCAGGACCAAACCGTTCGCGGCGTCGCGCGAGTCGGAAGTGTCGCTGCGCTTCGACGATCTCGACGTGCCGAAGCTGGTGTCCTACGCGCCATCGAAGCTGCCGGTGATCGTGCAGTCGGGCAAGCTGTCCACTGACCTGAAGCTGAACTTCGTGATGGCGAACGACACGCCGTCGCTGCGCGTGGCCGGCACCGTCGACCTGAACGACGTGGACGTGCAGGATCAGGGCAAGGCGCCGTTCTTCGCCGCGCGCGCGGTGCATGTAGCGGCGGCATCGCTCGAGCCGTTGAAGAGCGTCTATCACTTCGACGATATCCGCATCGACGCGCCGAGCGCGAGTGTCGCGCGCGACAAGGACGGTGTATTGAGCGTCGAGCATATGTTTGCGCCCGCGCCCGGAAAACCGGCGGCAAAGGAAACCGCGGACACGAATGCCAAGCCCAAAACCGCCGCCGCCGAAAAAGCGGCCCCGCCGTTCGACGTCGCGATCAAACGTTTCATACTCAACGATGGCACCGTCAACGTACACGACGAGGCCGCGTCCCGTCCGGTCGAAGCCGGTCTGCAAAATCTCGCGGTCACGCTGACCGATTTCTCGACGCTCGCGTCTGCGCCCGCCCATTACACGCTGAACACGAACCTGAGGGACGGCGGCGGTTCGCTCGCCGCCGACGGCACGGTCCGCCTCGCAGCGAAGACGGCGAGCGCGAAGCTCGATCTGAAGTCGCTGAAGCTGCCGCCGCTGCAGCCGTATCTCGACACCGCAACGTCCGCGCAGGTGCTCGACGGTGCGTTGTCCGCGACGACGAATATCGACGCGAACTGGTCGAAGTCGCCCATTGCGCTGACGGTTGCGGACACGAAGCTGGACATGCAGAAGGTGAAGCTCGCGACGCGCGGCGACAAGACGCCGGTGATCTCGCTCGCGCAGGGCAACGTGGTGGTCAAGCAGGTCGACGTCGCGGCGCGCACGGCCGACGTGACGAGCGTCGACGCAACCGGCCTCGCGGTCGACGCGCAGCGCCTGAAGGACGGCACCGTCAATCTGAACGCGCTCGCGGGGTCGCATCAACAGGCGACGGAGCGCACGGCGATTCACGCGGCGAAAAAGGCGCAGGCCGAGGGCCCCGCATGGCGCTACAAAATCGGCGAATTGACGCTCAAAGACGCGACCGCCGAGTTCACCGACAACATGACGGCGCAGCCGGTCAAACTGAGCTTCACGCCGGTGCAGTTGAAGGTGCAGCAGATCAGCGACGACCTGAGCCGACCGCTGCCCGTCGATCTGCAGGCGACGTTGAACAAAAAGGGCACGCTCGGCGTAAAAGGCGACGTCACGGCGACGCCGCTCAAGCTGGCCGTCAAGGTCAACGCGAATCAGCTCGACGCGGCCGCGTTCGAGCCGTACTTCGGCAGCAAGCTGAACGCGTCGCTCGCTAGCGCGCTGCTGAATGCGAACGGTGATCTCTCGGTCAGCCAGGCGAAGTCGCTGAAGGCGAACTTTCGCGGCGACATGGCGCTCGTTGCCGTGCGCATGATCGACAAGGCGACCTCCGACCCGTTCGCGGGCTGGGGCTCGCTTGCGCTGACGAACCTGAAGGCCGATTACGACGAGCACGGGGGGACCGTGGTCGACGCGGGGCGTGTGACGTTCTCGAAGTTCTATGGCCGCGTGCTGCTCGACGCGCAAGGCAAGCTGAACTTGAAGGATGTGGTCGCGCACGAGGGCGGTACGACGCAGCCGCTGACGCGCAGCAAGAGCGGCTCGCACCCGATTCCGCTGACGCCCGAGGCGGTGTCGGAAGCGGTCGCGGCGTCGGCGCCGGCGGCGGTCGCGGCAGCATCGGCTGCGGCGCCGGGCAATGCAACCACCACGCCTGCGGCCACCGCCACGGCCGCGACGCCGCCACAAAATCCGCTCAAGATGCACTTCGGGCAACTGGTGTTGCAACAGGGCCGCGTGACCTATACCGACAACTTCGTCAAGCCGAACTACACGGCGAACCTCGTCGACATTCAGGGCACCATCGGCGCGTTCGGTACCGAAACGACCACGCCCGCACCGGTCGATGTCGCCGCGAAACTCGCGGCCAACGGTCCGCTGACGATTCGCGGCACCGTCAATCCGCTGATTGCGAAACCGGCGCTCGATCTGACCGCGACCGCGCACGACATCGAGCTGACCAACCTGACGCCGTATTCGGCGAAATACGCGGGCTATCCAATCACGAAGGGCAAGCTCAACGTCGATCTGCACTATCAGCTTGCGAACGACCAGCTGAACGCGAACAACCACTTGTTCATCGATCAGCTGACGTTCGGCGATCATATCGACAACGACACCGCGACCAAGCTGCCGGTGCGTTTCGCAATCTCGCTGCTGAAGAACTCGCGTGGCGAGATCGACGTGAACCTGCCGGTGTCGGGCTCGCTGTCGAACCCCGAGTTCAGCATCGGCGGGCTGATCTGGCATGCGGTGCTCAATCTGCTCGAGAAGGCGGTGACCGCGCCGTTCTCGCTGATCGCGCATGCGTTCGGCGGCAATGGCGAAGACCTCGGCTACGTCGAATTCGAGGCCGGCTCCGCCACGCTCACCGACGCCGACAAGCAGAAACTCGACACGATCGTCAAGGCACTCACCGACAAGCCGTCGATCCGCATGGACCTGATTGGCCGCGTCGATCCGAAGGTCGACGAGCCGGCGCTGCGCACGCGGTACGTCGATCAGATGGTGAAGCGGCAGAAGATCAAGGACGCGGTGGGTAACGGCGAGAGCGTCGATCCGTCGACGGTCACGGTCGATCAGAAAGACTACGAAAAGTATCTGACCAAGGCCTACAAGTCCTCCGACTTCAAGAAACCGCGCAACTTCATCGGCATGACGAAGACGCTGCCGGACGACGACATGAAGAGCGCGCTCGCGGCCAACGCGCCGATCGACGACGCAAGCCTGCGCCAGCTTGCGCAGCAGCGCGCACAGAGCGTGCAACAGTACCTGGAGGGCAAGATCGACAGCAGCCGCGTGTTTATCGTCGCGCCCAAGATGAATCCCGACGATATCAAGGACAAGGGTGCGACGACGCGGGTCGATTTCGGCTTGAAGTGATGGTGGCGGGCGATCAGGTCTGTTGCTTATCACCCGACAGATTTTGCCGCGGCGTATCGTGCAGGCGCGGGCACATGGCAGTGGGAAACCGCTTTCGTCCAAAGCGGAGGCGGTATCCCGAGCACCTTTCTGCGTAATGGCATAAGCCTTGCGAGTGGTCCGGTCACTCCCATCCCGACACAAGGACCATTGCCATGACGACTCTTACCATCCACGATTTGCCGCGTGTCGATCTGCTTGACAGAAAAGGCATGCACGCCATCCAAGGCGGTTTGGCGCTCTCCAGCGTGCTAGCTCCCACGGAGCCATGTCGATTGGCCATTCCGACTGATCCCTGTCGGTCGGTCATTCCCACCGAACCCTGCACGTCCTTCGCGAGCTAGGTGCGTTCCCGTCGAGTTGGGCACCAGAAAAACAAACGCGCCGGACATGGCGTACCGGCGCGTTTCATACAGGACACGTCTTTAGACGTATCTATCGGGACCGTTTAGTCCTGCGGGATGCTCGCTGGCTCTTACCGAAGCCCCGCGAGCGGCTTACATAGCAGTGGTCAGAGTCAGTATTCAAAGGCATTCCCTCCAAGGTGAAGTTGAGCATTCAGCCTGCGTTGCATCAGGAGGACACGTCTCACGGGGCGCCGCGGCCAGGGGACGGCGTGCGGCCGTCATATGTGCGCTGTGCACGAGCGCGGCGCTGACGCCCGGGGGTGAGACGCATCCCACACACGTCTTCTCATGATCGAAGACGCCCTCGGCGGCTACTCCAACTACTTCAACTGTTTGCCGCCTCAAGGAAAATGTAAGGGATTTCCCGCGAACAAGAAACCAGGCAGGTTGTCGCGCGGCATGTTGTCGTGATACCGAACTCCGCGTCAGGTTCGAGTCCCCTTCGCATCCTGCGTGGCACGCCGAGAAGAACTAAAAAAAAGCCCGACCTGAGGTCGGGCTCCAAAGTCGGCTGCGCCCTCCACAGGACGCAGCCCCTGCAAAACAGCGAGGCTACATGCGTTGCCGTGAGGCTCAAGCAGCCAGCAGCGAGCGCAGCACGAACGGCAGAATCCCGCCGTGCTTGTAGTAGTCCACTTCGATCGGCGTGTCGATACGCAGCAGCACCGGAACGCGCTTGTCGCCGTCCTTGCCGTGGATCACGAGCGTGACTTCCTGTTGCGGCTTGAAGTCGTCGCCGAGGCCTTCGATGTCGTACGTTTCTTCTCCGGTGATACCGAGCGACTGTACGCTATCCGAGCCCTTGAACTGCAGCGGCAGAACGCCCATGCCGACGAGGTTCGAACGGTGGATCCGCTCGAAGCTGCGTGCGACCACGGCCTTCACGCCCAGCAGCTGCGTGCCCTTGGCCGCCCAGTCGCGCGACGAACCCGTGCCGTACTCTTCACCCGCGAACACGATGGTCGGCGTGTCGGCGTCGATGTACTTCATCGCCGCGTCGTAGATCGACAGCTGTTCGCCGCTCGGCTGGTGAATCGTCAGGCCGCCTTCGACGCGCGTGCCGTCCGCCTTTGCCGGGATCATCAGGTTCTTGATACGGACGTTCGCGAACGTGCCGCGCATCATCACGTCGTGGTTGCCGCGACGCGAGCCGTAGCTGTTGAAGTCGGCCTTCTGCACGCCGTTTTCCTTCAGCCAGCGGCCTGCCGGCGAGTCTTCCTTGATCGAGCCTGCCGGGCTGATGTGGTCGGTCGTGACCGAGTCACCGAAGATGCCCAGAGCGCGCGCGCCCTTGACCGGCGCGATGCTGGAGGCCGGCGTCATCGAGAAGTCCTTGCCGAAGAACGGCGGCTCGGCGATGTAGGTCGACTTCGGCCAGTCGTAGACCTGACCTTCTTCGCCCTCGATCTTGCTCCACAGGTCGCCCTTCTTCGTGAGCTGCGAGTAGTTCTTGCGGAACGCGTCGGCATCCATCGCGTACTTCAGCAGCGCGTTGACTTCGTCGCTGGTCGGCCAGATGTCGCCGAGGTAGATGTCCTTGCCGCCCTTGCCCTTGCCGACCGGCTCGGTCATCAGGTCGCGCGTGATGTTGCCGGCGATCGCGTACGCGACGACGAGCGGCGGCGACGCGAGGAAGTTCGCGCGGATGTTCGGGTGGATACGCGCTTCGAAGTTACGGTTGCCCGACAGCACCGCTGCCGCGACGATGTCGTTCTTCGTGATCGCTTCGTTCAGTTCCGGCGTCAGGTCGCCCGCGTTGCCGATACAGGTCGTGCAGCCGTATGCGGCCAGCGTGAAGCCGAGCTTGTCGAGGTACTTCAGCAGGTCGGTCTTCGTCAGGTACTCGGTGACGATGCGCGATCCCGGAGCCAGCGACGTCTTGATGTGCGGAGCAACCGTCAGGCCAGCCTCGACAGCCTTCTTCGCGAGCAGACCGGCGGCGAGCAGCACGCTCGGGTTCGACGTGTTCGTGCACGACGTGATCGCGGCGATCAGCACGTCGCCGTTCTTCACGTCGACGCCGTTGCTCGTCGTGTATTTGGCGTCGAGATCGGCGGCCTTCTTCGCGAAGCCGTTTTCAGCGACCGGCTTCGAGAACAGGTCGATGAAGGTCGACTTCACGTGGCCGATCTCGATGCGGTCCTGCGGACGCTTCGGGCCTGCCAGCGACGGCGCGACCGTGGCGAGATCCAGCGTGACGACCTTCGTGTAGTCGATGTCGCCATCGTCCGGAATGCCGAACAGCTCCTGCGCCTTGAAGTAGTTTTCGAACGCCGAGATTTCCGCGTCCGTGCGGCCCGTGCCGTGGAAGAACTCGATGGTCTTTTCGTCGACCGGGAAGAAGCCCATCGTCGCGCCGTATTCCGGCGCCATGTTGCCGATCGTCGCGCGGTCCGGCACCGACAGCGAGCGCGTGCCTTCGCCGAAGAACTCGACGAACTTGCCGACGACCTTCTCCTTGCGCAGCAGTTCGGTGATCGTCAGCACGAGGTCGGTCGCGGTCACGCCTTCGATCAGCTTGCCCTTCAGGTGCACACCGACGACGTCCGGCGTCAGGAAGTACACCGGCTGGCCGAGCATGCCTGCTTCGGCTTCGATACCGCCTACGCCCCAGCCAACCACGCCGATGCCGTTGATCATCGTCGTGTGGCTGTCCGTGCCGACCAGCGAGTCCGGGTAGTACACGGTGTCCGCGCCGTCGGCCTTCTTGTGCACGCCGCGCGCGAGATATTCGAGGTTCACCTGGTGAACGATGCCGACGCCCGGCGGCACGACCTTGAACGTGTCGAACGCCTGCATGCCCCATTTCATGAACTGATAGCGCTCGTTGTTGCGCTGGAATTCCAGCTTCATGTTCAGGTCGAGCGCGTTCTTCTCGCGGAAATGGTCGATCTGCACCGAGTGGTCGACGACGAGGTCCACCGGCACCAAAGGCTCGATCGACTTCGGATTCTTGCCGACGGCCTTCGCGACGCCGCGCATCGCGGCGATGTCGGCGAGCAGCGGCACGCCGGTGAAGTCCTGCAGCACGACGCGCGACACGACGAACGGAATTTCATCGACGCGCGCCGCGTTCGGCTTCCAGTTCGCGAGTTGCGTGACGTGTTCTTCGGCGATTTTCTTGCCGTCGTAGTTGCGCAGCACCGATTCCAGCACGATACGGATCGAGACCGGCAGACGGTCGATTTTGAGGTTCAGAGCCTTGCCGAGTTGTGGCAGGGAGTAGAACTTGCCTTTGCCGGAACCGCTGTCGAATTCCTTGAGCGTTTTGTGGAGGTTGTGGGCCATGGTGTTTTCCTTGGTTTGGATCGCGGAACTACAGTACTCAGCCTAGATGACGTAAAAATCGACGTATTCATTGACCGGCGTCGCTTCGAGCTTGGCCTGGTCGAGCGAGACGTCGAGAATCGCCAGTTGTTGCTTGACCGGAAAGCGCCGCGCGAGGTTGGTCTTGAACTTCTCGACCAGCAACGGAATACCGTCGTCACGACGGCGCTTATGACCGATCGGGTATTCGACTACGACTTCCCCGAACTTCGACCCGTCGTTGAATTCGATCGTCAGTGCATTGGCGATCGAACGCTTCTCCGGGTCGTGATAATCCTTCGTGAACTGTGGATCTTCTACGCATTCCATTTTCGCGCGCAACGCATCGATACGCGAGTCCTGCGCCACTGAATCTTCGTAATCGGCAGCAGTCAGACGGCCGAAGATCAGCGGCACCGCGATCATGTACTGGATGCAATGATCACGGTCGGCCGGATTGTTCAGCGGGCCTTTTTTATCGATGATGCGAATCGCGGCTTCGTGCGTGCGGATCGTCACGCGGCGAATGTCTTCGACGCGCCGGCCTTGGCGCGAGAGCTGCGCATGCAGCGCGAGCGCGGCTTCCGCGGCGGTTTGCGCGTGGAACTCGGCCGGAAACGAGATCTTGAACAGCACGTTTTCCATCACGTACGAGCCGTACGGACGCTGGAACCGGAACGCGTTGCCGTTGAACAGCACGTCGTAGAAGCCCCACGTTTTCGCGCTGAGCACCGACGGATAGCCCATCTCGCCGGTCTTCGAGATCAGCGCGAGGCGCACGGCGCGCGCGGTGGCGTCGCCGGCAGCCCACGATTTGCGCGAACCAGTGTTCGGCGCATGGCGGTAGGTGCGCAGCGCCTGCCCATCGACGAGCGCCTGCGATACCGCGTTGATCAGCTCTTCGCGCGTGAGGCCGATCAGCTGGCCGACCACCGCGGTCGACGCGAGCTTGACGAGCAGCACATGATCGAGCCCGACCTTGTTGAACGAGTTCTCGAGCGCGATGCAGCCTTGAATTTCGTGCGCCTTGATCATTGCGATCAGGACGTCTTTCATCGTCAGCGGCGCTTTGCCGGCTGCGATGGCGGTACGCGAGAGCCAGTCGGCCGTCGCGAGAATGCCGCCGAGGTTATCGGACGGATGGCCCCATTCGGCCGCGAGCCAGGTGTCGTTGAAGTCGAGCCAGCGGATCATCGCGCCGATGTTGAAGGCGGCCTGAACGGGGTCCAGCTGGAACGACGTGCCTGGCACCTTCGCGCCGTTGGGGACGATCGTGCCTGCCACGATTGGTCCCATCAGCTTGGTGCAGGCCGGGTAGGTAAGCGCCTCGAGTCCGCAACCGAGCGTGTCGATCAGGCAATGACGCGCGGTTTCCAGCGCGAGCGCGCTGTCGATCCGGTAATCCAGCACGTAGTCGACGATATCGACCAGGACGGCGTCCGGGGCGGGTCGTACGTTGGAGATCGGGGCGGACATCGGGGGCTTCCCTGGCGGCGAAAATCAGTTGCCGGTCTTGTTAATCGCGTTCGATTGCGTTGCTGCGGGCGCGCCCTGTTCCATCGCGACCGTCTTGCACTCGTCGGCGAGACGCGAGCTGTCCTTGTCCTGGAACAGCATGGCCTTCGTCGGGATCACGACGAGGTCCATACCGGATGCCGCGTCGTGGAAGCGGTCGGCGCCCGTGGTGGTCGCTTCGCGCGGCAGGTTGTAGTTCTTGTTCGCCCAGTGAACCGTGACGATCTGGTCACGCTTCATGTCGCCTTTCATTTCGAAAGCCAGACCGTCCTTGCACGACCACTTTTCCGCCCCTTCCGGGATCGGATCGACCTTCGCTTCCTTCACCGGATTGGCCTTGCGCTTGACCAGGCGGCGCGGCTCCGGGCGCTTGGCGACGGCCTTCTTCGTGGTGGTGGTGGCCGTGTCCGCAGCAGCGGCGTCAGTCGCGACGGTCAGCATCGTCGTAGACAGGGCGCCAATCATGGCGGCGATCATCAGCTTTTTCATGGAAAAACCTTTCTATCAAATCAGTTAAACAGTGCGCGGACGACCGGTCCGGCGGCCGCGCGGGTTGAACTGCACGCGCTGTGGAGCGCACAGCGACCGCTATTTTCTCCTATTTAGCGGCACGTACTTTAAATTCTCGGGTCCGATGTAATTCGCGCTCGGCCGGATGATCTTGTTGTCGACGCGCTGCTCGATGATGTGCGCGCTCCATCCTGCCGTACGCGAGATCACGAACAGCGGCGTGAACATCGCGGTCGGCACGCCCATCATGTGATAAGACACCGCGCTGAACCAGTCGAGGTTCGGGAACATCTTCTTCGCTTCCCACATCACCGATTCGAGCCGCTCGGCGATCGAGAACAGCTTCATGTTGCCTGCTTCCTTCGACAGCTTCTTCGCGACTTCCTTGATGACCTTGTTGCGCGGGTCCGAAATCGTGTACACCGGATGGCCGAAGCCGATCACGACTT
Organism: Paraburkholderia sp. JPY419; assembly: GCF_050435705.1. Lineage (NCBI taxonomy): Bacteria > Pseudomonadati > Pseudomonadota > Betaproteobacteria > Burkholderiales > Burkholderiaceae > Paraburkholderia > Paraburkholderia sp. JPY419. The sequence goes on along the minus strand of NZ_JBNDKV010000004.1, from coordinate 2,002,170 downwards.
CCTTGTTCTCGACGCGGCGGCGGATGTCGGCTTCGGCTTCGTCGGGTGTCTGGTAGCGCGACTGGATGTCGAACGCGGCTTCGTTGGCGCCGCCGTGCTTCGGGCCGCGCAGCGCGCCGATCGCGCCGGTGATCGCCGAATACATGTCCGAGCCCGTGCCCGCGATCACGCGGCCCGTGAACGTCGACGCATTGAACTCGTGCTCCGCGTACAGGTTCAGCGACACGTGCATCGCCTCGACCCACGCCTTCGACGGCTCGACGCCATGCAGCAGATGCAGGAAATGGCCGCCGATCGAATCGTCGTCGGTTTCGACCTCGATGCGCTTGCCGTTGTGCGAGTAGTGATACCAGTACAGCAGCATCGAGCCGAGCGAGGCCATCAGCTTGTCGGCGATGTCGCGCGCGCCGGGCAGGTTGTGATCCTCCTTCTCGGGCAGCACCGTGCCGAGCACCGACACGCCGGTGCGCATCACGTCCATCGGATGCGCGGCGGCCGGAATCCATTCGAGCGCGGCCTTCACGTTGGCGGGCAGGCCGCGCATCGACTTCAGCTTCGTCTTGTAGGCGGTCAATTCGGCCTGCGTGGGCAGCTTGCCGTGGACCAGCAGGTAAGCGATCTCCTCGAATTCGCACGCCTCGGCGATATCAAGAATGTCGTAGCCGCGATAGTGCAGATCGTTGCCGGTCTTGCCGACCGTGCACAGCGCGGTGTTGCCCGCGGTCACGCCCGACAGCGCGACGGATTTCTTCGGTTTGAAGCCGCTTTGCGTTTCGTTGCCGCCTGTTGCGTCAGCGGCTTGCGTCGTCTCGCTCATGTTCCGCCTTCTCCTGTGTGCCGGCTCATCGCTGCCGCCGTTTGAAAAACGCGTCGCTTATGCCACTGACTGTCCGTTAGCGCCAACTTGCGCAAAGAGCGGCGCCGCTTCTTGAGGAACAGCGCGGCCGGTGTTCTGCGCGCGGCGCAGCACCGACCAGTAATAGCGGTAGCTCGCACGGTCGTGCAGCGTATCACCGTGACGCGTCGGGCCCCAATGCGCGGACTGCGCGGCCAGCAGGATTTCGGTGGCCGTCGCGATTTCTTCGTCGCGCGGCGCGAACGCGGCGACGATCGCCTCGATCTGCGCCGGATGAATGCTCCACATGCGCGTGTAGCCGAATTCATTGCGGGCGCGCTGCGCGTCATTTGCGACCACGCTCATGTCGCGCACTTCGGTGCTGACGTTGTGCGACGGCACCTTGCCGTACGCATGGCAGGCCGCCGAAATTTCGAGCTTCGCGCGCCGCACGAGCGGATGATCGAATTGGCCCGGCGAGCGCATCGCGGTATCGGGGATCGCGCCGTCGTGCGCGGAGACGAAGTCCATCAGGCCGAAGCTCAGCGCCTCGACGCCTGGCAGCGCGGCCAGTTCGAACACGCGCGTGAGCGCGCCGTGAGTTTCGACCAGCAACTGCACCGGCACCGGCTGCGCGATGCCGAGCTCGCGCCGCGTCGCCTCGATGAACGCGATCATTTCGGCGGCATCGTGGACGTTGCGGATTTTGGGCAGCGTGATATAGGCGGGTGCCCGCTTTGCGGCGCGCAGAATCAGGCGCACGTCGTCGCGCCAGTGCGCGTGAGCGAAGTCGTGGATGCGTACTCCGACGCGGCCGAAGCGGTCGTGCTCGCTGCCCAGCAGCGATGCGACCAGTTCCGCGTGCTCGGCCTCGCGGCCGACCTGCGCGCCGTCTTCGCAATCGAGTGTGATATCGAACACCGGGCCGAGTTGCTGCTGTAACGCGAGCGACTTCAGCATCAGCTTTTCGCTTCCCGCGTAGTGGTCGCAGGCAGGCAGCACAGCGGGCGGCGCTTCGCCCTCAAACAGCACTTCGGCGGGTGTGAGAACGCGCATCTTCGGCGTGTGGGGCGTGGTGAGGATTAGGAATGTCGGATTCGGGTGTGCTCTGCGCAAGCGCAGTCGGGCGACGGCAAAGCACGTTCGAATCAGAGGCGAACGGTGACCATCGCGGCGCCATTCGCACGAAAAAAACCGGAACCCGCCGCGCTAACGCTTCGGAGTTCCGGTTCATCGGCATCAGATCAGATGCTTAGCCGAGCAGGTGCTGAACGCCGTCGCGCTCTTCCAGCAGTTCCTGCAGCGTGGCGTCCATCTTTTCGCGCGAGAACGCGTCGATTGCCAGACCTTCGACGCGCTTGTACTCGCCGTTTTCGCAGGTCACGGGCACGCCGTAGATGATGTCTTCAGGGATGCCGTACGAGCCGTCCGACGGGATGCCCATCGTAACCCACTTGCCGTTCGTGCCGAGCACCCAGTCACGCACGTGATCGATCGCAGCGTTAGCCGCCGATGCCGCCGACGACAGGCCGCGCGCTTCGATGATCGCCGCGCCGCGCTTGCCGACGGTCGGGATGAACGTGTTGCGGTTCCATTCGTCGTCGTTGATCAGCTTGGTCAGGTCTTGACCTTCGGCCGTTGCGACGCGGAAGTCCGGGTACATGGTCGGCGAGTGGTTGCCCCACACCGCGAGCTTTTCGATCGACGCGACCGGCTTGCCCGACTTGGCGGCCAGTTGCGACAGCGCGCGGTTGTGGTCCAGACGCAGCATCGCGGTGAAGTTCTTCTTCGGCAGATCCGGTGCCGACTTCATGGCGATGTACGCGTTCGTGTTGGCCGGGTTGCCGACCACCAGCACCTTCACGTCGCGGCTGGCGACTTCGTTCAGCGCCTTGCCCTGAACCGTGAAGATTTCGGCGTTGGCCGACAGCAGGTCCTTACGCTCCATGCCCTTCGAACGGGGACGTGCACCGACGAGCAGTGCGATGTCGGCGTCCTTGAACGCGACCTTCGGGTCGTCCGTGATCACGACGCCCGACAGCAGCGGGAATGCGCAATCATCCAGTTCCATCACGACGCCTTTGACGGCGGCTTGCGCTTGCGGCAGATCGAGCAGTTGCAGGATCACCGGCTGGTCCTTGCCGAGCAGGTCGCCATTGGCGATGCGGAACAGCAGGGAGTAAGCGATTTGACCTGCGGCGCCGGTGACGGCAACGCGCTTTGCGGGCTTAGCCATTGAGAAATCTCCAGGACGATGCGTTAGACGCTAGGGAAAACGCCATTCTATATGCGCGTTCAGCGAAGCGTTATGAAACACGGCGGAATTCACTGTTCGCGTGCGGGCTCGGAATGTGCCGAGACCGGGCGGCGCGTTGCGGCAAGACCGCCGTGCCGGAAATCCGTACTACCGAGCGGGACGGGATGGCCCAGGGCTTACGCCGGGGCCGCAACTGCACGGTGCGAGCTCCTGCGAACAGCGCGTTTCGGCGAGTGTCGGGCCAGCGGCTGCAACACGGAACAGCACGCGAATGCAACGGATGGCGGCGAATCGAAACCTGGACTGCGTAGGGGACGGCATGGTGCAGAGTGGCGGCCGGAGCGTCGCGGCGCTGCATCAAACAGCTGCCGCAAAATCCCGCAAACCCTTGCTCGACAAGGAGTGTAGGAGTCGAAACTCACAAAGTCAACAGTATCTTATGTCTTATATAAGACACATCTATCGAAGGGAAAACCCTAGACGTGCCCCGGCGCTTTATGATGAAATGCGCGCATGAATTCGAACCCGGCGAATCCTGTAAACCCGAATGGCCAAGGGGCCGCGGGCGAAGCTGTATCCGCTGTTTCCGCTGCCGCGTCGCCGACCTTCAGCCCCTTGTATCAGCAAATCAAGGGCTTGATTACGCAAAGCCTCGAAAGCGGCGAATGGAAGCCGGGCGAGATCATTCCTAGCGAAGTCGAACTGGCCGCGCGTTTCAAGGTGAGTCAGGGTACGGTGCGCAAGGCGATCGACGAGCTGGCCGCCGACAACCTGCTGGTGCGCCGTCAGGGCAAGGGCACGTTCGTTGCGACGCACAACGAAGAACGCGCGCAGTTCCGTTTCCTGAGATTGCTCGCCGACGACGGCGCGGAGCATCCGCACGTGAGCCGTCTGCTCGAATGCCGGCGGCTGCGCGCATCGGCGGAAATCGCCCGGCAACTCGATCTGAAGCCGGCCGATCCGGTCGTGCTGATCAAGCGTTTGCTGCAGTTCGACGGCGAAGTGACCGTGCTCGACGAAATCTGGCTGCCGGGCGCCGTGTTCCGCGGGCTCACGCTCGAGCGGCTTTCGGAGTACAAAGGTCCCCTCTACGCGATGTTCGAGACCGAATTCGGCACCCGCATGATTCGCGCGACGGAAAAAATCCGCGCGGTCGCGGCGGAGCCTTCCGTGGCAGACCTGCTGCATGTGCCGGCGGGTTTTCCGTTGCTCTCGGTCGAGCGAGTGTCCTATACCTATGGGGACCGGCCGGTTGAGGTCCGGCGAGGTTGGTATGTCACAACCGGGTATTACTATCAGAACGATCTGAGCTGAATCGGGCTGAAACGAGGCGCGGCGTCCCACACGCGTGCCGATCGGAAGGCGCTTTCATAGCGCGCGCAGCAAGGACCTGGCGTGGTTTTCGCTGCAGCGCGATATAAAAAGGCGCTAAAATTGCGGATTAGTGTGACTACATAGTAGGGGTCTAGCATGGCAGAAGCGGTAAAGAAACCGAGGCCGGAATTCCGGAACATCGGTATTGGGCAAATATTGACGGCATACCGTCTCCCGCTGGCGGGGCGCGTGTCGATTCTGCATCGTGTGAGCGGTGCCTTGTTGTTTCTTTTCCTTCCGTTCCTGCTGTTCCTCTTCGATCAGAGCCTGACTTCCGAACTGAGCTTCGAAGTCTTCAAGGGCTTCCTCTCCAACATCATCGTCAAGCTGATCACGCTGGTTCTCGCGTGGGCTTTCCTGTTCCATTTCTGCGCCGGCATCCGTCACCTCTTGATGGATACGAATCACGATGCCGTGTCGAAAGAAAAGGGCAAGTCGACCTCTATCGTCGTGTTTGTCGTGTCGTCGCTGCTTACCATCGCATTCGCGGCAAAAACTGTTCGGAGCATTCTAAAAAATGGCAGCCAATAACCGAATCGGTTCGAAGCGTCTCGTCGTCGGCGCGCATTACGGTCTGCGCGACTGGCTCGCGCAACGCGTCACCGCCGTCGTGATGGCGGTGTACACGGTGATTCTGCTCGCGTGGTTCTTCCTCGCACGCGACTTCTCGTACGACGGCTGGGCGTCGATCTTCGCGACGCAGTGGATGAAGCTCGCCACGTTCGTCACGCTTCTCTCGCTGTTCTATCACGCGTGGGTGGGTGTGCGCGACATCTGGATGGATTACGTGAAGCCCGTTGGCACGCGTCTCGTCCTGCAGGCGCTGACGATCCTCTGGCTGCTCGCATGTGCGGGCTACGCTGCGCAGATTCTCTGGAGAGTATAAAAGCATGGTTGCAATCAAGAATTCTCTGCCGCGTCGCAAGTTTGACGTGGTTATCGTCGGCGCGGGCGGCTCGGGGATGCGCGCGTCGCTGCAACTGGCGCGCGCCGGTCTGTCGGTCTGCGTGCTGTCCAAGGTGTTTCCGACGCGTTCGCATACGGTCGCGGCCCAGGGCGGCATCGGCGCTTCGCTCGGCAACATGAGCGAAGACAACTGGCACTATCACTTCTACGACACGATCAAGGGCTCCGACTGGCTCGGCGACCAGGACGCGATCGAGTTCATGTGCCGTGAAGCACCGAACGCCGTCTACGAACTCGAACACTTCGGCATGCCGTTCGACCGTAACGCCGACGGCACGATCTATCAGCGCCCGTTCGGCGGCCACACCGCGAACTACGGCGAAAAGCCGGTGCAACGCGCTTGCGCAGCGGCTGACCGTACCGGTCACGCGCTGCTGCACACGCTGTACCAGCAGAACGTTGCTGCCAAGACGCAATTCTTCGTCGAATGGATGGCGCTGGACCTGATCCGCGACGCCGACGGCGACGTGCTCGGCGTGACCGCGCTGGAAATGGAAACCGGCGACGTCTACATCCTCGAAGGCAAGACCACGCTGTTCGCCACGGGCGGCGCAGGCCGGATCTTCGCGGCATCGACCAACGCGTTCATCAACACCGGTGACGGCCTCGGCATGGCGGCCCGGTCGGGCATCGCGCTGCAGGACATGGAATTCTGGCAATTCCACCCGACCGGCGTGGCCGGCGCGGGCGTGCTGATCACAGAAGGCGTGCGCGGCGAAGGCGGTATTCTGCGTAACTCGAACGGCGAGCGTTTCATGGAACGCTACGCGCCGACGCTGAAGGACCTGGCGCCGCGCGACTTCGTTTCTCGTTCGATGGACCAGGAAATCAAGGAAGGCCGCGGCGTGGGTCCGAACAAGGATCACGTGCTGCTCGACCTATCGCACATCGGCGCCGAGACGATCATGAAGCGTCTGCCGTCGATCCGCGAGATCGCGCTGAAGTTCGCGAACGTCGACTGCATCAAGGAGCCGATCCCGGTCGTGCCGACCATCCACTACCAGATGGGCGGTATTCCGACGAACATCAACGGCCAGGTCGTCGGTACGCCGAAGGGCCACGAAGAAGTCGTCAACGGTTTCTACGCAGTGGGCGAATGCTCGTGCGTGTCGGTGCACGGTGCGAACCGTCTCGGCACGAACTCGCTGCTCGACCTCGTGGTGTTCGGCCGTGCTGCCGGCAACCACATCGTCAAGCACGTGAAGGAACTGAAGGAACACAAGCCGCTGCCGGCAGATGCAGCCGACTTCGCGCTGTCGCGTCTGGCGAAGCTCGATAGCTCGTCGTCGGGCGAGTACGCCCAGTCGGTCGCGAACGACATCCGCGGCACGATGCAGAAGCACGCTGGCGTGTTCCGCACCTCGGCGCTGCTGGCCCAAGGTGTCGAAGCCATCCGCGAAGTGGCCGCACGCGTCGACAATATCCATCTGAAGGATAAGTCGAAGGTGTTCAACACGGCCCGCGTCGAAGCGCTGGAAGTGGCGAACCTGATCGAAGTGGCGCGCGCCACGATGGTCTCCGCCGAAGCGCGCAAGGAAAGCCGTGGCGCGCACGCGCAAAACGACTTCGAACATCGCGACGACGAAAACTGGCTGCGCCATACGTTGTGGTTCAGCGAAGGCGATCGCCTCGACTACAAGCCGGTGCACATGAAGCCGCTGACCGTCGAATCGGTTCCGCCGAAAGCGCGTACCTTCTAAGGCACAAGTCAAAGGAATTCAGAGAAATGGCCAAGCGTACATTTGAAATTTACCGCTACGATCCGGACAAGGACGCCGCTCCGCGCATGCAAACGTACGAGATCGAAATCGACTCGCACGAACGCATGCTGCTCGACGCGCTCGTCAAGCTGAAGGCGCTCGACGAAACCCTGTCGTTCCGTCGCTCGTGCCGCGAAGGCGTGTGCGGTTCGGACGCAATGAACATCAACGGCAAGAACGGCCTCGCGTGCCTGACGAACCTGAACGACCTGCCGCAGAAGATCGTGCTGCGTCCGCTGCCGGGCCTGCCCGTCGTGCGTGACCTGATCTGCGACTTCACGCAGTTCTTCAACCAGTATCACTCGATCAAGCCGTACCTGATCAACGATACGCCGCCGCCGGAAAAGGAGCGTCTGCAGTCGCCGGAAGAACGCGACGAGCTCGACGGCCTGTACGAATGTATCCTGTGCGCGAGCTGCTCGACGTCGTGCCCGAGCTTCTGGTGGAATCCGGACAAGTTCGTCGGCCCGGCCGGTCTGCTGCAAGCCTACCGCTTCATCGCGGACAGCCGCGACCAGGCAACCGGCGAGCGCCTCGATAACCTCGAAGACCCTTACCGTCTGTTCCGTTGCCACACGATCATGAACTGCGTCGACGTTTGCCCGAAGGGCCTGAACCCGACCAAGGCAATCGGCAAGATCAAGGAATTGATGGTTCGCCGCGCTGTCTAGTATCAATGAGCCCCGCGCTCCCTGGCGCAGGCTGTCCCCGAGAGGGCAGTCAGCGCGCCTGGGCGCGGCGCGGGGTGTACCGACATGACCGATACATCGCATCAGTCCGACCCTCTCCGCCGCGCGCGTCTTCGCTGGCGCGCACGGCGGGGCCTGCTGGAAAACGACCTGATTTTCGAGCGTTTTTTCAGCCGATATGAGCATGACCTCAGCGATGCCGACGTTGGCGCACTCACGCGCCTGCTCGAGCTGAGCGATAACGACCTGATGGACTTGCTGCTCGCACGCAAGGAACCAGAAGGCGATCTAGCCGACCCGGACGTGGTCCGGGTTCTGGAGTTGCTGCGCAATGCTTGAGCGCCGCCAGTCCGTTGTTCCAGGCGTGCAATTATCGAAACCCTGTATTCATACTTCGATTGAGGATGTGCTATGACCCCGTCAGATGTTAAAGCCACGCTATCGTTCAGCGACAATTCGCCGAGCGTTGAAATGCCGATTTACAAGGGCACGATTGGCCCGGATGTAATCGACATTCGCAAACTGTACGGCCAGACCGGCAAATTCACGTACGACCCGGGCTTCATGTCGACGGCGGCGTGCAATTCGGCGATCACCTACATCGACGGCGACAAGGGCGAATTGCTCTACCGCGGCTACGCGATCGACAACCTCGCGCAGAACGCCGACTTCCTCGAAACCTGCTATCTGCTGCTGAACGGCGAGCTGCCGAACGAAAAGCAGAAGACCGAATTCGTCGGCACCGTCACGAAGCACACGATGGTGCACGAGCAGATGCAGTTCTTCTTCCGCGGCTTCCGTCGCGACGCGCACCCGATGGCGATTCTGGTTGCCGCAGTCGGCGCGCTGTCGGCGTTCTATCACGACTCGCTCGACATCAATAACCCGCGTCACCGCGAAGTGTCGGCGATCCGCATGATCGCCAAGCTGCCCACGCTGGTCGCGATGGCGTACAAGTACAGCATCGGCCAGCCGTTCGTGTATCCGAAGAACGACCTGTCGTACAGCGCAAACTTCATGCGCATGATGTTCTCGAATCCGTGCGAAGAGTACGTGGTCAACGACGTGCTGGTGCGCGCGCTCGACCGCATCCTGATCCTGCACGCGGACCACGAGCAGAACGCGTCGACCTCGACCGTGCGTCTCGCCGGTTCGTCGGGTGCGAATCCGTTCGCGTGTATCGCAGCGGGTATCGCGTGTCTGTGGGGCCCAGCGCACGGCGGCGCGAACGAAGCCGCGCTGAACATGCTGGAAGAAATCGGCTCGGTCGACAACATCCCTGAGTTCATCAAGCAGGTGAAGGACAAGAACTCGGGCGTGAAGCTGATGGGCTTCGGCCACCGCGTGTACAAGAACTACGACCCGCGCGCGAAGCTGATGCGCGAAACCTGCCACGAAGTGCTCGAAGAGCTGGGCCTGCACGACGACCCGCTGTTCAAGCTCGCGATGGAACTCGAAAAGATCGCGCTCGAAGACGAATACTTCGTGTCGCGCAAGCTGTACCCGAACGTCGACTTCTACTCGGGTATCGTGCAGCGCGCGCTGGGCATTCCGACGTCGATGTTCACGTGTATCTTCGCGATGGCGCGTACGGTCGGCTGGATCGCGCAGTGGAACGAAATGATCGCCGATCCTGAGCAGAAGATTGGTCGTCCGCGTCAGCTGTTCGTCGGCGAGACACTGCGTCAAGCGAAGCCGATTGCACAGCGCTAAGCGCTGATCGACCGCGATACGCGCGCCTGGCCGCGGCATTCGTGCCGCGCACAAGCGCGAAATCGGAGCAAATGAAACGCCTCAACGGGTCTACCGTTGGGGCGTTTCCGTTTCTGCGGCCGCCGCGGATCGCGCATGCGGCGCATTGGCGCCGCCGCTCGCCGATGCTTGCCGGGTAACACCGATACAGGTATTGGCACTACCAGCCAACTCCATGTTTTTTATCGGTTTTTTCGCTGTTTAAGCAGTCCATCGCGGTGCGTCGCGTGGCATAATCGACCGACACAGTCAGCCCGCAGTCATTACTACCCCGCATACCATGGCACAGACTCTCTACGACAAATTGTGGAACACGCACGTGGTCCACACGGAAGACGACGGCACCGCGATTCTCTACATCGACCGTCACCTGCTGCATGAAGTGACCAGCCCGCAGGCGTTCGAAGGCCTGAAAATGGCTCACCGTCCGGTGTGGCGCATCAGCGCGAACCTGGCCGTGTCCGATCACAACGTGCCAACCACGGACCGCAGCCACGGCATCGCCGATCCGGTCTCGAAGCTCCAGGTCGACACGCTCGACGCGAACTGCGACGCCTTCGGCATCACGCAGTTCAAGATGAACGACCAGCGTCAGGGCATCGTCCACATCATCGGGCCGGAACAGGGCGCTACGCTGCCGGGTATGACGATCGTCTGCGGCGACTCGCACACGTCCACGCACGGCGCGTTCGGCGCGCTCGCGCATGGCATAGGCACGTCGGAAGTCGAGCACGTGCTGGCCACGCAAACGCTGCTGCAGAAGAAGAGCAAGAACATGCTCGTGAAGGTCGAGGGCCAACTGCCGCGCGGCTGTACCGCGAAGGACATCGTGCTCGCGATCATCGGCAAAATCGGCACCGCGGGCGGCACCGGTTACGCGATGGAATTCGGCGGCTCGACGATCCGTTCGCTGACGATGGAAGGCCGCATGACGGTCTGCAACATGGCGATCGAAGCGGGCGCGCGCGCCGGCATGGTCGCCGTCGACGACACCACGATCGAATACCTGAAAGGCCGTCCGTTCTCGCCGCAGGGCGTCGAGTGGGATCACGCGGTCGAGTACTGGAAGCAGTTCAAGTCGGACGAGGGCGCGCATTTCGATCGCGTGGTCGAGCTGAACGCGGCCGAAATCGTGCCGCAGGTCACTTGGGGCACGTCGCCGGAAATGGTCACACCGGTCGACGGCCGCGTGCCGGATCCGGAGCGCGAGAAGGACCCGGTCAAGCGCGACGCGATGGAGCGTGCGCTCAAGTACATGGCGCTCGAGCCGAACGCGCCGATCGAGTCGATCAAGCCGGATAAAATCTTCATCGGGTCGTGCACCAACGCGCGCATCGAAGACATTCGCGCCGCGGCTTACGTCGTGAAGAAGCTTGGCCGCCGCGTCGCGCCGAACATCCGTCTGGCGATGGTCGTGCCGGGTTCGGGTCTCGTGAAGGCGCAGGCGGAGCGTGAAGGCCTCGACAAGGTCTTTACCGAGGCCGGGTTCGAATGGCGTGAGCCGGGTTGCTCGATGTGTCTGGCAATGAACGCCGACCGGCTCGAGCCGGGCGAGCGCTGCGCGTCCACGTCGAACCGGAACTTCGAAGGTCGTCAGGGCGCCGGTGGGCGCACGCACCTGGTGAGCCCCGCAATGGCCGCGGCTGCGGCCATCGAAGGGCATTTCGTCGACATTCGCAAGCTTGGATGAATCGCATGATGAAGAACATGAATCGCATCACTCTATTGCGCCGCTTCGCACTCGGCACGCTCGTCGGGCTTCTGCTCGGGCTGGCCGGATGCAACACGGTGCACGGATTCGGCCAGGACATGTCGCACCTCGGCAATTCGATCAGCAATCACGCTGAGAAATAAGCGGTTTTTGATTTTTGCCGGCGATGCGGCGCGGGGGTCCAACCGCCGGTCGCATCGCCCGGTCCTGAACAGGCGCAAGCGTCATGGAAAAATTCATCGTACACACCGGCGTCGTGGCGCCGCTCGATCGCGAGAACGTCGACACGGACGCGATCATTCCGAAGCAGTTCTTGAAGTCGATCAAGCGCACGGGCTTCGGTCCGAACGCGTTCGACGAATGGCGCTACCTCGACCACGGCGAACCGGGTCAGGACAACTCGAAGCGTCCGCTGAACCCGGACTTCGTGCTGAACCAGCCGCGCTATCAGGGCGCTTCGGTGCTGCTCGCGCGCAAGAATTTCGGTTGCGGCAGCTCGCGCGAACACGCGCCCTGGGCGTTGCAGCAGTACGGCTTTCGCGCGCTGATCGCGCCGAGCTTCGCCGACATCTTCTACAACAACTGCTTCAAGAACGGCGTGCTGCCGATCGTGCTGACCGAACAGCAGGTCGATCATCTGTTCAACGAGACGTATGCGTTCAACGGCTTCGAGCTGACGATCGACCTCGAAGCGCAAGTCGTGCGCACGGCCGACGGCGGCACCGAATATCCGTTCGAAGTCGCGGCGTTCCGCAAATACTGCCTGCTGAACGGTTTCGACGACATCGGCCTCACGCTGCGTCACGCGGACAAGATCCGCCAATTCGAAGCGGAGCGTCTCGCGAAGCAGCCGTGGCTGAACAATCGCCTCGTCCGTTAAGCGAACCCGTGAGAATGTAGGCGCGTCTAGTCCGCGCCCGCGTCGGTTTGCGCGAGAAACACCCGAAAAAATCATCAAGGAATTCGCATGAAGATCGCAGTATTGCCGGGCGACGGCATCGGTCCCGAAATCGTCAAGGAGGCCGTCAAGGTCCTGAACGTGCTCGGCGAGAAGTTCGAACTCGAAGAAGCGCCGGTCGGCGGCGCGGGCTACGAAGCGAAGGGCCATCCGCTGCCCGATTCGACGCTCGCATTGGCGAAGGAAGCCGACGCGATCCTGTTCGGCGCGGTCGGCGACTGGAAATACGACAAGCTCGAACGCGCGCTGCGCCCGGAGCAGGCGATCCTCGGTCTGCGCAAGCACCTCGAACTGTTCGCGAACTTCCGTCCGGCGATCTGCTACCCGCAACTGACGGGTGCGTCGTCGCTGAAGGAAGAGATCGTTTCGGGTCTCGACATCCTGATCGTGCGCGAACTGAACGGCGACATCTACTTCGGCGCGCCGCGCGGCGTGCGTACGTCGCCGGACGGCCTGTTCGCCGGCGCAAAGGAAGGCTTCGACACGATGCGCTATTCGGAACCGGAAGTGCGCCGCATCGCGCGCGTCGCGTTCCAGGCGGCGCAAAAGCGCGGCAAGAAGCTGACCTCGGTCGATAAAGCCAACGTGCTCGAAACGTCGCAGTTCTGGAAGGACGTGATGATCGACGTGTCGAAGGAATATGCGGACGTCGAGCTGTCGCACATGTACGTCGACAACGCCGCGATGCAGCTCGTGAAGGCGCCGAAGTCGTTCGACGTGATCGTGACGGGCAACATGTTCGGCGACATCCTTTCCGACGAAGCGGCCATGCTGACCGGCTCGATCGGCATGCTGCCGTCGGCGTCGCTCGACAAGAACAACAAGGGCTTGTACGAGCCGTCGCACGGTTCCGCACCAGATATCGCCGGCAAGGGCGTTGCGAATCCACTCGCTACGATTCTCTCCGCCGCGATGATGTTGCGCTATTCGCTGAATAAGGCCGAGCAGGCTGATCGCATCGAAACCGCCGTGAAGAAGGTGCTCGAACAAGGCTATCGCACCGGCGACATTCTCACGCCGGGTTGCAAGCAGGTCGGCACCGCCGCGATGGGCGATGCCGTCGTGGCCGCGCTGTAAAACGCGTGCAGTAGTCAGGTCACAATACTGATCGTTAAAGCGCGAATCGTCCTTGAAACAGGCCGATTCGCGCATCATACGGCGAAGAACGCCGCCAGTTTTCTGTTTTCGTGTATATTGTTGCGATGGCTCAGATCTCCCAAATCTCCTCGATTTCCAAATTGCACGGCACAACGGCCCGTGCAATCGAGTTCGCCATTACCATCAAAACCATTACCCCGAAAACGATCACGAAGCGCTGATCGTCCGTCGTGCCCGCCCATCTTCCCCGCGCGGTCACTGCGGGCAAAGATGCGGGGAAGTTTCCATTCGAAGGGTATGAAGTCATGAACGTAGGTCTCGTAGGTTGGCGCGGCATGGTCGGCAGCGTCCTGATGCAACGCATGCAGCAGGAAGGCGATTTCGACTTGATCGAACCGGTGTTTTTCAGCACCAGCAACGCGGGTGGCAACGCGCCGTCGTTCGCCAAAAACGAGACCAAGCTCAAAGATGCGACAAGCATCGAAGACCTGAAGAAGTGCGACGCGATCATCTCCTGCCAGGGCGGTGACTACACGAACGAAGTGTTCCCGAAGCTGCGCGCGGCGGGCTGGAACGGGTACTGGATCGACGCGGCTTCGTCGCTGCGCATGAAGGACGATGCGGTCATCATTCTCGATCCGGTCAACCTCGACGTGATCAAGAACGCGCTCGTCAAAGGTCAGAAGAACTTCATCGGCGGCAACTGCACGGTCAGCCTCATGCTGATGGCGCTGGGCGGCCTGTTCCGCGAAAACCTCGTCGACTGGATGACGGCCATGACTTACCAGGCCGCATCGGGCGCGGGTGCGCAGAACATGCGCGAATTGCTGTCACAAATGGGCACGCTGAACGGCGCGGTGAAGAACGAACTGGCTGACCCGGCTTCGGCGATTCTCGACATCGACCGCCGCGTGCTCGAAGCGATGAACAGCGACAGCATGCCGACCGACCATTTCGGCGTGCCGCTCGCGGGCTCGCTGATTCCGTGGATCGATAAGGATCTCGGTAACGGCATGTCGAAGGAAGAGTGGAAGGGCGGCGCGGAAACCAACAAGATTCTCGGCAAGCCGGCCATGGGCACGCCGGGTTCGATTCCGGTCGACGGGCTGTGCGTGCGAATCGGCGCAATGCGCTGTCACTCGCAAGCGCTGACGATCAAGCTGAACAAGGACGTGCCGCTCGACGAAGTGAACAGCATCCTCGCGTCGGGCAACGACTGGGTCAAGGTCGTGCCGAACGAGCGCGAAGCGTCGATACGCGATCTGTCCCCGGCGGTCGTCACCGGTACGCTGACGGTGCCGGTCGGCCGCGTGCGCAAGCTCGCGATGGGTGGCGAATATCTGTCGGCCTTCACGGTCGGCGATCAGCTGCTGTGGGGCGCAGCTGAACCGCTGCGTCGTATGCTTCGCATTGTGCTCGACAAGTAAAGTAAACTACGCGCTCACGACGCGTAGACAACTCAAGAAGCGTCGCGCTTGCGCGGCGCTTTTTTCATTCTGTGCTCCGATCATCTTGTCTCTTTCCACTCGCAAAAAAGGCAGCGCGCTGACGCGCCAGGAGTCCCGATGAACTTTCGACGCTCCGCTCTTCGGGCCACGTTCATTCGTCACGAGAAGGTGCGATCCAGCAGCCGTCCGGCGGCGATGGCCGCTGGTGCCGCTTTCGCCATTGCTTTGCTCGGCGGTGGCGCGGGCAATGCGCTTGCCGCGCCGGCTCGTGCCACGGGCACGCCGGATACCGCTTCCGCTGGCAGTTCCACTACCGCTGTCGTTGCCGTCGTCGCGGGCGCGCAGTACACCGTACACGCAGGGCAGTCGCTGAACGATGTCGCGATCGCTATTACGCAGTCGCATGACCGCGCGGTTCTCGCGCGCGCGACGCGCGCATTGTTCGACACGAATCCGGCTGCGTTCATGAATCACGATCCGAGCCGCATGCGTGTGGGCGCGGTGTTGATTGTGCCGGCTCTCGATGCGTCGGGGGCCTTGGCTTCGTCGACTGGGGCCGCGGCGGGGGCGTCCGAGTCCACGGCGGCTGCGCCCGCTTCCGCGCCGACGGCGGCACCTGTCGAGGCTGCGGCCAGCACGGCGAGTGCGGCCAGCGCCGCAGCTCAAGCGACGACGCCAGCCGCATCCGAGGTCTCTGGCGCGGCCAGCGCG
Organism: Paraburkholderia sp. JPY419; assembly: GCF_050435705.1. Taxonomy (NCBI): domain Bacteria; kingdom Pseudomonadati; phylum Pseudomonadota; class Betaproteobacteria; order Burkholderiales; family Burkholderiaceae; genus Paraburkholderia; species Paraburkholderia sp. JPY419. The sequence continues at coordinate 1,986,611 of NZ_JBNDKV010000004.1, read as the reverse complement.
GCGGTATCGACTGGCGCGGCGGCGGGCGGCTTGGCTTCGTCCGCGCCAGTGGCCGGTTCGGCGTCCGTGGCGGCGAGTGGCACCCAGGAATGGACCGGATCGATTCAACCGGCGGCGAGCGCGCGTGCCGGGCAAGCGCCGTCGGCGGCAACCGCTATTGCACCGGCGGCCACAGCCGCGCAGGCGGCTTCGCAGCCGCGTCAGCAGGTGTCGAGTCTGCAGCAACTGCTGGCGCTGAAAAACCGTGTGCTGATGGAATTGCAGAAACACGGTATTGGCGGGGTGCCGGTCGCTTCGGGCCCGAAGCCGACGAGCGCTGCGCAGCTCACAGCGGCAGGCTCAGCGGCGACAGTGCCCGTGGCGCCGCAGCACGCGAATGCGGCGACGTCGCCGTCGAATGGCGGCGGCCTGTCTCAGCGCAATTTGAGCATCGCGGCGGCGGTGGGCGCGGCATTGGTCGTTCTGCTCGCTGCTCTGCGCATGGGTCGCCGCACGCGCGAAAAGGAGGCTGCGGCGCGGGGTGCCGAGGCAACTGATACCGCAGTGGCGGGATCGGCGGGTAACGCCGATTCGCACGATGGCAGCGCGGTGGCAGGGCAGGCAGCGGTCACGGAAGCATCGGACACGCAAGATCAGGAGCGTGCGCGGCAGGCCGCTGCGGAGCATGCGGCTGCGGAGCGCGAGGCAGCCGAGCAGGCAGCGGCAGAAAGCGCGGCGGCAGAACGTGCAGAGGCCGAGCAGCAGGCCGCTGCGGAAAGAGCCGCAGCCGAACAGGCCGCAGAGGAGCGAGCAGCAGCAGAGCGAGCAGGAGCCGAGGAACATGCCGCGGCGGAACGCGTCGCAGCGGAACGGGCGGCAGCCGAACAAGCAGCAGCCGAACAAGCAGCGGCACGCGTCGCCGCCGAACATGCGGAAGCGGAACGCACAGCAGCAGCGCGCATCGCAGCCGAGCGCGCCGCAGAGGAACAGGCGACACAGCATGCAGGCACGCCCGAACCTACCGCACCGACGGCGCCACTCGCCGGCATCGCGCCGTCCAGCGAAAGTGAGCCGTCCACTGAGCCTCCATCGGTCGCACCGGCCACCGACGAGACGCTGCGCTCCGCGGCCACGGCCGCCAATCTCGCCGCCGCGGCAGAGCTCGGCGCCGACGCGTTGCCGCTGGGGCCGCACGAACCGGCCATCGGTGCGACGCAGGACGAGAACGCGCATCGCGTGCAATGGGACGAGGAATCCACAGAAAGCCCGAGCGCACCGCACACCGCGACGGCCGAACCGCAGTCCCCCTTGGACGTTCCACCCCCAGTGATCGATTTCACGCAACACCAGATCGAACCGCGCGCCACCACGTCGCTCGGTCAGCCGTCAGGCGACATCCCCGTGCCGACGCAACCCGCGCCGTCCGCGCCGACCGAATTCCCGCGCGACGCCGTCGACGCATTCGGCAGCCTGAACATGCCGCTGCCGCCGCGCATCGAAGTGCCCACCGTCGGCGAAGCGGTGCCGGCCACGTCGCTGTCGACGCAACCCGTCGCATCGCCCGACACGACCGCGCAGCAGGCCTTCGGCGTCCACGGCGCGGACAACGATGCGCCGCACATCGCCGACCAGATCGCCGCCGGCACAGCGGGTCACGGCGCCGTCGCGGGTCTCGGCGCGGCTGGCTTCGGCGCGCTGAAGCTCGACTTCGACCTCGAGTTGCCGCCGAGCCCGGCCCAGCCGCTGCCGACCTTCACGCCGGCCGATCTCGCCCATATCGCGCGCAACAAGCTGGAGTTGGCCTCCGAGTACATCGAGCTCGGCGATCTGGGGGGCGCCCGCGCGCTCATCAACGAAGTGATCGAAGCGAACGATCCAGCCACGCGCACCGAAGCCCGCGCATTGCTTTCGACCCTCGCGCCGCTGTCGTGAAGCGCATCGCATTAGGCGTCCAGTACGACGGCGCCGCGTTCGCTGGATGGCAGTCGCAGCCGCACGGCAACACGGTTCAGGACGAACTCGAACGGGCGCTGCGCGAATTCACGCGCACGCCCGTGCACACGGTGGTCGCCGGCCGCACTGACCGCGGCGTGCATGGCTTGGGCCAGGTCGTACATTTCGACACCGAACTCGACCGCGTCGATATCTCCTGGGTACGCGGCCCGAACGCGTTTCTGCCGAAGACGATCCGGGTGCAATGGGCCAAGCCGATGCCCGACGATTTTCACGCGCGGTTTTCGGCATTCGAGCGGACCTATTACTACTTGCTGTATGTCAGTCCGGTTCGCTCACCGATGCTCACGACCCGCGCCGGCTGGGTGCACACGCCACTCGACGTCGGCGCGATGCGCTCGGCCGCGGAGCACCTGATCGGCGAGCACGACTTTTCGGCCTTTCGTTCGTCGCAATGCCAGTCGAAGACGCCGTTCAAGCATCTGTACCAGATCGACGTCAAACGACAGGGTAACTTCGTGCATTTCCGCTTTCGCGCGAACGCGTTCCTGCATCACATGGTGCGCAACGTGATGGGCTGTCTGATCGAAATCGGCAGCGGCCGCCGCCCGGCCGCGTGGATGGCCGACGTGCTCGCGAGCCGCAGCCGCGACTGCGCGGCGCCCACCTTCATGCCCGACGGCCTGTATCTCGCGCAAGTGGGCTATCCTGAGCAATTCGGCGTGCCCGACCCGGCGACGGGCAGCGTGCCGTGGAGCAGCGTATGGACAGAACAACCGGAAACATGAAAGCCGCAGAGACCCCCGCCAACCAGGCCCACGCCACCGCCTTGCAAAGTGTGCCGCATCGCACGCGCATCAAGCTGTGCGGACTGTCGAAGCCCGCCGACATCGCACACGCGATCGACCTCGGCGCCGACGCCATCGGCCTGGTGTTCTATCCGCCGAGCGCGCGCTCGGTGAGCGTCGCGCAAGCGGTCGAACTCGTGCACGACATGCCGCCGTTCGTGTCGGTCGTCGGCCTGTTCGTCAACGCGACGCCGGACTGGGTCCAGGAAGTCGCGAGCAATGTGAACCTGACGATGTTGCAGTTCCACGGCGACGAGACGCCGGAACAGTGCGAGACGCTCGCCGGCGTTGCGGGTTTGCCTTGGTTGCGTGCGCTGCGGGTCGCGGCGGATACTCGGTCGGCCGATTTGGTAAAATCGGCGTTCAACTATTCAGCAGCCAGTGGTCTTCTGTTCGACACCCATGTCGAAGGCTACGGCGGCGGCGGGAAGGTTTTCGATTGGTCACTTATTCCAGCAGAGCTCGCGCATCGGGCCGTTTTGAGTGGTGGGTTGAACACGCAAAACGTCAGTGATGCGATCCATCGCGTGCGCCCGTACGCGGTCGATGTCTCGAGCGGCATCGAAGTGCCGGGCGCCCGGGGTGTGAAAGATCACGCCCGGATGGCGGCGTTCGTACGCGCGGTGCGCGCCGCGGACGCTGAATGATTCAGGCTCGCGGGCGCTTTCCGAGGAAAGCCGCGAGCCATCCTGAGAAGAGTGATCACCATGTACAACTTGCCTGACGAAAGAGGCCACTTCGGCCAGTTTGGGGGCGTGTTCGTAGCCGAAACGCTGTTTTCCGCACTCGACGAGTTGCGCGAAGCGTACGAGAAATATCAGAAAGACCCGGAATTCGTCGCCGAATACGAACGCGAACTGAAGTATTTCGTGGGTCGCCCCTCCCCGATTTATCACGCACAGCGCTGGAGCGAATTGCTCGGCGGCGCGCAGGTTTATCTGAAGCGTGAAGACCTGAATCACACCGGCGCGCACAAGATCAACAACGTGATCGGCCAGGCGCTGCTCGCCAAGCGCATGGGCAAGCCGCGCGTGATCGCGGAAACCGGTGCCGGTCAGCACGGCGTGGCCACGGCGACGATCTGCGCGCGCTTCGGCATGGAGTGCGTGGTCTACATGGGCGCCGAGGATGTACGCCGCCAGGCCGCCAACGTGTACCGCATGAAGCTGCTCGGCGCGACCGTTGTGCCGGTCGAATCGGGTTCGCGCACGCTGAAGGACGCGCTGAACGAAGCGATGCGCGACTGGGTCACCAACGTCGAAAATACGTTCTATATCATCGGCACAGTTGCGGGTCCGCATCCGTATCCGATGATGGTGCGCGACTTCCAGCGTGTGATCGGCGACGAATGCCGCGTGCAAATGCCCGAACTCGCCGGGCGCCAGCCGGATGCGGTCATCGCATGTGTTGGCGGCGGTTCGAATGCAATGGGTATCTTTTATCCGTACATCGACGACAAATCCGTGCAGTTGATTGGTGTCGAAGCGGCCGGCGACGGCATCGAAACGGGTCGCCACGCGGCTTCGCTGATCGGCGGCAGCCCCGGGGTGTTGCACGGCAATCGTACGTATCTGCTGCAGGATGAAGACGGCCAGATCATCGAGACGCACTCGGTATCGGCAGGTCTTGACTATCCGGGCGTCGGCCCCGAGCACGCGTGGCTAAAAGAGAGCAACCGCGCGCAATATGTCGGCATCACCGACGAAGAAGCGTTGAAGGCGTTCCACGACTGCTGCCGCATCGAGGGCATTATTCCTGCGCTGGAGTCGAGCCACGCGCTCGCGTACGCCACGAAGCTCGCGCCGACCTTGTCGAAAGACAAGATCCTGCTGGTCAACCTGTCGGGCCGCGGCGACAAGGACATGCACACGGTCGCCGAGCGATCGGGTATCCAGTTCTGAGCCGCGGCGATGCGCGACGAGTTCGACGAGCCGCAGCCGGCGATTGAAACCACGAATCCAGCCGCCAAAGTACCGGCGGCCGCGGCATCTGCACCGCTGCTTGCGCAAGTGCCGGCCGGCATTCAGCTGTTGAACCGCGATTTTCTGACCGATGTAGCGAACATTCCTGACGGGTCGATCGACCTGATCGTCTGCGATCCGCCTTACGGACTGGGGAAGGACTATGGCAACGACTCGGACATGCGCACGGGTGAGGAATTTCTCGTCTGGACGCGTGGCTGGCTCGATCTGGCTGTCCCGAAGCTCAAGCCGTCGGGTTCGCTGTACATTTTCTGCACCTGGCAATACGCGCCGGAAATCTTCAGTTTTCTGAAGACGAAACTCGTGATGGTTAACGAGATCATCTGGGACCGGCGCGTGCCGAGTATGGGCGGCACCACGCGCCGCTTCACGTCGGTGCACGACAACATCGGTTTTTTCGCGGTGTCGAAGGACTATTTCTTCGATCTCGATCCCGTGCGCATCCCGTACGACGCAGTCACGAAGAAGGCGCGTTCGCGAAAGTTGTTCGAAGGAAGCAAGTGGTTGGAGCTTGGCTATAATCCGAAGGATGTCTGGTCGGTCTCGCGTCTGCATCGGCAACATGCCGAGCGCGTCGCGCATCCGACCCAGAAACCTCTGGAAATCGTCGAGCGGATGGTGCTGTCCAGTTGCCCGAAGGGCGGCCGCGTGCTCGACCCGTTCATGGGCAGCGGCACCACCGCAGTCGCTTGCGTCCGTCATCAGCGCGAATTCGTCGGCTATGAGATCAACGAGAGCTATTGCGCGATAGCGCGCGAGCGCGTCAGCGCCGCCGCAACGCCTGCTGCGCCGCGTCGGACCCGAGCGAAGCCGAAAATGCAGCCGTCGACCGAAGTGCAGTGAAAAGCGCGAAATATGCCGCTAATTTCGCTTAAATATGTACGGCGATGAGCGCGCAGTAGCCCTAATTCGAGAATACTTCCATGTCCCGTATCAAGAACACGTTTGCCGCGCTGTCCGCCCAAGGTAAGAAAGGCTTGATTCCGTTCATGACCGCTGGCGATCCGGACCCGGCGCGCACGGTCGAATTCATGCACGCGCTCGCCGCCGGCGGCGCCGATGTGATTGAACTCGGCGTGCCGTTTTCCGACCCAATGGCCGACGGTCCGGTGATCCAGCAGTCGTCCGAACGTGCACTCGCAAAGGGCGTGTCGCTGCGTCACGTGCTGGCCGACGTCCAACGCTTCCGCGAAACCGACGACAAAACCCCCGTTGTGCTGATGGGCTATGCGAACCCTATCGAGCGAATGGGCGCCGAGGCCTTCGCGAAAGCCGCGAAGGAAGCCGGTGTCGATGGCGTGCTGGTGGTCGATTATCCGCCTGAAGAGTGCGCTAACTTCGCCCAACAGATGCAGTCTGCTGGTATCGATCCGATCTTTTTGCTCGCGCCGACCTCAACCGACGAACGTATCGCCGAAGTCGGCCGTATCGCCAGTGGCTACGTCTACTATGTGTCGCTGAAAGGGGTCACCGGCGCCGCAAATCTGGACGTTTCCAGCATCGCGAGTAAAATCCCGGCCATCAAGTCGCGCGTCCCCCTGCCAGTGGGCGTCGGTTTCGGCATTCGCGACGCGCAAACGGCGCGTGCGGTGGGTGAGGTGGCCGATGCCGTCGTGATCGGCAGCCGTATCGTTCAATTGCTCGAACAGGCAGCGCCCGACGCCGCTGCCGAGACGCTCAAGCGTTTCGTTGCCGAAGTGCGCGAGGCGCTCGATAGCGTCGCGACTGCCCGATAACAGTTATTTTTGTCGCGGTAACGTGAGCGGCGGGCTCGTCCCGCCGTTTGCGCGACTGCTGACCCAGAAGGATTCCCTATGAGCTGGCTCGACAAGCTGCTGCCGCCAAAAATCAAACAAACCGATCCGAAGAACCGCAAGGGAATTCCGGAAGGCCTGTGGATCAAGTGCCCGTCGTGCGAAGCCGTGCTGTATCGCAACGACGTGGAGGCCAATCTGCATGTTTGCCCGAAGTGCGACCATCACATGCGCATCGGCGCGCGTGAGCGGCTGGACAGCCTGCTCGACCCTGAAGGCCGCTACGAAATCGGCCAGGAAATCGTTCCGGTCGACGCGCTGAAGTTCAAAGATAGCCGCAAGTATCCTGAGCGCATCAAAGAGGCGATGGACGAAACGGACGAGACCGATGCAATGGTCGTGATGGGCGGCGCGATTCACACGCTGCCGGTCGTCGTGGCGAACTTCGAGTTCTCGTTCATGGGCGGCTCGATGGGGTCGGTGGTCGGCGAGCGTTTCGCGCGCGGCGCACAGAACGCGCTCGAACAGAAAGTGCCGTTCATCTGCGTCACCGCTTCGGGCGGTGCGCGGATGCAGGAAAGCCTGCTGTCGCTGATGCAGATGGCGAAGACCACCGCGATGCTCACGAAGCTGGCCGAAGCCAAGCTGCCGTTCATCTCGGTGCTGACCGACCCGACGATGGGCGGCGTGTCCGCGAGTTTCGCGTTTCTCGGCGACGTCGTGATCGCCGAGCCCAAGGCGCTGATCGGCTTTGCCGGCCCGCGCGTGATCGAACAGACTGTGCGCGAGAAACTGCCGGAAGGCTTCCAGCGCGCCGAGTTCCTGCTGCAAAAGGGCGCGATCGACATGATCGTCGATCGTCGCAAGCTGCGCGAAGAGATCGCGCAATTGCTGGCCCTGTTGAGCCATCAGCCGGCGGACGCGGTCGCGTAAGAACCGGGCACCGAAGCAATCAAGAAAATAGCGCGCCGCGTGAGCAATCAAGCGGCGCGCTGTCATTTCCGGGATAATTACGGTCGCCTGCGATGCCGTTTCGCGGTTTATGCGCACAAACCCGGCCTCCACGTGACCGGCGACCCGCGACCCGGACCGCAACCGCCTGACCAGCACCCTTCGCAGCACTGCAGAACCGAACTACCGCGACTCACTCAAGATTCACCCGATGACGACATTCCCCACCCTCGACGCGTGGCTCACGCACCTTGAATCCGCGCATCCGGTCGGCATCGACATGGGTTTGAGCCGCATCTCCCAGGTACGCGATGCGATGCAGCTGTCGTTCGCGTGCCCGATCATCACGGTCGGCGGCACGAACGGCAAAGGCTCGACCTGCGCGATTCTCGAAGCGATTCTGCTGCGCGCGGGCTACACCGTCGGCTGCCACACGTCGCCGCATCTGCTGTCGTTCAACGAGCGCGCGCGCATCAACGGCGCAATGGCGAGCGACGCAGATCTGCTGCCGCACTTCGAAGCGGTCGAAGCCGCGCGCCAGAGCCTGGCCAAACCGGTTTCGCTGACCTACTTCGAATTCACGACGCTGGCGATCATGAGCCTGTTCGCATCGCGCGGCCTCGACGCGGTGATTTTCGAGGTCGGCCTCGGCGGGCGTCTCGACGCGGTCAATATCCTCGATACCGACTGCGCGATCATCACCAGCATCGACATCGATCACACCGACTATCTCGGCGACACGCGCGAGAAAATCGCCTTCGAAAAGGCCGGTATCTTCCGCCCCGGCAAGCCGGCAATCTGCGCGGACCCGGTGCCGCCGCAATCGCTGATCGATCACGCGGAAAAGATCGGCGCACACTTGTGGCTGTTCGGCCGCGACTTCCGTTACGAAGGCCAAGCCGGTAGCGAGCGTCAGCAGTGGAGCTACGTCGGACCGACGCTGCGGCGCTCGGCGCTCGCCTATCCGTCGCTGCGCGGCGCGAATCAGCTAATCAACACGTCGGCGGCGCTGGCCGGGCTCGAAGCACTGCGCGACCGTCTGCCGGTGTCGGCGCAGGACATCCGGCTCGGCATCGCCAACGTGGATTTGCCGGGCCGTTTCCAGGTGCTGCCGGGCAAGCCGTCCATCGTGCTCGATGTCGGCCACAACCCGCATGCCGCCGCGGTGCTTGGACAGAATCTCGGCAACATGGGCTTCTTTCCGTACACGTACGCCGTGTTCGGTGCGATGCGCGACAAGGACATCGCCGGCGTGCTCAGTCATCTGAAAGGCGAGATCGATCACTGGTGCGTGACCGATCTGCCGACCCCGCGCGCCGCGTCCGCGCAAGAGCTGGAAACCGCGTTGCGCGAACTGGGCGTGGACGACAGCGCCGACAGCAGCGTCACGCGTTACGCGACGCCGGCAGAGGCTTTCCAGGACGCGCTAAAACGTGCGTCAGAGAATGATAGAATCGTGGTTTTCGGCAGTTTCTATACGGTAGCGGGTGTGATGGCCTACCGGAAATCGCAGCAACACTGAGCGGGCGCCAGGCTCGAACCAAGCGATTCATGGGAATTTTCTCGTTCGGCAAGAAAGACGACGCGCCCAGCCGGCGCGGCGCAAACACCAGTTCCAATCGGGCCGCCCGCGGTGAGCGCGTCGAGCGGCGTACCCGCCGCACCGAGCGCACCGTCGATGCAGATGCAATGCTGCTCGACCCCACGCTGCCGGAAAAGCAGCGCGCGCGCCGCCGGCTCGTCGGCGCAATCGCACTGGTCGTCGCGGCGGTAATCATTCTGCCGATGGTGCTGGATTCGCACCCGAAGCCCGTCACCGACGACATCTCGATCGACATTCCTAACCGGCCCGCGCCGAGGCTCTCCAGATCCACCGCCAACGAAGACGTGCAAGCTGGCGTCGCGCCGGACAATCCGCCGGCCGCCGACAGCGGCATCGCCGCGTCCAGCCTCGCACCGGCAGCAACCGCGGCGTCCGCGGCGACAACGGCGGCGGCCCCTGCCTCTGCCGCGAAACCAACACAATCGACTCAATCGACCGCAGCGAAACAGGGCACGGCCCCGTCCGTCGCCACCGGCACCGTTACCGCCGCGACGCCGAAGCCCGCCGCGAAGCCGCAAACGCAGTCACTTGCTGCCAACACCATTCCCGCCGCGCCCGCCAAACAGACGAAACCGCCCGCCGCCGCACCGTCGGCATCGACTGACGACGACGCGAATCCGGCCACCGCCAGCGCCGACGCGAACTCCGGCACGCCGGCCTCGCCGCCGGGCAACCGTTTCGCGGTGCAACTCGGCGCCTTCTCGAACGAAGCGAATGCGCGCAATTGGGCCGCAAAGTTGAAAGCGGCGGGCGTGCCCACATATACCGAGCACCGGAAGCAAGCCGACGGTTCGACGCTGACATTGCTGCGTGCGGGCCCATTCGCCGACCGCGCCGCGGCCACCGCCGCTGTCGCGAAGGTCCGCGAGGCGGGCCTCGTGTCGGGCTCGAACGGCGGCAGCGCACAGTAAGCGAGCGATGTTCACTGCCTTCGACTACGCTGTAATCGCGGTGATCGGTTTGTCGGCGCTGCGAGGCGCCTGGCGCGGTTTGCTGTCGGAAGTGTTTGGTTTGATCGGCTGGGTCGCGGCGTTTTTCGTCGCCTGCGAGTTCGTCGGCTACGTGGTCCCGTACATCCCGTCCACTTGGCCGGGCGGCGCGTTGACGCAGTGGCTGCTGGCTTTTTCGCTCGTGGTGATCGGCGTAGTGCTGGTCACGAGCGTGGTGAGCGCGCTGCTAAGCCGTCTCGTGCAGGTCACGGGCCTGGGCGGTGCGGACCGCTCGCTCGGTTTGATGTTCGGCCTCGTCCGCGGGGTCGTTCTGGTGCTGATTCTGGTCGCCCTCGCGGGCTTGACCGAACTGCCCAAAGAGGAATTCTGGCGCAACGCGCTGCTTCGTCCATATGCGGTTGCGGGCGTACGCGCAATGAAACCGCTGCTCCCCGAGGCGCTCGCCGCTTACGTCCATGTGGACGATCTGGGCGCCCCGAGCAACGCGCAACAGGACTCCGGCGCATACCGGCTGCCATGACGGCGTAGCGCGTCGCGTCGCATCGAAGCGCGGGCGCGAGCATAGGCACCGGTCGCCATCACGAATTTTGTACCTTTGAAGGACATGCCATGTGCGGCATCGTAGGCGTAGTTTCCCACTCCCCGGTCAACCAGCTGATCTATGACAGCCTGCTGCTGCTGCAGCATCGCGGTCAGGACGCCGCCGGCATCGCGACGGCGAACGGCAGCAATTTTCACATGCACAAGGCCAACGGCATGGTGCGCGACGTGTTCCGCACGCGCAACATGCGTAGCCTGCCGGGCACGACCGGCATCGGCCAGGTCCGTTACCCGACCGCCGGTTCGGCGTCGAGCGAAGAAGAGGCGCAGCCGTTCTACGTGAACGCGCCGTTCGGCATCATCCTCGCGCACAACGGCAACCTGACGAACTGGCAGCAGCTGAAAGATGAGATGTTCCGCATCGATCGCCGCCACGTGAACACCAATTCCGATACCGAAGTGCTGCTCAACGTGTTCGCGCACGAATTGCAACTGTCGAGTTCGGGTCTGCAACTCGATCCGGCCGCGCTGTTCAAGGCGGTATCGGGCGTGCATCGGCGGGTGCGCGGTTCTTACGCGATCGTCGCGCTGATCGCCGGCTACGGTCTGCTCGGCGTCCGCGACCCGTTCGGTATTCGCCCGCTGTGCCTCGGCAAGCTGGAAACGGCTGAAGGCGTCGAGTGGATGCTGGCGTCGGAATCGGTGGCGATCGAAGGCATTGGTTTCGAATTCGTGCGCGACGTGCAGCCGGGAGAGGCGGTTTTCATCGACGCGGAAGGCCAACTGCATTCGCAGCAGTGCGCGACGGCTCCGAGCCTGAACCCCTGCATCTTCGAACTCGTGTATCTGGCGCGTCCGGATTCGGTGCTCGACGGCGTGCCGGTCTACAACGTGCGTCTGCGCATGGGTGACTACCTCGCCGAGAAGATCAAGCGCGAGCTGCCCGACGTCGCGATCGACGTCGTGATGCCGATTCCCGACTCGTCGCGCCCGGCCGCGATGCAGGTCGCGAAGAAGCTGGGCGTCGAGTATCGCGAGGGCTTCTTCAAAAACCGCTATGTAGGCCGTACCTTCATCATGCCGGGCCAGGCGGTGCGCAAGAAGTCGGTGCGCCAGAAGCTGAACGCGATGAACATCGAGTTCAAGGGCAAGAACGTGCTGATCGTCGACGACTCGATCGTGCGCGGCACGACCTCGCACGAAATCGTGCAGATGGCGCGCGATGCGGGCGCGAACAAGGTGATTTTCGCGTCGGCGGCGCCGCCGGTGAAATTCCCGAACGTCTACGGCATCGACATGCCGACGCGCGGCGAACTGGTCGCGCACGGCCGCTCGGACGAGGAAGTCGCGCGCATGATCGGCGCGGATCACCTCGTGTACCAGGACGTCGACGCGCTGAAGCAGGCGGTGCGCGATATCAACCCGGCGCTGAAGGCGTTCGAGGCATCGTGCTTCGACGGCAACTACGTGACCGGCGACATCACGACCGAGTACCTCGACCGCATCGAAAGCGCGCGTCTCGCGCCGTCGTCGCAATCGGATCGCGATGCCGCGAGCGAAGCGATCGACGGTGGCGGCCCGGCGCGTTCGCAGCTGCATCTGCAACTGTCGGTGGGTTGAGCGCACACACCGCACCTTTCCGCACACGAAGCCCGCTTATGCCGACGCAAAGCGGGCTTTTTTCTTGCTGCCTCATTTAGCCGCCGAGGCAGCGACCGACTCCTGGAGACCAGACCCAACATGGACGACTCCCTGAACCTCGACTTCGACACGCTGGCCGTCCGCTCGGGCACCGCGCGCAGCGACTTCAACGAGCACTCGGAAGCGATCTTCCTGACCTCGAGCTTCGTGTTCGCGAGCGCCGCGGAAGCCGCCGAGCGCTTTAAGAACTCCGAAGTCTATTTCACGTACTCGCGCTTCTCGAATCCGACCGTCTCGATGTTCCAGGACCGGCTGGCCGCGCTCGAAGGCGGCGAGGCCTGTATCGCGACGGCGTCGGGGATGGCCGCGATCATGTCGGTCGTGATGTCGACGTTGCAGGCGGGCGACCACCTCGTGAGCTCGCGGGCGCTGTTCGGCTCGACGCTCGGCATGTTCTCGCAGATCTTCAGCAAGTTCGGCATCACGACAACGTTCGTCGATCCGACCGATTTGAACGCGTGGAACGAAGCGGTGCGTCCCGAAACGAAGATGTTCTTCCTCGAAACGCCTTCCAACCCGCTGACCGAGATCTCGGATATCGAAGCGATCGGCAGGATCGCGAAGGCCGCGAATGCGCTGTTCGTCGTCGATAACTGCTTCTGCAGCCCGGCGTTGCAGCAGCCGCTGAAACTGGGCGCGGACGTCGTCATGCATTCGGCGACCAAGTTCCTCGACGGCCAGGGCCGTGTGCTCGGCGGCGCGCTGGTCGGTTCGAAGCAATTCATCATGGAAAAGGTGTTTCCGTTCGTGCGCAGTGCCGGGCCGACGCTGTCCGCGTTCAACGCGTGGGTACTGTTGAAAGGCATGGAAACGCTGTCGCTGCGTGTCGAAAAGCAGTCGGCGAATGCGCTCGAAATCGCGCGCTGGCTCGACTCGCATCCGGCCATCAATCGCGTGTTCTATCCGGGACTCGAATCGCATCCGCAGCATGCGCTCGCGATGCGTCAGCAGAAGTCGGGCGGCGCGATCGTGTCGTTCGAACTGAAGGGCGACACGCCCGAACAGATGCGTGCGAACGCATGGCGCGTGATCGACGGCACGAAGGTCTGTTCGATCACCGGCAACCTGGGCGACACGCGTACGACGATCACGCATCCGGCGACGACCACGCACGGCCGCATCACACCCGAAGCGCGCGCGGCGGCGGGCATCAGCGAAGGTCTGATCCGGCTTGCGGTGGGGCTCGAAAACGCGGGAGATATCCGTGCGGATCTGCAGCGTGGGTTAAAAGGCTGACCGGACCTTCGCCGCCCTCAGTGCCGCAGCGCGCGCCACTGCCCGGGCGCCAGCCCAAAACGCCGCGTAAATGCGTGCGTGTAAGCGCTCTGATCGCCGAAGCCGATGTCGAGCGCGATATCGGTCAACGAAAGACGCGGGTTCGCGAGCAGCGTGATCGACGTGTCGAGCCGCAGCCGCTGCAAATAGCGATGCGGTGTCTCGCCGAACGCATCGGTAAACAGTTGGTGAAAACGCCGCATGCCGAAGCCGCAGTGCGCGGCGAGGTCGGCAATCTTCAGCGGCTCGGACAGATGCGCGCGCAGCCAGCGGTCGATGCGCGCGAAATCGAGCCGAACGCCTTCGCTTTGCGCACCGGCGAGCGCCCCGGAATCGACGACCAGCGCGGCGCCCAGACGTGCGGCGGCATCCCAATGGAAGCGACGATGACCGAAGGCATCGTCTTGCGCTTCGCCCACGCCGCCCGCCGCATGCGCGGCAATCGTGTGGACGAGTTGCGTGAGCGCTGGATCGACGGCCACGGCTCGCGCGCGCTCGAACAGCCGCTCGGGCACCGCCAGCGACGCCGCGGGCAAATCGAGTACGAGCTGCCGGTTGGTGCCGACGCCCGAATATTCGTGCTGCGCGCCGGCCGGGATCAGCCATGCGGAGCCGGCGTCGATCTGCTCCGCTACGCCGTCCACCGCCATCACCATCGCGCCGTCGAGCCCCAGCACGACCTGGTGGAAGTCGTGCACGTCCGACGCTTCGATCGCGCCATAGCAGCGCAGCGAAACGTTAGGGGCGGTGACGGCGGCGTGGCTCATAACAACACTTAGGTGCAGCTCAGACTGCGAGCAGTTCGACCTCGAACACGAGCGTCGCGTTCGGCGGAATCACGCCGCCCGCGCCGCGCACGCCGTAGCCGAGTTGCGGCGGAATGGTCAGCTTGCGCTTGCCGCCGATCTTCATGCCTTGCACGCCTTCGTCCCAGCCCTTGATGACCATGCCGCCGCCCAGCACGAACGCGAACGGGTCATTGCGGTCCTTGCTCGAATCGAACTTCTGGCCGTCGGTCAGCCAGCCCGTGTAGTGCACGGTCACGGTCTTGCCGGCGACGGCTTCGGCGCCGGAGCCTTCCACGAGGTCTTCGTACTTCAGGCCGGATTCGGTCGTCACAGTCGACATGCGTTGCTCCTCAGATCAAAAAACGTAAAAGCGACATTGTAGGCGCGTTGACGCCGATCGCCGAATCTTGTCCGGTTTCGCGCATGGCATGCGGATTGCGGCGCGCCTCGCGGTTCGGCCTGGACTGGTCGGTCGGAACCGGATGCCTATAATGAGGCTTCCCCCATCATCCAGCACTGCCTGAGAGGACTCGATCGTGACTACGTCACCCACCGGGACTGCTGGCGCCCAGCCGGCGTCGGCCGGCTTCGTCATCTCCGAACGCAGCGCGCTGCTGCGCGCGGAAACCGCGTTGTTCATGCGCGATCATGTGCTGTCGCTGGTGTCGCACGACCTGCGCGGTCCGTTGAATGCGATTCATAGCTGGGCTTACGTGCTCGAGCGCAAGCTCGACGCGAACGATCCCAACTCGCAGCGCGCGATCACCGGCATTCGCAGCGGCGTCGATCAGCAGGTGAAGCTGCTCGAGACGATCGTCGATACGACGCGCTCCGAAACGAAATCGCTCGTGCTCACGTATGAACCTTTTCCGCTGCATCCGCTGCTCGCCGAAACCGTCGAGGAAGTCCGCGCCGGCCTCGCCCGCGCGCGCGGCGTCGAAGTGCGGCTCGACTCGCAGATCGCCACCGAGCAACTGAACGGCGACCGCGCTCGTCTCGCCGCCGCGCTGTGGCTGATGCTGACGTTCGCCGTCGAAGCGAGCGCGCGGGGCGCCGAGGTCGCACTGGCCGCGCGCGCGGACAACGGCACATGGCATGCGAGCGTCGCGTACGAGCCGAACGAGGCCGCGTTGAACGACGCCGCGCTGCCGCATGTGCTCGAAGCGTTCGCGCGCAAGCAGGCGGGCGAGCCGCGCGAGGCGAAGCGCATCGCGTGGGTGTTCGCGTTGTGCAAGCGCGTCGCGGAGGCGCATGGCGGCAGCTTCGAGCAAAGCGATTCGACGGAAGCGGGCAGCGTCACCGCGACGCCCGCCACGCTCGTGCTGCGCGTGCCGTTCAGCGCGACGGTGCCGAAATGAGCGTCGCGCGCGAATGCGTTCGCGCACAATAAATATTTCATAGAGCTTTCAACTCTATACTGACAACTTTTGTTGCCGGAGCCCGTCGCTTTGATACAGGTTGTCGCCCTCATCGGTGCAATGTTTCTGGTTGCACTCAATGGCTTTTTCGTCGCTGCCGAATTCGGTCTGGTCAAACTCCGGCAGACCCGCGTGCAAAGCCTCGCCACCCAGCATGGCATGCGCGGCCGTCTGCTCGCGAAGGTTCACGGACAGCTCGACGCATATCTGTCGGCGTGTCAGCTGGGCATCACGCTCGCGTCGCTCGGGCTCGGCTGGATCGGCGAGCCGGCTTTCGCGCAACTGCTGATGCCCCTCTTCTCGTTGATTGGCGTCGAGTCCGAGAGGCTGACCCACGGCATTTCGCTGTTCTTCGCGTTTTCGTGTATTTCGTTCCTGCATATCGTGGTCGGCGAGCTCGCGCCGAAGTCTCTGGCGATCCGCGAGGCGGAGAAAATTTCGCTGTGGGCCGCAGCACCGCTGTACGGTTTCTACTGGGCGATGTACCCCGCCATCTGGTTGCTCAACACGAGCGCGAACACGGTGCTGAAGGCCGCGGGCCTCGATACCGACCACGGCCACGACTCGCATTACTCGACCGAGGAACTCAAGCTGATCCTGCGCGGCCGCCGCGCGAACGTCGCGAGCGAACTCGGTTCGTCGACCGGCGCGTACAGCCAGGACGAATGGAACACGATCGCGCATTCGCTCGACTTCTCGCGTATGACCGTATCGGACCTGATGCGGCCGTCGCATGAAATGGTCTGCCTGCGGCGCGATCTGCCGCTGCGCGAGAACATGCAGGTGGTCGCGCGGCACCGCTTCAGCCGCTATCCGCTGTTCGAGGATGCCTCGGGCCAACGCGTGGCCGGCATGATCCATCTGAAGGACCTGCTGCTCGCGCGTCAGGCGGGCAGCACGCTCGAAGACCTGTCGCGCTACGTGCGCCCCGTGCAGTACGTGAAACCGGACATGCCGGCGCTCGAACTGTTCCGGCGCTTTCGCAAAGGCGCGCCGCACTTCGCGCTGGTCGGCCACAAGAACGAAAAACCGATCGGCTTCCTGACGCTCGACAACCTGCTCGGCGCGCTGGTCGGACAGATCCACGACGAGTTTCGCCAGGGCGACGCCGACTGGACCCGCATGGACGACGGCACGCTGATGGGCAAGGGCAGCTTGCCGGTGGTGTCGCTCGAACGGGCGCTGGGTATCGATATCGATGAGGGCAAGGCCGAGTCCGTGGGCGGCCTCGTGATCCAGGCCCTCAACGATCTGCCCGGCGAAGGGCAGCGCGTCGAATTCGAAGACTTCGACGTGGTGGTCAAGAAGATGAAGGGACCGCGCATCGTGCTGGTGCGCGTGTATCCGAAGGTGTTCGACGACGAGGGCGGTTGAGGCCCGAGCCGACCCGAAGCCTCAACCCTGTTCATCCGCCTCAGCTTCGAGGCACCCCATCCTCCACCAGCACCGCGACCGGCATTGCGGCGAGCGCGTCGCGCAGATGCAGCAGCCCGTGATCGTCGACTTTCGGCGCGGCGGGGCTCAACCAGTCGAACAGCGCGCGCGCCGACAGATCGGGCGGCATTTCGACGGCCGTATTCGCCCATTGCGCCGGCTCGACGAGCGGCAGATCGGCATCGTCGCCAAGCAAGCCCGCCGCCAACCGGCTGGCGATCACTACGGCCCACGCATTGCCGTGGCGCCGCGCAAACGCGATCACATTCGACGCATGCGCGCCGCGCACCGTGAGCGGCAGATACGTGCCCTGACTCAGCAACTCCGGCAGATGCGTGCGCAGCGCCAGCACGCGTTGGATCACCGCGAGCTTCACGCGTCCGTCGCGCCAGTCCGCGAGGAATTCCGACGGCGGCGTCTGCGCTTGGGGCAGCCACGCCTCGCGTTGCGCGAAATCGACGGGCCGCCGATTGTCCGGATCGACGAGGCTGAAGTCCCACAGCTCGGTGCCTTGGTAAAGATCGGGGATTCCGGGTGACGCAAGACGCAGCACTGTCTGCTGCAGACTGTTGAGCGCGCCCGCGCGGCCAATCCGCTCGACGAACGCCGACAGCTCCTTTAGAAAGGCGTCGCGCCGCTGCGGCGCGAGGATGCCGAACAGGAACTCGCGGCAGCCGGCTTCGTAGGCTTCGTCGGGGGCGAGCCAGCTGGTTTGCAGTTTCGCCTCGCGCAGCTCCTTCAACTGCCATTGCGCGACGCGTTCGGCCAGCTCCTTGACGCCGGCTTCGTCGTCGGCACGCAGATCGGGCGGCCAACAACCCACTAGGGTTTGGTACAGCATATCCTCGGCGGCGGGGCCGGGAGCCCATGCGTCGCTCTTGTCCTGGCTCACGCTGCTGATCGGCGTACCGTCGAGCGCGCGACGCTGCGGCGCGTTCAACGTCGACCATGCACGCAGCGTCGCGCCCCATTCGTCGGCGATCTCACTCAACACTGCGAGCCGCGCGCGCACGTCTTCACCGCGCTTGTGATCGTGCGTGGCGGTCGCCAGCATCGCATGCGGAAAACGCTGCGCGCGCTCGAGATTGCCCGCATGAAACTGCTCGACCGACAGCGCGAACTCGCCCGGGTCCGAGCCGACTTCGTTACGCGACAGCAGACGGCCATAGCGATAGCACGCGGTGTCCTCGATCGCCTTGGCGGCGAGCGGCGCGGTCAGCTGCGAAAACAGCGTTTGCGCGCTGCGCCGGGACGATCCCGCATGCGGCGGCGCTCCGCCGCCTTGCGCCTGCTGCTGCGACTGCGCGCCGGGCCGCGCGGGCGGCGCCTCTTCTGCGCTGCCGCCGAGCCATGCATTCACGCGCTCGAGCGCCGCGTCGTCCGAGCGCGGCAGCGAAGCGCGCGCGCCCGCGAGCGCCTGCTCGAAATAGACGTTGTCGGCGGCGCTGCGCAGTCCGCCCAGCGGATACATGCGGTACACGGGGAAATGCACGACCAGTTCGGTCAGCACGCGGCGCAGCGCCGGGTACGTGAAGTCGCGCGTGCTCAGCGAATCGCGTGCGATCCGATGCAGCGCGCGCGCCGCGCGGTCCAGTTCCGCCGAGAAGTTTTCCGCGAGAATCTTGCGCCGTGCCGCGTGCGCTTCATCGGCGAAGCGCGCGCTTCGGCCGGTGAGCTCGGCCCACGTGTTGGCGAGCGGCTCGGCGCCGGCCGGATCGTGCAGCAGCGCGCCGACGTCGCTCATGAAGTCGTAGCCGGTCGTACCGTCGACGGGCCAGTCGTCGCGCAACGGCTCGCCGCGGCCGAGAATCTTTTCGACCACCACGTACGGCGCGGTGTCGCGCAACTCGCTGAGCCGCTGGCGCAAACGCTGGCAGTATTCGCGCGGCTCGGCGAGCCCGTCGATATGATCGATCCGCAAGCCGTCGATGAGCCCTTCGCGGTAGAGGCGAAAGATCAGCGCATGCACCGCCTCGAACACCTCGGGCCGCTCGACGCGCACGGCGGCGAGCGTCGAGATGTCGAAGAAGCGCCGCCAGTTCACTTCGTCGGAGGCGGTGCGCCACCACGCGAGCCGGAAATGCTGCCGCTCGATCAGCCGATGCAGCCGGTCGCGCGTGACCGGATCTTGCGGCGCGTAAGTCTCCAGCACGAACTCGATCGCCGACGCACCTTCGCGCGCGACGAACTCGCGCAGCGCGTCGCGCGCTTCGGCGGCGCGCGGCTGATCGGCGGGCTGCGTCGTGAGTCCGTGAAAGCGATTGGCGAGCGCGCTCAGATCGGCGCGGTCGGCGCCTTGCAGGATCGCCGCGTAATCGACCGGGCAGACCGGGAACACGTGCGGGCCGTAGCCGATATAAAAGCGACCGCTGTCGGCGGCGAAATGCAGCGCGATGCGGCCCGCCACCAGTTCATCGCCGTACGACGCCCCGAGCGTCGGCAGCAGCACCTTGCCGCGCAGCGCGGGATCGGGCGAATGCCAGTCGACGTCGAAATGACGCGCAAACGCGCTGTGGCGGCCCCATTCGAGGATATCGAGCCACCACGCGTTGCTCGAACCGCCGACGCCCATATGATTCGGCACGATGTCGACGATGAGCCCCATGCCGTGCGCGCGCAGCTTGTCGACGAGGCGCTTCAAGCCCGCCTCGCCGCCGTATTCGGCGCTGACCTGGGTGTAGTCGACGGTGTCGTAGCCGTGCATCGAGCCGGGCTCGGCCGTCGTGATCGGCGACGCGTACAGATGGCTGATGCCGAGCGCGGCGAAGTATTCGACGTGGCGCGCGGCGTCGTCGAAAGTGAAGCCCCGATGGAACTGGAGGCGCAGTGTGGAGCGTGGGACGGTCATGGCGTGTCGGGCTCCGCGGAAGTGTTCGGTGAAGGCGCGGCGGCGCGGCGAGCGGCGTCGACGGCCAGCAGTCGGTCGGTGAATACGGGGTCGTCGAACATAGCGTCGATGGGCAGCGCCATGCGGCGGCGCCAGTTCGGATGTTCGTCGATCGAGCCCGGCAGGTTCGGCTGCTCGGCGAGCGCGAGCAGGTCTTCGAGCGGGAACGTGACGAGCGGCCCGGGCGTCGCGGCGACGAATGCGAGCGCTTCGTCGACGGGCGGGTTGTCGGCGTCCGGCGGCGCGACGTCGGGCGCGGCCACGCCCGCTCGCTGAAACGCGCGCCATAAATCGGCGCGCTGCTGAGCGCGCTCTTCGAGCGCCGCTTCTTCGGGGTCGCGGCCGTCGGCGCGCGCCATCGTCTGGCCGATGCGGTTGCGCCACATGATGTCGCTGCCGCGCCACCAGCCGGCGACAGTCGGCAGATCGTGCGTGGTCGTCGTGCCGACCGCGTAGCTGTCCCAATCGGCCGGCGCCTTGAAGCCGTGGCCGTCGGGCGCGCCTTCGAACCACAGCACGCGAATCCCTTCGATGCCGTGCTCGTCGAGCCGCTCGCGAAAACCGGACGGCACGGTGCCGAGATCCTCGCCGATCACGATCGCGCGATGCCGCCACGATTCGAGCGCGATCAGCCGCAGCAGGTCTTCGAGCGGATAGCGCAGATACGCGCCGTTGCGCGCGCTTTCGCCTTCGGGCACGAGCCACAGACGCCGCAAGCCGAGAATGTGATCGATGCGGATGCCGCCCGCATGCGCGAACGCCGCGCGCAGCATGTCGATGAACGCGGCGAAGCCTTGCGTGCGCATCGCGCGCGGCGAAAAGGTCGTGAGTCCCCACGACTGGCCGGCCTGGTTGAACAGATCGGGCGGCGCGCCGACCGACACGCCCTGCAGCATGTCGTCGGGGTAGGACCATGCATGACTGCCGGCGCTGTCGCAACCCACCGCGAGATCGGCGATCAGGCCGACCGCCATGCCGGCTTCGCGCGCGGTGTGCTGCGCGTGCAACAAGCCGCGCGATGCCAGCCACTGCAGGAACAGATGAAAATCGACCTCGTCGCGATGCGCGGCGGCGAACGCGTCGACTTCGGGGCTGCGCGGGTCGCGCAACGCGTCGGGCCAATTGCGCCAATGGCCGTCGCCGCCTTGCGCGAGTTGCGCGGCTTGCAGCGCTTCGAAGCGCGCGTGATCTTCGAGCGCGCGCCCCGCGCGTTCGCAGAAGCCGTGAAATTCGAGGGCGCGCGGCGAGTGTTGCGGGCGCTCGTTCTCGTTGAACTGTTCGTACAGCGCGCGCAATACCGAGAGTTTCAACGCTGTCGCGTGCGGCCAGTCGATCAGCGGCAGGTCTTCGTACTTCGACGATGCGTTGCCGGCCTGCGCCAATGCCGATGCGCACGCGTGGGCGCCGAACACCGCCGCCGGATCGATATGTGTGACGTTGAGCCACAAACGCGACGACGGTGCGTACGGGCTGAAGCGCTCGGGCTGTGCGCTGAACATTGCGTGGGTCGGACTGACGGCGAGCGCGTGCGCGCCGCGCTGCGCGCCGTGCCGTGCAAGCTGCGCGAGCGCAGTGTAATCGCCGATGCCGCCATCGCCGACGCGACGCAAGCCATACAGTTGCGCAGCGATGCCCCATAGTGGCGGCATGGGCGGCGAGACGTCGCCGTCGCCATCGCCGCCGTGCAGCGTGCGCCATGCGTCGGCGACGGTGTAGCAGCGCGGCGGCGCGACCGCGAGCGTCATGCGCTGATCGTTGATCACGAGCGTGTGATAGCCGGCTTCGTCGATCGGCGCGAGCAACGCTTCCTCGCCTTTCGGCGCGGTGAAGCGGCCGTCGATGATCGCGCCGCTCTCCAGCTCGATCCGGTAATGGCTGCCCGACTTGACCGCGGCCGCCGGCAGCGCGATGCCACGCCCGATCACCGCGGTCATCAGCGGCGGCAGCCTGCGGCCCGATAGTTCGGCCTCCAGAGCAGCGGCGCTGTGGCGGATATCGGTGGCGTTGCGGCACGGCAGACCCATGCGTTCGAGCAGCGTGCCGAGTGTTTTTTCAGGCACGTGCTGCGTGTTGTGGTGCGCGTCCTGCCACTGCACCTCGAAGCCTGCGCGGGTGGCGAGCGCGGCGAGCCGGTCGTTGGGGCGTCGGGTCGTCACGCGCGCTGCTCCTCGTGCGACGCGATGCGCGCATCGTGGCGGCTCGCGAATTCGTTGATGTCGCCGGTCAGCCATGCGATGCACGCATCAGCGGGCAATACCCGCGCGTCGGCCTGCTCGCGCGCGCGTGGCGGCGTCTCGAAAACGATCTTGCCGGCGGGGATGTCGTCGAATGCGACGTTCTGTTGCGACAGATTCAGCGCGATCGACAGCGTCTCGCCATCACCGAGTTTCCAACGCGCGACCAGCGCGTTCGCGTCGCCGCCACCTGCGTCGCGCAGCACGGTCGCGCCGCACGCCTTCGTATGTTTCAGGCGCGGCGTGATCAGCTTCGCGCGCACCGCGAGCGCGGACTTGTAGTAGTGCATCCAGTCGAGCCGATCCGGTGTCGGCTTCGCATCGGGCGCGGGTGGCGACGACGCGGCGAAGGTCTGGGCATCGTTCGGATCGGGAATCTGCGCGCGGCTTTTCTCGTCGCTGAACGCGGCGAAACGCGCGAATTCACGGCGTCGCCCTTCGCGCACGGCATCGGCGAGAGCGCCGGTGTAATCGGTGAAAAACAGGAACGGTTGCGTCGAGCCGTATTCTTCGTCCATGAACAGCAGCGGAATTTGCGGCGACAGCAACAGCAACGCGGTCGCGGCGCGCAGCGCGTCGTCCGAGGTCAGCTTGCGCAGACGTTCGCCGAACGCACGGTTGCCGATCTGATCGTGGTTCTGCAAAAACATCACGAACGACGTGGGCGGCAGATGCGCGCTCGCTTCGCCACGCGGCGCACCATCGTGCAGCGGCGACGGCTCGCCCTGATACGCGAAGCCTTCGGACAGCACGCGCGCGAGCCGGCGAATCGGTTCGCTCGCATACGCGTGGTAATAGCCTTCGGTTTCGCCGGTCAGCAGCACGTGCAGCGTGTTGTGCGCGTCGTCGTTCCATTGCGCGTCGAAATGCGCGTCGAGCAGGCTCGCGTTGTTGTGCTCGTTTTCGAGCACCAGATGCACGTGGCGGCCATGCTGCACGCGCGCGCGGATATGGTCCGACAGCTCGCGCAGCCACGCGGGGTTGTCGATCGCATGCACCGCGTCGAAGCGCAGTCCGTCGAAGCGGTACTCGTTGATCCAGTAGACCGCGTTGTCGGTGAAGAAGTCGCTGACTTCGCTGCGCTCGAAGTCGATCGCGGGGCCCCATGGCGTGTTCACTCCCGCGCGGAAAAACGGCTCTGCGTACGTATGCAGATAGTTGCCGTCCGGTCCGAAGTGGTTGTAGACGACATCGAGAAACACCATCAGGCCGACACCATGCGCGGCGTCGATCAGTGCCTTCAGTTCTTCGGGACGGCCGTAGGCGGAGTCGGGCGCGTACGGCAGCACGCCGTCGTAACCCCAGTTGTGACCGCCGGGAAAGTCGTTCAACGGCATCAGTTCGATTGCGGTGACGCCGAGCGCGGCGAACTCGGGCAGGCGTTTTTGCACGCCCGCATAGCCGCCCATTGCACCGACGTGCAATTCGTACAGTACCGTTTCTTCCCAGGGCCGGCCGTGCCATTCGGTGTGTTCCCAGTGGTACGCGCGCGGATCGATGACCTCGCTCGGGCCATGCACGTCCCGCGGCTGGAATCGCGAGGCCGGATCGGGCACTGTCTGCTTGCCGTCGAGCTGGAACATATACAGCGTGCCCGCGCCGCTCTCCACGGTGGCCTCGAACCAGCCGTTGCCGGTCGGAGCCATGTCGTGTGTGCCTTGCGCGTGGCCGCTTTCGATGACCACCTGCACGCTATTGCACGACGGTGCCCAAAAACGGAACCGCGTGCGCGGTCGCGTGCCGCTCGCGCCGATCAACTGCGCGCTGAACGGCAGGCAGTGCGCGTGATGATGCGTGTGAGGATCAATCGGACTATCGGACATGTCTTCACCATTCGACTCTGCAAACGCGCCTGGATAGCAAGGTGACGCGACGCAAGCATTGCGTTGCAACATTCTTGCCACCCCGGCTGCGTTGCGATTTGTCCACGCGCAAACTATGTGGCCGCAGTGCATCGTTCATTGCGAGCCATCATCGTTTGGTGTCTGCGCGCCGGGGTCGGGCGGCAGCGCGGTCAACAACCGCGGCCCGTGCTGCGCGCCAGCCACCCAGCCGGCTTGCCAATCCGCTTCGCCGGTCGGCTGCGCGGCGAGTATCACGAGGCCGTGTGCGCCGACCTCGAGTTCTGCCGTCGCTAGCCGCTGCGGCGCACGGTCCGGATCGGCGGTGTCCAGCAGCACATGCCATTCCAGGTGCGGCGCGGGAGGCGAGAACTGCAGCGGTTCGTCGTGAGCGTTGAGCATCAATAACAATACTTCGGTTTCGCCATTCAGGCCCGGTCCCGCGCGACGCAATGTGAACGCGCGGCCCTCCGGGTCCTGCCACGCTTCGATCGTCAGCGGATCGCCGTGTTCATCGAACCAGCCGACGTCGAACAGGCCGGGCAGCACCTCACGGTCGCCGAACAGAAAGCGCGTTTCACGCAACAGCGGGTGGCGCTTGCGCAAGCCGATCACGCGCGCGACGAACTCGGTCATGCGCCGGCCTTCCGCCGAATCCGCAAGGTCCCAGTCGATCCAGGATAGGTCGTTATCCTGACAGTAAGCATTGTTGTTGCCGCGCTGGGTGCGCAGCGCTTCGTCGCCGGCGAGCAGCATCGGCGTGCCGAGCGCGATCATCAGTGTCGCGATCAGCGAGCGCGACACGCGGCGGCGCGTGGCGAGAATCGCGGGGTCGTCGGTCGCGCCTTCGACACCCCAGTTGCGGCTGCAATTCTCGTTGTGGCCGTCGTTGTTGTCTTCCTGGTTGGCTTCGTTGTGCTTCTGCTCGTACGCGGTGACATCGGCCAACGTGAAGCCGTCATGCGACGTGACGAAGTTGAGCGACGCCCACGGCTTGCGATGCCGCCGGTTGAACAGATCGGCCGAACCGGTCAGGCGCGCGGCGAGGTCGGGCCGCAGGCCGGCGTCGCCGCGCCAGAACCGTCGCACCGTGTCACGGAAACGGTCGTTCCATTCGCTGAAACCCGGCGGGTGATTGCCTAGCTGATAGCCGCCAGGGCCGAGATCCCAGGGCTCGGAAATCAGCTTGCGTTGCGACAGCACCGGGTCCTGGCGCAACGCGTCGAACAGGCCCGAACCCGGGTCGAAGCCGTGGCTTTCGCGCCCGAGCGTCACGCCGAGATCGAAACGGAAGCCGTCGATGTTGAACGCGGTCGACCAGTAGCGCAGCGAATCCATCACCATCTGCATCACGCGCGGATGCGGCAGATTGACCGTATTGCCGCAGCCGGTGTCGTTGATATGGTGACGCTCGTCGCCGGGGATCAGCCGGTAGTAGCTGGCGTTGTCGAGGCCGCGCCATGAGACGGTCGGGCCCATCTCGTTGCTTTCGCAGGTGTGGTTGTAGACCACGTCGAGAATCACCTCGATGCCGGCCGCGTGCAGTTGCCGCACGGCGATGCGCATTTCGTCGAGCCGGTGCGTGCTCAGGTAGGTCGGCTCCGGCGCGAAGAACGCGGCCGTGTTGTAGCCCCAGTAGTTGCGCAGGCCGCGCTCCACGAGGAAGCGGTCGTTCAGAAACGCGTGCACGGGCAGCAGCTCGACCGCGGTCACGCCAAGCTTCAGCAGATGCTCGATGAACTCGGGCGCGGCGAGCGCCGCGAACGTGCCGCGCTCATGCTGGCGCAGGTCGGAGCGCAGCATCGACGCGCCGCGCAAATGCGTTTCGTAGATCACGGCTTCGCCCCACGGCACGTCGGGACGCCGGTCGTGCGACGAGTCGAACGCCTCGTCGACGACGACGCACTTGGGCATCGCGGGCGCGGAATCGCGCCGGTCGATCGAAAGGTCCGCGCGATTCGAATGCACGCGATAGCCGAACAGCGCGTCGGACCAGCGAAACTGCCCGACGAGCTTGCGCGCATACGGGTCGAGCAGCAGCTTGTGCGGATTGAAGCGATGCCCGAAATGCGGCTGATACGGCCCGTGCGCGCGAAAGCCGTACGCGGTGCCAGGATGCGCGTTCGGCAGATAGCCGTGCCAGATCTCGTCGGTGCATTCGGGCATGGCGAAGCGGCGGATCTCCTTGCGTCCGGTGGAATCGAACAGGCACAGCTCGATTTTTTGCGCATTGGCCGAGAACACCGCGAAGTTGACACCCAACCCGTCCCAGCTCGCGCCGAGCGGATACGGTGAGCCGGGCAGCAACCGGTCGGGCAACGCATGCGACATGTTTTCCCTTTCCTGTTCTGATTGTCGAGCTAGAGCCCGGGTCTGTCCGAGTCTTCATGCAACGGGGGCGCGGCGCTTGCCTTCGCGCCGCGCGCCTGTGCTGCGGCACGTTTCCTTAGTCCGCGCGCAAGACGATCGTTGCGAGTGGCGGCAAAGTCAGCGCGGCCGAATGCGGCCTGCCGTGGCTCGTTACCTGGTCGGAATGGATCAGCCCGCCGTTGCCCATGTTCGAGCCGCCGTACACGGCCGCATCGGTATTGAGCACTTCCACCCAGCGGCCGCCGCGCGGCATGCCGAGCCGATAGCCGAGTCGCGGCACCGGCGTCATGTTGCACACCACGACGAACTCCTGGCCCGCGCCGTCGGTGCGCCGATAGGCGAACACGCTGTTGGCGCTGTCGTCGCCGATCAACCATTCGAAGCCGCCCGGTTCGCTGTCGAGCAGATGCAGCGCCGGCTCGTTGCGATACAGATGGTTGAGGTCGCGCACCAGCAACTGCACGCCGTGGTGGGCCGGATCGTCGAGAAGATGCCAATGCGGCGAGCCGTCATGATCGAACTCCGCCATCTGGCCGAATTCGCCGCCCATGAACATCAGCTTCTTGCCCGGGTGCGTCCACATGAAACCGAAGTACGCGCGCAGATTCGCGAAACGCTGCCAGCGGTCGCCGGGCATCTTGCCGAGCAGCGAGCCCTTGCCGTGCACCACCTCGTCGTGCGAAAGCGGCAGCACGAAACGCTCGGAATACGCGTACACCATGCCGAACGTCATGTTGTGGTGGTGATACTGGCGATACACCGGGTCTTCGTGCATGTAGTGCAGCGTGTCGTGCATCCAGCCCATGTTCCACTTGAAGTCGAAGCCGAGACCGCCATCCGCGACGCGCGCGGTCACGCCCGGCCATGCGGTCGATTCCTCGGCGACCGTGATCGCGCCGGGTGCGCCCGGCACATAGCGGACTTCATGATTCAAGCGCTTCAGGAACGCGATCGATTCGAGATTCTCGCGGCCGCCATAAATGTTCGGCACCCACTCGCCGGCCGCGCGCGAGTAGTCGCGATACAGCATCGACGCGACCGCATCCACGCGCAGCCCGTCGACGTGATAGCGCTGCAGCCACGCGAGCCCCGACGCGATCAGGAACGCGCTGACCTCGTTGCGGCCGAGGTTGTAGATCATCGTGTTCCAGTCCTGGTGATAGCCCTCGCGCGGATCGGCATGTTCGTAGAGCGGCGTGCCGTCGAAATCGATCAGGCCATGCGCGTCGTTTGGGAAATGCGCGGGCACCCAGTCGAGAATCACGCCGAGCCCCGCTTCGTGCGCGCGATCGACGAAACGCGCGAACTGCTCGGGCTTGCCGAAGCGCGCGGACGGCGCGAACTGCCCGAGCGGCTGATAGCCCCACGAGCCGCCGAACGGATGCTCGGCGATCGGCAGAAATTCGATGTGCGTGAAGCCCATGCTCTTCGCGTAGGGAATCAGCCGCTCGGCGAGCTCTTCCCAGACGAGACCGCGCTGGCCTTCCTCGGCGATGCGCAGCCACGACTCCGCGTGCACTTCGTAAATCGTGATCGGCGTGCGCGCGGTCTGCCTGCCGGCGCGCGACTGGATCCACTCGTGATCGGTCCACGGAAACTGCTCGATCTCGTCGACGTGCGCGACGATCGACGCGGTGCCCGGCGGCTTTTCCGTCTGCATCGCACACGGATCCGCTTTCAAAGGCAGCGGATGGCCGTCGCGCGACAGCAGCTCGTACTTGTAGCGCGTGCCGGCGCCGACGCGCGGTACGAACAGCTCCCACACACCCGCCTCGTGACGCAGCCGCATCGGATGACGGCGGCCGTCCCACGCGTTGAAGTCGCCGACCACCGACACGCGCCGCGCATTCGGCGCCCACACGGCAAAACGCACGCCCGGCACGCCGTCGATGTCGACTGGCCGCGCGCCCAGACATTCGAGCACCGCGTACGGATCGCCGTGGGCGAGACGTTGGAGCGGCTCGTCGCCGAGCATCGGACCGAACGAATAGGTATCCTCCACTTCCTGCACGACGCCATGCCAGTCGATGCGCAAGCGATACGGCATCGCCGACGTGATGCGGCCCGCGAAAAGGCCAGGCCGCAATTGCTCGAGCTCGCCGAGCGTCGCGCCATCGGCGCGCGAAATCACGGTGACGTGCGCGGCATTCGGCAGCAGCGCGCGCACGATCGGACCCGCGTCCGTCTGATGCAGCCCCAGCTGCGAAAACGGATCGGGGTGGCGCGCTTCGACGAGCGCGTCGATATCGACGGGTTGAAGGCCTGCGGCCGGATCATGCTCACTCATAGTCGCCCTCGGCCGGGTTGGGCGGCGTGGCGGAGCCGGACACCCGGGTTGATGGATCGTAATGCGGCGGTGCGCCCGTGTCGCCGAGCAGACGGCTCGTGAGCGCCGCGAGGCCGCGCACCGGTAAGCCGAGCCACGTCGGCCGGTTGGCCGCCTCGTAGCGAATCTCGTAAGCGGCCTTCTCGATCAGGAACAGATCGAGCAGCGCCTCTTCGGATTCGGGCGCGACGAGCGGTTCCGACGACTGAGCGGCGGCCGCGCGGTATTCAGCGAGGAACGCCGTGGTCGCGTGGGAGCGGAAGCGCTCGAACAGAGCACGCTTGCGATCGGCGGTCTGTTGTGGCGCGCTTTCGGTGGTCGATTGCGCGGCCGCGCTCGCATACGACAGCGAGCGCATCAGACCGGCTACGTCACGCAACGGGCTCGATTTCTGGCGACGCTCCTCGAGCGAACGCGCGGGCTCGCCCTCGAAGTCGATCAGATACGCGTCGCCGTGCGCGACCAATACCTGACCGAGATGGAAGTCGCCGTGGATGCGGATGCGCAACGCGCCCGCGTCGCCCGGCACGAGATTGTCGACCGCCTCGACCAGCGCGGAGCGCCGATCGATCAGACTTTGCGCGAGCCCCTTCGTGTCCGCATCGCTCATGTCCGCGATGCGCGGCGCGAGCAGATCGAGCGCGCTCGCGAGCATCGTCTGCGTCGCGTCGACCCATGCTTTCACCTGTTCGGCGTTGGCATGTTCCGGCGCGAACGCGGGGTCGTCGCTCGGCGTGGCGAGCGCGACGTGCAGCTCGCCGAGCCGTCGGCCGATGATGCCCGCGAGTTCGCCGTAGCCGTCCAGCAAGATCGACTCGTTCGTGCGGTCGGGGGCGGTCTGCGTTTCGGTGTCGACCGCGATCGCGAGTTCGTCGACCGAGCGGCGCAGATAATCGAGCGACCAGTTCCACGCATCGCCCTGATTGTCGATAAAGCCCTGCAGGATCGCGAGCGTATGCGGCACGCCCTCGGGATCGACGCGCACCACTTCGCCATACAGCGGCGCGGTGTTCGCATAGCCGAGCTGCGTCAGATAGCGGCTGATTTCCGCTTCCGGATGGATGCCGCTGACGAGGCGCCGCACCAGCTTCAGCACCGCGGCATCGGCGATGATGAGCGAGCTGTTGCTCTGCTCGGCCGCAAGCCAGCGTATCTCGGGCCGCTCGCCGAGATTGTCGAGTTCGGCGAAGCGCTCGGTCGGCAGGAACTTGATTTCGCTCTTCTGCACGGTCGGGACGACCGCGTGTTCGCGCATCTTGCGCAGCACGTTGTGCGCGAAGATCGGCAGCGAGAACGCGTCGGTCAGATGGCCGACGTTACGGCCGCGCCGCACGCGCGCCAACGCCAGTTGCAGGAACAGCGGCGTGGTGGTTTCACCGCCCCACGTGATCGCGATCGGCACCACGTAGCGCTCGGTGTGATCGCCGACGTCCGCTTCGATTTCAGTGAACGCGAAGCCGCCGTTCGGAATCGTGGTCAGCGCGGCGAGCCGCACCGCATGCATCTTCTGATCCTTCGACGCGAACCAGCGGCGCCGGCTCAGCCACGACGGCAGCACTTCGGATTCGAGCAGCCGCACGTTTTCGGGCGTCGGCCCGGTCTGCCCCTCGCGGATCACGATCGTCACGAACTCGGGCAGCGGCTCGGAATGCGCCTGCGCCCACGTCGGACGCCCACCGCCTTCGCACAGCATGAACCACAGGAAGCCGTACGGCGGGAACGTCAGCAGATAGGTCAGCTGGCCGATCGCGGGGAACACCGAATCGGCGGTCATCTCGATCGGCACGAAGCCGTTGAATTCGGACAGGTCCAGCTCGACCGCCTGCGGCGCCCGCGACAGATTCGCGACGCACAGGATCGGCGCCTCGCCGGGCATCTCGCGCAGATACGCGAGAATCTTGCGGTTTTCCGGCTTCAGAAAGCGGATCGTGCCGCGTCCGAAGGTCTGCTTCGCGCGCCGCGTCGCCAGCATGCGGCGCGTCCAGTTCAACAGCGAATGCGGGTCGCGGCTCTGCGCTTCGACGTTGACCGCGTCGAAGCCGTACAGCGTACCCATCACGGGCGGCAGCACCAGTTGCTCGGGGTCGGCGCGCGAGAAACCGCCGTTGCGATCCGACGACCACTGCATCGGCGTGCGCACGCCGTCGCGGTCGCCGAGGTGGATGTTGTCGCCCATGCCGAGTTCGTCGCCGTAGTAGATGACGGGGGTACCGGGCATCGACAGCAGCAGCGAGTTGATCAGCTCGATGCGGCGGCGGTCGCGCTCCATCAGCGGCGCGAGACGGCGGCGAATGCCGAGATTCAAACGTGCGCGGCGATCGCTCGCATAGGTGTTCCACAGATAGTCGCGCTCGGAATCGGTGACCATTTCGAGCGTCAGCTCGTCGTGATTGCGCAGGAAGATCGCCCACTGGTTCGAATCGGGGAGGTCCGGCGTCTGCTTCATGATGTCGGTGATCGGGAAGCGGTCCTCGCTCGCGATCGACATATAGATGCGCGGCATCAGCGGGAAGTGGAACGCCATATGGCATTCGTCTTCGTTGCCGAAGTACTCCTTGACGTCCTCGGGCCACTGGTTCGCCTCGGCGAGCAGCATCCGGTTCGGATACTCGGCGTCGATGGTCGCGCGAATCCGCTTCAGGATCTCGTGCGTTTCCGGCAGGTTCTCGTTGTTGGTGCCTTCACGCTCGACGAGGTACGGCACCGCATCGAGCCTTAGCCCATCGATTCCCATGTCGAGCCAGAAGCGCATCACCTGCAGCACCTCTCTCATCACCGCCGGATTGTCGAAGTTCAGATCGGGCTGGTGCGAGTAGAAGCGGTGCCAGTAGTACGCGCCCGCAACCGGATCGTGCGTCCAGTTCGACGGTTCCGAGTCGATGAAGATGATGCGCGTCTCCGCGTACTTCTGATCGGTATCGGACCACACGTAGTAGTTGCGATAGTTCGAGCCGGCCTTCGCGCGCCGTGCGCGCTGGAACCACGGGTGCTGATCCGACGTGTGGTTGATGACGAGCTCGGTGATCACGCGGATGCCGCGCGCGTGTGCTTCCTGGATGAAGCGCCGCACGTCCGCGAGCTGACCGTAGTCGGGATGCACGTTGCGGTAGTCGGCGATGTCGTAGCCGTCGTCACGGCGTGGCGACGGATAGAACGGCAGCAGCCAGATCGCGTTGACGCCGAGCTCGGCGATGTAGTCGAGCTTGGCGATCAGGCCGGGGAAATCGCCGACGCCGTCGTTGTTCGCGTCGAAAAACGACTTGATGTGCACCTGGTAGATGATCGCGTCCTTGTACCACAGCGGATCGTCGCTGAGCGCCGCGGGCTTGCCGCGCCGGCGCGTGCGTACCTTCGCCGCGGTGCCGACGGCCGCGGCCGTTTGCGCCTCGTGCGTGGATTGGGCTGGATCGTCGCGCTTCATGTTCCACCTTCCATCCAGGTTGGGGTGACAGCGTCTGCGGGAAGAGCGCTGTCGTGTTCGTGGTCGCTGTCCTCCGGGCGATCGGCGGGCAGGCCGCCTAGCGGCGCGATGCGCCAGATCGAGAACGGTTGGCCCGAGCCGAGCCGCACGTGCTGCCAGCGTCCGTGCCATTCGAAGTGTGCGCCGGTCATCTGGTCGATCACTTCGAGCGCGGCGTGGTCGTGCAGATGCCAGCGCTGGAACGTGTCCCACGACAACTCGATGTCCGCGCCCTGTTCGTTGAACGGATCGAGATTGATCGCGACGACGATCACGTTGTCGCGCGACTCGGTCGCTTTCTCGAAGAACAGGATGTGATCGTTGTGCGCGGTGAGGAACGTGAGACCGAGATGCGTGTGCAGCGCCGGATTCGCGCGCCGGATGCGATTCAGTGCGGTGATCTCGCCGACGATATTGCCGGGCCGGTGCCAGTCCCACGCGCGCAACTGATACTTTTCGGAGTCCAGGTACTCTTCGCTGTTCGGTAGCGCGGTGGCCTCGCACAGTTCGAAGCCGCTATACACGCCCCACAGACCGGCCAGTGTCGCGGCCAGCGCCGCGCGGATCAGAAAGCCCGTGCGTCCCTGCGATTGCAGATGGCGCGGGTTGATGTCCGGCGTATTGACAAAGAAGTTCGGCCGGTAGAAATCGCGCGCGCCGGTCTGCGTGAGCTCAACCATGTACTCGGTGAAGTCGCGCTTCGACTCGCGCCACGTGAAGTATGTGTACGACTGCGAGAAGCCGATCTTGCCGAGCCGGTTCATCATGCGCGGCCGCGTGAACGCTTCCGCGAGGAAAATGACATCAGGGTGGCGCGCACGCACGTCGGCAATCATCCATTCCCAGAACGGCAGCGGTTTGGTGTGCGGATTGTCGACGCGGAAAATGCGCACACCCGCGTCGACCCAGAACAGGATCACGTCGCGCAACGCGAGCCACAGGTCGGGCTTCGCATCGCGCGCGTAGAAGTCCGGGTTGACGATGTCCTGATACTTCTTCGGCGGATTCTCGGCGTAGCGCAGCGTGCCGTCGGGGCGCCACGCGAACCACGTCGGATGCTCCTTCAGCCACGGGTGATCGGGCGAGCACTGGATCGCGAAGTCGAGCGCGATTTCGAGGCCGTGCGCATGCGCGGCGGCGAGCATCGCCTTGAAATCGTCGAGCGTGCCGAGCTGCGGATGCACGGCGGTGTGGCCGCCTTCGGCCGCGCCGATCGCATACGGACTGCCCACATCGCCCGGCTGCGCGGTCAGCGTGTTGTTGCGGCCCTTGCGGTTCGCGAGGCCGATCGGATGAATCGGCGGGAAGTACAGCACGTCGAAGCCCATGTCGCGGATGCGCGGCAGTTTCGCGGTCACGTCCGCGAACGTGCCGTGGCGCGATTCGTCGTCGCTCATCGAGCGCGGGAAGATTTCGTACCAGCTCGCGAAATAGGCGGCGGTGCGTTCCGCGTCGATCTTGTAGGTCACCTGATCGCGGCTCAGAAACGGCCGGTGGCGCGCGGCGGTCATCGCTGTCGCGGTGGCGGGCGCGAGAATCAGCGCGAGCTTCTGTTCGGCGTCGGCCTTCTGGAAGTCGCGCACGATGTGTTCGAGCTGCTCCTTGTCGGCGCCTTCGGCCGTTTCGACTTCGGCGAGCACGAGCGCGAACAGATGCGCGGCTTCGTCGAGTTCGATCTCGACGGTCTGGTTCGCCTTCAGCTTCTTCTGGATGTGCTCGACGAGCGAAGCAAAGTCGTCGCGCCAAGCGATCACGGTGAATTCGTAGCGGCCGATCCGCTCGAGCGGAATGCGCGCGCTCCACAAGTCGAGACCGGCCGGCGGCGCGGGTGCCATCAGTTCTTCGTGCCACGCGGTTTCGTCGGCCGCGCGCCACAGAACGGCGGCCGCGATCTTGTCGTGACCTTCGGCGAAGATCGCCGCGCGGATCTCCGCGCGCTCGCCGACGCTGCGCTTGGCCGCGAAGCGGCCGTTTTCGACCGACGGCGACACGCTCTCGATCGCGACGCGCGGCGCCTCGATCGCGTCGAGCACGGTCTTGTGGCCGCTGCGCTTGCTGTTCGACTTGTCGATGGGCGGCGCGAGGTAGATCGCCTGTTCCGCGAACGCGCGCAGCAGCCGCACCGCGCCGGGCGCAAGCGCGAACGGCGCGAGGGCCGCGGGTTCGTTTCGGCCGCGTGCATCGAGCGGCACGAAGCGCGTAAAGCTGCCCGGCACGCCCGCGAGGAAGCGCGCGGGATCGACCCGCACTGGCGCGCCGAGTTCGGGATTCACGGCGATCAGGAGTGCTTCGCTGGCGTCGCGCAGATCGGCCGCGTCGGCGCGCAGCAGAACCGCGGCCGATGCCCCGGGTCCGCTCAATTGGCGCAATTCACCGTTGGCGTGCAGCGTCGGCGTATTGCGCGCGAAGTCGTTCGCCTGGGTGACGGCGGCGCTCAGATCGAAGCGGCGTGACTGCACGGCGCGCGCGAACTGCGCGGCGTCGCCGCGCGTTTGCGACATCGGTTCGGCGATGCCGTATTCGAAGCCCATCGGCATCATCCAGCCGCTGCCCACTGCAACCGACGTGAACAGCGCGCGTCGATACGCCCGCTCGACGATCGCCGCATCGTGCACGTCGCTCAACTCGGCGGCGAGGCGCGTGCCGTACGGCGCCTCGGGAAAGGCGATCGGCGCGCCGACGCGCGCGAGCGCCGCATGCTCCTCGGCCATCCAGCTCGAACGGAAGTCCCACCAGCGCACCGACGAAAACGCGCTGTCGAAGCCGGCCGCCTCGAGCCCGGGCAGGTCGCCGCGCGCGAGGCCCGGCGTGGCCGCGAGAAAGCGCACGTGCGGATGCTTCGCACGCACTTCATCGCCGAGCTGACGCCATACGGCAGCCGGCATGCGATGCGGCGAATCGAAACGGAAGCCGCCGACCCCCGCCTCGGCGAGCGCGAGCAGTTGCTGGGTCCACCAGACGCACAGCGAGGCACTCGTCGCGGGGTCGTCGAAATTCGCGTAGGCGACGTTGTCTTCGCGATGCACGTGGCGCGGATCGAGCCGCGCGAGCTCGGACTCGCGCGCGTGAAACCAGTCCGAATGTTCGCTGTACAGCACGCCGTCGGCGGCCACGCGGTCGATCACCAGATCGATCAGCAGCGTCAGATTATTGCGGCGCGCGGCATCGGCGAGCATGCGCACGGCGTCGGGCACCGAATGCTGTGCCTCGAACACCGGATGCAGCCGCGCGTGATTGCCAACCACCTGAGCGTGGCCCGCCTGGCCCGGCTCGAACAGCCCGGCGATCAACGCGTGATCGAAGCCGAGCCCGGCCGCGTGAGCGAACTGCGCGGGCCAGGCATCGAGGGGCCCGACGAGAAGAGAGTGAAAAAAGTAAATCCGCGGCGCGTACCCGTTTGGAGGTTCCATCGGTCGTTTCCAGAGTTGTCCTGCTGCGGTGTGGATGCAGTTGGCATGCGATCACAGCGCTCGTTGGGCTTCCCGAGCCGGATACCGCGCGATGCGTCAGCGGGGGCACGTATTGGTCAATGTAGTGCAAAGATCGTCACCCCGCTGGCCAGTCGCGGGTGCTTTCGCGCCAGACGCCGGTCCGGTGGGACTGGTCGTCACTCGTCGCCGAAAGGGAGCAAACCATGTGCCAACGCGGCGGCCCGCTAGCGGGAAAAGGGGGAGGTTACGTTGAGATGGCGGGTGCCGAAGGTGCGCGCCCGCACGGAGCGCGCGCGATTAAGCGGGCATTGTTACGCACGCTGCGGCTGGCGCGGCATGTAAAACGGGACGACGCGGGTCGGATTTACACAGACGGACGCGCGCAGCCAGGGTGACGCTCGCGTGGCAGCTATGTGGCACGCGCGTGGCATTCGCATGAAATTCATCCGAGCCCCGCGCAATGGCCGAGTCACGAACCCAGCAGCCCCGCCGCGATGTTCACGCACAAGCCGAGCACCGCGACGTTGAAGTAGAACGACAGGACCGATTGCGCCAGTGTCGCGCGACGAATTTCGCGCGAACGCAGCACCACGTCGGAGGTCTGCGACGCGACCGCGATCGTGAACGAGTAGTACAGGAAGTCCCAGTAGTTCGGCAGTAAATGATGATCGGGAAATTTCAACGCGGTCTCTTTCGCGTCGGTGCCGTAGTAGAGGCGCGCGTAGTGCAGCGTGAAGATCGTCGGAATCAGAAACCATGCGCCGATCAGCGTCAGACCGGTCAGCAGGTAGTGCCAGAAGGTCGTTGCGCCGCCCGAGCCCTTGGCCGTCGCGAGTTCGAGCACGATCGCGGCGATGCTTGCGATCGTCGCGACGCAGATCACGACCAGCACGACGCCCGCGTTTTCGTCGTCGCGTATCGCGCGTTCGCGCACGCGGTGCTCGTCGGCGAGAGCCATGTGCACCCAGATCATCAGCAGGTAGCTCCAGATGGCGGCGTCCCAGCCGATCAGTGTGCGCGCCATCGGGCTCGTATGATCGGGCACGAGGAACGCGACGACGATCCCGATCACGAGGCCGATCACCGTGCGGGGCCGATTGCGAAGAACTTGCGGATAGTAGTTGATGGACATGAGTCGAGATGGACGACAAAGTGTAGGGCAGTCGGTGTCGCTGATTCTACGCGTGCAACGAGGACCGATTGTCGAATGGTGGGTCACAGGCTATAGTCTTTCGCAGCGGCCTTGCGCGCCGCTTTCAGTTGAAAGGCGATTGGCAGAAAACGGCAGCACTCGTTGCGCTCATGCATACAGCGCCACACAGGCGGCGCGCGTGAATCGCGCGCACGGATTCGAGACCGCTGAAGCGGCGTCAGACCAGGTTTGGGGAAGAGCAAACGAAGCGGCACGCGAACGGCATCATGCCTTCCCCGCGCAGCTCGTCGAGAACGACTCATCATCTGGAGCCCCCATGACAGATGTTCCTGAGGATAAAGATGCGCATCCCCACATGACGCATCGGCAAGGAGCGAAGTCCTATCGCAGTGCCACGCGTTTCACCGGTTTGTCCCCGTCGTTTTCCGCTTCGCGCAGGGCGTGGGTGCTCGGTTCGTGCGCGGCGGCCGCGGCGCTCGCGTTCGCCGGCGCGAGCCGTTCGCTGTCGTGGATCGCGCCCGCGTTCGCCGCTACGGCGCCAGCCGGCGGCGGACTCGATGCCTTCCTCGCGCTTTCGCAACACCTCACCGGCCGTAGCAGTTTCGACACCGTGCTCGGCCAGCGTGTCTACGATGCGCTGTCGCGTGCCGATAAGCAGTTCGCGCAGAACGTCGCCGCGCTGAACACCTGGCTGCAAGGCCACGGCGGCGTGCCGTCCGATACCGTCACGCAGGCGCTGCAGAGCGACCAGCCCGCGCTCGCAAAAGCGGTCGGCGCGATCATGCGCGCGTGGTATCTCGGACTCGTCGGCGACATGCCGCACGTCCAGGTGATCGCGTATGAAAAGGCGCTGATGTTCGCGCCTGTGCAAGACGTGCTCACGATTCCCTCCTATTGCCGCGACGTGCCGTTCTACTGGACGCAGAAGCCGCTGCAGGCGTAAGCCGCGCGGGCTCGCCAGCGGGCCACGCCAGCAGCGCACGAACCAAGCCCGCAACAGGCAGAGCACCGGAGAGAGAAACGATGGCAAACACACAATCCGCCGATATCGTCGTGGTCGGCTCGGGCGTCGCCGGCAGTCTCGTTGCGCATCAGCTGGCACTGGCGGGCGCGTCGGTGATCCTGCTCGAAGCTGGGCCGCGCATTGCGCGCTGGCAGATCGTCGAGAACTTCCGCAATTCGCCGGCCAAGTCCGACTTCGCGACGCCGTATCCGTCGACGCCTTACGCGCCGCATCCCGAATACGCGCCCGCGAACAACTACCTGATCCAGAAGGGCGATTATCCGTACAACTCACAATACGTGCGGCTCGTCGGCGGCACGACGTGGCACTGGGCGGCCGCCGCGTGGCGGCTGCTGCCGTCGGACTTCCAGTTGCACAAGCTGTATGGCGTCGGGCGCGACTGGCCGTATCCGTACGAAGCGCTCGAGCCGTGGTACGTGGCCGCCGAAGTGCAGCTCGGCGTGTCCGGTCCGGATAGTTCGATCGATCTCGGCTCGCCGCGCTCGAAGCCCTATCCGATGCAGCAGTTGCCGCTGTCGTACATGGATCAGCGTTTCAGCGACGTGCTCAACGCGCAGGGCTTCAAGGTCGTGCCCGAACCGGTTGCGCGCAACAGCCGGCCGTACGATGCGCGGCCGACCTGCTGCGGCAACAACAACTGCATGCCGATCTGCCCGATCGCCGCGATGTACAACGGCGTGATCCATGCGGAGAAAGCCGAGCAGGCCGGTGCGAAGCTGATTCCCGAAGCGGTCGTGTATCGCATCGAAGCGGACGACAAAGGGCACATCAGCGCGGTCCACTACAAGGACCCCAACGGCAATAGCACACGCGTCACCGGCAAGCTGTTCGTGCTCGCGGCGAACGGCATCGAAACGCCGAAGCTGATGCTGATGTCGACCTCGGAAAAATTCCCGCACGGCGTCGGCAACAGCTCCGATCAGGTCGGCCGCAATCTGATGGACCATCCGGGCACCGGCGTCACGTTTCTCGCCAACGAACCGCTGTGGCCCGGCCGCGGCCCGATGGAGATGACCTCGATCGTCAACTTCCGCGACGGTGCGTTCCGCTCCGACTACGCGTCGAAGAAGCTGCATCTGTCGAACGGCGTGCCGACTATGGGCGTTACCGCCGATCTGCTGAAAAAAGGCCTGACCGGCGCCGAGCTCGACCGGCAGATTCGCGACCGCGCGGCACGCACGCTGAGCATCAACAGCTTTCACGAACATCTGCCGGAGCCGCAGAACCGCATCGTGCCGTCGGCGGATCACAAGGACGCGCTCGGCATTGCGCAGCCCGAGATCTACTACTCGATCAACGACTACGTGAAAAAGAGCGCCGCCGATACGCACGAACAGTATGCGAAGATCGCGGCGCTATTCGGCGGCACCGAAGTCTCGTTCGACGACAGCTTCGCGCCGAACAATCACATCATGGGCACGACGATCATGGGCAGCGATGCGGCGAGTTCGGTCGTCGACGCGGACTGCCGCACGCACGATCATGCGAACCTGTTCATCGCCAGCAGCGGCGTGATGCCTACCGCCGCATCGGTGAACTGCACGCTGACGATCGCGGCCTTGTCGCTGAAGCTGGCCGACAAGCTGAAGCGCGAAATTTGAGCGCTGACCGGAGAGCCACAATGCTGAAGAACACCTCTCGCGTACAGCTGGATTCTGCGCGGATGCACTTGGCCCAGCGCCGCCGCTTCGGCGGTGCCGCGCTCGCGGCCGCGTTTTCGCTGTTCGCGCTGTCGATTGCGTGGCACGAGTCGCACGGCCCGGACGCGGTTTCGACCGACGAAATGCCGATCACCCAGGCGCGCGCCGACGACGCGGCGCAGGCGTCGGACGGCGGCCGGGCCACGCTCGACGGCAGCGCCGCGAATGGCGAACTCGTGAAGCGCGGCCAATACCTGACCCGTGCCGCCGATTGCGCGGCCTGTCATACGGCCGACAAGTCGCGCCCATTCGCGGGCGGCCTGCCGATCGGCACACCGTTCGGCACGATCGTGACGCCCAACATCACGCCCGATCCCGACACCGGCATCGGCCGATGGAGCGACGCCGATTTCATGCGCGCGATGCACGAAGGCATCGGCAAGGGCGGCGAGCGGCTCTATCCGGCGTTCCCGTACACGGCCTACACGCGCGTGACCAAGGAGGACGTGCTCGCGATCCGCGCTTATCTGAACACGCTCACGCCGATTCACTACACGCCGCCCGCGAACAGCCTCAAGTTCCCGTTCAATCAGCGCTGGCTGATGGTGTTCTGGAACATGTTCAACTTCACCGAAGGGCGCTTCGTGCCGGACCCGAAGCAGAGCGCCGAATGGAACCGAGGCGCGTATCTGGTCGAAGGGCTCGCGCATTGCGAGGAATGCCATACGCCGCGCAATTTCATGCAGGGTCTGCAGTCCAGCGCGCGTTTCTCCGGTGCGGTGCAGGCCGGCTGGCATGCGTTCAATATCACGCCGGACAAGCTGAGCGGCGTCGGCAGCTGGCGCGACGACGAACTCACGTCATATCTGTCGACCGGCGCGGCGCCGGGCCGCGCGAACGCGGCCGGACCGATGGGCGAAGTGGTCGCGAACAGCACGCAGTATCTGACGCCGGTGGATCTGCGCTCGATCGTCGCATTCTTGCGCTCGGTGCCGGCCGTGAGCGGCGGTGACGCGCGTCCTCGTCATCAATGGGGCAATCCCGCCAACGATGTCGCTGCGCTGCGCGGCACCGCGATCACCGGCGTGAACGGCGCGCAGCTGTTCGTCGCCAATTGCGCGACTTGCCATAACTGGACCGGGCAGGGCGTGGGCGCGAGCGCGCCGGGCGCGTATCCGTCGCTGATCCACAACTCGACGGTCGGCGCGAACGACGCGAACAATCTCGCGTTGGTGATTCTGCACGGCGTGAACCGCACCACCACGCACGCGGACGTGCTGATGCCCGGGTTCGGCGGCCATCTCGACGACGAGCAGATCGCGGCGATCACCAACTACGTGACGAAACAGTTCGGCAATCCGCAGGCGACGATCACGACCGGCCAGGTGGCGAAGCTGCGCACGCTGCAATAACAGGCGAGGCGACTCGGGCGCCGCGGCAGGAGTGACTCGCGAAAATATGCAATCCCGGTAACGCATACCGCGAATGTGTCGTTTCAGCGTCGTTTTTGCGTCGTTCGATGTCTTTCTTGCTCGATGAGGCGTGCGGATACGATAGGCACCCCGCATACGCGGGCGCGTCGGCGGCATTATCATGATGAGATGAATGCCATTCCCGCCAACTTCGTTCAACATCACGACGCCAACGAGGCCGGCCGCGATTTCGTGGTCGGCGATCTGCACGGTTGCGTCGATGCGTTGCGCTACCTCCTGCGTCAGATCGCGTTCGATCCGACGTGCGACCGGTTGTTTTCGGTCGGCGACCTGGTCGATCGGGGCGAGCACTCGGAGCAGGCGCTCGCGCTGCTCGCGAAGCCGTGGTTCTATGCGGTGCTCGGCAATCACGAAGACGCGCTGTGCGCGGTCGCCGACGGCCGCTTGCGGCGGCAGTGGTGGTACGGCATCGGCGGCGGGTGGGCGGCCGACGTGCCCGACGAACGTCTGCGTTACTACGCCGAGCATCTGCGCACGCTGCCGCTCGTGCGCGTGATCGGCAGCGGCAAGACGCGCTTCAACGTTCTGCACGCCGAATTTTTCGGCTCGGATGCCGATCTCGACGCGGGCAATTATTCGGCCGAAACGCGCCAGCAATTGCTGTGGGGTCGCGAGCTCGCGCTCGGTCACGGCGATCCGCTGCGGCAGCGCGGGCTGTCGCTGACCTATTGCGGCCATACGCCGGTACGCGACATCACGCAAATCGGCTCGCAGGTGTTCATCGATACCGGCGCGTTCGGGCCGGACGGCACGCTGACGATCGTGCAGCCGCAGGCGCTGCGTCGCTGGTCGATCTCGGTCGAGGCCGCTCGCGCGGAAGGCGCGGCGGAACTGGCCTTGCCTTGAGCGGCTGAAGTCGCCACGCGGCTGCGCCGCTCCTCTGTCACCCGACCTGGTTCAACTCGAACACCATATCCACGCTCGTGCCGTTCCAGTTGTATTCGAGGTATGCCGCGTGATGGCAGTCGCGCAGCAGCGTCGTGCGGAACGCCGCGAGGCATTCGCCGGCGCTGTCGCGCACCGACGGATAGACGATGCCCGGCGCGCCCGCCTCGCGAACCGCGCGCCCGAGCGCCTGGCCGGCAATGTAGTCGTCGGGCGATAGCACGGCTTCATCGAGCTCGGGGTCGCGACGCAAGTCGACCACGCCGCCTTGCGCGACTACCGTGTAAAGACGCATCTGCTGACGCATCGGCGGCTCGGCGGTCGCTTTGAGGAACTGACCGGTGTGATAGCGCGTTTCGGCGATCGCCGTCTCGCGTGAACGCGCACAGTAGAACACCCCATACGTGCCGTCGGAAAAGCGGCTGCCAAGCGGATTCAGATGCGTAAGCGCGGCCATGATCGGCCCGTAGCCCGGCCCGAAGCGGCGCTCCTCGCGCGGCACCAGATCGAGTTCGCCGATTTCGGTGCGCAGTCGGTCGTTGGTCATCGCTTCGAGCGCGTACAGCGCTTCGAAATCTTCCGGCGACGCGACGCGGTCGAACAGGTTGATGGCCGGAAAGCGCGTCGGAATCACACGATACGCGGGCGTCCAGTCGAGCGCGGCGCTGGTCCAGCGGTCCTGCCATTGCGGTTTTGTCACGCCCAGCCGCCTCGCATTGCGTCGAGATACTGGCGCACGGCCACGAGATCGCTGATGTTGCCCGCCAGCATGCGGTCCAGCGCGCGTTTACCGCCGAACGGCGGCGCGCTGTTGGGGCGTTTGACCCAGGTGTCGGCGGCGCTCGGCTGCGGCAGCAGAATCTGCAGCGCCTTGTAGATGCCAAGCAGCAGCGACAGTCGCTCCAGCGTGTCGTGGCTGAGGCGCGCGGTCTCGGGCGTCGCCCTCCACTTGAAGAACGTCGAGCGGCCCGGCTTGCCGAGCAGCACGATCTGCTCGTCGGCGCTCAGGTCCCAGTCGCGCGCGATGTTGAAGAACGCACGCAGGCCCGCCGCGGACATCTGCGTCAGCGTGGGTTCGGAAAGCGATCGTCGCGGCGATGCCTCGGGCGAGGAAATTCGGGCAGCGTGAGCCATTTCGGGTAAGTCCCTATGTGTACTTTTTAATGATATTAGTCCATAAATGGATTTTTGCAAGAGAATATAATCCCGGCTCGTTTTGGCAGTCGTCGATCAGGAGAGCAGCAGATGCGGGTTCGAGCAGTGGCAGCGGCGCTGGCCGTGTGGTGTGTGTCGGAGGCGGCGTTGGCCGCCGGTTATGCGGAAGTATGGAATCCGCCGGAGGCGAGCGGACACGTTACCAGGCAGGCGCACGCGCGGAACCAGCCCGGAGCGGCGAAGGTGAAGGTGACGGCGGCCACACGGAGCGGCGTCAAGCCCAAGGCCGGTGCGCATGCGCAGCAGGCTACCAGGGTCCGGCACGCGGTGCCTCATGTCGCATCGGCCGGCGCGGGCCACGGCGGCGAGCTCGCGGCGCATGGCGGCGGCGTGAAAGTCGCGGCCTCGAGCCAGTACCGGTCGCACGCCACCGTGACCGCGCGGGCCGCGAAGAACGCGCAGCCGCATGTACAACTGGCGCACGCGAAACCGGCTCCGGGTAAGGTCGTGCATGCCGATTTCGCGGCAGCTCACACCGCGCGTCCGCAC
This sequence comes from Paraburkholderia sp. JPY419, assembly GCF_050435705.1. Lineage (NCBI taxonomy): Bacteria > Pseudomonadati > Pseudomonadota > Betaproteobacteria > Burkholderiales > Burkholderiaceae > Paraburkholderia > Paraburkholderia sp. JPY419. Next base: position 1,942,987 of record NZ_JBNDKV010000004.1, on the reverse strand, counting down.
GTAGACAAAGTCGCGGCCAAGCCGGCGGTTTCCCGTGCGAATCCGGTCAGGCCCGCGGTGCCGACTTCGCCGGATACGTCCGCAAACGTTAGCGACATTGCGCCGATGGGCTCCGCGCCCAATCCGGCGACTGCCAGCAGCGGTTCGCTGCCGCCGATCATCCACTGAGGCCGCTTCGAGCGGTGCGGCGTGGTCCGGCATCGGTCGCCGTGTCACGCCGCGGCGAGGCCGTTTGCGAGCAGCCGCAGCGTTTCCGCCGAGCGGGCCTCGCGCACGCGCGAATGCAGCGTCACACGCGATTCCGGCAGTGCCGGCAGGCCGAGCCGCGCGCCGACGTCGAGCAGACCGCGCGGCGCGACCCGGCGCGCGAGCGGCGACACGGCGAGCCCGGCGGCCACGGCCGCGCCCACCGCCGCCACACCACCACCCACAAATACCTCCTGCCATGCGACCCCCGCCGCTGTGAGTGTGCGCAGCGCGACGTCGCGCACATTACACGGCGGGCTCAATAGCGCGAGCGCCAGCGGCTCATCGAGTCGCGGTAGCCACGTCGGCGTCGCGAGCCAGCCGAGCGGTTCGCTGAACAGCGTCTGCGCGTCGTCGCGCGGTGGTTCGTCGGCGCCGTAGCGGACGATCGCAGCATCGAGCCGGCGTTCGTCGAACTGCGCGAGCAGCGCCGCCGACGTGCCCATGTGCAACTCGACCACCAGACCGGGATCGTGCGCGTTGAGCCGGCCCAGCAGGTGCGGCAGATCAGGCCCCGCGACGTGCTCGCTGAGCCCGAGCACGAGCCGGCGCCGCTCGACCGACAGCGCGCCGAGCGCGCGCTCGTGCGCGTTCAGCAACTCGCGCGCGGCGCCGAGAAACGCGTGGCCGTCGGCGGACAGACGCACCACGCGCGGCGTGCGCTCCAGCAACTGCTTGCCCAGGTGCGCCTCCAGTCGCTTCAGCTTCAGGCTGACGGCCGATTGCGTGGTGTCGAGCGCGTCGGCGGCGCGCGTGAAGCTGCGCAGATCGGCGACCAGCACGAAGGCCGGCACCGCATCGAGATCGAGGACTTTCATTTCAGATGGAAATGGGTGAAATAGGCATGGATATCTGTTTATTATGGTCTAGCGCGCCTAAGCTGTGTTCAACCCAACACCGCAACAAGGAGCCCGTCATGCCGCTCACCCGAATCTCACTGCGCGCCGGCAAGCAGGCCGACTACCGCCAAGCGCTGACCGCCAGTGTTCAGCGCTCGCTGGTGGACACGTTCAACGTGCCGAAGGACGACATGTTCATGCTGATCACAGAGCACACCGCCGACAACATGATCTACGACCGGCAATACCAGAATATCGAGCGCGGCGACGATCTCGTCGTGATCCAGCTGACCGTCAGCAACACACGCTCGGTCGAGCAGAAGAAGGCGCTGTACCGGCGCATCGTCGATGAACTCGGCAGGTCGCCCGGCGTGCGGCCCGAGGATGTGTTCATCAATCTCGTCGAGGTCGAGAAGGAGAACTGGTCGTTTGGGAATGGGATTGCGCAGTACGCCTCTCCGTTGTAGCCACGCATTGGGCGGGCGCAGATGGCTCACATGGGACGCCCGCCGCTTTAGCGCTGACTGGGCGCTATTCACAGCGAAGTCGCCACCCACCCTTGTTCTCCCGATCCGTCGAGCATCACGATCGACATTTCCACAAATCTTGAAATGTCGAAGCCATTGACGTATGCTCCGCCCATGAACCCGAACCTTGCTGTCCGTGCGCTCGGCGCGCTTGCCCATGACTCGCGACTCGCGATCTTCCGTCTTCTGGTTGTCGCGGGCCGCGAAGGCATGCCCGCCGGCGAAATCGGCCAACAGTTGGGTCTTGCGCCGTCGAGCCTGTCGTTCCACCTGAAGGACCTGTCTCACGCCGACCTGGTGAAGTCTCGTCAGGACGGACGCTTCGTCATTTACACGGCAAATTTCGACGCGATGACGGACCTGATCGGTTTTCTCACGGAAAACTGCTGCGCCGGCGCATCCTGCGCCTCAGGCGATATTCCGAACGTCTGCAGCAGCAGACAATGACCGGAACTCCGTCATGACCACCAACGTTCTGATCCTCTGCACCCACAACCCGGCGCGCAGCGTGCTGGGCGAAGGCATGCTCAATCATTGGGCCCAAAAGCTTGGCAAGGATGTCCGCGCCTACAGCGCAGGCAGCGCACCGAGCGGCCGCCTTAACCCGTTCGCTCTGGAAGCGCTCACGAACGCGGGTATCGATACCGCGGGGTATCGCAGTAAAAGCTGGGATGAGTTCGTGGCCCAAGGCGCTCCGCAAATGCGCGTGGTGATCACCGTGTGCGACAGCGCTGTAGCGGAGGAATGTCCGTACTGGCCCGGTAGTCCCGTCAAGGTGCATTGGGGATACGCCGACCCGTCCAATGCACCGGGAGGCGACGAAGGCAAACGGCGGGCGTTCGAGCTGACGCGCCAGGCGATTGGCTATCGCATGCTGCAACTTCTGGCATTGCCCCTGGATACCTTGAACTATGCCGACCTTCAGCAAGCCCTGAACCGCATCCAGCAAAGCTGATTTCCGTCGAACCGTCGAATGAATACCCCAAACATCGCGTCGCCGACACAAGCGTCGAGGCCCGCCATCAGTTTCTTCGAGCGATATCTGACCGTATGGGTCGCGCTGTGCATCGTCGTGGGCATCCTGCTGGGCCAGGTCTTTCCCGGCGTCTTTCAGCACATCGGGCGGATGGAATACGCCCACGTCAACCTCCTGGTCGGACTGCTGATCTGGGTGATGATCATCCCGATGCTCATCAGGGTCGATTTCGGTTCACTGCATGGGGTCCGTCGGCCCGTTAAGGGAATCGGCGTCACGCTTTTCGTGAACTGGCTCGTCAAGCCGTTCTCGATGGCATTTCTGGGCTGGCTGTTCGTCAAGAATCTGTTCGCGCCCATGCTGCCCGCCGACCAGCTCAATAGTTATGTCGCCGGGCTGATCTTGCTGGCCGCCGCGCCGTGTACGGCGATGGTGTTCGTCTGGAGCCGGCTGACTGGTGGCGATCCGTTGTTTACGCTGTCACAGGTCGCCTTGATCGACAGCATCATGATCATCGCCTTTGCGCCACTGGTCGGGCTGCTGCTTGGCATGTCGGCCATTACCGTGCCGTGGGCGACGCTGCTCACATCCGTCCTGCTCTACATCGTCATTCCGGTCATCCTCGCGCAGTTCTTGCGGAAGGCGCTGCTCGCAAAGGGGCCGCAGACATTCGACGCGTTCATGGCGAAGCTGGGCCCCTGGTCCATTACGGCACTGCTGGTGACGCTCGTGCTGCTGTTCGCATTCCAGGGCGAGGCGATCATCAGGCAGCCGCTGGTCATCGTGCTGCTGGCTGTTCCGATCCTGATCCAGGTGTTTTTCAACTCAGCCCTTGCGTACTGGCTCAATCGTGCGGTTGGTGAAAAGCACAACATTGCCTGCCCGTCCGCGCTGATCGGAGCATCCAACTTCTTCGAGCTGGCTGTCGCGACCGCGATTGGTCTGTTCGGCTTCGAATCGGGTGCTGCGCTCGCAACCGTGGTCGGCGTGCTCGTCGAAGTGCCGGTGATGCTGGTCGTAGTGCGCGTCGTGAACCGTTCCAGGAACTGGTACGAATGTGCCTGAATGGCGCCGGGGAAAGTACATGAACCGCGTTACCCTCTTGCCGAACCCTCAGCGCGGACCGTTCCGCAAGGAAGACGGCGAAGTGGTCATCGATGCCGAGGGCAAACGTGTCTGAGCGCATCGTTGATCTACCCCAACTCGACGCGGCGCTGTTTCGCGTACCCGACATCGACCAGTTGCGGCCCGCGACCGCATCGACTCATCCGCCGCGTATCCTGCTGCTCTACGGCTCGCTTCGCGAGCGTTCGTTCAGCCGCCTGCTGACGGAAGAAGCCGCGCGCCTGCTCACGGCGATGGGCGCCGAGGTACGCACGTTCAACCCGAGCGGTCTGCCGCTGCCGGACGATGCACCGGATACCCACCCGAAGGTGGCCGAACTGCGAGAACTGGTGCAATGGTCGGAGGGCATGGTCTGGTGCTCGCCTGAGCGCCACGGTGCGATGACCGGGATCATGAAGTCGCAGATCGACTGGATTCCTCTTTCGGTCGGGGCTGTCCGTCCGACGCAGGGAAAAACGCTCGCGGTAATGCAGGTGAGCGGCGGATCGCAGTCGTTCAACGCGGTAAACCAGATGCGTGTCCTCGGGCGCTGGATGCGCATGTTGACCATTCCCAACCAGTCGTCTGTCGCGAAGGCGTTCCTTGAGTTTGACGAGGCTGGACGCATGAAGCCTTCCTCCTATTTCGACCGTGTCGTGGATGTGATGGAAGAACTGGTCAAGTTCACCTTGCTGACCCGCGACATTGGCCCGTATCTGGTCGACAGATACAGCGAGCGCAAGGAAAGCGCCGAGGAACTGTCGAAACGCGTGAATCAGACTGGCCACTGACTCCGCCATACGCAATCGCTTTGCTCTCGACTACATAGAAACTACCTACTCAGGAGTTAGCCGTGTCTTCATGCTGCCGCCCGAAGAGCGCCTCTGCGCCCCAGATGTCCAAACAACAGTTCGACTCGTTTTCGCCCGCCGCAATCATCGGTGGAGGCCCAGTTGGTCTCGCTGCGGCCGCTCATCTGATCCAGCAAGGGTTGAATCCGGTCATCTTCGAAGCGGAAGAAACGGCAGGCGCTGCGCCGCTGGCCTGGGGCCATGTTCATATGTTTTCGTCGTGGCAGTACAACATCGACCGCGCTTCGCGTGCGTTGCTCGAACGGCAAGGATGGTCGGCACCTGACGCTGACGCCTATCCGACGGGGCGGGAACTGGCCGAGCAGTATCTGCTGCCGCTCGCGCGCACGCCTGAGATTGCTGGTTGTCTGCGTCTTGGCACGCGCGTCACCGGTATCGCCCGCGTTCGCACGGGCAAAGTCAAGAGCGCGCAGCGCGAGCAGCAGCCGTTCGAAATTCGCTTCGAGGAACGCAATGGCGAAGAAGGGCGCTTCGTTGCGGGCGCCGTCATCGTTGCGACGGGCACGTGGGGGAATCCGGCTCCGGCTGGCGCGTCCGGATTGTCGGCTATCGGTGAAAAGGCGGCTCACGCACATATCCGTTACGGCATGCCCGACGTTCTGGGCTCAGACCGTAGCCGTTACGCGGGCAAAAAGGTGCTGGTCATCGGCTCTGGACACTCGGCTATCGGCACGCTGATCGACCTCGCCAAGCTGGCAACGCAGGAGCCTGGCGCGACGCTCGTCTGGGCGATGCGACGCTCGCAGCCAGGTCAGGTCTACGGCGGGGGCGACGCTGACCAGTTGCCGGAGCGCGGCGCACTGGGTCAGCGGCTCAAGCAACTGGTCAACGCGGGTCGCATCGAACTGCTGATGCCGTTTGCCGTCGACGAAATCAGGGTGAACCGTAGTGCCCTCGAGGTTCGGGACGCTGACGGGCGTGCCGTCGAGGTCGACGAAATGATCGTAGCGACGGGGCTTCGACCGGAACTGCAGATCCTGCGAGAAGTCCGTCTCGATCTCGACGCGGCGCTGGAATGACCTCGCGCCCTCGCCCCGCTGATCGATCCGAATCTCCATTCATGCGGCACGGTGCGGCCGCATGGCGCCGAGATACTGGCGCAGCCCGATGCGGGACTCTACATCGCCGGAATGGCTAGCTATGGCCGCGCTCCGACTTTCCTGATGGCGACGGGCTACGAACAGGTGCGCTCCATTGCGGCATGGCTCGCGGGCGACTTCGAGGCCGCGCGTCGCGTCGAACTCGAACTGCCGGAAACGGGTGTATGCAGTACCGACCGTAACGCGAGCGGGTATGACGGCAGCAAGAGTTCTTGCTGTGCGCCTACATCGGCGCCGGTCGCGGAGAAGGCATGTTGCGCGGCGCCTTAACAGGCAGCGTTAATTCAGGGCAAACCGGGGCACAACGGGGGCATAAGAAGTGACAGCGTTCGCGCAGCAGCAGGATCGAGGTTCGATCGCGACGTGGGCACTAGCCACCGCGCAACTCGTTTCGTGGGGAGCGATCTACTACGCGTTCTCGCTCTTTGTCGTACCGATGGAACATGCGCTCGGTTGGAGCCGGACATCGACCAACGCGGCGCTGTCTGTCGGGTTGCTCGTGTCCGGGCTGGCTGCGTATCCGGTCGGCACCTGGATCGACCACGGACACGGCCGGGCCGTCATGGTGGCGGGATCGCTGCTCGCATCCGCAATGCTCGTGATGTGGTCGCAGGCAAACAGCCTGGCGATGCTATTCGTCGCATGGGTGGGCCTCGGCATCTCGATGGCGGCCACGCTGTACGACCCGGTTTTCGCAGTGATCACGCGAAATTATCCGGGCAGCTTCCGCACGAAGATCACGCTGATAACCCTTGTCGCTGGATTCGCGAGCACCGCATTCATTCCGCTCACGCAGTTGCTCATCAATCTGCTGGGGTGGCGTCACGCGCTGCTCGCGCTAGCGGCGATCAATCTCTGCGTCTGCCTGCCCATTCACGCACTGGCGATCCGCGGAAACGACGCGCGCCATGCTGCTGCCGTCGACAAGGGCGCGGTCAAGGCGGTGAACGCCGCGTCCACCCGGCGCGCGCTACGCTCACCGGTGTTCTGGGCGCTCGCGGTGTGCTTTACCGCCTACTACGTCACGTTCGCGGCATTGACGTTTCACCTCGTTCCGCTGATGGCCGAGCGTCATGTCCAACAGTCCACCATCCTGTTGACGATGGCGCTCATCGGCCCGGCTCAAGTTCTCGCGCGTGTTCTGTGGTTCGCATTTGGACGGAACGTCTCTCCGAAAATCGTCGGCTTGGTCATCACGACAGCATTTCCGGTGTCGGTGGTGATCCTGCTGATTGCCGGGGCATCGCCCGTGCTGCTGATCGTTTTCGCGCTGATCTACGGCGGAGCGAACGGCATGATGACCATCCTGCGTGGAACGATTGTGCAGGACGTAATGTGGGTCGAAGGATTTGGCGCGATCAACGGGCTGCTTTCTACGCCGTCCAATATTGCAAAGGGCGTCGCGCCGATTTCGGCCGCGATGATCTGGACAATCGGGCAGAGCTATTTTCCAGTGGAGTGGGCTGTGCTGTTGGTGTCACTGGTTTCTCTGGCGGCGTTTGGCGTGGCAATGGCTTGCGCGCGTCGAACCAATATTTCCGTGAATCCGGTGACGGAGCGGGCCGGCTAGTCCTTACCCCACCGCCAGCGCGGCGGCTCGCCCTTCAGCCAGCACACGACCGCGAGGGCCACGGTCAACAGCGCGACCAGCAACGCGAACATGAGCGGATGACCCGCGGGTTGAAACCGGAAAGCGACCACCCCGAGCAACACGAGATACGCGAGCAGCGTCACCCATCCTTGCCAGCGCACGGGAAAGCCCCAACCCCAGCCATAGCGTTTGGCCGGGAACCAGTATTTATCAGAGGGTGGCATCGCGGTCTCCTGATTCGGGCGTTTGCTCATTGTCGACGATTCACGGTCGATAAGTGCAAGCATTGGATCTTTCGCGCTGTGTCACGCGTGACTATATTTCGTTGACGGGTTTCAACCCGAGTCCATCGACAGGAAACGCTCCATGCAACCCGCAACCGAACAAAAAACCGTGCTTCTGATCGGCGCCTCGCGCGGCCTCGGCTTCGCAATGGTCGAGGAGTACCTGAAACGCGGCTGGCGAGTCATCGCCACCGGCAGGCAAAATTCCACGACCAGGCTTCTGCAGCTAGCGAAGACGTATGCAGCGCTCGAAGTCGAATCGGTCGACATCACGATTCCCGAACAGGTCATCGCACTGCGCAGCCGCCTTGAAGGACGCCCGATCGACATGCTGTTCGTCAATGCCGGCGTCAAGAACGACGATCGTGAAACGATCGCTGACGTATCGACCGACGAATTCGTGCGCGTGATGGTGACCAATGCGTTGAGTCCGATGCGGGTCGTGGAGGCGCTGCAGGATCTCGTCCGGCCGAGCGGCACGATCGGCGTGATGTCGTCGGGGCAGGGCAGCGTCGCCAACAACGAGAACGGCAACTACGAGGTCTATCGCGGCAGCAAGGCCGCGCTGAATATGTTCATGCGCAGTTTTGCCGCGCGTCATCGAAGCGACACCAAAACCTTGCTGCTGATGGCGCCCGGCTGGGTGCGAACCGATCTGGGCGGGCCGGACGCGCGTCTGAGCATCGACGAAAGCATCCCGAACCTGGTCGGCACGATCGACGCGTACCAAGGCCGCGCCGGTTTGCATTACCTCGACTACCTCGGCAAAGTCGTGCCGTGGTGATCGGCAAGCGCAGCGGCCAGTGGCGCAAGAGCGCGTCGCTATAATGATTTTCCGCCCTACCACGTACTTTCGACCGATGTCAGCCATGACCACCGACCGCCCCGATCCTCCGCGCGACGCCCTCGAACTCGGCGGCTCCGTCTGGTTTCAAGCCGGCACCCAGACGCTCGGCGGCGCGGCCCGTATCGCGCTGCTGGCGGCAATCGGCGAGACCGGCTCGATCACGAGCGCGGCGAAGGCGGTCGGCATCAGCTACAAAGGTGCGTGGGATGCCGTCGATACGATGAACAACCTCGCCGGCGAGCCGCTCGTCGTGCGTCTGACCGGCGGTAAGGGCGGCGGCGGCACGACGCTGACGCCGCGCGCGGTGAAACTGATCGACACGTTTCGCGCGGTCGAGCGCGAGCATCGGCGCTTTCTGGAACGCGCCGGCGCGGCGATCGGCGAGGGCTTCGCGACGGACTGGGACCTGATCGGCCGCATCGGCGTGAAGACGAGCGCGCGCAATCAGTTCTACGGCACGGTGTCGGCAATCGAACGCGGCACCGTCAACGACGAAGTGTCGCTCGCGCTGCCCGGCGGCTACACGATCGTCGCCGTGCTCACGCACGAGAGCACCGAAGCGCTCGGGCTCGCGGTCGGCGTGGCGGCGTTTGCGCTGATCAAGGCGTCGTGGGTCGTGCTGCTCGTGGCGGGCGGCGGCGATGGCGATGCGCCGTTGAAGTTATCGGCGCGCAATCAGTTGCGCGGCACCGTGCAGAGCGTGAAGCGCGGTGCGGTCAACGCGGAAGTGTCGCTCGGGCTCGAAGGCGGCGCGGTGATCACCGCGATCGTCACCAATGGCAGCGTCGACACGCTCGGTTTGCAGGAAGGCGCGAGCGCGGTCGCGGTGTTCAAGGCGTCGAGCGTGATACTCGGCGTGAAGGATTGAGGGTTGCCGGGGCGTAGTGGAGGCGCAAGTTAAGCCGCAAAGCGATGGCGCCAAGCCAGCCGTTCAACGAGGTGACGCTTCGCTGCGCGCATACCCGGTAAAAGGATGATCTTCGCGGCCCCGGCCGTCGCTGATCTGCACGACCTGATCGCCGAATGCGGCAACGTCGTCGGGATCGTGCGTGATCAGCACCATCGGAATATCGAGCCGCGTTTGCAAGTCCGATAGCTCGCGCCGCATGCGCTGGCGCAACTGGCTATCCAGCGCGGAAAACGGCTCGTCGAGCAGCAGCAGGCGCGGCTGCGAAACCAGCGCGCGCGCGAGCGCGACCCGCTGCTTCTGACCGCCCGACAGTTGCGCCGGATGATTGCCCGCCACGCCCCTCAATTCGAGCGCGTCGAGCCAGTAATCGACCTCCGTGCGCGCGCCGCGCGCACGCGGATTGAGCCAGCCCCGGTGCAGCCCGAAGCCGATGTTCTGCCGCACGTTCAGATGCGGAAACAGCGCGTAGTCCTGAAACAGATACGCGATCTTGCGCGCCTGCGGCTTCTGATCGATGCCGACCGCGCTATCGAACAAGATGGTGCCGTGCAGTGTGATGGTCCCTTCATCGGGACGCAGCAAGCCGGCGATCGCCTGCAAGGTCAGGCTCTTACCCGCGCCCGAAGGTCCGAACAGCACGAGCCGCTGCGTGTTCGCGCTGAACGCGATGTCGAGCGTGAAGCGCCGTTCGGCGGTCTCGAAAGTCTTGCGGATGGCGACGTTGAGCGGCATGTCAGCGGGCTCTCAGAAGCGTATGCTGCGGCACGAGGCGTCCCGCGAGCAGCAGGATCGTCACGCACGCGACCGAGGTCACGAGCACGAGGAAGTTGGCGGTGCTGTCGTCGCCGGCCTGCACCGCCGAATAGACCGCGACCGACAGTGTCTGCGTGCGGCCCGGCAGATTGCCTGCGACCATCAGCGTCGCGCCGAATTCGCCGAGCGCGCGCGCGAACGCGAGCAGGCCGCCGGCGAGGATGCCGCGCGCCGCGAGCGGCAGCGTCACGCGGAAAAACACCGCGCCCTCGCTGATCCCGAGCGTGCGCGCCGCGTGCTCCAACTGCGGATCGACGCCTTCAAAGGCGGCGCGCGCCGACTTCAGCACGAGCGGAAACGCGACCACCGTCGACGCGATCACCGCGCCCTGCCACGTGAAGACGAGCTGGATGTCGAAGCGGTCGAGCCACGCGCCGATCATGCCGCGTCGGCCGAGCAGCACGAGCAGGTAGTAGCCGAGCACGGTGGGCGGCAGCACCAGCGGCAGCATCAGCAGCGAATCGATCACGTCGCGCGCGCCGGAGCGCCAGCGCGACAGACCGAGCGCCACCGCGACGCCGAGCACGAGATTGAGCGCGGTGGCCCAGCCCGCGACCTTCAGGGACAGCAGCAGCGGCACCCAAGCCTGTTCCATGAGCGCGTGCTCTCCCGTGAATCAATGCGCCGGCCTGAAGCCGTATTTCGCGAGCACCGCCTGGCCGGCCGGCGACAGCACGAAGTCGATAAATGCCTGAGCGTCGGCCGCGTGATGGCTGCCTTCGACCTGCGCAATCGGATAGGTGATCGGCGTTTGCGTCGGCAGGCTCATCGCGACCTTGACTTTGTCGGGCATGATCGCGGCGTCGGTGCCGAACACGAAGCCGGCGTCGACTTCGCCGCGCGCGACGTAATCGAGGCTCTGACGCACGTTCGACGCAAGCACCGCCTTCGCGTTGACCGCGTCCCACACGCCCGCGGCCTGCAGCGCGCCCTGCGTGTAGCGGCCGACCGGCACCGAGGCCGGATCGCCGAATGCGACGCGCTTGACGTTCGCGGTCGTCAGCGCGTTGAGGTTGGCGGGCGCGAGATGACTGTCGGCCGGTACGATCAGCACCAGCGAGTTGGCCGCGAAGTCGCGCCGCGTCGCCGGCACGATCACCTTTTCGGCGGCGGCCCTGTCCATTGCCTTCTGATCGGCGGACGCGAAAACGTCGACGGGCGCGCCTTTGACGATCTGTTGCATCAGCACGTCGGACGCGCCGAAGTTCAGCAGAACCTTCGTGCCTGGATGCTGCTGCTCGAACGCGTCGCCGACCGCCTTGAACGCATTGGTCAGGCTGGCGGCGGCCGAAACCACCAGTTCATCGGCGTGCGCATTCACGCTGACCATGACGGAGGCGGCGGCTGCAACGCACAGCGCGTATTGCTTCAGATGGCGAGAGAGGGTCATGGCGGACCTGAAGTCGGACTAGAACGGGAAGCAGTGGCCTGAAAACTCTATCGTAATATATGCGCGGTTATAGCGGTGGGCGAAACGACCGATTCGGCGTTGCGTTTCACGCATGGCGCGAGCGCAGGCGAGATGTTACGAAACTGTAAAAGGAAGCTCGAAAACGCGCCGGAAGGGCCGGCGCAGCGTTCAGATGGCCGACCCGCGCATGGGCTCGAGCGTATTGCGCGTTTGCGACAGCGGCGCGGCCGACGGTCGAATGATGCGGGTGGACCGCCATGTTGCGCGGATGAACGGCCGGTCGTGGCCGGACACCTTCAACGCAATATGCGTGACCCAGCGCTGCGTGGGCACGTGCACGCCGTGCATCAAGAGTGCGAGCACCATCATGCTGACGGCGACCGGCAGCGCCGATAGCCGGTCCGCTTCCGCATTCCACGCGATCCGCACGAACACGAGCGCGGCAAGCGCGCCGACGAGGCAGCCAGTCACCGCTTCGGACGGCGAATGCGCACTCAGCACCACACGCGACAAACCCACCGCCAGGCCGGCGGCAAGCCCCGCAAGCACGCCGAGCAGCCGGATGGCGCGGCGCGCGGGCAATAGCATCAAAAATAGCGCGACCGGATAGACGGCCGTGGACAGCATGGAGTGACCGCTGACGCCGGTGAAATCGAACTCGCGCACGCCGACGCCCCAGCCGAGGAAGGCGAGCTTGGTCACGGTCACGACGCCGATCGCCGTACCCAGCAGCGCGAGCCAGCAGGCCGCGAGCCGCCACGAGTAGCCGACCGCCAACCACAGCGCTATGGCGAACGCGAGCGGCAGCGTCAAGCCGGCGCCGCCGAGGCTGGTGATCGAATACCACAGGTGGATCGGTAAATCGGGCATGGGCGAAGCGCGACGGGGTCGCGTGAAATCGGGTTGGTGGAAATCGGCGCGCAGCCGGCATGAAACGCCGATGCGGCCCGGATCGACACGTCGGGAGATCAACCGCCAGTATAGTCGGGTGTCGCGTGAACGGTCTCGCGGCGCGGAGCGCTTTTGCACGCCGAAGTGTGGGCTGCCGAACAGCTATCGACGCAGTTTGACGACAGGCCGCCGGCAAGGTTCGCGGTGGCTGAAATCGGCGAGAAAAGCGGCCCCGTTGTTCAGCAACGCAGGAGGAATGATGTTATTGTGCATTGCACAACTCCATTCTTCCCGCAGTATCTGCGGTCCGCATTTGTCCCTTTTGCGAGGTTATCGCCGATGGCAAAAAGCCTGTCGAAAATCTGGCTGCGCGGTTTCAAGCGCCTGCTCGCGATCCAAACCGAACACGCGCAAAAAACCGCCAAGCGAGCACAGGCGCGACCGGCTCGCGCTGCTACCACCAAACCGTCGAGCAAGGCTCATCCACTGAAGCCGACTGCCGCGCTGCGCGCGCCCGCGAAACGCGAAGCGCCGCGCGAGTCGCGCGTGCGTCCACGCGCGGCCGCATGGGCGAGCGGGGCGTGGACGCGCTCGTTCCATTCCGCGCCGGCCGCACCGGGCCGGCTGGTCAATCATCTGCAGTACGGGCTCTATATACCGTCCGGGCACGCGCACGAGGCGATGCCGCTCGTCGTGATGCTGCACGGCTGCACGCAGTCGATCGACGAGTTCGCCGAAGGCACGCGCATGAACCTGCTCGCCGACCGCTACGGCTTCGCGGTCGTCTACCCCGAGCAATCGAAGCACGCGCACTCGCACCGCTGCTGGCACTGGTACGACGCCGGCGACAACGCGGGCGGCGCGGAAGCGCGTGCGGTCGTATCGCTGGTGGATGCGCTGGTCGAGCAGCACGGCTTTGACCGCGAGCGTGTGTACGTGGCGGGAATTTCGGCAGGCGCGGGGCTGACGGCGCTGTTGGCCGTCAAGTATCCGCAGCATTTCGCCGCTGTCGCGTTGCACTCCGGCCCCGCTTTCGGCGAGGCCCGCTCCGGCGTTACCGCGATGGACGTGATGCGGCGGGGCGCGCGTCGCGAGCCGGTCGAACTCGTCGACGAAACGACCAACGTCGCGCAGTACCCGGGCATGCCGGCTCTGATCATCCACGGTGACGCCGACCATGTGGTCACGCCGGTCAACGCGGATCAGTTGGCGACGCAGTTCGTGCGACTGAACCGCCTCATCGACGCAAACGGCGCGCGCAAAGCGGGCGAGACGCGCGAAGATCGCAAAAATGGCGTCGTGGTACGCGATTATCTGCGCGGCGGCCGGCGTGTGGTACGGGTATGTCGCGTGCAGGGGCTCGGCCACGCATGGGCCGGCGGCGACGATGCGCTGCCGTTTCATTCGTCCAAGGGTCCGGACGCGAGCGCCATGCTGTGGGAGTTTTTCCGGCATCAGCGTCGCACGGACGCGGGCCGCATCGCGGAAGGATTGGCGGCATCGTCGGCCGGCCGGTGACGCCCGAGCAACACCTCGAAAATGAATAGTGGCATGAACTCAGGGTTTTCCCTATAATACGGGTTATCCCTTAGGCGTAAACGCCTAGCTATCATTGCCGAGGTGAACCATGTATCTGCTCAGCCGCCTGTTCCTGTTTTTGACCAAGTCGCCTGACCAGCTCGCAAAAGAGCGCGCTGACGCTTATCTGGCTGAAGCGACCGATCTCTACGACCTCGAATTCCGTATGCGCAAGCTCGATCAGGAATCGAACGTGCGCGCGCCGTCGTGGATGAGTCAGCACTACGGCTAAGCAGCGGGATTCAGCTGCCACAACGCGTAGTTCAATAGCGCTGCATACGCGACCCACACGACGTACGGCGCGAGCAGAACGCCCGCGAGGCGATCGCGCCGCCAGAACACATACGTCAGCATCACGATCAGCAGCAGCAAGATCAAGATGTCGATCAGCGCCATTTCCGGCCGATGCAGGCCGAAAAACAGCCACATCCAAGCAGCGTTGAATAGAAGTTGCACAACCCACAGTACGATCGCCGCACTAGGGCCGTCGCGCTTCCACACGCGCCACGCGGAAAACGCCATCAGCACGTAGAGCACGATCCACACCGGCGGGAAAACCCAGTTCGGCAGATTGAACGCGGGCTTTTGCAGGCTCGTGTACCACGCGTCCGGCAGCGACAGACTCGCGGCCCAGCCGGCCGCCAGCGTCAGAATCAGAAACACGAGCAGCGACGGCAGACGGCGCATCTCCATCCCTCCAGACCTTCTTATTCAATGATGTGAGCGGGCACTCACTTTGCGTATCTGGCCAGTGTGCGCTCGCGGGCCTGGGCGTGATCGACGATCGGCTCGGGATAATTCCCGCCTAGCACCACGCCGAACTCCGCGAGCCGCTCCGCGCCCGCCAGCCACGGCGCGTGAATCCATTTTGCCGGCAACCTGGCGAGCTGGGGTAGATATCGTTTGATAAAGCGTCCGTCGGGGTCGAATTTTTCGGATTGCGTGACTGGATTGAAAATGCGGAAGTAAGGCTGCGCGTCGCAGCCGGTCGAGGCGGCCCACTGCCAGCCGCCGTTGTTGGCCGAGAAATCGAAGTCGTTCAGCAGATCGGCGAAGTAGCGCTCACCGAGCCGCCAGTCAATGCCGAGATCCTTCGCGAGGAAGCTCGCCGTGACCATGCGCAGGCGGTTGTGCATATAGCCGGTCCGGTTCAATTGCAGCATCGCGGCATCGACGAGCGGATAGCCGGTGCGGCCCTCGCACCAGGCGGCGAACGCTGCGTCGGCCGAGGGGCCTTTTTCCCAGCGCAAATGGTCGTATTCCGGTTTGAACGGCGCGCCTTTCGCGATGCGCGGGTGGTGCGCGAGGACCATGAAGTAGAAGTCCCGCCAGATCAGTTCCGACAACCACGTTGCCGCGCCTTTGCCGTCGGGTTGCAGCGACATCTCGTACGCGAGCCGTGCGAGCGTGCGGATCGATACCGTGCCGAAGCGCAAATGCACCGACAGATAGCTCGGCCCCTTCGTGGCGGGGACATCGCGCCGCTCCGCGTAGTTATCAATGCGCGTCAGGAAATCATCGAGCAACTGTTGCGCGCCGTTCATTCCGGCGGGCAGTTGCAAGTCCGTCAGGTTGCTCCGCGCGAAGCCCAGCTGATCGAGTGTGGGCAACCGACGGTCGAGCTTGCGCGGCAGCGCCGCCAGATGCTTCGCGTAGGTCTCCACCGGGTAGGGCTTCAGGTCGAACGCGCTCAATTGCTTGAGCCACGCGTTCCTGTACGGCGTGAAGACCGTGAACGGCTTGCCCTGGCCGTTCAGCAGCTCGTCGCGCTCGAAAATCGTCTGGTCCTTGAACGTCAGCCACTGCCGGCCCGCATCCTTAAGACGCTCGCCCACTGTCGCGTCGCGTTCGATCGCAACCGGCTCATAGTCGTGATTCGCGAACACCGCATCGACGCGCAACTCCGCCGCGAGTTTCGGCACCAGCCCGGCCGGATCGCCGTATTGCACGACGAGGCCGCCGCCGAGCGCGCGCAACGCGCCGTCGAGTTCAGCCAGTGACGCGAGAATGAAGTCGATGCGGCGATCCCGCACCGGCTCGCCGGGTTGGCGCGTCTGCCAGGCATCGACGATCGGCTGCAGGATCGTCGTGTCGAACACGAATACGCACCAGACGCGCTCGCAATGCTTGAGCGCGTAGGAAAGCGCGGCATGATCGGTGCTGCGCAGATCGCGGCGGAACCAGACGAGGCCGGCGTCGAAACTGTCGTGCAGGCGGCGGGCGCGTGTCATCGGGAAGGACAGTCGGGATGAAGGTAGTTGACGACCGGCATCGCACATAGCGTGCCGCACGCGCCAAGAGGATCAGCGCCCGTCCCTGTTGTGCAGAGTGCGGGCGCTGTTCGCGACGGCGCCGGGGAATGCGCCGTCAGCGGTTCTGCCTGGGCATTGCTGATCGGCGCGACGGCCGACCTGACCTCAAGCGACGTGCAGACGAACTGCCACGTTGTTACGCGTGGCGTTCGAGTACGGGCAGACCTGGTGTGCTGCGTCCACCAGTTCCTTCGCTGCTTGCGCAGCGAGGCCCGGCAGCGAGATACGCAGATCGATGTCGAGCGCGAAGCCGCCCTTGTCGTTCGGGCCGATGCCGACGTCGGCGGAAACCTGTGTGTCGGCCGGCAGGGCCTGCTTACGCTGGCCGGCGACGAACTTCATGGCGCTCAGGAAACAGGCCGAGTAGCCGGCCGCAAACAGCTGCTCGGGATTCGTGCCTGCCGCGCCATTGCCACCGAGCTCACGCGGCGCGGCCAGCTTCACGTCCAATGCATTGTCCGACGATACGGCGCGGCCGTCGCGGCCACCGGTGCTCGTTGCGCTTGCCTTGTAGAGGATGTTCATGGTGCAGCTCCTGGTCTTGGGTGTCGGGGTTGGCATGTTTGCCGCTGGCTGCCGGTTCGCCGGTCTGGCGAAGTGCTAGCGAAGCGGCATGTGAGTAAGATAGTACACAAATCATTGGCGTGCAAATGAATTTTGCGGCGAAGCCGGAACTAGTCCGTTTCAGTTATCGCCCTATTGGTCCATGAAGTCGTTGAGCGTCGTGCGCAGGCGTGTGAGGTCGTCGCGCAGACGCAGCAGGAATTCCGGCGACTGCTGCGTCGCGCAGAGGATCTCGCCGGGCACGTCGCGCGCCTGACGCTTGAGCGCCTTGCCCGCGCCCGTCAAGCGAATGTAGACGAGGCGCTCATCGTCAGTGCCGCGCGCGCGCTCGACGAGTCCCTGCGCTTCGAGGCGCTTGAGCAGCGGCGTGACCGTCGCCGGATCGAGATTCAGACGCGTGGCCATGTCCTTGACGGTGACGTCGTCGGTTTCCCACAGCACGAGCATGGCCAGATACTGTGGATACGTGAGTCCGAGCCTTTCGAGCAGCGGCTTGTATGCTTTCGTCATCGCGAGCGAGGTCGAGTAGAGCGCGAAGCACAGTTGCTCGTCGAGCGTGAAGGGGAGAGCGGGGCGCTGGTTCATGATCCACCTCGGCAAAAAAGGAGCGTACAAATGGATTGCACGCAAATTATTGTGCCGCAAATCGATTCGGAATGGCGGGCGTCGAGCAGGTGTTTCGACAGAGAGGCCGGGAAGATGCGTGCGGAACGCGCAGCGCGCGGGCGCCAGAACGGCACCCGCGCGGGAACGAAGGATCAGGCCGCCGGAGTGGTCGGCAGATCCGGCGTTTGCGGCGTCTGCACGCCGAAGCAGCCGCGATAGGTCGCGTAGAACGAGCAGTACAGCATGGTCGTGACGATCATCGTCGCGGGCATCAGGATCGCGAACGCGAAGTCCCCGGCGCCGAGCGCCTGCATCAGCGCGGACAGCCCGATCGACACGACCGTTGCGACTGCGAACCACAGCGCCGCGAACACGATGAAAGCGCCGCGATTCCGCCAGCAACTGACGACGCTGAAGAACATCGCCTTGACGGGCGGCACGTCGTGCCAGGCGGCGAGGATCGGCGAGAACCAGAACAGCATCGCGACCGGCACATAGAACGCGAGCGCGGTGACCACCGCGAGCGGGATATTGCTGTTGGCGATTGCGTTTTCATCCATCGACGCGTTGCCGAGAATCACCTTCAGCAGCATGCCGCCGTCGGCGAGCGCCGAGCCGGCCAGCACGAGCGCCATCGCGATCACATACAGCGCGCCGAGCACGAGCAGCCGCCGCGCAACCACCGAGCCATACGAATGAAAGCCGTCGACGAGAATGGTCGGAAACACCGGTTTGCCCGCGATCGTGTTGCGGCAAGCGGCCATGAAGCCGACCGCGACACCCGGAATGAACAACAGCGGCAACACGCCGCCGACCAACGGAATCTGCGACACGAGCGTCATCACCAGCAAATAGGTGAAGAACAGCGTCAGGAAGGCGAGCGGATTCTTGCGGAACAGCCAGATGCCCTGGCGGAACCACACGTAGCCGGTTTTCGCGGGGACTTCGATCAGTTGCATGGGGTATGGATGCCTGGATTGGCGACGCCCAGCAGGCGCTCGCGCAGAATGCGTTCGAAATGACCGGGGTCGTGCGGCTTCAGCAGTTCCGCCGCGCGCGGCAAATGAAAATCATACAGGCGCGAGACCCAGAAACGGTATGCACCCGCACGCAGCATGTCGCCCCAGTGACGGTTTTCCTCGACGGTGAACGGCCGCACAGTCTGATACGCGCGCAATAGCGCCTCGGTGCGTTCGGAGTCGAGCTTGCCGGTCGCGAGGTCGACGCACCAGTCGTTGACCGTGACCGCGACGTCGAATAGCCACTTGTCGCAGCCGGCGAAATAGAAATCGAAGAAACCGCCGAGACGCACTTCGTGGCCGGTCTCGGGCGCCGCGTGCGCGAACATCGCGTTGTCGCGGAACAGGTCGGCGTGGCACGGACCCGAGGGCATTGCCGCGTAATCGGCGGAGGCGAAGAACGCCTCCTGATGCGCAAGCTCGGACGCCAGCAGATCGCGCTGCTCGCCTTCGAGATACGGCAGGATCGTCGGCACGGTTTCGCGCCACCACGGCAGGCTGCGCAGGTTCGGCTGATAACGCGGATAGTCGCGGCCCGCCAGGTGCATGCGCGCGAGCATGTGGCCGACCTCGGCGCAGTGCTCGACGCCGGGCGCGAGTTCGGGCGCGCCTTCGAGCTTCGTCACGATGGTCGCGGGTTTGCCGAGCAGCATGCCGAACAGCGCGCCATCGAGGCGCGGCATCGGATCCGGTACCGGCACGTGGTGGGCGGCAAGATGACGCATCAGGTCCAGATAGAACGGCAGTTGTTCAGCTGTCAGCTTCTCGAAAATGGTCAGCACGTATTCGCCGCGCGTCGTCGTCAGAAAGAAGTTGCTGTTTTCAATGCCGGACGAAATGCCGCGAAACTCGACGACATCGCCGAGATCGTAGTGACTCATCCATTCTGCGAGTTGGGATTCGTTGACAGCGGTGAAGACGGCCATGCGGAAACGTCGGATCAGGTTGTTGGGGCTGGCGCGGTGCGGCCAGTGCGAGGTGAGACAAGCGAATGGGGTGCAGCGGGCGACGAGTGCGGACCGGCGAAGTGTACGCGTCGCCGCTTTCAGCGCAAGTTCATCGCGCAGCGGCCGCGATCGGTGGAACCGGGGCACGACCGCGCCGCGGCCGCCGTTGCCGGCGTGCCGCTTTCGTAACGATCAATAGTGGAGATTCACCGACGGCAGGCGAGTGCTGGGCTTGCCGCTGTCGTGGACGGTGGGCGACGTGTCGGGCGACGCGCTCATCTGGTAGCGGGTACCGAAATTCGATTGCACGTTGATTTCGACCGGCTTGCCCTTGTCGCGGAATTCAGTGATTTCGGTGCCGTTCGGGCTGACTTCGTGAAAGCTCGGCGTGCGCGGAACGTTGTTGATGTCGACCTTCGAGCTGACCTCTGCGGCTGGACGATTGATCTTGGCGAGATCCGGCAGACCGGCCCGTTCGTTGGCGGACTGGGGCACGCCGGCGGGCGGCGGTTCGTCGACGGGCTGGGCAGCCATCGCGGCGTTGCCGAAGGCGAGAGCCAGCGCAACAGCGATGGGAAGGAGCGGCTTCATGGTGATTCTCCAATTGGGTGCCCGGATTCTAGCAAATCCGGCCTGGCGTACGGGCGCTAAGCCTTATTTTGCGCCGCTTTCGCACAACACGCGCGCGTTCTCGCCTGCGCTGTTGCAAGCGTCGCCGCCGACATTTGGCAACAGCGGGTTCCGTGGTAATGTCGTCTCATCAAAAAGGGTGAACGATGATGATGAACAACGATATCAATCAGCGCACGGTGCAGACTCCCGCCAGCAGCTTCCCGACCGAGGGCTTCGACGACGCGGCCGAAGCCGTCACCCGCCTCGCCGCGATCTACGAGGCGAACACGTCATTCCTGCGCGATGCGTTCGCGCGCTATCGCCGCAACGAGCAGTTCGACCATCGCGTGCGCGCCTGCTATCCGTTCGTGCGCGTGCGTACCGAGGTCAACACGCACATCGATTCGCGCCGCTCGTACGGGTTCGTCGCGGGGCCGGGCGTGTTCGAGACGACCGTCACGCGGCCCGACCTGTTCGGCAACTACTATCGCGAACAATTGCGGCTGCTGGCGAAGAACCATCACGTGCAGATCGAGGTCGGCGTGTCGGACCAGCCGATTCCGATTCATTTCGCATTCGCCGAGGGCATCCACCTCGAAGGCGATCTGGACCGCGAGCGCCTGTTCCTGATGCGCGACATCTTCGATACGCCGGACCTCGCGCTGCTCGACGACCGCATCGTCAACGGCACGTACGAGCCGCTGCCGGGCGAGCCGCATCCGCTCGCGTTGTTCACGGCGGCGCGCGTCGATTTTTCGCTGCATCGGCTGAAGCACTACACAGCGACCTCGCCGACGCATGTGCAGAACTACGTGCTGTACACGAACTATCAGTTCTATATCGACGAATTCGTGAAGCTCGGCCGTGCCATGATGGCCCGTACCGACGACGCGGAGTTGCGCGCCTATCGCAGCGAATACACGTCGTTCGTCGAGCCCGGCGACGTCATCACCTACAACGAGAACCTCGGCGAGCAGGCGCAGGAGGGCACGCCGCCGCCGCGTTTGCCGCAGATGCCCGCGTATCACCTGAAACGCGCGGATGGCAGTGGCATCACGATGGTCAACATCGGGGTCGGGCCGTCGAATGCGAAGACCATCACCGATCACATCGCGGTGCTGCGCCCGCATGCGTGGATCATGCTCGGCCACTGCGCGGGGCTGCGCAATACCCAGCGTCTCGGCGACTACGTGCTCGCGCACGGCTATGTGCGCGAAGATCATGTGCTCGATGCCGATCTGCCGCTGTGGGTGCCGATCCCGGCGCTCGCCGAAGTGCAGGTCGCGCTCGAACGCGCGGTCGCGCAGGTCACGCAGCTCGATGGCGTCGAACTGAAGCGCGTGATGCGCACGGGCACCGTGGCGAGCGTCGACAATCGCAACTGGGAGCTGCGCGATCATCGCGAGCCGGTCCAGCGGCTGTCGCAGAGCCGCGCGATCGCGCTCGATATGGAAAGCGCGACGATCGCGGCGAACGGCTTTCGCTTCCGCGTGCCTTACGGCACGCTGCTGTGCGTGTCGGACAAGCCGCTGCACGGCGAGTTGAAGTTACCGGGCATGGCCGATCAGTTCTATCGCGCGCAGGTCGATCAGCATCTGCAGATCGGCGTGAAGGCGATGGAACTGCTGCGCATGAACGGGCTGCATCGGTTGCATAGCCGCAAGCTGCGGAGTTTCGCGGAAGTCGCGTTTCAGTGACTCGGGCCACTCAGGCCGAAGTGCTGATAACAGCCGGGAGGAGGGTAGTCTTCCTTATCAATCGGTTTCATCAGGTGTCGAGGTGCTACCACCACGGAAGGCCCGGCGGCAACGCGCCCGCCATGTGCGCGACCTGATGTGTGCACAGTGCATCGTGCTACGCGTAATGCGAGGCGCGCAGCGTCATGCGATCACAGGTAGAACATCCGGTCTTCGTCGGACTTGACCGGATGCGCTTCCGCTTCCTCGCGGTCTTCGTAGAACTTGAGCACCGCTTCGAGCACCTGGTCCGGATTGTCGATCACCTGCATCAGATCGATATCGGTCGGATTGATCAAACCCATCGGGATCAGCGAGCTCTTGAACCACGCGAGCAGACCCTCCCAGAACTCGCCGCCTACCAGAATGATCGGCACGTGGCGCGACTTCTTGGTCTGGATCAGCGTGAGTACTTCGGCCAGTTCGTCGAGCGTGCCGAAGCCGCCAGGCATCACGATCACCGCATCCGAGTTCTTTACGAACGTGACCTTGCGCGTGAAGAAATGGCGGAAGCGCAACGAGATGTCCTGCCACTGGTTGCCCGACTGCTCGTGCGGCAACTCGATGTTCAGACCGACCGAGGGAGCCTTGCCCGCATGCGCGCCCTTGTTGGCCGCTTCCATAATGCCGGGGCCGCCGCCGGAGATCACCGCGAAGCCGGCATCCGACAATTTGCGTGCGATCTGCGTGGCGAGTTTGTAGTACGGCGAGTTCGGTTTCAGGCGCGCCGAACCGTAGATGCTGACCGCCGGGCGAATCTCCGACAGGTACTCGGTCGCCTCGATAAACTCTGCCATAATCGTGAACATCTGCCACGATGCGCGGGCTTTTTTGGCCGTTGCGCGCTCTTGATCTGCGAGCGATCGCAGACTCGGAATCACTTTTCTCTTAGTCATAATGCCTGAAGAACGAAGCCTTGAAGGTAAGACCCTGCTGTTGGTCGACGGTTCGAGTTATCTGTACCGGGCCTACCATGCGATGCCTGATCTACGCGGCCCCGAGGGTGGCCCGACGGGTGCGCTCTACGGGATGATCAACATGCTGCGGCGCATGCGCAAGGAAGTCACAGCAGAGTATAGCGCGTGCGTGTTCGACGCCAAGGGCAAAACGTTTCGCGACGACTGGTATCCGGAGTACAAGGCGAACCGTCCATCGATGCCGGAAGATCTTGCCCGTCAGATCGAGCCGATTCACGTCGCGGTGCGTGCGCTCGGCTGGCCGCTGCTGATGATCGATCGTGTCGAAGCGGACGACGTGATCGGCACGCTGTGCACCGAGGCGGAAAAGCTCGGCATGAACGTGGTCGTATCGACCGGTGACAAAGACCTCGCGCAGCTCGTGTCGAACCGCGTCACGCTCGTCAATACGATGACCAACGAAACGCTCGACCGCGACGGCGTGGTCGCGAAGTTCGGTGTGCCGCCGGAGCGCATCATCGACTATCTGTCGCTGATCGGCGATACCGTCGACAACGTGCCGGGCGTCGAGAAATGCGGTCCGAAAACCGCGGTCAAATGGCTGACGCAGTATGAGTCGCTGGATGGCATCGTCGAGCATGCGAGCGAGATCAAGGGCGCGGTCGGCGATAATCTGCGCCGCGCGTTGGACTTCTTGCCGATGGCGCGCAAGCTCGTCACAGTCGAGCGCCATTGCGATCTGACCGGGCACATCGTGTCGATCGAAGCAAGCTTGCCGAGCCTTCCCGAGTCGCGCGAAGAGTTGCGAGATCTGTTCACGCGCCACGGCTTCAAGACGTGGCTGCGCGAAGTCGAGATTGCCGACGCGGTCGAAGGTCCGGAAACCGATGTGCCGCCCGCGTTGTCCGTCGATCACGAGCGCCACTACGAGACCGTGCAAACATGGGAGCAGCTCGACGCGTGGCTGGACAAGATCAACGCGGCCGAGATGACTTCGTTCGATTCCGAAACCACGTCGCTCGACCCGATGATTGCGCGGATCGTCGGCTTGTCGCTGTCGGTGGAAGCAGGCCGCGCCGCGTATGTGCCGCTCGCGCATCGCGGCCCCGACGCGCCGGTGCAGCTGCCGCTCGACGAAGTGCTCGCGAAGCTCAAGCCGTGGCTCGAAAGCGCGGACCACAAGAAGGTCGGCCAGCATCTGAAGTACGACGAACAGGTGCTCGCGAATTACGGCATCGAAATGCGCGGCGTCGAGCATGACACGCTGCTCGAATCGTACGTGCTCGAATCGCATCGCACGCACGACATGGACAGCCTCGCGCTGCGTCATCTCGGCGTGAAGACGATCAAGTATGAAGATGTCGCGGGCAAGGGCGCGCAGCAGATCGGCTTCGACGAAGTCGCGCTCGACAAAGCCGCCGAATATGCGGCCGAAGACGCAGACATCACGCTGCGTTTGCATCAGGCCTTGTATCCGCAAATCGCCGCGGAGAAGTCGCTCAATCACGTGTATCGCGAGATCGAAGTACCGACTTCGCGCGTGCTGCGCAAGATGGAGCGCACCGGCGTGCTGATCGACGCGGAGAAGCTGCGTCAGCAGAGCAGCGAGATCGCCACGCGTCTGATCGAGCTCGAAGGCAAGGCATACGAACTGGCCGGCGGTGAATTCAACCTCGGCTCGCCGAAGCAGATCGGGCAGATTTTCTTCGAGAAGCTCGAACTGCCGGTCATCAAGAAGACGCCGAGCGGCGCGCCGTCCACCGACGAAGAAGTGCTCCAGAAGCTCGCCGAAGACTACCCGCTGCCGAAGATCCTGCTCGAACATCGCGGCTTGTCGAAGCTGAAGTCGACGTATACCGACAAGCTGCCGCGCATGGTCAATTCGCAAACCGGCCGCGTGCATACGAACTACGCGCAGGCCGTCGCGGTGACGGGGCGGCTCGCTTCGAACGATCCGAACCTGCAGAACATTCCGGTGCGTACCGGCGAAGGCCGGCGCATCCGCGAAGCGTTCATCGCGCCGCCGGGCCACAAGCTCGTATCCGCCGATTACTCGCAGATCGAATTGCGCATCATGGCGCACATCTCCGGCGACGAATCGCTGATGCGCGCTTTCTCGCAGGGCGAAGACATTCACCGCGCCACGGCATCGGAAATCTTCAACGTGACGCCGCTCGAAGTGTCGAGCGATCAGCGGCGCGTCGCGAAGGTCATCAACTTTGGTCTCATCTACGGCATGAGCGCGTTCGGCCTCGCGTCGAATCTCGGCATCACGCGCGATGCGGCGAAGATGTATATCGACCGCTATTTCGCGCGCTATCCCGGCGTCGCTCGCTATATGGACGAGACGCGCTTGAGCGCGAAGGCGAAGGGCTACGTCGAAACGGTGTTCGGCCGCCGTCTGTGGCTGCCCGAGATCAACGGCGGCAACGGTCCGCGCCGCCAGGCCGCGGAGCGGGCCGCGATCAACGCGCCGATGCAGGGCACCGCTGCCGACCTGATCAAGATGTCGATGATCGCCGTGCAGAACTGGATCGAAGACTCGAAGATCGGCACGCGCATGATCATGCAGGTGCACGACGAACTGATTCTCGAAGTGCCCGACGCCGAGTTGTCCGAAGTCCGCAAGCGTCTGCCAGAACTGATGTGCGGCGTCGCCGCGCTGAAGGTGCCGCTGGTCGCCGAAGTCGGCGCGGGGCTGAACTGGGAGGAGGCGCATTGACATGCCCGTGACACCCGCACGATAACGTCGTGCGCATGTCACACATGAGTATTGGCCACTTGTGACTTCCCAGCCGGGTCGAGGACAATCGATTCAGGACGGCGCATTCATGCGCCGCGTCGCGACAGATAATTCATCGGCAACACGGAGAAGTGCAATGCATCGATTTATCGTCGTTGGCGGGGGTGCGGGAGGACTGGAACTGGCAACGCGTCTTGGCGATCGCTATGGGGCCGGCAAGAAAGGGCGCAGCGCGCAGGCCCAGGTCACGCTGGTCGACCGCTTTCCGACGCATATCTGGAAACCGCTGCTGCACGAGGTGGCGGCGGGCAGCATGGACCCGTTCACGCAGGAGCTTCCTTACGCGGCGCAGGCGCGCTGGCATGGCTTCGAGTTCCAGCAAGGCGATCTGACCGCACTCGACCGCGCGAACCGGCGCATTACGCTCGGCATCGTGCTCGACGACGACGGCGCTGAACTGCTGCCCCAACGCGTGCTCGAGTACGACACGCTGGTCATCGCGATCGGCAGTACCACGGCGTTCTTCGGCGTCAAGGGAGCGGCCGAATTCTCGATTGCACTGGATACGGTTAGCGAGGCGGAGCGTTTCCGCAAGCGCCTGATCGCGGCGTGCATGCGCGCCGAACATCAGGCGCACGAGCCCGTCGAGTCGCGACCGGGACCCGGCACGTGGACGTCCAGCGAGCCGCGCATTCAGGTGGCGATCGTCGGCGGCGGCGCGACGGGGGTCGAGTTATCGGCGGAATTGCGCAATACCGCGCAAGTGTTGTCCGCGTATGGCTTGCACAAGCTCGATCCGCGGCATGACGTCGGCATCGTGCTGATCGAGGCGGGGCCGCGCATCCTGCCCGCGTTGCAGGAACGCGTTTCCACGGCCACCGCCGAATTGCTGACCAAGCTCGGCGTGAAGCTGATGATCGGCGAGACCGTGGCCGAGGTTGCGCCGGGCTACATCCGCACCGCCAGCGGTCACACGGTGCGAGCCGATCTGACCGTGTGGGCGGCGGGCATCAAGGCGCCGGCGGTGCTCACTCAACTCGACGGCTTGCCGGTCAACCGGCTCGGTCAGCTGATCGTGCGCCGTACGCTGCAAACCGAGATCGACGACAACATCTTCGCGCTCGGCGACTGCGCGGCCTGCGAGTGGCCGGGCAACGAGCGCAACGTGCCCCCGCGCGCGCAGGCCGCGCATCAGCAGGCGAGCTTTCTGATGAAGGGACTGGCGGCGCGCCTCGAGAACAGGCCGCTACCAGAGTTCACTTATCGCGACTTCGGCTCGCTGGTCTCGCTCGGACACTTCAGTGCGGTCGGCAATCTGATGGGCGGGGTGATCGGCGGCAATATGCTGATCGAAGGGCTGTTCGCGCGCTTCATGTACATGTCGCTGTACCGGCTGCATATCGCGGCGCTGCACGGCTATCCGCGCATGGTGCTGGACACCTTTGCGCATTGGTTGCGCCGTACCGCGCTGCCGCGCGTCAAGCTGCACTGACTGCATCGGCGCGTGCGGACAATCTCCTCAGTTGAATCTGCAACGGGGTGCGCGCAAGGCGTATCCTGTTGCCTCTAACAATTCTTCGAGGAGCGCCCCATGCTGAAGCCTGAAGTTGATTGTCTGATTCCGCACGTTCCCTTCGATCGGCGCACCTTCATGAAGGCGGCACTCGGCACTGGTTTCGCGGCAGCGGTGCTGCCCGTCTCGGCGCAGACCATCCATACCGACAGCGACGGCCTCGAAGCAGGGGAAGTGGCGTTCCATTCGGGCGGTACGCTGATACCGGCCTATCGCGCGCAGCCGAAGGGCAAGACGCATCTGCCGGTGATCCTCGTCGTGCATGAAATCTTCGGCGTCCACGAGCATATCGCCGACGTGTGCCGGCGCTTCGCGAAGCAGGGCTATCTGGCGATCGCGCCGAACCTGTACGAGCGCGAGGGCGACCCGACCGCTTACCCGAGCATGCAGCAACTCAACGAGCAGTTGGTCAGCAAAGTGCCCGACGAGCAGGTGCTTGCCGACCTCGACTCGGCCGCCGCGTGGGCCGGCGAGAACGGCGGCGACCTGAACCGGCTCGGCGTCAACGGCTTTTGCTGGGGCGGGCGCATCTCGTGGCTGTATGCCGAGCACAATCCGCGCGTGAAGGCGGGCGTTGCCTGGTATGGTCGCGTGACCGGCGCGAAGAATGCGATGACGCCGGCCAATCCGCTCGATCTCGTCGCCGACCTGCATGCGCCCGTACTCGGCTTGTATGGGCGCCAGGATCAAAGCATTCCGCAGGACACGCTCGAACAGATGAAGCAGGCGATCGCGCAAGGGCCGCAGGCGGGACGTGGCTCGCAGTTCGTCGTTTATGACGACGCGGGTCACGCGTTTTTCGCAGATTACCGTCCAAGCTACAAGAAGGCCGATGCCGAGGATGGCTGGCGTCGCACGCTCGTGTGGTTCAAGCAACATGGGGTTGCTTGAAATCCTCATGTGTTTGTTTGGCTAGCGATAAATCCGATGAAAAAGGCCGTTGCCGCTTCAACGCGGCAACGGCCTTTTTGTCTGATTACGACTCGCCGGGGCAAGTGCTCAGGGGTTCGCCCCGGTCGCCACCGGCCGTTTCGGATCGGAACTCCACTCGCTCCACGAGCCCGGGTACAGGGCTGAGCCATGCAGGCCGGCAACCTCCATCGCGAGCGAATTCACGCAGGCGGTCACGCCCGAGCCGCATTGCAGCACCACGTGCTCCGGCGACGTGTCGCCGAGCAGCGCATGGAATTCCTCGCGCAGAGTGTGGGCCGGCTTGAAGCGGCCGTCGGCGGTCAGGTTGTCCTTGAAGAAGCGGTTCAGCGCGCCCGGAATATGGCCGCCGACGCGGTCGAGTGTCTCGTTTTCGCCGCGATAGCGATCGGGCGCGCGCGCATCGACGACGACCCGCTCCTTCGAGACAAGGTTGCGCTCGACCGCCTGGCTATCGATGGTCACCGCGAGCGGCGCGGCCGCCTTGAAGTCGCCGGTGTTCTGCGCGGGCACGGCCTGCGTCAGCGGCTGGCCGGCCGCTTCCCATGCCTGGAGGCCGCCGTCGAGCAGCGCGACCGCGTCGTGGCCGAGCCAGCGCAACAGCCACCAGACGCGCGCCGCGTACATGCCGCCTTGCGCGTCGTATGCGACGACCTGTTGACCTTGCTTCAGACCTCGCGACTCGAGCGTTTCGACGAGCCGCGCGCGATCGGGCAGCGGATGCCGGCCGTTCGAGCCGTTCTTCGGCCCGGACAGATCGCGATCGAGATGCAGATAATGCGCGCCCGGCAGATGGCCGGCCAGCCAGGCTTTCTCCCCGGCGTCGGTATCGGCGAGGTCGAACCGGCAGTCGATCACGAACACGCTGCCCGGCGCGGCCGTGAGCAGCTCGGCAAGATTGGTCGCGGAGATCAGGGTGGTGTAATGAGTGTGGGGCATGAGCGTCTCCTCGATACGGGCGATGGCGGCTACGGGCCGCGTCGTTCACACGGCTGGCGCGATCGCCGGTCTATGTTGTTAGTCTAAACAAAAAAAGACGGGTCGAAGCCCGTCTTTCCTTGAGTCGATCGATGCGCCACGCGGCGCGGATCAGATCGTGCCGAGTTCGCGTCGCAGAAACTCGTGGAAGTGCTGCATGCCGTCTTCCATCGGGCTCTGATACGGACCGACCTGCGATTCGCCTCGCTCCATCAGCGCGAGACGGCCGGCGTCCATGCGCTCGGCGATCTCGTCGTCTTCGCGGGCCGTCTCCATATAGGCGGCGCGCTCGGCTTCGACGAAATCGCGCTCGAACAGCGCGATTTCCTCGGGGTAATAAAACTCCACCACGTTGGTGGTCTTCTGCGGACCGCGCGGAATCAGCCACGACACGACCAGCACGTGCGGATACCACTCGATCATGATGCCCGGGTAGTACACCATCCAGATCGCGCCGAACTCGGGCGGATTGCCGTCGCGAAAGCGCAGCACTTGGTCGTGCCACTTGCGATACGTCGGGCTTCCCGGTTGCTCGAGCGCCTTGTGCACGCCGACCGTCTGCACGCTGTACCAGTCGCCGAACTCCCACGTCAGATCATCGCAATTGACGAAGCTGCCGAGGCCCGGATGGAACGGCGCGACATGATAGTCCTCCAGATAGACCTCGATGAAGGTCTTCCAGTTGTAGTTGCACTCGTGGACTTCCACGTGATCGAACATGAAGCCCGAGAAGTCGAAGTGGCGCCTGGTGCCGAGGCGTGCGAGATCTTTCGCGACGTTGCGACCTTGTGCCTCGAACAACAGACCCTGCCAGTTCTGCAGCGGCGTGGCGCCGAGATTCAGGCACGGGTTGTCGGCGAAATGGGGCGCGCCGAGCAGCTCGCCCTTCAGGTCGTACGTCCAGCGATGCAGCGGACAGACGATGTTCTGCGTCTGCCCGCGGCCGTTGAGCATGATGGCTTGCCGGTGGCGGCACACGTTCGACAGCAACTCGACTTGCGACTGCTGGTTACGGACGAGTACCCGCCCCTCGCGTTCGCTGGGCAAGGCAAAATAATCCCCCGCTTCGGGCACCATGAGATCGTGGCCGATGTAGCGAGGACCTTTCTTGAAAAGGGTGTCGATTTCGCGCGTAAGAAGCGCTTCGTCAAAGTAAGCCGTGACTGGCAGCTGGCTGTGAACAGACCGCAACTGCAATGCATTGCTCAGATTGGACATTCCCACTCCCGATGAAGACGTGAAAGCAGTGAACAACCCAACCATCGAAGATTCGATTTAGGGAGCCCGCGATTATACCCGTTTCCCTGTGACAGGGACACTTAAGTCCCTGATTTGGGTTAAAAATGTCAAGAAAGTTCGGCATTTTCGCCGCAGACCTCGAGCTTTTTTTCTGCGAGACTTCAGGGTCGAAGCGGGGCAAAGGTGGGCATCGGACAGGCTCGAAGCAACGTCGCTAGGCGGGGCGCGGGCCTTCGAGCGGATCGAAAATGTCGCTTTTGCCGTAGAATGTCCGACTTGTTTTAATTTTGCGACTATTCATGGCGAAGACCGCATCGAACGATTCCGCCGCCGCGCCAGCCGAAAGCGGCGATAGCGCGCCGCTGCCGGAGAATTACGAGGCAGCGCAGACGGAGCTGGAAGAGCTCGTCGCGCGCATGGAAGGCGGCAGCCTGAGCCTCGAGGAATCGCTGGCCGCGTACCGTCGCGGGGCGGCACTTGTCGCATTCTGTCAACAGCAGCTCGAAAAGGTCGAGCAGCAGGTGCGGGTCCTCGATGGCGAGACCCTCAAGCCTCTGCCCATGAATACCGCAGGCACAGCCGCGACTGAGAGCGGGGACGACCTATGACATTCGAACAATGGACGCGCTCGGTGCTCGAACGCGTCGAAACGGCTCTGGAACACTATCTGCCGGCCGAGACGACCGAACCCGCCAAGCTGCACGAGGCGATGCGCTATGCGGTGCTCGGTGGCGGCAAGCGGGTGCGGCCGCTCCTGTGCCACGCGGCCGGCGAACTGACCGGCGCGTGCGCCGAATGCCTCGATGCGGCGGCGGCGGCGCTGGAAATGATCCACGTCTACTCGCTCGTGCACGACGACATGCCCTGCATGGACGACGACGAACTGCGCCGCGGCAAGCCGACGGTCCACGTCAAGTATGACGAAGCGACCGCGCTTTTGGTCGGCGACGCTTTGCAATCGCAGGCATTCGTCGTGCTCACGTCCGACGTATTGGGCCAGCCGCAGCAGGCCTCGCTCGTGCGCGAACTCGCGCTCGCCAGCGGCTCGATCGGCATGTGCGGCGGTCAGGCCATCGATCTGGCGAGCGTCGGTCACACGCTGACCCGCCCGCAGCTCGAGACCATGCATCGCATGAAGACCGGCGCGCTGCTGCGCGCGGCCGTGCGCATGGGCGCGCTG
Source organism: Paraburkholderia sp. JPY419 (assembly GCF_050435705.1). NCBI lineage: Bacteria > Pseudomonadati > Pseudomonadota > Betaproteobacteria > Burkholderiales > Burkholderiaceae > Paraburkholderia > Paraburkholderia sp. JPY419. Next base: position 1,911,642 of record NZ_JBNDKV010000004.1, on the reverse strand, counting down.
GCCGGCGAGACGCCGGACGCGCAGGCTCTGGCTTCGCTCGACGCCTACGCCGCCGCGGTCGGTCTCGCGTTTCAGGTCGTCGACGACATTCTCGACGTCACGACCGACTCCGCAACGCTCGGCAAGACCGCCGGCAAGGACGCGAAGGACGGCAAGCCGACCTACGTGTCGATTATCGGGCTCGACGCGTCGCGCGCGCTCGCGGCGCAACTGCGCAGCGACGCTCACGCCGCGCTTGCACCGTTCGGCGCTCGCGCACAGCGCCTTGCCGAACTGGCCGACCTGGTGGTGAACCGGGTCAGCTGAACGCGAAAGCCCGCCGCCGCGCACCCTCCATCCCCGGGGTGCATGTATGAAGTGCGGGCGCGTAAGTTTTCCTACAATGGAACGACGATGTACGACTTGCTGAAAACCATCGACGACCCGGCAGCCCTGCGCCGCCTCGATCGCCGTCAATTGCAACCGCTTGCCGACGAGTTGCGCGCCTTTGTGCTCGACAGCGTATCGCAGACGGGCGGCCATCTCTCGTCCAACCTCGGCACGGTCGAGTTGACCATCGCGCTGCATTATGTGTTCGATACGCCGCACGACCGGATCGTCTGGGACGTAGGCCATCAGACCTATCCGCACAAGATCCTGACCGGTCGTCGCGACCAGATGCATACGCTGCGTCAGTTGGGCGGCATCTCGGGCTTCCCGAAACGCGACGAATCGGAATACGACACTTTCGGCACGGCGCACTCGAGCACGTCGATTTCGGCCGCGCTCGGCATGGCGATCGCGAGCAAGCTGCAGGGCGACAACCGCATGGGTATCGCCGTGATCGGCGACGGCGCGATGACGGCCGGCATGGCCTTCGAGGCCATGAACAACGCGGGCGTCGAAGACGACGTGCCGCTGCTCGTGATCCTCAACGACAACGACATGTCGATCTCGCCGCCGGTCGGCGCGCTCAATCGCCATCTCGCGCGTCTGATGTCGGGGCGCTTCTATGCGGCCGCGCGCGCGGGCGTCGAGCGCGTGCTGCGCGTCGCGCCGCCGGTGCTCGATCTCGCGCGCAAGCTCGAGGAGCACGCGAAGGGCATGATCGTGCCGGCCACGCTGTTCGAGGAGTTCGGCTTCAACTACATCGGGCCGATCGACGGTCACGATCTCGATTCGCTGATTCCGACGCTGCAAAACATCAAGGAACTGCGCGGGCCGCAATTCCTGCACGTGGTCACGAAGAAAGGCCAGGGCTACAAGCTGGCCGAGGCCGATCCGGTGCTTTACCACGGCCCGGGCAAGTTCAATCCGGCCGAGGGCATCAAGCCGGCCGCGACGCCGTCGAAGAAGACCTACACGCAGGTGTTCGGCGAATGGCTGTGCGATGCGGCCGAGCTCGACTCGCGCGTGGTCGGCATTACACCGGCGATGCGTGAAGGCTCGGGCATGGTCGAGTTCGAAAAGCGCTTCCCGGATCGTTACTTCGACGTCGGCATTGCCGAGCAGCACGCGGTGACGTTCGCGGGCGGCCTCGCCGCGGACGGCATGAAGCCGGTCGTCGCAATCTATTCGACCTTCCTGCAACGCGCGTATGACCAATTGATTCACGACATCGCGCTGCAAAACCTGCCGGTGGTTTTCGCCATCGATCGCGCGGGTCTCGTCGGTGCGGACGGCGCGACGCATGCGGGCGCGTACGACCTCGCGTTCATGCGTTGTATCCCGAACATGACCGTGATGGCGCCGTCGGACGAAAACGAGTGCCGTCAGATGCTCTACACCGCGTTGCAGCAGTCGCATCCCACCGCTGTGCGCTACCCGCGCGGCGCGGGTACCGGTGTCGCGACCGTCAAGCAGATGGCCGCGTTGCCGCTCGGCAAGGGCGAAGTGCGTCGCGAGACGTCGGCGCCGTCCGGCAAGCGCATTGCAATTCTCGCGTTTGGCACGATGGTCGCGCCGTCGCTCGCGGCGGCCGAGCAATTCGACGCCACCGTGGCGAACATGCGCTTCGTGAAGCCGCTCGACACCGAACTCGTGCGCAAGCTCGCCGAGACGCACGACGCGATCGTCACCGTCGAGGAAGGCTGCATCATGGGTGGCGCGGGTTCGGCCTGCGTCGAAGCCCTGCTCGCAAGTGGGGTTATGCGCCCCGTACTACAATTGGGCCTCCCCGATCGGTTCATCGATCATGGGGACCCGGCCAAGCTGCTCGCCGCGTGCGGTCTCGACGCCGCGGGTATTGCCCGGTCGATCCGCGAACGCTTCCTCGCAAGCGGCGCGGTCGGCGGTCAGTCGTCGGTGAAGCGCGTCGCTTAAAGCGCTGTCGCCTGTCGTGCCGCCGTGGGTACGACTCATGCCGCCGTCATGCGACGGCGGCTTCGGCAATCTCCAGTTTGAACCGACGGGTCCTGCGGCCCGTCACCCAACGCCGGCGGCAGCCGGCGTTCGCCATTGCGCGCGCTGATCTGCACGGCCGCTGGGCGCTTCGAGCTCGCTGCGCGATCGTCGCCGATGCAGCGAGACCTGGACGCAGCCCGGCGCTTTCCAGAAAGGACAAAAGAATGAATCAGATGAATCCCGCCTTCGTGATGCCCGACGTGCAAAGCACCCCCGACACGCGCCAGATTCCGATCCAGCGGGTCGGCGTGAAGGGCGTACGTCATCCGTTGACGGTTCGCACACAAGCCGATGAAGTGCAGCCGACGGTCGGCACGTGGAATCTCGACGTGCATCTGCCGGCCGAGCAGAAGGGCACGCACATGTCGCGCTTCGTCGCGTTGCTCGAAGAGAACAAGGCGCCGCTCGAACCGGCCACGTTCCGCACGATGCTCGCGGCCATGCTCGATAAGCTCGAGGCCGAGGCGGGCCGCATCGAAGTGTCATTCCCGTACTTCGTGAATAAGACCGCGCCGGTGTCGGGCGTGCAGAGCCTGCTCGACTATGAAGTTACGCTGACCGGCGAGACCCGCCATGGCGCGACGCGGCTGTTTCTGAAGGTGCTGGTGCCGGTCACGAGCCTGTGCCCGTGCTCGAAGAAAATCTCGCAGTACGGCGCGCACAACCAGCGCTCGCACGTAACGATCGATGCCGAGCTGATCGGCGACGTCGCTGTCGAAGAGTTGATCCGCATCGCCGAGGAAGAAGCGTCGTGCGAACTCTGGGGTCTGCTCAAGCGTCCGGACGAGAAGTTCGTTACCGAGCGCGCGTACGAAAATCCGAAGTTCGTCGAAGACCTCGTGCGCGACGTTGCCCAGCGTCTGAATGCCGACGAGCGCATCGTCGCGTATGTGCTCGAAGCCGAGAACTTCGAGTCGATTCACAATCACAGCGCTTATGCGGTAATCGAGCAGGACAAGCGCCTCGCCTGATACGTTCTGCGTCGGTCCACGCCGTTTCGTTGCAAAAGCATTGAACCCATGAAAAAGCCGCTTTTAAAGCGGCTTTTTATCGTCTTGCGGCGGCGGTTCAGTGCGCGAGCGACGTCAGATCCCACCGCGGCTTCACGGTGAACGCGTAGTCGTTGACGGCCTGTTCGGGCCAGCGTTGCAGACGCAGCGCGCCGGCCAGCGCGATCATCGCCCCATTGTCCGTGCACAGCGACAGGTCGGGATAGTGCACGTAAAAATTGCGCTTCTGCGCGGCGGCCGACAGCGCTTCGCGCAACTGCCGGTTCGCGCCGACGCCGCCCGCCACCACCAGCCGGTTCAGCTTCGTGCGCTTGAGCGCCGCGAGCGATTTCGCGGCCAGCACTTCGACGGCGGCATCGACGAAACCGCGCGCGAGATCGGCCTTGGCCTGTTCGCAAATGTTCGCGCCGCCCAGCCGGTTTGCGTGCGTGAGCACGGCGGTCTTCAGGCCGCTGAAGCTGAAATCGAGGTCGCCGGAATGCAGCATCGGGCGCGGCAGCACGACTGCGCCGGGGGTGCCGAACTCGGCCATGCGCGAGACTTCCGGGCCGCCCGGATAGCCGAGGCCCAGCAGCTTGGCGGTTTTGTCGAAGGCTTCGCCCGCGGCGTCGTCGAGCGTTTCGCCGAGCGTCTCGTAGACGCCCACGTCCGTCACGCGCATCAGTTGCGTATGGCCGCCCGACACCAGCAGCGCGACGAACGGAAACGGCGGCGGCTCATCGACGAGCAGCGGCGACAGCAAATGCCCTTCGAGATGGTGAATGCCGACGGTCGGCTTGTTCCACGCCATCGCCAGCGAATTGGCGACGCTCGCGCCGACCAGCAGCGCGCCCGCGAGCCCAGGGCCTTGTGTGTAGGCGATCGCGTCGATGTCACCGCGCGCGACGCTGGCGCGCTCCATCACCTCTTCTAGCAGCGGCAGCGCACGGCGGATGTGGTCGCGCGATGCAAGCTCCGGCACGACGCCGCCGTACTCGCGATGCATCGCAATCTGCGAATGCAGCGCGTGCGCGAGCAGGCCGCGCTCCGTATCGTAGAGCGCGAGACCGGTTTCGTCGCAGGAGCTTTCGATGCCGAGAACGAGCATGATGAATCGCTTGAGACGGGCGCGCGCAATGCGCGTCCGAAAGTAAAAGGTAAGCCTGAAAGTATACCAGCGCGGACCAGCAGCCGCTGGCGGTCGGCAGCGCACGGGCATGGACCTGAGGGCCCGGCAGGTACAATGCGGCCCCATGGAATCCTTCGATATCGCGGTGATCGGCGCGGGCGCGGCCGGCATGATGTGCGCGGCCGTTGCCGGTCAACTCGGGCGACGGGTGGCGCTGATCGACCACTCGCAGCGTCTCGCGGAAAAAATCCGCATTTCCGGCGGCGGCCGCTGCAACTTCACGAATCTGTATGCGGGGCCGGCCAATTATCTGTCGGCGAATCCGCATTTTTGCCGCTCGGCGCTGGCACGCTATACGCCGCGCGACTTCATGGCGCTGCTCAAGCAACATCGCGTGACGTGGCATGAGAAGCACAAGGGCCAGCTGTTTTGCGATCAGTCGAGCGACGCGGTCATCGACGTGCTCAAAAAAGAGTGCGACGCCGGTGGCGTTGCATGGCGCACGCCGCTGTCGGTCGAACAAGTGCGCCAGGATGCCGACGGACGGTTCCTGCTCGGCACGACGGCGGGCACGATCGCCGCCCGTGCGCTCGTGATCGCGACGGGCGGTCTGTCGATCCCGAAGATCGGCGCGACCGATTTCGCATACCGGATCGCCAAGCAGTTCGGCCACAAGCTGATCGACACGCGCCCCGCGCTGGTGCCGCTGACCTTCGCGCCGGCCGACTGGGAGCCGTTTGCGGCGCTGTCGGGCGTGTCGCTCGAAGTCCAGCTATCGACTGGCAACAAGAAGACCGGCGCCGAGTTCACCGAAGATCTGCTGCTCACGCACCGCGGCCTGTCGGGCCCGGGGGTGCTGCAGATATCGAGCTTCTGGCAGCCCGGCGAGCCGATTCACATCAATCTGCTGCCGGAGCGCGACGCCGCGGCCGCGCTCATCGACGCGAAAAACGGCACGAAGCGGCAGATCGCCAATCTGCTATCGGAATGGGTGCCGCAACGGCTCGCGCACGTGTGGCTCGACACTCATCAGGTGGCGGCCGAAGCCCGCGTCGCCGATCTGCCGGACAAGTCGCTGCGCCGCATCGGTGAGGCGCTGTCGCGCTGGACGCTCACGCCGAACGGCACCGAGGGTTATCGCAAGGCCGAAGTGACGCGCGGCGGCGTCGATACGCGGGGTTTGTCATCGACGACGATGATGAGCGCGCGCGTGCCGGGTCTCTACTTCATCGGCGAGGCGGTCGACGTGACCGGCTGGCTCGGCGGCTACAACTTCCAGTGGGCGTGGGCGTCGGGTGTCGCGGCGGGGGAGGCGGCCGCCGAATATGCCCGGGGGGCTTGACGGCGCAATGGCTTTGTGAGAAAGCTCTGGTATACTCCTGAACCTTTACAAAGTTCCGTTATTGAAAAATGACGACCATCCGCGTAAAAGACAATGAGCCGTTCGAAGTCGCCATGCGCCGTTTCAAGCGCACCATGGAGAAAAACGGCTTACTGACGGAACTTCGCGCTCGCGAGTTTTACGAGAAACCCACAGCCGAACGCAAGCGCAAGAAAGCGGCGGCGGTGAAGCGTCATTTCAAGCGTCTGCGTGGCCAGATGCTGCCAAAAAAGCTCTACTGATTCTGGCGTTGCCCCGCTGTACGCGGCGCGGCAGCATCCCAGCCGATGGCGGCACCAAAGTGCCATCACGGCAAACCCGGCCCATCGGGCCAGCCGGCAGGGTCGCATCCACTACGCATATTGCGCCAACCCGCTTGAGGAAGAAGTCCCAAGCGGGTTTTCGTGCTGATGCGGCGGTATCGCCGCCATCGACCGGCCGGTTTTTCAACTTTTCAACGCAATTCAGGTGAGTGATGAGTCTCAAGGACCGGATCAACGACGATATGAAAGCTGCCATGCGGGCGCGCGAGACCGAGCGTCTCGGCACGATCCGCCTGCTGCTCGCCGCGGTCAAGCAGCGTGAAGTCGATGAGCGGGTCACGCTCGACGATGCCGGCATAACCGCCGTGGTCGACAAGATGATCAAGCAGCGCAAGGATTCGATCAGCCAGTTCGAGGCCGCCGGACGCACGGATCTCGCGGACAAGGAAAAGGCCGAGCTGGCGATTCTTTCCGCCTATATGCCTGAGCAGATGTCCGAAGCGGAAATCGTTGCCGAAGTGCAGGCGGCGGTCGCGCAAACCGGTGCTGCCGGCCCGCAGGACATGGGCAAAGTGATGGGCGTGCTGAAGCCGAAGCTGGCCGGCCGCGCCGACATGACCGCCGTCTCCGCGCAGGTCAAAGCCGCGCTCGCGAAGTAACCCTGTCGATTTGTCCGGGTCGCGCGCGCCTCGTAAAGACGGGGCGCGGGGCCCGGTCGCGGTGTCGGGCCCGGACTCCGGGCTTGGATTTTGAAGCTTTCCAGGCAGCGTTAATTACTGTGATCCCACCGTCATTCCTGCAGGACCTGCTCAACCGCGTCGATATCGTCGACGTGGTCGGCCGGTATGTGCAGCTGAAAAAGGGCGGCGCGAACTTCATGGGGCTGTGCCCGTTTCACAACGAGAAGAGCCCCTCGTTTACGGTTAGTCCGACTAAGCAGTTTTATCACTGCTTCGGCTGCGGTGCGCATGGCACGGCCATCGGGTTCCTGATGGAACACGTGGGCGCATCGTTTCCCGAAGCGGTCAACGAGCTCGCGCAATCGGTGGGTCTAACTGTGCCGAACGAGCCTTCGCCCGGATATGGCGGTGGCGGCGGAGCTGGCGGCGGCTACGTGCCGGCGGCGTCGAAGGCCGTCACCACGGCGCTGTCCGATCTCATGCAGACCGCCTGCGACTACTACCGGAAGCAGCTGCGCGGTGCGCCGGGCGCGATCCAATATTTGAAAAAGCGCGGTCTGACCGGCGAAATCGCCGCGCGCTTCGGTCTCGGCTACGCGCCCGAAGGCTGGCAAAACCTCGAGGCGGCGTTCCCGAACTACCGCGACGACGCGCTGGTCGAAGCGGGTCTCGTGATCGTCAGCGAAAAGTCCGACGCGCAGGGTCAGAACCGCCGCTACGACCGCTTCCGCGAGCGGATCATGTTCCCGATCCGCAATGTCAAAGGGCAGGTGATCGGCTTCGGCGGCCGCGTGCTCGACGGCGGCGAGCCAAAGTATTTGAATTCGCCGGAAACGCCGCTATTTAACAAGGGCAGCGAGCTGTACGGGCTGTTCGAGGCGCGTCTGGCGATTCGAGAGCAGCACTACGTGCTGGTCGTCGAAGGTTATATGGACGTGGTCGCGCTGGCCCAATTGGGCTTCCAGAACGCGGTCGCGACGCTCGGCACCGCTTGCACACCGATTCATGTGCAGAAACTGATGCGCCAGACCGATACGGTTATTTTCAGTTTCGACGGCGACGCGGCCGGCCGGCGTGCAGCACGCCGCGCGCTCGATGCGTGCCTGCCGCATGCCGCCGACAACCGGACGATCCGTTTCCTGTTCCTGCCGAGCGAGCACGATCCCGACAGCTACGTGCGCGAGTTCGGCACCGAGGCTTTCGCCGAGCAGGTCGAACGGGCGATGCCGTTGTCGCAGTTCATGCTCAACGAGGTGCTGACCGGCAAGGAGCTCGATCAGCCCGAGGGCAAAGCCCGCGCGCTGTTCGACGCAAAGCCGCTGCTGCAGGCATTGCCGGCGAATGCGCTGCGCGCGCAGATCATGCATATGTTTGCGGACCGGCTCGATGTGCCGTTCAGCGAAGTCGCGGCGCTTTGCGAGGTCGATGCGCGGATCGCGGCCGCCGCGCGCGAGGCGCCGGCCCGCAAGGATCGCCGCAGCGTGACCGGCATCGAGGAAAAGACGCTGCGCAACCTGGTGATGTATCCGCGCACGGTCGCGATGCTCGACGAAGAGGCCGAAGAGGCGCTGCTCACCGTGACCCGGCACGGCGAACTGTTCGCGGAAGTGACGACGCACGCACGCGCCCTCGGCGATTCGGCGGCGTTCCAGTTGTTGTCAGATCTCTTGCGAAATGGTGCGAACGCCCCAACTTTCGAGGAAATCTTTCGCAAAATTCTAGACTATGATGAAAACGTCCGGGATTTGCTGCTGAAAGACCCGCAGGACGCGGCCGTCATCGAGGAACGGCGCGAGCAGGAACGAATCGTCGGCGAGGAGTTGAAAGCCGCGATTTTGAAGATGCGATACGACGCTTATTGCGATCGTCTCGATCAGCTTTCGCGACAGTCACGACATACGCCGGAAGAGTTTGCCGAGTTTTCGGAGCTCAACCGGAAGCGGGCCGATATGAAGCGTCAACTCGGCCTGTAGCGGAGAGGCGAAAACCTCGGGTGCTATAATCAAAAGTTTCTAGCGGTTTGTTTTTTCAAGGGTTTTCCTAGCAAAGGCGAAAGGCGATGCGATGGCAAAGACGACAGGCGGAAATCAGACAACTGGCTCACGCGCTAAAGAGCGCACCGGAAAAGTTACCGAAGCCAGGCTGACTGCATCCGCCAGAAAAACGTCGGCTGTCAGCGTTGCGCCAGCTGCCGGGAAGAAGTCGTCGACCACTGCGGCCGCGCAGGCCGCACCGGTTCGGGCGGCGAAAGCTGTAGCACCGCCGGCTGCCAAGCGGGCGGGTGTCAGAAGCGCAAGGGAAGCGGCTGCCGTTCAGGACGATGCGGCAGCGCGCGTGACTTCAGTATCCACGGTTCATCCGGCTGTTGTCCAACAGCCGGGGGTCGAGACTACAGCCAGTACGGCGAACTCCATGACGAAAAAGCTGAATGAAGTACCCGTCGATGACGATGCAACCCAGACCGAAGAAAGCGCTGCCGCCGCACCGGGCAAGGTGGAAAAGGTCAAGGCTCGCGACCGTCGTGCAAAGGAAAAAGCGCTGCTGAAGGATGCGTTCGCGTCGTCGCAGCCTGGCACGGTGGAGGAACTCGAGGAGCGTCGCTCCAAGCTGCGCGCGCTGATCAAGCTCGGCAAGGAGCGCGGCTTCCTCACGTACGCTGAAATCAACGATCACCTGCCGGACAACTTCACCGAGACCGAGGCGATCGAAGGCATCATCAGCACGTTCAACGACATGGGCGTCGCGGTCTACGAACAGGCCCCGGACGCTGAAACGCTGCTGCTTAACGACAACGCGCCCGCGGCTTCGTCGGACGATGAAGTCGAAGAGGAAGCCGAAGTCGCGCTGTCCACCGTCGACTCCGAATTCGGCCGCACTACCGACCCCGTGCGCATGTACATGCGCGAAATGGGCACGGTCGAGCTGCTTACGCGCGAAGGCGAAATCGAAATTGCGAAGCGCATCGAAGACGGCCTGAAGCACATGGTGATGGCCATCTCCGCGTGCCCGACCACGATCGCCGACATCCTCGCGATGGCCGAGCGCGTCGCCAACGACGAAGTGCGCATCGACGAACTCGTCGACGGTCTGATCGACGCCGACGCGGAAGACGCCGACGGCTTCTCCGCGCAGGAAGCGGAAGCGATCGAGAACGAAGACGAGGAAGCCGAGGAAGAGGACGAAGAGGACGAGGAAGAGGACGATGGCTCGGCGCAAGCCACCGCCAACGCCGCGCAGCTCGAAGCGCTGCGGCGCGCGTCGCTCGAAAAATTCGCGTTGATCAGCGAATGGTTCGACAAGATGCGTCGCGCGTTCGAGAAGGAAGGCTACAAGTCCAAGTCGTACCTGAAGGCGCAGGAAACCATCCAGAACGAGCTGATGACGATCCGCTTCACCGCGCGTACCGTCGAGCGTCTGTGCGACACGCTGCGCGCGCAGGTCGATGAAGTGCGCCAGGTCGAGCGTCAGATCCTGCATACGGTAGTCGACAAGTGCGGCATGCCGCGCGCGGAATTCATCGCGCGTTTCCCGGGCAGCGAGACGGACCTCGAATGGGCCGACAAGATCGTCTCGGAGGGGCATGTATATAGCGCGATCCTCACGCGCAACATTCCAGCGATCCGCGAACAGCAGCAGCGTCTGCTCGATCTGCAGGCACGCGTGGTACTGCCGCTGAAGGACCTGAAGGAAACCAACCGTCAGATGGCGGCCGGCGAACTGAAGGCGCGTCAGGCAAAGCGTGAGATGACCGAGGCGAACCTGCGTCTCGTGATCTCGATCGCGAAGAAGTACACGAACCGCGGTCTGCAGTTCCTCGACCTGATTCAGGAAGGCAACATCGGCCTGATGAAGGCGGTGGACAAGTTCGAATACCGTCGTGGCTACAAGTTCTCCACGTATGCGACGTGGTGGATTCGCCAGGCCATTACGCGTTCGATCGCCGACCAAGCGCGCACGATCCGGATTCCGGTTCACATGATCGAAACGATCAACAAGATGAACCGCATCTCGCGTCAGATCCTGCAGGAAACCGGTCTCGAGCCGGATCCCGCAACGCTGGCCGAGAAGATGGAAATGCCGGAAGACAAGATCCGCAAGATCATGAAGATCGCGAAGGAGCCGATCTCGATGGAAACGCCGATCGGCGACGACGACGATTCTCATCTGGGCGATTTCATCGAAGATACGAACACGGTCGCCCCGGCGGATGCCGCGTTGCACGCGAGCATGCGTGACGTCGTGAAGGACGTGCTCGACTCGCTGACGCCGCGCGAAGCGAAGGTGTTGCGCATGCGTTTCGGTATCGAGATGAGCACCGATCACACGCTTGAAGAAGTCGGTAAACAGTTCGACGTGACGCGTGAGCGGATTCGTCAGATCGAGGCGAAGGCGCTGCGCAAGCTGCGTCATCCGAGCCGTTCGGACAAGCTGAAGTCGTTCCTCGAAGGGAATTGACGGCGGCGGCCGCGGCTGGCCGCACATGATGCGATAGAAGGGGCCGCCCGGTCGTTTCGCGGAAGCGAAGCGGTTGCGCAGGCCCCTTTTTCGTGTAGTATGTCGGCCAATCGACGAAACGGGCCCGGCCTTCACGACCGGGTCTTTTTTCTTGGGCTGGACGCCGTGTTGGTTGCAGGCAGTGGACTCATAATCCACCTCCGAAAGGACATCGTGGGTTCGAACCCCACCCGGCCCACCAAAGTATCGAAAAAGGGTTCCGATTCCGGAACCCTTTTTGTTTTTGGGGCGGCCTTCGTCGGGCGTGGCGTTGCAAGTTCGGTTTCGAGCCAGCGCAATTTCTACAGGCGCCGCAGCGGGCGAACTGCCAGCGATCGCAGGAATAGCCGTTGCGCATCCAGCGTAGGGAGCTGTTCCCATCTGCCTGGAGGCCGTCATGCAAACCGACCCAACCATCGACCCCGCCGCGCCCCCGAATCAGCCGCTGGAGGAATCCGACGGCGAGCCGCGTCCATTGCCCGACACGCCGCCCGACACCGACCCGCTCGCGCCGGGTTCCTCGCCCGAGGACGAGGAGGCGCTCGAGCGCGCTCCCCGCAAGACATAAGCGGTGCTCGCGCGTAATCAGGGAAAGTCCGTGTAAATGCGGGTGCCGCCCGGCCGTTAATTGAATGAGGAAGGCTTGTTGATGCACGCCGTCCGCTTTCAGCACGGGTCTTGTCACACGGCGGCCGGCGCCGCAATTCACCTCCGGGCAATGCCCGTGCTGAAGGCTTCTTCGTTTAGTCGCGAGCGCATCTTATAGAGACGTGACAAAGCGTGAAATAGAAGACCGTCGCAATGGCGGTTTCTGAAAAGTGAATGCTGATTCGACGAGGCAGGCTGGATCCGAGGTGCTGCCGGGGAGTGGCAGCAACTGCTTAAGCTGGCCAATAAAGATCGAGTGAATAAGCGGTCTTGTCGATTCGACAAGTTAATCAGCCCGCCCGAAACGATTAATTGCCAGCACGCGAGGAAGACTGCATTAACTCCATTAAGTTCCGGCCATCGAAAAATAAATTTCAAACAACGCGGAAAACCATCATTCGAACCCTTCGATTCCAAGAAATATCAACGTCTTTTCGTCAGTTTGCTCCGACCCGATTACGTCACGCGTATTAAAACACTGTTGCAAACGCACAACTTCGAATATTGGAGCGTTGCAAATTCGTTTTGGCTGGGGCTGGCGATCCGGCACTTAGATCTTGCGATAACCGGTGGAAAAACAATAAGTTATCGCCACTGGCCCCAACATTGTTGCGAAATTCGAAAAATCCTGTTGCGTGAATTGTCGGCGTCGATACCAGGGTGTCCCCCTACACTCACGCTTCGCTTCAAGGGTGCCCGGTCGATCCGAACGGGTCGGCCAAGCGGGCGGCGGCGGATGCGATGCATCGGCTGCTGAGGCAGGTCCTGCTCCCCGTATAAATTTTTCGAATTGGAGTTCCCATGAAAAAGAGTCTCATCGTCGTTGCGGCTGCCGCATCGTTCGCTTCGGTCGCTCACGCACAAAGCAGCGTGACCCTGTACGGTCTGATCGACGCAGGTCTGACCTACACCAGCAACGTTGCTGGCAGCTCCAAGTGGGCAGCAAACAGCGGCGGCATCGACCAGAGCCGCTTCGGCCTGCGTGGCTCGGAGGATCTGGGCGGCGGTCTGAAGGCAATCTTCACGTTGGAAAGCGGCTTCAACATCAACAACGGCCAGTTCGCCAACAACAAGGGCATGTTCAACCGTCAGGCCTTCGTCGGTCTGTCGAGCGCGCAATTCGGTACGGTCACGCTGGGTCGCCAGTACGACGCAGCGCAGGACTACCTCGCACCGCTGACCGCAACGGGCAGCTGGGGCGGCACGTACTTCGCGCACCCGTTCAACAACGACAACCTGAACACCAACGGTGGTCTGTCGGTCAACAACTCGATCAAGTACTCGAGCGCTAACTACGCTGGCTTCACGTTCGGCGGCACGTACGGCTTCTCGAACCAGGCTGGTGGCTTCGCCAACAACCGTCAGTACAGCTTGGGCGCTGCTTACCAGTGGCAAGGCCTGCACCTCGGTGCTGCCTACGCTCAGCAAAACAACCCGGCTGCTAACACCAGCGGCGCATCGGACGGCGTTCTGGCGAACACGTCGGGCGTCCTGACGGGCAACTTCCGTCAGCGTCAGTTCGGCGCAGGCGCTTCGTACGGCTTCGGCCCGGCGCTGGTCGGCGTGGCCTGGACGCAATCGCGCGTCGACAACCTGGTTGGCGCAGCAGCTGGTCAGCGTCAAGGCCACACCAACAACTACGAAATCAACGGCAAGTACAACCTGACCCCGGCGATGGCTCTCGGCGTTGCGTACACGTTCACCGACGCACGCGGCTACGGCATCAACGCCGACGGTAACGACATGAAGACCCGTTACCACCAGATCGGCCTGCAGGCTGACTACTCGCTGTCGCGTCGCACCGACGTCTACGCTCAGGCTGTGTACCAGCACGCAATGGGCGACGGCGGCGTGGCTTCGATCTACAGCGGCGACAACACGGTTCCGACCTCGTCGTCGAAGAACCAGACGGCTGCTACGGTCGGTCTGCGTCACCGCTTCTAAGCTTCAGCAGAAGCTGCCTGTAGTACAGAAAGGTGCCGTTCGCGGCACCTTTTTTTATGCGCGCGGCAGACCGGTAAGCCGGTTTCCGTATGCGAGAGCCAAAAAAACGGGCGTCCTTGGGGACGCCCGTTTTGCGATGACGACCCGGAGCCTTAGAAAATCGTCCGCAGACCGAGCGCAACGCCGGTCTGGTTGTTGCGGCCCGGCAGTTCGACCGAGGCCGCGCCTGACACCTTGTCGAAATCGACGGTGCCGTACACCTCGGTGCGTTTCGACAGCGCGTACTCGGCCAGTCCGACGAACGTGTAGCGATAGCCGCTACCGACCTGACCATTGCCGATCGCCGCGTTCGACATGTGGTCGTAGTACGCGGCGCCCGTCAGCGTCAGCGCGCGCGTGGCCTGCCACGTGAGGCCGGCGAACGGTCCGTTGTCGATGCGGCCCGAGCCCTTGACGATATCGACGCCCGGCACGAGCGTCTGCTGCGCGAGCGCGCTGTCGACGAAGCCGGTGTCGTCCTTCGATTGCAGATAGCCGACGTACAGCTTCGTCGAGCTGAACGCATAAACCGCGTTCGCGTTGAAGATGGTCTGCTTGTGATTGCTGTTGTCGCTGTTCTGCTGCACGCCGGCCGCGACCGACAGCGGACCCGTCAGGTACGACAGCGTGAAGCCGTACATGTTGCCGGCGCCGAGATGGCCCGGCACCTGGCCCGAGAAGCCGCCCGCGCCGGTCGATGCCGAGTTCGTGCCGAACGAGTACATCGCGGCCACCGTCAGGCCGTTGAACGTGCCCGTGTACTTGACCGCGTTATCCGCGTACAGCCCCGCGCCGAGCGCGCCAGGCAGCCACGAGTTCTCGTTGTAGTTGCCGACCGTGAGCGGGTCGTAGGTATCGCCGAGCAGGTCGAACAGCGGCGTCTTCTGGCGACCGAGCGTCAGCGTGCCGTACTGACTGCTGACGCCGACGTATGCGTTTCGATTGAAAATGCGCTGGCTATCCGAGGCCGAGCCGTTCTGCAGGTTGATACCGCTTTCCAGGTCGAAGATCGCCTTGAGACCGCCGCCGAGATCTTCCGAACCGCGCAGACCCCAGCGGCTGTTGGTGATCGCGCCGTTGGTCACGTACAGACGGTCGTCGTTTTTGGCGTTCGAATTCGTCAGATAGCGCACGCTGACGTCGGCGACGCCGTACAGCGTGATCGAGCTTTGTGCCGAAGCCTGTTCGGACGTCACGACAAGCGCGGCGCCGCCGACGAGCGCGGCGGTCTTGATAAAGCGGATGTGTCTCAAGGGATTTCCTGCGTGTGGAGAGAGATCTTTTAGTTCGGCCGCGGCGCGCGCCGGGGGGCGGCGGCGCCGGGCGCGCCGATGATAGACCACGATCCGCGTCGAGCCTTCAGCGCGTTGACGCAATAGCCTATTGCCATTTTTGACATTGCGCCGTTCCGGATCACAAAAGTTGACTTTCTCCCAGGCAAGCTTCGAGTAGTCTCGAACGAGTTGACGTAACGACACTACTTTTGGAGCGACGCCGGCACGCGCTTGGCGCGTGCGCTTTCACGCATGAATAGTCCATCTTCCGAATCCATCGGGACCACGCCGGTCGTTCAGGAGTTGACCGACGAGCAATGGCAGCAGGTCGCGCCGCTATTGCCCGAAACCCTAAATGACGACGTCCCGCGGCGTGGTCGTCCGCCGATCGATATTCGCCACGTGCTCAATAGCGTGATGTGGGTGCTGCACACGCGTGCACCGTGGAGCACTATGCCCGGACACTACGTGCCGTACCAGACCGCGCATCGCTACTATCTGCGCTGGAAAAAATCGGGCGTACTGAGCGCGATCATGCTCGCGCTGTTCAAGACCGACGCCGCTCTCCAAATGCGCGCGACACGCAAGGGCGGCGTGCGCGCCGGATAGCGTGCGCCTGCCGCGCCGCTAGATCTGCTCTCGTCCGTACGCCTCTAGCCGCTCGAGATCGAGCACCTCGATCTGGTTATATGACAGACCCAAAATCCGCAGCTTCTCGAGGTTCTGCAGCGCCTGATTGATGCGCTGCCGCGACACCCCCGCGAGCAAACCGACCTCTTCCTGCGAAATCGCCAGTGTGTGGCCCGTGTCCGGATACAGATCCGGGTTGAACAGCTGCGCGAGCGATTGCGCGACGCGTGCGTCCACATCGAGCAGCCGGCTGTTCTGGATCGATGCGATGAATTCTCCCATCCGGTTGTTCAACTGCCGGATCACGAAACCCGTGAACGGCAGGCTCGATTCGAGCAGCGCATGGAAGGTCGCGGACGGCACGAACATCACGAGCGACGGCTGGATCGCGGCGACGTCGTACTTGCGCAACTCGCGCTTGATCACGCTGCCTTCGCCGAACCAGCCGCCCGGCGGCACCCCCGACAGCGTGCAACTGCGGCCCGACGCGTTGTAGATAGCGAGCTTGATGAGCCCCGAATGCACGCCGATCCAATAGTCGGACGGTTGCTGGCGACGCGCGATCCACGCGCCGCCTTCAAAGTGCTCGGCGTGCGCGCTGGCGAGCACCATCGCCTGATGCTCGGCGGCGAGCGCGCGAAACCAGGCGCAGGTGGCGAACAGCCGCGCGAGGTCGGCAGGCGCGACGCGTTGGGGCGGGCGGGAGTCGGCGCGGTCGGGGAAAGGAGCGACGGTCATTGGAGATACGCGTCCTGGGAGCGGTTCCGGCTGAGCCAGGTCAAGGCGGGGCGCTAGCGGCGCCACTCTGTCATTTGAATGACAGACAGTTCATGACGACAATTGCTAGGCTAGGCCCTGGTTATTCATAGAAGACGATCACAACAATCGGCGGCGCGGCTCGCGCCTCAGGAGACGAAGCAATGACACAGCACATGTTCGACGAAGGCCTCGGGCGGCGCGAGGCCAATTATGTCCCGTTGACGCCGATCGATTTCCTCGTGCGCGCAGCGCAAGTGTATGGCGAGCGGCTCGCGATCGTCCACGGGGAGATACGCCGTAACTGGCGCGAGACCTACGAGCGCGCGCGGCGGCTCGCGAGCGCGCTGCGCGAGGCCGGCATCGGCCGCGGCGATACGGTCGCCGCGCTGCTGCCGAACATTCCACCGATGGTCGAGGCGCACTTCGGCGTGCCGATGGCCGGCGCCGTGCTGAACACGCTGAACACGCGGCTCGACGTCGCGACGCTGCTGTTCATGCTGCGCCACGGGGAGGCGAAGGCGTTGATCGTCGATACCGAATACGGCGAGTTCGCGCATCGCGCTGCGCTCGAATTCCCGGAACTGCGCGTGATCAGTGTGGCCGATGCGCAGGCCGCCGACGCCGCGCAGTTCATCCGCGCGACCGACTACGAGCAGTTCCTGCAAACCGGCGACCCGTCCTACGAGTGGACTCCGCCCACCGACGAATGGGACGCGATCGCGCTGAACTACACGTCGGGCACGACCGGTGACCCGAAGGGCGTGGTCTACCATCACCGTGGCGCGTATCTGAACGCGCTGAGCAACATTCTCGAATGGGATATGCCGAAGCACGCGGTATATCTGTGGACGCTGCCGATGTTCCACTGCAACGGCTGGTGCTTTCCGTGGACCGTGGCCGCGCGCGCGGGCGTCAACGTCTGTCTGCGCAAGTTCGACGCGAAGACCGTGTTCGAGCTGATTCGCCGCGAGCACATCACGCACTACTGCGGAGCGCCGATCGTACAGAGTTCGCTCGCGAACGCGCCGGCCGAATGGCGCGAGGGCATCACGCATCGCGTGTCGACGATGGTCGCGGGCGCCGCGCCGCCGCCCGCGGTGATCGCGAAGATGAAGCAGATCGGTTTCGACCTGACGCACGTGTACGGGCTCACAGAAACCTACGGCCCGGCGGCCGTCTGCGCGAAGCAGCAGGAGTGGGACGCGCTCGACGAGCAAATCAGCGCCGACCTGACCGCCCGCCAGGGCGTGCGGTATCACCTGCAGGCGGCGGTCGCGGTGCTCGATGCGGACACGCTCGCGCCGGTGCCGGACGACGGCGAAACGATCGGCGAGATCATGTTTCGCGGCAACATCTGCATGAAGGGCTATCTGAAGAACGAGCGCGCGACCGAAGCCGCTTTCGATGGCGGCTGGTTCCATACCGGCGATCTCGGCGTGCGCACGGCCGACGGCTATATCCGCATCCGCGACCGCAGCAAGGACATCATCATTTCGGGCGGCGAGAACATTTCGAGCATCGAAGTCGAGGACACGCTGTACCGGCATCCGGCGGTGTCGGTGGCGGCGGTGGTCGCGATGGCCGATCCGAAGTGGGGCGAGGTGCCGTGCGCGTTCATCGAGTTGAAGGAAGGCGCGCAGGCGACCGAGGAGGAAATCATCGCGCACTGCCGGCTGTTTTTGGCCGGCTTCAAGTTGCCGAAGGCGGTGCGCTTTGGCGAGTTGCCGAAGACCTCGACGGGGAAGATCCAGAAGTTCGAGTTGCGCGCGCGGATCAAGGCGGAGGGAAAAGCGTAACGCGCCGCGATTAACGCTGTTTCAGGGCGGCGCGCAGCGAGTCACGCCGGCGCGCGCCGCTTCATGTTGGCGTCAAATCCCGACCTTGTGCGCATTCAGAATCAGCCGCAGACCTAGCGCGGTCACGGCGCCCGCGGCGATGCGATCGATCCACGCCTTCCAGTGCAGATAGATTTCGCGCGGCCGTTGGCTCGAAAAGCACATTGCGACGATCGTGTACCAGCCCGCTTCGATCGCGAAGATCGCCGGCGGCAGCGCGAAATAGCACCACACCGGCGGATGCTGCGGCAGTAGCGCGGCAAAGATACTGCCGTAATAGACGGCCGTCTTTGGATTGCTGAGCTGCGTGCTCAAGCCGATCCAGAACGACTTGCGCGGATTGACGCCATTGCCGGGTTGCGTTTCGCTGAACGCGAGCGGCTTCGCGGCGCCGCGCCAGATTTTCGACGCCAGATAAACCAGGTAGACGCCGCCGGCCACTTTCAGCCCGACGTAGAGCCATTCGACCGTCGCGAGCAGCGTATAGAGCCCAAGCAGCGCGATGCCGCTAAAAAACACACCGCCGATGCCCATGCCGAGCGCCGTGGCGAGACCGTCGCCGCGCGACAGACCGATCGCGTTGCGCGCGACGATGACGAAGCTGGGTCCCGGACTCATCGCGCCCAATAGCAGCGCGGCGAGGATCGTGAGGATGGCGGTCGAGGCGGGCATGGTCGTGTCTCCTGAGGTCGGGCCGATGCCAGATGCTCTGGCGAATCCCGGGTTTCGCATTGTCCGCCAATCGGGTGGTGGAAGCCACGATTACCGAAAACCCGGAAGTCCCGCAATTAGTACAATTAGAAAAACTTCTTTGCTGCGGCCAAAATACATCGAATGCTAGAATCACTTTCGATACGCTGAAGTTCCCTCGCCACGACGAGGCGACGCACGAAGCGAAACACGGGCGCAATTCGAGCGCCTTCTATTCTTCGAGTAGCCGATTCGCTTGATCCCAGCGCTTTAATTCAGAATCTGACAGGCATCAGTTGCAAATGCGGGTTTTTACGCATTTGCAGGGATCGCGTGAATTCGTCGAATCGCTTTCGTTCAAATTGAATTAAGCACGAGCCTCGCGTTGTGATGCGAGTTGCGAGTTCGTCTAATGCCAGCAAGAGCTGCGACACAATACGTTATGAAAGAACGAGAAGGACAACAACGACTGTTCGAACGCGACGAGAACCTGCGGGAGCGCATGATCGCATGGATTCGCCGACGCATGGACGACCACAACATCACCCTCGAAGCGCTGGCCGAATCGCTCGAAGCCGATGCGAACGCCGTGGCCGCGGTGCTGTACCGCGACGCGTTCGGCAACACGTGGGACGGTCAGGGCGATAAACCGGCGTGGCTCGCGCGCGCGATTCACGCCGGACAAAGCATCGATCACTTCCGCTGCTAACGCGCGCAGGTGCACCGCGAAACGTCCGCGCGAAAAAAAGCCCGCACAGGCGGGCTCGATTTTTACTGCTCGGAGCTTCGCGACGAATCGCGCATCACAGGTCGAAAAACACGGTTTCCTGATCGCCCTGCATGTGGATGTCGAAGCGGTACACGTTGGCCGTACCGGCAACGCGGCGCGCGATCAGCGTGCCACGGCGCTCGGCCGGCACCGACGCCAGCACGGCGTCCTGCTCGTTCGCCTGCGCTTCGTCCTCGAAATAGATGCGCGTGAACGTGTGCAGCAGCATGCCGCGCATCGTCAGGATCACGTCGATGTGCGGCGCTTCGTCGGGATTCGCGCGGCCCGGCTTGACCGTCTCGACGATGAAGCGCTTGTGCGGGTCCGTACCGGTACCGACGCGCGCAAAGCCGTGAAAGCCGGTCTTCAGGATGTCCTCGCGCGATTCCGGATAGTGGCCGTTCGAGTCGACCTGCGACATTTCGATCATCGCGTCGCCAACCACCTTGCCGTCGCCGTCGAACACCTGACCGACGATCGTGATGTGCTCGCCGGCCGCTTCCATGTCGGCCAGCACGTGCGTGAACAGGCTCTTGTAGTCGAAATCGTATTGCTGCGGGCAAAGACCGTAGGCGAAGTACGGACCAACGGTTTGCGAAGGCGTTTGCTTGAGAGTCGTCATGGCTTAGCGCTCCATCGGGGTTTCGTTCGGGCCGCGCAGCACGATGTCGAAATCGTAGCCGAGCGCATAGGCCTCTTGCGTAATGTCGAGCGAGAACTTCGAGATCATGCGCTCACGGGCGTTTTCCGGAGTGCCCTGGTAGATCGGGTCGAACGCGAGCAGCGGATCGCCGGGGAAGTACATCTGCGTGACGAGACGCGAGCCGAAGTGGTCGCCGAACAGCGAGAAGTGGATGTGCTGCGGACGCCATGCGTTCGGATGGTTGCCCCACGGATACGCGCCCGGCTTGATGGTCAGGAAGCGGTAACGGCCTTCGTTGTCAGTGATGCAGCGGCCCGCGCCGAGGAAGTTCGGATCGAGCGGCGCGTCGTGCTGGTCGGCCTTGTGCACATAGCGGCCGGCGGCGTTCGCCTGCCAGATTTCCACGAGCGTGTTGCGCACCGGACGGCCGCCTTCGTCGAGCACGCGGCCTGTCACGATGATGCGCTCGCCGAGCGGCTCGCCATTGCGCACCGCGTTGCGGGTCAGGTCGTTGTCGAGCGGATCGAGGTCGTCGCTGCCGTAGACCGGCACGCGCTGGTCGCGCAGACGTTCTTTCAGCGGAATCAGCGGACGGGTCGGGCCGCGCTTGACCGACGAACCGTACGGCGGATAGACGTACTCGGGATGGGACGCGAAGTCTCGCGGGGAAAGAATTGAATCTTCCATGAAGTGTCTCCGTTGGAGGAATCGGGGGATGCGGCGTTATGACTCGCACTTTATACAAAGCACGCGGTTATGAAAAATGACGTTTTTGCCCGTTTCGTATAACCTTCCGTTATGCAACGCAGTCTCGCGGATAGCCGCGTCAAATTTCGTCATCTCCAGTGCTTTCTGGCCGTCGCGCAGTTCGGCAGCGTCCAGCGGGCGGCGGACAGTCTGTCGATCACGCAGCCGGCGGTATCGAAGACGGTCGCCGAGTTGGAAACCATTCTCGGCGTGAAGCTGTTCGAGCGCGGCCGTCACGGCGCGGTGCCGACGCGCGAGGGGCAGCTTTTCATGCCGCACGCAAGCGCCTGCGTGAGCGCGCTGCGCCAGGGCGTCGATCTGCTCGCGCGCGCCGAGGGCGCGGCCGCAGCGACGCTCGAAGTCGGCGTGCTGCCCACCGTCGCCGCGGCGCTGATACCGCCCGTGCTGAAACAGTTCTCGACGCAGTGGCCGCGCGTGATCGTGCGCCTCGCGACCGGCGCAAATCCGGAATTGCTCGAACGCCTGAAAGCGGGTTCGATCGAATTCGCGATCGGCCGTCTCGCGGACCCCGAGCGGATGGTCGGCCTGAGCTTCGAGCAGTTGTTTACCGAGCCGCTGATCGCGGTCGTGCGCGCCGGGCATCCGCTCGCTCAGGGAACGGCCTTGCCGGCCACGTCGCTGGAGGATTTTCCGATCGTGCTGCCGCCGTTCGGCACGCTGATCCGCCAGTCGACCGAAAGCCTGCTGAGCGCGTGGGGCGTGGCGCCGTTGTCAGGGTTCGTCGAGGTGTTGTCGGTATCGACGGGGCGTGCGCTCACGCTCGAAAACGGCGCGGTGTGGTTCGTGCCGCAAAGCGCGGTCGAATACGAACTCGCGCACGGCATGCTGGTGCGCTTGCCGCTGCCGTTTGCTGGCACCGGCGAGCCGGTGGGGCTGATCCGTCGCTCGGATACGCAGCCGTCGGCGGTGGGGCGCGCGTTCATCGAGGCGGTGCGCGAGGTCGCGCGGGGCAGAATGGCGGCGGTGTCGGGCAAGGATGCGCGCAAAAGCACCGGTAAAACCGCCGGCAAAACGGCGCGCAAAGGCGGCCCGGGCGACGCGCCGCTCGAGTGATCCGGCGGCCTGCCGCACGCATGCCCCCGGGCGGGCATCGGCATGCCGTTCTCCGTATGAACCAACCAGTACAAAATGACGGTTGCGAATGCCCTGCGACCCGGTGTAAAAACACGGTGCGAAAGCCGCCGCAGCCCGTATTTTTTTGCGGCACGCTGCGTGCACGCTACGAGCGGGCACGCGTCACGCAGCCCATCGCGAACGGCCGGAACGGTTCGCGCCGAACCCCGGAACCACCGGCCACCGCATCGAAAGACCGTACAAGGAGATTGCCATGCCTAGCGACTTGCCCACTCCCGAGGCCGCGCAGCGCGCCGTGATGGCGCCGGAGCACAATCCGCTCGGCACGGCCGGCCTCGAATTCGTCGAGTTCGCCGCCCGCGATCCGCAGGCGCTCGGCGAGACCTTCAAGCGGCTCGGCTTCAAGGCGATCGCGCGTCATATCAGCAAGGACGTGACGCTGTACCGTCAGGGCGAGATGAATTTCCTGATCAACGCGGAGCCCGATTCGTTCGCGGCGCGCTACGCGGAGGAATACGGGGTCGGCATCTGCGCGATCGGGATTCGGGTCGCCGACGCGCAGCGCGCGTTCGCACGCGCGGTGGAGCTCGGCGCGTGGGAATTCGAGGGCGAACGCCTCGGGGCCGGCGAACTGCTGATTCCGGCGATTCAAGGTATCGGCGATTCGCACATCTATTTCGTCGATCGCTGGCGCGGACGCGGCGGTCAGCGCGGCGGCCTCGGCGATATCTCGATCTTCGACATCGACTTCCGCCCCATCGAAATCGACACGGCCGAAGCCGATCTGAGTCACGCGGGCAGCGGCCTGGTCGCGGTCGATCATTTGACGCAAACCGTTGGCGAAGGCCGCATGCAGGAGTGGATCGACTTCTATCGCGACCTGCTGAATTTCCGCGAGATTCACGAGTTGCACGCGAATTGGCACGTGTCGGCGGAATCGCGCGTGATGGTGTCGCCGTGCGGCGCGATCCGCATACCGCTGTACGAGGAGGGCACGCGCCGGACCAATCTGATGCACGAATATCTGCCCGATCATCCGGGCGAAGGCGTGCAGCACATTGCACTCGCCACCGACGACATCTTCGCGTGCGTCGAGCGTCTGCTCGCGAACGGCGTCGAATTCGTCGAGCCGCCGCCGCGCTACTACGAGCAGCTCGATGCACGCTTGCCGGGCCACGGGCTCGATGTCGAGCGGCTGCGGCGCACGCATGTGCTCGTGGACGGTGAGATGGGCGCGGACGGCGTGCCGCTGCTGTTTTTCCAGACCTTCGTACGCCGTCGCGCCGGCGAGATCTTCTTCGAGATCGTGCAACGCCAGGGACATCATGGCTTCGGCGAAGGCAATTTGGCCGCATTGGCGCAGGCGCGCGCCGGCAACTAAATTTCGCACGGACGCATGTGTGATTGATCCAATCACACATGCGACTGGCGTTTCATCACGCCCCCTCGGGCCGCTCCGCCAACTCCGGATAAATCGCGCCGTACGCGGCCGCTTCGCGCAGCAGCCACTCGCGGAAATTTGCGAGCGGTTTGCCGTGGCTCAACTCGGTTGGGTACACTAGGTAGTACGCGGCGTCGGCAACGGCGGGTCCGTCGAACGGAATCACGAGACCGAACTGCTGCAACTGCGTGTCGACGAAGAAGCGCGGTACCAGTGCAATGCCGAGTCCGGCCGCGGCCGCGCTGATCAGCATCGTGTGCAGTTCGTAGCGCACGCCCTGCATCGTGCGATTGTCGTCGACGCCGAAATTTGCGAACCAGCTCGCCCAGCCATCGGGTCGCGTCGTCGAATGAAGCAGCGGATAGTCGAGTAGTTCGGCGACGTTACGGACCGGCCGCCTCAGCAGACTCGCCGCGCAGATCGGCACCACTTCCTCGCTGAACAGAAAATCGGCCGACGTACCCGGCCACGTCGGCTTGCCGTAGTGAATCGCCGCTTCGAAATGCGTGTCGGCGAACGGGAACGTCGCGGTACGGACGCCCATGTTCACGCGCACGTCCGGGTATTGTTCATTGAATGTCGCCATGCGCGGAATCAGCCATTGCGATGCGAACGTCGGCAATACCGCGAGTTCCAGATAGCCGCCGCCGCTGCCGTGCGCGATGATCGACAGCGTGTCGCGATCGAGGTGTTCGAGCGAGCGTCGCACCTGCGCGCTGTAGACCTTGCCCGCGCGCGTCAGCACGACGCGTTGCTTGACGCGCACGAACAGCCGCACGCCTAGATTGCTTTCGAGCGTATTGATCTGTCGCGACACCGCGCTTTCGGTGAGGAACAGCTCGCGCGCCGCGTGCGTGAAGCTCTCGTGCCGCGCCGCGGCTTCGAACGCGAGCAGCGCGCCCATGTTGGGAATCTTGAACTTTCGCACGTTAATTCCAAAAACGCATCAAGTGCCGATTTTATCTCGCTTTACGGGGGCGGAGCGGATTTTGAATAATCTCGCCCGTCATGTGGCGCTCGTGCGGGCGCTCAACGTTTAGCGTGGAGAAGCCGGATGCGAAACCTGAAGAATGCGAACGTCGAACAACTGCTGGTGAAGCTGCTGGGCGCGGAGAAAACCGCGCGCCTGTTTGCGACGCTGAATCATCCGCATGTGTTGAACGAGTGGGAAAGCGGCAGCGTCACGCGTGCCGAACTTGCACAGGCGATGAACATGGCGCTGTTCGACGATCTGCTCGCGCGCTCGGAAAACGGCCGCCGCTATACGGAGGAAACCGTCGCCGCCGGCGGCAGCGTGTACTTCGATCATGGCGCACTGCGCACCGTGCGCTGGCCGCACAGCGGCGCGCTGCCGCCCGGCGAGGCCGCGTTCGCGCGCATTCTGCGGCCGCTCGGCTTTCGGATCAACGGCCGTTATCCGCTCGATCGGCTCGGCATGACCGGCCGCGCATGGGCGCATGACGACGCGCCCGACGAGATCGCGCAGTTCTTCGTCAGCGAACTGCACCCGGAGCGTTTTTCCGCGGCGTTCCAGCAGGCGGTGACGAACGTGATCGGTGCATCGCGCGATCCGTTGACGCCGCGCGCTAGTGGCCTGTTGTGGGAACTCGAACGCGACGGCGTGCTGCCGATCGATGCGGCGCAAGAGTTGCTACCGGTAATAGTCGGTGCGTTCGCGCGTCAGCACGAGATGCCACGAGAAGCCGACTACGAAGTATTGTTGAAGGAGTCGGCGGAGATGGCGTGGATCGCGACCGAAGGTAACGCGTTCAATCACGCGACCGACCGCGTCGCGGATGTGTTCAAACTGTCGGACGAACAGAAGGCGAAGGGTCGGCCGATGAAGCCGGACGTCGAGCATTCGCGTTCCGGGCGCGTGTTCCAGACCGCGTATCGCGCGGATCTCGTGCAACGCGAATTTCGCGCGGCAGACGGCAGTGTCGTCGCGCGCGACGTGCCGGGCTCGTTCTACGAATTCATCACGCGCAAGCGCAGTTTCGATCAGGACGCGCGCCGCTGGGAAACCGACCTGCGGTTCGACGCGGGCAACGCACAGGGCATCTTCCGGATGACCGCAAGCCGGGCGGCCTGAGCGCATACGACGGCGCAAGCGCCGGCATCGCAGACGAGGAGCGCAGTGGGGACGTCATTGTCATTGGATGAAGAGCGCCGGGTCGGCGAGCGCGGCGCTTCGAATGAACCGCGTGTCGCCAGGCCTTTCGCGGGCAGCGCCGCGGTATTGCAGGCGCTGGAAAGCGATCTGCGCCAGCATGTGCGCGGCGAAGTGCGCTTCGATCAGGGTTCCAAAGCACTGTACGCGTCGGATGCGTCGAACTATCGGCAAGTCCCGCTCGGTGTGGTGATACCGGCCGATATCGACGATCTGCTCGCGACGCTCGCCGCATGCCGTCGCAACGACGTGCCGTTTCTCCCGCGCGGCGGCGGCACCTCGCAGAACGGCCAGTGCGTAAACGTCGCGGTCGTCGCCGATGCGAGCAAGTATCTGAACCGCGTCGTTTCGATCGATCCGCTGGCGGGCGTCGCGATCGTCGAGCCCGGCGTCGCGTGCGACTCGTTGCGCGATGCCGCCGAACAGCACGGCCTCACGTTCGCGCCCGATCCCGCCACGCATAGCCGCTGCACGCTAGGCGGCATGATCGCGAACAACTCATGCGGCGCGCATTCGGTGATGGCCGGCAAGACGGTCGAGAACATCGAGGCGCTCGAAATCGCGACCTTCGACGGCGCGCGTTTCTGGGTCGGCCCGACCTCCGAAGAAGAACTCGAACGCATCATCGCGGCGGGTGGTCGTCAAGGCGAGATCTACGCGGCGCTCAAGCAACTGCGCGACACGTACGCGGAACGGATTCGCGCGAAATTCCCGAAGATCAAGCGGCGCGTGTCGGGCTTCAATCTCGATCAACTGCTGCCGGAAAACGGCTTCAACGTCGCGCGTGCGCTGGTTGGCAGCGAAGGCACTTGCGCGGTCACGTTGCAGGCGAAAGTGAGACTCGTGAAGAGTCCGGCGAGGCGCGTGATCGTCGTGGTCGGGTTCACCGACATCTATACGGCGGCGGACGCCGTGCCGCATTTCATGCGCTGCGGGCCGATCGCAGTCGAGGGACTCGACCGCGCGATCATTCGCGGCCTGCAGGCGCGCGGGCTGAAGAAGGATGAGATCGCACTGCTGCCCGAAGGCGATGCATGGGTCGTGCTCGAATTCGGCGCGGATACGCAGCATGAAGCACTGCAACAAGCACGCGACGCCGCCGCGTATTTTCAGTCGGGCGCGGCGGGGCCGGAAATCTCGACGGTGCTCGTCGAAGATCGCGCATTGCAGGCGAAGGTGTGGTCGATTCGTGAGACTGGCGCGTCGGCGGTCGCGTTATCGGTGGATCGCGACAAGCCCGATCCGGTGGTCGGCTGGGAAGATGCCGCAGTCGATCCGCTGCGGCTCGGCGATTATCTGCGCGCGTTTCAGGCGCTCGTCGATCGCTATGGCTACGAGACGAGCCTGTATGGCCATTTCGGCGACGGCTGCGTGCACGCGCGCATCACGTTCGATCTGCGCAGCGCGGAAGGTATCGCGACGTGGCGCGGGTTCTTGCGCGAAGCGGCGGAACTGGTGGTCGAATTCGGCGGCTCGCTGTCGGGCGAACACGGCGATGGCCAGGCGAAGGCCGAGTTTCTGCCGATCATGTACGGCCCCGAACTGATGCAGGCGATGGAGCAGTTCAAGGCGATCTGGGACCCGGCGAATCGTTTGAATCCGGGCAAGGTCGTGCATGCATACCGCGCCGACGAAAACCTGCGCACGGGTCCCGCGTACAAGCCGGTGACGCTGCATACGAAGCTCACGTTCGCGAGTCAGGAAGGCGATGGTTTTCAGCGTGCGATCGAACGCTGCATTGGCATGGGCAAATGCCGCTCGCTCGAAGGCGGCACGATGTGTCCGAGTTATCGCGGCACGCGCGAGGAAAAGTGCTCGACGCGCGGGCGCGCTCATCTGTTCTGGGAAATGCTGCAAGGCGACGTGATCGCCGATGGCTGGAACAGCCGCGAAGTGAAGGAAGCGCTCGATACCTGCCTCGCATGCAAGGGCTGCAAGTCCGATTGCCCGACGCATACGGACATGGCGTCGTACAAGGCGGAGTTCCTTTCACACTACTATCAAAACAACCGTCGGCCGCGTCAGGCGCTGTTCATGGGGCGGATCGGCGAATGGGCGCCGTGGGCCGCGCGTTTTCCACGCGTGACCAACTTTCTGACGACGGCGCCCGGTTTGTCCGCGCTCGGCAAATGGATGGCGGGCGTGGCGCAGACCCGTGCGTTGCCGCGCTTTGCCGCTACGACTTATAGACGGAGCGCATCGTCGCAAGCATCCGCGCTTGATGCGCGCGGCGGCGACGCAAAGAAAGTGATCCTGTGGGTGGACACGTTCAACGACCACTTCACGCCCGAGATCGCGCGGGCCGCAGCTGATGTGCTGACGCAACTGGGCTGGCGCGTCGTCCTGCCGAAGAAGCGTTTGTGCTGCGGACGTCCGCTGTACGACTTTGGTCTGCTCGAACGCGCGCGCGAACTGCTCACGCATATCGTCGACGATCTCGCGGACGACATTGCCGCCGGCGTGCCGCTGGTCGGTCTGGAGCCTGGCTGTCTATCGGTGTTCAAGGACGAGTTGCTGAAGCAACTCCCCAACCATGCGTTGGCGAAGAAGCTGTCCACGCAAACCTATCTGTTTGCCGATTTCGTCGCGCGTCAGCCGTTCGAGTGGCCGACGCTCGAGGCCGATGTGATCGTGCATGGCCATTGTCATCAGAAGGCGCTATTCGGCATGCAGGGCGATACGGCGCTGCTGGACAAGCTCGGCGTCAAATGGAAGCTGCTCGATACCGGCTGCTGCGGGATGGCGGGATCGTTCGGCTTCAATGTCGAGCATCACGCGTTGTCAGAAAAGATCGGCGAGGACAAGCTGTTTCCGTCCGTGCGCGACGCGATGGCGGCGAATGCGCAAACGATCGTGCTGACCAACGGCTTCAGTTGTCGCGAGCAGATCGAGCACGGTACGGGCCGACACGCACTGCATATCGCGCAACTCGCGCAACGGGCGCTGGCGGCGCGCTGAGTGCGCGGGGCGCGCTATTTCTTCGCTGAATCGTTCCCTGCAGGCGGTGTATGCGGAAGGTCCGCATTGGTCGCCATCCACAATACTTCGGCGTCTTCCTCGCTGGTCGACACCGCCGCGTGACCCGTGCGGCTATCGAAGTAGAGGCTGTCGCCCGCGTTCAGATGTGTCGGCGCGTACAGCTCCGAATAGAGGCACACGCTGCCGCTGATCACGTAGAGAAACTCCTCGCCTTCGTGGCGGCCCCAGTCGTCGAAGGCGTCGAGCGTGTGCGCGGAGATGCGGATGCGAAACGGCAGCATCGCCTTGTGCGCGAGATCGGTGGCAAGCAACTCCATCTGGTAGCCGCGATACGCGTGGCGCTGGCCTTCGTTTTTGCGCGTCAGCGCGCGCCGGCCGCTCGCGCTGACTTTCGGCGTCGAGCCGAACAGTTCGCCGATTTCGATCTTCAGGCCCAGCACGATTTTTTGCAGCACGTCGAAAGTGGGGGACATCAGGCCGTTTTCGATTTTCGACAGCGTCGAGCGCGAGACGCCGCACAGGCGGCTCGCGGTTTCGAGCGTCAGATCCTGCGCCTGACGGGCGGCGCGCACGCGCCGGCCGAGATCGGAGGACGCGGTGTCGGCGGATTTGGTGAGATGGGTGTCCATGAGGCTTGCTGCGGGTCAGGTATGCGCTCGGTCGGGCGAACAATGTTTCCGATCATAACATTTGGCTCGACGGGTGCCTCTGTGCGCCGATTCATGCGTTCGCGCGCTTTTCTCATCGGAAACGCCGCCACTTTCCCGTCACGTCGATGCGGCGCGCGAACACCTGCGTGCACGGCGTTTTTCACGCGTTGCGATTGAAAAGCTCATTGAGCTGCTTGCCCGCCACCGCGCCGGTGAAGTCGAAGCGGCCATCGACCAGCGCCTGAGCGGCCTGCATGAAGCCACCCCATGCCGCGCGCGCGAGCCCGCCGCCGACGCTGATCCGCCGCACGCCGAGCGCGGCCACGTCCTGCAACGTCAGCGTCGAGGTCGAGCCGATCAGCAGATTGACGGGCTTCGGCGCGACGGCCGCGACCACCGCTTCGATCTGCTCGCGCGTCTGGATGCCGGGCGCATACAGGCAGTCCGCGCCCGCCGCCGCATAGGCCTTCAGACGCGCGATGGCATCGTCGAGATCGGCGTTGCCGGCGAAGAAATTCTCCGCGCGGCCGACCAGCAGAGTGTCGCCGCCGTTCTGATCGATCGCACGGCGCGCGGCGCTGAGCCGTTGCACCGCGACGTCGACCGGAAACAGCGGCGCGGCGGGGTTGCCGGTCGAGTCCTCGATCGACAGACCCGCGACGCCCGTTGCCATCGCGAGCGCCACGCTCTCGGCCACTTCTTCCGGATCGCGGCCGAAGCCGTTTTCGAAGTCGGCATTGACCGGCAGATCGGTCGCATCGACGATCGCGCGCAGGTGGGCGAGGATCGTTTCGCGCGGCAAGGTGTTATCCGCGTGTCCGGTCGACCACGCAAAACCAGAACTGGTAGTGGCGAGCGCCTTGAAGCCGAGCGTATGCAGATAACGGGCGCTGCCCACGTCCCACGGATTGGGCAGCACGAAACAGCCAGACGAGTGCAGCGCGCGGAAAGCGGCGCGTTTTTCAGCGGCGGTGCGGGGCATCGCATGTCTCCTTGGAATGAGGAAGCGCGGCTCCCTCGTTGAGGGGAAAACGTCGGGTCAACTGATGCGTGGGCAAATCGGCATTCACAAGGGGAAAGTCTATGTCCGTATCGAAAGCGCGGCTGATGAAATTGGTGGCGAGTTTCGCGGGCGTTGCGAATAATTCAAAATGCCGATAACGAAACGGAGGCGCGACATGAACATCGCGACGCGGATACGGTCGATGCCTGCCGTGTTGGTGCTCACGCTCGTTGGCTGCGCCGCGGGCGGCGGGAACGGCGGCGCGCAAACCCATCTGAGTGCAACGCAATGCCAGGACCTGACCGACCTCAAGAACAAGGCGCCGGCCACGCATCAGCGGAGCATGAGCGAACTGACAGCGCTGCAGCAAGCAGGCTACCACCCTGAACGACGCTTCGATCCTGACTATCCGGCGAGTCTCGAGCGCGCGCAGCGTCAGGTGAACATCTGGTATCAGACGGAATGCCCGCAGGCACGGTCTGGCTGAATCCGCGGCGGCGTGGGAATTAGCGGTACGGTTCGTGGGGCCGCGTATAAGCAGAAAAGCGAGCGCATGTGTTGAAAACATGCGCTCGCTTCATATCGGTACAAAACGGCGAAAATCGCCAAGACGGAAAAGCCGCTAACTCACGAATCTTTCCTCGCTGCGGACTTTCGCAACACGTTTGCGACTCGTTATTGACCGTCCGGATTGACTACCATCGGATGATGGCCCGATTGCGACGATCCGCCCATCGGCGACCCGTAACCCGAGGTATTGGCTTGTCCGTTCCCTTTCATCGCGGCGACACGTGCCTCGGCCGCCTGAATGTCCGCGGGATACTGGGCATCGAGCGAGATGGCCGGGTTATAGCCATTCTGTTCGAGTTGCTGCACTTCCGCTTTGACTTCGGCTCGCGTGACCGGCTGTTCCGATTGTGCGAACGACGCGACCGGCGCAGCAGCGATCACGGCGGTAAGCGCAACTGCCTGGATAAGCGATTTCATGATGTTTCCCTCCGTAGTTGTGTATCCGGCGCCGCAGGGATGCCGGTGCCATAAAAACAGTCTAGAAGGGTGCGTACTTCGGGAAAACCACTAGTCGACTAATTCAGTATTGCAGAGAACGGCTAGTCGGCGAACTGTAATCTGGCCGTCGCGGTGTTCGTAAAACACCGGAAAAGCGCCCGCAAATCCAGTCACACACCTTCGCGTACATCGACGCGGTAAGTCGTGACCTGGCGGTAGGTATCGCCGGGTCGCACGATCACTTCGTCGTGGCCCGTCATATTGACCTCGTTCGGAAAACCGCCCGCCTCGAGGCACAGGCCGGCGTGCCGTTGATAGCGAACGCCCCCGCGTCCCGGGTTGCCGTTCAACGCGTTGCCCGTGTAAAACTGCAAGCCCCGCTGATCGGTCGCGACGGTCAGTTCGCGTCCGCTGCCTGGATCGTATGCGCAGGCAACTTCGCGCAGCGGCAGCGCGTGGCCATCGTTGCCGTTTATCGCGTCTGCCGGCGCCTCGCGCAGCACGTAGCAATGATCGAAGCCGCCAGCGCGCGCGAGTTGCGAGTGCGGCCAGTCGAGCCGTCCGCCGATCGGCGCGCTCTGCCGGAAGTCGAATGCGTTGCCCGCGACGTCGGCGAGCTTGCACGGAATCATCGTCGCGTCGACTTCGAAAAAGCGCTCGGCGTCGATCGACAGCACGTGGCCGCGAATGTCGGTGCCCGCGCGCCCGGTCAGGTTGAAGTACGGATGGCTGGTCAGATTGAGCGGCGTCGGCGCGTCGGTGATCGCTTCGTAGCCGATCGTCAGCGTGCCGTCGTCGTCGAGCGAATAGCGCACCTGCACCGTCACGTTGCCCGGGAAACCGGCATCGCCTTCGGGCGACTCCAGGCGCATCAGCAACGCGCCGTCGTCCTCGGCGACGTCCCATAACGCGCGATGAAAACCGACCGTGCCGCCGTGCAGCAGGTTCGGACCTTCGTTGCGATCCAGCGTGTACTCGATGCCGTCGAGCGCAAAGCGCGCGCCCGCAATGCGATTCGCCCAGCGGCCGATCAGTCCGCCCATGTAGGTCGAGGCCGCCACGTATTCGGCGGGCGTGTCGTGGCCGAGCAGAATATCGCCGAGACGTCCGGCGCGATCCGGCGCGTGCCACGAAACCAGCGTCGCACCGAGGTCGCTGATGGCGACTTTCATGCCGTGTGCGTTACGCAGCGTATAGAGCCGGACTCGATCGCCGCCCTGCAGCGTGCCCCACGGTTCGGAAGAGAGTTGTGCGATGCTGATCATGTGGTCACAGTGCGAAGAAAAAATAGAAAAGCATGCTCAGCCAGTGGTTTTCGTCTTCGGGCCCACGCGCTCCTGGTATTCGCGCGGCGTGCAGCCGAGTTCGCGGCGAAATACCGCGTACATGTATTGCAGCGACGTGAAGCCGCAACGAATCGCGACTTCCGCACTCGACGCATCGCGTTTCGCCAGCAGCGACTTCGCGACGTCGAGCTTGTGGCGCAGGATCTCCTGATGCACGGTGCATTGCCGCTCGCGCCGGAAATACTCTTCGAGCGACGAACGCGAAACGCCCACATAGTCGGCCACCTGCTCGGTGCGGATGCCTTGGCACGCGTACTGGCGGATGAAATGGCGCGCGCGCATCACGTACGGACTCGCGAGCGGCTGATGCCGCGTCGATTCGAGCACGTTGATGCCGACCGGCGGCACCAGAATGCGGCGCCCCGGAAAGCGCGCGCCGTGCAGCATCTGATGCAGGATGTGCGCGGCGGTACGGCCCATTTCCTCAGTGCCCTGAATCACCGACGACAGCGGAATGCGCGTCAGCGTGCGCGTGAGCGGATCGTTGTCGATGCCGATGATCGCGACTTCCTCGGGCACCGGAATGCCCGCGATCAGACAGGCCTGGAGCAAATGCCGTGCACGCGCGTCGGTCACCGCGATGATGCCGACCGGCTTGGGCAGTTGCCGCAGCCACGTGGTCAGCTGTTCGATCGCCTGGTTCCAGGACGGCGCGCTCGTCGACAGACCGCGATAGATTTCGCTATCGATCTGCGCCGCGCTGTGTCCGTCCGCGCTGCGCAGATGCGCGAAGGCGAGTTCGCGCTGTTGCGCCCAACGGTTTTCCTGCGCCTGCGGCAGACTGTACAGCGCGAAGTTTTCGAGGCCCGCGCCGATCAGATGCGTGTACGCGAGCGACACGAGCTTGCTGTTGTCGGTCGCGATATAGGGTAAATCCGAGGGGTACTGCGTCGGATCCTCGTACGACGAACCGACCGCGACCACCGGCAGCGGGCAGTCGCGCAGGGCTTCGTCGACGGCGGGATCGTCGAAGTCCGCGATGATGCCGTCGCCGTCGAAGCGCTGGATACCGGCGAGCCGGCAGCGGAAGTCCTCTTCGAGGAAGAGATCCCATGCGACGCGGGTCGACAGCAGGTAGTTGCCGATACCCGTGATGATCTCGCGATCGTAGACCTTGTTCGCGTTGAACAGCAGCGCGATCCGATGGGTTGTCTGAGGTGCTTGTGGACGGGTCATGGCGGTGTGCGGCGTGCGGACGATGGACCACGCGCCTTTGTCTCCATTGTGTCGGGTGCCTGGGGCAACTCCGTTTTTAAGCGTCTGGCTATTCTAGGCGTCGAATCGCGCGCCGGCAGTAAACAAACGCGCCGGCGGTAAGAAACATCAAGCGCGCTGCGAAATTTCGCAATTGCCGGCACATCGTGCAAGCGGCAGCATGGCGTCACCTCGTCGGCCTGCACGGCCAAACCGCGCGGGTCGCGGCGAAGAATGCAAAGAAAACCTTTCATGGGACCCGAGTAGTCGCTTTGCGGCAACTCGGGCCAACTGGAGACGCCGATGTCCTACTTCGAACACATTCCCGAGATTCGTTACGAAGGCCCGCAATCGGACAACCCGCTCGCGTACCGTCACTACGACAAAACCAGGAAGGTACTCGGCAAGACGCTCGAGGAGCATCTGCGTATCGCCGTGTGCTATTGGCACTCGTTCGTCTGGCCTGGCGTCGATATCTTCGGTCAGGGCACGTTCCGGCGGCCGTGGCAGCAACCCGGCGACGCAATGGAGCGGGCGCTTCAGAAGGCTGACGCCGCGTTCGAATTCTTCTCGAAGCTCGGCACGCCGTACTACACGTTCCACGATACCGACGTCGCGCCCGAAGGCGCGAGCGTCAAGGAATACAGCGAGAACTTCCTGCGCGTGTCCGACTACCTTTCGCGCAAGCAGCAGGATACCGGTATCAAATTGCTGTGGGGCACCGCGAATCTGTTTTCGCATCCGCGTTACGCGGCCGGTGCCGCGACCAATCCGAATCCGGAGGTGTTCGCCTTTGCGGCGACCCAGGTGCGTCATGCGCTCGACGCGACGCTGCGCCTCGGCGGTGAGAACTACGTGTTGTGGGGCGGACGTGAAGGCTACGACACGCTGCTGAACACCGACCTCGTGCGCGAGCGCGAGCAGTTCGCGCGCTTCCTGCACATGGTGGTCGAGCACAAGCACCAGATCGGTTTCAAGGGCACCCTGCTGATCGAGCCGAAGCCGCAGGAGCCGACCAAGCATCAATACGACTACGACGTCGCAACCGTGCATGGCTTCCTGCTGCAGCACGGTCTCGACAAGGAGATCCGCGTCAACATCGAGGCCAATCATGCGACGCTCGCGGGCCACTCGTTCCATCACGAAATTGCGACCGCGTTTGCGCTCGGCATCTTCGGCAGCATCGACGCGAATCGTGGCGATCCGCAAAACGGTTGGGATACCGACCAATTCCCCAACAGCGTCGAGGAACTGACGCTGGCCTTCTACGAGATTCTGCGCCACGGCGGCTTCACGACCGGCGGCATGAACTTCGATGCGAAATTGCGGCGCCAGAGTGTCGATCCCGAAGACCTTTTTTATGGCCACATCGGCGCGATCGACAACCTCGCGCTCGGCCTCGAACGCGCGGCGGTGCTGGTCGAAAACGAGCGCCTCGAACAGTTCAAGCGGCAACGCTACGCGGGTTGGGATGGCGAATTCGGCCGCAAGATCCTGTCCGGCGAGTATTCGCTGTCGACGCTTGCGGAGGACACGCTGGCGCGCGATTTGAATCCGCGGCATGTGAGCGGGCAGCAGGAACAGATGGAAAACATCGTAAATCAGGCGATTTATAGCGGACGTTGAATAAAGATTGCGCGGCCACGTGGACCGCGCGCACCAGCAAGCTGTGGGTTGTCGCTTGTCCGAGTCTGCGGCTCGCAGCGCAGACCGAAACGTCCGGTATTCCGGCGATCACTAACGAAGGAGACAAAAATGAAGTTCGCAATGCGTCGTAACGTACTGAGCTCGCTGCTGTGCGGCGCGGTACTCGCCAGCCTGTCGCTCGCCGCCCCGCTCGCGCACGCCAGCAAGGATCATCCGGAAATCGGCTTCTGCATCGACGATCTGCGCGTCGAGCGCTGGTCGCGCGATCGCGACTATTTCGTCGCCGCGGCGGAAAAGCTCGGCGCGAAGGTGTCCGTGCAATCGGCCGATGCGAGCGAAGAGCGTCAGATCTCGCAGATCGAAAACCTGATCTCGCGTGGCGTCGACGTAATCGTGATCGTGCCGTTCAACTCGAAGACGCTCGGCAACGTGGTGGCCGAAGCACGCAAAGCGGGCATCAAGGTCGTGTCGTATGACCGCCTGATCCTCGACGCCGATATCGACGCCTACATCTCGTTCGACAACGAGAAGGTCGGCGAAATGCAGGCGCAGGGCGTCTACGCCGTGCGGCCGAAGGGCAACTACTTCCTGCTCGGCGGCGCACCGACCGATAACAACGCGAAGATGCTGCGCCAGGGCCAGCTGAAGGTGCTGCAACCGGCGATCGACAAGGGCGACATCAAGGTCGTCGGCCAGCAGTGGGTGCCGGAGTGGAGCGCATCGACCGCGCTGCGCATCATGGAAGACGCACTGACCGCGAACAACAACAAGATCGACGCAGTCGTCGCGTCGAACGACGGCACCGCTGGCGGCGCGATCCAGGCGCTCGCGGCGCAAGGCCTCGCGGGCAAGGTACCTATCTCGGGTCAGGATGCCGACCTCGCGGCTGTGAAGCGCGTGGCTGCCGGCACGCAGACGATGACGGTCTACAAACCGCTGAAGCTGATCGCGGGCGAAGCGGCGAAGCTGTCGGTCGCGCTGGCGAAGGGTGACAAGCCGGCGTTCAACGCGCAGTACGACAACGGCAAGAAGAAGGTCGATACGGTGCTGCTGCAGCCGACCAAGCTGACGAAGGCGAACCTCGACACCGTCGTGAAGGACGGCTTCTACACGCAAGAGCAACTCGCGAGCAAATAACACTGAGACGGGTGCGATGTGAACGCCACGCTCCCGGGCCATCGCGCCCGGGAGCGTGCTCGAACATCGGCCCAACTTGCAGCGAGGCATAGCGAATGACGCAACCTCTTCTGACGATGCGCGGCATCGTCAAAGCTTTTTCCGGCGTGAAGGCGCTCGATGGCATCGATCTGACCGTATCGCCGGGCGAATGCGTGGGCCTGTGCGGCGAAAACGGCGCGGGCAAATCGACGCTGATGAAAGTACTGTCCGGCGTGTATCCGCATGGAACCTGGGATGGCGAAATAACCTGGGAAGGCGAGACGCTGAAGGCCGCGAGCGTACGCGACACCGAACGCGCGGGCATCATCATCATCCACCAGGAACTGATGCTCGTGCCGGAGCTGTCGGTCGCGGAAAATATCTTTCTCGGCAACGAAATCACGCTGCCGGGCGGCCGCATGAATTACGCGGCGATGTATCAGCGCGCCGACGAACTGCTGCGCGAACTCGGCATCAGCGGCATCAACGCCGCGCAGCCCGTGATGAACTACGGCGGCGGCCATCAACAGCTGATCGAAATCGCGAAGGCGCTGAACAAGCGCGCGAAGCTGCTGATTCTCGACGAACCGTCGTCGTCGCTGACCGCCTCGGAAATCGCGATTCTGCTCGACATCGTGCGCGATCTGAAACGGCGCGGCATCGCCTGCGTGTATATCTCGCACAAGCTCGACGAAGTCGCGGCAGTCTGCGACACGATCAGCGTGATTCGCGACGGCCGCCATGTCGCGACCGAGCCGATGCACGCGCTGACGACCGAACGGATCATCGCGCTGATGGTCGGCCGCGAGATCAAGAATCTGTTTCCGCGCGAGCCGCATCCGATCGGCGACGTGATCTTCGAAGCCCGCAACGTCACCTGTTTCGACGTGACGAATCCACGCCGCAAGCGCGTGGACGACGTGTCGTTCTCGTTGCGACGCGGCGAGATTCTCGGCGTCGCCGGGCTCGTCGGCGCGGGCCGCACCGAGCTGATGCAGGCGATCTTCGGCGCGTATGCGGGCATCAGCGAGGCACATGTCGTGCTCGACGGCAAGCCGCTGAAGATCCGCGCGCCGATCGACGCGATTCGCGCCGGCATCGCGATGGTGCCCGAGGACCGCAAACGCCACGGCATCGTGCCGGGCATGAGCGTCGGCCATAACATCACGCTTGCGGTATTGCAGCGTTTCGCGTCGGGCGGACGCATCGATTCCGCAGCCGAACTCGACACGATTCATACGGAAATGAAGCGGCTTTCCGTGCGCGCGGCGAATCCGATGCTATCGATTGCAAGTCTGTCGGGCGGCAATCAGCAGAAGGCCGTGCTCACACGCATGCTGCTGACCAACCCGACCGTGCTGATCCTCGACGAACCGACACGCGGCGTCGATGTCGGCGCCAAGTACGAGATCTACAAGCTGATCTTCCAGCTGGCGCAGCGCGGCATGTCTATCGTGATGGTGTCGTCCGAATTGCCGGAAGTGCTCGGCATCAGCGACCGTGTGCTGGTGATCGGCGAAGGCGAGTTGCGCGGCGACTTCGTCAACGACGGTCTCACGCAGGAAGACATTCTCGGCGCCGCGATCCGCCCCCTGCATCTATCTACGAACTCAACCGCAGCGAGTGCCGCATGACTCCCGACGTAACTTCCCAACGCACCGACAACGCCGCGCCGCGAGACACATTCGGCGGCTCGCAACGGCTCCAGCAACTGTTCGCGCGCTACAAGATTCTCGCGCTGCTGATTGCCGTGGCCGTGATCTGGATTTTCTTTTCGGCGCTTACGCACGGCGCGTTCGTCACGCCACGCAACCTGTCGAATCTGCTGCGGCAGATGTCGATTACCGGCATGCTGGCGTGCGGCATGGTGTTCGTGATCATCGCCGGTGAAATCGACCTGTCTGTCGGCTCACTCCTCGGCTTGCTCGGCGGCGTCGCGGCAATTCTCGACGTGAACCGGCACTGGCCGATCGGCGTGACCATTCCGGTCGTGCTGCTGCTCGGCATCGTGGTCGGCTTGTTCAACGGCTGGTGGTCGACGTATCGGCGCGTGCCGTCGTTTATCGTCGGGCTCGGCGGTATGCTTGCGTATCGCGGCATTCTGCTCGGCATTACCGGCGGCTCGACGATCGCGCCGGTGTCGGACAGCTTCGTGTTCGTCGGCCAGGGCTATCTGCCGCGGCTCGCCGGGGACACGCTCGCCGTCGTGCTGTTCGTGCTGCTGGCCTTCCTGACGATCCGCCAGCGCGCCAACCGGCAGCGTTATCAGTTGCGCGTCGTGCCGTTCTGGCAGGACGTCGCGAAGGTGGTCGGCGCGGGCGCGATTCTCGCCGGCTTCGTCGCGATGCTCGACAACTACGGCGGAATTCCGGTGCCGGTGTTGCTGCTGCTCGCGCTGCTCGGCATCTTCACGTGGATCGCGACGCAGACCGTGTTCGGACGCCGCATCTACGCGGTCGGCTCGAATCTCGAAGCGACGCGGCTCTCGGGTGTCAACACCGACCGCGTGAAGC
Organism: Paraburkholderia sp. JPY419; assembly: GCF_050435705.1. NCBI lineage: Bacteria > Pseudomonadati > Pseudomonadota > Betaproteobacteria > Burkholderiales > Burkholderiaceae > Paraburkholderia > Paraburkholderia sp. JPY419. The sequence goes on along the minus strand of NZ_JBNDKV010000004.1, from coordinate 1,872,142 downwards.
TTGCGATCTTCGCGCTGATGGGGCTGATGTGCGCGTTCGCCGGCATCGTCAACACGGCGCGGCTCGCGGCCGGTTCGCCGTCGGCCGGCTCGATGGGCGAGCTCGATGCGATCGCCGCGTGCTTCATCGGCGGCACGTCGATGCGCGGCGGCTCCGGCACCGTGTACGGCGCGCTGATCGGCGCGCTGGTGATGGCGAGCCTCGACAACGGCATGTCGATGCTCGACGTCGACGCATACTGGCAGATGATCGTGAAGGGCGGCATCCTCGTGCTGGCCGTATGGATCGATGTGGTCTCGGGTTCGAACCGCCGTTGATCCGGTCGCATGATCGCCTGATTGAAGCAAAGCGCAAGGTTCGCGGTGTGCCAGCGGTTTTAATCACGCTCGCACACCGCGGCCCGCGCGACAGCAGTTAATGAAACACCCCACGACTTTCCCCCGCCGCTTTCAGTCCCCGCCTTTCCACGCCGCACGGCCGCTTCAGGTTCACGCGCGCATTTAAGTCTCACGCTCGCCGATTCGTCTTATTACTATTCGCAGTCAAAGACGGGTGCATCAGCGCTGTCGCCGCTTTCCTATCATCGAGCCAGCCGAGCGAGTCATGCCATGTTGACGCGCAGAACCTTTCTGCTTGGCGGCGCCAGTGCGTTGGGCGGGCTGCTGGTCGGCTGGGGCGTGCTGCCGCCGCGCCAGCGCCTGATGACGTCGACGCCGCTGCCGACGCAAGGCACGCAGGTCGCGCTGAACGGCTGGGTCAAGATCGACACCGATAACCGTGTGACGATCATGGTGCCGAAGGCCGAGATGGGGCAGGGCATCCATACGGGGCTTGCGATGCTGCTCGCCGAAGAGCTCGACGCCGACTGGTCGCAGGTGCACGTCGAAGAGGCGCCGATCGACCGGATCTACAACGCGGTGCAGAGCATCGTCGACGATCTGCCGTTTCGCCCGGACGACGACAGCTATATCCGGCGCGGCACCGTGTGGATTACGAGCAAGGCGGTGCGTGAGATCGGCACGATGATGACGGGCGGCTCGTCGAGCATGAACGATCTCTGGACGCCGATGCGCGAGGCCGGCGCGTCGGCGCGCGTGATGCTGATCGGGGCGGCGGCCGAGCGCTGGGACGTGCCGGTCCGCGAATGCCGCGCGGAACAGGGCTACGTGCTGCATCCGCGGGGACATAAGGCGACGTTCGGCGAGTTGTCGTCGGTGGCCTCGGGCCAGCCGCTGCCGCGCAGCGTCGTCCTGAAGCAGCCCGCCGACTTCAAGCTGATCGGCCAGCCCGTACGGCGCATCGAAGCCGCGTCGAAAATCGACGGCGCGGCGCGCTTCGGCATCGACGTGCTGCCGAACGGCCTGGTCTATGCGAGCGTCGTGATGTGCCCGACGCTCGGCGGCACGGTCGCGCATTTCGACGCGACGCCCGCGCAAAAGATGCCGGGCTTCATCAAGGCGCTCGCCGTGCGGCCGTATGCGGGCGGCACCGGCGGCGTAGCCGTGATCGCGGACAATGCGTTTCACGCGATGAACGCGGTCGAGGCGATCAACGTGAGCTGGCATCACGGCGAGGCCGCGAAGCTGTCGAGCACGGAGGTGGATCGCCACCTCGTCGACGCGCTCGACCATACGGACGGTCACGTGTATTACGTCATCGGCAACGTCGACAACGCGATGAGCCGCGCGGCGCGCAAGATCGAAGCGGTCTATCACGCGCCCTACCTCGCGCATGGCGCGGTCGAGCCGCTGAACTGCACGGTGCAGGTCGCCGACGGCGCGGCGACCGTCTGGGTATCGACGCAAATGCCGCGGCTCGCGCGGCACCATGCGGCGAAAGTGCTCGACCTCGACGTCGATCTCGTCGATGTGCAGACGCAGTTGTTGGGCGGCGCGTTCGGCCGGCGCCTCGAACTCGATTTCGTCGCGCAGGCGGCGGCGATCGCGCGCGAGGCCGATGGCCGTCCGGTGCAGACCATCTGGTCGCGCCAGCAGGATTTCACGCACGACTTCTACCGGCCCGCGTGCGCGGCGTGGCTGCAGGCCGGCTTCGACGAACAGGGCAAGCTGGTCGCGTGGCACGCGAAGTCGGCGGGCCAGGCGATCGTGCCGGATGCGCTCGCGCGCTACTACGGCATGCCCCGCATTCCGATCGACAAGACCACCTGCGAAGGCGCGTTCGATCAACCCTACGAGTGGCCGGCCGCGCGCGTGTCGCACAAGATCGTCGAATTGCCGGTGCCGATCGGCTTCTGGCGCTCGGTCGGCCACTCGCATCAGGCCTTCTTCACCGAGAGCTTCACCGACGAAGCCGCCGCCGCGGCCGGCCAGGACCCGATCGCGTTTCGCGCGATGCTGCTCGCCCAGCATCCGCGTCATCTGGCGGTCCTGAAGCGTGTCGAGAAGTTATCGGACTGGGGACGTCCGCTCAAACCCGCCGCCGATGGCGCGCGCTGCGCGCGTGGCGTCGCGTTGCACGAGGCATTCGGCAGCGTCGTGGCGCAGGTCGCGGAGGTGTCGATCGGGGCGAACCGGCAGATTCGCGTGCATCGCGTGGTGTGCGTGATCGATTGCGGCTTACCGGTGAACCCGAACCTGATCCGTCAGCAGATGGAAGGCGGCATCGTGTTTGGGCTGTCGAGCGCGTTGCAGAACGAGATCACGATCGTCAACGGCCAGGTGCAGCAGCAGAACTTCGTGGACTTTCCGGTCGTGCGGATGAATGTGTGCCCGGCGATCGAAGTCGACATCATGCCGAGCCAACTGCATCCGCAAGGTGTCGGCGAGCCGGGCGTGCCGCCGATCGCGCCGGCGGTGGGCAATGCGGTGTTCGCGCTGACGGGGCAGCGTTTGCGGGCGCTGCCGTTGCGGCTTGCATGACGGACGGCGGACAGGCAACAGCTTGCGATGCAGCGTGGCGACTCAGGAGGCAGGCGTGGCGGTACTGAACATCAACGGACGCAGAGTGCTGGTCAATGCCGACCCGGACATGCCGCTGCTATGGGTACTGCGCTGCGATCTCGGCATGACCGGCACCAAGTTCGGCTGCGGCGTGGGCATCTGCGGCGCATGCACGATCAATCTCGATGATGCCGCGTGCCTCTCTTGCCAGACGCCGATGTCGAGCCTGCATACGCAGAAGATCACGACGATCGAGGGTTTGCAGGGACGCGAGGCGCAGGCGCTGAAGACCGCGTGGCTCGAACTCGATGTGGTGCAGTGCGGTTATTGCCAGAGCGCGCAATTGATGGCGGCTTGCGCGTTGCTGAAGCACAAGCCCGATCCGACCGATGCCGACATCGACGAGGCGATGACGCCCGTGGTGTGCCGTTGCGGCACGTATCCGCGGGTGCGGGCGGCGATACATCAGGCGGCGGCGAAGGCGCGCAAGAGCTGAGCCGCTGTTGCGGAGCGCCGCCCGCCCAACTCAACGCGCAAACATTTCGACCACCGTCACCACCGCGGTGAAGATACCGATGCATCCGCCCAATGTGACTACGCCCTGCATGAATGGCGACATACGAGACCCCGTAGTTGAAGTGGTGTCACGTATTTAACCGAAATGGAAAGCAAAAAGAAAAATAAATCGTAAGACGGCCGATCAAGGCGCTTTCGCAGTCGCGGCGCCTTGATCGGCCGTCTTACGATTTATTTTTGACAAGCTTTCTTTTTGCTTTCCATTTCGGTTTTAAATACGTGACACCACTTCAACTACGGGGTCTCGTATGTCGCCATTCATGCAGGGCGTAGTCACATTGGGCGGATGCATCGGTATCTTCACCGCTGGTGGTGACGGTGGTCGAAATGTTTGCGCGTTTGAGTTGGGCGGGCGGCGCTCCGCAACAGCGGCTCAGCTCTTGCGCGCCTTCGCCGCCGCCTGATGTATCGCCGCCCGCCCCAACTCAACGCGCAAAACATTTCGACCACCGTCACCACGCGGTGAAGATACCGATGCATCCGCCCAATGTGACTACGCCCTGCATGAATGGCGACATACGAGACCCGTAGTTGAAGTGGTGTCACGTATTTAACCGAAATGGAAAGCAAAAAGAAAGCTTGTCAAAAATAAATCGTAAGACGGCCGATCAAGGCGCCGCGACTGCGAAGCGCCTGATCGGCCGTCTTACGATTTATTTTTGACAAGCTTACTTTTTGCTTTCCATTTCGGTTAAATACGTGACACCACTTCAAACTACGGGGTCTCGTATGTCGCCATTCATGCAGGGCGTAGTCACATTGGGCGGATGCATCCGGTATCTTCACCGCGGTGGTGACGGTGAAGATACGATGCATCCGCCCAATGTGACTACGCCTGCATGAATGGCGACATACGAGACCCGTAGTTGAAGTGGTGTCACGTATTTAACCGAAATGGAAAGCAAAAAGAAAGTTGTCAAAAATAAATCGTAAGACGGCCGATCAAGGCGCTTTCGCAGTCGCGGCGCCTTGATCGGCACGTCTTACGATTTATTTTTGACAAGCTTTCTTTTTGCTTTCCATTTCGGTTAAATACGTGACACCACTTCAACTACGGGGTCTCGTATGTCGCCATTCATGCAGGGCGTAGTCACATTGGGCGGATGCATCGGTATCCTTCACCGTCACCACCGCGGTGAAGATACCGATGCATCCGCCCAATGTGACTACGCCCTGCATGAATGGCGACATACGAGACCCCGTAGTTGAAGTGGTGTCACGTATTTAACGAAATGGAAAGCAAAAGAAAGCTTGTCAAAAATAAATCGTAAGACGGCGATCAAGGCGCTTTCGCAGTCGCGGCGCCTTGATCGGCCGTCTTACGATTTATTTTTGACAAGCTTTCTTTTTGCTTTCCATTTCGGTTAAATACGTGACACCACTTCAACTACGGGGTCTCGTATGTCGCCATTCATGCAGGGCGTAGTCACATTGGGCGGATGCATCGGTATCTTCACCGCGGTGGTGACGGTGAAGATACCGATGCATCCGCCCAATGTGACTACGCCCTGCATGAATGGCGACATACGAGACCCCGTAGTTGAAGTGGTGTCACGTATTTAACCGAAATGAAAGCAAAAGAAAGCTTGTCAAAAATAAATCGTAAGACGGCGATCAAGGCGCCGCGACTGCGAAAGCGCCTTGATCGGCCGTCTTACGATTTATTTTTGACAAGCTTTCTTTTTGCTTTCCATTTCGGTTAAATACGTGACACCACTTCAACTACGGGGTCTCGTATGTCGCCATTCATGCAGGGCGTAGTCACATTGGGCGATGCATCGGTATCTTCACCGCTGGATGGTGACGGTGAAGATACCGATGCATCCGCCCCAATGTGACTACGCCCTGCATGAATGGCGACATACGAGACCCCGTAGTTGAAGTGGTGTCACGTATTTAACCGAAATGGAAAGCAAAAGAAAGCTTGTCAAAAATAAATCGTAAGACGGCGATCAAGGCGCCGCGACTGCGAAGCGCCTTGATCGGCCCGTCTTACGATTTATTTTTGACAAGCTTTCTTTTTGCTTTCCATTTCGGTTAAATACGTGACACCACTTCAACTACGGGGTCTCGTATGTCGCCCTTCATGCAGGGGCGTAGTCACATTGGGCGGATGCATCGGTATCTTCACGTCACCACCGCGGTGAAGATACCGATGCATCCGCCCAATGTGACTACGCCCTGCATGAATGGCGACATACGAGACCCCGTAGTTGAAGTGGTGTCACGTATTTAACCGAAATGGAAAGCAAAAAAAAGCTGTCAAAAATAAATCGTAAGACGGCCGATCAAGGCGCTTTCGCAGTCGCGGCGCCTTGATCGGCCGTCTTACGATTTATTTTGACAAGCTTTCTTTTTGCTTGCCATTCGGCTTAAATACGTGACACCACTTCAACTACGGGGTCTCGTATGTCGCCATTCATGCAGGGCGTAGTCACATTGGGCGGATGCATCGGTATCTTCACCGCGGTCGGTGACGCGTGAAGATACCGATGCATCCGCCCAATGTGACTACGCCCTGCATGAATGGCGACATACGAGACCCCGTAGTTGAAGTGGTGTCACGTATTTAACCGAAATGGAAAGCAAAAAGAAAGCTTGTCAAAAATAAATCGTAAGACGGCCGATCAAGGCCGATCAAGGCGCTTTCGCAGTCGCGGCGCCCGACGCTCCCGACTTCGCGCTCGGCTTGCCCGCCACAGGTGTTGCCTGCAACTGCGGCCGCGTTTCTCCCGGCGTGCTTTGCCCGCCGACCTCCCACCCGCCGCCCAGCGACAGGAACAGATTGACCTGATCGACCGCCACCTGGCCTTCCGCCGCCGCGAGCTGCGACTTCGCGGACGTCAGCGTGCGCGTCGCGTCGAGGTCGGCGATGAACGACTCGCGCCCCGCGCGATACAGCCGATGCGTTTCATCCGCCGATTGCGCGGCCGACTTCAGCGCCGCGCGCAGCGCTTCGGCGCGTGCGTAATCGGACGCGTAGGTCGCGAGGTTGGTCTCGGTTTCACGCAGAGCGCCCAGCACCACGCCGTCGAACTTCGCGAGCGCGACCTGGCTCGACGCTTCGGCTTCGCGGACCCGCTGCCGCGCGCCATTGGCCGGGAAGTTCCAGCTGATCAGCGGACCGAAGCCCCAACGCGCCGTCGGCTGAGTGGGAATGTCTTCCAGAATGCCGGTGAAGCCCGCCGACGCGCCGATGCTGATGCTCGGGTAAAGCGCGCCGGTCGCGACGCCGATGCGCGCCGTCGACGCCGCGAGCTGACGCTCGGCTTCGTGCACATCCGGGCGCCGCCGCAGCAGCCCGGCGCCGTCGCCGATCGGAATCGGCTGGTGGATTTGCGGCAGCCGGTCGCACGCGAGCACGGCCGGCGGTAACTGGGACGGTGACTGCGCCAGCAGCATTGCGAGCCGGTATTGCGCGATCTTGCGGCGTGCGGTGTAGCGCGGAATGTCGGCCGTCAGCGTCTCGACCTGGGTCTGGCCGCTCGTGACCGCGGTCTGGTTGCCGCGGCCCGCGTCGCGCAGACGGCGCGACAGATCCACGCGCTGCTTCTGCAACGCGAGCGATTGCTGCGCGATGTGCAATTCCTCCGCCGCCGAGCATTGTTCGACGTACGAGCGCACCACGTCCGCGACGACGGTGATGCGCGCGAGGTCGCCCGCGGCTTCCACGGCCTCGGTGTCCGCCGCCGCCGCTTCGACGCCGCGGCGCAGCTTGCCGAACAGATCGATTTCGTACGAGACGTTGATGCCCATGTCGCCCAGATTGGCGACCGGCAGTTTCTCGAACAGCAGGAATTGCTCGGCCGATTCCTGCGCGCGCTGGATCGCCACCGACGCGTTGCCCGAGAAGCCGCCCTGCGCCTGCGCCACGCCCAGCGCTTCGCGCGAGCGCGCGAGATTCGCGGCCGCGACGCGCAGATCGGTATTCGATTTCAACGCCAGTTCGACCAGACCGTTCAGCACCGGATCGTCGTACAGCTTCCACCAGACGGTCGGCGTATTGAGGTTCGACGTCAGCGTGGGATCGGCGCCCTCGATCGCTCCGGTGGCGAGCGGCGCATTGACGAGCGCCTGTTTCGGCAGCGTGTAGTTCGGCCCGACATTGATGCAGCCGTTCAGCGCGAAGGTGAGCGGCAATAACGGCAGCAGTGGCAGCAGCGGCAAGCGCGGCGCCAGCGAGGACAAGGTACGCACGAACTTCATTGCGACGCGCCCGATGCTGCGGTGGCCGTTGCCCCGGCCGACCCGGAGCCCACCGACGAACCCGGCGCCACCGGCGCAGCCGAAGCGGCGACCGAGCCAGATGCGCCGCCCGTGCCCGACACGGCTCGGGTCCTGACCGGCGACAGGTCACGCACCGACACCGTCGCGGTCCGCCCCGCGATCAGGCGAAAATCAGCGGGCACTTCATCGAGCGCGACGCGCACCGGAATGCGCTGCGCGAGCCGCACCCAGCTGAACGCCGGGTTCACGTTCGGCAGCAGATTGGCGCTTTGCGTGCGGTCGCGGTCTTCGATGCCGGCGACGATGCTCTGCACGTGCCCGCGCAGCGGCTTCGGCTCGCCCATCACGATGATGTCGACCCGCTGGCCGATGTCGATGCCGCGCAGCTTGGTCTCCTCGAAGTAGCCGTCGACGCGGAACGAATGCATGTCGACCACCGCGACCACCGCGCGGCCCGCCGCGACGAATTCGCCGGCGCGCGGCGCGCGGTCGTTCAGATAGCCGTCGACCGGGCTTTTGATCGTCGAACGTTCGAGGTTCAGCTTGGCGGTGTCGATCGCGACGTTCGCGTCGGCCAGCGCGGCTTCGCCCGCGTCGACGCGCGAACGGCTTTCTTCGAGCACTTCGGCGGCCACGAGATTGCCGAGCTGGCGGTTGCGCGCATATTCGCGGCGCGCCTGATCGAGCGTCGCGCGACGCTGCTGCGCGGTTGCCTCGGCCTGACGCAAGGCGAGCGTGTAGCGCGCCTGATCGATTCTGAACAGCACCTGGCCCTGCTTGACCTGCTGGTTGTCCATGACCTCGACCGACGAAATCAGTCCCGACACGTCGGGGGCGACCTGGATCACGTCGGCGCGTACGTGGCCGTCGCGGGTCCACGGCGCGAACAAGTAGTAGTTGACGAGTTTCCACAGCACGAATGCCGCGACCACCACGACGATCAGGGTCAGCAGGATCTGACCGACGGAGAACCAGGTTTTTTTCACGTTATTAGTCTGTGCGAAACGACGACGACAAGGCCCAGCACCAGCACATAGATGCCGAGATCGAAGACGGAGCGATGCCAGACGAAGCGGTAAAACCCGGCGTAATCGAGCACGGTGCGAATGCCGAGGTTGATCAGATACGCGATCAACATCAGGACCAGCACGGACGGTACGAACACGCCGAAGATATCGATTTCACCGATCATCGCGGGAGCTGGGAAAAGGGGGGACGGGGCGCGCCAGCGGGTACGAGCGGTGGCGCAAGAATGGGTACATCACGCGGCGGCCTCCGGTTCGGTCGGCGTTGGTTTCGTGAGGGTCGCCGGAAACAGCGAAAGACGCAAGCCGACCAGCGCGTGCAGCGCATCGCGCAACTGACGCGCCGAGGTTTGCGAGGTCTCGGTCGGCGCCGCGGCGTTGGCGAGCCCCTGCGCGGTGACGCGCGCGACGGCCACGTCGATCAACGACATCAGGCTGTCCGGTACCGGCTCGCGGTGGCGTCGAGCGACGCAGCTCTCGTAGTATGTACGCACTCCATCCAGCACATGCTCGATCGCGCCGGCCGCTTCGCCGCCGAGCTTGCGTGTGAGGCGGCGCAGATCGAGCGCGTTGAACGCGATGCGCAGGTCGCGGAAGCTCTCGATCGACGGATGGCGGTAATCGTCGGTGGCCGCGAGGCGCGGGATCAATTGCATCAACCGGTCGAGCATGCGCGCGGCGAGGTTGCGCGGATCTTCGATCGGCCGCGTGGATGCGGTCAGCGCGACGTCGGCCCAGCTCGAGCGCAACAGGCGCGCCGCGGCGAGCTCGGCGCCGAACGGGCGCGTCACGCGGGTCCACAGATAGGCGTAGAGCAGGCCGGAAAGGCCCGCGAGGTTGGCGTTCAGGAACGTCAGGAAGTTCGCGTCGTAAGCGTCCTGAATGCTGATGAAGGTGGCCGTGTTCACCGCGACCAGCACCGTCACCATGTTGAACTGCGGGCGTGGAATGAGCGTGCCGACCAGAATGAACGGCCCGGCGAACAGGATCACCAGCATCGCGAAGTCGTGCACCTGTGGCAGCACGACGAACAGATAGAGGCCCGCGGCCACGACGGCGACGCCCGTCGCGACGAAGAAGCGGAACACGAACGGCGCGGGCTCGTCGAGCGCGGCGAAGAAGCAGCAGGCCACTGCCGCCAGCGTGACCGCGCTCGCGCCGTCGTTCCAGCCCGAGCCGATCCACAGCGCGCACGCGAGCACCACGGCCGCGCCCGCCGACAGCGACGCGAACAGCATCATGCCGCGATCGTAGAAGCGCTCGGTGCCGCCGAGCCGCCAGTGACGGAAATGCGGCCGCCACGAACCTTCCTCGCGCGTGATGATGATGCGCAGCGAGCGGCAGTCCTGCCACACGTCGATCACTTGCCCCAGGCGCCACAGCGCATTCGACAGCAGCGCGCCGTCCCAATGCGCGAGCGCGGCGGCGGGCGGGCGCATCGCGGCGATGCGCGCGCGCAGCGCGTTGGCGGTTTCGTCCGCGTGATAGCCCTCGCTCGGCTCGGGCAGCGGTTGCTCGAACCAGTTGATGACGTCGTCGATCAGCGTCTGCAGCCCTTCGGGCCAGTGTTGCGGGCCGTTGTTGTAGAGCGCGAGCAGCGGATCGGCGAGCGACGACATGATCGGCAGCAGCAACTGCATGCGGCCGCGCAGTTCATGCGCGCGCGCGAGCACGTCGGGCCGCGTGTGGTCGTATGCGAGCTGGCTCAGCAGCAGTTCGAGACCGTTGATCGTGCTCGCGAGCCGTTGCCGCGCGCCGGAAATCGCCGAGCTTGCGATGCGGCCCGATAGCGTTTCGGTCGCGTAGAACGCGGCGTCGCGAAACCATGCGTCGGTGCGCTCGATGATCGTCGGCGCGAGCCGGCTCGGAAACACCGCGCTGCCGACGATGCTCGCGCAGACGATGCCGAGAATGATCTCCTCGGTCCGGCTCACGGCGAGATCGAACACGCCGGTCGGATTCGTCACCGATGGCAGCGCGATGATCGGCATCGTATAGGCGGCCAGCATGAACACGTAGCTGCGCGCGGTGCGGTCCGATACCGCGAGGTACAGCATCGTGCCGGTCCACGCTGCGACGATCACGCTGAACAGGTACGGCGATTCGACGAACGGCGGCACCAGCAGCACCGCGCCCGACGCGCCGAGCACCGTGCCAAGCGCACGATAGATCGCCTTCGAGCGGGTCGCGCCGACGAACGGGTTCGACACGATGTAGACGGTGGCCATCGCCCAGTACGGCCGCGGCAGTTCGAACGCGAGGCCGATGTAGAGCGCGAGCATGGCCGCGGCGAACGTCTTGACGGAGAACAGCCAGTCGCGGAGAGTGGGATAGACCATAAGCCGTTACGCGGAATCGGCGTTATGCGGCGCGCTGGCTCGCGCGCCGCGCCTGGTGGGCTTGCGCGCCTTGACGGTGCCGCGTGATTTGCCGGCCGGTTTCGCCGCGTTTTTGCCGCTCGTCCGTTTGACCTTGCGGGCAAGCGCCTCGCCTTTGGCCGGCTCGGGCTCGCCGCCGCCTGGTTCGGCACGTGCGGCGGCATCGGTCGTGAATGCGTCGAGCACGCGCAGCGCGGCTTCGAGATCGTCGCGCGATACACCTTTGAGCGCCTGCGCGCGCAGCGTGACCAGCTCTTCTTCCATCTTCGCGGTGACGGCGCGGCCTTCGTCGGTCAGGGCGACGGTCTTCGCGCGGCGGTCTTCGGGGTCTTCGTCACGGCGCATCAGGCCGGCCGCGCACAACTGGTCGAGCAGCCGCACGAGCGATGGCCCCTCGATGCCGATGTGATCGGCGAGCGTGACCTGACGCACCGCCGAGCCGAGCCGGCTTGCGGTCAGAAGCGGTGTCGCGCACGCTTCGGAGACGTTGAAGGCCGCGAGCACACCGTGACTCGTGCGCCGCCACTTTCTGGCGGCGACGACCAGCGTGCTGCTGACGGTGCGGCGCAAGGCATCGAGATTCGACATGGCCGGTATTGTATTTCCAAAATATTCGTTAGCAAACTATTGATTTGGAAATCGTGGCCGAAGCGGAGGAGTCTGCGGTGCGAATCACGCAACCAGCCCGATCCGCACCGTGCGCGCCAGATCGTCGAGCTGGAACGGCTTGCGCAGGATCGTGCAATGCTTGACTGCGAGATCGGAAATGTTCACGTCCGCATAACCGGTCGCGAGGATCACCGGAAGATCGGCACGCAGCTTGCGCGCCGCGGCGATCACGTCGATGCCGTTCATGCCCGGCATCGCGAAGTCGACCATCAGCAGATCGGGATGATCGTCGACGAGGCGGTCGAGGCCCGCCTGGCCGTCGGCGGCCTCGGTCACCGTATAGCCGAGCATGCGCAACGATTCAACGAGCATCGCGCGCACCTCGTTGTCGTCCTCGACCACGAGCACGTGCTTGTCGCCGGCTGCGTTCGCTTCCGCGTGGGACTCCGCTTCGTTGTGCGCGTGCACCCGCTCGCGCATCGGCAGCCAGATCTGCACCGTGGTGCCGGTGCCTTCTTCGCTGAAGATGCGCGCGGTGCCGCCCGCCTGCCTCGCGATGCCATACACCTGGCTCAGGCCGAGCCCCGTGCCCTTGCCGACAGGCTTGGTCGTGAAGAACGGATCGAACACGCGCGACAGGACGTCGGGCGGAATGCCTTCTCCGGTATCGGTGACTTCGATCACGACGTAGCGGCCTTGCTTCAGCGTCTGGTCGGGCGCATCGCGCAGGGTCACGTGAATGTCGAGGCGGCCGCCATCCGGCATCGCGTCGCGAGCGTTGATCGCGAGATTGAGCACCGCGAGCTCGAGCTGATTCGCGTCGGCCCGGGTCCACATTTCATTACGCTCGAAGTCGTTGTCATAGCGGATGCTGGAGCCGAGCGACACCGCGATGATGTCGCGCATGCCTTGCAGCAGCGCGACCACGTCGATCGCTTTCAGATTCGGGTTGCTGTTGCGCGAGAAGGTCAGCAGCTGGCCGGTCAGTTTCGCGCCGCGCTCGGTCGCACGTTTGACGGTGGCGGCCATGCCGCGCAGACGTTCGTCGCCGCTCACGCGCGCAATCAGTTCCGCGTTCACCATGATCACGTTCAGCAGATTGTTGAAGTCGTGCGCGATGCCGCCAGTCAGCTGGCCGAGCGCCTCCATCTTCTGCGATTGCACGAGCACGGCCTGCACCTTCGCGCGTTCGTGGATCTCGGCCATCAGCCGGTCGTTGGCTGACGCGAGTTCGTGCGTGCGCGCGGCGATGCGGCTTTCCAGCGAATCGTTCAGCTGCTCCAGCGCGTCCTGTGCCTCGATGCGCTCGGCAAGCAGCCGTCGCGATTCATATTGCCGCCCGCGGGCGCGTAACGATGACGCGACCGCGCGCCGCAAGGTTTCCGAATTGAGCGGACGTTCGAGCACGACGACGTTGCCGAGCCGTTCGAGTACTTCGAGCCCGCGCGTGGAGCGATGGCCGATGCTGCGCGCGGCGAGCAGGATGAACGGGAAGTCGGACCATGCGGGCTGGCGTTCGAGCCACGCAAAGAGGCCCGAGCCGTGGCCGTTCGCGAGCGCTTCCTCGGTGAGCAGCGCGGTGCCCGCGCCGGCGTCAAGCTCGCTGGTGAGCGCGTCGGCGTCGTCGCAGGTCACGCAGGCGCGTGCGTCGTTGTGCAGCACAGCGGCGATCACTTCGGCGTCGCGGCCGAACGGTGCGAGGATGAGGACGCGCTGCTCCATCGCTTACTGTCCCGACGTGTCGATCAGATTCGCCGCACCGAGCATCGCGGTGCTGCCGCGATACGAGGGCAGGCCCGACAGCACGCCCTCGAAGTCACGCAGCGCTTCGCCGACCTCGACGCCTTTGGTGCCGAGTCGGAACTGGCGGATCGTGCGTTCATGATCGTTCGCGCGGCTCTTGACGGCGGTTACCGCGGTCAGCACTTCGCCGTGATGCTCGAAGTAGCGGAACAGCACGACCACGTCGCTCAGATAACTGATGTCGACCTCGGTCTGCACCTCGCCGATGATGCCGTGCTGCCCGAGCACGAGCATCGTGACCACGCCCTGCTGATTCAGATAGCCGAGCAGCTCGTGCATGTGCAGCAGCAGGAAGCGCTCGCCGGGCATCGCCTGCAGATAGGCGTTCAGGCTGTCGACCGCGACGTAGCGCACACCTTCGTTTTCGACCGCGTTGCGCACGTCGCTCGACAGCTCGCCCGGCGAAATTTCCGCGGGATCGATCTGGCGCAGCGTCAGCAGGCCGCTGTCGACGTGCGGTGCGAGATCCATGCCGAGCGACGCGCAGCGCGTGACCAGGGTGCTGAGCGTTTCATCGAACACGTAGTACGCGCAGCGGTCGCCGCGTTCGAGCGCGGCAAGCAGGCACGACACGACGGTGGTGGTTTTGCCGACCCCCGACGGGCCGATGATCAGCGAATTGGTGCCGGGAACGAGGCCGCCGCCGAGCAGCGCGTCGAGGCCGGACGTGCCGGTGCTCATCGGGCTCGTGCCGAATTCGCGGTGATGCTCGGCGGCGACGAGGCGCGGATAGACGCGCAGACCGCCGGTGTTCAGCGTGAAGTCGTGATAGCCCTCGCGGAACTTGATGCCGCGCATCTTCGCGATGCGCAGACGCCGGCGGTTGCCGCCGTAATCGTGGGCAATGTTGTCGAGGCTGATCACGCCGTGCACGATGCTGTGAAGCTGAATGCCGGAGGCGCTGCCCGACGTGTCGTCGAGCAGCAGCACCGTGCATGCGCGCGTCGAGAAATGGTGCTTGAGCGCGAGAATCTGCCGACGGTAGCGCAACGGGTTCTCCGCCAGCAGACGCAGTTCTGACAGGCTGTCGAGCACGACGCGCGCGGGTTTCAGTTCGTCGACGTGTTCGATCACGTTGCGCACGCTTTCGCCGAGTTCGACTTCGGCCGGGTGCAGCACGCTCTGTTCGTATTGCGGTTCGAGCCCTTCTTCGGGCAGCTGTTCGAGTATCTTGAAGCGGCTCAGATCCCAGCCGTGGCTCGCGCCGATCGCGAGCAGTTCAGCACGGGTTTCGGACAGCGTGACGTAAAGACCGGTCTGCCCTTCGTCGAGGCCCTTGAGTAAGAATTGCAATGCTAGGGTCGTTTTGCCCGTGCCTGGCGCACCCTCCACGAGGTACATGCGGTTTGGCGTAAGACCACCGCCGAGGATGTCGTCAATTCCTGCGATGCCCGACGATAAGCGGGCGGGGGTGGGGGCGGCGGTGGTAGTCGACATGATGGTTGCAATGACGTCGGCACTGGCTTTGATCGGAAGCGGCGTGATGTTGCGGCCGGTATGGCGCCACGCAATTTGTGTGCCGTCCTGCGCCGCCTGCGTGCTGGGGGTTCGCGCGCATGGGCATGAAGCGTGCTATTGAGGGTGGCTCGCTGCGGGCTTTTTTCAGCAGCCCTCTGGAAGCTTCACGCGCAACATGAAAACCTATCGACTCTCCGCTATCACGCTTACCGCGGCATCGCTCGTTGCGCTGCTGCCGGTCGGCGCATCCGCCGACGACAGCCCCAGACCTTGCGGCGCGCTCAAACGGATCGTCGCCGCGGCGCCGGACGGCTTCACCTCGCTGACGCCCGACGACGGCAAAGGCGTCGCGCAACCCTATGGCGACGACGCGCAATGTTCAGCCGCGCATCGTAGTTTCCGGTGCACTTGGACACCGCATCAGGCGGCCGGCTCGAACGGGGATGCGTTGGAAGCGGTCGCGGCCGACATCGCGTCGTGCCTGCCCGATGCAACGCACGATAAGAATTCGCCGGGACGTCAGCACTTTTATCTCGGCGCGAAGGATCGACGCACCGAAATCACGCTGACTCCCGAGGGGGCGAACCGCTTGCGGCTCGTGGTATCGGGCAGGTAAGCGGCGGTTCCGTTCAGGCGGTGGCGGCCGGCCACCATGACCAGCCGCGTCGCGAGTGGCGCAAATCGACGACCGACAGCGGCGTGATCTCGATGCGACAGAACACGGTTGGCGATGCGCCGAGGGCATGCACGATTGCCGCTCGCAGAAGCGTTGCGTGGGTGATCGCGACGATGGTTCGACCGTGTGCAGAGGCCGCGAAGCCTGCTTCGTTGACCGCGTTGCATGAGCGTACGTCTGCCTGTTGCGCGTCGAGCCACTCTCCGACCCGCCGCACGACTCGATCGAACGATTCACCCCCGGGCGGTGCTGCGTCGGGCTCGCGCGTCCAGGCGGCGAGTTCGCGGGGGGCTTCGTCGGCAATGTCCGCGAGGCGCTCGCCGCGCCATTTGCCATAGTCGATATCCGCCAATGCGTCGGCAGGCGTGGCGCTCAGACCGAGCGCGGCGACCGTTTCGCGGGCGCTGGCGGCGGGGCTGGTGAATACGGTGGCGTCGGCGGGAAGCGCGAGACGGGCGCGCGCCGCTTCGGCTTCGGCGCGGCCGCGCGCGTCGAGCGGATCGTCGGCGGGGAAGCGGCCCGCGCGCTGCGCGGCCGTTGCCGCATGGCTCACCAGTAATAGTCGCGTATCCATTCTTTGCGTTAGCGGCTCATTCGCACTTGCCTGCGTGGCTTGACGGGCTCGCGGCGTGCGTTGCGCGTTGCGGCGTAGCCCTCGCCGTCGCGGAAGCCGCAGTTTAGCGCGTAGAATACCGACACTGCGAAGCACGGAAGCCGGTGAGAGCCCGGCGCGGTCGCGCCACTGTAATCGGCCTTGCAATCCACAAGAGCCGAAAGCCAGACCTGAGCTTCGCACCATTCCTCTGCAATCGACTATCGGGGCGCGTTACCCCAGGAGATGTCCATCATGACCAAAGCTGTTTTCGATCGCGCCGCGCAACCGGCGGTCCAGCCCACTCCCATTCCCTTGCGTGAACTGCTGCCGTGGGTCGTGTTCGGCGGCTTGCTGCTGTTGTTCGCGCTTTACTTCGTTGGTGCGGAACAGGGTGCGACGTCGCTCGTGCCTGGCATGTACGTGCATGAGTTCGTGCACGACGGCCGCCATCTGCTTGGCTTTCCCTGCCACTAACGGAGTTCAACATGGTAGGTAAATTGTTGGTGCGCGGGATGCTCGCGGGCATCGTCGCGGGCTTGCTCACGTTCGCGTTCGCGCGAATCGTCGGTGAACCACAGGTCGATCAGGCGATTTCATTCGAAGAGAAAGCGGCCGCCGCGCGCGGCGAGGCGCCCGAGCCCGAAATCGTGAGCCGTGAGACGCAGGCTGGCCTCGGCCTGCTGACTGGCGTGGTCACGTATGGCGCGGCATTCGGCGGTCTGTTCTCGCTGGTGTTTGCTTATGCGTATGGACGCGCGGGTTCGTTCAGCGTGCGCGCGCTGTCCGCGTGGCTCGCGCTTGGCGCGTTCATCACCATCGTGGTCGTGCCGAATATCAAGTATCCGGCCAATCCGCCGTCGGTCGGTGATCCGGACACGATCGGCGCGCGCACGGGCCTGTTCTTTCTGATGATCGCGATTTCGCTCGCGACGATGGTGTTTTCGCTGAAGGTGCGGCGCCGCGCGGCGGCGAAGCTGGGTGCATGGAACGGCTCGATCGTCGCGGGGCTGGTATTCGTCGTGATCATCGCGGCCGTACAACTGTCGATGCCGGTCATCAATGAAGTGCCGGCCACGTTCCCGGCCGTGCTGCTGTGGAAGTTCCGCGTCGCGGCGATCGGCATGCAGGTGGTCATGTGGACGACGATCGGGCTGTTGTTCGGCGCGATGGTCGAGCGCAGTGCTTTTATGCGTACGAATGCGCGGGTGACGATGAAGTCCGCCTGAATAGGACGGTGACGCGTGGCCGCGCAAGCGGCGACGCTTCGCGCGCAACGCGCGAGAATGGTTTTGGATCAAGTACTTGGCGCGGTTGTGGAGCGGTTATCCACAGCCTTGCGAACATTTTCTGTGGAAAAGCTGCTTAACGGCTTTTCGCAACTCCACTCGACGCGGCGCCTAGGGGAATCCAATTGGACGCCTAACTAATTCATGTTGTACGCGGCGCTGCTCAATTTTTAAGCTCTTCAACTTTTTAAAATAATTTGTGAGAAGGGTATTGACGCGGCGCGGACCGCTCTCCATAATCTCGTTTCTCTGCTGCAGACGCAGCGACGCAAACGAAGCAGTGCCGGGTGGTGGTAGTTCAGGCGCTGCGGGTTGGGCGGATCGATCTTTAAAAACTAACAGCCGATAAGTGTGGGCGCTTGATGCGGAATGCGGCGGCGGGTTCGTATGAATCTGCTGCAAGGCAAAAGTATCAGAAGCCTCACACAGTATTAGAGGAAGGTTTATCTGTCGAAAGACGGATGGATCATCGTCAGTACGTTGAGTGAGCGACCGGTTCGTCAGCAGGAAACTGCGGAACCGAAAACAGTAACAGGTTTGAACTGAAGAGTTTGATCCTGGCTCAGATTGAACGCTGGCGGCATGCCTTACACATGCAAGTCGAACGGCAGCACGGACTTCGGTCTGGTGGCGAGTGGCGAACGGGTGAGTAATACATCGGAACGTGTCCTGGAGTGGGGGATAGCCCGGCGAAAGCCGGATTAATACCGCATACGCTCTGTGGAGGAAAGCGGGGGATCTTTCGGGACCTCGCGCTCAAGGGGCGGCCGATGGCAGATTAGGTAGTTGGTGGGGTAAAGGCCTACCAAGCCGACGATCTGTAGCTGGTCTGAGAGGACGACCAGCCACACTGGGACTGAGACACGGCCCAGACTCCTACGGGAGGCAGCAGTGGGGAATTTTGGACAATGGGCGCAAGCCTGATCCAGCAATGCCGCGTGTGTGAAGAAGGCCTTCGGGTTGTAAAGCACTTTTGTCCGGAAAGAAAACCTCGTGGCTAATATCCGTGAGGGATGACGGTACCGGAAGAATAAGCACCGGCTAACTACGTGCCAGCAGCCGCGGTAATACGTAGGGTGCGAGCGTTAATCGGAATTACTGGGCGTAAAGCGTGCGCAGGCGGTGCTGTAAGACCGATGTGAAATCCCCGGGCTTAACCTGGGAACTGCATTGGTGACTGCAGCGCTGGAGTATGGCAGAGGGGGGTGGAATTCCACGTGTAGCAGTGAAATGCGTAGAGATGTGGAGGAACACCGATGGCGAAGGCAGCCCCCTGGGCCAATACTGACGCTCATGCACGAAAGCGTGGGGAGCAAACAGGATTAGATACCCTGGTAGTCCACGCCCTAAACGATGTCAACTGGTTGTCGGGCCTTCATTGGCTTGGTAACGTAGCTAACGCGTGAAGTTGACCGCCTGGGGAGTACGGTCGCAAGATTAAAACTCAAAGGAATTGACGGGGACCCGCACAAGCGGTGGATGATGTGGATTAATTCGATGCAACGCGAAAAACCTTACCTACCCTTGACATGGATGGAATCCTGGTGAGAGCCGGGAGTGCCCGAAAGGGAGCCATCACACAGGTGCTGCATGGCTGTCGTCAGCTCGTGTCGTGAGATGTTGGGTTAAGTCCCGCAACGAGCGCAACCCTTGTCCCTAGTTGCTACGCAAGAGCACTCCAGGGAGACTGCCGGTGACAAACCGGAGGAAGGTGGGGATGACGTCAAGTCCTCATGGCCCTTATGGGTAGGGCTTCACACGTCATACAATGGTCGGAACAGAGGGTTGCCAAGCCGCGAGGTGGAGCCAATCCCAGAAAACCGATCGTAGTCCGGATCGCACTCTGCAACTCGAGTGCGTGAAGCTGGAATCGCTAGTAATCGCGGATCAGCATGCCGCGGTGAATACGTTCCCGGGTCTTGTACACACCGCCCGTCACACCATGGGAGTGGGTTTTACCAGAAGTGGCTAGTCTAACCGCAAGGAGGACGGTCACCACGGTAGGATTCATGACTGGGGTGAAGTCGTAACAAGGTAGCCGTATCGGAAGGTGCGGCTGGATCACCTCCTTTCCAGAGCTATGCATTCAGTGCATTCAAGTGCTCACGCTTATCGGCTGTGGTTTAGAGAAGCAACGCAGACAGACTCAGGGGTCTGTAGCTCAGTCGGTTAGAGCACCGTCTTGATAAGGCGGGGGTCGATGGTTCGAATCCATCCAGACCCACCATCTTTGTCTGTGGTGCTGACTGGGACACCCTTGAGTCGGGTATGACCGGGGGATTAGCTCAGCTGGGAGAGCACCTGCTTTGCAAGCAGGGGGTCGTCGGTTCGATCCCGTCATCCTCCACCAATCCTCAATGCGCAGGGTTCTGCCTGAAGGCAGAGCGTTGCGCATTGGCGATTGAGCCAGTCAGAGCGGTACACGACTCAATCGTGATATCGGCTGTCGTTCTTTAACAATCAGGAAGAAGTAGTAAAGAGATTCACGAAAGCGTACCTGGAGATGGGTATGCGAGTAGGTGAATCAGGGTTGTGATTGTATCGATGTATTTTAAGGGAATCGAGAGATTGCCTTTGGAATACGGCGCAACACGAATACTCAACCTGTAGCGGCATGTGATCTGCGGTGAGCAATCATTGAGACACACCCGTTATAGGGTCAAGCGAACAAGTGCATGTGGTGGATGCCTTGGCGATCACAGGCGATGAAGGACGCGGTAGCCTGCGAAAAGCTCCGGGGAGCTGGCAAACGAGCTTTGATCCGGAGATGTCCGAATGGGGAAACCCACTCCTAATGGAGTATCCGTAGCTGAATCCATAGGCTACGTGAAGCGAACGCGGTGAACTGAAACATCTAAGTAACCGCAGGAAAAGAAATCAACCGAGATTCCCAAAGTAGTGGCGAGCGAAATGGGATGAGCCTGTACTCTTTATTCTCATTGTTAGTCGAACGCTCTGGAAAGTGCGGCCATAGCAGGTGATAGCCCTGTAGACGAAAACAGCGGGAAAGAACTGGGTGTACGAGAAGTAGGGCGGGACACGTGAAATCCTGTCTGAAGATGGGGGGACCATCCTCCAAGGCTAAATACTCGTGATCGACCGATAGTGAACCAGTACCGTGAGGGAAAGGCGAAAAGAACCCCGGGAGGGGAGTGAAACAGATCCTGAAACCGCATGCATACAAACAGTCGGAGCCTCTGCGAAGGGGTGACGGCGTACCTTTTGTATAATGGGTCAGCGACTTACATTCAGTGGCGAGCTTAACCGATTAGGGCAGGCGTAGCGAAAGCGAGTCCGAACAGGGCGTCCAGTCGCTGGGTGTAGACCCGAAACCAGGTGATCTATCCATGGCCAGGTTGAAGGCACGGTAACACGTGCTGGAGGACCGAACCCACTAACGTTGAAAAGTTAGGGGATGAGCTGTGGATAGGGGTGAAAGGCTAAACAAACCTGGAAATAGCTGGTTCTCTCCGAAAACTATTTAGGTAGTGCCTCGTGTATCACCTTCGGGGGTAGAGCACTGTCATGGTTGTGGGGTCCATTGCGGATTACTACGCCATAGCAAACTCCGAATACCGAAGAGTGCAATCACGGGAGACAGACATCGGGTGCTAACGTCCGGTGTCAAGAGGGAAACAACCCAGACCGCCAGCTAAGGTCCCCAAATATGGCTAAGTGGGAAACGAAGTGGGAAGGCTAAAACAGTCAGGAGGTTGGCTTAGAAGCAGCCACCCTTTAAAGAAAGCGTAATAGCTCACTGATCGAGTCGTCCTGCGCGGAAGATGTAACGGGGCTAAGCCATATACCGAAGCTGCGGATGCACATTTATGTGCATGGTAGGAGAGCGTTCCGTAAGCCTGCGAAGGTGCACTGGAAAGTGTGCTGGAGGTATCGGAAGTGCGAATGCTGACATGAGTAGCGATAAAGGGGGTGAAAGGCCCCCTCGCCGTAAGCCCAAGGTTTCCTACGCAACGTTCATCGGCGTAGGGTGAGTCGGCCCCTAAGGCGAGGCAGAAATGCGTAGCTGATGGGAAGCAGATTAATATTTCTGCACCATTGTGAAATGCGATGGGGGGACGGATCGCGGAAGGTTGTCCGGGTGTTGGAAGTCCCGGTCGCTGCATTGGAGAGGGTGCCCTGGCAAATCCGGGCACAGGACTCAAGGGTGTGGCGCGAGCTTCTTCGGAAGCGAAGCAACTGGAAGGGGTTCCAGGAAAAGCCT
This sequence comes from Paraburkholderia sp. JPY419, assembly GCF_050435705.1. Classification (NCBI taxonomy): domain Bacteria; kingdom Pseudomonadati; phylum Pseudomonadota; class Betaproteobacteria; order Burkholderiales; family Burkholderiaceae; genus Paraburkholderia; species Paraburkholderia sp. JPY419. Next base: position 1,850,387 of record NZ_JBNDKV010000004.1, on the reverse strand, counting down.
CTAAGCTTCAGTTTCACAGTGACCGTACCGCAAACCGACACAGGTGGGCGAGATGAGTATTCTAAGGCGCTTGAGAGAACTCGGGAGAAGGAACTCGGCAAATTGGTACCGTAACTTCGGGATAAGGTACGCCCTGGTAGCTTGACTGGCCTGCGCCAGGAGGGTGAAGGGGTTGCAATAAACTGGTGGCTGCGACTGTTTAATAAAAACACAGCACTCTGCAAACACGAAAGTGGACGTATAGGGTGTGACGCCTGCCCGGTGCCGGAAGATTAAATGATGGGGTGCAAGCTCCTGATTGAAGTCCCGGTAAACGGCGGCCGTAACTATAACGGTCCTAAGGTAGCGAAATTCCTTGTCGGGTAAGTTCCGACCTGCACGAATGGCGTAACGATGGCCACACTGTCTCCTCCCGAGACTCAGCGAAGTTGAAGTGTTTGTGATGATGCAATCTCCCCGCGGCTAGACGGAAAGACCCCATGAACCTTTACTGTAGCTTTGCATTGGACTTTGAACCGGTCTGTGTAGGATAGGTGGGAGGCTGTGAAGCGTGAACGCCAGTTTGCGTGGAGCCGTCCTTGAAATACCACCCTGATCTGTTTGAGGTTCTAACCTTGGTCCGTGATCCGGATCGGGGACAGTGCATGGTAGGCAGTTTGACTGGGGCGGTCTCCTCCCAAAGTGTAACGGAGGAGTACGAAGGTACGCTAGGTACGGTCGGAAATCGTGCTGATAGTGCAATGGCATAAGCGTGCTTGACTGTGAGACTGACAAGTCGAACAGGTGCGAAAGCAGGTCATAGTGATCCGGTGGTTCTGTATGGAAGGGCCATCGCTCAACGGATAAAAGGTACTCTGGGGATAACAGGCTGATACCGCCCAAGAGTTCATATCGACGGCGGTGTTTGGCACCTCGATGTCGGCTCATCTCATCCTGGGGCTGTAGCCGGTCCCAAGGGTATGGCTGTTCGCCATTTAAAGAGGTACGTGAGCTGGGTTTAAAACGTCGTGAGACAGTTTGGTCCCTATCTGCCGTGGGCGCTGGATATTTGAAGGGGGCTGCTCCTAGTACGAGAGGACCGGAGTGGACGAACCTCTGGTGTACCGGTTGTCACGCCAGTGGCATCGCCGGGTAGCTATGTTCGGAAGAGATAACCGCTGAAAGCATCTAAGCGGGAAACTCGCCTTAAGATGAGATATCCCCGGGGCTTCGAGCCCCTTGAAGGGTCGTTCAAGACCAGGACGTTGATAGGTCAGGTGTGCACGTACAGTAATGTACTGAGCTAACTGATACTAATTGCCCGTAAGGCTTGATCCTATAACAGGTGTGTCTCGACAACCGTTAGCGCTTTAGCGCTTACGGGTGTCCGATCCCCGAAGGGGATGAAGACATGCAGTTTGAGATCGGTGTTGTGCCAGAAACAACACAACCCCAAAAACACGAATCCTTTACGCTTCTTCCCGATTGGCTGTGGCGCCGGGTTGACCCCAACCCGACAGCGACGCAGCAACCCGTCATGCCTGATGACCATAGCGAGTCGGTCCCACCCCTTCCCATCCCGAACAGGACCGTGAAACGACTCCACGCCGATGATAGTGCGGATTGCCCGTGTGAAAGTAGGTAATCGTCAGGCTCCCCCAAAAGCCAGAAACCCCACCGCCCAGCGGTGGGGTTTTTGCGTTTACGCGGCCGTCATCGGCAGAGATGACGTTTCTGTGACAGTCCAGCCGCCGCAATTCGACAATACGACGCCGGAAAGTGCGCGCGTCAACTCTCTTTCAATCGTTCGCGCTATGCTCACCTATTCCTTTCGGAAGCGCTCGCATTGAACGCCCTATGAAATCAGATCTGGCATTGCAAACCTACGGCGCGGATTCGCCGGGCATGGTCTGCGGTTTCCGGTTCTTGCCGACGCTTGCCTGACGGCCGATCGACGCGGACGAAGTCGTCGATTGGTTCCGCGCGAGTGAGGACGATGCCGACGCTACCGCAAAGGACGGTGGCGAGTTTCTGTGGCTTCACTTCAATCTCGCGCATAGCGCGAGCGAGCGCTGGATGCGCACGCAACTCGATCTGCCCGAAGCGTTTTTCGACGCCTTGCGCGCAATTTTCCGCTTGCTGGCGAGGCCGCCTCGCTGGCTTCATGTGGAAGACGTGCAGGATCTGCGTGAATCGACGGAGGAGTTCTCGGTCGTGCTTTCCGACGTGGCCGGATTGATCGAGCGGGTTAGATTGCTGCAGGAAGAAATCGCCTCGCGTCTCGAGGAGCAGAACAACCGCACGCTATTCACGCTGACGCTCGTCACGGTGCTGGCGATGCCAATCAATATCATTGCCGGTTTCTTCGGCATGAATGTCGGTGGCATTCCGCTCGTCGAGAACAAGCATGGATTTTGGGTGATGGTGTTGCTGGTCGCCGGCTCTACCGGGCTGACAGGCTGGTGGGCATTCAGCCGCAGAAGGGAGCGCTAGAACGCACAGCAGACTCGGCCCGCTTCTTACGAGGCCAAACCCACCGGCGTGATTGAAACCACAAGATGCCCGTCTTTGAATACGCTTCGCAACGATCCAAAGAGGGCAAGTACTCGTCGATTACTCGAGTGCGTTATTCGAGCGCGGCAGCCGGCCCAAAGAACTCATAACGGCTCTGCGATTCCGGCACGCCGATCGCCTTCAGGCCTTTCTTGATCGCCTTCATGAACGCGATGGGCCCGAGGAAATACACGTCGACGTCACGCGTTTCCGGCAACCACTTCTTCAGATTCGCTTCGTCGACGTAACCGACTGCGTGCGCGTCGGCATCGCCGTCACGGCGCTGCTCGTAGCAATAGAAGCGCTTCAGTTGCGGATGGCGCGCGGCCAATGCATCGATCGCGCCGCGGAACGCATGCACGCCACCATGACGGGCCGCGTGAATGAAATGCACTGGACGATTGGTCTTCAGCGCGGCTTGCAGCATCGCCATCGTCGGCGTGATACCGACGCCGCCGCTGATCAGCACCAACGGCTTGTCGCCAGGTTGCAGCGTAAATTCGCCGGCCGGCGGGAACAGATCGAGCGTGTCGTTTTCGTTGATCTGTTCGTGCAGATACTTCGATACCGTGCCATTCGGTTCACGCTTCACGCTGATGCGATATTCGTGGCCATCGCTCAATGCGGACAGCGAATAGTTGCGGCGCACTTCTTCGCCGTCGATCACCAGACGCACGCCAATGTACTGACCCGGCTGAAACGCGAGCAATTCTCCGCCGTCGTCGGGACGCAGATAGAACGACGTGATCTCGTCGCTTTCACGCACTTTGCGCGCGACGCGGAACAGTCGCGTGCCGCGCCAGCCGCCGGGCGCTGCTGCGCTTTCGGCGTAGATCTTCTCTTCGAGTCCGATCAACAAATCGGCGAGTTGCTGATACGCGGCGGCCCACGCTTCGATCACGGCGTCGGTTGCGACGTCCGCGCCGAGTACTTCACGAATCGCGCGAAGCAGGCACTTGCCGACGATCGGATAGTGCTCAGGCTGCACGTTCAACGACACGTGCTTGTTGATGACCTGCGCGACGAGCCCGCCCAGTTGCTCGAGCTGATCGATATGGCGCGCGTACATCAGCACGCCGTTGGCCAACGCGCGCGGTTGCATGCCGCTCGCCTGATTGGCTTGATTGAACATCGGGCGCACTTCCGGATGTTCGCTGAGCATCAGATTGTAGAAGTGCGTGGTGAGCGCCTCGCCGCCGCTTTCCAGCAGCGGCACGGTTGCTTTGATAATGGCGCGGTGTTCGGCGGATAGCATATTTTCAAGTCCTGATGAGAGTCTGTGTGAGCGTCTGTCTATCAGCGAGTGTCACAGCCGGTTTCGGCAGACTGCCTTCACTATCCACGAATCGTGCCAGGTATAAAATGCATTTAGATCAACGATCTGGCAAATAAGATGGTCCATTCGACCCTAGTCGAAAAGACTCGACCCGCAGTCGATCTGACTACCGAGGCGGTCCTCGACGTTCTTACCCCGCTGATTCTCGACCTGTCGCGCGAGCTGTCCGAGCGCGAGCGTTATCGGCGGCTGCTCAGCGCGCTGCGCTCGCTGTTTCCTGGCGACGCGGCGGCATTGCTGCGGCTGGAAGGCGATACGCTGGTGCCGCTCGCGATCGACGGCTTGAGCAGCGATACGCTCGGGCGGCGTTTTCGCGTCGCCGAGCATCCGCGCTTTCAGGAGCTGCTGGCCCAGCCAGGGCCGACGCGCTTCGCCGCCGACTCCGACCTGCCCGATCCCTACGATGGCCTCGTGCAAGGCATGGCAGCCGGGCATCTCGAAGTGCACGACTGTCTGGGGTGTCCGCTGTTCATCCGCGGCGAGCCTTGGGGGTTGCTCACGCTCGACGCACTCGACCCGGCGCGCTTCAACACGCTCGACATGGCTTCGCTGCAAGCATTTCTCGGCCTCGCGGCCGCGACCGTCAGCGTCGTCGAACGCATCGACGCGTTGGCGCGCAATGGCGAAGAGGCGCAGCGTCGCGCGGAAGCTTACCGGCTGGCGAGCAGCGGGAGCCGGCGCGAGCTGATCGGCAGCAGCGATGCGCATCGCCGGATGGTGAAGGAGATCGAGGTGGTGGCCGCCAGCGATCTGACCGTGCTCGTCACCGGCGAGACCGGCGTCGGCAAGGAGTTGGTCGCGAACGCGATCCACGCGCTGTCGCCGCGCGCGAACAAGCCGCTGATCAGCCTGAACTGTGCGGCATTGCCCGATACGCTCGTCGAGAGCGAGCTGTTCGGGCACGTGCGCGGCGCGTTTTCGGGAGCGTCTGCGGACCGGCGCGGCAAGTTCGAACTCGCCGACGGCGGCACCATTTTCCTCGACGAGGTCGGTGAGTTGCCGCTCGCGATGCAGGCGAAGCTGTTGCGCGTGCTGCAGAACGGCCAGTTGCAGCGCATCGGCTCGGATCACGAACACAGAGTCGACGTGCGGCTGATCGCCGCAACCAATCGCGATCTCGCCGAAGAAGTGCGCGCGGGCCGCTTTCGCGCCGACCTCTATCATCGCCTCAGCGTGTATCCGCTGCGCGTGCCGCCGTTGCGCGAGCGTGGCCGCGACGTGCTACTGCTGGCGGGCTTCTTCCTCGAAGACAATCGCTCGCGGCTCGGTTTGTTGAGTCTGCGTCTCGCGGCCGACGCGCAGGCCGCGTTGTTGCACTACTCATGGCCCGGCAATGTGCGCGAACTCGAGCATCTGATCGGACGCAGTGCGCTGAAGGCGTTGGCGGCCAGTCGTGAGCGCCGCCGTATTCTGACGTTGACGGCCGCGGACTTCGCGTTGTCCGACGCACAGAATCAGGAAGCCAATCAAACAGCCACGCAGAGCGAGGAAAGCGAGACGAAAGACTTTCGCAGCGCGGTCACCGAGTTCGAACGCAATCTCGTTCTCGAAGCGCTGATCCGCAATAGGCAAAACTGGGCGGCGGTCGCGCGCGAGCTAGGGCTGGACCGGGCGAATTTGAATCGGCTGGCCAAACGACTCGGGCTCAAATAAGCGAGCAGATAAAGGAGCATCGTTGCAGCTCGGCAAAGCATTAAGGTCGGGGCGCGTCGAATCACTGGTCTCGCCGAAAACAGATTGTCAGCGCCGCGCGCTGGGCCTAACGTCTTAACCAAAGCCAAAGGCCCGCTTCGGAAAATCGAACTTCGCGGCACACAGCGCGTCGGTCATAGTGGGCCCTAACGAGGACCAACACACTAAACCAGGAGACTCCGCCATGTCCGCTGCCCCACAGAAGCTCGACGATTGGCTCAACAAGCAGGCGGTGGCCGAAGACGACATCAGCGCGTTTCCGTTAGCGGCGCTCGCCGCCACGCTCGATCGCGAGGAAAGCGGCGACACCGTGCCGCCGTTGTGGCACTGGCTGTACTTTCTGCCGGTCGCGCCGCTATCCGAAGTCGGTCCCGATGGACATCCGAAGCGTGGCGGTTTTCTGCCACCCGTGCCATTGCCGCGCCGCATGTGGGCGGGTGGCCGACTCACGTTTCATGCGCCGCTGAAGATCGGTGAGCATGCGCGGCGCACGTCGACGATCGCCAGTATCGAGGACAAGACCGGCCGCTCGGGCCGCCTCGTGTTCGTCACCGTGCAACATACGATCGAAGTCGATGGCGAGTTAAAGCTCGAAGAGGAGCACGACATCGTCTATCGCGACGCGCCGCAGGAGGGAGCGCGGCCGCAACAGCCGGCGCCCGCACCCGAAGGCGAAACGTGGCGCCGCACGATCGACGCCGATGCCGTGATGCTGTTCCGCTACTCGGCGCTGACTTTCAACGGCCATCGCATTCACTACGACCATCCCTATGTCACGCAAGTCGAAGGCTATCCGGGCCTCGTCGTGCATGGCCCGCTGATCGCGACGCTGCTCGTCGATCTCGTGCGCCGCGAACTGCCGCAAGCGACGCTGCAAAGCTTCGCGTTTCGCGCGCTTCGCCCCACGTTCGCGGATCAGCCGTTCACGGTATGCGGCAAGCCCGCCGCCGACGGCAAGACCATCGACCTGTGGGCGAAGGACCACAAAGGTTATCTGACCATGCGCGCGACCGCCGCGCTCGCCTGAATTCCACGGGACTCGACTATGCAAACCACGCAACACGATTCGTTCCAGGACATTCGAGAGGCCGTGCGCGATCTGTGTCAGCAGTTTTCCGGCGAGTACTTTCGCAAGATCGACGAGGCGCGCGGCTATCCGGAAGAGTTCGTCGACGCGCTGACGAAGGCCGGGTGGCTCGCCGCGCTGATTCCGCAGGACTTCGGCGGCTCGGGGCTCGGGCTCACGGAAGCGTCGGTGATCATGGAAGAGATCAATCGCGCGGGCGGCAACTCGGGCGCGTGCCACGGGCAGATGTACAACATGGGTACGCTGTTGCGGCACGGTTCGGAAGAACAGAAGCGCAAGTATTTGCCGAAGATCGCGAACGGCGACTTGCGTCTGCAATCGATGGGCGTGACCGAGCCGAGCACCGGCACCGATACGACGAAGATCAAGACCACCGCCGAACGGCGCGGTGACCGTTACGTGATCAACGGTCAGAAGGTGTGGATCTCGCGCGTGCAGCACTCGGACCTTATGATCCTGCTCGCGCGCACCACACCGCTCGCGGACGTGAAGAAGAAATCGGAGGGCATGTCGATCTTCATCGTCGATCTGCGCGAATCGATCGGTCATGGCCTGACCGTGCAGCCCATTTTGAACATGGTCAATCACGAGACCAACGAACTCTTTTTCGACAACCTCGAAATCCCGGCCGAGAATCTGATCGGCGAGGAAGGGCAAGGCTTCAAATACATTCTCGATGGCCTCAACGCGGAGCGCACGCTGATCGCCGCGGAGTGCATCGGCGACGGTTACTGGTTCGTCGACAAAGTCACCGAGTACGCGAAGGAGCGCGTCGTGTTCGGCAGGCCGATAGGACAGAACCAGGGCGTGCAGTTTCCGATCGCGCGTTCGTTCATCAACGTCGAGGCAGCGAGCCTGATGCGCTTCGAAGCGGCACGTCGTTTCGACGCGCATCAACCGTGCGGCGCGCAAGCGAACATGGCGAAGCTGCTCGCTGCGGACGCGTCGTGGGAAGCGGCCAATGCGTGCCTGCAATTTCACGGCGGTTTCGGCTTCGCGTGCGAATACGACGTCGAGCGCAAGTTTCGCGAAACGCGTCTGTATCAGGTCGCACCGATCTCGACAAATCTGATTCTCTCGTACGTGGCCGAGCATATCCTCGGGCTGCCGCGTTCCTTCTGACCCGCTGGCGGACATCATGAGACCACTCGACGGTATCAAGGTCATCACGCTCGAACACGCGATCGCCGCGCCGTTCTGCACGCGTCAACTGGCCGATCTCGGCGCGCGCGTGATCAAGATAGAACGGCCCGGCGTCGGCGATTTCGCGCGCGGCTATGACGAACGCGTGCATGGGCTGTCGTCGCACTTCGTGTGGACCAATCGCTCGAAAGAAAGTCTTTCGCTCGACCTGAAGCAGCCCGCGGCGGCGGAGATTCTCGATGCATTGGTTGCCGATGCCGACGTGCTCGTGCAGAACCTCGCACCGGGTGCGGCCGAACGGCTCGGCCTCGGCTACGACACGCTGAGCCAGAAGTATTCGAAGCTGATCGTCTGCGGTATTTCCGGCTACGGCGCGGACGGTCCGTATCGCGACAAGAAGGCGTACGACCTGCTGATTCAAAGCGAGTCCGGCTTTTTGTCGATCACCGGCTCTCCTGGCGCGCCAGCGAAGGCGGGCTGCTCGATCGCGGATATCGCGGCGGGCATGTACGCTTATTCGAACATCCTGAGCGCGCTGTTGCAGCGGGGACGCACGGGGCGCGGTTGCCGTATCGACGTGTCGATGCTCGAGAGCATGGTCGAGTGGATGGGTTATCCGCTCTACTACGCGATCGACGGTCAGTCGCAGCCCGCGCTCGCGGGCGCCGCGCATGCAACGATCTATCCTTATGGTCCGTTTCCCGCTGGCGACGGCAAGACGGTCATGCTCGGCCTGCAGAACGAACGCGAATGGAAGCTGTTCTGCGAGCGCATGCTCGAACAGCCTGAGCTAACAACGGACGAACGCTTCGCATCGAACTCGAAACGCACCGCGGCGCGCGATGCATTGCGCGAGGTGATCGTCGCGGCGTTCGCGAAGCTGAGTGCCGCGCAGGTGATCGAGCGACTCGATCAGGCAGGAATAGCGAACGCGCAGATGAATACGCTCGCGGACGTGTGGGCGCATCCGCAACTGAAGGCACGCGAGCGCTGGCAGGAAGTCGGCACGGCAGCGGGCACGATACCGGCATTGCGGCCTCCGGGTTTGCCTTCCGACATCGAGCCTCGGATGGACCCTGTACCTACGCTTGGTCAACATACCGAGTCAATTCTGCGCGAGCTTGGTTACGACAATGCGCGCATCGACGCGCTGCGCGCGGCCGGCACGATCTGATTCAGTAAGCCTGTTTCGGTTCGCGCCCGCATGCATGTGATGCGGGATGACGAGCCGGTATTCCGAAAGAACCCGATGCAACCTGGCATCACACGGCGCACGACACTCATGAACGACCATCCCAGTCTCACGCTCGCCACTTTCGCTGCGCAACTCGACTTCGACAGTATCCCGAACGAGGTCGTCGAGCGGACCGTCAACCTGTACGTCGATTGGCTCGGCTCGGCGCTTGCAGGCAAAGGCGCACGCCCCGTCGAGACGATCGCCCGGTTTGCGCGCGCGGCGGCCGGTGCGACGAACGAGGGCCTCTGCGAGGTACTGATCGATCGCGGCCGCACGACACCGTATTTCGCCGCGATGATCAACGGCGCGGCATCGCATTTCGCCGAACAGGACGACGTGCACAATGGCTCGGTGTTTCATCCTGCGACCGTGGTGTTTCCGGTTGCGCTCGCGTTGGCACAGGCAAAGCGAGCGTCGGGGCGCGACTTCATCACGGCGGCCGTGGCGGGATACGAGGTCGGCATTCGCATCGGCGAATTTCTCGGGCGCTCGCACTACAAGGTGTTTCACACCACGGGCACGGTCGGTACGCTCGCAGGGGCGGCAACTGCAGGACGATTGCTGGGCTTGGCGTCGTCGCAGATGCTCGATGCGTTCGGCTCGGCGGGCACACAGGCTAGCGGCTTGTGGGAATTTCTGCGCGACGCCGCCGACTCGAAGCAACTTCACACCGCGATGGCCGCCGCGAACGGCCTGATGGCCGCGCAACTCGCCGCCGACGGCTTCAAGGGTGCGACGCACATTCTCGAAGGCGCGCAGGGCATGGCCGCGGGCATGTCGAGCGATGCCGATCCGGCTCGCCTCGTCGATCGCCTTGGCAGCCGCTGGGCGACCGCGGAGACGTCGTTCAAATATCACGCGGCGTGCCGTCATACGCATCCGGCCGCCGATGCGCTGCTCGCTGTGGTGCGGGCGCATCGTCTCGCGCCGCGCGACATCGCGAAGGTCGTCGCGCACGTGCATCAAGGCGCGATCGATGTGCTCGGTCCCGTGATTGCGCCGCGTAGGGTGCATCAGGCGAAGTTCAACATGGGTACGGTGCTCGGACTCGTCGCGCATCACGGCTATGCGGGCATGACCGAATTCGAGCAGGGTTTCGACGCGAGCGAAATCCTTGTGTTTCGCGACAAGGTCACGATGACGCTCGACGCTGAAGTCGACGCCGCCTATCCCGCGCGCTGGATAGGCAAGGTCACGGTGACCACGACCGACGGCCGTGTTTTCGATGGGCGTGTCGATGAGCCGAAGGGCGATCCAGGGAACACGTTGTCGCGCGACGAGATTGCGTTGAAGCTGCATCGGCTGGCGGCATTCTCGGGTGCGGCTAGTGAAGAGGAAGCGGCGCAATTGCTTCGCCGGGCGTGGGGTGTTGCCGAAGTGGCGCAGATTGGCCCGGTATTCGATGCAACTGCGCGCACGATGGTGGCGGCATGAGCGCGCTGCCCCGGTCATATCTGTTCGTGCCAGGGAATCGGCCTGAGCGGTTTGACAAGGCCTATGCGGCCGGCGCGGATGCGGTGATTCTCGATCTGGAAGACGCGGTGCAGCCGGATCAGAAAGTGCCGGCGCGCGCGGCGGTGGTGGCTGCGGTATCGGCTAACGCATCGCGGGCCGTGTGGGTGCGTATCAATGGCTCGGATACGCCTTGGTTTTCAGATGACGTTGCTGCGCTCGTTTGTCAGAGCGGCGTCGCCGGAATCGTGCTGCCGAAGGCTGAGACGCGCGAACAGATCTGCGCGGTGCTGGCGAACGCGCATCCGGCGTTAAGCGTACTGCCGATTGTCGAGACTGCGTGCGGGTTCGCGAATCTTGCGGAGTTATGCGGCGCGCCGCGCGTGCTGCGTCTCGTGTTCGGTACGCTGGATTTTCAGGTCGATCTCGGCATCGATGGGGATGGCGAGGAGTTGCATCTGTTTCGCTCGCAGATCGTGCTTGCGTCGAGGTTGGCCGGCATCGGTGCGCCGGTGGATGGCGTATCGACGGCCATTACCGATGCTGATGCGGTGCAAGCCGATGCACGGCGCGGGCGGCGGTTTGGTTTCGGCGGCAAGCTTTGCATTCATCCGAAGCAGATCGGGGCGGTGCACCGCGCATATGCGTGGAGTGACGCCGAGGTGGAGTGGGCGCGACGCGTGCTTGCGGCTGTCGAGGCGAGGCATGGCGGGGCGGCTGCCGTTGATGGAAGGATGGTCGACATGCCGGTGATCCTGCGGGCGCGGAGAGTTTTGGGCAACTCCGAGCGCTTCTGACAACGCCGTTTTCGTCGTGCCCTCATAGCAGGATTCCTACATCGCCTGCTGGTCATTCGGACGACGTACCAGTAAGCACCTCACCCAAGGGAATACCCTCCCATCATCGCACTTGAATAGTTAGCAGGTCACATGCTAGATTGAATTGTTATCGGTAACAATATTCGCCGAAAAGCAAAAAGATCTGTTCCTTTCAGCACGTCAGAAAAATACCTTCCCGATGAGTACTATTCAAAATCCAGTTCTGCGCGGCTTCAACCCGGACCCTTGTATATGCCGTGGCAAGGATGCGTGGTATATCGCGGTTTCAACGTTTGAATGGTATCCGGGCGTTCTCATTTACGAATCGAAAGACTTCGTCAACTGGGAACTCGAGGCCACGCCTCTGGACAGGTTGTCGCAATTGAACCTGATCGGAGAGCAGCCGTCCGGAGGCATTTGGGCGCCAGCCCTGTCCTATCACGACGGTCTTTACTGGCTCGTCTATACCGACACCAAGGCATGGAAAGGCGAGCAGAAGATTTCCCCGCTGCGCGACATGCACAACTACCTCGTGACCGCCCTGGACATTGCCGGACCCTGGTCGGAGCCCGTCCATCTCGTCTCCGGTGGATACGATCCATCCCTGTTCCACGACGAATCCGGCAGAAAGTGGCTCGCTTATATCCGGCGCGACTTCAGAGGAATCCACGAAGATCTTTTCGTCGGAATCGTTCTGCGGGAATACTCGGTGCAGGAGGAAAAGCTGATCGGTGAAGAGCGCGTCATTTACAAAGGCGCCAACCTGAAGACCGATTACTTCATGAAATGTCAGATATACGAGGCTCCCCATTTATTGAAGAGGGGGGACTGGTACTACCTGATCACGGCGGAGGGCGGCACAGGCTATACGCATGCAACGTGCGTATCCAGGTCCCGCGATATCTTCGGTCCATACGAGTTTCATCCTGACACGCCGATGCTCACGTCGCGCGACGCGAACGGACGGATCCAGCGGACCGGCCACGGCAATCTGGTCGAGGGTCCGAACGGCCGGTGGTACATGACGTACCTCGGATCGAGACCAATCGATGCGCAAACGAAGCGCTCGCCGCTAGGCCGCGAGACCTGCATCGCCCCGATCGAATGGCATGCCGACTGGCCCCACCTCGCCACTGGCGGAGTGGTCCCCGCCGAATCTTTTGCGATCGACTCCGATATCGAGCAAAGGCTCGACAGCAGTTGGGCGATCGATTTCGGACAATGCGGCGCGCTGCCGCTGGAACTGCAGAGTCTGCGCATTCCCATTAGCGACGACTGGTGCAATCTTCACGACCGTCCGGGCTATCTGCGGATAAGGGGACAAGAGTCACCAACCTCGCGGTTCCATCAAAGCATGCTGGCCTGTCGAATCCGTGACTGGCAGTTCGAGGTCGAAACGGCGCTGGAATTTTCGCCCAAGTCATATCTGCACATGGCTGGGCTCATGGCGCGTTACGACGAAAACACCTTTTACTACCTGTTCGTCACGCGCGACGACGACGGCACGAAAATCCTGTCCTACATGGAAATGGATGCGGGCAGCTTCCCTATAGCAATCGACTGGCGACGCTGCCCGAGTCCACCGCGATCGACCTGCGGATTCGCGTCGTAGACGCAAACCTGAGCTTCTTCTATCGCGTGGCACACGGTGACTGGAAGGACCTCGGACTGGCAAAGGATTTCACGAAACTCAGCGATGAATATGCCACCCCAATCGGCTTCACGGGGGCTTTCGCTGGTATCACCGCCAACGACATGCTGGGCTTTCGCGAACCTGCCGACTTCAAGTCGTTCTCATATCGCCAATTGACCGGCTAGAACTCGAATTTCGCTTCACCGCTGTCGCTTAATAATAAGGAAGACTTCATGCGCTTTCGTTGGAGACATCGCTATCTCGTGCTGCTGATTCTGTTCGCGATCTATCTGCTCTGTTACATGGACAGAATGATCATGGCGGCGGCTATTCCATTTATTGCGTCCGAGTTTCATCTGTCTGCGATGGAAATGGGAGGAATTCTCAGTGCGTTCTTCTTCAGCTACGCGCTATGTCAGATCCCGGCCGGCCTGCTGGCAGACAGATTCGGCCCGCGGCTGATGACGACGATCGGCATCACGTGGTGGACGATTTTCACCGCGCTTACCGGACTGTGCAATTCGCTCGGCTTGATGCTGGTGGTGCGTGTGGCATTCGGCGTCGGCGAAGCGCTCTTTCCTCCGGCCGCGTTCAAGGCGCTGTCGGCATGGTTCCCGAAGCGCGAATTGGGCCGGGCGACCGGGATGATGATGACCACGAATGCGCTGGGACCCGCTCTGGCTCCGCTGTTCGTGGCGGCCGTGATGGCCGCGTGGGGATGGCGCGCGATTTTCACGAGTCTGTTCATTCCCGGCATCGCGATGGCGATATTCGGCTGGGTCTATATCAGAAACAGCCCGAAGGACAGCAAACACGTTTCGAATATCGAACTAGAGGAAATCGGCACCAGCGAAAAGGCCCAGTCTGGCTCTGCCGGCAAAGCGGATTTTGCTGGACTGGTGAAAACGCCGCTGGTCTGGTGGTGCTTTGTCACCTTGTTCGTATTCAGCATCGCCTCGTGGGGAATCATGAGCTGGTTCCCGACGTACCTGCTGAAAGCGCGCGGCCTCTCGACGGCCAAGATGGGCATTATGGCGTCGGTGCCGTTTCTCGTCGGCACGATTGCCTATTGCATCACGGGCTTTCTCTCCGACAAGTTCTTCCGCAATCGTCGCGAATTGCTTGTCGTCCTCGGCTGCATCGTGGCCGCCATCTTTGCCTATCTGACGGCCCATGCGGAGACCGCGGAAACGGCGGTGTTCTATCAGACGATCGGCTATTTCTTCTCGACCATGGCCGGCTGTTCGTTGTACACGATCCCGAACGTCGCGCTGCCGAACAAGGTCGTCGGATCGGCAATCGGCTTTGTCAATGCAGCGGGTCAACTGGCCGGATTTCTTTCTCCGCTGATCGTCGGTTACATCCTGACCAGCACGAATAACGACTTCAATGTCGTGTTCCACCTTTTCGTCGGCTGCTTCTTGCTGGCTTCGGTTTCCGCATGGTTCATCAATACGAGGACGGATCGCAGCGACACCGTCACTCGGGCCGAAGGTGGAGAAGTGGCCGTGCGGAACCAGACAGCCGGATAAATCGCGCGACGGGGCTTGGGCCGGCGATAATGCCAGCTCAGTCACCTGCTTTGAATCGCGCGACCATGAAATCGAGGATCGAAAATTTTTCGAGCGGCATCAGCGTGTTTGCGGCGGTAGTCGACGCCGGTACGTTCGCGGCTGCGTCGGAAGTGATCGGAATGTCGCCGCCTGGTGTGAGCCGGGCGATTGCAAGGCTGGAAAAGAGATTGAAGATCCGGCTCTTCAATCGAACTACGCGGTCCGTGTCCCTGACGGACGAGGGCCGCCGTTTTTACGAGCAGGTCATGCCGCACCTCGCAGGGCTGGAGGAAGCCGCCGTGGCCGCGGCTGGCGGCGCATCGGCGGTGCGGGGAAAGCTGCGGATCAACCTCGATCCAGTGTGTTACCGGGCGATACTCGGGCAACGCCTAGACCATTTCATGGACGCGCATCCAGAGCTCGAAATCGAGTTCATCGCGCGCGACCATTTGGGCGATCTCGTTCTCGAGGGCTTTGATCTCGCGCTGCGGTTCGGCGAGCCGAGGACATCATCCCTCGTCGCACGCAAGCTGCTCGACACGGCCGTGGTCACGGTGGCCGCACCGTCGTACATCGCACGACGTGGGCGCCCGGCAAAGCCGGAAGATCTCGAAGGCCCAAGCCACCGTTGTCTGGAATTCCGCAATTCGGAGACAGGCAAGCCGTTCCCCTGGGAGTTCCATCGCAAACGCAAGAAAACTGTGATTGCACCGCGCGGGCGATTGACGGTGAACGATCCTGGCGCGCTGCTGAATGCGTGCCTCGCTGGCTCCGGGGTCGCGCAGATGCTTCTTTTCGGTGCCGAGCAACTGATTGCCGAAGGGCGGCTGATCAATCTCTTTCCCGACTGGCCTGACGAGCGCTATCCCCTGTACGCCTGCTACCCGTCACGCCATCACGTTCCGGCGAAGACGCGTGCCTTTCTGGAGTTCGTCGTCGAGTTGGCAAACGCTCACTCGTGAGCGGCCGTTACTCAAACGGCCTGCATTAACCAACCTCCACGCGGTTTCGCCCTCTGTCCTTGGCGCGATACAGCGCCAGGTCCGCGCGCTTGACGATGGCGTCGACGTCATCCTCACCAGGCTGGCGCTCGGTCACGCCGATGCTGACCGTAAATGGAATCGGCTTGCCGAGCCGCCACGGATGCTCGAAGTTCTGCTGCTCGATCGTCTGGCGCAAGTCTTCGGCCACGCTCGTCGCCTGTTCGATATCGAGGCCCGGCAGCGCGGCGACGAACTCCTCGCCGCCCCAGCGGGCAAACACGCCGATGCGCCAATCGGCGTTCATGACGACTTTGGCCATCACGCGCAGCACTTCGTCGCCAATGTCGTGTCCGTAACTGTCGTTGATCTTCTTGAAGTAATCGATATCGAGGAGAAAGATCGAAAGCTTGCTGTCCGACCCCAGCAGGTTCTCGACCGTGTCCGTGAATTCCCTTCGGTTGGGCAGGCCGGTCAGCTCGTCGGTCACGGCCTGCTTCTGCAGCAGATCCATCAATTGGACGCGATCGGCGATGTCGCGAATCACGGCGGTGAATTCGATCAGGCCGCCCACATTGATCTTCGAGATCGCGATTTCGACGGGCAGCAGCGAGCCGTCGCGATGCAGCCCATAGACGCGGTTGCGCTCGTCCATTTGCCGCGAGCGCACCGGCGAGCGGGCGAACTGATGGACGTACTGGGAGTGATTGGCGCGATAGCGCTCGGGCAGCAGTTCCGTGATGGGGTGCCCCACCATCTCCTCGACCGAATAGCCGAAAAGGTTTTCCGCAGCGCGATTGAAGAGAGTGATGCAGTGCTGCTGGTCGATCGTAATGATCGCGTCATAGGCGGCATCCACCACCGAGCGGAAACGCGACGTGCTGACTTCCAGCTCGTGCATCAACTCCATCTTTGCGGTGATCTCGAGACCCGTCACCATGATTTCGATCACCGAGTTCGCGCCTCTGTTGTGCCGCAGCGGCTTCAACGACAGGCGCCACCAGTGGGTTCCGTCTCTCAGGTCATAAGCCTGCTCGAGTTCGCGGGCGACGCCGGATTCAAAGCATTCGCTGAGCTTCTGACGGAATTCGGTTCGTGCATAATTGGGAATCAGCGTGTCGAATGACGCCGGGAACGATTTGATGCTGTTGCGCTTGCCGCCCGTCATTTGCATGAAATGGTCGTTGCAGGCGGAAACCAACAGCTGCCCCCTCTCATCGCGCGCGACGATCGCGACGCTTGCGGCGATTTCGTCGACGATCGTCCGCATCGTGCAGGACCAGTCATCAACCATTCTGCCTCCGAGAATCTACCTGAACGCCCCCGTGCGTTCTCCTGAACAGCACGCACGTCTACATTCAAATCATCCGGTGCGACCGGCTCCGAAGCTCGATATCGGGCCGCTTTGAAATGGGCATGGCCGGCCAACATGCGGGGGGAGTACATCGACAGAGTAGGCCGTAGTCCGATTTTTGGGAAGAATTTATTCCTGGAAATGAAGTACCAGACTCTGATGCGCTGCAGCCTTTCAGGTATGCAAATCGCTTCTTTTTCATCCATTAATCAAACCGGAACACTCACCTCCAAAAAACCCAATTCCCACCCCACGTCGCCTGTCGCACTCTTGAAGCCAACGGCCCGCACGATCCAACTACGGCCGTTCAGCGCTCTGCCCCGAGCCGCCGCATCCAACGAAGGCAGCCTCGCAGAACTGTTCCGCGCACGCGAGCCTCTCGCCCGTGCACCGCCTAAAAAGACAGGAGACACAACTTGCCAGCCCCCATCAACTCCGGCGCACGCCTCGACCGCCTGCCGATCAGCCGCTTTCACTGGAACATCCTCGGCCTGATCGGCGCAGGCGCTTTCCTCGACGCCTTCGACATCTATCTCGCCAACGGCGCGCTCGCGGCGATGGTCAAAACCGGCTTCACCGATCTGCGCCTCGGCTCATTCTTCATCTCCGCGACCTTCATGGGCATGATGATCGGCGCGGGCCTGTCGGGCTATCTCGGCGACCGCTTCGGCCGACGCTATTCGTATCAGGCCAATCTCGCGGTCTTCGGCCTCGCATCGCTCGCCGCCTGCTTCGCGCCGGACATCTACTGGCTGATCCTGCTGCGCTTCATCATGGGCATCGGCCTAGGCGCCGAACTCGTGGTCGCCGCCGGCACGCTGTGCGAATTCGTGCCGCCCGCCACGCGCGGCCGCTGGACCGCGTTGCTCGCGCTGATCATCAACTCCGGTCTGCTCGGCGCGACCGCGGTCGGCTATTGGGTGATTCCAAATCTCGGCTGGCGCTACATGTTCGCGATCGCGGGCGTCGGCGCGATGGTCGTGTGGTTCCTGCGGCATCGGATGCCGGAGTCGCCGCGCTGGCTCGAAACGGTTGGCCGGCTCGAAGAGGCGGAGGCCACCGTCGCGGCGATCGAGCGACAGGTCGAGGCGCGCGTCGGCAAGCTGCCGCCGGTCGCGCGCGTGGTCAGTCACGAGGTGCCGGCCGCGCCGTTCTCGGCGCTGTTCGCGCGCGGCATGATCGGCCGCACGCTGGTCGCCGCGCTGACCTGCATGGCGATCAACATGTCGTTGTACGGTTTCGTCGCGTGGCTGCCGACGTTCTTCGTCAAGGAAGGCCTGACCATCGTGCAGTCGCTCGGCTTCGTGCTGCTGATGTCGTTCGGCGCGCCGGCCGGTGCCGTGGTCGGTTATCTCGTGACGGACCGCCTCGGGCGGCGCAACGGCATCGTGCTGTTCTCGCTTGCAACGATCGTGCTCGGCTTCGTCTACGTGCAGATGCGCGCGCCGGTGCCGATCGCGATCGTCGGCTTCGCGCTCGTCACGACGATCTACACGGTCTGCACGCTCGGCCTGTTCGGCTATATCCCCGAGCTGTTTCCGACCGCGCATCGCTTGCGCGGCACCGGCGTGGCCGGCACGTGCGGCCGCGCGGCGTCGATGTCGACACCGTATGTCGCGCTGCTGCTCTACACGCAGTTCGGCGTGACGGGTGTGCTGACGATGGTCGGTGGCGTGCTGTTGTTGCTGAGCATCGCGATTCTCGCGCTGCGCATCGAAACGAGTCGGCAGACGCTCGAAGAGATCTCGCCCGATGCCGAGCTGATACCGCAAGCGGAGATGATGCAAGAGTCGGCATAGGCCGTACGCGCATGAAGGGAGGCCGTCGATTCGGATCTTTCCCCGGCTAAATTTTCACCACACCTGGTTAAGATGAAAGTCTGTCCTGCCCATGCTTTGCTAGCAGCTTTCATCATGCACTTCGATTTCGTCGATTTACGCCTGCTCATGCACATCGCCGACACGCGCAACCTCGCGCGTGCGGCGGAGCGTTCACACCTGTCGGCGCCGGCCGCCAGCAACCGGGTCAAGAATCTCGAGGAGCAGCTCGGCATCAAGCTGCTCTATCGAACCAGCCAGGGCGTGACGCCGACACCCGCGGGCGAGGCCTTCGTGCATCATGCGCGGCTCGTGCTCGAACGCGTCGAGCATCTGGCCGGCGATATGCAGGAGTACGGCGATGGCATCAAGGGCCACGTGCGTATCTGGGCCAACACGACCGCGATCAGCGAGTTCCTGCCGGCCGTGCTGAGCCGTTTTCTGCGCGACCACCCGGACGTGAACATCGATCTGCGCGAAGTGCTGAGCGGCGAGATCGTCAAGGGCGTCGCCGACAGCGCGACCGATATCGGCATCGTCGCGGGCAATGTGCATGCCGAGCATCTGCAGATGCTGCCGTATCGCGACGATCGGCTCGTGCTCGTGACGTCGTGCGAGCATCCGTTCGCGAGGCAGGCGTCGGTCGATTTCTCGCAGGTGCTGAACGCGAACTTCGTCAGCCTGCCGACGTCGAGCGCGATCCACGCATTCATCATGAGCGCCGCCGATGCGCTCGGCGCGCGTCTCAAGCTTCGCATCCAGGTCGGCAACTTCGAGGCCGCTTGCAGGATGATCGAGGCGGGTGTCGGAATCGGCATCGTGCCGGAATCGGTCGCGCTGCGGCACAGAAAGACGATGCAGATCGCGATCGTCGGCCTGAACGATCCGTGGGCCGAGCGTAAGCTGAAGATCTGCGTGCGCAGCCTGCAGGACTTGCCGCCGTTCGCGCGCGTGCTGGTCGACCGGTTGACGGCGGCGGCGGAGGGGGACGGCGCGACTGATGCTTGACGCTTGAGGCGCGGGCTTCGCACACGCGTCTGGAGCTTGACCAAGTTTCCTTCTGGAAACAACGCTACCTTTTGTCAACCGGTATTTCACTCCCCGGGCATCTGCTTGCCGCCACCAAAGCCGGCGTGTATAGTTTCCGAACTTACTCTTGTTTCGCATCGGAAATTAAAGGGGTTCACATGGACGCGTCCACCATCCTTGCCGATCTCGGCATTGCCCACGCCGCGCAAGCCGGCGATATCTCGGTTCATTCGCCGATCACCGGCGCGCTCATCGGCCGTGTGGCCAGCCAGACGGCGGCCGAGGTCGACGCGGCGCTCGGCCGGGCCAAAGACGCGTTCGCTGTATGGCGCAACGTGCCGGCGCCGCGCCGCGGCGAGCTGGTGCGGCTGCTCGGCAATCGGCTGCGCGAACAGAAGCACGCGCTCGGCAGCCTCGTTTCGCTGGAAACCGGCAAGATCCTGCAGGAAGGCATGGGTGAAGTGCAGGAAATGATCGACATCTGCGATTTCGCGGTCGGTCTGTCGCGCCAGCTGTACGGTTTGACGATCGCGTCCGAGCGCCCGGGGCATCGGATGGCGGAGTCGTGGCATCCGCTCGGCACTTGCGTCGTGATCTCCGCGTTCAATTTCCCGGTGGCGGTGTGGTCGTGGAATGCGGCGCTCGCGCTGGTGTGCGGCAACGCGGTGATCTGGAAGCCGTCGGAAAAGACGCCGCTGTCGGCGCTCGCGGTGAACAAGATTCTCGAAGATGCACTGAAGGAATTCGGCGATGCGCCGGCTGGCCTCGCGGCGCTGGTCATCGGCGGCCGCGACGTCGGCGAAAAGCTCGTGGCCGATCCCCGCGCGTCGATCGTCAGCGCGACGGGCAGCACGGAAATGGGCCGCAAGGTCGGCGTCGAAGTGGCGAAGCGCTTCGGCCGCTCGCTGCTCGAACTCGGCGGCAACAACGCGGGCATCGTCGCGCAGACGGCCGACCATGAACTAGCGATGCGCGGCATCCTGTTCTCGGCGGTCGGCACGGCCGGTCAGCGCTGCACGACGCTGCGGCGTCTGTTCGTGCACGACAGCGTGTACGAAAAGACCGTCGAGCGTTTGAAGCAGCTGTATAGCCGTGTGCCGATCGGCAATCCGCTCGAAAAGGGTACGCTGATGGGGCCGCTGATCGACCGTCAATCGTTCGACCGCATGCAGGAAGCGCTGCAGCAGGCGAAGGCCGAGGGAGGCAAGGTGTTCGGCGGCGAGCGCGTCGACGTGAAGGGTTATGAGGGCGGCTACTACGTGCGTCCGGCCATCGTCGAGATGCCGTCGCAGACGCCGGTCGTGCTGAAGGAAACTTTCGCGCCGATTCTATACGTGCTGCGCTATGCCGACTTCGCCGATGCGGTCGAGGCGAACAATGCCGCGCATCATGGTCTGTCGTCGTGCGTGTTCACGAGCGACCTGCGCGAAGCGGAGCGCTTCCTGTCCGCGTCGGGCAGCGACTGCGGCATCGCCAACGTCAACATCGGTCCGAGCGGCGCGGAGATCGGCGGGGCGTTTGGCGGCGAGAAGGAAACGGGCGGCGGCCGCGAGTCGGGTTCGGATGCGTGGAAGGCGTATATGCGTCGCGCGACCAATACCGTGAACTACTCGTCGGCGCTGCCGCTGGCGCAGGGTATCGACTTCAGCCTCGACTGACGCGCGCATGCGTGACGTCGCCGTCAGGCGCGCTACGGCCGCGCGTTGCAGATAGCAATCCGTTTGCGCCGCCCGGCGTTCCGGAGCGGCCACGTTACTGGTGGAGTAAGACGTGAGTTCGAAAGTCGTGATCGTCGGCGGTGGGGTGATCGGCAGTTCGATTGCGTATTTCTTGCGGCTGTCCGATCCGACAGTCTGCGTCACGGTGATCGAACGCGATCCGACCTATGCGCGTTCGTCGTCGGCCTTGTCGGCGGCGTCGATCCGGCAGCAATTTTCTACGCCGCTTTCCATTCAGATGTCGCTGTTCGGCATCGAGTTTCTGCGCTCGATCGGCGAACGGCTGGAAGTCGACGGCACGCGACCGTCGATCGATCTGCACGAAGGCGGCTACCTGTTTCTCGCGACATCGGCCGGTGAAGCGACGCTGCGCGAGAATCACGCGCTGCAAACAAGCCTCGGCGCGGATATCAGCCTGCTCGACACGCATGGCTTGCAAACGCGCTTCCCCTGGCTCAATACCGACGATCTCGTTGCCGGCGCTTTTGGCGAAAGCGGCGAGGGCTGGTTCGACGGCTACGGTCTCGTGCAGGCGCTGCGCAAGAAAGCGCAAGCGCTCGGCGCGCGCTATGTCGCGGCCGACGTCACCGCGCTGCATCGCGACGGCAGCCGTGTCACGCAGGTACGAACCGCGGACGGCGAGACCTATGCTTGCGATGTCGTCGTCAACGCGGCCGGCGCGTGGTCGCGCAAGGTCGCGCAGATGATCGGCATCGACCTGCCCGTCTATGCGCGGCGGCGCAGTATCTTCAACGTCACGTCGCCGGCAAGGCTCGAACGCTGCCCGCTGCTGATCGATCCGAGCGGCGTGTACTTCCGGCCCGAAGGCAATTCGTATATCTGCGGCGCGTCGCCATCGGCCGATAACGACCCCGACGATTTACCGCTCGACGAAGTCGATCACGCGCTATTCGACGGCGTGATCTGGCCGACGCTCGCGAATCGCGTGCCGCAATTCGAGGCGCTGCGCGTGCAGAACTGCTGGTCCGGCTATTACGAATACAACGTGCTCGATCAGAACGCGATCATTGGACATCATCCGGATGTCGAAAACTGCATCTTCGCGAACGGCTTCAGCGGCCACGGTTTGCAGCAAGGCCCGGCAACCGGACGCGGCATCAGCGAATTGATTCTGCATGGCCGCTATGCGACGCTCGACCTCGGTTCACTGAGCTTCGCGCGTGTGCTTGAAAACCGGCCGATCATCGAGAAGAACGTGGTGTAGCTAGCGCCCCTATATGGCCCGATGCGGGGTCATGCGGAAAACGCAATAAGTAGTGCATAGATATCGTTTGCCGCAGATCCCGCCGATGGCCACAATCGACGCCGATCGTCTTCGACATCCCAATCGATATCACACGAGAGGCAGGTGGCCGTCATCATGTTCTCATTCAATCCCGCGTTCGAAGCACCGAGCGGCTCGCCGATCCGCGAGCTGTTCAAATACCTCGCGCAGCCCGGCATGATCTCGTTCGCCGGCGGCTATCCGGCGAGCGACCTGTTCGACCGTGAAGGACTCGATGCCGCGGCCGCGCGCGCCTCGCATCAGCCGACGCTGTGTCTGCAATACGGCCCCACCGATGGCATCGCGATCCTCAAGGAACAGCTTGCACAGCTGATGGCACGGCGCGGCGCGTCATGCACGCCAACAGACCTGCTCGTGACGACCGGTTCGCAACAAGGCTTCGATCTGCTGCTGCGGGTGATGGTGGTGCCCGGCGACGTCGTGCTCGTCGAGCAGCCCGCGTATCCGGCCACGTTGCAGGCGCTGAAGCTGCAACAGGCCCACGTTGTCACGGTGCCCGTCGATCAGCACGGACTCGACGTCGCGAAGCTCGCCGCAGTGCTCGAATCGGGCACGCTGCGTCGCGCTCCCAAGCTGCTGTACACGGTGCCGACCTTCGCGAATCCCACTGGCGCGACGTTGTCGCTCGAACGTCGAATCGCATTGTTGAGCCTGGCGGCGCGCTATCGGTTCATGATCGTCGAAGACGATCCGTATGGTGATCTGCGTTTCGATGGCACGGCAGTGCCTTCGCTTTTCGCGTTGAGCGGGCAGGTGCCCGGTTCGCGGGACTGTGTCGTGCATTTTTCGAGTCTGTCGAAGATCGTCGCGCCGGGCTTGCGGGTCGGCTGGATGGTCGCGCACGCGGAGATCGTGCGGCGCTGCGTGGTCGCCAAGCAGACGGTCGATCTGTGCAGCGCGCCGTGGACCCAGGTGATCGCCGCCGAGTACCTCGCGAGCGGCGCGTTGGAGCGTCATCTGCCGCGCATCATCGATGCATATGCCGTGAAATGCCGCGCGCTATGCGATGCGCTCGACGCGCATCTCGCGCAGCACATCGCGTTTCATCGTCCGGCCGGCGGCATGTTCGTGTGGGCGCGTCTGAACGCGGCGCGTGATGCGTCCGACTATCTGCGCGTGTGCATCGAACAGAACGTGATGTTCGTGCCGGGCGTCGCGTTTTACAAGGACGCGGTCGATAGTGCGGCGCTGCGCCTGTCGTTTGCCGCGCCCGGGGTGGAAGAGATCGAAACCGGCGTGCATCGAATGAAGCGCGCGCTCGGGCTGTACTTCGAGGGCTAATAAAACCCGGAATGCATCAATACAATCCGCGCAATGCGGAAATTACCCGGCTAGCATCTAATCTGCAGCCGGGTTTTTTATTCCAGTGCCAAAAATTGTGGCGATTTAGCAGAATTCACCGCATTCCTTATTAATGTGAATTGCGTTGCGTGCGAATGCGCAATCGTTTTCGTCCGCGCATTCCGCTCCAGGTCGGCCGTGTCAAGCCGCGGGCAATGCTGCAGGATTGCCACGGCGGCCGGTGCGCACTCGCGAGTGGACCGTCAAATGATCGCCCCAATGAAATCGTTATTGCGCGCGTTAATTCAAGATTATGCGAATTGAATAAATTCGCGCCTTGCCAAATTTCGTAATGGAAGTGGCCGATTTATATGCGGAAATGCCATTTATAAATATACGAAACCGTGTAATTATGTGTTTGCCGGTCGGTTTCCGTTTTGCGTGATTCCCTGCGTGTCTGAAAGACAGGTTTTGCATGGGCTCGCACCACGCGAGCCGGCCTTCGCACGGGAAAGCACCGTCGCCCGTCGCGTTCGCCCACGCATGCCGCATATGAGTGCCGCAATAGTATGCGTGACCGGGCCACAAAAACGTTAAACGAAGAAAAGAGGGCAACGCAATGAATTCACTCGACGAGAAGCGGCCGCTGCTGATCTACGACGGCACGCTCGGCGACCTCTACGGCATCTTTTTCAGAAGCCTTCTGCTGCAAATCGTGACGCTCGGCATTTACCGCTTCTGGGCGACCACGAACAACCGCCGCTATGTCTGGTCGCACATGCGCTTTCAGGACGAGCGCTTCGAGTACACCGGCACCGGGGGCGAGCTATTCAAGGGCTTTCTCGTCGCGATCGTGGTCGTGTTGGGCGCGACGTTTGCGGCTGGCGCGTTGAGTGTGGTCTTGCGCATGCAGACGAAAAGCGCGGCACTCGGTTCGCTGCCTGTCTTCGCGTTTTATCTGCTGATCGTCGTGTTCGCGGCGGGCGCGATTTTCAGCGCGCAGCGCTATCGGCTGAGCCGCACGCAGTGGTGCGGTGTTCGCGGCGGCATGACCGGCTCGGCGCTCGGCTACGGTGTGCGCGCGCTGCTGTATGCGCTGTTGTGCGTTGTCACGCTTGGCCAGATGTTGCCGTGGACGTCGATGCGTCTGACGGAGCGCCGCATCAACGCGAGTGGCTTCGGTAGCCTGGCGTTTCGCTTCAAGGGGCGCGCGCGGGTTGTCTACGGTCTGTTCCTCGTTACGTTCGTCGGCGTGGTCGCTCTTTTTGCGGTGCTGTTCATGGTGTTTCTGAAGGGCGCTCTCGCACCGATGCATGTCGGCCACTTGTCTGGGGTGGGTGTGGCGCCGTGGCGGGCCGCGCTCGGATCGCTGTTTTTGTTTTATGCGCTGTTCTCGATCGGCACGATGCTGATCCGCGGCTTCTATGTCGCCGCGCTGACGCGCCATGTGATGGGCAATACGTCGCTCGGCTCGCAATTGCATTTCGGCAGCAACGTCAGCGTTGCGCGTCTGCTCGGCTTGCAGTGCGGCAATCTTGCGATCATCGTGTTCACGCTCGGCTGCGGCGCGCCTATCGTGCTGCATCGGCTGATGCGCTTTGCCGCCGACACGCTGCAGGTTTCCGGCTACCTCGACGCGCACATGCTGGCGCAAAGCACCGTGGCTGCGCCGCTGACCGGCGAGGGCATGCTGAACCTGCTGGATCATGGTGGCGCCTTTTGAGCTTGGCCTCGCGTTGAGCGTCCAAGGTTGGGCGGTGGTTTGCACGGTGTGCGGCAACCGATAGGACACGCGACTCATCGAAGGCGCCAGCGCGAAACGCTGTACGCTCAATGAGTTAGCGCAGTCATGCGCAGCTTGTCCACAAGCTTGTTCCCAAAATCTGTGGACAACAGGGGAGACGCGAAGCGGAGAGCTCGCGCGCGTAAGGCTACCGGGAAGGTACAGCACAAAAGCAAACAGCGGGACTCACCGTCGACCGGTTCATCCCGCTGCTTGTGTATGACGACGTTTGTGACTTGCCGTGCGGCGCGCACGGCAAGCGTGGCAAACGCTTATCGATCGAGGAACGACTTCAGACGGTCCGCGCGGCTCGGATGCATGAGCTTGCGCATCGCCTTGCTCTCGATCTGACGGATCCGCTCGCGCGTCACGTCGAACTGCTTACCCACTTCTTCGAGCGTGTGATCCGACTTCGTGTTGATGCCGTAGCGCATGCGCAGCACCTTCGCTTCACGCGGCGACAGGGAATCGAGCGCGTCGTCGATTGCGGCACGCAGGTCGGCCTGCATCGCGGCATCCGCCGGCGACGACACGGCCGCGTCTTCGATCATGTCGCCCAGCGTCGCATCGCCGTCGTCGCCGACCGGCGTTTCGAGCGATACCGGTTGCTTCGCGATCTTCAGAATCCCGCGCACCTTCTCTTCCGACAACTCCATGCGTTCCGCGAGCACCGCCGGATGCGCTTCCTGGCCGGTCTGCTGCAGGATCTCGCGCGAAATGCGGTTCAGCTTGTTGATCGTTTCGATCATGTGCACCGGCACGCGGATCGTGCGGGCCTGATCGGCGAGCGAACGCGTGACGGCCTGGCGGACCCACCACGTCGCATACGTCGAAAACTTCCAGCCACGACGGTATTCGAACTTGTCCACGGCCTTCATCAGACCGATGTTGCCTTCCTGGATCAGGTCGAGGAACAGCATGCCGCGGTTCACGTACTTCTTCGCGATCGAGATCACGAGACGCAGGTTCGCCTCGATCATCTCGCTCTTGGCCTTGCGCATCTTCGATTCGGCCGCAACCATCTGGCGGTTGATCTCTTTCAGATGCTTGAGCGGCAGCGACACCGTCGCCTCGATGTCGATGAGCTTCTGCTGTTCGGACTGGATGGCCGGCAGATGACGCTCGAGCGCCGCACCATAGGTCGACGCGCCGGTGCGCGCGGCACGCTCGGTCCAGCCGAGATCGGCCTCGCTACCCGCGAACGTCTCGATGAACTTCTCGCGCGGCATGCCAGCCTTCGAGACGACGATCTGCAAGATGTTGCGCTCGATCGCGCGCACTTGCGCGACCTGGTGCTGCACGTCGCCGCACAGACGGTCGATCGTGCGTGCGGTGAAGCGGATCTTCGCGAGGTGCTGCTGAATGTCTTCGCGTGCGCGCAGATAGGCCTTCGAGGTGACGTCGCCGCGCGTGTGCGACGCGTTCATCTGGTCGAACAGAATGCCGACCTGGGCGAAGATTTCGAGGCAATCGCTCGTGAGCTGCTTCAGGCGAGCTTCGTCCGCCGCCGACGAATCGGCCGGACCGACGTCGTCGTTGTCTTCATCTTCGCTGTCTTCGTCGGCATCGCTGTCTTCGTCGGCGTCCGCGTCGGCACTCGCGACTTCTTCCGCGGCGGCCGTCTCTTCATTCAGACCGTCGACGAGTTCGTCGATGCGCAACTCGCCGTCGGCAACCTGCTGCGCACTTGCGAGGATCGCGGAGATCGCGAGCGGGCATGCTGCGATCGCTTGCACCATTTCGTGCAGGCCGTCTTCGATTCGCTTCGCGATCGCGATTTCACCTGCGCGGGTGAGCAGCTCAGTCGCGCCCATTTCGCGCATGTACATACGCACGGGGTCGGTGGTGCGGCCGAATTCAGAGTCGACGGTCGACAGCGCGACTTCGGTTTCCTCGTCGGCCTGGTCGTCCGACACCACGGCGGGGGAGTTCGAGTTGAGCAGCAGCGTTTCTGCGTCCGGGGCTTGCTCGTACACTTGCACGCCCATATCGCTGAACGCGCTGACGATGCTGTCGATCGCGGCGGTTGCGGTGAAGTTGTCGGGCAGGTGGTCGTTGATCTGCGCGTGGGTCAGATAGCCTTGCTCTTTACCCAGCTGGATCAGTGCGCGCATCAGGCGCTGGCGTTCTTCGGCTTGTTGCGGCGGCAGCTCGGCTGCCACAGGGATCGCTTTGCCGGCGCCCTTGCCTTTGGCCGAACGGCCGGACGGAACTTTGGCAGTGAAGGCGGCGGTTTCGTGTTGCGAATCTTCGCGATCAAAAGGGTTCACGTAATTTCCTCTAGAGGCTTCGCTATGAGACGCAAGACGCTACCGTCAGGCGTTTCGAGCAGGGCTCAGCATCACCTGATGTGACTCAACGCGGTTGTTGGGCTGTGCTCTGGGGAGCAAAAAAGATGAGCCCGCTCGAAGCGGGCCGATGGACATGCGAAATTTTGCGCGGCTCGCATTATATACGAGCTTGGGGGTTCGCGCTCATGGGTGCACATCAAATCATCGTCGCTGTTGTCGCATGCATGCGTGAGACTGCGCGTGCGGAGTCCGTGTGCATGCGCGGGACATAAGGTAGATAGGGGCGCATTGGTCCTTGCACAAGGGGGCTTACCGTTTTCTTATCTATAGGGGCCATATCCCCACGTGGCGTCCCCAAAAGAAATTCGCAGAAGGGCTTGACGGGTTGTCGATCGCTCTCCATAATCTCGTTTCTCTGCTGCAGACGCAGCGACGCAAACGAAGCAGTGCCGGGTGGTGGTAGTTCAGGCGCTGCGGGTTGGGCGGATCGATCTTTAAAAACTAACAGCCGATAAGTGTGGGCGCTTGATGCGGAATGCGGCGGCGGGTTCGTATGAATCTGCTGCAAGGCAAAAGTATCAGAAGCCTCACACAGTATTAGAGGAAGGTTTATCTGTCGAAAGACGGATTGATCATCGTCAGTACGTTGAGTGAGCGACCGGTTCGTCAGCAGGAAACTGCGGAACCGAAAACAGTAACAGGTTTGAACTGAAGAGTTTGATCCTGGCTCAGATTGAACGCTGGCGGCATGCCTTACACATGCAAGTCGAACGGCAGCACGGACTTCGGTCTGGTGGCGAGTGGCGAACGGGTGAGTAATACATCGGAACGTGTCCTGGAGTGGGGGATAGCCCGGCGAAAGCCGGATTAATACCGCATACGCTCTGTGGAGGAAAGCGGGGGATCTTTCGGGACCTCGCGCTCAAGGGGCGGCCGATGGCAGATTAGGTAGTTGGTGGGGTAAAGGCCTACCAAGCCGACGATCTGTAGCTGGTCTGAGAGGACGACCAGCCACACTGGGACTGAGACACGGCCCAGACTCCTACGGGAGGCAGCAGTGGGGAATTTTGGACAATGGGCGCAAGCCTGATCCAGCAATGCCGCGTGTGTGAAGAAGGCCTTCGGGTTGTAAAGCACTTTTGTCCGGAAAGAAAACCTCGTGGCTAATATCCGTGAGGGATGACGGTACCGGAAGAATAAGCACCGGCTAACTACGTGCCAGCAGCCGCGGTAATACGTAGGGTGCGAGCGTTAATCGGAATTACTGGGCGTAAAGCGTGCGCAGGCGGTGCTGTAAGACCGATGTGAAATCCCCGGGCTTAACCTGGGAACTGCATTGGTGACTGCAGCGCTGGAGTATGGCAGAGGGGGGTGGAATTCCACGTGTAGCAGTGAAATGCGTAGAGATGTGGAGGAACACCGATGGCGAAGGCAGCCCCCTGGGCCAATACTGACGCTCATGCACGAAAGCGTGGGGAGCAAACAGGATTAGATACCCTGGTAGTCCACGCCCTAAACGATGTCAACTGGTTGTCGGGCCTTCATTGGCTTGGTAACGTAGCTAACGCGTGAAGTTGACCGCCTGGGGAGTACGGTCGCAAGATTAAAACTCAAAGGAATTGACGGGGACCCGCACAAGCGGTGGATGATGTGGATTAATTCGATGCAACGCGAAAAACCTTACCTACCCTTGACATGGATGGAATCCTGGTGAGAGCCGGGAGTGCCCGAAAGGGAGCCATCACACAGGTGCTGCATGGCTGTCGTCAGCTCGTGTCGTGAGATGTTGGGTTAAGTCCCGCAACGAGCGCAACCCTTGTCCCTAGTTGCTACGCAAGAGCACTCCAGGGAGACTGCCGGTGACAAACCGGAGGAAGGTGGGGATGACGTCAAGTCCTCATGGCCCTTATGGGTAGGGCTTCACACGTCATACAATGGTCGGAACAGAGGGTTGCCAAGCCGCGAGGTGGAGCCAATCCCAGAAAACCGATCGTAGTCCGGATCGCACTCTGCAACTCGAGTGCGTGAAGCTGGAATCGCTAGTAATCGCGGATCAGCATGCCGCGGTGAATACGTTCCCGGGTCTTGTACACACCGCCCGTCACACCATGGGAGTGGGTTTTACCAGAAGTGGCTAGTCTAACCGCAAGGAGGACGGTCACCACGGTAGGATTCATGACTGGGGTGAAGTCGTAACAAGGTAGCCGTATCGGAAGGTGCGGCTGGATCACCTCCTTTCCAGAGCTATGCATTCAGTGCATTCAAGTGCTCACGCTTATCGGCTGTGGTTTAGAGAAGCAACGCAGACAGACTCAGGGGTCTGTAGCTCAGTCGGTTAGAGCACCGTCTTGATAAGGCGGGGGTCGATGGTTCGAATCCATCCAGACCCACCATCTTTGTCTGCTGGTGCTGACTGGGACACCCTTGAGTCGGGTATGACCGGGGGATTAGCTCAGCTGGGAGAGCACCTGCTTTGCAAGCAGGGGGTCGTCGGTTCGATCCCGTCATCCTCCACCAATCCTCAATGCGCAGGGTTCTGCCTGAAGGCAGAGCGTTGCGCATTGGCGATTGAGCCAGTCAGAGCGGTACACGATTCAATCGTGATATCGGCTGTCGTTCTTTAACAATCAGGAAGAAGTAGTAAAGAGATTCACGAAAGCGTACCTGGAGATGGGTATGCGAGTAGGTGAATCAGGGTTGTGATTGTATCGATGTATTTTAAGGGAATCGAGAGATTGCCTTTGGAATACGGCGCAACACGAATACTCAACCTGTAGCGGCATGTGATCTGCGGTGAGCAATCATTGAGACACACCCGTTATAGGGTCAAGCGAACAAGTGCATGTGGTGGATGCCTTGGCGATCACAGGCGATGAAGGACGCGGTAGCCTGCGAAAAGCTCCGGGGAGCTGGCAAACGAGCTTTGATCCGGAGATGTCCGAATGGGGAAACCCACTCCTAATGGAGTATCCGTAGCTGAATCCATAGGCTACGTGAAGCGAACGCGGTGAACTGAAACATCTAAGTAACCGCAGGAAAAGAAATCAACCGAGATTCCCAAAGTAGTGGCGAGCGAAATGGGATGAGCCTGTACTCTTTATTCTCATTGTTAGTCGAACGCTCTGGAAAGTGCGGCCATAGCAGGTGATAGCCCTGTAGACGAAAACAGCGGGAAAGAACTAGGTGTACGAGAAGTAGGGCGGGACACGTGAAATCCTGTCTGAAGATGGGGGGACCATCCTCCAAGGCTAAATACTCGTGATCGACCGATAGTGAACCAGTACCGTGAGGGAAAGGCGAAAAGAACCCCGGGAGGGGAGTGAAACAGATCCTGAAACCGCATGCATACAAACAGTCGGAGCCTCTGCGAAGGGGTGACGGCGTACCTTTTGTATAATGGGTCAGCGACTTACATTCAGTGGCGAGCTTAACCGATTAGGGCAGGCGTAGCGAAAGCGAGTCCGAACAGGGCGTCCAGTCGCTGGGTGTAGACCCGAAACCAGGTGATCTATCCATGGCCAGGTTGAAGGCACGGTAACACGTGCTGGAGGACCGAACCCACTAACGTTGAAAAGTTAGGGGATGAGCTGTGGATAGGGGTGAAAGGCTAAACAAACCTGGAAATAGCTGGTTCTCTCCGAAAACTATTTAGGTAGTGCCTCGTGTATCACCTTCGGGGGTAGAGCACTGTCATGGTTGTGGGGTCCATTGCGGATTACTACGCCATAGCAAACTCCGAATACCGAAGAGTGCAATCACGGGAGACAGACATCGGGTGCTAACGTCCGGTGTCAAGAGGGAAACAACCCAGACCGCCAGCTAAGGTCCCCAAATATGGCTAAGTGGGAAACGAAGTGGGAAGGCTAAAACAGTCAGGAGGTTGGCTTAGAAGCAGCCACCCTTTAAAGAAAGCGTAATAGCTCACTGATCGAGTCGTCCTGCGCGGAAGATGTAACGGGGCTAAGCCATATACCGAAGCTGCGGATGCACATTTATGTGCATGGTAGGAGAGCGTTCCGTAAGCCTGCGAAGGTGCACTGGAAAGTGTGCTGGAGGTATCGGAAGTGCGAATGCTGACATGAGTAGCGATAAAGGGGGTGAAAGGCCCCCTCGCCGTAAGCCCAAGGTTTCCTACGCAACGTTCATCGGCGTAGGGTGAGTCGGCCCCTAAGGCGAGGCAGAAATGCGTAGCTGATGGGAAGCAGATTAATATTTCTGCACCATTGTGAAATGCGATGGGGGGACGGATCGCGGAAGGTTGTCCGGGTGTTGGAAGTCCCGGTCGCTGCATTGGAGAGGGTGCCCTGGCAAATCCGGGCACAGGACTCAAGGGTGTGGCGCGAGCTTCTTCGGAAGCGAAGCAACTGGAAGGGGTTCCAGGAAAAGCCTCTAAGCTTCAGTTTCACAGTGACCGTACCGCAAACCGACACAGGTGGGCGAGATGAGTATTCTAAGGCGCTTGAGAGAACTCGGGAGAAGGAACTCGGCAAATTGGTACCGTAACTTCGGGATAAGGTACGCCCTGGTAGCTTGACTGGCCTGCGCCAGGAGGGTGAAGGGGTTGCAATAAACTGGTGGCTGCGACTGTTTAATAAAAACACAGCACTCTGCAAACACGAAAGTGGACGTATAGGGTGTGACGCCTGCCCGGTGCCGGAAGATTAAATGATGGGGTGCAAGCTCCTGATTGAAGTCCCGGTAAACGGCGGCCGTAACTATAACGGTCCTAAGGTAGCGAAATTCCTTGTCGGGTAAGTTCCGACCTGCACGAATGGCGTAACGATGGCCACACTGTCTCCTCCCGAGACTCAGCGAAGTTGAAGTGTTTGTGATGATGCAATCTCCCCGCGGCTAGACGGAAAGACCCCATGAACCTTTACTGTAGCTTTGCATTGGACTTTGAACCGGTCTGTGTAGGATAGGTGGGAGGCTGTGAAGCGTGAACGCCAGTTTGCGTGGAGCCGTCCTTGAAATACCACCCTGATCTGTTTGAGGTTCTAACCTTGGTCCGTGATCCGGATCGGGGACAGTGCATGGTAGGCAGTTTGACTGGGGCGGTCTCCTCCCAAAGTGTAACGGAGGAGTACGAAGGTACGCTAGGTACGGTCGGAAATCGTGCTGATAGTGCAATGGCATAAGCGTGCTTGACTGTGAGACTGACAAGTCGAACAGGTGCGAAAGCAGGTCATAGTGATCCGGTGGTTCTGTATGGAAGGGCCATCGCTCAACGGATAAAAGGTACTCTGGGGATAACAGGCTGATACCGCCCAAGAGTTCATATCGACGGCGGTGTTTGGCACCTCGATGTCGGCTCATCTCATCCTGGGGCTGTAGCCGGTCCCAAGGGTATGGCTGTTCGCCATTTAAAGAGGTACGTGAGCTGGGTTTAAAACGTCGTGAGACAGTTTGGTCCCTATCTGCCGTGGGCGCTGGATATTTGAAGGGGGCTGCTCCTAGTACGAGAGGACCGGAGTGGACGAACCTCTGGTGTACCGGTTGTCACGCCAGTGGCATCGCCGGGTAGCTATGTTCGGAAGAGATAACCGCTGAAAGCATCTAAGCGGGAAACTCGCCTTAAGATGAGATATCCCCGGGGCTTCGAGCCCCTTGAAGGGTCGTTCAAGACCAGGACGTTGATAGGTCAGGTGTGCACGTACAGTAATGTACTGAGCTAACTGATACTAATTGCCCGTAAGGCTTGATCCTATAACAGGTGTGTCTCGACAACCGTTAGCGCTTCAGCGCTTACGGGTGTCCGATCCCCGAAGGGGATGAAGACATGCAGTTTGAGATCGGTGTTGTGCCAGAAACAACACAACCCCAAAACACGAATCCTTTACGCTTCTTCCCGATTGGCTGTGGCGCCGGGTTGACCCCAACCCGACTGCGACGCAGCAACCCGTCATGCCTGATGACCATAGCGAGTCGGTCCCACCCCTTCCCATCCCGAACAGGACCGTGAAACGACTCCACGCCGATGATAGTGCGGATTGCCCGTGTGAAAGTAGGTAATCGTCAGGCTCCCCCAAAAGCCAGAAACCCCACCGCCCAGCGGTGGGGTTTTTGCGTTTACGCGGTCAATTCCGCGCGCTTCACTACTTTCCGATCCGCAGCGCATCCGCGTAACCCGGCGACTTCCGACACGTTCGTCCAAAATCCGTCTCCTTCTGGCTCAGGCGGTCAGCACTTCCTCCAAAACCGCTATGCCCGCTTACGCGCCGGCGCTCGATCGGATCTCCCTGCGATAAAGCGGTCTAGTCTCTCACTGGCCTCCGTAATCGCCCAAAGCGGAGCGCGATGCAGTTGTCGATCGTACCTCGTAGCGATCGATGCAAAGAGCTCGAATCCTGCTTCGTCCAGCTTCCATTCGTCGCGTTCCCGACCTGCGTCGAACACCACCGCCGAGGCGCGATCCGCGGCGTGGAGTTCTTCATGGCTCATCGAGCCGAAGCCGGCATCGGCGAGATAGCTGGTCAACAGCATGATCTGCGTGAGTGTCTGTGCATCGCTCGTCGTGCCGACGCCGCGGCGCAATGCGTCGAGCGACAGATGAACTCGTAACGCGAGATCGTCGGCGATCTGGCGCGCGATGGGCAACAGCATGGCTTTGGCATGCCGCGCGCGGGCGGCGCCAGAGTTGCGGAAAGGAATCGGTTGTGCCATGGAGATCCAAGGGGTTTGCCTGAGCACATGCAATAACGGCGCGCTTCGCGAAAGGTTGAGCCTTCATTGCGTTTTACCCGCTTCCTTCGACGAAAACGTTTGCTGGCGACCACTTGCGCCCAGATTGCCGGCATGTCGCGGCGTCCGTAGTGGGGCGGATTGACACCTAAATCGCCCGCGGTGCGCCGTTCGCTACCCTCGGATCGAGCGGTTTTCCCTCCCATCCTCGCCCACGGAAAGGCGTCGCCGCATTGCCGCCTCGCGGACGTCCGGCCGTCAGCCTCGGCCAAACCTCTCTATCATGACAACTGGAACAACGCCGACCAGCAAGCCGGAACGGAGCAAGTCCCGTCGGCAAGCGCCATCCAGTTGCGTTCGACCCGGGAAGCATCGAAGCGGGCTCCACGCGGCGAACCGCAACGGGCGCGCGATCATGCGCCGCGTCGCCGCGCCACGGTCGGCTGGCTCGAGGTGTCTATCCTCGACGGATGCAACCAGCGGCGCGGGCAATGACGCGGTGTATTTCGCGCGCATCACACCCAGCGCGACGATCTTCGTTCCGTGCAAGGACGGCATCAGCCACGACGAAATCGAGGACGCGCGCCGATCATCTGGAAGCCGGCTTCAAGGTGCTGCTGCAGCTGATGCTGAGCGCCGCGTCGAGGACAGGGAGCGTACGCATATGAAGATCCTGATCGCACGAATGAACCACGAGACCAACACTTTCTCGCCGGTAGAAACCCCGCTGGCCGCATTCGGCCGCACCGGTCCCAGCTACGGCCGCGCCGCGTTCGACGAAAACAAGGGCATGCAAACGGCGATGGCCGCGTTCATCGACGCCGCCGAGCGCGTGCACGCCGAAATCGTGACGCCGATCTCCGCCATGGCGAATCCGAGCGGGCCGGTGGACGCCGCAGCCTACGATACGATCTGCGACGCGATCCTGGCAGGCGCGACGGGTTGCGACGCGGTGATGCTCGATTTGCACGGCGCGATGGTCGCCGAGAACTCGGCCGACGGCGAAGGGGATCTGCTCGCGCGCGTGCGTGCGTCGTTGCCGCACGCGCGGATCGCGGTCGCACTCGATCTGCACGGCAACGTCACTCAAAAGATGATCGACAACGCCGACATCATCGTCAGTTTTAAAACCTATCCGCACGTCGACATGTACGAGACTGGCGCGCACGCGGCGCGCCTGCTGTTCGACATGATCGACGGCCACGCGAAGCCGGTGATCGCGTGGCGTCAACCGCCGCTGCTCACGCACACGCTGCGCAGCGCGAGCGCCGACGGCGCGATGAAACGCGCGCTCGACGCCGCGCGCGCCGCCGAGGCCGACGGCATGCTCGCGGTGTCGGTGCTGGCGGGCTTCTCGCTCGCCGATATCGACGCGCCATGCATTAGCGTCGTTGTAGTAGGCAATGGCGAGCGCGCGGATGCCGAGGCGGTCGCCGAGCGTGTCGCGCAACAGATCTGGGACGAGCGCGACGATTTCGTCTATCGCAGCGCGCCGCTTGCCGAATCGGTCGCGCGGGCGGCGTCGCTCGCGCGCGGCGCCGACAAACCGGTGCTGCTGCTCGATCATGGCGACAACTGCATGTCAGGCGGCACGTGCGACACGATGGATCTGCTCGAGGAAGCATTGAAGCAAGGCCTCCGAAGACATCGTCAGCGGGCCGTTGTGCGACCCGCAGGCGGTCGCGGCCCTGGCGGCCTCGGGGGTCGGAAGCACGGTCACGCTCGCGATCGGCAACAAGCTGACAAACGATGCTTTGCCCTCGCGTTCGCCGCTCGCCCTGACCGGCGTCGTGCGCGCGCTGACGGACGGCGAATACGTGATCAGCGGTCCGACCTACACCGGCCAACGCGCGTACATGGGGCGTGCGGCAGTGCTCGACGCCGGCACGGTGAAACTCGTCGTGACCGAACACACGCACGAGCCGTGGGATCTCGGCGTGTTCGAGAGCGTCGGCATCGATCCGCGCCGCGCGCGTTTTCTGCTGCTCAAATCACGCATGTATTGCCGGCCGGTCTTCGTGCCGATCGCGGCGGCGCTCGTCGAATGCGATAGTCGCGGCGTCACGAGTTCGGACTACAGTCTGTTCAGATTCGAGCGCGTGAAACGGCCGGTTTATCCATTGGACCCTGACACCGAATGGACCGCGACCAACTGATCAACACGCATGCGATTCGATAAATCGCCGCAAGGGCTTGTGAAGTCTGAAACGAGTCTCTATAATTCGCGCCTCTAAAGGCTCGTAGCTCAGTTGGTTAGAGCACCACCTTGACATGGTGGGGGTCGTTGGTTCGAATCCAATCGAGCCTACCAACGCATCTGTGACGTAGACGAAAGCGGTTCCGCTTTCGTCTACGGTCCAGTCAAATCCATCCCGTCGTTCCCGCAGTTTCGCCGTTCGGCATCACGTCCCCTTCGTTTCCGTTCTCCGCTTGTGGCTCGCAGCTCGCGCACATTCACGCGTTCTCTGCCGCTGTTGCGTCGCCGTTCGACAATGCGCAGTACAGTTAGTCCTTCCGCTTTCGCCGACGACCCGACTGCCGTTGCCATCGCATCATTCGATCATGCGCTGCCGGCAGCATCCAACGGAGCTGACGCAATGAAGAAGCTCATCAACGATGTGTCCACCGTGGTCCCCGACATGCTCGACGGGCTCATCGCCCTCAATCCCCAGCTCTCGCTGTTGCAGGGCGGCACGATCGTGTTGCGCGCCGATGCCGAGGCCGTGGCCGCGCGTGGCGAGGTCGCGCTGATCTCCGGCGGCGGCTCGGGCCACGAGCCCGCGCACGGCGGCTACGTCGGCCACGGCATGCTGAGCGCGGCGGTGGCCGGCGAGATCTTCACATCGCCATCCACCGACGCCGTGCTCGACGCAATCCGAGCGGTGGCCGGCCCCGCGGGCGCGTTGCTGATCGTCAAGAATTACACGGGCGACCGCTTCAACTTCGGCCTCGCGGCCGAAATCGCGCGCGCCGAGGGCATTCCCGTCGAGATGCTGATCGTCGCCGACGACGTCGCGCTGAGCGCGAGCGGCGATCACGCGGGCCGTCGCGGACTCGCGGGCACGGTGCTGGTTCATAAGATCGCGGGCGCGGCGGCCGCGCGCGGATTGCCGTTGCCGGAAGTCGCGCGGATCGCCAAAGAAGCGGCCGCGGCGCTCGGCACGATGGGCGTCGCGCTGACGCCGTGCACGGTGCCGGCCGCGGGCAAGCCGGGCTTCGAACTGGGCGATCGCGAAATCGAATGGGGCCTCGGCATTCATGGCGAACCCGGGGTGGCGCGCGGTGCGCTGGAACCGGCCGATGCGATGGTCGGCAAGCTGCTGGCAAAGATCAGCGACGATCTCGCGTTGCAGGCCGGCGAGCGCGTCGCGCTGCTCGTCAACAATCTTGGCGGCACCCCATCGAGCGAGCTCCACGTGGTAGCCGGCGCCGCGCTGCGCGAGCTCGCCGGGCGCGGCATCGAAGTTGCGCGCGCGTGGGCCGGCACGTTCCTGAGCGCGCTCGAAATGGCTGGCGTGTCGCTGACGCTGCTGCGGGTCGATGACGAACGGCTGAGCCTGCTCGACGCCGCCTCGCATACGAGTGCATGGCCCGCGCTGAGCGGCCGCGTCGCGCAGGTCGCGGTGCGTGCGGCGCCACCCGCGCCGCCAGGCGCGAGCGGCGCGACGCTCGCGCGTGACGCGACGCTGCGGCGAGCGATCGAAGCGGTCTGCGAGTGCCTGCTGGCAGCCGAGCCGATATTGACCGAACTGGACCAGCGCGTCGGCGACGGCGACCTCGGCATCAGCCTCGCGCGCGGCGCACGCGCGGTGCAGCTCGAACTCGATTCCTACGCGTCCGCAACCACGCCGAGCGCGGTGTTGCGCGGCATCTCGGCGACGCTGCGGCGCGTGGTGGGCGGTACGTCGGGTCCGCTATACGCGGTGATGCTGCTGCGCGCGGCGGCCGCGCTCGAACCGTCGGGCGGGGCCACGGCACGGCAATGGGCGACGGCGTTCAGCGCCGGTGTCGATGGATTGATGGAACTCGGAGGCGCGACGCCGGGCGATCGCACGATGGTCGATGCGCTGAAGCCCGCCGCCGACGCGCTGTATGACGCACTCGCTCAGGGAGCGTCGACGGATGCCGCATTGCAAGCCGCCGTCTGTGCGGCAATCGATGGCACGTCGCGTACCGCTTCGATGCATCCGCGCCGCGGGCGTTCGAGTTATGTCGGCGAGCGAGCGATCGGTCATGTGGACCCGGGCGCGCACGCGGTGGTGTTGTGGCTCGCGGCGATTGGCGAGGCCCTTTCCGGTTAGGCGCGGGCGAACGCGAACGCTACTGCGAACAACGACCCCTTCAAGGCCGCAGCAGATCGAACCCCGCGAAAGCAACGACGCCGCTCAGCGCGATCAGCGCCACCGAGTGCTGTCCAACGTACAGCAGCCCGGCGGCGGACCAACACGTGACGGCGAATGCGGCGATACGTTTCATGCTTCCTTCTTCTACGACTCGAACTCGAATACTGGCTCAAAAGCCCAGCGCAACGGCCAGCAAACCACTGACGACACCGCACACCACCACCGCACAGGCCACCACCGTCAGCACGCGCCGCGGAAACGACCGCGCGAGCATCGCGAGCGACGGCACGCTGACGAGCGGCAGCGTCATCAGCAGCGCGCCGGCGGGGCCGGCGGCCATGCCGAACGACAGCATCGCCTGAATGATCGGCACCTCACCCGCGGTCGGAATCACGAACAGCGTGCCGGCGACCGACAGCGCGATGATCCACAGCAGGCTGTTGTCGACGTCCGGGCCGACGTGCGGAAACAGCCATGCGCGCGCCGCGCCGAGAATCAGCACGAGCACGATGTATTCCGGCACGAGCCGCAGCGTCATGCGCCCGAGAATCGAGACCCAGCGCGAGAACGCGGTGCCCGGATCGTCGGCGCTGACCAGTTGCGCGACGGCCTCTCGCGACGCTTGCGCTTCCTGCGGCGTGATCATGCGGTTCACGAGGTAGCCGAGGCCGAACACCATCACGATGCCGAGCGCGAGGCGCAGGCCCATCCACTGCCAGCCGAGCACCAAGCCCATGAAAATCAGCGTCGCGGGATTCAGCGCGGTGTTACCGAGCCAAAAAGCAATCGCCGCGCCCGGCGCCGCTTCGCGCGCGCGCAGGCCGGCGACGACCGGCGCCGCGCAGCAGGTGCACATCATGCCAGGCAACGACATCAGGCCGCCTTTGACGACACTGTTGAAGTCGGCGCGACCGAGCGCACGCGCGACCCACTGCGGCGGAATCAGCGCTTGCACCGCGGAGCCGAGCAGCAGCCCAAGCACCATCGCCTGCCAGATCGCCTTGCCGTACGCGAGCGCGAAGTCGATCGCGGCCTGCCACGAGGCCGCCGGCGCACTCGCGGACGTGCCCATCAGGATCGACTTGCCGATCGAATGCTGGCTCGCGGCGACGAACGCGCGGTTGTAGTACGGAAACCACTTCACATAGAAGAGGCCGACGACGGCGATCAGCAGGAAGACGATCCAGCCAAACGTGACGCGAGGTTGCCGAAGGGTTGATTGCATGATGGTTCTTAAATGTCGTTGTGAGTCAACCGAGGACTAGCGTACGGGTGTCGAGCTGCGCGAGCAGCGTTTTCGCCTGCTCGACGACGTCGGCGTCGTTCGGGCGGAAATGGAGTTGCAGCGCATTCGGCAGCTGATCGAAATGCTGGCCGCTGCTGCGCGCGTACGCGGGATCGTAGTGAAGTTCGATCAGTTCGTGCGCGAGCTCGGCGCGCCGGTTGTCGTCGACGAGCCGCTGCCAGCCCGCGACCCGCTCGCGGCTGTGCAGGCCGATCAGCCGTTCCAGCTGTCCCTTGAAGTAGTCGGGATGCTCGAACAGATGCGCGTAATCCTGCAGTAGAAACGCCGCGCGATCCTCGCGGCTCGAACGCACCTCGACGCACGCGCCGCGATGAAACGTTTCGAGCAGCGCGAGCGGCAGCGTGACGGAGCCGATGCGCCGGCTTTCTGCCTCGACGAACACCGGCCGGTTCACGTCGAAGTCTTGC
The DNA here is from genome assembly GCF_050435705.1 of Paraburkholderia sp. JPY419. Lineage (NCBI taxonomy): Bacteria > Pseudomonadati > Pseudomonadota > Betaproteobacteria > Burkholderiales > Burkholderiaceae > Paraburkholderia > Paraburkholderia sp. JPY419. Next base: position 1,809,608 of record NZ_JBNDKV010000004.1, on the reverse strand, counting down.
AGCGCGGTGACGAGCAGCGTGTCGAAACGCTTTTGCGACGGCTGCTGCACGCCCGTGTACGCGCCGAGCAGCGAGCCGCGATGCGAGGCGAGCGCCTCGAGGTCGAGCGTTTGCGCGCCGGCCTCATGCAGCGCCGACAGCAGCCGTGTCTTGCCGCTGCCGGTCGGGCCGACGAGCGCGATGTAGCTGAAACGGCGCGGCAGGGTTTCGAGCCTCTCCAGCGTGGCGCGCCGGTAGCTCTTGTAGCCGCCCTCGAGTTGCCGCGCCGACCAGCCGATCATGTTGAACAGCGTCGTGACCGACCCCGAGCGCTTGCCGCCGCGCCAGCAGTAGATCAGCGGGCGCCAGTTGCGCGGCCGGTCGGCGAACGTGGTTTCCAGATGATGCGCGATGTTGCGCGCGACGAGCGCCGCTCCGAGCCGCGTGCCCTCGAACGGCGACACCTGCTTGTAGGTCGTGCCGACCAGCACGCGTTCCTCGTTGCTCAGCACTGGCGCGTTGGTCGCGCCCGGAATATGGTCTTCCTCGAACTCGAGCGGCGTGCGAACGTCGACGATTTCATCGAAATCGCCGGCTTTATCGAGGCTGACTAGAAGACTTTTCAAGGGAGTAGGGACGAAACGGACCGCGGGAAGACCGAAATTATCGCATGCGCGGCTCGTTCGGGCAGGTTATGCGTCCTTTCAGGCGTTCTCTAGTGACGCGTTCCTTCAACCGCCTGCCTCAGATGACCTCGACCCGCGCTTCACCGCTCACAAGCTCGCCGATCACTCGCGCGTCGGCGAAGCCATCGGCGCGGAACAGTGCGAGCACCTCGTCGACCGCCTCGGGCGCGCACGACACCAGCAGCCCGCCCGACGTCTGCGGATCGGTCAACAACGCACGGCCGGCCGACGGCAACGTGGCGGGCAGCACCACGTCGCGGCCATAGGCATCCCAGTTGCGGCCCGATGCGCCGGTGAAAATACCGGCTTCCGCGAGGCTCGCGACGTTCGGCAGCCACGGCAGGTCAGCATAGCGCACGCGCGCGGTCAGCTTCGAGCCGCGCGCCAGTTCCAGCGTGTGGCCGAGCAGGCCGAAGCCGGTGATGTCGGTCAGCGCATGCACGCCGTCGAGCCGCGCCAGCTCGGCGCCCGGCCGGTTCAGCTTGGTGGTCGCGCCGATCATGGCCGCGTAGCCGGCCTCGTCGAGCCGGTCTTTTTTCAGTGCCGCGGACAGAATGCCGACGCCGAGCGGCTTGCCGAGGATCAGCACGTCGCCGGGCCGCCCGCCCGCATTGCGCTTGACGCGCTTCGGATCGACGATGCCCAGCGCGACGAGGCCGTATATCGGCTCGACCGAATCGATCGAATGGCCCCCCGCGAGCGGGATGTCCGCGTCCGCGCACACCGATTCGCCGCCTTTCAGCACGGCCGCAATCACGTCGTGCGGCAGCACGTTGATCGGCATGCCGACGATCGCAAGCGCCATGATCGGCTTGCCGCCCATCGCGTAGACGTCGGAAATCGCATTGGTCGCGGCGATGCGGCCGAAGTCGAACGGATCGTCGACGATCGGCATGAAGAAATCGGTGGTCGCGACGATCGCCTGGTCCTCGTTGAGCTTGTAGACGGCGGCGTCGTCGGCGGTGTCGTTGCCGACCAGCAGGTCGGGGAAAAACGGCAGCGGCGCGCTGCGCTTGAGCAGATCGGCGAGCAGGCCGGGCGCGATCTTGCAGCCGCAGCCGCCGCCGTGCGACAGGCTCGTAAGGCGGGGCGACTGGCTTGCTTGGACTTGGGTCATGAGGGCGGGAGTTCGGGTTCGTCGAATGACCGCATTATGAGGGTAGTTTTCATACTGTGCAGCGTCGACGCGGGCCGCAAACTGGCTTAATGCCGAAGCGGTATATCCGAACGATAAACGCCCGCGTAGAAAGTACCAATGCCGAAGCAAATGCAAACGGCAGGTGCGCGCAATGAAACGAATTCTTCACGCGCTAACACAATTGCGCACCGCCGCGTGAATTGATCGCCGTCGACAATTAGCAAACCAATTACCGCACGATTGCAAAGCCTTATTTATTGCTGCCTGCGCCGGTCCCATACAAGCCATTGTTAAATCCGCCAGCGCCCTCGGCTTTTTGTCCCTGGCCGGCGGTTTTGCCGCGCGCGTTACCTTGCCCGCTGTCTTTCGACTGAGGTTTCAGTGATTCGTGGACCGCCGACGCGCCCGGGTCGGGCGTCGAACCCATCCCGGACGACCGGCTTTCCATGTGCGAAGAGCCGCCCGACTGGGGAATCTGCGCAAGGCTGGGGGAGTTCGCGGCGAGCAGTGCGGCGCCGAGAAGCGCAAGCGAGGCTGCGCCGGCTGCCACGCGACAGGAGTAAGGAGAGGATTTCATAGGAGCGCAATAATCCGTCGAGAAGGTCAATTGAATTCACCATTCGCGGATTCAGCATGAACGGTGCCCGGCGCCTGGAATAAATCGTGCATGCAGAGAGCGCCGTTCATTCAAGCGACTTTCGCATGTCTGATTTACCCGGGTGGCGAATGCACTACGATCGAGCTACGTGTCGTGCAACGGCATCTATAATCAATTTGTTCCCAAAAGAGCCGAGGCCATGCAATGACGCAAATGACTCGGCGACAATTCCTGAAGGTTTCTGCCACCTCGCTCGCCGGATCGAGCCTAGCCCTGATGGGCTTCTCGCCGACCCCCGCGCTGGCCGAAGTCCGTCAGTACAAATTGTCGCGTGCTACCGAAACCCGCAACACCTGCCCGTACTGCTCGGTGGGCTGCGGCGTCCTGATGTACGGCCTCGGCGACGAAGCCAAGAACGTGAAGACGAGCATCTTCCACATCGAGGGCGACCCCGACCATCCGGTCAATCGCGGCACGCTGTGCCCGAAGGGCGCGAGCCTGATCGACTTCATCCATAGCCCGAGCCGTCTGCGCTATCCCGAGTACCGCGCGGCCGGGGCGAACGAGTGGAAGCGCATCTCGTGGGAAGACGCGCTGGACCGCATCGCGAAGCTGATGAAGGAAGACCGGGACGCGAACTTCGTCGAGACGACCGCAGACGGCAAGAAGGTCAACCGCTGGCTGACTACCGGGATGCTCGCGGCGTCGGCCAGCAGTAACGAGGTAGGTTATCTGACGCACAAGACTGCCCGCAGTCTTGGCATGCTTGGATTCGACAATCAGGCGCGTGTCTGACATGGCCCGACGGTGGCAGGTCTTGCCCCGACGTTTGGCCGTGGAGCGATGACGAACCATTGGGTCGACATCAGAAACGCGGACTTGATTCTCGTGATGGGCGGCAATTCGGCCGAGGCCCACCCATGCGGATTCAAATGGGTCACGGAAGCGAAGGCGCACCGCAAGGCGCGCCTGATCGTGGTCGACCCGCGCTTTAATCGCACGGCGTCGGTCGCGGACTACTACGTGCCGATCCGCACCGGCACGGACATCGCGTTCCTCGGCGGCGTGATCAACTATCTGCTGACGAACGACAAGATCCAGCACGAGTACGTGAAGAACTACACGGACGTGTCGTTTATCGTCCGTGATGACTTTGCGTTCAACGACGGCCTGTTCTCCGGCTACAACGCCGACAAGCGCAGCTACGACAAGACCTCGTGGGACTACGAGCGCGGCGACGACGGCTTCGCCAAGGTCGACCCGACGCTGCAGGACCCGCGCTGCGTCTATCAGCTGATGAAGAAGCATTACTCGCGATACACGCCCGAGCAGGTCGAAAAAATCTGCGGCACGCCGAAGGACAAGTTCCTGCACGTGTGCGAGATGCTCGCGGCGACGTCGGTGCCGGGACGTGCGACCACGATCATGTACGCGCTCGGTTGGACCCAGCACTCGATCGGCTCGCAGATCATCCGCACCGGCGCGATGGTACAGCTGCTGCTCGGCAACATCGGCATCGCGGGCGGCGGCATGAATGCGCTGCGCGGTCACTCGAACATCCAGGGCCTGACGGACCTCGGCCTGATGTCGAACCTGCTGCCTGGCTACATGACGCTGCCAACGGAAGCGGAGCAGGACTTCGACGCCTACATCGAGAAGCGCACCCAGCATCCGCTGCGGCCGAACCAGCTGAGCTACTGGCGCAACTATCGCGCGTTCCACGTGAGCTTCATGAAGTCGTGGTGGGGCGACAAGGCGACCGCCGAGAACAACTTCGCTTTCGACTATCTGCCGAAGCTCGACAAGTCGTACGACCTGCTGCAGGTCTTTGAGCTGATGAGTCAGGGCAAGATGAACGGCTACATCGCGCAGGGCTTCAACCCGCTTGCCGCCGCGCCGTACAAGTCAAAGAACGGCGCGGCTCTGGCCAAGCTGAAGTGGCTCGTGATCATGGATCCGCTCGCGACCGAAACGTCGGAGTTCTGGAAGAACCACGGCCCGTTCAACGACGTCGACAGCGCATCGATCCAGACCGAGGTGTTCCGTCTGCCGACCACCTGCTTCGCCGAGGAACGCGGCTCGCTCGTCAGTTCGAGCCGCGTGCTGCAATGGCACTGGCAGGGCGCGGACGGCCCGGGCGAAGCGAAGAGCGACCTCGAGATCATGGCTGGGCTGTGGCTGCGGATTCGCGACGCTTATCGCAAGGACGGCGGCAAGTATCCCGATCCGATCCTGAACATGAGCTGGCCTTATGCGAAGCCGGACAGCCCGACGCCGGAAGAGCTCGCAATGGAGTTCAACGGCAAGGCGCTCGCGGACGTCACCGATCCAAAGGACCCGACCAAGGTGCTCGCGAAGAAAGGCGAGCAGCTCGCGAGTTTCGCGCTGCTGCGCGACGACGGCTCGACTTCGAGCGGCTGCTGGATCTTCTGCGGGGCGTGGACCCAGGCGGGCAATCAGATGGGCCGCCGCGACAACTCGGACCCGACCGGCATCGGCAACACGCTGAACTGGGCGTGGGCATGGCCGGTGAACCGGCGGGTTCTGTACAACCGCGCGTCGTGCGATCTGAACGGCAAGCCGTTCGATCCGACGCGCAAGCTGATCGCGTGGAACGGCAGCACGTGGTCGGGCGCCGACATTCCGGACTTCAAGGTCGACGAGCCGCCTGACAGCGGCATGAATCCGTTCATCATGAATCCGGAGGGCGTCGCGCGATTCTTCGCGCGCGACGCGATGGTCGAAGGACCGTTCCCCGAGCACTATGAACCGTTCGAGACGCCGCTCGGTTACAACCCGCTGCATCCGGACAACAAGCTGGTCGTCAGCAACCCGGCGGCGCGCGTGTTCCCGGGCGACAAGGCCACGTTCGGCACGCACGAGAACTTCCCGCATACGGCGACCAGCTATCGTCTGACCGAGCATTTCCACTACTGGACGAAGCACGCGAAGCTGAACGCGATCATCCAGCCCGAGCAGTTCGTCGAGATCGGCGAAGACCTCGCGAAGGAGATCGGCGTGGTGGCCGGCGACCGGGTCAAAGTGAGTTCGAACCGCGGGCATCTGATCGCCGTCGCGGTCGTGACGAAGCGCATCAAACCGCTGACTGTCGAAGGCAAGAAGGTGCAGACCGTCGGGCTGCCGATTCATTGGGGCTTCATGGGGCTCGCGAGGCCGGGCTATCTCGTCAATGGGCTGACGCCCCCGGTGGGCGACGGGAACTCGCAGACACCGGAAACCAAGTCGTTCCTCGTCAAGGTCGAAAAGGCATAAGGTAAAGAGATGGCACTGCAATCACTGGACATCAGACGCGTCTCGGCCACGACCACGCAGCCGCCGGTATCTCGCGCGCCGGCCACCGGGCAGGTCGCGAAGCTGATCGACGTATCGAAGTGCATCGGCTGCAAGGCATGTCAGACGGCCTGCATGGAGTGGAACGATCTGCGCGACGAGATCGGCGTGAACGTCGGCGTCTACGATAACCCACCCGATCTGACCGAGAATTCGTGGACCGTCATGCGGTTTGCGGAGTACGAGAACTCCGCCGGCGATATCGAATGGCTGATCCGCAAGGACGGCTGCATGCACTGCGAAGACCCGGGCTGTCTGAAGGCCTGTCCGTCGCCGGGCGCAATAGTGCAGTACACGAACGGCATCGTGGATTTTCACGAGGAGAACTGCATCGGCTGCGGCTTCTGCATCGCCGGCTGCCCGTTCAACATACCGCGTATGTCGAAGAAGGATCGCCGTGTGTACAAGTGCACGCTGTGTTCGGACCGCGTCGCGGTCGGCCAGGAGCCGGCCTGCGTGAAGACCTGCCCGACCGGCGCGATCATGTTCGGCACCAAGGAGGACATGAAGCTGCAGGCCGAGGACCGCATCGTCGATCTGAAGGAGCGCGGTTTCCAGAACGCTGGCCTGTATAACCCGGAAAAGGTCGGCGGCACGCATGTGATGTACGTGCTGCATCACGCCGACCGGCCGTCGCTGTATCACGGCCTGCCGGACGATCCGCGCATCAGTCCGATGGTGACGTTGTGGAAGGGTATAGCCAAGCCGATCGGGCTCGCCATCATGGGGATCGCCGCGCTCGCGGGCTTCTTCCACTACACGCGCGTCGGTCCGAACGAGGTGACCGAGGCCGACGAAGCCGCCGCCGTCAAGGAAGCCGAAGAAGCGCGCCGTTCGCGGGAGGGTAAGCAATGAACCACTCTGAGCACACCGACTTCACGGACGTAAAGGGCAACCGCCTGATCGTGCGCTATACGCCGAACGAGCGCACGAATCATTGGATCACCGCAATCTGTTTCATCCTGCTCGCGCTGTCCGGTCTCGCGATGTTCCATCCGGCGATGGCGTTTCTGTACTTCGTGCTTGGCGGCGGACAGTGGACGCGAATCCTGCACCCGTTCATCGGCTGCGTGATGTTCATCTCGTTCCTGATTCTTGCGTTGCGCTTCTGGCATCACAACTATCTGGACCAGGCGGATATCCAGTGGATGAAGCAGTACCGCGACGTGCTGAACAACCGCGAGGAGCGCCTGCCCGCAATCGGCAAGTACAACGCCGGGCAGAAGCTGCTGTTCTTCGTGATGGTGATCTGTATGCTGCTGCTGTTGCTGAGCGGCATCGTGATCTGGCGGCGCTACTTTTCGCTCTACTTCCCGATGGACCTGATCCGGCTCTCAGCGCTCGTGCACGCGGTGACGGCATTCCTGCTGATCGTCGGCATCATCGTGCATGTCTATGCGGCGCTGTGGGTCAAGGGCTCCATAGGTGCGATGACGCGCGGCACCGTTACTTATGGCTGGGCGCGCAAGCACCATCCGAACTGGTTCAGGGAAATCATCGGCAAGTAAAGTATGCTCAATCGGCGCTGCCCCAGCGGGTGTTTCAATGCGCCGCACGCAGCACTCCGCGCACCGGGCCGCCGCGCCACGTCGATGACGGGCGGCGGCTCTTCCGTTTTCAGAGGTCGATAACTTGGCTCAACGAATTCTCGAAGCCGCCGACATCGAGTCGCTCGATCCCTCGGCAATCCCCCGCATCCGCATGCCGGAGCGGCTCGCGGTGTTCGCGCCGCGCGCCGCGCGCCTGCGCCAGCTCGCCTCGCGCGGCAATCCGATTGCCGGCTATCTGCGGCTGATGGCGGCGCTCGCCGATGCGCAGCAGGCGGTGCTCGCGCACTTCAAGGCGCAGCCGCCGAGCTCCGAGCTGATCGCGAGCGCGCAGCAGTATTCGATGCCGCTGATTCCGGCGCTGTCCGGCGCGCGCGATCCGGCGTGGCGCGACGTGCTGCTGCAACTGCTCGACAAGATCGAAGCCGCGGGTCCGTTGACGCCGCCGCTCGTCGCGGTGTTCACGCAACTGCGCTCGCTCGACGTCGCCACGCTCGAAGCGCAGGCCGACGCGATCTTCGCGCAGCGCTTCGCCGACGTCGAGCCGGCGAGCGCGCCATTCATCATGGCCGCGCTGCAAGTCGTATGGACCGACCTCGCCGCCGACATCGACAAGCGCGCCGTACCGTACCTCGATACACCGGGCCTGTGCCCGGTATGCGGCTCGCATCCGGTGGCCAGCACGCTGCGCATCGGCGGCGCGTACGACAACTATCGCTATCTGCAATGCGGGCTGTGCGCGACCGAATGGCATATGGTCCGAAGCAAATGCTCGAACTGCGATTCGACGAAAGGCATTGCGTACCACGTGGCCGGCTCGCCCGACGCCGACGCGGCCACGCGCGAAGCCGAAACGAAAAACGCCGTGCTGAAGGCGGAGTCGTGCGACGAATGCCATACTTACCGCAAGATCGGCATCCAGGCGAAGGACTACGAGTTCGATCCATTCGCGGACGACCTCGCGAGCCTCACGCTCGATCTGCTGATGGGCGCGGAAGGTTACCGGCGCGCGTCGCCGCATCCCTGGCTGTGGCCGGAACAGACGGCCGGCGCGACGGACGCGGAGGACGACGAGTCCGCCTGACGGCGACCTGGCCGGACGCAAGTTCAACACGACATAAGGGATTGCTCGTGAGCGATGTGAGCGGCTCGGAATTGCGCGCGCTGATGGCGCGCGTGCCATCGGTGGACAAGGTGATGGCGTCGGCCGAACTCGCGCCGCTGATCGGCGAATACGGCCGCACTCAGGTGCTCGATGCGTTGCGCGACGCGCTCGACGCGTGGCGTATCAACGCGCAATCGGGCGATGCGGCGGCCAACCCGGCGGTGAGCGCGCTCGAAACCCCGCAGCTGCATGCGACGGTCGCTGCGGCGCTGCTCGCGCGCAACGCGTCGCGGCTGCGCAGTGTGTTCAATCTGACCGGCACTGTATTGCACACGAACCTCGGCCGCGCGCTGCTGCCCGACGAGTCGGTGCGCGCCGTGATGACCGCGCTCACGCAACCGGCGAACCTCGAGTTCGATCTCGCCACCGGCATGCGCGGCGATCGCGACGACCTGATCGACGATCTGATCTGCGAGCTGACCGGCGCCGAGGCGGCAACCATCGTCAACAACAACGCGGCCGCGGTGCTGCTCACGCTGTCGGCGCTCGCGGCGAAGAAGGAAGTGGTGGTGTCGCGCGGCGAGCTCGTCGAAGTCGGCGGCGCGTTTCGCATTCCCGACATCATGAGCCGCGCGGGCGCGAAGCTGCGCGAAGTCGGCACGACGAACCGCACCCATCTGAAGGACTATGAACAGGCGATCAACGCGCGCACCGCGCTGCTGATGAAAGTCCACGCGAGCAACTATGCGATCAGCGGCTTCACGAAGGAAGTCGGTATCGACGAGATCGCGCCGCTCGCGCACTCGCGCGGGCTCGCGGTCGCCGTCGATCTCGGCAGCGGCACGCTGGTCGATCTCGCCGAATGGGGCTTGCCGCGCGAGCCGACGGTGCGCGAGACCGTCGCGGCCGGCGCCGATGTCGTCACCTTCAGCGGCGACAAACTGCTCGGCGGACCGCAGGCCGGGTTGATCGTCGGGCGGCGCGACCTGATCGCCAAGATCAAGAAGCATCCGCTGAAGCGCGCACTGCGCGTCGGCAAGCTGACGCTCGCGGCGTTGGAGCCTGTGCTGCGGCTGTATCGCGCGCCCGAGAAGTTGGCGGAGCGGCTGACCACGCTACGGCTCCTCACGCGTCCCGCCGAGGACATTCACGCTGCCGCGCAGCGCGTGCTACCGGCGCTGCAGCAGGCGATCGGCGCGCGCTACACCGTGGCGGCGGAGCCGATGTTCAGCCAGATCGGCAGCGGTGCATTGCCCGTTGACGTGCTGCCGAGCCACGGCCTTGTCATCAGGATGACCGACGGCAAGCGCGGCGGCCGTCATCTGCTCGCGCTCGAAAAGCAGTTGCGCGGGATGGCGCGGCCGGTGATCGGCCGGATCGCGGACGACGCGTTGCGGCTCGATCTGCGCTGCCTCGAAGCCGACGATGAGGCGCAATTGATCGCACAGCTAATCGCGCAACCGAAGAGCAACTGAAGGAAAGGCACGAATGATCGTCGGTACAGCGGGGCATATCGACCACGGCAAAACCAGCCTCGTGAAGGCACTGACAGGCGTCGATACGGACCGGCTCAAGGAAGAAAAAGCGCGCGGCATTTCGATCGAGCTCGGTTACGCATACGTGCCGCTCGAGAACGGCGACGTGCTCGGTCTGATCGACGTGCCGGGCCACGAAAAGCTCGTGCATACGATGACCGCGGGCGCGAGCGGCATCGACTTCGCGCTGCTCGTGATTGCCGCCGACGACGGCGTGATGCCGCAAACGCGCGAACATCTGGCGATCGTCGAACTGCTCGGCATCCGGCGCGGTGCGATCGCGTTGACGAAAGTGGATCGCGTCGACGAGGAGCGACTGCGCGAAGTGCACGACGAAGTGAGTGCGTTCGTCGGCAATAGCGTGCTGCGCGACGCGCCGGTATTCGATACCTGCGCGACTCGCGCGGGCGATGCGGGCGTCGCCGCGTTGAATGCGCATCTGCGCGAGCAGGCCGCCACATGGCGTGTGAAGCGCGACGACGGCCTGTTCCGCCTCGCCGTCGATCGTGTGTTCATGCTCGCGGGGCAGGGCACGATCGTCACCGGGACCGTAGTGGCAGGCAGCGTGAGCGTCGGCGACACGATGCTGCTCGCGCCGAAAAATCAGCCGGTGCGTGTGCGCAGTATCCACGCGCAGAATCGCCCCGCCGAAACCGGCCGCGCCGGCCAGCGCTGCGCGCTGAATCTGGCGGGAATCGACAGGAGTGCGGTCGAGCGCGGCGACTGGGTCGTCGATCCGCGGCTGTCGCAAGCGAGTGAGCGTATCGACGTCACGTTGACGCTGCTGCCCGACGCGCAGCACCCGCTCGAACACTGGACGCCGCTGCACGTGCATCTCGGCACGCAGCATCAGGTTGCGCATGTCGCGCTGCTCGAAGGCGACATGCTCGAGCCCGGTCAGCGCGCGCGCGTGCAACTCGTGTTCGAGCGGCCGCTGTGCGCGGTACCGGGCGATCGCTTCGTCGTGCGTAGCGCTCAGGCCAATCGCACGGTGGGCGGCGGGCATGTGCTCGATCCGTTCGCTCCGGCGCGCAAGCGGCGCTCGGCGGAACGCTTCGACTGGCTCGACGCGATACAGACGCTGCTCGACACCGGCTCGCTCGATGCGCCGTTCGCGCGCGCGCCACACGGTTTGTCGCGGGGGTTGCTGGAGCGCCTGACGGGGATGCCGGCAGCCGCGCTCGCGTTGCCCGCCGGGACGCGCACGATCGAACTGCCGGGCCATGACGCACTGCTGCTCGCGGACGCGGCATGGCATGCGCTGGCCGGGCGCTTGACGAGTGCGCTCGCGCAATACCACGAGCGCTCGCCGGATGAGTTGGGCCCGGACCTGTCGCGCTTGCGGCGCATCGCGGCGCCCCTGGTCGACGACGCGCTGTGGCGCGCGTTGGTCGACGATGCGGCGGCGCGTGGCGAGCTGATCAGACGCGGACCGTGGCTGCATTTGCCCGGCCACACCGTGACACTCGATGCCGCCGATCAGGCGCTTGCCGCGACGCTGCTGCCCGAGATCGAGGCGGGACGTTTCGATCCGCCGTGGGTGCGCGAGCTCGCGAATGGGCACGGTGTGCCGGAGGAGCGCGTGCGTCAGTTGCTGCGCAAGCTCGCGCGTCAGGGCGAGCTGTTCCAGGTCGTGCATGACCTGTTCTATCACGAGCAGGTGATTCGCGAACTCGCGTCGATCGCGGCGACGGAGGCGCACAAGAACGCCGGCACCGTGGCGGCCGCGCCGTTTCGCGACGCGACAGGACTCGGCCGGAAACGCGCGATCCAGCTTTTGGAGTTCTTCGACCGGGTTGGGTATACTCGCTTCCACCGTGGCCTGCACCTCGTGCGCACGGATAGCCGCTGGCTCGATCTGCGTTGATCTGGCTTCTGCGGCCTGTTTCTATCGGGCACGCGTCATTCAATCACCGTAGGAAGGCATTCGTATCCGGTGGTGCGGCTGGGCTTCAAACCCAGTTGAGGGCGTCAGACGCTCTCAGGTCGGTTCGACTCCGGCTGCCTTCCGCCACAAGGCTTTGGGTGATTTTGTAGCGCCTTCCTGTAGGAGAAACCATAAAACTTCCGTTTGGAAGCTTCTGGCTAGAAAGCGGCTTTGATTCGGCCAATGGGGAGTTTAGGAGCGGCGGTGATTTGTTTGGACGACAAGCGTGGGTCGGCCTAACTCCCGATGGGTATGGCAGCATAACCCTTGGTCGTCAATGCGACTTCATAGTCGACTACGTCGCCGGAGCGCTGCACGGTCATGGAATCAAGTTCGATGACTTTGAGGTCAACGGTCCGTACTTCGAGCTTCCCGACGATCGCCTCCCTCCGGACGCTCTATCAACGCTATAAGACACCGTACGAGCATCAGATCTGGACCTGCGAATATATCGGCATCACGTCGTTCGGACGGAAGCACTGGACGAAAGTGGAAGCTCGGATGCGACAGGACGCCACCGTCGCTCACGCTCGACGAACTGCTACAGCAAGCCTATTGCAGGCTGTATGGGCGTCGCATTCTAATACCCGCCGAACGAAAGCTGCGGGATCTCGGCCGTTCCATCTGGTCGGACGTTGAACGTGGCCTGCCCACACTTATTGCCGCCAGCAAGGACATTCAGGGATTCGTGGAATCCATCAAAACGTTCGAGGCGCGACTTCCGTTCTTAATGCCTTGCTCCCTTAAGCCATATATATGGGATCTCTTCGTCATGTCGCTCGGCTGCATTCGCCTGTTAAAGGAGATTTTGGACGAAGCAGTTGACTTAGCAATCGACGAGGAAATAGAAAGAATCACAGCCGATATTCTTGAGCGTGGCAACCTCAGATTGATGCAGAGAGAAACTCTCGCGAAAGAGTTGCTTGACGGTTTTCGGCTCATTGAAGGGCGCGACCACCCTGACAGGACTCTATTCGAACACGCTTCCAGTTCCGAAACGAACGGGCGCAAATGCCGTCCTGGGACGCGGTCACCGACGCGAGATCCAATCATCTTGGGTATACGCTCACGTTCCGGATCTGTGTCGAGAAATTGCGAAATCGACCCACGACAAGCGCGACAAAATGCTCGAAGCGATCAGTCCAAAAAGCGCCACATTGCTCTGTGCGTGTATTGCATCTCAAAAAAGATCACAGTGACGAGAATGGCAGATTTTCTGTTCATTTGACGAACTCCTCATTTTCCATAAAGACATGGACGACGGTGCGCGATGAATGAAGCTGATAAAAAGAGTATCAGATAAACCGGTGACGCAGCTGGACAGCGGGCTTTCGCGATGCGTGCGGTGAATCCGGAACCTGCATTGTCGAACGTTTCAATCGTAATCACGGTAGGGTCGAGACGCAATGGTCGAGTAATGAGGCGTTGGTGAAATCCATTTAGCGCCTGGATGGCCGCGAAGGAGCGCAACGTTTCCAGTCGTGACCAGCGCAGTTTCGATACATTTTCAAGGAGAGCTTGTCATGGGTTCCCTCGGTATCTGGCATTGGCTTGTCGTGCTGACCATCATTTCTCTCGTGTTCGGCACGAGCAAGCTCCGCAATATTGGCAGCGACCTTGGTTTTGCCATAAAAGGCTTCAAGGACGGTGCGAAGGAGCGCGAATCGCTCCACGATTCAATGAAGGTCGACCAGTTGTTCGGGCCGGCCATGCACGACACGGGCGCAGCGCGTGGTGTGAATGAGGCGTGTCGATAGGGCGCATCTGCAATCGATGAAATTCCATCATCAATAGGTTCGACCTGGATCGGAAAGAACAAAGTTTAAGAAGCACGGCATAGCATTGCGGAGTGGAGGGGCCCCCGCAGCAGTGCATGCGATGAGTGTACAAAGCGGAAAATTGCGTACTTGGCCGGCCGCCTCGCGAAAAAGGACGGGCATATTTGTAGTGCCGTTCAGTTAAGGTTTCTTCTGAGGAAGCGAACGGTATAACGAAAGGCTCGAGCGCAGGTGCGCCCGGGCCGTCTTTCATTGGGAAGTTGATTGAGCCGCTCACGCAGGCGCTTGAGCAGCGCAGGCAATTTGCCGTACGAGGGTGTCACGGCCGCCCATGCCATTTCGTACTGGATGGTGTGGACCGCGCGGATAAAGCTCAGTGTAGTGGTCGACTTATTTCGGACAGGCAGATAGGTTCCTTCACTTTTGGTGAACCGCTTCAGCGATCCGCTAAACATTTCGAGAAGCGGTGGATGAAGGTTGAGAGTCGCTGGCATTACAAAGGGCTGTCGCCAGCGTCCCACATAGCATCGCGCGAGGGATATGGCGAATCTTCACTGACATGCGTCTGATAGCGACAAGTCCGCGTGCCGAGCCGGATCTTTCGGGATCCAGTGGGGTGAGGAGGCCGATGGCATGTGTCGCCAATTCGGTGAGCGCGGTTGTTCCTCGTCGTCAACATGCACACCGCTTCAGTACCTTAGAAAGCGCCGTCGCGTTCCAAAAGCGTTACATCTGCAATTCGCGCACCATCATCTGGTAATGCGTCCGCAAAAGCGACGATGCATTCTACGACCGATGGCCAAAGACCAAAGCCCACGTGGTAAGAAAGCGAGAGGTTCACGGTGCAACTGACTGCGATCGGAATCAATCACCAAACGGCGCCCGTCGCCTTGCGCGAACGCGTGGCGTTTAAGTTCGAACAGATCAAGTCCGCGCTCGCCCAGTACAAGGCAGCGTGGTCCGGGAAGCGCTCGCTGAGCGCGCCGGAAGCCGCCATTCTCTGCACCTGCAACCGCACCGAACTGTACTGCGCGACCGATGCGCAAAGCTCACGCGACGAAGCCGTGAGCTGGCTGGCGCAGTATCACGGTATCCGCACGGAGGAGCTCGCGCCGCACGTCTACACGCTGCCGCAGTCCGAAGCGGTCCGTCATGCGTTCCGCGTCGCGTCGGGGCTCGATTCGATGGTGCTCGGCGAGACGCAGATCGTCGGGCAAATGAAGGACGCGGTCCGCACCGCCTCCGAAGCCGGCGCACTCGGCACCTACCTGAATCAGTTGTTCCAGCGCACCTTCGCCGCCGCAAAGGAAGTGCGCAGCACCACTGAAATCGGCGCGCAGTCGGTATCGATGGCCGCCGCCGCAGTACGCCTCGCCCAACGCATTTTCGACAAGATCGCGAACCAGCGCGTGCTGTTCATCGGTGCGGGCGAAATGATCGAGCTCTGCGCGACGCATTTCGCCGCGCAACATCCGCGTGAACTCGTCGTCGCGAACCGCACCGCCGAGCGCGGCATGCGGCTCGCCGAGCGCTTCAACGGCCGCGCCATTCCGCTCTCCGAGTTGCCCTCCCGGATGCACGAGTTCGACATCATCGTGTCGTGCACGGCGTCCACGCTGCCGATCATCGGTCTCGGCGCGGTCGAGCGCGCGGTCAAGGCGCGCCGTCACCGACCGATTTTCATGGTCGACCTCGCGGTGCCGCGCGACATCGAACCCGAAGCCGGCCAGCTCGAAGACGTGTTCCTGTACACCGTCGACGACCTCGGCGCGATCGTCCGCGAAGGCAATGCGTCGCGCCAGTCTGCGGTCGCGCAGGCCGAAGCGATCATCGAAACGCGCGTGCAGAACTTCATGCAGTGGCTCGACGCGCGCAGCATCGTGCCCGTGATCCGCCACATGCACACGCAGGCCGACACGCTGCGCCGCGCGGAAGTCGAACGCGCACAGAAAATGCTGGCGCGCGGCGACGCTCCGGCCGCGGTGCTCGAAGCACTGTCGCAGTCGCTGACCAACAAGCTGATCCATCCGCCCACCTATGCACTGACCTCGGCGCCTGCAAACGAGCGGTACCTGCTAAAGGAAATTGTCGGACGATGGTACTCGCCTCGCTGACCGGGGCCGCTTCCTGCATCGATAGAAACCGCACGCATTCGCTGCACGATACACGGGGCACGACGCTCGGCGATTGGCTGCTGCTGCCGGCAACACGATGTGGCGTGTAAGGCCTAACGCCTCATCATATTCCCGCGCGCCATCGTGCCGTCGCTGTACGATGACGTGATCACCGCGAGTCAGCAATGCGGTTTCAATTCGCAACACCGCGAGCAATCCACGCAGATCGCGTCGGCCGTCGGCATGGTTGCGGCGGGGTTCGGCGTGACCATCGTGCCGGATTGGATTCGCGATCTCCACAGCAGGGCGTGATGTACCACGACATCGAGGGTAAGCAGCCAACGGCCCGGGGCGGTATCGACGCGTCCGTTCAGGCCGCGACGCCTGGTGCTTCGGTTTCCCGTGCAAGTTCGCTCAAGGCCGCCTCGTCTTTATCAAGACGGGGCGGGAGCCAGTCGCAAGTGAAGTTGATCCACGATCGTGTGCGCGCATCGATAAACCGGCGAGACGGATAGAGAATGCAGATTTCGCGCGTATCGATGGTGTACTGGGGCAGTACGCGCACGAGCGTGCCGTCGCGCAATTCGTCGAGTGCGGCATAGGCGGGCAACGGCGCAATCCCCATGCCCTCGCGCGCGGCCGTTGCCAGCGATTCCGCAATGTTGATGCTGACCACGCTGTCGACGGCGAGCGTGACGCTCGCCCGGTCGCGGCCTTCGAGGCACCAGCGTTGCGACGACGAGGTGGCGGTACGCAGCGTCAGGCAGTCATGCAACTGCAGATCGTCCGGCGATTGCGGCACGCCGCGCGCGGCGAGATATCCAGGTGACGCGCAAAGAATGCGCTGCGACCGGCCAAGCTGGAACGACGCAAGGTCGGCGTCCGGCGGCGGCGAGAAAGCGACGATTGACGTATCGCAGCTGCCGTCGAAGAGATTGGCAAGCGCCTGCGACAGGCTCAGTTCCACGTGGACGTCGGGATGGCGTTCCCGGTAGGCCTGGATCGCAGGCATGATGTGCCGATGGCCGAGACTTGCGAAACTGTGCACGCGTAGCAGTCCGCTCGGGTGGTCGGCGGCGAGGGCGGTGTCGTCTTCCGCCCGCGCCACGTCGGCCAGAATCCTACGGCAACGTTCGGCGTAGGCCAGTCCTTCGCGCGTCGGGGAAACGCGGCGCGTGGATCGGTGCAGCAGCCGCGTGCGCAGATGCTCCTCCAGTTCACTGACTGCCCGCGACGCGGTACCGAGGCTCACCTGTAGCGAGGCCGCTGCGGAGGTGAAGCTGCCGGTATCTATCAGGCGGACGAAGATCTGCATGTTGTGCAAGGTGTTCATGCGACGGTGTGCAATCTCAAGTTTGGGAGTGTATGAATTCTTCGGCGCTGCAGTTTCGACGGCGTTTCAGCGTCGATGCGGCGTGTTCCAAATGAAACGAAAAACGCCGCGGCGCGCTGCCGACACGCATTCCCGCACGATCGGTGTGAGGCATCGCACACCGGTGTCGCAACTGTATAGAAAGCGTCCGGCCTCCGAGATGGCGCTGCAAGGGCGGCGGCCGATTCTCTTTGGCCAGTGCAAGTCGCGCGAGAGACGGGGCGTGCGTTCGGCTCCATCTTCGTCGTGCCGACGGGAACCGGGCGCATCGAGTCTACACGCGCGCGGCTTGCCCCGCGCCAGACGACGCCCCCGGAATGCAATCAGGACGTGTGCGCAGCCAGCCGTGCATTGGACGAGGTGGCGGGCGAGCTGCAACGACCGCGCAAGCGCCGGCTCAGCAAGCCGCGAGATGGGACGATGTCGGCGCCGTGGAGGTGTGAGCAAGGCGCTTCTCGGGCCCAGGCGAGGTTTGCGCCACGCCCGGCCGGCGTTTCATTCAGCCGTCAGAAGGCCGTTTGCTCGCGCCATTGCCAGCGCATCGCGAGTGTCCCGTCAAGCTGTTCCGGGGTCAACGCTGGATGCGCAGGCAGCCAGCCGCGAGGGTTGCCGAGGCTCGCGAGCGCAGCTTGATCGCGTGCGAGGGCGGGGGGCAGATACTCGCGCATGTAGTCCAACCATGTGCGCGTTCTGGCGTCGACGTAGCGGCGCGATGGAAAGAGTGCGCAGATATCCTTGCTGTCCAGCGTGTATTCCGGCAGCACGCGAACGAGTGTCCCCGCGCGCAAACCGGCGAGCGCCGAATAGACGGGCAGGGGCCCGATGCCCATGTGCGCGCGGATCGCCGCGGCCAGCGACTCGGCGATATTGATGCGAAATACGCTGTTGATCTCGATGTTTTCGGTTTTGCCACTACCCGCCTTTTCGAGCACCCACCCGCTCGACGAACACGTAGGCCTGCTAAGGGCGAGGCAGTCGTGATCGATCAGGTCGCCGGGATGCAACGGCGTGCCGCGCCCGTTCAGATAGCGTGGCGAGGCGCACAGGATGCTGCAGCTCGAACCTAGCCGGTGCATGACGATCTCCGAGTCCGGCAGGCCGGAGACCGCGAGAATTGAGGTGTCGCATTTACCGTCGAACAGGTCCGGCAAGTTTTGCGAAAGCTGGAGATCGATCGTCACTTCGGGGTATAGGCGGCGATACGCGTGAATGGCGGGAACGAGGTAGTGCTGTCCAATGCTCGCGAAGCTATGGACCCGCAACATGCCGCGAGCGAGACTGCCTGCCTCGGAGACCTCGTGCTCCGCTTCGTCGACTGCACGTACGATCAATCGGCAGTGGCCCAGGTAGGTGCGCCCTGCATCGGTCAATGCAATGCGGCGCGTGGAGCGCGTCAGCAGCCGGACCTTGAGGTGTTGCTCCAGTTCGCTGACTGCTCTCGATGTCGAGGCCGCGCTTGAATCGAGCGAATCGGCCGCCGCCGTGAAACTGCCCATGTCCACGACGCGCACGAATATCCGCATGTTCTGCAACAGGTTCATAAACCGTTCCTGAGGGCTGGAGGTTGGCGGCGCGCTTTGCCCCGGCATCAGTGCCGGCTGGCGTTCGAATCGCCGCGGGATGGGCGAAAGTCTGCAGGTGCGCGATTACTGCGTTGTTTCGCGCCACGCACGGCGGTATTGCAATTGAAATCGGGCTTGACGGGACGCGGCTCCGCAGCGCTTACGGGGTGCCGCCGACACCAACCTCAGCGCAGAAGGCGGGCGCGCAGCAGGTGTGCGACACACGCGCTTTCGGTTACTTCGCGTTCGATCTCGCGCGCGTGGCACGACGATGCGTGAGGTGCCGAGTCGTCGCGCGGATGGTGGAGAAGCTCATCGGTGCAGGTATCGCGCGTGAGCCTCGCGTGCGCCTTGTGAGCGAGTGCGGCAAGTCGTGCGCGTTCCGTGTCATCGAGCAACGCATCGACATATTCAAGCGGGCACAGCGCGCCAACCAGCGTTCGGAGGCGCTGCATCAGCACACTTGCGCACGCAGCCCGTTGATTCACGACCAGCGACTCGAACCGCGTGGCGCCGATCGTGGCTTCCAGCGTGTCGATATCCAGGCAGGCGCGTCGCCGCAGCGCTCTGAGCGTTTCGCCCCCGCGAGCCACCGGCTGAGCGAGACGGCGCGCAACCGCGTCGAGATACGCGGCCGTGCCCTCCAGCGCGCGCGCCGCGCTGCTGCCGAGACGATGATGGTCGCGCTCGGGCCACGCGAAGAGGCTCACGACGAAGCCGACGAGCACACCGGCCACGCTGAGCTCCGCCCGCGCGACAGCCAGCGCCCAAGGCGCTCCGGCGAGCGTGCCGAGATGCGCCACCAGGATGAAGTGTGAGGTCAGGAACAGGATGTACGAGAGGTAGCTCACTGCGCGCGCCGCCAACGTTCCGGTGGCGAGCGGGAGCACAACGAGGGCGAGCAGCAGCGGGTCGTGAAAGATAAACGAGAACGCCGTGGCCAGCGCCGCGCCAAGCAGCGTCCCGCCGATGCGCAGGCCGGACACCTTCACCGTTTGCGCAAGCGTGGGCTGGAGGATGAACAGCGTGGTGAGCGGCAGCCAGTAGCCCTGTTGCATGCCCGAGTGGCGTGCGAGCGCGACCGCGAGCATGGCTGCGACGGACAGCCGCGCAGCGTACCGGGCGTAGGCATTGCTGGCGACGAGTGCCACCATCCGCGCGGTCAAGCGGCCAGGGCGCGGCGCCTCGTGCGGCGCTGCGCGCGGGCCTGCTGCGATTGCGCGCGTAGCATCCACGCGCAAGTCGCGAGCGAGGAGAACGGCGAGGCGCTCGAGGAGATCGACATTCGCCCGCAGCCACGTCAATCCCTCGCCGGGCTCGTGGGTCGCCAGCCAGGCGGGCTCGCAGCCACGCAAGGTTTGTTGCACGCGAGCCAGCCGTTGCTCGACGTCGCCCGGCAATGCGCGAGGACCGCGGCGCAAGCGTGCCGCGCTCGCGTCGATCTGCAACGCGAGTTGGGCGTAGGCGGGCGCAAGGAGGCCGGCTGCTTCACGCCGGGCGGCATCGTGGCCGCCGTCGAGCAGCGTTTCCAGGCCCGCGAGCAGGGCGATGGCCTGCTCCGCGTCGTCGATCCACCGGCCGCACGCCGAAGGCGCCTCGCCGCAGCAGTTCGCGACGGCCGCTGTCATCGCGTCGAGCTTCGGGCGCAGCTCCGCGCGCCCTTGCTCGAGCCGCGCCCGGTTGCCGTGGGCCGCCTGTCCGAGGCGATCGACGAGCGACGACATTGCATGGAGATACGCAAGCGTTGCCTGCTGCGCGCGTTTGCCGGCGCTGGTTTGCCAGAGCGTGCCTCCCGCGACCGTCGCCCATACGCTTCCCGCAAGATAGAAGGCGGCGTAGCGCGTCGCGGCGTCGAGGCCGTGCGCCGGAAAGCATGCGGATACCGCACACGCCGTTGCCGTGAGCAGGCCGCGCAGTCCCGACGCCGGGCCTCGTGCACGAACGCAGGCGCCCGCGTAGACAACCACACCGACCACGGCAATCGGGAGCACGGGCAGCGCTTGAGCAGCGATCGCGCAGGCCGACGCAAGTGCGCCGGCCATACCGAACAGGAGCCCCTTGCAACTGCGCTCGACGTCCGGGCCGCTGGGCTCATCTGCGAGGCATGTCCAGAACGCGGCGATCGCGGACCAGCACAGCAGCGGCATGTGCAGCGCCGCGGCCAGCACGGCGGGCACGACGCAGATCACCCCGCCCCGCAGTGCGTCCGCCATTGGCAACTGGTGGCGGCCGTGGTGCCAGAAACGCAGCAGTTGCGCGCGTGCGCTCACGAAGAGTTGCATTGTCGTGGGTCCGGCTATCGGGTCGCGTTGGCTCGCGGCACGGGAATCACGGTGAGCGACCGGATGCCTTGGGCTCCGCGAATCAGCACACCCTCGATATCCGCCGTTGCCGACGGGCCGCTCATCAGGCATGCGTAGCGGGCTTCGAAGAACTCCCGCCGATGATAGGCATGGTGAAGGTTGTCGACGATATGGGACGGATCGACGAGCGCCACGAGGTGCTGCGACAGATAGCCGAGCGCATTGACGCGATACTCGTGCTCGCTCAGCCAGATGGAGCCGGTTTCCGCGACCGCGAACGCGGGACGCACGATGCCCACGTCCACATCCTCGAGATCGTGCGGACGCTCGACATCCTCGATGCGGCGGGTGCCCTCGACCTCGGGCACGGCGGAGCAGACTACGCGCGCCTGCGGGAAGCGCGAACGGACCCAGGCTTCGAGATCGCCATCGGCGGGCATGTCGCACCAGGTACCGCCAAGACGCGCGAGCGACTTCCTGAACGTCTCGAGCGTGGGCGGAAGATGCTGGTCGAACATCGGCACTTCCGGCAGCGGACGCGGCGCGGGCGCCACTTCGCGAAGACGGGAGAGAATCAGATCACGGCTGCTCATTTCTTGTTCCTCTTCAGGTACCAGTCACGGAAGGTTTCGCTCGGCGCTTCGGGCACCTCGCGGTTCTTGCCCCATTCGTTGAGCGGGTTGTAAAGCACCACGCGCGGCAGCGTGGAAACGGCCTTGTTGGCGGTTTTGATCGCGGCGCGGTAGAGCTTCGGGTGCGACAGCACCTGGCCTGCGACCATCATGGCTTCCTGCTTGACGAACGGCAGCTCGTGCTTTTCGGCGATGATCTGCCGCCACTTGTAGATCTGTTCGTGAATGTTGATCTTCACCGGGCAGACGTTGGTGCAACTGCCGTTCATCGTGGAGGCGAATGGCAGCGAGCTGTACTTCTTCAGGTCGTAGGTCGGGTTGATGATCGCGCCGATCGGACCGGAGTACACGCCGCCGTAGCTCAGGCCGCTGCTGCGCCGGTACACCGGGCAGGTGTTCATGCACGCGCCGCACCTGATGCACTTGAGCGAGTACCAGAAGTCGTCCATCGCGAGCCGCTCGGAGCGGCCGTTGTCCACGAGCACGAAATGCATCTCGCCGCCCTCGCGCGGCCCGCGAAAATGCGACGTGTACTGGGTGATCGGCGAGCCCAGCGCGTTGCGCGACAGCATGCGGATAAACAGGCCGAGATGCTCCAGCTTCGGAATGAGCTTCTCGATACCGATTGAGGCGATATGCAGCGGCGGCACGTTCGCGCTGAGGTCGGCGTTGCCCTCGTTCGTGCAGACCGTGACGCCGCCCGTTTCCGCCACGGCGAAATTGCAGCCGGTCATGCCGGCGTCCGCGTTCAGGAACAGCGGGCGCGTGGCGTTGCGCTGCGCTTCGGCGAGCTTCGGAATGTCCTTTTCATTCGGGTCCGTGCCGAACTTCTCGGCAAAGGTCCTGGCGACGTCGGTGGCGAGCTTGTGGACCGCCGGCACGACGATGTGCGAGGGCATCTCGTCGTCGAGCTGCTGGATCTGCTCGCCGAGATCGGTCTCCACGACGGTGATGCCGCGCTCCTCGAGATACGGGCGCATTTCGCACTCTTCGGTCAGCATCGACTTGCTCTTGACGAGCACCCGTGCGTTACGCTCGCTCAGGATCTCGTACACGATGCGATTGTGCTCCTCGGCATCTTTCGCCCAATGCACCTTCACGCCATTGGCGGTAGCGTTGCGCTCGAACTGCTCGAGATAGTCAGGCAGATGCGTGAGCGTGTGCTCCTTGATCGCCGAGGCGAGCGAGCGCATTTCCTCCCATTCGGGAATGCCGTGGACTTCGATGTCGCGGGCGCTGCGCAGCCCCCACAGACGCTTGTCGTGGAATTCGATGTGCTTTTCGTCCGCGATGAACTTCTTCGAAAAACCCACGTGATCGACGCGTTTCATGCTCGTGCTCCATTCAGGATCTGGGCGATATGGATGAACTTCAGACCGAGCCCGAGGCGGTCCGCGCAACCCTTCTGGTGCATCAGGCACGAAGAGTCGGCCGAGACGATGTATTCGGCGCCGTTGCGCTTGTGGTCGCGCACCTTGTCCGCGCCCATGCGGGCCGACACGGGCTCCTCCGAGACACAAAACGTGCCGCCGAAACCGCAGCATTCGTCGGGCCGGTCCGGCTTGATGAACTCGATGCCTTTGACGCCGCTCAGCAGCGTCATCGGTTTGGAAAAGACGGGCCCCGCGATTTCCGACATGCTGGCCGTCTTCAGGCTGCGCAGCGTGCCGCAGCTGTTGTGCAGACCGACCTTGTGCGGAAACTCGGCCCAAGGGAATTCGCGCACCTCGAGGACGTCGTGGATGAACTCGACGAGTTCATAGGTGTTGCGGCGCACCTTCTGCGCGTCGCTGGTCTGATCGGCCGCCGTCAGGTTGTCGCGGACGTGGTGCACGCAGCTGCCGCTCGGCGCGACGATGTAGTCGTAGCCTGTGAAATTGCGCACGAAGAGATTTTCGGTGGCGGCGGCTTGATTCTCGCAACCGCTATTGCCCATGGGCTGACCGCAACAGGTCTGATCGAGCGGATAGTCGACGTCGCAGCCGAGGCGCTCGAGCAGTTCGAGCGTGGCAATGCCGACATCGGGAAAAAACGAATCGATGAAGCATGGAACGAATAGAGCGACCTTCATGGCAGCATTTCCTCAAATGGAAGGGTCGATTCAGTGATAGGCAGGATTGCTGGAGACGCGGCCGCGGAATACCGCATAGGCCACGTACGTATAGGCGACGATTAGCGGCAGGACGAAGAGACCCGCGCCCCAGAACATGAAGGTTTGACTGGAGGCCGGTGCGGCTGCCTGGTCGATCGTGAGATCGAACGGAACGACGTACGGCAGGTAGGATGCCGCGAGCGTCACGAGAAGCAGCGCGCAACTGAGCGCCGCAAGGACGAAAGGTGTGCGTCCTTCACCACGGCGCGCGGCGAGCGGCAGGCCGACCAGCGTCGCGAGGCTCAGCAGCGGCAGAACGAAGAGCGCCGGGTGAAGCTGCCAGCGCGCCTCGATCACGCGATGGTCGAAAAGCGTGACGGCGAACATCGCGGCGAGAACAAGGACCGTCATCGGCGTCAGGCGGTTCAGAGCCGAGCAGCCAAACCGGCGCAGGTCGTGCTCGCCCTTGAGAACCAGCCAGCCGGCACCGAGCAGACCATACGAAAGCACCGCGCCGAGACCGCACCACAACGGGAACGCCGAGGCCCACTCGAAGCCGTTGCCGGTGTAGTGCATGTTCTCGACAGGGACGCCCTGCGCGTACGCGCCGAGCGCAACACCCTGTGCGAATGCGGCAAGCAGCGAACCCGCGAACAGCAACACGTTCCACACCCAGCGCGAACCGTGCGCCCTGTGGCGGAATTCAATTGCGACACCGCGCATGATCAGGCCAGCCAGCATGGCGGAGAGCGGAGCGTAGAGCGCCGGGAGCGCGATCGAATAGATCGACGGGAACGCTCCGAACAGGATGGTGCCCGCGATCACGAGCCAGGTTCCGTTGCCGTCCCAGACGGGCGAGATCGAGGCGACCATCTGGTCGCGCCGGGCGGTGCTCGCGGCGAAGCCGCTCAAAATGCCAACGCCGAGGTCGAAGCCGTCGAGCACGATATAGGCGGCGAGGGCGAAGGCGAGCTCGAACAGCCAGAACCAGTCAAGCATGTTGTTCTCCCGATTAGTGATTGGACGATGAAGCGCGCGTTGTCGCGGGCAAACGGGGTTCGTACGTCTGCGGAATGACGTGCCCGTTCCAGACGGTGAGCACCTTGCCGCTGAAAACGCCGCTGCGGATGATGCTCAGGATGTAGTAGACGCCGAAGCAGAAGATGAACCCGTAGACGAGCACATACATGATCAGCGACGCGAGGGCGAAGTGAGCGGAGAGGCCGGGCGTCATCGCGTCCGCGGTGCGCAGCACGCCCCAGATGGTCCAGGGTTGACGGCCGACTTCGGCGGTGAACCAGCCGGTGAGGATGGCGACGAAGCCCAGCGGGAAGCTCAGGGCGACTGGCCACAGCAGCCACTTGCGTTCCTCAAGCTTGCCGCGCCGTGCAACGTACGTGCCGATCCAGGCGAGGGCGAGCATCAGCATGCCGCAGCCGACCATGATCCGGAAAGCGAAGAAAGGAACAAGGATCGGCGGCCGGTCGCCGACGGGGAAATCCTTGAGGCCGACCTCACGCGAATCGAGCGTGCCGGAGGCAATCACGCTGCCGAGCACCGGGATCTTCCACTCGTAGCGATTGCGTTCGGCCTTGGCGTCGGGCACCGCGAAGATCACTTCGGCAGCCGGCTGCTCGTCGACCCAGCGGCCTTCGACGGCCGCGAACTTGGTGGGCTGGTCATCATGGATGTAGTCGCCCGTCAGGTGGCCGAACAGGATCTGCAGCGGCACGAGCACGGCGGCAAGGCCCAGCGCCATGCGGAACATGACGATGGCCTCCACGCGGCTCGTGTCCTTGAGCAGGTACCAAGCGCCGACGGCCGCGACGCAGAACGCCGTGGTCAGATAGGCCGCGAGCAACATGTGCGGAAAGCGAACCCACACCACGCTGTTGAAGACGATGGCGGCCCAGTCGGTGGGAACATAGACACTGTTCTGCACGACATAGCCGACCGGATGCTGCATCCACGAGTTGTTCACGAGGATCCAGAACGCCGAGAGCGTGGTCCCGAGTGCCACGAGCATGCACGACATCAGATAGAACCACGGCTTGACGCGGTTACGTCCGAACAGCATGACGCCGAAAAACGTGGCTTCGAGCGCGAACGCAGTGAAAGACTCATAGCTGAGCAATGGCCCCTGAATCGGTCCGCTCGCACGCGACAGCTCGCTCCAGTTCGTGCCGAACTGGAACGCCATGACGACGCCGGACACCACGCCCATGCCGAACGCGACGCCGAAGATCTTCAGCCAGAAGTCGAACACTCGCCGGTAGACGGGATTGCCGGTCGCGAGCTGCATGGCCTCCAGCACGGACAGCCACGCAGCGAGGCCGATTGTGAACGACGGAAAGATGATGTGAAACGAAACCGTCGCGGCGAACTGTATCCGCGATAGCAGGAGTGCAGAGGTTTCCACGCGCTCGCTCCAGTGAAGTAGTGTTGGCTGGAGTTTGGGTCTCGCATGTTGCTAGTCGGTTTCGAGGCGGCGCTGGAGCGTTACAGCTGTAACGTCGGGTGAAGCAATCTACGGTCGCGGTGGCGCGTAGCTACATCGCGCACGCGGCCATTCCTTCCGACATAGTGAACAGCCCGAGCAGGGGGCTGTTCAGTTCAGTTCCGTTTTTCGGTGGTTTTCCTGGAACGCTGCTTTCAGTGCCCAGTGTCGTTTGTGCGGTCTTCGGTCTATAGCATTGTCTCTACCGATTCCGCCCCGAGCCGTTAAAATGTGCGTACGATCAAACCGATACGCCGACTTTTCCCTTACAGGACGGTCGCCGGACTATCGGCAATTCGAAATCGCTTGAGCTAGCTGCCAGGCCTTTACTGTCGCGAGGTTTCCAGTCATGGCCGACATCACCTTGCCTCACATACTCGTCGTCGACGATGACCCCGCAATTCGTGACATAACGACCGAATACCTAGGACAAAACGACTTTCGCGTGTCCGCCGTGGCTAGCGGAGCAGAAATGGCGGCCGCGCTCGGAAACGGTGCCGTCGATCTGATCATCCTCGATCTGCGCATGCCGGGCGAAGACGGTATCCAGATAGCCGGCCGCATCCGTGAAAAATCATCGCTCCCGATTTTGATCCTTTCGGGTCGCCACGAAGAGGCAGACCGCGTGATGGCGCTGGAACTGGGAGCGGACGACTACATGACAAAGCCGTTCAGTTGCCGCGAGCTGCTGGCGCGTGTTCGTGCCCTTCTGCGCCGATCCAGGAACACGCAGGCTGCCACCGGGCGGCAGGCAAAACCGCGAGGCTACCGTTTCGCAGGTTGGGAACTGAACATCAACACGCGGCGCCTTGTCTCCCCAGCGGGCCGCACGGTGGGATTGACCAACGGCGAGTTTTCGCTGCTTGCCGCGTTTCTCGCGGCGCCCGGCCAGATCCTGACGCGTGACCAACTGCTCGAATCCAGCCGACTCTACGACGAGGTCTACGACCGCGCCATCGATGTGCAAATCCTGCGGCTGCGCCGAAAAATCGAGGAAGACCCATCTAACCCGCGTTACATCAAAACCGAACGCGGCGCGGGCTATGTCTTCACCGCGCAAGTTGAAAAGCTGGCCCCGCCGGTCGAGTGGGAAATGCGCTGACCCGCAGCTTTCTCGCCGCGTCCCCTGCGCTTAACATGCAGTACGCGATTAGCGGGACTTTTCGGTCGCAATTGATGTAGCCCGAAACGGAAACGGCTAGGTCATTGCTGGTAATTGTCCCCATCGAAAATGCTCGCGGCAATACGGCGCGGCCACGTTTGTCCGATCGTCGCGAACTGAACACAAGAGCCTCGATGAGCAAGGAAAGAATCAGGCGCAGGTTTGCATGGCCGCATCAGTACAGGTTGTTGGCAGCAGGGTGCCTGCTGGTACTCCTTTTGTGGATCGGCGCGGTCACAGAGAGCTTTCGATCGCGCCAACTGGTGCTTCAGTCCAACGCCAGGGAACTGTCGAGCCTCGCGAGCGCGCTCGCAGAGCAAACAGCCCGATCGCTGCAGGGCGTCGAATTCATACTCCGGCGCACTTCCGGCTGGTCGCACGACGCAAAGTACCCAGCGGACGGGCAGGCGGTGAACCGCTTTCTTCGCGAGGAAATCGCCGGCGTACCCCAGATCAGGCAACTTGACATCGTCGATGCCACGGGCCAGCGGATAGCGACGACCCTCCCGGGCAACCCCGCCGCCAATGTCTCACAACGGCCCTACTTCAAGGCTGTGCAGCGCGCATCTGGCAACGCGATGGTGGTGAGCGAGCCGCTCGTCAGCATGGTCGACGGGCGCCCTACGTTTGCGATGGCTAGCCGTCTCGAGGACGCAAATGGCCGATTCGAAGGCGCCGTTGTCGCCCTGATTGAAGACGGCTACTTTCGCGACTTCTACAGGCGGGTCGATGCAGACGAACGCACCGGCATCACTCTCCGGCGTGAGGACGGCGCGCCGGTCGTGGCGTCCATAAGCGGGAGGCAACCGGGCGAGCGCGAGCGGCCGTTACTCTCCGCCCGCAAACCGGTGCCCGGATTCCAGTTGACGGTCGACGTCACCCGCGACGAAGCGCTCGCGCTTCAGACATGGCGCATAACTACGATCTACGACTTCATCGGCACCAGTGCGCTTTCGCTACTCGTGGCGGCGCTCGGCCTCGCGCTCATGAGGAGGCTGCAGCAACTCGGACGCTTCACGCGCCGGCTCCAGTTGAGCCAGCGACGCTGGAGAGCCGTGTTCGACAACGCGCCGGCGGGAATCATGCTGTTGCGGCCGCGCGGGCGCTACCTCGCCGCCAACCCCGCGTTTCAACGCATGGTCGGTTACTCGTCAACGGAGCTCAAGAATCTGACCGACACCGACATCGCCCATCCCGAGGACGTCGAACTCACCCGGCAGCATGTCGAGCGGCTGCTGCGAGATGGCTTGCCAAGCATTCGCTTCGAGAAACGCTACCAGCACCGCGACGGATACACAGTCTGGACAGACGTGCGGCTCGCGCGCGTTACTGTGTCGGACGAGACGACGGATAAAGACCCGGAACGCCAGGAAGATATCATCGTGGCGACCGTTGAAGACGTCACGCAGCGCCGCGAGGACGAGCAGGCGCGCCGTCAGCTCGAAAACCAGCTCAGGCAATCGCAGAAGCTGGAAGCGCTAGGCACGTTCGCCGGCGGCATTGCCCATGACTTCAATAACATTCTTGGCGCGATCGTCGGCTATGGCGAGCTCGCGATCGAGGCACTCGCGGACCAGACGCCAGAGCACCACTATGTCGCGCAGATGCTCAAGTCGGCGGACCGCGCACGCTCGCTGGTCGAGCGGATTCTCACCTTCAGTCGCAGCGGACTCACCACCCGGCAGCCCGTACAGGTTCAGCCCGTCGTTCACGACTCGATCGAAATGCTTAAGGTGCGCCTTCCAGCCGGCATCCGGCTGGAAGTCGAACTGAACGCACCGGAGGCCCACATCGAAGGCGATCCGGCGCATCTCGACCAGCTGGTGACCAACCTTTGCGTCAATGCGATCCACGCCATGCCGGGCGGCGGAACGCTCAGCGTGGTCCTCGACACGCTCGAGCTCGACGCAGCATGCTCGCTGTCGCATGGCGCCGTGGAAGCGGGGCATTTCGTGAGGCTCGCCGTATCGGATAGCGGTGTAGGCATGACGCCCGATCTGCTCGAACGCATTTTCAATCCGTTCTTCACGACGCGCAAAGCCGCTGAGGGAACCGGGTTGGGACTGGCGCTCGTCGACGGGATCGTTCGCGAATATGGCGGCGGCATCGACGTCCGGACGGTGGTCGGTGCAGGCAGCCAATTCACGCTTCTGCTTCCGACAATCGATTCGCATGCCAGTCAAGCACCCGGGGACAAAGAGGCTTGCCCCCACGGTGAAGGGCAGACCATCCTGCTCGTCGACGATGAAGAAGCGCTGGTGCGGATCGGCGAGGAGCGCCTCGCGGAACTGGGCTACGAGCCGGCAGGCTTCGTCTCCAGCGACGCGGCGTGGCAGGCCTTCCGCGCCGATCCTCAGCGCTTCGACGCGGTCGTCACGGACCAGACGATGCCGGAGATAACCGGCGTCGAACTCGCCCGGATGATCCGTTCTGTACGCGCCGAGATACCCATCGTTCTTGTCAGCGGATTCAACAGCCCCGCGCTGGAAAGCCAGGCGCGCGAGGCTGGCGTCAACGCGCAATTGCGCAAGCCGTTGCCTAAGGCAGAACTTGCGCGCACGCTGAAGCATCTACTGCCCGACTAGGCGCTCGCATCGCCACAGCCGTCGGCGCCACGCGTCGTCACCCAGAGCCATTCGCGACCCGGCCGACCAACGCCGCAGCGGCTTGTAACAACGCTTCGCGCCTGAACGGCTTGGCCAGCGCCCGTTCTACGCCCAACCGGCTGGCAAGCATCGACATGGCATGAGCCTGTGTCGGGAAATAGCCCGAAATCGCGATCACTGGCACCGAGGGAAAGACAGTCCGAACGAGAGCGATCCGCTCAGGATCCATCGCCTTCGGCTGATTGATATCGACCACCGCAAGATCAATCGGGCTTACTATGAAATCCGGAACGCTCGCGCCCGCTGACTCCAGCACGTCATAGCCCGCATCCCGGAACGTGAGGGAGAGCAGCGCCCGCATTGATGTGTCGTCCTCCATCACCAACACCCTTTTTCGATCTTCCACAATCGATCCTTTTCGGTTGTCACGAATTGGCCTGAGTGCGCCATCGACCTACCTGCGCGTCACTGGTCAGCCGATTTCCCGATGCTGCCAAACATCCTTGCTGCCACGATCCCGAGCTCGTAAAGGAGCACGAGCGGGCCAGCAAGGAGCAACTGCGATATGACATCGGGCGGCGTCACGACTGCGGCGACGACGAATGCGCCGACGATTATGTAAGGACGAATCTGCTTCAATTTGGCGATATCCACGAGCGCACTGCGGACCAGCACGACGATGACGACCGGCACCTCGAAAGCCACGCCGAACGCGATGAACAAGCGAACGGTAAAGCGCAGGTAATGGTCTATGTTCGTCATCATCTGAGCGCCGAGCGGCGCGTTATAGTGCGCCATCAGATGAAGGATCGCGGGAGATACAAGGAAATATGAAAAGGCCATCCCGGCGAGAAACAGTGCATAGCTGCAGACCACGAGCGGCCCGATGAGCTTCCTTTCATGCCTGTAGAGGCCCGGCGCCGCAAACGACCACAACTCATGCAACACGACAGGCAACGCGACGACGAATGCCACCATCATCGTGACTTTCATGGGCACAAAGAACGAGCCCGTGACGTCCGTGACGATGAGCTTGCCGTTTTGCGGCAGGTTGTCGGCCAGAGGCCGCACTACTAGGCGGAAGATTTCCGGCGCCCAGTATACGAGTCCCACGAAAGCCCCGAGGACCGCTGCGGCTGCTCTCATCAAACGCCGGCGCAGCTCCACGATGTGGGTCAGATACGGCTGGTCGGTTTGGACGGCTTTCTCATCGGCTCCGTACGGGAGTTTTCGTGTACTGCTCATCGTGTGTCACCTTTTGCGTTTCCCGCTGTCACCGGGCGATTCCCATCAGGATGCGGTTCCTTCTTCTGGCGGCCGCATGGCGTAGCGGACGCGGCTGCGCAGCACCGTTGTGTCGGCGGTTCCGGCGCGGAGGGTGCCCATCGCCTGCGCCTGTCGTAGGTGCATTCGCACGCCATGATTCCGTTGCACGACGTGATAGCCGCGCGCGCCTAACCGCTTGATCGTGCTCGGGTAGAGCGGCCATCGGGGTCTCTGACGTGTCCGCGTCCAGCAAAGTCACGGCGTTGCGCGCAAGCGACCCGCCTCGGTCCGCGAGCGCGGCGAATTCCTGTACGCCCGACTCGATCTGCGATTTCATTGCGCGCAGTTGCCCGAGCTCGAGATCCTCGGTGACCTGCGACCTGAGATCATCGAGGTATCGCCGCGAACGCCCAATGAGGACACCCAACGCGCGCGCAGCAAGCGGCAGGCGCTCGGGCCCAAGCACGACGACTGCGACCGCCGCGATCAACAGCAATTTCGAAAAATCCACGTCTAACATCGACTGCTCTCCAAAATGGTGAAACGGCGGGCAACGAAGCGTCGCTGAAGATCAATGGCCGCGTCCGCCGCGCTCACCCGTGAGCTCCGCGTTAGCGCTTCGCGAAAGTGACTCGGCTTCTCTGACGCCATCCTTGAAGCCCTTCACCGCAAAGCCAAGGTCGGAGCCGATATTTCGTAACTTCGCCGTTCCGAAGACCAGAGAAACGATGACCAAAACAATCAACCAATGCCAGATACTCAGCGATCCCATGACAATGCTCCTTAAAAATGCGGCCGTTGTGACGAACCGGAAATTGGGCTGGTAGCCCGTATATGTAAAGTTAAGCTTCTTGCCTGCAATTGCGGGTTTTCAGCGCGACAAGACAGATCAGTGCGATGAACGCGAGGGACGAAGGGCCGAGCAACGCGATATCGTGAAACCGTTGCGTCGCGACGGCACCCGCCGTAGCACCGCAGGCGAAGCAGAAACATATTGTTGCGAGCACAGCTGCGCTGCGGATTCCTGCGAAATCGCGCCGCGGTATCGTCGATCGAAAGAAACCTTGCAAGGTCCTCAGCAAGTTCCCTGTCGTCATGACCGACGAGTAAGGCTGTGTGCCGGAATGCGTGAAAATGGTCGTCTGCAAAGCGGCAACGAATGAGATTCCCGGTATCAGCAATAGCTGCGGCATGCCGACTATTGCGGCGGCGAAGAGGAACACAGCTTCGAGCAGCAGCGCAACGATGGCTGAAAGCGATTCGTCTCGTGAAGCAGCCAGACGCAACAGGTGCGCGCCGAACACCCCAACAGCAAATCCGCCCAGAGGCACCAGATGCGCAAGTGCTGCGCCGCGGTTTCCGGCGGCGAGACTGACCGCCGTCACCACGATGTTTCCCGTCATCGAATTCGCAAATATGCGGCCGTGACCGACAAATGTGAACGCATCGAGAAATCCGCCGCACAACGTGAGCAGTATCGCGATTGCCGGATGCGCTTTCACTGATTCCATCTTCGTTTCCTGACGGCGGAAGCCCGAGCACCATCCAGTCCGAGTCGGGGCTCCCCGCTTGTAAATGACATCGCTGATACGTCGCGCCCTATTTGTGCGCAACGTAAGGCGTCACCATTTTGCGCGGATCGACGATCCGGTCGAAGTCCGCTTCGCTCACGTAATTGAGCTTGAGTGCCGCTTCCTTCAGCGTGAGGTCATTGTCGTACGCGTAGTGCGCGATCTTCGAAGCCTTGTCGTAACCAATGACCGGCGACAGCGCAGTCACGAGCATCAACGAGCGGTCCACGTACTCCTTGATCTTCTTCAGATTCGGCTTTGTGCCTTCCACGAGGAACTTGCGGAAGTTCGTGCTGGAGTCCGTCATGATCGTGATCGAGTGCGTGATGTCGAAAATGATCAGCGGCTTGTACACGTTCATTTCCAGGTATCCGCTTGCGCCGCCGATTCCCGTGGAAACGTCGCTGCCCATCACATGCGCGGCCACCATCGCGAGCGCCTCCGCCTGCGTGGGGTTGACCTTGCCGGGCATGATCGACGAGCCGGGCTCGTTTTCCGGAATGATCAGTTCTGCGAAGCCGGCACGGGGCCCGCACGACATCAACCGGATGTCGTTAGCGATCTTATAGAGCGAAACCGCCAGCGTGCGCATGGTGCCCGACAGATGAATCAGCGCATCGTGAGCGCCCTGCACGGTGAACTTGTTCGGAGCGGTCACGAACGGCAGGTTCGTGAGGCGCGCAATCTCCGCCGCGACAGCGGGCGCGAATTGCGGCGTGGTGTTCAGGCCGGTGCCTACGGCAGTGCCCCCCAGGGCAAGGCGATAGGTTCCCTTCAGCGCATCGTCGAGCCGTTCGAGGTTGTCGGTCAGCATGCCCTCGTAGCCGGACCACTCCTGACCAAGCGTGATCGGCGTTGCGTCCTGCATGTGCGTGCGACCGACCTTGACGATGTCCATCCACTCCTTCGCCTTCGCGCCGATGGAATCCCGCAGGTTCGCTATGGCGGGCATCAGGCGGCGCTTCACGTTGATCGCCGCGGCCATGTACATCGCGGTCGGAAAAGAGTCATTGGACGACTGCGACATGTTCACGTGATCGTTCGGATGAACCGGCGTATGACTGCCGAGCGGCGTGCCCGCGATCTGGCAACAGCGGTTGGAGATCACCTCGTTCACGTTCATGTTGAACTGCGTGCCGCTGCCGGTCATCCATACGTGCAGCGGGAACATGTCGGCGTGCTGGCCGTCGATGATTTCGTCGCACACCTTGACGATCAGGTCGTGCTGCTGGTCAGTGAGCCGCCTCTCGGAGTAATTGACGTTGGCCGCTGCCTTCTTCAGGATCGCATACGTGGTGACCATCTCCCTGGGCATCAGATCGGGGCCAATACTGAAGTGCTCGAGCGAGCGCTGGGTTTGCGCACCCCACAGTTTGTCGGCAGGCACATTGACGATGCCCATACTGTCAGTTTCCTGGCGGAAACCCGCCACCGACGCGGATGCCGATGCACCCGCACCAGCCGATTGTGCAAACGCTCCGGTGCTGGCAAGCGCCACCGAGGCAAGAAGGGTGGATTGCATCATTTCCCTGCGATTCATCTGCGTTCCTTTATCTATCCAATTGCGACGCCGTGTCTGGACTGTCGAGAGATTCAACGCCGCTGGACTGCAGCGGCACCCGAGTCGGGAGCGCCGTTTCCGATATTCGACTGCGCTTCCCGATGACAAGCATTTGACCCGCGAGCGGTTATCGGAGCGTTTCGGATTTGAGCGTTGCCATTGCAATTGAAACGCGGGGAATGATGGTAGTTGCAGCCGTAACAAGCGGCGCAATTAGGGAAACGGGAAGGTAGCTGGCGCTAACGAAAGAGCGGCTTTCCGTTTGACTGTGCGGCGATTTGCCTACCGAGGGAACCTGTCGGATGAAAAAGCGAAAGTTGACGATTTTTTTTCAGCGACGAATTTGCCGTTTGCGGCTCGCACGCAGAGCGGCGTCACGCTGTAGGGTCTTATCGATACGGGCGTCGGGCGGACGTTTGTGGGGAACCGGGGCACCGCGGCTTTGCGCTCGATGACCGGGTGCTCGCTTAGAAACCGTAACGACCCGCACGAATGCCGGCCTTGTCGCCGGTTGCGCTGGCGCTTCAGTCAACCGTTGCTGATCGTCGCTTACGGCCGACAAGTACAGCGGTGGTTTCGAGAGAATCTACCATCGCTCGCTGTAGCATGCAGTGCTGCGGGCGCGTGTTTCGAATCCCGTGAGATAAGGCCAGGATGGGCAGTTCGAACTCCCCCATTGATGGGCGCGTAAATTCCGACCCTCGTAAAGCAGGACGAGATCGATATTTTGCTCTCTTTCGTTTTGCGCGAAAGGCTTTTGGCAGCCTCCTCGGCCGGATAGCTACCGCCATCGAATTCGGGCAGGCCAGTCAGCGCATCGTGTCAACTTCGACACGCGCAGCGGCTTCCTCGACGATCACACTCTGCGCGGCCGGCGCATTGCTCATGCGATACCGCGCGAATGCCTCGTCCGCATCGCGAATGCGTGTGCGTCCGTGCGGTGCCGGCTCGCCGTTCTCGCCGAGGTTCACGAAAACCATCTTCTCGACCGTCAGAATGCTCTTGCGCGTTATCTTGTTGCGCACTTCGCAGCGCAGCGTGATTGACGTACGGCCAAAGTGGGCCGCGGTCATGCCCAGTTCGATGATGTCGCCTTGGCGCGCGGAGCTGACAAAATTGATCTCCGACATGAACTTGGTCACCACGCGCTGGTTTTCCAATTGGCAAATCGCGTAAATGGCGGCTTCTTCGTCGATCCAGCGCAGCAGACTGCCGCCGAACAGCGTGCCGTTCGGGTTCAGGTCTTCCGGCTTGATCCATTTTCTGGTGTGGAAATTCATAGCTTCTGTGGAGCTGAAAGTGGGTCCGGCACCGTGCCGAACCTGGGGTTAGCGCTAGGGAATATAAGAATGCTGGTCGGGTGTCATCATCAATGCAGCTTGATGCGAGGGCTCGTCGCCCGGCGCAGCCAGTTCGCCATGGTGTCGAGCACCATGCGCCGGATGCCGTACAACGCCGCCACGTGCATGCGCTCGAGCAACGCGTGCAAGCCGCGCGCAATCAGGCCGGCGACATACAGGCCCTCACCGCTGCCCGCGACGAGGTTTCCAACCGCGCCGAATCGGCTCAGCGAAACCAGAGACCCGAAGTCGCGATACCGGAACTGTGGCAGCGTCTTGCCCTCAACGCGGGATGTGAGCGCTTCGACTAGAAAAGCGGCCTGCTGATGCGCCGCTTGCGCGCGCGGCGGCACGCCACCGCTTTTTCCCGGCCATTCGCATGCTGCGCAGTCGCCGAGCGCGAAGACGTCTTCGTCGGTTTCGGACTGGAGCGTATCGCGCACAACCAGTTGGCCACGCCGATTGATGTTCAAGCCGTCGAGCAGGGAAAGCACGGGCGGCGCGGTCACGCCAGCGGACCAGACCGTCAAGTCCGCGCGTATGTGCTTGCCGCTGCCCGTGACGACACTGCCGGGGAGCACGCGCGCGACGGACTCTCCAACCATCAACGTCACGCCCAATTGGCCGAGACGTTCGGCCGTTGCGCGTGCCACGCGCTCTGGAAGCGCTGGCAGGATGCGCGGCCCCGCCTCGATGACGACGATTCCCACATCGTGCGTCGGGTCGAGATCGTGAAGTCCATATTGCGACAACTCGTAGGCGGCGTCGCGCAGCTCCGCCGACAGTTCGACACCCGTTGCCCCTGCACCGACGATGACCACCTGCATGCGCGGCGCGACGGCGGCGTTGTCACTGCCGCGCGCGCCGCCGGCCCGCCTGCACGCTTCGATGAAGCGCCTGCGAAAGCGCTCGGCCTGGGCGACCGAATCGAGCGCGATCGCATGACGGGCCGCGCCCTCTACGCCGAAATACTGAGTCGTACTGCCAATCGCAACCACCAGCGTGTCGTAGTCGAGCGCGCGCTCCGGCAGCAACTCGACACCGTGATCGTCGCGCACGGCCCCGAGCATCACCTGCCTGGACGAACGCGAGAGCCCGACCAGTTCGCCCTGCTGGAAATCAAATCCGTGCCAGCGACCTTGGGCGGCATACGAAAGCTCGTGGGAGGCCGGGCTCATACTGCCAGCTGCCACCTTATGCAGCAGGGGCTTCCAGATATGGGCGGGTTGACGGTCGACCAGCGTGACGCAAACATTTCGCTCGCGTTGACGCTTGCGCAGGCCGAAGCGGTTACTCAGCCGGGTCGCCAGCTCGAGGCCGCCGGCTCCACCGCCTACGATAACTATGCGATGCATTCAGGCACCTTCGTTTCAGTGGGCTTGATGTCGGTGCGCCGAACTGCGCCGCGCGGCGCAGTTTGAGACGCGGTCATGCGGCGGCGCTGAAGTCCACGACGCCTGGATAATCCGGACGATATGCGCAGGCGCGGATGTGAGCCGCCATGTCGGCCGGGCGCGGGGCACGGGCAAAGCCTCGGTCATGGATGAAGTTCGCCACGCGCGTGGCGACGCGCAGCGAAGCTTCGAGAATCGATTGCTGAGGCGGATAGATCAATCCCTTGTCCAGGTCGGCGGCGGATACCTGTTCGGCCACTGCCTGCGCGGCAATGATGAACATTTCATCGGTCACGCGCGTGGCCTCGGTCGCGTAGATCGCCATGCCGAGTGCAGGGAAGATATAGACATTGTTGCCTTGCCCCGGGACGAAGGTGCGGCCGTTGAACGTCACCGGCGCGAACGGGCTGCCGCTCGCGAAGATCGCACGACCATCGGACCAGCGATAAGCCTCTTCGGCCGTGCATTCGGAACGCGAGGTCGGGTTCGAGTAGGGGAAGATGATGGGCCGCTCGTTGAGCGCGCTCATGGCCTCGATCACATCCTTGTCGAACAGATGGGGCACGGTGCTCACGCCGATGATGCCCGTCGGGCGCAATGCCTGGATCGCGTCGACGAAGCGGTCGACCGGAGCGTGGTCGAGCGCGAAGGGGCGCTGGAAGTCAGCCAGATCGTCGCGCGAACTCACCAGCAGGCCGTTCACGTCGAACAGCGCAGTGCGTTGCAGCGCTTGTTCGCGCGACAGGCCTTCCTGCATCATCGCCTGCGCGATCAGGCCCGCGATACCGGTTGCCGCGGCGCCTGCGCCGAGGAACAGAAAGCGCTGCTCCGAGAGCTTCTGACCGGTGATGCGCAGCGCGCCGTAGATGCCGGCGAGGCCGATCGCGGCTGTGCCTTGAATGTCGTCGTTGTACGTGCAGATGCGATCCCGGTAACGGGCGAGCAGCGAGACCGCGTTGAAGTTCGCAAAATCTTCCCACTGAATACAGCACTTTGGAAAGCGCAACTGAACCGCTTCGACGAATTCCGCCAGAAATGCGTCGTATTGTTCGCCGCGTACGCGCCGACGGCGCAGGCCGAGATATAGCGGGTCGTCCAGCAGTGCCTGGTTATTCGTCCCTACGTCGAGCATGACCGGCAGGCAGGCTTCCGGTGGCACACCCGCGCACGCGGTATAGAGCGCGAGCTTGCCGATCGGAATGCCCATGCCCCCGACGCCCAGGTCGCCCAGTCCCAGGATGCGCTCGCCGTCCGTCACTACGATAAAGCGAACGTCTTCGACCGGCCAGTTGGCGAGCAGTTCGTCGACACGGCCGCGAGCCGTGATGGGAAGGTACACGCCTCGCGTCGCACGAAAGATATGGTCGAACTTCTGACACGCCTCGCCAACGGTCGGGGTGTAGACGATCGGCATGAACTGGGCGGGATCGGACATTACCGTCGCATAGAACAACGTGTCATTGCGCGCCTGCAGATCGGAGAGCAACAGGTATTTCTGCAAGTCGTTGTCCAGTGCTGCGACTTCGGCCTTGACTCGGGCAATTTGCCGATCGAGCGGCAGCACCGCGGGAGGCAGCAGCCCCTCGAGCCCATAGCGGCGGCGCTCCTCTTCGCTGAACGATGTGCCGCGGTTGCGGCGGGGATCCTGAAGGATTTGACGTGCGGTCAGTGCGTTACTCGTGCTCATAACATGCTCCACAATTTTTCCAGATGACATCGGCGGCAGCCGTTCGCAAGCGCGCGGTGGTTGCGCTCAGGCAATGTCCGGTTGGTTCTTGCCTGCGTTCGGGGCTAATTCTTGTTCCCCTTGAGCAGGTTGTCCATATCTCCCGATTTACAATTGAAATCTGCTTGATGTCATCGATTAAAAAACGCCTGCTGGTAAGCGGTTTTCGACTTGCAACGGATTGCCAATTAATCGGGCAGAGCCGTGCTTTGCCTGGGCCGCGTGAGAAAAGCAGGAGACATCTTCGCAATTGTTACGATTGAAACCGCGCACGTGCCGCGCTGAAACGTGTCATCCGCCACGGAGGCGCAGGGCGCAAGTGCGTCCACCTCTATCGTGGTTTAGAGGCACGCACTTAACCGCGCATCGGAACTTCGCTCCACCGCCATGAAGTGTGGGCGCGAGGCCATCTCGGGCCAATGTCCGACAGGCATTCGATGCGAGGTTGGCCCGCTGCCGGACATTGCCGCGCTAGCGAGCCGGATATTTATGTAGGAACGCGCCGGGTAGTGCGCGCCCAGACTGGATGCTCAAGCCAGAAGCTTTAGCGTCTGCCGTACATCCCATATCGATGCGTCACTGATGGCTGTAAATCGTGTCCACGCTCTCGCTCGACACTGCGGGGCGTCCTGCATCGGAAGAACCACTCGCAGCACCACCGTAACCGTCGTTCGCTTTGGCTTGCTGCGCCGCCACCTTCGCTTCAGCTCCCTGGATGTCGGCGGGGTAGAACGGGTCTGTGCCGCGAGCCGGGTTATAGCCGACCTTTTCAAGCTTGACCAGTTCGGCGCGCACCTGCGCGCGGGTGACTGGCTGGTTCGATCGAGCGAACACAGCGACAGGAACAGCAAGGGCAGCAGCAACGACAACAGCTTGAATAAGGGACTTCATGGTACTTACCTCCAGACTTTGGTTGGTTTCCTTTACGAACAGCCCTGTTCGTAGATCAGTGAACACAGTCTAGTCAAACGGGTACCTAAGATTAAGCCGCATCTCTGAAGGGACTTTTTCAAGAAGCAAAGGAAACCGTGGTAGGCGACGAAGGTGCCGCTGGCCGCTCTGCAGAGTGGTCCGCGCTTATCGACTAGTCCGAGTAACGTTGGCGATGCACGATGGCGATGAAACGGGTTCGAGCGCCTATCACGGTTGGGTGATCACGCCGAGCCAGAATGGTTGTCATCTTCTGACCGGAGAGACGCAGCAATGCCAGTTCTTCGTGGAGCTGTCGGCAGCAGGAATCCAGGCGCGCTCTATCGCTGTGACGCAAGGATGCGTTGAATTCCTCGGCCGAGCCGCCGAAGCGGAAGTCGAACGGAGATAAGTGCCATGAAGGTCAAATTGAATGGCAAGGCGATCGTAACGGATTCCACCGCCAGCATCGGTCGCCCGATTGCGAAAGGGCTGGCGCGCGCAGGCTCTGTCGTCGTAGTGAACGGCCGGACCTGGGAACGGTCGATGCCGCGCTGAGCGAAATGCGTCCAGCCGCTGGCCGATATTCTCGTCAACAACGCAGGGACAGAGCGCCCGAACGACTTCTTCGCGCAGGACGATAGTGAATGCCTAGACTTCCTCCAACTCAACCTGATTAGCGGCGTTCGACCCGCGCGCGTTACGTGCCAAAAACGGCGGAGCTGGACTGGGGGCGCGTCGTATTTATCAGCAGCGAGTCGGGCCATCCATGGGCAACCGACCAAAGTCCATAACTTTCGGCTAAATGTAAGATGTCTCTTTGCCTCAACTTCGGTCGCTTGTTTTGTGATATGCGAGTGGCATACTCGTGCGATGCTCGACTGACTCCGTACGATTGCTTATCTGATTCGATCAATCAGGGCGAAGCTTGGAAGATGATCGCGTTTTAGCGATAGACGAGTCAAATCGATTCTGGAGAGACGCAATATTGATTCCCTGAATGCCCGGCGTCGTTGCAGATGTCCAGCGTCAACGCGACGAAACGTCCGCCCGTTGTGATTACGCCCGAAGACCCCACGACGATGCCCTACGGATTGGTCACATAGAGGCTTCCCGTCGCACTGAGGCTGCCGGGAATGGCCGAAGGTGTGCCACCCGTCACCCGGTTCAGGATCGCGCCCGAACCGTTGTCGAACGTCACGCTGTTGTGCCTGCCGATCGAGAAACTGTTCCAGTCAATCACGCCGCGCGTCGAACCCGGTTGCGTGATCAAGAGACCATTCCCCTGGCTGGCTATCGTGCCCGCGCCGGCAACGTAAGTGCCGCCTTGTGGAAGGACGCCCCCTGCGAGCGTCGCATGGGCAAAGAACAGTCCGGTGACAGAAAGAGTTATCTTAATGGGAGCATTTCGATTCGCGTTTCACGGGAAAAGTCGCGTCGCTCACACAAGTAGTTGTGTCTAAATTGCAAGTAACTTATCGCAATAGGTTGATCTTGCGTCGATCTCTGGAGAAAACCAACAAATCGAGCACGCGCCCGCGAAGACCGGGAGACGCGCTGTCCCGAAAGTGGCTGGAAACGGTTCAAGGCAGCTGTGCGCCACGGCGGGGAACGCGTGCCAGGCCGCTAGCCTCAACAGGAGACTCACAAGTAACCCGGTGGCGGGGGCGTGTCGTAGGCCGGCGGAGGTGGCGCATTGTAGGCCGGCCGAGGTGGCGGTGCTTCGTCGCGAGTCTGAGATACAGCGGCGGCGCCCGGGACTGGCACACGCCCGCCATTTGCGTACATGCATTGAATGTACGCCTGGTCATAGCGAGTTTGAAGGCAGGTGGCGGCACGCTGTGCTATGCCGGCGCCGATCATGCTGCCACCGAGCAAGCCCATACCTGCACCGACTGCCGCGCCACGGCGGCCGTTGAACACGGCACCGGCGGCGGCACCAAGCGCGGTGCCGACGGCCGTACCGCCGAGCGCGCTGCTTCCTGAGGCCGATTGAGTGTTGGCGCCGCCTGTCTGCCCGGAAGCGAATTGCTGGCACATCGCGTCATCGCTGCGGAATTGTTCGAACGATTTGCCGATGCCGGGCAGCGCCATCACTGTGGGGGCCATCGGCGTGGCAGCGCAACCGGCGAGCGCGACGATACCGGTTGCGATAGTCATTGCAACTACGACGAATAAGCCCCGTTTCGCGCTCGGAATCAGGGAAATCAAATTGTTCCTAGTCATGTCATTTCGTCCCGGCCGGTTTCGCAGGCACCTCTACCCAACCGCTCGAACATTCCTTGACGTATGGGTAATATTTCTTCGTCGCTGGGCAATACCGCCACGAGCCCACCGCCGGACTTTCCTGGGCCTTTTCAACATACGCGGTCGTCGGCGATGGCTGGATCGATTGGACGACGACGGGGGATGGCGCTGCGTAGAACATCGGCGCGGGCGCGATCATGACCGGAGGCGGCACCCCTACCACTACCCCGATGCGCGTATGCGCTTGCGCACTGCCACACAAGCATGCGGTTATAGTTGCCAAAAAATGTATAACTATCCTCAATCGCACAGCAGTGTCCCTATTCAATGAAGCGGATTTAGTCGCGATCCGGCGCACAACGGCTGGCGATTCCAGACAGGAACGCGAAGGACCACTAACTTGCCGACGTACCGATGCAGCTGACGGAAGCACAGTTTTGTTCGACGTCCTACACCGGCGTCGCGTTACGCAAGACGTGACAAGACTGGAAAGGTTTGCCTATAGCGCGCTTCGACGTCCAATCAACTTTCCTGATAAATCGAACGATAGGAGGCCAGGCGCGACGCAGTTGTTGCGCCGGAAACCGATGAATCGTATTTCACTGCGCTGGCTCTGCTGAACGCCTGCTGTCGAGCCGCCAGGCTCGCCAAAGTCACGTGCATGTCCGCAGGACTGGGCGAATAGCCATCGATGCGTTCGCAGTCCGCCTGCTGCAGTTGAACGCTGGCTTTGCGCGCCAGTTCACGCGCCAAAGGATCGTTGTTCTCTGCGGATCTGACAGTGGAAAGAGGGAGGACTGACACGACCGTGAAAACGGGCATGGATGCGTTCGCCATGATGAACTTCCTATATTGGGCGTCGGAGACAATGGCGCGGATTATCTGGAAACGACCTCGGGAGAATCTGGGGATCTTTCTGCCTATGGTCTCGAGGAGCGTAATCTTCTTATCCGCGTATTTCAAACGGCTTACATAAATTCATTGTTTCCGGGTATGCAACGTTCGTCGCCAGATAGTGAGGGAGCCGTCGTCGCTGCGCCTTAGCCGGAAAGACCGGCGCTACGCCTCGACGCCGCTCCGCAGTATTCCGGGCGTTCGCC
This sequence comes from Paraburkholderia sp. JPY419, assembly GCF_050435705.1. Lineage (NCBI taxonomy): Bacteria > Pseudomonadati > Pseudomonadota > Betaproteobacteria > Burkholderiales > Burkholderiaceae > Paraburkholderia > Paraburkholderia sp. JPY419. The sequence continues at coordinate 1,766,510 of NZ_JBNDKV010000004.1, read as the reverse complement.
GATACGCTCGTTGCGCCTGAAGAACTGCCACGGGACGGCCCGCCCGCAGCCCCGCCACGCCCATTGCGGAGGCACCCCGGTGCGGTGCATGGAGCAAAACCGTTCGCAGGTTCGACAAAGGGATATCCGCGGCACGGGGCCGCTTCAGGATGGCGAACATGAGTTCACTTTTGATGCCGGGAGCGTTCCTAGGACTCCTTAAATGCCCCGTTGACCGTGAGCGTGATGCCTTCGGGCGTCAACTGACTGAACATGACGGATGGCGCCGGATGCGCCAGAACCGAAGGGTGATCCCTGCAAGCATCGAGAAGAATGTGGCAGGACCTGCTCCGGCTCGACGCCGAGGGCGAATATGAGCACTAGGGAGGCGATACCCTGTGTGGTGTTTCCCATCGTGACGTTGCGCACGTTCTGCGAGATGAGCTGCGAGTTCGGCACGATCACGGTTGACCTGTCTGCAAGCTGGATCTGAGTGGCACGCACACTAATGCGCCGTATGTCCCCCTCGATGCCGGCGATACTGATCATGTCGCCCCACCTTCACCGGCCACTCCGCGAGCAAGATGAGTCCTGAGATAAAGTTCTTTGCGATCTCCTGTAGACCGAAACCGATTCCCACCGACAACGCACTGACTATCCATGCAAGGTTGTGCCATCTGACGCCTAGCACAGACAAGGACTGCAGCACGACGAGCACGTAACCGATGTTCGCAAACAACGTGAGCAACGACGCCCGCATGCCGGGACTCATTTCTGTTTTGGGCAACAACTCCCTGTCGAACCATCTGCGCACGGACCCCACCAGATATATTCCGACGCCGCATGTGAGCAGGGCGCTGAAGATATGAGCGGGGATGATAGTGAGCGCACGCAGCCGGTCGCCGCCCAGTGCCAGGGCGTCTATTGCGACAACGCAGACGGCAGCGTGAATCAGACCCGCAAGTGTCGACCGACCTTCCGGTGAATTTCCGGCTGCGGCCATTGCAGTACGTACCCGGTTCGCATGAAACAACGAAGCGCCGATGGTCAACGCGACGATCAACGCGACTAGACCGCGAGTGCAATGTGGAAGAAATCGCGACTGCTATCAGTCAACGCCAGGCGCGGCCACAGGTCGTCGCCGTGTTGCCACGTCTCGTTTGCCCCGCCGGTGTTCGTCGGGTGGTCGATGAAAGAGGCAACTGCAAGACAAACATCCATAGCGGCCGCGAGTGTCGTGCGCATTTGCGCAGGACTTCGCGGCCGCGAGCAGCTTCTATCAGTTCTATTGGGGGAATTGCGGAAGCGGTGACGAGGGGGGCGTCGGCAGTTTAGGGAGCTGTCTCGGCAACTGTGATGGAAGCTGGCTCTGGGCTTGAGACGTTCCCTGCGCCAGCTGCTGCGACGAAGGCTGCTGTGACGAAAGCTGGCTCCGGGCTTGAGACGTTGCCTGCGCCAGCTGCTGTGACGAGGGCTGCTGCGAAGCGAGCTGCTGATACGTTACGCTTTGGGCGAATACTGAGGAGCTGCTAAGGATAACGAACGCCGCCAAATAAAGTTGTTTCATGGTTATCTTCGGTTTTTGAGGAATCACGTTAACTTCGCCGGCCTGCGAAACCGGCCATCTCAACTGTCGCGCCGCTAACTTCAAATATCCGATAACACGCTGCTGCCGGAAACGGGTTGCACTGACGAATGCTTTGCGGACGAACCTCTCACGCCCCCATATTGTTCAAACGCCTGTTGTTGAGCCTGCATCCGCGCCTTGGCGCACGCAAAGTCCATCGGATAGCCGGCGGCGGCGGTTGTTCTGTCCAAATAGCTTGGACCCTGCTGCCGAACCGGAACGCGCACTTGTTCGCTCATTGGCGAGCCAGTGCTGTGTGCGAATGAAACAGCCGGTACGGATAGCACAGACGCGAGAACGGTACTTGGGATGAACTTTCTTGCCTTTGCCATGATGGTCTCTCCACTAGCGCGTCGGATACAAGAGAACGCGGATTTCTGAATAACGTGCTGGCGCAGCACAGTGTCTTGCCGCCAGTTCGTTGAGCGAGAGTCTATCGAATTACTAACCACTGACAAGCAACTGCGCGGCAACGAACAGTTCCTCCGGGCGCAACGTCAGAAGCTCGCACGGACCAGCCCATCGCCGCGTTCGTTGGCAAGATGGAAACAGACAATTTCGAGCGGCGATTCAAGGTCTGCGGCGCATATACTTCCCGCCGTCACCTCATCCATCAGGTGCCGGATTCTTATTGTCCAGAGAAGGATTACTTATGGAAAAGCAATTCATCGCGAGGATCGGTAAAGCAAGACCAGAAAGCGCTCACCGGATCGTACGGGCCGCGCTTCGCAGTGCTGCTACGGCGTCCACGCCCAACGGCGCCATTGACCTGCTTCGCGAGGCCCTGCTGGAACTGGAGCGCCTGCTCGCACTGAATAGCGAGCAGATGCACTGAACTTCATCGGTTCACGTGGCCGCCCCAGAACAGATGCAACCCTCCAGTGAGGTATCAATGAAGAAGTCACTTGCCGCGCTGCTCCTGCCGATAATGGTCCATGCCAATGCGGCTACCGATGCGTCAATCGAGACCACAGTCGTGGGCGCTCCGGCCACTGACTCGAACGGTGGTTTCATGGTACTGGCGTCGGTGGATCAGAAATGTCGCTACTACGGCGACCTTTGGGAAAGGCCGCGGGAACCCCGCGGCCTGGTTGAACAGATCAAGGCGATGCCGCGTGGCGGGAAAATATACGAATGGGTAGCTGTCGTCAGGTATTCGGCATGCGTGCAGCCGGACGGGAGGGAGTTCAGTAAACCGGTTTCACTGGTTTCACCGGCTGGCAAGCGGTTCCATATCGGAGATAGTGCGGTCCTGCGAGCGGCAACGCATGCCGCGGAAGAGGGCAGATCAGACCATAGTTGACGACTCTAACCAAGAGTGATGAGAATATCACATATGTGGACTGCGGGTGTGTTGCCGCTGTCGCCATGCGGTGCCCGCAAATGCGTGGTGATCAGGGCAGGGTAAAGGCAGCGCATGCGAGTCAACCCAGTTTGCGGCGCCGCTCGCGTGCCGAACAGATGCTTTAACGCCGAAAGGTCGTACCTATGATTGCCTCATCGCCAATCATTGTTCTGGGGAGCCGAACGCTTTCAGGAAGCTCGGCCGGAAAATTCCGTAAGGTCTTGCGTGAGTTTTACACATTCAGCAAGGGATCCATTTTTTCCGGGCAAGCTCACTTCACTACCCGCCCTGAATGGAGCAGCGACGGCGAGTCAATGTGGATGCGGCTGTCGAAATTCTCGCTGTTCAACCGGCTGACGCAGCACGCGTTGGCAGCTCTCATTGCCGTACGATCCGACGACGCATCTTCTGAGGGCGTAGACCTCCGGCGAGCCGATCGATTTGTACTGTCTCGTCTCTCCAGCATTCTTCAGATTCCGGAAGCTTCGGCCCTTAAGGGATTCTGCTTTTTAACGGACCACCCCGCCCTGGCATGGGCAGCTACCGAATTGCGTTATTGTTCCGCGTGCCTTGAGTTGGGGTTCCACGCCGCGTGGTTTCAGTGGCGATTCATCGAACGCTGTCCCGTGCATGGATGTCGTCTGCGACGAGGATGTCTGAAATGTGCCGAGGCCATACCGTATGCCCTCGACCGCAGTATGGCAATGCACCCACTGTCGTGCGCACGGTGCAACACACCCTGGGTTCCGGTGCTGGATCGGCCTGCCGGACGTTGCGTGCCGACGATCGGGCGTTCAGCCCGAATCCTCGGACGCTGGCAGAGTCACGTCGCCGAAACGCTGATGTCAATCGCCACCACGCCGTATCGGCCTCGTGATCAGGTAACCGGCAGATTCGCATTTCGGCTGCCGCGAGAAATTGAAACCCGGATGACGCGTCTGGCCCGGCATACGCGGCTACTGAACCAGCTTTACGATGTATCTCCGCCTTCGCCGTTAATACTCCTAGGGCGGCACAACACTGTGGCGGAGGCGGTACGGACACGCCGCATCGTTCCGTTTCCATGCGAAGATCAGCAAACTGGCGACATGCTCTATGCCCGACGCGACTGGCCACATTTCGGTGACGATTTTTTGGCATACGAACACCTTTTGAAGCGCGTTGGGCACAGACTCTTCGGTGATACGCAAGGAATTGCCTCTGAACGTGGTTGCTCCGTGGTAAATGAACCCAATGAAGTTGTCGTCCACGCCCGGGAAGCAAGCGCAGATCAGGCAGCCGCGCTCGGTTGGTCGATCAGTTGGTACGGCTTCTCGCGTACGTGCGCGCCGGATAATGCGCTTTCGATGCCAGCCGTTGGTCTGACTGGCTGGCTTGCTAAGGTGCCGCATCGTCCGGTTGAAATCTCACATGGCCAATGGCGGGACCAGATGTCCGTCTGGCCATCGGAAGACCTCGCGAGATCCGCGCGGGCATGGTCGCGCATTGTTCAATTCATGCGAGTCAGGGGGAAATATCTGCTGCACGGACAACTTGTGCGGCCTTCGGAACTGGCGGCACTGCGACGGCATGTATAAGTCGGTCCGTGGCACTTGTAGCAGATCAAAAGCATAACCGCATTTCGACTGACACTCCCGGGCTTAGCCGTCGGTGTTGACGCGCGTTGTCAACCGGACAGGCGTTCTTTCGGTTCGTGAAGGAGTTTCCGCCTTATATAAAGCTTCACATAAGGCCGATTATGCAAAGTTGATGATTATGGAAAGTAGCCAGGCCAGTTCGCGATAAAGCCTTGGAATTGCGGGGCTCGGCGACGGACAGAGCTACGGCGCACTCAACATAATTTCAGCGCTGATTTGGGTAACGGACCTACCGCAGGGGACCGTTAGCCACGGTGCGTATTGCCTCTTACCATCTGTCACTCCTCGCTCGGTCATATCCTGCCGGACCGCGTGGGCATGTGCGTCATCATGCTTGTGGCCGGGAAATGCGGAAATAAAGGTAGGCCCATCGCAACACGGACCATATCGAAGCCGACCCGCGCATGAAGGAACGCCCACTGACTGGCCCGCGCCAACGGAAGACCCGGATCCAGCGCTATCGCGCGCTCGACTCGCTGATCAATTTCCGAAAGGCACTGTGATTATGAAAAGCCCGGAATTTGCGCCAGCACTACCCGCCAGTTTTCCATCCGGATTCGTGGCAAGCGACGCCATCAAATTGACCAATAACCAGCTTCCCGCCCTCACGTCATGAATTGCGGGAAGAAGAGCGGCCTGATCGACCCATAAAAGCGACGCTAGTGCGATGCTCGCTATCAGGGCTGTGAAGCGTTTTCGACGGGCGCGCGTGCTACGCGGGTCGGCCGCAATCCGGCGACCGGCGCCGAGATCCAGATCGCTGCGGCGAAGACGGTCAAGTTCACTGCGGGCAAGGCGTTCAAGGAGGCAGTGAACGGTGCGTGAATTGGCGCGTCGCGTCGCCCGGCTCCCGTGCGGCGGTACGCTTGCCCGGGGGACGTTGGCGCGCAAGTCCGAGGTATGCGGGCACAGTTGATGTGTGCACTGGACATGTTCCGATAATCAACGATGCTCTGAAAATGAGTTAAGCCGCGTTTTCTTACCAATGTAGTGTTGGCGAGAAGTTCCAAGATTCTGTGTCTCAGCGTCTGTCCAACGCGTCCGCGATCTTGCCCCCTGTTTTCGTGAGCGGCCTACTTGCTGCCGCGAATGCAACCGTGAAAGCGATATTGACGTGCACGAACGGCATGCCGAGTCCGATACCCCTCGCCCACACGAGATCAATCCAATGCGATCCACTCAGGCACGTTGCAGGTGACCTGTTTGACCATCTTCGTCACGACGTAGGTAAAGTAGCGCTCAATGCCGAGATCATCCAAAAGCATTGCGTCGATGAAGCGCTGATAATCATCTATGTTTCGTGTGACCGTGTGCACGATGTAGTCGATGCCACCCCCCGTCGCATAGCACTGCACAACTTCTGGCGCGGAACACATGCGTGTCTCGAAGCGATGCAGGTCGTAAGCGGTATGCCGCGAGAGTGTCACCTCGACGATGATATGGCTGATATCAACTGCGCCAACCCAATCGAACTCTGCCCGGTAGCCGCGGATAATTCCACCTTCTTCGAGCCGACGGACGCGTTCCCAGGCAGGCGAAATAGAGAGATGGATCGCTTCGGCCAATCGCGATTTGGTTATGCGCCCTTCGCGCGCGAGGATCTGCAAGATTGCGATATCGTAGCGATCAAGCTTCAGCATGTGCGGCCTTCGGTCGACAAAACGGAAATACGCGATGTCATGGCAAGGAGCGGAGGTGGAGACGCTGCATGCCAGGTCAGTAACCGCGAGTCAAGTCGACATTGGCGGGGATGCGCCCGCCACTCCGATACGCGCGAACATTGTCGGCGAACACGGTGGCGGCTGTTTCGTTGTCCGTCGGCGCTGAAATGTGCGGCAGCACAGTGACCGATGAATGGCGCCACAATCCGGATTCTTGCGGCAACGGTTCGACACTGAAGACGTCCAGCACTGCGTGCGAGATATGTTCACGCTCGAGCATCGTGAGCAGATCGTTCTCGACAAGAATTGGCCCGCGCGAGAAGTTGATAAGCGCAGCGCCTCGCTTCATTTGAGTCAGTCGCTCGATATTTAGCAAGCCCTGCGTCTGCGGTGTGAGAGGCAACAGGCACACGACGATGTCGCTCTCGCGCAGTATGAGATCGAGCCCGCTCTCGCCGGAACAGGTCTCGATGCCAGGCAGGCGCTTTGTCGAGCGACTCCAGCCGCGCACCTTAAACCCTGCGTCCGCCAGCCGGACTGCCGCAGCGGTTCCAAGTTCACCCATACCCAGTAGACCGACGCTGACTTGAGATGGTTTGCGGTATGGCAACTGCCTCCAGAGCAATCTCGCTTGCTGGCGGGCGTACGCGGACATGTCCCGTTGAAGGAAGTACGTCCATGCGAGTACGGCTTCGGACATCGTTCGCGACATTTCCGGGTCGATCAATCTCACGACTGGCGGCGCTTTGCTCCCAAGCGCGGGCAGGAGTTGGTCGACGCCTGCCCACATGCTCTGGATCCATGCGAGCTTGGGCAGGGCGGCGACTTTGACAGGATCGGGTCTCGCGACCACCGCGATGTCGACCCGTCGACGCTGCGCGTCCGTGAGCAGATCAAAGGGAACGATGTTCTCACCCGGCATGGCCGCGCGGAGCGATGCGAGGTAGCTGTCCTGTACCTCGGACGGCATGCTGCTAATAAACGCAATCGGGCCTGTCATGGTTGATCTCTTTCGCGTGGGCGTTGCGATGCGACGTAAGCTCAGGTGGACGCCTGTTCGTTGGCCATCTCTTCCATATCCTGGAAGCGGTCTGCGATTCGGGGATGGACCCGTCCGCCGTCGGAGGCGCCGATCGCGATCACGATTTCGTCTGGGCCGGGCGCATCTGCAATCTGGAAGGTGCTCGTAATGAAGTGGGAGCGCTTACCGGTTTCCGATTTGTGAATCATCGGCACTGAAATCAGGGCGCCTGGTCCGACACGCGTATTGGTGAAGCTCAGAAAGGCGGTGCCTTCGACGGCGTGGCGAAACACGTTGCCGAAGCGCAGTGTATGGATCAACGCCGAGGCGTGCTCGATTTCGCCGTTCACGCCGACCACGGCCGCTTTCCCATACGCCTGCACCCCTTCGGCGGGTATGAGGTCTGTCAGTTGTCGCGTCAGGGTTTCCCCGAGAGAGGGTGCCGACGCGAGAATTTCGGCCCGCAGGTCTTCAACGAAACCCTGTCCTGCCCACGGGTTGCGAATCACTGCCGCCACGATGACCGTCGTGACGGGCTTTCCCGCTGCCTTACCCCCTTCGACGTAGGTTGTCTCGATGAAGGTCGCGATTTTTCGAAGTTCGGCGCTCACTGGAAGTCTCCTGGTGCATTGGGCTTGAGATCGGCTCGGGAACGAGCACGCATCAATGCTATGCATCGTGGCGCGACGTGTCTTCCTCTCAACGCAGGAAGATTCTTTTTTCCTTCCTACGGTTTCGTGTAATTTCCTCGGAAACACAGGAGGGGACGATGTCCGATCAGCAGAAACAGGTCATGGCGCTGAGCCGGGTTGCCAGCCAGATCAGTGCGGACGAGAACATCGACGAGCTATTGGCCGGTTTGATTCGGTCCGCCTGCGAGCAGGGCGCATGGCATCTTGGCTCGATCATGTCTGTCGACCTCGCTCACGGCTATGCGCTTGTTCTGACCCGGTATGAGTCGAGCATGCTGCCGCAGCAGACCGAGGATCGCTGGGAGCTGGCGACGAGTCCTTGTCTGATCGCATTGCAGACGCGCGAGCCCGTCTATATTCGCGACGCACTCGAGACGACACAATTCCCGGGCTATCGACGCGAAGCCAAGGTACGCGGTTACCGCACCGTTCTGGTCTTGCCGATGACCAGCAGCGATACGGCAGGTCGGCCAATGGTACTGACGGTTGCGTCGCGCGCCGTACGCGAAGTAGGCGAGGAGGACCTCGCGTTCATGTCGGCGGTTGTGCAACTCGGCGCGATCGCGGTCGAGCGGGCGCATCGTCATCGGGCGCAAACGCAGGCCAATGAGCAGCTTCAGCGCATCATCGAATCGCAACGCACGTTGCTCAGAGAGGTTCTGGCGGGTGAGTCATTGGCGACCTTGACCGTGTCGCTCGGCGACCTCCTTGACGGGCCTGTGGTGGTCGTGGATTTCTTCTCGAACTACCTCCTCGGATCGGGATCGCCTCTTCCCTCCATCTACGACGACGCAGCGTGGGCCAAATGGCTGACGGGTGCCAGAGGCCGGGAATTCGTTCCGATCGTGCGTGATGCGATCGAGTTTCAGCGCAAGTCATCCGTGGTGCTGCCGATCGGACAGGGAAGCTCTGTCGAAGCCACGATCCAGCCGCTCACCATCGACGATGAACTGGTGGGAGCCCTGCTGACGTTCGGCGAGGGCAAACCGTCGGACCTGCAGAAGCTGATGCTCGAGAGCGTCAGCTTCGCCCTGAGCGTTCAACTGATGCGCAGCGTGATCCGCTTCCGCATAGAGACGCGCACGCTCACCGAACTGTTCTTCGAAATCGTGGAGCGTCGCTGGCGCAGTGAGGACGACGTATTGGGGCGAGCACGGCATCTTGGTCTCGCCCTCACCGCGCCGCTTCGGATGATCGTGATCGACTTTCCGGGCCCCGCTGGTCAAGGCACCAATCTCACCGTCGAGGGCCATAGAACGGTCACCTTGCTCGCAAGGCAGCAGAACATCACGATGCACGTCGTGATGGTTGGTAGTGGACTTGTCTGCCTGCTCCCCGACGAAGAAGATTCCGACGCTACCGCATTGACGAGGCTCGGGCAGCAAATCTCGGATGCGGTCTCCGGGACTTTTGGGTGTGCGCCAATCGTCGTACTTGGCGAACGCTTCGAGGGAATGGAACCTCTGGCGCAGGAATGGGAACGCTGCTGGCGGATGATCCGGGTTGCCCGCAACTATGGAAAAACCGGCTTCCTGCGGATGCCTGATCTCGGCCCTGTTCCCATCCTGATGGGTGCAGCGGATTCTGCAGACGTTCGGATTTTCGTAGACGGTGCGATCGGCAAGCTGATCGAATACGACAAACGCACCCGCTCGGATTATCTGCAAACACTCTCGGCTTATCTGCGCTCGGGATGTCGCAGTCAACTCTGCGCCAACGAGATGGGCTTGCACGTCACGACACTGCGCTACCGCCTGTCACGTATCAACGAGCTTTTTCACATCGACGTCGAGTCGCCTGACCGGCGGTTCGCCGTCGAACTTGCGATTCACCTTCATCAACTGACAGGAACCCACTGAGTTGATCGGACGATATGCGTCCGTGAAAACCCTGCCTACAAAACAATACTAATTAATCGCGGTTTTCCTACGGGACGGAGGAAGAAGCTCGGAATTTCATCACATATCGTTCACCTCAAGACAAACACGTTTTGAGGTGACGGGAATGCAAAAGGACGCCGGAGAACAGGTCAAACGAATCGATCCCGTGGCGTTGCGCCGTGCTTTCGGCACCTTCGTCACAGGGGTGACGGTCATCACGACGCGTGATGCGGAAGGCCGTCCGCGCGGCATGACGGCCAATTCCTTCACGTCTGTCTCTCTTGACCCGCCGTTGCTGCTGGTGTGTATCGGCAAGGGTGCATCGAGCTACCCCGTGTTCCAGCAGAGCGGGCATTTTGCAGTCAACCTTCTGCACGACGGGCAGGTCGATGTCTCGAATCTTTTCGCGTCCAAATCTGCCGACAAGTTCGCATCGGTTGTCCACGACGCCGTGCACACAGGCGCGCCCGTACTCACCGATTGCCTGACGTGGTTCGACTGCACGGTTCATAGCCTCGTCGATGCCGGTGATCACGCCATCCTGGTGGGTCGCATTCAGGCATTCGGCACGAGCCCCGCGGACCCGCTCGGTTTCTGTCGCGGTCGATACGCGCAGGTCAAGGATCCGCTGCCGCCGGGTTGGTTGTCTTCGCACGACATGATCGTCGGATACCTCATCGAGGCCGACGGCAGTCTGTTGCTTGCACGAGATGGCAAGGGAGGCTGGGTATTGCCAAGCGCCACGAGCCGCATCAGGGAGGGGCGGCTTCCTCTCGCCGGCGGCGGAGAACTCGCGCTCGAGCCCTATGACACGTTCCTGTACTCGGTGTTCGACGTTGCCGATAACGATCCCGGATACCTGATCTATCGCGCGAGGATTGCCCGTCCGTATGGAAGTTGCGGACTGCCGGAGCACTTCTGCTTCTTCCCGATGAACCAGCTTCCCTTCGAGGACATCGCGTCGCAAGAGATCCGCGCGATGTTGCGACGCTACGTCCATGAGACCGAACGCGGGAGATTCGGCATCTACATGGATTCACTCGACGGCGGTCGCGTCGCCATGGTCGGCGACACGCAGCCGTGGCTTCAATCTGCTCATTCTTGATACGTGGAGTCAACCGATGCAAACGACCATCCAACGTCTGCAAGGGTCCCGCCTGGGACTGTTCATTGACGGGGAATTCACCGCGGCGCACAGCGGGGAATTCATCGCCAGCTACGACCCATCGACAGGCAAGCCGTGGTACGAGTTCTCGCAGGCGGATTCGGCCGATGTCGATAAGGCGGTTCGCTCGGCGCAGGCTGCATTCGTCAATCCGGCCTGGCGGCGCATGACGCAAACGGAGCGCGGCAAACTGGTGCGGCGCCTCGGAGAACTGGTGCTCGCCCACGCGGACGAGCTTGCGATGATCGAGTGCCGCGACAACGGCAAGCTCCTCAAGGAGATGCGGGCGCAAATGCGCGCGATGCCCGACTCGTATTTCTATTTCGCCGGCATGGCCGACAAGCTGCAGGGCGAGACGATCCCTGTCAACAAGCTCGATACGCTCAACTACAACGTCCGCGAGCCGATCGGCGTCGTCGGCATGATCACGCCTTGGAACTCGCCGCTGATGTTGCTCACGGGCACGCTCGCGCCCTGCCTTGCCATCGGCAACACGGTCGTCGTCAAGCCGTCCGAGCACACGACGGCGTCGACCCTCGCACTGGCCGAACTGGCGATCGAGGCCGGTATTCCACCGGGCGTATTCAACGTCGTCACGGGCGACGGGCAGACCACGGGTGATGCGTTGACCCGTCATCCGGGCATTGCGAAATATGTCTTTACGGGCAGCACCGCCACGGGGCGCAGGATCGCCGGGAATGCCGCGCAAAACCTCGTGCCGTGTCAGATGGAGCTGGGAGGCAAATCTCCACACGTAGTATTCGGTGACGTCGACATCGAGCGTGCTGTGAACGGTGTCGTCTCCGGTGTATTCGCTGCAGCGGGACAGACGTGTGTAGCGGGTTCGCGTTGCTTCGTCGAAGCACAGGCGTACGACGATTTCGTCGAAGCGCTGGTGGAACGCACGCGTCGGATCACGATCGGCCACCCGGTCAGCGAAGGAACCGATATCGGACCGCTCGCGCTGTCGTCGCAACTCGACAAGGTTCAAAAGTACGTGGGCTCGGGCGTACACGAAGGCGCAAAAGTTGCCGTGGGCGGACAACGCCCCAATGATGACGCGCTGGCCGGCGGCTGGTACTTCGAACCCACGGTCATGACGCATGCACGAAACGACATGCGCTTCATGCAGGAAGAGATCTTCGGCCCCGTAGTCGGCGTGATGCCGTTCTCGAGCGAAGAAGAACTGATTGCGCTCGCCAACGCGACCGAATACGGATTAGCTGCCGGCATCTGGACCCAGGACATCAGCCGCGCCATGAGATTTGCGCGTGACGTCGATGCAGGCACCGTGTGGATCAACACGTATCGCTCGGCCGCCTACATGTCCGCAAACGGCGGCATGAAGCATAGCGGCTATGGAAGGCGCGGGGGATTCGAAGTGATGCGCGAATTCTCGCGTCTCAAGAACATCGTCCTCGATTACTCCGGCGCGATGCAGGACCCCTTCGTCATTCGCCTGCGCTAAGCGTGACGCGTTCAACACATGTTCTCAGGAGCTTGATATGAAATTCGCGGTTTCGCTCAGCATGGAACGCTTTTCGCCGAACGATACGATGAATGACGCAGTGACCCATATGCTGGCACTCGCGCGAATCGCCGATGAAGGCGGCTTCGAAACACTCTGGACGGCAGAGCATCACACGATCGAGTGCACGATTTCGCCCAATCCGTTCGTGACCCTGACCTGGCTTGCGCAGCACACGGAAAATATCCGGCTGGGTACCGCTACATTGGTGGCGCCCTATTGGTCACCGATTCGGCTCGCTGGCGAAGCCGCATTGTGCGACCACCTGACCGGCGGCCGACTTGAATTCGGCATCGCACGTGGCGCATACCAGTACGAGTTCGACCGCATGGCGGATGGCATCCCGCAACGGGAAGGCGTGGGTTATATGAAGGAGCTGGTTCCTGCCGTCATGAAGCTCTGGCAGGGCGACTACGCACACGATGGCCAGTACTGGAAATTTCCGCTCGCGACCTCGGTGCCGAAGCCGTTGCAAAGACCGCATCCGCGCATCTGGGTGGCAACCCGTGATCCTGGAAGTTTCGACTGGGCGGTGGGGGTGGGCGCAAATATCCTGTCGACGCCGCTCTCGGCACCGGCTTCAGAGGTCGCCGTTCTCGGTGAGAAATTCCGCAAGGCGGTCGCGGATCATCCGGAGCGCGCGCGTCCGCGGTTCATGATGCAGCGCCGAACCTGCCTCTACGACCGGCCGCAAGACTGGGAGGTAGCCGTGCGGCACAGCGTCGATTACGGACGAACGTTTGAGAATCTCATGCAGAACATCGGCACCGTCACCAACGGCTTTCCGGAAGCCGTTCCATACGAGAGCGTGGTCAATCGCGCCAATTACGATCCCGCGGCCATCCGCGAAAACCTGATGTTCGGCACCCCGGATGAGGTCATCCGCAAACTCGAGGTCTACGAAGCGCAGGGCGTCGACCAGTTTTGCCTCGGACTCACGTTCAACCTTCCGTTTGAACTCCAGGTCAAGACGTTGCGACTGTTCATCGATGAAGTGATGCCCCATTTCGCCGCGCGCACACGCGAGGCACAGTACGCAACCTGACACTCGCAGGCGGACCAACATGCTGACTCGCAAACCTGTCAATGACGACGTCGTCACGCAAGGTCGCCTGAAAGCCGGCAATGTCGAACTCAACTACCGGCTGCAGGGACGTGGCGCACGGCAACTGATCTGTATTCATGGTGTCGGCTCCTATCTGGAGGCATGGGAGGGCGTTGCCACGCATCTGTGCGATGACTTCCGCATCTTGACCTTCGACCTGCGTGGCCATGGTGAGTCGTCGCACATCCTGGGCCGCTACGAGATCGATGAGTTTGTCGACGACACGCTGGCACTCGCCGATCACGTGGGGTTCGAGACGTTCAACCTCGCGGGATTCTCTCTCGGAGGACTGATCGCGCAACGCATGGCGCTCTCGCATCCGCAACGTTTGCGTGGGCTCGCTTTGCTCGCGACGGTGTCGGGCCGTACGCGAGAAGAGCGCAGCCGGGTGCTGGAGCGGCTTGCCGCTTTGCAGAATGGTGAGCGTGGCGCGCACTACGACGCATCGCTATCACGCTGGCTGACGGAAGATTTTCAGGCGAGAAATCCGGAGATGGTCGCCTATCTGCGCAAGCGCAATGCAGAGAACGATCCGCATTGCTATGCGGCCGCATACCGTGTTCTGGCTGAGACGGATTTCGGTGGCCTCATCGACCAGATTCGCGTTCCGACTTTGATCGCCACGGGTGAGGACGACCAGGGCTCGAACCCAAGGATGGCGCGGTACATGCACGAATGCATAGAAAACTCACAACTGGAGATCTTGCCGGGCTTACGTCATTCGATCCTGATTGAAGCGCCAGAGGTTGTTGGAACCTTGCTGGGTCGTTTCTTTGCAGAAGCTATGTCGAGGAGTTGACCATGGTAGTGGAAGAGCGCATTTATAGCATCCGAAGCGGCGCCAATGCTGCGCTACCTCGATCTTGTGCGCAACGAGGGGATTGCAATCCAGCAGCGGATACTGGGCCGACTGATCGGATACTTCACGACAGAAATCGGCACGCTGAGCCAGGTTACACACATGTGGGCCTATGCGAGCCTCGAGGACAGAACCCGCCGACGCAGCGAGTTGGCCGAAGACCCTCAGTGGCAGGCGTTTGTGCCGCGACTCGCGCAATACATCGAGCGTGCGGAGAACCGCATTCTGGTGCCGACCGATTTTTCCCCGCGGCCCGGATTCGCACATCATGCGACGACACTCGAGGAGACGCAGTCATGACCGAGCGCCTGGTAATCGAACATCTCTACAAGATTTTCAGCGACAGGCCCGAACCTGCACTCGCCATGTTGCGCGCCGGAAAATGTCGCGCCGATGTGCTGGAGAAGCTGCGGCACGTCGTCGGTCTCGATGACGTCTCGCTAAGCGTTCCTTCCGGAGCGATCTACATGATCATGGGTCTGTCGGGTTCAGGAAAGTCGACGCTTGCCCGTTGCATCAATCGGCTTCACGAACCGAGCGCGGGCAGGATCCTGCTCGATGGCGAGGATCTCTGCGCGCTGGGAGACAAGGAGTTGCGTGAAGTACGGCGAAACCGGATTTCGATGGTTTTTCAGCATTTCGCGTTGCTTCCGAACAGGCGCGTGATTGAGAACGTCGAGTTTGGTCTCAAGCTTCGGCGGATGCCAGCGGCACAACGTCGAAGACGTGCTGAGGAGGTACTCGCTGTGGTGGGGCTGTCGAAGTGGGCGTACCACATGCCGCATGAGCTAAGTGGCGGTATGCGCCAGCGTGTGGGTCTTGCCCGCGCGCTCGCGACGGAAGCCGACATCCTGATCATGGATGAAGCGTTCAGCGCGCTCGATCCACTGATTCGCACGGAAATGCAGGAGGAACTGCTTCGCCTGCAGCGCACCCTCAACAAAACGATTCTCTTCATTACGCACGACTTCCAGGAGGCGCTCAAGCTCGGTACACGCATCGCCATCATGTCAGAGGGACGCGTGGTGCGTGAAGGTTCACCGCAGTCGATCGTACTGGATCCGGGAAGTGATTACGTCGCCGCATTTACGCGTGAGGTGGACCGTGCGCGACTGTTCGACGCGCGCTCCGTCATGACGGTGCTATCACCCGTGTGGCGAGATGCGGGCCGGATCCTCATGGCAGCGAGCCCGCTTGGGCAAGGGCCAGGGTTCGTGCTCGACGCCGAAGAGCGCGTGCTTGGGGTCCTGACAGGCTCCGAAATGGCGCAGGCGCGTGACGGTCGAGCCATCCCTGAACCAGACAGGCGGTTTGCATGTGTTTCCGCATCGACGCGCTTGGTGGACGTGGCACACCAGTGCGGTCAGGGGAGTCCGGTCGGGGTAACCGACACAGACGGCAAACTCATCGGACTTCTGGACGCGAGCCAAGTTCTCGCAAGAATTGGCGCCGGCAGTGGCGCAGAGGTACATCATGCTTAGTGCTGACCAGCTTGCAATTTTCCCGGTGGATCAGTGGATTCAGGAATGCGTCCACTGGATGGCCACTCACTTGCGGCCTTTGTTTCTGACGATTCGATGGCCAGTCGAGCAATTGCTGAACTTCAATGACAGCATTCTCCATGCCGTGCCGTTTCCTGTGCTCGTAGCGCTCACCTTTGCCGCGTTCTGGCGTTTGGCGGGTTTGCGCG
Source organism: Paraburkholderia sp. JPY419 (assembly GCF_050435705.1). Classification (NCBI taxonomy): domain Bacteria; kingdom Pseudomonadati; phylum Pseudomonadota; class Betaproteobacteria; order Burkholderiales; family Burkholderiaceae; genus Paraburkholderia; species Paraburkholderia sp. JPY419. The sequence continues at coordinate 1,750,321 of NZ_JBNDKV010000004.1, read as the reverse complement.
TGGCTTTATTTGGTTGTGTGGTCCTTGTTGTCATCGCCATGCTCGGAGTGTGGACCGAGGCGATGACAACACTGTCCCTTATCGCGACGGCCATTCTTTTCTGCGCGTTACTTGGCATTCCGATCGGAGTTTTATGTGCGCGCAGTCCACGCGTGTGGATGGTGGTGCAGCCTGTACTGGACATCATGCAAACCACGCCAACCTTTGTTTATCTCGTGCCAGTCGTGATGCTCTTTGGTGTCGGCACTGTGCCGGGAGAAGTTGCCGTCGTGACAGCGGCCATGCCGCCACTGATCCGTTTCACACATCTTGGAATCAAGATGGTTGAAACCGAAATCGTCGAGGCGGGTAAGGCCTTTGGTGCGGACAAGTGGCAGCTCCTATGGGAAGTGCAATTGCCGCTCGCGATGCCGACGATTCTAGGGGGACTCAACCAGACCGTACTGACAGCCATGGTGATGTCGGTCGTTGTATCGATGATCGGCGCGGACGGATTGGGACTCGTGGTGTTGCAAGGTCTGGGGCGGCTGGACGTAGGACGTGCAGCGGTAGGAGGGATCGCAATCGTCCTGCTCGCGATGATGCTCGATCGCTTTTCGCAGAAGATCGCCAAAAAACAACCTGACAAGCAGCGTCATTTTCGCACTGTCCTCAAGCGCTTTTTCCGGGGTGGTCACGAGGAGGCACATACGCCCGGCGATGCGCGTGAAGCGCTGTAAGGGCGTGCATCAGTGCAGCAACGGGTTTCCCGGGAGCATGTTGTGTCATTCGACGAATGAACATTTGAACGATGGAGGAGTATCAATGAACGCATTGGTAAAAGTGATCGCTGCGGTTGCGACCGGTTTTTTGTTCGCAGGTACGGTGGGCGCGCAGACACTTCCGGGTAGTGGGAAGACCATACGCTACGCGCAAGATGACAGTCTTGGCGGCAACTACGTAGTCGCGCAGATAACATCGCAGGCTCTGAAGAAACTCGGCTACGACGTCCGGCTGAGCACCATGGATACGACCTTGTTTTTTCAAGCGGTCGCGCAAGGCGACATGGACCTGGCGACAGACGTGACCTTGCCTCAGCGCGAGCCGGGTTTTCGCGCGATCTCGCAGCAGGCGACGGTGGTCGGTGACGGCATGATCATCGGTGGAGGAATCAACGGCTATCTCGTCGACAGGAAAACTGCGCTTGCTCACAACATCACGAATCTGGAGCAGATGAAGGATCCGAAAATCGCGGGGCTGTTCGGCCGCGATGGCAAGGCGGAAATGATCAGCTGCGATCCTGCCTGGAGTTGTGGCGTCGTCGTGGACTATCAGCTCGACAAATTCGGCTTGAAGCAGACAGTCAGCCCCGTGCGAGGCAAGTACGAAGCCCTCATGGCAGACGTCATTACGAAGGTGCAAAACGGGAAGCCTGCGTTTTACTACGCATGGAGTCCATCGTGGATGACCAATGCTTTGAAACCCGGCACCGATGTCGTATGGTTGCCCACTCCACAGGACGCGCTTCCGCCCAATATCCCGAACCGCGGTACGGCATTGGTCAATGGAGTGGTCGGCTGCGCTGGCGGAGCCAATCCGTGCCGAATGGCCATGGGCTCGTGGAACTATGACACGGTGGCAAACAAGGCATTTCTGGCGGCGAATCCCGCGGTCAAAGCCCTGATCGAGCAAATCCGGTTTCCACTCGCGACGTGGTCTGAATGGGAAGGCGTGATCAGTAAGGATGGCGGGTCCGTGAGCGTTGTGAAGAAGCTTTCGGATGCGTGGATCGCGAGCAACCAGTCTCAATTCGATCAATGGGTCGCCACAGCAAGCAAGGCTCATTGATTTTACGCATCTCCTCATCAACGATTCGAGAGGTTTGGCGCAGATTTCGATAACGGGGGCAGGGCATTAGAAGTCGTGAGACTGCCACGCCCCATATTCGAACAGGAGATTCGCATGATTCAGGAATTATTTGAAACCGGTATGAAGATCCGGCGAGAGGTGCTGGGTGACGCGTATGTCGACTCGGCCATTGCGAATGCGGATGACTTCAACATGTCGATGCAGACACTCGTCACCCAGTATTGCTGGGGGGCAGTGTGGAGTAGGCCAGGGCTGGATAGGCGGACACGCAGCCTGCTCAATCTGGCAATGTTGACAGCCCTTAACCGTCCGCATGAGCTGAGGCTTCATATTCGGGGGGCTCTCAACAACGGGGTAACAAAGGAAGAGATCCGTGAAGTCTTTCTACAAACGGGAATCTACGCGGGGATCCCCGCGGCGATCGACAGCTTTCGGGTTGCGCGAGAAGTATTCAAAGACGACTTTGAGAATTCTCAGGTTTCTTGATACGTTTTCCGACGCCTCGAAGATCAATTGCAGATTGGAGCTGTCGAATCTATCGAAAGTAAGCAATGCCCGCCCACCACGAGCAGATCGACGGGAAGCCCGCTTCTTCATGTGTGTGTTCTCGGCAATCATCCTCTGATGCTCCTCGAACTGATCCCACGTGATGTACCCTGAGTGATGGTCGCGCAACAGGACGCTCCAGTCTGGGCGGCGAGAATCATTTTGGCCGGTCGTGTATAGCGGCGAAGGTTTTGTCCGGTAGGGAGGAGGATTCCCAGTCGCGATACCCGGCCTGCCTCGTGGCGGCCACCGACTTTCGGCCAATTTGCACTGTATTTTCGTCAACACGCGGAAAACTAACCTCGTTGCTCATGATCGTGGTCGATGATTCCGACCAGTCGTAACGTGAGTGACGAGGACATATGAAGACCAAAGCAGCAATCGCATGGAAAGCCGGCGCCCCATTGACGATCGAGGAAGTCGATCTCGAAGGTCCGCGCGCCGGTGAAGTCCTGATCGAAGTGAAGGCGACGGGCATCTGCCACACGGATTACTACACGCTCTCGGGCGCCGATCCCGAAGGCATCTTTCCGGCGATTCTCGGCCACGAAGGCGCCGGCGTGATCGTCGATGTCGGGCCGGGAGTCGGCACGCTGAAGAAGGGCGATCACGTCATTCCGCTCTACACGCCCGAGTGCCGCCAGTGCAAGTTCTGCCTGTCGCGCAAGACCAACCTGTGCCAGGCGATCCGCTCGACGCAGGGCAAGGGCCTGATGCCCGATGCGACTTCGCGCTTCTCGCTCGACGGCAAGCCGCTGTTTCACTACATGGGCACGTCGACGTTTTCGAACTACATCGTCGTGCCGGAGATCGCCGTCGCAAAAGTGCGTGAAGACGCGCCGTTCGACAAGATCTGCAACATCGGCTGCGGCGTGACGACCGGCGTTGGCGCGGTTGTGTATTCGGCGAAGGTCGAGGCAGGTGCGAACGTGGTCGTGTTCGGGCTCGGCGGCATCGGCCTGAACGTCATTCAGGGCGCGAAGATGGTTGGCGCGGACAAGATCATCGGTGTCGACATCAATCCGGGCCGCGTCGAGCTCGCGAAGAAGTTCGGCATGACGCATTTCATCAACCCGAACGAAGTTGAGAACGTCGTCGATCACATTGTGCAGTTGACCGATGGAGGCGCCGACTACTCGTTTGAATGCATCGGTAACGTCAAGCTGATGCGCCAGGCGCTCGAATGCACGCACAAGGGCTGGGGCCAGTCGTTCATCATCGGCGTCGCGGCGGCGGGCGAGGAGATCAGCACGCGGCCGTTCCAGCTGGTGACGGGCCGCGAGTGGAAGGGCTCGGCGTTCGGCGGCGCGCGCGGACGCACCGACGTGCCGAAGATCGTCGAGTGGTACATGGAAGGCAAGATCAATATCGACGACCTGATCACACACCATCTGCCGCTCGAGCGCATCAACGAGGGCTTCGACCTGATGAAGAAGGGCGAGTCGATCCGCTCGGTCGTGCTGTACTAAGAGATGGAGCGTCGCGATGCTTGAACTACTATCGTCGCACGCCTGTCATGGCGGCGAGCAGCGCTTTTACCGGCACGAGTCGCGCACCATCGGTCTGCTGATGCGCTTCTCGGTCTATCTGCCGCCGCAGGCGTTGCATGAGAACGCGGGACGTGTGCCGGCGTTGTTCTATCTGGCCGGACTGACCTGCACGGAAGAAACGTTTCCGATCAAGGCCGGCGCGCAGCGTTTCGCGGCCCAGCAAGGCATCGTGCTGATCGCGCCGGACACGAGTCCGCGCGGCGCGGGCGTGCTAGGCGAGAGCGATGCGTGGGACTTCGGCGTTGGCGCGGGCTTTTACGTCGACGCGACCGAGGAGCCGTGGGCGCGGTACTACCGCATGTACTCGTACGTGAGGGACGAACTGCGCGAGACGGTCGTGAGCGAATTACCGGTCGATGGCGCGCGCCTCGGATCGACCGTATAACGCTTCGCGTCAAATGCCATGAGGTACGGCTTGACGCCGTACACGTCCTACGATGGGTTCCATTGCAGCGCATGTGAGCACTGAACCGCTGCAAACCGCCCTTGGACCTTGAAACAGAAGCGGCGCTAGTTGCCATCGCCCTCCGCTGTACAAAGCTTATGAACCGACAGAAAAGGCCGCAACGTCCTTGAGCAACTCGACCTCAGATTTCGTGAGCGCATCATGGATGCAGCAACACGACGAACGGCCAAAAAAGCCCGACAAGCAGGCACAAAACGACGAAGTATCGGCATCCATCCGCGGCTGCAACGGCTATTCTTCAGACACTGCGACCAGCGCGTCTCCGCTCGGCGCCGCGGTCGTTAGTGGCTCATCCGCCCCTACGCGGAGAGGGGAAATGTATGTCACGACCCAAATTACGTCCGGCTGCGCGTCACGCACCACATCGTTGGCAGTCCAGACGCATCTGGATAGCCTTAGGCATCTCGCTTGCTGGACCGTCTTTCACCTCCGCTGTGCTTGCCGCGGGCGTTCTTCCGCAAGGCGGTCAGTACGTCGCCGGGGCCGGCACTATCTCAGGTCAGGGTAACGCGCTGCTGGTCACACAGCCGGGTTCGACGCGCGGCGTGATCGACTGGAACAGCTTCTCTATCGGTGCCCAGAACCGCGTGACGTTCGATAACGGCTCAGGCGCGACCTTGAATAGGGTCACGGGCGGCTCGCCGTCGGCCATCCTCGGCAGGCTCAGTGCAACGGGCAGCCTCTATGTGATCAATCCGCAAGGCGTGGTCGTAGGCCCGTCGGGTGTCGTGACGACGGGCGGCCGTTTCGTCGCGTCCACGCTCGATGCCGACAACTGTGCGTTCATGGATGGCGGCGCACTCACGCTGTGGGGCAACTCGAATGCGAGCGTGATCAACCTCGGCGAAATCAGTTCGAGTGGCGCCGATGTCTTCCTGATCGCGCGAGGCGCGGTCGTCAACGGAGGGACGATCAAGGCGCCTGACGGTACGGCCGAGCTGGCCGCAGGCGAACAGGTGCTGCTGCAGGACTCGACCAGCAGCAAGCAGGTGTTCGTGCAGACAGGCAGTGAAGGTACGGTCGTCAACAGCGGACGCATCAGAGCCGCGCAGATCAGCCTGCAGGCCGCCGATGGCAACGTGTTTGCGCTCGCCGGCGGTGGTGCGCGCATCCGGGCCACGGGCACGGCGAACCGCGACGGCCATGTCTGGCTCGTCGCTGACGGCGGCCGGGTCGAGCAGGCGGGCGTCGTCACGGCCACGAACGCAGACGGCAGCGGCGGGACGGTCGACACCGACGCCGCGCAACTGGCGTTCGACGCAAAGGCCGCCGTCCGTGCCGGTGAATGGAATCTGTCGACGCCCGCCTTCACGATCGATCAATCCGCTGCACGCGCGCTGCGCCGAAGCCTGAATGCTGGCACCTCCGTTGATGTCGCCACGACCGGCGCGATGGGCGCAACGGGCGACATCGACGTCGCATCGAACCTGCGCTGGCGCGGTCCCGCTTCGCTGACGCTCGCCGCGTACCGCAACGTGTCGGTTGACAGCGGCGCGACGATCGCGAACAACGGCGCGGGCAATCTGAACTTGCGCGCCGACGCGAGCGGAATCGACAATGGCGGCAGCGTCACAAACAATGGCACGCTCGACTGGTCGAAGAGCGCGGGCGCGCTGAGCGCTTTCTACGACATGAACGGCAGCTACATCGCCGGCACGCAGCTGAGCAACCCGGCGTGGACACCTCCCCCATTCAGCGGGCTGGTCACGCAAATCACCGCATACAAGCTGGTGAACTCGCTGACCGATCTGACGAACGTCGCCAACGATCTCACCGGTAACTACGCGCTCGGCAGGAACATCGATGCGAGCGCGACGAGCAGCACGCCATTCGTTGCGATCGGCACCGTCTTCACACCCTTCATGGGGCAGTTCGACGGACAAGGCAATACGATCGGTTCGCTAACGGTCGCGCAGGTGGTGGCTTCCGAGTTCTCACGCTTGATGGGTATGTTCGGTGTAATCGGCCCCCCGGGCGTCGTGCGCAACCTCGACATTTCGGGCACGGCGAGCACGACTCCCCTCCAGATGGCCGTCGTCTATATGGGCTTGCTGGCCGGCATCAACAACGGCACGGTCGTTCGGGTCAACACGTCCGGCACGGTTCGTACCGTCGCATTCAGCAATGCGGTCGACTTTTCGATCGCCGGTGGGCTCGTAGGCACCAACGCCGGCTCGATCCTGCGTTCTTCGAGCAGCGCCGCCGTGTCAACGGGGGGTGGGCTCGGTGGTCTGGTGGGCACCAATAGCGGCCTGATCAGCCAGTCCTTCGCCACGGGGCCTGTCGATTCGTCGGGTTATATCGCTGAGGGCGGTGGCGGCCTGGTCGGCGGTAACAGCGGCACGATCAGCCAGTCTTATGCAACCGGCTCGACATCGTTACCTTTCTTTTGCCGAGGCGCTGCCGGTACGCCATGCGGCGGCGCGGCACTCGTCGTCATTAACTCAGGAACGATCACCCAGTCATTCGCAACCGGCTCTGTGACAAACCCGACCGGCTATGGGCCGATTGGCATCGCGCGATCCAATACAGGCACGATCGGCAACGATGTGTACTGGAACTCCGACACCACGAACGCCACAGTCGGCGTCTTGTATGGCACGCCGATTCCCGCGGCGAACGGGCTGACGACCGCTCAGATGAGCACGCCGGCCTCGTTCGTCGGATATGACTTCAGTCCGACGGGGGTGTGGTCGATGCCTGCCGGCGCGACGCATCCGGTACTGCGCTGGCAACTGGCGCAATGACACACGCGGAGTCAGTGAATAGCGCGGTTAGCGAGCTATCGGCGCGGGATGACTTTGCCCACGAATTTGCGTCAAGGCACGCGTCCGCAAAGGTCGTGAACACGCCAACGATTTCGCCTCACGAATGTCCACTGTACTCGGAGAAGAGCCGCGCAGGTCGCAACCGGGCGACTGGCCGAATCGGGTCGACAGTACGCATTCGTTGAACTCGGTAGCGGCCGTTCGTAGCCCCGTCTCGGCGAACGGCCGGTGAGCGCCCGTAAGCACGCATGTCGGCGTCGACACACGAGCGTCAGCATTGGCCGAGAACACGCCAACGAGGTCAGCCGCTGACCTTGTCGCTTTGAGGCCCGAAAAAGCCCTACAGAGCGACGCAGAGCCGCAACGGATATGCAATTCGTGTCGCCTCGGCATGGTTGTCATTAACTCGGGCCGTCCGCCGTTGCGCCGTATCGGGGGCGTGACTGGTGAAAAAAAGGGACGGCTCATCGATTTTTTAAGCATGCGCATGTCAAGGCGACACGAATTGCATGTCCTTGGCGGTTTCGCATCGTTCCTATGGTCGGTTTCGGGGCTCAAAACGACAAGAATTGGTTGGAAAACAGCGACATCAATTGCTGAACTCCACACCTCAGTGTGGAAGAAACCATAAAACTTCCGTTTGGAAGCGATATGGTGTTTTCTGTGCCGCAGGATGTAACACATGATAGACGCCAAAACCCTCCAGAGCACAGTGCTCCCACGCAGTGAAGGAGAGGGTTGGGCGACGCCAGTTCAAGTCGCACGTCCGGCGCAGCGTCGTTCCTGCGTCTGCGACCGCTGCCGGGGATGCCCGCAAGTGCTCCGAGCTGTGCCTGCCGGATGCACGAGCGGTCCGCAGGTTTATCCGCGCCCAGACCATGCTGTTTCGCGTACGTGATCAGTCGGTCGACGCTTGGGTACTGTCCCGTCGAGATCATGCGGGCCGCCTCGATCCGGATCGCCTTATCAAGCCGGTCTTTCTGCTGCTCGCGGGCGGCCCTGACAGCTTCCCGACGTCTTTCCCGCACTGCTTCCGCTATATGGCAACACAGATCCGGAAATCGGGCATACGCCTCATTGGGCGACAGGGCGCAGGGTAGTACGTGAAAGGATTGGGGGCAGGGGAAGGGGACAACTGCCGCTGAAGACGTCCCTTCCCGGCAGAAGATCACGAACTGAAATCTGCAGGATGCTCAATGCGCAGTTGTCGGCCATTGCGGACGTTGGAGTGCCGGCCACTGTGAGGCGGCTGGGAGGCGCTTTACCGCCGTTCGCTCCGTCGTAGCCTCGAATGTCAGGTAGGAGCGTACAAAGCAGCGTTGAGAAATCCACTACACCGACAACCGGAAAAACATCAGCGCGCGCCCGCTCGTCCTCGCGGCGACGGCGACCAGATCGTGCCGATCGACGGCTCCGCCAAGCTAACCACGAAGATCGTCAAAAACGCCGCTGAACGGCTAGGCTGCGCCCCCAACATGGCATGCTCGGCACGCATGTCGACGAACCCAACGCAGATCTGCTTACCCCTTCGGAACTGCCGTGCACTCCAGCGTACTCGCATGGGGATGATCTGAGCTATTCATAACACTTCAGGTTTTATCAAGGACTTTAAGGTGCGCGATCCATAAGCTGCAACGGTTCGATGACCGCTCTGACGCGGCATCATTCGCGCGGACGCGCGACCATCAAATTTTTAACGGCGGACAAAAGCTTCGCCAAACAAGGAGATCGACCAGATGAAACTGTATTCGAGGCTCAAACCGGCCGCAGCACTCGCTACCATCGTTCTGTTGACGGGCTACGCTGGCAGCGTGTTCGCCGATGACGCGGCGGTCTCATACTTGCCGCCCGTTCAGGCGCATCCCGCCGTGCCGAAGGATCCGGTCAAGGCGCAGCGTAAGACAGAGCAGAAGGCCGAGCGTGCTGCCGACCGTCATTTCGCCACCAACGTTCGTAAAGCAATCATCAAGGCAGGCGGGGTGGACGCTTCGCATATGTCGGTCGTCGCCAAGTCTGGCGCCATCACGCTGGAAGGCTCCGTGCCCGAAGCGGCGCAGATCGACCTCGCGCAGCAACACGCGCAGCAAGTCGCGGGCGTCACCGGCGTGACGAACCGGCTGAGCCTGGCAACTGCGGGACATTAAGCCGCCATCTGCATAGCGTGTGACGCGAAGCACGAGGCGTACGGCTACTCGGCTTTCCGGCACGCGCACACACCGCCCGAGACCGTCATTTCATTGCGATTTCTGCAACGTGGGGTTGCGTGGCGTCTGGCTTCCGGAGGGCAGGCGCCTCTTCTAGCCTTCCGATCTGACAAGTGTTGCCCTTCATCCGCGCCAGTGTTCGGCGGCCGCGAATACGGGGTGACCGGACCCCGCCTCGCCAAACCATGAGGCCTTCCCGACGGGGATCCGCAACCAGATCGAAGGCGCCGGCCGGTTGCTGGAAGTGCTGGCCGACTTCAACACGCCGCAGCGGCCGGTTTCCGTGGTGTCTCCGCCCACTCGCCATATGCCGCCCAAACTGAAGGTGTTCATCGAATGGCTCTCGGGCGCTCTACGAGGGCATTCCGGCGTTGCAGCGGCAGCGTCTTTCATCAGCGGGTGCGCGCTCAAGCGTGCAGTGGCGTGCTGCTTGCGATGGTGGGGCTCGCGGCGGCGCCTGATGCGGGCGCGCTGCCGGGTTTGCATCTGCGGCTAACGCTTCTTAGCAAACTTTAACTGAGCGGTCCGGCCCCGTCGCCTGGACAATAGCGGTTATCGGGACTCGGCATCGTTTCAAACTCAGCAGGTGCGCTCGGCACTGTGTGTGGCACGAGCGGGAGTCCCCGCCAACCGCTCAACTCTCCTACGTCGGCTTTTATGGACCACGTTCAGCCTGCAAGTACCGTCGATTCCGCGTCACCGCGTCTCGCGACGCCGTGGTCGTCCCACCCGGTCCTGGACCCCGACACGCAGCAGTTTCTCGATCTGGTCTCCGAAGCCGGCATGCATCCGGATTCGCTGCTCGCCCAAGAGCCATCGTTCCCCGGCCGCGCCGACAGTGACGACAGTTGCGCAGACGAATATGCCGTCATCACCGAAGCGCTGACCTTCAAGACCGGACCGACGGGCGCCATTGACGTGCACATCGTGCGACCGGCCGGCGCGCCGGGCTCACTGCCCGTCGTGCTCTACTATCCGGGCGGCGGCTGGCGCATGGCGAGCTTCGCAACCCACCGCAGGCTCGTCTCACGCCTTTCCGCTGAAGCAGAGGTGGCGGTTGTCTTCGTTCGTTGTTCGCCCGCGCCTCAGGCGCTGTTCCCGACACAGAACGAAGAGGCATACGCCGCGCTGCAATACGTCGTTGCACATGCCGAAGTGCTGCAGCTCGATGGTCGCACGGTCGCGGTGGCCGGCGATGGTGCAGGCGGAAACATCGCTGCAGTCGTGGCGCGATGGGCGAGAGACCGGCATGGCCCGAGTCTGCGCCTGCAAGCGCTGTTTTGCCCCATCCTGTCGGCAGACGCCACCACGCAGTCATATCGTCAGTTTGCGACGGGGCCCGGCATGACGGCCAGGGCGCTGGAGCGCTTCATTGAGTCACAGTTTCCTGAGAGATCGCGGTCACTCGCGGCGGCGATGCCGATAAAGTCGAAACCCGCCGAACTCGAAGACCTGCCCGCCGCACTCGTCATCACGGCAGAGAACGACATTACGCGAGACGACGCCGAAGAATACGCCCGCAAGCTCATGCGCGCAGGCGTCAGAGTGAACGCCGCTCGTTATATCGGCACGATTCATGACTTCATGGTTTTCGACGGGTTGGCTGACACCTGCCCGACAGACGCTGCGTTCAGACACGCCAGCAGCGTTATAAAGCGCGCACTCCGTCGGTAGCCGACATAACTTCAACACTCACCGCTGGGGAAGAAACGCGTGTCTATTTCCCTTGCTGGAGGCGACCTTATGAAAATCGGCCGGATCGAACTCGACATGAACGCGCGATGTTTGCGGCGCGATGGCCAGGACCTGCGACTGGGCTCGCGCGCCTTCGACTTGCTGGCGACGCTCGCCTCGGCAAACGGTCGAGTGGTGTCGCGGTCCGAGCTGATGCAGACGGTCTGGCCCGGCACCGTCGTCGAAGACTGCAATATCGACGTCAACATCTCTGCGCTGCGCAAGGCGCTGGGCGATGACCGGGACCTCATAGTCACGGTGGCACGCCGTGGCTACCGGTTGGCCCCGTCTCGGGACATACAGCCGAAACTCCGTACTGCCGCCAGTCCGCGGCCGCTCCCGCGCCGCGTAGGGAATCTCGTCGGGAGAGACGTGGCGGTGGCCAAGGCAGCCGAGGCATTGGTCGACTCCCAGGTGCTTACCTTGACGGGCACAGGTGGTGTCGGAAAATCGAGTCTTGCACTTGAACTCGCCTATCGGATAGCGCCGTCATGCCCGGCGACGGTGGCCTTTGTCGATCTTTCATCCGCAGCCACGATCGACGAGGTGCTGAGTGCGATCGCGTACGGTTGCGGTATCGACATGCCGGAGGACGTCGTCTGTTCCGAGCGTCTGGGCGCAGCGCTGTCGAATGCGCCGTGGTTGTTGATACTCGATGGTGCGGAGCACGTCATCTCAGTGGTTGCACAAATCGTGGAAGCATTGTTGGCGCCAAGCCTGAATATCCAGTTGCTGGTGACGAGCCGGGAGCCGCTGAAGATTCGCAACGAGACGGTTTTCCGGGTGAACCCGCTTGGCGTTCCCAAACTTACGGACCGTTGCGACGAGATGTTGGACAGCCCGGCTGTCCAGCTCTTTGTCCACCGTGCGCAGCAGATGCATCCGAGGTTTGTCCCTAGCATCGGCGAGATAGCGAGCATCGCAAACATTTGTCAGCGCCTGGATGGTATTCCACTCGCAATCGAGTTGGCCGCCGGCAGGGCGGAATTGTTGGGCGTCGAAGGCGTGCAGCGCCTGCTGAGCGATGGACTGTCCTTCCTATCCGGGGGATACCGCACTGCGACGGCGCGGCATCGCTGTCTACGGGCGGCCTTCGATGTCAGCTTCGACCTGTTGAGCGACTCGGCCCAGTCCCTGCTCGTTCAACTTTGCCGGTTCGTCGGACCGTTTAGCTTCGATTCGCTGCGTGGAGTCGTCAACGACATGGCGTTGACGACAGGCAGCTTGATTGAAAACATCGATGAGCTTGTCTCGAAGTCGCTTGTCAATGTCTGTATCGACGGGCCGGAGGCGATGTACAGCCTGTTCGAATGCACCCGGACGTACGTCGCAGAGAAATTCCAGTGCGCGTCGAATGAGCACGTCGCCAGCAGGGCAGTTCAAATACCTCTCGAAGGCGATGTAAGCTTTCCCGGCGAGCTGTTAGCCTTGAGCGCCTGAACAACGAGCCCGTTCGTCCATCGGGCCAGCCGGAGTCGAAGCCCGAGCGACGTAGACACATGGCGCGGTCCCGGCAACGCTCCTGACGCCGTCGGGATCGGCGATAGCCGGCAAGTCCTACCACCCGTACTTGAGTTCGACGCCCGCGTAATCGGCATTGCGGCCGCCCGCCTTACGAATCGAGTCTCCCACCTGGAAGTGCACGGCTTCGACCGAACCTACCAGGTTCGCCGCAATCGTCCAGTCCGCGCGCAATTGCACGTACATACCTGTCCACAGGCTGCCTTTTCCCGCCGTGCCCGGCACAGGCTGATTCGGCTGCTGGTACACGGCGTCGCCAGTCGTCTCGCGCCACTGGAAGCCCAGCGCGCCAAGCAGCGTGAGATTGGCCGAAGGCTTGAGCGTCATCGACGGTTTGATATGGATCAGGTTCGCGTAGCCCGTATAGCCTGCCAGCGTGAAGTAATAGCCGTTCGGAAATAGCGGATTGAAGGTCTCGAGCCGACCATCATGCGGGTGCCGGTCGCCGGACGCCGCATCGATCTGCAGTGCGACGCGCGGCGTCCACGGCATGTCGAATTTGTAACCTGCGAGCGAGCCAACCGCCCACGCGAGAACCGTACTATTACCGACCGTTCCCGTCTGCAGCATCGCCTCCGCATCCCAATCGACGCCGCCGCGTGTGCCGAAATAGTGCAGGTCCCAGACGTCGCGGTGCTCAGAACCCTGAGCGTCGAGGTATCGCGCATTGGCGTTGTTATAGCGGGACCAGTACCCGGACATGTCACCCGGCCCGACGGATTGCCGCTCGAAACGCACGCCGCTGAAAGTGAGATTGCGGTTCGATACATCGTCGAACACGGTCGCGTTGCGGTACTGCACGGGCTGCGTTGCGTAGGCGATAAAGCGCCACTTCTGGTATTCGTAGTCTGCCCAGATGGCATCGAAGGCCTGTCGTACGTTCGGGCCATCCCGTACGGCAATGAAACGCTGCAAGTCGAATGCCATTTCCTGGCGGCCAACGCGAAACTTGAACGTACCGCCACCGAGCGCTCCAGTGTAGGCTACGAATGCCTGCTCGAGATCGAGCGGATTCTTGTCCACCGGCGTGACCACGTCTTTGCCAAATGCTCGCGCATCCTCAAGTTGGACGAAAAACTGCCAGTGCTCGGCGAGATGTGCGTCGGCATGCACTTCGATGCGCTGAAGCAGATAGGTATCCGACTGCGCAGAGCCGACCCCGAACAGCGGGGCGTCATTGGTTTCGATACGCTCACGCAGGTTCGCACCAAGCGACAGATATGACGCGGGGTCGCCGCCGAGCGGAATGTACTTGAGGCTGTCGAGCGGCTTGCGCGGAACGCAGGGGTTCGAAAGCACCGACCAGTCCTCCTGCCAGCGGTTGAACATGACGGCAGGACGTTTGACGTTACACGCGTCGCTCGATGCGGCGTCGTTCACTGCCGTGCCTGCGGTCGCGCCGACCGGGTCAGCCGCGAGGTTCGCATCTGCAACCGGTTGCGCAGCCATTTGCGCGAACGCCGCGCCGGCGCCCGCCAGCAGCAGCCCGGCGATGGCCGTCAAGCGCGCGGCCTGCGCGCATCGGCGCGCGCGCATCCTACTCGATACCATGGATTTCCTTGCCTTTGTCGGCTTATGTTTGTGTTGGCCCGTCCCACTCACGCGCCGAGCCTGCACAGGATGATTCCCTGCACCGCCTGGATTCATGAGTGCCCCGGTGCAATCGCGCGCTCATGTTCTCCCGTGGTCGCCGCGAGCCCGACGAGGGCACACGCCGGCGCAAGCAGCGCCCAGAAGCCCATGTAGACCACCCCTAGTGCCCCGGCCACCGCGCCGACTGCGAACGCGACGATGGCCGGCATCATCGAGCCGAAGCGCGAGCGCGCCGCGGTGCGCACGCTGTCGGGCGTGCCCGGCGACAGCATGTCGATCACATCCAGAACGGCTTGCGTGACATTGCCCGTCATGACGGTGTTGGGCACACCAAGGCGTTGGACCAGGCGCGGATGCGCATTCTGCACACCCATCGCGAACGCCCCCACGACGCCCGCCAGGATGACAGGCAGGCTATCTGGCTGGTTGATCGGCGTCGCCCATACGCCGGCGAGGGAAAAGCCGAATATCAGCACGGCCTGCACCGCATAGAGCAGGCGTGCGCCCTGACGTGCCTGCCGCTGCGGGAGCCAACGCACGAGCAGGCTGCTGAGAACGACCCCGCCGATAAACGCGGGGAACACGATCAGCTTGAGCAGAACGCCCTGACCGGAGCCGGCGATGCCGGCGCCGATCAACACGAAGTTGCCCGTCACGTGTGCGGTGAACAAACCGAATAGAGCAACGAAGCTCAGCGTGTCGACGAAGCCGGCGATCGCGGCAAGGATCGTGTCCTCGGACTTCATTGCGCCGCGCCCGTGTGAATTTCGGCGATATAGCCGCCCGGGAACTGCACGATCGCGGCATCACGGCCGGCCGAGGTGAATGGCGGCACGAGCACATTGACGCCAGCGGCCTTCGCCTTTTGAAGCGTATCGGTCAGATTCGCTACTTCGTAGCCGGTCACTTCGCGCCCGAACGGGTAAGGCAGATGACCGTCCGTCACGAGCACGGTCATCTTGCCGAACGGCGATTCGATACGAATGCGGCGATAGCTGTCTTGAGGCCTGCCGATCTCGACACCCGGCGCCTTCAGGTCATCGGACACCACCTTGCCGTGCGAGAATTTGACGAAATCGTGAACCAGCTTGTGCACGCTTTGCGGCGACACGTACACCCGATTCTCGGGAATGGTCTGCAGCTTGTCGTAATGCGGGGCCTCGGTGTGCCAGTAAAGCTGCATGTTGGTGCCGCCCGGCCATGTGATGATCGCGTCGCGGCCGATCGGGTCGGGGAACGTATCGACGATCACATCCGCACCGAGTGCGCGCGCCGACTTCACCGCCGCGTCCATGTCCGTCACGAGGTAGCCCGTGCGCTCCGCGCCGAACGGATACGGCATGGGCGTCTTGAAGCCGAACACGGAGATCGTGCCTGCCGGGGTAAAGACGAGCTGCGACATCGTCTGGCTCGGTGTCGGCGTGACCTGGAACACGCCCTGCTTCGACTTGCTGCCGCCAAACGTCGCCACGAAGCTGTCGGTGAAGCGGTCGAAGTCCTCCGGTGCCACGTACACGTGCGTCGTGTCGTACTGCGGACCGACGGCGACCGACGGCGATTCCATCGGCATCACGGGCGGCTTCGCTAAAGCAACGGGCGCGGCAACGAGACCGCCCGCGATCATCAGGGTAACTAAGGCAGTGCGAATGGCTTTCATAGCGGAATTTCCTTGATATTTCATCGTACTGATCAATCGGTCAGGCGCGGCTCTCGCCGGCCGGACGCTGCGTATCGTCGAGCAGGGTCGCGAGCACGAGCCCCGCGATCAGTCCAAGATGCTCGAAAAAACTGTTGAGCGCGATGAAGCGCTCGACGCCGGCATGGTTCCAGAAGTCGTTGGCAACCAGCATCGCAACGACGGTCAGCATGCCGAGGCCGCCTGCGCCGATCCACGTGAAGCGGCGCAATACCACGCACAGCGAGCCGACGATCTCGACCGCCACCGCGAGAGCGGCCCACAGGGCGGCCGGGTGCAGGCCGAAATGCGCCTGCTCCGCAATCGCGCCCTCGAAGTTCAGCGCTTTGCTGATACCGCCGATAAGGTAGGCGGACACGAGCGCAAGACGCACGAGCGGCCCAACCCAAGGCTGCGATAGCACCGCGCGAACCCATGCGGGGTTGCCACGGCCGTTCCATATCGTCATGTCAGATCGCCCAGCAGGAACAGCCGAATGCACCCCAGAAGCCCTTTGCATCCGAAGTCGGCAATGCACTGGCCCACGCGCTCGCGTGCGCATGGCCGTGCAAACCGCAGGCGCTCGCGCAGGCGCACATCGCGGCGGCGGCGGCACCTGCGAGCGGCGCGCAGTCGCGCTGCGTCGCGCCCCAGCCGCCATAGCCGCCGTATTGGCGCACCGGCGACCAGTCAGGCATGGCAGGCGGGATCGGCCGATCGTGTTGCGAGAACGGGCCCGCGCCCCAGACGATCTTTCCGCCAACCACCGTGAGCAACGCGGTGGTACCGGCAATGTCGTCCTCCGCGCACGAGAAGAAGTCACGGTCGGGAACCATCAGGTCGGCGAGCTGCCCCGCCACGATGCGCCCCTTCTTGCCCTCTTCGTTCGAGAACCACGTCACGTACTCGGTCCACATGCGCAGCGCCGTATCGCGATCGAGCAGGTTACGTTGCGGATACATCCGCAGACCGCCAACCGTCTTGCCGCTCACGAGCCATGCGAGCGACACCCACGGGTTGTACGACGCGACGCGCGTCGCATCGGTGCCGGCCGAAACCTTAAGGCCCTTCTCCAGCATTCTCGCGACGGGCGGGGTGGCTTGTGCCGCTTGCGCGCCGTAGCGCTCGACGAAATACTCGCCCTGGTAGGCCATGCGATGCTGAACCGCGATGCCGCCACCGAGCGCTGCGATACGATCCATCGAGCGCTCCGAAACGGTTTCCGCGTGATCGAAGAACCAGTTGATACCGTCGAGCGGAATGTCCTTGTTGACCTTCTCGAACACATCGAGCGCACGGCTGATGGTTTCGTCGTAGGTCGCATGCAGGCGCCACGGCCAGCGGTTCTGTGCGAGCACCCGCACTACGCCTTCCAGTTCGCCTTCCATTCCAGGCGGAAGTTCGGGACGCGCCACGCGGAAGTCCTCGAAGTCGGCCGCCGAAAACACCAGCATTTCACCCGCGCCGTTGTGGCGGAAGTAGTCCGAACCATCGTGATACTTGACCGAGCCGGTCCAGTTCACGAAGTCTTCCTTTTCGGCCTGCGGCTTTTGCGTGAACAGGTTGTACGCGATGCGCACCGTCATTTCGCCGGCATCATGGAGCTTGCGGATGACTTCGTAGTCGTCCGGATAGTTCTGCGAGCCGCCGCCGGCATCGATCGCGCCGGTCACGCCAAGGCGGTTGAGTTCGCGCATGAAATGGCGCGTCGAATTGTATTGATACTCCAGCGGCAGCTTCGGGCCTTTCGCGAGTGTCGCGTACAGGATCGACGCATTGGGGTTCGCCAGCAGCAGCCCGGTGGGGTTGCCAGCGCTGTCGCGCATGATCGTGCCGCCCGGCGGCTCCGGCGTGTCCTTCGTATAGCCGACGACGCGCAATGCGGCGGCATTGAGCAGCGCCCGGTCGTACAGATGCAGGATGAACACGGGCGTATCGGGCGCGACGGCATTCAGCTCGTCGAGCGTCGGCAGCCGCTTCTCTTCGAATTGGTGCTCGGTGAAGCCGCCGACCACGCGCACCCATTGCGGCGCGGGCGTGACCGCAACCTGCTGCTTGAGCATCTCCATCGCAACGGCGAGCGAACGCACGCCGTCCCAGCGCAGCTCCATGTTGTAGTTCAGACCGCCGCGGATCAGATGCAGGTGATTGTCGATCAGGCCAGGCAGCACCGGCCGGCCACCGAGATCGATAACTTTGGTCGCGCGGCCCGCGAGCGGCATGACGTCCGCCTCGCTGCCGACCGCGACGAAGCGGCCGTCGGCAATCGCCACGGCACTGGCGACCGGGTTCGAACGATCCAGTGTCGCGAACCGTCCGTTATGCAAAATCAGATCGGGATGGGTAGCGGTTGCGCCCATTGCGTTTCCTCGTTTCTATCAGTTCGATTAAAAGCCCAACAACTGCCTCAGGGATGGCACGGCCTGCGCGCCGATCAACATGCCAAGCAGGCCGATGAGGGCAACGAGCGGAGGCGCGGGTGAGCGGACCTTGATCACGCTGTAGATCACGCCTATCAGCATCCCTGCAGCGAGGGACAGCAGATAAGATTCCATTCGATCAGTCTCTCTGTGAGGTTGGAATGCTGATGCGAGACCTCGCGGTTCAACCCGAGTACCTCGCGGGAGATGCACTGCAGCGCAGAGATTGGTAGATCGCATGCGCTGCCGCCGCCTTCACGCGGAGCGCATCGCCCCGGTTTCGGCGATCGCGACGACGCGATCAGCGTGCCGGTACAGCCGGCAGCACCTCGTGCGGCGTAGCCGTGCGCTGCGCTGCCTTGTGGACCATCGTGTAGGCGTAGTCGACCCCCATGCCGTACGCGCCCGAGTGTTCCTTCGCGATCGCCATCACAGCGTCGTAGGTCGCGCGGTGGGCCCAGTCGCGCTGCCATTCGAGCAGGACCTGCTGCCACGTGACGGGCACGGCACCCGCCTGGACCATGCGCTGCATCGCGAAATCGTGCGCGTCTTTCGACGTGCCGCCCGATGCATCGGCCACCATGTAGATCTCGTAGTCGCCTTCGAGCATCGCGGACAGCGCGAATGTGGTGTTGCAGACCTCGGTCCACAGACCCGCCACGACCACCTTCTTGCGGCGATTCGCCGCGAGCGCGTCGCGCACCTTCTGGTCGTCCCACGAATTCATCGACGTACGTTCGAGCACTTTGTGCTCGGGGAACACGTCGAGCAGTTCCGGATACGTGTAACCCGAAAAGCTTTGCGACTCGACCGTAGTGATCGTGGTCGGAATGTCGAACACCTTGGCCGCCTTGGCCAGACCGACGACGTTGTTCTTCAACACCTGGCGGTCGATCGACTGCACGCCGAACGCCATTTGCGGTTGGTGATCGATGATGATCAGTTGGCTGTTCTGCGGTGTGAGTACTTCGAGCTTCGAATTGTTCATGACGGGTATTTCCTTTGAACCGGAAAGAGGAGGGAGTCGCCGTGCCGGCATGGCCGGTGGGCGTCCGATGTGCATTGGCGCTGGGCGATTCGGCATCCAGCTGCGGTTATTTGACACGCGAAGACCGGGCAGCAACAACTAAAAATCGATTAAATTTTTTTCTCAAATAATTAATCTTAAAAACGCTTAATTGGGATTTTCTTAATGCAGAGTAGCCGGTAGTCTTTTCACGAATTCGCTGGGTAAATCCTGTAATGGGACAGGTCTTTAATGAGACTCGCACTATGAAACCGTATATCTTTTCCATGTTGGCCGGCATCCTTGCCGGGGTCGTCTACGGTGTGATCGGCGTGCAGTCGCCGGCGCCGCCCACCATTGCGCTGATGGGCCTGCTAGGCATGCTTGCCGGTGAGCAGATACTTCCGCTCGCGCGCAGGGTACTGTCCGGTTCCAGGTTGGGTGCCGCATGGCGCGAGGCGAAATGCAGCCAGCATATGTTCGGCTCGCTGCCGGGTGCTCACGGCTCCAACGCAGCCGCAAAGGACCCGCAGTCATCCTCATTCTGATCGGCATCTCTCGGGCATCGGCCTCGAATGCCCGAGAGAACCCCTGGGTTACCTCGCCCGATCCCTCAAGTCACCTCGCCGCTTCACCTAAGCTGCGGCAAACTCGAGCCGATCGTCTTCACAGTGGTGTTGCCGCGGCGGAGCAGCTTGACCTGAGACTGCGCGATGTCACTCCATGTCTGCTCCGCTCGACGCACGGCGCAATCGAACGACTCGTCTTCCACCGTGCAGCGACCGTCTACAGTAATCAGCCATCCCTTGCGCGTACGCGTGCAACTCACGCGCCCGTCTTCCATGAGGTCGGCGTACCAGCGCCAGACACGCGCATCGTCAGCGTTCGCGCGAACGGCGGCAGCCAGACGCGTGATCTCGAGGCTATGCGGGTGCGAGCCTTGCAGTTTCAAACCCATTTCATTCCCTTTTCGAAGCCCCTCAAAACCGGGCGCCAGGCGCAAAAGGCCTGTTTCGCGTTCGTTCAAAACGCGAAGCGACTACAGCCGGGAGCGCCCCAAGCAAACCGTTCAGGTCCGACGCAGGCACGTTACTGCGCCATGCCAAGCCGTGCGCGTGCCGGCGTATGCCGGACAGGGTCGCGCGCGGCAGTGCGCGCGTGAACCGCAGCGGGGCGAACTCACGCATGTCCCGCCGCACGGCGGAGCATGGTGGCCGCGATTGGCATCGAGCTTAGGCGGCGCGCGGCTGATGGTCCTTGTGACAGGCCGAAGAGTTCCGAACGGACGCGCGTTGCCTCGCAAGCGTGTCACGCAGATCTCGTCGTGGCGCCTCAGGACTTGAGGAACTCGAGCAGGTCGGCATTGACCTGATCGACGTGCGTGCTGCACATGCCGTGCGGCGCGCCTTTGTAGACCTTGAGCGTCGCGTTCTTGACGATCTTCGCCGAGAGCTTCGCCGAATCGTCGATCGGCACGATCTGGTCGTCGTCGCCGTGCAGAATCAGAGTGGGCACACTGATCTTCTTGAGGTCGTCGGTGTAGTCGACTTCAGAGAACTGCTTGATGCACTCGTACTGGCCTTTGATCGAACCGGCCATGCCCTGGCGCCAGAAGTCCTGCACGAGGCCCTGCGAGACTTTTGCGTCGGGGCGGTTGAAGCCGTAGAACGGTGTGGTTAGGTCCAGATAGAACTGCGAGCGGTTCGCCGCCACGCCGGCGCGGATGTTGTCGAACACCGACATCGGCAGACCGTTCGGATTGTTCGCGGACTTGACCATTTGCGGCGGCACTGCGCCGATCAGCACGGCCTTCGCCACGCGCTTTTCGCCATGGCGGCCGATGTAATGCGCGACCTCGCCTCCGCCCGTGGAATGGCCCACGAGCATCGCGCCCTTCACGTCGAGCGCGTCGAGCACAGCGGCGAGATCGTCGGCGTAGGTGTTCATGTCGTTGCCCTCCGACGGCTGGCCCGAGCGGCCATGGCCGCGACGGTCGTGCGCGATCACCCGGTAGCCCTGGTTCACCAGGAAGAGCATCTGCGCGTCCCACGCGTCAGCCGAGAGCGGCCAGCCGTGCGAGAAGACGACCGGCACGCCAGTGCCCCAGTCCTTGAAGAAGATTTGCGTGCCGTCCTTCGCGCTCAGGTAGTTGCCGCCGTGATGATGCGAGGTGCCGTGCGTATGCACCGAGCCGCCCGTCACGGACGCCGCTGCATTCGCGGACAGGCTCGACATGGCGGCCACGGCGCCGGCCATGCCCGCACCTGCCGAAAGCAGCCTGCGGCGCGATGCCGAAGGTCTGGTCGAATCGATTTGCTGCGTGTTCATGCTGGATCTCCGTCGTTGCATCGCTGCGCGCGGGCGTGGCGACGACCTTGCGTGTTGAGTTGGACAGCGATGCGGCGACCAGCGAGAACTCGCTGAATAGCGCCACATGCCGGCTGGCACTCTAATAACGCAAGCGGCCGAAGTCCTTGGCACAAACTAAAAAGTCCTGAAATGAAGCCGTCATTCCTTTTGCGCCCAGAGAGACCTAAAAGCTTTGCGCTACGATTCGGCGCCGTCTTCGCGCTTACGCACGTCCCCAAGCTCGATCGAACGGATATGCGGCATGTGCCAGAGATTAAATGTTCTCAATCCGACTCTTGGTGATCCAGACGAACCTATACTCTTTCCGCGAACCTTTTCGCGTAGTTCCTGCTCCTGTCATGCCACGCTCACCAACCAAGACTCGCATCATGAGACTGTCCATCCTTTCGCTGTTCGCCGGTGTTCTCGCCGGCGTCGTCCACGGTGTGATCGATGTGCCATCCCCGGGGCTCTAGCGGATGAACAACGTCGAGTTTTTTCATTACCTGCTGCTGTTGATCTGCGGCGCGGGCGCCCTGACCTGGCTCGCTGAGCGCATCGCGATCCCGCCTGCCGTCGTTCTGCTGCTCGGCGGCTGTGTGATCGCGGTCGCCGGCAGGCGCGTACCCGACGTGGACCCGAACCTGCTGCTCGCGGCCATGCTGCCGCCGCTGCTGATGTCGAGTTCGTTCTATACGGCGTGGAAGGAATTTCAACGCGGCATCGGCACGATCGTTTCGCTCGTGCTCGGGGCCGTGACGTTCACCACCGTCGCGGTCGCTGTCGCCGTGCATGCCTTCAACCCGCACCTGCCGTGGGCGGCGTGCTTCACGCTCGGTGCGATCGTCTCGCCGCCCGACGCGGTCGCCGCCAAGGCGATCCTTCAGCGCCACCCGCTGCCCGCCAGGCTCGTGGCGGTGCTGGAAGGCGAAAGCCTCGTGAACGACGCGTCGGGCCTGCTGCTCTATCAGATGGCGGTCTCGGCAGCTCTAGCCGCGACGATTACCGTCACGAGCGGAACCGTGCTGTTCTTCACGCTTACGCTGATCGGCGTCGCGGTCGGTATCGTGTGCGGCCAGGCCATGTGTTGGGTGTTGCCGCGTCTGCGCGATCCGATGCTCGGCATCGTCGTGACCTTCGTGATGGCGTGGGCCAGCTACGGTATCGCCGAGGCCGTCGGCGGATCGGGTGTGCTGTCCGTCGTGACTTGCGGTCTCGTGCTCGGCATCCGCCAGCATCGGGTATTCGACGCCGGTATGCGCATAAAAGCCAAGGCGACCTGGGAAGCGGTCGTGTTCGTGCTCGAGGCGCTGGTGTTCATCCTGATCGGCCTCACACTGCATGCGTTGCTGTCACGGGTGAATCACGAATCGGGCGTGTTGACGGCCGGGCTGCGTGTCGCGTTGCCGGCAACTGCCGCAGCCATCGTTGCGCGCCTCGCATGGGTGTTCGCTGCGATCTGGCTGCCCGACCAGTTGCGCACGAAACGCTCGGGTCGCCAGCCGTGGACCTTCAAGGAAGCGGTCGTGCTCGGCTGGGCGGGTATGCGCGGCGTCGTCAGTCTGGCGGCCGCGATCGCGCTGCCCGCTAATTTCCCTGGCCGCGACCTCATCGTTTTCAGCACATTTCTGCTGATCATCGCGACGCTTGTGGTGCAGGGCGGCAGTCTCGCGCCGCTGATCCGGCTGCTGAAACTGCGCCCGACGGCCCGTCACACCATGTCCGAGCACGAGGCTCGCGCCCGTACGTTCGGCGCCTCGCTGGCCGCGCTCGAGGAAATCGACCACCGTTCGTCCGGCATCGAACGCGCGACCTTCGAACGGCTGCTCGCCGAATACCGGATTCGCGTCACCGCGAACGAAAGCGCCAGTGATTCGAGCGTGCATCTTGCGCAAATCGACGCGGAAACATTTGGTGCTGCCGATACTCAAGGGACGAAAATGGAGGTTCAGCGTCGACTGGGCCTGCGTCCGTATTACCTGCGTCGATCATATTTGCCTCGCCCGTCGACCAAGTTGAGTTAGAGGCAGGATGTTAGCGATAGGGAGCCTAAAAGTTCTTGTCGCGACGCTGAATAGTTCTGAAAAGAGCAGCAACCGGTTTTGTCAGCGACGCGAGCATCTGGGAAATCGCAATGGATTCAGGAATCGGGAAGCTGGACGCAGATGTAAACGAGCTAGTCGCCCGCATTTGAAAAAGCGGCCTTTCGCGACCTGCCCGTGACGGCGGGCGCACGCTGCGGCAGTTCGCGATCTGGCCGATATTCACCGCGATCCGTTTGAGCGGTTACCGGTTGCGCAGGCCATTACCGAGCCATTGCGGCTGCTAACCGCCTGAAGGTCACGCGGGCCTCTATTAGGATTCGAATTCCGAACCGCGCACTGACTCCACCAGATAATCGACGAACGACCCGATGCGCGACGAAATCGCAGTATTGCGGTAGTACACTGCGTTGATCGGCTGCCGGAGATCAAGCGTCTGGCGAGGCAGAATCTGCACCAGCGCCCCTTCGCGACGGTCGCGCGCCGTCATGAAGTCGGATAGACACACAATGCCGGCACCCGCAAGGGCCAACTGCCGAAGCGTCTCGCCACTCGAGGAGTGAACGGCGGGCGAGATGCGGTAAGGCTCATTGTCGGGCCCGAGAATGGGCCAGACATTCAACCCTTCTGGTTTAGTGAATCCCAGCAGTGAAAGTTTCCTTAGATCCTCCACCCGCCTCGGCTGGCCATGCGCGTCCAGGTATTGCGGGCTCGCGAGAATACGCATACGGCTGCTGCCCACCGGTCTGCTGTGCAGGGTCGAGTCCTTCAACTGGCCGATCCGGATGGCAACATCGGTGCGATGCTCGAGCAGATCGATGATCCCTTCGTTGCTATTGAGCTCCAGTTCCACTTGCGGATAGCGAGTTCGATAACCCGGCACGTTCGGCACGATGACGTGCAGCATGAATGGCGTTGCTGCGTCGACACGCAAGCGCCCCGACGGTCGCTCGCGGCGGGTTGCCATCTGCTCCTCCGCGTTCTCCAGAAGCGAAATAATCGCCCTCGCGTCGCGGAGAAACGCTTGTCCTTCTTCCGTCAATTCCAGCCGGCGTGTCGTCCGGCGCAACAACGTCGTCCCGAGCTTGTCTTCGAGCCGCGCCAACGTTCGGCTCGTTGCCGAAATGGTTAGATTTAGCTGATTCGCGGCTGCCGTGATGGATCCCGTGTCCACCACGGAAACGAATGCCTCTAACTCATCGAACGTACTCTTCATACTTGTTTTCGGAACCAAATCGAGTCGTTTTTGAACAGGTTTAGGGTCGAGATTCTGACACGCCGACCGCCAATATTTGATCTTTTTTCAAATATCTTTCTCGCTAGCCGCAGTTTTTCGCCAGGATATGAATGCGTAGAATCGCGCCGTCGATCCAGGAGGCCAGTCCGCGACCGAAGCCACGGGGATAGAGCGATTCTAATCACCCGCGTGTATCCGACTTTGCAGGGACGGGATTTGCCGGACAGCTTGTTTTGACCGCAACGGATAATCGTACCGTTGACCCGCATGGTGCTTTGATGGTTACCAGGTATAGCCTGACTTTCGGCCCGTTCCGCATCGATTTCCCGCAGCGTGTCCTCACCAGAAATGGTGACGAAGTCCGCATCGGCAGTCGTGCGCTCGATATTCTTATCGTGCTAGCCGAGCACGGTGGCGAACTGGTCTCGACTCGTCAACTGCGCGACCAGGTCTGGAAAGAAAGCGTCGTCGACGATGGCGCGCTTCGTGTGCACGTTTCCACCCTTCGGAAAGCGCTGAGCGATGGACAATCGGAAAGCCGGTACATCGTGAACGACAATGGACGCGGCTATCGGCTCGCGGTGCCGGTCCATTCCACGAGGGCTACGCAAGTCAGCGCCCCCGCGCCGACTGCGCCGACCAGTACCCCCGATGAAAGTGCGCGAGCGTTGCCCGTGACCCTCGCCCGGGTCATCGGCCGGGAGGATGTCATTGACGGCCTGACCGATCAGCTTCCCGAGCGCAGGCTATTGACCATCGCCGGTCCCGGCGGCATCGGCAAAACCACGGTCGCCGTGGCTATCGCGCATCGCTTTTCCGGGCGTACCGGTATCCGCGCACTATTCGTCAACTTCGCCCCTGTTTCCGACAAGGCGAGCGTCGCCAGTACCGTGGCGTCGACGCTCGGCGTCGCCGTATTCAGCGGCAATCCAGTCCCCGACCTGATTGCCTCACTGGGCGACACCCCAATACTCCTGGTGCTCGACAATTGTGAGCATGTCGTCGAGGCGGTTGCGCAGGTCGCGGAACAGTTGCTGCAAGGCGCGTCAGGCGTGCACCTTCTGGTAACAAGTCGGGAGCCGTTGCGCGCGGATGGCGAGTCGGTGCATCGGCTTTCGGCCCTGCCGTTTCCCGACGTCGGTGCGCGGATCGGCATCGAGGCGGCCGGAAGCTATCCAGCCATCTCGTTGTTTCACGACCGCGCAAAGGCTGCCGACGACGCCTTTCAGTTCACGGTTTCGAACATCGGCGCCGTGGCCGACATTTGCCGACGCCTGGACGGAATTCCTTTGGCGATCGAATTTGCCGCGGCGCGCGTCGCGCACATGGACGTGCGTGCGATCGCCGCGCGCCTGGACGACCGCTTTGCGCTGCTCACACAAGGGCGCCGTACCGCACTGCCGCGGCATCAGACGTTGAAAGCGACGTTTGACTGGAGCTACGAGCTGTTGGACCCGCGTGAGCAGCACGTCCTGCGCCGGCTGTCGGTGATGCGCTCTTCGTTTGGCATGCGTGAAGCCGTTGCGGTGGCACACTGCGGGCAGATCGACGAAATGGCGGTATTTGACGCAATCAGCGGCCTTGTCGCCAAGTCGCTTGTAGCACGTGATATCGGTGACGCCGACAACCCCTATCGGCTTCTCGATACGACGCGCCAATACGCACACCTTCGATTGCTGGAAGCCGGCGAAGCGAACGCGAACAGGCGCCTCCATACCATACATTGCTGCGAGACCTTCGCGGACTTGGGCGCCGCCTGGGACGGCAAGGCGCAACCCCAATGGCTGGCCCAGCTCAGCAAGCGAATTGACGATATCCGCGCGGCGTTCGAGTGGGCCTCCCATCAGGAAGGCGATCCGGAGCTCGAAATCGATCTCGTTATCGCCACGGCGCCGCTTTGGCTCCATCTGTCGCTGCCGCACGAGTTCCTCAGCATGGCCGAACACGCCATTGCAGCGGTTGAGCGCTCCGAGCAGGCCGGCAGCACGCGGCACGCCGAACTGCTGGTGGCCTACGGACACTCGCTCTGGCATACGCGTGGGCCAACCATCGAAATGGCACGCGCTTTTGAACGTGCCTACGCGTTGAGCCGACGACTGGGTGACGAGGCGTTGGAATTCCGCATTCTGTGGGGTGTATTTGCGCATCGGCTTGTCACAGGTCGATACCTGGAAGGTCTCGCACTGGCCGAGGCGATGCAGGCGTTCGCGGATCGTTCCGCAGACTTGACGCTCAATCAGATGTCGGGCCGCAATCTCGCCTATGCACACCATTACCTCGGCGATCAGGCGAAAGCGCGTACGCTGATCGAGAGGGTCATCGCCCTAGAAGCTGGTCCCACGCGGGAAAATCTTGCAAAGGCGAACGATGCGCAGATGGATGGCCGGATCGCGAGCATGACGGTGTACATGCGAATTCTCTGGCTGCAAGGTGAGACTGAGCGCGCTGTCAGGTTGGCAAGGGACTGTGCCGAACTCGTCGCTTCGATCGGGCACGACCTGTCGATCGTCTACGGCCTCGCCCTCGGTTCAATACCCATCATGATCTGGGCCGGCGAGCATGACTCCGCCCGGCAGCTCACGCGCATGCTTCGCGAGTGCACGAGCCGGCGCGGATTGGCGCATTGGGACGTCTACGGCGAAGGATTCGAGAACATCCTTGGCGGCAAGCCGGTAGCCCTTTCCCGAGCAACCGTTCCGCAACTGGAAGCGTTTGCCAGCGCCGGGTGCAAAGTCTCCATGAATGCGCTGATTCTGGCGGATCGCGTTGCAGAGCCGTGCTGGGTGAGCGAGACGCTTCATGAACACGCGCGCTCAAGCGTGCAATGACCCGCACCTTGCACGGATGGGACTCGCGGCGGCGCCTGAGGCGGGCGCGCTGCCGGGTTTGCACTAACTAACCGGTCCGGACGCGTCGCTTACGACTGCGGAGGTGCGCACGTGCCGTCAAGCCGACCGACCAAAGCCATCACTTGAACGTCTGCCTTATGGAGAGCTTTACATAAGGCCGACGACTTGCCGGCCGATATTCCGCGCGAATGGCCGTTCCAGTTTGCAACCGGCCATAGACCTCGCGTTGGGTCTGTCCCGCGGCTGACATCGCACGTCGATAGCCAGACGGAAAGAACTCGTCCTTCCTTCGCCAGCCGCTGGTACTATGCGAGTGCGGGCCGTTACGCATGGGTCTCCGCATCCGGTTGTCGATAGTCACGTGTAGAGCCGAGCGATGAAAAGCGAAAAAGATTCCGAGTTGTTTGCCAGTGAGTCTGATGAGACTGGCGACGGGAGGTCTATCGAGGCATTCCTTGGGAAGGTCGTCAAGGAGCACCGGACGAATCAGGGACTGACGATTGCCGACCTCGCGGAGCAAAGCGGTCTGTCGCGCAGCATGGTGTCGAAGATCGAGAATGGGCAGGTGTCGACCAGCCTGGACTCTATCGTGAGCCTTGCGCGCGCACTGGGCATATCGATTTCCACGCTATTCAAGAACTTCGAGCATCGCCAGGGGAATGCGCAGCACGTGAAGTCGGGTACTGGAATGGAGGTAGTGCGGCGCGGTACCACCAAAGGGCACACGTATCATCTGCTCGCCTATGACCAGGGGCCCGTCAAGCTGTTCGAACCGTTCCTCATCACGCTGGACGACGAAGCCGAGGTATTTCCGACTTTCGAACACCCCGGCACCGAGTTCATCTATATGCTGCAGGGAAAAATGGAATATCGCCATGGTAATCGCAGTTATCTGCTGCAGCCCGGCGACGCACTGACCTTTCAAGGGTCGGTTGCGCATGGCCCCGAACGACTAATCAAATTGCCCATCCGCTTCATTACCGTCATCATGTACGGGCACTCGCCCGACGCGAGTGAATAGCATTTCACCTGCGTTCTGGCATCACGACCTTCCACAAACTGGCGCGCTGGCGGGACAACTGCCTTTCGCGCGCTACGGCATCAACTAGCGCACGGTCGAACTGACAGCGATTGAGCGCTGCGTCGACCGAGCGCACATCGACAAGTTCGACGCCTCGCGCAAATCCGCACCTGATGGTCGGGGGTGCGCATTCATCCCGCTCTTCGCATTCACGCTATTCAAAAGGCAAGCTTTCGACCGATAGGTCGCGAGCATAGATGCACCTCGGACGCCGGATGGGGATTGCAGAGCATTTTTGGGGTAAGCGGGAGCGATTTTCTGGGCGGTGGGATTACATGCATCGCGATACTCCCCGATGGGTAGAAAAGTCGTACGGGTGTTTCCTGACAAGAAAAAAAGTTGATTCACGTTGACGGTGGCATTTTATCTGGCTACTGTTGTGCTCAACGACTTCCCACTTCGGCTCGATGCGCACCATGTCCTCCACCATGCACCGCTTCACGCTTACCCTCTCGTGTCCCGACCG
Source organism: Paraburkholderia sp. JPY419 (assembly GCF_050435705.1). NCBI lineage: Bacteria > Pseudomonadati > Pseudomonadota > Betaproteobacteria > Burkholderiales > Burkholderiaceae > Paraburkholderia > Paraburkholderia sp. JPY419. The sequence continues at coordinate 1,720,966 of NZ_JBNDKV010000004.1, read as the reverse complement.
CATCGGGATCGTCTCTGCTGTAAGCACGTTCCTTGCCGAACATCACGCGTGGATCATCGAGGCCACTCATCACGCGGACGAGATCGAAAAGCGCTTTTTCATGCGTCATGAGATTGCCGCGGAGTCGCTGCCATTCGGCATCAACGCGTTTCGCGAGCGCTTTGCCAACATCGCTCGCGAGTATGCGATGGACTGGAAGATCTCCGACAACTCGGTCAAGAAGCGGGTCGTGATACTCGTATCGAAGCTCGAGCACTGTCTCTACGATCTGCTCGCGCGCTGGAAGGCGGGTGAACTGGACATCGAGATTCCGTGCGTGATCTCGAATCACGAGACGTGGCGCAGCTTCGTCGAGTGGCACGGGATTCCGTTCCACTACGTGCCCGTCACCCCCGACAACAAGGCACAGGCGTACCACGAAGTCCAGCGCCTGTTCGACGATGCGCGCGCCGACACGATGGTGCTCGCGCGCTACATGCAGGTTCTGTCTCCGACCCTGTGCTCGGCCTATCCGGGGCGAATCATCAACATCCATCACTCGTTCCTGCCGAGCTTCGTGGGCGCCAAGCCTTATCACCAGGCATACGGGCGCGGCGTGAAGCTCACGGGTGCCACCTGTCACTACGTGACGGAAGAACTGGACCAGGGGCCGATCATCGAGCAGGACGTGATTCGCGTGCGCCATTCGGACCGGCCAGACGATCTCGTGAGGCTTGGCCGCGATATCGAAAAGGCCGTACTGGCGCGGGGCTTACGCTATCACCTCGAGGATCGTGTGCTGATCCACGGCAACAAGACCATCGTCCTGCGGTAGTTGCGCGGTCATCTTTGGTTTGTCCAGGTCGCAGAGCCGCCCCCTCGCGGGGGCAACACAAAGGAGTGTGTGTTATGCCATGGCGTCTTGTCCGCTTCGCTCTCTCGAAGAAACACCCGGAACCGAGGATGTTCACCAGACACGACACGTTGCGTCGTTCATATGACGTGGTGATCATCGGCGCTGGAGGCCACGGTCTTGCGTCGGCGTACTACCTTGCGAAGGAGCACGGCATTACGAATGTGGCAGTGCTGGAAAAGGGGTATATCGGTGGAGGTAATACCGGGCGTAACACCACGATCATCCGCTCGAACTATCTGACGCCCGAAGGGGTGAAGTTCTACGACGAGTCCGTGAAACTTTGGCAGGACCTCTCCCAGGACTTCGACCTCAACCTGTTCTATTCGACGCGCGGCCACTACACACTTGCCCATACGGATTCCGCGATGCGCACGATGCGCTGGCGCGCGGAAGTCAACAAACACTACGGGGTGGATTCGGAAGTCGTCGGGCCGAACGAAATCAAGAAAGCCGCACCGATGATCGATATTTCATGCGGGGGTGTCGCGCCGATCATGGGAGCGCTGTATCACGCGCCAGGCGCCGTTGCACGGCATGATGCGGTGGCTTGGGGTTACGGGCGCGGGGCGGATCAGCGAGGCGTCGAGATTCATCAGCAAACCGAGGTGCTCGGCATCGACGTGGTGGGGGGCAAGGTCAAAGGGGTGAAGACCTCGCGCGGCTACATCTCGACGAACAAGGTGCTGTGCGCCGTCGCGGGCTCGACCCCTCGCATGACGGACATGGTAGGCGTGCGCACGCCCATCTTCATCCACCCGCTTCAGGCGATGGTGAGCGAGCCGCTCAAGCCCTGGCTCGATCCGATCCTCGTGTCCGGCAGCCTGCATGTCTACATCAGCCAGTCGGCACGCGGAGAACTCGTGATGGGTGCGTCGCTCGATCCGTACGAACTGCATTCGACCCGCTCCACGCTGGATTTCGTGGAAGGCCTCACTGCCCACATGCTCGAAATGTTCCCGTTCCTGTCGCAGGCGAAGGTGATGCGGCAATGGGCGGGGATGGCCGACATGACGCCTGACTTTGCGCCAATCATGGGCAAGACTCCCGTAGAGGGCTTCTACCTCGATGCGGGATGGGGCACCTGGGGCTTCAAGGCCACACCCGTATGCGGCAAGACGATGTCGTACACGGTGGCGAACGACACCAGCCACCCGCTGATCGAGGGTTTCTCGCTTGACCGGTTCCGCCGCTTCTCGCTGACGGGCGAAAAGGGTGCGGCATCCGTTGGCCACTGACCTGGAGAATGACGATGAAGATCATGACCTGTCCGGTGAATGGTGCGCGCCCGATGTCGGAGTTTACGTACTGGGGCGAGATACGGCCGATGCCAGATCCGCTGGTCGCGGACGATGCGCAATGGGCCGACTACGTGTTCTGCCGCAACGGCGCTGCGGGCGTGAAGCAGGAGTGGTGGTGCCACACCTCGAGCAACACGTGGTTCATTGCCGAGCGCGATACTGCGAAAGATCTCGTGCTGTGTACTTACCTTGCCGGCGCGGAGGCCTGAATGCGTCTCACACCTCATCGCGGCGAATGGATCACACGCAATACGCACATCGGCTTCTCGTACGAAGGCAAGCACTATAGCGGCCTTTCAGGCGATACGATCACGAGCGCACTGTGGGCATCCGGCGTGCACGTGCTCGGCCGCAGCTTCAAATACCACCGGCCGCGCGGCGTGCTTTCGCTCGCCAATCACGATGTCAACGTGATGCTTCAGGACGGCGCGAGATTGAATGTGCGCGCAGATGTGACGGCCCTGACGCAGGGCAACTGGCATTCGGTCAACACGTTCGGCGGCGTGGACGCGGATCGAGGGCGCGTCATTGGCAAGCTCGCCGCGTTCCTCCCCGTCGGCTTCTACTACAAGGCGTTCCACAGCAAGCGCTGGTTTCCGCGTTGGGAACGCATGTTTCGCGCGATGACGGGCCTTGGTACCGTCGACTTCAACGCGCCGCATATTCGCACACCGAAACGCTATGGCTTCTGTGACGTCCTCGTGATCGGCGCGGGTCCGTCGGGTCTTTCGGCGGCGCTCGCTGCGGCTCAACAGGGCGCCGACGTCGTCATCGTCGACGAGAACGCGCGCATCGGCGGCAGCGGCGGCTATCAACTGGGTGGCGACGAGAAGCGATTCGAGCGGACCCGCGAGCTGGAGACGGCGGCGCTTGGACACCCGCGCATCCGCGTGATGACGGAAACGCTCGCGGCGGCGTATTACGCCGACCTGTGGGTGCCTCTCGTGGAGCCGACGCGCATTACGAAGATGCGTGCGAAAGCGGTGATCGTCGCGAGCGGTGCATTCGAGCAGCCGGCAGTGTTTCGCAACAACGACCTGCCTGGTGTGATGCTGGCTTCGGCGGCGCAGCGACTCGCGTATCGCTACAGCGTCGCGCCCGGGAAACGGGCCGTGGTGCTCACGGCCAACGCCGATGGCTATCGCGCGGCGCTGGACATGCTCGCTCGCGGCATCCCGGTCGCTGCGGTCGTGGACCTGCGCGCATCGCACAAATGCCAGGAGCTCGAACGCGTTCTGAGAGCGAAGGGTGTCGACGTGCTGATGTCGAGCTGTGTCGTCGAGGCCGTGCCGGACGCCAAGGGCAGCCAGTTGACGGGCGTACGCGTCGGCGCGTTCTCGGCGGAAGACGGTTTGCGCGCCTCGACGGCCGCGACGCGCCTGATCGAATGCGACACGTTGCTCATGAGCGTGGGCTGGGCGCCCGCGGCGAACCTTCTGTACCAGGCCAACACGAAGATGCGCTTCGACCATGACGTCGAGCAGTTCGTGCCGGAGCAGTTGCCGCCCGGTGTCTTCGCGTGCGGCCGTGTCAATGGCGTCTATACGTTCGAGAGCAAGCTGCTGGACGGCGCGCGCGCCGGCATTCAGGCGGCGGCGCACAGCGGCTTCTGCGATGTGAAGACGGCGAGCGCGACCCGGTCGCGTCTCGCGGAGCAGGAATCGCCTTCTCATCCCTGGCCGATCGTGGGCCATGATTCCGGCAAGAACTTCGTGGATTTCGACGAGGACCTGCAACTGAAGGACTTCGCGAATGCGGTTCAGGAGGGTTTCGACAACATCGAACTGTTGAAGCGCTTCTCGACCAACGGCATGGGGCCGAGCCAGGGCAAGCACTCGAACATGAACGGCCTGCGCATCCTTGCGCGGCTCACCGGCAAGAAGCCGCAGGAAGTCGGCACGACTACGGCGCGGCCGTTCTTCCATCCGGTGCCGATGTCGCATCTTGCCGGCCGTGGTTTCAATCCCGAGCGGCGCACGCCGTTGCACGCGCAGCATCAGTCGCTCAATGCAGTCTGGATGGCGGCAGGGGTCTGGCAGCGGCCGGAGTACTACGCGGTCCCGGGCAAGGCGCGCGGGACATGCATCGAGGAAGAGGCGCTCGCGGTGCGCAATGGCGTGGGCGTCATCGACGTGGGCACGCTCGGCAAGATCGAGGTGCGCGGGCCGCAGGCCGCCGAGTTTCTGGAACGCGTGTACGTGTCGAAGTACGCAGGCCTGAAGCCGGGCATGACGCGCTATGCGGTGATGTGCGACGAATCGGGTGTGGTGATCGACGACGGGGTGATCGCGCGTCTCGGGGATGATCACTTTTACTTCACGACGACGACCTCGGGCGCTGCCGCCATCTATCGTGAGCTGTCGCGGCTCAACACCATCTGGCAACTCGATTGCGGCATCGTCAACGTCACGGGCGCGTTTGCGGCGGTCAATCTCGCCGGCCCGGCGTCGCGTGCGGTGCTGGCCAGGCTCGTCGATCTGGATCTGTCGTCCGCCGCGTTTCCGTATCTCGGTGTGCGCGTGACGGGCATCGCGCTCGATCAGCATCGCGTGCCAGCACGGCTCATGCGGGTCGGCTTCGTCGGCGAATGGGGCTACGAAATCCACATTCCCGCCGAGTACGGCGCAGCGCTCTGGCGCACGCTTCTCGAAGCCGGCAAGGAACACGCCATTCGTGCATTCGGTGTCGAAGCTCAGCGTCTGTTGCGGCTGGAGAAGGGCCACGTGATCGTCAGCCAGGACACCGATGGTCTGACGACGCCGCGCGACGCGGGCATGGAATGGGCCGTGAAGATGGACAAGCCGTTCTTCGTCGGCAAGCGCAGCCTGCAGATCATCGACAGGGCGCCGGCCAAACAGCGCCTCGTCGGCTTTGCTTTGGACGCGGGTCAACGCGAAACCGGGCTGCGCGAGTGTCATCTCGTGATCGATCGCGGCGAGATTGCGGGGCGCGTGACGAGCGTCGCATGGAGCGCAACCCTGAAAAAGACGATCGGTCTCGCGTTCGTGCGGCCGGACCAGGCCGAGCCCGGCACGCGCATCAGCTTCCGTTTGACGGATGGCCGGATGGTTCCCGCAACTGTCGTTTCCACACCGTTCTACGACCCGGAGAACGAACGTCAGAAGGACAGCGTCACGACCGAAACCGCTTCGCCGAAAAAGGAGACCGCATGAACGCGCCACTTCGAATGAGCCCGGTCAGCGATGCACGCAAGCCGGCGAGCCTGCAATGGAGCGTGCGCGACGACATGCGCATCGACTTGCAGATCGATGACGCAGACAGCGCACGGGCGCAGACGCTCGGGATTGCCGACGTCTCGTACCTTGCCCGCACCGGCTTCAAGGGCAACGGCGTGGCCGCCTGGCTGCAGGCACAGGGCATTCCCGTGCCGGCGCAGCCCAATAGCTGGGCGCCGCTCGCCGCCGGTGGCGTGGTGTTGCGGCTGGGCCTCGCCGAGTATCTGATCGAAGACGGACTCATTCAAGGCAGCTCGGTGCGGATGTCGCATCTCGACACGCCCGTGCACGTGTATCCCGTGCTGCATCAGGATGTCGCGCTCGTGCTATGCGGCGAAGCGGTGCACGAGTTGTTGCTGCAAACCTGCAATGTCAACTTCCGCGCGCTCGATCTGGCGGCCCGGCCAGTCGTGCTGACCTCGATGGCGGGAGTCGCCGTCACCGTCATGCCAGGCGCCCGGGCAGGCAGGCCTTACTACCGGATCTGGGCCGACGGAACGTACGGGCTGTATCTGTGGGAAACCTTCTCGGGCATCGCTGCCGAGCTTGGCGGCGGCCCGGTCGGGATCGCCGCGATTACGGATATCGATCAGTCGCCGCCCCGGTAGTGAGCACGTGGTCGACGCGGGCGCGAACACGGGCCAGCGTTCTCCGAAACCCCTGGACTTATTACGTTTGAGGACATTCACATGACCCCCGAATTCGCCCGCAAGTTTCTAGCAGAGAACGAGGTAAAGTACATCCTCGCCCAGTTCGTCGACATCCACGGAGTGGCGAAGACCAAGTCCGTGCCCGCCGCTCACCTGGACAGCATTCTGACGGCAGGCGCCGGTTTCGCAGGCTTCGCAGTATGGGGGCTCGGTATCGATCCGCAGGGGCCTGACTTCATGGCCGTCGGCGACATCGACACGTTGCAACTCGTGCCATGGCAGCCGGGCTACGCCCGCATCGTGTGCGATGGGCATGTCAAGCGCGAACCCTGGCCGTTCGAAAGCCGCGTGACGCTCAAGAGGCAGGTGCGGCGTCTCGAAGAACAGGGCTGGATTTTGAACACGGGCCTCGAGCCCGAGTTCTCCCTGCTGCGCAAGGGCCCCGACGGCGCGATCGTGCCGTGCGATCACACCGACGCGTTGCCCAAACCCTGCTATGACTACAAGGGGCTCTCGCGCTCGCGCGAGTTCCTCGAACGCCTGACGGATGCGCTCATCAAGGCAGGCATCGACGTCTATCAGATCGACCACGAAGACGCCAACGGCCAGTTCGAGATCAACTACACGTACACGGATTGCCTCAAGTCCTGCGATCACTACGTATTCTTCAAGATGGCGGCCGCGGAGATCGCCAACGAACTCGGCCTGATCTGTTCGTTCATGCCGAAGCCCTTCGCGAACCGGCCCGGCAACGGCATGCATATGCACATGTCGATTTCGGACGGAAAGAAAAACCTCTTCGCCGACGACCACGACGAGAATGGTCTTGGCCTTTCGAAGCTCGCGTATCACTGGACGGCGGGCATTCTCAAGCATGCCGCGGCGCTCACGGCGATCTGCGCCCCGACGGTCAATTCATACAAGCGTCTTGTCGTGGGCCGTTCCTTGACCGGCGCGACATGGGCACCCGCCTACGTGAGCTATGGCGACAACAATCGTTCGTCGATGGTGCGTATTCCGGGCGGCCGGATCGAACTGCGCCTGCCCGACGCCGCCTGCAACGCATATCTCGCGACTGCCGCCGTGATCGCGGCCGGGCTCGATGGCGTCGAGAACCGTCTGGAGCCAGGCAAGCCGTGTAATGCCAATCTCTATGAAATGTCCCCGCAGGAACTCAATGAGCACGGCATCAGCATCCTGCCGCAGAACCTCTCGGCCGCGCTGCATGCACTGGAGCACGATGAAGTGATGCTCGAAGCGCTGGGACCGGCGGGCGGGGAATTCCTGCGTCTGAAGAACATGGAATGGATCGAGTACATGCGCCATGTGTCGGACTGGGAACAGAAGACGTACCTCGAATTTTTCTGACCAACACCAGGACAGTTTGTCGATTTGAATGTGATCGCGAGGAGAAAACGATGTGCGGAATTGTGGGACTACTGGTTAAAAAGCCGGAGCTGCGGGGCCGGCTCGGAGAATTGATGGTGCCGATGTTGCTGGGCATGACGGAGCGGGGGCCCGATTCGGCAGGGTTGGCCGTGTTCACGGAGCCCACCGCGGATGGCGTGCGCAAGATAAGCCTCTACTCGGGCCTCACCGATGAGGGCGCCGACTTCAACTGGCAGGGGCTCGCGCATGAGTTGAACGAGCATCTCGGCGCGAAGGCATCGGTGCATGCGAAGGACAATCACGCGATCCTGAGCGTCGCCATCGATCCCGAGACGGTCAAGCACTGGATCCGCGAAACACATCCCCGGCTGCATGTGCTGTCGACCGGCCGCATGATCGACCTGTACAAGGACACGGGCACGCCCGGCATGGTCGCAGACCGCTACGCATTCAGCGGGCTGACGGGCACGCATCTGGTCGGCCATACGCGTATGGCGACGGAGTCCGCCGTGACGCCCGATCGGGCACACCCGTTCACGGCTGGCGAAGACTTTTGCCTCGTGCACAACGGCTCGCTGTCGAACCCCAACGGCGTGCGGCGCATGCTCGAACCGCATGGCATTCGCTTCGACACGGACAACGACACGGAAGCGGCATGCCGTTTTCTCGAATACCGGCTGCGCGAGGGCGACGATCTCGAAACCGCCTTGCAAAAGGGCTTCGAGCAGCTCGACGGTTTCTACACGTTCCTGATGGGCACGCCGGACAAGCTCGCACTGATCCGCGATCCGTTCGCGTGCAAGCCGGCCGTCGTGGCCGAGACGGACGACTTCGTCGCCATTGCTTCGGAGTTCCGCTCGCTCGCGCACCTTCCCGACATCAAGCACGCGCGCGTTTTCGAACCGGCCCCAGAGGAGATGTACGTATGGACAGTGTGAACTTCGACCTGGCGTCCGCGTCGGTGACGGACGTGAATGGCTTCCTGCATCGCGAGGCCGCGCAAGCGGGCACGCGCAAGGTGTTCATCTCCAATCCCGATGGTGCGCACAACATCGCCGTGGGACTCGATTTGCCCATCGAGGTGGAGATCGACGGCCACGCGGGCTACTACGCCGCCGGCATGAACAAGGAAGCGAAAGTGACGATCTCGGGCAGCGCCAGTACGGGTGTGGCCGAGAACATGATGAGCGGGCGCGTGCACGTGAAGGGCTTCGCCTCCAATGCGGCGGGTGCATCCGCGCACGGCGGTCTGCTCGTCATCGAAGGCGATGCAGGCCTGCGTTGCGGCATCTCGCTCAAAGGGGCGGACATCGTCGTGAAGGGATCGGTCGGAAGCTTTTCGGCGTTCATGGCGCAGGCCGGCCGGATCGTGATCTGCGGCGATGCGGGTGATGCGCTGGGCGACTCGTTGTACGAGGCGGTGATCTACGTGCGCGGCAAGGTCAAGTCGCTGGGTGCGGATGCGCGTGAAGAGCCGATGCAAGGCGCCGACGTGGAAGCCGTTGCACAGCTGTTGCGCGCAGCCGGCCCAGCATTCGCCGAATTCGACCCCAAGGAATTCAGACGCGTAGCATCGGCTCGCTCGCTGTACCACTGGAATGCCGACGCGAATCAGGAATATTGAACCAGGGACCCCGCCATGGAAATCAAGCCCGTACACATGAAACACATCGCCACTGAAGAGTCCTGGGGCTTCGACCGCAAGACGATCGACTATATCCAGAACGCCGCGGCACACGGACTGTATGAGATCCGTGGCCTGGGGGCGAAGCGGCGCGTGCCGCACTTCGACGACCTGCTGTTTCTCGGAGCATCGCTGTCGCGCTATCCGCTGGAGGGATACCGCGAGAAGTGTGTGACGAAGACTGTGCTCGGCACACGCTTCGCCACAAAGCCGATCGAACTCGCGATTCCCATCACGGTTGCGGGCATGAGTTTCGGTGCGCTGTCGGCCAATGTGAAGGAGTCGCTCGGCCGTGCGGCCACGGAGATGGGCACCTCGACGACGACCGGCGACGGCGGTATGACACAAGAAGAGCGGATGTCGTCGAAAACGCTCGTCTATCAGTGCCTGCCGTCGCGCTACGGCTTCAATCCCGACGACGTGCGCAAGGCGGACGCCATCGAGGTCGTGATAGGACAAGGCGCGAAGCCGGGTGGCGGCGGCATGCTGCTCGGCCAGAAGATCTCGCCGCGTGTCGCGAAGATGCGCACGCTGCCCGAGGGTATCGACCAGCGCTCGGCATCGCGCCATCCGGACTGGACGGGCCCCGACGATCTGCAGATCAAGATCCTCGAACTGCGCGAAATGACGGACTGGGAGAAGCCCATCTACGTGAAGGTTGGCGCGACGCGCACGTTCAATGACGTCAAGCTTGCGGTGCATGCCGGCGCGGACGTGATCGTCGTCGACGGCATGCAGGGCGGTACGGCTGCCACGCAAACCTGCTTCATCGAAAACGTCGGCATTCCGACGCTTGCTGCCCTGCGCCAAGCCGTCGACGCGCTCGAAGACCTCAACATGAAGGGGCAGGTGCAGCTCATCATCTCCGGGGGCATCCGCAGCGGCGCCGACATTGCGAAGGCGCTGGCGATGGGCGCCGACGCCGTCGCAATCGGTCAGGGGGTGCTGGTGTCGCTCGGCTGCAATAGCGCTTCGTACGTCGAGGACGGCCACCATGTCAACGCGCTCGACGACTATGCGCGACTCGGCACGGCGCCTGGTTTCTGCCACCATTGCCACACGGGCAAGTGTCCCGTGGGCATCACGACGCAGGACGCCGTGTTGCAGGAGCGGCTGAAACCCGATGTCGGCGCGAAGCGCCTGAAGAACTATCTGAAGACGCTGAACATGGAGCTGACGACGATCGCGCGAGCCTGCGGCAAGCAGAACGTGCACCACCTGGAGCTGGAGGACCTCGTGGCGCTCACGGTCGAAGCAGCGGCGATGGCCCGTGTGCCGCTTGCCGGGACCAACTGGATCCCCGGCGTGAACGGCGCACGATGACGGCGCAACTGATCGACGGCCGCCACCTCGCGCGACGTCTGCGCACGCGCTTTCGCGAGCGCGTGGCGGCCTTGTCCGTGCGAGGTGTCGTGCCCGGTCTCGCGGTGGTGCTGGTCGGCGACAACGCCGCGTCCGAGCTGTACGTGGCGAACAAGGTGAAGGCGTGCGCGGACTGCGGTGTACGCTCGTTCATGCATCGCTTTCCCGCGGACTGCCGCGAGGCGGAACTGCTCGACCGAATTGCCGCCCTCAACGTCGAGCGCAGCACGCACGGCATTCTCGTGCAACTGCCGTTGCCGCCGCAGATCAACGTGCGGCGCGTTCTGGAAGGCATCGTGGTCGACAAGGACGTCGACGGTTTTCATCTGTACAACGTCGGCGCGCTGGTGGTGGGCAACTCGATCTTTCCGCCTTGCACGCCGTATGGGGTCCAGCTTCTGCTCGAGACGACGGGCATCGACGTGGCGGGGAAAAACGTCGTGGTAGTCGGCGCGAGCAATATCGTCGGCAAGCCGATGGCGCTGATGTTGCTGCAGAAGGAAGCGACGGTCACCGTTTGCCACGTGAAGACGCGGGACCTCGCACAGCACACGATACACGCCGATATTCTCGTCGTCGCGGCGGGCAAGCCCGGACTCATCAAGGCCGAAATGGTCAAGGAGGGTGCGATCGTCATCGACGTCGGGATCAACCGGATGCAGGACGGGCGCATCGTCGGCGATGTGGACTTCGAGCCCGTGCGCGAGCGGGCGGCATGGATCACGCCGGTGCCGGGCGGCGTGGGTCCGATGACGGTCACGATGCTGATCGAGAACACGCTGCGCTCCGCCGAACGGTTTGCGGACGGGGAGGCGTTTCACCCGCCGCAGCCGTTCTGGCAGGTGCCGGCAAGTTAGGCGGCAAAGTATTCTCCTTGATTCAGTGTGTTTCGGGCGCCCTGCGGACGCCCTTTTTGTTTTCCGCCACCCACGTCCCTGGATCGCTAACGGCTGCTGTCGTTGCCGATCGCGCTGGCCGTCGCAAGCAGCGCCTCGGCCATCCGGATGCTGGCGGCATCGATCAGACGGCCATCCAGCGATACCGCGCCTTTGCCTTCCTTCGCGGCCTGCGCCATGGCTTCCATGATGCGGCGCGCCTTCGTCACTTCCGCTTCGGCGGGCGTGAACACCTGGTTCGCGTGTTCGATCTGCGACGGATGAATGGCCCATTTGCCTTCGAAGCCGAGCACGGCGGCGCGGCGGGCTGCCGCAATGTAGCCATCGGGGTCGCTGAAGTCGCCGAACGGTCCGTCGATGGGACGCAGACCGTACGCGCGGCAGGCGACCATCATCCGCGTTTGTGCGGCATGCCACTGATCGCCCCAGAAGTAGTCGCGTTCGCCGCGCTCATTCTTGTCCGCGAGCACGCCGTAATCGCGATTCACGCCGCCGATCACCGTCGTGCGTGCGCGCGTCGAGGCCGCATAGTCTGCGACGCCGAACGACATGGCTTCGAGCCGCCGGCTCGACTGAGCGATGCTCTCGACGTTCGCCATGCCGAGCGCGGTCTCGATCAGCACCTCGAAGCCGATCCGTCGTGTGCGATCGCGTGCCGTTTCGATCTGCGTGACGAGCATGTCGACGGCGTACACGTCGGCAGCCACGCCGACTTTGGGGATCAGGATCATGTCGAGGCGCGGGCATGCCTCGACGATATCGACGACATCGCGATACATGTAATGCGTGTCGAGTCCGTTGATGCGCACCATCATCGTCTTGTTTCCCCAGTCGATGTCGTGGAGTCCTTCGATGATGTTCTTGCGTGCGTGCTCCTTGTCGTCCGGCGCGACGGCATCTTCGCAGTCGAGGAAGACGATGTCCGCGGCCGAACGTGCGGCCTTTTCGAACATCGCGGTGTTCGAACCGGGGACGGCTAACTCGGAACGGTGCAACCGTGCTTTGGCCTGCTCGATGACAGTGAAACTCATAGTGAAATCTCCTGGGTTGTCCAATAGGCGCGGCGCGGACCGGCGCAAGGGCGCTCAGCCCGTCGCGCCGAAGCCTGACGCAATGCAGTTGATGGAAAGCAGCAGAGGCACCTGATAGGCCCGGCGCTGCCGTTCGGTCGCCGCCGTGCGGTAGAGGCGCAGCAGTTCGATTTGTTGCCGGCTGATGAGGTCGATGGCGGGCACGCGCCGCTGCAGGCGGGCGCTGAACTTCGGAAAGCGCGTGCCCAGACCGGCCGAACCCGTGACGGCCTGCACCATCTTCACGGTGAGCCGGTATTCGGCTTCGACTTGCGAAAAGATCGTGTCGCGGATGTGGGCATCCTGCACGAGGCTCGCGTATTCGCGCGCGATAACCAGGTTCACCTGTGCCAGCGTTTTCTCGACTTCATCGATGACGAGCCGGAACACCCGTGACTCGTCGAACATCCGCCGCAGCAGCTCGGCGCCGCGCTCCTGCCGTACCGAGAGAAAGCCCTCTATCGCGCTGCCGACGCCGTACCAGCCAGTGAGCGCATGCCGGTTCTGCGCCCATGCGAACACCCACGGAATCGCACGCAGATCCTCGAGGCTCTTTGCGCCAAACCGGCGGGCAGGGCGCGAGCCCATGTTGAGCATGGACAGTTCTTCGAGCGGACTGGCGGCCTGGAAATACGCAAGCATGCCAGGCTGTTCGATGAACTTCACGTACGCTGCCCGCGACGCGCCGCTGAGCGCTTCCATCGCCTCGTCGAATTCGCCCTTGGGCAACAATGCGTCCTCCCGCTCGGACTTCAGCGTATGTTCAAGCACGCTCGATGCAAGCAATTCGACGTGATACTGCGCCGTGCCGCGATTCGCATATTTGAACGAGACCACTTCACCCTGTTCGGTGACGCGAAAACGTCCATTGACCGAACCGGCGGGTAGCGCGGCGATGGCGCGGCCAGCGGGAACGCCGCCGCGGCTCACCGATCCACCGCGCCCATGAAAAAACGCGATCGTGACGCCAAGCTCGTCGCCAAGCCGCTTGAGCTTCGTTTGCGCCTTCGACAGTTCCCAGTTGCTGGCGAGAAAGCCGCCATCCTTGTTTGAATCGGAGTAGCCGATCATGACTTCCTGCACGCCGCCTTGCGCGCGTATGCTGCGACGGACCATCGGCACTGCCAGCAACTCGCGCAGTATCTCGGGTGCCCGCCGCAGGTCGTCGATGGTTTCGAGCAGGGGCACGACGGGCAACGTGCAGCTCTCGGTGCCGAGCCAGTCGGAAAAGAGGCCGGCCTCCTTTGCCAGCAGATAGACGCCGAGCACGTCGCTCGCTCGATGCGTCATGCTCAGAATGAACGCGCCGAACGCATGACGGTCCACCCGTTGACGCATTTCGAGCACCGTACGGAACATCTGCAGTGTCTGCGCTTCGTCGGGCGGCAGCGATTCGAAACGGCGGGTCCTTTGCGCTTCGCTCTCCGAGGGCTTTCCCAGTTCGCCGATCAGCCATGCTTTCCATTCGGGCGAGTCGCTCGCGGGCGGTTCGCCCGCGGTCGCGCATGTCGCGCGCCACAGCGCGCGCAGCGTTTCCCCGACGACCGTTGTGTTCTGGCGCAGGTCGAGTTGCACGGTGCTGAAGCGAAACGTCTCGACTTCATGACGCAACGGCCGCACGAGCATCCGTGCGAGCTGCTGGCTTTGTGTCGCGAGTAGCGCCTGCTCGATCACGAGCAGATCGGCCGCCAGATCATCCGCGCTCGCGTATGCGCCCGGAACCGGCGAACCGTGGCTCGCCTGATTGGTGTCGGCGAGCGTCGCATCGAGGCGGCGCAGGATGCAGGTCAGGTATTGCCGGAACAACTCCCCAGGATTGCGCGATGCGATCGGCCCGGGTTCGCCGCTGCGCGTCAGCGCGCGAGCCAACGCTGCGTGGAAACTGTCCGGTACGGGCAGCGCTTCGGACGTGATGCTGAGCATCTGCGTCAACTCGACGAGACGTAGCCGGTATCGCTTGAGAGACGCAGCCCGGTGCTCGTGCAAGGTGGCGCGTGTGACGCTGTCATCGACGAATGGATTGCCGTCGCGGTCTCCGCCTATCCACGAGCCGAACTGGAAAAAGCGCGGCATGTCGAATCGCTCGCCCGGATAACAACGCTCGAGCGCGCTCTGCAGTTTGTCGATGAGTTGCGGCACGGCTTCGAAAAGCGTTTCGCCGAAGAAGTGCAGTCCCCATGCGACTTCCTGCGCAACGGTGGGCTTTTCAAGCCGCAATTCGCCGCTCATCCACAAGAGCTCGATGTCGTTGCGGAGCGCGAGGACGAGCGTATAGCGCTCTCGCGGCGTCCAGCGCGGGGATTCGAGTTCCATTAGACGCCGGTAGATGCGCCGGTGGCTTTCGAGCACGGTGACTCGCTTCGCTTCGGTCGGGTGAGCCGTCAGCACCGGCCGCACTTTCAGATGGCTCAACGCGTGGCGTACTGCGGCGGCGGGGACGCCGGCGCAGGCGACTTCGGCGATGACCCGTGCAAACGAGTCGGGCAGCCGGTCGTAGCCGCCTTCGATCTCGATCTCGCGGCGCCGGCGCATCGCGGTGCTCTGCTCGGCGATGCTGAGCAACTGGAACCACATGCCCTGGGCTTGCAGCATGCGTCGCAGGACGACGCGCGCGGTGCGATCGTTCATCCGTTCGTGCATCAGTTCGCTCATCGACTCGTGTGCGGACTCGCCGCGCAAAGCACGTTCCACCTCGGGCTGACGGGCGCGCGCGACGTCGCACAACAGTTGCGACAGGAGGTCGATCACTGCGTGCTCATAGTTCTCCGCGCTGAGCGTGGGCAAGGACGCCGAGGCCGTTGCGAGCTTGTGCAGCCCGTCGTCGGCGGTGTGTCCGAGCGCATGGAGGGGGCGCACAGTCTCGACGCGCGGCGAGTCGGACTGTGTGTCTGTGCCATAGCCCCAGTCAGGCAACGCGGCGCGTGACATTTTGTTCGAGCACAGAGGCAACCGTGAAACCCAGGTCGGACGCGCTGGGCGCAACCGCGAGACCGTAGGACTGCATGATTTGCGCTTTTTCGGCCGCGCTGTCGCCCGCTGCCGAGATGATGGCGCCCGCATGTCCCATGCGTCGTCCTTTGGGCGCGGTCAAGCCCGCTACATAGCCGACGACAGGCTTGGTCATATGCTCGCTGACCCACCTGGCCGCTTCGGCCTCTTGCGGCCCGCCGATTTCCCCGATCATCACGACAGCCTCGGTTTCGGGGTCCTGCTCGAACAATTTCAGGTGGTCGAGAAACGAACTGCCGTTGATCGGGTCGCCGCCGATGCCCACGCTCGTGGTGACGCCGAGGCCGAGCGCATTGAGTTGCGCAGCGGCTTCATAACCGAGCGTGCCCGAGCGCGAGACGATGCCGACATTGCCGCGGCGGTAGATATGGCCGGGCATGATGCCGAGCATCGCGCGTCCCGCGCTGATGATGCCCGCGCAGTTCGGACCGACCACCATGGTGCGGGTCTCCTTCGGATAGCGAAGGAGATAGCGCTTCACGCGCATCATGTCCTGCGCCGGAATGCCGTCCGTGATCACACAGACGAGTTTCAGGCCCGCGTCGGCGGCTTCCATGATGGCGTCGCCGCAGTAAGGGGGCGGCACGAACACGAGGCTCGCAGTTGCGCCTGTTTCGCTCACGGCGTTTTTCACGGTGTCGAACACGGGGCGCTCGAGGTGATGCTTTCCTCCCTTGCCGGGAGTCACGCCGCCGACCACGTTCGTCCCATAGGCGATCATCTCTTTCGCGTGGAATGAGGCCTTGTCACCTGTAAAGCCCTGTACGATGACGCGAGTGGTTTCGTCGATCAGGATGCTCATGTCGGTAGTCCTTATCTGTGGTTGGCCGCGCGGCGCGCACGATGCGCTTTCGAGGCCTCGACGGCCTTTTGCGCCGCTTCCAGCAGCGAATCTGCTGTGATGATGGGCAGGCCGCTGTCCTTGATGATGCGTCGCCCCTCCTCGACGTTGGTCCCCGCGAGGCGTACCACGAGAGGCACCGTCAGTCCCCGGGCCACCCGTACGACGCCTTCGGCGACCCAGTCGCAACGATTGATGCCGGCGAAGATGTTGACGAGCACGGCCGACACGTTGCCGTCCGAGAGCACGAGGCGAAACGCGGCCGCCACGCGCTCGGGCGATGCGCCGCCGCCGACGTCGAGAAAGTTGGCGGGCTCGCCGCCGGCATATTTGATCGTGTCCATGGTGGCCATCGCGAGCCCGGCGCCGTTGATGATGCAGCCGATATCGCCGTCGAGCCCAACATAGTTCAGGCCAAACTGAGCGGCCTCGGCCTCACGGGGATCCTCCTGCGTCGGGTCGCGCATCTCCGAGACGTGCGGATGCCGGAACAGGCCGTTGTCGTCGAACGATATCTTTGCGTCGAGGGCAATGACGCGATCGTCACCGGTCACGACGAGCGGATTGATTTCGACCATCGTCGCATCGAGGTCACGAAATGCCCGATATGCGCCCATGATCGCGGACACCGCGCGGCTCACCTGCTTGATGTTCAGGCCGAGTCCGAAGGCGAGTTCGCGCGCCTGGAATGGCTGCAAGCCGACGGCGGGCTCGACGACTGTCTGGAGCACGGCTTCCGGGTTCGTGTGCACGACCTCTTCGATATCCATGCCGCCGTGCGCGGAAACGATGACGCGCACGCGTTCGGCTTTGCGGTCGAGCACGATGCTGAGATAGATTTCCCTTTCGAATCTCTCCGCGACCTCGATGTAGACACGCTCGACGATCTTGCCATCCGGTCCCGTCTGCGCCGTCACGAGGCGCTTGCCGAAGAGACCGGTGGCCGCTTCATGCACGTCGTGGTAGGTCTCGCATAGCTTGATCCCCCCCGCCTTGCCGCGCGCGCCGGAGTGGACCTGAGCCTTGACGGCCCAATGCCAGCCGCCGAGTTCCGTCGCGCAGTACACGGCCTGGTCAGGGGTGTAGGCGACCGCGCCGCGCTGGATCGGCACGCCGAACCCAGCCAGCAGGTCCTTGGCCTGATATTCGTGAATGTCCATATCGGTGTCTCCGGTGGATTGCGTCGTTTGCGTTGCGAGGTTGTGCGTGGTCCCGTGGCGCTCAGACCACGAGGTTGCGGGGTTCGCCGCGCGCGAATGCCTCGATGTTCTCGATCAGCTGGTCGGCGAGGAACTGCATGGCATTGCCGGAAGCCCAGGCGACGTGCGGGGTCAGGATGAAGTTGGGCAAATCGAGCTCGAGCAGGGGATTGCCCGCGACAGGCGGCTCCTGGCTCAGCACGTCGAAGCCGGCGCCCGCGATCAGTCCTTCCGTGAGTGCAGTGGCAAGCGACGCCTCGCACACGAGCCCGCCTCGTGCCGTGTTGATCAACAGAGCGCTACGCTTCATGAGGCGCAACTCGTCGAGTCCGATCAGGTTGCGCGTGGCGGCGGTGAGCGGCGCATGCAAGGAGATGACGTCCGACGTGCGCAGCAGCGTGTCGAGCGAGACGTATTCGAGGTCCGGCGAGCGGGGGCGCTTCGCGTCGTGAGCCGCGAAGACGACACGCATACCGAAGGCCCGGGCAATCTGTGCGGTGGCCTGGCCCAGAGCGCCGCCGCCGATGATGCCGAGCGTCGAACCGTGCAGGTCATGAATGGGATGATCGAAGAAGCAGAACTGCTTTGCCTGTTGCCAGCGCCCGCGCGACACATCGCTGCGGTAAGCGAGCAGGTTGCGCCGCAACGCGAGGATCAGCGCGAAGGTATGCTCGGGCACCGTATGGGTCGCGTAGTTGCGAATGTTCGCGACCGCGATGCCGCTCGCGCGGCAGTACTCGGTATCGACACAGTCGTAGCCCGTCGCCGCCACCGCGATCATCCTGATCGACGGATGCCTTTCGAGCACATTGGCTCGCAGCGGCACCTTGTTGGTGATGGCGATGGTCGCGCGTTCGAGCCGATGCCCGACCTCGTGCGACGATGTCGACGCGAACTGGACCCACCCATGTTCGAACGCCGGGCGACGGACATCGGCGTTCAATGTCGATCGGTCGAGAAAGACGATTTCGTGTTGCATGATGTCATTCCTGCCATAGAGTGATCGGAAGGACTGCGATCTGACGCGCCTCGGCCTGAAGATTTCATCGAGACCGCCGCAATCAGGCCGCGGCGACACGGCGCAGCGCCGGCTTGGCGACGGGGTCTGCCGCGGCTTGCGTGTGGGTGCGCCAGTACTGTCCGGCTGCACCCACGCCGCTGCCCGGGCAAACGTCGATACCGGCATCGAGCATCGCCATCTCCGCGCCCGCTATCGCGCTGATCAGCATCAGTTCGTTCAGGTCTCCGAGGTGGCCGATGCGGAATACCTTGCCGGCGACCTTCGAGAGCCCGGCGCCGAGCGCGAGGTTGTAACGGCGAAAGGCCGTGTCGATGACCTGTGCGGCGTTGAACCCTTGGGGCACGACGATTGCCGAGACCGTGTCCGAGTGCCACTTTGGCGCTTTTGCACACAACTCCAGACCCCAGCCTTCCGCGACGGCGGCGCGCACGCCAGACGCGAGGTAGTGGTGGCGTGCGAAGACCCGGTCGAGACCCTCGTCGAACAGCAGGTCGAGTGCTGCGCGCAGTCCGTAGAGGAGTGACAGCGCAGGGGTGTAAGGGAAGTAGCCGGTTGCGTTGGCGCGCACCATATCGGCGAGATCGAAGTAGCAGCGGCGCGATTTCGCCTGCGTAATCATCTTCAGCGCCTTCTGGCTCACACACAGGATGCCGAGCCCCGCAGGCAGCATCAGACCTTTTTGCGAGCCGGTCACGGCGAGATCCACGCCCCATTCGTCCATGCGGAAGTCGATGCAGCCGATCGAACTCACACCGTCCACGAACAGCAAGGCAGGGTGGCCCGCGTCATCCATCACGCGGCGCAGTGCGCGGATATCGCTCGTCACGCCCGTCGCAGTTTCGTTGTGGCAGGCGAGGATGCCTTTGATTGTGTGCTGGCGGTCCGCCTTCAGGATCTCGCCGATCCGTTCGACGGGCACGCCTTCGCCCCAATCGACATCGAGAATTTCCACGTCGAGTCCGAGACGCTGCGCCATATCGGCCCAAAGGTGGCTGAACTGGCCAAAGCGCGGGACGAGAACGCGGTCACCGGGCGAGAGCGTGTTGGTGAGAGCCGCTTCCCACGCGCCCGTGCCTGACGACGGAAAGATGAAGGGCTGGCCGTCTGCCGTCCGGTAGAGCGTTTTCAGATCGGCAAGCAGACCATGCGCGAGTTCGGGAAACTTCGTCGAGCGGTGATCTTCCATCGATACGACCATCGCGCGTTGTACGGCGTCGGGAATGTTCGTTGGACCGGGGACTGCGAGGATGTTACGTCCCGGAATGCGCGTGCCTGGCGTGTTCGACATGACTGTCTCCTTGGGTAGTGGTCGTGAAAAATCGTCTGGAGGTTTCAGTGCGCGGTGCGCGCCGTTGCGGCCGATGCGTCGTCGTTCGCAGACGCGCCGGGCGTCGTCGCGACGGGCCCATCGCGATAGACCGGAAACCTCGCGGTGAGGGCGAGCACGGCGTCGGCCGTGCGACGGATGACGAGATCGTTGGCGGGCGCATCCAGCACGTCGGCGATCAGATGGGCAAGCTCGCTCGTTTCGGCTTCGCGCAGGCCGCGTGTCGTGATGGCAGGCGAGCCGATGCGCACGCCGCTCGTGACGAACGGCTTTTGCGGATCGTTGGGAATGGCGTTTTTGTTGACGGTTATGAGTGCGCGGCCAAGCGCGGCTTCGGCCTCTTTGCCTGTCACATTCTTCGCGCGCAGGTCGACGAGGAACACGTGTGAGTCGGTGCGTCCCGACACGATGCGAAGGCCGCGTTGCTGAAGCGTTTGCGCCATGACTCGCGCATTCAGGAGTACCTGTTGCTGGTATTGACGGAATTCGCCGGTCATCGCTTCGCGCAGGGCGGCCGCCTTGCCCGCTATCACGTGCATCAGGGGGCCGCCCTGGATGCCGGGAAAGATCGTCGAGTCGATTGCCTTCGCCGCTTGTGCATTGGCGAGAATCAGCCCGCCACGTGGCCCGCGCAGCGTCTTGTGAGTGGTGGTGGTCACATAATCTGCAATGCCGACAGGGCTGGGATAGAGTCCGGCCGCGATGAGACCGGCATAGTGCGCCATGTCGACGAGCAGCGTTGCACCGACGCTGTCGGCGATCTCGCGAAAGCGTTGCCAGTCAATCACGAGCGAATAGGCTGACGCGCCTGCGACGATCATGCGCGGGCGATGCGTCTGCGCCAGCTTGCGTACTTCGTCGTAGTCGATGACTTCCGTATCCGGATTCAGGCCATACGACACCGCATTGAACAGCTTGCCGCTCACGTTGACGGAGGCGCCGTGCGTGAGGTGCCCGCCATGCGCGAGCGACATGCCGAGAATCGTGTCGCCCGGCTTGAGTGCGGAGAGATACACGGCCTGATTGGCCTGCGAGCCCGAGTGGGGCTGAACGTTTGCATATTCGGCGTTGAACAACTGCTTTGCGCGGTCGATCGCGAGTTGCTCGACCAGGTCGACATGTTCACATCCGCCGTAGTAACGCCTGCCCGGATAACCTTCCGCGTATTTGTTGGTCAATTGTGACCCTTGCGCTTCCAGCACGGCGGGCGACGTGTAGTTTTCGGATGCGATCAGCTCGATGTGGTCCTGCTGGCGCTGAGTCTCGCCTGCGATGGCCCGATGCAGCTCAGGGTCCGTCACCGCAATCGTGTTTTTGTAGCTGAACATGGTTGAACCTCGCTTTAGTTGAGTCGTTCACTCGGCAACCCGCGCGTTCCCTTGCCGCTTTGCTGCGGTCGGCTGGTTGGCATTCCTGTGAAACGATCGTAGCGCCATGCACGCGGAAACACTCATTCGGCTTACTTATTCGACCCATAACCCTGCATGCGAGCCTTGCAGGACGGGCTTTTCGCCTTGCGGAGTACCTCTTCATGGGCATTGCGCGCCCAGGTCCGGCTGATAGAGTTGAGGCGTGAAATCAGGCCGCTTCGAGCGTGCGGCCCAGGCATTGGGGAGGCAAGGAAAAGCGATGCTGCATCTGACTTTGCGCCAGTTACAGGTATTCGAAGCGAGCGCGCGGCATCTGAGCTTTTCGCGCGCAGCCAGGGAGCTTCACCTGACTCAGCCAGGCGTTTCGTCGCAATTGAAGCAGCTCGAAGCGATCGTCGGTATGCCGCTGTTCGAACAGGTCGGCAGGCAGGTGTTTCTGACCGCGGCCGGCAAGGAGCTTTACAACCATACGCGGCTGCTTCAACAGCAACTGTCCGTCCTCGAAGAGTCGCTCGACCAGTTGCGCGACACGAAGCAAGGAAAGCTGAAAGTGTCCCTGGTTAGTGGCACGGCCAACCCGCTAGCACTGCAGTTGATCGCGAAATTTACTCGCGCGTTTCCTGGCGTGACGGTGAGCCTCTCGGTAGGAAATCGGGAGTGTGTTCTCAACGAGCTTGCTACCAACGAAACGGACGTCGCGATCATGGGGGCCCCGCCTGAAGGACAGGGTCTGGTCGCTGTGCATGTGGCGAGCAATCCGCTTGTGATGATCGCGCCACCCGATCACGCGCTCGCACGGGAGCGCCGCATCGCGTTGAGCACGATCGAACGCGAAACCTTTCTCATGCGTGAGTCGGGTTCGGGAACCCGCCGCGCGGTAGAGCGCTTCTTTGCCGAGCATCGCATCAATTTGCGGCCCGGGATGGAAGTGAGCAGCAATGAGGCCATCAAATGGGCCGTCCAGGCGGGAATGGGACTGTCTGTCGTCGCGCTCGCAACGATAATGGCCGAATTGGAAACCTTGCGACTGAAGGTGCTTGACGTCGAGAACTTTCCGATCCTCCGGTATTTGTATCTGGTGCACAGAGAATCCAAGCAGCTTTCTTCAGCCGCGTCCGCGTTCAGGGAGAGCCTGATGAGTGGGGCGCAAGAGGCGGGCGAGCGCGTCGCAATGCAAGCCTAGGCCGCGGAGTTCCCGCGACCATAGCGAAAAGGAAACCACATGAATATGATCGACAAAAACCTCGCGGCGAGGCCCTACCTCGCTTCGTCGGGGATGGACATGATCTTCATCGAAGGCTTTCAGGGCGATACCGTCATCGGGATAGATCCCGATGAACTGACTGCGCTGCAACCCGTGCGAATCGACTTGTGGGCCGGGGTACCGCATAGCCACGCATGCGATACGGACGCTATTGCCGACACGATCGACTACGGCAAGGTTCATGAGGCGCTGCAATTGCAACTCGTGCACCACAGGGTGAAATTACTGGAGGCGCTGGCAGAGTCGATTGCGCAGATGCTATTGGCCGATTTCAACGCGCATTGGGTGCGGATTTCAATTGCGAAGCCAGCGAAGTTCGCAAACGTCAAGGCTGTCGGCGTGACTATTGAGCGCACCATACGATGGCCATAAGCGGCACATCGGCTCGCCTGGTTCTCGCGTCATATCTGCACGAAGGGGCGGGCGGCGGGGTCATGAGGGGTGAGGTCGGCGAACTGCCCTTCGAGCCACGCACCAGACTTCTCGATCAAAAAACGGCGGAACGCCACGCAGGTCGGAGACATCCGCTTCGCCTTCATGTGAACCACGTGCCACACACGGTTAATGGGCGTGCCGTTGACATGCAGGACTGACACTTCGCCCGTCAGCAGTTCGAGCCGTAACGTATGCAGCGGCAACAGACTGACGCCGATGCCAGCGGCGACCGCCTGCTTGATTGTTTCGTTGCTGTCACAGGTGAGGGTGCGGGCTGGAGTGAAAAGATGATGGCGAAACATTTCGTTCGCGACGTCCTCCGTATCGGAACCTGGCTCACGCATCAGAAACGTCTCGCTGCGCATTTCGTGCAAGTCGAAGCATGCCGCGTCGATAAAAGGATGGTTCGTGCTCGCGACGACGACATGCGGGTTGTACGCGAGCGGCTCGCTGTGCGCATCGAGCTCGACGGGAGGCCGACCCATGACGGCGAGGTCGATCTCATTGTCCTGCAACTGGCGCAGCAGTACATCACGCTTGCCGATTGAAAAGTTGATATCGACCTTGGGTTGACGTTCCACATAGCGCGCAATCTGGCGAGGAATGAAATAGCGGGCCGTGCTGACGATTCCGATGGAGATATTGCCGCCATCCGCCGATGAAAGGCAACGCATCGCATCTTCGGCATCCTTGATGTCACCGAGAATCCGCTTTGCGTGGTGAGAAAGCGTCGAACCGGCTTCGGTCAGGGCAATGCGCCTGCCGATGCGCTCGAATAGAGGCACTCCAATCGCCTCCTCGAGCTGCTTGATCTGCATTGAGACGGCGGGTTGGGTCAGGTGCAGGGTGTCCGCGGCGCGGGCGAAGCTCTCGTATTGAGAGGCGGCAGAGAAGATCTGCAACTGACGTAGCGTGAGATTGCGAAGGAGATTGAGCATGATCGGCACTCCTGGATGCGACAGATAAGCATCGCTTAAAACGCAAGTAAAAACATTTGAATTTTCCCCGAGTATGCGCTGGCTTACCGTTCTAGTCAGCAGTCCTGGCGAGCAATGGACGATCGAGGTAGCGATGAATGCACGAATTGAATCAGCTGAGCATGCGCAGGCGGTTGGCGCAGGAAATCGACGCACCGCGGCGATCGTGACCCAACCGACGCTGCCGGTTTTTCTTGCGGCCCACCTCGGCACCGGCCGCGAGCAAGCGCTTGCCATCGAGCAGGATCCGCATGCCGTCTCGCTGCGTAACGTTCTTCAGGGCATCGCGCAAGGGGCGAAGATCATTGCGGCGCGTATCGCACAGGGTACGATCGTCGATTCGCAGACGCTACAGGTGGCGAGCGCCTCGCCAGATAGCGGGTCGTGCCGTGATGCCGCGAAGGAAGCCTTCATCGCGTCGAGCGAGTGCAGGGCGCAGAAAGCGGGCATTGTGCTGCATTGCGAGCAGGCGCGGCTTCCTGCGGTGGCAGGGCCATATGTGCTGTTTGCCAGTTCGCTCGATAGTGTGGCCAATATCGAATCGAACGTTGCGCTCGGAACCGTATTCTCGATACGGCAGACAGAGGCGCGAAGCCATGACGGTGACTGCGAGATCGTCGGCACGAAGCAGATTGCCGCTGGCTACGCTCTCTACGGTCCTTCCACGATGCTGGTGATCACCGTCGGGCGCGGCACCCATGGGTTCACGCTTTGCCGTCAACGGGACGAATTCATGTTGACGCATCACGCAATCCGCATCCCCGAACAAGGCCCTGTGGTCGCCATCAATTGCAGCAATGAGCGCTCGTGGGAGCGGCCTGTGCAGCGTTATGTGAACGAGTGCCGTGACGGAAGCGCGGGCGTGCGCCAGCGCGATTTCGACACACGCTGGAACGATTCGTTGGCGGCCGATGCGCACCGCACGCTGATGCGCGGCGGCCTGTGTCTTTTCCCGTGCGAAAGGCGCCGGGTGCCCATTGCGGCGACACGTCAACCGTTGCTATATCAGGCGCAGTCGCTCGCCTGGATCCTCAAACAGGCGGGCGGACTTGCCAGCTCGGGGCGTGCACGGATATTCGATGTCGACGCCGATGCGCATGCACTCACGCCGCTATTCGTCGGCAGCCAGCATGAAGTCGAGCGTATCGAGCGATACCACTGGGAACACGATCGAGGCGAGGACACGCCATTCACGTCACCGCTTTTCAACGAGCGCTCCCTGTTTCGCCCGGAAGCACGCGTGTAGATGGGGGTGGGAGCATGTCGATCAAACATCCAATCGTTGCGGTAACGGGGTCGAGCGGTGCCGGCACCACGACTGTCATGAACAGTTTTCAGCACATTTTCCGGCGCGAAAAGCTGAACGTGCAGATCGTGGAGGGCGACGCATTTCATCGCTTCGACCGCGCGAGCATGCAGTCTGCAATGAAAGCTGCAGAGGAAAGCCGTCACCAGTTCAGCCACTTCGGCCCTGAGGCGAATCTGCTGCAGGAACTCGCCGAGTTGTTTCGTGAGTATTCGGCGACGGGGCGGGGGAGGTTGCGGAAATACCTCCATGACGACGCCCAGGCTGCGCCTTATGGTCTGGAACCCGGTACGTTCTCGCCGTGGACAGACATCGAGCCGCCCACCGATCTGCTTTTCTACGAGGGGCTGCATGGCGGCTTTATCGGCCGTGGCGTCGACGTCGCACAACATACGGACCTGCTGGTGGGGGTCGTCCCCATCATCAATCTCGAATGGATACAGAAGCTTCATCGGGACGAGGCGCTGCGCGGCTATTCGCGGGAGGCTGTCATGGATACGATCCTGCGGCGCATGCCGGACTACGCTCACCATATCTGCCCTCAATTCAGCAGAACGCACGTGAACTTCCAGCGCGTACCGACCGTGGACACGTCGAATCCGTTTGCAGCCCGCGACATACCAAGCGCCGACGAGAGCTTCGTTGTCATCCGCTTCGCCAATCCGAAGGGCATCGACTTTCCTTATTTACTCACCATGCTGCATGACTCGTTCATGAGCCGGCCCAATGTCATCGTCGTACCTGGCGGCAAGATGGGACTTGCGATGCAGTTGATCTTCACCCCTATGATCCTGCAGATGATCGACCGCCAGAAACGGGCATCGTGACCATCCGCGGGAACACACGTACTCACCAGACAGGAGACACGAACATGCAAGTCATGCCGCGCAATATGCCGATCGATGCCGTGCTATTCGATCTCGATGGCACGCTGTTGCATACGTCGCCCGATATCGGCAACGCGCTCAACCGGGCACTCGCCGAGAACGGTTTTCCCCTGCTCGCGCCTGGCGTCGCGCAAACGTTGATAGGCGGCGGTTCAGAGATCCTCGTCGATCGCGCGCTGACGCTGCTCGGCATCGATGCGCGCCCCGCCACGCTGGATCTGGTCCTGCGCCGCTATGAGGCGTCCTATCATCAGATCTGCCGCGATAAGAACCAGTTGAGCGAGTTTTACCCGGGCGCGGAAGCGACCCTCGACAGCTTGCGGGAGATGGGTCTCAAGCTGGGCCTCGTCACTGACTCGGAGTCGTGCTTCGTCGATCCGCTGATATGGCGTTTCGGCTTGCATGCATGGTTCGACATGGTGGTCGATGCAAATGCCCGCTTGCCGCGTAAGCCCGATCCCGAGCCACTCCTGAAGGCGTGCGAAGCGCTGGGCGTGGACCCGAGCCATACGCTATTCGTTGGCGATTGCGTGACGGATGCGCTAGCGGCACAGGCGGCCAATATGCCGATGGTGTGCGTCAGCTACGGATACAGCCACAATCACCCGGTATCGGAGTTGCCTTGCTTGCGCGTCATTCATCACATCGGCGAGCTGACGGATTTGCTCGGCGGTCTGCACAAGGGGCATAGTGCTACTCATGCTGATCAGAGAATCCCTATGCGGGCGATGCAAGCGCAGCAGCCGAATTGAGTTCAACGAGGCGCTTGACAGCTCGATGTGCCGGCGCGGGTTTCAAGCCGCGCCGCGCCCTCACGAATAAGAGTGCGCGCGCGCGCCGTGGTCCCGCTGCCAGAGCACGGCCTCGAGCCGCGAGTGAAGATCGAGCTTCCGCAGCACATGCTTAACATGAACTTTCACGGTGCCGACGCTGATATCGAGTTTGCGCGCGATGGCCTTATTGCTCAGGCCGGCAACCAGAAAGTCGAAGACCTCGAGCTCGCGCGCGGTCAGCTCGTTCTGTGTGACAGGAAGGCGCTGGCCACCCGACAATGCATGAACCAGCGCGCCCGTCACCGACTCGCTGAGAACGGCAGATCCCCTGAGCGCCTTTTCGAGCGAGAGGCACAAGTCCTCGGGGTCCATGTCCTTTAGCAAATAGCCATGCGCGCCGGCGCGCAACGCGGCCACCACGTCGCGCTCGTTATCGGACACCGTCAGCATGATGAAACGCGCTTCGACGCCGGCTTCACGCATGCGGTCCAACGTTTCGATCCCGTTCATGCGCGGCATGTTCAGGTCGATCAGGATGACGTCCGGCTTCAGGCGCACGGCCATCTCGATGCCGTCTTCTCCGGAAATCGCTTCGCCCACCACTTCGAAGGCGGGATTCATCTGGATGAGTTGCGCGACGCCCTTTCGAAACAACGCGTGATCGTCGATCAGAAGTACTGTGTTAGTGACCATCGGCTCTTCCTGGGCTCATATGCCAGATCGACCAGCTACATCGGCCTGGCTCCGTCAACTGCGATGCGCACGGCAGTGCGATCTCGAGTACATGGAGAAGAGGCTTTTGTTGTTCGAACTTGATGCCTGAATCATTCTAGCAACATGACGCGATGGAAAAAAAGTAGATTCCTGCCCGATGCTGACGCTTTGCGGGTTTTCCTTAGACTCAACCGCAACGATACGGCGCCATTTAACGCGGTATAGAAAGCACGTCGGCAATACCCTTCCTGGCTGCGGAAGAGGATCGCCTTTTGATGGATCGGTGGACGTCTCTACCTCCTGGTGAGTAGGCTGAGCTACTCCCGGGGTGTTAGCTTCACGAATTTACGCTAACGGACACCGGCACCACTGATGGCGCGAGCCTTGTGCGCTGCGGGGATGAAGTTCAATACCACGCGCGAGCCGCGTTCGGCGGGCTTCAGTTCCAGACGTCCACCGAGGCTGCGGGCTCGCTCGCGCATGATCGCGAGGCCGTAGTGATGTTCGTCGCCTCGTGAGCGGGTGACACCTTTGCCATCGTCCTCGATCGTCACCGTCATCGTGAGTCCGTCCGACATGAGTTGCACCTGCGCCGTCGTGGCGCGCGCATGACGGATTACATTTGTCAGCGCTTCACGCACGATCTGCACGACATGCATTTCCTCGTTGACTGAGAGACGCATGCGCGGCACACGATTGTCAATCGAGATTTGTACCTCACTGCGCGATCCGAATTCTTCGGCAAGCTCCTCGAGCGTGGATGCAAGACCGTGCGCATGCATTGGCGCGCGGAAGGTCGTGAGCAGTTCGCGCAGCTGCCGGTAGGCGCTGTCGATGCCCTCGCGAATCGCGCGCGCGATTTCGGCGACATCGCTCTGCGAGAGTTGAGGCGGCAGCACGGCTTGCAGCCGCGCGAGCTGGATCTTCATATATGAGAGCGATTGCGCGAGCGAGTCATGCAACTCGCGCGCAATGGCATTGCGTTCCTCGAAAAGCGCCATACGCCGATCGCGCACATCGCGGCTGACGTTGGAGATCGCGTGTGCGAGCACGCTGGCGATCGTTTCCAGCAGATACAGATGCCGCTGCTCGAAGCGCGTGTCCGGCTCGCCCTCCGCGATCAGCACCCCATAGGTTGCGAGCGGCACGCGTACCGGGGCGGCAAGCACCGGGGGCGACACCCCGCCGTCATTCAGCAAAGAAGACGTATAGTTGCCGGCAAGCGTCATCAGTTCGTTCGTGACGCGTGCCTTGACGATCTGCGGCACGTCGCCGTTCGGCGCTACGACGGGATCGATATCGAGCAGCTGGGCCGTCGATTCGGTGACCACCAGCGCAATACGTTGGGCGCGCAACACACCGACGAGACGCTGCAACAGCGCCTCGAGCGTGCGGCCCGATGGCTCTTGCTCGGCAAGCTGCGCGCAGATGTGGTGAAGCAGCTCGAGCGATTGGTCCGCAAATGCAATGTAGTCTTCGACGATTCGCTTGAGTTGCGCCGACTCGCTTTGCTCGGTGCGCAGTCGAACGGCAAGTTGCGCCTGAAGCTTCAAAAGCCGGTCGATTTCGTCGTCCCCTTGCGGGATTGTCTGCCCGGATTCCGCGAGCGCCTGTAGCGCCGCTGCTGGTCGCGTGACGAAGGCGCGATGCGCACCCCTTGCGAGCGCAACGATGCCAAGAACCAGAAGGCAAGCGGTTGCGCCCTGCAGCAGCCCGAGCACGGCCTTTTGCACCTGCGCCTGGTAAGCGACTTGCGAACGTAGCGCACGTAGTGCCGAAATTTTTGCATCCGGCCCGCGGGCACTATCTGATGTAGACCCTGCAGTCGCGGCTACGAGTGCGCTAGCGAGTTCTTTCGTCGGGGCGCCACGTTGCCTCCAGTCGTTCAGTAGCGTATCGTTGCTGACAAGCCAATCGGCCTGCTCAGTTAGCGCTTGAGCCTTTCCTGGCGAGCCTGGCTGTGGTTTCGCGGCGGCTGTTCGCAGGCGCGCGACTTCGTCGAGAGTAGAGAGGGTCTGCCGGAATCCTTCGTTTCCTTTGGCCTGCATATATCCACTCACATAGAGCAGCGCGATCAAGCCGACGATGCAGGCGAGCAGCGAGCAGACCTTCGCAAAGAGCGGATAGTGGTAAGAGGCCTCAGACCGGGCAGTATTCATGGGTGAATGAAGTAATAACGTGCACCGAACCCGGTCGCGAGCTGTAATCGTGTTTTTCCGAGCGAAAATGTCATGTCGGTTTATCTGTTCGCCACGATACTTCTTGGTGCGGTCGCCGCGCTAGTGTTGCCCCGGCTTGGCTACGGTCCCGGTAATAGTGGTTTATTGTACGTCGCGATTGTACTGGCGGGATGCCTTGCCGCATTTCTGCTGGCGATGGCCTACAGTGCCCGCCGCACGGCGCCACGCGTTGCACGCGCAGTCAAGTTGCCTGATCTGCGCGCATTTGCTGCGAATCTTTCGATGCCCGCCGCGTTACTCGACAACGATGCGCTCGTGTTCGTCAATAGCGCTTTCCTCAAGTACGCGCGTTGGGAACCGTACGCGGATGAAATCGTCGGGATGCCGTTCAGCAACCTCGTTCATCCGCAGTCCTTATTGGATTTGACGGCGCTGCTCACGCAGTCGCGCGACGGGGGCGAGCGCACCTCTGCGTCGCTGCGGATCGCCTACGGCGACGGCAGTTTCCGTTTGCAACCCGTGACGGCACTGAGTGCGCGCGACTCGCGTATGACGCTGCTGCAATTTCCGGCGCCCTACACGAGTACGGACGCTCAGCGCAGCGAGCTGCAAATTCTTCAACATTGCCAGGATGCCGTGCTCCAGTTGCCCCAGGCGCTCTTTCGTGTGGATCGCGAGTTGCGTCTGATCTTCTCGAATCCAGCGTGGCGCAGCCTGGTCCGTGCCGTCGGGAACGACCCGGAGCCGCGACCATTCTCGGGCTTCTTTCATCCAGAGGACGCAGAAACCCTGAATGCCCGGCTCAAAGCGCTGCTCGGCGGACACATGAGCGAAATGGTCGGGGAAGCGCGACTCATTCGTGCCGACAACACGATGGCGCAGGTGGAACTGCGTTGTCATGCAGTGTCCGATCACGAAGGCGCGCTCGTCGGTGCCGTCGGACTTGCGATCGACGTCTCGAACCGCGAACGCCACGAAGAAGCTTTGCGCGCCAGCCGACGCAGCCTGCGCACCTTGTTGTCCAATTTGCGCGCGATGATCTATCGGGGGCAGAATAATCGTGACAGGTCGATGGCTTTCGTGAGTGAAGGCTGCTTCGAACTGACTGGCTATGAGGCTTTCGAGCTGATCGATGAAAGCCGCCTGACCTTCCGTTCGCTGATCCACCCCGATGATCGCGAATTCGTCTGGAACGAGGTGCAGACGCAGATCGTGGCGCGAAAGCCCTATGAGCTGACTTACCGGATTGTCGACCGCGCTGGGCAAACCAAATGGGTTTGGGATCAGGGATGCGGTGTCTATTCCGCCCGGGACGAACTGATGGGGCTGGAGGGATTCATCGTGGAAGTGGCGCGCAGGCAGATGATCGAAGAAGACGCCCGGCGCAGCCAGACTTTTGAGAAGTCCACGGGCCTCATGAGTCTGCCGCTGTTTCTCGGCCGCCTGGAGTTTTCCCTGGCACTGTCGTCGCGAAACCCACTGCCGTGTGCAATCTTCGCGATCAATGTTGGAGAACTGGAGCGTGTTGCGACGCGCTTTGGTCAGGATTACGCCGATCGCGTGTTGATCGCCATCGGCAGAAGGCTCGAAGCGATTCAGGGCCAACTGAACTGCGCTGCGTTGCTGGATTCTCACGTATTCGCGGTGTTGCTGGTCGACTTCGGCGCAGAAGCACTTGCCCACTGTGGCGGTGCGCAACACCTCGCCGAACGGGGGGTGGCAGACCCCGATGCGGCGCTGGAGGAGCTACGGAACAGCCTGCAGAAACTCCTTGATGATCCGGTCAAGGTAGAAGGCCACGAATTCAAGGTTCCAACGCAGATTGGGTGCAGTTGGATCGAGGCGGGCGTGGCCGACACCAGAAAGATCCTCGACCGCGCACTGTCCGCTTCAGGTTGGGAAGGGGCGAGTGAGCGCAGCAAGGGGGAGTGAAAGGTGGTTGGGAAGACACGGGCGCGGGTTACCCGACGGCGCGCACGCGAAACGCTTCCCACCTGTACCGTGCGATGAAGTAGGCGTCCATCACTGAAATTGCATAGACGAAAATCCCCCCGGCATTTCGCCCAATGAAAGACCGACCGGGTGCTGCAAGCTGCACTGTCACGAACCCTAGCGACAGCATGAAGAACATCATGATCAAGGCACGCGTGGGCATCCGGTTGATCACCTGACCGGCTCCTGGCAGAAGGGCTCCCGCTACCAGCACTAGATAAGGATGCACGGGACGCCGCGCACGCGACGATTCAGGTTTGTCCATAAACACCTCCTCTGGTTACATCTGCACACACTTGCACGGCCTGGTCGAGCAGCGATTCAACGAGCGTTGTGGAAAGCCTCGCTTCGCGAAACACGGCCCGACGCAGTACGAGATACTCACTGCGGTCCGCACCTTGCGCCTGATAGACGATCCGCACGCCATGTGGCGTGACGAGCATCTCCTTCGCACGCGGATCCGCGAAGAATTGCCTAACGTGAGGGTCCAGTACGGAAAGGGGTAACTCGGTGGCGGGTTTGTCGGCTTTGATCGTCGTCTGGCTGGGCCACTCCTCGGGGGGCACGAGGCGTAATGGCAAGCTGTCGGCAGGGGAGTAGAACTCGGTGTTCTGCGCGCGGGCGAGGAGGTCTACCGCTCCCTTTATCGGCAATTTGCGCTTCACCGTGACGAGCAGCCAAAGCGAGGGCACCTTGCGGAAAGCAGCATCGTCGACGAGGGGAGCGACATGGACCTCGTATCCATCGTAGGACCCCGCCAGCACGGGCCAGGAGACACCGTCCTGGGTCAGGCGATGCTGCTCGAATAGCGCGAGGCATGCGTCGAACAGCCTGCCTCGCTCCGCTCGTAGTACCTTGCTGTTACGCAGGTACATCAGTGCGAGCACGATCACGAACAGAAACGCAAGGGCAATACCCGTTGAGTGCATATCGGCCGCTCCACGTGGGTTCACGTCGGCTTTGGCAAGGAGAATGTCGATCAATAGTCCTTTGGACGCGGCCAGTCCATCGTGAACTGCTCGCCGCGCTTGACGTATTTATAGCGATGCAGCGCAAACCAGATCGACGCCGTGATATAGAAGGCCATGATCGACAGCAGAGAAGTGCCGTACCCGAGATAGGTCGCGAAGTACGTCGCGGAGCAGAGTATGGCCAGCACGATCGACGGAATCGGATGGAACGGGTGAATGTAGCCGCGATTGATGATTCCGAGCGGCCATTTCCGACGGAACCTGACGATGTTGATCGACATGAATGTATAGCCGAGCAGGCCGGAAAGAATCGAGAATGTGATCACCTGGTCGAGCAGGCCCGTGAACGCGAAGGAGATGGCGATCGGCACGAGAAAAATGATCGCGCGGTATGGCGTACGGTAGCGGGGGTGAACGGCGCCGAACCACATCGGCATATAGCGGTCTCTCGACATGGAAAACCATGCACGCGAGGCATCGTTGATACAGCCATTCGCCGACGCAACGGCCGAGAATAGTGTCCCGACGAACAACAGTACCTGCAACGACTTGCTGCCGGTAAGCCGCGCTGCGTCGTAGAGGGGCGTGACCGCCTGGCCGAGATACTCCCAGGGCATGAGGCCCGTGGCGACATACCATGTCATGGCAGCTGCGACGAGCAGCGTGATCATGCCCGACATCGTCCCGAGCGGAATCGAGCGGCCTGCGGAGCGAACCTCCTCGGCAGCCTGGCAAGTGCCTTCGATGCCGAGGTAATACCACATGCCAAATTGCAGGGCTGCGACGACCCCGAGCCATCCATACGGCAACTGGGTCAGTAACTCGTGATGAAGGAGTGTTTGTCCCGGATGCCAGGGGGCGACGCCAAGGAACAGCATGACGATCGCGAGGAACGCAATGGCCGTGATGACGAAGTTGACCGTGAGCGTGACGAACACGCCCCTGTAATTGAGCAAGGCGAGACAGGCGATCGTGACGAGTGTAAATGGCCGTGAATCGAAATTCGCGTAGCCCGAATCCGTGGCGACTGCTTTGACCAGATCGCCCACCACGAGCGCGTCCGCAGCCTCGAGCATCGTGTAAGCCATCACCAGATAGAGCCCGACGTTGAACGCCATCAGCGGCCCGATGATGTGTTTGGCCTGGGTATATTGCCCGCCCGCTGCCGCGACAGTCGAAGTCACTTCCGAGTCGATCATCGCGACGCATGTGTAGAGCAGACCGATGATCCAGCATGCAATCAGCGATCCGTATGCGCCGCCTTTCGCGACCGAAAAGTTCCAACCCATGAACTCGCCGACCAGCACGATGCCGACGCCAAGCGCCCACACGTGAATTGGGCCCAACACCTTCAGCAAAGCGATGCGCTCGCCTGTCTGTGCAACTCCTGCTGCGTCACTCATGAGTGGCTCCCTGTGGTTTATGCCAACACTGTGTAGCTATTCGTTCCCTTCCGTGGAACTCATCAGGAAGTCATCGTCGTATTCACGGCTAACCCTGAATGCGTCGACAAGAATCCAAGCGAAGATGAGAACGGACAGGCCCCATGCGGCATTGCTCGACCATTGCCAAAGATTCATGACATCACCTCCCAAATTTTTCCGCGATCACC
Organism: Paraburkholderia sp. JPY419; assembly: GCF_050435705.1. Taxonomy (NCBI): domain Bacteria; kingdom Pseudomonadati; phylum Pseudomonadota; class Betaproteobacteria; order Burkholderiales; family Burkholderiaceae; genus Paraburkholderia; species Paraburkholderia sp. JPY419. The sequence goes on along the minus strand of NZ_JBNDKV010000004.1, from coordinate 1,686,608 downwards.
TGACGGTATTGCTTGTCGGATACGCGCAGCACGAACACGAAGTACCCGACGATGACGAGTGCCGTCGCAATCAGCGAGACGGGTTCAATCTGATAGTCGAAACGTTGGGTAATGATCGGCTTCGCTTGTTGCACGTCGAAACCCAGCTTGCGCCATTGCCCTTCCATAGTGGCGTTTTGCCCCAAATCGCGCCACGTTACCTGCTTGCTCTCAGCCTGCGTTGCAGGAGCCTGGTCGGGGGCCTTCAGCAACAGAGGCGCGAGAAGGCTGCAGTACACGAGAACGAGCAGAAAGATGCTATCGATAAGCTGTCCGAATCCTTTCTGCACGGGAGGTACGTAATCGGCTGCCATGATGATTCTCCTCTTCAGGCGGTATTGTGGATTGCGCACGCAGGCAAATACCGTTCGTCACAGTTGCCGGCCAGGGCAACTGTGTGACACGGCCGTGCGCAGAAAAAAGTGAAAAAGGCAGTCCTAGTCGGCGGCAGGACTAAACGATCCATCGCCGCGTCCCGCCAACTCCGCCTTGGCAGCGCGGTTTGCGTCCAGGTGACGGATGTCGAGGCCGTAGATGTGATCTTTGTCTTCCCTGTAGTGGCGAATCATCGCGATGATCGACGCGGAATTGAACACCAGTACGGCACCTGCGCCGATCGATAGTGCGAGCCGAACCGCCGCGTCGGCAGTCTGGGTGGTGACGGCAAAGTACACATAGCCCACGGTCGCCCACAACAGGAGGAGAGCGATTTGCGCCATACGCTTGTCGCGGGAAAACATTCGATCAATACGCTTACGGATTGCGTGTTCCATGTCGTCCACTCCTTCCTGGGGTTACGCCGGAGACTCCGGCAAAGATCACTGATCGGGCTATCTTCCTGGTTCTGTGGGGTCAACAGAGTTTCGTGACAATATCTGTGTGTCCGGGTGGCCTTGTCAACAACGGGCAAGGGGTAGCCCGTTCAAGGGTGACTACGCCTACCTTTTTGGAGGTACTCGCGTTTCGTACTGCTCGACGGAGTTCGCGGCCGATGCGCGTGATGGTGAGGCGAATCGTGGGGACGGGAAAAATATTCCTAAGGTCGTGGTGGGGCAGGCTTTAGACCTGCCTGTCTGGGAGACGGCAGCGCTTGTGCGAGTGAGCGGCAATTCGAGGCGATACCCCTTCGGGTGTACACGTGTTCCCTGACGAGAAAAAAAGGTGATTGGCGTTGACGCTTTGGGTGTGCTTCGCTACTGTTGGTCTCTGCCATTTCTCATTGATTCGCGTGACAGCGCAACGATGATGTTTCTTCATCCACGGACACGGAAACCGGCCAATGAACAGCAACCGAGCGTCTTCTATTGAACAGCCTCACATCATCGATGGCGTAGCCGCGGCCTCGAATGTCGTCGAGTCAGTCAAGGCGAAAGTGCAGGCCGAAAAGCTACGGCCCGGTCTGGCCGTGGTTCTCGTGGGAAGAGACCCGGCAAGCAGCGTCTACGTGCGGAACAAAAAACGCCGTGCCGAAGAATGCGGATTTCTGTCCCGTCAGTACGATCTACCCGAGGCCACCAGGGAGGTCGAACTGCTCGCGCTCATACGGGACCTCAATCAGGATCCCGAGATTCACGGCATCCTGGTGCAGCTCCCCCTTCCACCGCAAATCAATCCCAATGCTGTTATCGAGGCGATTGCCCCAAACAAGGACGTCGATGGATTTCATTATTCAAATGCGGGTCGCTTGGGAACGGGAGACATCGAACAAGCCATTGTTCCTTGCACGCCACTTGGTTGCCTGCATTTGCTAAAGCAGGTGCTAGGCGATGGTCTGCGCGGCAAGCATGCGGTCGTGATAGGGCGCTCCAACATCGTCGGCAAGCCGATGGCGAACTTGTTGATGCACAACGATTGCACGGTCACCATCGTCCACAGTCGTACGGTCGAGCCGCAGAACATTTGCCGTCAGGCTGACATCGTCGTTGCCGCGGTCGGTATCCCGAAGCTCGTGAAAGCGGACTGGATAAAGGAGGGAGCGGTCGCAATTGACGTAGGTATTAACCGGGTCACGAGAACCAATGGCGAATCCGGCCTCGTCGGCGACATCGACTACGACAACGTGTTGCCGCTCACCACCGCAATTACGCCGGTGCCGGGCGGGGTTGGCCCGATGACCATCGCGATGTTGATGCTGAATACGCTGAACGCTGCGGCGCGTTCGAACCAACCAGCCGCAACGTTGACAGTTTGAGTGGGACAGTGTCTTGAACGTGTATATCGTCATTAGACCGCGAGACTGCGCGTGATAGCGACCACGAGGACCCCCGCGATGATCGTCCAATAGGGCAGGAGTCCCGCACGCCTGCTCGAATTGCCTTCTTCTGTCCGATGCATGTCCTCCATCATCGTTTCGGGAAAAATCCCTTTATCAGTGATGTAATGGCGATAAAGAAAAACGGGAATAATTATTGCGGCGAAAGCGAGGCCAGAAATGAGCGTCCCCGAGCCCCAGATGTTCGACCCCATGCCGAGCAGTCCGAGATTGACGAATGAGAATAACGTTCCGAGCGCCAGCAGCCAGTTAGGAGCGCGGAACGGCCGGTGCCAGTCCGGGCGGTCGCGCCGGTGAATCCAGGCAGCGTTCAGATTCAAAAAAATGAAGATGATATAGCCAACGTTGGACATGGCCAGCACGAATACATAGTCCGACATCAAGAGGAGGATCAGGTTGAAGCACAGGTCTGTCCACATCGCCCGGGTCGGAGCACCGTCTTGATTGACGTATGAGAGGTATTTCGGCAGCCAGCCTTCCCGCGAAGCCTGATAGAGCGTCCTGGAGGACCCCGCCATCGCTGTCATGATGGCCTGCACGAGCGCCAGCACCAGCATGACCGCGAGCACGCGTTCTACAAGCGGGCCACCGTGGATCATCGGTGCCATTGCCTTCGCGATGCCCAGACCGCTATAGATGTCGGGGGCCAGCATGCCGCTATAGACGGCCGGTGTCACGATGTGCCCGGCTGCGTCCTTGACTTCAGGGGTGACCAGGTGGCCCAGCCCGAGCACACCCTGAAAGGACAGAGGCAACACCGTGAATACGAAGATGCACAGCAGGCCCGAATAGAGATTGGCCTTAAACGTATCGACCTTCGGATCACGGAATTCGCGCGTATAGCAGATGGCTGTTTCGAATGCATAGGTCGAATAGCCGGCGATGAAAAGTCCACCCGCCATCAGGGTGATCCCGGCGCGTCCCCATGTGCCATCTACGATCTGTCCGCTCGCGTCTCGCGCGAACGGAAGGAGCGGCAAAAGGTTGTGAAGCGGCAGATCAGCATGCAGAAGGGGCACGGTGCCAACGATGATCAGCGGTATGAGCGCAAGGACGCCGAGCGTCATCTGGATGCGCGCCGTGCGCAGGATGCCGCGATTCTGCATCGCAAAGGTGACAAGCAGAATCGCCGCACCTAGTATGAATGTCGCGTTGATCCGGAGGCTCAATCCGCTTCTCAACCAGTCGAGATTGACGAGTGTGATCTGCCAGGTATTGATTGCGGCTTCCGGCGGGAACATGATTGTCAGGACATAGCCTGCCCCAAGTCCGGATCCAATCGCAATCACCGGCGACCATCCGAACCAGCTGCACCACACAGATAGCGGTGCGAGCAGTTTTGCGTAGCGCACCCATGCGATTGCACCGTAGACCGAGGCACCGCCAGACTTGTGCGGGAACAGCCCCGCAATCTCCGCATAGGAAAACGACTGGATAAAGCCGAGACCTATCGAGATCATCCAGACCGCCCACGAGAGCTTGCCGACTGTGGCGGCAATCGAGCCGATTGAGAAAAGGACCAGCGCCGATGCGCCGCTTGCCACCCAGAATGCGCCCGTCCACGTTATGCTTCTTTTTAACGAACCTTGCGGTTCGAGGGCGTGGGGTTCGGGAATCGCGCTCATTGCTGTCTTCCTTTGCCGATGGGACACCTCGTGGGATGCCCCTTTCCATTGGTCGATTGAGGGAAAAAACGATCGCGCGAGTGCGCTACGGTTCGTGTGCGCCTTATGGCACAGCGAGCGCTTGTCGGTAACCGAATGTAGCACGCATGCCGATGGAAAAAAATGATGCTTCTACGGCGCGAGCCCATTCGACAGCGAATCGGGCCTTCAGTCACTCTGACTGCCAGACGGACGTTGGCTGGGGCGCCGGTCAACTTTGCGTGTTACAACGTCTTCCGAGTGCAGTTAAGCTGCTATACGGGCCGTTTCGCTCGGGCGACGCGGCGACGAGAACCCCGTCTGATGAGTGGCTTCCATCCGCTTTCAGGAGCGGGCCGGTTGCCGCTCCGCGAACGCTTCTCTGCCATGTCCGACACTACGGCGTGTCTTGGACAGCGCGAAGCTGCGCCTGCCGGATGCAAGGACGAAGCTCCAGCTGCCCGAACCGGCGAGGCGTGGCCGAAGTGCGTTCGCCAAGGCGTTGGAGTGTTCAGACGCAGTTCACCAAGGCCCATCGGCGCGCTGATCGTCAATCTGCCGACCGGTCGAAGGCCACAGTCCGGGACAAGCAGTCGGTAGACGGTGAACGTCGATTGATTTCCACCGTGCCCGCATACCCCCGAGAAAATGCGAACGATAAATATTGAGTCGATATAAACATATCGAAATTGAATAATTCTCAAGGCGGACAGTCGTCGTTACGCTGTGCGTAATATGCACAGCGAGGACTTATGACCGCCTCTGTTCCAACGTCTTTATCAACGTCGGTGCACTCGCGCCGGCGTGTGCTGCGTTCGCTTGCCGCCGCGCCGCTTGCAATGGCGAGTGCGTTGACAGGCGCACGTAACGCCCGTGCGGCAGACGATGTAACCATCGTGCTCGGCGATCAGGCGGGCGGCACGCGCGCGCTCGTCGAAGCGGCGAAGGTACTCGACGGTGCGCCCTACGCGTTCCGATGGGCCAACTTCCAGGGCGCCGCGCCGTTGTTCGAAGCGCAGCGCGCGGGCTCCGTCGATCTCGCGCCAGCGGGCGATCTGCCAGTGCTGGCGGCCGCCGTCGGCGACCCGACGCTGAAGATCGTGGCGACGCGCATCGGTTCGGGCGCTCAACTCGGCATTCTGGTGGCACCGAAATCGACCATCCGCACCATCGCGGATCTGAAAGGCCGCACGGTGTTCGTTTCGTCGGCACGCGGCAGCATTTCGCAGTTTCAGCTATACGGTGCACTCGCGGAAGCCGGACTCACGAAAGACGACGTGACGGTGCGCTTCATCCTGCCCGTGGATGCATTTGCGGCCTTCGCATCCGGCGCGATCGAAGTGTGGGCGACCTTTGATCCGTACTACGGCATCGCTGTGCAACGTGGCGGCCGCATCCTGCGCGACGGCTCGGGCATCAACAGCGGATTGGGCTTTATCACCGCTTCGGGCGCATCGCTGGCTGATCCGCGCAAGCATGCCGCTATCGCTGACGTGCTCGTTCGCTATCAACGTGCGGGCGACTGGGCGCTCGCGAATCCCGACGCCTACGCGCAAATCTACGCGATGCTCACACGCACGCCGCTCGATGCCGCCAGGCAGATCACGCAACGCGCGTCGCTCAAGCAGCATTTCGTCACCGACGCCGATATCGCAGCACTGCAAAAAGTAGCGGATCGTGCGCATCAGGATGCGATCCTGCCGCGCCGCATCGACGTGCGCGCGATCTCGGAGACGCATCTTGCCAGCGCATGAACCTGGATTGATCGACGGAGCACGATGACATGTCCACGCAAACACAAACGCTTGAGCTTGCTGGTGTCGCAGAAGAGGGCAAGCGCGACGGACGCGAGCACGGCAAACGCCTGGTCGCGTTGGTGGCCGCGCTCGGCTGGCTCGGCGGCGCGGCCGTCACACGATGGTGGCCCGCGCTCGACGACTGGCCTTATACACGCGAGCTGTCGATTCTCAAGCTGCTGTTGGCGGCATTGTCGCTTGCCATAGGCATCGCGGGTTGGCGTACGAGCAATACGCGAAGCGCGCGCGTCGAAGCATGGCTCAACGGTGCGCCGTGGCTGCTCGCGCTATCCATCGGATTGACCGCATGGGAAGTCGTCACCGCGCAACTCGAATGGCTGCCGCGGCCATTCTTTGCGCCGCCTCAAGCGTTGATCGCCGTTTATGCCGACGACCTCCCACGCCTCGCCGCGAGCGTCGCACATTCGTTCGAATTGCTCGCATATGGCTACGTGCTGGGCGCGCTGACGGGCTTCGTGATCGGCGTGAGCATCGGCTGGTCGAAGGCAGTCGGCTACTGGCTGCATCCTGTGCTGCGGCTGATCGGTCCGCTGCCGGCTACTGCGTGGCTGCCGCTTGCGTTCTTCTTCTTTCCGTCGAGTTTCAGCGCGAGCGTGTTCCTGATCGCGCTGGCGACGGCGTTTCCCGTTGCGGTGCTCACGTGGTCGGGCGTCGCGAGCGTCAATTCCGCGTTCTACGACGTGGCGCGCACGCTCGGTGCGAAGCCGTCGTTTCTGATCCTGCGAGTCGCGATTCCCGCTGCATTGCCGTCTGTGTTCGTCGGGCTGTTCATGGGACTTGGTGCCTCGTTCGCGGTGTTGATCGTCGCGGAGATGATGGGCGTGAAAGCGGGCCTCGGCTGGTATCTGCAATGGGCGCAGGGGTGGGCTGCCTATCCGAACATGTACGCCGCGCTGCTGGTGATGGCGTTGATGTGTTCCGGCCTGATCACCTTGCTGTTCCGCGTTCGTGACCGATTGCTCATCTGGCAAAAAGGAATGCTGAAATGGTAGCCGCTTCTTTGTCTCACACGTCTCACGCGAAGCGGGGCGCGCGCATCGACGTGCGCAACGTCACACATCGGTTTGCGCTGCGCGGTGAAGCGCTGCCCGTGCTCGACGACATCAGTCTGACAATCGAACCCGGCGAATTTGTCGCGCTGCTCGGACCGAGCGGTTGCGGGAAGTCCACCTTGCTGCGGCTCGTGGCGGGTCTCGATGCGCCCGCGCAAGGCGTCATTCATGCGGACGGTGAAACCGTCACAGGACCCGATCCGTCGCGCGTGGTCGTGTTCCAGGACCCGACGCTGTTTCCATGGCGTACGGTGCGCGACAACGTGGCGCTCGGTCCGCAGGCTCAGCGTGCGCAGCGCGATGCGGCAGCAAAGCGTATCGATGCCGCGCTCGAACTCGTGGGTCTGTCGGCGTTCGCGAAAGCCTTTCCGCATCAGCTCTCGGGAGGGATGGCGCAGCGCGCGGCGCTCGCGCGCGCTCTTGTCAACGATCCGCAACTTCTCGTGCTCGACGAACCATTCGGCAAGCTCGACTCGTTGACGCGCATCCGGATGCAGTCCGAGCTGGTACGTCTCTGGCAGGCCGAAAACTTTTCGGTGCTGCTCGTCACGCACGACGTCGAAGAAGCGCTGTTTGTCGCTAACCGGGTGATCGTGCTGAGCGAACGCCCGGCGCGCATCGTCTCGCAAGTGCACAACGACGCGCCGTATCCGCGCCATCGCGACGACCCCGATCTCGTCAGGTTGCGCCGCGAAGTGCTGGGGCTGCTCGGTCTCGACACCTGAACGGCGCGTAACCAAAACAACTTCACTTAGGGGAATCACGCGATGAAGCATTCAGGCGACAACACACCATCGAACGCCGCGCGCCGCACCTGGCTGCGCAACACGGCATGGACAATGGGCGCTGCGGCGCTCGGCGGCGCGACGTTCGGACTGCCCGGCGTGCGCGCATCCGCCGACGAAGCATTGAAACCGCTCAAACTCTCATGGAATGCAGGCGCCATCTGCACGGCGCCCGTGCCCGTCGCCGTGCAGCAGGGGTTTTTCCGCAAGCATGGCTTGCAGGTCGAACTGATCAACTTCGCGGGTTCGACCGACCAGCTACTCGAAGCGATCGCTACGGGCAAATCCGACGCGGGCGTCGGCATGGCGCTGCGCTGGATCAAGCCGCTGGAGCAGGGATTCGACGTCAAGCTGACGGCGGGCATCCACGGCGGCTGCATGCGCCTGCTCGCGACGCGCGCATCGGGCATCGTCGATCTGCAAGGGTTGAAGGGCCGCACTGTCGGCGTGAGCGACCTGGCGAGCCCGGCAAAGAACTTCTTCGCGGTCTCGCTGAAGAAGATCGGCGTCGATCCCGACAACGACGTGCACTGGCGTCCGTATCCGGCGCCGCTATTGGGTGAAGCCCTGAAGAAGGGCGAGGTGCATGCGATCGCCGATGGCGACCCGACTATCTGGACGTTGCGCGAGGCGGACCATCTGCAGGAAGTGTCGAACAACCTGTGCGGCGAGTACGCGAACCGCGTGTGTTGTGTGCTAGGCGTTCGTGGCTCCCTCGTCCGCAAGGACCGCGCGACGGCTCAGGCGCTGACGCAGGCCTTGCTGGAAGCCACCGAATGGACCGCGAATCATCCCGCCGAGGCCGCGGCGATCTTCGCGCCGAATGCGCCTGGCGCGAACGTCGCGCAACTGACGGAGATGTTGAAGAGCCACACGGATCACCATCATCCCGTGGGCGATGCCTTCAAGAAAGAGATCTCGCTGTACGCCGACGATCTGAAATCCGTAGGCGTGTTGAATTCGGGGACGAACTCGGACCGGTTTGCCACGCGGGTGTTTGCCGACGTATTGGCTTGATGGAGGAACGCAGCGCGCCGGCTTCGGCGCGCTGCGTTTGCGCAGAGTGCGGAAAATGAGCTAAGCGGGAAGGGCTTCTCGCGTCCTGTTCCTCTCTGCGACCGCGTTGCGTACGAGCGGCAGTAGATCACGCCCGTAGGCCAATGCATCCTCGAGCGGATCAAATCCACGAATGAGGAAGGTCGTTACTCCAAGTTTGTGATATTCGACCAGCGCGTCGGAAACCTGTTGCGGTGTGCCGACAAGCGACGTCGAATTTCCCGCTGCCCGCGTGAGTGCAGTGATTCCCGTCCACAGACGCGTGTCGACCACGCTTCCCTTGTCCGCCTCAGCGAGCAATCGCAATGCGCCGACATTCTTCGGCTCCTTTGGCCTGCGCGTGAAATTCGGCGAGGCAGCGACGACACCCTTCGCACGCTCCAGAATCGACTCGGCGCGCGCCCATGCGGCCTCTTCCGTCGCGGCGATGATCGGGCGAAGCGACAGGCTGAAGCGGATGAGCTTTTCCCGTCCATGGCGCGCAGCAGACTGGCGCACCTTCGCTATCGTTTCTTCGACGGCGGCGAGCGATTCGCCCCACAGCGCATACACATCGGCATGCTTGCCCGCGACCTCGATTGCGGCGTCCGACGAGCCGCCGAAATACACGGGCAAATGCGGCTGCTGCAACGGACGGATCTGCGACTTGTGACCCGCGACACGATAGTAACCGCCTTCGTGATCGAACGGTGTTTCACTCGTCCATGAACGCCTGACGACGTCGAGATATTCGTCCGTGCGCCGATAGCGCTCCTCGTGCGACAGAAAATCGCCGTCGCGCTGCTGCTCGACGTCGTCGCCGCCCGAAATGATATGGACGGCCGTGCGTCCCCCGCTGAAATGATCGAGCGTAGCAAGCTGACGTGCCGCGAGTGTCGGCGCGACGAAGCCCGGACGATGCGCGAGCAGGATGCCGAGGCGCTTCGTCTGTTGCGCGACGAACGAGGCGATCTGAAAGCCGTCGGGCGACGCGCTCGAATGCGCAATCAGCACACGGTCGAACCCGCCATATTCATGCGCTTGCGCCACGGCGGCAATGTACGGCGGATTGACGGCGGGTCCTTTCGGCAAATGAATCTCGCTCGCTTCCTGATGGCTCACATAGCCGATGAATTCGACGCTCATCTGGGTTCGCTCCTCGTGGGTAAAGTGGTGGTGAATGCGGCGCGGCCCAGATTGCCGAGCACGGTGTCATTCTGCGGGGTGTGAATGCGCGCGCACAGCACGTCGCGGTAGTGGCGCTCCAGTGCGTTGTTGCGACTCAGGCCGGGATTGCCGCTCGCTTCGAGTGCGAGTTCGACGACATCGATAGCGTGCTTGCTGACGAGATACTTGATGGTCGGCGCTTCGACCGCGCCGATCTGGCCGGCTGCGCCTGCATCGAGCAGGACGCGGTTGTTGAACAGCAGCGCGTCGATGCGCCCCACCGTCTGCTGAAAACTGTCGAGCGTCGATAGCGGGGCGTTCAGTCCGGAAGGCACCCGGTGCGCTGTCCACTGCACGAACCAGTCGCGCGCGGCGCGTGCGATGCCGTCGTAGGTCGAAGGCAGCAGCACATTCATCCACAGGCTTGTCACCAGGTCCATGCCGTTGGTCGGACCGGGCGGTTGAAGATCGACGGCCTGGTCGAACGGTACGCGCACGTTGTCGAAGATCACTTCATGGCTGCCCGTCGCGCGCATGCCGAGATGATTCCACGGCTCGCCGAAACGGATGCCGGGCGTGTCGCGATGAACGAGCCACGTGCCGACTCGCAGCGCCGCTTCGTCCGTGCGTCCCCACACGGCGAACCAGGTCAGGCCGGGACTGCCCGTCGAATACAGCTTGCGGCCGTTCAGTATCCAGTGATCGCCTTCGCTGCGGCCAACCGTGGCGGGCAGGCCACCACGCGACGGCGAGCCGAGTTCGGGCTCGACGCGCAACGAGTTGATCAGCGCGCCGCGTTCGACGGCATCGCGCGCAACGCGTTCTTTCAGCGCTATCGGCCAGTTCGGATTGGCCTGCAAACGCAGATGATAGAGATATTGCATCACGAGAATCAGCGCCGTTGAAGCTTCGCCGCGTGCGACCGCGCGAATCACCTTGAGCGCTTGTGCAAGTGTGGCCTCGCGTCCGCCGAGCGCACGCGGCACGGTCAGCGAAAGCAGCCCCGCGCGACGCAGACGGGCGAGGTTCGCATGCGGGAAGATCGGGCCGGCGTCGAGCGCGGCGGCGCCTGCGCCGAATTCGGCTGTCAGCGCGGCGAGCCACGCATCGGCTTGCGGACTGTCGAGATCGGCGAGTGCTTCGAGCGCTTCGCCGTCGCGCTCTGCATCAGCAAGCGCGCCTTCGGGTTGACGGCTGGTCATGGTCGGTCGGTTCACTGTGCGGTAAGCGGAAATTGCCGATCGAAACTCTTCGTGACATCGAGCGGTGTCTTGATCACATCCGCACGGTGATAGAGATCGGCCGTCTTTTGCTGTTCGGCGATGAGGCCATCGTCGATGACGACGGGATGCAGTTGCGCGCGCTGATAGACGGTCATCAACACTTCGGGCGGCAAGCCCGTCGCTTTCGATTGCATCGCGGCCACTTCGTCCGGATGCGAGAGCGCCCAGCGCTGGCCGGCCGCGACGCGCTTCAGGAAATCGGCGATTTCGGCATGCTTGTCCTTGATGGACGTTTCCGTCGCAGCCTGGAAGCTAAGGCCAGAAGACAGATTGACGCCATTCGCGATGCTGCGATCGTGATCGCGCTGCTCGGCAAGCGCGACATACGGATCCCACGTGGACCACGCGTCGACGTTACCGGACGCGAGCGCAGCTTTTGCGTCGGCGGGCTGCATGAAGCGCAGCGACACATCCGAGAGCTTGATGCCCGCGCGTTCGAGCGTTGCAATCGCGAGGTAATGGCCGATCGAGCCGCGCGTGGTCGCGATGCGCTTGCCCTTGAGATCGGCGGCCGTTCTGATCGGCGATGCGTAGGGCACGATGATCGCGAGATCGGTCGGCGTCGAGCGCGTTGCGGCTACCGCACGCACTCGGGCGCCCGCCGCGTACGCGAAGATCAGCGGCGCATCGCCGAGGCCGCCGACATCGATTGCCCCCGCATTGAGCGCCTCTCCTAGCGGTTGCGCAGCAGGGAAGTTGAACCATTCGATCTTGTACGGCACGTCCTTCAACTGGCCTGACGCTTCGAGTATGCCGCGCGTCTGCAACTGCTGGTCGCCGACTTTAAGCGTCGTGTCCGCCAGCGCGGCAGGCGATGCGCTCGCGACGATCGCGCAAATCAGAAGGCCGGAAAATCTTTGCAGAAATCGCTTGAGAAGGAAGGGCATGAGGGAGCGCAGCATGAGGTAGTTGGATAAAAACACACGATACGGTCGCAGGTTTTATAAGGCAAACGCATTGTTCTTCTTTGTTAATATGCGTGAGAGGAAAACGGAAAGCTGGAAATACCGCTTGAGCGTGCGGGCGGTTGCAGGCTAATGTCGCTCCGTCAATACTTCATTTGAAGACAAGACCATCCATGAAACTCGATGAAATCGAGGCCTTCATTGCCGTCGTGCGCAGCCAGTCGCTGAGTCAGGCCGCCGATTCTCTCGCGCTGACGCAACCTGCCGTCACGCGCCGCATCCAGAACTTCGAAGAGGCGCTCGGCGTCGAGCTGCTCGATCGCAATACGAAACCGCTGAAGACGACGCCGATGGGTCGCGTCGTTTTCGAGCAATGCCGTGCCATCGTGCGCGAGGTGGACGCGCTCAGGCATCTGGTCTCGGACGACGCACCACTCGCGGGCGTGTTGCGACTCGGCGTCGCGCAGACGGTCGCCGATGTGGCCATGCTGAAGGCCCTCCATGCGCTGCGCGGTGCGCATCCCGAGTTGCAGGCGCGCGTGTCGACTGGATGGGGCAATCCGCTGCTACAGAGAGTCGATGAAGGAGAGCTGGACGCCGCGATCGTGCTGCTGCCGGCCAACCGTACGTTGCCCGATACGCTAACGGGCGAAACGCTTGGCGAATTGAAGCTGGCTGTTGTCGCGCAAAAGGGCAGCCTGAAGAAGCGCGCGCATACGCTGGCGGAATGCCAATCCTATGGCTGGGTGCTGAATCCCGATGGCTGCGGTTTTCGCGCGGGTTTGCAGCAGGCGCTCGCGTCACAAGGCTACACGTTGAAGCTCAACCTCGAAACGCTCGGCACCGAATTGCAGCTCGGGCTCGTCGCAGATGGCGTTGGCCTGGGGCTGGTTCCGCTGCCGCTGCTGCGCAATAGCTCGCACGCAGCGCAGCTCGACGTGATTCAGATCGCCGACTTCAAACCAGAAATTGCAGTGTGGATAGTACGTTCGCGCGCGTTGGGCAAGCTGCAGTCAGCGCTCGGCGTGCTCGCGGAAAGCGTCGAACAAAGCTTCAAGGCGGCACGTCTGTCGCGCGCCGCCTGATCCGCGATCAGACCACGAAAAAGCCATGCGTGCCGTCGCGATCGAGTTGCGCGACGAGGCCGTATTCCCATTCCAGATAGGCGTTCATCGCTTCGCGCGCATTGTCGGTGCCTTCATACGGACGACGATAGCGATCGATACGCGGCGAAGCGAGCCGGGACTCTCCCGATTCGGTCAGAAAGCCCGCACGTATCCACGCCGATGTGCCGCCCTCCAGCACATGCACGGGCTTACCTGTCAGCGCGGCGACTTCAGGCGCGGCGAACGGTGCGAGCGCGTTGGTCGCGCAGGCGACCACATAGCGTCTTGCGTCGGGCAGCGTGCGCAGATCGTCGGCATCGTTGAACAGAGACGAACGCACGATCCAGTGCGCACCCGGAATATGCTCGTTCACGTGATTGGCGCTCGACGTGACGTCGATCACGACGGTGCCGCTCGATGGATCGGCGAGCAGCGCGGCGAGTTCGTCGGCGGATAGGGTAGGTGTATGCGCGGGCTCGGGTTTTGCGCCGCGCCAGGCGCCGCTGTCCGTCAGATCCTGGTCGGCAGCATCATCGATTACATAGACGTCGATGTTCATCTGCGCGAGCCACGAGGCCGTCATGTTGGCGCGTACTCCGTCATCGTCGAACAGCACCACGCGCGCGCCGCGCACGGGCGCGAACATGTCCGTCTCCTGCACGAGCTGGCCGCCCGGCGCGCCCTGAAACCCCGGTGCATGCGCGCGTTCGTATTCGGCTGGCGTGCGCACATCGAAGCGATACGTGGTGCGCGACGGATCGGATGCCCAGCGAGCGGCTTCATCGAGCGTCGTGCGTTGGACGCCCGCGCGGTCGGCGAGCGCGCGCGCTGCGGTGCGCGATGCATCGAGGTTCGTCTGATCGAGACCGGCCTCGGCATCGAACCGTCGGCTGCTGCCGTGCTCCAGCGTCTGCCCCGCGAGCGTCCAGCCGATAGTGCCGTTGCGCAGCGCCGCGACGGGATTCGGCAGCCCTGCATTGACGAGCGATTGCGTGCCGATGATGCTGCGTGTGCGCCCCGCGCAATTGACGATCACACGCGTCCTAGGGTCCGGCGCGAGCGCTCGCGCGCGCAGCACGAGTTCCGCGCCGGGCACGCTGATGCTGCCGGGAATGTTCATCGTCTGATATTCGTCGAAGCGGCGCGCGTCGAGCACGACGACGTCGTCACCGTTTTCAAGCAAGGCTCCGACCGCCTCGGCGGAAAGCGAAGGCGTATGCCGCTGGGCTTCGACGAATTCGCCGAAAGCCTTGCTCGGCACGTTGACGTCGCGAAACACTTCGCCGCCGGCGCGAATCCATCCGTCGAGTCCGCGCGCCAGCAGCGCGATCTGTGTGTATCCGAGGGACGTGAGCTTGTCCGCGGCGCGCGTCGCAAGTCCTTCGCCTGCATCGAACAGCACGATCGGTACGTCGCGGCGCGGCAAGCGTGTGTACGCATCGAGTTCGATCTTCGACAACGGAAGGTTCGCGGCGAAGAGCGGATGAGCCTGCGCGTGCGGGTCTTCTTCGCGGACATCGAGCAGCGCGATTTCGCGGCGTGCGAGCAGCGCTTCACGCACGTCTTCAGATGTGCGGACGGGATATGACGTCATGAAAGATGCGATTCCTTGCTGAGATCCCACAGGTTGGGGAGTGTGTCGTTCGAGTAGCCTGAAATAAAGGGCTTCGGCCGCTCGCCTGGCGGATAGGTGGAGCGGCGCACCGCGCCGATGTTGGCACCATAAACGTGGATGCTGACGGACGTGCGGTCGTCGTACGCATTGCGCACGCGATGAATGTCGCCGATGGCGGGCGACACCGCTTCGACATCGCCCGCTTCGAGACGCACTTCGGCACCCGCCGCGCGTAGCGGGCCGTCGTTGTTGCGCGCATAGGGTGCCGCAAGTTCCGCGCCGCGCAGCACACCGATGAGTCCCCACACGGTGTGATCGTGAATCGGCGTCTGCTGGCCCGGGCCCCACACGAAGCTGACTACGCTGAAGCGTTGCCGCGCATCGGCGTAGAGCAGAAATTGCTGGTAGCGTTCGAGGGACGGCTGCGCGTAGGCATCGGGCAGCCAGTCGTCAACGCGGATCAGTTCGCGCAGCGCAAGCGCGCCCCGATGGAGCAGCGCGGCTTCATCGACGCCGGCATCGACGAGTTCTGCAATCTCTTCGACGAAGTGCCGCAGTTTGTGAATGGCCATCAGTCGAGCAACTCCCGTTCGCTTTCGATCAGCCCTTCATACAGGCTGTCGAATGCATGACGCGCACCGTTTGCGCGGCCGACCTGCTGATGCGTGAGATCTGCCATATCGTGAGGGATCGGCTGCGGCGTGCCTGCCGCTTCCGCGAGCAGTTGCGCATGACACGCGTTGTCGAGCGCGATGTACCACCATGCAGCCGCTTCGACTGTCGGACCCGCTGTCAGGATGCCGTGATTTTTCAGGATCACGGCCTTGCGAGAGCCGAGCGCATCCGCGATGCGCGCGCCTTCCGTCGTATCGAGCACGACGCCGCGAAAATCATCAAACAGCGCGTGGTCCTGGTAGAACGCGCAAGAGTCCTGTGTCAACGGATCGAGCTTGCGGCCGAGCGTCGACCATGCCTTGCCATACAGCGAATGCGTATGAGCGGCCGCGACGACATCGGGGCGCGCCTCGTGAATCGCCGCATGAATCGCAAATGCAGCCTGATTCACGGGCCCATCGCCGACGACGATCTCGCCGCGGCGATTCACCAGCAGCAGATCCGACACGCGCATGCGGCCGAAGTGTCGGCCCAGCGGATTGACCCAGAAGTGATCGGTCCATTCGGGATCGCGCGCGGTGATATGGCCCGCGAGCCCTTGCGCGAAGCCATATCGTGCGAACAGTCGAAACGCGCCCGCGAGACGTTGCTGGCGATGCAGACGTTCTTCGGCAAGCGAGCGCTGAGGTTCCTGTTCATCGTCGAACCAGAACTTGCGCACGGGCGTGTCGTGCCGCGCGAGCGACGGTCGATCGGCGAGTACGGTGCTCATGATCGCTCCTGTCAGGCGGCGCGGCGTGCGCGGGACGTAAGTTCGCGGGTCGCGGGAATCAGTTCGCGGCCATAGTCGATGGCGTCTTCCAAGGGATCGAAGCCGCGAATCAGGAAGGTCGTGACACCGAGTTCATGATATTCGGCAAGCGTCTGTGCAACCTGAGCAGGCGTGCCGACAAGTGCCGTCGAATTCGAGCGTCCGCCGATTTCTTTCGCCACGGCGGTCCAGAGACGCTCGTCCGCGCGCACGCCTTCACCTGATGCAGCGAGCAGGCGGCGCGCCCCTTCGCTCTGTTGCGGACCGCCGCGCGAGAAGCCCTGTTCGACACGCAGGCGACGCGTCTCTTCGAGGATGTGTTCTGCGCGCTCCCATGCGGCCTTTTCCGTCGCGGCGAGAATCGGGCGGAACGACACGGAGAAGCGCACGCTGCGGCCATGCTTCGCTGCTTCGGCCCGCACGCGCGTCACCTGTTCGTGGACCTGCTGTTTCGATTCGCCCCACAGCGCGTAGACATCGGCGTGCTTGCCAGCGACGGCCAGTGCTGGCTCGGATGCGCCGCCGAAATAGATCGGCACATGCGGCGACTGCTTCGGCTTGACCTCGGAGAAGGCCTTTTCCACGCGGTAAAAGCGGCCTTCGTGATCGAACGGCTGATCTTCCGTCCACATGCGACGCAGAATCTGCAGATATTCGTCGGTGCGTGCGTAACGGTCGTCGTGACTCAGGAAGTCGCCGTCGCGCCGTTGATCCTCGTCGCTGCCGCCGGAGATGAAATGCACGGCGAGCCGTCCGCCTGAGAAGTGATCGAGCGTGGCGATTTGCCGGGCCGCGAGTGTCGGGGCAACAAAGCCCGGACGATGTGCGAGCATGAAATGCACCTTCGATGTCACGCTCGCCGCGTAAGCGATCGTGATCGTCGCGTCGGGGCTCGTCGAACTGTGCGGAACCAGGATGCGATCGAAGCCGGCGTTCTCGTGCGCCTGCGCGAAGGCGCGCACATAGTCGGTGTCGATAGCGGGACCTTGTGGAAGATGCGTTTCCGATACCTTGCGCTGTTGGATCATGCCGATGAATTCGACGCTCATGTTAGCTCCTTGCGGAAATCCGTTTCGATGGAGAAATGCATGCCGCAACAGACGCAGCGATGAACGCGCGTCAGCGGACGAACCCGTCGAGGCTAACACTGCGTTATGCGGGCGCTAAATAGTAAATTCAGATAAACATATAGGATGCGCATGTTGTCCCGCAGCGGGCTTTGGCGTCGAGCGCTTAATGATTTTCATGCAATACCATATCGGTAGAAATTCATGCTTCAGTTCCAACCGTTCGAGGCGGATATGCGCAGCTTCGCGGAAGAAGTCGTGCCGCGAGTTCGTCGCCTGTTGTGGGCTTAGGCCCCGACCGCTCACGCCGATCCATACCGACCGGTTCCGTCCTTGAGTGCTGCTGCCTAAGTGCGCGCCACGCTAAAAAGCATTGCATAAATGCTTGTTTGTGGAAGCGCCTTTGGGTGACTAGATTCAATGAACGTAACGAACAGGAGGGCGCACCATGTTGATGGATCACGCCATCTTCCGTCGATTTGCGGTGGTCCAGCAGCGCACGGATATCGGCTCCAGTCACGCAGCAGCCCCAGGAAAAAGCCCGCATGCTGCCGTCGGCAACGACCCGCAACGGCTCGAACGCATTGCGAATTACGCGCGCGCAGGGTACTTCAATCTGGGATACACGCTAGACATGTTTCATGCACTCGGAGAAATCGCGCCTGAGTGAATGGGCGCGTGTCGAATCTCTGTTATGGAGCGCAGGCGATGAACGATATCGTTATCGAGCAGCCGGCCGTCGTCGAGGCCGCGTTGAACTATCTGGTTGCGAACGGCGAAAAGCCCGCCACCTATGCGTACGAGCCGCCCGATGGTGCGCCGTTGCGTAGCGGCGTCTACCGGACGCAGCGCGTGAATGTCAGCAACGCGCGCATAGCGCCGCCGCCGGGTGGTTTGTCGCTCGATCGTAACGGCTTCGAATTACACCATCACGCAAGTGCATTGAACGATTTTTCCGATCCGACGGCGATCGAACGCGTTTATTACCCGGAGTCTGAAACGCTGCTCAAACGGGCGACGGGCGCAAAGCGCACCGTGATTTTCGATCACACGCTGCGCGATGGCCGGACCGAGCGGGCCGACGGGGTGCGCGAACCCGTCAAGTTCATCCACAACGATCAGACTTTCCTGTCGGGCCCGCGCCGCGTGCGCGATCATCTTCCACCGCATGAGGCGGAAGATCTGCTGAAAGGCCGCGTCGCGATCGTCAATCTGTGGCGGCCGATCGGAGGGAGAGTCGAGTCGTCTCCGCTCGCACTGTGCGATTCGCGCAGCATCTCGCTCAATGACCTCGTGCCGTCGGACCTCATCTATCGCGACAAGGTCGGCGAGACGTATGCGTTCGTGTTCAACCCGCGGCACCGCTGGTACTACTTTCCGCTGATGTCGCCGGACGAAGTGCTGCTGCTGAAAATCTACGATTCGGCGGGCGACGATGTCGCGCGGCTGACTGCACACACGGCGTTCGATGATCCGTCCTCGCCGCTTGATGCGCAGCCACGCCGAAGCATCGAACTGCGCGCGCTACTGTTCTTCTGAGCGTTTGCGGAACCGCCGTACGAGTTCAAACGAAGAAGAAGCCGCCCGTCGGACGAAGCTGACCTGTCAATGCGCTTTGCCCGAGC
This sequence comes from Paraburkholderia sp. JPY419, assembly GCF_050435705.1. NCBI lineage: Bacteria > Pseudomonadati > Pseudomonadota > Betaproteobacteria > Burkholderiales > Burkholderiaceae > Paraburkholderia > Paraburkholderia sp. JPY419. The sequence goes on along the minus strand of NZ_JBNDKV010000004.1, from coordinate 1,667,771 downwards.
GGCTTCTCCTTGTAAAGGCGTGGATTGTGCGAAGCGATGAGCTTGATATTGCGCCAGTGCCGGTCCAGCCCGCCCGCGCGGGGGACGACGGAGCCTGAGCCGAGATCGATGAGCCAGCTGACGGCGAAACAAGTCGCAGGCCGCCGTTAGCCATTTTTATTTCGCCCATGCGCGAGCCTTTTTAAACCTTGACGCTGTAATCTGCGACCTTCATGCGCGAGTTGGAAGTGGCCAGGCGCCTGCATGATGCGATGAATTCGCGCGACGATGGGCGAAACTGCCCGGCTAAGGCAGGGCTTGCTGCATTGCCTCCATCTTTTCACTTGCTCATCTGCAAAACCGCCCATCTCCCCTAGGCACCGTGCCTGCGGGTTTATGCCCGTAATATTCTGTAGGAAATTTTGTTTACAATACGCGCGCCTCCCGGCATATCGCGACGCCTGTCCCGTCGACGACAACAATACAAGGGGCACGACTAACGTTGCCGCCGCGCGTAAGCAGAGACCACCCGCCTCAGCGACAACGACGAGGCGCCGCGCGTCTATGCGCACACGCAAGATCTGTGGCGGCGCCGAAACGAAAAATATCATGCATGACTTAAGCGAAATCGCCCAATGGCTGGAGAGCCACACTATTCACCACGTATCTGACGTTCACGCAACACTGCCGGATCCCACCTTTATTTCAAATGGGCGTCAATTCGTTTCGTTCAGTTCGAACAATTATCTGGCACTGGCGAATCATCCCCGATTGGTGACTGCCGCCAAGCAGGGACTTGATCGCTATGGCGTCGGTAACTGCGAGTCGCGCCTTCTGGGCGGCGATCTGGAGGTCTACCGCGAACTCGAGGCACGCCTGGGTGCACTCAAGCACAAAAGTGACGCAGTACTGTTCGTGACTGGCTACATGACCAATCTCGGCGTGCTCTCGACGCTGGTCAAAGCCGCTACGCTGGCGCGCTTACACGGCTACCGCCCCAAGACTCGCCGGAAATATGCTTACTACTCGGATGAGTTCAATCACGTCAGCATTCGGGAAGGCATCCAGATGTCCGGCGCACTGCGGCACAGCTACCGACACCGCGACCTGAATCATCTGGAGTCGCTCCTGCAGAAGGGGGACCGCACCACACCAATCATCGTCAGCGACGGCGTGTTCAGCATGGAAGGGACGATTACCCCCCTGCCGGACCTGGTGGCGCTGGCCGAGCGCTATGGCGCCATCCTGTATATCGATGATGCGCATGCTACCGGCGTACTAGGCGAGCATGGCGGGGGCACCTCGGAACATTTCGGTTGCTACAGCCCCCATATCATCCAGATGGGCACGTTGAGCAAGGCATTTGGCGCCATTGGCGGGTTCGTGGCAGTCGATCGCGATATGGCTGACGTGATCCGGCTTACTAGTTCCGCCTATGGTTTTACCTGCCCGCCGCCGCCGGACCAGGCTAGCGCCCTACTTGCTGCGCTCGACCTGTTGGCCGAAGAGCCGCAACGGCGGCAAAAACTGTGGGACAACCAGCGTTATTTCATTGATCGTATCCGCCCGCTCGGATACCAGCTGTTGTCGACCGAGACGGCAATCGTCCCCGTGCTGATCGGCGAGACGGAACTGTGCGCGCGTTACGTCAAGGTGCTGCGTGAAGAAGGTGTCCACGTCGACTCAGTCCAGTTTCCGGCCGTGCCACTCGGACAAGCACGACTGCGTTTCATGATGAATGCTGCACATACCAAGGTGCACATCGATCATGCCATCGCGGTAATGGAAAGCATCGGCGCAAGGGCGGTGTCGTAGCTTTCTCCCGCGGTGCCTTTCCCAATGCCCGATGTGCGCGTTATTGCGGCCGTTTGATCCATGAAATGGTCAACGGCGGAAGCGGGTCGGCTTGGTGCATTCGCCGACGGGACGGCGGCGGCCAGGAGCCAGCGTTCGCTAGCGGCAGGACCCGGCCAATATGAGACGTTCGACACCGCCACACGAATCATCGACAGTCACGAGATTCGATGCCAAGACGAACGCGATGAGAATAATGGCTGATCGACTTCCGGCAATGCAATGGCCATTGGCAGCCGCGGTGGAGAGGGAGCGCATTTTGGGGGCGAGGACGCTGGTTTTGGCCGCTATGGTCGTCGCGGCGAGGCAGATGCACTTCATGACGGCACAGGCAACCGTTTGCCGGGCGTGGTCACTGCACAGGAAGAGGGAGGCAGGATCGCTGGCCACGACTACGATCGGGATGGGATCGATCTCAGCGAGCAGAAGATCTATCCCGATGAATACCTGGTTGTTTCCGGCTGCCGTCTTACCGGCTGGCAATCCCTGAGCGACAGACATGCAAGCCGGGCGGCTTGGCGTGATGCTCATCGTGTTCGCACGCTTTTCATTCTCGTCGGCCTTGTCGCGCTTGGCGTTGCTGTATCTTTGTTCGCATTCAGCCAAACCATGCGTGACCTGCTAAAGAGACGCCAGTCGGCCAAAAGCAGACCTCAACGCGCAATCTTCCGTACACTGACCTTGTCACGGATCGGTACGGACAAAAGCGCACGTTTTAACTTTCTCCAGGGAGCCGGAGCATGATTCACCGTGAACGCCTGACTGCCGCAATCGACGGAGACTTTGTGGTGTTTCTGATCGGTATGCGAATCAATCAGCCTTGGAAAGTACATAAGTGGTGGCCAGTCGCTGCTGCCATGCCGCGCATGATCAGCGAACTGCGGAGCCAGCCCCAACTGGGCTTCTTGCATGCGGAGACGTGGTTTTCAAAAACGATCATCATGGTCCAGTACTGGCGTTCGGTCGACCAACTGATGGCCTACGCCACCAGTAAGCACGCAGCTCATCTCCCGGCATGGAAGGCGTTCAATCAATCGATTGGCATCGATGGCTCAGTTGGCATCTGGCACGAAACCTTTGCCGTCGCTGCCGGGGCCTATGAGAGCGTATACGTCAATATGCCTGTTTTCGGTTTGGGCCGCGCCGGCAAGCTGGAACCAGCAACCGGGCGCAAGCAATCCGCTGTGGACCGACTCGGGCGTGGTAAATAGCGCAACTAGCGCAGGTGCGGATAGTCCGCTTCGGGTCGCTAGATGCGTTTTGCATGAGTCGCGTCCAAGACGATCATCGTGCTCGGTCGTGGGGCGCGGTGCGGACACGAGCGGTCGGTCGACAACAGGCTCCAGATCGTCGACAATTTCATGCCGTAAATCAACCGGGAAGGAATTGGCGATGACCATTTTTTGGACGCTCAGAAGCATTCCAGAACTCGCGAATTTACCGGCGAGCGATCGACGCAAAAATTGGAGGCGGGCCTATCGCTGCACATGGCGCCATTGGCAGACATGGGCTGGCCTGCTCGCATGCATCATATGCACCGGATTGGGTTTGGCACTCGGTGCATTTGCCGCTCAAAAGGTCGTGGGGGGAATGATCGGGGCAGGCGTTGGCGGATTCGTGTTTGGACAAACGACCGTACTTATCGCACGATCTCATTACAAAAGTCTACTTCTGGGACGCGAACGCTGATTGAAAGCACACGCGAAAGCTCAAAGCACGATATCGGTTAGACGGGATAGATCCCACATTATTGGCTAACGGATGCAAACGAATCTGCCGCCTTTGCCGTTGCAGAAATTCACGCCTTGCCAGTGGAATTGATAAAGCCCAAGCATCACCAGCAGGACGCTCAAGACCAATAGAAGCATAAGTGCCTTGTTCATTCGGTTCTCCAGGAACACGTGCTTGACATCTTAGCGTGAAGTGAACGTGGGGCAGCGGCCGGCCAGTCTGAGACGTTCGACATTGGGGCCTGAATCGTCGACAATCGGTGGCTGCACCCTGTGATACCTCCGGGCCTCGGCTACAAGCATGCTCAAACTCGCTTATCTCTTTCTCTCGATCACGCTCGCTACCCCGCTCTCGGCCTTGGCATACGGTGGTGATAATTCAGACTACGATCAATGCATTCTGCATTCGTTGGCAAATAGTCAGAGCAGCTTTGCGGCTCGCGAGATTAGCAACTCGTGCGACGCGCTTTACCGAAATGGCGCAATGCTTCTGCCGCGCGAAAGAGCGTATCACTTGTGTGTTCTGCAAAACGTGCAAACCGTGAGAGGAGCGTTCGCGGTCAACGAGATACTGCATGCATGCCGACGTCAAAATCAGATGTAGCACCGACGTCCTTGACGATCGCAGCGCTGAGATTCGCAAGACTCAGTTTCGATTGTTTCGTTGACCTCGCCCCGTCGTGACGTAGCGTGACCGTGGCATGGACGGCTGCTTTCGGAAGGTCCCAAGGTCCGCAACAGGTCGTCCTGAACCGGTCGCCGTCGGGCTCTGTGCGGCCATTAAGCGTCATTGGTTTGCGTCGATGGAGAGACGTTGAGGCGTCCCGTTTGGCTCAGGGAACGGACACCCAAGTCATGCTATGCGACTTTTTCGCCGCTGTGTTTGCACAAGCCTACGGCCTGGACTCGTTTATCGACGCTGGTACACAACGCCCTGAATCAAGACCTGATCTGGCTCCGGCTCCTCGTCAAAACGTTTATGCGCCTCGGCAATGGCGACTTGATTTTCGTTCGCCCAGTTGACCAACGCCATGACAGGCTTCAACAGCGTTCTTCCCATGTCAGTGAGTTCGTAATCGACGCGAGGAGGAATCGTTGGATACATCGTTCGCGTTATCAGTCCGTCGCGTTCCAGTCCGCGCAAGGTCAGTGTCAGCATCCGCTGGGAAATGCCGTCGATGCCGCGCTTCAATTGGTTGAAGCGCCGCGGGCCATTGGCCAACATAGCGACAATGTAGAGGCTCCACTTGTCGCCGATGCGATCCAATATGTCGCGGGTCGCCACACAGCCGCCGGCATCAGGTGCATGCATATCGGCAGGTAGCTCGATGTGACTAAGTGACATGCGTGTGCCTTCTTGTGGGGAAACGGCAGGAGCCATACCATCCTTCGTATCAATTGATAAGTCAGGATCAGCCTATGACTTAGTTCTCATTTTATACCTAGGAGCCGCCATGAGCCACACCCTACTTGTCACTTCCAGCCCGCGCGGGACTGACAGCCTTTCCACCCGCTTTGCCACCGAAATCGCCGAGGGCGTCCACGCCTGCTTGGGCGGCCCGCTGACCGTGCGCGACCTCGCCGCGAATCCGCCGCCGCACATCACGCCAGCCTACATCCAAGGCCGGATTACGTCGCCCGAAGATCGCACACCGGAACAGGTCGAGGCGGTGAAGGTCGCGCAAGAGTTGGTCGATGAGTTGAAGGTCGCCGATGTGATCGTGCTCGGTTCGGGCATGATCAACTTCGGTCCGTCCTCGCAGCTCAAGGCGTGGTTCGATCACGTCACCTGGCCGCGCGTCACCTTCGGCTACGGCGATACTGGGCCGAAAGGGCTGCTGACCGGCAAGAAGGTCTATCTCGTTACCGCTGCCGGCGGCGTGTTCTCGGAAGGTGCGTGGGCACCGTTCGACTTTCAGACCAACTATTTGCTGCACCTGCTCGGTTTCATCGGCCTGACCGACGTTGAAGTGGTGCGTGTCGAAGGCACGGTTTTCGGCCCCGATGCGGCGAAGGCCGCAATCGCCAACACCGAAACGGCCATCAAAGCCTTGTTGGCGAAGGCTGCGTGACATCATGGCCGGGAAAAAAACCATCGCGCTGTTCGGCGCGACCGGGCCGACCGGAAGGCACATCATCGAGGAAGCCTTGAAGCAGGGCTACAACCTGTCGGTCTATACGCGCGACGCAAAGAAACTCGCGTCGTTTGCGGGAAGGGTAGAAATCGTTGTCGGCGACCTGCAGGACCAGAGCGCCATTGCGAAGTGCGTCCAAGGTGCCGATGCGGTCATTAGCGCCCTTGGCCCCAACAGTCTCAAGGTGCAGGGCGATAAGCCGGTCACGCACGGCTTGACCAACATCATCGCCGCGATGAAGCACGCAGGGGTGCGCCGTCTTATCCAGATTTCTACGGCTGCCTATCGCGATCCCAAGGACGGCTTTGCCTTCAAACCCCATGCGTTCGCGCTGTTGTTCAAGGTTATCGCGCGCAAGGGGTATGAGGACATCAAGGCGACTGGCGAATTGGTCGCCAATTCCGACCTGGACTGGACACTGGTACGCATCCCGAACCTAAAGGATGGTCCCGCCGATGGCGATGTGGATGTCGGTTGGTATGGAAAGGCCAAACTCAGCATGAAGCTCTCCAGAGGCAATCTTGCGAAGTTCCTGGTTGACCAGGTGACCGACAGGAAGTTCGTGCGTGCCGCGCCAGCCATCGCTAACCATTGACGCGGCAACGTCTCGACAAGGTTCACACCATGAGCGGATTCACCCATGCTGATGTACCCGATCAATCGGGAAAAACCTTTATCGTCACCGGTGCCAACAGCGGCATAGGTTTTGAAATAGCGAGTACGTTGGCGGCGCGGCGAGCCAGGGTGCTTCTCGCGTGCCGTGACGAGGCGAAGGCGGAAGCTGCTATTAGCCGGATCCGTCTGAAGACACCTGCAGCGAATCTCGCATTCCTGCCGCTTGACCTCGCAGACCTGGCGAGCGTGCGGAACGCGGCAAAACTGGCCGAAAAGGAGCCGCGCATCGACGCGCTCATCAATAATGCGGGCGTGCAAGGCCCGAAGTTAAAGCACACGGCGCAAGGCTTCGAACTAACGTTCGGCGTCAATCACCTTGGTAGCTTTGCGCTCACTGCGCTCATGTTGCCCAAGCTCATGGAAACACCCGGGTCGCGCATCGTTGTCACGAGCAGCGGTCTGCACAAGAACGCGAAGATCGAGTGGGACGATCTTAATGCGGAGAAGAGCTACAGGTGGATGCCTCGCTACGCAGCCAGCAAGCTTGCGAATCTGCTTTTTATCTTTGAGTTGGATCGGCGACTGCGAGCGGCGGGTACACCTGTTACGGCAGTGGCCTGCCATCCGGGCCTTGCTGGAACCAACCTTGCGCGCGATAGCTGGTGGGGCAGCATCGCAATGTCATTGATCGGCCTTTTCTTCAACACGCCGGCTCAGGGCGCGTGGGGTGCATTGCAAGCGGCGACCGGACAGATAAAGTCTGGCGGCTATTACGGGCCGACGAAAACTTCCGAATTGCGAGGCCCCTCTGGCGAATGCACTCCGTCCCAGGACGCCCGGAATCCAGAACTCGCAAGACGACTGTGGGACGTATCGGTTCAACTGACCGGAATCGATACCGAGCTACCTTCAAATTCATAGCGCGCGGATCAGATCGCCAGAACATGGTTATGCAAATAGACCTCTATACTGAAATCACATGCCCGTGGTGCATCGTCGGGCATCACCGTCTCGACAAGGTGCTGGCGGAGCGTTTCCCAAACCTGACCGTTGACATTCGGCAGCATCCAGTGCTGCTACTGCCAGATGCGCCGGCAGATGGCCTCTATATTCCCGACTTGCTGCGTTCGCGCTACGGCATCACCGATCCGAAGGTCGCCTTTGCTCGCCCCGAGGGAGAGGCTCGCGTTTCGGGCTTCGACCTGGATCTTGGTCGCCAGCTCTGGGCCTATCCGACCCAGGCGGCTCATGCCGTGATTCTGGCAGCCGCTGGGCTCAACACGCAGCACAGGCTTGCAGTTGCAATCACCGATGCTTACTTCATCGCAGCGAAGAATATCTCCGATGCGGATGTGCTGGCCGACATCGCAGCCGACTACGGTTTTGACCGCGACCAGGCTCGTGCTATCGCACTTGATCCTGAACAGCACCGCCGCGTCGAGCAGGAAGCGGCCAAGTCGGCCGGTGCCGGTGTCCGTTCGGTTCCTCACTTTGTCTTTGGGGAAAACATTGCCATCAATGGGGGGTGCAGCGAAGACGAGATTGCTGCGGCAATACAAGCAGCTTCCGGCGCGATCTCTCTCTGACGCGGCATCCTCAAATCCAATGACGCGGAACTCGGCGTACGCCAGGTCGATAAGGTTCTGCGGAGCTGTTGACTGTGTTGGCCGATGCCCGACCAAAAAGACCGGCCGTCGGATGACCGCAGTACTTCAGAAAGCGACGGAGGGACCGCGATTTTACGACCGACCGCAAGGGGTCGGCTTGGTGCATTCGCCGACGGGACGGCGGCGGCCAAGAGCCAGCGTTCGCTAGCGGCAGGACCCGGCCAACTACGGTCGTTCCTCCGACGCGCAGATCGCCATTCAAGCGTCGGCTTCGCACCCGGCACGATTCCGTCGCGGTTGGAGTCATCTCGACAACATGTCGGACTTTATGGGATTTTTTTCTCGTGTTGCTGACCCAACCGTCGACGCTGTGAACGACGCACGCCCATGCACCATCCAGCACCTGCGTCGCAAGATGGTTTACTGCCGCGCCGCTATCCGCACGCGCTCGCCCGCTTTGGTTCGCGCCGACGCGATCGACATGCCCAGGCCGAGCAACGTCAGGCAGACGACGGGCACCAGCATCGGAGCGCTTGCGTTGCCCGCGACCTTTCCAATGTAAGGCATCAGGTTCTGCGCGAAGAAGCCTCCGAGATTGCCAATCGAATTGATCGCCGCGATGCTGGCTGCGGCGCGGGCGCCCGTGAAGTATCGCGGGGGCAGCGACCAGAAGCATGGATAGAGCAGCGGAATGCATGCACCGCCCAGCACGAGCGCGGCAAATTGCAGCGGCAGGCCCGGCAGCACGAGACTTAGCGCGAAGCCGATCACGCCGACGCCCGCAACCAACGCCATCGCCCTGAGCACCACACCCTCGCGTTTCAGCTTCGCGGGCAGCCACAGCAGAAGCAGCGCGGAGAGCATCCACGGAATCATGTTGAGCAGGCCATTGAGCGACGAATGCGAGACGCCGCCGCTTTTCAGCAGCGTGGGCAACCAGTACGTCACGCCGTAGAGCGAGGTGGACATCAGCATGTAGCCGCACGCGAACATCAGCACGCGTTTGTCGACGAGCGCCCGCCACGGATGCCCGGCGGCCGCTTGCGCCGGCGCCTCGCGCCGCAGCGCCGCGATCATCAGGGCTTTTTCTTCGTTCGACAGGAACGGGGCGCGTTCGACGGACTCGGGCAGAAAGCGCAACGCGACGAGCGCGACGAGGACAGCAGGTATCCCGGTTGCCACGAACACCCATTGCCAGCCGGCGAGACCCAGATTGCCATCCAGCGACAACAGCAATCCGCCCGCGAGCGAGCCGAGCATGTTGGCGAGCGCGCTGCCGAGCGTGAAGAAGCCGAGCATGCGTGTGCGATGACTCTGCGGAAACCAGAGCGTCAAATAGAAGATCACGCCCGGATAGAAGCCAGCTTCGGCGACGCCCAGTGCGAACCGGAACACATAGAAGAGTCCCGTTGAATGTGTGAATGCCATCGCCACGGTAATGGCGCCCCAGGTCGCCATGATGCGTGCGAGCCAAAGGCGAGCGCCGAAACGATGCAGCGCAAGCGTGCTCGGCACCTCGAACAGCAGGTAGCCGATAAAGAAGAGCGACGCGCCCAGACCATATGACGCCTCCGACATTCCCAGCGCATGCACCATCTGCAGCTTGGCAAAGCCGACGTTCTGCCGGTCGATAAAGGCGATCAGGAACATCACGATCAACAGCGGCATGAGCCGCCAGGCGGTCTTTTTCACGACCGCCTGCTCGGCAATTATGGTCTGGCTCACAATCAATCTCCGTTCAAAATTCATATATATGTTTATGTGAATCTGTTTTCTCGACAATGGGTACAAACCCGCTGGAAGCTAAATTTCGAGGCATACACAGGGTTATCACTGATCTACCGCCGGCCCTGATCATGAAATCATATAGATGAATTGAACGGAGACTACGATGCCTGCCGATGACCGGTTGCCCCGTTACCAGCGTTTGCGCGACGAAATGGTCGCTCTGATCGCGGCCCGCCATTGGCGGCCGGGTGAAGCGATCCCTACCGAGCAGGCGCTCGCCAAAAGCTACGACGTGGCGGTCGGGACGGTCCGCAAGGCCGTCGATCTACTCGTCGCGGAAGGCCTGCTGGAACGCTTTCAGGGCAGAGGGACGTTCGTGCGCCGCGCGAGCTTCGACAGCTCCCTGTTTCGTTTCTTCCGTTTCCAGACACGGCAAGGCGAACGACGCATTCCAGAGAGCCGCATCTTGCGACGCGAGGTCGTCGATGCGCCGTCGGCTGTCGCCGCGATCTTGCAGATTTCGAGTAGCGCGCGCGTGATCCAGATGACTCGCCTGCGGCTGATCGACGGCGTGCCGATGCTCGCTGAAGAGATCTGGCTGCCCTATGTCCGTTTTGCGGCGTTTGCGCAGATGGACCTGAATGAAGTCGGTGACCTGCTGTATCCCGTGTACGAGGCGCAATGCAATCAGGTCGTGGCGTCCGCCACGGAAACACTGACCGTCGAAGCCATCGGCCCGTTGCATGCTCGACTATTGCGCATCGAGCCGGGTACGCCCGCCGTCGTCATCGAGCGTCTTGCATACGGCTACGACAGACAGCCGCTCGAATGGCGCCGCTCACGCGGACCTGCCAGCGAATTCATCTATCAGGCCGAGATCCGCTAGCGATCGCGTGCCCGCACAAACAGGTTGTTCCCACGCAGGAACGACGACGTAGGAGACAGCAATGTTCAAGTGGTTCAGCCAGATTTCCGGCAATGAACGCCGGACTTTCTGGGCGTGCTTCGGTGGATGGGCGCTTGATTCGCTCGATGTGCAGATGTTCAGCCTCGTGATTCCGGCGATCATCGCCGAGTGGTCGATCAGCCGCACGCAAGCGGGGCTCGTCAGCGGCGTCACGCTGGTGGCGTCGGCGCTGGGTGGCTGGCTCGCGGGCATGATGTCGGACCGGCTGGGGCGCGTAAAGACGCTGCAATGGACGGTCGCGTGTTTTTCCGTGTTCACATTCCTGTGCGCGTTCGCGCAGAACTATCCACAGTTCCTCGTGCTGAAGACACTGCAGGGGTTCGGCTTTGGCGGAGAATGGGCGGCGGGCGCCGTGCTGATGGCCGAGACCATCCGCAATGAGCATCGCGGCAAGGCGATGGGCAGCGTGCAGAGCGCATGGGCGGTCGGCTGGGGCGCAGCGGTGCTGCTGTATGCGCTGATGTTCTCGCTGCTGCCTGCGGATACTGCGTGGCGCATGATGTTTGGGGTTGGCATCGTTCCGGCGCTTCTGATTCTGTACGTCCGACGCGGCGTGCAGGAGCCTGCCGCGCCGGCCCGCGCAGCGCGCGATGCGCGGGCGCGTCAGCAGCCGACGCCAGGCCTTGTCGTCGGCATCTTTTCTCCGCAAGTGCTGCGCATGACGCTGATCGGCGCACTGCTCGGCGTTGGTGCGCATGGCGGCTACTACGCGCTGATGACCTGGCTGCCGACGTTTCTGAAAAGCGAGCGCCATCTGTCGGTCTTGAGTACGGGCGGCTACCTCGCCGTCGTGATCGTCGCGTTCTTTTGCGGGTGCCTCGTGAGTGCGCAGCTGCTGGATCGCATCGGACGCCGCAAGACCATACTCACGTTTGCGATCTGCTGCGTGATAACGGTGATCGCGTATCTGTTCCTACCGCTCGGCAATACCGCGATGCTGTTCTTCGGCTTTCCGCTAGGCTTTTTTGCAGCGGGCATTCCGGCAAGCATGGGCGCGCTGTTCAACGAGCTGTATCCGCGCGGGATGCGTGGCACTGGCGTCGGGTTTTGCTACAACTTCGGCCGCGTCGTGTCGGCGGGATTTCCGGTGCTCGTCGGGCACATGTCCGCGACCATGTCGCTTGGAACGGCGATCGGCATCGATGCGGGACTCGCATACGCAATTGTCGTCCTGTCCGTGCTGATGCTGCCCGAGACACGCGGCCGCACGCTGGGCGAAGCCACGTTCGAGCCCGAACACACAGGCGCGCTTTCTCACGCGCAAAGGCATTGACGGGCAAGGCGCTCGCCGTAGCCGCGCAAGACTGGTGATGAAGGAACGTCCATGATGGAGAAGTCGAGGATAGAGGCGAGCCACCGGCAGGCTGTGTATTGTCCAGCCCACATTGCATCTGTCGATACTCATGCTCATGTATTCGAGCGCGGCCTGCCGCTCGCCCAAAAGCGTCGCTACGTGCCCCACTACGACGCCACGCTCGACGCATACCTTGCCCAACTGGACACGCACGGCGTATCACACGGCGTGCTTGTGCAGCCCAGCTTTCTCGGCACCGATTGCAGCTATATGCTCGATGCGTTGCGCCGCGCGCCGCAGCGGCTACGCGGTGTCGCGGTGATCGAGCGTGATTCTCGGATCGACACACTGACGGAGATGGCGAATGCGGGCATTGCAGGGATTCGGCTGAACCTGATCGGACATGCCGATCAGCCGCTCGACAGATGGGTGAGCGCGCATACGCTCGCCCATGTCCGCGATTTGAAATGGCATGTCGAAGTGCATGCGGAAGCTGCGCGGCTGCAGGGCATCGTCGAGCCGCTTCTGGACGCTGGCATGAATGTCGTCGTCGATCACTTCGGCAGGCCCGATCCGGATATCGGTGTAAAAGACGTAGGCTTTCGCCGTCTTCTTCAACTGGCTGACACGCGGCGTGTGTGGGTGAAGATATCGGCCGCGTACCGGAATCGACGGCAGCTTCGCCCGGATGACCATGATGCGCAGGAGGCATTTCATTTTCTGAAAGCGGCCTTTGGCGTGCATCGCCTTATGTGGGGCAGCGACTGGCCGCATACGCAGTTTGAAGCGGACGAGGATTTTGCTCACGCGCTCGAACATCTGCGCGCGCTGCTCCCGGTTGAAGAAGAGCGCAGCGTTGTCCTGGCAGACACGCCTGCAAGACTTTACAGGTTCGACATTGCGTGATTCACATCGCGCATTGCAACGGCAGCGCTGGGTAAACGGGTTGGCTAGCCGCGCAGCGGCGATAAGGTCTCAGTGCGACGTACACCCGCCATAGTCATACGCGCCTTCGGAACCGGCGATACGGCTCAGGCATTCTGCCTTTCGGCGTTGCGGCCTCAACGGCTCAACCATGTCCTCGCTTTGAGCAAATGCAGTTATGGCTTTAGGGAGGGCTGCAGCCGGGCGGCCTCGAATGCGTCTATTCCTCGTTGCCGCCGCTGTCCGATGACGTTCGCGACAAACCTGTCGTTGCATCGGGGCTCTCAGCCATTAGACGATGCAGCCGCTCCCCTTTTCCTAGCTAAACATTTCCGGCCGCAAGTCGCTTACCTCGATGATCACATCGGCCGGCAGATTGGCCACGACTAAGAGAACAGATTCCCTGTGCGCAGTTTCGCGTCGATTTCGCAAGCGCGTCAGATGGCCCCCCACTACAAGCGGCCACAAATGCCGGGCCAGAAGGCGCGAGAAGCAGAGGTATCGGCATGCATTGGCGACGCCAGCAACTGCTCTTGAGACGCTACGACCGACGCGTTTCCAGGTCGACTCTGCGGGTCGTCGGCAGCCATTCCGCGCTCGACGCGGAAAGGGGGATGTATGTCACGTCCAGAACTACATCGGCCCGCGCGACGCGCACTGCGTCGTCGGCAGTCGCGCGGACACATCTGGCTCGCCATCGACATGTCGCTGACTGGACTGTCCCTGACACCCGTGGCGCTCGCGGCGGGTGTCCTTCCGCACGGCGGCACATACGTCGCCGGCACGGGCACGATAGCCAGCCAGGGAAAGGGTCTTGTGATCACGCAACCAGGTTCGACGCGCGGCGTGATCGACTGGAACAGTTTCTCGATCGGCAGGCACAACAGCGTGACGTTCGACAACGGTTCGGGCGCGACGCTGAACCGGGTGACGGGTGGCACACCTTCGGCCATTCTCGGCAGCCTCAGTGCGACGGGGAGCCTCTATGTGATCAATCCGCAGGGCGTCGTCGTGGGGTCATCGGGCGTAATCACAACGGGCGGACGTTTCGTCGCGTCGACGCTGGACATCTGCAACGACGCGTTTATGCAGAACAGCGGCTCGCTCACGCTGTCGGGCAACTCGAACGCAGCCGTGATCAATCTCGGCAGGATCAGTTCGAGCGGCGGCGATGTGTTCCTGATCGCACGAGACGCAGTCATCAACGCCGGCACCGTGTCAGCGCCCAACGGCACGGCGGAACTGGCCGCAGGCGGACAGGTGTTGTTGCACGACTCGGCGAGCAGCCGGCAGGTGTTCGTGCAGACAGGCACCCAGGGTACGGTCGTCAACAAGGGGCGAATAACCGCCGCACAGGTCACCCTGCAGGCCGCCGACGGCAACGTGTACGCGCTCGCAGGCGGCGGCACGCGCATTCGCGCAACCGGCACGGCCAGCCGCGACGGGCACGTCTGGCTCGTCGCCGACAGCGGTGGTGTCGAGCAACTCGGCAAGATCGCCGCAAGCAACGCGGACGGCAGCGGCGGAACCGTCGATACACAAGCGGCACAACTGACGTTCGGCAGGCACGCGGAGGTCGATGCAGGCCAATGGAATCTCTCGACGCCCACCTTCACCATCGATGATGTCGCAGCGCATGCGTTGCAGCGCAGCCTGAACGCGGGCACCTCGGTCGACGTGACCACGACGGGCGCGAACGGCGCAACGGGCGACCTCGGCGTCGCGTCGAGCCTGCGCTGGTCCGGTCCGGCTTCCCTAACGCTTGCCGCATACCGCGATGTCTCGGTAGCGACGGGTACGACCATCGCGAACGCCGGTGCGGGCAACCTGACGTTGCGCGCCGACGCGTCGGGAATTGACAACGGTGGCAGCGTCATCAACAACGGCACGATCGACTGGTCGAAGAGTACGGGCATCGTTAGCACGCTTTACGATATGAACGGCAGCTACAGCCCCGGCACGCTCGTCGCCAATTCGGCCTGGACCGCGCCGCTCTACAGCGGGCTCGTGACACAGATAACTGGATATCAACTCGTCAATTCGGTCACGGACTTGCAGAACATCCAGAACAATCTGGCCGGCAATTACGCACTTGGCAAGGACATCGATGGGAGCAATTTCGCATTCGTAACACTCGCCAATCCTCCCTACCCTGGGTATTCGATCATGTTCACTGGCCAGTTGGACGGTATGTGGCATACGATTTCCAACGTCCTGCCGAGCGATGTCGCGATTTTTGGTGATATTGGCGCAACCGGTGTCGTGCGCGACGTGAACGTCACCTCGAACGTCAGCCTCACGGCTCCCCCTGCAACCTTACCCCTCGGCGCCGGGATACTGGCCTTTTATAACTACGGAACGATCGCCAACGTCTTTACCTCCGGGGCCTTTGGCACACCGGTCAGCAATTCATACACCGAGATCGCCGGACTTGTCGCTGAGAACGACGGGCTGATCGCGCGCTCGGGCAGCAGCGCAACCCTCCAGGGGGGTAGTGCCGCCGGGCTGGCCCTCACTAACGGAGGCACGATCACGGAGTCATACACGATCGGATCAGTCACCGGATCTGAACGTGCTTTCGTCTCCGCGGGAGGACTTGTGCTGGGCAACGAAAGTGCAACGTACGTGGGACACGGAGAAACGATCAACCAAGGAACGATCACTCAGTCTTTCGTTGCGGGTCCCGTGAGTTCGGGCACGACCGGCGGTTCGACCACGACCGGCGGCATCTGCGCACCCGCTTGCGGTGGCATCATTGGGAGCGACGTTTACTGGAACGTACAGACGACCGGACAATCGTCGAGCGGCGGCAACCTGCCAGCGTCGAACGGGCTCACTACGGCCCAGATGAGCGACCCGGCCAGTTTTGTTGGCTGGGACTTCGGGCCGAACGGCGCATGGACGATGCCGCCTGGAGCGACGCACCCCGTTCTGACCTGGCAAGTCACCGGGCACTGAATCTTAGCCACCGCACCGACGCTTGCATGAGCGTCTGCCGCGTCGCGAGACGCGGCAGACAGATCTTTCGCCAGGTTCGTCCTGAGCCGATATATTCTGCTTGGACGCAGGCATAAGGCTGCGAGGAATTAAATGGCAGATAGGAGTCGATCTGGTGCATTCACCGACGGCGTGGTGGCAGCTAACTGTCCCCGGTCGTCAACGGGGAGAGCCCGGCCAGACTGAGCCATTCCGGTATGACCGGCGAGCGTCGGCTTCCCGTCAGACTTCAGACCGAAGAGCGACATTTGAACAGCACGAAGAACTACGCGTTTCACTAATTGAGCGGTCTCGCACTTGCGTGGAAGTCGTTCGTGTCTTCCTCGGAGCGAGCAAGGAGTATCCTTCCAGTGAGGCCGACGCATTTCGGTTTCGTCTACCGGAAGTACAACTGCCTGCAAGGCAGGTTTCAAGCGTCGAAGCACCCTTCAATGGAGAGTAGGCAGGTGGCCGTCGAAGGTTGCCGTGCGGCCAGACGGAAAAAGGAGGCAGGCATGAGCACTTGCAGCGAACCGCATCACGCACACCATGACCATCAACATGGCCCGGGCTGTGGACACACCGCGATCAAGCATGGCGATCACATAGACTATCTGCACGATGGCCATTTGCACCATCCGCACGGCGATCACGTGGACGAACACAAGATCGACGTTAGCGCAAAAAATCCGGACCAATGCACACCAGACTGCGGTGGCCATGAACCGGGCCACATCCACGGCCCAGGCTGCGGACACGACCCAGTACCGCATGGCGATCATGTCGATTATCTGGTTAACGGCCATCTTCATCACCCGCACGGCGACCACTGCGATGACCACGGTCCAGTGGAACTCGCCTGAGCGTTATTGAAGCGCGGGCGGGTCCGGGAGTACGCTCGCGCCAGCCTGAATCGCTCCACGTTTTCCCGAGGCTGTTCAGCCGGTCCGGTCACTCGCACCTTCTTGACCGGACTGCCCCGCCGTCAGCGCGAGGGCCTGAATGAATCAGCCACCGATAGGACTCTTCCGTTGTTCTCGCTTCAATTCCCGAGCTTCATCTGCGCCTTGCGGTCGACGCGTCCTTGTAACCATGTCGTCGCCGCGGCCGCAATCGAAGTGCCGACTGTGGGCCCACGGGCTTGTGGAAACTCGACGACGGTTTGAAGTTGTATGCTGTTTATCGCGAGTTGGGGATGCACGATCTTGCCTGCCTGCGACTCCACTACCGTCACAAGCTACTTCAAGTCACGTGCATATTGCCTGCCCTGGCCGTCAAATGGGTCGTCATCTCAAGAGGAGGGGCAGGGCGAGTTGCGGCCGATCGGATGAATCCACGCTGGCGTCCTTTACGCGCGGTAACCCGCTTCTTGTATCGCGCTTGTCAAGTAGGTGCGAGCGCTGCTTCACCGCTTCGCCTCCATCGGCTCGCCGAGCACGAATGGGCCGCCCTGGAAGCGTTGCGCGGGGTAGTCGTGCGAGTCGCCCGGTGCAGTCGCGGGGAAACGTTCTGCAAACTGCGCGGCGCTGTCGCGCGGGTTGAAGCCGAGGAAGCTGGCTTTCGTATTGTCCCACCACTTGACCGGATTGTTCGACGCGCCGTACACGACCACGTGCCCGACGCGGTTCGTGAACAGCGAACACCGCACCAGTTCGATGAAGTCGCGATAGCTCAGATACGTGACGAGCATGCGTGGATTCTTCGGCTCTTCGAACGACGAGCCGATTCGCAGGCACACCGTCTCGATGCCGAAACGATCGTAGTAATACCGCGAAAGCGCCTCGCCGAAGCACTTCGTCACGCCGTAGAGGCTGTCCGGGCGCTGCGGCGCGTCGGTGTCGAGCACTTCGGTGACCGGATGAAAGCCGATCGCATGATTGGAGCTCGCGAACACGACGCGCTTGACGCCGTGCTTGCGCGCGGCCTCATACACGTTGTATGTGCCGGCAATGTTCGCTGCGAGCAGATCCTCGAACGGGGCGTCGATGGAGATGCCGCCGAGATGCACGATCGCATCGACGCCCTCGACGAGCTGCATCACCGCCCGCCGGTCCGCCAGATCGACGATGGTCGTTTCCTCATGTGGCGCGGGTTCGCTGAGCTTCGCGATGTCACTCACGCGCACGACATCGGCCCAGTTGGCGAGCGCGCCGCGCAACTGGCGGCCCAGGTTGCCGGCGGCGCCGGTCAGAAGCAGACGCCGGAAGGGCTTGAGCGACGCTGTGGTTGTTTGGTTCATCAAGAAATATTCCTGAAAAAAGATAGTTTGGAAAACGTTTTCCAAAACGACGGGCGATATGCAGCGCCAATGGTCGCACGCATCGCCGGCATCTGGTCGGTTTAATCTGGTGGCATTTGCCCGTTGCCGGCGTTTCCTGCGACAATCTGTTAACAAAATGGAAAACGTTACCTTCCGCATGAAAAAAACCTTTCCAACGATTCGTGACGTCGCCGCTGCGGCTGGCGTGTCGGTCGCCACGGTGTCCAAGTACATGAACGGTGCGCAGCGCTTCTCCGCGCCGGTTGAGGCGCGCCTGAGGGCGGCGATCGAGGAACTCGGCTACCGCTCGAATCCGCTTGCGCGATCGATGATCACCGGCCGCTCACGCACCATCGGGCTGACCATTCTTGACATCAGCAATCCACACTTCACGAATGTCGTGAAGGGCGCCAATCGCGTCGCGCTGCGCCACGACTACACGCTTCTGCTCGTCGACACCGACGAAAACCAGGCGCGCGAGCG
Organism: Paraburkholderia sp. JPY419; assembly: GCF_050435705.1. Taxonomy (NCBI): domain Bacteria; kingdom Pseudomonadati; phylum Pseudomonadota; class Betaproteobacteria; order Burkholderiales; family Burkholderiaceae; genus Paraburkholderia; species Paraburkholderia sp. JPY419. The sequence continues at coordinate 1,649,219 of NZ_JBNDKV010000004.1, read as the reverse complement.
TCCGCTGATCGAAGCGCTTGCGCAGCGCGTCGACGGCCTGATCGTCAGCTCGCGGATACCCGACGACGAGGCGCAGTGGCTGCTCGATCTCGACAAGCCACTTGTGCTGTTGAGACGTAGCGATGCGCTGCCGCTCCCGAGCGTCGGCATCGATAACCGGCTCGCAACCTACATGCTCGCGCGGCATCTGCTGAACCTCGGGCATCGTCATATCGCCTACCTCGGTTTCGGGCAGGCGCGCATCAACGACGAGCGCATTCGCGGTGCGCGCGAGTGTCTCGAGGAAGCCGGCCTCACGCTCGACGTGTACGACGCTCACGCGCCGACCGCGCATGCAGGCGAGGACGCGTGCTCGCGCGTGATGCTCGGTCCGCGCAGGCCGCAGGCGGTGATCTGCTACAACGACCTGATCGCGCTCGGCTTCATGAAAGAGGCGGCGTCGCTCGGCATCAGGGTGCCGCACGAGCTGTCGGTGACCGGCGTCGACAATGTCCCGTACGGCGAGTACGCAGCGCCCGCGCTGACCACCGTCGACATCCAGAGCGAGAAGATGGGCGAGCTCGCGATGCAAAAGCTCATCGACGCGCTCGCGGGCCACGCGGCGGCCGGGCATTCGACGTTCGAGCCGAGGCTCATCGTCCGTGAATCGACCGCGGCCTGCGGCTGACACGCATCGCGCCTTCACGCGTCGAGCTTCGCGGGCGTCATGCGCGGCGTCAGCATCTGCATCACGGCCAGGGCGACGAGGTAGGCAAGTGCGCCGATCGCGAACAACACCCAGTAATGGCCGGTGCGTTGCAGGACCTGCCCGATTACTTCCGAAAACAGCACCGCGCCGATCGAGCCCGCCATCCCGCCGATGCCGACCACCGCGCCCAGCGCGCGCTTCGGGAAGAGATCGGACGCCGTGGTGAAGAGGTTCGCGGACCAGCCCTGATGCGCTGCCGCCGCCAGTCCGACGATCGCAACTGCGCCCCAGAGGTTGTCGACTTGTGAGACGAACGCGATCGGCAGCACGCAGCACGCGCAGATCAGCATCGCCGTCTTGCGCGCGGCGTTCACGCTCCATCCTGAGCGCAGGAGCGCCGAAGAGAGCCAGCCGCCGCCGATGCTGCCGAGGGTCGTCATCGCATAGATGCAGACGAGCGGCAAGCCGATGTGCTGCATGTCCATACCGCGCGACTCGTTGAGCCACTTCGGCAGCCAGAACAGATAGAACCACCACACCGGATCGGTCAGGAACTTACCGATCAGGAATGCCCACGTCTGGCGCTTTCTGATCAGTACACGCCAGCCCGGCGCGCGGGCATTCACGTTGGCGGCATCGAGCACCTCGACTTCGTCCTGCCCCTCCTCGAGGGAGCGCGGGTCGGCGGATCGGTAGAACGCGAACCATACGGCCAGCCAGACGATGCCCATCGCCCCGATGATCACGAACGCCGCGCGCCAGCCGAACGCCAGCGCGAGCGGCGGAATGATGGCGGGCGCGAACACCGCGCCGATATTGGCGCCTGAGTTGAAGATGCCGGTCGCAAGCGCGCGCTCGCGGCGCGGGAACCATTCGGCAGTCGTCTTGATGGCGGCCGGGAAGTTGCCGCCCTCGCCGATGCCGAGCAGCGCACGCACCATGGCGAAGCCGGTCACCGAGCCGACCGCCGCGTGCAGGACTGCAGCCACGCTCCATATCAGCATGGCGAGCGCGTACGAAATGCGCGTGCCCAGCCAGTCGACGATGCGGCCGAAGCACAAGAGGCCGACTGCGTAGAACGCTGAGAAGGCGATCACGATGCGGCCGTACTGCACCTGGGTCCAGCCGATGTCGTGCTGCAGCACTGGCGCGAGCAGACCGAGAATCTGACGGTCCATGTAGTTGATCACGGTCGCGAAGAAGAGCAGCGCGCACACCGCCCAGCGGTAGCGGCTGGCGGTGCGGGCGAGCCCGATGACGGCAGTTTGCATGTAAGTCTCCGTTGCGCGGCGTCGCTCGTCGCGCCGCGCTATGTGTGATTGATGCCGGGGAGCGCCGGGCCCGCGACGCATGGCACTGCGGGCGGAGTTAGTCACGAGCAGGTGCAGTTAGGAAAACGTTTTTCTAAGATAGAAGATCTGTGACGCTTTTACTAGCCCCGTGGTTTACCTCGTCTTGCGCTTTAGGCAGCAACGGTGTGACCATCCTGTCCTGACATTTAGTTAATCGTTTTCTTTGACGCCCGCAGCAGCCTGACTCAAGCCGAGATGGTGCGACGTCGACGGCGATCGAGTTTTCCGACTTCCGTCGAACTGGTACTCAGTTGCAAACCCAAGAGAACGAATAGCCAGATGCGTTGGTGAGATTGCTAATTTCGGCGTCGATCCACTTACAATCAGGAGACAAAAATGCGTCCATCGCGAAAATCACCCGTTATATTTGCGTTCAGTGCACTGACGCTTCTTCTCGTCAGTGCCTGCGGAGGCGGCGGGATTGACGCTGTGAAAAATCCGGTTTCTTCTGCACCTACAGTTTCTCTTCATGGAATTGTCTATGGAGCGACGGATACGAGCGTCCCTTCAGGCGCAGGGGTGCCTATCACCATGATGGGACAGATGAGAGCGCTTTTTGACCTCATCAGGAAGGCACCTGATTTCACGCAAGTGGTCATGGACTTGGGCGACGGCAGCCCGGTGCACGTGCTCGATACCAACACGGGCGATAAATTCCTGCCTGGCAAACTGGCGCTCGGTCTGTCGTACATATTGATCGATATGAAGGCGAAAGGGGATCCGAAATACGCGGATTACCTCGCGACGTATCAAAAGATAACGACCGCGATGATGGCGCAGACGAGCGGCGCCAGTTACACGTACGCAAATACGTCATGGGGCGAGTACTACTACCTCGTTGCGCTCAATAATTTCAAGGCGCACGGTATGCTCAACGAAGTCTTCAGCGACGCCATGCTGGCTACGCTGCAGAATCGCCTGACCTTCTGCGATATGTTCGGCGCGGATGCAAGCGGCACGAAAAATACGTGCCCTGCCGCAGGTGTGCCGATCGACGTTGCATCGCTTAATACCGCACAGAATTACTATGCGGTTTCTTACGGTATTGCGGGGCTGAGACAGAAACTTGGATGGACCAATCCGACTTTCTCTTCCGCCACCGACCCGGCTGTGGCATCGATGGGCGCGCGGGACGCACTGCTGTACACACTCACGAATCACATTAGAAGAGACTCGTCCGGCGGTTTTTCCGACGAGGCCTCGAATACACATACGACCTATTTTGATCAGGCACGCTTCGATCGATACAGCACGCTGCTCATTGGAGAAGTCGTTGAGCGAACGTTCGAAATGGGCAATGAGGCCAACCTAACACCTGAATTGAAATCCTATCTGCGCAAGTCAGTCGACCTGATTCTTCCCCAGCTCAACGCAGACGGGCAGGGTTTCAATTATGGCCGCTCCATCGGCCCATACGGCGATACAGCCTTCATGGAAATCCTGACCGCGGCGGCCAATGCAGGCGTGTTGACCGCGCAGGAAATGCAGGTCGCCTATTCGTTCATCTATAAGGCGGCTTACCGCTTTGACACTTTCTGGTACGACCCGACCCTGCCGACGCCGTCGGTGAATATGTGGGTCAAAGGGCGCGGAACCGATGCGTATCGCGGCAAACCTCGAGTCATGGGTGAGAATTTCAGTCTTTTACACCAGTACATGTATGTGAATGCCTGGTGGAACAAACTGGGTTTTGGCGGCAGTGCACCCATGGCTGATTCCGACCTGCAAGCTTGGCTGGATGCGAGACCGCATTACACGCTCACGTGGTACAACCTGCCCACGGACACGGCTCACCCATACAGCGCAGCGCTCATCACGGTGCGCGACGGCAAGCGCGTCATCAATCTCAACCTGAACCAGGCACCCGACTACAATTCGTACACGCCCTATTACCCGACGCCGTTCTCCGACAACCTGATTTATGGCACAACGGATCAGGGTTATGCGTTGCTGATCCCGCAAGTTTCCTATAACGGGAAGACTTACATTCCGGTCACGTATTATAGGAACCTAAGCGTTCAGGAAAATAACGGTCAGGTGATCGTCTCTTTCGACACGACCAAGTTCCGGCAGGCCGTTAAGAATGCAACCTATGCCACGGATATCGACCTGCAGGTCCACACGGTCCTAACGTTTGGTCAAGGCACACTGACGCGAGCCGATACGCTGAATTCTGGGACGTTGACCGGCAACATCGCGGTCGAGACGGACTTCACGTCTTTTGCAGATGTCCAGCACGCCACAGCGGGTAGCGATGGTTACTCGGTTCGCTACTCCAATAGTAATGCGACCAGCTATGACACTACGGGTTTTGACAGTTGTGTCCTGTCTAACTTCGAGATGGCGGGCGGGGTCACCAATCCGCTGTCGACAACGCCGATTGGGCAACTGCATTCGAATTTCGCGTGTACGACGCGCCCCTTCGCACTCAACGCGGGCAGTAGTCGTACGTTCACCTGGACTCTGAAGTACTCCGGTTTGAATTGATCCTGCGAAGTGGGCCGGCCCTTATAAGGGCCGGCGTTGCCCTGCAAGGATGTTTATTAGCTGAAAAGCTTGCTATGGTCGAATTTTCCTGATTTGTAATTTGATGTTCAACTTTCCTCTCACACAAAAGGGAGTGCTGTGCCAGTTAGTGAGTCATTCGCAGACGACTCATTGGGATCTGCCTGAAATATTGATGTCGTCCAGCCCACTTCCAGATGCAGTTCGGGCAGCCCAAAGCCCGACGAAGGACTGTTCGTTACTCGAAAGCGGTCAATGGTCCGAGCGGTTCGACGGGCTGCAATGGGGCGACTCCTGCCGGATACCTCCGGATCGACGACAGCCCCGATTTTCGGTTCGGCGTCGGACTAGGTTCGGCCACTTTCTGCCGTTCGCCTGAGTCATGCGGTGGCCGAGACCCGCCCGATGCTCAACGCGCAGTTGTCGGCCAAAGCCGGCATTGGAACGTGCTGGGTTTCAGGTCAGCAATGCGTCCGATTGCCGACCATGGCGGCTTTCAACATCTGTGAACTCGAGGGACATCGGCATCTGGCACACCCCCATCCCCGCGACTGCAGCATGCCTCACGGATCTGGGATAACCTGAAGGCACGCGTCACCTGAGATGCCAGATTCCCCATATCGCAATGGCTGTGCCGATTGCTATAACGCCGCCGAAAAGTACGTAAGTTTCCACGGATCCCTCCAGGGATTGTTAAACGCAGCCACGCTATCAAGCGCATGGGCTAGCGATCCTACGCGATGGTTCTTTCAGTTCCGCTACAGTGCATGGTGCATCTCTGCAGTACACCACCCGACCCGTGTGTTCGGTGTCGGCGAAAGGCGCGGTGGTCCTCGCCCGGTTGCGAAAAACAGGTGGCATGCGGGTAGTTGTTGTGCAACGCTTCCCGCAAGCCTGCCGTGGGGCTGGTCGCATTACTCCACAATGTGACGGACGAGCTACGCACAGAATTCGGCCAATATTAATTGGCCGCCGTCGCTTCACTGACGTTCACAACGGGTATGGATCAACGAGGACATTCGCAAGTGCAAATGCGTCAGAACATCAAGAACCCTCCCTGTGGCATTCAAAGTCACAGGAAAAAGTTGGGGCGTTCAAGCGACCGGCAATCGTGCTCGGTTCGAAGCCGAACTATGAAAACGCTTGCTAACGATATCGATCGCTGTTCCTTCTCCACTGCATTCATCAACCTGGTGAGCGGACCTCGAACGCTCACCAGGAGATGAAACACGAAATGCTATTGATCGAAGACTTCCATCAAGACTTTAGAAGCCCAAGCCCGGCAACACTTGCGTGCCTTCCGCCGCGACCGAATGCAGGAGCGACGGATCCAGTGCCAGCGACTTCAGAACCGTAGGCGCGACCTGGGTCAAGCTGACGGTTTCTGTGTTCGTGGCCGCCTGGAGCGTCGGGTACGAAACGAGCAGACCGACATGGCTATCGTCCGGCGCGTTGCCGCCGTGTTCGGCATCTTTCTTCGTACTGCTCGTATAGATGACGCCCGGATTAGGCTGCACGATGATATCGGGCGTGCGACCTTGCGCCGGATCGCCGAACTTCGCTACCAGTGCGGCGCCGGTTAGGATCGAAGCCTGCGGACCGTCGGCACAGATTCCCGTGGAAGTACACGAGAGATTGGCCTGAAGTGTCGCCACGACCTGAGCCGCTTGCGCTGGGTTACGTAGCCAGATCAGCCCGACATCGTCGGTCTGAGCCATGCCAGTGCCAACGAGCCCAGTGCCATCGTTAAGCGAGCCGCTAGTCGTCGAAAACTGGCCGAATTTGCCGTTCGCATCAAGATAGTTGTTCGCCTCAAGCAGCGCAGTCAGCGTGTCACCGTTTTTGACCAGCTTCGTATGGTCAGACGGCGACTGGCCGTGTTTCGCCGTGACGACGACTACAGTCGACGCGTACAGGTTCTTTGCTTTCAGCTCCGTGACCATCTTACCGATCGCTCCATCGACGTAAGCGATGGCGGCGCTGACTTGCGGACCCGGCGTGAAATTGGCATCCGTGTAGCCACCGCCCGATGCGTTCGTCGCTTTCTGGGCAACGCTCAGCGTTTGGAAGTTTGTGCCGAACACGGTCGGTACACCCGGCGTGGTCGCCCCCGTCGAATCCTTGCCGTCGATCTGATTGAGAATCACCTGCACATGCAGATTGTCAAAAGCTTCTGTGTGGGTGTAGATGTCGGTGTAGTCGCTGTTCGTCGTCGGGTCAATCGAATTGATTTCGGTGCGGGCGAGGTCGTCGACGCCCTTGCCTGACGGCCCATTGACCCAGTCATAACCCCATGCGTGCTTGTCGGCCCACGCCGTGCGGGCGTTCGCCATCTGTGACTTGACGACTTCGAACAGGGTGTTGGTTTTGATGTAATTGTGAGGATAGACTGGCGTACACACGCCGTTCACTTTCGCGTTCGGGATTGCCTGCGGGTTAAAGCCGCCGCCTCCGTTAAGGTGCGTCAGCGCCCCACCGTTCATCGCGTCGATGCCGGTCGTTTCATCGAACACCACGTTCCATCCCTGCGGGCCTGCGCATTGCGTATCGCTCGGTGCGTAGAGCGTGCGGTCATAGGAGACGTCATAAAAAAGGCCGGCGGTTTTCGGTGATCCGCCGGTTAGCAAAGCAGCTAGGCCTGGGAAACGAATCGGAGAGCCCGGGTGTCGACGCACTTGAGTATGTGACGCCGGTTTGCGCGAGTGCCGCGATGTTGGGACAGGTCTTCGCGGCAACGCAGTTGGCGAGGTCCTGCTGATGCATTCCGTCGATACTCACTAGCAGCACGTGCTGCGCGTTCGCTATTCCGCTCGCTACTGCTGGCGTACCTGGATTGCTGTTGTCGTTGCTGCCGCATGCGGCGAGCACTGCGGCGGCGATCAAGCCTAAAGGCAGCGCATAGCGAAAGGGAATGCTCATCAAAGTTCTCCGGACGACATAATTGTTGGTTTAGGGGTGCGCCTGCGTTCGCATACGCGACACGCGAGCGGCCCGCCATTCTGCAGACGGAATAAGTCGTCCACGTTACAGGGGGATTCAACCGGACGATGCCCTCTTTTTTGATGTCGGATTAGAGAATCAGAGGGTGAAGTGTAGATTGGAGTACCCCCACCGATGCCCCAAACACTCAAGCCGATCACCGACGCTTTCCGAATCAGAGGGGATATCTCCCAGGGTGAGTATGGCCGTGTCGGCGCGTCAGATCGCGCGGCGCCGTGACGGTAGAAGTGAATCCGACGCGTGCCGGCGCCTGAGACTAAGCGATGGCAGTCATAGCACCGTGCGTCGAGGTATGCGCTTCCGACGGTAAAACCGAACTATGCATCGGTTGCTTTCTTTCGAACTCGAGAAGAAATTCGGGATTGGAAGAAGCTGACGGACTACCGGCGGCGCCAGATCCTGAATGAGAAGCACCGGCGACGGGCGAAGGTGATACGGGGCGCACCGACGGCCCAAGCGGAATGCTGAAGAGGTGCGTGTGTGGCCTACACCACTTGAGTGTCCGTTCTGCAGCGTCTTGTGGTCCGTTGGCGGGGAACCGGTCAACGGCGGAGGTACGGCCGATCGCTTCAGGCAGTCGGGCATGAACGATCGGCCGCACTTTTCATGCTTGTATATGAACCCCTTTACCCCGTAGCGTGTATTGCGCCTGCCGCGGCGCGAGTCGGTTCAGAGCGGCACCGTTTCAGATGGCACCGCCGGATCCGTCAACGGTCCTCAAACGGCAGGTTCCAGTCCGTGATTGCGTTCGTATTGTCATCGACCGCGGCAAAGTGCACGTGCTCGTTCATCACCCGACCAAACGCGATGCCGAACGCACCGTCTGGCGCCGGATCAATCGGCAGTTGCGCAACGAATTGCCCTTGCGGCGTGAACTCGACAAGTTCACTCGGCTGTGCCGGATCGGGGTTGATCGCGTCGCCGTTTGAGGTGAAGAGATGGCCGTTCGGTCCCGACGCTAAACCGAGCGCTCCATGCAGGTGCTTGTTGTCCGCGTAGATCACCACGCCCTTGCCGCCGTCATGCTGTGAGGTGCCCGCACCGAACACTGCGAAGACCGCATTGTCGACGATCGACGCAACGTAGAGCACATCGCGTAACGGATCGTATACGAGCCCGGCAGGCCCGATCTCCACTGCTGCCGGGTCGCCGCGGAACTGGTAGCCGGATGCGACCTGGGTTGCCCTCACGAGATGCACGCCGCTGTCGTCGACCGTGACGTCGAGCCGCACAACGGTTCCGTTCAGCACGTTCGAGACGAACACTTTCGCGCGATCGCCCTGGTCGAAGACCGTCATACCCCACGGTCCATCGATCTTCGCGGCGGTCGTCCACTGCGCGATCATGTTGCCGCTGCGGTTCACGATGATCAGCGAGCCGGGTTTGATCGTGTGGAACGTGCCGTCAGTAGTGGGGGTGTTACCGACCAGCACGAAGCCGCCGCGCAGCACATTGAGCGCCATGGTGAGGCCAAGCCCGGGGGGGCCCTGGAAGAACGTCGTGGCCTGCTTCGCGCCCGGCACGATCTTGACGATGGTAGTGCCGGTGCCCTGCACGTTCTGCGCATTGTTGAAGTTAGACACCAGCAGGTCGCCCGGCGCGATGGTGCCGTAGGTGGGAAAACCGGTCGGCACGAACGCGACGCCCATACGGATTGAGGTCACCATTGGCCGGCACGGTGGTCGATGTGACCGAGGGTGGCGGCAACAATGGGACGAAATCTTCGGCGTACGCAAAGTTTGCTGCGCCGAGCGCGACGCCGATGCCGCACAGCGCGAGCAGCAGACGGCGCCACGGATGGCCGCGTGCGCTGCGCGCGGGACGGCCCGAACGGGCAGTACTTCGCGCGAGCATGGGCTGAGTTGCTTGCGCGGGGTTGGCAGGCGCCGCAAGACGCGGAGCCAGGCGTGTGATGACAGTTTTCATGACTCGACTCTCCACGAAAGCTGCGGCAGCCTCCATCCACGTACGCGCGAACGCCCTGTGGGTGGTGTGCTGGCTGTCGCGAGCGATCCCGCCTGATGCGTTGCATTTGCGCCACGGCGAGCGCGCGAAGGCCCCTCACCGGCGGGTGATGCATCAGGCGATACAAAGGCGGCGTTGTGGCAAGGTGCGCGGCAACACCGTTCTTGCCGGCACGACCGGTCCGGCAGTCACGGCGGCCCGGCCGGGAGACGGAGGGGACCGCACGTACGCACTAAACGGCTGCGCGCGGCAAATATTCCGGCGATAGCAGTCGAAATGCGCTTGCCGACGCCTCGGCTCAGCCGCCTTGCTCCTGACGACCTGGACAGGATCAGGACGAGGCAGCACCGCTTGACGCCGATGGCCCGCAGCGACGATTGGCAGCGGCGGGAACGAGTATTCGCATTGCATTCGCGGTGCGCGAGTCGGCCTTCGTTCGAGCGTCTCCGTTCGTCAAAGGCAAACTGCGACCAGGCGCTGGCAGACGAGCTGGAGCTTAGCCAGCGACGATGCGCCAAACTTCAGGTCGCATTGCCGGCATGACGCACGCCATTTCCAGGCAGAAGATCAAGCAGGCCGTTCGGCGGAACACTTAAGCTTTTATGCGCGTCACGCGATGTGTTCGCTTGCGAACACATCCAGATCGAATGCGTCCATGCTGTGATCCATTATCGGGCTAGCGATGTGAGACTATGTGCTCTCCCACGCTGGCCACGCTGCCTGCGATAAAAAAGTCGACCGTAGGAGACGCGCATTTCATTGGGAATCCTTTGGGGGTTTCTACCATTAACTCGACCATATGAGGATTTCGATGACACTGAACGTGGACGGCACGGCTGGCGTGCCGGATGAGATCGTTACGACGCCGACCGATGAGTCAATCCAGGAGCCCAATGCGTCAGGAGACGTTGCGGATCTCGCGGTAGCTGAGTCAGCCGACGTTGCAGATGAGGCGGTAGCTGAGACAGCCGACGTTGCAGATGAGGCGGTAGCTGAGACAGCCGACGTTGCAGATGAGGCGGTAGCTGAGTCAGCCGACGTTGCAGATGAGGCGGTAACTGAGTCGGGCGACGTTGCGGATCTGGTGGAAGCTCAGTCAGGCGACGTTGCAGAAGTTGCGCAAGCTGGGTCAAGCGACGGTGCAGTTGTGGCGGAAGTTGCGTCAGGCGACGCCGTTGATGCGCAGGTAGCTGAAAGTGCGGGGGCGGATGCCGGCGCACCCGCTGATGAGAACCCAGCGGCCGATCCAGTAGATCCGGCCGTCGATCAGGACGGCGAAGTCAACGAGGATTGACGATCGGCACTCCGGGCAATCCTTGTACCGCCCCGTTTCGCACCCGGCACCGGGAGTTGCGTAACCGGTGCCGGAGCCACAGCCGGGGACTTATCGCGCCACGGACGGCGGCACGATCGGTGCGGGAGGCATAAGACTGCAAGCGGCCAACTTCTGCCGTTCACCTTTGGGCTTGCTCGGCCATTCAAGCGGCAAATGCCCCTCAAAGAACGGACCTTCGTGCCGCGCGTCCCGACGACGGCGGACACGTTGCGGGAATCAACGTGCGACAGCCCGGCAGGTTAAAGTGTCCGCTCGCCTGCCTGGCCGCCGGGAGTATGTGGCGGTTGGCGGCACATGTTGCGCCACCTTTTCGAAACACGTACCTCGCTTGACAACTCTCATTTTCGAAGCCAGTCGTCCCTCCCAATCTGGAAGATAGTTGTATTCCAAGCTGGACCTTTGAAGAAGAGGTCGTCAACACGTTCCGTATAAACGCTCACGGTCGACGTGCCTGTGCCCTCTGCACGCCTGCTTGCGGATTGGGAAAGCGAGGTTCCCATCGAAGACGCCCCTTGTTCCGCGCGCACTTAAGGTGGCATTCGACGTCGACACTTCGACATCGCTGCAACGGATGAAGAGCAAGTCTGGTTGAACGGCGCACAATTCGCTGTGTGTCCAGAATCTGGTCGCTGGTACGTCAAGAGTCTGCGCAATCACGTTTTTCGGATAGTGACTCTCACCGCGCTGTTCACAAACCCTCGATATCCACCCGTACTCTTCGGCGTTGACCTTGGCGTGCATGACAGGACCGGATGATGCAGCCTGCGCGAATGCGGAAGTTGCGCAGAACGATGAGCACACTGCTGTTAAGTCGGGAGGCGAAATACATGATGGGATTCCTTATAGATCAATTGTCGTTTTCTTCTTCTCTGCAAGTAGACAGTCATTCCGCATGTTGCGGCCCACCGATGCAGGTCGAGGGAGCAGTCGTAGATCGCGTCACCCTCAGAGCATCACGTGGGTCGATCGTCAATGACGAACCATCGGAGCGTGCGAGCCGGTTGGTCAGGCACGGCAATTAGCGTGGGCAGGCTGCCGATCACGCCCTTCACCTGGGCGACAAACGCGTCACCCTTCATTGACGCGCGGGAGACGGTCTCCAGGCCGCACTGCGCCGCCGTGTTCAAGCGTGAGTGATAGATGGTGAGCCACCGGTCCGTCATCGTGTAGCCCGTGTCGTGGGCTTCGATGCACGTCCGATAGTTCGAAGCGACAAACTTCCCCGCGTCACCCGAGGCCGCAACCACCGCCCACGCCTTCTCGTAACTCCCGCCAGCCCGTCCCGCAGCGCGCCCCTCCATCGACTGCGCTTGCAGCCCATAGGCCACGGCGACGCCTGCAATTGCAACGAATCCAGCGAGATGCACGGCAAGACGCTTCGCTGCCTGACGGCCCGATTTCGGTACTGAAATCATGACGTGATCCCCTTCGTTCGACGACAAGGTCGGATCCCCGTATCTGTGGTTGTTATGGTCGCCCTGCAATACAATTGCGGGCTGGACCTTCTACGGGATCGTAGATTATTCGCTGACGCCCGAACATAACCTGAATAGGTGATCGCGTGAGCCCGGCCAGTGCCGACGGCGCCGCTCGCGTTCACTTCGGAAAGACAGCCTGACGGCGCGATATTCGCACTCTGGAATGAGCTCGCGGACTTCGCGGTCGGTGACGGCGAAGCCGCCGTTGGGCACCTGCTGTCGCGGAACTATTCGGCGTAGTACCTGACGGACACAGTTGAGGGCGCGCCGGGGGCCAGCGGCGCGCCACTGCCGGGCTCAGGCGGGTGATATGGGTCTGGAATTCCCCGAATCCTGGGCATTGGATATCGTTCATCCAGGTCGTCAGGGCGAGGTGTGAATCGGGAGGTACATCTGACTGACTGCCCTAAGGCCCGCTGCTTGCAACGCCCCAGCGCCTGCAGTTTGCTATCGCAACTTGCCGAGCCACAGCGCTGTCAGCGTCGAGCGATTCCGGACGTTGAATTTGGCGTAGATCGACTTGATGTGGACATGCGTCGTGTTCGGACTTTGGTCGAGTTTCTGCGCGATCTGCTTTTCCGTGAATCCGTCGAGCAACCCCAGCAGCACCCTTCGCTCGGCCGTCGTCAGGGGAGCGTCGGCGATGAGCAGGCCATGGCTGAGCAGTTGCTGCCGGTTGAACCATCTCAGCCCATGCATCACGAAGCCCAGACGCTCGAGATCCGGCGCAGAGAAACGAGGTGCCCGCACATCGCGAAACACGAAGAGATGAATCCGCACATCGTCGTTGAGCGAGCAACGCACCTGGATGCTGTCGCCGTGGCCGACTTCGAGGTAGTGGCGCCGATAGTGCTCACCTTCAAACCATTCGGCGGGCATCGCCTCGAAGAGCAGGTTGGCGCAGAACGGCTCGTGCCCTGACGCGGCCACGACATGTGACGAGTCGACGTGGCCGGACCAGAGCGTGTCGTACTGCTCCTGCACCGAAGCGACCATCGCCGGTACCGGATGCAGGAGCCGAACCAGTCGTGGACGCCAGCCGAACAAAGGATCCTTTGGCGCGAGCGAAGGCAATCGCACAACAACGGCCCAAAGCGCATTCTGTGCCTTGACCATAGCACAGAGCGTGGTTAGCAGATGGGGCAGCGCGACATCGCCATCACCTGCTGAGAACTCGGCCAGCCGATCCCAGAGTGCATAGACGTCATCTTGGACCGGTGGATTGGTGGAATCCGCGAATGGAAGCATGTCGTCCTCAAGAAAAATGTGCGGATCACCGATCTTCGGTGAGCATGAGGGTACCACCTTTTTAGGTAGTACCCACGCGCATCACGGTGCTCGATACTGATGTGCCGCTCACAGCCGCGACCGTCATCAACTGGAACTAAACAGCACTGGGTCGCCGCGCGCACCGTGGCGAGCCCGAGAAAGATCACCTTGAATCTTGCGCGCATGGCACAACAGCGGCAACTGGAGAAGGGCAGTCTGAAAAACATCTGCAACCTGGCGGCATGGGACACCGTCGTGCGAGAGTCGACTCGCGCCGGACGAACGCCCGCCCGCAATGTGGTCGCGCTGATCGCCCCGCATGTTTGCGGTGCTGAGGAAAGGAACCGTGATGAATGCATATCTGGATCCCGCAGACGCGAGTGCAATCACACCTTCTTGCGCCTTGCAGGGCGCGGCCGCTATCGCTGCATTTGCCTCGAACGCTCTGCTGTGTCGCGTCGCGCTATTCAGCAACAGCATCGACGCAGCTACGTTTTCCGATATCCGGCTGCTGGCCGGAGGTGCGACATTGCTGGCCGTGACGAAACTGAGCCCGGAAGGTGCTCGGCAATCCAGTCCTGACTGGGTTTCGGCGACTGCGCTAGGCACTTTCATGATCCTGTTCTCGTTGTCATATCTATCCCTCGGTGTCAGCACCGGTGCGCTTGTCCTGTTCGGGACGGTACAACTGACGATATTGACTTCTTGTCTCCTTAAAGGCGAACGCTTCCACCGCGTGGCGCTAATTGGGTATCTGGTGGCTATTGCCGGACTGCTATGCCTGACAGCTCCTGGCGCCGGCGTTCCGGGATTATCTGGCTTGCTTATGATGGTCGGGGCGGGCGCTGCATGGGGGCTCTATACCCTGAGAGGCAAGCGCGTCGCGAGTCCACTATCAGCAACGACAGGAAACTTCCTTCGGGCGACACCGATCTGCATCGTCTTAGGATTGTTCCTTCACGCCCCTGCGCATGCGAGCGCAGCCGGAGTTGCCCTCGCTGTGGCTTCTGGTGCCGTGACATCAGCAATTGGCTTTGTAGTGTGGAGTTCGACGATCCGAAGACTGACTGCAATGTCCGCGGCTGCCATCCAACTGCTAGTGCCGCCCGTTGCGGCGCTCGGCGGCGTTCTGTTCCTACATGAACCGATGAGCACGCGTCTCACTTTCAGTTTTGTTGCCGTCCTTGTCGGCATTTCGCTGACAGCTTCGGCCGGCGCCAGACGCAACGGCAAAGCTCGATAAGCGCGCGGCCTATTCGCGGAAGATGCGTCCTGCTGTTTTCGTTGACGTGGTCATCTGGGTAAGGGCCGGCCTGGGTCTGTGCATCCCTCCGCGAGATTTCGATCACCTGCCATTGCCCCGACAGCGAAGTGTCACCATGAAACAAGCTATTGGCTTTGCCATCGCCTGCTGGCTGTCTGCTGCAATCCTGCTTCTCGTGGATTCTACGGCCGCAATAGCGCTGAGTGTCACGCTGGTCCTAGCGGGGATGGATCTGTTCGCGCCTTAGCAAACCGCTGCGATCCTCGGTGCAATCCACGCTTCAATTCTTGCGCAGACCGTTTGTGTGGCCTGTGTCGTGAGGCGTGGATGCAATGTCGAGTCTCGATTGCAAATGGCAGAGGTGGCTCCGGATATCCCAGACTGCCAGCGTCTTCCCCCGGCGGGGCGGCGAGCGTCGCAGACAGGCAATCACGGCCTCAGCCAGCCTCGGCTGATCGGCCATGCGAGCAGCATACGATAGAGCGTGACCACCAGATCTGTCATCGCCGTGCCGCCCGTTTGCCACAGCCGCGCAATTGCCGCGTAGGCGATGCACGCGACGGCCACTGCCCCGATCATGTCGAGCGGAAAATGCACGCCGAGAAACACGCGTGCCCACGCGACGATGATACCCACGACGAGCGTCATGCCACCGAGCCAGCACATCCGCCCGAAGAGCAGCGGCAGCGCGATGCTCGCAAAGAGGGTGGCGTGATCGCTTGGGAACGACGAATCGGGCACATGCGCCAGGAACGTGTGGCCGAGCCCGATCATGAACGGGCGGGGGTGCTGCCAGACGAGACCGATCAACTGGTTGACGCCGAGCGCCAGCAGCGCGACGCAGCAGGCACGCAGGGCCAGCTCGCGCCGCTGGCGGTCCCCGGAAAGCCACATCATGACCAACATGAGCGGGACTAACCAGATCAGATAATTTGCAGAGACGAGCGCCGTGCTGACCAGCCATCCCGGCGTTGCCGGTGTGCCGTTGATCATCAGGAAGAGCGCGTGGTTGAATGCTTCGATTGTATTCATTGCGTCGTTTTGTGCTGAAGATGAAGAAAGCGTCAGCCGCCGTGCGTCTGCGGCTGCGGCGCCTGGCTACACATGACAAGCGGCACCGCAGCGAGCGCGCCCTGCTCGCGAGATTGGACACGCCGAAAGCCGCGTAGGGTAGTGCGGCGAAACCTTCCCGGCGCAGGCCGAGTCTTAGTCCATTGCCGATCAGCGGATCGTCCTTGGCCAGCAGTATTCGCCTCCGTCGTCATCCTGTTCCCGCCGGTTCCCTGACGCGGCGTCGCAAGCTTACCGGCCGGAAGGTTAACACTGCATTAAGTGGCGGACACAGCGCAGCGTCGCCTTCGCTCTGGCTTCAGCCTCGGGTCTGTAGACTGATTTCTGTCGCGACCACGATGTCGCCCGTTCAAGGAGAACCAATGAAGAAACTCATTGTTGCCTGCCTGATCGCCGCGTCCGCCGCAGAGGCTCACGCGGGATGCACAGGCCCTGGTGCCGAAGCGACGGCCACGACGGTCCAACAGCTTCGCGACGCAGGCAGGGAAGACCAGCGCATCGCACTGCGCGGCCATATCGCGAAATCCATCGGCGACGAAAAGTACCAGTTCGCGGACAGCACGGCAGAGCTCCCGGTCAAGATCGACCACAAACGCTGGCCGGCCGCACAGCCGGTGAATCAGACGGGCACCATCGAGCTGACCGGCGAGTACGACAAGGAAATCGTCGGCGCATCAAAGGCCAAGGCCTATGACATCAAGGTGGTGCAGTAATGGTTGCCGGCCCCCTGCACACGTCCCGGCTGTTTGCACGGGAATGGGCGACGGCGCCCTGGTCGGTCGGCGCCATCTGCCCGAGCTCACGGCGACTCGCCGCGCGCCTCGCGCGGGAGGTGCCGGCAGGCAACGGTGTGGTCATCGAACTCGGTGGCGGTACCGGCGCGGTCACGCACGCGTTGCTCGAAAACGGCGTGCAAACCGACCGGCTGATCGTCGTCGAGCGCTCCCCTAGCTTTGTGCAGCATCTGCGCAGGCGATTCCCGGATGTGCCAGTCATGCACGCCGACGCTGCCCGCCTGGCCTGGTGCCTGCCACTGGACCTGCGCGTCGACGCGATCGTGTCGTGCCTTCCCTTGCGCTCGTTGCCTCATCGCGAGGTGGATGAGATTGTCGACCAGTGGCGGCAGGTCCTGCGTCCTGGTGGTGTCGTGATTCAGTTCACCTACGATATCCGGCCGGACCGAAACGTCGTGAATGCCGGTGGGATGGGCGACTTTGTGATGCTGTCGAGCCGGATCATCTGGGCTAACCTGCCGCCGGCCCGTGTGGTGACGATGCAACTATGAGCGGCACAACACTCGGCGGGAGCGCCTCGCACCTGCATTGCCAGGACTACTCTTGTTCCGCTTCTCGCACGACGAGCGGCGGTAGCGGGCAGCCGAGCGTATCGCAGATGGCGCGGAGCAGCTCCGCTTCGCGGACGGTGACCTGCTGGTTTGCCAGGATGCAGGCCGCGCAGGCGGCGACGATCCGGCGCTTGATGGCCGGGATCGATTGATTGAGCGTTTGCAGGGCCGCGTCGAATCCGGCGAGGGAGCACTCTTCGCGAGGCCGCAAGCGGTAGGCGTGCTCGCCGCCGATGTAGCCGCGCATGCCCGCATCGAAAGCCCGCGCGGCCGGGTCGGTTTCCGGTTGGCCTTCCCAGGCCAGTAGCGCCAATACCGTTGCCACCGGGTGCGCGAGGCTCTGCAGGGAACTGCGCATTGCACGCGCCGGGCGCTGCGGGAGGAATTGGGCGTCGAGATGGCGATGCAGTACACAGCGAAGCGTGTACTCGAACAAGCTCAGCCGCTGGTCGGCGATCATTAGCATCTCGACCTGAGCGCGGAATGAATGATGCTGCCGCGGCGACATCTGCCGCAGTGCTGGCAGGCTCAGGTCCAGAAGGGGCAGCCGATGCGTGTCCGGCAAAGCCTGGACAGGGGCGATCAGCCGCAGGGTTTCGGCAAAGTCCTGAAGCTCAGCGCCGGCTTTCAGCCGGGTCAGCTGGAGTTCCCGCAGGTCCGACCCCGGGTCCATGAGGAGGGCGTAGACCAGGGCGCGAGCACTGAACGGCTCCTGGGCGGCGACCCGGAGCACGTCTGGCATATCGTCGTGTAACCCCTGCGCATAGCTAATCAGTTCCGGATCGATGTGGCCGACCCGGGATGCTGTTTCGTCAGCGAGCCCCAGCACCGGCACCGGCACCTGCGGAAGTCCCGGTAACGTAGGAGCCCCGCCGAACGGCGGGGCACGGCTGGGCCGGGGGCCTTCAGGTTCTTCCCGATCGACACCTACCGGCCGCACCTCCGGGAACCGGCCGTCGAACTGGGGATTGAGCCGGCGGATGCGCTCGACGAGGGGCGGGTGGGTAGCTAGCATTCCGGCGAGTCCCTCGCCAGCGAAGGCGTTGGCGAAAAACATGTGACCGGCCTCTGCGGCTTGGGGGTTGCCGATGCGTGAGCCCTCAGCCAGCCCACCGATCTTCTTTAGCGCCCCGCCGATTCCGTCGGGGTTGCGCGTGAACTGGACGGCACTGGCGTCGGCCAGGTACTCGCGCTGCCGCGACACCGCCGCCATGATCAGCCGACCGAAGAACGCTCCCACGAGGCCCAGCACGAACACGCCCAAGCCCAGCAGCACCATGCCGCCCTGGGCATTCTGCCTTCCCGACGAGCGTCCTCTGGAAGCGAACATGAGGCTGCGGCCGATGATGGACAACACCATGATCCCGAAGATCAGGCCGATTAGCCGGATGTTGAGCCGCATGTCGCCGTTGAGGATGTGGCTGAACTCGTGGGCCACCACGCCCTGGAGCTCGTCGCGGGTCAGGTAGTCGAGGCAGCCCTGCGAGACGGCGACCACGGCATCTCCCGGAGCATAGCCGGCCGCGAAGGCATTGATCCCTGGCTCGTCCAGAATATAAACGGGGGGTACCGGCACTCCCGCAGCGAGGGCGATCTCCTCGACGACGTTGAGCAGCCGTTTCTGCCGCGGGTCGGTGGTCGTGCCGGGCACCTCCACACCGCCCAACATCAGGGCGACGGCCTGGCCGCCGGAAGCGAGCTGACTCACCTTGAATGCGCTGGCACCGCCGACCACAAGGCCCACCCCCAGCGCCGCGAACAGGAGCATCTCCGGCTGCCACCAGGACACGGGTGCGTGGGCGTCATACGTGCTGAACGCCACGAGCAGCCCGTAGACCAGGGCGATCAGTATCAGGATCGCCATGACGAAATAGACCACCAGCTGAAAGGTCTTGCGTCGGGCCGAATCCTGCTGCTGAAAGAAATTGGTGGTCACGGTCAGAGCGGCTTGGGGAGCATGAGACGCATAGAGCGATGGGGGCCCGGCTTACCGGAACGACACCTTGGGCGCCGCGCGCTCGGTCTCCGCGGTTTCCAATAGCGTCGCCTGCTTGAAGCCGAACATGCCGGCCACCGTAACAGCCGGGAACACCTCGCGCCGGATGTTGTACTCGGTGGCGGCATCGTTGAACGCTTGCCGGGCGAAGCCGACCTTGTTCTCGGTCGAAGTCAGCTCTTCCTGCAAGGCGAGCATGTTCTGGTTGGCCTTGAGGTCCGGGTATGCCTCGGAGAGGGCAAAGAGCCGGCCCAGGACGCCGCCCAGCTGAGCCTCGGCCTGGTTGAACCCCTTAATGGCCTCCGGGTCGCTGGGGTTGGCGGCGACTTTCTGCTCGGCAGCCATCGCGCTGTTGCGGGCCTTGATGACGGCGTCGAGCGTCTCCCTCTCGTGGCCCATATAGCCCTTGACCGCTTCGACCAGGTTCGGGATCAGGTCATAGCGCCGCTTGAGCTGCACATCGATCTGCGCGAAGGCGTTCTCGAAGCGCTTCCGGGCAACCACCAGCCCGTTGTAGATGCCCATTAGCCAGAGCGCAAGCAACAGCCCGATGCCCAGGAGCACGAGCAGGGTGACGATGACGGGACTCATTGGCCGTGACCTCCGACGAGAGCACTGCTGGTTCGGACCACCGCATGACTATGGAAACAGGATAAACGAAATGGCGTTCAATTCAATCAAGTCGGCATGCCGATACAAGTAAAACGGCGGAGATTCATGCGCTGCCGCTCGCCGCCAATCCAGTTGCGGCGAGGCCAGAACAGCATCGCCGGTTAGGGCGGTGCATGTATTCAGTCGTCCCGCCGATCCGCCGGGAGATTATGGTTAGTTATCGTCGATCTGGCTAACTGGTCACGAACTCGACCTGACGATATGTGCTTTCCGGGTCAAACTGTCAAGGTGCTCGTCGATGCCTGATGACCCGCGCGAAGAACAATGCGGTTGCGCTCGAACATCTCCGCCCAACCTTTGGGCGACACCATATAGTCGCTGCAATCGCCATACTCGACGATCGAGTCGCTGAAGATTTCGGAGCCGCGATACGAAAAAGCCTCGAAACCTGGCTTGTTCGTCGCGAACAAATCGAACTGCGTGCGCGGCAGAAGCGCCGAGAGCACACGGTGAATCTCGATGCATTGATCGGGTTGAATGTCGCCGTAATCGCCATTCAAATACACCGGATCGTTGCCGCATCTGTTTCGAACGAACAACACCTTTTTGCCGTCCAGTTCGTTGACGAAGCGATCAATTCTCCGGGCATATTTCTTCCGCAGATCCGGAAGCTGCTTTTCGACGTCGTCCACAATCACGCGACCTTCTTCATCTCTCGCGAAATCGTGGTGATACATGAGATTGAACCGCGTATCGACGACGGTGCCTCGATCCGCAGGAATAGCCAGATGCGACGGCTCGAAAAGGCCGCTGAATCGCGCATCGAGAACGTCGAGCAGAGCTTGGAAGGGCGTCATCCACCAATCGAACGGAAAAGCCGTTCGCGTCTCGAAGTGATGGCGGATATTCCAGGTCACTTCGCAATTCGAGCCAATGCTTATGACCCGATCGTACGATCTGGTGCGCGGATTCTTTCGGTTAAAGACGGCGAATTTCTCGAGGAACTTTAGCTTGGCTTGCATGAAAGTTTCGGCGGCAATGCATATCGCACCGGAACTCTAAGTAAAGCAAACCAACGGGGCTGAGTGTGTGATGGGCGTCACAAGTCGTGACGCGTGGATTGGAATGCTTAATCGGTGCAGCGTCGCTCCTGCCAGGGCCTATCTCGAACAACCGGTTTCAGGAGGGGCGCGATTGCCCGACCGTAGCGCCTTCGCCCATCGCTTTCGCACGTAGTTGCAATTCAGCCTCGCCCCTCGCAAGCTTGGCCAGCATTTCCGCATTGCGGACGATCAGGCGTCGATAGTCACGTTCGATCACCTCTCCGTCGATAAGAGAGCGGATCGCGCGCGATACTGTTTCGCGGCTCACGTTGGCCATGATCGCAATGGCCTGCTGGTTGGGTAGATTCTCGATGGTCAACAGGCCGCCTGCACTCGTTTTCATCGAAGCCTCGAGCACTGAATAGACCCTGGCGTAAGCGCGCGTCAGACCGAGCATCGACCGGTAATTCGAAGCCTGGCGAATCGTGCGGCACAGCCGTTGCAACAGCGCCTCCACCACTGCGGGATTACGGTAAAACAGTGTTTGCGCCTGATGCTTCGGCAAAAAGCCGACCACTGATTCCGTGATCGCAATGATCGAAGCCGAGCGAGGACCGCCGTCGATAATCGACAGCTCGCCAAAATAGTCACCCGGCTCCACGAAATCGAGTCCCACCTCGCGGCCGTCTTCCGACAGTGCGATCACCTGCAGGCGGCCGGACATCAACATGAGTAGCGATGAACCGGCGTCGCCCTTATGAACGACGAATTCCCGCTTCGAGAAGCGGCGATAGCGAATGTGGCGGCTGGTCTCTTCAATGACTTCGTTCGCAACGTTGCGCAGCAGCTTTTGTTGTTTCAAGAGATCAATGGCCTTTAATGGGCCGCCATTGATCCTTTCTTCTTCGGTCGACATCTCTCTCAACTGTAATTTGCTGACACGGGCACGCAGGACGATATGCGTATCGAGCGCTGGCATCTGTGACGGCCGTCACATCCTAATTACAAAATTTCGCTAATCATTACCGGATTATTCGATCGCAGTGCCGTGAGGATCTCGGGGAAAAGATCAGATGCAGGAACGCATACTTCGAGGGGGTCGTTCGGCCGCATTGCAGTTCGTTGTTTGCACGGCGTTTCTTGTGCACCATGACGCGCATGCGGAGTCCGCGACGATTGGCAATGCAGTCCTCGTGATTGGACAGGCGTGTGCACAACGCGCGCAAACGTTTTGCACCCCGCTTGCCAAAGGCGCCTCCATTGAGCAGGGCGACACCGTCGAGACGGGCAAAGATGGCTATGTGTACATCACCACGGTCGATCACGGCTTTATCAGTGTGCGACCCAATTCATCGCTGACATTCGAACGCTACGAATACAACCCGGCCGATCCACGCAAGACGGTCATCAAGCTGTCGCTGACGAGGGGCATGGTGCGCGAGATATCGGGTACGGGTGCTCAGGCCGCGCGCGACCACTATCGGATGAACACGCCGGTCGCCGCGCTCGGCGTGCGCGGCACCGATTTCACCGTGTTCACCGACGAAAACGTGACGCGCGCAGACGTGCTTAGCGGCGGCATCGTGATGACGCCGCTGGGCGCCGGCTGCTCGGCGACGGGTGTGGGTCCTTGCGAGGGCTCGGCTGCGGCACAGCTATTTGCTGGCAAACCGAACGAATGGCTGCAGGTGTATCGCGGCAGCGCTCGCCCAGTCGTAATCGACTCTGGACCGTCGCTGGTGATGTCCGAGCAGGCAGTGGCCGAGTTGAAGAGCGAGGAAAGCAGCGCTCGCGCGGCGACCGCCCAGGCACCGGTCAGTCCGGGCGTTGCGCCCGCGGAGTTAACCTTCCCGCTGACGACACCTCCCCCCGCCGATCCGCCGACGCCGGCAGCACCAGCGGTACCCGTCGTCGACCCAGCGCCGGAGGCGCAGATCTTCTGGGGACGCTATAAGTCGCTGGGTTCGTACGGCGCGGACACGACGTTGACGGCGCTGGTGCAGCAAGGCAGCGAACAGGTTAGCCTGACGGGGACGGGGCCTTTCGCGATGACCCGCGCGCCGCAGACGGAGATGGTGATGCCCACCTCCGGTAACTTCAAGTTCGGGCTTCAGGCGGCGCAAGCGTTCGTGGTCAATGCAACGACGGGCGCGGCGACAGAGGCGCAGATCAGCAATCCGCTACTGTCGATCGATTTCGGCACGCGTGCTTTTCAGACGAGCATGAACCTCAGCGCAAACGGCGCGAGCTATGCGATTTCGGGAAGCGGCAGCGTGACTCCGGACGGCAAGCTCGTCAGCGAATTCGGCGTTTCGCGGGCGCTCGTCAGAGGTGTGCTCGCCGGCAAGAATGCCACGCAGGCGGGCTATCTGTTCACGCAGTCTCTCGGCGGGAGCAATGCGGCCTATGGAGCGACCCAGTGGTCCCGGTAGCAGGCCTTGGCACGCTGGACCAAATTCGCCTCACGATATTCGCCCTGATCTCACTGCTAGGCTGCTTGCTGGCGACCGGAGCATGGTCGCCTGAACCATATAGCCGGCTCGGCTATGCGCTCGACGACTGGCAGCAGAAGCAATTGATCACGGCCGCACCGGACCCGCGCATCGCTCTCGTCGACATCGACGAGCGCTCTCTCGATGCGATCGGGCCGTGGCCCTGGCCACGCGCCGTGATGGCGCGGCTCGCGCAGACGCTGTTCACGCGTTATCACGCGAAAGCGGTCGGCCTCGACATCATGTTTCCCGAAGCAGGACCGGACGACGGCGATCGCGCACTGCTCGACATCGCGCATCAGTATCCGCTCGTGTTCGCGCAGGCATTCGCGCTCTCGGAGGGAGCGGGGGCGCCTCATGCCGGGCATGTCGGCGGCGCGCTGCCGACAGGCACACACGTTGCCCATGCGCCGGTGGCGTCGGGATTCGTCGGCAATTTCTTTAGTGATCCACAGGTCTGCGTCGGGCATGTGACACCGCACGCCAGTGTGGACGGGGTGGTCCGTTCCGTCGCCCCGGTGATCCAGTACGCAAACGCCGTCTATCCGATGCTCGCATGGCAGTTGATCCATTGCCGCAATGCGAGCACTTTGCCGCTCGCATCGCTCGCCAGCCTGCCGATTGACTCGCAAGGCCTGATGCATGTGCCGTTCCGGCATTCGCTTCAGTCGCTCGACGTGGTATCCGCTTTCGATGTGCTCACGCAAAGGGTGCCATCTTCCCTGCTGGCGCACCGTTATGTGCTGGTCGGCTCGTCGGCGCTCGGGCTCACGGATCACGTCGCATCGCCGATCGAACCATGGTTGCCGGCGGTCATCGTGCATGCCGAACTGCTTGGCGAACTGCTCGATCTGGGCTCGCACGACGATACGCAAGCGCAGGCGGCATGGCTACCGATCGTCTGGGCGGCGTGCTCGATCGTGATCTTCGCGGTGCTGTTCCGCCAGCAACGCGCGACGATCGCGCTGGTGTTGATCGTCGTGACGACGTCATTGTGGCTTGGCCTGCTGGCTTCGACACGCAGTGTGCCTACGCAACTGGCCGCACTGCCGTTGATTCCCGCGGCGGTGTTCCTGCTGGTGCAGGCGCCCGTCGAGTGGATTTATTCGCAGGCGGCGATGCTATCGTTCGAGCGCCGCTTCAGCCACTATTTGCCGCCGACGGTGCTGCGCGAAATCATCCGCGAGCGGGGACTCGCGACCTTCAGGCCGGAGCGTCGGCTGATATCTGTGTTGTTCGTCGATATCGAAGGCTACACGCGGCTCGCCGAGCAGATGCCACCCGAGCATCTGCTCGCGATGACGGAAGTCGTGCTGACGCGTCTGACCGGCTGCGTGCACGACACGGAAGGAACGCTGGATAAATACATGGGCGACGCGCTGATGGCATTCTGGGGCGCTCCGCTCGGGCAGCCCGACCATGCGGACCGCGCTCTCGATTGTGCGAGCGCGATGCTGCGCGAGTTGGCGGCGCTCAATCATAGTGGGCTGCCTGTGTTCGACGGTAGGACGATTCGCGTTCGCATCGGCGTGAATAGCGGACCCGCGGTGGTCGGTGAAATCGGCTCCAGCTCGCGCAAGTCCTACACCGCGATTGGCGACACGGTCAACGTGGCGTCGCGGCTCCAGGAGTATGCGAAGACGCTCGAAACCACATTGCTGATCGGCCACGAAACTGCGCGGCAGAGCGAACGTCATCGCCTGAAAACCTGCTCTCAGGTCGCACTGCGTGGGCGCGACACCGCCGAATGGCTTTATACGATGCACGAAGGCGATACCCATGCGATTCATTGAGCGGCGCATTCACGCGCTGCCGTCGCGTGGTTCAGGGCGGGCAATCGTCGGAGTGGTGCTGCGTGCGCTCGGCATCGTAGTGACAAGCGCACTGGTATCTCACGCAATGGCGCAGACCCCGGAAGGTCTCTTCGATCAGACCATCGACGAAGATCTGCAAGCGCAGGCCGAGGTTGCGATCAGTGACGGAGATCGCCAGCGCGCGCTATTGCTGCTGAATGAAGTGGTACGGCGTGACCCCCGCCAGGCAGGCGCGCTACTCGATGCGGCGATTCTGTATTGCCAGCTGGGGGAGCGCACGCGCTCGCTAGAAACGCTCGCGCGTATCGAAGCAAAATACGACGTGCCACCCGCCATCGAGAAGCTGATCGTCTTCTATCGCGCGAGCGCGTGCACGCCGAGTGACCCGCGGCCGCAGTTGATCGTGAGCGTCGGAGCGGGCGTCACGTCGAACGCGAATTATGGACCGTCGAATTCCGTCGTGACTTTCGCGCCCAGTGCGCCGGTCAATTCGCTGATCCTCGCACCCGAAAGCCTTGCGCACGGTGACCAGTACATTGAATCGGCGGTGCAGGGCGAGTTGCCGATCTCGTCCGTGCCAGGTCTGGAACTGCTCGCTGGACTAACCAATCGTCAGTACCGCAGTCAGCACAGCTTCGACCAGCGCTCCGCGACGATCGGTCTGGCCGACAGAACTAGTGTGATGCGTGGCGAGCTTTATAACCAGCTCACCGCGGACATGCTGTGGCTCGGCACACGCGTCTATCAGCGCGATATCGGCTGGCACGCGAATTTCTGGCTGCCGCCGTCGGCATGGCGGTCGATGCTCACGCGCGGCGGCCTTGATCTTACGGTGCTGGATTCCGCGTATCCCGGCAACTCGCTCTATGACTCGGTGTATGTCGAAGTGCGTGCGGCGTTCCAGGCTCGCATCGGCGAGCGCGCCTCGGTGCAAATATTCGTCGGTCCAGCATGGGACAAGCCGTTGAACGGACGCCCCGGCGGATCGCAGCACGGTTATTCAGCCTGGCTGTCGGCCGATTACGACATCGCCCGTCATGGCCAACTCGAAGCAGTCTTGCAGCAGCGAACGCTGATCGACGCCGATGCGTATGACCCAATATTCTTCGGTACGCTGGGCCGGCACCAGACCATACGGGCGGCATCGCTGCGCTACACGTATCCAGTGGTGCGCGGCTGGTCGGTGTATGCCCAGGCATCGGCAGCGCGGGTCTCCGATTCTATATCGCTCTTTGCGTACTCCGTGTACAGCGGCTCGCTCGGTCTGTCGTGGAAGTACTAACGCGACAAGCGCCGCGCTAATCGCTAGAATAGATCTACTTCACCGCCAGGTTCGCGCAATGAAAAGTCCGATCATAATTTCTGAGTCGAATACCGCAACTAGCCAGGACCAATCCGTATGTCTGGAATGGCAAGGGTTCCAGCATCAGTCGTATGACTCGGTCGACAATCTGCTGCGCGAGTTCACGCATGCCGCATCGACCCATGCATCGACCCATACAACGAACGAGGCCGCCGCAGTCGAGGTCACGGTGGTGGGCCAATTCGATGGCTTGCTGCCGCTGAGCCACTATCTGTTGTAGGGCGTACCGCTGCCCACGGATACGCCTTTCCCATACCCCTCTACGCCAGCACCTGCGCGAGCGACTTCGAGTAGGCCGCGGCGATCGCGGTCCAATCTCCCTCTGCTTCAACACGGCGGCGCGCATTGCGCGTCATCGCATCACGCTCCGCCTGCGTCAATTGCAACATCGCTTCAATGCCATCGGCGAAGTCGTTGGCTTCTGCGCACAGATATTCATGGCCGGCGCGATAGCCGAGGCCGCGCGCCCCAAATTCGGTACTCACCACCGGCAGACCCACAGCGGCGTATTCGAGCAATTTCAGGTTGGTTCCTGAGCCGGAAACTACCGGGTTCAGGCCCAGGTCGCTGATTTCAAGCCACGTGGCCTTTTCTGCATCGCTGACCACATCCACGAGACCGACGTTGGACGGCAGCTCCCAACTCTGGACCGAGTGGCATACCGAACCCAGCAACACGAAGTGGACCGAAGGCAAGCGCGTGGCTGCTTCGACGATCAAGCGCGCGGCATCGATGTTCGGGCCGTGCGCGCTGCCCATGAAGAGGGCCAGCGGATGCGCGACACGCAGCGCCGCGCGGCGGCGCTCTATCTGCGCGCCTGCGCGCAACCGCGTCGCCGCAACGTCGATGCCGTTGGGAACGACGATCATCTTCGCGGCATCGCCTGCCGTCCCGTAGAGCTCGCCCATGCGTTCGCGATCCCGCTCCGAGCAGGCAGTGACGAGCGCCGCGTCGAGTACGGCACGGCGCTCCAGCGCGAGGACCTGATCGACGGCCCATTGATGTGGGCCGTAAATGTCGGCCTTCAGATCGGCTTCGACATTGTGCGCTTCGTAGACGAAGGGTTTGGACGTGACTTCGCGCAATGCGGGCATTGCGTACGGATGAGAGCACACGATCAGGTCGGCGCGTCGCGCGAGTGCGTCGATCGCGTCTAGCCATTCGGGGGCCGTGGTTGGGTGCATGGCGGCCGCGATATCTTCAGCGGAAGCGCCCAGTGAGCGTTCGAGCTGATACTCGGCCTCAGTGAATTCCTGTGACTTCGGCACCAGTTCCTCGGTAAAGCCATCCGCGAGATTGCGCGTACCTCGCATACCCACTGGCGCCAGATTGACGAACTGCACGTCGAAGTGTTCGGCGACCCGTTTGTACAGCCCATGCAGGCGCAGTTTGCCGCCACTGATCACCGGGGTGATCGGATAGGTATTGAGCACGCCAAGCACTGGCTTCGCGCGCCTGGCGACGATCGCTGGGGCGGCGACTGTTGCGTCGGCTGCCTGACCGTCGGAAGCCACTTGTCGGCCGGCAGCGAGCAGCGCATCGCACAGCGTGGTCCAACTCAGATGCTCAACGCTCTTGCGCCCGGCCAATCCCATATTCCGCGCTTCGGCAAGATCGCCGCAAACCCGCCGCAACGCGCCGGCGAGCGCAGCCGCATCCGGTTCGACGACCAGTCCCGAGCGCTGATGCTCGATCAGTTCGAGCGGACCGCCCGAATCGGTAGTGGTGATGACCGGCTTCGAGGCCAGCATCGCTTCGAGCGTGATAAGCCCATAGTCTTCATCACGCGGCACGAACGGCACGCAGACTGCGCGCGCATACTCCTGCGCGAGCTGAACATCGGTAATCCGTCCGAGAAAATGAATCCCGCGATGGCCAGCGGCGGCCGCGCGCAAGCGCGCTTCATCGGGTCCGCTGCCGGCAATATGCAGTGGCACCTCCACCTTGCTCTGCCGGTAAGCCTCGATGATCAGATCGATACGCTTGGCCGGGTCCAGACGGCTGGCGCTGAAGATGGCTTCCTGCGGGCCAGGCGCGAGCCCCTTCAGACCGGTCGGATGATGATGGACCGCGACTTTCACGCCGGCGGGGAAATAGCCTTCCCGCGCCGCGACCACCTGCGAAATCGCGGCATAGCGAACGATCTTGTCAGGCCGCATCGCGATTGCGTCGAGCAGGCGTATCACCGCGCGCGTGACGGGCCCTGGAAACGCCCAGCAAGCCGCTTGCGGCGCGCGCTGCCACGCTGCGTCGAGCGCGTCGAGCAGTTCGTCGAGTTCGAGGTTCCCCGCATCGCGCTTGACGAGCGCGTCCACGATACGCGCCGGCATGCCGAGCGCGAGCAGTGCGTCGGGTTCGAACTGCGTCGGCATACCCGATGGGTAGCAGTCGTACAGGCCGCGCAGCGTGTGCTGGAGATAGACGACGTGATTGCGATGTCGAATCGCCCAAGCGGGGTACTTGGTGCTGATCACCATGTCGAAGTGATCGAGATCCAGTCGCAAGAACTGCCGATAGCTGGCCAGCAGTTCGCCCATGTTGCCTTCGCGGGTTGGCAGTTTCATCAGTTCCGCCACGGTTCCCGGCCGTGCGTTCAGCGCGTCGAGCAGGCCCCACCACAGGTTTTCAGCGCCGCCGATCACAAAAGGGACCGGGCTCGGCGCGACAATGGCAATTCTCATGGGGAGATCAGGTTAGAGAGGTTGGGTAAGCTGCTTGATCACGCCGCGCCACGAAATGTTCGCCGCCCGGTAGGCTTCGAGGCCGCGCACGCCGGCGTCGGCAGCTTTGCGCGGATGTTGCGCGAGCCAGTCGAGGCGCTGGGCGAGCGCCTTGGCGTCGGGTGGCTCGATCCAGCCCGTTTCGCCGTCACGAACGAACTCCAGCGGTCCGCCGGAGTCGGTGCAGGTAATCACGGGTTTCGACGACAGCATTGCTTCGAGTGTGATGTATCCGTAGTCTTCATCGAAAGCCGGAAACACCACGGCCAGCGCGCGCGCGTAAAAGGCGCGCTTTTCTGCCTCGGTCACATGTCCGATCAGCGCGACGCGGCTACCCACGTCATGTTGTTCGATAAGCCGGGCAAGCACCTCGCGCTGACCGCCGTCGCCTGCCAGCAGGATCTTCAGCGGCGAGTGCATATGACGCGCCGCTTCGATCAGCAACGATTGCCGCTTCAGCGTTTCCAGGCGACTCGGGAAAAATACATACGGCAAAGCCTGTTCGCAGCGGAACGACTCCGCGTCTGCGGGCGGATGATAGAGCGGCGTCGCTTCGATCCGGTTGAAGTCGCGCAAGCGCGCGGCGACGCGCCGCGAATTGGCGAACACCAGGTTCGCGCGCGAGAGCGCGGCGTTGTCGAACGCAATCACCTGAGCGCGCAGCTGCCTGAGTTCAGCGGTTGCCTGCGCGGCATCGTACAGTTCATAAACCGCGCGATGCTGGTGCATGACCCATACCCGGTGATTCGGGTGGCTGATTCCATAGCCCGGAAATTGCAGGCTGATCACCTGATCGATCGTAACGCCGTTCGGACGGATGAAGTCGAGCGACTGCGCATGTTCCATCGCTCGCGCGACGTCCCGTTCCGGCGAAAAGCGAAAAGGCAGACGCAGCAGCTCCACCTCATGTCCCGCCTGTTGCAACTCACGGACTACGCCGGCAATGTGA
This sequence comes from Paraburkholderia sp. JPY419, assembly GCF_050435705.1. Lineage (NCBI taxonomy): Bacteria > Pseudomonadati > Pseudomonadota > Betaproteobacteria > Burkholderiales > Burkholderiaceae > Paraburkholderia > Paraburkholderia sp. JPY419. Next base: position 1,618,957 of record NZ_JBNDKV010000004.1, on the reverse strand, counting down.
TACGAAGCGCCACCGTGCATGAATGGCACCATGTTCGCCGTCACGAGAATCTTCACGCCGGCGCTCCTGCCGCGGTCCGTTTGCGTCCGTGCACCGCGAAGTCCTGCGGACCGCAGAGATGGCCGTTGACGCGCTCGGTCAGCGGATCGTTGCCCGGCACCTTCGCTTCTTCCGGGTATGGGCTGCTGCGAATGATGTCAATCGCTTCGAAGTGGTGATACTTCAGCAGGAACGTAATCGCGCTCGGCGTTATCGGGTTGCGGTGCGTGAAGTCGTGATAGAAGGTGTGACTGCCAACCAGTATGTTCTCCGGGTTCGGCGTTTCGAACAGGACCGAACCGCCTTCCACGAGCACCCTGTAGCTTTCCTGCACGAGCGCGAACAGATAGTCGAATGGCAGATGCTCGATGATATGAAAACCGGTGACCGCGGCGACCGAGCCTGTCGGCAAACTGCGCAGATACTTCAGTGCGTCCGTATGGCGGGCGTCGAAGCCTTGCGCGACGCAGGCTTTGACCATGACCGGGCTGACGTCGATACCGATTGCGTCGTGGCCTCGCTCGCGCACATACGAGAGCCATTCCCCCCGACCGCAGCCGATATCCACGATCTGATGCGTGAGTCTGCCCGCGCGCGGAACGTTCGTTGCGAGCCAGTCGTCGTAGATCGCCAGCTTCGCGCGCACGTTCTCACGCGTGCCGCGATTGGCATCTTCGAATGCAAGGTAATAGGCGTCGATGATTTCCGGCGCCACTGCGAGGCCTTTGGGAAACTGTACCTGCAGATCGTCCACGCGTCGTGATAGTTCTTCGGACCGCGCGGCCTGGCGCATAACGGCACCGACAGTGTTCTCGAAGCGGCTCCGCCACGCGACCAGTGAATGGGAGAGCAGGCGCCGCGCATAGACGCCATCGGCATATCGTCCGACTCGTGACGCCAGCGCGCTGAGTCCCGCGTGGCGCAGCACCCGCTGCGCGAGCGTCACGCCAATCCCGACGCGAAGCCCCGGCACCTGCACGCCAGTGCGCCGCCCTTCTTCCGACATGCGCAGCTTCGCCAGCAGCACGAGCCGGCTGGCGCCGTTCTTCAGTTGACCGACGTAATTGGCCCGCCCCGCAGGATCGGACTCGCGGCGTAACACGAGCCGATAGGCGCCATCGACGAAAGCCTCGTCCTCGGCAATCATCAGCTGTTCGATCGATGCGGGAGCGCAAAGGCCGGCGACATCCAGTCCGGCTCCGGCGGGCGATACGGCATGTCCCAGCGCAGCCGTTGCATTTGTGTCGCTCGGGCCGGCATGGGCAGCTGCTTCCGCCTTGACACGCGCAATCAGATCTTGAAGTACTGCGTTGGTCATGATTCTCGTAACGTGGGTTGTTCCAATTCCCGTACAGGGTATTGAGCAAATTGCGCCGGCACGTAGCACAGTCCGGAGAAGGGCACATGCTGAAAGCCGGCGATTTCGAAAGTCGCGGCGGCATCCCACCAGTGCTGGCAATCGTGCACGTGGGTGTCGTCCGAATGCAGGGCGACCGTGACCGTATATTTGCCAGGCGCGAAATTCAGCGGCAGCGAGAAGCGGCAACAAACGCCATTGCCCGCGGAGAAATGCGCTTCCTTGCGCAACAACGCGGTATTGGTGCCGAACACGTCCTGACCAAAACGATCGCGAATCAGAATGCCGACTGATAGCTGGACATCCTGGTCAGACTCGCATTCGAGGTCGATCGTCACTTCTTCGCCGGACGCAAATCGCATCGCCGGTCCGAAGCGACCTGATAGCATCACGTTGCGCACGCGGGTGCGCAACGCACCGTACGATTCCGGCGTCGACTGGTTGGCTTGCGGCGCGTCGCTATCGATGCCCGCAATCAGCCGGTAATAGATCTGTGCGGCGTCTTCCGGCAAACCGTCGTAGACGACTTCGCCGCCCGAAAGCAGGATGGCCCGATCGCATAGCAGCTTCACGGAGTTGATGTCGTGCGACACATACAGGATCGAGCCACCAGCGTCGCGAAACTCGCGAATGCGCTTCAGACACTTCTGTTGAAAGCGCGCGTCGCCGACCGCGAGCGCTTCGTCGACGATGAAGCACACCGGGTCCGCGTGAATCGCCACCGCGAAGCCGAGCCGCATGATCATCCCGGACGAATAGGTACGCAGCGGCGCGTCGATGAAGTCAGCCAGTTCGGAAAAGGCGACGATCGCGTCGAAACGTTGTTCGATCTCTTCGCTCGTCATGCCGATCAGCCGCGCATTCACCGCGATGTTCTCGCGACCCGACATCTTGCCGTCGAAGCCGGTGCCGAGTTCCAGCAGACCCGCGATTCGCCCCCGCCGCACGATCGATCCGGCATCGGGCAACAGCACGCCACTCACGAGCTTGAGCAAGGTCGATTTGCCCGCGCCGTTCTGGCCGAGCACGCCGATCGCCTCGCCCTGTCCCAGTGAGAACGAAACGTCCCGCAGCGCGGCATGCACGCGATGCCGCGGCTTGCGGGAAAAGCTTTCTATCAGGCGGTCAGCGGTGCGGTTGTAGATCTTGAAGCGCTTCGAGAGCCGTTCGATCTCCAGAACTGGTGGACCGTTCTGCGCGCGTGTCGTCACAACGTATCCCTCAGTTCAGATTGCAGACGGGTCAATAGAAGGCGCCCCGCGAGCAGGCTGAGCACCGCAGCGCCGAACAGTGCGAGCAGTTCCTTCAGCTGCGGGTATTGATGCCATACGATGATCGCGTGCACCGAGTCGATGGCCCAGAAGATCGGACTGAAGTGCAACCCCTTCGCGGCCCACGGTGGCAGGATCGAAGCGAGGTAGACGACCGGCGTGAGCCAGAAGCCGAATTGCAGCACCACGTTCAGCACGTTCTTGATGTCGGGAATGAACACGTCGAGTGTACCGAGGACGATGCCAATGCCGTACGCGAACGCGCTTAGAAGCAGCGCGATGACCGGCAGCATCAGCCATTGCACGCCGATCGGATGGCCGATGACGAGCAGGAACATCGCGAAGAACGCCATCGTGATCGCATACACCGCCCACTCGGCGAGCACGATATGCATGGGCATCACCCACAGATCGACGCTGATCTTGCGGATCAGATGCGCCTTCGAGCTATAGACGGGGGTGAGCCGGTTCAGCAGGTTCGCGAACAGGTTCCACGTGAGCAGGCCGCCGATCAGATAGACGGTGTACAGATACGGATCGGCATCCGCGCCGATGCGCGTGCGCATGAATTGGGAAAACACCGTGCTGAACAGCACCACGAAGGTCAGCGGCTGAATCAGCAGCCAGGCGGCACCCAGCGTATTTTCCCGATGCCGGTCGATGAGATCCTGACGCGACAGCAGGAGGACATGCGCGAGGCTTGTTCTTAATGTATGCATGAAACGGATTCGAGGTGGATCGCGGCGCTCGTCGGAACCGGCTGTGTCAGGCGACGACCTGCCGGTAGACGGCGAGCGTTTCCTCGGCAGTGCGCTGCCAACTGAAGGATTGCGCACGGGCGATGCCGGCCGTGGTCAACCGCTCACGCAACGCGCGATCGTCGATCAGCGCCTGCATCGCTTCGGTAAATCCTTCGACATCGGTCGGCTCGCGCATGATGCCGGCATCACCTGCCACTTCCCGAAGCGCGTCGGCGGTCGAGCACAATACCGGCACGCCAGCCGCCATGCCTTCGATGATGGGTAACCCGAACCCTTCATAGACGGATACATAGACGATCGCGAGCGCGCCCGCGGTCAGCAGCGGAATGTCGTCGTCGGACACATAGCCGAGCTTGCGCACGGAGCCTTCACGTAGACCCGGTTCGAGTGCGCGGTGCAACGTGTCCGTCAGCCATCCTTCGATGCCGATCAGCACGAGCGGGAACTGGCGCCGGACCGCGGCCGGCAGGCGCGCATGCGCGGCCAGCGCGGTTTGCAGATTCTTGCGTGGCTCCAGCGTGCCCACGGCCGCGAAGTACTGGCCATGTGCGAGACCGTGGCGGCTCAGTACTTTACTGGTCGCTTCGGAGGAATACGGCTGGAAACGCGTCGACACGCCGTTATACACGACCTTGATCTTCTCGGGCGCGACTGGAAAGCAGGCCTGTAATTCTTGCCGAACGAACTCCGATACCACGATGACGCGATCCGCGCGTTCGAGCGCGCGCGGAAAGTTCGCCCGCAATAGCGCGAGACGCTGGGCAGGGTGGTACTCCGGATAACGCACCCACGAGACATCGTGAGCGGTGATCACTGTCGGCCCGCGAAAGCGGAACGGAATGAAGTTCGGATCGTGATAGACCTGCGGAGAGCGCCGCCGCCGGATGCCCGAATCGAAACGATACTGCTCGACGTGTGGCATGAAACGGTATGCGGAGGGCAAATACTTGCGCGCAAAACGTTTGGCACCGGCTGCCGCGATGGTGCGCCACGACTTCGTTGCTCGTGCATCTCCCGCGGAGGGCTTTGTCGTGCCGTTCTCATGCGACGAAGACCAGTGCGTGCCGTAAAAGAACCGCACGCTATGTCCACGATGGACGAATTCGCGAGCCAGATTTGACGCGTACTGGCCAATACCCGTAAGCGGCGTGAGTAAAGCGCGCCCACCCATTGCGATGTCGAGCTGAGCGTCGGAATAGTTGTTGTCGAGCAAGGTACTGTCTGCAATAAGGATTCTGGGAGCAGCGCAAGTATCGGGTTTGTTTTCGCGAATAGATGTGACGGCCGTCACATTTCACGCGCAATTGATCGAGCAGAATGAGCGCCTTCAGAACGGACCGGCGCACGGGGTGTCGGCCAAAGAATGACCACACTAGAAGTGAATCGAGAGGCGTTGCGAGACCGGCGTAACGAGCAAAGATGACCAGTAAAGTCAGAGTGCCGTCGAATGAAATCATTCAGGCGTTGTTAGGCTACCGCCGCGTGTTTCGCACGCTAGGCGCATTTAGCATGCTCATCAATCTTTTGATGCTCGTGCCGTCCATTTACATGCTGCAGGTATATGACCGCGTGCTGCCAAGCCGTAATGGCGTCACGTTGGCGATGCTGACGCTGATGATGCTCGGCATGTACGGGTTCTCGAGCGTGCTCGAATATGTGCGCAGCTTCATCGTGATCCGCATCGGCGGCAAGTTGGATATGCACCTGAACAGCCGCGTATATACCGCTGCGTTTGAAACGAATCTCAAACAGCAGGGCGTCAATGCGGGGCAGTCTCTCAATGACCTGACCACGATCCGGCAATTCGTGACCGGCAATGCGCTGTTCGCATTCTTTGATGCGCCGTGGTTCCCGATTTATCTGGCGGTTATCTTCATCTTCAACGTCTGGCTCGGCGTGTTTGCATTGGCGGGCTCGGCGATCCTGATAGCGCTGGCAATCGCCAACGAACGTGTTTCACGTCGTCCGCTGTCGGAGGCGACCAGCTTGTCGATTCGCTCCACCACACTCGCCACCGCGAATCTGCGCAATGCCGAGGTCATCGAGGCAATGGGCATGCTGCCCAACCTGATGGCGCGCTGGTCAGTCCTGAATGCGGGCTTTCTATCGCGCCAGGCTGAAGCGAGCGAGAAAGCGGCGCTGGTCGGCAATGTCACGAAGTTCTTCAGGCTCTCATTGCAGTCCCTCGTACTGGGGATCGGCGCGCTGCTCGCGATCGACGGCAAGATTTCTCCGGGCATGATGATCGCGGGTTCGATCCTGATGGGCCGCGTATTGGGTCCGCTGGAAATGGTGATTTCGGTCTGGCGTCAGTGGAGCGGCGCTCGCAGTGCGTACGACCGCCTCGTCGAACTGCTCAAAAACAATCCGGTGCGCCGTATCGGCATGTCGCTGCCGCCGCCGACCGGCCGGCTGACGCTCGAAGGCGTGAGCGCAGCGCCGCCGGGAATCCGTGTGCCGGTGGTGCAAGGCCTGTCATTCACGATCGATGCCGGCGATGTGGTCGGCGTGATCGGACCCAGCGCGTCCGGGAAGTCGACGCTCGCACGGCTGATGGTCGGCGTGTGGCCTGCGGCGGTCGGCACCGTGCGGTTGGACGGCGCGGACATCTATCAGTGGGACAAGGATCAGCTTGGACCGCACATCGGCTACCTGCCGCAAGACATCGAACTGTTCGGCGGATCGATCGCGGAAAACATCGCCCGCTTTGGGCAGATCGAATCGGAGAAGGTCATCGAGGCGGCGAAGCTCGCCGGGGTTCACGAGATGATTCTGCGTCTGCCGCAAGGCTATGACACCTTGGTTGGCGATCGCGGCGCCGGGCTCTCCGGTGGCCAGAAGCAGCGCATTGGTCTGGCGCGTGCGCTGTATGGCAATCCGTCGTTTATCGTGCTCGACGAACCGAATTCAAACCTCGACGAAACCGGCGAGGCGGCGCTCAAACTGGCAATCGAGCGCTTGCATGCAGCCGGCAAGACCGTCGTGCTGATTACGCATCGGACCAGCATCATTGCGGCTACGACCAAGCTGCTGCTGCTTGTCGAAGGCCAGCTCAGGATGTTCGGGCCCACCGCGCATGTGCTGGCGGCGTTGCAGAATGCGCCCGCGAATACGGCGGCTGCGCAATCGGCTGCTGCAAAAACGACCGCCACGGCTCAACCTGCCGCGACGGCTCAACCTGCCGCCTCAAACCCGGCTTCGTCCAACCCTCATCAGCCATCCGACGCTCAAACAGCGGATGCGGATGCCACCGTCTGACCCGCAGATTTTCCATGGTTAATTCCACAAGCAAGAAAGCGGCGGCGCCTGCCATCGAGGTGCTCGGCACAGCATTGCCGCCGGTCGTCAATGTCGATGAATCGCGCTACGTCAAGATTGGCTGGACCGTCGTACTGGTCGGCATCGTAGGCTCGTTGCTGTGGGCCGGATTCGCGCCCCTCAGCAAGGGCACAGAGGTTCAGGGAACGGTGGTGGTGGCCGGCAATCGCAAGACGATCCAGCACCCGACCGGTGGCATCATTCGCGACATCCTCGTTCAGGATGGCGATCAGGTGAAGGCCGGGCAAGTGCTCATCAGGATGAACGACGTGCAGGCGCGCTCGCAGAACGCGACCATCCGCTCGCAATATCTGACCGAGCTCGCCACCAAGGCGCGCCTCGTCGCGGAGGCGACCAATGCGAAGACCATCGCCTTCCCGCGTGAGTTGACGGATGGTATCGCCGCACACGACCAGGAGGCCGAGGCCGACGTGCAGCTGCAGGAGCAACTGCTGAGCGCGCGCCGGCTGGCACTGAAGGCGTCGATTGGCGCGCTACAGGAGAGCATCGCCGGATACCAGGCCCAGCTGGCTGGCGAAAACGACGCGCATGCTCAACGGCTGCTCGAGCACCAGGCGCTGCAGGACCAGTTGACCGGCGTTCGTGAGCTGGCGATCGAAGGTTACGTGCCGCGCAGCAAGCTGAAGGACCTGCAACGTCAGGAAGCCGTGCTGAACGGCGAGATCGCGCACCAGGCGGGCGCCGCCGGGCAATTGGCGAGCCAGTCGGCCGAGGCGCGTCTGCGTATCGCACAAGCGCAGGAAGACTATATGAAAGAGGTGCGCACGCAGTTGAGCGACGTCCAGCGTGACACCGAGGCATTGCGTAGCCGGCTGGACGAAAGCGAATTCAACCTTGCCAACAGCGAGGTCCGTTCTCCCGTTGACGGCACCGTCGTCGGGATGAGTGTCTTCACCGAAGGCGGCACGATCGGCCCCGGCGCGAAGCTGATGGATGTGGTGCCGACTGGCGAACCGCTGGAAGCGGAAGGGCACCTCGAGGTGAACCTGGTCGACAAGGTTCGCACGGGAATGCCGGTCGACATGATGTTCACCGCATTCAACCAGAACACCACCCCGAGAGTGTCCGGCACGCTGACGTTCGTGTCCGCCGACCGCCTCGTGGACGAACACTCCGGTGCGCCTTACTACAGGGTGCGCGCCAAAGTGACCGAGCAGGGCATGAAACAGTTGCGCAAGCTGGATATCAAGCCGGGCATGCCGGTCGAGATATTCATCAATGCAGGTCAGCGTTCGATGCTGAGCTATCTGCTCAAGCCGATCTTCGATCGCGCACACACTGCATTCACGGAGGACTGAAGTGCAGCGCGTTTTTTCACTTCGGTCGTCCAACGCCGGTTCTACCGGCACGGCGCAGGCCGTTCCACGCCTGCGTACGTTGTTGCTGGCGATGTCGGTTGGCGCCGCACTGATCGCGCCGCGTCCAGCGCTTGCACTCGGCCTCGTCGATGCGTACGAAGCCGCGCTGGGCCATGACCCGATTCTCGCGGGCGCGGCGAAGCAGAAGGAAGCCGATGACGCGAATGTCGGGATTGGCCGCTCGTATCTGTTGCCCAACGTCTCGGCGAATTACGCGCGATACCGCGACGTAACCGGTACGACGTACCTAGGTACGCAGTATGGGGATGTTTCCACACATCAGGTCTACGGTGCCTATTCCCAAAGGCGTTTCGCTGCGTCAGCCGCTAATCAACTTCGAAGGCATTGCGCGCTATCGCTACGGCAAGGCAATCGCGCTCGCCGGGGACGCGACGTTCGACGATAGCCGGCAGGATTTGCTGGTGCGCGTGTTAACTGCCTATACGGATACGGTCTTCGCGGAAGATCAGTTGTCGCTCGCGCTCGCGCAGAAAAACGCGTTCGATGAACAGTACGCCGGCAATCAGGCGATGTTCAAAAACGGCGAGGGCACCCGCACGGACATCCTCGAAACGAAATCGAAGGCCGCGCTGGCAGCGGCCGATGTCGCCGACGCCCGCGATAGCCTGGATAACGCTGCGCATGCGCTGGAAGCGTTGACCGGTTTGCCGGCGTCGCTCGATGTCGCGGGTCTTGACCGTCTGAAGGACGACTTTCAACCGGTGCTGCCCGAGCCGCTCAGTTTCGATCATTGGCACGATATTGCGTTGGAAAACAACGCGAGGTTGATTGCTGGCCGACACTCAGTTGAAGCGGCGCAGCAAAAGATGAAGATCGTGCAGGCGGGCTTTTATCCGCACGTGGATCTGGTGGCGAGCGTTGGTCAGAATCAGTCGACCCAGACCAATGCGATCGGTACTCGCTATCTGACAAAATCGGTCGGTGTTGAAGTCACGATACCGCTCTATTCCGGTGGACTCGTGCGCGCGTCGACCCAACAGGAGCAGGCTAATTACGAACGTGCGCAATTCGAATTGCAAGACAAGACCGACAAGGTGTTGCTCGACCTGCGCAAACAATACAACCAGTGCGTGAGCAGTATGACGCGCATCGACTCCCTCAAAAGCGCCGTCGAATCCGCGATGCTGCAGATCGTGGCGACCCGCAAAAGCGTTCAGGCGGGCGTGCGCACCAATGCCGACGTATTGACGGCTACACAGCAGCTGTATTCGGCCAAACGCGATCTGGCGCGCGCGCGTTATCAGTTCCTGCTGGCAGATCTGCAACTCAAACACGCTGCCGGGATATTGACCGAGCAGGATCTGGTGGAGATCGCGCAGTCGTTCGTTCCACCTGCCCAGGCGGCGCCGCTCGCCAATGCGGTGGTGCCGACAGCTCGGGTTCATTGATCGATACCGTGCGCCACGCCCGATCACGTGTGGGCGTGGCATTGGCGTGGCGGTTCTTTTTACCTACTTTTACTTAAGGATTGTGCTGGCACGCACAATCTTGTTTGGGCATCTGCACTAAATTAGGTGGCATCGTGGTCCGGCAGCATTACCAATTGCCGAGTGCCGCGCAATCTCACCGAAACAGATCATGAAGCCCGATTCAATCACAAAGCGAAAGGCCACAAGCGGCAAAAGACTCGGTCTACGACGCTGGATCGTGGACTGGACCATCGAGCCGGCTGCGGCCTCAGGCCATATCAGCCTGTCGTTATACGTGGCGGGCGAGTCGGACGACAACGTTGGCTCGTCGACCACCCGGCATTTCCTGCTCCGACAGGATCGGTTAAGCGAATTGATCGATGCGCTGAACGGGACGCTGCAGCATTCAAATGCCAGCCGCCTGCTCGAAGAACAGGCGCGCGCAGCGGATCCTGCCGTGGGTAATGACGCGGACACTGCCGGGGAGCTTGCGAAAGGGGATCAGCCGGATTTGACGTCGAATCACTTCTCGCTCGGCGCTTATGGCCTTGTGGGTAATTGACGGCAGCGGGATGCGATTTCTTTCGGCTCATGCTTGGTTTTAACGTTTGCGTCTCGCATCCGGCCGTGTTGGCTGTTCCTTCCGTTTGGCAAGGTCGGTTCTAGCCGGAGAGGGGAAACAAGCGCTCATGCGCTACCGCGCCCAGCGCTCGGATTCTTTGCAAGGCTTTTGGACAAGGTCTTTCCCGCATCAATTGCCCCTTTTCAGGTCTGAGTTGCCCGGGAAAAAAGCAACTCTATCGCCGAACCTCCAACTATTTGCGCTTTTGTGCGCGCCATCACAATTCGCGAACAACCCGACGTTGAAAATCCATCTGCGTTGTAGCTTTGTGGAAAACCGTCGGGTGATTCAAGTCCAATGAATCTGACGCGTCGCCTCCCTAACGGCTCATGACGTATCACACATGTGTTGATATTCGTACTCTATCGGAGAAGAATCAAATGGCTGCAGCACAATATTACGAAGAAGTACAACAGGCGTATCTGGCTTATTATGGCCGCCCGGCTGACCCCGCAGGTCAAGAATATTGGGCAATGCGGTTGGACAGCGCCGGGGGCAACCTGAGCTCGATCATCAACGAGTTCGGTACGTCGACTGAATCGACCGCCCTGTACGGTGGCTCGAACATGGCAGCGCAAATCACCGCGATCTATCAGACGCTGTTCGGCCGTGCTCCTGACGCCGAAGGTCTGAACTTCTATCAACACGGCATTAACAGCGGCGAATTCACGCTGGCTTCGGTCGCGCTGAACATCTACTACGGCGCGACGGGCACCGACAAAGCTCAACTGGATGCCAAGCAGGCCTACGCGGACGCATTCACGAATGCTCTGTCGGCATCGGTATCGGCGCAAATCGCCTACTCGGGCACGACCGCTTCGAACAATGCTCGCGCAGCAGTCGCAGCGGTGACCGATACGGCTTCGGAAGGCACTGCAGTCGGGAAACTGGACACGACGCTGGCGAACATCAATGCGGGCGCTGTTGGACAGACGGTTACGCTCACTACGGGTGTGGATAACATCACGCTGTCGGGCAACAACAATGTTGTCAATGCCACCGATGGTGGCGCGCTCGGCGCTACGCAGACGTGGTCCGCGCTCGATTCCATCAACGGTACGGGCACGGGCAATACGTTCAACGTGACCAGCGCGAGCGCCATTTCGCAGCCCGCAGGCGCTACAGTCAACGGCATCGCGACGCTCAACGTCACGGAATCTAATACGGCCGCAGCTGCAGTTACCCTGGATACGACGAAGGGCGGCTGGTCCGGCCTGAACTCGGTGAACGTGACTCAAGCGGGCACGGGCCAAGTTACGGTGAATGCTGCTGCCTCGACGAATGAGAGCGTGACCGGTCTCAGCACGGGAGCGGTTCAGGTTGACGGTGGCAACAACGTCACGGTGAGCTCTGCAGGCGGCAATGTGGCGGTTGGTGGAGCAGTGGGCACGGTTACCAGCCCGGCAGGCGCCATTTCGGTTACGGAAACCTCGCAAGCAGCCGCTACCATTGCTGTCGATGGCGGCTCGTCGGTTACCGTGAATGCAAGCGGTGCAACGACAGGCTTGGGTACCATCACTGTCGGCGCCAATGTGGCGACGACGGGCGCCGTTGTTGTTAACGAAACGACGGCAGCCGCTAGCGGCAGCATCAACGGTGTTATCAACGTCACAGGCGGTTCGACTGTCACGGTGACGGAGTCGGCAGGCGACGTGGCCAAGACGGGTACGAACGTGACCATGAATACCGTCAACGTGACGGGTACTTCTGCCACGACCTCGGTTGTCGTCAACCAGGCAGCCGCAGCAGTTGGCGCAACTGCAGTGACCGGCGTGGCTGGTGTGGTGGGCGTCGCTGGTGTTACTGCAGCGCCGGGCACGCAAGGAGTCTCGGCTGTTACCGCCGTTGGCCCGGTGGCCGCGCAAGCTGGTGTGGTCGGCGTTACTGCTGATGGCGCTGTTCATATCGCGGACGCAAACTACAACACGACGAAGGCGAACACCATTGCGAGCGTTACGCTCAATAACTATGGCGCCGGTTCGACCATCACTGACAACGCCCTGACGAATCTGTCTCTGGCTGGTACGGCCGGTACGCTCGCGATTACAAACGCGACCGCCGCCGGTGCTACCCCGACGTCGAACTCGACGCTGAACCTGTCGGTCAACGGCCTGTCGGCAAGTGTTCTGAACGGTGGTGACAACACCATCACCGATACGAACGGCGAAATCACGACGCTGAATGTGACGACGGGCGCAACTGCCTCGACGCTGACCGGTTTCGGCGACGCTAACCTGAAGACGTTGAATGTGGCGGGCTCGTCGGTCCTGACGGTGACCAACGCAACATCGGCTACTGCCATCAACGTGACGGGCGCAGCTGGCTACGCAGGCACGGTCAACGACACGACGACGACGTTCAACGCGTCGGGCTCGACTGGTGCAAGCACGATTACGATTGGTGCAGATGCGACCAAGGCCATCACCGGCGGTTCGGGTGCCAGCGACGAAATCGTCCTCAACGCAATCGGTGGGACGTTCACGGCTGCTAAGTCTGGCGCCAACGTGACTGGCTTCGAAATTTTGGGTATCACGAACGCCACGACGGGCACGCAAGATGCGTCCGTCTTTGGTTCGTCGATTCATGCAATCGACGTGCGCGGAGCGGCCGTCGCATCGACCCTGACAAATGTCAACACGAACGCGTCCGTCAACTTCGCAGCAGGCGCAGGCGGCACCTTGGCAGTGAATTATGTCGACGCAAATGGCGCGGCAGATTCGGCTACGGTGACGTTGCAAGGTGGGACCGCTTCGGCATTGGCAGTGGGCGTCGCTCAGACCGTTACGTCGTTGACGCTGGCAGATTCGAACGGCAACGGTGTCGGCACGTTGAATCTGGTAGATAACAACCCGGCGTTCAACTACGCTAGCGACACTATCGCTACGCTGGTTGACAACGCAGTCTCGACGCTGAATTTCAGCGGTGCTGGGGGCTTGACGATTGGTGCCTTCGCCAACAACGTAACCGGCATGACCATCAACAACACTGGTACCAACGTTGCTGGTCTGAATCTCACGATGACGGACAACTCGCTGGGTAGCCTCACGTTCTCGGGCACCGGCGCGACGCATCTGAACTTGACCGACTCGGTTGCAGGCACGCTGTCGCTGACGAATTCGGGTACGGGCTCGGTGACGGTGAATGCTGGTACGTTGTCGGCGGCTCACCTGTCTTTGACCGGCGCGATGACGCTGACCGCGACCGATAACAACGTTTCGTCGCTCGCACTGTCCGCTGGTCAGAACGTGACCTTCTCGGATAGCCTCGCAACGGGTGTCACGGTTTCGGGCGCCAGCGACAATAGCCATGTGACGCTGAACTTGGCTGGTGCTGCAGCAACTTATACGGACAGCATCACGCTTGGTAACGCCAACAACAGCATTGTCGACACAAGCACGGCTGGCACGGTCAACATCACCGTCGGCACGGGCTCGAACCTGATTGACGTTTCCGGTGGCGTAGCAACGAATTCTGTTGCAGGCTATCTGGCAACCATCAATCTGGGTTCGCATACGGCAGCAAGCGGTAGCGACTCGATTAAGGTTGACGGCGTCGCAGCGAACGCAACTGCACCGAACACGGTCATCAACGGTGCGGTCGCGGGCGACATCATCACGCTGAAGGATGCTGGCTTCACGGTCATTGCGAACGCGACGACTGCACAGCAGACCGCGATTAGCGCAGCAGCGAATCTTGCTGGCGCGATTTCGGCTGCGGACTCGGGTCTCGCTGCTGGTCACGCAATGGCATTCCAATACGGTGGCAATACGTACGTTGTTGAGTCGGTGGCTCTTGGCACTGGCACGATGGCGCAAGGTGACACGGTTATCGAGCTGGTCGGTGCCCACACCGTCAATACGACGGTTGCAGGCCACGCGTTCACGCTGGCTTCGTAAGCTAATCGTAGTCGAAGGTAGTACGTAGCTCCGCACCCGCCCGTCGCAAGATGGGCGGGTTTTCGCCTTCTTGGATAAGTAGGTGAAGTTTTCCGGCCGTGTCCACCGAGCCGTGCTTCGCCTGTGCTGACGGATAAAGGTCCGATCCGGCGCTGCGCGAGATGGAAATCTCGATCAATAGGAGCTGGATCTAACCAGCTAAACAGGAGCGGCAAAGGTGCGGCACTCCAACGGGGCAAGTAAAGTCACGGTTAAGAGCGGTTCATATGTAAAACTCTGGACCGGATCGGACAGACGATGTCAGATCGTTCGGTTCAGTTCGGCCAGGAAGCGTCACTCGCTCGCCGCCGCGCAGCCACTGGAGATTGCCCCACATCGGACCCTGCCCCGCGACGGCTGAGGCTGGATACGATTTGGCATCACAGCGGTAACTAAAGGAATCCCCTCATGCCCGGCACTTTAAGCACGACCCCAGCAATCAAATAGCACGCAACGCAACTCAAAGCGCCGGTCACGCCAAACTTGACCAAGGGATTGGCATGCACGCTGCTCCATGAGAGTGCGATCGCCACCAAAATCGGGGGATGCAAGATGTATATCGTGTAGGCTCGTCTCGACAGGCGACGCATCAAGTGGCCTAGTCGTGAGAAATTCCGCTGAAAAAAGCGGAGCAAGAAGAGAATGATGCCCCATGCGACAAACGGTTCCCAAAGCGCATACACGATGTGCATCGTGTCGTGGTGCGATTTCGGCGATGCTCCTGAGAGATAGTAGGCGAACGGCAAAATCGGCAACGTCACGAGGCTGACAAGCGACCAGAACTTCACCTGTCGGGCTGGGAGGAATTCCAGCCGCCGCCCTCTTGCAGCCGCAAATCCGGCAGCGAATAGCACGACGTAGCTCGCGAAATACCCGAGCTGAAGGTCCCACACATTGACGCCGACCGGCCACCTGATCCTCAGGATGAATGCCGCCGCCGCAGTCAATAGTGCGCCGACGCCAAGCGTCAAGTTTGTCGGGAACGAGACCTCGCGAACACGAACTGGATGACCTACGTAGCGGAGGAGGGCCATGCCGACGGCGAGCAACAAGGTGAAAATCAACAACGCCTGAGCAAACCACATTGGACCGGAGTCGAATGTTCCTCTCGATACGAGCGTCCTGAGCGTCGCTCCAAAAGGAAGTCCCTTGCTGGTTTGCGCCAATGCAATGGTAATGGGACCAAGCACCACCCCGTAGAACAACAATGGCAAGCCCAACCTGAAAAAGCGGTCAAAAAGGAATTGAGGCAGTCCTTTTCTGGCCAGAGACGATCGTGAGTAATAGCCCGCGAGAAGGAAGAACAGGCCCATGAAGAAAGCCTGGTTGACGGTGCAGAACAACACAAGGCAGATGGTTGCGACGTCCCGGCTCGGCGCGACCTCGTGGTAATACCAACCGCCAATCGCCCCGTAGGTAATAGCGCAGTGATGAAACACCACCAGTAATGTCGTAAATGCACGTAGCGCATCTAGGCCGACATTCCTGTCGGTCTGAATGAAGTTCGCCGGGGAAACCTCGCTCCCCGAAGCCAGATCGTTGGCCGCTATGGACACGGTTCGTATCGGTGATTTTGCTGGTACGCCAGAGAAGGTGGTCAATCTACTCCGAAAATATTACAGAGTGCCAACCAGCAATGGCTGACCTCAAACTTGCGATGCCAATGTCCGTAAGCTGAAGCACCTCCGATATTCACGTCAGGGGAGCGAGCGTCTGCGCAGGGTCGACTGCGGTCGACTAGGCGGGGCAGCAGTCGGGCATCTACGGACATTCGCACCAAGCGCAGACGGCCACTTAAACGTCCGATCCATTACATGAAGCGGTCTTTCGCGAATAGAGGTTTTTTGCTCTGATTCGTTGATCCTCGACGGAACATCCACCATTGGCGCGAGCCCGGTGTTCCATCAGCCCGCATAGATGGCGTCATGGCAGATCGATGGGGACCCCGAACTTGTGCGCAGCAGATATCCATCATGAAAGCGGGCGTCGTGCCGCGGCGGGGTTTAAACCCGCGCCGATATGGGACCGCCATGCGGCTATCGGCAGCGACCGGAGGACTGGACCGCGATCCCTCCCTGGTCGGCTGGACCGGGGGTGGAATCCTCGATGACTTGAGACGGCGCCACATTGCCGGTCGCTCCCGGCGCGAACACGAGAATGCGCCTGTTCGGCTCGGCAACAAAGAGTCGCCCGTCGGAGGAGACGCTGATCTTGTTGGCGCCCGGAAAGCCAGGTCCAGTGATTCCCGTGGCTGGACCGCTGATCGTCCGCGCCGGCGGCACATTGCCGCTCGCCCCGGCGGCAAAAACGCTCACCTGGATCTGCGTGTGGTCTGTGGTCGTGTTGTAGACGAACAATTCGTTCGTACGAGGATCGACAGCGATCGTCAGGTTGTCGGATGCTGCCCCACCTCCCCCACCCGGCAGCAGGCCGGTGTTGCTACCCGTTAGGCTGCGCAGAAGCGCCGGGGAGGTGAGGCTCCGGGCCGTGCCAAGCGTGTCGATGATCGCCGCTCCCCGGTCGTCATAACCCGCAAGCAGCAGATTGTCCTCGTTATCGACGGCAAGGCTCACGTACACCCGGAGATTTGGAGTTGGATCAGAAATGACAATCGGATGAAGCAGCAACCCAGTGCTGTTGACGGGGGCTACAAAGAGCGGGCCAGCCCCGGCGCGAATGCTCAAGATGAAGTCGTTGAGGTGGGAATCCACCGCGATGCTCACCAGATCATTCCCCGGCAACGTGAACGAGCGACTGGGCGCCGCATTGTCCTCGGCCTTCGGCGGAAAGATGGCGACGGTGCCGTTGGTGAGAAACTGCGCGACGTGAAAGAAGTCGTTCTTGCTGAAGGCGATCGCCCGAGCGGTGCCGAAGGTGGTGCGCGGCCCTTCCAGCACCTGGCAGGGCTTGGTTGCTCCGTTGGCGCGCAAGGAGTAACCGCGAATCTGATCATTCAGACCGATGAAGACGGCGTCGTCGGGGCAGGCGGCTTGCGCCAGCCGAACCCCGAACAGCGCACTGAAGATGGCGACATATAGCGCGAGTTTCATGATAGGCCCCCTCAGCAAGTTCCTCGGCTGGGTTTACGGAGGAGCGTTTCGTACTCCTTGAGCATAGACCAGCTCAGCGGGAGCCGAAAAATAAAGTTGCGCGAATTGGAACCGGTAGTTCTGGCGGGCGATGCGACGGATTGCCCATCGATATCGAACGGTAATCCAGGCGCATTCGGGCGTCTTGACTAACAGACTGCTGAAATACAGCCGCGCAGGAACGGCTTACCACCACCTGCGCGGCTGACGGCGCGATCTTTTCGCAGGTGCAATTTCAACGTGAATCCAGCGACGTGAGGCCAGTTTTGAGAGAAATGCGATTGACCCCGCGAGGGCTTGCATGTGGGACGCAAGCGCGTGGCGCTGATGCGCCTTGCCGGTTTGTGCCGCGTAAGGCGGCGGCGCTGGCCCGCACCGCGCGGCAGCACCCGGGTGCGCGGCGCGCGCCCGATCCGGTGCGCCGGCAATTCAGCGCGGAAGCCCTCACGTACGGTGGATGGCGGACGCCACCTATGTCCTGACTGGCGCAGGATTGCTTACGAAATAAGTTTAATCAAACGCGAAGATTTTCGCGTCTAGCGAACTGCTGCATAACGTCCTTGGAAAGAAGGCAGGACCTGTCATGAAAAACGCGAAGCTCAATGCTAACAACGAAGAATCCGGCGCAGTTTCGGCAAGGCATTTTTCGTTCCTATCCTATCTGTTCGCCGCCGTCTTTTTAGGTGCCTGGATGTCGGTCGCGTCCGGGCAGTCAGACGGACAGCCTTTGTCTCCAGAAGTCCCCGACTTAGCTCCTGCCGCGACGGCATCTCCGATCAATACGTTGGCGGCCACGTCCGCGAACGTGTTGACCTATCATGGCGACACGAATCGTACTGGTTGGAATTCGAACGAGACGACCCTTACCCCTTCCAATGTCAGAGCCGGTTCGTTCGGCGTCTTGCATGCAATCAAGCTCGGCGACCCTGTGAACGACTGGGTCGACGCGCAGCCATTGGTTGTTTCAGCGTTGAGCGTAAGCGGGACAACGCAGGATGTCGTATACGTCGCCACTGAAGCCAACAACATTTACGCCTACTCGGCTTCCACCGGCGAGCTGCTCCTCCAACGGAACCTCGGAACTCCGGTACCGAAATCGAGGCTTCCCGGCGGCTGTGGCAACAACGGCCCCACCGTGGGAATCAACTCCACGCCGGTGATCGATCTGAGCACCCACACGCTATACGTGGTCTCGTACAAGCTGGTAAGCGACACGCCGAGCTTTTGGCTCCACGCTCTTGACATCACCACCTTGGCTGATAAAGCGGGTTCTCCGACCTCGGTCTCGGCTTCGCATACCCTGACGGACGGCACGACCCACCATTTCGCCGCACAGTTCAGCCGGCAGCGTGCCGGTCTTCTTTTGGCGAACGGAAACGTCTACGCCGCTTTCGGCAGCTTTTGCGACATACGCGCCGATGAGTCGAGAGGCTGGTTGTTGGGATGGACGGCGAGCACGCTGTCACCGCTGCCTGCGAATCAGTTGATGGACAAGCTGTCGACTTCACCCAACACATTTTTTCTGTCATCCATCTGGATGTCCGGGTATGGCATTGCCGCAGGTCCGTCGGGGGTGCTGTACGCTGTCACCGGGAACTCAGACCCGTCTGGTACGACCTACGCTCCTCCAAAGAACATCCAGGAAAGCGTGGTGAGGCTCTCTACCGACTTGACCACCTTGCAGGACTATTTCACCCCTTCAGGTACTAATGGTGTCGCATCGCTAGATGAAACGGACGACGATTTCGGTTCCGGTGGGGCCATGGTTATACCGGACATCCCTGGACAATCGGCTTCTACGCTCGTTGCCGGCGGAAAGCGCGGCCGTCTGTACCTCATCAACCGGGCCTCGATGGGTCACAACGACTCCGGCAGAGCGGTTTCCATCGCCGATTTCGGTTCCTGCTGGTGCGGCCCATCGTATTTTATGGGATCGGACGGCGTCCGCCGCGTTGTCAGCAGCGGCGGCAGAAGCATCAAACTATGGAAGGTTCCGGCAACGGCGACGCTGCAACTGGAAAAATCGTTTTCTAGCATCCAATCCGGCCAGGATGGTGGCTTTTTCACGACGGTTTCATCGAACGGCACAACATCCGGGTCCGCGATCATCTGGGCCGTCGGTCGCCCCACCAGCACTGCTGCACCGGCCAACGTGACCCTATACGCCTTCGACGCCTCAGGTGGCACAACACCGATCTTCTCGTCCGTCGCCGGCTCCTGGCCTCGCAACGGCGCCAACGCCAACATCGTGCCCACTGTCGCCAACGGCAAGGTCTTTGTGGCCAGCTTCGCAGCCCTGAACATCTTCGCTCCGGGCGGGACGCTCGCCCCCGTCGTAGTCCCGCCCCCGACTACTCCGCCGGGACCTCTGCCCAGCCAGATCTACGGAATTGTCACTTCGGTAGGCACGTTGCAAATGACGATCCAACCTCAGACCGGAGCCCCTGTGCTCGTTGACACTTCGGCTGCCGACCAGGCTCACCTGAGCGTTCCGCACGTGGTCGGAAAGGCCGTCCACGTTTTCGGCCCATTCAGCAGTGGAGCGTGGCACGCGGAAAGAATTCTTCGTGCCAAGGACGACCCTGAATCCTGGGTGCCCACGAACTGACGCCTTTGCCAATTCCAGTTTGTGCCGAAACCGATTGGCGCTAATGGAAGAACTGCTGCAATCGGTTTCAATCTGAACGAGGCAAGGAAGACAGACATGGCCGAAAAGGCTGATAGGTCGTACATGAAATAACTGAGGGGAGGTTGCCAAAACTTTGCTTGTGCCCACGATGAAGAAGACCGCAAACGCCACGAATGGCCCTTGCAGCTGGCGTTGCCAAGGTGCTGCAGCGGTTGCACTATCCGCTGGACGTGACGTTGTTGGCGTGCGGCGGTATGTGGCCTATTCGCTAAGTCATCGGCATCTTGAGGAGATGATGGCTGAGCGCGCCATTGGCGTGGATCGTTCAACAGTGCATCGATGGTCCATCAAGTTGGTGCTTTGTTAACGCACGCCCACCTGGCTGGCCGGTAAACGTGGGCATCGAGTTTGCGTGATGCCGGCTCCTGTCGAGACCGGGCACGAAATTTCGCCGGGCCGCCGGCGCAACGCTGTTCCGACCGCTGTTCCAACCGAAGGAGAAAGCACGTATGCAATGGACGACTCCGAGCTACACCGACGTACGCCTCGGTTTTGAAATCGCAATGTACGTCGCTACGCATTAAGCCCGCAACCGGGCCGCACGCCGCGGCCCGGTTGCGGTTTCGGTTAGTGTTTGACCTCTGCTTCAAAAGACATTTCGCAAGCACAAGCGCCCGGTGGGCAGGAGTTGGCGCATGGATGAAAGTTATATCAAGGTCCAAGGCTCGTGAAAATATCTTTATAGCGCCGTGGACAAGGCGGGCAACACCATCGACTTTCTGTTTAGAGCCAAGCGGGACAAGACTGCTGCCCGGTGGTTTTTTGAAAAGGCAACGGGTCAGAACGGCTCGCCCGAGACGGTGACTATCGACAAGAGCGGCTCCAATCTGGCAGCGCTTCATGCGGTGAATGCCGAGCGCGAGACGCCCATCAAGATTAGTCAAGTCAAGTATTTGAACAACGTGGTCAAACAGGACCGTCGGGGCCATCAAACGCATCACTCGGCCGATGCAGGGATTCAAGGACTTTGACTGCGCTCGCGTTATTCCCAGTGGCATTGAGACCATGCACATGATCCTTTGGATATCGCATTTTCTCGTCGCTCCCGCTCGATCGAATTCAGCCGAACGCCGTCGGACTCAACACGGCCAGTCCATCGAAATGCACACCCAGACCGTCGACAATCTGAAGGAGCATCTTGTACGATCCGTCCTTCCTGATTGCATTGAGGAGTAGCGCGCTCGGTCGATTTATCAGAAGTGGATCGGGGCCTCGCGCCAACATCGATTTCCATGGATACCGACAAAGCCACACCCTCGGACCCGAATAACACCTATAAAAACTAGCCACATGACCTCAGCGAGTTCACCCAGACTGCACCAAAAATCCAGCTGTTCGCCCCTGCTTCCGTTCGACTGTGTCGCCGCAGCGATCCTCGGGACGCTGTTATGGTCGGTATTGTCGAACAAACAGTTCTCCGCCGATGGCGCATCATTTTTCATCGAAATCCTGCGTTCACGCGATGTGAACCATATCGCATGGTCGCGGCAGTTTTCGTACGACCTGGGTCAATGGCCGCTAGTGCTGGCCCTGCACTGCGGCTTGTCGAATGCCGCACTGCTTCGCTTCATTTTCGGGCTCGGCTATGTGCTGCCTTTCATAGCCGCCTACCTGATTGTGCGCATGCAGGTGACAAAAGGCGCAGTCCCCGCGCTGCTACCAGGCTATCTATTCGGCATGCTGTCGATTGCGCTGCCGAGCGACTTTCTGTTGGTCGGCGAAAGTCAGTTCCTATTGCCGCTTGCGTGGCCGATGCTCGCATACTTACTGCAGCCTGGCCGATTTTCTTCGGCCGCATGGCTGTTACCGATTGCGCTATCTGTGCTTCTCACGCGCATGTACGAAACCCAGGCCGTCACACTTGCGCTCTTCGGTTTGATCCTGGTACTTCGTTCACGTGCGCAATTGACTGCTCTCGCACGGCAGCGACGTTATCTGGTGCTGGGCCTTATTTGTCTCTGTATTGCACTATGGGTGCTCGGTGCTGCAATTGCAGCGTATTGGATCGTTTATCCGCGTGATCCGGCCAACCGGGGCGCGTTTCTGCATGGGCTCGCTCATACGGTGCAAAACGCAGTATTTGACATGAGTATGCTTGCAGCGCTGTGCTTTTTTATCGGACTGCGAGTACCCAAAACACGTGGGGTGCTGGTCGTGGTGCTGCTTGCGATCAGTTATCTATGCTGGCGTGAACGGTTCGATTTCTTCAATGCGCAGATCAGCTTCGACTCGCGCGTGCTGACCCTGCTTTGGTTGCCGCCGCTCATTGCTCTCAGTGTATGGAGGTTTGAAGCGTACACCTTGACGTTCAGCGTAGCGCTGTGGTTTGCCGTGGTGTCTGTTGCACCATTGGCCGTCGATCTGGCCAGCACGAATGTGTGGCGCGACTATGCAAGCCAAGTCACGAACTGGGTAGCCAGGGGAGACGACGGACTGGTGCCGGCCAGCGTGCATCGACTGGACCGGCACCCCGCCAGTTGGAACTGGACATTCCCATCATTGAGCATCGCGCTTGGTGCTCCACACGTCGGTTCGGTGCTTGAAAACGCGCCCGGCGTTGCATGGCAGCCCTTCAACCCAGCCACGGAATTGCCGCTTGCTTCGTTTGCTGGTTATCGCGGCACGCTGGCACGCCGACCGTAACAACGATAGTGGCTGCTGCCGGAACGCAGCAGCTCGGCTGTTTCGTGTTGGGCGAATACCACGAGCCGAACTTCTCGCTCAGAAAGATCATGTCGCTGCTCCTTTTGCATAACCGATGTTGTACAATCCGGTCCGCTTCTTAAAGCCTGATCCCCGATAGCTCAGTCGGTAGAGCGCCGGACTGTTAATCCGTAGGTCCCTGGTTCGAGCCCAGGTCGGGGAGCCAAATGCGGGAGTAGCTCAGTTGGTAGAGCGCAACCTTGCCAAGGTTGAGGTCGCGAGTTCGAGCCTCGTCTCCCGCTCCAGCGTTACGTCATCCAGGCGGCCCATGTGGCTCAGTGGTAGAGCACTCCCTTGGTAAGGGAGAGGTCGGCAGTTCGATCCTGCCCATGGGCACCATCAATATTCGCACCGGCAATCAATCTGCCGGCTTCTTCGCGATCAATCGCCACGCTCGCTTGTAAATGACCAGTCACGTCGCTTGAGCGGCCGGATATTTCAGACATTGACGTCCATCGAAGGTCATCCCATTCGGTCAATGATGACCTGTTTGTGATTGGGATCACAGCTTCTGTCGAACACTGACGTATATTCTGCGCACTGACAGAAGCCCTTTGTATGCAACAGGTAAAGAACGGTACGTCACACGACGAACACGCACGAGATATGCCGCTTGCAACGGTACAGCGATGGCGCATCGATTCGACGAGCTTTAACGTGACGGTCCACCTCGACGCGGACGGGTTTCCCGCGAGCCCTGTCGCGCCCAATCAGCGTGGCTTCGTACTTGAGGCGGAGCAGGCACGTCAGATGATCCGTGACCTGAGTGCGGCGGTGCTGGCACTGAAGCTTCAGCGACACGTCGAACAAGCAGTCGATCTCCCTGATCCTCTTCAAAGCGACGAGACGCCGCGCGGAGCACGCCGCGGCCGCCGCGCCGCCGACAAGGCGCAATTTGCTTTGCAGTGACTCAAAAACCGGTAGGGATCTCTGCGCGAGCCTGAGTCGCTTCAACTTGGCGTCCGGCCGGTTGCGAGATGGTGCAACGCGACACGATCACGAATGCGGATCGCCTTGCCTTCCCGTTCGACAATCCCACGCTTGTCGAGCGACGTGATCACACGCGACACCGTCTCGCGGCTCACACCCGCCATGGCCGCAATCGTGACCTGACTGGGCAGTTCGACAAGCGGTGAATCGAAGGCCTGACTCTGGTTGATGGCCGCCTCGATCACGGCGGTCACACGCGCATCCGCACGCGGCTGGCTTCGCGAGCTGCGCGCCACGAGTAGCGTTTTGGCGCGACTCGCGATCAGGTTATTCAGCGAGCGCGCCACATCCGGGTCGCTGAGAAGCCGTCGGGCGTGCGCCCGGTCGAGCAGGCCGACGGTACTGCCCTTCGTAGCAATAACATTGCCCAAGGTCGGCGCGCTGTTGAGGATCGAAATCTCGCCCGTACACTCGTGAGGATTGACAATGTACAGCGGGATCTCGACACCATCCTCGGAGTATGTCGACGCACGGAGCTGTCCTTCGACGAGGAAGATGAGCGGCGACTCTATGGCCCCCTGATAGCAAATGTGATCGCCCTCTTTGACCTGCACAACCTTGGTGAGTCTGTTCGTGTTGCCGACGACTTCGCTTCGTGCCTCGCGAAGCAGAATTTGCTTACTCAACATTATTGTAAGCGGCTCGTGCCGGCCGTTATAGACGGTGGCTGAGGTCGACATCAAAGTGATGTCCATCATTTCCGATCTGATGGGCACCACTTTGACACAGTCTGCAGAGAAGAAGCCAGGTACACGAACGGGGCGCCCGAATTACCCCCGGGAGCTTCGTGAGCGACTGGCAGCGGCAGCTTGCGAGCCTGGCGTATCAGTCTCAAAGCTGGCCCGGGAGAATGGCATCAACGCGAACATGCTGTTCACCTGGCGGCGGCGATATCTGGACGATCAGCAAGCTCGATCTGCCGGGCTCATTCCGGTCGTATTGCTCAGCGACACGCCAACAGAGGTCATTGCATCAGCTCCGGTAGAAGCGCAAGCGCTGGGCGCGAAGCCTGTCTCACCGGTCGGCACGATCGAGATCCGGATCGGTCGTGCGGTGGTTAAAGTGGACGGCCTGGTTGATGCCGATATGTTGCGGATCGTGCTGGGCAGTCTGCGCTCATGATCTCCCTACCGGCAGGCACGCGCATCTGGATCGCTGCTGGCGTCACCGATATGCGATGCGGGTTCCAGGGGTTGGCAGCGAAGGTGCAAACAGCGCTTGAGGAGAATCCTCTGGGCGGCAACGTCTACATCTTCCGGGGCCGTCGCGGCGATCTGATAAAAATTCTCTGGGCCACGGAGGACGGAATCTGGCTTCTCGCGAAGCGGCTTGAACGAGGCCGTTTTATATGGCCCCAGGCCGACGGTGGCAAGGTGCATCTGAGCTCTGCACAGCTGTCGATGCTGCTTGAGGGCATCGACTGGCGACAGCCCCGTCGCACCGCCGCATTATCGATGTTGTAAACCGCGCGGCAGACTCGTAAACTACGGCGCATGTCGAGCGGCGCCGATCTTCCTGACGATGTCGAACTCCTGAAGGCCTTGCTGGTCGAGGCTCGTAGTCTGCTTGCCGAACGCGATGTCGAGATTGAGCAGCTCAAGGCCCAGATCGACAAGCTCAGGCGCATGCAGTTCGGTCGCAAGTCCGAGCAGCTGCAGCGGCAAATCGAGACGCTCGAGACTCAACTCGAGGATCTGGCCGCCGGGCGCGGCGTTGCGGATGTGCAGCGTGCGCAGGCTCGCGGTGCAAATGCGTCCGCCTCGATTGCGAGGACGGACGAAGCATCTTCGAGGCAAGCGCTTCCCGCGCATCTGCCGCGCGAGGATCATGTACTCGGGCCCGAATCGAGTTGCCCGGACTGCGGTCAACCAATGCAGGTGCTCGGCGAGGACGTGTCCGAACAACTCGCCCGGGTCGCAGCTGCGTTCAAGGTCATTCGCACGATCCGGCGCAAACTGGTTTGCCCCTCCTGCAGTACTATCACCCAGCCACCGATGCCCGGCCTGCCGATCGAGCGCAGCATCGCCCATCCGAGCTTGCTGGCAGACATCCTCGTCTCGAAGTATGCAGACCACCAGCCGTTGTACCGGCAATCGGCGATCGCGGCGCGCGACGGCGTGACGCTTGACCGGGCCAGCATGGGCCGATGGGTCGGCCAGTGCGAGGCACTGTGCGCACCGCTAACAGAGGCGCTGCGCCGCTATACCGTGTCCGCCACCAAGCTGCACGCGGATGACACGCCGATCCCGGTGCTCTCACCGGGCAACAGGAAGACCCGCACCGGCCGGCTATGGGTCTACGTGCGCGACGATCATCGCTCCGGCTCGGCGCAACCTGCTTCAGTCTGGTTCGCGTACTCGCCGAACCGGCAAGGCATCCATCCTCAAACCCATCTCGCCAGCTTCAAAGGGATTCTGCAAGCGGACGCTTACGCGGGCTTCGACGAATTGTTCCGCGATGGCTTGATACGCGAGGCGGCATGCCATGCCCACGCGAGGAGAAAGTTCTACGACATCCATGTGCGCACGCCATCTGACACAACACAAAAGGCACTCGAATATATTGGCGGGCTCTATGACATTGAGGCCTCCATTCGCGGCAAGCCCGCCGCCGAACGGCTGCGAATACGGCAGGAGAATGCCAGACCTCTGCTTCAGATCTACGAAGCGTGGCTCAGGGCAAAGCTCGAAACGCTGTCGTCGAAGTCCGATACGGCCAAGGCGATCAACTATACGCTGAACCAGTGGAGCGCACTGACGTTGTATTGCGAAGACGGTACGCTCGAGATCGACAACAACATCGCGGAGAACGCGCTGCGTTGTGTAAGCCTGGGTCGGAAAAATTTTTTATTCGCCGGCTCAGACAGCGGCGGCGAACGCGCAGCCGCGATGTACGCATTGATTGGCACTTGCACACTGAATGACATCGATCCGCGTGCCTACCTCGACTATGTGCTAACCCATATCGCCGGTCACAAAATCAATCGCATCGACGAGCTCCTGCCTTGGCGTGTGGCCGACAAGCTGCACACGCCAGCCAGTTCGCCAAAGCCCTCTACCTGACCGGCAGCTCCAGTTCACCATCATGCTTTACGCGCACCGCGAATGGACGAACGGCCCAGCTGAGCCGCTTACACATTATTTGAATTACGTATTGTTGGTCTACTGAGATAAAGCTGAAAGCTCGGCCCGGAGGGTACCGGTAACTAAATGTAACGTAAAGTAAAAGGAAGTAATTAAGGATCTGGGAAAGGTGCATAAGAACAAATTGCTTGATGTTTTCTGCGCGGCGCTGCGCCGCTTTTATGCGCGCTGAATGAACTCGTGGGGCCTCCCCCTGAAAACTTGTCCAGACGGACACCATTAGCGAGATTGGCAGGTCAATGCAGTTCGCTTCCCAGCATCAGCCGCCGGGCGATGTCGGCCGTCTGCAGCATTCCACGTTCAGTCGGTGAATGCGCCGCGAGATAGCGGACGACTGCAATGAGAATGTGCCGTCCTTCGGCAGTATTGCCCCATGCAGCAAACTGCCGAACGCCTGCCTCCAGCATCTGATAGGCATGAAAGCCGGCGTCTTCACGCAACACGGCAAGCGCAAGTGTGGCGATGAGCGCCTGCGGCGGATGACCGAGCGTAAGATGGCGCGCCACCAGCTTCGCTGCAAGATCGACCTGACGCTGCCGGTCGAAAGTGTCGAGCAAGGCCGTTCGGATCGTCCCCTCATCGGCAGGAAGGTCGTCGAGCGGATCATCGTCCTCGCCCGGGATGCGGGCGGGCGGAACGTTCAGATATCTCGCCAGGTAGAGCGCCATGGCTCCGTGCAGTACGCCGCGAACGCCGATGACTCGAGTGTCGAAGCTTGCGTCCCCGACACGCCTGAGAATCTGATGGAGCGCGTTGGCATGGGTAAACACATGATGCGCGGTCTCCCAGTCGGAGTACTCGTTGGCATTGCCGAAGCGGGCCACGCGCAACGCCGCTCCGTAAGCGAGGGCTTGTCCCAGGTCGGCAGACGCAGCGCCTGCGCGGATCGCCTCCTTCAGCGAGTCCATGATTCTCGCTGGATCGTCTGAGAGCAGTTCCCAGGCAAGCGCCGCGTGATCCGACCAGCCTTGCCCGCTGCGCCCGGCAGCGAAGAGGTTCGAGATCTGGCTGGCCGCTTCGTCGCACATCGCGACGAGATCGAGGGGCTGGCGCCACGCGGTCGATTCCTCGGCACCCCGGGCGCTCACCATTTGGGCGATGACAGTGGGCAGCACAGCTGACGCGTGCTCCCAGCCGATCAGATCGAGGCATTCAAACGCCTTGTTGATGAAGTCGAGCAAATGCCCGGAGTCCGCGAAGGCCCGCTCCGTCCCGGCGGACAGCAACGCATCCGCGAGCACGGCGGGTGCGAGACCGGAGGCAATCGAAGTCAACAGCGTGCGCTCGGCCGCCTCGCGGTGGCGCACGTTTGTCCACAGGCGCAGCCAACGATCGAGCGTGGCGGGCTCCGGCCGGCTCGCAAGCGGCGTACGTTCGCGCCGCGGCGCCTCGCCGTTGCAGTCCGCCGCTACACGGCGCGCGCCGTGGAAGAGGGCGAGATAGGTTTCGTCTGCGGGCAGCACGGACAACAGGTTGCCGAGTGCTGTGAGTACCGTGAGACCAACGCCCCAGCCGTCACGGTTTTGCGCTCCGAACAGCGCGACCTGCCGCACGATATCGACCTTTGGCACATCGGCGGCGAGCTGGCCATGCACGGCTTTGGCGATGACAAGTCCAAGATCATGTGTGAGGCCATCCGCAAGCCGTTGACGCCAGTGCGCGGCGGCATCGGGATGATCAGACCTGGTTGCGACCCAGACGTCGCCATTGCGTATTTGGACCGCGTAGCTGGGGACATCATCAGCCCAAAGGTCGAACGTGCAGCCGCTTTCGAGATCGAAGCGGGCATGGTGCCAGTGACAGGTCAGGATGCCGTCTTCGACAGTGCCTCGCTCGAGCGGGAATCCCATGTGCGGGCATCGATTATCAAGGGCAAAGACACGCTCGCGGTCGCAGATCACGACGATCGGACCATGTCCACCCTGGACAATGCACCGCCCTTTCGCTCGCAGCTCTTCGAGGCTTCCAGCGAGCACGAATTCTTCGTCCCGGGGATCCATGTGCGAGCCTCCCGCGTTAGTCCTACAGGCGTTTCAGATGCGACCGCTTCCCCCAGACATAAGCATACTCTCCGGACAAAATGCCAAAGGCGCGGGTAGCGGGCCCAGATCTATACCGATAGGCACAACCTATGCTTTGCGATCTCACCGGGCGTTAGCGCGTTAAAACGCCGTAGAATTCCCCAAGCACTGTTCACCTTCGTGCGATCCAACCGAGTTTTGTGCGACCAGCGGTCGCCGGTCATCGGGAGACAGTCATGGCTGCGCGTTCAATTGCGTCTCTGACGCTTTCCTTCGGTCTGGTATCCATTCCGGTCAAGCTCTACTCGGCGACCGACAGTGCTTCAGGTGTGGGATTCCATCTCCTGACGCCTGACGGCGGGCGGGTCAAACAGCAGTACATCTCCGAGGCGACAGGCGAGGTCGTGGCGCGAGCCGACATGAAGAAAGGCTATGAGTTTGAGAAAGGCCAGTTCGTCGTTTTCACGCCAGACGAACTGAAAGCGCTCGAGGAAGGCGCGACGCATGTCGTTGAGATCGTTTCCTTCGTGCCGGAGAAGTCAGTCGACCCTCTGTATTACGACAAGGCTTATTTCATCGCGCCAGACAAGCGCGGCGGCAAACCGTACAGTCTGCTTCAGCAGGCGATGCGCGAAAGCGAACGGTGCGCGCTCGCAAAATGGTCATACAAAGGGAAGACGCGCATCGTCCAGATTCGCTCAGCCGAAGATGGCATGGTGTTTCAGCAACTGTTGTTCGCGGACGAGGTCCGCTCGCTGAGCGAATTGCACATCGAGCATGTTGCAGTGACGGGCACCGAGCTGCAGCTCGCGCTGCAAATAATCGACCAGGTTTCGGAAGATTCGTATGACCCAACGGCATACGAAGATGAGGAGAAGAAGCGGATTCTGGCAGCGATCGACCAGAAAATCGCCGGCAAGCAGATCGTGTCTCCGGCCGAACCGGGCATGGAGTCGGGCGCCGAAGTGATTGACCTGATGGAAGCCCTTCGTGCGAGCCTTGGCCGCAACAAGACCAAACAGGCCGCGCCCGCAAAAGCCGCGCCCGTAAAAAAGGCGCCCGCAGCCGCTTCCGATGAGCTCGCATCCAAACCGAGGCGACCGGCGAAGAGGGCGCCCGCCAAGGTTGAAGAAGCGGCTCCGGCCAAGGTCCGGGCGCGCAAGTGAAAAGGCGCAATGCCTCGCACGACTACTCGTTGCGCAGTCTCCAGTCGCTGCTGGGTGTCTCACGACGAGTGCTGTCCGGCCTGATAGACGCTGGATTCGTGCAGCCGTCGCGCGGTCGTCGTAACGAGCTCCGGTTCACGTTCCGCGACGTCGTGTTGTTGCGCACAGCTTTCCAGCTTCAGTCGGCCAAAATCGCGTCACGAAAGATTCTGCGAGCGCTTGCGCGGCTCAAAGCGGAATTGCCTGAAGAGCTTCCACTGACCGGCATCCGCATTACGGCTGTGGGTGACTCGGTGGTCGTCAAGACAGGTGAATCACAATGGGATGCGACCTCGGGCCAGCTTCTGCTCGATCTGGAAGTGGCGCCTGTCAAGGGCGAAGTCGCGTTCCTCGACGCTGCGCCCCGGAACATCGTTGGCCGGGAAAAGCAAACCGAGGAGTGGTTTGCTCTTGCGGAGGAACTTACCGATAGCGACGTCATCGGTGCTGAGCAGGCCTATAAAAAGGTGCTCGAGTTATCGCCGACTCCGCACTACGACGCCTATAACAACCTGGGCGTCCTGCTTTGCGAGGTCGGAATGAAGTACGACGAGGCATTGTCCGTCTTCGACCGGGCGCTGGAGCATTTTCCGCAGGACGCTCTGTTGCACTTCAATCGCGCGGTCGCTCTGGAAGAACTGGAGCGCTACGACGCAGCGGTGCAAGCCTATGAACGATGCATCGAGCTCAACCCCACTCATGCCGACGCTCACTTCAATATTGCACGCCTGAGCGAGATCCGAGGCGACAAGCAGGGACTTCTGAGGCACCTGAGTGCGTATCGCCGTCTCAGCAGGTGACGCGCACTCAACTGCTTTGCGGGGCAGGCTATCGAAAGCGAAGACTTTCGCGAGAGAGCTCGCTCACCGAGCTACATCCCATCAACTTCATGCCCCGCTCTAACTCTGTTTTCATCAAGGCCAGCGCCCGCTCAACGCCAGCCTGCCCAGCCGCTGCCAGCGGGAACAAATAGTAACGTCCGACGCCAACGGCTTTAGCCCCTAGAGCCAGAGCCTTCAGAACATGGGTTCCGCGTTGCACTCCTCCATCCATGATGACGTCCAGCTTGTCGCCCACCGCATCTACAACCTCCGCAAGCTGATCGAACGCGGCTCTCGATCCATCCAGCTGCCTGCCACCATGATTGGACAGCACGATGCCGGTACAGCCAATTGCGGCCGCACGCTTCGCGTCCTCGACAGACATCACGCCCTTGAGGCAAAACTGGCCATCCCAGTCCCGGACCATCTCGGCGACGTCGTCCCAATTCATCGAAGGGTCCAACATTTCCGTGAAGTAGCGGCCAATCGACATCGCACCGCCGCCAAAGTCGACGTGGGTCTCCAGTTGCGGCATGGAAAAGCGCTCATGCGTGACGTAGTTCAAAACCCACTGGGGCTTCAGCGCGAATTGAAGCATACCGCCCAAGGTGAGTCTGAAAGGGATGGTGAAGCCTGTTCGCAAGTCGCGCTCGCGGTTTCCACCAGTGATACTGTCGACCGTCAGCATCATCACATCGATGCCAGTCTCTTTGGCGCGTTGCATCATTGCACGGTTTAAACCGCGGTCCTTATGGAAGTAGAACTGGTACACCTGCGGTGTCGGGAACGCTTTGCGTAACTCTTCCATGCTGACCGTGCCGAGCGAAGAAACGCCGAACATCGTTCCGTACTTCGACGCCGCGGCGGCCACTGCGCGTTCGCCTTCATGGTGAAAAAGGCGTTGCAGTGCGGTCGGGGAACAATACACAGGCATCGCCAGCCGCTGGCCGAGCACGTGCACCGAGAGATCCACGTCACCAACTCCCCGCAACACATTGGGTACCAGGTCACATTGCTGGAAGCTCGCGGTGTTCCGGCGATAGGTCACTTCGTCGTCGGCGGCGCCATCGATGTAGTTAAAGATCGGGCCCGGCAGTCTGAGCCGTGCCAGTTCACGGAAGTCGTGAAAGTTATGGCAATCGCTTATTTGCATATTGCGAGGCAGCCGCCGATCTGGCCTGCTGGAAGCCAAATTTCACGGACGGTCAATTCTCATGCCGCGTTTTTTTCATGGTCGCCGGATCGCGCACGATGGTGACCGCGCATGGCGCGTAGGCGAGCACCTGGCGGGCGACCGAGCCGATCAGCCAGCGATCGAACGGCGTATGTCCCCGATGCCCCACCACGAGATGATCGATAGCATGCCGCTCCGCGTACAGCACGATCTCTTTCGCCGGCGGCCCGACCACGAGATCGAACTCCACGGCCCCGTTCGAAGCGGCGAGCTTCGCCTTCACGTCGTCGAGGATCTCGTTGGCATGGCGTACTTCCAGCTCGATCAGATTTTTTCGCTCGACTTCGATCGCGCCCCAGTCCGGCGTGCGCGCGACGACGAGCACATGCAAGCGCGCGTCGAAACGCTTGGCCAGATCGACCGCGAAAGTCACGGCATATTGCGCGGATGCCGACCCGTCATAACCTACCAGCACGTTCTGCATGATCTGCTCCTGTGCGGTTCCCACCGGGTCGCGACTTCGTCTGACGAAATCCATCGGGCCGTTTGAGGGAACCGCGAGCTTCCCCGACTTCGCGGCGTCGGCGTGAAAGCATGTGCGATCCACTCGCGAACCCGCGGCGTGGATCGTCACGCGGACGGCGTCGGCACCTGTCGTGTTGAATCAGTTGTCGTCGCTTCTGGACGGGAGATGCTCGTGAGGCTCGGGCTCTGCCGCGTCCGCGTTAGGAAGGTCGTCTAGGGTCGGTTTTTGCGAACCCTTCGGATCGGGATGGCCAGTCGTGCCGGCGGAAGATTGCGCGGGATCGCGAGAGGTGCCGGTCGGCTCAGCGGATGGATTGGAGGTCATGATGTGCTCCTGCGCTGATGAATGCAGCTTCTATCATCATAGTCCCCTGGCCAGTTCGGGTGATAGACGCCGTGACGCCCGCGCTGTCACGCCGCCGGCACTTTCTAGCCACGGTCGGGCGATTCTTGAACTAGACTTTAAATCTTGCTGAATTGCATAGACAGTTTCAATGTAAGTTGATGCGGCGATCGATAAGCAAAAGGAAGGTTTTATGGCTATCGTCGTACACAACATCACTGTGGGTCCTTCGAGCTGGGGCGTAGCGTGACGGCGAGCGATGCCGCGCCCGCTACGAGCGCCTGGCGACATATCGTGCGCGCGCAGGGCATCAGCCTGTCCTACGGCAAAATACGCGCGCTTTCTGGCATCGACCTCGCCATTGGGCGCAACGAGATCGTCGGCCTGATCGGCGACAACGGCGCGGGCAAATCGACGCTCATCAAGGTGCTGACCGGTGTCGTGCGGCCGAGCACGGGCAAGCTGTTCATCCGCGACGAGGAGGTCGACTGGAGCCGCTTTTCCGTGCGCGAGGCGCACCGATTGCGCTTCGAGACGGTCTATCAGGAAAAATCGCTGGGCGAGAAGCAGCCGCTGTGGCGTAATTTTTTTGTCGGCCGGCAAATCACCAACCGGTTCGGTTTCATCAATGTTGCCGAACAACGGCGCATCGCCAACGAAATCTTGAAGCACCAGCTCGGTTTCCGCGGCGTGGGGATCGACGCGGATTCGTTGATTGCGAAACTCTCCGGTGGCGAGCGCCAGGGCATCGCGATCGGACGGGCAATGTATTTCGAAAGCGATCTGATCATTCTCGATGAACCAACGGTGGCGCTAGCCATCAGCGAGGTGCGCAAGGTTCTCGACTTTGTGCGTTCGATCAAGGAATCCGGCCGCGCTTGCATCTACATCGAACATAACCTCGCCCATGTGCACGAGCTCGCCGATCGACTGGTCGTGCTCGATCGTGGCCGGATCGTCGCGGAATTCAAGTCCGGTGAGATGAGCCTCGAGGAACTCACCCGGTTCCTGATTTCGCTACAGCAGAGCGGGCACGGGCCGGCGCCTGTTGCGGGGACACGGACGTGAGCGATCCGATAAAAGAAAAACGGCCGGCGCGGTTAGTGTTTTTTCGCCTGCCAGCTTTTGCTCGCGTAGAGGGATTGCCGAGCGTGGTCGTGTTTGCGTTGGTGGTCGGCCTGTTCATGGCGACCGCACCGCGGGTCTTTTTAGGTTGGCCAATCTACTTCTCCTTCCTGACGACCGTGCCGCCGCTGGTGGTGTTGGCGATCGGGCTGACTCTGGTGATTGCGGCCGGCGAGATCGATCTGTCGTTCCCGTCGGTAATGGCATTCGCGGGCTTTCTGTTCGCCTGGTGCGTGAACACCACCGGATCAGCGTGGCTTGCCGTCATTGCGGCGTTGGCTGGCGGCGCGCTGGTCGGCGTGGTGAACGGGGTGCTGGTCGCGGTGGTCGGTGTGCCGTCGATCATCGTGACGATTGGCACGCAGTTCCTCTGGGCCGGTGTTGCTTCGATCCTTTCCGGCGGGCTTTCCAATGCGCTACAGCAACTCGCCAGTGGTTCGGCTTATGCAGTATTCGCGGGCACGCTGTTCGACGTGGTCCCGATGCAAGCGCTCTGGGCGCTCGGGCTCGCAGTATTCATGTGGTTCATCCTCAATCGCCACCGTTTCGGCGAGCACGTGCTGTTCATCGGAGACAACCGCAACGTGGCGAAGGTCGTGGGCATCAACGTGCCGCGTGAAACGGTGAAACTGTTCACGCTGATGGGTGTGCTGGCCGGATTCGCAACGGTTCTGCTCACGCTCGAGAATCTGAACTACTTCTCGACCCAGGGGCAAGGCTACCTGCTGCCGGCGCTGGCCGGTGTGTTCATCGGCGGAACCTCGGTGTTCGGTGGCACGGCGACGATCGTGGGTACGTTCTTCGGCACCTTCGTGATTGGCATGCTGGAGGCGGGAATCGTCGCGACAGGTATCGCCGGCTTCTGGGTACAGGCGATCGAAGGAGTGGTGTTCATCGTCGCCGTGATCCTGCATCTGTTGGTCGAGAATCCCGCCAGGCTGCGTGTATTGCGCGAAAAACTCAGGTTTGGCGGGAGATAACGCCGTTAAATCAGGAGATAGGAGCAGAAATGATCAAGATCATGACGGGATTCCTACTAGGGGCGAGCGTTGTTGCGTTCGGCCTCGCGCCAACCGCCGGTGCCACCGAGCCGACCACGACGGGGCCGCTCGGCGCCGGTATGACGATGTATATGCAGATGGGCGGTAACCCCGGCGACGGCGCGACGCTGCCACGTCAGACCGGCGCTGCGGACGCGGGACACGCCCTCGGCATCAAGGTGATCGAGCAGTTTTCGGCCTGGAGTCCAGAGACGATGCTTGCGCAGTTTCGCCAGGCGATGGCGGCGCATCCGACGTGTATCGGCATCATGGGCCATCCTGGCGATCCAGCCTTCGCACCTCTGATCAAACAGGCGGTAGACCAGGGCATCATCGTTACCGTCGGCAATACGCCGCTGCCCGAAAACCAGAAGCTCTACGACGCGAAGGGGTTCGGCTACGCCGGCGTCGAACTCTACATCGGCGGGCAGATCACTGCTCAGGCGATGCTCAACGCCGGCCTAAAGAAGGGCGACGAGGCGCTCGAATATGGCGTCTTCAACGAGAGCGTGCGCAGCCAGTCTGACCGTGGCCTTTCCGAGACGCTGGAAAAGGCCGGTGTGAAGGTGACGAGGCTCAATATCTCACCGCAGGTGGATGCCGATTCATCGCTCGCCGTGCCGATCCTGGTCGCCTTTATCCAGGCGCACCCTGATCTGAAGGCGATCGGCACGCAGCACGGCGGCGTGACCGGGTTCATTCCGCAGGCGCTCCAGCAGGCTGGCAAGAAGCCGGGGCAAATCATCGTGGGCGGCATCGATCTGGCGCCCGCCACGATTTCCGGGTTGCAGAACAAGTACATCACTGCGACGCTCGACCAGCAGCTTTATCTGCAGGGTTTCCTGCCGGTCACGCAATGCGTGCTCTCGGCTGCCTATCATTTCGCGGGACTGACCATCAACACCGGCGCAGGTGTGCAGACGCCCGCGACGATCGACTCGCTGATTCCGCTGATCAAGCGCGGGATCCGCTAGAAACTCGTGCCCTCCAGACGCGGACCGGTTACCTGCGCACCGTGTCCGCGAGCATCAAGAAGGTCTCCTTAAAGGGCGTTCTCCGCTCGTCAGGACGCTATGACGGCGCGTTGCCGCCAGCGGACAGTTCAGCCCAGTCCAGCTCTTGTACGAGTGTTCGGTACGCGTGATCCCCGATGACGTCTCTATTACGAAGGTCGATAGCCTTCGCGCGCGCGGCTGCAATGGCACGCCGCCTCAGTG
This sequence comes from Paraburkholderia sp. JPY419, assembly GCF_050435705.1. Taxonomy (NCBI): domain Bacteria; kingdom Pseudomonadati; phylum Pseudomonadota; class Betaproteobacteria; order Burkholderiales; family Burkholderiaceae; genus Paraburkholderia; species Paraburkholderia sp. JPY419. Next base: position 1,582,760 of record NZ_JBNDKV010000004.1, on the reverse strand, counting down.
GGCCGCCGGGGACTTCGCTCAGCGGTTGCGCACGATCGCGGATCGCGTTCAGGTCGACGACCGCCTGATACTCCTTCTTGAGCAATTTCGCGTGAATGGAGTCGTCATCCTTGATCGAGTCAAGTAGCGCTTGATAGATCAGCGTCCGGCCACTGCGCACTTCCGCTGAAACCAGATCGTCATCGGGAAGGTCGAGCAGGCCGATGACTGCTTTCATGGTCAGCCCCTGCATCACCAGCGTTCCGAAAACTACGGCGAAAGCGCAAAGGATGAGATCGCGGTACGGAAAGGGCGATCCGTTGGGCAATGTGTGCGGAACGGAGAATGCGGCCGCGAGTGTGACGATGCCTCGCATACCCGCCCAGGAGATCGCCAGGCCACTGCTCCACGAGCCCTTGGCGCGCTTTGCTGGCTCGATCTTCCTGTTCCGATAGATCACGAGCGCACTGTAGCTCATCACCCACAGGAATCGCGTCGCGATGGCCACGGCTAGCACGACCGCGGCGATAACGATGGCGTCGATCCGTGCTGATCCGCTGCCGAGGCGCTCCCAGATCGGCCGCAATTGCATACCGATCAGCACGAAGGCGAGCGGATTCAGCACGAATACGACAGTTTCCCAGACAGCAAGGATCGGCACGCGCATTCGCGCCGGAATGCGTGGCCCGCCTCCGCGCGCCATTGCCATCGCAAACACCACCATCGTCAGGATGCCGGACAGGCCGATCTTCTGGCCAGTATCCAGACTCCGAAGGTCATCGCGAACTGCAGGATCAGTGAGGTGGGTACATGGTCTGGCGCGCTTGTGAGTGGCCGCATAGGGAACGCCAGACCGATCCCTACCGCGATGCTGCCGAACACCGTGAGCGGAAACACGGGCAGGTAGTCGTGAAAACCCAGCGGCCCCACAAGCACCGCCATCAGCGCCAGACGGTAGACAAAGAGCGCACTGGCGTCGTTGAGCAGGCTCTCGCCTTCGAGGATGCTCATCAAGCGGTGCGGCAGTCCGAGCTGACGCATCACGGCTGTTGCCGCCGCTGCATCGGGCGGCGCCACGATAGCGCCCAGGACTACTGCGTCAGCCCATGGCATGTCGGGTACCAGCCAGCGGCAGGCCACGGCCACGCCAATCACCGTGGTGCCCACGGCGGCGATCACGAGCCCCGCAACGTGCCGGCAGGATGCGGCCGATTGCGGACGCCTGGCGCAGTCGCCGTGGCGTTCGACCGTGTCGGGGTGAACGTCGAACGCCGTTGCGCCGGCTAATCCTGACGAGCCGCCACGTTACCTAACCGGCGCCTTTCTCGCTGTCCAATTGCGACATCTGCGCGGACGCATAACGCTCGCCTGCGACGGCGCCCTTTGGCACGGCACGCTCGATCGCGGCGAGATCGTCTGCGCTCAGTTCGAGGTCGACCGAGCCGAGCGCCTCCGCGAGCCGGTCGCGCTTGCGAGCCCCAACGAGCGGCACGATATCCGCGCCTTGTGCGGCTACCCATGCGATCGCGAGCTGGGCGACCGTCACGCTCCGCTGTTCGGCCGTAACCCGCAAGGCCTCGACCAGTGCAAGGTTATGCGCCACGTTGGCCCCCTGAAATCGTGGACTTACGGCGCGGAAGTCGTTCGTTTTCGCGCCCGCTTGCCAGTGGCCGCTGATCAATCCACGGGACAAAACGCCATACGCCGTGACGCCGATGCCAAGTGATCGGCAAGTCGGCAGGATTGCTTCCTCGATCCCGCGCGAGACGAGCGAATATTCAATCTGCAGATCGCTGATTGGATGCACGCTCGCCGCGCGCCGGATGGATGCGGCGCCAAGTTCAGAAAGACCGATTTGGCGTACATAGCCCTCCTTTACGAGATCGGCGATTGCGCCAATCGTTTCTTCGATCGGTACCTGCGGATCGAGCCGCGCGGGCCGATAGATATCGATGTGATCGACGCCTAGCCGTTGCAGCGAATACGCGACGAAGTTGCGCACGGCCGCCGGCCGACTGTCGTAACCATGCCAGCCGCCGGCAGGATCGCGCAACGCGCCGAACTTCACGCTGATGATTGCCGCGTCACGCCGCGACGGCGGCAGGCCTGCAAGCGCCTCGCGGATCAGCAGTTCGTTGTGGCCCATGCCGTAGAAGTCGCCGGTATCGAGCAGCGTGACGCCTGCTTCGAGCGCCGAGTGCAGCGTGGCGATGCTTTCGGTGCGATCCGCAGGACCGTAGAAATCCGACATGCCCATGCAGCCCAGCCCAAGTGCCGAAACCGTGGGGCCATTGCGGCCCAGAGTACGCATCCTCATGCTGTTTCTCCGTGGTGTATTGGTTAATGAACGGCGTCCACACCATCAATGCAATACACGCACGATGCTACTCCTGAATGTTATGGTTAAAAATTGCCAACCCCAGAAGATCTGGTTAATTGTCCGGAAGGCGAAAAGACATCCGACAGGTAAAGCGAGCTCTCCGCACACCTGGACGGACGAATTGAAATAGCGGCCCAAAAATGGGAGCCGGGAAAGCAGCGAGTGTTATGGCTATTACAGCGCCGATGTGCGCTTCATACTTGAAACGCGCATAAGGACGCATTGAAAGTGAAACTGGCTCTTGTCAGGAGACGGCCGTTCGTTGAAGCTCAGGACAGCCCGAGTTCGCGAACGAACCGGCTTCCGGGTCACGGAGCGGGCGCGACAAGTTTGAACGTGCCCGTCACGAACTCGCGGACGATCTTCCTGGCATTGATCGCGGCCTTTTCGTCGTACGCGAGGGTTGCTCCATACTCGACGCAGGGATCGCTGTAAGTAAAAAGCTGGCCAGTCGCTGCGTCCATGATTTGGCCGTTCTGTGCTTCGCTCAGTTGACAGCTTTTTATGGTCTGCGCCTTGGCGAGAACGATTGGCTTCGCGGCGGCTTTCCAGTCGAACATATGCTGGGCGCCCGAGTACTCGACGAACTTGATGTCTTTTCCCTTGGCGCGCAGTCTTTCGACGTATGCGCGGCATGACGCGACTGGAGCAAACTCATCTGCACTGCCATGAAAAACGAGCACGGGCTTGTCGTCGAAATCGTCATCGGCTCTAAAGGTCGTGTTGCAGTTCGGATAGAACGCGATGTACCCGGCGAAGCCGTTGCCGGAAGTGGAGCCGTGCAATTGTTGAAACCGTTTGAGGTCGGCATATAACGCTGGTTGTCCGCCGCGTGATTCGCCCATCAGTATCACCCGCTCCGGATCGACTCCTGGATGCTGCTGGAGCAGGTCGAGTGCGCGATACGCGTCCTCGAGCTGAACGAGTCGGCCCAGTTGCCCCTGGTCGTTGAGCGTGCTGACGATACCGCGCCCCGCGAAACTGTCGACAACGAACGTGGCGACGCCCATCGCAAGGAATTCCTGCTGCCAGTCGGTGATACCGCTGTTGATGCCGCCCGATGGATGAAGCATGACGATCGCAGGAAGACGACCCGAACCCGCCTTGGGTAGGCTCAGCACCCCGGCAACGGTGACCGGCTTGCCCGCTTCGTGTCCGCCGAGGAACTGTTCGTCGGTGAGTGTGACCGACTGCAGCGGTAGAACCTCTGTCCGCACTACCTGCGCAGCGATTGAAGCGGGAAAGGCCGCAGCCACACTGATCGATGCGACCAGGCATAGGTGCCGCAGTCCAGCACCGGATTGCGCGAGTAATGACATGGCGACATCCTCCTGACCGCAACGGCGCGTCTGCCCAATAGCGTCTCTTTGAACATAGACGATTGAATGGGCTTCTCAAGATCGAGGCGGCGCCTAGCTCCGGCGTTCTGAAGAATGTCTTATAAGTTCTGGTCCGGGACTGGCTCAAACATTGCTGACCGATGCCGTGGATCAGTCGCGCGGTGTGCATGGCAGTGACCCATTGGCGTATCTGCACTCTGCTACGGGCCCTATGTCGTATTATTCGTGATAAGTCCGCTGCTGACCGTGGTCGTGAGGTGCCCTCGCTCGTGGCCGGCCCCCGGCGCGCGATGCGTTTCCAACCTGGTGCAAGCGTTCTTCCACCCGACGAACCGGGCACGCACTCTAACCGGCAGTCGGCAATACTGTAAGGAGCAGTCACGATGAAAATGCAACGAAACGCTCCCCGGATCGCGTCGACCCTGCTCGCCGCGGCGTTCACACTGGTTCAGGCAGGCGTCGCGGTCGCGCAGACGGCTGCTCCGCAGAGCGCCAGCGAGATCCACAGGACCGGCATGCCACCGACGCAGCAGCAGGGCGACATATCGTTCGTGACCGGCGGAGTTGGTCGCGACGAGTCGACCGCGCTGCGGCAGGCACGCAGGCAGTGGCCGCTGTCTCTGCAGTTCACGGGACCCGGTGCGAGCTATGTGGCCGACGTCCAGGTGCAGATCGCCAAAGGCGGCGCTTCCGTGTTCGAGGCCACGTCGAAGGGGCCGTACATGCTCGTGCGGCTGCCTCAAGGGCGTTATACGATCAGCGCCACTTACAGCGGCGTGACCAGAAAGCAGACGGTGAACGTCCGCGGCAATGGCAGCGCGCGCGCGACGTTCTCGTTTCCGTCCGGCGGCCACTGAGCGCAGTCCCGGCGCCGCGCCGAAGATCGCGCGGCGCGTTCGTTTGTTAACGCGAAAGCCCCGTCACGCCTCGAGCATCTTCTTGCCGTTCGCCCCGAGCAACGGCAAGTCGCGGATCCGCACACCCGTCGCGTCGTCGATCGCGTTCGCGAGCGCCGCGGCGGCCGGGCCTTGCGCCGCTTCTCCGACACCCAGGAATGGCAAGCCAGGCCGGTCGATCAACAGCACGTCCACGCGTTTGGGTACGGACGAGAAGCGCATGATCGGATAAGTGCTCCAGTCATAGCTCGTGATGCGTTGCGGATCGAATTGCGTTTCTTCATAGAGCGTCCAGCTCGCGGTTTGCAAAATGCCGCCTTCGATCTGATTGCGCACACCGTCCGGATTCACGATCTGTCCGCAATCGACGGCTGCGACGACGCGCTCGATGCTGAGCTCGCCGGTATCGCGCATCACCGTCACGTCCATCGCGACGGCAAAGTAGGCCATCAGGTTCTTGTATTGGGCAAACGCAAAGCCGGTACCGTGTGAACGCGGGCTAGCGTCGCCCGTTAGCGTGCTGTGAGCATGCCAGCCGAATTGATCGGCTACGGCGCGAATCACGCCATGTGCGCGCGGATCATCGAGATGTTTGAGGCGAAACGCAACGGGATCGGCGTGCGCGGCTCTGGCTAGCTCGTCGATGAAGCTCTCGATCGCGAACACGTTCATGTGCGCGCCGAGCGAACGCATCGCGGAGACGCGGATCGGCATCGTGGGCACGAAATGATGCTGCACGTGCAGGCTGGGCACGCGGTAGAGCGGAATGCTGTTGCGGTCGCCTCCGCCTTCCGGCATCGGAATCGGCTTCGGCGGCGCGGGGGTGAACGGCTGCGCAAGGAGCTGCGCAGGCAGCAAGCGGCCCGCATTCTCGATCCGGTTGTTATGCGTATTGCTCCATAGCTCGTAACGCCAGTCGGCAATCATGCCTGCCGCATCGAGCGTTGCCTTTGCGTCGACTGTCATGGCCGGGCCGAACGGCTCCCACATGTGTTCCTGTTCGCGCATCAATTGCACCCGCACCGGTCGACCAGGCAACTCGCGTGCGATCAGGGCGGCGTCGGCCGCGACATCGTCCGCGCCGTTGTGTCCGTAGCAGCCCGAACCTTCCACATGCACGCAGTGCACGTTGCCGGGCGGCATCGCGAGCATTTCGGCGATGCCGGCATGCAGCGGATAGACGCCTTGCGTATGCGTCCAAACGGTCATCACATCGTTGTCGAGTCGCGCGACCGCGCACGATGGCCCAATCGAGCCATGCGTCAGATACGGCCTCGAATAGCGCGCCCGCAGCGTCGCCATCGGTGCGGCCGCGCCGGTCGCCGCGCCCCGATCGGCCACCGCGATTTCCTGTGCGGGCAGGCTCATCAGCAACGCGTGGACGTTCGCCGGATCGGGCAGCGGCGGCCCGGGCCGCCACTGCGCGGCGAGCGCCAGCTCACGCATCGCGAGGATCGCGCGCCATTCGTCGTCGGCGGCCACCGCGAGGTAGTTGCCGTTGCGCACGACCTTGACGACCCCGGGCAGCGCCTCGACACGCACGCGATCGACTGCAACGAGGCTCGCGCCATAAGACGGCGGCCGCACGACGCGGGCATGCAGCATGCCGGGCAGCCGCAGGTCCTGGACATAGCTCGCACCGCCCGTCACCTTGCCCGGGATATCGACACGCGGCAGCATATGGCCAATCAGCGCGTAGGCCGATGGCGGCTTTCTCGGCGCGTCGGGCTGGGCGTTCTGATGCAGGTCCGCGTGTTGCACGGCTTCGCCATAGCTCACGCGTCTTCCGTCGGCGGCAATGACGGCGCCGTCGCGTGTCGTCAGGGTCGCTGCGTCGAGGCCCAACTGCGAGGCCGCGCTCGCGACCAGCAGCGCGCGCACCTGAGCCGCGGCGTTGAGGATCGCGGTGCCGCTGTCGGCCATCGTGTGACTGCCGGCGGTGTAGCCTTCGTTTGGCGTTCTGGTGGTGTCGGCGGTGATCAGCTCGATCGCATCAGGCGCGAGATCCAGCTCTTCCGCGGCGACCTGCAGCAGCGCGGTGCGAATGCCCGTGCCAAGCTCCGCTTTGCCCGTGAATACGGTCACGCGGCCGTCGGGGGCGACCTTGATCCACGCATCGAGCAACGGCGTGGTCTTGAGACTGCCCGGCAGCTTCGGGGCGCTCGCGTTGAAGGTGCCCGCTTCGGTGGTGGTTTGCGCGAGCGCGGCCATGACTGGCACGATCGCGAAGCTCACCATCAGCGAGCCGCCAACGAGGAAGCGGCGCCGCGCGGGGTCATCCGGACCGCTGCCGTGGGCGGCGGACAATGGGCGGCCGTCGCTCACGATTGCGCTCCCCCGCCCGTACGCGGCGAACCGCTCGCGACTTGCCGGATCGCCGCGAGAATGCGCATGTGCGTGCCGCAGCGGCACAGGTTCGGCTGCATGTAGCGGCGGATCTGTTCATCGCTTGGGTGCGGGACTCGGTCCAGCAGCGTTTGCGCTCGCATGATCATGCCGGCGATGCAATAGCCGCATTGCGCGGCCTGTTCGTCGATGAAGGCTTGCTGAAGTGGTCCGGGATGTTGCGCGCTGCCGAGTCCTTCGACGGTTCGCACTGGCCGCTCGCCCACGGCCACGACCGGCATGAGGCACGAGAACACCGGTTCGCCGCCGACGCTGACCGTGCATGCGCCGCATTGACCGAGACCGCAGCCGAACTTCGCGCCGTCGAGCTGCAATTGGTTGCGCAGCACATAGAGCAGCGGCGTGGACGGGTCGACATCGACCGTCTGACTGACGCCGTTGACGTTGAGTGTGATCATCGTGGCAGGCCGTCCCTGCGAAATTGCGCGACCGCACGGGCGTCGAGCGTGGGCCACGCGTCGCGTGCGGTGAAGCGTTCGCGCGTGTAGTTGGCGAGCTCCGCTATCTGCGCATCCGTGAAGGTGTTGGCAAATGATGGCATGAAGGGCTCGCTATCGCTTTCGTGCCAGTCGATGCCATCGAGGATGAAACGGACCATGTTGCGAGGGCTGTCGGCGTTGACGGCCGTGGAAAGGGACAGCGACGGTCGAGCGCCCCCGTTCGACATCGGCGCGCCTTCGGCATGGCACGATGCGCAGGCCGCGGCGAACAGATTCGCGCCGCCGCCGGGCGCGGGGGACACGGGCGCGGAGGTAGCGGAGGGCGAGGCGACCGGATGCTCCGGCGCGCCTCGGCCCCCGGATGGCAACGCCAGCAGATACGCGGCCATCGCCTCGACGTCGGAGGCGGATGCGTCGGCGAGCGTGCGCGTGACGGGGCGCATCGGACCCGCCGCCGCGCCGTGGGCGCTGGCGAGGCCCGTGCGCAGATAGCCGACGAGCTGAGCCTGCGTCCAGGGCGTGGGGCGTGAAGCGAGGTCCGTCAGCGCGGGCGCGTCCCATCCGTCGATCGTGCCGCCTTGCAGCGCGTGGTCGCGGCGCTCGGCGCCGAGGTGGTCGAGCGGCGTGTGGCACGCACCGCAATGACCGAGGCTTTCGACCAGATAACGCCCGCGTGCGAGCTCCGGCGCTCCGGTCGGCGACGGTGCGGCTGCGCTGCCGGTATGCAGGTAAAGAAGGTTCCACACGGCGATGAGGGGCCTGAAGCCGAGCGGGAAGATCAGCTCGTTGTGCGGCGCAGGCGCGTTGACCGGAGCGCGGCTCATCAGCCATGCATACAGCGAGCCGATATCGGCATCGCTCAGGTGCGTGAAGTGGGGATACGGGAACGCGGGGTAGAGCAGATGACCGTCGCTGGACACGCCGCGCCGCATCGCACGTTCGAACGCGTCGAGCGTCCAGCCTCCGATGCCGGTTTCGTTGTCCGGGGTAATGTTGGTCGAGTAAATGATGCCAAAAGGTGTTTGCAGCCGCAGGCCGCCCGCGAGGGGCTGGCCGCCCGTCGCGGTGTGGCACGTGACGCAATTGCCAATGGCGGCGAGCTTCGCGCCGCGCGCCGCGGCCGCGGTATCGCTGTTGGCCGCGAGCGGCGCAGTGACGGCACCCGGCGCGGACTCCCGTGCATGCGCAGTGGGGCCGTGCGCGGCCATGAGGGCGACCAGAACCACGGCCACGCCCGCACTTGCCACCCGTCCTTTCATCTGGCCTCCATCGCCGAACCGTCCGCGCATCGTTGCGGAATGCGTCGCGCGGCTCTGAGTTGCGCAAGCGGCGTTCCCGATTGCGGCGGGTCGCAATAACGGCTTCTTCTAGCCGGCAGCGACCGCGATGGCGATCTGCACGAACAGCACCTTGACGATGGTCATCGACGGAAAAATCATCGCGTACATGACGTCGGGCTGATCCGTCGGCGCGATGCGGTTGGCGAAGGCGAGAATCGCGGGATTGCCGGTCGCGCCGCAGATCACGCCGACCGATGTATCGAAAGACAGTCTGAAGATCCACAGGCAGCACACAGCCGTGACGCCGACGAGCACCAGCAGCGTGATCACGCCATACAGCAGCAGCAGCGGTCCGGCGGTGCCGACGGTCGCAACGAACTTCGGTCCGCAAGACAGGCCCACCTGCGCGAGAAAAATCGTCAGCCCGAGATTGCGCAGCACGAGATTGGCGGAGAGCGGCATCACCCACACGAAAGGTCCGCTGCGGCGAACCTTGCCGAGGCACAGCGCGACCAGTAGCAACGCCGCGAGACCCAGGCTGAACGCGCCGAGACCGGGCGCGCGCAGCGGGATCGCACCGACCAGCAGCCCCGCTGCCGCGCCGATGCCTAGACAGATGAAACTCAGCTCGGCCGTGCCCTTGATCGAATCGCCGAAGAACGCGCGGACCGTCGCCCGATGCGCGTTGTCGACGAGCAGGCCGACGCGGTCGCCTGCCTCGAGAATCAGATCCGGGGTCGACAGCAGATCGGTATCACCGCGCCGCACGTGCGCGATCGCGCAGTTCACGCCGTCCGGATAGCGCAGATTGCCGAGCGCCGTGCCGACGACCGCCGGGCTAGACGCGAACACGCGCAGATAGTCGAGGTCTTCGCGATGACTCGAAATACGCCCGGGCTGCGACTCGCCGCATAGTGCGGTTGCTTCGTCGAGCGGGCGGCGCTCGGTGGCGGTGGCAAGAAGGACGTCGTCGGCGCGCAGCGTGAAGTCGTCGCTGGGCAACTGATTGTGATGCGCGCGCCGCACGGCCGCTATCGCCACGCCGGCAGGCAGGCGGGTCGAGAGCTCCGACAGCCGGAGACCGAAGAGACTGGCATTGCGCAGCGCGATTTCCGCGGTCTCCAGCACCTTCGCGGTCGGCTTCGGTATTTTGGCTTTCAGGGCCGCGTTCAGCACATAGAGGAACAGGATCGGCCCAGCCACGCCGAATGGATAGGTGACGCTATAAGCCACGGCGGCATTGCTGCTTTTCATTGATGCGATGGCAACCTGCAGGCTCGCCGTGCTGGTGCCGCTGCCCGCGAACATGCCGAGCGCATCGGCGAGCGTGATGCCGAAGTGGATGAAGGCGCACGCCACCAGACCCGAAGCGATCACGCCCACACAGGCGGCCGCATTGGCCTTCATGCCTTCCCGGCTCGTCAGTCCGCGGAAGAACTGCGCGCCGTACTGAATGCCGATGCCATACAGAAACAGCAGCAGACCGAGCGTGCCCAGCAACGCCGGCGGCGGCGGATTTCGGCGCGAACGCGCCGAGCCCGAGTCCAACGAACAGCACGGCCCCCGAGCCCAGAGCCACGCCCTTGATAGTGATTTCGCCGACCAGGTAGCCGAGCGCAATCGTCAGAAAAAGCGCGAGCAGCGGCTGGGTTTCGAGGAAAGTTCTGACTGCTTCCATGCGGCCCCCTATGTACGCGTCGCTCCTATCGCATTGCGCCTGCGAGGCTGCCCGAGCCGAGACCCACGATCAGATCGAGTGCACCGTTCTTCAATGCTTGCGTGGCGGCCACGCCCGCCGCTTTCAAGCCGGCCGCGTCGATGCGCGACGCATCCAATAGCTCGACACGCAACCGCGTGGCCGCCAGCGCGTCGAGCTTCAGGATGTTGGCCGCGCCGCCCAGCGCCGCACGAATCTTTTCAGCGCGCTCCGTTTCCTGCGCAGAGTGTTGCGCCGAGGCGGCCACGGCCGCTGGAGCCGCGGCAGTCGCGGCTGCTGCGCCTTCCACGCCGGGTGCGCCGGCCGCCGGCAGATCCGCTTCTGCGCCCGCTGTCTTCAGGTAGTCCTGCATGTCGGTTTTCATGTTCTCCGACAACGGCCCGAAGATCGCCTGCACGCCGTTGCCCACGCGCACCACACCCGCCGCACCGAGCGCCTTGAGCTTGTGTTCGTTGACGCGCGCCGGGTCCTTCACGGAGATGCGCAGCCGCGTGATGCAAGCGTCGAGACTGGTGATATTGGAGCGGCCGCCAAAGGCGAGCACGAGTTCGCGCGAGCGTCCGCCCACGCCGCTCGCGGCGACCGCCACGGTATCCGCCGTGTCGTCCTCGCGGCCGGGTGTCTTGAGGTTGAAGCGCGTGATGACGAAGCGGAACACGCCGTAATAGATCACCGCGTAAATTGGACCGAGAATGAAAACATACCAGGCGTGCGTGGCCTTTCCGCCGATCAGGTTGAACATCAGAAAATCGATGCCGCCTTGCGAGAACGTGAAGCCCATGCGCATGCCCAAGGTGTTCGCCACGAACTGCGCCGACGCCGCGAGGCATGCGTGAATCAGGTACAGCACCGGCGCGACGAACAGGAACGCGAATTCGATCGGCTCGGTGATGCCGGTGAGAAAAGAAGTCAGCGCGGCCGAAACCATCATGCCGCCGACGGCCACCTTCTTCTCCGGCTTCGCGCAATGCCAGATCGCGATCGCAGCGGCCGGCAGGCCGAACATCTTGAACAGGAACGCCCCCGCGAGAATGCCGGCGGTGGGGTCGCCCGCGAAATAGCGGGTGATGTCGCCGTGAACCTCCTTGCCGGTCGTCGGGTCGACGAAGCTGCCCATTTCGAAGAAGAACGGCACGTTCCAGATGTGATGCAGACCGAACGGAATCAGCAGACGTTCGACGAAACCGTAGACCGTCGCGGCGGTGCGCGGGTCCGAAACCGCCGCCCAATGCGAGAAAGCCTTGATTGCGCTGCCGATCGGCGGCCACACGAAGGACAGGATCGCGCCGAGCACGATCGAGCCGATCGCGGTTACGATGGGCACGAAGCGCTTGCCGGCGAAGAAGCCGAGATACGGCGGCAACGTGATCCGGTAGTAGCGGTTGAACATCCAGGCCGCAAGACCACCGGCGAGGATGCCGCCGAACACGCCGGTCTGGATCGACGGAATGCCCATGATCGTGTCGGTTTCGATGCCCCCTATCTTCGCGATCACACCCAGCGTGGCCGTCATCACCAGATACCCGATCGTTGCGGCGATACCCGAGACGCCATCGTTCTCGGTGAAGCCGAGCGCGACGCCGATCGCGAAGATCAGCGGCAGGTTGGCGAAGATCACGTCGCCCGCGTTCTTCATCAGCGCGAGCACGACGGTCGGCACGTAACCGTGGAAGTCGGTGGCGCCGAGACCGAGCAGCAGGCCGGCCACCGGGAGTACGGCGACGGGCAGCATCAGCGATTTGCCGATCTTCTGCAAGACTCCGAACGCATGCGAGAACATGGCTGATCTCCTGTTGATCCGCTCAGTCGGCAAAGCGCGACAGATGCGCGCGGACTTCCGCGGCGGTGCCCAGACGCAGCACCTCGGCGGCGAGCTTCTTTGCTTCGTCGGTCGTGATACGTGCAAGCTGGGCCTTGATCGAACCGACTGCCGGAATACTCACCGATAGCTCATCAATGCCAAGGCCGACGAGCACCGGCACCGCCATCGCATCAGACGCGATGCCGCCGCAAATGCCGACCCATTTGCCGTGCTGATGCGCGCCGTCGACCGTCATGCCGATCAGACGCAACACCGCCGGGTGCAGCGCGTCGGCCTGCTTCGCGAGTTGCGGATGGCCCCGGTCCATCGCGAGCGTGTATTGCGTGAGGTCGTTCGTGCCGATCGAGAAGAAGTCGACTTCGCGTGCGAGCGGCTCCGCGATCAGCGCGGCCGCCGGGACTTCGATCATGACGCCCACTTTCGCGCTCGCCGCGCGATCGCCGGATTCTTCCAGCAGGATCTTGCGCGCCGCCCGCACTTCCTCGACCGTCGTGATCATCGGGAACATCACGTGCAGGTTGCCGAGCGGCGCCGCGCGCAGGATCGCGCGCAGTTGGGTGCGGAAGATGTCGGGACGCTCGAGGCTCACGCGCACACCGCGCAGGCCGAGAAACGGGTTGTCTTCCTTCGGCAGCGGCATATACGACAGCGGTTTGTCGCCGCCGACATCGAGGGTGCGGACCACGAGCGTGCGCTCGCGGCCGAGCGCTTCCGCGACGGCGCAATATTCGGTGGCCTGTTCGTCTTCGCTTGGCGCGGTGTCGCGCGCGTCGAACAGGAACTCGGAACGCAACAGTCCGACGCCTTCCGCACCGCCAGCGACCGCGTCGCGCGCTTCCTGCGCATTGCGGATGTTCGCGACGACTTCGACGCGGTGGCCGTCGGCGGTCATTGCGATTCTGCTTGCCGCGAGCTTTTCGTCTTCGCGTTTGGCGGCCTGGCGCCTGATGCGTTCGCGCGCCTTTTCCAGTTCCTCGGCGCTCGGATTGCGCCGCAAGCTGCCGCGCGAACCGTCGAGCACGACGGGCGTGCCGTCGGCGAGTTGCAGCGCGCGCGCGTCGATACCGCAGATCGCCGGAATGCCGAGCGAGCGCGCGAGGATCGCGACGTGGCTCGTCGCGCCGCCGGTCGTCGTGCAAAAGCCGAGCACCTTGCTGCGATCGAGCGACGTGGTGTCGGACGGCGACAGTTCCTCAGCGATCAGGATCGACTCTTCCGGCACGTCGATCTGCGCCTGCTTCACGCCGGCGAGCAGCGCGAGCACACGGCGGCCGACGTCGCGGATATCGCCGGCGCGTTCGCGCAGCAGCGGATTGTCGAGCTTTTCGAGCATGCTTGCCTGGTTCTGGAACGCATCGCGCCACGCGAACCCCGCGCCCTTTCCCTCGCTGATGCTGCTGATGGCGGCGTCGTTCAGGTCGGGATCGTCCAGCAGTTCGAGATGCGCGTCGAGAATCTGCGCTTTCGACGGATCGGTGAGCGTCGCCTTGAGCCCCTCGATCTGCTGACGCGCCTGATGCTGCGCCGCTTCGAGTTGCGCCCGTTCGCGTTGCGGCGACTCGCCCGCTTCGTTCACCTCGATCACTTGCTGGCGGAACTGCACGATCTTGCCGACCGAAAGCCCCGGCGAAGCGGAGACGCCGATGAATTCGTTGGCGTCGGCGGGAGCCGCCTCGCTCGGTGCCGGCACTGGCGCAGCCGGCGCGCTTGACGCGGCCGCCGCGGGTGCCGGCGCATCGCCGGGCTTTTCGCCCGATCCCTCGGCAAGCAGTCGCGCGACGGTGCTGGCCGCCTCCGCCGCGTCGGGACCGCGGGCCTCGACGCGCAGCTTGTCGCCGAACTTCGTTGCGAGCCCCATGAGCGCGACGACGGACTTGGCATTTGCGCTGGCGTCGCCGCGCAGCAAGCGGATCTCGGACTTGAATTTCTTCGCCTCGACCGCGACGACCGCGGCGGGCCGCGCATGCAGGCCCGCCGGATTCGGCAGCGTGATCTCGCCGGAGAGGATCGCGCCGGTGACGCTGGCCGTATCTTTGTTCTCCACGCTGCCGACCAGTTCGACGTACAGCGCGACGTCGGTGCCGGCGACGACGAGCCCTTTCGCGGGAACGTAGCGCGTGACGAGATCGCCGTTGGCGATGACCATTTGCGTGAGCAGGCTGGTTGCTTTTGCGCCGACCGCGATCGGGTCGAAGCGGATCAGCGGCGTGCCCGCCGCGACGGTGTCGCCTTCCTTGACCAACGGCATGAAGCCCTCGCCGCGCAGCAACACGGTGTCGAGCCCGATGTGCAGCAGCACTTGCAGACCGTTGTCGCCGGTGATCGTTGTGGCGTGGCACGAGCTGTGGAGTTGCGTGACCTTGCCGGCAAGCGGCGATAGCAGTTCATCCGAGGTCGGATCGATCGATACGCCATCGCCGACCATCTTCTGGGCAAAGACCGGATCGGGCACGCTGTCGAGAGGAACCAGTACGCCCGACAGTGGCGCCATCAACTCGATGCGCTGAGGACGCTGAGGAGCTTTCATCGCCAAGACTCCCTGTACATTGACGCTCGCCTGCGGTGGTTCGACTCGAGCCGCGTGAGCGCGACATTCATCCGTGCGGTCGGCATCATTGCCGGTTACGCCGCTCACCCAGTTGTGAGCGGCGCACGTTACAAAAGCTCGGTGACAGAAACTCGGGAAACCCAACTAGGTCGCGCACGTCGCCCGTATGCGCAAACTGCTGGTTACCCCTCGATGCGATTGCTCTCACCGGAAAGACTCGGCAGTCTGATTTCGTTTGTGCGTGACATGTCGGCTTTCAGGATGGTTGCCGCCCACGCCTCGACCGGGGGGTGGGCGGAGAAACGTCGGGCGCGCGGGACGGCGTTGTTTGCGTGTGTCGGCCGCCTCGCGCCTGACGGCGACCGATCGCACCGTTGTTCCGGAAAAGGACCCAGAAAGCGCTCTGAAAGAGAGCATATGTTACTGAGCGAAGATTGCAAGACGAGACGATTTCGGAAAGGGGTCTCCTGAGTTTTCCGAATTCGCGGCGGGAGACGGGCGCTGCAATTTATTAATTGGCGTGTGGCGCAGTTTTACTTCTGTGTTTTATACGCTTAGCGAAGCGCGGCGTCTGCTTCGTCTGCAATCACCTTCACCGCATGTCCGTTGAGATGCCCATCAAATACCAGTCGTGGAATGCGTTGAATTTCTTGATCAGGTCCATACCGAGCAAAACGGAATTGTTACGCTGACGCGGGGTGCCAAGCGAGCTTTGAGGTGCCTGGGCGCAGACTTGCCGTCTGGATGCGTTATTCCGGTCGTTTCTGCGGCTCTTGCGTGACCGACGACATGAGCGGCACTAATTCGGGTTTGTATCGAGCCAGGCAGTTGAGGATGGCGACACCGAAACGGCGAGCGATTTCGTCGTCAATCTTGTCGCCAAAGTCTGACAACAGAATGGGGAAGACCGTCCCGGTCAAAAGTGGCTGGAGAGCCGCCTCATCAACCATCTGAATGGTCAGTTCCATGTCCTCAGGAACGAAGCCGACAACGATTGATTTAGGTGGCTGGGGTGAGCGTGGAGTGTTCATATTGCTTGAGTGAATCCCATGCAAATGTTGTAGTTGTAGCGCGCACGGTCCATGCACGCCTGGACTGTTCCGTATCCGCCCATTGGCTTCCCGATAGCCCAACACAAATTGTGATCGTCTTCCCATCGTTGCATGCACTCGGTCTTTTCGGCCGGAGAAAGCCGAAAGGAGGCCGCCTCCTGGTTGATGTCACTAGGGGAAGATTCGAAGTACTCGAATGGCTGCGCATCGCTAAGCGGCGTCGAGACCGGCGTGGCGATGGTCCCATCGGGTAGCACGTCGCCGGGGCGAGCGAACCAGATCGCGAGACCATCGTCGGCGGCCACCCGCGGTAGTGTGGGACGCTTGAATGACCGCGCGGCAGGCACGGCGTCGAGCGCGCGCCGGAAGAGCTGCGAAGGCGTGACGGTTACATAGTACGGTCGGATCATCTGCTCGACGGGCGAACTGCATGCGCCAGAGCCTCGCGGTTTAGAGGCGACTGCAATCACATCGCCGCTCTCGACGGCGCACTTGAGCGCTCGAGCGAGTTGCTGAGGCGCGGAGCCGCTTGCATATGCGCCGCCCTGAGCACGGCGCATGAACCTGGCCAGCGGGGCTAGTTGGCTCGCGTCGCGCGTGAGCTCCCATGAACTTGCTGAAGCAATGAGCTGGCGGCCGGTGCGCACCTCGTCGCTGGACGTGCTGCCGCGATATTCGTGCCGCGTTTGGAGCGTGCAACTGCGGTGGGCTCCCACTTTCAAATCAATCGCCATCCGTCTCCCAGGTACTGATCAGGCCAGTCGGTATAACTATCACGGAGCCCTATTGGACACGGCAAAAATGAAGTCCTCGAGCCGCCGCGAACAATGCAATACCGCGTTGGCAGCCCGATGCAAGCACTGCGGCGCGACTTACGAGATCTTGTAACATCGTGGAAGACTGTCAACGAAACGCGTCACGCCGCTGATGACGAACGCTTTCCTGCTGGCGCATATGAAAGAGGCTACGCGGTCGTTTCGGCCGTTAGCGGAATATTGCCGCCCGCGCATTGTTCAGCCACACCTTCTAGTCTTTTCATCGGACGACTCTTTTTCCAACGTGAGACCCCGCCTAAAGTGTCAGGCTTCAATCTGGCATCAGGGTCATCATGCAAATCGATACACCTACGACTTCTGCGTCCCTGCAAGGGAATTCAACGTCCGCAGGTCAATGGCTATCCGTCATCGCTGTTGCGGTAAGCGCGTTCGCGTTCGTCACGGCCGAGTTTTTGCCCGTCGGGCTGTTGCCACAGATCGCACACGACCTCGGCGTGTCGACTGGTGTCGCTGGTCTGATGGTCACCACGCCCGGCGTAATGGCCGCAATATTGGCGCCGACGCTGATAGTCAGCGCGGGCCGCATGGACCGCCGGTACGTCTTCCTGCTCCTCACCGCGGTACTGTTGATCGCGAACGTCGTGTGCGCGATCGCACCGAACCTCGCGATCATGCTCGTAGGACGGGCTTTGCTCGGCGGCGCGCTGGGTGGCTTCTGGACTCTGGCGACGGCGGCGGCTCCTCGACTCGTGCAAGCAAAGGATGCCGCCAAAGCAACCGCGACCATTCTGACCGGCGTGACCTGCGCAACCGTGATCGGCGTGCCGCTCGGGACGTTCATCGCGTCGTTTGCATCGTGGCGCCTCGCGTTCGCCGCGACCGCGGGCCTCGTGTCGCTCGCCTTGCTGGCGCAGGCGTTCCTCGTGCCTTCGTTGCCGTCGGCATCGGCATTGCGGATCGCCGATTTCAAAACACTGCTTCGCCGGCCTCATACGAGGCTGAGCATGGTGATGGTCGCGCTCGTCTTCGGCGCGCATTTCTCGACCTACACCTACATTGCTCCGCTGCTCGAACACGACTTCTCGTTGAGCGCCATCACACTGTTGCTGTTCGGATTCGGTCTGATCGGCTTCTTCTCGAATGCATTGGCGTCGATGGTGATTTCGGACCATCTGAAGAAATCAGTCGCCGCGATGGTTCTGCTGCTATTGGGCGCGATGTCGTCGATGTTGCTGCTCGAGCATTCGCCGATCGGCGAGACTGCGGGGATGCTGCTGTGGGGTATCGCGTTCGGAGCGCTGCCGCTTTGCTTCAGCGTATGGATTCAGCGCAGCACGACAGACCTGCCCGAAGCGGGCTCGGCGATGTTCGTCAGCATCATCCAGGTCGCGATTGCGGCGGGTTCGGCAGTGGGAGGCACTATTGTCGACCGCGCGGGAATTCACGCTGACTTCACGCTGGGACTTGGACTCGCACTGCTCGGTCTCGTGACGCTGCAACGGCTTGCTGTGCTGGAACGGCCGGCCGCTGCGTCTTCTCTTGATTGCGCATGCGATGCGTCGGTTGACTGACGCAACGGAACAAAAACAGAACAAATACGGCGCGAGACCGCACTCGCGATACCGGGCCGAGGCGACGCCGCGGCCCGCCATGCGACGAATGCGTCACACAGCAGTCTTCACGACTCTGGGTTGAAACGGGGTGTTGAGCTGCACGTCGCCAGCGGCCTCGTTGCGGGCAGCGCTCGTCGACAGATAGCGCAAACAGCACACGCGCAGAAACGACGCGAAATTCAACGGCTCTTCGCCGCGCAACGCGATCAGTTCGTCGTGAAGCTTCACGACGAACTGGGTCGTCGTCACGTCCTCGCGGTTGGCGATTTCCTGAAGCACGTCCCAGAAGAGATTTTCGAGCCTTACCGTGGTCACGACGCCGTGAATGCGCAGCGCGCGCGTACGCGACTCGTAGAGGATCGGATCAGCGTTGACATAGACGTTGCACATTCGGCCAGCCCTTCTCGCAAGTGTTGACGTCGCAGGACGCGAAGCGCGCGGTGCGGTCGCTCATGCCGTCGTGATCGAGCGTAACATGGTTGCTCGCCCGCGATGCCGCGCTTCGGTCCTGGCGCTCCTTCAATGCGCGATGCGCGTGCCGAGCAGCGCAAGGAATTGCGCGATCCAGTTCACGTGCGAAGTCCATGCGGGTGCGGTGACGAAGTTCTCGTCGGTGATCGCGTCGGGCCAGTCGAGCGCCACGTACTCCGCGCCCGCCAGCTTCACCTCGGGCGCGCAGGCCGGATACGCGGAGATGCGCCGGCCTTCGATCACGCCCGCCGCAGCAAGCAGTTGCGCGCCGTGGCAGACCGCGGCAATCGGTTTCTTCGCTTCGGCGAATTGGCGCACCCAGCCAATCACCTTGTCGTTGAGCCGCAGATACTCGGGGGCGCGGCCGCCGGGCACGAGCAGCGCGTCATAATTCGCGGGGTCCACCGATGTGAAGTCGGTGTTCAGCGTGAAGTTATGTCCGCGCTTTTCGGTGTAGGTCTGATCGCCTTCGAAGTCGTGGATCGCGGTGCGAATCGCGTCGCCGGCGCGCTTGTCGGGCGCAACCACGTCCACCTTATGACCGACCGCCCCCAGTGCCTGAAACGGCACCATCAGCTCATAGTCTTCGACGAAATCACCGGCGATGATAAGAATGCGCTTTGACATGCTTCGTGTCCTCTCGAATCGGGTTGGGAAAGGCGAGGCGGGCGCGCTATCGCGGTGTGCGCAGCGGCCGTTGAAAGCAATATAGCGATTGACGCTGTTGGCGGGGTAATACGCGGCTAAATGCCGACCAGGGATTTCACCGAGCTGAACGCGATTCAGCCCTCAGGCGAAAGAAAAAGAGTCGCGCTCGATTCGAGCGCGACTGCTCTTTTGTCATTGGCAAGATCCACTCAACCACGCAGATTCGACACACATCGCTGCAGCACCTTGCGCAGCGTATCGACCGGGATTTCCGTTACTCCGTCCAGCATGGACGCTTCGAGCGTGTCGATCGCGGAATCGCATTCCTTCAGTACCCGGCGCCCTTCGTCGGTCAGAAACAGATGAATCAGCCGGCCGTGCGTAGGATGTCCAGCGCGACCGACCCAACCGTTGGCCTCCATCGTCTTGACAACTTCGTTGGCCGACTGCGGTGTGATGAACGAGCGTTCGGCGAGTTTAGCGTTGGTCATCGCGCCGCTGGCGCTGATTACGGAGAGCGCGGTGAATTGAGGCAAGGTCAGCCCGAATTCACCCAGCACATCGATCAAACTGCGTTTGAGCAGGCGGTCCAGTTGGCCGACCACATAGGAAACGCGGGCAGGTGGCGCACCGGTTTTCGTTGAACCGGCCTGTTTGGCAAGGGGCGTTCGCCGCTTCTCCATTGTCTTGGTCATTATCAGGTTAGCTTAGGTGTTTCTACCAGGCATATCATATTCTACTTTCAATATCAGGTGTCCTGAGACTAGACTCATCACTAATTCCGGGGGTGCTGTGGGACGGGTTCTGATAAGTGACGCAAAGATCATTGTCAGAAATCTTCTCCTTCCCATGGCCGCTTCGTCGAACGACGAAGCGTAGCTGGCCACTGGTAATTCAATCAAAGGTCAAGGAGACGTCATGTCAAGTGTTGCTAATCGGTCGAGTGCCGTGGGCTCAAGTACTGCACTAACGTTGGCATTGTGCTTTCTCGTCGCGGTGCTGGAGGGTATCGACCTGCAGTCCACCGGCGTTGCGGCGCCTCGGATGGCGCACGAGTTCGGCTTGTCGGTCGGCCAGTTGGGGCTCGCTTTCAGCGCCGGCATGTTGGGGCTTTTGCCGGGCGCGATGATCGGCGGCAGACTCGCCGACCGGATCGGCCGCAAGCGCGTCCTAATGATCTCAATGGCGGTATTCGGCATCTTCTCGATTGCGACCGCGCAGGTCTGGAGCTTCGAAAGTCTGCTGATTGCTCGCCTGCTGACGGGCATCGGGCTCGGCGGCGCGATGCCGAACCTGATCGCGTTGTCTTCCGAGGCGGTCGATCCGCGTCACCGCAACACGGCGGTCAGTGTCATGTATTGCGGTATGCCGGTCGGCGGCGCGCTTGCCGCATTGATCGCCGTGCTGAGCGCGGGTGCTACTGCGTGGCGTCATATCTTCTACGTAGGCGGAGTCGGACCGCTGCTCATCATTCCGCTGCTGATCGCGTTGCTGCCTGAGTCACGCGAATTCGCCGCCGAGTCGCGGGAATCGACCGAAGCGGACAAACCGCTGCTTTCGACGCGCGCAGTCCTGTTCGGCGAGGGGCGCGCCGCGGCGACGATCGGTATCTGGATCAGTTTCTTCTGTACGCTGATCGTTCTTTATTTCCTGCTGAACTGGTTGCCTTCGTTGACCGTGGGGCGCGGCATGAGTCGTTCGCAGGCCGGGATTGCACAGATCTTTTTCAACGTCGGCAGCGTGATTGGCGTGCTCGGCATCGGTCTGCTGATGGATCGCTTCAGACAAGGCCTGTCGGTCACGGCAATCTACGCGTGCATCGTCGGTGCGTTGGTCGCGCTTTCGCAGGTCGCCAGCATCGAGACGTTATCCGTTGCCGTGCTGTTCGCCGGCATGGGCGTCGTCGGCGCGCAGTCGATGCTGTATGCGCTGTCCGCCGCGAGCTATCCGACCAGCGTGCGGGGTACAGGCGTCGGCGCCGCGGTGGCGGTGGGACGCGTTGGCTCGATCGTCGGCCCGGCCGCCGCAGGGCAATTGCTGTCGATGGGAAAAAGCTCGGCCCTCGTTATCGGCGCGAGCGTGCCGGTGACCATCATCGCGGCGATTACGGCATTGCTCGTCATTCGCTCCAACGCCGCGAAACGCTAAGTATTCGTTGATGGACCGAGATGGCCCGGCGCTTTCGCGCCGGGCCATTTTTCATGCGTCATTCGCGATTCGTCATGCGTCGGCCCGCAAACCCAGCAAGCTGACGGCATTCTCTTTCAGAACGAGCGGCTTCACTTCGGGCTTGATGTCGAGCGTGTCGAAGTCCTCCAGCCAGCGGTCCGGCCGGATCAGCGGGAAGTCGGACGCGAACAGCACCTTGTTGCGCAACAGCGTATTCGCATACTTGACCAGCTCGGGCGAAAAGTACTTCGGCGACCAGCCCGACAGATCGATATACACGTTCGGCTTATGCAGCGCGATCGACAGCGCCTGCTCCTGCCACGGCCAGGACGGATGCGCGATCACGATCTTCATGTCTGGAAAGTCGACGGCCACATCGTCGAGATAGATCGGCTCCGAATACTTGAGGCGCAGGCCGCCGCCACCATGCATGCCCGAGCCCATGCCCGAATGTCCGCTGTGAAAGACCGCCGGCAGCCCGTACTCGGCGATCACTTCATATAGCGGGTACGCCATGCGGTCGTTGGCGAAAAAGCCCTGCATCGTAGGGTGAAACTTGAAGCCGCGCACGCCGTGCTCGTCGATGAGCCGCCGTGCTTCGCGCGCGCCGAACTTGCCTTTATGCGGATCGATGCTGGCGAACGCGATCATGATGTCGGCGTTGTTCTGCGCGAACTGCGCGACCTCTTCGTTCGAAATGCGACGGCGCCCGACGTTCGCTTCGCAGTCGACGGTAAACATCACGAAGCCGATCTTGCGCTCCCGATAGTGCTCGATCGTTTCGGGAATGGTCGGGCGGCGCCCTTGTTTGAGCACGGTGCCGAAGTACTTGTCGGCGGCTTCGTCGAATTCTTTGGCAAACAGGTCTGGCGGTTGACAGCACGACACCTCGGCATGCACGTGGGTGTCGATGGCCTTCAGTTGATCGATGTTCAATGGCGTCTCCTATGTGTGATTAAGGCTGATGCGTCAGGCTGCGCGAAGATTGCGCACGCACGTCAGCAGCAGGTCTTTCAGCATCTGTGAACCGTGTTCATCGATTTCGCCAAGCATCGATTGCTCGACCCTGTCGGCGGCACCGTCGCACTGATCCAGCAATGTTTCGCCGGCCTGCGTCAGCGACAGCAGCCCGACGCGACGGTTGAACGGATCGGCCACGCGCGTGACCCATCCGTTCGCTTCCATCGATTTGACGACCGCGCTGGCCGCTTGCGGCGTGATCAACGAGCGCTGCGCGAGCTGCGCGTTCGACGAACGCGCGCGCGCCCGCAGCACCGACAGCGCCGTGTATTGCGGCAACGTCAGACCGTGCGACGCGAGCGCTTCGGAAAGCTGCCGCGTGAGAAACTTGTCGAGCTGCCCGGCCAGGTAGGTCAGACGCACCGGGGCGGCAGCATGCCTTCGATCGCGCAGGTTGCGCCGCACCGTGGCGGCTGGCGTGGTTTCGGACCCTGACGGCTTTCTCTTGATCGTCGGCATAGGCGGTTAGGGGTTTGTACCAAGACCTCTACATTGTACTTTACTTATCAGGTCGCCTGATATTAAATTGAGCTCAGGCCGCGAGGGCGGCATTGATACGGAGATGCAGATGAGTTACGAAGGACGCTGGAAAACGGTCAAGGTCGCGGTGGAAGGCGGAATCGCCTGGGTCACGTTCAATCGTCCGGAAAAGCGCAACGCGATGAGCCCGACGCTGAACAAGGAAATGATCGACGTTCTCGAGACGCTCGAACTCGACGCCGAAGCCCAGGTTCTCGTGCTGACCGGCGAGGGCAGCGCGTGGACGGCCGGCATGGACCTGAAGGAATATTTCCGCGAAGTGGACGCGGGTCCGGACGTGCTGCAGGAGCGGATTCGCCGCGACGCGAGCCGCTGGCAATGGCAATTGCTGCGCATGTACTCGAAGCCGACCATCGCGATGGTCAACGGCTGGTGCTTCGGCGGCGGCTTCTCGCCGCTCGTCGCCTGCGATCTGGCGATCGCAGCGGACGAAGCCGTGTTCGGCCTGTCCGAAATCAACTGGGGCATTCCGCCGGGCAACCTCGTGAGCAAGGCGATGGCCGATACTGTCGGGCATCGTGAAGCGCTGTACTACATCATGACGGGCGACACCTTCACGGGTCCGCAAGCCGCGAAGATGGGTCTCGTGAACAAGAGCGTGCCGCTCGCGCAATTGCGCGACGAAACGATCGCTCTCGCGGCGAAACTGCTGAACAAGAACCCGGTCGTGCTGCGCAACGCGAAGCATGGCTTCAAGCGTTCGCGCGAACTCACGTGGGAGCAGAACGAGGACTACCTGTACGCGAAGCTCGACCAGGCGAACTACCGCGATCCGGAAGGCGGCCGCGAACAGGGCCTGAAGCAGTTCCTCGACGACAAGAGCATCAAGCCGGGCTTGCAGACCTACAAGCGCTAAGCGGCGCACTTCACCGCCACGACTGAGGAGACGAACACATGCATCAAACGAACCTGTTGATTGGCGGCGCGAAACGTGCCGCGTCGAACGGCAAGACTTTCGAGCGCATCAATCCCGCGACGGGCGCGGTGGCCACCCGCGCCGCGGCGGCCACCGTCGAGGACGCCGATGCGGCCGTCGCCGCCGCGGCGCACGCGTTCCCGGCATGGGCGGCGCTCACGCCGACTGAACGGCGCAAACGCCTGCTCGCCGCCGCCGACCGCATGGACGCGCGCACGGCCGAGTTCATCGCGATCGGCGCGGCCGAAACGGGGGCGATGGCGAACTGGTACGGCTTTAACGTGATGCTCGCGGCCAACATGCTGCGCGAAGCCGCGGCGATGACGACACAGATCGACGGCGCGGTGATTCCTTCGGACGTGCCGGGCAGCCTCGCGATGGCCGTCCGTCAGCCGTGCGGCGTCGTGCTCGGCATGGCGCCGTGGAACGCGCCCGTGATTCTCGCGACGCGTGCGCTCGCGATGCCGCTCGCGTGCGGCAACACGGTCGTGCTGAAGGCGTCGGAAGGGTGTCCCGGCGTGCATGCGCTGATCGGCGAAGTGCTGAACGACGCGGGTCTCGGTGAAGGCGTCGTCAACGTGCTCACGCATGCGCCGGAAGACGCGCCCGCGATCGTCGAGCGTCTGGTCGCGAATCCCGCCGTGAAGCGCGTGAATTTCACCGGATCGACGCGGGTCGGCCGCATCGTCGCCGAGCTTTCGGCGCGCCATCTGAAACCCGCGCTGCTCGAACTGGGCGGAAAGGCGCCGGTGCTCGTGCTCGACGACGCGGACCTCGACGCCGCGGTCGAAGGTATCGCCTTCGGCGCGTTCTTCAATCAAGGGCAGATCTGCATGTCGACGGAACGCGTGATCGTCGATCGTAAGGTTGCCGATGCGTTCGTCGAGAAGCTCGTCGCGAAAGCGCGCACGCTGAAGGCAGGCGATCCGACGCAGCCGGGCTCGATTCTCGGCACGCTAGAGAGCGAAGCCGCCGCGCGGCGCATTCGCGCGCTCGTCGAAGATGCCCGCGAAAAGGGTGCGAATCTGCCGCTCGGTTGCGAGGTGAACGGCGCGATCATGCAGCCGGTGATCGTCGAGAACGTTACCCGCGAGATGAAGCTATATGCTGACGAATCGTTCGGCCCGGTGGTGACGGTACAGCGCGTGGACGGCGACGAAGAGGCGCTGACGGTCGCCAACGATAGCGAGTACGGCTTGTCGGCGGCCGTGTTCAGCCGCGATATTGCGCGTGCGATGAACGTCGCGAAACGCATCGAGTCGGGCATCTGCCACATCAACGGCCCGACCGTGCACGATGAGGCGCAGATGCCGTTCGGCGGCGTGAAGGCGAGCGGTTATGGGCGCTTCGGCAGCAAGGCGTCGATTCCCGAGTTCACCGAGTTGCGCTGGATCACGGTGCAGACGAGCCCGCGTCATTATCCGATCTAGACGTCGGCTTCCGGCCGCAATGCCCTACGGGTAGGAAAAGCGATACAACCAACATGGGACCAGAGTAAGCGCTAAAGCGCTAACTCTGGTCGACCGCGATAGATCGCATGGGACCAGAGTAAGCGCTAAAGCGCTAACTCTGGTCGACATAGGAGACAGGTTTTGGAATCGGAGCACAGCCACGCAAGCTCTCTGGCGACCGGATACCGGAGCGTCGCCATCGGAGCGCCTTCCTCGCGGATCGAGAAACGCGGCGACTGCTGGTACCTCGAGTCACTTGAACCTCTGGGCCCGTTTCCGGAGCGCTTTACCGACCGCTTGCTGAGCGGCGCACGCGCGCATCCCGACCGGCTGCTCGTCGCGCGACGCGATGCCAATGGCGCGTGGCAAGGCATCACATATGCGCAAATGCTCGAGCGCGCGCGTGCGATCGGGCAGGCGCTGCTCGATCGCGATCTCAGCGCCGAGCGCCCGTTGGTGATCCTGTCGGGCAATAGCGTCGAACATATGCAGCTCGCACTCGGCGCGATGTGGGCCGGTATCGCTTATGCACCGGTGTCGCCGGCCTATTCGTTGATGTCGGGCGATTACGGAAAGCTGCGCCATGTCCTCGAACTGCTCGAACCGGGTCTGGTCTACGCGGACGATATCGGCGCATATACAACCGCGCTCGATGCCGCGCTGGATGGCGAAGTTGAACGTGTCAGCGCGGCGCCCGCGCCGAACGCGTCCAGGGTGACGCGCTTCGACGCATTGCTCGACACCGTCCCGCGCGACGTCGACGCGGCCAACGCGCGCGTGAATGGCGACACGATTGCGAAGTTCCTGTTCACGTCCGGCTCGACGAACCTGCCGAAAGCCGTGCCGACCACGCATCGCATGCTCGGCGCAAACCAGCAGATGCTGCTCGAAACCTTTCCGCAGTTCGGCATCGAGCCGCCGGTTCTCGTCGACTGGCTGCCCTGGAATCACACGTTCGGCGGCAGCCACAACGTCGGCATCGTGCTGTACAACGGCGGCACGCTCTATATCGACGACGGCAAACCCATCGCCGGCAAATTCGACGAGACGCTGCGTAATCTGCGAGAGGTCGCGCCGACCATCTACTTCAACGTGCCGAAGGGTTGGGAAGAACTGACCATCGCGCTGGAAAAGGATGCGGTGTTGCGCGAGCGGTTTTTCTCGCGCGTGAAGATGTATTTCTTCGCGGGCGCCGGTCTGTCGCAGGCGGCGTGGGAGCGTCTAAAACGCGTGACGCTCGAACATTGCGGAGAACGCATCCGCATCATGGCCGGCCTCGGCATGACCGAAACCGCGCCGTCGTGTCTGTTCACGACCGGACCCGTATCGTGCGCCGGCTATATCGGCTTGCCGCCGCCGGGGTGCCAGGCCAAGATCGCGCCCGTCGATGGCAAATTCGAAGCGCGCTTTCGCGGCCCTCACGTGATGGGCGGTTACTGGCGCGCATCGCCGGCGCTTCAGAGCAGCGTGTTCGACGACGAAGGCTACTACCGCACCGGCGACGCCGTGCGTTTCGTCGACCCGCAACGTCCGGAACTGGGCCTGATGTTCGATGGCCGCATTGCGGAAGACTTCAAGCTGGCGTCGGGAACCTTCGTCAGCGTTGGGCCGATGCGCGCGCGCATCATCAGCGAAGGGGCGCCCTACGTTCAGGATGCGGTCATTACGGGGATGAACCGTGACGAAGTCGGCGTGATGATTTTTCCGCGCCTCGACGCGTGTCGCGCATTGGCGGGTTCGCCCGCGGATGCGAGCGCGGAGGAGGTGCTCAACACGACCGCCGTGCGCGATTTCTTCAGCGAACTCGTCGCGCGGCTGAATCGGAGTGCGACGGGCAGTGCGTCGTTCATTGCCCGCATGCACCTGCTGAGCGTGCCGCCGTCGCTCGACCTGGGCGAGATCACCGACAAAGGCTCGATCAATCAGCGCGCCGTGCTCCAGCACCGCGCCGCGCTCGTGGAAGCCATGCACGAAGCCGACGCAGCCGACGCGACGGTGATCCATGCGCGCAAAGGCAGCTAGTCCGGGGACACGAAGAAATGACGTTGGCTTATAAGGCGCCGCTGCGCGACATGCGCTTCGTGATGGACGAGTGGCTCGATGCCGCGTCCTGGTGGCGAGATGTGCCCGACTGGCAGGATCTCGACTCGCAGACGGCGCAGCAGGTGCTGGAGGAAGCGGCGCGTTTCGTCGAGGAGCGCATCGCGCCGCTGAACGCGAGCGCGGATCTCGAAGGATGTCGTTTCGACGCAGGCAAGGTGACGACGCCCGCGGGCTTTCGCGAGTCCTACGCGGAGTTCGTCGAAGCGGGTTGGCCGACGCTGTCGCTCGACGCCGAGCACGGCGGACAGGGCCTGCCGCAGCTTCTCGACGTCGCACTGCAGGAAATGCTCGCGGGCGCCAATCATGCGTGGTTGATGTCCCCTGGGCTTACGCACGGCGCGACTGCCTGCTTGCAGATGCATGGCAGCGAGCGCGTGAAAACAGAGTTGCTGCCGAAAGTCGCGAGTGGCGAGTGGCTATCGACGATGTGCCTGACCGAGCCCCAGGCCGGCAGCGATGTCGGCCTGATCCGTTCGCGTGCGACAGAAGCACCGGGCACCGACGGGTATTTCATCGACGGCAGCAAGATCTTCATCAGCGGCGGCGCGCACGACCTGACGGAGAACATCGTTCATCTGGTGCTCGCCCGTTTGCCCGATGCGCCATCCGGTACGAAAGGGTTGTCACTGTTCGTCGTGCCGGAATGGCTCGAAGACGCCGATGGTGGGCGCTCGCGCAATGGTGTCCATTGCGAAGGCATCGAAAAGAAAATGGGCCTGAAGGGCAGCCCGACCTGCACGATGCGCTTCGAACGCGCATCCGGTTGGCTCGTCGGGGAGCCGCATCGCGGCCTGGCCTGCCTGTTCGTGATGATGAATGCGGCGCGCCTGCAGGTTGCGATGCAAGGCCTCGGCCATGCGCATACCGCGTGGCAACGCGCGCATGCTTACGCGCAGGAACGCGCGCAGATGCGCGCGGTCAGCGTGCCGTCCGGCGCGACCGTCGCGGCGGGGCAGGCTGCGCCGATCGCGTTTCATCCGGCCATGCGACGGATTCTGATGGAGCTGCGGGCGATCGTCGAAGGCGAGCGCGCGATCGGTTACTGGACCGCGCATTGGCTCGACATCGCCGCGCATCATGCCGATGCCGACGAGCGAGACCGGGCGGCGCAGCTCGCATCGTTGCTCACGCCGGTTGCGAAGGCGTTTTTTACGGCCAATGGTTTCGACGCCGCATCGAAGGCATTGCAGGTGTTCGGCGGTTACGGCTACATCCACGAGTACGGCATCGAACAGACGTTGCGCGATAGCCGCGTGTCGATGTTGTACGAAGGCACCAACGAGATTCAGGCGATCGATCTGCTGGTTCGGAAGGTGCTGCCGGACGGGGCTGGAGCCCTCGATATGCTGCTTCGTCACGTGCGCGCCGAAGCGCGGTTGTGCCAGGAATCCGATCCGCTGGTTCGTTCTGCGGGTGCGAAGCTCGAACAACTCGCGGAGATAGTCGGGAACACGACGCGGGTGATCAAGGCACGCCATGCGCAAGACCCGGAGACGGCCTACCGCGTCGCGGACGACTATCTCGCGATGCTTGGCTGGATGCTGCTGGCGTTCGCGTGGGCGCGCACGCTGCGAATTGCGACGCCGCAATGCGAGGCCGAAGCGTTCTACGTGGAAAAGCGCGACACGGGCCGCTTCTTCTTCGACTACCCGCTCGCGGGCTTCGCTTACCGCCGCAGCCTCGTTGAAGCCGGTTGCGAGGCAGCGCTGCCCTTCGTTTGAAGGTCAGCGGCAGCTCGACAACCCCGACGATTCGATTCGCCAGCCGATCCGACGAAGTTCGCCTAAGCTGATGACACCATGCAAGCATGTACTTGGTGCCGTGAAGCCTGTCGTGCCACGGCTACGACCCAAAGGAGAGTGCGATGACTGAAGCTGTCGGAAACGCGGCGAACGCGCGTGTCGCGTGGATTGCCGGAGTGGGCGCGAGCGCTGGGCTAGGGGCCGCGCTCGCGCGTCGTTTTGCTCGCGAGGGTTTGCGCGTCGCGGTGACGGGCCGTTCGCGCGACCGGCTCGATACGATCGTCGACGAAATCCGGCGTGCCGGAGGGCAAGCCGATGCGTTGCCCGGCGACGTGACGAGCGAGAGCGAACTCGCCGCGATTGCGCGCCAGCTCGCCGACCACGGCACGCTCGAAGTCGCGATTTTCAACGCTGCTGGCGCAACGCGTGGACCGACGCTCGAATTGAGCGCCGAGCAGTTCGAGGCGGCATGGCGTGTGATCACCCTTGGTGGTTTTCTGTTCGCGCGAGCGTCGTTGCCGGCGTTACTGGCAGCAGGACGAGGCTCGCTGCTGTTCACGGGCGCCACCGCGTCGCTGCGCGGGCGGCCGCCGTTTGCCGCATTCGCCGCGGCCAAAGCCGGCTTGCGCTCGCTCACGCAGAGCCTCGCGCGCGAGTTCGGGCCGCGCAATATTCATGTAGCGCACGTGGTGGTGGATGGCGGCATCGACGGCGAACGTCTGCGCACGTCCGCGCCGCAATACGTGGCCGAACGCGGCCCGGACGGCCTGCTGAACCCCGACGACATCGCCGAAGCATACTGGCACCTGCATCAGCAGGGACGCAGCGCGTGGTCGCAGGAAATCGACCTGCGCCCGTTCAACGAGTCGTTCTAGCGAGGTGAGGCGAACTACACCTGCCTCATCAATACCGCTCGGCCACGTATTTAAACGGATAGTCTGGCTCCTTATAGCCGTCCGGCTTTTGCCGTTTCGGCAGCGAGACCTTCTTGCGGGCAGACTGCTTATACGGAATCCTCTGCAGCATGTCGCTGATGATGTTCAGCCGCGCGCGGCGCTTGTCGTTCGAGTTCGCCACGTACCACGAGGCGAAGTCGGTGTCCGACGCCGCGAGCATCTCATCGCGGGCGCGCGAGTAGTCATACCAGCGGCTATAAGATTTCAGGTCCATGTCGGTCAGCTTCCAGAGCTTGCGGCCGTCGTTGATGCGTGCTTCGAGCCGGCGGGTCTGTTCGTCGGGGCTGACCTCCAGCCAGTATTTGAGCAGGATGACCCCGGAATGAACGATCGCCCGCTCGACGAGCGGCACCGCCTTGAAGAAGTCCTGCACGTCATCTTCGGAGCAAAAGCCCATCACGCGCTCCACGCCCGCGCGGTTGTACCAGCTACGGTCGAAGATGACGACCTCGCCCGCGGCCGGCAAGTGCGGCACGTAGCGCTGCATATACATCTGGCTTTTTTCCCGTTCGCTCGGCGCCGGAAGCGCGACCACGCGGAACACGCGCGGACTGACGCGCTCGGTCATCGCCTTGATCGTGCCGCCTTTGCCCGCGCCGTCACGACCCTCGAAGACGATGCAGATCTTCGCTCCGGTTTGCACGACCCATTCCTGCAGCTTGACGAGCTCGACATGCAGATCGAACAGCGCCTTGCGATACTCCTTATACGACAGCGACCTGTCTTGCACGGGCTGCCCGTTTTCCGACTTCGTTTTGGCCATACTATTCTCCCCAGCGCGGACTGTTCCAGGGTACTGCGCAATGATCCATTCCCAAGGTAGAGCGCGGCGCGAAGCAGGACCATACGACCTTGGTCCAATATCGTCGGTACAGGGCGCGCTGTATGCTCTGGGCGTCTGCTCGCGCGAGCCCGATCCGACTGTCCTCGCGGTACCTCGTCCATCTGCCGGCAAGGCGCGCGGGATAGTTCGACGCCATCGCCACGGGAGGCCTCATGGATGCCACCGGTCACACGGAGCGGGAAAACGTCGGCGATAGGGAGCCGGTCCTCGATGTCGTCGATCGAGTGTGCGAGTTATGTTTCGGCCTCTTCATGGCGCTGACGTTCGTCGGTACCGTCTCGGCCGTCGGCGCGGGTGCGGACGCGGGGCACAAGATGTTCTACACCGCGCTCGGCTGCAATCTCGCCTGGGGCCTCGCGGACGCGGTGATGTATCTCGTGCGTACGCTGGTGTCTCGCGGCAGACGTATGACGGTTGCCCATTCCGTGCGAAGTGAGCCGGATGCGGCCGCGGGCGTTCGGGCGCTTCGCGATGCGATGGCGTCATGGCTCAAGCCGTTGATCGGCGATACGGAGCTGGAGTCGATCCGCAGGCGTGTTGCCGCGCGGCCGGATCTGCCGCAGCGAGCCATATTCGTGCGCGACGATTTCGTCGCCGCCGCGGCTATCTTCGTGCTCGTCGTTGCCTCGACGTTCCCGGTCGCGTTGCCCTTCGTGCTGTTCGCGCACGTCCCGACCGCGCTGATCGTCTCCCGTGTATTGACCATTGCGATGTTATTCGGCAGCGGCATGGCGCTGGGCCAATACGCGGGATTTCGCGGCTGGCAAGCCGGCCTTGCGATGGCGGCGGTCGGCGTGCTGCTCACGATGGCGATCATCGCGCTCGGCGGATGATCGATGTCCTCTGGCTTCGCGTTTCGCCCAGCATCCGCATTGCGCTACCTGTAAGACCAAGGTCCGATTCCGCAGCGGTTTCAGCGTGACATCATGTATCTGCAAGCGTTGTAGTCGTCGCTCCGGTTACTTGAGAGCGACGCTTCCAATGCTCGCTACATGCGCTCGGAAGATCGACGCGCGGCGGTGGCATTGATGGTTCCTTGGGCGGCTATGCCGCTTCACGGCAGAGAAAAAAGATCGAGGCTTCCAGACATCACGACTGGCGACTCGGATCGTAACCAGAACGGAGTCGAAAGTGAACAGACGGAACTTTGTGCACACGCTCGCGCTAACATCCATGGCAGCGAGTCTGGCTTTGGCGGGTTGCACGACGACCGGAGGCAGTGGCGAAAGCGCCACTACCGACGCCGCCAAACGGCAGGAGATCGACGCGGCCGTGAACGGTGCGCTGTCGAAATTGTTCGATACGGTGCAAGGCTCGCATGAGCTAGTATCGAAAGCGCAGGGCGTGCTGGTGTTTCCTTCGGTGAAGAAGGCGGCGTTCATCGTCGGTGGCGAATACGGTGAAGGCGCATTGCGCGTCGGCGGAGCGACGGTCGGCTACTACAGTACCGCCGCGGCTTCGTTCGGATTGCAGGCCGGCGCGCAGTCGACCGCCGTGTTTTTCCTGTTCATGACGCAGGCTTCGCTCGACAAATTCCGCAACTCGAAGGGCTGGTCGGCGGGCGCCGATGCGTCGGTTTCGCTGCTGAAAGTCGGGGCTAACGGCGCGATCGATACCTCGTCGGCGACCGCCGAGGTCGTGGCGATGGTCTTGACCAATACGGGCTTGATGGCCGACGTGTCGGTAGCTGGCACCAAGGTTACGCGGATGAATTTGTAACCGGACGCGGCAAGCAGCGGCATTCGATCGATCGTCATGACGCTGTCATCCGGCGGCGCGTCGCATGGTTTGGTACGGCGACGCGCCGAGCATGGGTTTTGGCGGACCCCTCAGCCGGCCTCCCTATCATCCCTCCCGCTGTTCTCACGAAACGCTGCGAACCGGATGCGCTCTTGCCTCGCAGCGACGCTGCCTTTGATCTGCGCTGACCGTCCTGCTTATTCAATACCAGTAGAAAAGACGACGTTAGTCATCTGCCTGGCATAGGTTATTTTTTCTCGATTGCTGAAAGCAAATGACTCACCGCAAGAATGGCGATAAAACGTTGACTCGCATCAAAGACATATTTCCAGGAAATTAATTAAATTAGAGGACTGGCATTGCGCATACCCGCGGGCTCTGTGATTCGCATTGCATGAAAATTTTACCGTTGAAGTTTCCATTTGAAAGCGCTATCGCGCAGAGAGCATCGCGGCGCGAAACGGCGATGTTCCTGGTTTGCTAACCTTTGCCTCGCGCCGCAATAATTAACTGCCTAACAAACTCAGTCGCCATTTGCCGGTTGATGGCGGGCCATGCAAAAACCGTTGAGTATTTTCCCGAGTAAGTGGCATGAATTACGGTCTACTGTCGGTAATTGATTCTGGATATCCTATACTGACTTCCAGCCACCAGAAGTGCGAAGTACCGATTGTGAAGTCAATTATTTGGTTCGAAGCCCAACGATAAAGACGTCGCAGTTGTACAGAATCCGTTCGCACTGGACCCGGAGGTGCCAATGATTAATCTGATCGCGCATGGCAGACACCTGGCGATCGGGGTAGCGGGAATCCTCACGGCACTGCACGCGCAACCGCGCCATATGGGCCAAAGCAACCCGTCGCAGATCGACAATGCGCGCAACGACGGTCCCCCGCTATCCGGGCACGACCGTTCCAGACAGTCTTCACCCCGGCATCACCGGTTTCAGCGCGCTCGCGGTATCACCGGCGTGTCGAGCCGGCAGAGTACCCGCGATCCCCACGAGCCGCCGTCCGGCTTGCCGGCGTGGCGGCGCTATGTCGCCGCTTGCTCGTCATGGTTGCGAGGCGACGGCGATAGCAGCACGCGGCGCATGCTCGACGCGAGAGTGCCGCTGTGCGAGACACTCGAAATGTTGCCGGTCCCGATCGTCACGATCGATCAGCGGGACCAGATCATCTTCGCGAACGCGCGGGCGACGCAACTATTCGGCTACACGGCGGAAGAGCTGATCGGCGCGCCGAGCGCCAAGCTGTTTCCGATCGACGGCTTCAACGCCGATCGGTCGGGTCCGGGCAATCGTGGTGCGAAGCTGCAACTCGGCGTCACGACCACGCAGAGTCTGATCGCGCGGCGGCGCGATGGCGGCGGCTTTCACGCGGAAGCGGAAACCACCCGGTGCCGCGTGCACGATCAGGAGTTGCGGATCACCGCGATATCGGATTGCAGTGCATGCGGCGAAGTCGATGGAAATACGAGGGATCTCGCGCATCTCGCGCGCGTTTCTTCCTTGGGCGAACTGGCCGGATCGCTCGCGCACGAGTTGAAGCAGCCGCTCACCGCGATCCTCTTCAACGCGCAGGCCGCACGCAAATTCCTGGATTCGGAGGCCACCAACGCGGTGGAGCTGCGCGAAGCGCTCGAAGACATCGTGGCCGACAATTGCCGCGCGAACGACGTGCTGCAGAAGATCCGCGCGTTGGTGCGCAAAGGCGATGTCGAATTGCAGTTGCTGGACGCCGGCAACGTCGTGCGCGACACCGCGATGCTCGTGCATAGCGATGCGTTGACACGCGGCGTGCGCACCAGCTTCGACATTCCGGAGAATCTGGCGCTGATTTGCGGCGACAAGGTTCAGCTTCAGCAGGTGATCCTGAACCTGCTGCTGAATGCTTTCGACGCGGTCAAGGCTTGCCCTGCCGCGGACCGCCGCGTCGAAACGACGGTGCGCGAGGAAGCGGACGGGCTGATACGGATAACGGTAAAAGATTGCGGCCAGGGCCTCGACGTCGACAGCATGGAAAGGATTTTCCGGCCATTTTTCACCACCAAACCGCAGGGGCTCGGGCTGGGCCTGTCGATCAGCCGCACGATCGTCACGGCGCACCGCGGCCGGCTGTGGGCGGAAAACAACGAGGGCAAAGGGGCATCGTTTCACGTCACGCTTCCCGTCGCGACCGATATCCGACAGAGGCTCGTGCCCTGATCATCATGAACCAGACCAACACTCGCGTGTTCATCGTCGACGACGACGGCAGCGTGCGCAGCGCGCTCGCCCGCTTGCTGCGCGCGTCCGGCTACCAGGTCGAATGCTTCGACAGTCCCGAGGCCTTTCTCGAACGAGCCGATTTGACGAGCATGCCGGCCTGCCTCGTTCTCGATCTGCAGATGCCGGGCATGACGGGACTCGAAGTGCAGCGCAAGCTCGATCAGCTGCTGCCGATCGTCTTTCTGACCGGCCACGGCGACATCGGCTCGAGCGTCGACGCGATGAAAGGCGGAGCCGTCGACTTCCTCCCCAAGCCGGTGCACGACTCGCTGTTGCTCGCCGCGGTGGATCGCGCGCTCGCGCGCGCATGTGTGGAAAGCAGGCGGCGCCACGAACGCGAGGAAATAGAAGAGCGCATGCGGCATCTGACCCGCCGCGAGCGCGAAGTGATGGAGCTCGTCGTGACCGGCCGTCTGAACAAACAGGTTGCGAGCGATCTGGGCGCGGCCGAAAAAACGATCAAGATACATCGGGCCCGCGTGATGGAGAAGATGAAGGCCCGATCGATCGTCGAACTCGTTCGTCTGGTGCGAAAGGGCGGCCTTTGTACGGCCGACGAAGAATAATCGCCCGGCTCCCGCGTTGCGCCGCCACTTTCAGCGGCGCTGACCGACACCGCTAGTGGACCAAAGTCTTATATCTCATTGGGGTTTCAACCAGTACGCTAAGGCATCAGAGGTCCCCTTTCCGGAGCGGCCGCGCGTTCGCGCTGTCATATGGTCAACCCTAACCAATTCGTTGCGGTGGTCGACGATGACGAGTCGGTGTGCCGAGCTATCAAGCGTTTGCTGCATTCCGAAGGTATCAGGGCGGAGACGTTTTGCAGCGGTGACGAGTTCTTGAATGCGCTTGCGGCAATTCCGTCGTATCGGCCTGCCTGCGTGATTCTGGACGTCCAGATGCCGGGAACCAACGGCCTGGAAGTCCAGCGTCAGCTCGCGCAAATGGGCGTGCCGGTCATCATGATTACCGCCTACGAAGATCTCTCCGTCCGCCAGGCCGCGCTCGCGGCCGGCGCGGCCGCATATCTGCGCAAGCCTTTCACCAGCGCGATTCTGTTCAAGGCGGTCGAGGTGGCCATCGGCGGTCCGCCGCCGACACCCTGAACGCGCGCCTTCGCACCGGAAGATATGAGACCAAGGTCCGATTGCCGCCGTTTCCTCGGACCACCAAACTGAACTCAGTCCAAGCGTCGAACCGAACGCCGCCTGCGCCGCGCGTAGCGCGGCAGCGTTCAAGGATAAAAGCGGGAGCGCAAGTGATGAAATCAATTTCGGTTTGTCTCGCGATTCTTCTCGGTACCGCTGCGATGCAGGTGGGCGCGGCGGACTTCGACGGCAGCAAGCGGCTGATGTGCGCGACGATCGACGCGCACGCCTGCGATCCGGGGATCGCCTGCACGCGCGCGTTGCCCGCGGATCTCGGTCTGCCGAAATTCCTGACGCTCGACTTCGACAAACGCGCGGTCGTCGGCCCCGCGCACACGACGCCGATGCTCTCGGTTACCAAAGAGGCGGATCAGCTCGTGATGCTTGGCAATGAGATGGGCTTTGGCTGGACGCTGGCCGTCGATTCGACGGACGGCGAGATGACGCTGATGGTCGCGAACAGAAACGATGCCTTCGTGCTGTTCGGCAACTGCACGCCTTTGTAATCAGGCGGAGTGCGCGATGAAAACCGTACCCGTGTGTTTGGCCTCGCCGCGGCCGGATTCTCGCGGCCCTCTCCCGTTGCTCGCCGTCGTCGCGGCACTGACGCTGCTCACGCTGCTCGCGTCGTGCAAGAAGGAAGCGCCACCGCAGGTGGCCGCCGTGCCGGAAGTGACCGTGATGACGGTCGTCCAGCAGGACACGCCGGTCGACTTCGAATTCACCGCGCAAACCCAGAGTTCGCGCGAAGTCGAGATCCGCTCGCGGGTGGACGGCTTTCTCGACAAGCGCATGTACACCGAAGGCACGTTGGTCAAGACGGGACAGACGCTGTTCCAGATGGACCGCAAGCCGTTCGAGGCCGCGCTGCAGACCGCGAAAGGGCAACTGGCCCAGCAGCAGGCGCGTCTCGAAGTCGCCAAGGCCAATCTCGCGCGCGTGCAACCATTGGCGGCGCAGAACGCGTTGAGCAAGAAGGATCTCGACGACGCTGTCGGCAACGAGAAGCAAAGCGCCGCGGCGGTGTTCGCCGCGCAGGGCGAAGTCGATACCGCGCAGCTGAACCTCGGCTACACGACGATCAAGTCTCCGCTGAACGGGCTGTCGAGCTTCGCGCGTCAGCAGGATGGCAGCTACGTGACGGCAACCGGCAACAGCAGCTTGCTGACCTACGTGTACCAGCTCGACCCGATGTGGGTGAACTTCAGCATTTCCGAGAACGAGATGCTGAAGTACCGCGACGAAATCGCGGCCGGACGGCTGCGCTTTCCGCCGAACAACAATTTCTCCGTGCATCTGATTCTCGCCGACGGCACGCCTTATGCCGAGCAGGGCCAGATCGACTTCGCGAACCCTGCGTTCAACACGGAAACGGGAACCTTCCTCGTGCGCGCGACCTTCGCCAACCCGAAATACACCTTGCGTCCGGGGCAGTTCGTGAAGGCCCGCGTCGGCGGTGCGATCCGGCCCAACGCGACGCTGGTGCCGCAGCGCGCGGTGTTGCAGGGCGCGAAGAGTCACTTCGTGTGGGTCGTGGGTAACGATGCGAAGGCGCATCAGCGGGTCATCGAAGTCGGCGAGTGGCAGGGCGACAACTGGTTCGTGTCCGATGGACTGAAGGCGGGCGAGCGCATCGTCGTGGATGGCGCGCTGCGCGTCACCGCGGATTCGCAGCCGAAGATCGTCAAGGAGCTGCCGGCGGCCAAGGACTCGGCGGCCGTGGCGACGGCTGCATCGCAAAGTGGCGCGGCAGCGGCGCCCGCCGAGTGACGGGGCGCCCACATGAATATCTCGCGCTACTGCATCGACCGGCCGATTTTCGCGTCGGTCATCTCGATCGTCATCACGCTCGGCGGCGCGATTGCGATGTTCGCGCTGCCGGTCGCGCAATACCCGGACGTCACGCCGCCGCAGATCACCGTGTCTGCGACTTACCCGGGCGCGAGCGCCGAGGTCGTCGCGAACAACGTCGCCGCGCCGATCGAGCAGCAGGTCAACGGCGCGGACAACATGATCTACATGAACTCGTCCAGTTCGTCGACCGGCAGTTTTACGCTCAACGTGTTCTTCAACATCGGCACGAATCCCGAACTGGCCCAGGTCGACGTGCAGAACCGCGTGAATCTCGCACTGCCGCAACTGCCGAGCTCGGTGCAGTCGCAAGGTGTTCAGGTCCAGAAGAAGTCGTCGGCATTCATGATGGTGATCGCGGTCTATTCGCCCACCGACCGCTACGACGCGACCTACATCGCGAACTTCACGAACATCTACGTACTCGACGCGATCAAGCGGATTCCCGGCGCGAACCAGTCGGCCATATTCGGTAATCCAGACTACGCGATGCGAATATGGTTGAAGCCGGATCGAATGGCGCAACTGGGCGTGACGGCCGCCGACGTGCAAAAGGTCGTCTCGAACCAGAACCAGCAGTTCGCGGTCGGCAGCATCGGACAGTCGCCAACGGGCTCGGCGGTGCAGCAGTCGTTCGCGGTCACGACCACGGGGCGCCTTGCCGAGCCGTCGCAGTTCGACAACATCATCGTGCGCGCGGCGAGCGGCGGCGCGGCGATCGTGCGCCTGAAGGACATCGGCCGCGCCGAGCTGGGCCAGAAGGACTACTCGATTCGCAGCCGCTTCCAGGGCAAGCCGGCCACGGTGTTGGCCGTGTATCAGCAGCCGGGCGCCAATGCGCTCGAAGTGTCGAAGCAGGTGCGCAAGACGCTCGCGGAGCTGAAGAAGTCGTTTCCCGAAGGCATGACCTACGAGATCGCGATGGACACGACCGAGTTTACGCGGGCGTCGATCTCGGACGTGATCCACACGTTCTTCGAAGCGCTGGTGCTCGTCGTGATCGTCGTGTTCGTGTTCCTGCAAAGCCTGCGTGCCACGCTGATTCCGATCGTCGCGGTGCCGGTGTCGATCGTCGGCACCTGCATGTTCATGCTGCTGGTGGGCTTTTCGATCAACATGCTGACCCTGTTCGGCATGGTGCTCGCGATCGGCATCGTCGTCGACGATGCGATCGTGGTGATCGAAAACGTCGAGCGCAACATGACGGTGCACAAGCTGTCGCCGAAAGAAGCCTCGAAAATGGCCATGGACGAAGTCGCCGGACCGGTCGTGGCGATCGTGCTGGTGCTGTGCGCGGTGTTCGTGCCGGTTGCGTTTCTCGGTGGCATCACCGGGCAGTTGTACAAGCAGTTCGCGATCACGATCGCGATTTCGGTGGTGCTGTCCGGCATCGTCGCGCTGACCTTGTCGCCGGCGCTCGCCGCATTGCTGCTGAAGAGCGCGCACCACGAGAAGAAGGGCTTTTTCCGCTGGTTCGACAATCAGTTCGCCCGCATGACGGCGGGCTATACGCGCGCGGTCAAAGTTATCATCAAGCGCTGCATCATGGGGCTCGTGTTCTTCGTGGCGTTGATCGCGCTCTCGGTGCTGATGGTGCGCTCGATTCCGTCCGCGTTCCTGCCGCCCGAGGACCAGGGCTATCTGCTTGGCGCGGTCATCATGCCGGACGCCGCGAGCCTCGACCGCACCGGCCAGGTATCGCAACGCATCACCGACTACTTCAAGGAGCGGGAAGGGGTCGGCAGCATCACCACGATCGATGGGTTCAGCCTGCTCGACAGTCAGAACAAGAACAATGCCGGCACATTCTTCGTCGGTCTGAAGAGCTTCGACGAACGCTACACGCGGGACAACATCAGGACGCAGAATGCGCGCGCGCTTCTGCTCGACGCATATAAGTACTTCTCGAACGTGCAGGAGGGCATCGTACTGCCGGTCAATCCGCCGTCGATTCCAGGGCTCGGCACGACGGGCGGCACCGAGGTGTGGATCCAGAGCAAGGGTGACGGGAACATCTCACAGCTCGCGGGCGTGGTCGACCAGTTTTTGCAGAGAGCGCGGGCGCGTAAAGAACTGACTCGCGTGACGTCCACATTCAATGCGTCGTCGCAGCAACTGATGGTGAACGTCGATCGCGACAAGTCGGAGACGCTCGGCGTGCCGGTGGAAGACGTCTATAGCGCGATGCAGACGATGTTCGGCTCGCTATATGTGTCGCAGTTCAACCGCGCGGCCCGACTGTGGCAGGTGATCCTGCAGGCGGAGCCGTCATATCGGCTGAAGCCGACCGATCTCGATCAGATCTTCGTGCGCAGCACCAACGGCACGATGGTGCCGATCAAGGCGTTGGCGACCTACCGCTATGTGACGGGCCCGGACCTCGTCACCCGGTTCAATAACTTCCCGGCCGTCAAGATCACCGCGAATGCCGCGCCGGGCTATAGCTCCGGGCAGGTGATCTCCACGCTCGAAGAGCTCGCGGCGCAGATGCCCGACGGTTACGACGTCGCGTGGAGCGGCGAAGCGTTCGAAGAGCGGCAGTCGGGCGGCACCTCCGGTCTCGTGTTCGTATTCGGTCTCGTGATGGTGTTCCTGATCCTCGCCGCGCAGTACGAGAAATGGACGCTGCCGTTCGGCGTGCTGATGGCGGTGCCGTTCGCGCTGTTCGGCGCGCTGCTCGCGATCATGCTGCGCGGCCTGTCCAATGACGTCTACTTCCAGATCGGGCTGACGATGCTGGTCGCGCTCGCCGCGAAGAACGCGATCCTGATCTTCGAATTCGCGGTGCTCAACCGCGAGGGCGGCGCATCGGTCCTCGACGCGACGATGACTGCCGCGGAAGAACGGCTGCGTCCGATCGTGATGACCTCGCTCGCGTTCATTCTCGGCTGCGTGCCGCTCGCGATCGCGACGGGCGCATCGGCGAACAGCCGCCATTCGATCGGTACCGGTGTGATCGGCGGGATGCTGGGCGCGACGGCGATCGCGGTGTTTTTCATCCCGATGTTCTATTACCTGCTCGAATCGATGTCGTCGCGCTCGAAGGGAGGAAAAAAGTCGAAGCCGGACGCGCAGCACAGTGGCGGCGAGGGACGGGAGCCCTCGGCGGTGGCCGGGCCCGGTGCGTCGAGCGAGGCGCCGTCCGCGCCGCGGAAAGGTGAATGACATGCGCGGCACGGCACCGACCCGTCTGCTCGCCTCCGTCATGCTGCTCGCGCTGAGCGGATGCCTGCTAGGCCCCAACTACCAACGCCCGGCGGTCGAGGTGCCAGCCACCTATCGTTTCGCCCAGGGCGAGGCCGCGGGCATCGCCAACGCCGTATGGTGGGAGCAGTTTCAGGACCCGGTGCTCGATCAGCTGATCGCCACCGCGTTGCAGGACAACCGCGACGTGAAGGTCGCGGCCGCCCGGGTCGACGAGTTTCGCGGGATGTTCGTGACCACGCGTTCCGGGCTGTTCCCGCAAGTCTCGGCAGGCGCCGAGGCGTCGCGCCAACGCGTCTCGCAGGCCGAAGCCGTGACGGTGCCCAAGGGCGTGAGCCCCGTCTACAACCAGTTCGAAGCGACCCTGGCGGTGTCCTGGGAACTCGATCTGTTCGGCAAGGTGCGCCGCGAAACCGAGGCGGCGCGCGCGAATCTGCTCGCCAGCGAAGAGGGCCGCCGCGCGACGATTCTGACGCTGGTCAGCTCGGTCGCTTCGGCCTATATCAATCTGCGCAGTCTGGACCGGCAGCTCGAGATCGCGAAGGAGACCGTGCAAAGCCGCGCGGAATCGGTGCGCGTGTTCGAGGCGCGTTTCCGCTACGGCGAGGTCTCGCAGATGGAACTCGCGCAAAGCCAGTCGGAGTATCAAGCCGCGCAGGTCACGGTGCCGCAGCTCGAAGCGCAGATCGGCCAGCAGGAAGACGCGTTGTCGGTGTTGATCGGCAGGAATCCCGGCGCGATTCTGCGCGGCCGTGAGCTGGCGCAGATGGGCACGCCGCCGATTCCCGCGGGGCTGCCGTCCGAACTGCTCGAACGCCGTCCCGATCTGCTGGAGGCCGAGCAGACGCTGGTCGCGCAAAACGCGCTGATCGGCGCGGCGCGCGCGTTGTACTTCCCGTCGATTTCGCTGACCGGGCTGTTCGGTTCGGTCAGCGCGCAGTTCTCGAATCTGTTCACCGGACCGGCGCGCGCGTGGTCGTTTGCGGGCAGCGTCACGCAGCCGATCTTCACGGCGGGCAACATCACCGGCCAGGTGCATCAGGCCGAAGCGCGCCAGCAGGAAGCGCTGTACTCGTATGAAAAGGCGATCCAGGTGGCGTTTCAGGAGGTCGAGGACTCGTTGCTCTCCGTGCAGAAGACACATCAGGCGCTCGATGCGCAAAACCTTCAGGTCGAAGCGCTGGTCACGTATGCGCACCTCGCGCGGCAGCGTTACGAAGGCGGCTATACGAGCTATATCGAAGTGCTCGATGCGGAGCGCAGCCTGTTCAACGCGCAATTGAGCTATGCGCAGACCCAAGGCGCGGTGCTGGCCTCGTACGTCACGCTCTACAAGGCGACGGGCGGCGGCTGGGTGGCCGAGGCGGAAAAAATGACTGCACCGCCGGCCGGGCCGCAAGCGTCGCCAGCGATGGCGCCGGTCTCGCAGAACTCGACCGCGCCGGGTGGAACGTCGGGTGCAGTGGAGGCGAGATGACGGGCAACGAGCTGATCGCGTGCGAAGAGTGCGACCTGCTTCAGCTCGGCGCGCCGCCCGCCGCCGGCAATGCGTTGCGCTGCCAGCGTTGCCGCGCGGAGCTCAGGCGCGGACGCTCGAACGGGCCCGAGTATGCGCTCGCATTCTCGTGCGCGTCGGCGGTGCTGCTCGTGATCTCGAACGCGTTTCCGATCGTCGGTCTGTCGCTGAACGGCAATATCGTACAGACGACGCTCGCGGGTTCGGTGCGCATGCTGTACACCCACGGCGCGTGGCCGCTCGCGTTGCTGGTCGGCCTCACGACGATCGTCACGCCGGTGCTGCAAACCGCGGCGATGCTGTGGCTGCTGCTGCCGCTGCACTTCGGGCGCGCACCGTGGCGCCCGGTCGAGTTCTTTCGCGTGTTTCAGCTCGCGCGGCCGTGGGGCATGACCGAGGTGCTGATCCTCGGTCTGCTGGTCGCGCTGGTCAAGCTCGCGCATATCGCGAAGGTGGTGCCGGGCACCGCGCTGTGGTCGTTCATCGCGCTGATGCTGCTGCTCGCGGCCGCGGCGGCGACGTTCGAT
Source organism: Paraburkholderia sp. JPY419 (assembly GCF_050435705.1). Taxonomy (NCBI): domain Bacteria; kingdom Pseudomonadati; phylum Pseudomonadota; class Betaproteobacteria; order Burkholderiales; family Burkholderiaceae; genus Paraburkholderia; species Paraburkholderia sp. JPY419. The sequence goes on along the minus strand of NZ_JBNDKV010000004.1, from coordinate 1,539,396 downwards.
CCGCGCGAAGTGTGGGCGCGCATCACGGCGGCGCGTGGCGCGCAAGCTTGGCAATTGCCGCCGATCCGCGTGCGCCGCAACGCCATCACGGCGTCTGCCTACGGGCTCGTGCTGTGCGAAGAATGCGGCCTGCTGCTCAAGCAGCCCGGCGGCGCGGGCAAGCATGTCTGCCCGCGCTGCAAGGCGCCGTTGCATCAGCGCAAGCCCGCGAGCCTGTCACGCACGTGGGCGTATCTGGTCGCCGCGATGGTGCTCTATATTCCGGCCAACGTGCTGCCCGTGATGGACACGAGTTCGCTGTTCGGTTCGCAGAAGGACACGATCCTGAGCGGCGTGGTCTATCTGTGGGTATCGGGCTCGTGGCCGCTTGCGGTGCTCGTATTCATCGCGAGCATCGCGGTGCCGATGCTGAAGATTCTCGGCATCGGCTATCTCGCGTTGTCCACGCAGCTTCGTTGGCAATGGCTGCCCGGGCAGCGCACGCGGATCTATCGGCTGATCGAGCTGATCGGGCGCTGGTCGATGCTCGACATCTACGTGATCACGATGCTGGTCGCGCTGGTGCAGTTCCAGGCGCTCGCGACGATCAAGGCCGGCCCGGCGGCGGTCGCGTTCGGCGCGGTCGTCGTGCTGACCTTGCTCGCCGCGATGGCGTTCGATCCGCGACTGATGTGGGACGCTATGGAGACCGAACGTGTCCACTCCGACTGAAGAGCCCGAGCTGCCCGCCGCCGAGCCGGTGCCGCGCTCGCGCTGGCGGATGCAACTGGTCTGGCTCGTGCCGATCGTCGCGATCCTGATCGGCGGTTGGCTCGCGGTGAAGGCGGTGATGGAGCGTGGCGAGCAGATCAGCATCAGCTTCAAGACCGGCGACGGTCTCGAAGCAGGCAAGACGAAGCTCAAGTTCAAGGACGTCGACATTGGCGTGGTCGAAGCGGTATCGCTGACGCCGGATCACAAGCGCGTGGTGGCCAAGGCCGAGGTGACGCGTGACGTGTCGGACCTGCTCGTCGACAACACGCGCTTCTGGGTCGTGCGTCCGCGCATTTCGGGCGGCACGGTGTCGGGGCTCGGCACGCTGCTGTCGGGCTCGTATATCGACGTCGATGTCGGCAATTCGCCGAAAGCACGACGCAGTTTCGTCGGCCTCGAGGAGCCGCCCGCGATTGCGAGCGACGTGCCGGGGCACGAGTACACGTTGCACGGAGTTGGACTCGGCTCGCTCGACGTGGGCACGCCGGTCTTTTTCCGCAGAATCCAGGTGGGCCAGGTCTCGTCGTTCCACCTGGACCCGGACGGCCGTGGCGTCACGGTGAAGGTGTTCGTCAACGCGCCCTACGACCGGTTCGTGAGAACCGACACGCGTTTCTGGCACGCCAGCGGTGTCGACATGTCGTTCGACAGCAACGGCTTGCGCCTCGAAACGCAGTCGATCGTGTCGATCATCATCGGCGGGATCGCGTTCGAATCGCCGCCGGGATCGCAGGTGGAGACGAGCGCCGATAGCGGCACGCGGTTCGAGCTGTACCCGAGGCGCGCCGACGCGATGGAGCAGCACGATCGCATCGTCGACAAGTACGTGGTGAATTTCACCGATTCGGTACGCGGTCTGACGGTCGGCGCGCCTGTTGATTTCCGCGGTGTCGTGATCGGCGAAGTGACGGCGATCTACACGCGCTTCGATCCGAAGACGCGCCAGTTCAGCATTCCGGTCGAGATCAATCTCTATCCGGAGCGGTTCACGTCGCGCTATCGGAACGACGGCGCTGGCGACGGCGGACGGCTTGCCGCGGACCCGCGCGCGCTCGCGGACTTCCTCGTCGAGAGAGGCTTGCGCTTCCAGTTGAGAAGCGGCAATCCGCTGACGGGCCAGCTCTATCTCGCGGTAGATTTTTTCCCCGACGCGCCGAAGGCGTCGATCGACTGGACCAAGACGCCGCCCGAAATGCCGGCGACTCCGCGCACGCTGCAATCGCTGCAGGACTCGGTCACGCGTCTGCTGACCAAGATCAACAACATCCCGTTCGAGGATATCGGCAAGGACGCGCGCTCGACGCTGCGCACCACCAACGCGATGCTCGGGCAGCTCCACACCCAGGTCGTGCCGAAAGCGCTCGACACGCTGCTGTCGGCGCAATCCACGCTCGATTCGGCGAATGCCGCGTTGCAGCCGGACTCGTCGCTGCAGCAGTCGACCGAGGACGCGATGCGTGAGCTGACCCGTACCGCGGCGTCGCTGCGCACCTTGTCCGACTATCTGGCGCAGCATCCGGAGTCGCTCGTGCGCGGCAAGTCGGAGGGTAAGAAGCCATGACAGATTCGATGGTCCGCTTTTTAGCCCGCCTCACGGCCTGCCTGATGCTCGCGCTCGCCGCCGCTCTGCTCGGCGCCTGCAAGTCGCCGGCGACGAACTTCTACACGCTGAGCCCCGACGAATCGCTGAGCGGCACCGGCGCGAGCCGGCCGATCGCGGCCGTGATCGGACCGGTCACGATTCCCGAGATCGTCGACCGGCCGCAGATCGTCACGCGGATCGGCAACAACGAGGTCGAGGTCAACGAATTCGACCGCTGGGCGCAGCCGCTCGGTGGCGACATCGGCCGTGTGATCGCGGCCGACCTCGGCGCACTGCTGAACTCGCAGCAGATTTCGGTGTTCGATGCGGTACGCGATCCGTCCGTCGTCTGGCGCGTGCGGATCGACGTGATGCGCTTCGAGTCCGTGGCGGGGCGCGACGTCACCGTCGACGTGCTGTGGGCCGTACGCCCGCCCGGCAAGCTCCGCGCCGTCACCGGCCGCTCGGTCGCTCGCGAGAGCGTGTCCGGTCCCGGCTTCGAGCCGATCATCGCCGCGCATGATCGCGCGCTCGCCTCGGTGAGCCGCGATATCGCCGCCGCAGTGCAGGCGAGCCCCGCTCAATGACGCGTCGCGCTGCGTCACTTCGACACGCACAGCGCCCGAGGCCGGGTGCAGCGTCGGGTCGCGCGCATAATAAGACCTTGGTCCGATTGCCACAGGCCAGGGCCAAATCCACGATTCAATCGATGCACGGCGCGTGCGTCCGCAGCGATCGTGACGCGCACCTTTCAGGAGTCTTCCGATGGACGCTGAAACGCTGTTGTCACAAAGCCAGGACATTGCCTCGAAAATCACTCGCGTGCTGCAAAAGCGCACGCAAATCGCGCAGCAGCATCTGAACGAACGGGTCACCGAAACGCTCGGCCTCGATCACGATGGCGCGCCGACTGCAAGCCCGCTGCCCGCGCCATTCGATCCGCTCAGCGCGTGGCAATACACGGTGGATGCCGCGCAGCGTTCGCTGCTCTTCTGGGACACGCTATACCGGCGCGGCAACGAATTCGTCGAACGCAGCGTCAGCGGTCCCACGCCGGTGCTGCATTTCGAGTACGACATGCTGCTCGACGGCCGCACGTTCGAGCGGCCGGTCAACTATGCGCTGCTGCAACTTCGTCCGCTCGAAGGCGTGGGCGTCGACGTGCGCAAGCGCCCGTATCTGATCATCGATCCGCGCGCGGGCCACGGCCCGGGCATCGGCGGCTTCAAGGACGATTCGCAGGCGGGCATCGCGCTGCGCGCGGGCTATCCCGTCTACTTCGTGGTGTTCTTTCGCGACCCCGAACCCGGTCAAACTCTGCTCGACGTGTGCAATGCCGAGCAGCGATTCGTGCGCAAGGTGCGCGCGCTGCATCCGGACAGTCCGAAGCCCGCGATCATCGGCAATTGCCAGGGCGGCTGGGCGGCGATGATGCTCGCCAGCTCCGACCCCGAGGAGACCGGCCCGATCGTCATCAACGGTGCGCCGATGTCCTACTGGAGCGCCGCCTGGAGCGAAGGCGAGGGCGACAACCCGATGCGCTATTCGGGCGGCATGCTGGGCGGCGCGTGGCTCGCGTCGTACGCGGCGGATCTCGGCAACGGCAAGTTCGACGGCGCGTATCTGGTGCAGAACTTCGAGAACCTGAACCCCGCCAACACGTTCTGGGACAAGTACTACCACCTGTACTCGAACGTCGATACCGAACCGCCGCGCTTTCTGGAATTCGAGCGCTGGTGGGGCAGCTACTACCTGATGAATCGCGAAGAGATCGAATGGATCACGCGCAACCTGTTCGTCGGCAACAAGCTGTGGTCGGGCGGTGTGACGAACAGCAGCGGCCAGGCGTTCGATCTGCGTGAAATCCGCTCGCCGATCATCCTGTTCGCGTCGATGGGCGACAACATCACGCCGCCTCAACAGGCGTTCAACTGGGTGGCGGACCTGTACGGCAGCACCGAGGAGATCAAGGCGCGCGGCCAGGTGATCGTCGGTCTGACGCACCAGAACATCGGGCATCTGGGTATTTTCGTGTCCGGCAAAGTCGCGAAGAAAGAGCACAGGCAGATCGTCTCCGTGCTCGAGACCATCGAGACTTTTCCGCCGGGACTCTACGGCATGGCCATCAACGAGACCCGCAACGCGGCCGGAGAGATCGAATACGAGGTGGAATTTCATGAGCGGCGGCTCGAGGAGATTGCCGCGCGCTACAACCGCTTCGGCCGCATCGACGAAAAGCCGTTCGAAGCGGTCGCCGTGGTGTCCGATGTGAATCAGCGCATGTACGAACTGTTCGCGCAGCCGTTCGTGCAGGCGATGTCGAACGAAACGAGCGCCCGCATGCTGCGCCAGTTCCATCCGTTGCGCTGGCAGCGCTGGGCCGTTTCCGCGATGAACCCGTGGCTTGGCTGGCTGCCGGCGGCGGCGCAGTCGGTGCGTGAGAATCGTCAGCGGACCGGCGCGGATAACCCGTGGAGCAAGCTCGAACGCAACGGCTCGCAAATGATCAGCGCGTCGCTCGACTATTACCGCGCGATGCGCGACGCGGCGACCGAGGCCTGCTTCTTCAGCGTGTACGCGAACCTGTATGCGACGTATTTGAGCAAGCCCGCGGCCGATGGCGCGCCCGCGCAGGCCGGCGCGATCGATCCGCGCGAGCTGCCGTTCGTGCGCACGGTGTTGGAGGCGATCGGCGACGGCGGCTACACGGAGGCGCTCGCGCGCGCGGCCTTCCTGTTGTCGCGAAGGGGCGAGTCGTTGCCGCTCGCGCGCTACGAGTTGCGCAAGGAGATCGCCGAAAGTTACGCGGAGTACCTGCCGGACATCAGCAGCGATCACTGGCGGCGCATCCGGGGCGAGCAGGAAATCATCGTCAGCCTCGAACCGGACCAGGCGATTGCGACGCTGCCTAAGCTGCTTTCCCATAGCGAGGACCGCGAGCGCTTTCTGCAACTGCTCGACAAGCTGGCGAGCGATGAGCGCGTGTTGAACGCGTCGCCCGACGCCGCGCAAAAGGACGCGTTCGAACGCATCCGCGCGGTGCTGGGTTCGCGGGTGAACCGCAAGCGCGATGCGCGTTTGCCTGACCCCACGCGCATGTGAACGACTTGCACGATGCGCGGCCGGACGCAAGCGTGACGCAACGGTAAGCACGGCGCAGGCAAGCCGGGCGCATCGCGCGTCACGAATCTAACGCGTTGTACACACGAGGAATAAGCCGATGGAAAAGCACGCGAAGTATCAGCGCCTGATCGAGTTCTGCCAGACGCTGCCGGCGATGCCGACAGCGGTCGCGCATCCGTGCGACCAGAGTTCGCTGCAGGGCGCGGTGGAAGCGGCGGGCATGGGCCTGATCGCGCCGGTTCTGGTCGGGCCACGCGTCCGTATCGAAGCGGTCGCCGCCGAGCACGGCATCGACATCTCGGACTTCACGATCGTCGATGCACCGCATAGCCATGCCGCTGCCGCCGCAGCCGTGCAACTGGTGCGCGAAGGCAAGGCCGAGGCCATGATGAAGGGCAGCCTGCACACCGACGAGCTGATGGCCGAGGTGATTCGCCGGGACACCGGCCTGCGCACCGAGCGGCGCATCAGCCATTGCTTCGTGATGGACGTGCCCGCGTACGAGAACGCGCTGATCATCAGCGACGCCGCGATCAACATCGCGCCGACGCTCGAAGAGAAGGTCGACATCCTGCAGAACGCGATCGATCTTGGGCACGCGCTGAAATTTGAAGAAGTCCGCGTGGCGATCCTGTCCGCGACCGAGAGCGTCAATCCGAAGATTCCATCGACGGTGGAAGCGGCGGCGCTGTGCAAGATGGTGGACCGCGGACAGATCACCGGCGGGCTCGTCGACGGTCCGCTTGCACTCGACAACGCGATCAGCCTCGAAGCCATGCGCATCAAGAAGATCGAGTCGCGGGTGGCGGGACGCGCCAATGTACTGGTGGTGCCGGACCTCGAAGCGGGCAACATGCTGGCGAAAAGCCTGTCGTTTTTGGCCGGCGCGGACGCGGCGGGCATCGTGCTAGGCGCGCGCGTGCCGATCATTCTGACGAGCCGCGCGGATTCGCTGTCGACGCGTCTCGCGTCGTGCGCGGTCGCAGCACTGGTGGCGAAGGCAAGGCGCGAGGCCGCCAAGGTGGTCGGGTGACGCCATGTCGGATGTGATCCTCGTATTGAACGCAGGCTCGTCGAGCCTCAAGTTCCGAGCCTTCGACGCGCAACACGCGCAACTCGAGCTGATTCTGCGCGGCCAGATCGAAGCGCTTTACACGAACCCGCGTTTTCGCGCGACCGATCGCGACGGCAACGTCAGCTCGCACGAATGGGGCGACGGCCATCGCCTCGGCCATCAGGGCGCGATCGAATATCTGGGCGGCTTCTTGCGCGAGCACGGCAGCGGCAATCAACTGAAGGCGGTCGGGCATCGTGTCGTGCATGGCGGACAGCGCTTTGTCGGCCCCGTCCTCGTGACCCCCGAGGTCATCGACCAGCTTGACAGCCTGAGCCCGCTCGCGCCGCTGCATCAGCCGCATAACCTCGCGCCGATCCGCATCCTTGCGCAACTGCGTCCCGACCTTCCACAGGTCGCGTGCTTCGACACCACGTTTCATCGCACGCAGACCGAGACCGCCCAGGCCTATGCGCTGCCGCCGTCGATTACCGACCACGGCGTGCGGCGCTATGGCTTTCACGGGCTTTCGTACGAATACATCGCAAGCGTGCTGCCGCAGATCGCACCGGACGCGGCGGCGGGGCGCACCGTGGTCGCGCATCTGGGCAACGGCGCGAGCATGTGCGCGATGGTCGCGGGCAAGAGCGTGGCCAGCACGATGGGCTTCACGGCGGTGGAAGGCCTGCCGATGGGCACGCGTTGCGGCAGCCTCGACCCCGGCGTGATTCTTTATCTGCTCGACGAGCTGCAGATGGATTCGCAGGCGATCGCGGACCTGATTTACAAGGGCTCGGGTCTTCTCGGCCTGTCGGGCATCGGGGGCGACATGCGCGTGCTGCTCGACAGCGACGACCCGCGCGCGCGCTTTGCCATCGACGTCTACACCTACCGCATCGGGCGAGAACTCGGCAGTCTCGCGGCGGCGATGCAAGGTATCGACGCGCTGGTGCTGACGGCCGGCATCGGCGAGCACGCGGTCGAGATTCGCGAGCGCATCGTGCGCGACGCCGCGTGGCTCGGCGCCGAACTCGACGACGCGGCCAATCGGGCGAACGGGTCGCTGATCACGACCGCTTCGAGCAAGCTGGCGGTGTGGGTCGTGCCCACCAACGAAGAACTGATGATTGCCCGTCATACGCGCGCTATCGCCCCATAGAGGAGTTTCATCATGTCTGTCGAGCAACCGCGTTTGATTCTCGAAGGTGCGAAGGCCCTCGTGACCGGCGTCGCCAACGAGCATTCGATTGCCTATGGATGCGCGAAGGCGTTTCGCGAGCTCGGCGCGAGCGTCGCGCTCACCTATGCGAACGACAAGGCGCTTCCTTATGTGGAACCGATCGCCAAAGCACTCGATGCCGAGATCTTCATGCCGCTCGACGTAACGGGCGAGGACGAAATGGAGGCCGTGTTCGACCGGATCGAGAAAACATGGGGAGAGCTCGACATTCTCGTTCACGCCGTTGCATGGGCGCCCAAAGCGGATCTGCAGAGCGGCTTGCTGCAATCGTCACGCGAGGGCTTCCTGAGCGCGATCGATATCTCGTGTCATTCGTTCGTGCGGATGGCGCGCCTCGCCGCGCCGCTGATGAAAGACGGCGGCACCATGCTGACGATGAGCTACTACGGCGCGAACAAGGTGGTGCCGAATTACAACCTGATGGGCCCCGTCAAGGCGGCGCTCGAAGCCTGCGCGCGCTATCTGGCGTTCGAGCTGGGACCGAAGGGCATCCGCGTGCACGCGATTTCTCCCGGACCGCTGCAGACTCGCGCCGCTTCGGGCCTGAGGGATTTCGAGCTGCTGCTCAACGAAGCGGTGCAGCGCGCGCCGCTCGGCGAACTGGTCGACATCATGGACGTCGGCTATACCTGTGCGTTTCTGGCCACGCCGTATGCGCGGCGGGTGTCCGGTTCCACCTTGTATATCGACGGCGGATTGAACATCGTCGCTTAGGGTCTGGAGGAGTAAGCATCATGGCTGAACTGTTTCTTGGAAACGTCGAGGAAAGCGTCTCCGACGAAGAGATCGGCGAGTTCCTGATTCGCTACGGATTCCCGCGCTTCAGCTCGATCCAGCGGGTGCCCGGCACGGGTTCGCGTCCGGGTGCGGTGGTCGTCTTCGACGACGTGCCCACGGACGGGCTGCGCATACTGCAAAGCCGCGTGCATAACCTGTTCTGGAAGAACCACACGATCGTCGCGCAACTGCTGCCGGAGCGCGACGAGTCGTAACGGGCGACGGGAGCCGGAGATGGGTCTGTTGTCGTGGCTGACGAAGCGCAGCGCTGACCAGGAGAGCGACGATCAGCAGGCGCAGGAAATCGTCGAGCGGATCGTCGGGCTCTGTCCGTCGTTGCGGCTCGCGCGCAACTATGCGTCGCGCCTGCGGCCCGCCGTGCAACACACGCTCGCCTATCTGGACCGGCTCGCCGATGAAGTGCCCCCCGCGCGCGAAGCGAGCGCGGCGGCGTGGGCGACCGACCCATACATCCACGCCTTTTTCGCCACACCCGACGACGTCTGCCCGGTCTTCAACCGCTCACACGAGCTGAATCAGTTCTTCAGCGACCATCCCGTTGCCGATCCGGTATTCGCGGTGCTCGGCATGGCCTTCGACGAGCGGCGCGTTTTCGGCGTCGGCCAACGAGGCGAGACGACCCAGACCGACCTCGCGCAGACGACCCTCAACTTCAGCGATCACCAGGTGCGCGTGTGCGGCGAGTCCGAAGCCGCGTTGCGGCATGAAATCCTGTTGCGGATCGTCGATCAGCTCGTGCTCGAAGGCCTCGGCAAGATCGAGGCCGAGACGTCGCGGCAGGACGAATTGGAACGCGAAAGAGCGCTGCTGAAAACGCGTCTGACGATTCTCGAACGGCAAGGAGCTGGAGTGCGCTCGCTGCTGGGTAGCGATGCGTCGTCGAATTACGCGGAGGTGGCGAAGCTGCAGGCGCAGATCGAAGAGAACGATCAGGCTCTAGCGCAACTAGGCCTGAAGACCGAGGCGCTGGAGCGGCATCTCGACGTGATGTGCGGTGTGTTGCAGGCGCCGGACGCGCATGTCTACGTGCGCAAGAGCAAATACCGGCTCGACCGGATGAACGTCGTCGTGGAAGAGGGAGATGCGCGTCCCGCGCACGAAATCGAGTTTCGCCTTGCGCATCTGCCGGCAAGTCCCAATGCAATGCGGGTTTTCTCGACGGTGCGTTTCCGACGCGCTGATTTTTCGCCGCCCCGCAGCGACCTCGCGCAAGCGCACCGCCTGATCTGATGCGAGCCATGCCCGCTATTTGCCGGCAACCCGCTCCACGGCGATGGCCACGGCCTCGGTATAGACCGCTTGCATCTGGTCGCCTTTCTTGATCCGCTTCAGCTGTTCAGGGTCCTGCACGACCAGATCCACCAAATTGCCTTGCGGGCCTTTCAGCGTGACCACGCCGCTCTGGTGATCGACCGCGATCACGTTGGCCATGATCGTGACCTGGCGTGAGGCCGAGCCGCCGGGTTTCGCGCCTGCCGGTGTGCGATCGAGCATCTGCGTTTCGTTGGCGGTCAGCGGCGCGTTGCCTTTTTTCAGCATGAGGGTCAGCGCCTGCGAATACTCGGCCTTGACCACGTCGCCGACCTTGATCTGATCGAAGTTGCGCGCTTCCTCGCCGACCACGACCTGCACGACCTTGCCCTTCGGGTCCTTCAGCAGGACGGTGCGCGTCTCCGGCTCGATGCCGACGACCGTCGAGGTGGTTTTGACCGTGCCCGACACCGTGACTTTGCCAGGCTCGCTCTTGACCGTGACCGGTGCCTCCGTCTGACCGAACCCCGTATTCGCGACACACACGAGCGCCGCCGCGATGATCAGTTTGCGGTTAATCATTCTGTTCCCCTTGCGTGGTCAATTGACGGTGTAACCCCGGCCCGACATGCATGCGGCGAAAGCGCGATTGAACGTGTCCATCGCGCCCTGTGTTTGCGCCTGCGAATTTGCCGCGGCCGCGCGCCGGTTCTGCCGCGCGCGCGATCCACCGACCATCGTGCCGGTCGCCGCGCCGATCGCCGCGCCCTTGCCGGCGTCTCCCGCAATCGCGCCGATGATTGCGCCGCCGGCCGCGCCGCGCGCGGCGCCCTGCACGCGCTCGCCGCCTCCCACCGCGGGGCCGGAAGGCGGGGGCGGGGCGTTGGCGACCTGGGTCGGATCGATGCCGGTATTGTTCTTCGCCCACGCATAGCAGGCCCCTTCGTCCTGCTGCTGTTGCTGCGGGCTTTGCCCTCTGGCCGGATACGCTATCGGCCTCGATTGCGCGATGCCTTCGAGCGATAGCGACGCAGTCAACGCGGCAATAACGGCATATTTCGTCGATTTGTTCACGACAGCTCCTTGCGTGGGCACACGCGGGTGCGAGTCGCCGGCTGCCTCTGGTTCAGGCGTGAGGGCGCAACCGGCACCCGTGAATGGGAATTCTGATGGGACCGGTTGCCGCGCGGTGGATGCGCAGCAATGGCAGGTTCGCTTTCATCATGCTGTCGCGCGCCTGTCGCGCGCAATCGGACCAAGGTCGTATTTGCAATATCGTTTGTGATTTCCAAACTGTATTCATGCAACAGGTGCAGGTCGTTTCCATTGCTTCGGAGAACTGTCTGTCGAAGATTATGGCCGTGGACTGCCGCGTAGCGATGCAGCCCGAGGCCGCTGACGAAGCGCAAGGGGAAGCATCGATGGACCGCGATTCGCGTGCGCGTGCACGCACCATCCCGTTTGCAACGGCGCTCGACGACGAGCCGAGGCGCGCGCGACGCGTCATCCATGTGCTGGGCGCCGCGCTTCTGGCGTGCTGCGGCGCGTTCTCCACTACGGTGTCGCTGGCGCAGGCGCCGGCCGCGAACGCCCCCGCGAACGCGGTAAACGCGCCCATTCCCGCGGCGACACTCGACAAGCTCGTCGGACCGATCGCGCTGTATCCGGACGATCTGATCGCGATCATCCTGCCTGCATCCACCTATCCGGTGGAAATCGTGCAGGCCGACCGGTTTCTCGACCAGTACAAGAACAACAAGTCGCTGAAGCTCAACGACGCGTGGCACGATCCGGTGAAGGCGCTGCTGAATTACCCCGACATCGTCAAGAACATGAGCACCGATCTCGACTGGACGATCGATCTCGGCGAAGCCGTCGTGGCCGATCAGGGCTCGGTGCTCGAAGCGATTCAGCGCTTCCGGCGGCAAACGCAGTCGGCGGGGCATCTGAAATCCGACGACAAGCAGGTCGTGGTCGTCGAGAAGGAAGTGATCAAGATCCAGCCGGCCGATCCGCAGGTGATATACGTGCCGCAGTACAACCCGCAGACCGTCGTGGTGGCCAGTGCACCCGTGACCTACGCGTATGCGCCCACGCCATATCCGGCCTACTACTATCCGTACGCGCCCGGCGCCGCGCTCGCGACGGGGCTGATCTGGGGCGCGGCGATTACCGCCGCCTGGAACGGCGGGCACTATGAAGCGCATTACGGGGGCGGCGGCAACAACAACATCAACATCAACCGCGAAAGAAACGTCGAGCGCGGCGATAGAACCGTTAACCGGGGCGATAGGAACGTCGAGCGCGGCAATATCAACAGCGGCAATGTCAACACGGGCGACATCAACCGCGGCGGTGGTCGCGGGCAGGGAGGCGGTACCTCCGCGTGGACCCCGGACAAGAAGCCGGGTCAGGTCAGCGGTATCTCCGATCGTTCGGCGCGCACGCAGCGGGTCGGCGATCCGCCGTCGCGCGGCGGCGGCGCGGGTGCGGGTGCGGGCGGTGGGTTGGCAGGCGGCAACCGCGGCGGAGCGGGCGGCGTTGCCGGCGCGAACTTTGCGGGTGGCGGTGCTGGCGGTGCTGGCGGCGGTGCGGGCGCCAACTTCGCAGGTGGCGGCGCTGGCGCGCAAGGGCGGCCGCAGCCGTCCCAGCGTCCGACGGCGTCGACGGGCGCGCGCGGCGGCGATGCGTTCAGCGGCTACGGCTCGGCGCGCGACGCGCAGGCCAACAGCGCGCGCGGCGCGGCGAGCCGCCAGTCGGCGGCGCGTGGCGGCGGAGGCGGATACGCCGGTGGCGGTGGATTTGGCGGCGGTGGCGGCGGCGGATTTTCCGGCGGCGGGCGCGGGGGTGGCGGATTCACGCCGCGGGCCGGTGGTGGCGGCCGCGGCGGCGGACGGCGATAAGGAGCAGCCATGAGCGGGCAGAGCATCACCGGAAAGCGCGCACGCGACGTTTCGCGGCGACGCGTGACCTCATCGCGGCGGCTGTGCGCGATGGTGCTCGCGCTGTCGGCTCCGTTGGCGGCGTTCGCCGCAGGGCAGCGCACTTTCGCCACCCCGGAAGACGCGGTCGCCGCGCTGTCCAGCGCGCTCAAGACCGACGACGAAGCGTCGCTCGTCGCGATCTTCGGCGAAGCGCACAAGAGCCTCGTGGTGTCGCCGGATCAGGCGGAGAACGAGGCGAATTGGGCCAAGGCGAGCAAGGAGCTCGACGCCTATCACGTGCTCGACGACAGGGGACCGAACAAACGGATTCTGCTGGTCGGCGACGAGGCGTGGCCGATGCCGATACCGATCGTCAAGGATGCCGGCGGCTGGCGCTTCGCCACCGAAGAGGGCGAAGAAGAACTGATCAATCGACGGATCGGCTCCAACGAACTCGAAGCGATCCGGGTGCTGGAGGCTTATCTCGACGCGCAGCGCCAATATGCGTCGCGCGACCGGAACCACGACGGCCTGCACGAATACGCGCAGAAACTGGCCAGCACGCCGGGCAAGCAGGACGGTCTCTACTGGCATACCGACGAAAACAGCGACGAAGAGGAAAGTCCGTTCGGCCCGCTCGTCGCGGCCAGCTCCGAATATCTGAAAGGCCACGCGGCGGGCGATCCTTACCGGGGCTACCACTTCCGCATTCTGACGCGGCAAGGCAAGAACGCGCCGGGCGGCGCGTTCAGCTACGTGATCAACGGCCACATGATCGCGGGGTTCGCGATGGTCGCTTATCCGGCGCAGTACGGCAAGAGCGGCGTGATGACCTTCGTGGTCAGCAACAACGGCGTGATCTACCAGAAAGACCTTGGCCCGCATGCGCCGCCGGTGACCGAATTCAACCCGGATCACACGTGGCAGCGCGTCAAGGATTCGCTTTGAGCCGCCCGGGGTCGGAAGTGGCCATGCCCACGCCGCGCGCCCGTGCTTCCGTCGGCACCGCTTTCGTGCTCGAGGCGCTACGTTGAACCACCCACCTGGCGTCACCGGCCTCGCGTCAGCCACGCCACCCGCGCGCGGGTGGCGCTGCGCGTTTCCGCCCGCGCAATGGCTGCGAAGCTATCAGCCGCGCTGGCTCGCGAAAGACGCGGTCGCCGGTGTGACGCTCGCGGCCTATGGGATTCCGGTATCGCTCGCGTATGCGTCGCTCGCCGGCGTGCCGCCGCAATACGGCATCTACGGCTATCTGGTCGGCGGCCTCTGTTACGCGCTGTTCGGTTCGTCGCGCCAGCTCGCGGTCGGCCCGACCTCGGCGATCTCGATGCTGGTCGGCGTGACGGTTGCGACGATGGCCGACGGTGATCCGGCGCGCTGGGCTTCGATCGCCGCGCTCACGTCGGTGCTGATTGCCTGCATGTGCGTGATCGGCTGGCTGCTGCGCCTAAGTTCGCTCGTCAGCTTCATCAGCGAGACGATTCTGCTCGGCTTCAAGGCGGGCGCCGCGCTGACGATCGCGATGACCCAGTTGCCGAAGCTGTTCGGCGTGAAAGGCGGCGGCGAATTTTTCTTCGAACGGATCGCCGTGCTGTGGGGGCAGCTTCCGCTGACCAATGTCAGCGTGTTCGCCTTCGGCCTCGTTTGCATCGCGTTGCTGCTGCTCGGCGAAAAGCTTCTGCCGGGGCGTCCGGTGGCGCTCGCCGTGGTCGCTGCGTCGATCGTCGCGCTGTCCGTCACGTCGCTGGCCAGCCGCGGCTTTACGCTGGTGGGTGCGCTGCCTCAGGGCTTGCCTGAATTCCGTCTGCCGGGGCTGCGGGTAAGCGATGTCGATGGCATCATCCCGCTCGCGTTCGCGTGCCTGTTGCTCGCCTATGTCGAGAGCGTGTCGGCCGCGCGCGCGCTCGCGCAGGCACATGGTGACGAGATCGACGCCCGCCAGGAATTGCTCGGTCTCGGCGCGGCCAATCTTGCCGCGGGATTGTTCCAGGCGTTTCCGGTCGCGGGAGGGCTGTCGCAATCGTCGGTCAACGACAAGGCCGGCGCGAAAAGCCCGCTGGCGCTGGTCTTCGCGTCGCTGGCGATCGGCTTCTGTCTGATGTTCCTCACCGGACTGCTCGCGAATCTGCCCAACGTCGTGCTGGCGGCGATCGTGCTCCTGGCCGTGAAAGGCCTCGTCGATGTCCGCGAATTGCGTCATGTGTGGCGCGTGAGCCGCTTCGAATTCGCGATTTCGATGGTGGCGTTCGCGGCGGTGCTGCTGTTGGGCATCCTGAAGGGCGTGATCGTCGCGGTGCTGGTGTCGATGCTGCTGATCATCCGCCGCGCCGCGCATCCGCATGTCGCGATGCTCGGGCGTATTCCCGGCACGCGCTATTTCTCCGATCTCGAACGTCATGCCGAGAACGAGACGATTGCGCATGTGCTGGCGGTGCGGGTCGAGGCGTCGCTGCTGTACTTCAACGTCGAGCACGTACGCGAGACGATCTGGCGCATGATCCGCGCCGCGCCCGAGCCGGTGCGGCTCGTGATCTGCGATCTGTCGGCGTCGCCGGTCGTCGATCTGGCGGGCGCGCGCATGCTCAAGGCGATGCACGTCGCGCTGCAGGCGGTGGGCACCGGGATGAAGGTCGTCGGCGCTCACGCGGACGTGCGCGACCTGCTGCGCGCCGAGGGGCTCGAGGTTCGTGTCGGCCACATCAGCCGACGCGGCTCGGTGGCCGACCTCATCGACGCATTCCAGCAAAACGGCGATCTCGCGGACGAAGCGGGTCGCGGATGATCTCGAGGAGAAAACCAGATGTCACGTCAATTGCTTCCCGGCGTGCGCGCGCTCACACACGACGCCGTGCACTCCCTCACGATCACGCAGTGGTTGGCGGCAGCGGCGCTGCTCGCCAGCCCCGTCTTGTGCCATGCAGCGAACCTGAACTTTCTGAAAGACACGCCCGTCACCTACATGCACGAAGCCGACCGTAAAGCGCTCAACGATGCGGCGCAAAAGGCGCTCGATACGAAAAAGGATGGCGAATCGTACGAGTGGAGCAATGCGGGCACCGGCAATTCCGTTTCGATCAAGGGCACGGTGACGCCGCAGGATACGACGAAGGACGGCGATCGAACCTGCCGGACCGCGACGCTGACCGCGGTTGCGAAAGGACAGACGCAAACCTGGACGCCGATCGTCTGCAAAACCGGCGATGGACCGTGGAAGGTACTGAAGAGATAAGCGGCTGCGCGTCGCTCGATACGAACCATTTGCGCTGTTGATGCATAATTTGCCCAGCGTTTCGCGGCTCATGCACAAGGCAGACACATGGAACACTCTTACGCTAACGACGATACCGGCAATCTGATCCTGCTCGAACACGTCAACCTGAAAATCCCCAACCAGATTCTCGCGACCGCCTTCTACGTCACCGGCCTCGGGCTCACGCGCGATCCGTTCGTGATGACCGGGGTCGAGAATATGTGGATCAACATCGGCCGCTCGCAGATTCACTTGCCGCACGGGGCGGCGCAACGTTTGCGCGGCAGTGTCGGTCTCGTGGTGGGCGAACTCGACGCGCTGGTGAAGCGTTTGCGCTCGGTCGAGCCGCTGCTCGCCGGCACCGGGTTCGGCTGGACGGAGCGCGCAGGCAGTGTCGAAGTGACGTGTCCCTGGGGCAACCGCTACGAGTGCCTCGATCCCGTCGATCGATCCGCGTCGGCTCCGTGGTCGCAAATCGATCTGGGCATCGCGTTCGTGAAGATGGATGTGCCGGTCGGCAGCGCGCTGCCTATCGCACGCTTTTACCGCGATATGTTCGATGCGCCCGTCGACATCGAAGAGAAGCATGGCTTGCACCGCGCGATCATCGACATCGGCACGCATCAGCAACTGCTGTATGCGGAGACAACCGAGCCCGTTCCTGAATACGACGGACACCACATCGCGATTTACACGGCGGCTTTTTCGGAGCCGTTCAGGCGGCTCGCCGAAAAAGGCCTCGTATATGGAGAGGAGCCGCATCAATACCGGTTTGCCGACCTCGTCGATCTGGCGTCCGGGGAGCGTTGCTTCAGGCTCGAGCACGAAGTGCGCAGCCTGCATCACCCGCTTTACGCGCGACCTCTGGTAAACCGCAATCCGGAACAGAGCAACCGAAACTATCTGCCGGGTGCCGATTGGCGCGGCGGGCGGTTCTGATCCGGCTCAATGCGCGGTCTATTCAGTGGTAAAACTCATGAGCGTATTCGACGAAGACAAGATCGACTGCCATTGCCACGTGTTCGATCCGACTGCGGCGGCAGATCCAGTGGGAAACGCCACGCCGGCTGTTCGGTTTCGACGCGTAGTCCACTCGTCGCAACGTAGGTGAAAACGATGACCAGCGCGGCAGTGACTGGGGACAACGATGCGCGCCGA
This sequence comes from Paraburkholderia sp. JPY419, assembly GCF_050435705.1. Taxonomy (NCBI): domain Bacteria; kingdom Pseudomonadati; phylum Pseudomonadota; class Betaproteobacteria; order Burkholderiales; family Burkholderiaceae; genus Paraburkholderia; species Paraburkholderia sp. JPY419. The sequence goes on along the minus strand of NZ_JBNDKV010000004.1, from coordinate 1,522,263 downwards.
TCGCTTGCTACTCGTTAACGCTTTACTCTAGAAAATCCACAACACATCGCCTACCCTTAATCGAGCCGGTTTGCCGCGGACCCGTGCATCACTTCTCCCCCTCTGCGAAGCCGACCCGTCCTGACAGAGCTAAACAACGATTCGAAGCCGTACGCTTTTGTTGTCTGCGAGGGTTGCGCCACCGTGTTCTTTCACGCTGTCGTCCGCGTGGATCCATGTCGCACTCCTGCCCTGCAATTCATAGGAATATAAAAAGCTAGGAGACGCTCATGCCATTCAACCGTATTCAGGGAATTGTCGGCCTGCCACTGCTCGCCATCGCGTTCGGCTTGCCCGCGGCTCATGCCGCCGACGAAGTACAGAACAGCACGACCACCACCGCCGCGCCGGTGCCATCGACGCTTCAGCCCGTCACCCAGGATCAGCTCGATCGCGCCGGCAGCATGACGGCGGTCTGGCTGCATTCGAACGGCTCGTATGCGCAGACGCGCTATTACCCGGGCTCGCAGATCAACAGGACGAACGTCGCGAAGCTCAAACCGGTGTTCATCTTCCAGACGGCTGTCAACGAATCGATGGAAACGGCGCCGATCGTGAAGGATGGCGTGATGTTCCTGACCACGTCGTTCAATCATGTGTACGCGATCGATGCGAAGACGGGCAAGGAGTACTGGCATTACAAGCACAAGATGGGTCCGGTCACGACGTTCTGTTGCGGACCCAACAACCGGGGCGTAGCGATTTCGGGTGACCGGCTCTATATGGGCACGCTCGACTCCAAGCTCGTCGCGCTCGACGCCAAAACCGGCAACGTGCTGTGGCAAACCCAGATCGCCGATCCCGACCAGGGCTACTCGGAAACGATGGCACCGGCGGTCGTCGACGGCAAGGTGCTGATCGGCACGAACGGCGGCGAGTACGGCATTCGCGGCTTCGTGAAGGCGTACGACGCGAATTCCGGCCAGTTGCTGTGGACTTTCTACACGATTCCCGAAACCGGCCAGGAAGGCGTGTGGGCGACCAAAGACGCGACCGGCCGCGACGAGAAGCGCGACATCGACGCAGAGAAGAAGCAGCTGGCCGACAAGGGCGGCGACTTCTACAAGACGCTCGGCGGCGGCGTGTGGATGACGCCGGCGATCGACCGGAAAACGAACACGGTGTACTTCATGGTCGGCAATCCGTCGCCGGACCTGTATGGCGCGATCCGGCCGGGAGACAACCTCTATACGGACTCGCTCGTCGCGATCGATCTCGACACCGGCAAGTACAAATGGCACTACCAGTACGTGCCGCACGACGTCTGGGACCTCGACGCGGTGAGCCCGCCGGTGCTGATCGACGTGCGCGACAACGACGGCAAGATGATCCCCGGCATCGTGCATGCGGGCAAGACCGGTCACGTGTACGTGCATGATCGTGCGACCGGCCGTCTGATCCGCTTCTCGCAGGCGATGATTCCGCAGGAAAACATGTGGACGCTGCCGACCGCGGCCGGCGCGCGCATGTTGCCGGGCGCGAACGGCGGCGTCGAATGGTCGCCGATCGCGTTCGATCCGCAGACGCGTCTCGTCTACGCGGCCAACCTGCATCAGCCGATGACGTACCAGGTCGAGGACGCCGCCTATCCGGGCGGCAGCAAGCTGTGGCTCGGCGGCGCGTTCAAGGTGATCCCGTCCGAGGCGCAATGGGGCCAGCTGTCGGCCGTCAACGTCGACACCGGCAAGATCGCGTGGGACTACAAGACCGACCAGCCGCTGATCGGCGGCGTACTCGCGACGGCGGGCGGCCTCGTGTTCAACGGCGAGGGCAACGGCCTGTTCCGCGCGTTCGATGCCGCGAACGGCAAGAAGCTGTGGGAGTTCCAGTGCGGCGCGGGCGTCAACGCGCCGGCCGTGTCGTACACGCTCGACGGCAAGCAATACGTGGCGGTCGCGGCGGGCGGCAATACGCAGCTCGACTACAAGCGCGGCAATAGCGTCATCGTGTTCGCGGTGCCATGAGGGGGCCGGCGCCGCGGGGAGCGCCGGGTGGGGCGCGCGCTGCATGGGTGGCGCTGCTGTGCGGCGGATTGATCGCCGCCTGGCTGCCGTCGGGCGCGCGTGCCGACGCCGAGGCGGGCAAGGCGAAAGCGCAGGTGTGCGTGGCCTGTCACGGACCGATGGGCAATTCGACCAATCCGGACTATCCGATTCTGGCCGGCCAAACCGCGCGCTATATATATCTGGAACTGAAGGACTTCAAGCAGGGACGGCGCAGCGATCCGCGCATGTCGCCGATGGCGGCGAACCTGTCGGCCGAGGACATGCAGGACCTCGCCGACTACTTCGCCGCGCAGAAGCCCATATCGGTGCAGTTCAAAGCGGATGGCGCCAGCATAGAAGCGGGCAGCAGGAAGGCCGCCGAGGTGCTGTGCACGATGTGCCACCTGGGCGGCTTTTCCGGGCAGAACGAGATTCCGCGCGTCGCGGGCCAGCATTATCAGTACATCGTCAAGGAGTTGCAGGACTTTCGCTCGCACACGCGCACCAACGATGCGGGCAACATGACCAGCGTGACGCGTAATCTGACCGACGACGACATCCATCATCTGGCCGCCTATATCAACAATCTGCAGTAGCGGGGGAAGACACGATGACAGACATGATCACTCGGCCACTTGTGGCCGCCGTTCTGCTCGCCGCCGCGTTCGGCGCTTGCGTGCCGGCGCTCGCACAGGACCAGGGGGAAATCAACCGCCAACTGCTCGCGGCCGCGAAGGACGACGATCAGCAGTCGGTCGTCGCGGCGCTGCAGCGCGGCGCCTCGGTCGATGCGATGAACCGGATCGGCGACACCGCGCTCGTCACCGCGTGCAAGAAGGGCGATACGGCGATGGCGCGCACGCTGATCGAGCGCGGCGCGAACGTCCAGCATGCGAACGCGCCGGGCGATACACCGCTGATGGCCGCCGCCTACGGCGGCTTCGACGAGATCGTCGCGCTGCTGCTCGCGCATGGCGCCGATCCGCTCGCGACCGATCGCGTCGGCAAGACCGCGATGGAATACGCGGCGGGCGAGGGGCACACGAAGGTCGTCGGTCAATTGCTCGATGCCGGCGTCGACGTGAACCGGACCTACAAGAACGATCTGACCGCGCTGATGTGGGCGGCCGGCTACGATCGCGCGGAGACTGCCCAGCTGTTGCTCGCGCGCGGCGCGAACCGGTCGTTGAAGGACAACCGGGGAATGACGGCGAAAGACATCGCGGTACAGACGAAGTCGGCGCGGGTCGCGGGGTTGTTGTCGGCGAGTTAGCGGCTGGAATCAAGCGCGCAATGCCGGCCGCGCTTGCGCCAGAATCGCCGGCAACGCCTCGAACGAATCGATCAGCGCGTCGCCGCGCGGCATGTCGGCGCCGCTCGCGCTGCCATAGCCATAGCTGACGATGAAGACCGGCAGACCGGCCGCGCGCGCCGCCGCGACATCGACCGATGAATCGCCGATCAGCACACAACGTTCGGGCTCGGCGTCGAGCAGCCGGCACGCGTGCCAAAGCGGTTCGGGCGACGGCTTCATGCGCGCCACGGTGTCGCCCGCGACCAGCCCGTCCAGATGAGCGGCGAGCCCCGTTTTGTCGAGCAGCGCCGCCGCCAGCGCCTGCGGCTTGTTGGTCACGCACGCGCAGCGGTACCCGTGCTGCCGCAACGCGTGCAGCCCGGCCATCACGCCGGGATATACCCGACCCAGCTCCGCGTTGGTCACCGCGTAATGCCGCTCGAATACGTGCTGCGCGTGCTCCAGTTCGACATGCTGGCCGAGGCCCGCCGCGTTCAGCGAGCGTTGCACGAGCTTGCGCACGCCGTTGCCGATGAAGCCGGTCACCATGCCTGAAGGCAGCGGCTCGGCGCCGAAGTCTTTCAGCATCAGGCCGGTGGCCGCGACGATGTCCGGCGCGGTATCGACCATCGTGCCATCCAGATCGATCAGGACACCGTGGTAGCCGCGGTTCATCGCCATGACGCGCTCGCGTTCGCGTTCGCCTGGTCCGCGTTCAGTGCGCCGCGCGCGGCCGAATCGGGACGCCGCGTGGCGTCTTCATGCCAGCGACGCAGTGTCGCCAGATCCACCCAGCGATGCCATTCGCCGCGCACCATCGGAACGATCGGCGCATGCGGATCGCCGAGATGAGGCAACACGGCCAGCGCGCCATCGAAGTCCTCATGCGCGGTAAAAGTGCTCGGCGTGACGACGACCGGCACGCGCGCGGCGCGCGCCGCGAGCAACCCATTGCGCGAGTCCTCGAAGGCGAGGCAGGCTGCGGGCTGCAAGCCGAGCTGTTCGAGCACGTGTCGATAGACGTCGGGGGCGGGCTTTTTCGCCGGCGTGGTGCCGGCATCGCCGATCGCCGCGAAGCGATGGCGCCAACTGGCGCCGAAATGCGCGTGCAATAGCGCGTCGAGGTTGGCGGGCGTCGTGGTCGTCGCGATCGCCACGCGCAGGCCGGCCTCGTTCGCCTCGTCGATCAGACGCGCGATGCCGGGTCGCAGCGGCACGCCACGCTCGCGCACGCGCTCGGTGTAGTGGCGCGTCTTCAGTGCGTGCAGCGCGTCGACGGCCTCTCGCGCTCGCGGGCCCGCGGCTTCCTCGCACGCGACCGTGCGCCAGTAATGCAGCAGACGCTCCTTGCCGCCCGCCACTTTCAGCAGGCCCGCATAGAGCGCTTCGTCCCAGAACCAGTCGAGGCCCGCTTCCGCAAATGCGGCGTTGAACGCTTGCAGATGAGCGGTCTCGGTGTCGGCGAGCGTGCCGTCGACGTCGAAGATCAGGGCTTGCATCGTGCGGTCCTCGCGAGGGTGGGGTGCCGTTCAGACACGCACCACGATAGCCGAGCCATCCGCCGATTCAAATTCAGAGATTCTTTCGCCGTCGATAAGCATTGCATTAGGTGCCGACGAGCACGCCGCAACATGCGCGCCGCTTGCGTCATTTGCCCAGCTGCGGATCGGTCACGAAGCCCAGCTTCGTCAGCCCGCCGCTTTGCGCCGCCGACATCACGATCGCGACCCGCTCGTACGGCACCTTGCGATCGGCGCGCAAATGCAGCTCCGGCTGCGGCGTCGCGAGGGCGGCCTGCGCGATGCGCGCGCGCAAGCCGTCGTCGGTCACGGGCTGACCGTCCCATAGCACCGTTCCGTCCGCTTGCACCGCCACGTCCACATGCGCGGGCTTGACCGCTTCCGGCTGACTGCTCGCATGCGGCAGATCGATCCTGACCGCGTGCTGCAGCGCCGGAATGGTGACGAGAAAAATGATCAGCAGGACCAGCATCACATCGACGAGCGGCGTCATGTTGATCTCGTTCATCAGACCTTGATCGTCGTCGTCGGAGAAAGGGCTCATTGCCATTCGAGGTCTCCGTCGCGGGTTGCGTTCGTCGCGTTGGTGCCGCGCGGCACCACGCGCATCTGCGGCCCGGCGCTCGACGGCAATTGCGCACCCGTCACGAAGTACGCATGCAAGCCGTGCGCGAAGCGCTTCAGGCGCGCGACGATCGAGCGGTTCGCGCGCGTCAGGCCGTTGTAGCCAAGCACGGCCGGTATCGCGACGAAGAGCCCGAACGCCGTCATGATCAGCGACTCGCCGACCGGACCGGCGACATGATCGATAGAAGTCTGACCGGTCTCGCCGATCACGATCAGCGCATGGTAGATGCCCCATACGGTGCCGAACAGCCCGACGAAAGGCGCGGTGCTGCCGATCGAAGCAAGGATCGCGAGGCCGCTTTGCAGACGTGCGATCGTTTCGTCCATCGTGTCCTGCAGACGCCGGGTGATCCAGTCGGACACGTCGATGCGGTCGTGTAACTGCTGCTGCGTCTGCCGATGATGCGTCGCGGCTTCATGGCCCGCCAGCGCGAGCGCGAGCAGCGGGTTGTCGTGCGCGCTCGAATCCGGGTAGCCGAGGGCGTGCAGTCCGTCGTCGAAGCGGTCCGCGCTCCAGAAGCGCGCGTCGCTCTGGCTGGTCACGCGCCTGAGGCGGACCACCTGCCACAGCTTCACGATGATCACCGTCCACGACAGCACCGACATGATCGCGAGCACACACAGAATGCCGCGCGTGACGAAATCACCCGAATCCCAGACGTTTGCGAGTCCGTAATGTTGCATGGCGAGTTCCTTCGGTTGGTGTCGGTGGTCTGTTTGGCGGTTCGGTTACATCGGTTCGGTCACTCGGTCACTCGGTCAGTCCGAATACGAACGACTGCGAATACGCGGCGCGCACCGGCGTGCCGTTTTCGGTGTAGGGCTGGCAGGCACCCGCATGCACGGCGGCGAGCGCCGCGTCGTCGAGCCGAGCCGAGCCGCTGCTGGATTGCAATTGCGCTGTTTCGATATGCCCGCTCAGACCGACGACGAAGCGCACGATCGCCGTGCCATGCTCGCCGCGCCGCTTCGCGACGTCGGGATAGTCGGGCTTCGGAATCGAGCAGTCGACATGCGCCACGTTGCGCGGCTCGGTCGACGCGGGCACCGCCGGATGAGCGGCGGGAGCGGATGCGGCCGACGGCGCGGCGGCCGTTGGCGTGGCGGGCACGGCGGCCTGCGGCGCCGCCGATGGCGCGGCGGTTTGCGTGACGGGCTGCGTGGTGCTTTCGCGTGTCGGAGACGGTGTCGGCACAGGCTTTTCCACACTATGCGGCACCTGCGCGCGCGGCTGCGGCGCCGGTTTGGGGTGCACGGCGGGATGCGTGACGGCTGGCGTGGGTGCCGGCGGGACGACAGCGGCTGGCGGGGGCGGCGTGGGTGATGAAACAACCGGAGCGGGAGGCTCGGGGCTCAGCAGCAACGCGGTGATCGTGCGTGGCTCGACCGGACGCTCGACGATCCGGTTGCGTGCGCTCAATGCGATGGCAAGCAGCAGCAGGTGCGCGACGATCACGGCGCCCAGCACGATCGCCGCGCGACGGTAGCCGGCCGCGGGATTCGCGGAACTTGCTGGGTGCACCACGGCAACTTGCAGCATCATCGTCACCTCCGCGGTCATTGTCCTCCGTGGACCCCGCTTTTCAAACCCGCGACGGCCGGCGCGAAGCAATTCGGGAAAATCTCCCGCCGATCCGCGTTGTCAAACAATCACCCGGTGGGCTACCTTGAAACGATGACGCGAACCATCGCGGCGCCGCCATATCAACACGGAGTACAACGATGCTGGAGACACGGATTCCCCCCCGACCGCCACGCCGTTCCCTCGCGCTGGCTTGCGCGCTCGTGCTGGCCGCGAGCGCCGCGCATGCCACGGCCGCGCCGCTCGCCTACGTGACGAGCGAGAAGGCCGGCGTCGGCGTGATCGATCTCGACCAGATGACGCTTGCACAGACCTTTCCGGTCGGCGCGGACGGCCCGCGCGGCCTGAGCCTGAACGCCGACGGCACGCGTCTATTGGTCGCCAACAAGAACACCAACGATCTCGCGGTGATCGACACCGCCACCGGCAAGGTCGTCAAGCGCGTGAAGATCGGCAAAAACCCTGAATATGTGCGGGTGCGCAACGGCTACGCGTACGTGACCTACGAGCCCGGCGAGGACGGCGGGCCGCCGGGAGCGAAACCGGAAGGCAAACCCGACGCGAAAGGGGACAACAAGCCCGAAGCGAACGCGGGCGGCAAGCCCGGCGCGGACGACGACGACGCGAACAAGCCGCCCGCTGAAATCGCGATCATCGATATGAAGAACTGGCACGTGATCCGCTCGGTCACGAGCGGCCACGAAACCGAGGGCATCGAATTCTCGCGCGACGGTCAGATGATGCTGGTCACCAACGAAGGCGACGATACGGTGTCGGTCTATCACGCACGAACCGGCGCGCCGATCAGAACCGTGAAGCTCGCGGCGGGCGGCCGGCCGCGCGGCATCCGGCTGTCGCCCGATGGCAGACACTATGTGGTCACGCTGGAGTCGCTCAGCAAGCTCGTCGTGATCGACGCGCACACGTTCGAGGTGGTCAAGACCGTCGATACCAAACTTGGGCCCTATGGCGTCGCGTTCGGGCCGGACGGTCATCGGCTTTTCGTGGCTGCTGCGCGCGACAAGGTCGTGCAGGTGTTCGACGGCCACACCTTCGAACATGTCGCCGATGTGCCGGTCGGCCAGCGCTGCTGGCATTTCAGCTTTACGCCGGACGGCTCGAAGCTAATGGTCGCGTGCGGGCGCTCCGACGCGGTGTACGTGCTCGACGCGAAGAGCTATCAGCCGCTCAAGCGGATCGGCGAGCTGCCGCTCGCGTGGGGCATCGTCACTTATCCGCATAGCGACGGGTCGATCGAATCGCATTGAGCGAGATGCTGGCGAAGAGGCTGTTGCAGATCTTTTCGAGGTCTGTTGGCTTTGCGTTGCTGAGTTGGTATTGACTTCCTGTCTTGTACCGCTGTACGAGAACGGGCACAAATGAGCCGCCTGAGATGGGCGGCTTTTTTACGTCTGCCGGGCATGCTCAACAGCTCGGGGGCAAGTCTCCTGTCCTGCCTAAATCCCGATTCCGCACACGCAGAAATATGCAATAGAAACGAGTTATCCGAAACCAATAGCGTCAATTTTTGTAAAAACGGGCTTATCCCGAATTAAAGTCGTTGACCGTGGTCCGTTTCGATGGTTAATTCTCGTAGCAATGCCAGAAAACTCATGAGGAGTGCAATGGAGGAACAGATGCAGCAAAGCAGTGGGACGGATTGGACAGTCGAGGAAGAATGCGGAGTTTGCAGCATTATCTTTTCTATTTATTCCAAGTTCCCGCCGATGCCGTCCGCACAGGCCTTGAACATGGAAACCGGGGAGTTCTTTCCGTTTGAGAGGGTTCGTAAGCTGAAAAGCGGGTATGCCATGGCCGAAGCGCTGGGCGTTGCATGGGCGTGCAATTGTCGCAAACGATCAAAGAAGCGTTTCGATGAACAGTTCACGCTTCGGGACCCGAACGGGCGCGCGCTTTCCGATACTCTCTATACGGTGCGATTCCCATCGGGCGAGTTGAAGCATGGGGTCACCGATCACGCGGGACGTACACAGCGGCACAAGACAGACGGCGCGCAAGCGGTGCGAATCTATCTTGGACATCGCCAGTCAGCGTAACAATTTGTCTATCCAGGTAACTCATAAAACGGGGTAAAAATGACTCATCCGCTGCACGAATGCGTGACCAATGCAAACGCTAATTCAAACGTCAATGTTTATGTGACACGCTACTGCAAGCCTTGGAAGTTATCGGCCGGAGGTATTGAATTTCTGAAGGGTTGGGAGAAATTCAGTGCGGTCATATATGACAAGGATGGAAGCGGAAAAGGCAATGCGACTATCGGTTACGGTCATCTTGTTCATATGGGGCCGATATCAGGAGCAATATCTGAGAAGCATTTTTCAAATGGAATTGCGGAGGCAGATGCCGATAACATGCTCCGCGCTGATGTTGAAAAGGCTGAGCGAATTGTCAATAACTCGATCAAGGTCCCTTTACATCAGTACGAGTACGACGCCCTGGTGTGTTTTATATACAATCTACAAGGCCATGGCGCCAACCTCCTCGATTTCGTTAACACTGGTGATTATGACAAGGTCGGCGACAAGATGAGAACTTACAGCCATGACCATCAGGGTCGCTTAGTTAAGGGCTTGCTCAGGCGTCGTCACCGTGAGGCAGAAATGTTCGAGGCAGGGATCTATGACTCATCACACTAAACTTATCGCGGCGATTGCATTTTGGCCGATCTTCTCGATAGCGGCCACCGTTTATTCGGGGGGGTTCGATTACAAGCAGATCCAATCATCGGCGACGTATTTCTCCGGCCACTCGGAAAAGGAAATTGATCATTTGTGCAAGAGCGGAGAGCATGCGACGAATGATGATCTAGCTCAATGCCAACACCGGGAATTTGAGCGTGCAAAGGTGCGGCTGGATGACAAGCTTAAAGCTGTTACGGCGCGATTTGAGCGGGGAGATAATTTTTTAAAAACCTATGATGAGAAACCATTGGCGATGCCATATTTCGTTTCGGCGCAAGTTTCCTGGATGAAGTTTCGTGACAGTCAATGTTATGCCGAAACATATATGATGGGCGAGGCGGCAGAGCGCGATATATATTTTTGGGGATGTATGACTGACATTACGCAAACACGCGTAAACGAGTTGGCTAAATTGCTCAAGGATTGGAGTGTTCGCTAAAAAGCAGTTCCGTTTCGGCGAAGCTATTTGAAACGGGAATTTATGATGCGCAGCACTAGTATGTTTTTTCTGCTGCTTTGTATGTCGCAGGCGACCTATTGTTCACAGTCCATCTATGGATCGCAGTTCGATTATAAAAAAGCGAAACCCACGAGCGACTATTTTTACGGGAAAAGTCGTAAAGAAATAGAATTATATTGCAAGCGGGAAATGCTCGGAACGTCAGATTTATCTGCCTGCGCTCAGTTTCGGTACGAGCGCATTATGGATGCATTTGACAAGAGGGTGTCTGAAGTCGAAAAAATTCTTGAAGAAGATGACAACGCGAATGGTGCATATGGGCAACCCGCAGCATTACCGTATTTCAAAAAGGCACAGGCGAACTGGCTGCTTTATAGAGAAAACGACTGCTATTCGAACGTTTATTCCGTGGGTCAGGCATCGTTACGATTTGTAGACTTTTGGGATTGCATGACTGGAATCACAAAACACCGGCTCGATGAATTGACCAAACCCAACTCAGATGATTGAGCGTTGACATGCTCCGCGTGGGCGGCGTTTTGCCGAGATTTTTGTCAGTGGGCATACGCGGCATTGCCAGCACGACGTCACGGGGGCGCGTTGCCATTATTCAATTCGCAAGCAGCAAAACGAATTCCTACACGACCTCTGTTCGATCAAAACGGGGTGAACGTCATAACCACCACGACTGCGACTCCGCCACGCAATCCACCACTACTTCCACCCATATCTCATCCCCACCCAAAACCCCCTCGGCGCCCCCGGCCCGACGAACTGCTCGTTGACCGGATTCACGCCGTTGAACGTATTCCCCGGCCCGGTAAAGAAGTTCGCCCCCAGCGCGCCGAAGCTCGCATAGCGTTTATCGAGCAGGTTCGACACCGATGCGAACACCTGCAACTGTTTCGTCACCTGATACGAGGTGTCCATATCGATCAGCAGATAGCCGGAGATCTTGCCGTTCACGTCCTGATTGTTCTCGTCGCCCTGCGCGTAGATGCTGCCGCGCCACGTCAGGTTCGTGCCGATTCGCCATTTCGAGGTGGCCGCGTAATCGAGCCGTAGTTTGACGGTCGTCGCCGGAATGCTCGGGATGTGGTCGCCGGGATGCACGGTGATGTTGCCGTTCGCGTCGGCGCTCGAATTGCTGCGGCTGCTTTCGACCCATGTCGACTGGTAGGTCGCGTTGACGTAGCTATAGCTGCCGGTCACCGTGAGCGGACCATATTTCGTCTGCCCTGCCAGTTCGACGCCTTGCCGGCGCGTGCGCCCGACGTTCTGGAAAAAACCCTGCGAACTGCCCGCACCGTTACTGCTGATGAACTGGATGTCGTTGTCGAGCGTCGTGCTGTAAGCGGCGGCGCTCCATGTCGTGTTGCCGCCGATCCTGCCGCGCGCCCCGACTTCATAGGTCTTCGAAATGACCGGCTGCAACGGCGGATCGGAGATGAAGTCGTTCGGCAGCGAACATGGCGCGTTCGGATCGGCGCAGGCCAGCTCGATCGCGGTCGGCGAGCGCATGCCCTCGTTGTAGGTCGCATAGGCGGTGAAGGCCGGCGTCGGATTCCAGTTGATGCCGACCGCCGGATTGAAGCGCGAGAACGTATGGTGGCCGTTGAGCTGCGGCTGCGTGCCGGATTCGTCGCCGATCGTCGCATCGGCCCAGTTGTAGCGGCCCGACAGCGTCAGCGACCACTGCGGCGTCAGCGACAGCGTGTCCGTCAGGTAGATGCCGTAGTTCGTGTTGTGCGTGTTCGCGTTGGTCTGCGGTTCGAAATTGCCGATGCCGACCGTCGCGCGCGAATCGGTGAACATCGCGTCCTGCGACGCCTGCGTGAAGTGCGAATTGGCGGCATCGACGGCCATGCCCGCGATGAACTGGTTCTTCATGCCGCCGAGTTTGTCGAGCAGCGTCAGTTGCAAGCTCGCGCCGTAGCTGTCGGTCGTCACGGTCGATTGCAGGTTGGTCGCCTGCAACGTATCGACAGCGCCGTCGTCCCCGATCTCGCCGAAGTTCTCGTTGACGTTACTGCTGGTGTTGGCATTGCGAAAGTGCCGGTAGTACGCGTTGCCGCTCAGCTCGACGTTGTCGTTGAAGTAATGATCGCCCGACAGCGTCAGGTAGCCGACGCTATTCTGATTCCGGTCGGGATACGTATACGGTTGCTTCGGGTTGTTGAGGAACGAGCGCGGAAGGGTTTGCACGCCGTGCAGATCGTTGTCCGCGCCACCGGCCGACAACGACAGCGTGGTGTCGGCGTCGGTATAGCGCAGCTTGCCGAACGCTTGGCGGATGCGGCTCTCGTTCTGCTCGGCCCAGCCGTTGTCGTTCGCGGCGTTGGCGGTGAAGTAGTAATCGAGGTTCTGGCCGATCGTGCCGCCCTGTTCGATCTGCGCGGCCTTGCGTCCCCACGAGCCGCCCTGTATTTCGGCCTCGCCGACCGGGTTGTCCCTGCCGTTTTTCGTCGTGATCGCCAGCGCGCCGCCGAGCGTGTTGAAGCCGAAGGTCGGATTGGAGCCGGGGATCAGCTGCATCGTGTCGATTGCCTGTTGCGGTATCAGGTCCCAGTTCACGACGTCGCCGAACGGCTCGTTCACGCGCACGCCGTCGACGAATACCGACAAGCCCTGCGGCGTGCCCAGCAGCGGTGACGCGGTGAAGCCGCGATAGAACAGGTTCATCTGATACGGATTGCCTTGAGCGTCGGAGATCGAGACGCTAGGCAGATTCGCCGCGAGGTAATCGGTAAGCGTCTGGCGTCCCTGCCGTTGAATATCGGCCGCATGGACCGTCTGCACGTTGGCCGGCACTTGCGTAAGCGGCGTGCCGATGCCGAGCAACGGCGTGGTGCCTACGACGACGATCGGTGCGAGGGTCGTGGTGGGTGTCGTGTTGTTGGCGTTGTCGTCGGCGGCCTTGGAAGGGGCAGCGGAAGACGCCGAAGCCGGCGCCGACGCCGACGCCGCGACCGGCGGCTCGGCTTGCCCCTGCGCCCATACGCCCGTGGACAAACCGGCGAGCGCGCCACCCACACAGAAGGTGATGCCGGCGCGCCGCTGAAGCCGGCGTTTGCGGCGTGCTTGAGATCGCATGCTCATCGTTGTTGTCTCCTGCCGGCTTGTTATGCGCGCGTGTCGCGCGTTGTTCGACGTTGGTGTAAAGCTTCGCATACACATCTGTAAGCCGCGCGGGAGCTTTTCCCGATCTGCCGGGGAAGCGTTCCCAAACTCGCGCGAAACCCGCTGCGCGTGCCGGCGCTGAGTAGAATGCAAGCGTCATGTCAAGCGAACCGATCCATTCCTCCTCTGCTGGCCGTCCACCGCCATCGTCACCGATATGGCGCGACCTCGGCTGGGTCGTCGCCGTGACCGTGCTCGCGGCGGCGCTCGGCGCCGCCTTCGATCTGAGCGAAAAGATCTACCGGTTCACGCGCGGCATGGAGCGCTTCCAGCTCGACGAGTTGCCGGGCACGCTGTTCGTGCTTTCGATCGCGCTCGCATGGTTCGCGTGGCGACGCTATAGCGATGCGCGCCGCGAAGCGCGCCATCGCCGCATGCTCGAGGAACAGGCCGAACGACTGCTCGCCGACAACCGGCGCCTCGCCAGTCAGGCGCTGCAGGCGCAGGAACTCGAGCGCCGCCATATGGCGCGCGAGCTGCACGACGAGCTGGGTCAATACCTTAACGCGATGTCGCTCGACGCGGCGCGCATCCGCGATCTATCGGGCGAGCGCGAGCCGGAGATTCATCGCATCGCGCTCGGGCTGATACAGAGCGCGACGCATGTGTACCGCGAGATCGGCGGCATGATCCGCCGCCTGCGGCCGATCGGTCTCGACGAATTCGGCTTGCCGACCGCGCTCGAACATTGCGTCGACGGCTGGCGCGAGCGTTTGCCCGAGGCGTCGTTCTCGGTGACGATCGAAGGCGATTTCAGCGGCCTCAGCGATGCGTTGACGATCACGCTGTACCGGCTCGTGCAGGAAGGACTGACGAACGTGTCGAAGTTCGCGCGCCGCTCGCGCGTCGAACTGTTCATGGTGCGCGCGCCGCGCGAAGACAACGGCACGCAGATCGACGAGATTGTCGTCACGATGGCCGACGACGGCCCCGGCACCGATCTGACGAAGCCGCGCAGCGGGCTCGGGCTGATCGGCATGCGCGAGCGCGTCGAGGCGCTCGGCGGCGAGTTTCACGTCGCGAGCGAGCCGCAGCGCGGTTTTCTGTTCTGCGCGCGCGTATCCGCTCAAGCGGGGCTGGCCGAGCCCGTGAACTGAAGTCCGAGGCGGCTTGCCATCTGCGCGAGCTGCACGCCGTTGTCGGCGCCGAACTTCTGCCGGATCACCGATTGATGGTTGGCCACCGTCTTTTGACTCAAGCCGAGCTTTTCGGCGATGCTCGGCAGCGTGTAGCCCTGCACGAGCAGCCGCAGCACTTCGAACTCGCGCGCGGACAACTGACGCCCCGGCGGCCCTTCGTTGAACGCGGTGCGCAGCGCGAGCGCCTGCGAAATGTCCGGGCTCAGATAGCCGGCGCGCCGGGCGATCGAGCGCACCGCTTCGACCAGCACGTCCGGCGCGCTCGCCTTGGTCACGTAGCCGAGCGCGCCTGCGTCGAGCGCGCGGCGCACGAAGATCGATTCCTCGTGCACGCTGAAGATCAGCACGCGCGCATCGGGCTCGCGCGCGAGCATGCGCCGCATCGCTTCGATGCCGCTCGCGCCCGGCAGCGACACGTCCATCACGACCACATCGGGCCGCAGCGCGCAAAAACGCTGGTAGGCCTGCGCGGCGTCGGCCGCTTCGCCGCACACCTCGACGTCGTCGTTCAATTCGAGCAGACGCCGGTAGCCTTCGCGCACGACCGCATGATCGTCCACGAGCAGAACGGAGATGGTGTCGGCACTCATGATTGGGCTCCGGGTGATGCTCGGTTGTTGCCGGCGGTGTCGGGCTCGCGGGCCGCCGCCGCGAGCTTGCGCGAGTTGGCGTCGTTGCGGAACAGGATCGGCTGTTCGCGCGCCGCTGCTGTCGCCGCGGATTCCGACGCCGCGTGCCGCACGATCTTGACCACGTTCTCGTGAAACGGCGATTTGTCGCAGACAGGGTCGGCGTTGGCCGCATCGCCGGTCAGCAGGAATGCCTGGCAGCGGCAGCCGCCGAGGTCGTGTTCCTTTTCGTCGCAGCTGCGGCACGGCTCCTTCATCCACTGCAAACCGCGAAAGCGATTGAATGCGTCGCTGTCGTACCAGATCTCGCGCAACGGTATGTCCTTCACGTTCGGCAGTGTCAGGCCGGGCAAGCCGCGCGCCGCGTGACACGGCAGCGCTGCGCCGTCGGGCGCGACGCCGAGGAACACCGCGCCCCAGCCGTTCATGCAGCGCTTCGGGCGGCGCTCGAAGTAGTCGGGCACGACGAAGAAGATCTTGCAGCGCTCGCCATGAGTCCGGCGATAACGCGCGACTACCGCTTCGGCTTCTTCGAGCTGCTCGCGCGTCGGCATCAGTTGCGCCTGGTTCTCGCGCGCCCAGCCGTAGTACTGCGTGTTCGCCAGCTCCAGATATTCGGCGCCGAGAGCCAGCGCCATCTCGATGATCTTGTCGACGTGCGGCAGGTTGTAGCGATGCAGCACGCAGTTCATCACCATCGGAAAGCCGTGCCGTTTCAGCGCGGCGGCGACGCGCTGTTTCAGCTCGAACGTGCGGGTGCTGCTGAGGAAGTCGTTCAGCTGCTGCGTCGAGTCCTGGAACGACAACTGGATGTGATCGAGCCCGGCGGCCTTAAGGTCGCCGAGGCGCTGATCGGTGAGACCGACGCCCGACGTGATCAGGTTCGTGTAGAAGCCGAGCCTGTGCGCTTCTTCGACCAGCACTTCGACGTCGTCGCGCACCAGCGGCTCGCCGCCCGAGAAGCCGAGTTGCACCGCGCCGAGCGCGCGCGCCTCGCGCAGCACGTCGAGCCATTGGCCGGTGGTCAGTTCGCGGTTGTGATCGGTGTAGTCGAGCGGGTTGTAGCAGAACGCGCAATGCAGCGGGCAGCGATAGGTCAGCTCCGCGAGCAGCCACAGCGGCGGCGGCACCGCGGCGGCCGCGCTGCTTTGCGGTTGCCCGCCGGGTTGAGAGCCTGGTTGAGAAAGATCGGTCATCGCACTACTCCAGCCAGCCGCGCCCATGCGCGTTGGCGATGAAAGCCCGCACCTCGTTGCCGATGCCGGTCGCGTTGAACGCCTGTTCGAGCTCGGCGATCAGCGTATCGATATCGCGTGTGCCGTCGCAGCGTTTGAGGATTTCTCCCGCGCTTTGGTTGAGTTTCACCATGCCTTCCGGGTAGAGCAGCACGTGCGCGTTCTGCGCGGGCTCCCATTGCAGGCGGAACGGCTTCGCGATCGTGAGCGGCGTGGCGGGGTCGGCGCGTGTGGTGTCGTTCATTGCGGAAACGCCTTCTCGATCGAGTCGAGCATGGTCCACAGAATGTCGAGCTTGAACTGCAGAATTTCGAGCGCGCGTTCCTGCTGATCGCGTCGCGTGAAATGCGCGAGCGTGACTTCTAGTCCGTGCTGCACGTCGCGCTGTGCGAGCGAAATGCGCGAGCGGAAGTACGCGAGACCCTCGGGTTCGATCCACGGATAGTGCTCGGGCCAGCTCGCGAGCCGGTCGCGATGCACCTGCGGCGCGAACATCTCGGTCAGCGACGAGCACACCGCTTCCTGCCACGGCGCACGGCGCGCGAAATTCACATAGGCATCGACGGCGAAGCGCACGCCCGGCGTCACGTGTTCGAGCGACCACAATTCGTCGCGCGTGAGGCCGACCGCGTCCGCAAGACGCGCCCAGGTTTCGATGCCGCCTTCCGCGCCTTCGTAGCCGTCGTGATCGAGAATGCGCAGCACCCAGCGGCGGCGCGTCGCGCGGTCCGGACAGTTCGACAGAACGGCCGCATCCTTGAGCGGAATGTTGATCTGATAGTAGAAGCGGTTCGCGACCCAGCCGCGAATCTGCTCGCGCGAGCAGCCGCCGCTATTCATCTTCACGTTGAACGGATGGTGGATGTGGTAGGCGGTGCCCTTCGCGCGCAACTGCGCTTCGAATTCCTCACGGCTCCAGGCGGGTCGGTCGATCACCTGGGTTCCCGCTGCACTTGCGTCGCGTGTCGGTATAGTGTCCTGAATGTCTTTCGCGTTCATGCCGTCCGTCTCCGTTTTATCGTCGTTTACAGCCGCGCCTGGCTACCTCATCTCTTCGCACTCTTTACTGCGCACTTCAAAGCTCGAAGCTCATTCCGTCGTACGCGACCTCGATTCCATGCTCGCCTAGCATGCGCCGCTCGGGGCCGTCTTCGATCAGGATCGGATTCGTGTTGTTGATATGGATCAGCACTTTGCGTTTCGCGCCGAGCGAATCGAGCGTTTCGATCATGCCGCCCGCGCCGCTCTGCGGCAGATGGCCCATATCCGCTGAGGTCTTCTTCGACAGGCCGAGGCGGATCATTTCGTCGCCGGTCCACAGCGTGCCGTCGACGAGCAGCAGATCGGCCTCGCGCATCGCCGCGAGCACGTGCGGCTCGATCGCGCCAAGGCCCGGCGCGTAGAACACGCGCTGGCCCGAGTGCAGGTTCGTCAGCACGAGCCCGATGTTGTCGCCGCGCTCGGGCGCCTCGCGATGCGGCGAGTAGGGCGGCGCCTTGCTCGATAGCGGCAGCGCGTCGATGCGGATGCCGGGCAATGCGTCGACGACGAGCGGCGCGCCGTCTAGCGCGATGCGGCGATGCTCGACACCGCAGTAGTGCGACAGGATCGGCGCGACCGGAAAGCCGGAGCGCAGGTCTTGCCAGACCGCATCGGTCGCGTACAGCGGCAGCGGTGTGTCGCGTTCGCGCAGCATCAGAAGGCCGGTCACGTGGTCGATCTGCGCGTCGATCACGAGCACCGCGGCGATGCCGCTGTCGCGCGCGCGCCGCGCTGGCTGAAGCTCGGGATGCGCGGCGATCTGCGCGAGCAGATCGGGCGACGCATTGACGAGCAGCCAGTCCTCGCCGTTCGCGCTGACCGCGATCGACGACTGCGTGCGGCGCGTCGCCTTCACCGTGCCGCGACGCACGCCGTCGCAATTGCGGCAATTGCAGTTCCACTGCGGAAAACCGCCGCCCGCCGACGAGCCGAGCACCTTGATCTTCATGCCGCGTGACGCATGCTGCTGCGCTCCTCGTCGATGGTGGGAATGAACATCGCGGCGAGCGCGCTCGCGACGCGTGCATGCAGTGCGGGGTCGCTCGACAGATGGCCCGCCGCGCTCACGGACTCGACACGCGCGGAAGGAACCGCGCGCGACAGACGCCGCAGATTGCCGTGCGGACACACCGGATCGCGCGAGCCATGCACGGCCGCGATCGATACGCCGGCCGTGGCCGCCTGCCGCGCGAGCGACAGCAAACGCGTTTCGCCGAGCCAGCAGCGATGCGCGAGGTAGTGCGCCTGAATCCGGTATTTGCCGATCAACTTGCGAGCGGCATGGCGTTCGCAATCGTGTGCGTTTCGCTGGGCCCCGCGTTGTTGTGCCGCGGCGCCTCGCGGCGATGCACTCGCCAGCACCGCGTTTTCATAACCGCGCCAGGCCAGCGCGACCGCACGTTGCCGCGCTTCGCTCGCGCCGTATTGCAAGCCGGAGCCGCATCGCGCGGCCAGCGTTGCGGGCTCGTCGCAGCGGGCAGCGGCACGCAGTCTCGACCACGCGCGCGGCGCGCGCTTGCGCGACGCGATGAACAAACCGCGCACTTCGCGCGCGGATGTTAGAAACAGGCCGCGCAGCACGACGCCTGTGACCGACTGCGGACACCGTCCCGCATACGCGAGCGCGAGCGCCGCGCCCCACGATCCGCCGAGCACGCCCCAGCGCGCGAAGCCGAGCTGCACGCGAATCGCTTCGAGATCGGCGATCAGATAGTCGGTGCGGTTGTGGCGCACGCTGCCGTGCGGCGTCGATGCACCGGTGCCGCGCTGGTCGATCAGCACGACGCGAAAACGCCGCAGATCGAAGAGCCGCAGCACACCGGGCTGACTGCCGCTGCCGGGGCCGCCGTGCAGCACCGCGACCGGCACGCCGTCGCGCGCGCCGGCGAGCGCATACCACACGCGATGGCCATCGCGCGTGCGCAGCGTATGCACTTCGAGCGCCGCGGCTGCCTGCGTGCGGTGCGACGAGCTTCGCATCGTCATGGCAGCATCCTCGCGAGCAGGTTGTCGCGATCGATCCACTGATGCTTGAACGCGCCCGCCACGTGCAGCACGATCAGCGCGATCAGCGCATAGCCGATCGCATGATGAAGGCCGAAGAACAGCTCGCGCAGATGCGCGTCGTCCCAGCCCCACTTCGGCAGCAGGATGCCCCAGAAGCGCGTGCCGTAGCGGTTGAACGACGAGCCGAGATACCCGGCGAGCGGCATCGCCACCATACAGACGTATAAAAGACCCTGCGTAGTGCGCGCGGCGGCGCGTTGCCACGGTGGCATCGGCGGCAGGGCAGGCCGGTGAAGGACCACCCGCGCGACGATGCGCAAAAGCACCAGCAGGAAAACCGTCAGTCCGAGCGACTTGTGCAGATTGATCAGCGTCGCTTTGACAGGCAAGCCCTTCGGCAATCCGACCATATAGAGGCCGAGCGCGAGCAGACCGATGATGCCGAGCGCGATCAGCCAGTGCAGCGCGATCAGCAGCCCGGCATAGCGCGGGCCGCCGGCGCTGGCAGTTGCGTTGACGTTGATATCAGGCTTCGCGTTTCGAGAATCCGCTGTCGTCATGCCCTGTCTCCATGCAACATCGTGGCGGGACGTTTCTTTTTTGCCGAATAGCGTTTCGGTCCTGGGCGACATAGCTGCCTTAGCCGGCGATCAGTATTTCGCCGCGGCCGTCGACCGCGAGGTCGCCCGTGAAACGAACCGGCAGACGGTCCGCGCGCCACCGCGAAAACGGCGCGATTTCGGCCGCGAGGCTGCGTATGAGCAATGACCAGAATACGTCGAAACCGTGCCCGCCGCCGGTGAACGTCGGGGGCGGCAAACCCTCGGGTCGTTGCGCGAGCAGCAGCGTGCCGCGCCTCATTGCATACGCATAGTGTGCGCCCAGTTGCCCCGCCACGCCGACGGTCCCCGCCACCAGCCGCGACGCCGCGAAGTCGCCCGCGTTGCCGCCGACCAGCACGACGCCGCGCCGCATCCGGTCGGCGAGCCGCGCGCCCGCGTTGCCGTGGATCGTCAGCGTGCCGCCGCTCATGCCTTCCATGTCGCCCGTCAGCGGGCCGGCGGCGAAGTCGCCGCTGTCACCGCGCACCGTCACGCGTCCGCCGCGCATTTCGCAACCGGTGAAGTGCCCCGCGTCGCCGACGATTTCAAGCAAGCCGCCGCTCATCCTGAAGCCGCTGTAGTCGCCGACCGGGCCGCGCGCGACGAGCCGTCCGCCGTCCATCTGCGCGCCGAGCCGGTCGAGCCACCGCGCGGCGCCGTCGATCAGCAGCGTGGCCATGTCGTCGCCGGATGCGGGCGCGTCATCTCGCGAAACCTCGAATACGTCGCCGACCACGCAGCGCTCGTTGCCGGCCGGCAGCACGATGCGCTCGATCTCGGCCATGCTCATGCTCGCCAGCGCCGCCGGTGACAGTGCGGCCGCATCGACGCGAAAGCCGGGCGGTGTCTTCACGCGCAACGTGGTCGTGCTCATGCGCGTCCCCCGTTGAGTCCCGCCGCCAGCTCGTGCAGATGAAAGTGGTACGGCCCGAGCTTGCCGCCGTAGTTGCCCGCCGAAATGCGCAGCACGCCGGCCACGCGCCCGAGTCCGGTCGCCGCGCCGATACCGGCCGTCATCGCCGCGCCGACGTCGGCGTCGGTCAGACCGTCGATGACGATCTCCAGCACGCAGCCCACGTCCGCGCTCAACTCGCTGCGCGATGCGAGGCCGATCAGGCTCGGACAGAACGCGTCGTTGGTCGATGCGGTCGCGCCCGCGTACTTCGAGCCGATCTTCGAGCCCGACCGCACGATGCCGCCGGGAAACGGCATGATCACGTTCGGCAGCCGGCGCATCGCTTCGACCGCGGCTTCGGCGGCGGCGAGCGCCGCGCCCTGGTCGCGCGCGAGCAGCAGCAGGTTGCCGCCGCCGACGGCCTTGACCGTCGCCGCCGTGTCTTCGCAGACGAACTCGCCGTCCATCACCGGCACGCGCCAGTAACGCGTGGGGCCGTTCCCCGTGTCGATCATCTTGGCGATCTGCCAGCCGTCGCCGAAAAAACGCAGCCCGCTGCCGAGCGGCGCCGGGTCCGACAGCGGCGCGCGGCTCGTGGCCGGATCGATGCCGCTGTAGACGGCCGTGCTCGGACAGGTGAGCACGCACTGGCCGACGCGCCGTCCGATCTGCTTCGCCAGTTCCTTCGTCGACACCGCGAACAGCAGCACCGCCACGCCGGGACGGCCGTCGGGCGTTGCCTCGGGCGCGAGCGTGCGTTCGATGCCCGCCTCGCAGCCGCAGCCGATCACCGAGGTCGCGAAGCCCGACAGCGAGTTCGCCGCGTGCATCGCCCAGGTCGGCGTGTGCGCGGTAATTACGAGCCGGGTCGCCTTCATCGGGAAGGCTTCGGCGAAGGTCGCGTCGATCGCGGTGCCGTTGATTTCAAGCGGGGCGGGAGCGTTCATCGCGGCCGCGTCAGGTTAGACATTCGACGGGCAACAGCCGCCCGCCGCGGCAGCAGCGGCAGGCTTCGTCGTCGCTGATCGCGGCGTGCGCGAAGTTGCTCGCGAGATTCGTGTCGCTATACGCGCGCAGCGTTTTCTCGATACCGCGATCGAATTCGGGCGCGACGAAATGGATGCCGCCGGTCGGCGTCGCAACCAGCGTGCCGTCGCGCGCGACCAGTTCGCCGTCCTTGAACACATAGGCGGGCGACGTGAACATCCGCTCGCGGTCCGGCTCGTCGCGATAGACGGCGATGTCCGCCGCCGCGCCCGCGCCGAGATGGCCGCGATCGCGCAGACCGAGCAGCCGCGCGGGACCGGCGCGCGTGATGATCGCGATCTCGTACAGCGAGAATTCGCGCTTGAGTTCCGGCAGCGCGCTGGCGACCTGCGCTTCGGGATGCAGCTTCGCCAACTGCTCATCGCGAAACGCTTTATCCATCAGCAGGCGGATCAGATGCGGATAGCTCGTGAACGGTCCGCCGTTCGGATGATCGGTGGTCATCGCGACGCGCCACGGGTCGTCGACGAGCAGAAAGACTTCGAGGCCGATGATCCATTGCAGCGCGTTCACGTAGCTCTGTTCGCGATAGCGGAACGGCAGGACGCCGCAACCCGCGTCGCACTCGATATCGCCGACCATCCACTTGTGCGGCCGCGCGAGCGGCGCGTTGCGGAACTGCATCATCGTGTCACCGGAGGCCGTGACGGTCTGTCCGAAGATGATCTGGCCGACGTCGATCGACACGTTCGGCCGCGCGTTCACGGCCTCGGCAATCTGTCGCGCGCCCGACGAAAACTTGCGCGAGCCCTCGGTACCGTAGCTGTGAAACTGGATATGCGTCAGATGGATCGGCAGCCCGTCGGCGGCGTCCATCGTCGCGATCGTCGATGCGAGGTTGCCGGGCACGCCGAGGTTGCTCGTATGCACGTGCAGCGGATGCGGCACGCGCAGTTCGGTCAGCGCGCGCGTCAGCGTGCGCAGCACGTCGCGTGGCGTAATGCCGTAGTGCGCGTGCGGTTCGTCGACGTTGAGCGAGCGCTGGTTGAACTTGAATGCGGAGATGCCGCCGGGGTTCACCACCTTGACGCCGAGCGCCTTGCTCGCGTTGATGGTCCAGCCGACGTAGTCGCGCAGACGTTCGAAGTCGTCGCGTGCGGCGAGCATTTGCAGGAACAGTTCGTCGTTGCCGAGCATCACGTACGCGCCGTGATCGATGATCGGCGTGTCGCCCATTTCGAGGTGCGTGTGGCGCGCGTTCGACGGCATCATCGCCGGTTCGAACGCGGCCGTGTAGCCCATTTCGGCGTAGCGGTAGCCGGTCGCGAGCGTGCCCGGCGTGCAGACGCCGCACGAAGGCAGACGCAGATAGCGGCCGTTGTCGTCGCGCGCGGCTTCGTAGGCGGCCTCGCGAGGCGCATGGGCGCCGCGCGCGTCGGCACGATGATCCTCGGGCAGCAGCAGGCGCGACAGATTGGTCTTGCCGCCGCCGATATGCGAATGCAGATCGATGCCGCCCGCCATCACGATCATCCCGGTCGCGTCGTATTCACGATCGACGGGTGTGGCGGAGGGAACATCGACGATTCGGCCGTCGCGAAACGTCAGATCGCGGCGCTCGCCGTTGACGTTGTTGATCGGGTCGAACAGCGTGCCGCCCTTGAGCCGAACGAGAGTCATGGCTGATCCTCGCGCGGATTCAGTCGGTCGCTCACTCGTTCGTGCAACTGCGCGGCGATCGACGCCACCGTTTCCAGCGCCACCCCACGCGCGGCGGTGAGCGGCATCACGACGGTACCGTCGACGCGAAACAGATGCCCGCCGCTATCGATGCCCGGAGTCGCGACCGGCACGAACACGGTGTTCGCGCCGCGTGCGCTGGCGGCAGCCGCGAGCGCCGGATGACCGAGCACGATCAGCGGAAGCGCGGGATCGAGCGACGCGGGCCACGCGTGCGGTGCGAAGCCCGCGATCCACAGCAGCGCGTCGACCTCGCATTCGGTGAGCAGCCGCGCCGTCCGATAGCGGTACGGATCGTGATCGAGCGGCGCGGCGCCGGTGACCCGCGCCGGCATCGACACGCGCGTGCGCAGCGGCAAGCCTGACAGCCACGTGACGGTCTGATTGACCGTCAACGCGCCATCGTCACCGCCGAGTGCGACACATGCCGCGCGCGTCGTGCGATTCACAGCCTTGACGATCCGGTTCAGCGCTTCGATCAACAGCGCCGCGTGCGGCGCGGGCAGTGCGGCCGGTTCATAGACGACCACCGTGTAACGCGCGCTGGCGATGCGTGCCTGAAGTGACGCGAGCGCGGTTGCCACGTTCGCCTGGCTGCCATCGCCGTGGCTTAGCGCGGCCGCGTCGCGTCCTTCGGCGAGCGCCGACCACAGCGCAAGCGTGTCATAGGGATCGGCGTCGCGCAGCAGCGAGTCGATACGCGTTTGCGCGAAGCCGGCCGCCGCCGGGTCCGCTTCGCAGCCGACGAAGACCAGTTCGCGCGCGAGCTCGGTGTCCGCCAGCGCGCGCGTGAAGAAGCGCGGGTAGCGCCGCGACGGCTGACAGCCGAAGAACACCAGCAAGTCGGCGCGCGCGCGCACTTCGGAGAGCGTCGTGAAGAACGCGCCGCGATCCTGCAGCGCGAGCGTCGCGGGCGTCAGCGCATCGCCGTGCAGATGATCGAGGATCGCGCCGCAGGAGGCGGCAAGCGGATACAGCGCGCGGGTGCCGGCGACGTCGGTGGCGAGGCCGCCGAATAGCGGGCGGCGCGCGTTCGCGAGCAACTGTGCGGCGCTCGCCAGCGCGGTATCCATGTCAACTTCGTTGCCATCGACCACGCATCCGCATTGCGCATCCG
The DNA here is from genome assembly GCF_050435705.1 of Paraburkholderia sp. JPY419. Taxonomy (NCBI): domain Bacteria; kingdom Pseudomonadati; phylum Pseudomonadota; class Betaproteobacteria; order Burkholderiales; family Burkholderiaceae; genus Paraburkholderia; species Paraburkholderia sp. JPY419. The sequence continues at coordinate 1,497,479 of NZ_JBNDKV010000004.1, read as the reverse complement.
CCGCGCCGTACTGCGCGAGTGCGTGAGCGAGCCGCGAACATTCGGTGTCCGGTACTCCGAGCGTGCCGTCGTCGTGGGAAGCGGCGACCAGGTCGTCGCACAGCAATGGGCAGAACGGACAGATCCAGTCGCGTGTGAGCGTCGCGGCGCGCGTTGCGCTCGGGCTAGGGGTCGATGGATCGGTGGCGGGACTATGCATGGGCCAGGTTTAGCAAGCTCCATGCCGATCTTTGGACGACGCATCGGCAGGCGACGCCGCGCTGAAGCGGGCCGCGCTGACGGTGATGCTGCTTTGCATTCAGCGGATCGACCTGCGCGAAGTCCCGGCGGCAAGCGTGTCCGATCGTGCGTCGGCGCGCGGGTTCAAGGGCCCGCTGCGCCATACAAAATGTGTGCCGTTCTGGAGCAGAGTGTCACACGCAAACTGTCCGGCTTGTGTTGCGTTTACAGACAGCGCTGTCAGAACGCGTGGCATGGAAATTGTATGGAAGGCCTACGCTGAATCGGAAGGCGCGCAGTCGATCTGCCGGTCGTGCAGCGCGGACGCCACCAGCCAGGCGCTTGCGCCGGTGGCGGCCGCGGCGGCCAGATCGGCCTGATTGCGGATGCCGCCCGCGCCGATCAGCGTGGTGTGCGCGGCGGCTTGCGCGCGCAGGCGCTCGAATGTCGCGAAATCGGGGCCGGCGTAGCTGCCGACCTGGTCGAGCGTCATCGCGATCACGCGCGACGGCCACCATGCCGACGAGCAATCGAGCGCGGTCGCGGCGAGCAGTTCGCCGGCGCGATGATCGAGCGACAGGATCGGCGCGAGGCCGGCGCGCTGCGCCGCGTGCACGGCATGGATTTCGCGAAGCGTCTCCGAGCCGAACACCGGCACGACGGTCGCGAGGTTGGCGAGGTTGGAATTGGCGGCCCGTCGGTCGGGTTGATCAACAGCAGCGTCGATGCACTCGAACAGCGCGCGCATCGAGGCGTAGTCCGCGAAACCCGCGTCGAGCCACAGCTCGATGCCAGGCAGCGCGGCGCGCAACGCGGCGAGCGTCGAACCATGCGCGCCGCGCTGCAGGATGGCGCCGAGATCGGCGATATAGAGCGTGCGCGCGCCGCTGGCTTCGAGTAGCGCGCGGGCGGTAGCAAGTGGGTCGCTCGTCGCGACGAGGCGGGAGTGGATGGGCCGATAGGCGCTCCGCTCGCCGCGTACCGCGCGGACGACCTGGCCGTCGAGCAGATCGAGAACAGGTATCACCTGCATAGAGGGGCGCTTTCCTTTGACCAAGATCTTCGTTTATGAGTATCTCACCGGCGGCGGCATCGACCCCGCGCTCGCCGGCACAGGCAGTCTCGCCGATTTGAGCGCGCTGATCGTCGAAGGACGCGTGATGCGCGACGCGCTGGTCGCTGCTCTGCGTGAACTGGACGGCGTGCAGGTCACGTTCGCGACCTCGCGCTTCGAAACACCAGCGCCGGGCGACGCTCATTGTATGGCCGCGCCCGGCGAATCGATGACGGCGTTCGTCGCGCGCGTGGCGCGCGAGCACGACTACGCGTGGGTCGTCGCGCCGGAATGCGACGGCCTGCTGCTGCGCTTTCACGATGCGGTCGGCACCACCCGGTGGCTCGGCTGCGCGAAGGAAGCGATCCGCGTCGCGTCGAGCAAGAGCGCGACCGCGGCATGTCTTGCCGCGCATGGCATTGCGACGACGCCGGCGCTCGAACCCGGCGACCCAGCCGCGCAGCACGGCGGCCGCTGGGTCGTCAAACCGGACGACGGCGCGGGCGGCCTCGACACGATCGTCTACGAGCGCTTCGCCGATGCCTGCGCCGAGTACGAGGCGCGCGCGGCCGCGGCGCGCAATCCGGTGCTGCAGGCGTGGGTCGACGGCGAGCCGTTGAGCCTGTCGCTGATCTGCCGCGGCGACGCGACCAAGCTGCTCAGCATCAACCGTCAGCAGATCGGGCTGAGCGGCGGCGACGCGCCGGGCGAGGTTGCGCGGATCGTCGAGTTCGACGGCGTGCTGGTCGATCAGATCGACCAGCACAGCGACATGGGCCGCGCGCTCGACACGCTCGCGCATCGCGTCGCGCGGGCCATCCCGGGTTTGCGCGGCTTCGTCGGCATCGATGTCGTGTGGCATCCGCAACGCGGGCCGGTCGTGATCGAGGTGAATCCGCGTCTGACAGTCGCTTATGCGGGGCTGTCGGCGGTGCGCGGCAGCGGTCTGACGCGCGCGCTGCTGGCCGCGCACGGCGTGCGACTCGAGCGCCGCGGGGCGGCGCGCGCCAATCCGCTCACATTCGAGGTGCGTCCTTGAGCCCCGCCCGTTCGAACCCGGCGGTGCGGTTCGGCTGGGACGTCGGCGGTGCGCACGTGAAGGTGTCGCTCATCGACGGCAGCGACGCCGTGCTCGACGTCGTGCAATGGCCGTGTCCGCTGTGGCAGGGGCTCGACCATCTGCAACGGACGATCGACCTCGTCTTCGAGCGCTGGCCGCAGGCCCGCACGGACGCCGCGCAGCATGCGGTGACGATGACCGGCGAGATGGTCGACCTGTTCGCGGACCGCGCCGAAGGCGTGCGCGCGATCGTGGCCGCGCTCGCGCAGCGGCTCGGTTCATCACTGCGTTTCTACGCCGGCGACGGCGGCTGGCTCGCTGCCGACGACTGCGCGGCCGGCTGGCGCCAGGTCGCGTCGGCGAACTGGCTCGCGACCGCGAGCTGGGTCGCTACCCGCATGGCGAACGCGCTGCTGATCGACATCGGCAGCACCACTACCGACATCATTCCGATCGTCGACGGCCGGGTCGTCGCGCGTGGCGCGACCGATGCGGGCCGGCTCGCGAGCGGCGAACTCGTGTATCACGGCGTCGTGCGCACGCCGTTGTGCGGCGTCGCGCATCGGATCGAATTCGGCGGCGCCACGCTGAACGTAATGAACGAATGGTTTGCGACCACCGCCGACGTCTACCGGCTGACGGGCGAACTGGACCCGCTGCACGACGTGCAGCCGAGCGCGGACCAGGGAGCGAAGACCCAGGCGGCGAGCCGCGCGCGGCTCGCGCGCATGATCGGGCACGACGCGCACGACGCGTCGGACCTCGAATGGTTGCAGTTTGCGCGGCGCTGGCGGGCGCTGCAGGTGCGCGAAATCGGCGCGAACCTCATGCGCGTGGTCGCCGCGCAGCCGGCGCTCGCGGCCGCGCCGCTGGTGGGCGCGGGCTGCGGCCGCTTCCTCGTCGCCGCCTTGGCGCGGGACGAAGCGCGCGGCTATATCGACTTCGGCGCGTTGGCGGGCGTGCCCGATGCCAGCGCGGCGTGGGCGGCGACCTGCGCGCCGAGCGTGGCGGTTGCGCTGCTCGCGACGCGCGAACCGGCAGCGCAGCGGCGAAGCGCGCGTGGCGTCGCCGCGCGCGCGGCATGAGTCGACCGGCGCGGCGCCGCCCGAAGACCCGGCGCCAGCGCACGAGTAGCGCAAAGAGGGACAGTGGGGACGATTGGGCGAGCGGGACAAGTTCGGTGATGAACGAGGTTGCGAAACGACGCGACCCAGCCGGGCACTCAACTGGACGCGAGGACAACAGTCATGTGGGTGGTCAAGATCGGAGGCAGCCTGAGTCACGACCCGGCACTGCGCCACTGGCTCAGCGAGCTATGCGAAGTCGGCGGCGGACGCGTGGTGATCGTGCCCGGCGGCGGCGATTTCGCGGACAAGGTGCGCCAGTACCAGGGCGAATGGAACTTCGACGATCTGGCCGCGCACAACATGTGTCTGCTCGCGATGACGCAATACGCGCTGCTGATGCAAGGTGTGTCGCCCGAACTGGTGATCGCGTCGAGCGAGGCGAAGATTCGCCGCACGTTGCGCGACGGCCACGTCGCCGTGTGGGTGCCGACCGCGCTGATGCGCGACACGCCCGACGCGATGAGCAACTGGGACACGACCTCCGACAGCCTTGCCGCCTGGCTTTCGACGATGCTCAACGCCGAGCGGCTGATCGTCGTCAAATCCTGTCCGATCGCCGCCGACGATCCGCTCGAAACGCTGGCCGCGTCGGGCGTAGTCGACCGCAAGTTCGTCGACTACGTGACGGATGCGAACTATGTGGTCGAACTGCTCGACAAAAGCAACGTCGCGCTGATGCGCGACCGTTTGCTGAACATTCCGGTGATGTGAGCGGTGGCTACAGCCGCGTCGCGCTCGTCGAGCCCGGCAGCGGCGCACCGCCATCGACGCGGATTTCGCCAGCCGGCCGATGCAAAGCGCTCGCCCATTGCGCGACGCGCTCGGGATCGAGCCGCGAGCGGCGCCCGTCGGCGCACAGCGCGGTGCGAAAACCGGCCACGTCGGGCGCCAGCGCACGGATCTGCGGCAGTTGCGCCCAGCCGAGCGCACCGGCGATGCCCACCATCGCGCCGCGCTGACGCGCGAGCCGCAACCAGCGTGCGAGCGATTCGACATCGACGTGATCGAACAGCGTGCCGCCGTCCTTGCTCGCGGTATCGAACATCAGGCCGGCAAAGCCGAGCGCCGCGGTGTGGCTGACGAGGTCGTCGTCCATGCCGCCGTCGCACAGCAGCACCGGCACGACGGTGGCCGGCAGATTCGCGAGCTGCTCGATGCAGCGGCGCGCGGCTGGTCCGCGCGCGACCCCGACCTTCACATAGTCGACGCCGGCGTCGCTGACGTCGATCACGCGCGTGGCGATCTCGTCGAACGCATCGGCCGGCACGTCGCCGATCGCCGCGCTGATCGGCTTGACCGGATAGCGCGCCCGCAGCTGTCGCGCGATATTCGTAATGGCGCCGACCGACAGGCCGCCGAGCGCGCCGTCGTTCGGTTCTTTCAGGTCGATCAGCTCGGCGCCGGCGCGTGCGGCATCGAATGCTTCCTCATCCGAGCGGACGCTCGCAAGCAATGCGGTCATCGGGATTCTCCGCGGCAAACGGGTTGAGGGTCTAACAGACCCTAATGATGGGCGGAAGCGGCGGCGTGATTGGCCGCCCCTTCCAGATTCGCGCGGTATCGCGCGACCGCGGCGACGAGCCAGCCCCATGCGGTGCGCTCGTTGTCGCCGGCGGTTTTGTCGATCGCGATCTGCAGATAGGCCATTTCGCGATCGACCTTGTCGGCCGGCAGCATGAAAAGCCGGCTTACCAGAATCGCGCCTTCCACGACCGCCGACTGCGCGCGATTGAAGCCCGCGAACGGCGCGTGGTTTTCGCGGTGCACGCATTTCATCACCAGTACCGGGCGCTCTTTGTCGTCTTGCAGTTGGTCGAGTTCGAGTTCGGCGTGGGCCAGCGATTCGGCCAGCCGCACGCTCGCGACACGGCTTGCGGCCACGGTCGGCCAATCGGTCGCGCAGTGCGTGACGCAGCCCGCGAAGATGCGCACGTCGGTCGTGAAATTCAGCACGGCCGCGCGCGTCGCGACGATGTTGTCGAGCGTAACCGACGGTCGGAAAGGCGCAAGGATGATGCGCTCACCCTCGTAGCGCGCGCCCATCGGCGCGATATGAGGACGGCCATCGCACGCTGCCGTGGTGACGATCGTTTCGTGGATCATGGTTGGGAACGTTTGTCCCGACAGCGCCGGAAGGCCGGCCGTCAGCAGAGGTCAAACACCAACGGGAACCGCAAAGGGGCCGCGGCGTGCGGCCCGGTTGCGGGCTTAACGCGTAGCGACATACATCACGATTTCAAAACCGAGGCGTACGTCGGTGTAGCTCGGAGTCGTCCATTGCATACGTGCTTCCTCCTTCGGTTGAAACTGCGGTTCGAACTGCTCTGAGCCGCCGGCCCGGCGAATTCTCATGCCCGATCTCGACGGCAGCCGGCATCACGCAATCTCCATGCCCGTGCGTGTGCCGGCCGGCCAGGCGGGCGCGCATTCGAGAGCTAATACAGCGCTCGGCGAATTGCGCCACGCCCTGGCGCTCGCGCGGCTTGCCAGACGCAAGCGTCCGCGCGGTGTGGCGGAAACGAAGCAAAGTGTTCCATCGCGATTCGCCAATCCGATTGCGCTGTCACCCGTGCCCGTCTCCCACACTAGCTGATTCTGCTCCCATTGCCGTTTCATGGCGTGAAAAAGAAACTAAGGATGTGATAGCGATAATCGATCCATTAAGTCTGCCAAATAAAATCGTGAATTCCCCTTGGGCGTGTCCGTGCCTACAGTGCAACTCAAGCGCTTGGTTCTTCCGGCAGTGCGCTTGCCACCTTCGAGGACACGTCATGAACGATTTCAGTCAACCGCCGATCCAGCCCGGACATCAAGCGCGCGATCCGCACAATCCGCGCGAGCGGTACGCGGCAGGCGTGATGAAATACCGCGAGATGGGTTACTGGCAACCGGACTACGAACCGAAAGAGACCGACGTGATCGCGCTCTTTCGCATTACGCCGCAACCCGGTGTCGAACCCGAGGAAGCGGCGGCCGCGGTGGCCGGAGAATCGTCGACCGCGACGTGGACGGTCGTGTGGACCGACCGCCTGACCGCCTGCGACATGTATCGCGCGAAGGCGTATCGCGTCGAACCGGTGCCGGTGTCGCGCGCCGACGAGCCGCAGTACTTCGCGTACATCGCGTATGAACTCGATCTCTTCGAAGAGGGCTCGGTCGCGAACCTGACCGCGTCGATCATCGGCAACGTGTTCGGCTTCAAGCCGCTGAAGGCGTTGCGGCTCGAAGACATGCGCATCCCCGTCGCCTATCTGAAGACGTTTCAGGGACCGCCGACCGGCATCGTCGTCGAGCGTGAACGGCTCGACAAGTATGGACGCCCGCTGCTCGGCGCCACGGTCAAGCCGAAGCTCGGGCTGTCGGGCAAGAACTATGGGCGGGTGGTCTACGAGGGTCTGCGCGGCGGCCTCGATTTCCTGAAGGACGACGAGAACATCAACTCGCAGGCGTTCATGCATTGGCGCGACCGCTTCCTGTTTTCGATGGAGGCGGTGAACCGCGCGCAGGCGGAAACCGGCGAGGTCAAAGGGCATTACCTGAACGTGACGGCCGGCACGATGGAAGACATGTACGAGCGCGCCGAATTCGCGAAGGAGCTTGGCTCGTGCATCGTGATGATCGATCTGGTGATCGGCTGGACCGCGATCCAGTCGATGTCGCGCTGGGCCCGCAAGCACGACATGATCCTGCATCTGCATCGCGCGGGGCACAGCACCTACACGCGGCAACGCAATCACGGCATCTCGTTTCGCGTGATCGCCAAATGGCTGCGCATGGCGGGCGTCGATCATGCGCATGCGGGCACCGCGGTCGGCAAGCTCGAAGGCGATCCGCTGTCGGTGCAGGGCTACTACAACGTGTGCCGCGACGCGCACAACGCGGTGGACCTGTCGCGCGGCCTCTTCTTCGATCAACCGTGGGCCGGCTTGCGCAAGGTGATGCCGGTCGCCTCGGGCGGGATTCACGCGGGGCAGATGCATCAACTGCTCGACCTGTTCGGCGACGACGCGATCCTGCAGTTCGGCGGCGGCACGATCGGCCATCCGGCCGGCATCCAGGCCGGCGCGACTGCGAACCGCGTCGCGCTCGAAGCGATGGTCAAGGCCCGCAACGAGGGCCGCGACATTCTGCGCGAAGGACCCGACGTGCTCGAAGCCGCCGCGCGCTGGTGCACGCCGCTCAAGCAGGCGCTCGATACGTGGCGCGACGTGACTTTCAACTACGCGTCGACCGATACGCCCGATTTCGCCGCCACGCCGACTGCGGCTTAAGAGAGCCGAGCTTCACCCGCCAGCGCTTCACGAGCGCATCCGCAACGTGGTGCTACGGCACCGCGCGGGGCACCGTCGACGCCGTTCTGAACGCGACATCCATCAACGAGGTTCGTCATGCGTATTACTCAAGGAACGTTTTCATTTCTGCCCGAGCTGACCGACGAGGAAATCGGCCTGCAGATCGACTACGCGCTGCGCCAGGGCTGGGCCTGTTCGGTCGAATTCACCGACGACCCTCATCCGCGCAACACGTACTGGGAAATGTGGGGCCTGCCGATGTTCGACCTGCACGACGCGGCAGGCGTCTTGCAGGAGGTCCGGGCCTGTCGCGAGGCGCGGCCGCAGCATTACATCAAGGTCAACGCATTCGATTCGGAGCGCACCTTCGAGACGATGCGCCTGTCGTTCATCGTCAACCGGCCGGACGTGGAGCCGGGCTTCCGTCTGTCGCGCCAGGACGCGCAGGGGCGCACGCAGCGCTACAGCATGACGGGCTATGCGACCGACCGGCCGGCGGGCGAGCGCTACGGCTCAACGGGCTGAGCCGCTGATCGGGCACGAGGGCGCAAGACAGGCACACGACAACCCGCAAGGAGGAGCAATGATTGACGCCGCCATCGTGGACGCACTGCCCGCGTCCACCGCGCACAGCGACGACGCCACGCCCCACATCGACCTCGCGGCGCTGTACCGCGACTCGGGCATCGGCGACGTGCTCGGCGAACTCGAACGCGATCTGGTCGGGCTCGCACCCGTGAAGACGCGCATTCGCGAAGTCGCCGCGCATCTGCTGGTCGAACGCGCACGCGCTTCGCTGGGTCTCGCGGGCGGCGCGCCGACCTTGCATATGTGCTTCTCCGGCAACCCCGGCACCGGCAAGACCACGGTCGCGCTGCGCATGGCCGAGGTGCTGCACCGGCTCGGCTACATCCGCCGCAATCATCTGGTGTCGGTCACACGCGACGACCTGGTCGGTCAGTACATCGGCCACACCGCGCCGAAAACGCGCGATGTGCTGAAGCGAGCGATGGGCGGCGTGCTGTTCATCGACGAAGCGTACTACCTGTATCGCCCGGAGAACGAGCGCGATTACGGGCAGGAAGCGATCGAAATCCTGCTGCAGACGATGGAGAACCAGCGCAGCGACCTGGTCGTGATTCTGGCCGGCTACGCGTCGCGGATGGAAGTGTTCTTCGAGAGCAATCCGGGTTTCCGCTCGCGCATTGCGCATCACATCACGTTTCCCGATTACGAGGAAACCGAACTGCTCGAAATCGCCGAGCGGATGCTCGACACCATGCATTACCGCTTCGATGCCGCGTCGCGCCGCGCGTTCGCCGACTATCTGGCGCGCCGCATCCGGCAACCGAATTTCGCCAACGCGCGCTCGGTGCGCAATGCGCTCGACCGCGCGCGGCTGCGCCAGGCGAACCGCCTGTTCGCGAGCGCGTTACAGGGCGGCGAGCCGATCGATGCCGCCGCGCTGACGCTGATCGACGCCGCCGACGTGCGCGCGAGCCGCGTATTCGACGAGCCAATGCAGCCGTCCTCGCCACCGCCTTCCACCGCGCGCGCCGTCACGGCGCCGCCGGGCTGAATCACGACACCATCGAAGGAGAACGCCATGCAGGACGGACGCACGACACTTTCGAAGTTCCTGATCGACACGCTCGATCGCCCGCCGTGTACGCACGACATGCGGGACACGGCGGGACTCTCCGCGCTGCTCATCGACGTGGCGGCCGCCATCAAATCGATTTCGGCGATGCTGACCAAGGGAGCGCTAGGCGGCAACTACGGGTCCGCGCAAACGCTCAACACGCATGGCGAGGAGCAGAAGAAGCTCGACGTCTCCACCAACGAGATTTTCGTGCAGCAATGCGAGTGGGACGGCTTGCTGGCCGCGATGGTGTCGGAGGAAATGGAGCACGTGTACCCGATTCCGCCCGAGTATCCGCGTGGCGAGTATCTGCTTGCGTTCGATCCGCTCGACGGCTCGTCGAATATAGACATCAACGGCGTGGTCGGCTCGATCTTCTCGGTGCTGCGCACGCGCGACCCCGCGGAGGATGCAAGCAGCGAAGCCGCGTTCCTGCGGCCGGGCTGCGAACAGGTGGCGGCCGGCTATGCCGTGTATGGACCCTCGACGATGCTGGTGCTGTCGGTCGGCAACGGCACGCATGGCTTCACGCTGGAGCGCGACATCGGCAACTTCGTGCTCACGCACTCGAACATCCGGATTCCGGAAGAGACCGGCGAGTTCGCAATCAACGCATCGAACGAGCGCTTCTGGGAGCCGCCCGTGCGCCGCTACGTGCAGGAGTGCAAGGACGGCCGCAGCGGCTGCCGCGCGCGCGACTTCAACATGCGCTGGATCGCGTCGATGGTCGCGGAAGTGCATCGCATCCTGATGCGCGGCGGGGTGTTCATGTATCCGCGCGACTCGAAAACGCCGGCGATGGAAGGGCGCCTGCGCCTGCTCTACGAGGCGAACCCGATGAGCTTTCTGGTCGAGCAGGCGGGCGGCCTCGCGACCACCGGACGCGAGCGCATTCTCGAGCTCGCGCCGCGCGCGCTGCATGGCCGCGTGCCGGTGATTCTCGGCTCGAAGAGCGAGGTGGAGCGCATTGCGCGCTATCACGGCGAATACGACCGCGGCGAGGACAAGCCGTTCTCGTCGCCGCTGTTCGGCACGCGCTCGCTGTTCCTGCCGGATTTCACGGCGTGATCGGCGACTGAGCGCACAGACGTACAGCGCACCGCACCAGAAACACAGTCATCCGGAGACAAGCGCATGTCAGTCAAACATCCGATCATCGCGGTGACCGGCTCGAGCGGCGCGGGCACCACCACCGTCATGAAGAGTTTCACGCATATCTTCAGACGCGAGCACATCAATGCGCAGATCGTCGAAGGCGACGCGTTCCATCGCTACGACCGCAACGGCATGCGCGCGGCGATGCAGGAGCGCGAACGCGACGGCGTGCCGAATTTCAGCCACTTCGGGCCGGAAGCGAATCTGCTCGAAGAACTCGAAACGCTCTTCACGCGCTACGGCGAAAACGGCAGCGGGCAGTTTCGCCACTACGTGCACGACGCGGCCGAAGCGCAGTTGTACAAGCAGGACGGCGGCACCTTCACGCCGTGGGAGGACGTCGCGGCCAATACCGACCTGATGTTCTACGAAGGGCTGCATGGCGCGGCGGTGACCGACAAGGTCAACATCGCGCGGCATGCGGATCTGCTGATCGGCGTCGTGCCGATCATCAATCTCGAATGGATCCAGAAGCTGCACCGCGACCAGACGATGCGCGGCTACACGCACGAAGCGGTGGTGGACACGATCCTGCGCCGTATGCCCGACTACGTGAACTACATCTGCCCGCAGTTTTCGCGCACGCATGTGAACTTCCAGCGCGTGCCGACCGTGGACACGTCGAATCCGTTCACCGCCCGCGAGATCCCGCAGCCGGACGAGAGCTTCGTGGTGATCCGCTTCGCGCGGCCGAAGGGCATCGACTTCCAGTATCTGCTGACGATGCTGCACGACTCGTTCATGTCGCGCCCGAACGTGATCGTCGTGCCGGGCGGCAAGATGGGACTCGCGATGCAGCTGATCTTCACGCCGATGATCCTGCAACTGATCGACCGACGCTCGCGCGCCTGACGTTTTTCGAAGCGCACCCGACGCGACGCGTCGCGGACGGTGCGCGTTGAGCACGCCGCTCGACAAGATTTCATTTCATATCGAGGAGCACGCAATGGCCTTCATCACCCTGCGGCAACTGCTGGATCACGCGGCCGAACACGACTACGGCGTGCCCGCGTTCAACGTCAACAACATGGAGCAGATTCACGCGATCATGCGCGCGGCCGAGGCGACCGATAGCCCGGTGATCCTGCAGGCGTCGGCCGGCGCCCGCAAGTACGCGGGCGAGCCGTATCTTCGCCATCTGGTGCTCGCCGCGCTCGAGGCGCACCCGGACATTCCGCTCGTGCTGCATCAGGATCACGGCGCGAGCCCGGCGGTGTGCCAGCAGGCGATCCGCTCGGGCTTCACCTCGGTGATGATGGACGGCTCGCTATTGCCCGACCAGAAAACGCCGGCCGCGTATAACTACAACGTCGAGGTGAGCCGCCGGGTGGTGGACGCCGCGCATGCGGTCGGCGTGTCGGTGGAGGGTGAGTTGGGCTGTCTCGGCTCGCTCGAAACGGGCACCGCGGGTGAAGAGGACGGCGTCGGCGCAGAAGGCAAGCTGACGCGCGAGCACCTGCTGACCGACCCCGACGAAGCGCGGCGCTTCGTCGATGCGACCGGTGTCGATGCGCTCGCGATCGCGATCGGCACTTCGCACGGTGCGTACAAGTTCAGTCGCGAGCCGACCGGCGACATCCTCGCGATCGACCGGATCGCCTCCATTCATTCGCGGATTCCGGACACGCATCTGGTGATGCACGGTTCGTCGTCGGTGCCGCAGGAATGGCTCGCGGTGATCCGCGAGTACGGCGGCGAGATTCCGACCACCTACGGCGTGCCCGTCGACGAAATCCGCCGCGGCATCGCGCACGGCGTGCGCAAGGTCAATATCGACACCGACATCCGTCTCGCGATGAGCGGCGCGATGCGCAAGTCGCTCGCCAATGCGCGCTCGGAATTCGATCCGCGCGCGGCCCTGAAGGCGGCCACCGCCGCGGCTAGCGCGATCTGCATCGAGCGTTTCGAAGCGTTCGGTTGCGCGGGGCAGGCGGCGCGCATCAAGCCGCTGCCGCTCGACACGATGGCGAGCCGCTATCACTGAGGCCACTGGTACGGAGAACGCAATGCGCGAATTCCTGATTGCTCCGTCGCTGCTGTCGGCGGATTTTGCCCGCCTCGCCGACGAGATTCGCGACGTGACGGCGGCCGGCGCGGACTGGATTCATCTGGACGTGATGGACAACCACTATGTGCCGAACCTGACCGTAGGGCCGCTCGTGTGCTCGGCGATCCGGCCGTACACGTCGCTGCCGTTCGACGTGCATCTGATGACCACGCCGGTCGATCCGCTGGTGTCGGCGTTTGCCGAGGCCGGCGCGAACCTGATCAGCTTTCATCCGGAGGCGACGCTGCACGTGCATCGGACCATCGAACTGATCCGCTCGCACGGTGCGCGCGCCGGGCTCGCGTTGAATCCGGCGACGCCGCTCACGGTGCTCGATCATGTGCTGGAGATGCTCGACGTCGTGCTGGTGATGTCGGTGAATCCGGGCTTCGGCGGCCAGGCGTTCATTGCCGAAACGCTCGATAAGCTGCGGCTGCTGCGCGAGCGCGTCGATACGACGATGCAGCGCACCGGCCGGCCGTTGCTGATCGAAGTGGACGGCGGCGTGAAGGTGTCGAACATCGCGCGTGTCGCCACGGCGGGCGCCGATGTGTTCGTCGCGGGATCGGCCGTGTTCGGCGCGAGCGATCGCGCGCAGGCGATTCGCGGCATGCGCGGCGAACTGGCTACTGTCGACGAGCCCACGAGCGTAGCGGCCATACAGTGACGGCGCGGCGGGTTCAGCGCTTTTTCATCGTCTCGCCCGGCCCGCACCAGACGCTGAGATCTTCTTCCGGCCGGTCGCTCGCGCAGCCCCAGTCGAGCGGCTGGTCCTGATGGAAGCGCTTGCCGAGCCGCCACGCGATTTCCGCGCGGGCAAGCTGCACGCCCATATAGAACGCGTGGGCGCCGTCGGTTTCGAGGTTCAGCTGCGGGTACAGCGCGAACGGATCGTCGCCGCGTCGATGGCCGTCGCGGTTGTACACGTGAATGCCGTCGGCGCTGATTTGCACGCGGAAATTCGGATCACGCACGGCGCGCGCGAATTCGTCGATTTCTTCGGCGCTGTACGGAAACGGCCGTTTCGCGTGGACCGTCGCGAGTTCGCTGCTGATGCCCTTCGGCAGCACTTGCGCATCGCGCGCGGCATGCATCACGCGGCGTGCAACATCGGCTTCGCGCAGCGCGCGCCGCGCATGCAGACTCACCGACGTCGTCAGCACCGCGCTAACGCGCAATTCGGACCCCATGCCGAGCAGCACCGCATTGATGCCGCTCGTGTCGGCCTCGGTCAACTCGGTCACGTTGCCGATGCCCATCATGATCGCGATGTCGGGATAGCGCTCGCGCAAGCGCACGTAGCGTGCGATCGACGTGGCCAGTCCGAACGGAATCGGATCGAGAATCGGATCGGCGAGAAACGCGCGGCCGCGCGCGCTTAGCGCGTCGATCGCGGCGTCGAGCGAGGCTGGGTCAGCGGGTTCGCGCGCGACGAGGATCGGCGTCGACGGCACTTCGTCGGCGATCCACAGCGTATCGACGTTCAGGCTCATCAGATAGTCGGCGCCCGCGCGGCCGCCGCGCAGCAGTTCGTCGTTGCGCATCGAATCGACGCTGACGCGATAGCCTTCGGCCTTCAGGCGCCGCACCGCGTCTTCGAGATGCGGAAACGGCGTGTCCGGCAGACAGCCGATGTCGATCACGTCCGCCCCCTGGGCCGCATACTCGCGCGCCCTTGCCGCGATGCCGTCGAGGTCGAGCCGCGGCGCATCGACGATCTCCGCGAAAATCTCCGTGTCGTAGCGGCTCAGATCGAACGGCTTCGCCTTGTGGCCGAAAAACTGCGGCAAGTCCTTGACCTCCTCGGGGCCGCGTTCGAACGGCACGCCGTAGTGCGCGCTCAGCGAGTCGAGATCGCCGCGGCAGCGGCCCGGCACGATCACGCGCTGCGCGGCAAGCGGCGTGGGCACGCGGCGCTGGATCATGTCGGCGGTCATCAACGCGGCGACCTGCAGGCCGATTTCGCGCACCTCCCAACTGAACGGCGCCGGCGCCATGCCGTCGAGCACGCGCCGCAGGCTCGGTTCGGCAAGCCGGCCGGTCAGGAAGAGGATGTGGTCCATGCGAGATCGAGGGTCGCGAGGCGTTGGGCGAGTGCCGCTTCGAGTTCGTCGAGCGAGCGCGCGAGCGTCGTGTATTCGAAACGTGCCAGACGCTCGACGTTGTCGAGCTCGATCGCCCGTGGCCGCAGTTCGACCCATTCGTCCGGGCTATGCGTGATCACGCTCGGTTCGGTGTCGCACGCAAAGACGATGCCGGGGATGCATTGCTTGCCGGCCTGCGCGTACATGTTGGTCGGCAGCGTATCGGAGATGCCGTAAGCGCATTTGGCGACCGTGTTGCTGGTGGCCGGCGCGATCACGACCGTGTGATAGACGCCGTGATACAGCATGCCGACCGGCACGCCGCTCGCGCTGTTGTCGCGCAGCACGCGGAAGTGTTCGCGCAGCTTGTCGAGCGGCCAGCCGTACAGCGGCAGCACTTCCTCGGCCGCCGCGGACAGAAACAGATCGACGCGCGGCAAGCGCCGCGCAAGCGCGATCGATTCTTCGAGCATATGACCGGAGCCGGTCACGCACCACGCGAAGCGCGCATCCGGCTTGAAGTCGGTGAGATCGCGGGCGGCCTTGGGCGCTGACTCGTTGGGGGACGACTGGGTCATGCGTCGAGATCGAGCGGCATGCCGTCCGGCGGCGAGCCTTCGTGCGACAGCCGGATATGCAGCCGGCGCATCTTGCGGTACAGCGTGTTGCGGCTGATGCCGAGCGCCTTCGCGACGTTGCTGACGTTCCAGCGATGCTCGTCGAGCAGCGACAGCACCGTCTCGCGCTCGTTCAGCTGGATCGCGTTCAGCGAAGAAATGTCCGCTTCGTCGGCGAGCTGCCCGTCCATGTCCGCGTTTGCGAGGCGCAGTGCGGTCGGCAGATCGACCGCCGACGTGCGTTGCGTGACCTCGGGCGGCAGATGCTCGCAGCCGATCGGCTCGCCGTCGGACAGCGCAATGGCCATCTGCAACACGTGACGCAGCTGACGGATGTTGCCGGGCCACGCGTAGGTGAGCAGCGCGTGTTCGGCTTCCGGCGTCAGATCGGGCGGATCGTCGGTTTCGTTGGCGAGCAGATGATGGATCAGCGGCAGCTTGTCGACGCGCTCGCGCAGCGCCGGCAGATTCAGCTCGACGCCCTTGAGCCGGTAGTACAGGTCCTCGCGGAACTGGCCGCTCTGCACGAGTTCCATCAGATTGCGGTGGCTCGCGCTGATCAGCTGGAAATTGACCTTGACGGTGGTCTCGGCGCCGAGCGGCGTGACCTCGTGTTCCTCGATCACGCGCAGCAGGCGCGCCTGCAGCACGAGCGGCATGTCGCCGATCTCGTCGAGGAACAGCGTGCCGCCGTTGGCCTGCACGATCTTGCCGCGCCGACCTTCGCGCTGCGCGCCGGTAAATGCACCGGCGCGATAGCCGAACAGCTCGCTCTCGATCAGGTTCTCCGGCAGCGACGCGCAGTTCACCGGCACGAACGGACCGTCGGCGTGCGGGCTGATGCTGTGCAGCGCCTGCGCGAAGACTTCCTTGCCGGTGCCGGTCTGGCCGCGCAGCACGATCGGAATCTTGCGCTGGATCACGCGCGCGGCCAGCTGGATCTGCGAGGCCATGCGCGGGTCGCCGAATTCGAGGTGCGCGATCTCGTCGAGCTTCGGCACCGGCGCGTGCTTGTCGTGCTTCTCGTGTTTTTCCGGGGCGCTGCTGCGGATCGCAGAGTCGGTGACGATCACCCGCGTCACGCGCCCGCTGCCGTTCTGCGGCGTCTGCGCGACGAGGAAAAAGCGGTTCGTCGCATTCGCGCTGTAGACGGTGACAGGATGGAACGAGCCGCGAATGCTGCGCGCGATCATGTCTTCGAGCGACGCGTTGAACGCTTCCTCGATACGCCGGCCGCGCAGCTCGGCGAGCGAGCGGAAGCCGAGCTGGAACAGCGCGCTGCGGTTCGCGGCGAGCACCGTGCTGTCGTCGCCGACCGCGAGCTTGCCGCCGTGCAGCGTGCCGACGAATTCCGGGCGGCTGTGGAAATGAATCATGTTGGCGTGCCGGTAGCGCGCATCGAGCAGACGGTTTTCGATCATCTGCCGCGACATGCCGACCAGTACCAGCGAGTGCTGCTGCAGCAGCTTCGAGCGGCTGGTGACGTCGAGCACGCCGGCGATTTCGCCGCCGTCGTCGAAGATCGGCGCGGCCGAGCACGTGAGCGACGTATAGCGCGGATAGAAATGCTCGTGCTGACAGACGGCGATGCAGTCGCGCTCCGCGAGACAGGTGCCCATGCCGTTGGTGCCGGCTTCGCGTTCGCTCCACAGCGCGCCGACGCGAAAGCCGTCGACGGCGACCGCCTCGGCGAACGGCACGGACGACACCTGATGCACGATCACGCCGCCGGAATCGACGAGCACGACCGCGAGCTCGGGATCGGCGAGCTGCTGATAGAGCGTCGTCATCTCGAGTTTCGAACACGCGATCAGATCGCCGAGCGCCTCACGGCGCGCGCTGAGTTCGTATTCGGTGAGCACCGGCGGCGGCACGAAACGCGCGGGGTCCAGCTGGAATTCGTTGATGCAGCGCGTCCACGACTGAGCCACCGGTTCGCTTGTCGGGCGCGTGGTCAACTGATGGTTGACCACGTTCAGAACTTCCCGGACGTGCGTACTGCTGTCAGCGAGCAACGACATGGGATTCGTCTCCGTTGCGTCATTTCGCAAGCGTGACTGCATTGCACGCTGCGAATGCCGCTTTATCAAGCCTGTCTGCCCTTGGTGCGGCGGGTTCTGGGTCCGCCTGCTCCCTCGCGACCGGCCCTGCTACGAGGCGGGTATTTAAAACTGTACGCTCGATGCAAGACAGGTTCAACAGAAAGTGACTGTGGGTTTACCTCACCGTGCCCGGAATTTGCTTTTCTCGATGCGCGATGCGTTAAACGTTTTGCAGGTTGCATGCCTGTCGCAGCTTCGACACAGAGTGTGCCGCGCGTCGCTCAGTTCTGTTGTTCTACTGTTGCATCGTTCGCTCTTCATCACAGGCTGTTCAATCTTGAGCCGCGCCGCGGCGGAGACCATCATGGATCGTATCGATACTGTTCGCCTTGCCGCATTTTCCAGCCTCGGCGCCAATCCCGGTTCGCAAGCCGGCGCGTTGCCCGAGCGCCTCGACATCGTCTTCATCGAGAACTTCATCGGCCAGACGGTCATCGGTATCGACAGCAGCGAGTTGCATGTTGCGCAACCGGTGCGCGTGAATCTGGCGATCGGCGTACCCGCGATCCGCGCGTGCGCGACGGACCGGATCGAAGATACGGTCAACTATGCGGCCGTGCGCGAGGCGCTGCTCGAGCTATTCGCGTCGCATCGCGTGCGGCTGCTGGAGGCGCTCGCCGAGACGATCGCGCAACTGTTGATTGCCGACTTCGGCGCGCACTGGGTGCGGGTGTCACTCGCGAAGCCTGCCAAGTTCGCCGACCTCGCGGCCGTCGGCGTGCAGATCGAGCGGCGTCGCGGCGATGGCCCGGCGGCCGCCGTGGGTCTCGCGTGTTACGCGTCGCTGGGCGCGGGGCTGGTGCCGAATTGACGGGGAGAGCGGGGCGCGCCGGACGCCCGGCGCGCCTCGAACCGTCGTCATTTCGCCACGGTCGACGTTTTCTGCGGACCGAGTCCGCACGCCTGATACGCGCTCGTTTGCAGCGCGCGGAATTTCCTGGTTTGAGCCTTGGCGTGATCGACGCGGAATTCCGCGCCGCCTTCGCCGCCGAGCGTCGCGTACTTCGAGAAGGTCGACTGGTCGACGAATTCGTCGTACGGCAACGACGCGGCCATCTTGTCGATCACGCACGAGCACTTGTAGACGTTCGCGAAATCGTGGCCGTTATCGTCCATGCAACTGAGCACGTATTCGACGCGGCCCTCGGTCGGATAGTTGTAGCCGCTCGCCCACGCGAGCGGCGCGGCGAGCATGAGCGAGGTAAAGGCGAGAAGCGCGCGACATCTGTTAGTCATTGAATGCCTCTGCGAGAGCATTGAACCCGCTTCGCGAACCGCTGCGCGAGGGCCATGCCTTGCGGCCGCGAGGCGACGGGATGCGCGAGGAGGCGGGGCCGCGAGCGGCGCCGCGTCTCCTGCGCTGCCATGCACCGTCAGTTCGGCGCGAACGGATGCGCGACGGTGCCCTTCTTGGATACTACTTCAGCCGCGCTCGGCTCGCCGCTGACCGCGCGCTTGATCGCCTCGCGCGTCGCCTGATAGTTGAACTGCTGGATCTTCTTGTCGTCCTCCGCCTGCCAGTGGATGAAGACGCCGACGCAGAGGAACAGATCGTCGGCTTCTTCCTGCGGGATCGTGCCGTCCTCGACGCTGTCGGCCACTGCTAGCGCGACCGCGTGCTGCGCTGGGCCGAACATCTGCACGGCCTGCTTGGCGCCTTTGATCGTCACCTTGTTGAACAGGATCGTATTGGGCTTCGTGATGAGATTCGGCGCGACGACGGCGAGCAGCGACGTGAAGCCGTCCTTGTTGTTGGTGAGCGCGTTGCAGAACGCGGTTTCCGCAGCCGAACCTCGCGGTCCGATCAGCAAGTCGATATGCGCGACCTCGTTGCCGTCGCCGACTAGCGACTCCCCGATCATGACGCGGTTGATCTTGGCCATTCTGTTCCTCCAATGAGTAGGTATGGACCTGCTGACGAGGCGCCGCCCGCGATCGTGTCCAGATCAGCATCGCGAGAGCGGTGCGGGATTGCACGGCGGTACTAACTAACAGGTTCCGTGCCAGTTCTGGCACCCGGCATGCTGACGCGCCCGTTCGGCGCGTTTTCAGTGCAGACGATTCAGGGTTAACCGCGTCCTTCGACGCAGCGCGCAACGAACAGCGTGGCCACCGCGAGGTCCGCGCTGGTGCCGGGATTGATCGCGCGGGCCTTCAATTCGGCGTCCCAAGCATCGAGTTGCGGATCGCTTGCCGAGCGGCGCGCGGCGGGTCGCGTTTGGCGCCAGCGCGCGTGCTGTTCGCGTGCCACGAGCGTGACACTCTGCGCCAGCGCGAGGCCGTGCTTGCGCACAATGTGAGAGTCGGGCCAGCCGGCGAGGAACGCGAGAAACACGTTGAGCATCGCGATTTCGCCCGGATCGACGGGCGCGGCTTCGGACGCCGGCGTCGAGGCTTCGAAGCAGGCGGTGAGGCCGGTGTCGAACAGGTCCGCGAAGCCGTTCGCGTACTGCCGCGCGATGCTGTCGCGCTCGCTGGCGAGTCGCATCGCGTCGCGCAGGCCGATCGTCGGCGCTGCGTGGACCGATTGCTCGGGCGCGTCGCCGAGGCCGCCGGGATTGGCGAGCGCGATCGCACGATAGGCGAGCCGCGCATCTTCGACGTCGAGCCGGCTCAGCACGTCGCCGACGGCCGCGCGCCACGCTGGCGCCGTCAGCGGCCGTTCGCCGGTTTCGTCGAGGGCCGCGGCGAGCGGCGCGATCAACAGCACGATGCCGAGATTCGTATTGCAGCCGACCGCCGCGCGCGTGCGCGTGACCGCGTCGAGAATGCGCTGTCCGACGCGGGCGCCTCGTGCGAACAGCGCGTCGAGCGATGCGGCCGCGCTGGCGAGGAACTGCGCCGCGTTCATGCCGTGGCCGGGGCTTTGGGTGCTGACGTTGCCGGGTTTCGGCGTGGTGACGTCGAGCGCGCAGGCTTCGAGGAAGGCTACGCGCGCATGCTCGACGGAGATTGCATGAGGGATGGGCATGACGCTCAAGCCCGGCGCTGCGGAGACTGCACGGGCAACCCGGCGCTAGCGGCTTGCTCGGCTTGCTCATGCGCGCGCCGCTGCGCGGCGAGCTTGCGATCGAGCAGATCGTCGACCAGCGCCGCGGCGACATCGAGCGGCACGACCGACTGCAAACCGCGCCATGCGGCCACGCCGTTGACTTCGAGCACGAGCGGCAGCGCGGCGTCGTCGGGATTCGGGATCAGGTCCACGCCCGCGTAGTCGAGCCCGAGCGCGGCGGTGGCGCGAACGGCGGTCTGCGCGAGCGGGACCGTCAGTTCGTCGGCCTCGCAGCGCGCGCCTTGCGCAACGTTGTGAATCCAGCCCTTGCCGCCGCTGCGCCGCATCGCCGCGACCGCCTTGCCGCCGATCACGAGCACGCGCCAGTCGAAACCGGGCCGGGCGCCGGCAACGAAGCGCTGCAGATAAGCGACCTGCCGATAACGCGCGAGCGACGGCAGCGGCGCGAGCAGCCCGCCGCGCGCGCCGAGCCGTTTGAGCCCGTGGCCTTGCGAGCCGAACAGCGGCTTGAGCACGACCTGGCGACCGGCGGCCGCTTCGCGCATCAGGACGCGTTGCGCGAACGCGGCGGACTCGCCGGCCCAGGTGGCCGGTGTCGGCACGCCGGCGCGATGCAGCAGAAAGCTCGTCATCGATTTGTCGACGCTGCGCTCGATCGCGCGGGCGTCGTTGTAGACCGGTACGCCCGACTCGCGCAGCGCGTGCAGGATGCCCAGGCGCAGCGTCACCTGCTCGAAAGTGCCGCCGGCGATGCCGCGCACGAACACCGCATCCGGCAGCGTGCGGCCGAAGCCCGGGATCACGAGGCCGTGCGGCAGCCACGTGGTGTCGATGCGGCAATCCGCGAGATCAACGCAACGCGCTTCGGCGCCGCGCGCGCGGAACGCTTTCTTCAGCCGGCCGGTGTGCCAGCCGGTTTCGTCGCTCATGATCGCGATGCGCAGGCCCGCTGTAATCATCATCGCGCGACGGGCTCGCCGCCCCACTGTTGGCGCAGCAGGCCGCCGTCGAGCTGGCCGCCATGATAGGTCGCGCCGCTTTCGAGGCTGCTGACCCATACCTCGGCGGGCGCGAACAGCGCGGGGTCGATCTGATAGAAGTCGAAGTTGACGGCCGTGAAGACGTCCGCGAACGGTCGGCCGTAGTCGCGCGAATGGGTGGACGGCAGGGTGTCGGCGAGACGTCGCGCGATCTCGTCGTGCCGGACCGTCAGATGCACGCGGCCGCCGTACAGGATCGCGTCGTTGGTGCGGCCCATCGCCTGAATGCCGTCGGGCGCGGGCGGCGGCAGCGGCGCCGAGCCCGTGCCGGCGACGATCTCGTCGAGCGGCACGCCGAGCACGTGCACCTTGTGCAGCGCCACTTCGACGACGCGGGCCACGACCTGTACCGTTCCCGCGACAGAGTGTGTCGGCGTGACGATCAGCGTCAGGTGGTCGGGCGCGAGGCCGCAGTCGTGCAGCACCTTGTCGATCACGACCTGCGGCGGCAGGCGGTCCACTTCGAGCACCAGCGCGCCGCGTTCGTGGCGGTCGCGATAGCCGAGTTCGTCGAATAGCGGTTCCTTGACCGCGAGCGCGCGCGCGGGCCCTGAGCCGAGCGAAAAGAACTTCTTGCCGCCGGTCTGCTCCCTGGTCGCCGACAGGCTCCAGCCTGCGTACTGGCTGCCGAGGCAGGCGAGCACCGGCGCCGAGGTGCTGACCTCGAGCATCGTCGGCCACAGCGGCGCGGCGTCGAAGTTCGCGCGTACCGCGACGCGGCCCAGACCCCCCATGCAGATGCGCGCGATCAGCACGCCGGCGTCGAGGCTGCCGCGTGCGTCGACGCCGGCGTCGGCGATCACGGTGCCGGCGGGCGTGCGAGTGAGCGCGACGCCGAGATGTGCCGCCTGATCGACGAGCCGGGCGACGAGGCGCTCTGACAGCGCATTCACGCTCGGCGGCGCGGTGGGCGGGGATGTCTCAATGGGCGTGGAGGCAGGCATGGTCTGGCTCATCGCAGGTTTCGATTCGTTGGACGACGCGTTCGTGCTGCGCATCGAGCGCGGTGCGCACCGCGTCCGTCGACGCCGCTCGCACGAGCAGCGTGCAGACCGGCTGCCCGACGTCGATGCGGGTGCCCGGCATCGGCACGTCGCCGCATTGCGGATCGCGCAGGCAGGCGTCGGAGAACGCCGCGGAGACGTTGAACGGCCGCTGCGCGAACAGCACCCGCTGGCCGGCGCGCCAACGCGGCGCGCGGGCGAGCGCGAGGCTCGCGGCCGACGGCGCGCGGCCGTGGCGGCAGGCGTCGAGGTGGCGGGCGAGCAGGCCGGCTGGCCACGCATCGGGCGACGCGGTCTCGTAGAGCGCCATCGTCGACGAAGGGCGCGGGTTGATTTCGAGCACGTCGAACGAGGTGCCGTCCGACAGAAAATCGCAGCTGTTGATGCCGACGAGGCCGGTGCTTGCGCATAGCGCGTCGAGCGCTTGCTGCACGAGCGCAACGAACGCTGGCGGCAAGTCCATCGGCCCGATCGAGCCCGCATGCACGAAGCGCAGATCGCCGATAGCGCAGGTGAGTTGCTCGGCGAAACCGATCAGATGCGCGCGGCCGTGCGCGCCGATGAACAGCGCCGACAGCGAGCGGCCCTGGCCAAGGCGCTGGAAGTAGCCGTGCGCGGAGGCGGTCGTCAAGTCGATAGAGTCGGCGGGCTGGATATGCGTGCCGCCACAGCCATCCGCCTGCTTGAATAGCCAGCCCTCGGCTGTCGTGGGCCTCTCGAACGACACAGCCGGATGCCCGATGCGCAACGCGTCGAGCAGCGCGAAGAAACGCCGCGGCTCGCGTACGGCCGCGATCGCCTTGGCATCGTTGCCGAGAAAGCGCGGCAAGCCGGGCTCCCGGCACAAGTCAGGCATCAAAGGTTCGAGCCCGCTGCCGCCGATCCAGCCAAGCAATCCTGGCAACCGCGCGACGCGCGCAAGCGCATCGACGAGCCGCGCCCGGTCGATCCCGAGCGCGCCATCACCGCCGCCGATGTCGAACCACAGTTCGGCGGCCTCGCGCGTGTCGCGGTCGCCGAAGATATCGAGCGCGGCGACATGCAGGCCGGCGCGCGCCGCGGACTGCGCGAGCAGGCGCGCCGACTGCCCGACGACCGCGACGATGGGCGCATGCATGAGCGGCCGGTGCGGCTTCATGGCGGCCGCTCTCAGCCGAGACCGGCCGCGACCGCGCGGGCCTCGTCGTAGGCTTCCGGGAAGCCGAGGTAGACCGGCTTGCCGCCCGTGCGCATGCGCATGAACAGGCGATGCTCGACCTGATACTTGACGTTGCCGATCGCCAGCGCGCCGATGCCGACCGCGCCCGCGTTCGGCACGCCGTCGATCGGCTTGCCATCGTTCATCACGTTCACGCCGGCGATGCCTT
This sequence comes from Paraburkholderia sp. JPY419, assembly GCF_050435705.1. NCBI lineage: Bacteria > Pseudomonadati > Pseudomonadota > Betaproteobacteria > Burkholderiales > Burkholderiaceae > Paraburkholderia > Paraburkholderia sp. JPY419. The sequence continues at coordinate 1,473,656 of NZ_JBNDKV010000004.1, read as the reverse complement.
CGGGCGGCACCGCGTTGACGTCAGCGGCGACGAGCAGGCGTTTTGCATGCGCGAGGTCGTCGCGGCCGACCACCTGCACGCCCGCGACCGTGGTGGCAATCGCGATTTCCGCTTCGGCGAGGGCGCCGCGCAGCTCGTCGGACGTCGTGGTGCCGATGCCGTTGGTGACGATGCCGAAGCGCTCGTTCAGTTCGGCCGACGCGGCGAGTGCGCGACTGCGGTCGGTGTGGCTCGCGATCGTCACGTCGGCGCCGCGCGACGCGGCGATCGCCGCCGCGATGCGCCCGACCGCGCCGGCTCCGCCGAGAATCAGCACGCGCTTGCCGCCGAGTTCCACGCCGTGCTGCTTGCCCAGGTGCCGCTCGACCAGCGCGATGAGCGCGGCCGCGGTCGTGTACGAACCGCTCGGATCGGCGAACACGGAGACCTCGAACGGCGGGACCATCGCGCGGCGAGCGGTGTCGAGCATGGCGACGGCCTGCATCACGTCGCGCCCGCCGATGAAGATGCCGGTGCGCGACACCCCCTTCGGGCCGCGCGAGAAGATCGCGTCCTGCGTGAGGTTCGCGACCATGCCGGCTTCGACGTTGCAATACGGCACGATGACCTGGTAGCCGGCGTCGGCGGCCATATTGACGTCGAACGGACTCATCTGCGGCGTGGCCGTGAACATGTGCAGGATGTAGGGCCTTTCAATGGTTTCTGACATGGCAGGGGCTCGTTGTAGTGGCAGTCTCGGGAAGGCGCGGGGCAACGCCGCGCCGCGCGTGGCAGCGCGTCGGGTGAGCGGCGGCCTGAGCGGCGACCTGAGCGGGGCCGCGCATCATGCGGCGTCGATGTGCGGCGCGCGCACCTCGGCGCCGCTGATCGCCGCGCCGCTATTGCGGCCCGCGACGACGCTGCATTCGATATGCGGCAGCGCGCTTGCGACGGCGCGCGCGGTCGCGAGCGCGCGCTCGGCCTCGCGCGCGTTCGCGAGCACCGCGAAGCCCGTCGGGCCCCACGAGGTCTGGCCGATGCCGGCGGTGCGCTCGGCGGCGACCGCGCGCAGCACGCGCTCGACGTCGGGACTCGCGAACACGCCGCCTTGCGCGCTCGCGAAGTATTCGCCGATGGTCTGCTGCAGTTCGGTGAGGCCGTGCGCGAACGGCGCGAAGTTATGTTCGGCGGCGCCGGGCAGGATCTGCATCAGCACCAGATGGCACAAATGTGCAGCGAGCCGCTGCGGAAACGGTGCGAGCGATGCGAGCGCGCTGCGTTCCTCGGCGCCGTGCAAGCCCTCGCGGCTGTTGTCGCTGACGAGCAGCACGCGCCACGGCTGCGGAAACGGCTGGCGCGACAGCAGCGGCGGCATGCTCTGGCGCAGATCGCCGGGCGGGCCGCCATCGAGCAGCAGGCCGCCGCACTCGAAGCCGAGTATGCCGATGCCCGAGCGCGCGCCGCGTCCGAGCAGACTGGCGAGCTCGGCGCTCGTCGCCGGCTGGCCGACGAGCCGCGTGAACGCGGTGCCCACGGCGAGCGCCAGTTGGGTGCCGGAACCGAGGCCAGTATGGGCGCGTGGCGCCTCCAGCACGTCGATCGCGAGGGTCGCCGGCCCGTAGGCGGCCTGCAGCCGCGCGAGACTCAGCGCGATCCGTTCGCGCTCGGCCTCGCTCGCCACCCCGCCGATCTGCTCGCGCTCGGCGAGCCGCGCCTGGATCCGCGTGCCGTGCGTATCGATGACGAGCCCCAGGCTGCCGAACGCGCGCCCGAGCGACGCGTTCGGATCGAGAAAGCCCAGATGCAGCCGAGCGGGCGCATCGATCGTGATGGGCGCGCGTGGCGGCAGGCGGCGGAGCTGAAGCGGCATCTCGAGGGTCCTCAGGTGTCCTTGCGGGTGCGCGAAACCGGGTTCGGCCGCGGGGTGCGCGCAACACGTCGTATCGCGTCGCGGGTTCCAGCGACAGTGCGCCCGGCGACGTCAAGCGAAAGCCGTACCAGGCGCGCGCAACGGCCACCGCAGCGGATCCGGCCCACTGCAACCTCTGAACGGGCGCGCCGCGCGCCACCCGGTTTCGCCGCTGCATGGACGCTGTGTGACGCCGAAGGCGCACTGTGTCACGCGCTGTTTCATCCGGCGGCAGGCGCGCGCGTCAACTGCCTTGCGCGGCTTTCGGCGCGTCGTACTTGATATAGCGGAAGCGCTGATCGTCGGACGGCGTGCCTTCTAACGGGCCCTCCTCGTGGCCGGGCTGCCAGTGGACCACCGATTCGATCTTCGTCGCGAGCGCGAAGTCCTTGTCGGTGATGCCCTTGGCGGTGTGCGTTTTCAGCTTCACGATCACGAACGCATACGAGACCGTCAGATCGGGGTGATGCCACGCGGCTTCCGCGAGGTGCCCGACGGCGTTGACCACCATCAGCGTTCCCTTCCAGCCCTCGGTGCGGTATTTGCGCCGCAGCCAGCCATCTTCCAGATACCAGTGCTGCAGCGGACCGACGAGGCGTTGCTGGATCTCTTCGTCGGTATAGACATGCTCGGTGTTTGCCATGGCGGTTAGCTCCTCGAATGCGCGAATCGTTCGCCGAACGAAGCTTCGTTGCAGTGACAGGCCCGTGCTGCGGTGCACGATTCGCAAAGGACACGATTCGTATCACGCAAGTGACACAGTATGTGCCGCATCGCGTGACGCAACGCCTTCAGCTTACCGCGGTGCAAGCATCGGCGTGCAACGCCCGTGTGCCGCGACAGGTCGCGCGTGCCGGGTCGGCGGGCCACCGCACGCGAGAGCGGCAGCGTTGCCGCTATTCCGGCATGGAATATGCGTTGGCCGTTCATGCGTCGCGAAGCCCGACATCGAATCGGGATAGCGCGTTAATCGTTACCTGCAATCGAGAAGGCGCGCACGATGCGATGAGGTAGCGTGGGTCATTCGTGAGTTGAACAGCAGGACAATTCTGGAGGAGACATGAACTTACGCACTGTAGTTCTTGGGCTCGCGATCCTCGCATCCGCAGCCTTTAGCTCTCTGGCTGCGCAGGCCGATTCGCAGCTCGACGGACTGATGAAAAACCCTTCCAACTGGGCGGCCCAGGCGGGCGATTATGCGAATCACCGCTACAGCCCGCTCAAACAGATCAACGAGAACAACGTCGGCAAACTGCAGGTCGCATGGACCATGTCGACCGGCGTGCTACGCGGCCATGAAGGCGCGCCGCTCGTGATCGGCGACACGATGTATATCCACTCCCCGTTTCCGAACAAAGTCATTGCAGTCAACCTGAAGGATCAGACGTTCCTCTGGCAGTATCAGCCGAAGCAGGATGAACAGGTCGTCTCCGTGATGTGCTGCGACACCGTCAATCGCGGTCTCGCATATGGCGACGGCAAGATCTTCCTGCAGCAGGCCGACACCAAGCTCGTCGCGCTGAATGCAAAGACGGGCGAGGTGGTGTGGACCGCGCAGAACGGCAATCCGAAAGCTGGTGAAACCAACACCAACGCGCCGCACGTATTCGGCGACAAGGTGCTGACCGGTATTTCGGGCGGCGAGTTCGGCGTGCGCGGGCGTCTGATCGCGTACGACATCAAGACTGGCAAACCGGTCTGGACTGCGTACAGCACGGGCCCCGACAACGAAATGCTGCTCGACCCAGAAAAGACGATGACGTACTCGAACGGCCAGATGGTGCCGGTCGGCGCGGATTCGTCGGTGAAGTCCTGGAAGGGCGATCAGTGGAAGCTCGGCGGCGGCACCACGTGGGGCTGGTATGCGTGGGACCCGAAACTCAACCTTGTTTACTACGGTACTGGCAATCCGGGCACATGGAACCCGACGCAACGTCCGGGCGACAACAAATGGTCGATGTCGATCTTCGCGCGCGACCTGAATACCGGCACGGCCAAATGGGTCTACCAGATGACGCCCCACGACGAATGGGACTATGACGGCGTCAACGAAATGATCCTGTCCGACCTGACGATCAACGGCAAGAAGGTGCCCGCGATCGTGCACTTCGACCGTAACGGCTTCGGCTACACGCTGAACCGCGAAACCGGACAACTGCTGGTCGCGCAGAAGTACGACCCGGCGGTGAACTGGGCCGATCGTGTCGATCTGCAAAGCGGCCTGCCGATTCGCAACGCGGCGTACTCGACGCAGGCGGCCGGGTCCGACCACAACGTGAAGGGCATCTGCCCGGCGGCACTCGGTTCGAAGGACCAGCAACCGGCGGCGTTCGATCCGAAGACGAGTTTGTTCCTCGTGCCGACCAACCACGTCTGTATGGACTACGAGCCGTTCGATGTCGACTACGTGTCGGGACAGCCGTATGTCGGCGCCACGCTGTCGATGTATCCGGGCCCGAACGAGGGCAACGCGATGGGCAACTTCATCGCGTGGGACGCGAGCAAGGGCAAGATCATCTACTCGAAGCCGGAGAGGTTCTCGGTATGGTCGGGAGTGCTGGCGACCGGCGGCGGCATCGCGTTCTACGGCACGCTGGAGGGCTACCTGAAGGCGGTTCGCATCTCGGACGGCAAGGAACTGTGGCGCTTCAAGACGCCGTCGGGAATCATCGGCAACGTGTTCACGTATGAGTATCAGGGCAAGCAGTACGTCGGCGTGTACTCGGGCATCGGCGGCTGGGCCGGCATCGGCATGGCGGCGGGTCTCGAGAAGCCGACCGAAGGTCTGGGCGCGGTCGGCGGCTATAAGGATCTCGCGAAGTACACCGCGCTCGGCGGCACGCTGTTCGTGTTCGCTATTCCTAACGAAAAGAGCTGAACGAACGGCTGAAATGAAAGGCTGAACGAGCGGGGCGGCTTGAACAGGCACGGCCGCCCCGTCAGCCTCGCGCAAGCATTGAATTACCCCCAGATCGCGCCCGTTGGTGGATGCGTCGCTGACACGCATCGGGGCGCGGCTTTTTCCCAGATGGAGACATGTGCATGAAAGGCCGATCTATCCTGTTGCTCACCGCGTTGCCCATAGCGCTCGTCATGCTGCCCGTCGGATACGCGCAGAACAATCCTTCGATTGCGCAGGTCGCGTACAAGGTAGTCGACGGTAACAAGGTCGACAGTAATACGCTGCAGGGCTGGAAGACGTGGCGCGCGCTCGCTTGCGAACGCTGTCACGGCGCGCAGCAGCAGGGCATGGTTGGGCCGTCGCTGATCGACGCGTTCAAGACGCTGGACAAGAACGAGTTTCATCGCACGGTGTTCGGCGGCCGCGTCGATAAGGGTATGCCCGATTTCAGCGCGAGCCAGATGATGCAGAAGAACTGGGAAAATCTCTATGCGTATCTGAAAGGACGCTCCGATGGACAGATCAAGCCGGGCGATCTGCATGCCATCGACTCGAATTAACGCCGCGCCGTCATTCTTCCGGAGGCTCACGATGCGTGATAAGAGAAGCATGTCCGTGCATGTCAGCGTGATCGCGGCCGCGTTGTGTGGGGCGGCGCTCGCGAGCGCCGCGGTCCGGGCGGATGGCCCCGCGCTGCCGAACAACGACGGCGCGGACGGCGTGCTCAGGGTATGCGCGGACCCGAACAACATGCCGTTGTCGAACGACAAGGGCGAGGGCTATGAGAACCGCATCGCGGCCCAGATGGCGAGCGACTTCGGCTACAAACTCGAATACACGTACTTTCCGCAGCGCATGGGCTTCGTGCGCCACACGTTGCGCGAGAAGGCGGAGGGCAGCGACCGCTATCGCTGCGACCTGATCATCGGCGTGCCGAAGGGCTATGACATGACGTCGACGACGCAGCCATATCTGCGCTCGACCTACGCGATGGTGCTGCCGAACCGCCCCGAGTTCGCCGGCATCAAAACACCCGACGACCTGCTGAAACTGCCGCCCGATCAGCTGCACAAGCTGCGTTTCGGGATCTTTTCGCAAACTCCGGCGGTGGACTGGCTGCTCGCCCACAACCTGATCGACCAGGCGGTATCGTACCAGGTGCAAAGCGGCGATCCGGGCGTATACCCTGGCCAGATGATCGAACACGACCTGGCCGCGGGCAACGTCGACGTGGTGTTCCTGTGGGGGCCGATCGCCGGCTACTTCGCCAAGCGCGCCGGTGATTCGGTCAGGCTCGTGCCGTTCCCGCCGCAGCCCGGCATCCGCTTCGACTACACGATATCGATGGGTGTGCGCTACGGCGAGAAAGACTGGAAGGACAAGGTGGATCAATGGATCGGCGCGAATCACGACAAGATCGACAGCATCCTCGCGACCTACCAGGTGCCGATGCTCAAACCGGTCGACGCGCCGGCGGGCAAGCCCGGCGACGCATCGCAATGACGCGCGCGCGCGGCGCCTGGCTGCGCGCGGCACGCGCTGCGCTGATGGGGACGCTGTGCGTGCTGTGCCTCGCGCCGGCCGCAAGCCGTGCGGCAAGCCCTGCGAGCGCCGCGTCGGCGCCGGGCGGCGACGATATCACGCCGGCGGAGCGGCTGATTTTCCTGACCGATCATCTGCACGGCGTCGCCGCGCAGACCGAGCTCGACTACGCGCTGATCGATTCGGAGCAGCCGTCGCGCAGCACCGATGTCGTCAAGGTGCTGGTGGTCAGTGAGAACAACGCGAAGGGCGACGCACAGGTGACCGACCATACCGGCAGCGTGAACCTGCCGATCGGCGGCCTGCAGTGCAATCCGGCGATCATTTATTTCCTCGAACGCGACATCGCGGAGATGCAGGGTCTCACCGGCGGGCAGCGCCGCTATTTCCAGCAGCGTCTGCGTCTCGCGCTCGCCGCGGGGCCGCAGATCGAGAGCGTGCCGGGAGAGCTTGGCGGCAAGCCGGTCAGCGCGCGGCGCATCGTCGTGCAGCCTTATCTGAACGATCCGAACGGGGCGCGCTTCGCGCAATACACGGGCAAGCGCTACACGTTCGTGCTCGCCGACGGGGTGCCGGGCCAGGTCCTGCAGATTCGCACCGACGTGCCGGGCCCCAACAACGACTTTGCACATCCGGCGCATTCGGAGTCGTTGAGTTTTCAATCCGCACTGAACAAGTTGCCATCGGGCAAGGTGCCGGCGAAGCCGTCGAATGCGCCGCGGGCGAGCCGTTGAGTCTTCGATGCAGAACGCGAGTTTCGCGACGAACCGGGTCAAGCTGAACTTCGTTCGCACGCTGACCCTGCGGCAGTTGCAGATCTTCGTCGTCGCGAGCCGCTATACGAGTTTCGCGCGCGCGGCCGAGGAGCTGCATCTGACGCAGCCGGCCGTGTCGATGCAGATTCATCAGCTCGAGGAGGCGGTCGGCCTGCGGCTGTTCGAGCGCGTCGCGCGCAAGCTCACGCTGACCGAAGCGGGCGAGGTGCTGACCCATCACGCGAGCCGCATTCTCGGCGAAATCAAGGACACCGAAGACGCGATGATGTCGCTGAAGCAGGCCGACAGCGGCTCGATCAACGTCGGCATCGTCAGTTCGGCGACCTACTTCGCGCCGAAACTGCTGGCGATGTACTCGCATCTGTACCCGAAGGTCGACGTGCATTTCTCGGTCGGCAATCGCGACGCGCTGCTGCGCATGTTGCAGGACAACGCGATCGATCTCGCGATCATGGGCCGCCCGCCGCCCGAACTCGATACGACGGCCGAGCCGCTTGCGAGCCATCCTCAGGTGGTGATCGCGCCGGTGCAACATCCGTTGTGCGGCGCGCGCCGCTTCGATCTGCAGGAGTTGAGCAACGACACCTTTCTGCTGCGCGAGCCGGGCTCAGGGACGCGCATGGCCGCCGAGGCGATGTTCCGTCAGCATCTGTTCACTCCCGCGAAAACCGTCACGCTCGGCAGCAACGAAACGATCAAGCAGGCGGTGATGGCGGGCATGGGCGTGAGCCTGATCTCGCTGCATACGCTGCAGCTGGAGTTGCGCACCGGCGAGATCGCGCTGCTCGACGTGAACGGCACGCCGATCGTACGAACGTGGCAGATCGTGCATCTGCGCACCAAGCAGCTTTCGCCGACCAGCGTGATGTTCCGGCAGTTCCTGCTCGAACATGCGGCGGTGCATCTGGAGCAGGAATATGCGCAGTTTGCGGGGGTGTTTGCGAAACGGCAGGTCGGGGCGCAGCGGTAGCGTGATGCGTGCGTTGCGTGCGGCGCGAGCGCGCTCGTCGGCTTGCTGATTAACGGTGCGTGATAGGCGGCATCGATGGCACAGTCTGTACCCGTCTGTCGTGACAGGCTGCCAACTTTTCGCATTCGATTTAACTCTTGCGTCCCGCGCGTGCGATCGGCATAAACCATGCTTGAACGTAAGGCTGGCGAGTCTTGAAGCGCGTCGACGTTCGGGCGTCGCGCAAATAAACGCCAGCCACCACGGAAGGGGATCGAAGCGATGGTTTCTGGCGAGCAGCTTCAGGACTGGCGTTCTCACGCCCAGCAGATCGAAAACGAAGTGGCGAGAGTCGTCGTCGGTCAGCAGCAAACGCTGAGGCTCATCAATGTCGCGCTGTTCGCACGCGGCCACGTGCTGCTCGAAGGCGGCGTCGGGGTCGGCAAGACGACCGTGTTACGGGCGTTCGCGCGCGTGGTCGGCGGCGATTTCGAGCGCGTCGAAGGCACGATCGATCTGATGCCGGGCGACCTCGTCTATCACACCTATGTCGACGCCGACGGCAAGCCGCGTATCGAGCCCGGCCCGTTGCTGCGCCACGGCGAGCAACTGACCACCTTCTTCTTCAACGAGATCAATCGCGCCCGCCCGCAGGTGCAATCGCTGCTGCTGCGTGCGATGGCCGAGCGTTCCGTGTGGGCGTTCGGCCGCGAGCATCGCTTTCCGCACATGACCGTGTACGCCGACCGCAACAAGGTCGAGAAGGAAGAGACCTTCGAGCTCGCGTCGGCGGCGCGCGACCGCTTCCTGTTCGAGCTGAACATGCCGACCCCGACCGACGAGGAGGCGCGGCGCAGCCTCGTGTTCGACACGAGGTTTCATGACGTCGACGGCCTGCTCGCGCAACTGACGCCGTCGATCGTGGCGTGGGAACAGTTGAACCGGATCGGCGCGGCGATCCAGCAGGGCGTGCAGGCGAGCGAGACGATCGAACGCTACGTGCACGACATCTGGCAGGCGACGGAAACGCCGGCGCGCTTCGGCATCGCGCTCGACGGCGTCGACATGGAGCAGCTGATTCTCGCGGGCGCGAGTCCGCGCGGCATGAGCGCACTGGTGCGAGCCGCGCGCGTGGTCGCGTGGCTCGCGGGACGCACGCATCTGCTGCCGGAGGACATCCACGAGGTGTTGCTGCCGGCGCTGGGTCATCGCGTGTTTTTCACGCCGATCTACGAGCTGCGCCGCCAGGAGCTGGCCGAGGCGCTGATCGCGCGGATCGTCGCGAACGTCGCCGTGCCTCGCTGAACGCCGGCGCGCTTACACGATGAACGGCATCGCTGAATTCCACTATCGTCTGCCGATGCGCGCGGCCGGTGCGCGGCCCGGCTCGCATCCCGGCTCGAGTTTTGGCTCGGGCCAGCAGTTCGCGATGCACGGCCGGCTGTTCGACTATCCGGACCCGCGCCGGCTCGATCTTCGCGCGAGCTTGCGCGCGGCGCGCGACGAGTGGCTCGTGCGCGTGCATTTGCAGCGCGTCGCGGTTTCCGTGTTCGTGATCGTCGACGTGTCGGCGTCGATGCAATTCGGCACCCGTAAAACGAAGCTGCAGGTCGTCGCTGATTTTGTCGAAGCGCTCGGCCATAGCGCGTTCCGAGTCGGCGACCGGCTCGGCATGCTGGCCTTCGATAGCGGCGAACGCGACGATCTGTTCATGCCGGCGCGCACGGGACGGGGCACCGGCTCGCTGCTCGCGAGCATGTTGCGCGAAGGCGTCACTGATATCGCTGATCGTCAGGCGAATGGTCACGCCGAACGTCACGCTGAACGCGGGGCCGCCGAAGGATTGCGGCGTTGCGCGATCCGTATCGCCGGACGCCAGGCGCTCGTGTTCGTGGTATCCGATTTCCACTGGCCGCTCGCGCGACTGTCGCCGGTGCTCGACATGCTGGTGCATGCGTGCGTGGTGCCGATGGTCGTATGGGACGCGGCCGAGACCACGCCGCCGCAGCACGCGTCGCTGCTGGCCGTCAACGATGCGGAGTCGGGCGAAGAGCGTCGCGTGTGGCTCTCGCGCGGCCTGCGCGAGCGCTGGCGCGAAGGCGTCGCGCGCCGTCGCGACGAGCTCGCCGCAGTGTTCGGCGCACGCGGCATCCAGCCGTTCTTTGTCGAAGGCGCGTTCGATCCGGAAGCGATGTCACGCTACTTTCTGGAGCTGACGGTATGAGCGCGCGCGGGGTGCGCGGCGGCTGCGCGCGTCGGGCGGCGCTGCGCGCGCTGATCGCGTCGCTATGCGGCGGCGGCGCCTGCGCGATGGCCAGTGCCGCCGAGGTGGCCGCGCTCGTTCAGGAGCCGCGCGCATTCGGCTATGTGCTCGGCGATGTGCTGACGCAGCGCGTGCTGCTGGAGGCCAACGGTCGCGACCTCGGTACGGTCACGCCGCCTTCGGTCGGACGCACGGGCGTCTGGCTCGAACGCCGGCCCGTGACGCTAGAAACCGATGCGAACGGCCGCAAGTGGATGGTGATCGGCTATCAGGTCGTCAATGCGCCGCAGACGCTCACGCAGATCACGTTGCCCGCGTTGACGCTGACGTCGGCGGCGGGCACGCAGTTGCAGGTCGCCGAATGGCCGGCGAGCATCGGACCGCTGACGCCGCAAACCGCGTTCGCCGCTGGGGACTTGCAGCCGCTGCGGCCCGACCGGCAGGCGCCGATGCTGGGCACGGCCGGCTGGCGCCGGCAGATCGCGTGGGCGCTCGGCCTGTTGCTCGCGACGCTGCTCGTGTGGGCGAGCTGGTGGTGGGCGCGCAATCGGCGCGAGGCGGCGCGGCTGCCGTTCGCGCGGGCGTGGCGGCAGATGCAACGGCTGCCGGAGGCGTCCGCCGCTTCATCGAACGATGCGTGGGTCTGCCTGCATCGCGCGCTGAACGAAACCGCCGGCCAGGTCGTGCACGCGGCTTCGCTATCCGCGTTGCTGGCGCGCGCGCCCTATCTGCAACCGCTGCGCGCGCAGCTCGAACGTTTCTATCTGGCCTCGGCCGAGCGCTTTTTCGGGCCGGCGCCGCATGCCGTCGAGAATGCCGGCGAGCTTTCGCTGCACGCGCTGTGCCGTGCGTTGTATCGAGCGGAGAGGCGCCATCAGCGATGACCATGAGCTTCGATTTCGCCCTTCCGTGGATGCTGGTGCTGCTGCCGCTCGCCGCGCTGCCGCTGCTGCGGCGGCGCAGCGACACGCTGGTGTTTTCGAGCGTCGCATGGCTGCCCGCTGACGACCTCGGGCGCGTGGCGGGCTGGCTCGTCCGCGGCGGCGCGGCGCTGGCGATCGCGGCGATCGTCGTCGGGCTGGCGGGGCCGGGGCGCTCGCAGTTGCAGGTGCTGCGCACCGGCAGCGGCGCACAGATCCTGATTCTGATGGACCGCAGCCAGAGCATGGACGAGCCGATAGGCAGCAAGGGCGTCGAGGCGCCGCGCGGCGACTCCAAGAACCACGTGGCGCGCGCGGCGCTGACGCGCTTCGTCGAGCAGCGGCCGAACGACCGCCTCGCGTTCATGATGTTCGGCACCAACCCGGTGCTGGCGATGTCGTTCACCTACAACCATCGCGTGATCGAGGCCGCGGTCGCGGCCACGGCGATTGGCCGCGGCATGCCGGACACCGAGCTCGATCGCGGCATGCTGGCGGCGATCGCGCAGTTCGACGAGCGCTTGTCGTCGGGCCGCCGCGCGATCGTGCTCGTCTCCGATGGTGGCGCGTTGCTCGACGAAACGATGCGACGGCGCATCGAGGAGGGACTGCGACGCAACCGGATCGCGCTGTACTTCATCTACCTGCGCAGCAGCGTCTTCAGTCCCGATCTGAACGCGACGCAGCCCGCCAGCGGAAGCTCGGCGGAAGCGCAGCTGCATCGCTTCTTTCTGACGCTGAAGACGCCTTACAGGCTGTTTCAGGCCGAAGACCCGAAGGCGATGATGGCGGCGATCGCGGAGATCAACCGGCAGCAGAACGCAACGACGACGTTCGTCGAGCATCTGCCTCGCCAGGATCTGAGTCCGTACTGTTTCGCGCTCGCGCTGTTCTGTGCGGCGCTGCTGGTGCTGTTGCAGCAGTTGCAGGTCAGGAGCTGGGCATGAAGCGCGCGCTGATCCACACGCTGTTCGGCACCGTGGCGATCTGTTGCGCCGCGTGGGCCGGGTATGGCTTCGTTCGTCTGCAGCACGCGGAGCGGGTCAATCAGGCCATCGTCGCGACGAACGCCGCTGCGCGTGACCAGCAAGCCGGCGGCGACGCGCGCGAGGTTCAGCTGGCCCGTGCGATAGCGCTATCGAAAGCGGGCTCCTACGACGCGGCGGCGCGGCTCTATAACGGTCTGCTCGCCGAGGGCAGCCCGCCTGATGAAGTCGGCCGCGCGGCGCTGTTCGATCTCGGCAATCTGTACCTGCGCGAAGGCAGCGGCGACAACGCGCAAACAGTCAGGTCTCTGGCGATGATCGGCGAGGCCAAGGCGCGCTACCGGCTCGCGCTGCGCGCGGCGCCCGACGATTGGGACGTGCGCTACAACCTCGAGCGCGCGCTGTGGCTCGCGCCGGAAACGCCGTCCGCGCTTGCCGGACCCGACGTGAAAGAGCAGCACAACGTCACAGTGCGCGACGCGCGCAGCCAGGACCTGCCATGAGCGGCGTTCGGCGCGAGCGTGGCTTCGCAAAATGGCGTCATGCGTTGACGCCGCTCGCGCTCGTCGCGTTGATCGCGGCGGTCGCGATGCCGGACGTCACGTTGCCGCGCAACACGTTTAGCTACATCGTCACGTTCGACATCACGCAAAGCATGGACGTCGAGGATGTGGTGCTCGGCGGCGCCCCGGTCAGCCGGCTCAAGTTCGCGCAGGCCGCGATGCGCGACGCGCTCGAGCGTTTGCCGTGCGGCTCGAAGGTCGGCTGGAGCGTGTTCACCGGGCAGCGGGTGTTGCTGCTGATGGCGCCGGTCGAAGTCTGCGGCAACTACGACGCGCTGCTGGTGTCGCTCGACGGCATCGACGGGCGCATGCGCTGGACCAACTGGAGCCGCATTGCCGAAGGCGGTGTGTATTCGGCCGTGCGAGTCGCGAAGGATGTCGGCGGCGGCGCGGCCATCGCGTTCGTCACCGATGGGCAGGAGGCGCCGCCGCTGTTGGCGTCACGTCCGCTGATGGAAGGCATCAATGCGGCGCGAATCAGGGGCTGGCTGATCGGCGTCGGCGGCGACCAGCCCGCGGCCATTCCGAAGACCGATGCGAATGGCAACCGGATCGGCGTCTGGCAGGCCGACGACGTGATCCAGGTGCCGCCTACGCCCGGCTCCGGTGTGGCGGCGCAAACGCACGAGGAATTGTCCGAATTGCGCGGTGAGTACCTCGCTTCGGTGGCTCGGCAGACGGGCCTCGACTACCGGCGTCTGCTGAACGTGACGTCGTTCGGCGATGCGCTGCTCGAAGCGCGCTTCGCCCGCCGCGAACCCGTGCCGACCGATCTGCGCTGGTGTCCCGCGCTGCTCGCGTTGCTGCTGCTCGTCGCGCGCTTCATGCCCGACGCCGTTCTCGCATGGCCGCGAGCCTGGCGAAAGCGCTTTCAAACGATCGCTTTGCGCATCGCGCCGGCATTCAATGGCCGACCGACACGCGCCGACTGACTACCACGAGCGCGACCGTTGACGCTGCAACGGTTGAAGATGCAGGTATCCGATCTGACCGCGCAGTTGCCTGGGAAACCTCGCAAGAGTTGCCGGGGATCGTTTGATTCGCGACGCTCGGACCAGAAGCTTTTGCCGGTCTTCGCCACACTCGCGAGAGACCTCACACATTGACCTACCGGTACGCAAATCACTGACTACAATGTCTGAATGCAAGCGACGCTGCGAGGCGCGCGGTTCGAGTGACGCGCCGTGTCATGTGACGTTTCAATTCCTTCATGGAGGCATGCCGATGACGTGCCAAAGCGAGAGGATTGTCGGAGTGGTACTCGTCTTGATGAGCGGCTACGCGTTTGCGGGAGGCCCCTTCGGCGATGTGCCGCAAGCGATGATGGTCGCCAACATCGTCGCGTCGCCCGTCGAAGTCGTGCCGCCCATTCCCGAGCCTCGGCGCTACTTCGAGCAGCAGCGCTATGCGATGGAGTATCAGGGGGATCGGGGCAAGCCGTTCTACGCGCAAATGGAGAATTACTATAGCGTGGACCTTGCGCGCGATACCCAGCTCGGCACCGCGAAGGCCCTGGTGTCGTCCGGACCGGAGTTCGCACCGGTGTCCGAACCGGGCGCAAATGCCGCCGCGCAGAGTGCTTCGAATGCTCTACGTATGGGTCCATCTACCGCACCGCAAATATCCATCGTTCAGATGAACAGTTCAGTGTTGTCGATTGGCCAGTCACCGCAGCGACGCTTGTCCTTGACGGTCGACAACTGGGTGTTCTCCGGCACCGCGCGCGTCGCGGTTCTGCATTCTCACGATACGGGCGCGACGCTGATCGTCAAACGCCGCTACTGAGTGATGTCGAGCGGCTGCGCCGCCCGCGCATGTCACGTCGACGAAAAGCGCTCGCGATACACCTGCGGCGCCACGCGCAGCTGACGCACGAAGCTGCAGCGCATCGTTTCCTCGCTGCCGAATCCGCATCGCGCCGCGATCCGTTTGATCGACCAGGATGTTTCGCTCAGCAAGCGTTGTGCCGCTTCGATGCGTAGCTGCTCGACCGCGCGCGCGGGCGTGCGGCCGGTTTGCGCCTTGTAGTGGCGCATGAAGCTGCGCTCGCTCATATGCAGCCGTTGCGCGAGCGCGGGCACTGACAGGTCGGCTGCGAGGTGCGACGTTATCCATGCGTGCAATTCGCCGAAACGGTCGTCGGCATGTTGCAGCGACAGCGTCGCGCTGAATTGCGACTGACCACCCGGGCGCTTCAGAAACACGACGAGTTCGCGCGCGACGTCGAGCGCCAACGCGCGCCCGTGATCGTCCTCGAGCATCGCTAGCGCGAGGTCGATGCCGGCGGTGACGCCTGCCGAGGTCCAGATATCGCCGTCGCGAATGAAGATCGGATCGGCTTCGACTTGCAGTTGCGGATAGGCCTGCGCGAGTTCGTCGCAACGCGCCCAATGCGTGGCGACGCGCCGGCCGTCGAGCAGGCCCGCCTCGGCGAGCAGGAACGCGCCCGAGCAGACCGACGCGACGCGTCTGCAATGCGGCGCGTGGCGTTGCGTCCAGCGGATCAGGCGTTGATCGGCCGACGCCTCCCGAATGCCCCGGCCGCCGGGAACGATCAGTGTATCGAGCGGCGTCTTCAGCGAGCGCAGTGAGGCGGCAAGCACCGCGAGTCCCGACGACGATGTGACGGTCCCGGCTTCGGCCGCCACGACGCGGGGTGAGTAGAGCTTGCCGAGCCCGCGCTGCGCGACGAGTTCATTGGCCGACGCAAATACCTGCAGCGGACCGCTCACGTCGAGCAGTTGCATGTTTGGGAAGGCGAGCAGCACGATAGAGCGAAGAGCGCTGGACATGTGAGCAAATCGGTGGCAGAAATCAAGGGGACAATGGAAGTCTTGCCAAACACTACGCGCATAGAATCGATCCGTCCAGTTGGAAGAAATGACAGATGACCTAGTTCGATTTCTTCTTCGATAAGGTATCCGGCCTCGTACTTTGACTTATCTAACCAGACGGTATTACCAGCGTTGTACAGGTCGGATAATTTTTGACAACTGGCTTGCCGATGTCGCTGGAAGTCCTGCGTCTGATCGCAATTGACAACGACCCACGGGGCCGGAGTCGCAAGGTCTAGTAACCGCTGCGATCAGGAACTGTTCGCGGTGCTTGCGCTCGACGCAAGGGGCTACGCCAGCGCCAACTGTCACGGGAAGACGCGTCAGCGATTCTCGCTGACGTCACGGAAGGCGTGAACGCGAAACTGGCGGCTATGGATGCTTCATGGACCCAACACTAACCAGTTTCGATCCCTGACGATAAAGGCGGCTCAGTGCCGCCTTTTTTGTCCAGCGCCGGCGGGAATATGCAATAGAAATTGAGATAACCGACTCAATCGTAAATAGTTGTCAAAACGGGCTTATCCCGAATTAAAGCGATTGACCATGGTCCGTTTCGATGATTAATTCGCGAGGTATCGCCTGAAAACTCGTGAGGAGTGTAATGGAGCAACTGAAACAGCAAAGCGGTGGAAAGGATTGGACAGTCGAGGAAGAATGCGACCTTTGCCGTATCACCTATTCGATCTACTCAAAGTTCCCGCCGATGCCGCACGCACAGGCCCTGAACGCCGAAACCGGCGAGTTTTTTCCGTTTGACAGGGTTCGTAAGATGAAATCCGGCTACGCCATGGCCGAAGCGCTGGGTTACGCATGGGCGTGCAATTGTCGCGGGCGCAAGGCAGCACCAGCATTAACGTCGAAGGATCGCACTCACGACCAGCAATACATACTCAAAGACGGTGACGGCCGGGTTATGCGCGACACGTATTATACGGTTCGTCTGCCGTCTGGTTCGCTCGTCCATGGCGTGACAGATGGTTTGGGGCGCACTAAACGCTATAAAACAATCGGCGCTCAATCGATATATATTTATCTTGGTCACAGGGAGGAGGCGTAATGCCGGACGCACTTGGAACGGCGGTAACGAACACGAATCCGAATTCATGCGTGACAGTCCAATCGGGCAGACTCTGCAAACCTTGGCATGTTAGTCAGGAAGGACTGTCCTTTACTGCCGTATGGGAGTCCGGTGTGTTAAATGGCATATACCAGGGGCACCAAGTGACAGAGGGGTTCATCTTAAAAGCCTATTTGGATAACGTTGGAATTCCCACGGTTGGATGCGGCCATCGCATTATTGCTGCTGATCATATTGAGGTTGGACAGGTAATTAGCCTCGAAAGCGCAAGAGAATTTAGGCGGCGCAATGTTGCTGAGGTCGAAAGACGACTGAATTCCGGTATTCATGTTCCCCTGTTTCAATACGAATACGATGCTCTTGTCAGCATTGTATATAACAGCGGGCCAGGTCGCGGTGCGGACGTGATTATTCGAAAGATTAATACAGGTAATTATCGGAATATGCATGATTTTATCCTTACGTATCGAATTGGAGACAACCGCGGCGTGAGAAATCGCCGTGTTACGGAGGCTCGCTTATTTTCGTCGGGGATTTATGATGCGTCGCACTAAAACTCGGTTTTTCTGTTTAATCGCAGGAATGCTATTTCCTATTTTTGTGGCGGCAAAATCAAATTATGATTTTTCGGTGACAATTTCAAATTCTGATTGTCTGCAACATTTGGGAGGCGGCTATGGAGACGTTGAATGCTATTCGGGATTGCAAAAAAAACTGGTGACCGATAGCCAAATCATATATAAAAAACTGCGCGCAACCATACCAAAAGGCAATATTCATGCGAAATTGCTGGACAAATACATGGCAACGCAGAATGCGTCTGTCAAGTATTGTGAATTGCCGCGCAATGCGGGGGCGGAGTGGGAAACCGAGCACGGGGGCTCCATGTTTCCTGCCTTGCAGGCGGAGTGCATTTACAACCTACGCAAGGCACAAAACGAATTCTTAAAGGGCTTGCTTGATATGGCGGAAGGAAAATAACGAATGCACGAGCAGCACGATAGAACGCGGAGCGCTGAACATGCTAAGACGTGGCAGAAATCAAGGGAACAATGGCAGTCTTGCCAAACACTACGCGCCTAGAATCGATCCGTCCAGCTGGAAGAAATGACAGATGGCGCGTTTCGATTTCTCCTTCGACAAGGTATCCCCATGAGCCTCCAAATCGGTTTTGTGGTGTTTCCGAAAGTACAGCAACTCGATCTGACCGGCCCGCATGACGTGCTCGCATCGGTGCCGGGCGCCACGATACATTTGGTCTGGAAGACGCGGGAGCCGGTGGTGTCGAGCAACGGCCTCGTGCTGACGCCGAGCGCGACGTACGAAAGCTGCCCCCCGCTCGACGTGATCTGTGTGCCGGGCGGAAGCG
Organism: Paraburkholderia sp. JPY419; assembly: GCF_050435705.1. Classification (NCBI taxonomy): domain Bacteria; kingdom Pseudomonadati; phylum Pseudomonadota; class Betaproteobacteria; order Burkholderiales; family Burkholderiaceae; genus Paraburkholderia; species Paraburkholderia sp. JPY419. The sequence goes on along the minus strand of NZ_JBNDKV010000004.1, from coordinate 1,455,583 downwards.
GCGTGACCGCGCTGTTGCAAGACGAGCAGACGATCGACTTCGTTCGTCGGCAGGCCGCGAGCGCGCGCTATGTGACGTCGGTCTGCACCGGCGCGTTGCTGCTGGGTGCGGCCGGTCTGCTGCGCGGGCGGCGCGCGACGACTCACTGGGCGTTTCACTCGTTGCTGGAACCGCTCGGCGCGATTCCGACGCATGCGCGTGTGGTCCGCGACGGCAATCTGATTACCGGCGGCGGCGTGACGGCTGGCATCGATTTCGGGCTGACCGTGGCTGCCGAGCTGGCGGGCGTCGAAGAGGCGCAGGCGATCCAGCTTGAACTCGAATACGCGCCAGCGCCGCCGTTCGACGCGGGCGATCCGGCGCTGGCGCCGCAAGCGGTGGTGGAGCTGGTCCGGCAGAGGTCGGCGGAAGGACTGGCGGCGCGGCGTCGCGTCGTGATGGAGATCGCAGAGAGAAGCTAGGTCTTGCTTGCGGGTGCGGGCCTTCCATTAAACTGTGAGGCTCCACCCGTTTTCCGCCAGTCGGATCGATGCGATGAAGTACCGCGAATTCTCCCGGGGGCACTCCCCATGCGTGTAGGCAAGCCCGTCAAGGCACTGCCGCAGCCGTCATGCGACTACTGCGGCAACCGCGCTTTGCTCGCGCGTTACGGCGACGAGTCCTACCCGTATCGCAGCGATCAAGGCCCGCTGTGGATCTGCACCGGCTGTCAGGCGTGGATCGGCGTGTATTCGCGCAGCAAACACAACCTGCCGCTCGGCCGCCTCGCCGACGCGACGTTGCGCGAGTCGAAGAGCAAGCTGCACGACGCGCTCGAACCGCTCGTCGCCGCGAAGGTGCGCCGCGATGGCGTCAACGCATTCGAAGCCCGCGCGAAAGCGATCCGGTGGGTCGCGACCGAGCTTGGCTTCGATCCGGTTCCTGCGAGCATCCACGCGTTCACACCCGAGCAGTGCGAACAGGCGCTGCATTATGTCGAGGCGTTTGTCGAAGCCCGGCGTGCGAGATAGCGTGATTTTCCGCAGCCCGCTACATCTCCAGCAAAACATCGCGCAGCACATTCAACGACGCATCGCGCGGATTCCTCGGCCGCTGTAACGCAATCGGCAGTTCGCGCGCGATGCGGCTCGGGCTGCCAACGCCCGCCGGGGACAACAGCAGCACGCGATCGGACAGACTCAGTGCTTCGTCGAGATCGTGCGTGACGAGCAGCACCGTTGTGCCGCGCGCGTGTTTCAACGCCAGCAGCAACTGCTGCAGTCGCGCGCGCGTGATCGCATCGACGGCGCTGAACGGTTCGTCGAGCAGCAGCAGTTCCGGCTCGTTGAACAGACCTCGCGCGAGCGCGACGCGCTGCGCCATGCCACCGGATAGTTGCTTCGGCAGCGCGTCGCGCACGCCAGCGAGACCCACCTCGGCGAGCAGCGCATCGACGCGCGGATCGTCTCCCGCATGCGGCCCCGCGGCAAAGGCAATGTTGTCGGCCACGCTGAGCCACGGCAGCAGGCGCGGTTCCTGAAAGATCATACCGACGCGCGGCGACGGCGCGAGCAAGGGCACGCCGTCGATCAGCACGGCACCCGTGGCTGCGCGATCGAGTCCCGCCACCGCGCGCAGCAGTGTGCTTTTACCGCAGCCGCTAGGACCGACCAGACTGACGATCTCGCCGCGCGACAGCGCGAACGATACCTTCTCGAACACATTGCGCTCGCCAAAGCGCCGCGTCAGTCCACGTACTTCGAGCAACGAAGCAGGTGCCCGATTCATCGCGCGGCCTCCGACACCCGGTGCGCATCGCGCCACGACAGCGCGCGTACCTCGATCGCTTTCAGCATGCCGTCGCTCAGTTTGCCGAGCAGCGCGAGCAACAGGATCGCGCCGAACACCAGATCCGGGCGGCCGGTTTCGCGGCCATCGCTGAGCAGATAGCCGAGCCCGCGCGTCGCCGCGATCAGTTCGGCGGCCACCATGAACATCCACGCGAGGCTGAGCCCCGTGCGCAGTCCGGTGAAAATCTGCGGCATCGACGCGGGCAGCAGTATGCGCGTGAACAGCGCGCGCCGGCTCAGCCGGTTCAACTCGCCGAATTCGATCAGCTTGCGGTCGACGCCGCGAATGCCTGTCACCACGCTCAACTGCACCGGGAAAAACGCGCCGATCGCGATCAGCGTGATCTTCGGCGCTTCGTCGATGCCCATCCATAGCAGCAGGATCGGCACCCACGCAAGCGACGGAATCGCGCGCAAGGCCTGAAACGCGGGGTCGAGCAAGGCATCGACGCGCCGGCTGAGGCCCATCGCCGCGCCGATCAGCAGCGCGAGCACGGCGCCGATCGCAAAGCCGCCGTACACGCGGATCACGCTCGCGCCGATGTGGCGCGCGAGCCGCGCCGCGCCGATATCCCATAGCGTCTGCGCAATCCCGCTGGGCGCGGGGACCAGATGCATCGGCAGGATCGACGCGCGCACCAGCAGCTCGATGACAGCCAGGAACACGACCGGCAGCGCGAGACCGGCATAGCGCCACAGTCGTAGCGGGTCGATCGCGCGCGGCGGATGCGCGAGTTCGCTACACGACGGACAGGACGAATCCCTCCGTGCGAGTGTGAAAAAGTTCTTCGCGGTGCTCATCGGCAGGCTCGGGTCTGGTGCGTGTGCTTCATTTGGAGCCGTTGCTCGCCGTCGCGATCGCCGGCTGCGCGAGTTTAGCGTCGACCAGTGCATCGATGATCGCGTTCAGATCGGTGCCGCCCTTCACGAGTTGCTCGTCGACCAGGATCGGCGCGGCGGCTTTGAGCGCGGCAATCTGCCGGGCGCCAGGCTGAGGCTGGCTGAAGTCGTTGCGGCTCAACTGCAGTTTGGCGACCGGCAGCGAAACTTTGGATTCCTCCGCGACGATCCTGGCGGTGTCATCAGGGTGTGCGGCGATCCAGACCCGGGCTTTTTCATAGACCTTCAGCACGCGCGCGAGCGCGTCCTGATGGTCGCGGATGAAGTCTTCGCGCGCATTCAGGAAACCCCAGGTGTTGAAGTCGACGTTGCGATACAGCAGGCGCGCGCCATCGTCGATCTGCGCGGCCGCCATGTGCGGATCGAGCCCGGCCCACGCGTCCACCTGGCCATTGGCGAGCGCGGTGCGGCCATCGGGATGCTGCAGGTTGACGATCTCGACATCGTCGCGCGACAGCCCCGCCGTATGCAGTGCGCGCAACGTGAACAGGAACGGATCGGTGCCCTTGGTGGCCGCGATCTTCTTGCCCTTCAGATCGGCGACGGTTTTGATCGGCGAGTCCTTGCGCACGACGAGGGCGGTCCACTCGGGCCGCGAATAGATGTACACCGCGCGAATCGGATTGCCGTTCGCCTTGCCGAGCACGGCGGCGAGGCCCGCCGTCGAGCCGATGTCGATCGCGCCGCTGTTCAGGTATTCGAGCGCGCGGTTGCTGCCGAGGCTCAGCACCCACTTCACTTGTGTGTGGTCGGCGGCGAACTCCTGTTCGAGCCAGCCGTTGCGCTTGATCACGAGGCTTTCCGGCGAATAGTACGCATAGTCGAGTTTCAGCTCGTCGAGCGGCGCGGCGTGGGCGGTGTGGGCTGCGCCGAAGACGCCGAGTGCGAGCGCGGCCGCGGCGGTCTTCAGCCAACCGCGTCGGCTGCGGTTGCGCTCGCCGACGGTCGCGATTGCGTTGCGCGCGGTCGTGAAGAATGAAAATCCCCGGGTCGGTGTCATCGATTGTCCTTATGGTCGCGTGTGGTGGTCGCCCCAATGTAACCAGGACGGTGGCGCGAGCGAACCAACAAATGCTCAGAATCAAAGCAGTTTTGGCGCTATGGCGGATAGTCGCGACGCAAAAGCAATGCTGCGTTCCAGTGATTAGCTATGCATGATTCGTTGGAACCGCGCCGGTCGAAAGTGCCTATAGTCGGAAGCTTCTTCGTATCCAGACCAACCCGAAGGCTTCCGATGAATCACTCCCTCCGTCAGCTGCGGCGTGCGTTGCGCGCCGCTGTCTTCGTCGCGGCGTCGGCCGGCATTGCCGCGTTTTCGCCGTTCGCTTCATCCGCGCACGCGCAAAGCCGAGAAGTCGTGATCGGCTATCAGGACATGGTCGTGCCGTGGCGTTACGCGCAAGCCACCGGCGCCGTCGAAAAAGCGACCGGCTACAAGGTCACGTATCGCAAGCTCGGCAGCGGCGCGGATGTGGTGCGCGCACTGGCGTCAGGCTCGATCCAGCTGGGTGAGGCGGGATCGAGCCCGATCGCGGCGGGCCTGTCGCAAGGCGTCGACCTGTCGCTGTTCTGGATTCTCGACAACATCAACGACGCGGAAGCGCTGGTCGCGCGCGACGGTTCGGGCGTGACGAAGATCGCTGACCTGAAGGGCAAGACGATCGGCGTGCCGTATGTGTCGACGTCGCATTTTCATGCGCTGGTCGCGTTGCAACAGGCGGGTGTCGATCCGTCATCGGTGAAGATCCTGAACCTGCGTCCGCCAGAGGTCGCCGCCGCCTGGCAGCGCGGCAATATCGATGCGACCTACATCTGGGACCCCGTGCTCGCGAAGGTCAAGCAGAACGGCAAAGTGCTGATTACGTCAGGCGAAGTCGCGAAGGGAAGCGGCAAGGCAACCTTCGACGGCTTTGTCGCGTCGCGGCAGTTCGAGCGCGACAACGCGGCCTTCATGGCGGGTCTCGTCAAGGTGCTCGCCGATACGGACGCGCTGTACCGCGATCACAAGGCCGACTGGACCGCGGCTTCGCAGCAGGTGCAGGCGGTTGCGCAGGAGTCGGGCGCGGCACCGGCCGACGTGCCCGCGAGCCTCGCGCTGTACGCGTTCCCGAGCGCCGCGGAGCAGGCGTCGCCGACCTGGCTCGGCGGCGGCAAGCAGTCGGGCGCGGCGCAATCGCTCGCGGCCACGGCGGCGTTCCTGAAGACGCAGGGCACGATCCAGAACGTGTTGCCCGACTACTCCGCGGCCGTGAATCCGCGCTTCGCGCAGCAGGCCGCGCGATGAGCATGCTCGACATCCGCGGACTGTGCGTGACCTACGCCGGTGCGAGCGAGCCCGCGCTCGCGGGTGTCGATCTGCGCATCGAGCGCGGCGAGTTCGTGGTCGCGCTCGGGGCGTCGGGTTGCGGCAAGACCACGTTGCTCAACTGCATCGCGGGCTTCGTCGATCCGAGCGAAGGCGAGGTGCGACTCAACGGCACGCCCATCGACGGACCCGGTGCCGAGCGCGGCGTCGTGTTCCAGAAGCATGCGCTGATGCCGTGGCTCGACGTGCTCGACAACGTCGCGCTCGGCTTGCGGTTTCGCGGCATCGCGCGTGCGCAGCGACACGAGATCGCGCGGCGCACGCTGGCGCTCGTCGGGCTCGAACGGCATGCGAACGCGAAGATCCATGCACTGTCGGGCGGCATGCAGCAGCGCGTGGGTATTGCGCGCGCGTTGGCGAGCGATCCGCAGATATTGCTGATGGACGAGCCGATGGGTGCGCTCGATGCGTTGACGCGCGAGACGGTGCAGGAACTCCTGCTCGACGTGTGGACGCGCACGCACAAGACCGTGTTCTTCATCACGCACAGCGTCGAGGAAGCGCTGTTTCTCGCGACGCGTCTGGTACTGATGACACCGGGGCCCGGACGCATCGCCGAAGTCCACGCACTGCCATTCGCGCGCGAATATCTGGCGACTCGCGATGCACGCGCGGTCAAGTCGTCGCCGGCTTTCATCGAGTGGCGCGAGCGCCTGACGCGGCGGCTGCACGATACATTGCGTGAGGCCGCCTGATGAGCGTGATCGATTCGTCGCAACAACACGCGCCGACACGTCCGGACACAGCGCGCAACGCGACCCGGCTACGCAGCGCGGCGCACGGCCGCAGACCTTATCGCGGCATGCCGGGTGAAGGCCCGAGCGCGTGGCTCAGTGTGACCTGCGTCGCGGTGTTTGCGCTGCTGTGGTGGACCGCGACTCATCTGCACTGGATACCACCGCTGTTCCTACCCGCACCGGACGCGGTCTGGCATGCGTTCGTCGATGCATGGCACGGCCGCATTCAGGGCGGCTTGCCGTTGTCCGAGCATCTGCTGTGGAGCGCGATCCGCGTGTTCGGCGCGTTCGCGCTCGCGAGCATCACCGCGATACCGGTCGGCATTCTGATGGGCGTGAGCCGCGTCGCGCGTGGACTGCTCGATCCGCCGCTGGAGTTCTACCGGCCGCTGCCGCCGCTCGCGTATCTGCCGCTCGTCGTGATCTGGTTCGGCATCGACGAGACTGCGAAGATCGTCGTGATCTGGCTCGCGTGTTTCGCGCCGATCGCGATGGCCGCGCGTGCCGGCGTGCGCAGCGCGAGCGTCGAGCAGATCAACGCGGCGTGGTCGCTGGGCGCGAATTTCCGCCAGGTGGTATTGCACGTGGTGTTGCCTGCGGCGTTGCCCGAAATCCTGACCGGCCTGCGCATCGCGATCGGCTTCGGCTGGACCACGCTGGTCGCGGCCGAAATGGTCGCCGCCACTGCCGGGCTCGGTCAGATGGTGCTCAACGCGTCGAGCTTCCTGCGCACCGACGTGGTCGTGATGGGGATCGTGCTGATCGGCCTGATCGCGTGGCTGTTCGATCTCGGCATGCGCGCGCTCGAACGCAGGCTGGTGCCGTGGAAAGGCAAGCAATAGGCACCTCCCGCATATCTGAATCGCCGCTTAGCTCGTGACGTTTAGTTGGTTCGCCATTGCGATGCGCGTTGTTACAGTCTGTGCGTCGTTGTCGTGAGGCAGTCGTGAATCACGTCGTACATAAAACATCCAATACAAAGGCCTAACCATGAAAATCAAATTCGTCGGCGCAGCAGTGATGGGGTTGCTGCTCGCGATTTCCGGCGCAGCGCACGCCGATCGTCTCGACGACATCAGGAAGGCGGGCGTGCTGCGCGTCGCCACCTTCGACAGCAACGCTCCTTTCGGTTTCGTCGATCCGAAGACCAATCAGATCGTCGGGCTCGACGTCGACTATGCGCGTGCGGTCGCGAACAAGCTCGGCGTGAAGCTCGAAATCCAGCCGACCAATCCGGCGAACCGCATCGCGTTCCTGAAGTCGGGCAAGGTCGACCTCGTGTTCGCGAACTTCACGATTACCGACGAGCGCAAGAAGGAAGTCGATTTCAGCACGCCGTACTTCGCCTCGGGTACGCAGTTCATCGCGAAGAAGGGCGTACTGACGTCGCCGCAGCAGGTGAACGGCCTGCGCGTGGGTGCCGACAAGGGCACGACCAACGAACAGCAGGTGCGCGCGCAATTCCCCAACGCGACGATCGTCGCCTACGACGACACGCCGTTCGCGTTCGCCGCGCTGCGCGCGGGCAACGTGCAGGCGATTACGCAGGACGGCCCGAAGCTCGTCGCGCTGCTCGCGAACGTGCCCGATAAGGCGAACTATGAGATCCCGCCGTTCACGATCTCGAACGACTATGAAGGTGTCGGCGTGCCGAAGGGCGAGACGCGTCTGTTGAACGTCGTCGACGATACGCTGAAGGGCCTCGAAGCGGACGGCAGCGCCGCGAAGATCTACGACCACTGGTTCGGACCGCAGAGCCGCGCGCCGTTGCCGCGTCTGTTCAAGATCGGCGATCCGCAGAAGAGCTGATCCGACGGAAGTTTTGGAGCCGGCCTGTCGTGTGAAAACGGCGGCCCGCTTTTCATTGCGCAACGAAAGCGCTTGAGTAGAAGAGCAGAATGAACGGCTGGCTGGAACCGAAGTACCTCGGGTGGATCGCGCATGGCTTTCTGATGACGCTGGTGTTGTCGGCCTGCGCGGGCGCGGCGGCGACGTTCGCCGGTTTCGGGCTCGCGCTCGCGCGTAACGCGCGCAACGGCATGCTCGCGCGCGCGGCCGCGCTATACATACTGGGGTTTCGCAATTCGCCGTTGCTCGTGCAATTGCTGTTCTGGTATTTCGGGGCTGCGACGCTGTTGCCGCAGCCGTGGATGGAATGGCTCAATGCGTCGCACACGGTCTCGCTATTTGGCTGGACGATGGCGTGGCCGTCGTTCGAATTCGTCGCGGGCTGGGTCGGGCTTACGTGCTATACGACCGCGTTTGTCGGCGAGGAATTTCGCGCGGGTATGCGCGGCGTGAAGGACGCGCAGCATCAGGCCGCCGCGGCGCTGGGCCTTACACCGCTCGCGGCGTTCCGTTACGTGATCCTGCCGCAGGCGGTCCGGATCTCGACGCCGCCTCTTGCTGGGCAGTACATGAACCTCGTGAAGAATTCGTCGCTTGCGATGACGATCGGGCTCGCGGAACTGTCGTATGTATCGCGGCAGGTCGATACGGAAACCTTCAAGACGTTTCAGGCATTCGGCGCGGCGACGGTGCTCTATATCGCGATCATCGCGGTTATCGAAGCGGTGTTGCTGGTATGGAAACGCGGCGCTCTGCGGCTCTGGCAAGGAGGGCATTGATGAGCGCGCTCGAATGGCTGCCGTCGCTGCGTTATCTGCTGCTCGGCACGTTCCCTGATGGGCCGCTCGGCGGCGCGGCGCTGACGGTCGTGATGTCGATCGTCTCGGCGTTGCTGTCGGCTTTGGTCGGTCTCGCCGGCGGCATTGCATTGTCGCTGACGCGCGGCGCCGCGCATCTGGCGCTCACTGCCCTGGTCGGCTTCTTTCGCGCGATCCCGGTGCTGATGCTGATCTTCTGGACCTTCTTCCTGATGCCAATGCTGCTGCACATCGACGTGCCCGGCCTCGCCACCGTGGTTTGCGCGCTCGCGCTGATCGGCGGCGCGTATCTGTCGCATTCGGTGCAGGCAGGCATCGCCGCGGTCGGCGCGGGGCAGGCGCAAGCGGCCGCGTCGCTCGGCATGACGCGCTGGCAGGCGCTGCGGTACGTGCAACTGCCGCAGGCGATACGGATCATGATGCCGTCGTTCGTCAATCAGTGGGTCACGCTGATCAAGGACACGTCGCTCGCTTATATCGTCGGCGTGCCCGAGTTTACGTTTCTCGCCAATCAGGTCAATAATCGGCTGATGGTGTATCCGGTGCAGATCTTTCTGTTCGTCGGCGTCGTTTATCTGCTGCTGTGTTCGACGCTGCAGTACGGTGCGACGTGGCTGCTGAAGCGCCGCTTTCGTTCGGGCCATGCGGCGGCGAACGGCGAAACAAATGGCAGTTTCCGTTTGGCGTCTAGCTGCAACGGCTAGAAGGCCGTTACTTGCGCGAGCGAAGCAATGAGTTCAACCGTTACGCCGAGCAATCCGATTCGCAGTGAAATCGATCTGGATGCTCAGGGCAAGCATGCGGGCTATCTGCGGCTGCCGCATTCCGTGCATCGGTCCGCGTATGGCTGGCTGCCGATTCCGATCGCTTCGATACGCAATGGCACGGGTCCGGTCGTGCTGATCATGGCCGGCAATCATGGCGACGAGTACGAAGGACAGATCCTCGTGTCGACGCTGATCCGCGAAATCGACGCGGCCCAGATTGCCGGTCAACTGATCCTGTTGCCGCAAGCGAATGCGCCAGCGGCAGAGGCCGCCCTTCGCACGTCACCGCTCGACGACGGCAATCTCAACCGCACGTTTCCGGGCGATCCGCAAGGTTCTCCGACGCAGGTGATCGCGCATTACATCGAGCATGTTCTGCTCGCGCGCGCGGACTATCTGATCGATCTTCATTCCGGCGGCAGCTCGCTGCTTTACCGCGGCAACAACATGCTCGCGATCGATCCGCGCGACGACGCAGAGAATGAGCGGCTGCAACGCGCATTACGCGCTTTCGGGTTGCCGAACGCGTTTTTGCATGCGGAGAACCCGGTGCATGCCGCGACTGCCGCGCGCCGGCAAGGGGCGCTGTCGATCACGGCTGAGCTGGGCGGTGGCGGGACAGTCGATGCCGCGCTGCTTCGCGAAGCGCGCCACGGCCTGCTGCACTTTCTCGGCGCGATCGGCGCATTGAGCGGTCCGCTCGTGCCCGATGCGCCGCCTGCCGACACGCGCTTCCTGCGCGTCGCGGGCGCGCGTCACTATGTGTACGCATACGACAACGGTCTGTTCGAGCCGCTGGTTGAACTCGGCGAGCGGGTGGTCGCAGGGCAGCCGGCGGCGCGCATTCATTTCCCGGACACGCCGCTCAAAGAGCCGGTGACCTGTCATTTCGCGAGCGATGGCGAAGTCGTATGCAGGCGGGTGCCCGCGCTTGTCAGGCGAGGGGATTGCCTATTTCATCTCGCTGAAGAAGTGGTCCGCTGAAGCGGGTGGGGGCGCATTTGGATCGCTCGACGCTATCTCGACCGACGTCCGCGAGACGCCGGCACCTGCCAGGGCGGCACGCGCTTGGCGTTCGTGCGATAGCCAGTTGCCCTCACTAAGGCCGCTTCGCGTCGCCGGTAGGGCATTCGCGCGAAGATGCCAGCATTCTGCTGCCAATTGGAACAATGCCTTCGAATACTAGGGGTTAACCCTCGGACGAAAGGCTCCTAGACTTTCGCTGTCGGTGCAGACACGTTGTCGCACCACTAACAAAAGTCGATGGAGCATCATGAAGTCCCTCATCCAAGCCGTTGCAGTTGCCGTTGCAGTCGTAGTGCCGGTTGCCTCGTTCGCCCAGTCGAATGGCCCGATTACCCGCGCCCAGGTGCGCGCGGAGCTTGTTCAGCTTCAGAAGGCGGGTTATCGCGGTGGTGATGGCGATCAAGCGCACTATCCAGACGCGATCCAAGCCGCGGAAGCGAAGGTCGCCGCGCAGCAAGTTGCAACAAACGGTGGTTACGGCGGTGCCGCAAGTGGTTCGTCGGACGAAGGTCGCCCGGCGGTTTCGAAGGCTGACTGGAACGCGATGTACAACCACCCGTAACTTGACGGTGTTGAGCGCCTGGGCGGACGTGCGCATGTGCGCGATTCCGGATTTCGCACGGCCCTTCCGCTCTGCGTTGTCGGAGTCGGGTTTAACGTCTGTATTCCGCGATCATTGGCGCTCACACACGCTAAAGAAACGGCGGCAATGGGTCCTTGCATTGACTGCCTCGCGTGATACCACTGCGATAGCTTCATGATCGCCGCACAAGACAGCGCCGCCACGATCAGTTCAATCGTCTGCCTCCAGACCTTCGCAAGTGCTCCCCAAAGCTTCACGATTTTCCCGCGACGAACCTTTATCCGCCCAGGAGAGTTGACGACCATCACCCTCGCCCCGGGCTTTTCGGAGTTGTCTGAAGCCTGCACCCGGCACATACACCTAGCATTGAACTGTCGCCACCCGGTATGTCGTTCCCGCTGAGGTGGCGGTTCTATTGGCTAATTTATCTGTGATGCAAATGTTTTGCGCGCCCCTGTGGCGCGTTTTTTTTGCCCCGGCGAAAGCAGCGGCCAATCCGGAATCGACCTGTAGCGCGCCAGCGGCACGCGCTTACGGTCAGGGTTCACCAACGGGAGGAACCTATGCAGCACGCAATGACCTACATCCAGCCCAATCAGGAGGCGTGACACATGGCCTATCACGGCAAGTTTTTGGTGAATAACGAGCATTTCTCACCGCTAACAATTTTCGGTCTGGGCACGTTCAACGCGTATTCAGGCAACAACCAGTATCGCAATCGGGGCGGCTGTACGGCGGTGCCCTCTAACGGTCCGATTCCTGCAGGTAAATACAGGATCGTCGCACGCCCTACCGGCGGCGTACGCTCCAAGGCCTTATCGTGGTTACTAGATGAATGGAATTTCTATAAGGGGAATCCGACCGATCACGCTGAGTGGTTCGCGCTGTATCGGGACGATGGGAGGATTGATGATTGGACGTGGGTCAACGGCGTTAAGCGAGGACAGTTCCGGTTGCATCCGGCAGGTGGTCGGGGTGTTTCGTTAGGCTGCATTACCCTGCCGAGCCGTGTTGACTTCCTGAGAATCCGCTCGGGGTTGCTGCACACGAAAACAATCCGCGCCGGTAACTCCGGGCTTGACGCATACGGAACTATTGAGGTCGCAACGTATGGCAACACTTGCCCGTAAGGTGTTAAAGATCGCGCTGTTTATCGGATTGTTTCTGATTTCAGTTCGTTATATCCCGCTATCGAATGAGTGGTCAGCAAGCGAAGCCCGTGCGTGGTGGCGCGCTTCGGATTGGCTCGGTGTCGGCGATCCCGATGATCTGTATTTCGTGTTCTGGGTGACGATCGAACTAATCGTCGCGGCGCTGGCCTATCTGGCAATTATCAAGATATGGCGGTGGTATCGCACGAATTAGATGAAGCTACTTCACGGAAGCTTCTTTACCCCAAACCAAAAAAAAGCCCCTCCGAAGAGGGGACGATGAACCGCTTGCAATGCGTGCCTTTCTAGTGGCTCAAAGCGCCATCAATGGTCCTCACAACGAAACTTGAGGGGATCCCCGTGAACCTTGCCGTCACCCCAGCTTGATCGATGTCGGGTCGGCGGTCAGATAACCGACCGCCGAGCCGAAGCGGTTCGGGTAGTTCGCGCGTAGGAGCGGATCGAGCGTGGCACCTGAATCAGCTCATGCGAAATGCGGCCGAGGCAGTAATGCTTCTTTACCGTACCCGTGCCATCAGGGTGCACGGTCAGTTCCGGCCTTGTTGTGGGGTGCACCGGGGACTCAGTATCGGGATGACCATGGCGCGCCGGATTGACGCGTTGCTTTATGGAATGACATGAAAAATATTGGACAGCAGCTTGTAATATTTACGGCAAGCTGTTGTCACCGTGTTTCGACCGGAGCATCTCGGCGTGACACGGGCGTTGCGCTACGCAATTGCAGCGCGTTTGCCGCAATCGCAGCCAATCGCGAGACCAGATAAAGATAGAGAAATTGCTTGGTTAGCGGCAACGCGGCTGCACGCTATCGTATGAGCTCCTGACTATCCGACGACCTCGTGTCGATCGTTCATGAGCACTCTCGTCGTTGACACCACGCCACTCGATCCCCGCGCGCAACCGCTGCTCGACGCGCTGCTGCACGAATACGCGACCCGCTACGAAGATTATCGAAAGGACGGCGGCGCGGCCGCCGCGCAGGAGATGGCGCGCTATCCGGCCGACCTGTTCGCACCGCCGCACGGCGCATTCATTCTGCTGATTCGCGACGGCGAGACGATCGGCGGCGGCGCGTTCAAGCGCTACGACACGCGTACCGCGGAACTCAAACGCATCTGGACGCGCGACGATCTGCGCCGCCAGGGACTCGCGCGACAGGTCGTGCGGGAACTGGAAGCGCGTGCGCTCGCGCAGGGCTACTCGCGCATCTATCTGACTACCGGTTTCAAGCAGCCCGAAGCATGGGCGCTTTACGAACGCACCGGCTATACGAAGCTGTTCGATACCGCGTTGCCTCCCGAAGTGCACGTGCATCTTCGCTTCGGCAAGAACCTGCTCGCGCCGCAACGCAACGACACGCTCGACGACCTGCGCGCGAAAGACGCCGATCTGGTTGTCCGCTAAACGCCGCACTCCTATCTCCTCACACTTCGACGGATATCTCATGAAAACAGATCTGCAGTTGTCGTCGCTCGTATTGGCGGCCATGTTCTATGTCAGCGGCAACGCGTTCGCCGCGACGGGCTTCGATCTGAGTCCCGACCAGCACGGCCGCGTGCGCGCCGAACAGGATGCAGCCGCGGCCAAGGCGGTGCCGGCGAACTTCCCGTTCGTCGCGAAAGACGAACTGACCGTCGGCATCGTCGTCGCGCATCCGCCGATCAGCACCTATGCCACCGATGCGAAGACCGTGGTCGGCTTCGATCCCGATCTCGCGCAACTCGTCGCGGACAGCCTCGGCCGCAAGCTCAATGTCGTGATCCTCGCGTGGCCTGACTGGCCGCTCGCGCTCGCTTCCGGCAAGGTCGACGCGGTGATTTCGAACGTGACCGTGACCGAGGAGCGCAAGGCCAAGTTCGACTTCTCGACCTACCGGCGCGACGAGGTCGGCTTCTTCGTGAAGACCGACAGCCCGATCAGATCGATCCGCGAACCCAAGGATGTCGCGGGCCTGCGCGTGATTACCGACGCCGGCACGAACCAGGAAAAGATCCTGCTCGAATGGGACAAGCAGAACGTCGCGCATGGATTGAAGCCGATCCAGGTGCAGTACTACGACGACGATGCGGTCAAATCGGTGGCGCTGCAATCGGGGCGTGCCGACGCGATCTTCAGCGTCAACGCGGCGCTGCTGTACGACTCGGCCACGCATGGCAAGACGCGCCAGGTGGGCACCGTCAGCGGCGGTTGGCCGCGTACCGCCGAAGTCGCGGTGACGACGCGCCGCGGCAGCGGTCTCGCCGCGCCGGTAACGATCGCGCTGAACGATCTGATCGGCAAAGGCCAGTATCGCGCGGTGCTCGAGCGCTGGAATCTCGGCTCCGAAGCGATCGACAAGGCCGCGACCAATCCGCCGGGATTGCCGAAATCGTGAGTGCGTCAGCGCTTTTTCTCTTTCTTCGTCGATCTGCCATCCCATGACCTTTTCGCTATCGCTGCTGGATAAAAGCCCGATTGCCGCGGGTGCGAGCGCGGCCGAAGCGTTGCGCTTCACGGTGTCGCTCGCGAAGCGCGCCGAAGCGCTCGGGTTCAAGCGCTTCTGGATCGCCGAGCATCACGGCGCGCCCAACCTCGCGAGTTCGGCGCCGGAGATCGTCGTCTCGCATGTGCTCGCACATACGTCGCGGATTCGCGTCGGCTCGGGCGGTGTGATGTTGCAGCACTACAGCCCGTTCAAGGTCGCGGAGACCTTCAGGCTGCTCGCGGCGCTCGCACCCGGGCGCGTCGATCTCGGCATCGGCAAGGCGCCCGGCGGACTGCCGCAGACCACCCGCGCGCTGCAATGGCTGCACGACAAGAAGAGCAAGCCCGGCTTCAACACGCAGTTCGCGCAACTCGATGCGTTTCTCGGCGCCGGCGTCGAACCGGACCATGCGCTCGCCGGCGCGATCGCGTTTCCGGCGCCGCCGACGCTGCCTGAGCGCATTCTGCTCGGAGGCAGTCCGGATAGCGCAGCGCTCGCGGCAAAGCAGGGCTGGCAGTTCTGCTACGCCGGACACTTCAACGGCGACGAGGCGAACATCGAGCGCACCGTGCAGACGTACCGCGATGCGAGCGGCCGCGCGCCGCTGCTCGCACTGTACGCGGTCGCCGCGGCGACGCGCGACGAAGCCGAGCGGCTCACCGGGCCGCTGCGCATCTTCAGGCTGCAACTGGCCAGCGGCCAAAGCCTGAATCTGGCGACGCCCGAAGCCGCGGAAGAATACGCGCGCCAGGCGGGCGCGAGCGGCTACACGATCGAAGAGCGCCATCCGCACGTCGTCAAGGGCACGGCCGACGATGTACGCGACCAGCTCGACGCCTTGAGCCGCCGCTACGGCATCGACGAATTCGTCATCGATTCGCCGTTGCAACACTATCCGGCGCGCCTGCGCTCGGTCGAACTGCTCGGCAGCACGATCGAGCCGGCCTACGCGTGATCTCTCCAACGAACACTCAACGATTGGCGGACTATCCGATGAGCCATCGCAAACTCGATTTCGGCATCATGCTGCAGGGCGCCGGCAGCCATATGAATTCGTGGAAGCATCCGGCCGGCCCCGCCGATGCGAGCGTGAACCTGAATTTCTTCGTCGATACGGTGCGCAAGGCCGAGGCACACGGCATCGCGTTCGCGTTCGTCGCCGATGGTCTGTACATCAACGAGAAATCGATTCCGCACTTTCTGAACCGCTTCGAACCGATCTCGATCTTGTCGGCGCTCGCGACGGTCACGTCGAAGATCGGGCTTGCGGGCACCGTATCGACGTCGTATAGCGATCCGTTCACCGTCGCGCGCCAGTTCGCGTCGCTCGATCTGATCAGCGGCGGGCGCGCGGGCTGGAACGTCGTCACGACGCCGCTCGAAGGCACCGCGAAGAACTACGGCGGCTCGCACCCCGAGCATGCGCTGCGCTACGAGATCGCCGACGAATACCTGAGCGTCGCGCAAGGCCTGTGGGATAGCTGGGACGACGACGCGTTCGTGCGCGACCGCGAGCGGGGCGTGTTCTTCGAACGCGACCGGCTGCACACACTCGATCACGAGGGCAAGTTCTTCCAGGTGGCGGGGCCGCTCAATATTCAGCGCTCGGCGCAGGGTCAGCCGGTGATTTTCCAGGCGGGCTCGTCGGATGCCGGCATCGCGCTCGCCGGCAAATACGCGGACGCGGTGTTCACGCATTCGGTGTCGATCGAAGAAACGCGCGCGTTCGCGCAGCGCGTGAAAGACAGCGCGGTCGAACATGGCAGAAGCCGCGACGACGTGAAGATCTTCCCCGGCATCAGCCCGATCGTCGGCGCGACACACGAGGAAGCGGAAGCGAAATACCGCGCGATTCGCGAGCTATTGACGATCGACGAAGCGCTCGCGTATCTCGGCCGTTATTTCGATCACCACGACTTCACGCAGTATCCGCTCGACCAACCGTTCCCCGAGCTAGGAGAGATCGGCCGCAACAGTTTCCGTTCGACCACCGACCGCATCAAGGCCGAAGCGCGCAGCAAGGGTTCGACATTGCGTGAGGTCGCGCTCGAAGTCGCCACGCCGCGCACGCATTTTCTCGGCACGCCCGCGCAGATCGCGGACGAACTGATCCGCTGGCTCGACGCCGGCGCGGCCGACGGTTTCATCCTCGGCTTCGCGGTGCAGGCGCAGGGCCTGGACGATTTCGTGCGCTACGTGGTCCCTGAACTCGAACGACGCGGGCGCTATGAGCGCACGTTGACGGGATCGACGCTGCGCGATCATCTCGGCTTGCCGCGCAAGGCGAGCCGCTATGCGGTGGCGGCAGGGTTGGCAAACCCGGCAGACACGGCCAACGCGGCTGCCGTGGCCTGAAAGCGCGGAGCAGACGACGATGAACGACACCGCTGAACTCGCGAATCCGCAACTCGCCGCCGCGCACGCCGACGCGTTGCGCGAGCGCGCCGACTATCGCATCGTGCCCGCGAAAAACCGTGCACGCCTCGCCGGCACCGTGGCGGCCGTGGCGCTGATCGGCATCGTGCTCGAATCGGTCTTGGGCAATCCGCGCTGGGGGTGGAATGTCTTCGCGGAATGGTTTCTGTCCGAGCCGGTATTGTCCGGGCTCGGCCGCACGCTGCTGTTGACCGCGCTCGGCGCGGTGTTCGGCTTCGCGCTCGGCATTCCGATCGCGCTCGCGCGCGTATCGCGTTCGCCGCTGCTTGCGGGCTGCGCGTGGGCGTTCGTGTGGCTGTTCCGCTCGATTCCGCTGATCGTGCTGCTGTTGATCCTGAACAATCTCGGCTATCTGTACGAGACGGTACATCTAGGCGTGCCGTTCACGAGCCTCGTCGTTCTCGATGTGCCGACCACCGAGCTGATCAGCCCGTTTCTCGCCGCGGTGCTCGGCCTGACGCTCAATCACGCGGCGTTTTCGGCGGAAGTGATTCGCGGCGGCATTCAGTCGGTCGACCACGGCCAGCTCGAAGCGGCCGCCGCGCTCGGCTTGCCGCGCGAGCGCCAGGCCCGGCGCATCGTGCTGCCGCAGGCGATGCGCGCGATCCTGCCCACCGCGTTCAACGATCTGATCGCGCTCGCGAAGGGCTCGTCGATGGTCTATGTGCTCGCGATGCCGGAGTTGTTCTACACCGTGCAGATCATCTATCGACGCAATCTTGAAGTGATTCCGCTGCTGATGGTCGCGACGGTCTGGTATCTGATCATTCTGACCGTGTTGTCGGCGATACAGGTTTATGTGGAGCGGTATTTCTCGCGCGGCGTCAGGCGTAGCGCGGTGCCGTCCGCTTTCGGCGCGCTGCTGAAAAGCGTGGGTATTGCGCGCGGTGGCGACCTTGCGCCCGCCGAGCCGCTTGGAGAAGCAAAAGACAATGCACGTGCAGGCGCCTCTCTGGATCAACGCTGGGCCGATCAACGCGACGGCGCGCGCATCGCGATCCAGCAGGTATCGAAGAGTTTCGGCACGCTGAAGGTGCTCGACAACGTGTCGCTGACGCTGCGCCCCGGCAGCGTCACCGTGATTCTCGGCCAATCGGGCTCCGGCAAATCGACGCTGCTGCGCACGATCAATCATCTGGAGCGCGTGGACGGTGGCCTGATCGATATCGACGGCGAGCTGATCGGCTATCGACGCGATGGCGATACGCTGTACGAGCTCAAGGAGACGGAGATCCTGCGACGCCGCGTCGAGGTCGGCATGGTGTTTCAGAGCTTCAATCTGTTCCCGCATCTGACCGTGCTGGAAAACATCATCGAGGCGCCGGTCGCGTTGGGACGTCTGTCGCGCGCAGAAGCGGAGAGTCTTGCGCTCAGTCTGCTCGCGCGTGTCGGTCTCGAAGCGAAGGCGCATGCGTGGCCGCGTCAGTTGTCGGGCGGGCAGCAGCAGCGCGTGGCGATTGCGCGCGCGCTGGCGCTGAAACCGAAGGTGCTGCTGTTCGACGAACCGACCTCGGCGCTCGATCCCGAACTCGTCAACGAAGTGCTCGACGTGATCAAGGCGCTCGCGCGTTCCGGCACGACGATGGTCATCGTCACGCACGAGATCGGCTTTGCGCGCGAAGTGGCCGACACGATCGTGTTCATGGATCGCGGACGCGTGATCGAGTCGGGCCCGCCCGCGCAAGTATTGAACGAACCGCGCCATGCGCGCACGCGCGAGTTTCTGTCGCGCGTCCTGTGATTGCAGACTGATTCCTATCAATGACCAATCGACGTCAATTCATTCTGGCCGGTACGGCGCTCGGCGCGCTGCTCGTGCGCCATGCGCTCGACGTAGCACATGCGGCGCAGGCGCCGCACGGCACGGTGGACCTGAGTCCCGAGCAGTCAGGCCGCATTCGCGTGCCGAAGAATCCGGCAGCGATCGCGGCTATCGGCAACCACTACCGCTTTGCGAACGACGGCAACTTCACGGTCGCGATTTCGCCGCACCTGCCGCCGACTGCGACCTATGCGACCGATGCGCGTACCGTCGTCGGTTCCGATGCCGACTACGCGCAACTGATCGCCGATTCGCTCGGATTGAAGCTGAACCTCGTGCCGATCGCATGGGCCGACTGGCCGCTCGGCCTCACCTCGGGCAAGTACGACGCGGTGATCTCGAACGTCGGCGTCACCGAGCAGCGCAAGGAGAAGTTCGATTTCACGACGTACCGGCAAGGACTGCACGGCTTCTACGTGAAAACCGCGAGTCCGATCAGGAAGATCGCTCAGCCGCCGGATATTGCGGGCCTCCGCCTTATTACGACCTCGGGCACGAACCAGGAAAAGATCATCCTCGAATGGAACCGGCAGAACGTCGCGAAGGGTTTGAAGCCGGTCGAGTTCCAGTACTTCGACGATGACGCCGCGAGCCGCATTGCGTTGCTATCGGGCCGCGCCGACGTCGTATTCAATCCGAACGCGCCGCTTGCCTACGATGCGGCCACTACCGGCGCGATCCGCGAGGTAGGTACGCTGAACGCCGGCTGGCCGGCGCGCGCGGATGTGGCGATCGCCACCCGCAAGGGCAGCGGCTTGATGGATGCGCTGACGGTCGCGACGAACGGACTGATCGCGAATGGCGCCTATCGGCGCTCGCTTGCGCACTGGGGCATCGAGTCGGAAGCGTTGGCGCGCTCCGAAAGCAATCCACCGGGTCTGCCGAAGTTCTGATGCGCCGAAAGACATTGCAGCATCGGGTTTATCACTCCAGCAGATAACCGTATCGGATTTGCTTCGTTGGCATCGCGCGCGCGGGCCGGTACATTCGTCGCACTGACCGCGCCGTTAGGCGCCCGCTGAATAGTTTCGACGAAGAGACGCCTGTGACGACTACCGCCGCTGCTTTTACCGCTCCCGCTACTGCGACGCAATCCTTCGAGATTCGCGCGTTCGATGCGCCGCTCGGCGCCGAAGTGCTCGGCCTCGATCTCGGCCAGCCGCTCGGCGACGACGATTTCGCGCGCATCCACCGCGCGCATCTGGACCACCACGTTCTCGTGTTTCGCGACCAGCGCATCACGCCGGAGCAGCAGATCGCGTTCAGCCGCCGCTTTGGCCCGCTGCAGATTCACGTGCTGCATCAGTTTGGCCTGGCAGGCTATCCCGAGGTGCTGGTCGTATCGAACGTGATCGAGAACGGCAAGCCGATCGGTCTAGGCGATGCCGGCCACTACTGGCACTCCGACCTGTCGTACAAGGAAAAGCCGAGCCTCGGCTCGCTGCTGCACGCGCAGGAGTTGCCGGCCGAAGGCGGCGATACGCTGTTCGCGAACATGCACCTGGCGTGGGATACGTTGCCCGCGCATCTGCGCAGCGCGGTGGAAGGACGCAGCGCGGAGCACACGTACCTGGCCAAATACGCGGAGTTGCAGAAGCGCAGCCCGTGGCGGCCGAATCTGTCGGCCGAGCAGATCGCGCAGGTGAAGCCGGTGGTGCATCCGATCGTGCGTACGCATCCGGAGACGGCACGCAAGGCGCTGTTCGTCAGCGAGCACTTCACGACGCGCGTGATCGGTTTGCCGGAAGACGAGAGCCGCGCGTTGCTCGACGAGCTGTTCGCGCACAGCGTGCGGCCCGAGCATCTGTACCGGCATCGATGGGCCGAGCACGACATGGTGTTCTGGGACAACCGCTCGTTGATGCACCTCGCCGCCGGCACGCCCGACCATCTGCGCCGCAAGCTGTATCGCACGACGATCGAGGGCGACATGCCACGCTGAGCGACGCTTTCCATCACAACGACACCGTCACACCGCACGCCGACTGGAGTTTCAATGCTGAGCCGATTTCACCCGACCGCCGCACGGCCGTCGTTTGTCCGCCGTTTGACGGCACTAGTGCTGAGCCTGTCGATGGGCGCCGTCGTCAGCGCTCCCGCGCATGCCGAAGGCGAGATTCGCGTGGCCGAACAGTTCGGCATCGTGTACCTGCTGCTGAACGTGGCGCGCGATCAGCATTTCATCGAAAGCGAAGGGCGCAAGCAGGGCCTCGACATCAAGGTCGATTGGGTCAAGCTGTCGGGCGGCGCGGCGGTCAACGATGCGTTGCTGTCGGGCGCGGTCGATATCGCCGGCGCGGGCGTCGGCCCGCTGCTGACGATCTGGGATCGCACGCACGGCAAGCAGAACGTGAAGGGCGTCGCGTCGCTCGGCAATCTGCCGTACTACCTGGTCAGCAACAATCCCGACGTGAAGACGATCGCTGACTTCACGCAGAAGGACCGCATCGCGCTGCCGGCGGTCAACGTGTCGGTGCAATCGCGCGTGCTGCAATACGCGGCGGCGAAGCGCTGGGGCGACAAGGAATACAACCGGCTCGACAAGTACACGCAGGCGTTGCCGCATCCGGACGCGGCCGCGGCGATCATCGCGGGTGGCACTGAAATCACCGGGCATTTCGGCAATCCGCCGTTCCAGGAGCAGGAACTGGCCGGCAATCCGAAGGCGCATATCGTGCTCGATTCGTACGATGTACTCGGCGGCCCGAGCTCGGCGACGGTCCTCTATGCGACCGAAAAATTTCGCCATGACAACCCGAAGACGTATCGCGCGTTCGTCGATGCGCTCGCCGATGCGGCGAAGTACATCAACGCGAATCCGCAGGGCGCGGCCGATATCTATATCCGCACCAATCAGTCGAAGATCGATCGCGACCTGCTCGTGAAAGTCATCACGAACCCGCAGGTGCAGTTCAAGATCGTGCCGCAGAACACCTTCGGGCTCGCGCAGTTCATGTATCGCGTCGGCGCGATCAGGAACGAGCCGTCGTCGTGGAAGGACTATTTCTTCGACGATCCGGCGACGGCGGCGGGGAGCTGAGCATGGCGTTGCGCGTTTTCGTGGCGCTGCGCGGTACGCGGCAACACTCGCCGGTCGATCCGGTTCACTCGCAGGGAGCGCTTTGATGGTGGCCAATCCCACGCTTCTGTTTCCCGACGACGCCGCACGGAAAGCCGCGGCAAGCAGCGGCAAACTGCTCGCGGTCAAGAACGTCAACCTCGAGTACCGCACGCGCGAGCGAATCGTGCGCGCGACGCACGACGTCAGCTTCGACGTCTACGGCGGCGACCGCTTCGTGCTGCTCGGGCCGTCCGGTTGCGGCAAGTCGACGCTGCTGAAGGCGGTGGCCGGTTTCATCGAGCCGAGCGCGGGCAGCATTTCGCTCGACGGTCAGCGCGTGCGCGGACCGGGCGCCGATCGCATCGTCGTGTTTCAGGAGTTCGACCAGTTGCCGCCGTGGAAGACGGTCGTGCAGAACGTCGTTTTTCCGCTCCGAGTCGCGAAGAAACTGTCGAAGGCCGAAGCTCGTGAACGCGCGCTGCATTACCTCGACAAGGTCGGGCTCGCGGGATTCGCGCACGCGTATCCGCACACGTTGTCGGGCGGCATGAAACAGCGCGTCGCGATCGCGCGTGCGCTCGCGATGCAGCCGCGCGTGCTGCTGATGGACGAACCGTTCGCCGCGCTCGACGCGCTGACGCGCCGCAAGATGCAGGAAGAACTGCTGCGGCTATGGGAAGAGGTGAACTTCACGCTGCTGTTCGTCACGCATTCGATCGAAGAGGCGCTGGTGGTCGGCAACCGGATTCTGCTGCTGTCGCCGCATCCGGGCCGCGTGCGCGCGGAACTGAACAGCCATCAATATTCGCAGGACAGCTTCGGCCGCGCCGATTTTCAGCGCAGCGTCGCGCGGATTCATCACCTGCTGTTCGAACAGACGGAGACAGTGCAATGACTACCCCTGTCACGTTGCCGCCGCCCGTGCGCGACGAATACGAACGTCCGCTCGAAGCACCCGGCGACCTCGCGATCGAAGCGCCGTTGCCAGCGACGAGGCGGATCTTCGCGCACGGCTGGCTGCGCAAGACACTGATCGCACTCGTGCTGATCGCCGCGTGGGAAATCGCCGCGCGCGTGATCAACAACGACCTGCTGCTGCCGACCTTCGGCGCGACCCTGAGCGCGTTCGTGCAAGGCGTGTGGTCCGGCGAACTGCTCGCGAAGACGGCGGTATCGATGTCCGTGCTGCTGCGCGGCTATCTGCTCGGCGCCGCGTTTGCGTTCGTGCTGACATCGCTCGCGGTGTCGATGCGCGTGGGCCGCGATCTGCTGTCGATGCTGACAGCGATGTTCAACCCGCTGCCGTCCATCGCGTTGCTGCCGCTCGCGTTGCTGTGGTTCGGGCTAGGCACTGGCAGCCTGCTGTTCGTGCTCGTGCATGCGGTGCTGTGGCCGCTCGCGCTCAATACCTATTCCGGCTTTCAGTCGGTTCCCGCGACGCTGAAGATGACCGGACGCAATTACGGTCTGACGGGTCTGCGTCATGTGTTGCTGATCCTCGTGCCGGCGGCGCTGCCGTCGATCCTGGCCGGCCTGCGCGTGGGCTGGGCGTTTGCATGGCGCACGCTGATCGCCGCGGAACTCGTGTTCGGCGCGAGTTCGGGCAGCGGCGGGCTGGGCTGGTACATCTTTCAGAATCGCAACGAGCTGTATACGGATCGCGTGTTCGCGGGGCTCGCGGCCGTGATCGTGATCGGTCTGCTGGTCGAGCATCTCGTGTTCGATACGCTCGAACGCGTGACCGTGCGGCGCTGGGGCGTGCAGCAATAACGCGTTGCGTCGGCTCGAATGCGCGCTTCGCGGCGTCGGCGCGAGCGGTTGCGGCGCGGTGCGCTTAGCTGTCGGATCGCATCCTGCGTTCGGGTGCAAATATCCGGTTGCGTCCGTCGCTGTCGTGAACTACAAATGTAAGGCTACGCGCTGGCTCGATTTTTGGCGGGCCGGGCTTCCGTTCAGAACCGTTCAGAACGACAGGGAGAGTGCCGTCATGGGAATGCGCCCCGATCCTACCTTTCATGCATCGCCGAAGCTCGCGATGGATGCGCCTGCGGAAGAATACGCGTACACGGTGCTGCTAAGTCCGGATTCCTCGCAGCCCGACGCGCTCGCCGTGATCGACGTGAAGCGCGGTTCGCCGACCTATAGCCAGGTGGTCCACACGGTGCCGGTGCCGAACAAGGGCGACGAATTTCATCACTTCGGCTGGAACGCGTGTTCCTCCGCGTTGTCGCCATTGACGGGCCACGCATTTCTCGAGCGACGCTATCTGATCATTCCGGGCATGCGCTCGTCGCGCATCTATATCGTCGATACGAAGCCGCATCCGACCCAGGCGAAGATTCACAAAATCATCGAGCCAGAGGAAATCTTCCGCAAGACCGGCTATTCGCGTCCGCACACCGTGCATTGCGGACCGGAGGGCATCTATGTGAGCACGCTCGGCGGTGGCGGCAAGGACGGCACCGACGGGCCGCCCGGAATCTTCATCATGGATTGCCAAACGTTCGAGGTGTTGGGACGCTGGGAAATCGAGCGCGGCGCGCAAGAAAAGCATTACGACTTCTGGTGGAATCTGCCGCGCGATTACATGGTATCGACCGAATGGGCGCTGCCGCCGCAATTCGAAAACGGCATCGTGCCTGAAGACCTGCTTTCGAACAAATATGGCCACCGCGTGCACTTCTGGGATCTGCGCGCAAGGCGCAACGTGCAGACGCTCGATCTCGGCGCGAACCATCAGATGGCGCTCGAAGTGCGGCCCGCGCACGATCCGAGCCGCGAGTACGGATTTATCGGCGTCGTGGTCGATACCACGAATCTGGAAGGGTCGATCTGGACCTGGTGGCGCGAAGGCGGCCACTTCCACATCGAAAAGACCGCGACCATTCCGCCAGAGCCCGCCCACGCCGACGAGTTGCCGCCGTTGCTGCAAGGTTTCGGCGCGGTGCCGCCGCTCGTCACCGATATCGATCTTTCGATCGACGACAAATTCCTCTACGTCTCGTGCTGGGGCACCGGCGAGATGCGCCAATACGACGTGACCGAACCGCGCAAGCCGAAATTGACGGGCTCCGTGCGCATTGGCGGCATCGAACGTTGTACGCCGCATCCGAACGGCAAGGCTTTCGCCGGCGGTCCGCAGATGGTCGAGATCAGTCGCGATGGCAAGCGCGTCTACTGGACCAACTCGCTCTATTCGACGTGGGACGACCAGTTCTATCCGGACGGTGTGCCCGGCGTGCAAGTGATGGCGCATGCCGATCCGAATGGCGGTCTCAAACTCGCCGAAGATTACTTCGTCGAATTTCCCGCTGGCTATCGCGCGCACCAGATCCGTCTCGAAGGCGGCGACTGTTCTAC
Organism: Paraburkholderia sp. JPY419; assembly: GCF_050435705.1. Taxonomy (NCBI): domain Bacteria; kingdom Pseudomonadati; phylum Pseudomonadota; class Betaproteobacteria; order Burkholderiales; family Burkholderiaceae; genus Paraburkholderia; species Paraburkholderia sp. JPY419. Next base: position 1,430,395 of record NZ_JBNDKV010000004.1, on the reverse strand, counting down.
GGATTCTTTCTGCTATCCGTCGGTGGGCGTTTGAGCGGCTCGGTGTCGCCGCAAGCGGCACTGTGGCTCGCCGTCGTCGCGAGCGGCGTGTACCACGGGCTCAATCCGGCAATGGGGTGGCCGCTCGCGGTGTCGAACGCGCTGATGCAGCGACGCTCGCAAGCGCTGGTCGTCGCGCTTCTTTACCTCGCGGCCGGGCACGCGCTCGCAATACTGCTGATGATGCTGCCGTTTGCGATGCTTGCAAGCTTGCTTGCGTGGCAGCGTCAGATGCAGATCGGCGCAAGCGTGCTGGTGATCGGCTTCGGTCTGGTGTTGCTGATGCGCCGCCGTCATCCGCGCGTGCTGGCGAGAATTCCGCCGTCTCGGCTCGCGCTATGGTCGTTCGCGGTGGCGATCGCGCACGGGGCCGGCTTGATGCTGGTGCCGATCTATCTCGGTCTGTGCCGCGCCGACGCGATGGACAGCGCGCACCAAGCCGCCCAGGCGCTGATCGAAACGAGTCTGCGCATGGCGCTGTCGGTCGCCGCGGTGCATGCGGCGACGATGACGATCGCCGGCGGCGTGCTCGCGTGGCTCGTTTATCGCTATCTCGGACTCAGGTTCGTGTCGCGCAGCTGGTTCAATCTCGATGCGGTGTGGGCGTCGAGTCTGATTCTGGTGGGGGGTGTGTCGCTGGCGTTGAATGCGTCGGCGACGGGTGTTCCCGGGTGATTTCGACGAACTCGCGGGCACAGCGTATGCTGCGCAGTTTCGGTGCAGGAACGCCATTCCGTGCGGGTCCTGATTTTTCCTTTCGTCATTTACACCCGGAGAAGATCATGCCGCTGAAGAAAGGTACATCGAAAGAGACGGTGTCGCACAACATCAAGACCGAGTCGAAGCATGGCAAGCCGCACAAGCAGGCTGTCGCGATCGCATTGAACCAGGCGCGCAAGTCGGGCGCGAAGATTCCGAAGAAGAACGAGAAATAAGCTGCTTCAGCACGCGCGGTCGTACCCATGACCGACAAACCGCAGAAAAAGCGCGCGCATGGCGACGCGCAATCGGAGCCAGCGGATGTCGAACCCGATCAGCATCCGGCAAAGCTCGGCGATTGCCGTCGCTGCGCGCTCTGGCGCAACGCGACTCAGGCCGTGCCCGGCGAAGGGCAGCGGCATGCGTCGATCGTGCTGGTCGGCGAGCAGCCCGGCGATATGGAAGACCTGCAGGGCAAGCCCTTCGTCGGGCCGGCCGGCGCGTTGCTGGACAGAGCGCTCGAAGAAGCCGGCGTCAAGCGTAACGACGTATACGTGACGAACGCGGTCAAGCATTTCAAGTGGATTGCTCGCGGCAAGCGTCGTTTGCATAAAACGCCCGCTCAGCGCGAAGTCGAAGCATGCAGCTACTGGCTCGAACAGGAACTCGACATGCCGGATGTGCGCGTGGTCGTCGCACTCGGGGCGACCGCGTTGAAAGCGGTTGTCGACGATCCGCACGCGCGTTTGCAGGACGCGTTCGACAAAACGCTCGAACGCGGCGAGAAGCGTGTGGTCGCGACGTACCATCCGTCGTATGCGCTGCGCGCGCCGGACCCTGAAACCCGTCGCGAGGTGTACGAGCGCATCGTCGCGGCGCTGCGTACCGCGCAGAAGCTGGCCCACGGCGGCAAGCGATCAGGGTAATGCTGGCGCTGGCGTCGCTTGGATTCCGAGGTCTTTCATCAATCGTTGCGCGTCGAACGGCGCCCGTGCTTTTACGTCATTGTCGAAGTAGCAGTAGACGTCTCGCGTGGCTCGGCGACGCGGCGCGAGTTGCGGCGCGATCAATCTCGCGTCGGCCGGTTGTGAGCCGCCGCGCCATGCATCGATTCGCTCGGCCCATCGTTGCAAAGCTTCGTCCCCATATGAACCCGAGTATTTGGCTTCGCTGCCGTGCAGGCGGATATAGACGAAGTCCGCCGTCAGATCTTCGGCGACGGGCCACGGTTCGGTGGAATCGGAAACGACGAGCCCGACGCCGTATTGCCGCAGCAAGGCCACGAACGCCGGATCGACGAAGCTCGCGTGGCGCACTTCGACCGCGTGACGCAACACTCGCTTGCGATCGATGTCGACGTAGGGCGTCTTGACCCGCTTATCGTATTGACTGGCGAGCGCCGATGCGCTCGCGGTGTCGGGCGGCAACACGTGCAGAAAGCGCTCCATTGCGTCGGGCTCGAATCGGAAGGACGGCGGAAATTGCCACAGGATCGGACCGAGCTTTTCGTTCAACGCGAGCATGCCCTGCGCGAAGAAGTTCGCGATGCCGACGCGCGCGCTCGCATCGCGAAAGCGCAGCATATGAGTCAGATAGCGCGCCCCTTTGATGCCAAACACGAAGCCGTCAGGGGTTTGCGCATACCAGCGCTGCCAGCTATCGAGCGATTGGAGGCTGTAATGCGTGCCGTTGATTTCTATCGTGCCGAATCGCGCCGACGCGTACTGCAATTCCGCTGCATGTTTCAGATCCTCGGGGTAAAAGCTGCCGCGCCAACCTTGATAGCGCCAGCCGGAAATGCCGATACGCACATCGCCGGTGTTCTTCATTCGCGGGTCGAGTGCGGCGCAATGGGGTTCTTGTTCTGCGCCGACTCCAGTTCGTTTTCCGAGGCGGCGTGCTTGCGCTTATCCTGCTCGTCCTTCCTGCTTTGTAGCGTGTCCGTCGGCGTCGCGGCGGGCCTGCGCCGGCTCGACGGGGCGTCCTTGATGCCAGAGCCAAGCGAATGTTTTGAAGTGCTTTCCATGATGCTCTCCTGCGGAGTCCGGTTCCGACTCGATGGATCGCGGCGTCATTGAATACGCGCGATTTCCTTCGCGACCGAGGCCGGGCTGTCGAAATTGTGATCGGGCAGACGGTCGACCAGATCGACGATGTCGGTATTCGCGTGATTCTTGCGCGCCTGCGCGACCAGCTTTTCGCGCGTGGTCGGGTAATTCACGCCACTGAGTGCCTTTTCGATGTCAGCGGGATTCGGCTGGCCGGGATGACGATGATCCTGGGAATGAGCGGGGTGCTGTGACATGGTTCCTCCTTGAATGAGTACATCACGACTGCGCGCCTATCGTTACGTGTCGCATATGTCGTGCCGCGGCTCGGGGGCTCGTTGAGGAACGCGGCTTGCGGCCAGCCTGAAAACGCAGCGCCGCTGACACACGACCTTTCAAGGAGAAGGCTCATCATGAGCACGATGCTCGCTTATCGCATTCACAGCTTCGGCGGTCCCGAGGTGTTCAAGGCCGAGGAGATCGAGATCCCCGAGCCAGGCGCCGGCCAGGTGCTGGTGCGCGTGCGCGCGGCCGGCGTCAATCCGGTCGACCTGAAAACACGCGCGGGCCAGTACCCGTTGATCCGCGAAGAACAGCTGCCCTATACGCTGGGGCGCGATTTTTCCGGTGTGGTCGAACGGATCGGCGAGGGCGCCGCGCAATGGCGCGCGGGCGAGCAGGTGTATGGCTTCGTTGGCCAGGGGCAGGGTGCGTACGCGGAATTCGTCGTCGTGCCCGCGAGTGCGCTAGCGCATGCGCCCGAAAAACTGGACGCGGGGACCGCGGGCGCCGTGCCGCTCGCCGCGTTGACCGCGTGGCAGGGCCTGTTCGAGCACGGCTGCCTCGAAGCGGGCTGCCGCGTGCTGATTCATGCGGGCGCAGGCGGCGTTGGACATTTCGCCGTGCAGTTCGCGAGGCAGAAGGGCGCGCAAGTGTACGCGACGGCGTCCGGCGACGGCATCGAGTTCGTGCGCTCGCTCGGAGCGGATCGCGTGATCGACTATCACGCGCAGCGTTTCGAAGACGTCGCGCGAGATATGGACCTCGTGTTCGATCTGGTCGGCGGCGATACGCAGCGCCGCTCTTGGTCGGCCGTCGCGACCGGCGGCGCGCTGATCTCGACGCTCAACGAGCCGTCGCAGACCGAGGCCTCAAGTCATGGCGCGCGGGCCGCGCGTTATACCGCGCGGCCCGACGGGCGGCAATTGACTGAGATCGCGTCGTTGATCAATAACGGCAGCGTGCGTGTCGTGGTCGCCGAACGGTTTTCGTTCGATGTCACGGCCAGGGCGCTGGAACGGCTCGCGAAAGGCCACGTGCGCGGCAAGATCGTGGTGGACATCGCGCCGTAGCACGGACCGCGCGCAGGACGCTAGCGGGCTAGTCCGGAGTCGCGTCGTCGCTCGCACTGCGCAGCGGCGCGCGGCTCTGGTCGTTATTCAGATGCACGAACTTTCTCAATAGCCTCAATAGCTCTCGCGCATCCTCGTCGCCCATGCCGTCGAGCAGGCCGTGATTGAGCGCGTTGACGCCGGGGATCAATTCATCGAGCAACTGCTCTCCTGCCGGCGTCAGTAACAGACGACGCTGGCGGCGCGGCAGAACTTCGCGCACGATCCAGCCTTTCGCTTCGAGCCGCACCGCGATATCGGCGGTGGTCGACGTGTCGAGACCGACTCGCTGCGCGAGCGTGACCTGATCGAGTCCGGGCAATTCCTGCAGCATTCTGAGCACCGCATATTGCACGGGCGTCACCTCGCGCCCGATCAGATCATGAAACATGGACACGGAAATCTGATGCGCGCGTCGGATCAGATGGCCGGGCTGGTCGTACAGATCGATGCTGATCGCGGAAGTGCTGGTATCGGTTGAAGTGACCATATTAGTTCTGAAGACCTGGTGCCCTTTCGTAGCGAATGGAAATGGCAAATTGATCTTCGTGTTACCTGAATGAAAGTTGGTCTAGGGGAAAACCTTCATTTAATCATTAAAGGCACATTGAGTACACTGAATCTCAATGAGTAGACTGAATGAAGTGGGCGAACTAACAACAAGGAGCGAGACTGACATGTTTCCCAAGAACGCGTGGTACGTCGCATGTATGCCCGATGAAGTCGCGGATAAGCCGCTCGGCCGGCAGATCTGCGGTGAGCCGATGGTTTTCTATCGCAACGCGGAAGGTGCCGTGGTCGCGCTCGAAGACTTCTGTCCGCATCGCGGTGCGCCGCTGTCGCTCGGTTTCGTGCGCGACGGCACGCTCGTGTGCGGCTATCACGGCCTCGAAATGGGCTGTCAGGGCAAGCCGACCGGCATGCCGGGCCAACGCGTCAACGGCTTTCCGTCGATTCGCCATTATCCGGTGATCGAACGCTACGGCTTCGTCTGGGTGTGGCCCGGCGATGCGACGCAGGCCGATGCCGCCAAACTGCATCATCTGGAATGGGCCGAGAGTGCCGAATGGGCATATGGCGGTGGTCTTTATCACATCCGCTGCGATTACCGGCTGATGATCGACAACCTGATGGATCTGACGCACGAGACCTATGTGCACGCGAACAGCATCGGGCAAAAGGAAATCGACGAAGCCGCGCCGAAAACCGTGGCCGAAGGCGATACCGTGCGCACGAGCCGTTTCATGGAAAACGTCGCGGCGCCGCCGTTCTGGAAGATGGCGTTGCGCGGCAATGGTCTCGCCGACGACGTGCCCGTCGACCGCTGGCAGATCTGCCGCTTCACGCCGCCGAGTCACGTGCTGATCGAGGTGGGGGTCGCGCATGCCGGGCATGGCGGCTATCACGCGCTCGCTGACAAGAAGGCGTCGTCGATCGTGGTGGATTTCATCACGCCTGAAACCGAAACGTCGATCTGGTATTTCTGGGGCATGGCGCGCAATTTCCGTCCCGACGATGCCGCGCTGACCGCCAGCATCCGCGAAGGACAGGGCAAGATCTTCAGCGAAGATCTGGAGATGCTCGAACGTCAGCAGCAGAACCTGCTGCGCTGGCCCGAGCGCAATCTGCTGAAACTCAATATCGATGCGGGCGGTGTGATGTCGCGTCGCGTGATCGATCGGCTCGTCGCGCAGGAGCGCGCGGAGACCGGCGCGCCGCAGGCCGGTGCGCCCCGGGTTGAAGCGACGCGCGTCATTCCGGTGCGGACGGCGACATGAATCATCCCGTGCTGAATGTGGTGGTCGCGCGCCGGCGCGACGAAGCGCCCGGTATCGCCAGCTTCGAACTCGCGAGCGAAAGCGGTCAGGCGTTGCCCGCTTTCGACGCCGGCTCGCACGTCGACGTGCATTTGCCCAACGGGCTCGTGCGTCAGTACTCGTTGTGCAACGATCCGCGCGAAACGCATCGCTATCTGATCGCTGTGCTGCGCGACGAAGCGGGGCGCGGCGGATCGAAAGCGGTGCACGATTTGCTTCGCGAGGGCGATCGCCTGCAGATCAGCGCGCCGCGCAATCATTTCGCGCTCGCTGACGATGCGGCACATCATCTGCTGCTCGCGGGCGGCATCGGTGTCACGCCGATTCTTTGCATGGCCGAGCGGCTTGCCGCCACGGGCGCTTCGTTCGACATGCACTATTGCACGCGCTCGAAGGAACGCACGGCGTTCCTCGAGCGTCTTGCACAAGCTGGCTTCGCGAAGTCGGTCCAGCTTCATCACGATGACCATCCTGGCGGCTCGACGTTCGATATCGAACAGACGCTAAGCGATGCACCGCCCGGCACGCATCTGTATGTGTGCGGTCCGCGCGGCTTCATGGATTTCGTGCTCGAGACCGCGCGTGCAAAGGGCTGGCCGGAAAACAGGCTGCACTACGAGTTTTTCGGCGCGGCCGCGAATCAGCCGGCGACGGGCGGCAGCTTCCAGGTGCGCATCGCGAGCAGCGGCGCGACGATCGACGTGCCGCCCGAATGCACGGTGGTTCAGGCGCTGGCCTCGCATGGCGTCGAAGTGATCACGTCGTGCGAGATGGGCGTGTGCGGTACCTGTTTGACGCGAGTGCTGTCTGGTGAGCCAGATCACCAGGATTCCTATCTGACCGACGAGGAACGCGCGGCGAACGATCAGTTCCTGCCGTGCTGCTCGCGCGCCAAATCACCGCTGCTGGTGCTCGATCTGTGATCTTCTGCGGACGACGGGCGGGTCGCCCGTCATACCGCTTATTGCCCTTTCCCCTCGGAGTCCGACGAACTAACCGTGCGGACATTCAACGCCGGGTCGTGCGCAATCGCTTCTTCGGAGAACGGAAAAATCGTCCAGCGCTGGGCCGCGTAATCGCGCGTGCCGTCGGCATAGTGCGGCGACGCCGGATCGTCGGATTCAGACGGCGCGAGCAGCGTGCGGGCGATCACCCGACCGTCCGAGAACCACACGATCTGCAGATACGTGTCGCCCATCGGCTGGACGTTCATCGAATAGCCGCTCGCGTCGAATGGATGCGCGCCACACGCGGAGGTGAAATAGCCACCGGCGTCGCAACCGCCGAATAGCGGAATGCGCTCGTCATTGCGTTGCACGTAGAGGGCGGCGCTACGCGGCGCATCGATCGCGATGCCAGCGCGTTGCAGTGCCGCGAGCGCGTCATGCAGCGCGGCGGCGAGCTTCGCCGGATCGGCGGCGATGCCCGCGGGTGTGGTCAACGGCTTCGCGGGATCGAACGGCACCGCGTATAACTGCGCGGGCGGAATCGTCAGCAGACGTCGCCACAGTTCGTCCCACAAGGTTGCACCCGCTGCGCCAGCCGCGGCCGTATCGTCCCATGCGGCCAGTACTTTGCACGCCGCGCGCTGTTGCTCCGGGTTCGGGTCGGCCGGCAGGGCCGCGAGCGCGCTGCTGTTGCACAAACGGTCGAGCACGGGCTGCTTGAACAGCAACGCCGACATCGAGCGACTGTCGAGCGCCGCGCGGCCGAGTGCATCGGCGGAAACGCCATGCGGATCGTTCTGCAATTGCGCGGCGATCGTATAGCCGAGCCGTGTGCGCAGCGTCTGCGGCGTCTCGGTCGCGCCGATGATCTTCGCGTAGCCCGTCATTGGTGCGGCCGGGTTGGTGAGCCAGTAGCTGTCGTTGAAGTTGCCGACATAGTCGCGCCGAAGCAGCGACGGCATCCGCGCGACCGGCAACGCACGGTGCTGTACCGCGCCAGGCTCGTCGCGCCAGTCGCAGTCGCTGCGCGAACCGTCGAGGACCGGCGCGGCGGGCATGATCTGCGCCAGTGCCCGGCCGACCGGCGGCGTGCAACGTTGCGCCAACTCGTCGGGCACGTCCGGGATCGCGCCGATGTCCGCGTACCACACGCGCGGATCGTCGCGGCCGATCGCGAGCGTGTTGACCCACGGCACCGCCGCGTTCTTCTTCTGGATGCGGATGAAATCGCCGAGCGAGGCCGCCTGATTCCATTCGAGGAAGTTTTCGAACGTGCGGAAATTGTCGGTATTGATGTCGCGCAGCGCGAAGGCCTGCTGCGCATTCCACGCTAGCGCGGGCGACATCGCGCGGAGGTTGACGAGCGGCCCGAAGCGCGAGCGATACAGCGTGCGCGACACGGTATGCAGCGAACCGTCGGCGGCGCGCACTTCGACGTTCACGCGCGTCGGCGTCATCGCTACGCTGTTGCCGTCGACCTGATACCGGGTCGGCGCGCCAGCTTCGAGCGTCAGCTTGAACAGGCCGAAGCGCTTCGCGGTGGACACGGTATGCGTCCACGCGACGTTGTCGTTGAAGCCGATCACGATCAGCGGCACGCCGAGAAACGACACGCCGCTGACGTTCAGCTTACCGGAAATAGTGAGTTGAGCCTGGTAGAAGCGATCAGGGCCGGTCCAGAACCAGTGCGGATTGCCGAGCAGCAGCGCGCTGCCGGTGTGCGTCGCGTCCGCGCCGAACGCGAGGGCGTTGCTGCCGATGCCAGCATGGCCGCCGAAGTCGGCGAGCGGTGCAGCGACGGCGGCGTCACCGTGCAACCCGCTTTGCGGCGGGCTCGGCATCGCCTGTGGCGGTTGCGCGGTCGCGATCGCATTGATGAAGCGGGCCTCGCCACCGGCCAGATTCGCCGCGATCTGACGCCGGTAGACGTCCGCGTTGCTGATCTTGCCGAGCCACGGCGCCGCGCGGCAGGCCGCATGCGCGCCCGGAAAGTCGCCGTGCGCCAGATCGGCCACGTAGCGGTTATAGCCGGCGACGAAGCCGTCGATCAGCGCGCGCATGTCGTGGGTCTGGCTTTTGCGGTAGCGCGCGACGGTCGCATCGTCGACGATGAAACGGAAGAAGAAATCCGAGTCGAGGTTGTCGGGCTGGCCGAACGTCGCGCCTAACGCGGGGCGCGCGTCGGCGCCGAAGAAGCGCGAACGTTCGCCACGATAGGTGACGAAGCTTTCGGTCATCGTGCACAGATTGTCCTGGGCTTGCGCGTAGCCGTACCCGTAGCCGAGGCTGCCCCAGTCGTCGGCTTTGATGTGCGGAATGCCGAGCGCGGTGCGGAGGATATCGGCGCGATAGGGGCCGGTACGCGCGACCTCGTCGGTGTCCGGACTCGCGCAGCCTTGCAGAGCGGCGGCGAGGGGCAGAGCGACCAGCAGGCCGGCGAGGCGGCGGAGCAGCGAGACATTCGAACGCATGGCTTTTTCGGTCGGGCGGACGTTGATTGGTGATGCGCGTGGCGCTCTCGCGAGCTTAGCGGGTAGTTGACGGTGGGTCACCGTGGTGAAGCCCAAAAACGACAAAGCCCACTGGTCGGCGGGCTTTGGGTGCAACTTTTGATGCGGAGTTAGCGATTATTTCCACCGCGAGATGGCTAGTCGTCGAGCTTTCGCTGACCACGCTTCTTGCTTCGCCAAACAAGCAGAACTGCTGCGGCGAAACCTAGCACGATAGCGGCCGACGACATGAGGAAGGCGAGGTCGGATTCCTGATATGCCGTCTTGACCCCGTACACACGAACCGCCAATTTCCATATCGGATTCGAAAAGTTCAAGGGCGCTTCTGGATTCATCATCCACCACAGCGCATTGGCAAAGATTGCGAGCAGTAAGGCGAAACCGACCGCGAGACAAATTAAGACTTTTTTCATCTCACAATCACCTCACCGTACGCTTTAAATTCCGATCCAGGCACTGATACTTTTGGCGTGTGGGTAAATATCGAACGAATATGATGCCAGTCTGCGAGTCGGTCGATAGTTATGCAGCCCTCGCTTCTCCCCAATCGGCCCTTCGGATGCAATCGGAACTGGCCACGAATAATGCCGTCGCATAAGACTTTATCGTCGTCGATATTAGCGTCGATAGCGTAGAGCGCGAACCATTCGCTCTTGTTATTGCCATTCAGGTTAAGCCGATCTTTCCATGGTCCAAGAATGCCGCCGGATCTACGGTCAAAAATATAGTATCTGCCGACGGGAATGGCGCCGATCCTCGGCGTGCACATTCCAGCCGCCTTGTTGATATGACTCCCCTGCCCAGAGTATGCAGGAAACGATAGAGCGCCAATCCTGAATTCGCTCATCGGCTTACCATTCAATTCGAACGTGCATTGAAACACCTGTCCTCCAGATTGTCCGATAACAATGAACTCGTAAATAATTAACTTATGCAGAGCGGCATTCTATAGGCGGTTTTTTTTGAGAAGGAAACTATTAAACTAAATTATTCACGGCAACAGCTCGACACACGAGGCCTGATTTTTGCTGACCTGCTTGGGCGTCGTCTCGTTCGCAGGGGACGACGCGTGTTGAAAGCTCATCACCAGCGGGGTCCCCAGTGGCAGCAGCGCAAGCATCCGGAACGTCAGGACGGCGCATCAGGCGGGGCAGCGTCACGTCGTTAGCGGCGCTGGCTAGCGCGTCCGCAAACTCCGCGCACGCCAACCCGGTGGCACCGCTGAACTACTTCCTGCACGCGGCGGGCCCGGCGGCCCGTCCGACGCTTTACCTCGGCTGGGTTTTCACCGCGATCGTGACGCTGGTCACGCTGATCGTCGCCGGTCTGTTGATCGGCGCGATGGTCCGCAAGCGTCCCGCGGCGCGACCGGATGCGCTGAGCGCCGAGCCCGGTGGCATCCGCTGGGTGTTCATCGGTACCGCGGTGTCGTCGGTCGTGCTGCTGGCGATGCTGGTCTATGCCCTGATCACGCTCGAATCGGTGGCGTCGCCCGCGTCGTATCCGCAATTGACGATCACCGTGACCGCTTACGACTGGTGGTGGAAGGCCGATTACAGCGACGATCCGAACCCGGCCCGCAACTTCAGTACCGCGAACGAGATTCACATCCCGGTCGGTGAACCCGTGAAGATCCAGCTCAAAAGCGCGGACGTCGTGCACGCGTTCTGGGTACCGCAACTGGCGGGCAAGACGCAGACGATTCCGGGGCAAACCAACGAGCAGTGGATTCAGGCGGACCGTCCCGGCATTTATCGAGGGCAGTGCTCGCAGTTCTGCGGCGCGCAGCACGCGCATATGGCGTTCGAAGTGATCGCGCAGGACGCCTCGGCATTCAACGCGTGGCGCGACGCGCAGGGACGCGCGGCCAGCGTGCCAACGGGCGACGCAGCGGTCGCGGCCGGCCACCATCTGTTCGAAGAGCGCTGCGCGGGCTGCCACACGATTCGCGGCACCAAGGCCACCGGCGTGCAGGCGCCCGATCTGACGCATCTCGGCTCGCGCCGGATGATCGCGGCAGGCGCGCTCAGCAACACGCCCGACCATCTGCTCGAATGGATCGAGCAGGCGCAGCGAATCAAACCCGACGGATTGATGCCCAGTATCGCGCTGACCACCAGCGAGGCCGCCGCGATGTCGGCGTATCTGGCGACGCTGCATTGAAGCGCATCGCACTCGAGGAGCCCGTTCAATGTCCGATCATCCCGCTTCCGCTTCACTGCCCGCACTGACCCGCACGCCGCGGCGCGGCCGCGTCGAGCCCGGCAGCGAGCAGGAAAAGCGGCTGCGCGAAATCTGGGAGTCGCGGCCCGGCTGGCGCGGCTGGTTCTCGACGGTCGATCACAAGACCATCGGCCTGCGCTACCTGGTGACCGCCTTCGTCTTCCTGCTGATGGGCGGCGTCGAAGCGCTGATCATGCGCGTTCAACTGGCGCGTCCCAACGCAACGGTGCTCACGCCCGAACAGTACAACCAGCTGTTCACGATGCACGGACTGACGATGATCTTTCTGTACGCGCTGCCCGTTCTGTCCGGCTTTTCGAACTATATCTGGCCGCTCGTGCTCGGCGCGCGCGACATGGCCTTTCCGCGCCTTAACGCGCTGTCGTATTGGGTGTTCCTGTTCGCCGGCATCTTCCTGTATGCGAGTTTTCCGACCGGCCAGGCCCCCGACGCAGGCTGGTTCAACTACGTGCCGCTGTCCGGGCTCGAATACAGCAACGGCCCGAACATCGACGTGTATGCGCTCGGCATGGTGCTGCTCGGTATTTCGACGACGGTCGGCTCGATGAACTTCGTCGTCACGCTGCTGAGGATGCGCGCGCCGGGCATGTCGCTCGATCGCGTGCCGGTGCTCGTGTGGGGCACGCTGACCGCGTCGGGCGGCAATCTGTTGGCGGTGCCTTCGGTGAGCCTCGCGTTTCTGATGCTGTGGATGGACCGCCGCATCGGCACGCATTTCTTCGACGTGCTCAATGGCGGGCGTCCGTTGCTATGGCAGCACCTGTTCTGGATCTTCGCGCACCCGTGGGTCTACGTGGTCGTATTGCCGGCGATGGGCATCGTGTCGGATGCGCTGCCGGTCTTTTGCCGCCGGCCGCTGGTCGGCTATGGGCCGGTCGCGTTGGCGACGGTCGCGACGATGGTGCTCGGCTTTGCCGTGTGGATCCACCATATGTTCGCGACCGGCATCCCCGCGCTCGCGCTGTCGTTCTTCGGCTCGGCCAGCATGGTCATCGCGGTGCCGAGCGCGGTCGCGACGTTCGCGTGGGTCGCGACGATCTGGACCGGCCGCCCCGTGTATCGCGTGCCGTTCCTGTTTTTCGCGGGCTTCGTGCTGCTGTTCGTGATCGGCGGCGTCTCCGGCGTGATGACGGCCGCGGTGCCGTTCGACTGGCAACTCACCGACACCTACTTCGTCGTCGCGCATCTGCACTACGTGCTGCTCGGCATCAACGTGTTTCCGGTGATCGGCGGCATCTACTTCTGGTTTCCGAAGTTCACCGGCAGGATGACGAACGAGCGTCTCGGCAAGCTCGCGTTCTGGGTGCTGTTCATCGGCTTCAACGTCGCGTTCTTTCCGATGCATATCGCGGGACTGCTCGGCATGCCGCGCCGCATGTACACGTATCCCGCCGACATGGGCTGGAATACGGTGAATCTCGTCACGTCGCTCGGTTCGTTCCTGTTTGCGGCCGGCGTGCTGCTGTTTCTGATCGATATCGCGGTGAGCCTGAAGCGCGGCAAGCTCGCCGGCAACAATCCGTGGGATGCGCCGACGCTCGAATGGTCGGTCAGCTCGCCACCGCCGCCGTACAACTTCGCGGTTGTGCCGACGCTCGCGAGCCGGCATCCATTGTGGGAAGGACGCGTCGAAGAGCCGGGGGAGGCGGTTCAAGCGCGCTCGCAACTCGACGAAGGCTATCTGCTCGCGCAAGGTCGCGAAGCGTTGGGCACGACCGCACTGGAGGCGAGTCCCGACGTGATCCTGAAGATGCCCGAAGATTCATACGCGCCGTTCTGGCTCGCGGTCTTTGCCGCGCTACTGTTCGCGGGGCTCGCGTTGACCGCGTGGGTTTTCGTGGGCGCGATGCTGGCCGGTTGCGCGGTGTCGATCATCACGTGGCTGTGGCCCGAGCGCGCGCTGATCCAGCGCGAGCCGGTCGCGGTCGAGGACGCGGGAGGCTGACGTGAGCGATGCACTGAATTTCAATCGCGCGTCGAGCGAACCGGACCAGACCGCGCGAGCATTGCCGGTTGGCAGCGCGGGCGAGCGGTCGAGCGGCTGGTGGGGCTGCTTCACGCTGATCGCGACCGAAGGCGCGCTGTTCGGCTATCTGATCTTCTCGTATCTGTATCTGGCGTCGCAGAGCCAGCAGCATTGGCCGCCCGAGGGCTTGCCGGAGCTCGGGCTCGGCAGCGCGAATACGGTCATTCTACTGTCGAGCAGCGTGTTCGTCTGGTTCTGCGAGCGCTGCGTGCGCCGGCGGCGGTTGCGGCTGGGGGTCGCGTCGATGGCGGTGGGCATCGTGCTGGGCTGCATCTTCATGGGCATTCAGTTGCGCGAATGGCATAACCACCCCTATGGCCTGACCTCGCACCTGTATGGCTCGCTGTACTTCACGATTACCGGCTTTCACATGGCGCACGTGCTGGTCGGAATCGTTGTGCTGACCTTGCTGGCGATCTGGACCGCGCTCGGCTATTTCGACGACAAGCGCTGCGCGGCGCTATCGATCGGCGGGCTGTATTGGCACTTCGTCGATGTCGTGTGGCTGTTCATTTTCAGCACGCTGTATCTGACGCCGTATCTGTTCCGGGAGTGGTCATGACGACGGTGTCCCGAGACTCGCACATCTCGATGCGCTACGTGCTGATCGGTCTGCTCGCGGCACCGTTCGCGTGGCTGTTGCAGATGATGCTCGCGGAAACGCTCGCCGCGCAGGCCTGCTATCCGCACGACCATCCGCTCGGCGCGCCGCTCGTGTCGTGGATGCGTCCGGCGATCGTCGCGCTCGGCACGGTGTGTCTGGTCGCGGGCGCGTTCGGCACGTGGGTCGCATGGCGCAATCTGCGCCGCGTCGCGCAGCTGAAACTCGGTGCGCTGAACGGCGAGCGTCGCACGCGCGCCGAACTCGACTGGTTTCTGACGCACGTCGCGGTGATGACCAGCATGCTATTTCTGTTCGCATTGATCGCGACGGATGTCGCGGTCGCGATCGTGTCGCCGTGCAGGTGGTGGTGATGAAGCGCGGCGTTCTCGACACGGTTAGATACGGCATCGTGGCCGCATGCGCGCTGACGTTAGCAGCGGCGGCAAACGCCGCCAGCGCGGCCGACGCGGCGGCACACGCCGCCAGCCCCTCGACCGACGCCGCGCAGATCGCCCGCGGCGCATATCTCGCCAAGGCCGCCGATTGCGCCGGTTGCCACACCGCCGCGCCGCGCGTCCCGCATCCGGGCGCGGCGCCTGAAGCTACGCCGCCGTTTGCCGGCGGGCTCGGCATGGGGTCGCCGTTCGGCACGATCTATACGTCGAATATCACGCCGGACCCGCAATACGGCATCGGCCGTTATAGCTATGACGACTTCGCGCGCGCGTTGCGCGAGGGCATCGCGCCCGGGGGCAAGCAGCTTTATCCGGCGATGCCGTACCCGTCGTTCGCGAAGATCACTGACGACGATATGCACGCGCTCTACGCCTACTTCATGCACGGCGTGCAACCGGTCGCGGTGCCGGCCCCGCAAACGCGCTTGCCGTTTCCATTCAATCAGCGCTGGGTGTTGATGTTCTGGGACTGGGTGTTCGCACCGAAAGGCCAGTTCAAGGCCGATGCGAAACATGACGCGCAGTGGAATCGCGGTGCGTATCTGGTGCAATCGCTTGGCCATTGCGGCGCCTGCCACACGCCGCGTGGACCCGCCTACGAAGAGCGCGGCTATGACGAGTCGGCATCGGCCTATCTGACGGGTGGCACCAACGACCACTGGTTTGCGCCGAACCTGAGCGCCGACCCAGGCTCGGGGCTCGGCCGAAGTTCCGCGGCCGACATTGTCGACTTCCTGCGGCACGGTCACGGCGGCGGACTCATCACGTTCGGCAGCATGGTGCAGGTCGTCGAAGACAGCACGCAGTACCTGAACGACGACGATCTCGCGGCGATCGCCGCGTATCTGAAGAGCCTGCCGTCGCATGCGCCGAGCGGCAATTTCAACGCACGTTCCAGCGCCGCGCAGCAAACCGTGCAGGCGCTGAAAACCGGCGATGTGGAAAGACCCGGCGCGGGCATCTATGCGTCGTATTGCGCGCGCTGTCATCAGATGGACGGCGCCGGGGTGCCGCATAAGTACCCGCGCCTCGCGGGCAACCCCGCGGTGCTGTCGGCATCGAGCGCGTCACTGGTGCGGTTGCTGGTCGAGGGCGGCGGCAGTCCGCATACCGAGTCGGGACCGGAGCCGCACAAGATGCCGTCTTTCGCCGGCAAGCTCACGGACACGGAAATGGCCCGTGTGCTCACCTTTGTTCGAACCACATGGGGAAATGCGGCCGGACCGGTCACGCGAAACGATGTATCTAATGTGCGCGGCGCATTGCACAAGTAAATGCCAATACGCGTCGTTATGCGGTGTTCTCGCTGTCGACGTCACCGTGGCCATTGGCGGCGCTGAACAGGGTCTTCAGTTTCGCGTTGACTGCGATCAACGCCCCGACTGGCGTCACCGCGAGTTGCTGATCGAAGAGCGTGAGGACCTGACCGAGCAGCGCGTAGGCGTCGTGATCGACCACGCAGATGCCAGTTTCGAGTCCCGCCTCGCGGCAGCGCAGAATCACGCCCTCCGCGTCGCGAAACAGCTCGGGTACGGCGGAACCATAGCCGCGCTGATTCAGCAGCATCGCCATGTAAATGGCCTGCGCCATGCTGCCGACGTGATATTGATTGGCGACGCCGCTGCGTAATGCTTCGAGCGTCATGTGATAGTCGAGCGAGATTTCGCCTGCTTTGGCAGGCACGATCGGGCGCAGCATCGCCTTCGGGCGGGTGCGCGGCGACTTCGCGGGTGCAGCGCGAGTAGGGCTCGCTTTTCTGGTCATATGCTCACTGAGGCGGCCGGCTCGCGCCGGGCCGCTAAACCATCACGGAACCTGACAACGTCGATAACGGAACACGGCTGCGCCGCATCACACGCGGCGCCGTTCCCGTTAGCCCATATGCAGACCGCCGTTCAGCGAGAAATCCGCTCCGGTCGCAAAGCCCGCTTGATCCGACGCGATCCACGCGACGATCGACGCAATCTCTTCCGGCGTACCGAGACGCCGTACCGGAATCGTCGCGACGATTTTTTCCAGCACCTCCGGACGGATGGCCTTGACCATGTCGGTGCCGATATAGCCGGGCGACACGGTGTTGACCGTCACGTTCTTGGTGGCCACTTCCTGCGCGAGCGCCATCGTGAAGCCGTGAATGCCGGCCTTGGCGGTGGAGTAGTTGGTCTGCCCGAACTGGCCTTTCTGGCCGTTGACGGACGAGATGTTGATGATGCGCCCAAAGCCCCGGCCGATCATGCTCTCGATGACCTGTTTGGTTACGTTGAACAGACTCGTGAGATTGGTGTCGATCACCGCTTGCCAGTCTTCGTAGGTCATCTTGCGGAACATGCCGTCGCGCGTGATGCCCGCGTTGTTGACGAGCACGTCGACTTCGCCCACTTCCGTCCTGACCTTCTCGAACGCTTTCGCGGTGGACTCCCAATCCGCGACGTTGCCTTCCGAGGCGATGAAGTTAAAGCCGAGCGCCTTCTGATCTTCCAGCCATCGGGCTTTGCGCGTCGAGTTCGGTCCGCAGCCCGCAATGACGGTGTAGTTCTCTTTGTGCAAGCGCTGGCAGATGGCGGTTCCGATACCACCCATGCCGCCGGTTACGTATGCAACACGATTTGCCATAAGTCCTCCTTCTTGTTTGGGGTGAGTTGAGCAAGTTTGATTGGAGGATGGACCTATTATTGGCAGCGGCAAACGGCCGGGACGATGGGCATTTTCACCTACGGGTTAACTGCCAAATCGGATGCCGGAATCGTTGTTTGACGAGGCAATGAATTATCTTGATTGACGGTTGAATGCTTTGCGAACTCCGCGGTCCGGATGCCGCCGGCCGCTTTCCTGTCCTTGCCTGCGCGCCGTCTTCCTCATACCCTTAGCGTTAGCCTTAAGTAGCTGCCCCGGACACAGCGCGGCAGACCGCCGGCACGGTCGTCGATCCCGGGGAGCGAAGCCGTCCCTTGCTCCCGCATCTATTCGTGTGATCATCAGAGGCACATCAGGATGACTGATTATCTTGCTGACATCGATCCCGACAAGTTGAACATCCTTGGGATCTTCGGGCTGTTGATCGGCGGCCTCGCGCTGTTTCTTCTCGGGCTGGAGTTCTTGACCGGCGGGCTTAAGGCGATCGCGGGATCGAAGTTGCAGTCGTTGATCGGCGTGCTGACCGCGAACCGGTTTCGCGGCGTGTTGGCGGGTGCCATCGTGACCGCGCTGCTGAACTCGTCGACCATCACGACGGTGCTGATGGTCGGCTTCGTGTCCGCCGGGCTGATGACACTTGCCCAGTCGGTGCCGATGATCATGGGCGCGAACATCGGCTCGACCATCACCGCGCAGATCATCGCCTTCGACGTTTCGCGTCTGACGCCCTACATGCTCTCGATCGGCTTCGTGCTGCACGCGTTTGCTCCGCGCGAACTGCTGCGGCAGATCGGCCGCGTCGTGATGGGGCTGGGCCTGCTGTTCATGGGCATCCAGCTGATGGGCGAGTCCACGCATCCGTTGCGCACGTACCAGCCGTTCATCGACGCGATGCAGGATATGCGCAATCCGCTCGTCGGCGTCATCGTGGGGGCGGTCTTCACCGCGATCGTGCAAAGCTCGGCGGCGACGCTCGCGGTCGTGATTGCGCTGAGTGGGCAGGGCCTGATGCCGCTCGAAGCCGCCATCACGCTGATTCTCGGCGCGAATGTCGGCACCTGCGGCACGGCCTTGCTCGCATCGATCGGCAAGCCACCGGAGGCGGTGCAGGTGGGCGTCGTGCATCTGGTGTTCAATGTGCTTGGCGTCGTGATCGCGCTCTTCCTGATTCCTCAGATGGCGGAATTCGTGCGCTGGATATCGCCGTCGCATCCAGACCTGCAGGGCGTCGAGCGCCTCGCGGCCGAGGCGCCGCGCCAGGTAGCCAATGTGCATACTTTGTTCAGCGTCGCAAATACGCTGCTGCTGATCTGGTTTACCGGTCCCATCGCGCGGTTCGCGCAACTGGTCGTGCCGCAGCGCGCGAAGCCCGCCAAACCCGCGGGCGATCCGCAGTATCTCGACGAGTCGGTATTGACGGTGCCGGCGCTTGGATTGCAGCGCGTGCGCATCGAGCTGACCCGGCTCGGCATGCAGGTGCTCGAAGTCGTGCAACGCGGCTCCCAGATGGTGTCGACGGGCACGATGGAAGA
The DNA here is from genome assembly GCF_050435705.1 of Paraburkholderia sp. JPY419. NCBI lineage: Bacteria > Pseudomonadati > Pseudomonadota > Betaproteobacteria > Burkholderiales > Burkholderiaceae > Paraburkholderia > Paraburkholderia sp. JPY419. The sequence goes on along the minus strand of NZ_JBNDKV010000004.1, from coordinate 1,411,449 downwards.
GATCAATCAGATGCTCGATAAGGACAAGGAGAGCGATCGGCTCTCCTTCGAGATTCTTCAATATATCGGCCGCCTGTCGAAGGGAGAACACTCGGAGGAGGAAGGTCAGCAGATGGTCGGCTATACGCAGGTCACGAGTCACCTCGAGAGCATCAGCGGCATCGTCGGCACGACGCTGCTGAGCGTCGCGCAGCAGCGAATGACGCAGCAGATCGACCTGTTGCGCCTGCGCGATGCGGCGACCACGCAATTTTCCGAGGCGGTGATCCGCAATCTCGAGCAGGCGGTCCGCACGATCGAGGCGCCCGACCCGGCGGAGGTCGCGAAGGTCATCGACGCGAAAGCCGGCATCGAGAAACTCGCCGCGACCGCGCGTCAGGTCGTGCTCGCGAAGCTTCAGTTGGCCGACAAGACGGACGTCGTCACGTTCCGACTGGCGATGGATCTGATCGAGCAGGGCCGGCAGATCGCGCAGTTTGCGCGGGCCATTGCGAAAAACGTGGCGGCGCTTCAATAGATTCAATGGCGATCGATATATTCGTGCGGAACTGATCGCCAGCACACGTAGGTGCGGGTTGCATGACGGTTAAACTTGTGGCGTGTCATCCTCGTGACACGCTTTCAAAGAGAGTGGGATTGCCCGCCTTTGCTGTGCGGGCTTTTTTCTTGTCGCGCGGGTTGTGGTATCAGTAGTGAAGCTTGCAACGCCTGTAACGATTTAACACACGCCGCGTCCATTATTTGATAGCCTTTGTCGCAGCAGAGCATTGAACTCAAGGAGGGATTCACCATGATAAGGTGGCTTGCTAACTGGGCTTCACAACATGCTCCTACTCCCGAGAAACAGGCCGAACGTGCGCTGAACAACTTGCGCATGGAACTGTTTCAGGCCGAACAGCTGGTGCTCGACGCACAGCTGCGTGCCGATTACTATCGGGCTCGCCTGACCTTCCTCGAAGAAGTTACGAGAAAGGGAATCGAACAGGTATCGGACGAACGCAAGGCTCCTCTGGAGCCCCCCCAGCCACTGCGGCCGGGACTCAAGCTCACGGCGGCGCAATAGCCGCGGATATTCCAACTCAATCTGTTCGGTCAGCCGCGTTTGAATACGTGGGCTGACGGCAATCGTGCTGTCCAGGGCGCGTGCAATGCGCGTTTTTTGCCAGCCGATTGCGCGAGCATTGATTGCCGCGCCGAGAAGGTTCGAGTTGCCCGGTTCAGTGATTCGACCGGGCAACTTCGTTTGAGCGATTGATTTTTACTGCGGGGCTTCCACTGCGCTGCGCTTCGCTTTCTGCGAGACGCCTGCTTTGTCGTGCCTAGCTTGCCAGATCGGGCGGCAGCTTGCCGCCGTTTGCAGCGAGCGCCTGCATCACCTGCTTGTGCAGCCAGATGTTCATGCTCGCTGAATCGTTCATATCCCCGCTGTACTTCAATTCCTGCGCAAGCTGCTTGCGGTGTTCGAGACTGCTGTCGACGCCGAGCGCCTTCATCGTGTCGACAATCGACGTACGCCAGTTCAACGTCTGTCCGCTTTCGCTGACGAGTTGATCCATCACGGCGGCCACGTCGACGTCGGTCAGCGGTGCGGGTGCGGCGGGCGCGTTGGGCGTCGCGGCTTGCGCGGCGGCCGGGTCGGGGGTGGCTTCCGTCGCGGGGGGAGGTTGGTCCGGCTTCGCTTTGCCGAACAGCTTGTGCACGATGTCACCAAAAATACTCATTTCCGAAATCTCCGCGGTTGAATGACAAATGCGAGTGGGGGCGCTCGCGGGACATGCCCCCGATATGCTACGCGTCTAGCACGGCAAAAAACGTAATATTTTGTCAGCCCGTCGTCATTCGGCGTGCTCACGGTCGAACTGCCATACCGCTGGGAAGCCCATCAACTTGCACATTTCGGAGAATGGGTACATGGTATTTTCCACGTGCCTGGTGCCGCGCTGCGCCTTGATCTGGCCGTAGACATCCTGCAGCGCTTTCGCGACCGCCAGAAAGCCCGATGCCGGATAAATCGCAATCGAAAAACCGAGCTTCTGCAATTCAGCCGGCGTCAGTTGCGGCGTGTGCCCCCCTTCGACGATGTTCACGAGCAGCGGCGTATCGAACGTGCGTGCGATCGTCTCCAACTCTTCGACGGTTTCCGGTGTCAGAAGTGCGTATGCAAGCCGACCCGTGCGATAGCCTGGGTCTGGCCGCTCGATGCGCCGTCCGCGCTATTCATGCCGTTGATCTGCGCGAAGCCGCCGGAGCTTGCGCGCTGATACAGACCCATCACGTAGACGCTCGTGCGCTTCGACAGCGAGTAGTCGACGATCGCCGCGATCTGATGCGCGTGATTGTTGTCGACGACCGAATTGCCCTTCATGTACAAATACGACGCGCCGGTGGCGAGTGCCGATGTGAACTGGTACTGCACCCCGACGGAGCCTCCATAGACCGAGCCGCCGTTCGCCGAGTTGTGCACGGTCGTGAACAGCGCGTTGGTGAACCATGAGCCGAATACGTAGTGCGCGCCGAGCCCCCAGTTGCGCACGCTGACCTGCGGGGAACCGGCCGTGTAGTACTTCACGTTCGTGTAGGCGGCGTTGGCGCCGAAGGAATTCGCCGCGTAGTTGAGCGCGAAGCTGGTCGAATTGCCCGCGCCGATAGAGCCCGCCACGTTGCCGAAGCCATACATCGCGCCCGCGCTGAATCCACCGAACGCCGGCGACACGTACTTGACTGAGTTATTGAGGCTGACGCCGGCCATGCGATCCCAGTCGAACGCGCCGGTCGGATTCTGCGGCAGAGCGAGTTTCTGGAACGGACCCGCGCGGAATGCGTAGAAGTGGCCGGAGACGTTGGCAGGATCGTTGCCGCCTGCGAATAGCGAGTCCGTCATGAAGTCATACTGATTACCGAGCGTGAACTTGCCGAGGCGATCGTCGACGAGCCCCAGGTACGAAAGACGGCTGAACAGGCTCGAATTGGGCATGAATTGCCCGTTGTTCAGCTGGTACTGGTTCACGAGCTCGAAGATGGCCTTGGTGCCGCCACCGAGATCTTCGGTGCCTCTCATGCCCCACAGGTTCGGGCCATTGACGCCGTCATCCATCTTCACGCTGTGTTTGCCACCCTGGTTACTCACATACGTAACGCCGGTATCCACGAGGCCGAATAGCGTGACGCTGCTTTGCGCGTGTGCTGCCGTCGACATCAAGGCACCCGCGAAAATGGCGAGCGCGATCTGCGTCTTCTTCATTGAAATGATCTCCTTTTTATATTTCGTCGTGCCAAGCGAAGTCATGTGGCTATGGCCGTATTGGTGAAGGGGAGGTGTGAACGGCGCTCAATATAGTCGGAGCGATGTTGCGGAGGAAGTAGCGCAGCCGGACCGAAAAATGCAGCTGATTGAAATGCGAGCTGTCCGACATAGCGGGGTTTACGCGAACTCGCGAGGCGGCGCTCTGACTATCTCATTTCCGACTATGCGTGATAGCTCATTGAAAAATAACAGCTTTGCGGTTGCGTCGCGGCAACGTGATGTTTGTTTGTCGTAAAGCAGGAGAATGGAAGGTGTAAGAAGCGCAAATGTCACGACAACGCGTCAATAAACAAAACAGAAAGCTCTTCGCGTTGATTCGCAACGCGAGTGGAAATGTCGTTGGGTTCATGCCACAACCTGGCAATAGCCGAGATTGACGTCTTGTTCTTCTCTATGAGATCACGCGCGCGGAGGCTGTCGTTGTCGTTGCAATACGCATAGAAGCAGTACTTTTCTGCTTTCCCGCGTCATCACATCGCGGAAGTCGTTGGCGACTCATAGTGCTAGTGACTCCCGATTTCAATTTGTTTCTTTTCGCATCTAAAAAAATTATTGCGTGCGACCGTGGGAGCTAGCGGCACACGGTCGAATCGGTTTGCGGCGCCGCCCGTCATTCCTTGTGCCATCGGTTCGAGCGCGGTGTCGAGCGTCATCGAGTTGGACGTGCGAGCGCATCGGAGAGCCGCCGATATCGCTGATCCTTGTGGTTAACCCGCGATTTCCTGTCAATCACCGTCTGGCTAACGTCGCGTCAAAACCCGGCGAGCCTGTGCGAGCGCGCCGCCGCGACCAGAAGAACGAAGACGTTTCTAAAAGCCGAAGTAATAAAAGAGGAGATTTGAATCGATGAAGGTGAAGAAGACATGCGTCACGCATCGTGAATGCGTGATGCGCACCGCGAGCACATGCACGGGCCCAATAGTGGACCGTGACAACCACGCAGGAGAACAAGTATGAGAACACTGCAACCGCTGAAGTTGCTGTCGCGCATCAAGGCGCGCGGCGTTTCACTGCTGACGTTCGTCGGCGTTTGCGCGACGGCCGCGATCGTCGCCGCATGCGGTGGCGGTAGCGGTGGCGGCACGCTCACGTACACGCCATTGGCAGCCGTGCAACGCGGTCGTCGATTGCTCGAAGCTCGCTTCAATCGATATCACCGACATCGGTGGCGCCGGTAGTTCGATTACCTCGGCGACCGTGACCAACGCAACGGTCAACGGCGCGACGGTCGCGTTCTGCACGGTGAAGGGCACACTCGCTCCGTCGAACACGTTCGAAGTCGCGCTGCCGGTCAGCACATGGACACAGCGTTTCGCGGAACTCGGTTGCGGTGGTTTGTGCGGCAATCTGAGCGACCCGACCAAGCAAAGCTCGTTCAGCTTCTCGTACCAGTGCCCGCTCGTGCAGCAGGGCGGCTTTGTGACGGCGGCGACCGACATGGGTCACTCGGGCCAGGATTCGAGCTGGACCACGGACCCGCAAAAGCAGGCTGACTTCGCGTATCGCGGTCAGCACATCACGACGCTCGCCGCGAAAAAATTGATCAAGGCTTACTACGGACAGACGCAGAAGTATTCGTACTTCATCGGTTGCTCGGACGGCGGCCGCGAAGCGCTGATGGCCGCGCAACGTTACCCGACCGACTACAACGGTATCGTCGCGGGCGCGCCGGCTGCGCACTTCCAGATCCAGAACTCGCTGTATCACGGCTGGAGCGTGAAGTCGCAAAGCACGACCGGCACCAGCGCCGGCAATGCGATTCTGTATGCCGACAAGGCGACGCTGCTGCACAAAGCTGTCGCGGCGGCGTGCGGCGGCGGCAGCGGCGCGGCCGATGGCCTGATCGCCGATCCGCGTACCTGCCATTTCGATCCCGCGACGATCCAGTGCGCGAGCGGCGCGACGAGCACCAGCAACTGCCTGACCGCGGCTGAAGTCACGACAGCGAAGGCCATTTACAGCGGTCCGACCGATGCGACGACCGGCGAGTACATGCTGGCGGGTTCGCCGCAGTACGGTTCGGAAGCGAACTGGGTTGGCGTCGAAGTGCCGACGTCGAACTCGACGGATGCACCGGTTTCCGTGACGAAGCTGTTCAGCTATTCGATCGTGACGGGCGCGTACAACCTGATCTTCACGGGCTCGCCGACGATGCCGACCATCGACACCTTCGGCTACCAGGACGCCAGCTTCTACCCGACTTATCTGAAGGCGAACCATCCGTTCATCGACGCGACGAGCCCGGACCTGTCCGCGTTCAATGCTGCCGGCGGCAAGCTGATCCTGTGGCATGGCTGGTCGGATCAGCACATCTCGCCGCTGTTCACGATCCAGTACTACGAAGCGATGCAGAACACGATGGGCACGTCGAGCGTCGACCAGTTCGCGCGGCTATATCTGGTGCCGGGCGTCGGCCACTGCGGTGGCGGCGAAGGCAACCCGAATATCGACCTCGTGTCGAAGATCGCCAACTGGGTCGAAGAATCCAGGGTGCCGACTTCGGTGATGACGTATCAGACCGATTCGTCGAACAACGTAACGGCCTCGCGTCCGGTCTATCCGTACCCGGCGGTCGCGAAGTACACCGGTTCGGGCGACTGGCACGACGGCGCGAACTACACGCAAGGCGCACCGCTCTACACGGCAGCCTCGCGTACGTGGGCGGGTTCGAGCTTCTACACGCCTTATACGCCGGCGACGCGCGGTGTCGCGGCGCCCTGAACCGGGTCTCGCGCAGCGCTAACTGAGTACGAGCCGGTCCGCCACGCCGGCTCATCCCGAAGCTGCATGGCTGTGACACGGTCATCCGCTTTTTCTTTTGAGCCCCTTTTTCGTGGGGAAAATCCGCTGGCAGCGCGGCGCATTCACGTCGATCGCAAAAGCGGGGTGTCTCGCTGCCGTTCTATGCGAGTTCGTTCGCGCGTCATCTGTTTTGTTTATCAGTTGGTGTACCAACTGGCGTCCGGCGAGGCCGCTCCGAAGGGCGGTGGGCCTAGGTCGAACGCCGGTCCAGCGCCGCTTTGCGCGAATCGGACAGACTTCGACGATGCTATGCGGAACGCTGAAAATGCGGATACTCGCTTCGACCATATGGTTAACCCGCGCTTTGGCCCGCGAAGGACGAAACGTACCGTCACGCCAGTTGTTTGAGTAGGGCGTGTAGGGGCCCCATCGCCACGATGGTTACGACGCACTTTGCGAAGCAACCCGCGTCGAGCGCGCGATGAGGCCATTGAAGGAGACAGGAGAGTTTTGATGAGTACTACCAGCGGTAACAGAATTGATATCAAGAAGTTCATCGATGAACGGCCGATCTCGCCCTACCAGTGGCTGCTGGTAGTGCTGTGTTTTCTGATCGTGACCGCCGATGGCATGGACGTCGCGATCATGGGTTTCGTCGCACCGTCCATCATTCATGATTGGGGTATTTCGCGTCCCGAATTCGGTCTCGTGATGAGCGCGGCGCCGATCGGTCTCGTGATTGGCGCATTGTTCGCGGGTCCGGCATCGGACCGCATCGGCCGCAAGTGGGTGCTGATTACGTCGGTGTTTCTGTTCGGCGTGTTTACGATCGCGACTGCGTTCACGCAATCGCCGTTTTCGATGGCGGCACTGCGTCTGTTGAGCGGTGTCGGCCTCGGCGCGGCGATGCCGAACTCGACGACGCTGCTGTCCGAGTACGCACCGCAACGCAAGCGCGCGCTGCTGATCACCGTGATGTTCACGGGCTTCAATCTCGGCTCGGCATTGATCGGCTTCGCGGCCGGCTGGCTGATTCCGGTTCACGGCTGGCGCTCGGTGCTGATTTTCGGCGGCGCGCTGCCGCTCGTGCTGATCCCGTTCCAGATCTGGCTGCTGCCCGAGTCGGCCCGTCTGCTCGCGGTGCGCGGCGCGCCTGCGCAGCGTATCGGCAAGGTGCTCGGCCGGGTGTGCGGCGTGCATTTCGCCGGCAATGAAGTGTTCGTGTCGAACGAACCGCCGCTGCCGACGCGCAAGCCAATCGGCGTGCTGTTCTCGCAAGGCTATGGCTCGATGACGATCGCGCTGTGGGTCACGTATTTCATGGGCCTGCTCGTGATCTATCTGCTGACCGGCTGGCTGCCGACGCTGATGAAGGATGCGGGTCTGTCGGTCACCACCGCGGCCAACATCACGGCGATGTTCCAGATCGGCGGCACGATCGGCGCGGTGCTGGTCGGCTGGGTCATGGACAAGGCGCGTCCGGCGCCGGTCATCAGCGCCGCGTATATCGGCGGCGCAGTGTGCGTGCTCGGGCTCGGCTACATCGGCGCGATGTCGTCGTCGCTCGCATTGCTGGTGTTTGCCGCGGGCTTCTGCATGAGCGGCGCGCAAACCGGTCTGAACGCATTTGCGCCCGGCCGCTACCCAACCGTTGCGCGTGCGACCGGTGTGAGCTGGATGCTCGGCATGGGCCGCTTCGGCAGCATCTTCGGCTCGGCGATCGGCGGCGCGCTGCTCGGCTTCGGCTGGCAGTTCGGCGCGATCCTCGCCATGCTTGCGATCCCCGCTACGCTCGCCGCGATCGCCATCCTGGTGAGCCAGCGCGCGGGCGGCACCGGTACGGCGGCGCAGCCGAATACCGCGCATTGACGCACGCAGGTACGTGGCGCGCGTGCGGTTCGCGCGCGCCGCTGGTTAAATTCATCTACTGAGGAATCACGGTGATCATCGACATTCACGGCCACTACACCACCGCGCCCAAAGCGTTGGAGGCGTGGCGTAACCGCCAGATCGCAGGCATCAAGAGTCCGTCCGAGATGCCGGCGGTGTCGGAATTGCAGATCAGCGACGACGAGCTGCGCGAGTCGATCGAAAACAACCAGTTGAAACTGATGCGCGAGCGTGGCCTCGATCTGACGATCTTCAGTCCGCGTGCGAGCTTCATGGCGCATCACATCGGTGACTTCGAAGTCTCCAGCACGTGGACCGCGATCTGCAATGAACTGTGCTATCGCGTGAGCCAGCTGTTTCCCGCGAACTTCGTGCCGGCCGCGATGCTGCCGCAAAGTCCGGGTGTCGATCCGGCCACCTGTATTCCTGAACTCGTCAAATGCGTCGAGCAGTACGGCAATGTCGCGATCAACCTGAATCCCGATCCGTCGGGCGGCCACTGGACCAGCCCGCCGCTGTCGGACCGCTCGTGGTACCCGATCTACGAGAAGATGGTCGAGTACGACATTCCCGCGATGATTCACGTGAGCACGAGCTGCAATGCGTGCTTCCACACCACCGGTTCGCACTACCTGAATGCGGATACCACCGCGTTCATGCAATGTCTGACCTCGGACCTGTTCCGTGATTTCCCGACGCTGCGGTTCGTGATTCCGCACGGCGGCGGCGCGGTGCCGTATCACTGGGGTCGTTTCCGCGGCCTCGCGCAGGAAATGAAGAAGCCGTTGCTGAAGGACCATCTGCTGAACAACGTGTTTTTCGACACCTGTGTCTATCATCAGCCGGGCATCGATCTGCTCACGCGCGTGATTCCCTTGGACAACATCCTGTTCGCGAGCGAGATGATCGGCGCGGTGCGCGGCATCGATCCCGAAACCGGCCACTATTTCGATGACACGAAGCGCTACGTTGAAGCCGCGGATATGAACCCGGAGCAGCGCTACAAGATCTACGAAGGCAACGCGCGGCGCGTCTATCCGCGTCTCGATGCCTTGCTGAAAACGAAGGGGCTGTAATCATGTATGAAATCGGAGTCGTGTATCGCAACATCCAGCGCGCGGATGCGGACGTGGCCGCGAAACTCGGCGCGCTCGGTTCGGCCACCGTGCATGAAGCCATGGGCCGCACGGGCTTGCTCCAGCCGTATATGCGTCCGATCTATACCGGCGCGGGCGCGAGCGGCACGGCCGTCACGGTGCTGCTGCAACCGGGCGACAACTGGATGCTACACGTCGCGGCCGAACAGATCCGGCCGGGCGACGTCGTCGTCGCGGGTGTCACCGCGGAGAGCACCGACGGCTACTTCGGCGATCTGCTCGCAACCAGCTTCCAGGCGCGCGGCGCGCATGCGCTGATCATCGACGCCGGTGTGCGCGACGTAGGCGTGCTGACCGAAATGAACTTCCCGGTCTGGAGCAAGGCGATTTCCGCGAAGGGCACGGTCAAGGCGACGCTCGGCTCGGTGAACATTCCGGTCGTGTGTGCGGGCGCACTGGTCACGCCGGGCGACGTCGTCGTTGCCGATGACGACGGCGTGGTCGTGGTGCCGGCGGCCGCCGCGCAAGTGGTGCTCGACAAGGCCGCGGCGCGCGAGGCGAACGAAGCCGAGAAGCGCGCGAAACTCGCCTCCGGTGTGCTGGGTCTCGATATGTACAACATGCGCGGGCCGCTCGAGCAGGCTGGACTGCGTTACAAGGACTGACAGGCGTGGTCGCAGAGATCAATGGTCAAGCCGTGCGCGCGCCGATCACCGGCATTTCGTCGATGGCCACGCGCCAGGTGCTCGCCGAACTCGCCGCGTCGTACGAGCGGCGCACCGGGCAGGGCGTCACGATCGAATCGGTCGGCGGCGTCGATGCGGCGCGCCGGGTCGAGGATGACGAAGTCTTCGATATCGTCGTGCTCGCAGCAGACGCGATCGAGCGGCTCGTGGTGACGGGTTGCGTCGAAGCGGCGAGCCGCGTCGGGCTCGCGCGCTCGGGCATCGCGGTCGCGGTCGCGGCCGGAGCGACACATCCGGACATCGCGACCGAAGCGGCGATGCGCGACGCGATTCTCGGTGCGCGCAGCATCGGTTACTCGACGGGGCCGAGCGGCACGCATCTGCTGAAGCTGTTCGAACGCTGGGGCATTGCCGGGCAGATCGCTTCGCGTATCGTGAAGGCGCCGCCGGGTGTGCCGGTCGGCACGCTCGTCGCGCGCGGAGAAGTCGCGCTCGGCTTTCAGCAAATGAGCGAATTGATTCACGTACCCGGTATCGACGTGCTCGGCGAGCTTCCTGCCGCCATCCAGTCCACCACGACTTTCACCGCCGCGATCTGCACGGCGGCGCGCCACCGGGAAGCGGCGCAGGCGTTGCTGACGTTTCTGGTCTCGCGCGAGGCCGACGGCGCAAAGCTGCAAAACGGCATGTCGCCGGCTTGATGGGGAGCGGCGCTCGGCGCCCCGGCTCGATGGTGGAATCCAAACGCCGCGAATGAAAGCGGATTCAAGCCATCAGCTTGCCCCACTCGTAATCGATACTGTCCGGCGTGAAGGGCAGCACCCCTGCACCGGGCGTAAATGTCAGTTCGCCGAAATAAACGCGCTCGTCCGGCGCGTACAGGTCCACTCGCACATAGTCGAAGTCTTCGCACAGACGGACCGCGATATCGAGCACGGCATCCAGATTCGGCGGGCGCGGACCTGGTGCCGCACTGCGCTTGTAGTCGCCGATTGCGATATCGAGGTGATTCCAGTCGACGTCGTACACGTCGCCGTGCGTCGCGGTGCCGAACCGGTCGGAGATCACGAGGATATAGATGATCGGCCCCCCAGGCCGACCGCCGAAGCAGTGCATCTTGAGATCCGCCGGAATCTGGCCGCGCTGATCGAGCAGCAGCTTCTCGAAGAAGACGCGAGGCTCGATCGACCGATAGTGCCGCTCGCGCCCAACGTAATAGAATTCGGTGCGCAACCACTGGTCGGCAAGCTTCTTCAGCTTGTCGAACGAGGTCTCCGATTTGTTTCTCACCACTTCGACGAAGCTGCTGCCGTGATTGGCTTTCATTACGAAAGCATCGGGCAGCGCGTCGAACACTTCGGGCGTGAATACATCGGGCGCTGCGATCAGCGGTATCAAATGCTTGTCACCGATCTTCCGGGCAATATAGTCCCGCACCAGCAGCTTGTCGGTCAGCTCGATATAGCGAGGATCAGGGTGAAGATTGCGCTGCAGGATCTTCTCATTGAACGTCACTGGACGAATCAGATTAGGATAACGGCCAGTGCGTTTGTGATGTAACAGGCTTAGGAAAAGGGCATCCGGCAATAAGGTTTTCGCCGCTTCCTTGATCTTTCTCACGGTAGATGGCGCTTGCCCTTGCGCGAAATGCGCGCCTGCGCGCAGGCCCGGCATCTCACAGCGCGCAGCCACGGCACTGTCAACGGATTGTAGGGAGGCCATGTTTTCCGGCGCGACGGCCGCGTCCTCCGCGGCCAGTTCGGCGGTTTTGATGATCGTCATGTTCTTATCCCTTTTGCGGTCGAGCCGACGAGTCGTGCTCGGAGTAACAGGGAATTGAAATCAAAGCGTCAGCGGCGCTTGCCGCAACATCTCGGTCGCGGCACTCCAGCTTTCCTCCGGTGTCAGCCAGCGTTCTTCCGCGTCCACATGCTGTTGCGCGCGGAATTGCGTCGGCGACATGCCATAGCGCTCCTTGAATAGCCGGCCGAGCCGATTACCGTCGCCCATTCCGCAGCGACGCGCGATCTTATCGACCGGCAAATCGGTGTTCTTCAGCATCGAGCGAACGATCTCGAAGCGTGTGCGCAGCAGATATTCGAGTGGCGTCATGCCGAACTCGCATTTGAAACGGCGCTGAAAGTTGCGCTTGCTCATCGCCACCGACTCGGCCGCCTGGGCAACCGAAATAGCCTTGCTGTAGTTCTCCTTGATCCAGCGCGCCGATTCGCGAATCTTCTCGGTCGTCGTCGTGATATTGACGTCGTCGAGCTCCGAACGTCTATTCTCGGCGTAGCCGGTTTGCAGGATGCGGCCGATTTTGCGGGCCGTGTCGGTATTGATGTCGCGTTCGATCTGCGCGAGCGCGAGATCGGTCGGCGTCACATTGCTTTGCGTGCGCGCGGCATCACCGCTGTCGTCGAACAGAAAAATCGGCACGATCGATTGCAGCGGATCGTTGCAGACGACCGCGAGATTCGCACCCTGTTGCATGCCGAAAGATGCGATCGATCCTTGCAGTGAGATCCACGACAGAAACCGATCGTTGGATTCCGCCACTTCGCTGACGTCGCGGCAGGCCACGAAGAACGCGTGGAAATCCGCGAGGCAATAGCGTTCGAGGCCTTGCGTCCAGATCGATATGCCCGAAGAACTGGTCACCAGACCACCGCCATCGGATACCACGGTAAACCGGTATGGCGCCTCTTCGCCAGCCGTTCTCTTGAACTCATTGGCAAGCCGGAACGCGTCGCCGATCGCGCCGGTACTTGCCATCGAACAATCCTGAAAGACGAATAGACCAATGTGCTTCATCACGCCAGCTTCTCCAGACAGGAAAATCTACGCATTGAGATTAGCGCATCGAATTCTGTCAGACGAGCTTGGCCGGCATGCGCGGGTGTTTTGGCGTAATCGTCAGGATTCGAGAAATTCTTACCTCACTATTCGCTAAATTGCGTGCTACTAATTAACGTTGGGCGGAATTTTTTTCCAGCACGATTAGCGCGATTTTTGCAGGCGAGAAGCCAGGGCATCGGCGGAATGCGCCGAGCAGCGTGGATTCGGCACGATTTGCGGGATATCAACGGCATTCTTTGCACACCAACCGCCCATTTGGCGTTCTGGCGCGATGTTCGGCGGCTATCGTATAACTCTGTTACAGCAATTGCAGATCGCAACAAGGCTTTCCAGCTTCTGTTTCATTTGTAAAAGGCTCCGCATTATCGGCCAATAGCACCTTACTTTGGGCCGCCTGCGAATGCCCCGATCCTTTGCGGACTATGCTTCACCGCAACATCGAGAGAGAAATTGTCAATCGCGGATTACGTGAATGGCGGGCACCGCATTCGCTGATTCGTGAGAAGAACAATCGGCAATGCCGCGGTGGATAAGCAATAGGTGTGTAGCCTTCCGTGGTTCGAGAGGTCCCGAACACGGCTCCCCGACCTAACCCGACACAGCACGTCGCTTCGCCGTGCTGCCAGCCAATCCAGGGTCCATCCGGCCGGCGGCATAAATAGCGACGTGGCGACGCAGAGCGATTGCCGATCGCTTTGTTTCATCAACCTGCAAGGATCAGACCGGTGGATTACTATCCGCAAAACTCGCTCTATCCCGCTGTTGATACCGAGCGCAGACAACTCAGTGCCAGCGGGATGCTTACGCTAATGCGTGACCACATCTGGGAGATCGTGGTGACGACGGTCGTCGTCCTCACGCTCGCGGTCGCGTATCTTCTGATTGCCACCCCCATCTATTCCGCTGACGTAATCGTTCGTGTGGACCCGCCCGAGCCGAATGCGCTCGGACTTGCGTTGCAGAACCAGGAACTGTTGCCGCCTCCGACGCCGTCGTCGGTAACGGAAATGGCGGTGATGGAAAGCCGGTCGGTTTTGCAGCCGGTAATCGACCAGTTCCGTTTCGACATTTCGGTAAAGCCGCACAAGCTTCCGGTGCTCGGCGACATCGCCGAAAAATTTGCTACACCGGGACAGCCTTCGGCGCCGTGGCTCGGCCTGAAATCGTATGCATGGGGCGGTGAGCGCGTGCAGATCGCGGCGCTCGACGTGCCGCGCGAACTCGAGGAAGAGAAGCTGACCTTGACCGCGCTCGACAATGGCGGCTTCGAATTGCACGGCCCGTCCGGCGAATTGCTGGCGAGTGGCACGGTCGGCATGCCGGTCAAGCAGAACGGCGTGTCGATGCTCGTGAAGGAACTCGCTGCGCGGCCCGGCACGAAATTCGAAGTGATCCGCTGGAATGAGCTCGATGCGATCAAGCGCTTCGAGAGTCTGATCAAGATCGGCGACAAGGTGAAAGACTCGGGGTTGCTGCAAATCCAGTACCGCGACAAGAGTCCGGACAAAGCCGCTGCGGTCGCCAATGCATTGGGACAGCAATACCTCGCCTCCGCGGTGGCGAGCCGACAATCGAACGACACACAGACGCTCGCGTTCATTAACGGCGAACTCCCGCGTCTACTCGCCGATCTGCGAAAAGCCGAGGAAGCGCTGAAGAGCTTCCGCTCGAACTCGCAATCGATGCAGCCGACCAACGAGGCGCAAGCCTATTTGCAGGGCGGCCTCGATCTCGACAAGCAGATCGCGACGTTGCAATTGCAGCGCACGCAAATGCTCGAGCGCTATACGCCGCAGAGCCGCTGGGTGCAGAACATCGACGAGCAACTGGCGCAATTGAAAGAAGCGAAAGCGAAATTCTCCGACCATTTCAACGGCATGCCGGCGTCGGAGCGCGAGAGCGTCGATCTGATCCGCGCGCAGAAGGTGGCTGAAACGGTGTATCTCGGCATGGTCCAGAAGGCTGAGCAATTGCAGGTGCGCCGCGCCAGCACGACGGGCGGTGCGCATATTCTCGATCCGGCGATGAGACCGCATATGCCGGTCATGCCGCAGCCGATTCTCGTGCTCGGCGGCGGATTGGTGCTCGGTCTCGTGTCCGGCGTCGTGTTGGTCTTCATGCGCCGTCACGTGATGATCGGCGTGACTGACCCGCGCTACGTCGAGCGCCAGATGAGCGTGCCGGTGTTTGGCGAGATTCTGTTCAGCCATCAGCAAGTGCTGCTCGATCGCGATGCGACCGCAGGCCGAAAATCTCTGCCGCCAGCGACCGGGCGTGCCCATCCGCCGTTGCAGAAGAGTCTGCACGAGATTCAGCTCGATAAGGGCATTCCGAACAGGATTCTCGCCGCGCGCTTTCCACACGACGCGTCGGTCGAAGCGCTGCGCAGCGTACGGACCGCCGTCACGCGCGATCTCGCGCACGCACGCAACAACATCGTCATGGTCATCGGCCCCACGCCGTCCGCCGGCAAGAGCTTCGTCGCCGCGAATCTGGCGATCCTGCACGCGGAAGTCGGTCAGCGTGTGGTGCTGATCGATGCCGATATGCGGCGTGGCCATCTCGCCTCCCTGTTCAACGAGAGTAATCGTGGAGGCCTATCCGAAGTGCTGTCCGAACGCTTGCCATTGCGCAATGCGTTGCGCTCCACCCGCATCGACGGATTGACGTTCCTGTCGTGCGGCGTGCGCCCGGAGAATCCCGCCGCGCTGCTGATGAAGCCGCGCCTGAAGGATGTTCTTGAGCGGCTGTCGAGCCAGTTCGATCTGGTGATCATCGATACGCCGCCTTTCCTCGCGGTCACCGACGCCTCGATCGTCGCGAACGAGGCGGGCGCATCCCTGCTCGTGCTGCGCTCTGGTATGCAGAGCGAGGACGAGATCGCCGACACGATCAGAAAGGTGGAACGCGCGGAAGGGCGCATCGCGGGCGCGGTGTTCAACGGCATACCGCTGCGTCGAAGCACGAAGAATTACGGCTACGAAACGAACTATGCCAGCGATTTCGGCGAAAACGACGCCGGGCAGCAAGCGCCGCGAGGCGCCTGAGCGTGTGGGGACCTCAACGCGGTAACGCGCGTTCGCGATGGCGTAAAACGGAGAACCAGATGGCCTTTGCAATCAACGGAAAGTTTACTTCGCAGTCCATCACGGGGGTTCAACGCGTGGCGTATGAGCTGACGAGGGCCATGCAGATGCGTGCCGCGCCCGGTGACGAACCTGAATTGTTCGTGCCACAAAATGCAGTCGAGCCCGGGGCGCTGCTCAGACCGCAGCGGCGCTTTCCGTGGCTGCGTGGCACGTTGTGGGAGCAGATCACGCTGCCGATCGCTGCTCGCGGGATCACGCTGCTCAGTCTGTGCAATACGAATCCGCTGTTCAAGCACAGTCAGGTCGTGATGGTTCACGACATGGCCGTCTTCGACGTGCCGCAAGGCTTTTCGAGGAAATTCCGGCTCTGGTATCGCATCGTCTTCACGCTATTGCCGCGCACGCATCCGATCGTTCTGACGGTGTCGACGTATTCGAAAATGCGGATCTGCCATCACCTGAAGATCGACGAATCGCGTGTGAAAGTGGTGGCGCCCGGCGCGGATCATCTCGACCGGATCGTGGCCGACCCGTCGGTGCTGCAACGGCTCGAATTGAACAAGGA
Source organism: Paraburkholderia sp. JPY419 (assembly GCF_050435705.1). NCBI lineage: Bacteria > Pseudomonadati > Pseudomonadota > Betaproteobacteria > Burkholderiales > Burkholderiaceae > Paraburkholderia > Paraburkholderia sp. JPY419. The sequence goes on along the minus strand of NZ_JBNDKV010000004.1, from coordinate 1,395,217 downwards.
CGCGTATTGCGTGATCGTCGGCAGTCTCGACCCGCGCAAGAATCTGCGCGGCGTGCTGGACGCAATCGCGCGGCTCGGGCATCTGCGCGACGTGAAATTCGTCATCGTGGGAAAACAGTATCCGCGCATCTTCAGCAGTGCAGGCGTCGAGTATCCGCTGCAGTCGCGGCAGGTGGTGTGGGCCGGATTCGTGTCCGACGAGGAGCTGAAGGGGCTCTACGAGAACGCTGGATGCCTCGTGTTTCCGTCGTTGTACGAAGGCTTCGGCCTGCCGCCTCTGGAAGCGATGTATTGCGGCTGTCCGGTGATCGCGTCGGCGCGTACGTCGATACCGGAAGCGTGCGGGAATGCCGCGATGTACTGCGACGCGGCCTCCGCGGACGACATCGCCGCAAAGATCGAGCAGATGATGAGCGACGCCGATCTTCGCCAGCAATACCGCAGCGCTGGGCTGCTGCATGCGCGCGAGTTTCGCTGGGAGCGCGCGGCGCAACAGGTGCTCGAAATCCTCGATGTAAAGACCGGCGAGCGGCTGCGTGAACTGGCACCGCGCGCGTCAGCGAGCTAGCGTGGATGGGCACGAACATGGATCGCATGAAGACCCGTGCTGGCAGAAGACGTGCGTTGCGCACACTCGCCGCGTTGGCGGCGGGCGCGGCCGCGCCATTGTCGGATATCAGGCCCGCTCTCGCGTTGGTACAGGACCCTGCGCACGCGCGCGCGCGCGGCCGCATGATGAGCGATCTGATCGGCGTGAACGGCTGGGCCGGATCGGTTGCCGACATCGAGATGTGGCGAGCGATGGGCATCAGCTGGGGTCGCGACTCGGTCGGCCCGGGTCAACCTGATCGGCGCGGCGAGCCGATGCGCATCGACAAAACCAGCTCGGCGTACGATGTCGACCTGCCGTCCAGACTGTTGCGAAATGAACGCAATGGAATCGGTTCGCTGCTGATGCTCGGCTTTACGCCGAGATGGAATGCGAGCGTGCCGGGCGAAAACAATTCGGCACCCGTCGACGTGGATGCATGGAAGCAGTACGTCGACGCGGTGGTCCGCAAGTATTCGGCGCCGCCTTATAACCTGCGCTATTTCCAGATCTGGAACGAGGCGGCTGGAAAATTGTCCGGCGGCTTGCAGCAGTCGGTGTTCTGGCGCGGCCCGGGGTTCAGCAAGGACGAAAAACGCTCGAAACCGTATGAACGCGCGATGCAGGATTACGTCGAGCGGGTTCATATTCCGGCCGCCCGCATCATTCGCAGTTATGGCGCGTACGTGGTGTATGGCGGCTGGCCCGACCAGGGCGGCCTCGATAACTTCTACCGCTGGCTCGAATATCGCAGTCCGGAATTGAAAGAGCGCATGCTCGATTGGGTCGACTACATAGACACGCACTATTTGCCGGTCGCCGACATGGAACCGCTGTACCAGAGGTACGTGAAGAACGGTCCCGCGCGCGGCATCTGGCAAACCGAGATCGGCAACGAGTACATCAAAGACCCGCACTATTTGCCGCGCTATTTCTTCGACTTCGCGGTGTGGGCGCTCGGGAGGAATTGGGACGATCCGAACAAGTACGTCTCGATGATCTATCACTGGGAGGGCTATGAACCGTATCGTCTCACGCACCCCGGTCCGCCTGAACGAACCTACAACGTTTCCGGTCGAAGCTTGGTCGTGTTGCGACAAACCGTGGGTGGGCATCTGGCGAGTTTTTCGAAACCGCTGCAATGCGGTCCGGGTGTTGCCGCAAATGCTTTGGTTTCCGGCAACGACCTGGTGATGCAGGTGAGCAGCAGCGCGGGCTGGCAGAACATTTCCATCGGCGGGCTGCAGGCGCTGCGCTCGCATGCGATAAAGGCCGATTTCATCGACGCGGTGAGTGGCGAGGCGAGCGTACCGGACAACGTTGCATTGAGTTGGGACAACGATTTGATGAACGTGCGATTCAAGGTACCCGACAAGGTGAATGGTGCTGGTAACAATCCGCCCAAACATCTGGCTTATCTGGTGGTTCGGAGTGCGGCGCAGGCAGTGGCATAGCGAGATTTCGCGAACTTTACGGCCGCCGGGAGCCGGCGGACCGAACCTGATGGATAGCGTTGACACATCATGAAACAGGTCACCATTGCGATTTGCAATTACAACTACGAGCACTATCTGGCGGCGGCGATCGACTCGGCGCTCGCGCAGGACTATCCGGCGACCACGGTCATGATCGTCGACGATGGATCGACCGACGGGTCACGCGCGATCATCGAAGGCTACGGCGACCGCGTCGTGTCGGTGTGCAAGAAAAATGGCGGACAGGTGTCCGCCTACAACTATGCAATCGCGTCGCTCACCACCGAGTTTGTGATCTTTCTCGATTCGGATGACGTGCTGTACCCATCCGCAGTCACCGAGGTCATGCGCTTTTTCCGGAGCGGCGAGTGGGCAAAGGTGCAATTCCGCCTCGACGTGATGGACAGCAATGGAGAGTTGACGGGTGCCTACGTGCCGAATAGCGAGCCGCCCCCCGACTGCAGCATTCTGTTGCGCGGCGGTTGGCTCTATCCGTCGCCGCCCGCGTCTGGCAACGCTTACCGGGTGAGTGCGCTCAAGCAGATCTTCCCCGTCCCCGAAGAGGGCGTGAATCGCTATGGCGCGGACTTTTACGCGATCTATGGCGTCGCGCTGACTGGACCGATCGCGACCTTGTCGAAGTCGCTAGGCGGCTACCGTGTGCATAACGCGGGCAGTGAAACGGTGTCGTTCGCAAACTCGGAACAACTGACGAAAGCGCCGCGGGCGTTCAACATGCGCTGGGCCATTCTGCGCAATATTGCAAAAGACCGCCTCGACATTGAATTGCCGGCCACATTTCTCGATTTTTCACACGAGAAAGCGACATTCTGCTCTTCCGTTTATCGCGCGACGTTTTTCAGGCGTTGGCACTGGATGCTCCGCGATTCGCGCAGCTATCTGCACACGATCATTGCAAACCCGTTTTGGAGCCTGAAGAAGAAGCTCGGCACCCTCGTACTGTCGAGCCTGTGTCTCGTGCCGTACTCGCCGCTGTCCGATTTCGCGGTGCGTTATATCGCGAACCCGCTTGCGCGCCGTCGCGTCGCAGGACGCTAGGCGAAGGAGGACGGCATGGATAGACGAACGAGCACCAACCTGATCGTATTTGTGTACGCCGGCTATTTCATGAGGTACGTGTACCTCATGATCGTGGTGCCGTTCTATGGCAGGGTGCTTGGCGTGGCCGAATACGGGCGGGTACTCGCGTCGATGTCGCTGATGAACGTGATATGGATGTTCGTCGGCTTCGGCTTCACCTTCGTCGGCATGCGCGAGGTGGCGAAAGCGCAGTCGACCCAGGAATGCAATGCGATCTATTCGCTGCATGTCAGCGCGCGGCTGGCACTCGCCGTGATTGGCGCGGGCATAGGCATCGTTGCGACGTTCTGCTCACCGTTGTTGGCGGAGCAGCCTCTGATCGGCATGCTCGCAACCCTGCTAGGCATCGTGTCGGCGTGCAATCTGGGCTGGCTATTTCAGGGGCGGCAGCAGATTCGCACGCCGATCATAATCGAAGTGTTCGGCTTTGCGCTGAGTCTCGTGTTGGTGCTGGCGCTCGTCAGAGGACCGAACGACGCCGTATGGGTGTTGGCGAGCCTGCTGATTGCGGGCGCCGTGTCCTTGGCCATTGCCTACGGTTTGACGACGTGGCAGCTCGGTTGGCCGCGTCTGGCGTTTTCCGGCGTCCTGCCGCTCATACGCAGGTCGACGATGCTGTTCTGCTATTCGTCCGGCTCCGTCGTGCTGACGGCGTCGTCGACGTATTTGCTGACCTTGTTCTCCACCCCCGCTGAGGTCGGCTATTTCGGCGCGGCCGAGCGTTTCGCGACGATCGGTCTGAGCCTGATGGCCCCCGCGGCGCAGGTCTTTATTCCGACGATAACCCGGCAACTCGCGCAGGGCGACAAGGCGGGCGCGCATGTAACGACACGGCGCGGCGCCCTATTGCTGCTCGGCTATGGCGTGCTAGTGCTGTGCGGCGCGTTGACGCTTTCGCCTTTCGTGTTGCCGCTGATTCTCGGCGCCGCGTTCGAGCCGAGTGTGCACGTATTGCAGGTATTTGCATGGATGTTCCCGTTCGCGGCCTTCAATGAGTTCGTGGCGTTCTATGTATTCGTACCGCGCAGGAAAGACCGGGTACTCGCAATTGCCGGCGTCGCCTCGGCGCTGGTCAATCTCGCGGCGGCGCTCATTCTCGCGCCGCGTTTCGGCGCGATTGGCATGGCCTCTGCTCGGGTGATCGGCGAAGCCGCGCAGTCGGTGACGCTGCTCAGCGTGCTGATTCGTCTCGAACTGATCGGGCTATTACCCGGCGCCGAGCGGGCGCTCGCGCGGGTGCGGGTGGTGTGTGGGCTTCGTACCCAGGCGGGCGGCGCAAAAGACGATTGAAGTGGCCCGTGGGTGTGCGGGAGTTTGGTTGGATTGTCACAGGAGGTCGAAGTGAAAGTCGCTATTGTTCACGATTGGCTGGTAGTGTCCGGCGGCGCCGAGAAAGTATTGAAGAACATCATCGAGTGCTTCCCGGATGCGGACGTCTTTTCGATTGTCGATTTTCTCGAAGACCGCGATTGCGTGAAGGGGAAGTCCGTCAATACGTCCTTCATCCAGAAGATGCCATTTGCGCGAAGACGATACCGCGCCTATTTGCCGTTGATGCCGATTGCTATCGAGCAGGTGGATCTGTCCGGCTACGATCTCGTCATTTCGAGCTCCCACGCGGTTGCCAAAGGCGTGTTGACCGGGCCGAACCAGGTGCACATCAGCTACATTCATTCGCCGATCCGCTATGCGTGGGATCTGCAACATCAGTACCTGCGCGAATCCCATCTCGACAGGGGACTGCGCTCCGCGTTGGCGCGAGTGCTGCTTCATTACATTCGCGGCTGGGATTCGCGTTCTGCGAACGGCGTCGATCATCTGGTTGCTAATTCCCAGTTCATTGCACGGCGAATCAGAAAGGCCTATCAGCGTGAAGCGACCGTGATCTATCCGCCTGTCGATCTGGCGAATATGTCCATTGGTACGGAGAAAGAGGATTTCTACGTAACGGCGTCTCGGATGGTGCCTTATAAGCGTATTGATCTGATCGTTCAGGCTTTTTCGCAAACGCCCGAGCGCAAGCTGGTCGTGATCGGCGACGGTCCCGATATGAAGAAAATCAAAGCGGTGGCCGGCGACAACGTCAAGATCCTCGGGCATCAGCCGTCCGACGTGCTGGTCGATCATTTGCGGCGCGCGCGTGCATTCGTGTTCGCGGCGGAAGAGGATTTCGGCATTTCCGTGGTCGAAGCGCAGGCATGCGGTACACCGGTGATTGCGTTCGGCCGCGGCGGCGCGCTTGAATCGGTGGTGGGATTGCCGCTCGAGCGGCCCACCGGGGTCTTCTTCGGCGAGCAAAGCACCGCGTCCTTGCTCGAAGCCGTTACCCGTTTCGAGAGCAACGCCGCCTTATTCGATGCACGTGTGTGCCGCAAGAATGCCGAGCGTTTTTCGTCTGAGAACTTCAAGAAGGCGCTGATGGGCTTCGTCGATGCCCGGCTCCCCTATGCGTGCGTCGAGCAGTTCCTTCCCTATGCGCCGAGTCAGTCGCTGCCGGCCGAAGAACGTCATCTTGCCGACGTTGCGCCGTGAGTCGGGCGCCGGGGCACGGGCTGTGTAGCTCGCGCACCCACGACGCCCGCCTTGCGCGCACCGCGCGGGCCGGGCCTGAATGCAGTGGCCGCCAGCGGACGCGCGGCTAGCAGCAGCGAGATTACAAGAGAAAGAATCAATACATTCGACGGCGTGACCAGCCGATGTTCGGTTGCCGACATCACCAGCAGGCATACCGACGAAATCTCGACGAAGCGGAACGCCGCGAAGTGGCGGCCCCCCTCGACCAACGCGGCATACGCCGCCCCCTGCTTGCTCCATTCCACCAGTTTCCAGAAGAACGCGAGGATCAGCGTCAAGCCCACGACGCCGAGCTCGGCGAGGATATTCAGGTACGAGTTGTGAGCGTGCGAGTCGCTGTGCTCGATCACGATGTCGGACGGTACCGCGAACAGATGGAAGTACGAGGTGAGGCTGCCGATATGGTCGTCGAACGAGCCGAAGCCGAGACCGACGAGCGGGCTTTGCACGAAATACGCGAGCGCTCGTGGCCATAGCCACTCGTAGCGGATGTTGAGGTTGTTGACCTTTGCGTCGTTGGCGTGAATCGCGAACGTATAGCCCATGTAGTCGACGTTCGGCTGCGTATGGTAGATCGCGATGGCGGCCGAGGCGATCAGCAGCACGGCGATCAGCGTACCGAGAATCCAGCGCTTGCGGCCAAAGTACAGGTAGGGCAGAACGGCCACCGCGCCGAGCAGCGAGCCGCGGCTATAGGTCGAAAACAGCATCAGCGTAGTGCAGAACAGCAGCGCGATTATCAGCTTGCTGCGTTTTTGCAGGTAGCACGCTACGCCGAGACAGAACAGCATTGCCAGGAAGCCGCCGGCCGCGTTACGGGCAATGAAGTAGCTGCCGAAGGTGTCGTCAGGGTGAATGAAGATGCTGAACAGCCCGTTCGTGGCGATGTAGTACGCGTACATTGGCAGGTTGATGACGACTGCGAAGATGAACAACGAACGCAGCACCTTGTTCAGATCCCAGCGGTGCGCATATACGCAGCCGGCAAAAATGGGCAGATAGGAGATGAAGAAATTGCCGTCGCGCCGATAGAAGTCGAATTCGAGGAACGACTGCGGATCATAGAGCAACGTCGAGATGATCGCGAGCACCGTGAAAGCGGTAAGCGGCGTGATGAACGCGGGATAAGTGCGGCCGTAAAAGCGCCATGCCAGCAATAGCAGCGGGACGAAGCCGATCGCACTGAGGGGCACGAAGTTCGTGACCGTCATAAAAAGTGCGAGTAGCGAAAGATAGGCCATTGCAGCTCCAGAAAAACGGATGGCGCGCCGGTTGGGGGTTGTGCCCATGCGCTGGATGATGGCGAGATTGGGAACAGCGAAAGACTTACAGTGTGGCCGTGCGGGATCACACAGCTGTTTGTCTTTGACAGGAATGCCACGGGACGTTCATTAAACGGTAGCACGTGTCGCTGCTTATTTCCATCGTGCGCACTGCAATAGAAGTGCAAGCTCGTTCGCAAGCTTGCGAAATCCGGTCCCCGAGCGCCGCCAAAACTTCCGCGCTTCGCGCCAGATGCCCTGTGTCGCAAGGCGCTCTCACTATGATGAATCCATCGGGGCACGACGTCGACCAGATCCGATGTACGTCGTTGCCACATTCGTTCTTTCGTTTTCAAATCGTTTTCCGGTCGTCGTTGTCGAGCAGACCACTGCGATTCGGCCAGTCAGTTTCTGTACTTCCAGCTCGCGCCGGATTTGTCGTCGGCGCGTGCCTCTATCACTGTGAACTGAACTACTGGTTTGGTCCGTTTGACGCGGACGCCCTGTCGATAAATCACATCAGACGGTATTTGCGTGGATCGCGGCACACCGCGTTGTTCGGTGTCGTCCAGGAAGACGCGTTCCCGAGCCGGTTTCAATGCGAAGGAGTTTGCGATGGGTAAGGTTACCGCGGCAGCAGCCGCAGCGGATGTCGAAACGATGCGACAGGACGCCGCCGAGTCGGAGTTCCCGACGCTCGTGCAGGTGATTCTCGCCGGTGGTTCCGGCACCCGGTTGTGGCCGGTGTCGCGCGAACAGTTTCCCAAGCAATTGATCGACGTGATCGGTAAGCAGACTTTGCTGCAAGCGACCATGGGGCGCATGGCGGGCTTCGATGCGGCATGGAACGTCGCGGCCGATCCGGTGATCGTCTGCGGCACCGAGCATTATTTCGCGACTTACGAACAGGCGCGCGAGATCGGCGTGAACGCGCGGATCGTGGTCGAGCCCGCGCGTCGCGATACGGCGCCGGCACTGACGCTTGCCGCGCTGACGGCATGCACGGAAGACGAAGACGCGATCCTCGTCGCGATGCCAGCCGACCATGCGATCGCGAATCTGGACGCGCTGCATCACTCGCTCGACATCGCCGCAACGCATGCGCGCAACGGCGCGATCGTCACGCTAGGCGTGCCGCCCGAACGGGCCGATACGGGCTTCGGTTACATCCGGCTCGGCGATGCATTGCCCGACGGCGCGCGTCGCATCGAGCGCTTCGTGGAGAAGCCCGCGGCGGAACTCGCGGCCCAGTACGTCGCGTCGGGCAATTACTGGTGGAATAGCGGCATCTTCGTCGTGCGGGCGTCGGTGTGGCTTTCGGTCATCCAGCAGTTTCAGCCGGACATGCACACGGCCTGCATTCAGGCGTATCGCGACGCGAAGAAGACTGAAGAATGCATCATGCCGGACGCCGACGGGTTTCTCGGTTCGCCGTCCGACTCGATCGACTATGCGGTGATGGAACAGCTAGGCAAACCTGAGTCGGCGTTTTCGGGCGTAGTGGTGCCGCTCGAAGCGGGGTGGTCCGATCTCGGCTCGTGGGATGCCGTGTGGCAAGCGATGGAGAAGGACGAGTGCGGTAACGCGGCCAGCGGCCGCGTGCTGTTCGAAGGGTCCACCGCGACCTACGCACGCTCGCAAGGAGGCAGGCTTCTCGCTTGCGTCGGCACCGACAACATGATCGTGATCGAAACCGACGACGCGGTGCTCGTCGCGGATCGCTCGCATGTGCAGGACATCAAGGGACTCGTGTCGCGGATCAGGGCCGAGAAGTCACCGGAAGCCGATGCTCACAGAAAAGTCCGTCGCCCGTGGGGTTTCTATGACTCGATCGATCATGGCGAGCGCTTTCAGGTGAAGCGCATCGTCGTGATGCCGGGCGGCCGTCTGTCGTTGCAGATGCATCATCATCGCGCCGAGCATTGGGTGGTGGTGTGCGGCACCGCGCTCGTCACGCGTGGAGAAGAGCAGTTTCTCCTCGGCGAAAACGAATCGACCTACATCCCGCTGGGTGTTCGCCATCGGCTCGAAAATCCGGGCCGCGTACCGCTGCAGATCATCGAAGTACAGTCCGGCACTTATCTCGGCGAAGACGACATCGTGCGTTTCGACGACAAGTACGGGCGTTGTGGCTGATGCGACGAAGTCGACCTGATACGTCCTATGAGGGGGCTGTGATGCGATTGCTGACTGGTCTGCTGGCGAGAGCGTTCGACGTCGCGATGATCGTGGCTGGGGCCTTCGCGGCCTCACAGGTGCGCTTCGACGGCGGCTCGCAACGGAGCTTCTATTTCGCGTTCGTCGCATTTGCCGCGGCGTTTGCTCTTGCGGTCTTTCCGGCGCTCGGCGTATACCAGTCCTGGCGGGGCCGCTCGAAAAGAGTGCTGGCGAGCCAGGTGGCGCTCGGCTGGCTCGTCGTGCAGGCGTGCGCGATGGTGCTGATGTTTTCGCTGCACCGGATCGACATCGTGTCGCGGCTCTGGTTCGTGTACTGGACCGGCATTTCGGGCGCCGCGATGATGTCCGGCCGGCTGGTCACGCATGCGCTGCTCGGCCGCATGCGCCATGCGGGGATGAACTTGCAGCAGGTCGCGGTGGCGGCGTGCGGCGATCATTGTGACGAGATCATTCGCAAGATCGAGACCTCGCCCGCTGCCGGCTTTCGCGCGAATGCGTTGTATAACCTGCACCCCGACTGTTGCGTGCCGCCGCACCCGTCGGTGCAGATGTTCGAAGAACAGTCCGCGTTCGCTCGCTACGTGCGCGAGCAGCAGATCGGCGAAGTGTGGCTGGCACTGCCGCTCTCCGAGGAGCGCGCGATTCTCAGCCTGGTGGCGGAGTTTCGCAACGACCTGATCAATGTGCGCTTCATGCCCGACGTGCGCTCGCTTGCGCTGTTCGAAGGCAGCATGACCGAGTTGCTCGGCTTGCCGACGATCAATCTCGCCGCGTCGCCGCTGCCGCCCAACGCGTTGGTGCAGAAAGACCTGTTCGACCGTCTGTTCGCGCTGGTCGCTTTGATCGCGATCTCGCCGATCCTGCTGGGCTGCGCGATAGCGGTCAAACTGAGTTCGCGCGGGCCGGTGTTCTTCAAGCAGCGCCGCAAAGGCGCCGACGGCCGAGTATTTACGATCTACAAGTTCCGCACGATGCGCTTGCACGAGCAGAAGCCGGGCATTCTCGAACAGGCGACGCGCGGCGATCCACGCATCACCAGCGTCGGTGCGTTCCTGCGCCGCACGAGTCTCGACGAACTGCCGCAGTTCTTCAACGTGCTGCGCGGCGATATGTCGGTGGTAGGGCCGCGTCCGCATGCGCTCGAACATGACGATCTCTATCAGAACATCGTGTCGGGCTATATTCAGCGTTATCGGATCAAACCCGGCATTACCGGCTGGGCGCAGATCAACGGATATCGCGGCGAGACCGATCGCCTCGAAAAAATGGAAGGCCGTGTTGCACACGATCTGTACTACCTGCGCAACTGGTCATTCTGGCTCGACATGAAGATCATTCTGGCCACGATTTTCAAGGGGCTTCATCATCCAAACGCGTACTAAGCATGATGCTATCCGGAGTTGAAAACGTAGTGAGACGATCAGCAAAGCGGGTCTCGCTTTACCGCTTTCACCACGATCACGGCATGCAGGCGAGAAGAATATTGGAGCGACTGGAAAGCAGATATGGCAAGGCCGACCCGAACAACCTGCGGCTCGCGGACGCCTATGCGCGGGACGTGTTCGGCGACCCGGTCTACGCGCCTTGGCTGCGCGTTTATACCGCGTTTTGCGGCACATTCAAGGAAGGCTGGATTCCGGACAATTACTATGGGATCGTCGTCGTGCCGCATCTGAAAGGCTGGTACGGCAAGATTTCGAGCCTTAAGCCGATTTCACGGCTGATCTTCGACGGCGACGAATTGCCGGACCTTGCGTACTATGCCAACGGGCTGTTCTTTACGGACAAAAGCGTCGTGGTACCCGAGCGCGACCTGAAGGACGTCGTGTTCGAGCATACCGAGCGCGTCGCCTTCAAGCTCGACGGTTCCGGACAGGGCAATGGTGTCTACTTCTTCGACCGTGCCAACTTCGACCCCGTGGTCATCAGGTCGCTCGGCAATGGCGTGATTCAGACTTTCATCGACCAGCACAGTTTGTTCACTGCGTTTGCTTCGAAACCGGTGGCGACGTTGCGCTTCACGACCGTGGTCGACGACGCCGGCCGCATTTCCGTTCGAGCCTGCTACTTGCGCCTCGGCAGAGCCGAAGATACGCATGTGCTGGCGAATCGCGAAATATGCGTGTCGGTCAATCTCGAGACGGGCGAACTGTGCGACTTTGGGTATATGAGCGACTGGGGCGCGGTGGAGGCGCATCCGGACTCGGGCGTGCACTTTGCAGGCGTGAAGATTCCGTGTTTCGACAAATGCATGGCGACGGTGCTGCGCCTGCACAGGAAGATTCCGTTTGCGCGCTGCATCGGCTGGGATCTCACGGTCGACGCGAACGACCAGGTCAAGTTGATGGAGTGGAACGGCAAGCACAACGACGTCAAATTCAGCGAGGCGACGCAAGGCCCGTGCTTCGCGGATCTGAACTGGGAACGGCTCAGGGCCGAACCTGACTTTGGACGGCTGCCACCGGTCTGACCGGGCAGGACAATAAACGCAGCGGGAGACGCGACGTGAGCGAACAGTTATGGTGCGTCCACATCGAAGGGCTGAACGACTTCATCGCCGTCGATTCGGAGGAATCGGCGCGGCACGAGGCGTCGGAGATCAATGCGTATATCGATCGCGCCGACAGAAGCTCGCGTGCCGCGCGTTTGCGCGCGGTGGTGGTCGAATGGCCGTTCAGCGCCGACGGTCACGCCAGAGCGCTCGATACCGACTGGCACGATTTGCAGCGTATGCCGCATAGACAGCAGGCTGCGGCGCGCCCCGACAGCGTGCTGTCGAATCTCGCGCGGCGCGTCAAGGAACTGCTGGGTGTCGCACGCGCGGACAGGGACGATGCCTGAACCGTGGCGATGGCAAACCGCGTTATGCGGGCAGCGGCACGTCCTCGATCAGATCCGCGTTGACCGCGCGAATCCTGCGGTCGACAAAGTAACCGCCGCCTTCGACGTAGCGCAAGTACAGTCGCCCGCACGTCGAGCATTGCCATACGCCGCAGCGGTTGTACGGGAAATAGCGCGGCGCGATCGGCGCATCGGCCGACCAGTAGCTCGTTTTATTGGGCAGATATTCGCTGAAGGTCGGCTCCGGATCGTCTTCCGGCATCAGCGTGCCGATCTCCTCCAACAAGGTTTCGTCGAGTGAAAGCGGTTGCGATTGCCAGCCGTCGAGGGGAGTGCGCGTGCATTCGCAAGGCGCGGCGGCGGGTTGTTGTTCCAGGCGCCGCTGCGCCGCGCGCGCGAGCTCGAGAAGGGTTGCAGTGTTCAGGTAGTGCGCCATGTAGCTAGTAGCAAGGGGTTCATGAGCCGTTCATCATCCGGTCGCGCTGCGTCGCGAATCGCACCGGCGATCACGAGCAGGTCGCCGGGGCGGCAGAATTCGAACGCGCGATGAATCGCGGGATTGTCGCCGGGGCGTGTATGGGTCGTCAATGTGGTGCCGGGGCCGTCAATTCCTGACGATCAAGGGGCGGCTCAATGCCGCCTTTTTCTAGTCACCCCGCCTAGGCAGGATATGCAATAAAAATAAGATACGCGACATCATTGTAAATAGTTGTCAAAAACGGCTTATCCCAATTTAAAACGGTTGACCGTGGTCCGTTTCAGGTGTCAATTCTCGGGGCATCACCCCGAAACCTGATGAGGACTTCAATGGAGCAACAGAGACAGCAAAACACTTGGAGCGTTGAGGAGGAAGTATGCGGGGTTTGCCGCATTACCTATTCGATATATTCCAATTTTCCCCCAATGCCATCCGCAAGGCCTTGAACGCCGAAACTGGGGAGTTCTTTCCATTCGATAAGCTCCGCTCGCTTCCAACCGGTTACGCCATGGCCGAGGCCCTGGGATATGCATGGACGTGCAATTGTCGCGAACGCAAGGCAGAGTCAGCGCTAACGTCGAACGATCGGACTCACGACGAGCAATACACACTCAAAGATGCTGGCGGCCGGATTATCCGCGACACGTATTACACGGTTCGTCTGCCGTCTGGTTCGCTCGTACACGGCGTTACAGATGGTTTGGGGCGCACTAAACGCTACAAAACGAACGGCCCTCAATCCATATCTATTTATCTTGGTCACCGAGAGGACGCGTAATGCCCGACGCACTTGGAACAGCGATAACGAATACCAATCCGAATTCATGTGTGACTGTCCATTCGGGCAGACTCTGCAAGCCATGGAAGATATCGCAGCAAGGGATAACTTTCATTGCAGGCTGGGAAGCTTTCAAGCCACATGTTTACGACAACGACGGTGCAGGTAAAGGAGGTAATGCAACTATTGGGTATGGACATCTGGTTCATATGGGGCCAATATCAGGGGCGGTGTCTGAAGCGCAATTTCGCAATGGCATAACAATTGCCGAGGCCCGAGAATTGTTGCTGCTTGATCTTGATTACCCTGAGCACATTCTAAATAGAAAGATTCGCGTTCCACTATATCAGTACGAGTACGATGCGCTCGTTTGCTTTGTATATAACCTTCCAAGTGGTAACGCTGGCTTGTTGAGTCTTGTTAACTCGGGTCACTATGACCGCGTGCCGGCCAAATTTTTGGAATATACGATGGCTGGCGGTGTGCGGCCGCGGGGACTGATCAAGCGTCGTCGCTCAGAAGGCAGTCTTTTCAAAGAAGGAAATTATGACCACAGCCATTAAAACCATCGGGGCGGTACTGATGATATCGGCGTCTATTTCAGCGTTGGCGGATACGGCATGTGAAGAGAAGGCAAAAACGCGAAACGATTTTCTTGCCTGCACCAACGCCGACACAGAAAAAATTCTCGCGAACGCAGAGAAGCTGTATCGAGGCATCAGGAAAGGTACGACTGGAGATAAACAGATTGCTCTCGACAAGAATTTTGGAATCTGGAATGAAAGAATGTCATCGGACTGTACATTGATTGCTTATTCGTTTAACGAGTGGAGTGATCGCTATGCTCCCGATACGGGTTTTCAGGTTGCGGAATGCCGCTTAAATATCGCTTCGCAGGAACTGGAGTTCTATAAATGGCTGTCTTGTCCCGAAGATATGGAAACGTCAAAAATTCCAAAATGTGCTGCAGTCAATCGGTTACTTCGAAGAGGTCGGTAACAAGGATTGCTAGAGTGACGTGATGAATTTGTGCCGACCGTGAACACCGACGATGAAATAGTTCTTCTCCTCCGAGACGTCGAATAGCAGCGTTTCACAGAAGCCCTCACCCCGCACGAATCGAATCGATGACCAGTTGCATCGCCGGCGTGACGCGCCGGTTTCTGCGCAGAATCAGCCCATACGGTGCGAGCCGGCCGCGCAACGGCGTCGCGACCGCGGCAATCGCATCGAGCGCGACGTAGTACTGCGCGACCGAACTCGGCAGCACGGCGAGCATGTCCGAATCGCGCAGCAACGACAGCGTGGTCAGAATCGACGACGTCTCGACCGTGCTGACCGGCGGCGCGACCCGCGACTCGCGAAACGTTTGATCGATGACCTGGCGCATCGGGCTCGGATGCGGCTGGACGATCCACGGATAGCGCGCAAGGTCCGCCAGCTTGGGCCGCGTGCCCGTTTGTTGGCCTGTTTTGACGGCTGGATGATCGGGCCGCACGACGATCGACAGCGCCTCTTCCGCCAACGTCTCGAAGCTCAGGTCGAGTGCCGGAAAACCATCGGGAATCCGACCGATCACTATATCGAGCTGATCCTGTTGCAGCGACTGCACCAGCACGTCGCTGGTGTCGATCGTGACCGCCATCTGCAGGCGCGGATGCGCCTCCTTCAGCTTGACGATCGTGTGCGTCAGCAGTTCGGGCGACGGCGCCATCACCGCGCCGATGCGGACCTTGCCGATGTCGCCGGCCTCGATGCCGGCCAACTCCTCGCGCAGTTCGTCGAGATCCTCGAACACGACACGCGCATAGCGCATCACGGCCTCGCCGAAGATCGTCGGCTCCATGCCGCGCGCATGTCGCACGAACAGCGATACACCGAGCGTGTCTTCGAGTTCCTGCAAGGCCTTGGTCGCTGCGGGCTGGGTCATCGCGAGATCGTCCGCGGCGCGCCGCAGCGATTCGGTTTCCGACAGCGCGACCATCAGTTGCAGATGACGTAGGCGCAGACGCTTGCGGATGGTAGAGGCGGGCGGGATCATGAGCGATAACTTTAAGGAATCGGCCGATACGAATTATTCAGTGGTCAGTTATCGGATAGTTTCGCACACTAGCGCTTATCGCAGAACGGCGATCGCGACGCCGTTCGCGTTGACAAGACCAAACTGGAGACGACGCATGACGATGACCGCGAGCCCCGCGCTCGACAGCGCGATTACCAAAGCGCGCACGAGGCTGCTGCCTTTTCTGATCCTGATGTACGTACTGGCGTTCATCGACCGCGCGAACGTCGGCTTCGCAAAGAACGTGCTACAGGCCGACACCGGCTTGAGCGACGCGGCGTTCGCCTTCGGCGCCGGCATTTTCTTCGTTGGCTATGCGGTGTTCGAAGTGCCGAGCAATCTGCTGATGTACCGCTTCGGCGCGCGCGTCTGGATGAGCCGCATCATGGTCACGTGGGGCATCGTGTCCGCGTGCACCGCTATCGTCGACAGCGCCGCGAGCTTCTATGTGCTGCGCACGCTGCTCGGCATCGCCGAAGCCGGTTTCTTCCCCGGCATCATCCTGTTCCTGTCGAACTGGTTTCCCGCGAAAACGCGCTCGCAGACGATGGGGATGTTCTATTTCGGCTTCCCCCTCGCGCTGTTGCTCGGCAGCCCGATATCGGGTCTGCTGCTAGACGCGGGCAATCCCTTTGGCATGCATCCGTGGCAGTGGCTCTTTGTCGTCGAGGGGCTCGCGGCGTCGGCGGTGGGTGTCGTCGCTTACTTCTATCTGACCGACCGGCCCGTCGAGGCGCGCTGGCTCGATGCCGACGAGCGTGATGCGCTCGATCACGCGTTGCGCCAGGAAGACCGCAAGAAGCTCGCGCATGGTCCGGCTTCGGTGCTGGCGGCGCTGCGCGATTCGCGCGTGCTGTTCTGCGGCCTGATCTACTTCGCGGTACAGATGAGCGTGTACGGTGTCGTGTTCTATCTGCCGACGCGCATCGCCGGGCTTGCGAGCGGCGGCCATGTCGGCGTCGAGGTCGGACTGCTGACCGCGATTCCGTGGATCGCCGCGATCATCGGCACGTTCTGTGTGACGCGCTACGCCGACCGTCACGGTCATCACCGTATCTGGGCCGCGGCGATGCTCGCGCTCGCGGCGTTCGGCATTGCCGCTTCGGCGATGACGTCTTCGGTGACGCTGGCGATTGCCGCGTTCTGTTTCGCCGCGATCGGTTTCGTCTGCGTGCAGCCGCTGTTCTGGACGCTACCCACCGGTTACCTGGGCGGCGCCGCGGCCGCGGGCGGCATCGCGTTGATCAATTCGATCGGCAATCTCGGCGGCTTCGTCGCACCGAACCTGAAGGGGCTGGCCGAGCGCGCGATCGGCTCGTCGCAGGCGGGGATGTTCTCGCTCGCGGTGGTCGGCCTGATCGGCGCATTGCTGCTGCTGACGTTCCGCTTCACGTCCGCTGCCGCTTCCAGTTCCATCTCTCATCGCAATAGCCCGCTCGGCGAACGCACGGGCCACTGACTCACCGACTCTCAGAAGGAAATCGTCGAACATGAAGATCAAGCATATCCGTACACGTGTTTTCGAGTGGAAAGGCAAAGTCGTCCCGCCGCAAGCGCATTTCTGCACGAACGCGGTCGATATTCTGTACGAGCGCGGCGACGCGATGGGTTCATTCCGCTTTCACGGCTGGCTCGTCGTCGAAGTCGAATGCGACGACGGCACGGTGGGCATCGGCAATTGCGCGCTCGCGCCGCGCATCGCGAAGCAGATCATCGACGAATACCTTGCGCCGATCGCGATCGGCGAAGATCCGTTCGACAACGAGTACATCTGGCAGAAGATGTATCGCCGCACGCTCGCCTGGGGCCGCAAAGGCATCGGCATGGCGGCGATCTCCGCGATCGATATCGCGCTGTGGGACATCATGGGCAAGGCCGTGAAAAAGCCGGTGTTCAAGCTGCTCGGCGGCCGCACGAAAGAAAAGATCTGGTGTTACGCGTCGAAGCTCTATAACAACGACGACCGCGATGCGTTCCTCGGCGAAGCACAAGGATACCTGGACAGCGGCTTCACCGCGATGAAGATGCGCTTCGGCTACGGCCCGAAAGACGGCCCGAAAGGCATGGCGAAAAACATCGAACAAGTGCGTCTGTTGCGTGAACTGGCCGGCGACGAAGTCGACATCATGCTCGAATGCTATATGGGCTGGACGCTCGAATACGCGCGCAGAATGCTGCCGCGCCTCGCCGAATTCAATCCGCGCTGGATCGAGGAGCCGGTGATCGGCGACGACATCGAAGGCTATCAGGAGCTGAAGAAGATGAACTTGATGCCGGTGTCGGGCGGCGAGCACGAGTTCACGAGCTACGGCTTCAAGGATCTGCTCGAACGCCGCGCGATCGACGTGATCCAGTACGACACGAATCGCGTGGGCGGCATCACGGCGGCGCGCAAGATCAATGCGATGGCAGAAGCGTGGTCGGTGCCGGTTATCCCTCACGCGGGGCAGATGCACAACTATCACCTGACGATGTCAAGCACCGCGAGTCCGATGTCGGAGTTCTTCCCTGTGTTCGACGTCGAAGTGGGCAACGAATTGTTCTACTACATCTTCGAAGGCGAGCCGCAACCGGAAAATGGCTATCTGCAACTGTCGGACGACCTGCCGGGCCTGGGCATCCAGTTGAGCGACAAGTATCTTGCCGATTTCAACATCGTCGAATGAATCGACAGACCTGAGGAAAGTATCGTCCGCTGACGGCGATGGAGCGAGCTAGCTAAGGCGCGTCAGCGTTTCCTGCGCGGCCCGGTCGAAGCACGCACCACCAGCTCGGGCGGCGGCCCGAGCACCATCGACGGCTGCCGCTCCGGCGTCTGGATCAAACGGATCAGACTCTGGATCGACAACTCCGCGACAGCCGCGGTTTGAATCGCGACCGTGGTCAGCGCCGGATGCACCTGATGCGCGAGCTGAATGTCGGTGATGCCGATCACCGACACGTCGCCGGGAACCGAGCGGCCGAGCGTGATCAACGCCTGGATCGCGCCGATCGCGAGCAGGTCGTTGGTCGCGAAGATCGCGCTCAGTTGCGGGCGGTTCGCCATCAGCTCCATGCAGGCGGCGAAGCCGGCGTCGATCGAGTCGCGAATTTGCAGCACCGCGGCGGCGTCGGCTTCGATGCCGGCCGCGCGCATCGCCGCCCGAAAACCGTTCGAGCGCGCGTCCTGCAAGCCGCCGCAGCCGTCGCCGATCAGCAAGCCGATCTCGCGATGGCCGAGTCCGAGCAGATGCCGCGCGGCCAATTCGCCCGCGCGCGCGAAGTCGACCGCAATGCACGGCAGCGCGGGCGGCGACTCTGGGTGCTCCCACATCGCAAGCAGAATCGGCGCGCTAGGTGTCGCCGATGCGCACAGGTCGTTGATCGTGATGTCCGTGTTCATCACGAGCACGCCGTCGGCTAGCGTGCCGGCGATCTGATTCAGATACGCGCGGCCGATTTCGGCGTCGTCGTCGGTATTGCAAACCATCAGGAAATGGCCGGTCTTGCGCGCCGCGCGCTCGGCGGCGAGCACGAACTCCGGATAGAACGGGTTCGAGATGTTCGACAGCATCAGTGCGAGCGTCGACGACCGGCCTTCGGCGAGCGCTCGCGCATTCAGGTTCGGCCGATAGCCGAGCTCGGCGATCGCCTGCAGCACGCGCTCAGCCGTTTCAGGGCGGACTTTCTCGCGATTGCGCAGCACGTTGGAGACGGTGGCGGCGGTAACCTGCGCGCGTTTCGCGACTTCGGACAACGTGACCATGTTGGGTCATCCCAGATTGAGGGAGGTCAATTCAAATCTTGCAAACGAACGGCGACATTGCTAACTTTCTCAAAAACGTAACGGAGACACCTGCCATGACTTTTTCCGTTGCACTCGAATTTAAGCGATTAAATGCCGCCCGCACAAGGCCCGGGCGTTTTATTTCGGCGAAAATTTAAGCGGTTAAATGCAGGCGGAAACAGCATGGCGACGATTCGTTTGAGCGATGTGCAAAAGGCTTACGGCGAGCATCCGCCGGTGATCCGGCGCGTGAATCTGGAGATCGCGCAGCATGAGTTCTGCGTGTTCCTGGGCCCGTCGGGCTGCGGCAAGTCAACCTTACTACGGATGATCGCCGGTCTCGAGGACCTCAGCGAAGGCGAGCTGCATATTGGCGGCCGACTCGTCAACGACGTGCCGGCCGCCGAGCGCGGCGTCGCGATGGTGTTCCAAAGCTATGCGCTGTTTCCGCACATGACCGTGTTCGACAACATGGCGTTCGGATTGAAGCTCGCGAAGCAGCCGAAGGACGTGATCGAGCGCAAGGTGCGCGAAGCCGCGCGGATTCTGCAACTTGACAGCCTGCTCGATCGACATCCTAAAGCGTTATCGGGCGGTCAGCGGCAGCGCGTCGCGATTGGCCGCGCGATCGTGCGCGAGCCGGGCGTGTTTCTGTTCGACGAGCCGCTGTCGAATCTCGATGCCGCGCTGCGCGGTCAGACGCGCGTCGAGATTGCGCGTTTGCATCAGAGGTTCGCGAACGCGAGCGTGGTGTACGTCACGCACGATCAGATCGAAGCGATGACGCTCGCCGATCGCATCGTGCTGCTGCATGCGGGCGCGGATGCCGAGCGCTTCGGCAGCATCGCGCAGAGCGGTGCGCCGCTCGAGCTGTATCACCAGCCGAAGTCGCGCTTCGTCGCGGGCTTTATCGGCTCGCCGCGCATGAACTTCATCGATGCAGCGGTCGAATCGATCGAGCCGGGCCGCGTGACGGTGGCGCTGGCGGCGGGCGCGCAAAAGCTCGTCGCGGACGTCGATGGAGAACGGCTGCAACGCGGCCAGCGCGTCACGCTCGGCGTGCGCCCGGAGCATCTGCGGCTCGACGGCGACGAACAGTTCATTCAGTGCGCGACCGTGCTGTCGGAGCGGCTCGGCGAGCACAGCTATATCCACGCGGACCATGCAGGCGGCACGCTGATCGCGAAAGCGCCCGGCGATACGCCGCTCGTCGCTGGCGAACGCATCCGCGTTCACGTGCCGCCCGCTGCTTGCCATCTGTTCGACGAACAGGGACTCGCGCTGCGGCGTAGCACGTTCGAACCGGAACGCGCGGCCGCCTGACCGAATTCCGCCATAGAGCGGGTTACATCGCCGGCCACGCTGCGTAGCCGGTCAACAAGGTAGACAAGGAGACATGGATGATTGCTCTTCGCCTTCGCCGTCTTGCCCTGGTGTCGATCGCCGCCGCCGTGGTGGCCGGCGCGCTCGGCAGTGCCGTGGTCGACGCGGCTACGCTGAACGTCAACGTATCGGCGCGCGGTAATCAGCGCTCGACCTGGCAGGACGCATTCGATCAGTTCAAGAAAGCCAATCCCGACATCGACCTGAAAATCACCTACGTGACCGAGGAAGCGTACAAGGTGCAGATGGGCGGCTGGCTCGCCACCGATCCGCCCGATGTCGTGTCGTGGCACGACGGCGAGCGGATGGCCTATTACGCGCAACGTGGTCTGCTCGAAGATCTGAGCTCGGACTGGGCGAAGAACGGCTGGTCGCAGCAGTATGCGTCGGTCAAGGACGCATCGACGTACAAGGGCAAGCAGTATGCGGCGCCGCTCGGCTATGACGCGTACGGCTTCTTCTATCGCAAGGATCTGTTCGAGAAGGCCGGCATCAAGAGCGAGCCGAAAACGTGGGACGAACTGCTCGAAGCCGACAAGAAGTTGAAGGCGATCGGTGTCGCGCCGATCGCGGTGGCCGCACGTGATAGCTGGACGCTGGCCGCGTGGTTCGACTATCTGGATCTGCGCATCAACGGCAACGAGTTCCATCAGAAGCTGATGGCCGGCGAAATTCCGTACACCGATCCGCGCGTCAAGAAGGTCTACACGACGTGGAAGACGCTGCTCGACAACAAAGACTTCATCGACAACGCGCTGTCGTACGACGTCGATTCGATCGGCCCGATCCTGAACAACGGCAAGGCCGCGATGATGCTGATGGGCACGTTCTTCTCGGCGAGCTTCCCGCCGTCCGTCAAGGATCAGATCGGCTTCTTCCGCTTTCCGGTGATCGACGCAAACGTGCCGATGGCAGAAGACGGTCCCGTCAACGTGCTGCTGATTCCGGCGAAGGCAAAGAACAAGGCCGACGCGCGCAAGCTGCTCGCGTTCATGGAGACGCCGAAGATCAACGCGGAACTCGCAAAGGGCTGGGGACAGTTGCCGTCGAACAGTCAGGCCGCTCCGCCTGAAGATGCGATTTCGAAGGTCGGCTTCCAGACGCTCGCGAACACGAAGGGCGGCATCGCGCAGTTCTACGATCGCGACATGCAGAAGGAAATGGCCGACGAAGGCATGAAGGCCATGCAGCAGTTCTACAGCGATCCGTCGCAACTCGACAGCGTGCTCGCTCATCTCGAAGCGACCCGTAAGCGCATCTACCAGAAGTAAGTCCCACGGTGCCGGCCGCGTGAGTGCGGCCGGCTTGCGGGTCCTGCTTCTGGGTCCTGCTTCCGGATCAACTCCGCCTTCGATTTCCGACGAGGCCGTTCCATGTCTCATACCGCAGCGCGCCGCCTGCCCGCGGCGCGGCACCGTCGCGTCTCGACGACGCGCCGTCATCAGCATCGCGCAGCGTTTTTCTTTCTGCTGCCCGGCTGTGCGTTGTTCACGCTGTGCGTGATCTATCCGATCATCAACAGTATTTCGCTGAGCTTCTACAACTGGGACGGCATGACGCCGAAGACCTTCGCGGGTCTTGCCAACTACGTCGAGCTGTTCCAGTCCGATACGTTCTACACGGCGCTGAAGAACAACCTGATCTGGCTTGCGCTGTTTCTGCTCGCGCCGCCTCTCGGTCTGCTGTTCGCGCTGTATCTGAACCAGCACGTGCGCGGCATGCGCGTCGTGAAATCGCTGTTTTTCGCGCCGTTCGTGCTGTCGGGCGTCGTAGTTGGCCTTGTGTTCAGCTGGTTCTACGATCCGACGTTCGGGCTGCTGCGCTTGATCGTCGGTCGCGGCATTCCGGTGCTCGGCGATCCGCACACGGTCACGTTCGGCATCATCTTCGCCGCGCTGTGGCCGCAAGCACCGTTCTGCATGATCCTGTATCTGACCGGACTCACCGGCATCAATCCCGAGGTGGTCGAGGCGGCGCGCATGGAAGGCGCAAAAGGGCTGCGACTGCTGTGGCACGTGATCCTGCCGCAACTGCGGCCCGCGACCTTCATGGCGGTGGTGCTGACCGTGATCGGCGCACTGCGCAGCTTCGATCTAATTGCGGTGATGAGCGGCGGCGGTCCGTTCGACAGTTCCACCGTGCTCGCCTATTTCATGTACGACGAGGCGATCAAGTATTACCGCGAAGGCTATTCCGCTGCGATTGCGGTCGTGCTGTTCGCGATCATGCTCGTCTATATCGTGTTCCATTTGCGCCGCATGCTGCGCGAGGAACGCTGATTCTGTGTACGTCAGGAGTACCAGCTCATGTATCCGCTTCCCGTCGAACGCTGGAAACCGCTGAATCGCACGCTTTACAAGGCCTCGCTGCCGCTTGCGCTGTTTATCTGGCTGCTGCCGATGCTCGCCGTTTTGCTGACCTCGATCCGTTCGACGGACGAGTTATCGCAGGGCGACTACTGGACATGGCCGAAACACTTCGCGCTGCTGGAGAACTATGGCACCGCGCTCACGCAAACGCCGATGCTGCATTACTTCGCCAATAGCGTGCTGATCACGGTGCCTTCGGTGATCGGCGCGATCGTCCTCGCGTCGATGGCGGGTTTCGCGTTGGCGACGTATCGCTTTCCGGGCAACACGGCCGTGCTGTTGGCGTTCGTCGCCGGCAATTTCGTGCCGATCCAGATCCTGATGATTCCAGTGCGCGACATGATGCTGAAGTTCGGCCTGTTCAACACCGTGTGGGCGCTGGTGATCTTTCATGTGTCGTTCCAGACCGGCTTTTGCACCTTGTTTCTGCGCAACTTCATCAAGCAGTTGCCGTTCGAGATGATCGAGGCCGCGCGCGTCGAAGGGGCGAGCGAGTGGACGATCTATCTGCGCATCGTGCTGCCTTTGATCCGCCCCGCGCTCGCCGCGCTGGCGATCCTCGTGTTCACGTTCGTGTGGAACGACTACTTCTGGGCGCTGTGTCTCACGCAAGGCGACGCCGCCGCGCCGATCACAGTCGGCGTCGCCGCGCTGAAGGGGCAATGGACCACCGCGTGGAACCTCGTCGCGGCAGGCTCGGTGCTGGCCGCGCTGCCTTCGGTGCTGATGTTCTTCGCGATGCAAAGGCATTTCGTCGCCGGACTGACCTTCGGGGCAAGCAAGGGCTAAACGGCGCTTGAAACACGATTGAAACGACGGCTCGACGTCAACTCACCACGAGACTTTCACATGCAATTTGGTGTCTGCTACTACCCGGAACAATGGCCGCGCGCGATGTGGGCCGACGACGCGCAACGTATGGTCGAACTCGGCATCACGCATGTGCGGATCGCTGAATTCGCGTGGAGCCGCATGGAGCCGCGCGCCGGCGAATACGACTGGCAATGGCTCGACGAAGCCGTCGACACGCTGGCCAAAGCGGGCCTGAAACTCGTGCTCGGCACGCCGACCGCTTCGCCGCCGAAATGGCTCGTCGACGCGCATCCGGACGTGCTGCCGGTGCGCGCGGACGGCACGCGCTGGAATTTCGGCTCGCGGCGTCACTACGATATTTCGAGCGACACGTACCGGCGCGAATGCGTACGCATCGTCACCGCGATGGCGCAGCGCTACGGACGGCATCCGTCGATCGTCGCGTGGCAGACCGATAACGAACTCGGCTGCCACGATACGGTGCCGAGCTATTCGGCCGCGGCTTTGCAGCGCTTTCACGCGTGGCTGCAACGGCGCTATGCAACGATCGGCGCGTTGAACGACGCGTGGGGCAACGTGTTCTGGAGCATGGAGTACCCGTCGTTCGACGCGATCGGTCTGCCGACGCTGACACCTACCGACGCCAATCCGATCCATCTGCTCGACTTCCGCCGCTTCATGTCCGACGAGGTCGCGAGCTTCCATCGCGAACAGATCGACGTGTTGCGCGAGCATGCGCCGAACGCGGATCTGCTGCACAACTTCATGGGCTTTTTCACGACCTTCGATCACTATCGCTTCGCCGCCGACAACGCGATCGACATCGCCGCATGGGATAGCTATCCGATCGCGCGCACCGAATCGATCGCATTGCCGGAGGAGCAGAAGGCGCGCTTCGCGCGTACCGGACATCCCGACGTGTCCGCGTTCGATCACGACCGCTACCGCGGCATTGGCGGCGGGCGCTTCTGGGTGATGGAGCAGCAGGCCGGTCCGGTGAACTGGGCGTCGTGGAATCCGGTGCCGGCGTCGGGCATGGTGCGGCTGTGGGCTTACGAGGCGTTCGCGCATGGCGCGGAGCTGGTGTCGTATTTCCGTTGGCGCCAGTGCCCATATGCGCAGGAGCAGATGCATTCCGGGCTCAACCTGCCGAATAACGAATTGTCGCCGGGCGGTCTCGAGGTGCAACGGGCCGCGCGTGAAATCGCGGGCAGCACGGCGCTGTCGACGCTCGCCGCGCCCGCACGAGCGGCCACCGCGCTGGTATTCGACTACGAGACGCAGTGGATGTTCGAAATCCAGCGTCACGGCAACGGCTTCGACTATCAGACGCTCGCGTTCGACTACTACGAGTCGCTGCGCGAACTCGGGCTCGATGTCGATATCGTGTCGAGCCGGGCGGATCTTTCAGGCTACCAGCTAGTCGCGGTGCCGAGTCTCGCGGTGGTCGACGCCGCACTCGTCGAGCAGATCGCGCGTTCGAACGCGCAATGGGTGTTCGGCCCGCGCAGCGGCTCGAAAACCGACGCGTTCGCGATTCCGGGCAATCTGCCGCCCGGCGCATTGCAGCGCGTGCTGCCGATCCAGGTGCTCGAAGTGGAAACACTGCGCTCGACGCTCGCGCCCGCGCTGTCGCTCGACGGCACGACGGGTCGCGCGCTGCACTGGCGCGAGCATGTGCGCGCCAATGGCGAGACACGCATTGCCGCGCGCTTCGACGATGCGTGGCCCGCGCTGCTGATGCACGGCAACGTGCGCTACGTGGCCGGCTGGCTGTCGCATGAACTGCATCGCACGGTGTTGCGGCAGGCGGCGCGCGACGCGGGACTCGATACGCAGCTGCTCGCCGACGGACTGCGGCTGCGCCGCCGTGGCGGCCTGACCTTCGCATTCAATTTCGGCGCGCAACCGGTGCAGGTGCCGGCGCCGCGCCATGCGACGTTCGTGCTCGGCGAGCCGCGCCTGAATACCTGCGACGTTTGCGTGTGGAAAGACGCGTGAGGTGGTGCGGATGTCACGTCATTGTTCAGCGACCTGCAGGGCAATGTGAACGATCTCGCGACGCGCTACGACAAGGATCTGGTCGTCGTCGAGACCGCGTATCCGTGGACGACCAGCGACGGCGACCTCGCCGTATCCGCAGACGCCCACCGGCCAGGCGCAGTTCCTCGGCCAGGTGACCGACATCGTGAAGGCGATCCCCGACGGCCACGGCAAGGGCGTGTTCTGGTGGGAGCCGGAGTGGATTCCGACGCCGAACGTCGGCTGGAAAGTCGGCGCCGGTGATCAGTGGGACAACAACACGCTGTTCGATTTCCACGGCAATGCGTTGTCGTCGCTGGAGGCGTTCCGGCGGCGTTAGCGGATCGCGGGCGACACACCGGCATTACTGTGCCGGCGCTGCCTGCCCCTTGTGCTGGTTCACGCACTCCGACGTGATCGCCATGCTCGCCTGATCGGGGGTCATGTGGGGCGCGTCGGGGCGGTAGATCTTTTCGATGATCGCATCGACGGCCGCGCGGTCGGACGGGTCCTTGTAGTAGCGGGCGGCCTGGTCGAGCGCCTGAGCTTCGGTCTTCTTGTGGGCGCGCCACGACGCGACCTGGCCGGCGATATCGCCGAGCGCGAAACATTGATTGCTGACGGTCTGCGCAACGGCCTGAGGGGCCGGCTGCGCGACGCACAGCGCGACGAGCGCGGATACGACTACGCGTTTCATTACCGGAATCCTGAAATGAGACGGCGGCGGCGCGGAAGCGGCGGTGGTCGCCGCGCCGGGCCGCGCGCGAAAAATTGTTGCGTAGTGTATCGGGAAGTGGGCTGGGGCGCTTTTTGCCGCGATGGATCACAACGCCGCAGGCGAACGGGCGTGACGTCGTTGCGTCACAACGGCAGCGGCCGATCCTCGAAAATGCTCTTCATGACCAGCGTCGACGACAGTCGCAGCACGCAGGGCAGCGTCAACAGATAGCGGTCGTAAAGCACCTGGAACGCCTTCAGATCGCGGGTGACGACGTGCAGCATGTAATCCGGATCGCCAAACAGGCGCTCCGCCCGGGTGATCTCCGGGATGTCCGACAGCGCGCGTTCGAAAGACTCGATGTTTTGGCTACTGCCTTCCCGTAACGTCGCGAACACGATTGCCGAGAAGTTCAAACCGATCGTTGCCGGATCGATAACCGCGCGATAGCCGCTGATGACCCGGGCTTTCTCCAAAGCCCGCAGGCGCCGCTGGCACGGCGAAAGACTCAGACCGATCCGCTCACTGAGTTCAGTGACGGTGAGTCGTCCATCTTGCTGCAATTCAGCAAGAATCTTGCGGTCAATTTCGTCCATATGAAAAATTCTAGCGCAGACCGCTTTGTGGCGGCAAGAAAGAGGGAGCACCTTCGACAGCCAAAGCCGTAACATTCCCTCCGTCCAAATATGCTCGTCGGGGAGAAGAAGGCTGTGGAAGTGAGCTTGTTGACGGCCTTTTGGCTCGTGTCTTTTTCGTTGGTGCCGGTACCCGGCGCGGACTGGGCGTACGCGATCTCGGCTGGATTGCGCGAGCGGGCGATTGCGCCCGCCATCGCCGGCATGTTGTCCGGCTATCTGGCGATCACCGTGGTGGTGGCGGCCGGTGTCGGAGCGCTGGTCGCCAAGGCGCCAGCGGTGCTGGCCGTGTTGACGTTCGTCGGCGCGGGCTATCTGCTGTGGGTCGGCGGCAATATTCTTGCTCGCCCCGCGGTGCCGACGGTAGCGGCCGAGCGCGCACCCGGCGCGGCGTTGGACTGGTCTATCCGCGGCTTCGCGGTGAGCGGCCTCAATCCGAAAGCGCTGCTGCTGTTTCTCGCGCTGCTGCCGCAATTCACGCGTGCGACCGACGCGTGGTCGATTCCGGTGCAGATCGGCGCGTTGGGCCTGCTACACATGGCCAATTGCGCGGTGGTTTATTCGGTCGTCGGACTCGGCTCGAAGGCGGTTTTGCGCACGCGTCCGAGCGTCGCGCGCAGGGTTAGCCAGGTTTCGGGCGCGGCGATGGTTCTGATTGCCGTGCTGCTGTGTGTCGAGCAGCTCCTCGCGTTCAAATAGGCGCGAGGTTCCATGCGTTCAGCCAAATAAAAAGCCGCCCTGCGAATCGCAGGGCGGCTTCTGGGTCACCACTCGATCGAACCGTTACCGGTCCGCTAGCGGACACATTTCATTGCACGCTCAATGGCCGAACGATTGCGTCTTCGACGCACCCGCTTCCGACGCATGCGGGCGTGCCGCCTGCTTGATCAGCAGCGCGACGCACGACAGCGCACCCGCGGCCGCGATCGTCGTGAAGATGCCGCCGAACGAGAAGTGGCGGCGCGTCAGCTCGGCCACGAGGAACGAGCCCGCGATGCCGCCGAAGCGGCCGACGCCGAGCATCCACGCGACGCCCGTGCCGCGGCCCGCGGTCGGGTAGAACGCGGCGGCGAGCGCCGGCATCGACGATTGCGCGGTGTTCATCAGCACGCCGGCGATGAACACGATCAGCACGAGCGCGCCGACGTTGCCGGCCGCCTGACCGATGAAGTACACGCTAATGGCGGTCAGCGCATAGCAGACCGCGATGACGCGGTTCGCGTTGAAGCGGTCCATCAGCACGCCGGCCAGCACCGCGCCGACGCCGCCGAGCGGGAACAGCGCGGAGATCAGCGTCGCGCGTTGCGGCGTGAGGCCGGCGTCCTTCAGCAGGATCGGCATCCAGTTGATCGACGCGTAGAAGATAACGAGGCCCATGAAGTACGCGAGCCACAGCATCACCGAGCCGACGATGTACGAGCGCGACAGCACGACGCCGAGACCCTTGCCGCCGGTTTGCGGCGCGGTTTCGGTCATCGTGAAGCCGACGGCCTGCACCGCGTCGCCGGAAATGCGAGCAAGCGCCGCGCGAATCCGGTCGGCCGGCTTGTTGTTCGCGACCATGTAGCGGACCGACTCCGGCATCTTCGCGAGCAGCAGCACCAACAGGAGCAGCGGCGTGACGCCGCCGAGGATCAGCACGCTGCGCCAGCCCAGGTGCGGAATCATCCACGCGGCGAGGAAACCGCCGAACGCGGCGCCGAGCGGGAAGCCGCAGAACATCAGGTTGATCACGGTGGCGCGGCGGTTGTCCGGACAGTATTCGCCCATCATCGTGACCGCGTTCGGCATCGCGGCGCCGAGGCCGACGCCGGTGATGAAGCGCAGCACGGTCAGCTGGTCGATGCTGGTCGAAAACGCCGACGCGAGACAGGCAAGGCCGAACAGCAGCACCGAGCCGACCAGCATCGAGCGACGCCCGAGGCGGTCGGACAGCGGGCCCGAGCCGAGCGCGCCACACGCGAGGCCGAACAGCGCGGCGCTCAGCACCGGCGCGAGCGCGGGCTTCGCGATGCCCCATTCGGTGACCAGCGAAGGCGCGATGAAGCCAATCGCAGCAGTGTCAAAACCGTCCAGCAGGACGATGACGAAGCACATGAAAAAGATCAGCCACTGGAACGGCGAAAACGGATGCTCGTTAATGAAGGTTTGAACGTTCACAGCGGGGCTGCGGTTCATGATGGTCTCCTGACAGCGAAAGGCCCGACACGACGAGCGATTCTTCTCGAACTGTACGCCGTCTGGCAACGGCGCACGATGCCTGCAGCGGCCGAATTGGCCATGCATCGGCAATGAATCATACCCGGACGGATCGGCTTGACGGAATCGCGCCGGGCGAGGAAGGTTGTTCGTATACAGAACGATGATTCTCTACGCGAACGCGCGCCACTGTAAGGAATGAAACCAATCCGGTCAACGGGGGAATACCCGAGTTTTCGCGCTGTCGATGCGTGGCAGGGCGGCGCGCTGCAAACGCGCCGGAGAAAGGGCCAGGCGCGCCAAGCTCAGCGCGCCGAAACAAGCGGCAAACGGCTTCGAGACACCCGCCGGTCAGCTCGTCACCGCGGGATGAGCCACCGTCCGCTCGATTCGTCCCAGCCGCACGACGGTCACACCGGGGCGCAACTGCCGCAGCGACGGCATCACGAGCATGCAGTTGTCGTAGGGGGTGCGCACCTCTTCGCCGTTGGACCAGCCGATCACGGCGCCTGCCTTGGCGAAAACCTCGAGGCCGGTGTACGCCGCCGCGAAGCTGAAGTCCATGCTGGTCGCGACGACCGGCTGTGTCACGCGCACGATGCTCTGCTCGGGCGGCAACGGCGCGAGCCACCCCGGCGGCAGATCCGTCTCGTCCACCACGCCGGCCAGCAACAGGAAACGCGCGGTCGTGTCGCGTGCGACCGCCACCGCACCGCGCTCCCAATGCTGGCCGCATTCGATCAGCAGCGCGTTCTTCGGGCTCGCGGCATCGCCGAACCCTTCGTAGTCGCGCATGCGGCGGCCTTCGGGATGCCCTTCGTCGCAGATCACCGTGGCGGGCGTACCGAGCCGCACCGCGAGGTCGATGCCTTTTTGCAGCGGTCCCGCGACGATCAGCGGCTTGCACCGCTCGTGCATCGAATGCAGGTCGAGCAGCGCGTCGACCGTGTCGATCACCGGGCGCATCGCACGCGCGCGCTTCAGTTCGCTCGACGTGCGCGATCTGTCGTCGAGCACCGCCGCCGTCCACACGCGGTTCAAGTCCTGATCGACGAAGCGCGCGGCGTCCGGATTCGCGGGATCGAAACGCCGGTACGCGGCGACGTTCGCGAACGACAGCGTGAGCTGCCCGCGTCGCGGCCGCAGCGCGCGGCGCAGCAACTCATCGACGACAATCGCGCCGCACACTTCGTTGCCATGTGTGAGTGCGTTGATCATCACGTGCGGGCCTGGCACGCCCGAATCGAACGTGTGAACGTATGCGATGCCCGACGACGACTGCTCGTGCTGCGCAATATCGGGGAATTCGACTTCGATCGGATAAGCTTCTCGGCTCATAGCGGCGTCCCTGGTGAATGGCATGGGTAATCTTTCCTTAAGACGTCGCTATGTTCGGCGCCTTGCGCAAAAGACAGTAAATATTCTTCCGATATGTGCTCACCGTATCCCGCGACATCGACAAAATCGTGAACAGATATCAATGAGGTGTGGATACGATGCGCATTTTCAGCGTGCGCGTTCGCGCATCGCGCAATACCGGTTGCCGAGAAAGCCCGCAATCACGTAGATGGGAATGCCGCACAGTCGCGCGAGGTAGGGCGCGTGCGTGAAATGCAACACTGAAACCATCGTCGCGAGTTATGAATTCTCCCATCGATCGTCCGGCGCCTACGAGTTCCGACGCCGATGCGAACTCGGCAGACGCGCTGTTTGCGCGCTCCGGCCGGCTTGTCACGGGCTCGTGTTTCTGCTCGCGATGGCGGTAGGCGTCGGCTTCGTGCTGTTCAAACAGAAGACCTTCGTCCGCAAGGTACTCGCGCTCGCGCCGTTCGGCGTAGACGTATTCAAATGGGGCTTCGACTTGCAGCGGGTGCTGTCGCTGCCCGTCTACGTGTGGGGCTTGAACAAAAGCGCGGCCGTGTATTTGCCGCTCGTCGAGCTGATTCGTGGCGCCCTGGTGACGCACAATGGCGAATGGTCGCTCTGCGAGCGGCGCAACTGTCGATGACGGCGCATCTGCGCGCTGCGCCGTCTTTGCTTCATATCACGCGAGTTTCGCAGCAATCGCCTTGCCGACTTCGCTCGTGCTTGCGTTGCCGCCGAGATCGCCGGTGTGCGGACCCTCGATCAGCGTCGCCTCGATCGCTTTCAGGATCGCGTCGTGCGCCTCGCGTTCCTTGCCGCTGGAATGACCGAGGAAGTCGAGCATCATCGCGGCCGACCAGATCATCGCGATCGGATTCGCGATGTGCTTGCCGGCGATGTCGGGTGCCGACCCGTGCACCGGCTCGAACAGCGACGGAAACTTGCGGTCCGGATTCAGGTTGCCCGATGGCGCGAGGCCGATCGTACCCGTGCACGCGGGGCCGAGATCGGACAGGATGTCGCCGAACAGATTGGTCGCGACGACCACGTCGAAACGGTCGGGGTTCAGTACGAAGCGCGCGCACAGGATGTCGATGTGCTGCTTGTCCCACGTGACGTCCGGATATTGCGCGGCGATGCCGGCCGCGCATTTGTCCCACCACGGCATGCTGATCGCGATGCCGTTGCTCTTCGTCGCGACGGTGATTTTCTTGCGCGCGCGGCGCTGCGCGAGATCGAACGCGAACTTCAGCACGCGCTCGCTGCCGTGCCGTGTGAACACCGACTCCTGCAGCACGAACTCGCGCTCGGTGCCTTCGAACATCACGCCGCCCACCGACGAATACTCGCCCTCGGTGTTCTCGCGCACGATCCAGAAGTCGATGTCGCCGGCCTTGCGTCCCGCGAGCGGCGACGGCACGCCTGCAAATAGGCGCGCCGGACGCAGATTCACGTATTGGTCGAACTCTCGGCGAAACTTCAGCAGCGAGCCCCACAGCGAGATGTGATCGGGCACGGTGTCGGGCCAACCGACCGCGCCGAACAGGATCGCATCGGCCGATTGAAGTTGCGCTTTCCAATCGTCCGGCATCATCTTGCCGTGCTTCGCGTAGTAGTCGCAGCTCGCCCACTCGATGTGCTGATACTCGAGTTCGATACCGAAGCGTTGCGTCGCGACCTCGAGTACGCGCAGCGCTTCGGGCATCACCTCGACGCCGATGCCGTCGCCGGGGATGACGGCAATCCGGTATTTGTTCGACATGCTGGTCTCCTCCTTGGGGAATGGGTTAGGGATTCGGTGACGGATATTTTATTCGTGGCGCGTTCGTTCGTGCGGTTTGTCATTCCGGCGGAGGCGGGGATGGATGTGCATATTGATCCGATGACTTGAGAATCTGCGCGACGAGGAAGGCGCGGCACGCATCTCATGCGAGGCTGAACGAGGGGTTTTTTGGGATGGGGTCTTGTTGCACAATCGGGCCTCCTTGACTGACTGTGAGGCGCGATGACTTCACTTTCCCTCGGTTCTTTCCATGAGGTCCGTGAAAGGCGGCACGGACATTTCTTCTCGATCAGCCTTTACAGATCGTTCAACCTTCACATCGAATCTTCGTGGCTGTTTGACGTCGACCGGTGGTTCCATTTTGCGTTGCCGGCAAGCGTACCCCGCGAAGCACACGACGACATCGTGGAGGGCATGGAGGAAGCGCGCGCAGCGTGGCTGCGATACAGCCCATCCATGCTGCTGTCGCACCAGTCGTACGAGTTGCGCGATATGCTCGGCCGGAGTCACAACCGCTTTCATATGTACAGGATGAGAGACGATGAGGTTGCCAAAGCCCTGTACAGCGAGGTGAAGCGCGGTAGTCTGATCTTTGTCCCTGAGCGGGACGAGATGCGCGAGTGCGTGCAGGCGATACGGGAGCAGCGGGAAAGGGCGTCCCGGTCGGGCTCCGTGCGCGAGCAGCAATCGAGCGACGTGGACATGCTAAGGTCGATCTACGGGAACCGCCCGCGCGTGCCGCAGAATCTTGGCAACGCAAAGCCGTTTGAGTACACACCGGACGCGTTAAGCGACGATGTGCAAACCATTGCGGCGCGCGGCGTCAGTGAGGCCCACGAGGCTGAATGTTTTGCACTCTATGATCGGGACATCGAGCAATGCAATGTCGCGCGGGCGATATATCAGGATCCGCGCACATACGCCCTATGCACCCAGCGCGCTTTTTTCAACTATCAAAGCTGTCGAGGATACTGAGATGTCGAAGCACCCACGCGCAACTATCATTTTCTACGACGAACAAACACAGCAATTGAAAATGTGCACGGTATTCAGGAGAGAAGTGCAGACCGTCATTGACCGTGAAATAGCCAGAAGCGGCGGTATGACCATTCCGCCCGGGGCAGAGGAGTATGGGACGGAGCCAATCGGGGATGAAGACGCCCGTAAGCTTGGTGCGATGGCAATACTCATGCAGGCAGGGGTGCATGTAGAACTTCGTGAGCGACTCCAAATCACGACCGCAGAGCCAGTCAATTGGGATAAGCAGAAGCCATCTGCAGACTAGTGCTACCAACGCAAACGCAAATCAGAACGATCCGATGCACAATGCGGCGCCGGTCCGTATGTTGATCGGCCTGTTGCTTCGATGACTGGCTGTCTAGCTAGTGCTATGGCCATTGCCGCCTCGTTTGGGGCGGATTTTTTGGGATGGTGTCTTGTTGCACATTCAGGCCTCCTTCATTGGCTGTGAGG
This sequence comes from Paraburkholderia sp. JPY419, assembly GCF_050435705.1. NCBI lineage: Bacteria > Pseudomonadati > Pseudomonadota > Betaproteobacteria > Burkholderiales > Burkholderiaceae > Paraburkholderia > Paraburkholderia sp. JPY419. The sequence continues at coordinate 1,361,353 of NZ_JBNDKV010000004.1, read as the reverse complement.
CACGATGACTTCACTTGCCCTCACTTGGACTGAACACGGATCAGACACGCCGCCTTCGTTGCGATATCCAGAAGGACGATCTTGAGTATCACGGCATGATGAAGCGCGCCCTGGACTTGTTTGGAGACAAATCGGAATGATCGATACAAAAGAGCAGGTAGCACGTCACCTTTCCATTTTGATCGGGCTTGACGTTAGCGGAGTGGCGCACGCGACTGACATGCTCACGTTACAGTTCGGGCCGCTTCGGGAGGTAAGAACAAGCAGAGGCACCATCAAGCGTCTGGGCGATTGGGCGCTACATATTCAGTGTGACTGGCGCATCGAGCAAGGAAGCGCGATCGTTGCGTCTTACTCGGACTTTGCAGCAGCAGAAGAGAGTACGAGAAGAACAACACAACGAATCCGCGATCTCCTTGTGACTCAAGGCCCAATAGCTGTTTTGGATATCGAGGCGGGCGAGGGCGGTGATGCCGTCATTTTGCTGGCGAGAGGTATGCGTCTAGTAATTCTTGCGGATGCGATACCAGACGATGAAGACTGGCGCCTATTCCCGTCGAATCCCGATGCGGAGCACTTTGTGATCGAAGGCGGCAAGTTCGATCCCTCGTCCTTGTAGTGACTCGGCGGCGAGCGGCAGCAGGTCGTTCGGCGGCTCGCGCGTCGGTGGTAGCGCGATGCCAAGGATAGTCGTAGCCCGTACTGCATCTCGCTTTGCAAAACGCAGGCATTCCAGAACTATCAATAGTGCAGAGGTTATTGATGGCTACTCATCCGCCGTATTCCGTGGTTTTAACCTATACAGAGGAGCGTCAACGGCTCACAGTGCAAACCGTTGACCCCGCCAGGCTAGCTCCTCTGCTGGCCGGGAAAATCGAAATGCCGATCCTTCTCGATGAGTACGATTTCAAACTCGACGACGAATTTGCGCGCAGGCTCGGCGTTGCAATACTCAACGTGATTGCGCTTGGCCAGCCTGACATCAAGCAGTACATGTCGGTTACGCAAGAGCCGATCGACAAGCCTTCACAGACGTAGCCTGCCGCCAACGGACTCGCGCTGTGCGAGAAACGGTCAGTCGCGAACTATCAAACCTGCTGCTGCGCGTCCGGTGCGCGCGTCAGGAACGATCAGCTCACGGCCTGAGCCGTGCCGGGCACGTAGCCAACGTGTATTCCAGTGGAGGGGCTGAAATCGCGGTGGAGTTTGACTTCATGAACGTTGAATCATTGTGATGCCTTATTGCCGCAACGAAAGATGATAGACAGGCTCAAGGACTTCGGCCATTTCCACGACTGGTATATCAAAGCTCTCGTGGTTCCGGATAGGCATAAACTAATTGTTATGTTGGAAGATGAAGGGAAGCGAGCAACGGCAACTTTTAGCGGAACGAGTCGCTGCACCGTTGAACATTTCAGCGTGGCCAATAACATTGTCTTTGAGATAAGGATTCTCACGCCGGGGGACACGAATTACGATCTCGCGCGCACCATGCTTTCTAAAAGCGAGCGATTTTCGAAGACACCCGGGTCGCAAGTAGATTCTCCTTCCTCTTGCGGGCGGCGAGCACATTGTCCACCGCGCTCGCTTGGGCATTTTTTCAGGGAGATGACATGGCAGCAGATATGCCGCGCAAACGACGCAATGAAGACGAGCCCAGAAGGTTATGCTGCACTGAGGGTCAACGAGGGCGTGGTCATGCGCTATTACAACGATGCGCCCATCAACGGAAACTGCACATGGGGCGTGGGAACACTGGCGCACTTCGGACCCTGCACACCTGCGGAGTTGCAGCGCGCGGTGTTACCTGAGCAGGTGAACGCTATCTTGACGGCGCGCGTTCACGACGCCGAGCGGCTCGTAAGGGCCACGGTCACAGAGTACGCACTGACTCAAGCGCAGTTCGACGCGGCAGTCTCTTTCGCATACAACTCGACGAATCGAAATACACGCGAGGCGTTGGACCCTGCAAACCGGGGCGATATGGAAGCGGTTGCGCAGCATATGTCTCTCAATGTGATGGTAACCCCACGCGATCGGCGGGGGGCGCCCGATTGGCTCGCCGCGCAGGAGCCAGGGACTTGCGAATCGACGAGTGCGGGAATCGGCGCCCTTCAGGAAGCAGCGGCCGTGATGCTCAGACCACTGTACCTGGCGTTAGCAATTTGCCTGACTGCCACCACCTGCTTCGCGGCCGGACCCACGACCACCCGGTCATCATTCAACGGAACATGGACCGTTACCGATGTGGTCGGATACAGTGACGTTTCCGGTGGCATACCCGAGGCAAAAAGACTGCTCGGCAAGGTGCTGAGCATATCGACCGATCAGATGGAATTCGCCGGCGAGCGCTGTCGTTCGCACGGCGGTTTCAGTGTCCGCACCGTCGATACCGCGCCGAAGCTCAAGGACTATTACGGTATCAACCTCGACGATACGGGCTTGCCCCAAAAGACCCTACTGCTGGACAGCGACAATTGCGCGGCCGTATTCCGCATGGATGCGCATCGCGTGGTATTCGGCTGGAACGGCGTGATCGTGCGGGCAGTGCAGCCGTAGCTCCGGCGCACCGTTGGCAACCACGCCCCACACCTACCGCCCCCCATTCAACTTGCGCCACAACGTCGTCTTGCTGATGCCCAACGCGGCGCAAGCCGCATCGCGATCGCCTTCGTGAGCCGCGAGCACCGCGCGGATTTCATCGGCCTCGACATGACGGCTGCGCTCGCGCAGCGTCAGCGCCGCCGGCTTCGCGCGCGCGATGGGCTCGACGACTTCCGGCGCGATCACGCGCAGCATGTCGCGCGTGACGAGCGCCGCGCTGGCATCCGTGCCCGCGTCGCTATCGGCGAGTTCAACCCCGATCCGCTCGATCACGTTCTGCAACTCGCGCACATTACCCGGCCACGCATAGCGCCGCAGCGCAGCACCCAACCCCTCGAGCATGCGCGCGGCGGTCTGCGCGTCGGGCACTCGCGCGGCCAGCCTCGGCTCGCGCGCGGCCGCCTGGCGCAACAGTTCGGCGGCGAGCGGCAGCAAGTCGTTCGGCCGCTCGCGCAGCGGCGGTAGCGCGATGCTGAGAATGTTGAGCCGGTAGTACAGATCAGCGCGGAAACTGCCGGCCGCGACGGCGTCGGTCAGCGCGCGATGCGTCGCCGCGACCACGCGGATATCGACGCGCATCGGCTCCGTCGACCCGAGCCGCACCACCTCGCGCTCCTGCAACACGCGCAACAGGCGGCTCTGCAACGGCAACGGCATCTCGCCGATCTCGTCGAGAAACAGCGTGCCGCGATGCGCGACCTCGATCAGCCCCGCCTTGCCGCCCCTGCGCGCGCCGGTGAACGCGCCTTCCTCGTAGCCGAACAGCTCGCTTTCGAGCAGCGCCTCCGGAAACGCGCCGCAATTGATCGCGACGAACGCGAAGTCGCGCCGCGCGCTCAACTGATGCATGCTCTGCGCGACCATCTCCTTGCCGGTGCCGCTCTCGCCGAGAATCAGCACGGTCGCGTCTGACCTCGCATAACGCGCGACCAGCGCGCGCACCCGTTCGATCGATTCCGACGCGCCGACGATATCGTCGAGCCGGTAGCGCGCGGTGAACTGCTGCACACGTTGCCGCGCGCGCAACGTGCGATCGAGCCGCTCGACCGCGCGCGATTCCTGAAACGTCAGCACGGTGCCCGGCGCCGCGCCGCTGCTCGCGAGCGGCCCGCGATGCACGACATAGCTCGCGCCGCGTACCGTGCAGAAGCTGTCGCCCTCCGCGTCGGGCAGACTGCCCGCGAGGTCGGGCGCGAGTTCGAGCAGCGCGCGGCCGACGGCCTTCGCGGGATCGATGCCGAGCACGCTCGCGAGACGCTGGTTCATCAGTTCGACGCGGCCTTGCGCATCGAGCGCGACCACGCCGTCGCGCAGATGCTGCAGCAACGTGTCGAGCCGCTGACGTCGCACGGTTTCGCGGCGCGTCGCCTGCGCGACTTCGAGCGCGGTGTCGAAGCCGGCCCGCACCGACGCGCGCGAATACAGAAACACCGCGTCCATGCCCGCGTTGGCGGCGAGATCGGTGACCATGCCCGGGCCGACCACGACGTCGATGCCGCGATCGCTGAGATCGAGCACGACGCTCTCGGCGTCCTGCGCGGACTGATACGACGCGAACGTGACGTCGAGCGCGTACGCGGCGGTGAAACGGCGCACTTCGTCGGGCGTGTCGCCGTGCGTGACGAGCGCGACGCGCGCCCCTTCGCGACGCGCGCGCGCGAGCGCATGCATCACGTCGTAGCCGGTCGGGCTGATGCGCACCACCGGCACCGACACGCGCGTCTTCAGATAAGCGCCATTCGAGCCGCCCGCTAGCACGACATCGGGCCGCGCGGAGCCTGCGCCTTCGATTTCGCGCACCGCGTCTTCGAACGCGTGCGACACGATGCGAACGTCCGCGCGATCCACGTATTCGCCGGCGATGTCGAAGAACAGATCGCGCAGGCGGCTGATGCTCAGCGCCCAGACGCGCGGACGCTGCGGCGGTTCGTAAAGAGAGGTGCTCAAGGTGGGCGGCTCGCGACGGCGGTTGGTTCGGAGGCTCCATTATGCGAGCATTCGTTCCCAATTTGAAATTGGCAGTTTCATTAATGAAATCGAGTGTGTGCGAGCCCGCGTGATTGGTTCGCCGCACTTGCGTCAAATCAGGCACTTAGCAGGCGGGGCGCGCGCTGGCCCGTTCCTTGCGTTCTAGGCAGCCCAGTCAAGGCAATGCGCCAAATTCCAATCCTTTCCCGGAGACAATCCAAATGAGCGAAGCAGACAACAGCACGCCGAACCCAGGCGCTTTCAAGCCGAAAAAATCCGTCGCGCTGTCGGGCGTGACCGCGGGCAACACCGCGCTGTGCACGGTCGGCAAGACGGGCAACGATCTGCACTATCGCGGCTACGACATTCTCGACATCGCAGGCGCGTGCGAATTCGAGGAGATCGCTTACCTGCTGGTCCACGGCAAGCTGCCCACGCAGGCCGAACTGACCGCCTACAAGACCAAGCTGAAGTCGATGCGCGGCCTGCCCGCCAACGTGAAGGCCGCGCTCGAATGGATTCCGGCCGCCGCGCATCCGATGGACGTGATGCGCACCGGCGTGTCGGTGCTCGGCACGGTGCTGCCCGAGAAGGACGATCACAACCTGCCCGGCGCGCGCGACATCGCCGACAAGCTGATGGCCTCGCTCGGCTCGATGCTGCTGTACTGGTATCACTACTCGCACAACGGCAAGCGCATCGAGGTCGAAACCGACGACGATTCGATCGGCGGCCATTTCCTGCATCTGCTGCATGGCGTCGAGCCGTCGAAGGCGTGGGTCGAGGCGATGCACGTGTCGCTGAACCTGTACGCGGAGCACGAGTTCAATGCGTCGACGTTCACGGGCCGCGTGATCGCGGGCACGGGCTCGGACATGTATTCGGCGATCACCGGCGCGATCGGCGCGCTGCGCGGCCCGAAGCACGGCGGCGCCAACGAAGCCGCGTTCGACATCCAGTCGCGCTACCAGACACCCGACGAAGCCGAAGCCGACATCCGCCGCCGCGTCGAGAACAAGGAAGTCGTGATCGGCTTCGGCCATCCGGTGTACACGATCTCGGACCCGCGCAACAAGGTCATCAAGGAAGTCGCGAAGAAGCTGTCGAAGGAAGCAGGCAACATGAAGCTGTTCTCGATCGCCGAGCGGCTCGAATCGGTGATGTGGGAAGCGAAGAAGATGTTCCCGAACCTCGACTGGTTCAGCGCGGTGTCGTATCACATGATGGGCGTGCCGACCGCGATGTTCACGCCGCTGTTCGTGATCTCGCGTACGGCCGGCTGGAGCGCGCACATCATCGAGCAGCGCATCGACAACAAGATCATCCGGCCGAGCGCGAACTACACCGGTCCGGACGACCTGCCGTTCGTGCCGCTGGCGAAGCGCGTTTGACGTGAGCCTGGAGCAGCCGCGCATCGCGCGGCCGCTCCGCTGGAAGCATCGATCAATCGCAAATCAGCAACCCGTCAGCAGCGAGCTAAACTACCTGCACTGACTGTCCGGCCGCGCGAGCGACGCGCTCCCGGAGGCCGCCGGCACACCGTCCGGCGGCCGATAACCGTCCTGTCCCTACGTCATGAATACTGCCAACCGCAAACGCCTTCCGGGCACCGAACTCGACTTCTTCGATACGCGTGCCGCGGTCGACGCGATCGAAGCCGGCGCCTACGACAAGCTGCCCTACACGTCGCGTGTGCTCGCCGAAAACCTGGTGCGCCGCTGCGATCCGGCGACGCTGACCGCTTCGCTCAAACAGATCATCGAACGCAAACGCGAGCTCGATTTTCCGTGGTTTCCGGCGCGCGTCGTGTGCCACGACATTCTGGGCCAGACCGCGCTCGTCGATCTGGCGGGTCTGCGCGATGCGATCGCCGCGCAAGGCGGTGATCCGTCGCTCGTGAATCCGGTGGTGCCGACGCAGCTGGTCGTCGATCACTCGCTCGCCGTCGAGTGCGGCGGTTTCGATCCGGACGCGTTCGCGAAGAATCGCGCGATCGAAGACCGCCGCAACGAAGACCGCTTCGACTTCATCAACTGGACCAAGCGCGCGTTCCGCAACGTCGATGTGATTCCGCCGGGCAACGGCATCCTGCATCAGATCAACCTCGAACGGATGAGCCCGGTCGTGCAGGTGAAGGACGGCGTCGCGTTTCCCGACACGCTGGTCGGCACCGACTCGCATACGCCGATGGTCGATGCGCTCGGCGTGATCGCGATCGGCGTCGGCGGCCTCGAAGCGGAGAGCGTGATGCTCGGCCGTGCGTCGTACATGCGGCTGCCCGATATCGTCGGCGTGGAGCTGAGCGGCAAGCCGGGCGAGGGCATCACCGCGACCGACGTGGTGCTCTCGTTGACCGAATTCCTGCGCAAGCAGAAGGTGGTCGGCGCGTACCTGGAGTTCTATGGCGAAGGCGCGGCGAACCTGACCTTGGGCGATCGCGCGACGATCGCGAACATGGCGCCCGAGTTCGGCGCGACCGCCGCGATGTTCTACATCGACGAGCAGACCATTCGCTATCTGAAGCTGACCGGCCGCGACGACGAACTCGTCAAACTCGTCGAAACGTACGCGAAACACACCGGCTTGTGGGCCGATACGCTGAAGCATGCCGAGTACGAGCGCGTGCTGAAGTTCGATCTGTCGACCGTGGTGCGCACGCTCGCGGGGCCGTCGAATCCGCATCGCCGCTTGCCGGTGTCGGAGCTGGCCGCGCGCGGCGTCAGCGGCAAGGTCGAGAACGAGCCCGGTCTGATGCCGGACGGCGCGGTGATCATCGCCGCGATTACGAGCTGCACCAACACGAACAATCCGCGCAACATGATCGCCGCGGGCCTCGTCGCCCGCAATGCGAACCGGCGCGGACTCGTGCGCAAGCCGTGGGTCAAGAGCTCGCTCGCGCCAGGCTCGAAGGCGGTCACGCTGTATCTGGAAGAGGCGGGGCTGCTGCCGGAACTCGAACAACTCGGCTTCGGCGTGGTCGCGTATGCGTGCACGTCGTGCAACGGCATGTCCGGTGCGTTGGACCCGGTGATCCAGAAGGAAGTGATCGAGCGCGATCTGTATGCGACCGCCGTGCTGTCGGGCAACCGCAACTTCGACGGCCGCATCCATCCGTATGCGAAGCAGGCGTTTCTCGCGTCGCCGCCGCTGGTGGTCGCTTATGCGATCGTGGGCACGATCCGCTTCGACATCGAAAAGGACGTGCTCGGCGTCGATGCGGACGGTCATGCGGTCACGCTGAAAGATCTGTGGCCGTCGGATGCGGAGATCGATGCGATCGTCGCGGCGAGCGTGAAACCGGAGCAGTTCCGCAAGGTATATGAACCGATGTTCGCGCTGTCCGCCGACACCGGCGCGAAGGCCGACCCGCTGTACGACTGGCGCGCGCAAAGCACTTACATTCGCCGTCCGCCGTACTGGGAAGGCGCGCTCGCCGGCGAGCGCACGCTCAAGGGCATGCGCGCGTTGGCCGTGCTCGGCGACAACATCACGACGGACCACCTGTCGCCGTCGAACGCGATTCTGCCCGACAGCGCGGCCGGCGAGTACCTGACGAAGATGGGCCTGCCCGAAGAGGACTTCAACTCGTACGCGACGCACCGCGGCGATCACCTGACCGCGCAGCGCGCGACCTTCGCGAACCCGACGCTGAAGAACGAGATGGTGATCGAGAACGGCCGGGTGAAGGCCGGTTCGCTCGCGCGCATCGAGCCCGAGGGCAAGGTCACGCGCATGTGGGAAGCGATCGAGACGTATATGGAGCGCAAGCAGCCGCTGATCGTGATCGCGGGCGCCGACTACGGCCAGGGTTCGTCGCGCGACTGGGCCGCGAAGGGCGTGCGGCTGGCGGGCACCGAAGCGATCGTCGCGGAAGGCTTCGAGCGGATTCACCGCACGAACCTCGTCGGCATGGGCGTGTTGCCGCTCGAATTCAAGCCGGGTGTGAATCGCCTGACGCTCGGCATCGACGGCACCGAGACCTTCGACGTGATCGGCGAGCGCAAGCCGCGCGCCGATCTGACGCTGGTGATTCATCGCCGCAACGGCGAGCGCGTCGAAGTGCCGGTGACGTGCCGGCTCGATACGGCCGAAGAAGTGTCGATTTACGAAGCCGGAGGCGTGCTGCAGCGTTTCGCGCAGGACTTTCTCGAGTCGGCCAGGGCGGCGGCTTGATGGTTTGAAGCGAGTTTTGCACTGAACGTCACAGCAGAAGAGGGCGATGCGGCTTGATACGCCGCATCGCCCTTCCTCATCAAAGAACAGGTCACATCAGGACACTTTCATGCACTCACCACAGATCAGGATTCCGGCCACCTACATGCGCGGCGGCACCAGCAAGGGCGTGTTTTTCCGTCTGCAGGATCTGCCCGAGGCCGCGCAACGGCCGGGCGCCGCGCGCGATGCGCTGCTGATGCGCGTGATCGGCAGTCCCGATCCGTACGGCAAGCAGATCGACGGGATGGGCGGCGCGACGTCGAGCACCAGCAAGACCGTGATCATCTCGCGCAGCAGCCGGCCCGATCACGACGTCGACTATCTGTTCGGTCAGGTGTCGATCGACAAGGCGTTCGTCGACTGGAGCGGCAATTGCGGCAACCTTTCGGCCGCGGTGGGACCGTTCGCGATCAGCGCGGGCCTCGTCGATGCGAGCCGCGTGCCGCGTGACGGCGTCGCGATCGTGCGGATCTGGCAGGCCAATATCGGCAAGACGATCATCGCGCATGTGCCGATGACCGATGGCGCGGTGCAGGAAACCGGTGACTTCGAGCTCGACGGCGTGACCTTCCCGGCCGCCGAAGTGCCGCTCGAATTCATGGACCCGGCCGCCGACGAAGAAGGCGCGGGCGGCGCGATGTTTCCGACCGGCAACCTCGTCGACGACCTGGAAGTGCCCGGCGTCGGCACGCTGAAGGCGACGATGATCAACGCGGGCATCCCGACGATTTTCGTCGACGCCGAAGCGATCGGCTACAAGGGCACCGAGTTGCAGGACGCGATCAATAGCGATGCGAAGGCGCTCGCGATGTTCGAGACGATCCGCGCGCACGGTGCGTTGCGCATGGGGCTCATCAAGAATCTCGACGAGATCGCGACGCGCCAGCACACGCCGAAGATCGCGTTCGTCGCTAAGCCGGTCGACTACGTGGCGTCGAGCGGCAAGCCGGTGCGCGCGGGCGACGTCGATCTGCTGGTGCGCGCGATGTCGATGGGCAAGCTGCATCACGCGATGATGGGCACGGCGGCGGTCGCGATCGGCACTGCGGCGGCGATCGCCGGCACGCTCGTCAACCAGGCGGCGGGCGGCGGCGAGCGCGAGTCGGTGCGCTTCGGGCATCCATCGGGCACGTTGCGCGTCGGCGCACAGGCGAGCCTGAAGGACGGCGAGTGGGTCGTCACGAAGGCGATGATGAGCCGCAGCGCGCGCGTGTTGATGGAGGGTTGGGTGCGGGTGCCGCAGCCGTCGCATCCGCCGCTGTGAACCGACGCGTCATCTACAATGGCCGCTCGAGACGGCCGCTCCCAAAACGACTCCCAGCGGCCGGCTCAGACCCGACGCAGAGGAGGCACGATGCAGAACAGGCTGGACGCCGACGCAACGAATTCCGCCGGCGCGGCGCGCGATAACGCGCGTGCCAAACGCGCGGTGCTCGTGATCGCGATTGCGCAATTGCTCGGCACCTCCTTGTGGTTCAGCGCGAACGGCGCGATGGGCGATTTGCAGATCGCGTGGCAATTGAGCGCGTCCGGTATCGGCTGGCTGACGAATGCGGTGCAGGCCGGCTTTATCGTCGGGACCTTGCTGTCGGCGACCACCGGACTCGCGGATCGCCTGTCGGCGAGCAAGGTGTTCGCCGTCTGCGGCGTGCTCGGCGCGACCCTGAATGCGCTATTCGCGCTGTGCAGCAGCGGCCTCGCGTCGGCGCTCGTGTTTCGCTTCGGCGTGGGCGTCGCGCTCGCGGGCATCTATCCGCTCGGCATGAAACTGCTCGTGACGTGGGACCCGCGCCGCGCCGCGCAGACGCTTGCGTTGCTCGTCGCGATGCTGACGCTCGGCACGGCGTCGGTGCATGCGATTCGTGCGTTGCTGTCGGGCGTGCCGTGGCAAACCGTGGTGCTCACCTCGTCGGGGCTCGCGGTGATCGGCGCGCTGCTGGTGTTCGTGCTCGGCGAGGGACCGCACGCGCGGCGCGCGGGCAACCGGCGCTTCGGTCTGTCGGCGGGCGTTGGACAGGTCGTGCGCATCAGCGAGTTTCGCTCGGCCGCGCTCGGCTATTTCGGTCACATGTGGGAGTTGTACGCGTTCTGGACGCTGACGCCTCTGCTCGTGCAGCGCGCGTTCGCGAGCGGCGCGCCGGCGGCACCGGGCACCGTCGCCTTGTGGTCGTTCCTGATCATCGCGATCGGCGCGCTCGGCTGCCTGTTCGGGGGCAGGCTCAGCCAGGCGGTCGGCAGCGCGCGCACCGCCGCGCTTGCACTATCGATATCGGGCACGCTGTGCGCGATTTATCCGCTGACCACCGGGCTCGGCACCGCCGCGCAGCTTGCGCTGCTACTCGTGTGGGGCATCAGCGTGATCGCCGATTCGCCGCAGTTTTCTGCGCTGTCCGTGAAGGCCTGTCCCGCCGACAAGATCGGCGGCGCGCTGACGCTGCAGAACAGCTTCGGCTTTTTCCTGTCCGCATGCTCGATCCTGTGGTCGACGAGCGTGTTTCACGCGCTCGACGTGCGCGTCGCGTGGCTGCTGCTGCCGGGGCCGATCATCGGTCTGATCGCGATGTCGCCGCTGCTGCGCAAGCACCCACGCTGGTGACGCTCGCGGCGCGTTACTTGCCGCCGTGCTTTTCCTGCCAGCGCCGCATGAACGCGATCTCGTCGTGCTGCGCCTTGATGATGTCGCGCGCGAGTTTCTTGATCTCTGGGTCCTTGCCGTATTTCAACTCCGCCTGCGCCATCTCGATCGCGCCCTGGTGATGCGGAATCATGTGCGCGACGAAATCCCGATCCGCGTCGCCGGTGTATTCGGGGGCGCTCATGTCATGCATCATGCGATCATCGGCGGCCTTGAAGGCTTGCGTCGATGCGCCCGCGTCCGCATGCGCCGAATCCTGCATATTCATGCCGGGCATGCCCTGATGTTGCGCGTGAGCGGGCAGAGCCGCCGCCGCGAATGCCAAACCGCCGAACACACAGAGAGCGCGCGCCGCGCGAAGGTTTTTCATATTCGATTTCCGTTGTTGAAGAGAGTGGCGACGTGATCCGCGCGATTCTAACGGTCACGTCGGACATCGTGGGGCTTCCCACCCTGGTAAGGTCAAGCGAAGGTAAAGCAATGCACGCCTATAATGAAATGTCACCGGATCACCAATCCAGCATCATTGGCAGCATCACTCACTCGACGAGGCTGACCGTATGTACATCGCGATGAACCGCTTCAAAGTGGCGCCGGGCTCCGAGGACGCCTTCGAGCATCTGTGGACCACGCGCGACACCCATCTGAAAGAGGTGCCGGGCTTCGTGGAATTCCATTTGCTGAAGGGACCGCGCAAGGACGATCACGTGCTCTATTCGAGCCATACGATCTGGCGCGACCTGGCGTCGTTCGAGGCATGGACCAGGTCCGACGCGTTTCGCGCCGCGCATCGCAGTGCCGGTAACGAAAGCCGCATACTGTATCTCGGCCACCCGGAATTCGAAGGCTTCGAGGTCATCCAGACCGTCAAATAGCGCAGCGTCGCGGGCATGGCGCATGCGCGTCCGACACCTATCACGCATCACTCATCGAGGAACGAAAAACATGAAAGCCGTCAGAATCGGTTCGCCCGCCACCGTCGATAGCCTGCAGGTCGTCGATCTGCCCGATCCCGGTCAGCCCGGGGCCGGGCAGATTCGCGTGCGCATTCGCGCGAGCTCGTTGAACTACCACGACTACGGCGTCGTCAGCGGCAATCTGCCGGCCGAAGCGGGCCGCATTCCGATGGCCGATGGCGCAGGCGTCGTCGAAGCGGTCGGCGCGGGCGTGCGTGAGTTCAAGCCCGGCGATCATGTCGTGTCGTGTTTCTTCCCGCACTGGGAAAACGGCTCGCCCGCAGTCGGCGATTTTTCGACCACCCCTGGCGACGGCATCGACGGTTACGCGCGCGAAGCCGTCGTGCTGCCGAGCCACTACTTCACGCACGCGCCGGCCGGCTATAGTCACGCCGAAGCGGCGACGCTGACCACGGCGGGGCTGACCGCGTGGCGCGCGCTGGTCGTCGATGGTCAGTTGAAGGCGGGCAGCAGTGTGCTGGTGCTCGGCACCGGCGGCGTGTCGATATTCGGCTTGCAGATGGCCAAGGCGATGGGAGCTTCGGTGATCGCAACGTCGTCGTCGAATGCGAAGCTCGCGAAGCTGCGCGAACTCGGTGCCGACCATACGATTAACTATCGCGACAATCCCGAGTGGGGCAAAGAGGTGCGTCACATCACCAACGGGCGCGGCGTCGATCACGTGATCGAAGTGGGCGGTCCAGGCACGCTTCCGCAGTCGATCACCGCATGCCGCATCGGCGGGCATATCGCATTGATCGGCGTGCTGACCGGCCGCTCGGGTCCGGTGCCGACCGCGCAACTGATGGCGCGGCAACAGCGTCTGCAAGGGCTGATCGTCGGCAGCCGGCAGGATCAGATCGACATGGTGCGCGCGCTGGAGACAACCGGCATCAAACCGGTGATCGACAGCACGTTCGAGCTGGACAAGCTCGCCGACGCGTTCCGGCACGAGGCATCGGGTGCGCACTTCGGCAAGATTTGCGTGGCGATCTGAGGATGGAATGCTCGCGCGCCGCCGGGCATGGCGCGCGACCGTTCTAGCTCAAGAGTGCCTCGCGAGGTCCGCGAAACAGACTCGCGTCGCCTCGCAGGCCTGCGTGAACCCTTCGTCGTAACTCGTGAAAAACACCGTGCGCGTCGTGCCGAGCGTTCTGAACAGTTCCGCGAGCACCGTGCGCGCGGACGCGTCAAGTCCGCCGGCAGGTTCGTCGGCGATCAGCACTCGGGTGTCGCCGAGCGCGGCCGCCGTCAGAAACACCTTTTTGCGGCTGCCATACGACATCTGCTCGAAGCGTTTGTCCAGATGCGGCGCGAGGCCGAAGCGTTCGGCGAGCGCGAGCACGTCGTCGGTCAGCGCGGTGTGTCGCGCCGACGCGATCTGCCGCAGATAATCGCGGCCGGTCTGATCGGGCCAGCTCATGCTGTCTTCCGGCACGTACGTGAGCAGCGCTTGCGCGGCATGCGGCGCGGTACGCAGCGAATGGCCGCCGATCCATACGTCGCCGCTATCGGCTTCGAGCGCGCCGGCGAGGATGGCGAGCAACGTCGATTTGCCGCTGCCGGATTCATCGTTTAACGCGACGCAGCCGGACGTCGTGTCGAAGTGCAGTCCTTCGAACAGGACTCGGTCGCTGTAGCGCTTGCTGAGGTTGTCGAATCGAAGCATGGGTTGGCGCGCAAAGGGCGATGTGAACGCGGTGCAGGATTGCGCCGCATTTCGTGCGGGTAATTTCGCGCCAGTGTAGCAGCGCGCGCCTGCTTCTTTTGCGCCGTTACGCAGCCGGCGATGTCTCCAGCAAGAACTCCACCATCCGATCGCATACGCGTTCGAACATCTGTGTGCCCGTCACGGTCGGGCAGCCGCGCGCGCGTGCCGCGTCGATCAGCGGCGTGAGCGGCGGCTTCGTGACGACATCGCCGACGAAAGTCGTGGCCGGCAAGCGCGCGACGTCGATCGGCAACGGATCGCCCGCGCGCATGCCGAGCGGCGACGCGTTGACGACCACGTCGTACCTGGTCAATTCCAGTTCGGCCGCCGCGCCACGTGCCGTGCCGCGGCCGAGCGCATTGAGCCGCGCGGTCAGCGACCCGGTGCGTTCGACGTCGTTGTCGCGCACGTCGAGCGAGCCGACGCCGCTCCGAATCAGCGCATGGCCGATCGCCGAGCCCGCGCCGCCCGCGCCGATCAGCAGCGCGCGTTTGCCCTGCAACTCGCAGCCCGCGGCGACGAGCGCCGCGACGAAGCCGGTGCCGTCGAACATGCCGCCATGCCAGCCGCCGTCGGCGTTGCGGCGCAGTGTGTTGACCGCGCCGAGGAACGCGGCTTCTTCGGCGAGCGTCGCGCAATAGCTGGCGGCGCTGAATTTGTGCGGCACCGTGATGATCACGCCGTCGACATTGCGCATCGGCGCGATGCCCGCGAAAAACGCGGGCAGATCGGCGGGCGCGACGTGCGCGGGCACCACCAGCGCATCCCGGCCGGCCGAACGCAACGCGGCGGTCACACCGGACGGCGAACGCACCTGCGCAATCGGATCGCCGACGATGAAATACACGCGCGTCGCGCCGCTCAGACCCGCGTCGAGCGACGCCGCGAACGAAGAGTTTCCAGCCTGCTGCATAGTCGAATCTCCTGAGATGGGTGCCCGTTCGCATCGTGCCCGATGCGGGGTTCGATGTGTTGCAGTTGTCGAGTGGGTTCTTTGCTTTTTCTCAATACTGGAATAGTATTCCAATAACAAAGCAAATTCTAGATATTGCGAAGAATCAGGAACCGCCGCTGCGGCTGGATGCAACGACGAGCACACAAGGAGCAGCAGATGGGGGAGACATTGAGCGATTTGCAGCAGAACGAAGCCTTCGACGTCGCGGTGATCGGCGCGGGAGGGGCGGGCATGTCGGCGGCTCTGTTCGCGGCGATCGACGGCGCGCGCGTGCTGCTGGGTCGAAAGCACCGAATACGTGGGCGGAACGACCGCGTACTCGGCCGGCACCACCTGGATACCGAATTCGCCGCACGGCCCGTCGATCAATCCCGACGACAGCAGCGCCAACGCCGAGGGCTTTTTACGCCGCGCGGTCGGCGAGCGCAGCAGCGAAGCGTTGCGTCGTGCGTTCCTGCAGGCGGGGCCGCAGGCGGTCGCGCATATCGAGGCGAATTCGGACGTCAAGTATCGGGCGCGGCCGTTTCATCCGGACTATCTGTCGGAGCTCGAAGGCTCGACGCTGCGCGGTCGCGCGCTCGAACCGCTCGCGTTCGACGGCCGCAAGCTCGGCCGTCACTTCGCGCTGATCCGTCCGCCGATCCCCGAGTTCACGGTGCTCGGCGGCATGATGGTCGATCGCGACGACGTCGGGCATTTGCTGAATATGACGAAGTCGTTCCGGTCGCTGCGCCACGCTGTGAAACTGCTTGTACGGCATGCGCGCGACCGCATCAGCTGGCCGCGCGGCACGCGTCTCGTGATGGGCAATGCACTGATCGGCCGGCTGCTCTCTTCGCTGCTCGCGCGCGACGTCACAGTGCTCGTGAGCACGAAGCTCGAAGCGTTGCGCACGAACGCGTCCGGCGCGATCGACGGCATCACGCTGAGTCAGAACGGGCAGCGCCGGCAAATCTCGGTCACAGGTGGCGTGATTCTCGCGAGCGGCGGCTTCAACCGGCATCCGCAAAGGCGCCGCGCGATGCTGCCGGGGGCGGACCTCGCGTGGTGCCCGGGTGCGCCGGGCCATACCGGCAGCGCGCAGGATCTCGCGCTCGCGGCGCGCGCGCGCTACGGCGAGGGCGCGCTCAGCAACGCGTTCTGGGCGCCGGTGTCGATACGCCAGCGCGCGGACGGCACGACCGCGGTGTTCCCGCACTTCATCATGGATCGCGGCAAGCCCGGCATGATCGTCGTCAATCAGCAGGGGCGGCGCTTCCTGAACGAAAACACGTCGTATCACCTGTTCGGCATCGCGATGCAGAAAGCACATCGCAAGACCCCATCGGTGCCTGCCTACCTCGTCACCGACGCGGACGGCCTGTGCAAATACGGTCTCGGCATGGTGCGGCCGGGCGGCAAGGGCCTCGCGCCGTTTCTCGCGGACGGCTATCTGACGCAAGCCGCGACGCTCGACGAACTCGCTGCCAAGCTCGGCATCGACGCGGCCGGTCTCGCCGACAGCGTCGCGCGGATCAACGACTACGCGAAAACCGGCGTCGACCAGGAATTCCAGCGCGGCACGACCGACTATCAGCGCGCCAACGGCGACGCGAACTGGCCCGGCCCGAATCCGTGCCTCGGCCCGATCGTGCGCGCGCCGTTTTACGCGGTGCGGCTTTATCCCGGCGATATCGGCGCCGCGACCGGCCTCGTCGGCGACGACAAGGCTCGCGTGCTGAATCGCGACGATCATCCGATCGGCGGCCTGTACGCGTGCGGCAACGACCTGCAATCGGTGATGGGCGGTGTCTACCCGGCACCCGGCATCACGCTTGGACCGGGGCTCGCGTTCGCGTATCTGGCGGCGCGCGATGCGGCGATGCGCGCCAAAGCCGCGCGAGGCGATGCGGCGTCGTTCGTTGCGCGCGGCACGACTGAGACCGCCAACGAAAAGATCGTCTGACGAACCGGGGGCACGCATGGTTCGAACCCGATTAAAAAGTGGAATAGTATTCAACAAATGCAGCATCACGGAATTTTCCCAACCGACGAAGCGAATGGCGATGAAGCGCGAACCGATCCTCGAATGCGATGTACTGGTGCTGGGTTCCGGCGCGGCGGGACTGTCTGCCGCGGTGACGGCAGCCACGCAACGTCTGCGCGTGATGGTGGCCGAGAAGGCCGACGTGTTCGGCGGCACGAGCGCATGGTCGGGCGGCTGGATGTGGATTCCGCGCAATCCGCTCGCGACGCGCGCGGGCATCGTCGAAGAATCCGAAGCATCGCGCACCTATCTGCGCAACGAACTCGGCGCCCACTATGACCCCGACAAGGTCGACGCGCTGCTCGATCGCGGTCCGGAAATGATCGAGTTTTTCGAGCGCGAGACGGCGGTGCGTTTTATCGACGGCAATCGTATTCCCGACTTTCATACGACGCCGGGTGCAATGACAGGTGGCCGATCCGTCTGCGCGATGCCGTTCGATGGCCGCGAGCTCGGTTCGCTGATCGAGCGCTTGCGTCCCCCGCTCGATGTGGTGACGCTGAAGGGCATGGCGATCGCGTCGGGCCAGGACCTCGCGCATTTCTTCAATGCGACGCGCTCGCCGCGTTCGGCCGTGCATGTGCTGCGCCGGCTCGCCGCGTTCGCGAGAGACAGGTTGCGCTATGGCCGCTCGATGCATCTGGTCAACGGCAATGCGCTGGTCGCGCGTCTGCTGAAATCGGCGCATGACCGCGCGGTCGATTTGCGTACCAACGCGAAAGCGGTTGCTTTGCTGCGCGAAGGCGGAGCCGGGGGCGGGCGCGTCACTGGAGCGCGCGTCGAGATCGACGGTGTCGCTCACGAGGTGCGCGCCGCGCGCGGCGTCGTGCTCGCATGCGGCGGTTATCCGCATGACGTCGCGCGGCGCGCGCAAACCTTCGCTTATACGCCGTCGGGTCGCGAGCACTGGTCCGCCGCACCACTGACCAATACCGGCGACGGCATTCGTCTCGGCGAAGCGGTCGGCGCGCATTTCGACGCATCGCTGGAAACGCCGGCGGCGTGGGCACCGGTGTCGCTGGTGCCGCGCAAGAGCGGCGAGGCCGTCGCGTTTCCGCATCTGATCGAGCGCGCGAAGCCGG
Source organism: Paraburkholderia sp. JPY419 (assembly GCF_050435705.1). NCBI lineage: Bacteria > Pseudomonadati > Pseudomonadota > Betaproteobacteria > Burkholderiales > Burkholderiaceae > Paraburkholderia > Paraburkholderia sp. JPY419. The sequence continues at coordinate 1,343,201 of NZ_JBNDKV010000004.1, read as the reverse complement.
GCGTGATCGCGGTCACGCGCGCGGGTCGGCGCTTCGTCAACGAGGCGTCGTCGTATCACGACTTCATTAATGCGCTGATAGGCACGACGCCAAAGGGCGAGGAAGTCTGCGCATGGCTGATCTGCGATCACCGCTTCCAGCGCCGTTACGGGCTCGGCTTTTCGAAGCCGTTTCCATTCCCGACCGCGCCATATCGCCGCTCCGGTTATCTGCGGCGCGCGCACAGCCTCGCCGAACTCGCAAGCCAGTGCGGCATCGATCCCCAAGGACTTCAAACGACGGTCGCCGCCTACAACAGCTACGCGAAAGACGGCTTCGATCCGCAGTTTCACAAAGGCTCGACGCCATACAACCGCGTGCAGGGCGATGTACGCCACGAGCCGAACCCCTGCAACGCGCCGCTCGAACGCGGTCCGTTCTATGCGGTGAAGCTGCTGCCCGGCAGCCTCGGCACGTTCGCCGGTCTCGCGACCGATGCCGCCGCGCGCGTGCTCGACGACGCAGGCCAGCCGGTGCCGGGTCTGTACGCGGTCGGCAACGACAGCGCGAGCATGATGGGCGGCTGCTATCCAAGCGGCGGCATCACGCTCGGACCCGCGATGACTTTCGGGTATCTGGCGGGGCTGTCGCTCGCCGGCGCGGCGCAGGCCGATGGTACGGCCCGTGCCGCGCGCACCGAACCCACTCCGAATTCCTCCATCCCGTCACAAGGACGCATCTGATGACTCTCTACGACCTCGTTACGCTCACCGTCAAGATCGGCGCCAACGCACAGGTGTTCGAAAACATCCAGGCCCACGGCGACGCACCGGGCTCGAAGCTGCTCGGCTGCTGGTACTCCGATATCGGCACGCTCGGGCAGGTGCTGGTGCTGCGCGGCTTCGATTCCGAAGCGTCGCTGATCGCCGGGCGCAAGCGTATGCTGCTCGAAGGCGATCCGTTCGGCTGCGGCGAATTCATCACCGACGTGAAGATCGACAGCTATGCGCTGTTCCCCTTTCTGCCGCCGATCGAGCCGGCTGTGCATGGCGGCATCTACGAGATGCGCGTGTACGGCATCAAGCTCGCGAGCTTGCAGCACACGATCGACGCATGGGAAAAGGCGGTGCCCGAGCGAGCGCGGCGCTCGCCGCTCGTCGGCGCGATGTATGCGCTCGATGGCGCCGTGCCGCGCTTCCTGAACATCTGGCCGTATGCGAGCGTCGACGAACGTTCGCGGATTCGCGCCGAAGCGGTGAAAGACGGCATCTGGCCGCCGAAGGGCGGCCCGGCCCATCTGACGACGATGGAGTCGACGATCTGCGTGCCGGCGCCGTTCTCGCCGCTGCGCTGAACTCGAGGAAACGACATGACCCCGCCCAACTCGCGCGAGCTGTCGCTGTCCGCGTTGACCGTGCTCGAACTGAGCCCGCCGCAGATGGTCGAGTGCGCCGCGCAGGCCGGCTACGACTGCGTCGGCCTGCGCCTCGTGCCCGCCACCGATCACGAAGTGCGCCACGACATCATTAGCCCGGGCGCATTGAAGCGCGAAACGCTCGCGCGTGTACGCGACACCGGCGTCAAGGTGCTCGACGTCGAAATTCTGCGCCTGAAGCCCGACACCGACGTAAACGCGTTTCTGCCGATGCTCGACACCGCCGCCGAACTCGGCGCACGCTACGTGCTGGTCGCGGGCAACGATCCCGACGAAGCGCGCACCGCCGAGCGGCTTGCGCGGTTGTGCGAGCTGGCCGAACCGCGCGGCCTCGCGCCGTCGCTCGAACCGATGCCGTGGACCGACGTGAAGGACGTCACGCAAGGTGCGCGCATCGTGAAGGCGGCCGCGCGACCCAATACCGGGCTGATCGTCGATCCGATCCACTTCGATCGCGCGGGGACGCCGACGGATACGTTGCGCGCGTTGCCGCGCGAGTACTTCGGCTATGTGCAGTTCTGCGACGCGCCGGCCGAACGGCCGGCCGATCTCGACACGTTGCTGCATCAGGCACGTTGCGAGCGCATGATTCCGGGCGAGGGCGGCCTCGATCTCGCCGGCATTCTGCGCGCGCTGCCCGACGATCTGCCGATCAGCCTCGAAGTGCCGATGCAGCAATGGGCGAAAGCCGCCTCCGCGCTCGAACGCGCACGCAGGCTGCGCGAGGCGACACTCGCTCTGCTCGAACGGACTTATGCGGCGACGCCGTCATCGATCACGTCATGATGTAACCGCAAACCGCAGTTCACCCCCGGCTGGTCCTTCACGAAAGCGCGCGCCAAAGAGGCGCGAGTGACCGGCTCGGCCAATCGATCACGATAAAAGATCTGGAGACAGCAGGCATGGAACCTTCGAGCAAGGCGCCGCGGCATGGCGGGCCGCTGCTGCGCGTGAGCGCGGCATCAGGCATTGGGCGCGCCGGAACCGGCGCCCGCCGTGCCCTTGAATTCCAATGTGGAATCATGTTCTCATGTGCGATTCGAATCGAATGAGAGTGGATCATGGCAGGGAATCTCGAGCGGGCGCTGGCCATCATCGAATTGCTGGCGAAGCAGGGCGGCAGCATGCAGCTGGCCGCGATCGCCGACACGCTGAACATCCCGCGCAGCGGCACGCATCGGCTGCTCGCGGAGCTGAGCGACGAAGGCTACGTGCGTCAGGATGAGCACGGCGAGTACGTGCTTGCGCTGAAGCTGGTGTCGCTCGGGCTGATGTGGCTGTCCACGGCTGGCGTGCTCGATATTTCGCAGCCCGTGCTGGATCGGCTCGCGAACGCGTCGGGCGAACTCGCGCGTCTGGGCGTGATCGAGGACGATCACATTACGTTCGTCGGCAAGGCGCAGGGCGCGCGCTCCGGGCTGCGCTACGACCCGGACATGGGCAGCAGTCCGCCGCTGCATTGCACCGCGAGCGGCCAGGCGTGGCTCGCGACCATGAGCGACGAGGAAGCGCTCGAACTCGTGTCGCGCCAGGGCGGCATCGGCAAGGCGGGCCCGCGCGGGCCGAAGGCGCCGAAGACGATCCAGCAGTTTCTGCAGGACCTGGCCGGCGCGCGCAAGCGCGGCTACGGCATCGCGAGCGAAACCTACGAGGCGGGCATGACGTCGATGGCGGCCGCGATCCGCCATCCGGTGACCGGGCTGGTGGTCGGCACCGTCAGCCTCGCGGGGCCGACGAGCCGCCTGCCGGACGCGCGGCTGAAAGAACTCGCGCCGGCGCTGCTCGAAGCCGCGTCGGACATGAGCGCCGCCACGCTCAGCTCGCCGTATTTCAAGCGCACGCCGCGCGTCGCGCGGCCAGTGGCGGTCGTGCGGCCGGTCGAGCCGAAGCGCAAGGGCCGGCCGCGCGCGGCCTGAGCGCTGCCCATCCGAATCCATTCGCGAGTTCCACGATCTGAAGCAGCGGGCAGCGCACCAGCTCGTCCGCCGCTTCGCGCAGCCGGGCAATCCCGTGCGCCGAGCCGTTTGCGCATGCAAAACGGCCGTACCAGTCGGCATTTCTGACGCAAGCGCCCAATTTTGAGACGCACGGTCAAGCCGTGCCCCAAAACTGCGCTAACGTCACACGCGTAGATTGCAGATTGCTTTCGGTTTGAGCGATCGATGCGGCGAGGTCATCGGGCCAGCAGGCAGGACGCGGTGGGAGCGAAGATGAGCCTTACGAGCAGGCAAACAGCCGCGCAACGCGGCGGGCGGCTACCGGCAAGGTTCGCGGATAGCCATTTGCAGCATCTCGAGAGTGTGCTCGGCTACGCGACGCGCAAGCGCGCGACGCAATCCGGTGAACTCGACCACGTCTATTGGGAGCGGCGCATCCGCGCGCTCGAGGATACGCATCATCTTGTCGAGAGCCAGCGCTCGCGCATTGCGAAGCTGCGCGGCATGTTGCGCTAGCAGGCGCAGGCCAGCGGCGCACGGCGCACGGCGGCCTGAGATGTCGGGGTGGTCCGCGAGGACCGAAGTAGTGCAGTGGAGGAGAGTACCGTCGGCGCCGCTCGGCGCCGACGTCAAAAAAGCAGAACCTGAGAGAAAAGCGGCGATGACGCGAACGGGCCCGCAGAGGCCCGTCGCGCATCCGCCCGATGTGGCCGCCGGATTTCAAAATCCTGACTTAATCGCGAGCTATTTTTTCAGATCAATTATGTCTTTCTAAATCGCGGTTTTCCCAGTAATTCTGACTGATCTTAATTGGGGTGCGGTTAGATATAGACATTGAAAACACGCGCCGCTTTTTACACTGATAAACTGTGCGCCGGAGCCAATGCGGCGACGCCTTTCGCGCGCTCACCGCATTCCCCTTCCGGCGTGTCGACGGCCGGATAGACGGTACAAATAGGCCTTTTCCGCGAATTTGACAGACGCGTAACCTGGGCATACTGCCTTCGGCAACCGCGGCTCACCGGGACGCACTTCTCGTCGTCCTTCTGGATTGTCCTTTAAGCCACGCGCCCGTGTGGCGCTTCGCCTCAGCCGATTTTCCGCAGACTCCACCTTGCGCTTTCGACAGGTAATTTTGACAGACAGCTTGATTCAGTAAGGGCTTGTTCAAGTCCTCATTTTGGAAATGACTCATGAAGCCGGGAAATAATTCGCTTAGGAAAAAGCGCGCACGCAAAATTGCGTTGGGCGCTGTGGCGGTGCTGATCGCGGTGCTGGTCGGTTGGGGCGGCTGGTGTGTCCAGCATCGCGCCGTGCCGCAGGCCCCGGCGCTGAACGGCATTGCGAGCCAGATGCGTCACGATGCATCCGCGTGGACGCATCAGGAGAAGGACGCGTCGACGATGCTGCGCGACATTCACGATGCGAACGTCGCGGCGATCGGCGTGAGTCCCGACGCGATTCTGGTGTCGCTGCGCGACGGCTCGAAGTACTTCGTCACCGATCACAACGCCACCTTCTCGCACGCGCTGCTGCTCGGCGAGCGCTCCGACGCCGCCGCGTATCAGCTCGTGTGGCTGCCCGACGTCGACATCCACAGCGATGGCGCGCGCTGGACGCAACTGTTCGAGCAGTTGCGCGACGTGCTGAGCGTATTGCTGCCGCTCGCGCTGATCGGCGGCATGGCGTGGTTCATGCGGCGCGAGATGAAGGGCGGCGCGACGCTGCTCAGCGAAACGCCAACGCTGCGTTTCGACGACGTGATCGGCGCGAACGAAGCGAAGGCCGCGCTCGCCGACATTCGCGGTTACCTGTCCGATCCGAAGCAGTTCTCGTCGCTGGGCGTGCGCGCGCCGTGCGGCATCCTGATGGTCGGCGCGCCCGGCGTCGGCAAGACGCGGCTCGCTCAGGCGCTGGCCGGCGAATGCGGCGCGAACTTCATTTCGATCACCGGCAGCTATTTCAGCGCGAAGTACTACGGCGTCGGTATTCAGAAGGTGCGGCACCTGTTCGAACTCGCGCGCAAGAACGCGCCGACGGTCATCTTCATCGACGAAGCGGACGGTCTCGCGAAACGCACCGACACCGGCGGTGGCCCGGTCGAGGCGGAAAGCAACCGGATCATCAACCAGTTGCTCGCGGAGATGGACGGCTTCGAATCGAACGAGGGCGTGATCGTGGTGGCCGCGACCAACCATCCCGACAATCTCGACGAAGCGTTGCGCCGCCCCGGCCGTTTCGATCGCACGGTGCAGGTGCGTCTGCCGGACCGCGAAGACCGCGCGAAGATTTTCCGTTTCTACGCGCAGCGGCTGAAGTCGAAAGCGGCGGATATCGACTACGACCAGCTCGCGCGTTTGACGACTGGACTGTCGCCGGCCACCGTCGCGATGGTCGTGAATCAGGCGGGGCTGATCGCGCGCAAGGCGGGCGATAACGAAATCGCCGCGAAGCACTTCATGGAAGCGATCAAGATCGCGCGCATCGGCGACGTGAGCGGCGCCGAGCGCGCGCTCACCGAGGACGAGCGCAAGCGCATCGCGGTGCATGAGGCGGGTCACGGTCTGGTCGCCGCGCTGCTGGGCACCGGCGTGCTCGAGGAGGTGACGATCCTGCCGCGCGGCGGCGCGCTCGGCGTCGCGCTGATCACGAAAGCGCAGGACAAGCACCTGTACCGCGAAACGGAGATCCGCAATGAAATCCAGGTTCTGCTCGGCGGACGCAACGCGGAGATTCTGATGTTCTCCGAAGCATCGAGCGGCGCCGCATCGGACTTGCAGGAGGCCTCGCGTATCAGCCTCGACATGGTGTCGAAGTTCGGCTTCAACAGCGACGGCGATCTGTTCAGTCTCGCGGCGCTGCCGTCGCAGTACGCGGGCCTGCAAATGAAGAGCGCAATCGAGCATGCGAACGTGCTGCTCAGGGAGCTCAACGAACTTTGCTACGGGCTGTTGCACGCGTACGAACCGGTACTGCGCGACATTTCAGAGCAGTTGCTCGAGCATGAGACCGTGCCCGGCGATACCGTCTATCGGCTCATTGCCGAGCACAAGAGCACGTTGAAGATCGTGCATGAGCCCGCCGCGGCTTGACGGTCGCTTCGAAGCGCTACGCGAAGTGGGACGGTCCCGGATCGGGCACGCCCGGCGGCGCATCGGTATCACCTGACGGGTCGCCGCCCCCTGGGCCGGATTTGTTCGGGTCGGGTTCGGGGGTGTCGCCTTTTTTCGGCAGAGGCTGGTCGAGGCCCGGTTCGACCGGAGTGGGGAGTGCATCGCCGACGGGCTTCGAGACCTCGGCGGGTGGACTGCCGGGATCGTCGTCCGCCGGGCGATCAGGCTCGCTCGGGGAGTTCGCGGTGTTCGACACAATGCTCTCCAGTTGCTGAAGATAAGCCCTCGGGCAGCAAGGCGCGTGCCACGGTCCCGTGGCGGATGTTTGAAGCAGGCGCGCTTCTATCGTTTGGCCGGTTCGGTCCCGCGCAGTGCCTCAGGTGAGGGGCGGCCGGATGGTGAGGCCGAACGATGGCGTGATCCGCGTAGCCGCAAAATCGGCGCCTCGATCAGCCGCCACGACAGCGACGCGATGCCTAGCGAAATCGCAAACGATGCGACGATGCCAAGCATATGCGCCCACATCGGCACAGTGCCGCCGAACAACGCTTCGGCGTGACGGTTGCGCGTCAGATCGGGGATCAGGTTGTGATACAGATAAAAGCCGTAACTGATGCGCCCAAGACCGGCGAGCCAACGCGTCTGCAGCAGACCCATCACGGCAGCATTGCGGCAGCACGCAATCGAAGCCACTAGCGCCGCGATACCGATCCCGTACATTGCGCTGATCGAGGTAAACAGCAACGGATCGTCGAGCGTGCTCCATCCCGGTTCGGCCGCGCACAAACCGATCACGACGAGACTCAGCGCGAACAGCGTCAGGCCATGACCGAGCCAGGCATGCACGCGGCCGCGATCGTCCGCGATCATCAAGCCACCGATACCACCTAACGCGAGCAGCCAGACATTGCTCAACGGGTGCGTATAGATCGCGATCTCATCCCAATGCGCGGCACGCATCGCGAACAACCCAGCAAGGCCGAGGGCCACGATCGCCCAACATGCCGCTCGATGTCGCCGCGCGGCAAGCAGCAGCAAAAGCGGCGCAACTACGAGATAGAACTGCTCCTCGATCGCGAGGCTCCACAAGTGCGAATAGCGGCCCGGCCAGTAGCGCAGCACCGAGCCGATCCAGAAGTTGGACAGATACGCAAAGTGAAACGGCATGCCGCTCGCGAGTTCCGGATTCGCGAGGCCGAACGCCATCAACCCGCACATCACGACGAGCATCAGGTAATAGATCGGAAAGATGCGCACCGTACGACGAAACAGAAAGCGTGCGAGTTCGACGCCGAAACGGCTGTCGCCCGATTCGATGCGCGCGCGTTGCGACGACAGGATGCCGATGATCAGAAAGCCGCTCAGCGCGAAGAAGATCCACACGCCGAGATGCCCGATCTCGCCGATGCCGCCGAATAGACGATGCTGCAGAAACACCATGAGCACGGCGATCGCGCGCAGCCCATCGAATCCGGCAATTCTGTTTTTCATAAACCTCTATTCGCAAAACGGCTGAAAAGCACGAAAACATCGTACGGGGAAAAAATGCGAAAAAAATCGCAGCGCGCGTTCGATGATTTTTTTCGAGGCTTGCGTTCGCCCATCAATGCGGGCGTCCCTGTTTCGTGCACCAAAAGCCGCAAAACTTTCCGCGCGTTCGTTAAAGACGCACCGAGTATTACCAGTCGCCAACGACTCGATTTCAGATAGGCGATGCGGGGAACGAATTAGCCTTTTGCAGTTCGCACGGCATTGGCCGCTGACCCGTGGCCATTCACGTTCTTGCGTGCCGTCGGCGCGCGCATTCTTCGAGAAGACGAATGGAAACATCTGGCCGTGGTCGTGGACGATCGGTCGAAGTCGATTTCTTTCGCGGTATTGTGCTGATCGTCATCGTGCTCGATCACATTCCCGGCAGCACGCTATCGCATCTGATGCTGCACGCGTACGCATTGTGCGATTCAGCCGAGGTGTTCGTGTTTCTCGGCGGCTATGCATCGGCGGCGGCGTATACGGCGGTGCTTGCGCATCGCGGCGAACACGCGGCGCAGCTGCGTTTCGTCAAACGCTGCTGGGAAATCTATCGCGCGTATCTATTGACGGCGATGCTGATGCTCGTGTCCGGCGCGGTTCTCGCGCGGCTCGATCTGAATCGGGCGATGGTAGAAATGACCGGCTGGCCACCTTTTGCGTTGCAGCCGTGGCGGGAGGCATTCGATATCGCGCTGTTACGACGGCAGCCGTATCTGTCGAGCGTGCTGCCGATGTATGTGCTGTTCGCGCTATGTGTGCCGGTGATGGTGCCGCTCGCGCGCCGCTCGGTATCGCTTGCGCTTGCCGTGAGTCTCGCGCTGTGGGCCGTCGCGCGGCCGCTTGCCGCGTTATTCAGCATTGACGATGTTGCCGGCTGGGCTTTTAATCCATTTGCGTGGCAACTGATGTTCGTGCTCGGCATGCTGTGTCGTATGCAGCCGATCAGCGAACGTTTTCATGCGAGCTGCGCCGCCCGGTGGCTCACGCGCGTCGCGGTCGTTGCGGTGCTTGCCTTCGCGATCGTCAAACTTTTCGTGCTGACGCAGCCTTTGCCCGGCACGCACAAACAGAATCTTTCAGTGGAACGTGTGATCAATTTCATCGTCATCGCCTGGCTCGCCGCCCAGTTCGTGCGGATGGGCAGCATCGCGTGGCTCGCGAGGCGGCTGCCCGTCGTGGTGACGGTCGGGCGCGCCGGGCTCGTGTGCTTCGTCACCGGCACGCTGGTGTCGTTGATGATCGACACGGCGACACCGCACACCTTTCATGGTTTTCGCGCGGTGCTGGTCGGGCTCGGCGGCGACCTCGCGGCGATCGGCGCGCTGCTGATGATCGCGCGCGGGTGGAGCGGCTGGAAGGGGCAGCAGCCGCGCGCGCACGCGAAAGGCGCGGGTTGCGGATGACACGACGCGAGCGCCGTGGGCGCGTCACGACTACGATGCGCACCACGCACAAGCTCGTTGGACTCGCAACCGTGATGAGCGTCGTGGTGCTCGCGTGGCTTGCGATACATCGCACGGCCGCGCAGGCCAAAGAAACACCGTTCGCGATGCACTGCGCGGAGTTCGCGGGCGCGGTGCTGTCGCCCGAACTGATCGAGATGCCAACGGCCGGCGCGCTGATCGAAAGTGCGTCGATGATCGGCGCGACCGCGCAGGGCAATCAGCAAGGCGGCGAGTATTGCCGCATCACGGGCCGCATCAAGGCACTGAATCCGACCACACCCGACATCCGCTTCGATCTGAATCTGCCGCGCCGCTGGAATGGCCGCGCGTTGCAGATCGGCGGTGGCGGGTACAACGGCGTGGTCGTCAGCGGCATTGGCGTGATGCCGTTCTCGCCGGATCGCGCGCCGCTCGCGCAAGGCTATGCGACGTTCGGCGACGACTCGGGGCATGTCGGCGATTCGGCGCTCGCGCAGTTCGGTCTCGTCGATGAAGCGGTGACGAACTTCGGCTACGCGCATCTGAAGAAAACCCACGACGTTGCGCTCGCGCTGATCGCGAACGCGTACGGCAGGCCGCCGCAGCGCATGTATTTTGCCGGCGGCTCGACGGGTGGCCGCGAAGGCTACACGGTGATGCAGCGCTTTCCCGACGACTATGACGGCGTGATCGCCAATTCGCCCGCGCTGAATTTTTCCGGCGTGCGGCTGCTCGGCGTGAAGCTCGGCCACGCCGAATATGGCACGCCGGGTGGCTTCGTGCCAGCGGCGCTGCTCGAAGCCGTCCATCAACGCACGCTCGAGGTATGCGACCGGCTCGACGGCACGGAGGACGGCATCGTCAGTGATGTCGAAGCGTGCCGCGCGCACCAGGCGCAGATTATCGATTCGCTGCGCTGCGCGCTGCACCCTTCATCGCACGATGCGTGTCTGACCGACGCGCAATTGGCCACCTTGCTGGTGATGCGAGATGGACTGTCGCTGCCGTATCGGCTCGCGTGGGGCGTGAGCGGCTATCGCGGCTACAACGTGTTCCAGGGCACGCAACTGACCGGCGCGCTCGGGCTCGCGCATCAACCGCGGCGTCAGCCGGTGCCGACGTTCGGTGCGAACGGTTATCTGTTCGCGCAAGGCGACGGCTATCTGCGCTACTTCGTCACGCGCGATGCGCAGTTCGATTCGTTGACGTTCGATCCGCAACGGCCCGGTAAATATCGCTCGCAACTGATCGCGCTGTCGGCCACGATCGGCTCGATGAACCCGGACCTGTCGCGCTATATCGCGCACGGCGGCAAGCTGATCACGCTGCAAGGTCTCGCCGACGAAGTGATCAGCCCGAACCAGACGATCGCGTATCACGACGCGCTGGTCGCGCGTTTCGGCAAGTACGAGGTCGATCGTTTCATGCGGCTCTACATGGTGCCTGGGTTCCAGCATGGCAACGGCGTGTTCATTCCCTCGGTCGATCTGCTCGGCGCGCTCGACGCGTGGGTCACGCGCGGCGTCGCGCCCGAAACGCTGACGGCCACCGATCTCGCCGCGGCGACGAATGGACGTTCGCGGCCGCTGTGCCGCTATCCCGGGTTTCCGCGTTATGTCGGCAAAGGCAATGTAAATCTGGCGAGTAGTTTTGTCTGTGCGCAGCCTTGAGGTATGAGTCGTCGCCGCGCCTGTGTGGACGGGCGGGCCGCACAAAAAAACGGCGACGCGGCAACTCGATGCCGCGTCGCCCGCTGAACCTCAACGGCCGTTACTGCCCGTTCTGCATCCTGCCGTTGTTCATGTCGTTGTTCATGTTGTTGCCGGTTCCGCTGCGCATGCCGTTGTTCATGTCGTTGCCCATGCCGCCTGTCGAACCACCGGTCGCCGGGCTATTCGGGCTCGCGCCGGTACCGGTGCCCATCCCGCCGCCGGTGCCGGTCACACCCGGCGAACCATAGCCGGAGCCGGTGTTGCCCGGCGTGCGGACCGAGCCCGGGCCAACGCCCGGAGTGGCCGTACCGCCCGCGCCGCCGGTCGTGCCGCCACCGGCGCCGATGCCGGTGCCACCCGCGCCACCGCCACCGCCGCTCGTGCCGCCGGCAGCACCGCCGCCCGCGCCTCCTGCACTACCGCCGCCGCCCGCGCCGCCCGCACCGCCCGCCTGCGCGTATATGCCACCCGACAACGCCATCACGAGCGCGGAAGCCAAGATCGTACTGGTCATGCGTTTCATGATTTACCTCCACGAAAAGGGTTGGTGTCATGTGAACCTCGCAAGGGGTGTGCCTCGGGGTTCATCGGCCGATGATCGACGAGACCGCCGCGATGGTGCGCGTGCTCGACGCTGAAGCGGTGAGCCCGGCGAGCGAACTCGCGCGCAACACGCCGACGTATGGCCGCGGCGGCGACGTCTACTCCTGCACGGTGCAACGCAATGGCCGCATCGGTTCGCGGCTCGCCTTCATCGAACGGGGTCCGGGAATTGCTGATCTTCAGGAGGCGTTGACCGACGGTTTCACGAGCCGCAACGGATTGGGCGTGGGTCTGGGCGGCGCGCGAGCATTCTCCTACGGACACGCCTTTTCATGACCGATGCAAACGCGAATCTGATCCTCAACGTCGACGATAACGAAGGCGCTCGTTACGCGAAGACGCGCATCCTGTCGCGCGCGGGCTTCGTCGTGATCGAGGCCGGCAACGGCGCGCAAGCGATCGAGCGCGCGCGCATTTCGCAGCCAGACCTTGTGCTGCTCGACGTCAATCTGCCCGATCTGAACGGCTTCGAAGTGTGCCGCCGCATCAAGGGCGCGCCCGAGACCTCGGGCGTGCTCGTGATCCACACGTCGGCGGCGGCGGTGCAGAGCATGGACCGGGTGCGCGGCCTCGAAGGCGGCGCGGATAGCTATTTGACCGAGCCGGTCGAGCCGGCCGAACTGATCGCGCAGGTGCGCGCGCTGCTGCGCGTGCGCCGCGCGGAGGGCGCGTTGCGCGAGAGCGAAGAACGCTTCCGGCAGATGGCCGAGAACATCGACGACGTGTTCTGGATGCTCGACCCGTCGAGCGCGCAACTGCTGTATGTGAGCCCCGCGTATCGACGTCTGTGGGGCGACGCGGCGCACGAGCCGACGCCGAGCGGGCGCCACTGGGCCAACCACATTCATCCGCAGGACGAGGCCGCGGTCGAGGCCGCGTATCGCGCGCTCGCGACCGGTGTCGCGTACGAGATCGAATACCGTATCGTGCGGCCCGACGGCGAGACGCGCTGGGCCGTCGAGCGCGGCTTTCCGGTGCGCGACGCGCGCGGGCGCATCTACCGGCTCGCCGGCATCGTCAACGATATTTCGGATCGCAAGGCCAACGAGATGGCGTTGCGCGACGCCGATCGCCGCAAGGACGAGTTCCTTGCGATGCTCGCGCACGAACTGCGCAATCCGCTCGCGCCGATTCGCAACGCGATCGAACTGCTCGACCCGAGCCGTGCGCCGTCGCAGCACAGCTTCGAGGCGATGCGCGCGGTGATCGGGCGCCAGGTCAAGCATCTGAGCCGGCTCGTCGACGATCTGCTGGACGTCGCGCGCATCACGCAGGGCAAGATTACGCTGCGCCACGAGATCGTCGAGCTGGCCGCCGCGCTCGAAGCCGCGATCGAAACCGTGCGGCCCGCGTTGAATCGCAAGGGCCATACGCTCACCACCGATCTGCCCGGCGAGCCGCTGTTCGTCGTCGGCGACGGCGTGCGGATCGCGCAGGTGCTCGGCAATGTCCTGTCGAACGCGGCGAAGTACACGCCGCAGCGCGGCGACATCCGCATCGAAGTCCGCGAAGCGGGCGATGACGTGCTGATCAGCGTACGCGACAACGGCGTGGGCATCGGCGCCGAAACGCTCCCCCACATCTTCGATCTGTTCGTGCAATCGGAAATCTCGATCGAACGCTCCGAAGGCGGCCTCGGCATCGGCCTGCCGCTCGCGCGTACGCTGGTCGAGTTGCACGGCGGCCGGATCGAGGCGTTCTCGGCGGGATTGGGGCGCGGCAGCAAGTTCGTCGTGCGTTTGCCGCTGACGCGGCTTGCCGACGCCGCGCAAGCGTCGACGACGGCGCCCGAAGCCGTGCCGGATCACGGCGGCGAGGCGCTGCGCGTGCTGCTCGTCGACGACAGCGTCGATGCCGCGCTCGCGTTGTCGCTGGTGCTGCAGGCGGACGGGTACGAGGTGCGCGTCGCGCATGAAGCCAACACCGCGCTCGAACTGGCCGCGCACTTCCAGCCGCAGATCGTGCTGCTCGACCTCGGCCTGCCCGGCATGGACGGCTTCGAACTCGCGCAGGAGATGCGCCGCCGTCCGGCCACCGCGGGCGCGCTGCTGATCGCGGTGACCGGCTATGGTCAGGCCACCGACCGGCAGCGCTCGCGCGAGGCCGGCTTCGATCATCATCTGGTGAAGCCGGTGTCGGTCGAGGAAATCCAGCGGGTGATCGCAAGCCGCTTTCCGGGCGCGCAACGCAGCACGTCGGCGTAAAAGGCTGCCGGCGCACGTCGCGCGCGCCCGGATGGCCGCGCCGGGCGTCGGTCTGCATCCGAACCCATCAGTAAGCCGAACTATCTCGCGCCGCGGCGAATCCGCGGACGCGTGGTTCCGTGCTCTGCAGGCTTTCCCACTTTCCATTACATTGCGGATGCGGCGGGTCCGTTCACGCCGGTTTCCCTCATTCAACAGCGGTGTCGCCTCTATCGAGTCCATGCAGCCTATCGTTTCGGTCACGAATCTGTCGAAAACCTATGCCAGCGGTTTTCGGGCACTGAAGAACATCAATCTGGCAATCCACCGTGGAGAAATCTTCGCGCTGCTCGGGCCGAACGGCGCGGGCAAGACCACGCTGATCAGCATCGTCTGCGGTATCGTCAACGCGAGCGAAGGCAGCGTGACGGTGGACGGTCACGACATCGGCGCCAACTATCGTGCGGCCCGCTCGCTGATCGGCCTCGTGCCGCAGGAGCTGACCACCGACGCGTTCGAAACCGTCTGGGCCACCGTGTCGTTCAGCCGCGGCCTGTTCGGCAAGCCGAAGAACCCCGCTTACATCGAAAAAGTGCTGCGCGACCTGTCGCTCTGGGAGAAGCGCAACAACAAGATCATCACGCTGTCGGGCGGCATGAAGCGGCGCGTGCTGATCGCCAAGGCGCTGTCGCACGAGCCGCGCGTGCTGTTTCTCGACGAACCGACCGCCGGCGTCGACGTCGAGCTGCGGCGCGACATGTGGAAGCTCGTGCGCTCGCTCGCGGCGAGCGGCGTGACGATCATCCTGACCACGCATTACATCGACGAAGCCGAAGAGATGGCCGATCGCATCGGCGTGATCAATGCGGGCGAGATCATGCTGGTCGAAGAGAAGACCGAGCTGATGCGCAAGCTCGGCACCAAGCAGTTGACGCTGCAACTGGAGTACCCGCTCGACGATGTGCCGGCTGCGCTCGCCGGCTACGGGCTGGCGGTCGCGAACGGCGGCAACGAGCTGATCTATACCTATGAAGGCGAGGGCGGCCGCACCGACATCATCGCGCTGCTGAAGTCGCTCGACGATGCCGGTATCCGCTTCAAGGACCTACACACTACGCAGAGTTCGCTCGAAGACATTTTCGTCAGCCTGCTGCGGGGGAACCCATGAACATCTACGCAATGCGCGCGATCTACAAGTTCGAAATGGCGCGCACGTGGCGCACGCTGATGCAAAGCATCATCGCGCCGGTCATTTCCACTTCGCTGTACTTCGTCGTGTTCGGCTCGGCGATCGGGTCGCGGATCAAGGAAGTGGAGGGCATCAGCTATGGCGCGTTCATCGTGCCGGGGCTGATCATGCTGTCGCTGCTGTCGCAAAGCATCGCGAACGCGTCGTTCGGGATTTACTTTCCACGTTTCACCGGCACGATCTACGAGCTGCTGTCGGCGCCCGTATCGTATCTGGAGATCGTCGTCAGCTATGTGGGCGCGGCGGCCACCAAGTCGATCCTGCTCGGACTCATCATCCTCGCGACCGCCGCGCTGTTCGTGCCGTTGCAGATCATGCATCCGTTCTGGATGGTGCTGTTTCTGGTTCTGACGGCGGTCACGTTCAGTCTGCTCGGCTTCATCATCGGCATCTGGGCGGACAGCTTCGAGAAGCTGCAACTGGTGCCGCTGTTGATCGTCACGCCACTCACGTTCTTAGGCGGCGCCTTTTATTCGGTGGACATGCTGCCGCCGTTCTGGCATGCCGTCACGCTGTTCAATCCGATCGTCTATCTGGTCAGCGGGTTTCGCTGGAGTTTCTTCGAGTTGGGCGACGTCGGCGTCGGCCTGAGTCTCGGCATGACGCTGCTGTTTCTCGCGGTGTTCCTCGTGATCGTCGGCTGGATCTTCAGAACCGGCTATCGGTTGAAAAGTTGATAGACGAGAGGGCGCGACGGCGAAAAGCCGTCGCGCCCTCTTCATCGATACGCGGTGACGTCGACTACGACAGATACGCCTGCGCGACATTGATCAACTGCACGCGGTTGCGCACGTTGAACAACTGCCGCAAGCGCCGCAGATGATAGTCGACGTTATGCGGCGACAGCCCGAGGAAATACGCGATCTCCTTGTCCCGCTGCCCCTGCACGACCGCCTTCAGCACCGCATACTGCAGCTTGCTCAGCGCGATGCGCTGCTGCTGCGCGGGCGCGATGCCGATCACGCTTTTCGCGTGCGTCCAGATGAACTCGTGAATCGAGTGCGCGAACATCAGCGTTTCCGCGACGATCGATTCGGTCATCCAGCGCGGGTTGCCGATCGCCGAGTTGAAGCACAGGATCGCGCTCAGCTCCGGCTCCGGCAGCGGCATCTGCGCGAGAATGCCGCTCTTGCGCCCGGCGGCTTCCAGCATGTCGATCAAAGCGCCGAGCCGCTCGCTGCGCAACTGCGCGCGCGGCAGATCGGCGCGCAGATCGGCGGTATTCCACAGAAACGGCATGCCGGTCGGCGACGCGTGCGCGACGCGCGGATCGAGCTCGAAATAGCGCTCGCGAAAATAGCGCGTGAGCCATGCCTGCGACTCGTAACTCGTCAATACGAACATCGTCTTGTGATGCGACGACGTGCGCGTGGCGGTATAGCTGAATGAGTCGAAGCCCAGCTGCCTGATGCGCTGGCGCACGAACTCCATGCGGTCCTGCGCGCTGCCGAACCGTCCGAGCGGACTGATCAGCGGGGCGGCGCGGCGCGCCGCGGGCGACGGCGTGCCGATCTCCTCCTCGGTAAACAGAGTCAGAAAGCCACTGCGCCCCGCGCCATTCACGGTACGGGGAGACATCTTCACTGCTTCAGCCGCGTGGGCTGATTGCGCGGCGTGCCGCGCGCCGGCCGGATAAGCCGGTTGGGCGGATGCCGCTCTCGGGTGTGCTGCCGACGCGTGCCCGGCTTCGCCTTGCGGCGAGCCGTTCAGCCATTGCGGCAGCGTATCGCATTCATGTTCCATGAAACGGTAGCTCCGGCGTTCTAAACGCGTGAAATACGACAACCTCAATGATTAGCGATTTCGTGAAATGTCGGTAGCCGGTTCCTTGCTATCATTTTTGTGATCTTGCGCTGACAGTGGACCGGCAATACGGGTACGGCGGCGCTTCTCCTTCCATACGGCACCTCCTTCGAAGGGATGTGATGGCACGAATTCCCAAGCTCACGACGACGCTCGCCTACGACCGCTATATGGCCGGCCAGCGACTCGTGTCGAGCGTGGATCGCGAGTGGCGGCATCTGGTGCTGCGCTCGTATCTCGAACCGGTGCGGCAAGACTTGCTCGAAGCGCCCGGTTTGCGCGACTTCACGCTGATGACGCTCGCGAGCGGCGCCGAGCATCTCGAACGCAACCTCGGCGGAACTTGGGAAAGCGCCGATATGCGCGTGAACGACCTGTGGTTCGTGCCGCCCACGCCGATCTCGTGGCGCTGGCATTCGATCAGCGACGAGCCGTTGTCTACCTTGCACGTGCACATCGAGCGCGCTTTAATCGACAGCGTCGCCCAACAGATGGGGCTCGACGCGTCGCGTGAACTGTCGCTCGGCGACGCGATGCGCTTCAACGATCCGCTGATCGCCGCGATGCTTGCCGCACTGCATCGCGCCGCCCGCGATCCCGCCGATTCGCGTCTGTATGTCGATACGCTGGTTCACGCGCTCGCCGCGCATCTGCTGCAGCACTATTCGAGCGGCAACGGCGCGCGCCGCGGCAGCGCGACGAGGCCCGAACGGCTGGTGCCGCGCCGCATCCGCCGGGTGACCGACTACATCCGCGCCAATCTCGCCGAAGATCTGGCGATCGCCGAACTGGCCGAGCAGGCCGGCCTAAGCAGTTTTCATTTTGCCCGGGTGTTTCGCCGCGAGACCGGGGAGACGCCACACCAGTTCGTCACGCGCTTACGGCTCGAGGAAGCGGCGAGGCTGCTGCGCGCCACGGATCGAACCGTGCTGCAAATCGCACTCGAAGTCGGCTTCGAGAATGCCGGTCACTTCTCCGTGCAATTCAAGCGTGGCTATGGCGCGACGCCGCTCGCCTACCGGCTGCGCGGTTGAGATGGACGAGCCGCAACGGCTTGTTTTTTTCTCCAGTCAGAATCACGCACCTGCGCAGTGTGCGTTGCATTGCGCGGCTTGCAAACTACGAACATTCGTGGCGGCGCGCGCTGCAAACTGGCATCGCGGGTCGAGCAAGGCTTTGCGGCTCGGCCCGCCACCCGCGATCGTATCTGGGCTAACTGGACTGACCGCGACGCGGACAAGTGTACCTGTCGAAACCTTGCATCGGACGACAGAATCGAAGCGCCTTTCAATTTCATACACCGGATAACGCGCCATGACCCGACTCAAGATGACCGCCTGCGGCCACACCTTCATCGCCGAAACGCATCCCGATGCGCCGCAGACCGTGGCCGCGTTCCTGAAGCTGCTGCCTTACCGGCAGAAGCTGATCCACGTGCGCTGGAGCGGCGAGGGCTGCTGGGTGCCGCTCGGCGAATTCAAGCTCGAGAACGACGGGGTCGCGGTCGGCTTCGAGAATCACACGAGCCATCCGTCGGTCGGCGACATCCTGTTTTATCCGGGCGGCTATAGCGAGACCGAGATCATCCTCGCCTATGGCTCGTGCTGCTTCGCGAGCAAGATGGGGCAACTCGCGGGCAATCATTTTCTGACGGTCGTCGAAGGCAAGGAGAAACTGCGCGAACTCGGCACGAAGGTGCTGTGGGAGGGTGCGCAGGAGGTGGTGTTCGAGAGGCTTTGAGCGGGCCGCACTTCCTTGCTGGGCATACGCGATGCTTGGTTGAAGAGCCGCGTGCGGTCGGGTGCCGGCCGCGCACGTCAGGCACGCGGCACCGTCTGGTCCGCCCGGCGAGGAGGAGCAAATGCGAGGCATAAATGACAAAGTCCGCGCTGTAGTTTTTGCCATGTCGATCGTGCTGCTGTCGGCTTGCGGCGGGGGCGGCAGCGGCAGCGGCGGGTCGAGTAACGGCGGCGGCACGGCGACCGAGCCGGCCGGCGGCGTCAAGCTGCAGGTGGTGTCGTTCGGCGACAGCCTGTCGGACGTCGGGACCTATGCGCCCCTCGCGAGTGCGGTGGGCGGCGGGCGTTTCACCACCAACCCCGGCCAGGTATGGGCCCAGAACGTCGCGCAATACTACGGCGATACGCTGAGCGCCGCGTTCACGATCGATCTCACGCACAGGCTGAGTGCGCAGAGCGGCCTCGGTTATGCGGAAGGCGGCTCGACCGTGGCGACACCGGCGAACCAGTACGACTACCTGAGCGACGTCATCGGCAACATCGAAATGCCTGTCAATCAGCAACTGTCGAGCTATCTGGGCGCTCACGGCAGATTCAACGCCAATCAGCTCGTGCTCGTGTGGGTGGGCTCGAACGATGTGCTGCGCGCCGGCAACCTGCCCGCCGCTGCGCCGGTCGTGCAGGCGGCGGCCACCACGCTCGCCCAGCTCGTCGGGCAGATCGTGCAGAACGGCGGCGTGCATGTAGTGGTGATCAATGTGCCGAATATCGGGCTGTCGCCGAAGGGGCTCGCTTCGGCCGATGGTGGCGCGAACCTCACGCAGTTGTCGCAGCTATTCAACGCTACGTTGAATAGCGCGCTGCAAACCGATGGGCTGCAATCGAAGGTGATCGAGATCGATTCGTACACGTGGACGAATCAGGTGATCGGAAACTTTCAGGCGAACGGCTTTACCGTATCGAATACGGGGCAGGCCTGCGACCCGAAGAAAACGCCCGATGACACGTCGCTGCTATGCTCGCCGGCGACCTATGTGAGCGCCAATGCCGATAAGACTTACATGTTCGCCGATGATCTGCATCCGACCACGCATATGCACGCATTGTTTGCGCAGTTCGTCGAGCAGCAGATCGCGCATAGCGGGTTGGGGCGGTGAGAGGTGCACCGCGGCGTGGCCTCTTTTCGGCACCCCGTCCTTCAACCAGGCCGGGGTGCGCACCACATCACATCCTTACTTGAACAACTTCGTCGCCTGCGTCAGCGTATTGATCACTCCCCACGCAAGCGGAATCATCACATACAGCCAGAACACCGCGAGCATCACCTTGTTGGTCGGATGTACGGTTTGAACGGTCGACATATGGATCTCCTCACGCGCCCTTGGCGACTTGAGCATCGGTCATGTGGTGCTTCTCATCCACACGCTTGACCAGCAGGTTGCAGATAAAGCCGATCACGAGCAGCACGGCCATGATGTGTACGGTCATCGTGTACGCGTCCGCTTTCGCTACGCCGTTCGCGACTTCATACGCGCGGATGTAGTTGACGAGCACCGGACCCGCGACGCCGGCCGCGGCCCACGCGGTCAACAGACGTCCATGAATGCCGCCGACGAACGTCGTGCCGAACATGTCGGCGAGATAGGCCGGCACCGTCGCGAAGCCGCCGCCGTACATCGACAGGATGATGCAGTACGTCAGCACGAACAGCGCGATCTGTCCGTTCGCGGCGAAGCTCGGCACCAGGTAGTAGAGCACCGCGCCGAGCGCGAAGAAGATGTAGTAGGTGTTCTTGCGGCCGATCCAGTCCGACGCCGACGCCCACACGAAACGCCCACCCATGTTGAACAGCGACAGGAGCCCGACGAAGCCGGCCGCCGCGGCAGCCGTCACCGTGTTCTTGAAGCTCTCCTGGATCATCACCGAGGCCTGGCCGAGAATGCCGATGCCAGCCGTCACGTTCAGGAACAGCACGAGCCAGATCAGATAGAACTGCGGTGTCTTCAGCGCCTGGTCGATATGCACGTGATTGCTCGTGATCAGCCGGTGCTGCGTCGCTGCGGGCGGCGTCCAGCCGGCCGGCTTCCAGTCCGCCGGCGGCACGCGGATCGCGAGCGCGCCGATCGTCATCGAGATGAAATAGACGATGCCGAGCACGATGAAGGTCTCCGCGACGCCGATGCTCGTCGCGCTTTGAAAGTGCTTCATCAGCGCGACCGACAACGGCGCCGCGATCATCGCGCCGCCGCCGAAGCCCATGATCGCCATGCCGGTCGCCATGCCGCGGCGGTCCGGAAACCAGCGGATCAGCGTCGACACCGGCGACACATAACCGAGCCCCAGCCCGATCCCGCCGATCACGCCGTAGCCGAGATACAGCAGCACGATCTGATGCAGGTACACGCCGAGCGCGGACACGAGGAAGCCGCCGCCGAAACAGCAAGCGGCCGTGAACATCGTGCGGCGCGGACCGACGTGTTCGAGCCACTTGCCGGCGAACGCCGCCGACAAACCGAGGAACACGATCGCAAGCGAAAAGATCCAGCCGAGCGCGGTCAGCGACCAGTCATCGGGCGCGGACTGCGTGATGCCGATCACCTTGGTCAGCGGTCCGTTGAAGACCGAGAACGCGTAGGCCTGACCGATGCACAGATGCACGGCAAGAGCGGCGGGAGGCACCATCCAGCGCGAGAAACCGGGCTGCGCGATGGTGGCCTGTTTCGAAAAGAATGGGGCTGAACCTTGTTGGCTGCCCGGCTCGCTGATGCTACTCATAAGTGGGTCTCCTTACAGTTGTTCTGTTTATCGGCGTTTCATGCAATTACCTGAGGCGGCGGAGTGTAACTTGCGCGGGCGGCCCCGTCATCGCTATATGTACTTTTATTTCATATGACCGGTCCAGCACACCCGAAAATCGTGCCTGGATCGACAATAGGACGTGGACGATGGCTTCGCAATATGAAGCGCGCGGACATAAGGTGTGATCCTGGTCAAATGCGACGACTCTTCACGCGATTCTGCAAATCGTGGGACGCGCCGAACGGGTCGCCCCGGCGCAGCAGCGCTTCGACGATCGGCAGGCGCACGCGGCGCTCGCCATGCTGGCCGACTTTCTCGACGAACTCCTGCGACTCCTCCATGCTCGAGCGGATCCACAACGCGATCAGCACCAGCACGACGCTGAACAGGAACGGCAGACGCCAGCCCAGCTGAGGAACGCGGCGTTGTCCATCGAGCGGCTGATCAGCGCGACGAGACCCGTCGACAGCACGAGCCCGACGCCGTAGCCGACCTGCACGCCGCTGCTGTAGAAGGCCTTCTTTTTCTCGGGGCAAGCGACAATGAGCCCATCGCGGGCAATGACGTGGGCGAGCCACGGAGCCCTATGGCGTGCTAACGTGAGGCATCTAAAAAACAACAGGTGTTGATATACTACATACCGAATATTGAAAAATGCGGCGTTGCAGCATATGATTGAGGAATCATCTTTCTCAATCTTCGGAGTTGCACGTGGAATTCGTACCTCTCGCGCTGTTCGCCGTCGCTGTCGTAGGGTTGGGCTGTGCCGCCACCGTTTTGCTGAGCGACTGGATTCCCGACTCGATCGGAGCGCGTGCATCGCAGCATGGCCGCTTCGTGGGGCTTGGCGAGCAGCGCGGCAAAGCGGCGGCGCCGAATCGCGCGCGTGTTCAAGCAGAGGCGATGAATGTCGTCAGAACTTCCAACTGAAACAGTGGCCACCCCGTTGACGCTGTCGTTGCAGCCCATCGGCGCGAGCGCGAGCTTGCGCGATCAGGCGTATGCGATGCTGCGTCAGGCGATCGCCGACGCGGATATCTACCAGAATCGCGAAGAAATCCGTCTCGACGAGCGCGTGCTCAGCGAATCGCTCGGCGTGAGCCGCACGCCGGTGCGCGAGGCGATGACACTGCTCGAGCAGGAGGGCTTTCTGCGCATGGTGCCGCGGCGCGGCATCTACATCGTGCGCAAGAGCAAGCGCGAAATCGTCGAGATGATCCAGATGTGGGCCGCGCTCGAAAGCATGGCCGCGCGCCTTGCCACGCTGCATGCGACCGACGAGGAAATCGGCCGCCTGCGTCATATGTTCGACAATTTCCGCGACACGACGCCGGCCGAGCATATCGCCGAGTATTCGGACGCGAACATCGCGTTTCACCAGGCGATCGTCGAGTTGTCGAAGTCGCAGATCATTCTCGACACGATCAAGAACATCTTCATCCACGTGCGCGCGATCCGGCGCATGACCATCTCGCAGAGCGACCGGGCCGCGCGCTCGATCGTCGATCATCTGCGCATCATCGAGGCGCTGGAGAAGCGCGATACGGAACTGGCCGAGCGGCTCACGCGTCAGCATTCGCTCGATCTCGCGGCGTTCGTCGAAGCAAATTGCGATTTTCTCGATTGATGGCGGCGTAAACGCCTGATTGCCTGCTGATGTCGAAAGCCCGCGGTGTGCAAGCACCGCGGGCTTTTTGCGTTCGCGCGCTTCGAGCGACAACCCCGCTGCGGGATAAACCGTGCTTGACGGTCTTAAAAATATGGTATGTGATATATCAACAACGACAGCCGCCATTCGCGACTCAGGGTTTTCCCTTGAAACAACCGCCGCAAAGCCTTGCAGATCCGCGCAAAGCTACGGCTGGCATGCTTGAGCAGCACGAACCTCGCGCCGTTTCTGTCTCGAAACTGGCTTGAACCAATGTGATATATCACATACGGTATCTTCGAAGCCGTGAGACGTCGGTGCAGCCGGACGTATATCGAGGCGGACGCGTCCGTCGATAACCGTTGCACATCCGATAGATGAGGAGATGACCATGTCTGCAGTTGTTTCATCCCTGAGTCCGGCCACGGCCACCACGACCGCCGACGACACGCTCAAGCAGAAGACCCGCGACGCGGGCATCGTGTCGGGCGGCCATCTGGTTGCGAAGGCGCTGAAAAACGAGGGGATCGACACGATCTTCACGCTGTGCGGCGGCCACATCATCGATATCTACGACGGCTGCGTCGACGAAGGCATCCGCATCATCGACGTGCGCCACGAGCAGGTCGCCGCGCACGCAGCCGACGGCTACGCGCGCCAGACCGGCAAGCTCGGCTGCGTGGTGACCACCGCCGGCCCCGGCTGCACGAACGCGGTGACCGGCATCGCCACCGCGTTCCGCTCGGAAAGCCCGATCCTGCACATCGGCGGGCAGGGCGCGCTGACCCAGCACAAGATGGGCTCGCTGCAGGACCTGCCGCACGTCGACATCATGGCGCCGATCACGAAGTTCGCCGCGAGCGTATCGAGCACCGAGCGCGTCGCCGACATGATCTCGATGGCCGCGCGCGAATGCTTCAACGGCGCGCCCGGTCCCGCCTACCTGGAAATTCCGCGCGACGTGCTCGACCGCGAAGTCGACGCGACGCGCGCGATCGTGCCGCGGCCGGGCCGCTATCGCGCGTCGACGAAATCGATCGGCGATCCGCGCGACATCGAAAAACTCGCCGATATCCTCGTCAACGCCGAACGCCCCGCGATCCTGTACGGTCAGCAGGTGTGGACCGCGCGCGGTCACGAGGAAGCGATCGCGCTGCTTCGCGGCGTCGAGATTCCCGGCTACTTCAACGGTGCGAGCCGCGGACTGCTGCCGCCCGGCGATCCGCATCACTTCGATCGCACGCGTTCGCAGGCGTTTGCGAATGCCGACGTGCTGATCGTGGTCGGCACGCCGTTCGATTTCCGCATGGGCTACGGCCGACGCATCAGCAAGGAATTGACGCTGGTGCAGATCGATATGGACTACCGAACCGTCGGCAAGAATCGCGATATCGATCTGGGCCTCGTCGGCGATCCGGGCGCGATTCTCGCTGCCGTGCTGCAAGCCGCGAGCGGTCGTATCAAGGACGACAGGCGTCAGGCGCGCCGCAAATGGATGGCGCAGTTGCGTGACGCCGAAGCGACCGCGACCGAAAAACTGCTGCCGCTGTTCCGCTCGAATCGCACGCCGATTCATCCATACCGCGTCGCGTACGAACTCAACGAATTCCTGTCCGACGACACCATCTATATCGGCGATGGCGGCGACGTGGTGACGATCTCCGCGCAAGCGGTGCGGCCGCGCCGACCGGGACAGTGGATGGACCCCGGCGCGCTCGGCTCGCTCGGCGTCGGCACCGGCTTCGCGCTCGCGGCCAAGCTCGCGCATCCGCACAAGGAAGTGCTCTGCTATTACGGCGACGGCTCGTTCGGCATGACCGCGTTCGACATGGAAACCGCGAATCGCTTCGGCGCGCCGTATCTCGCGGTGGTTGGCAACAACTCGGCGATGAACCAGATCCGCTACGGCCAGCTTGCCAAATATGGCGAGGAACGCGGCAACGTCGGCAATCTGCTCGGCGACGTGCCGTTCAGCAAATTCGCCGAAATGCTCGGCGGCTATGGCGAGGAAGTGCGCGATCCCGCGCAGATCGCGAGCGCGCTACAGCGTGCGCGCGAAGCGATTCATCGCACCGGCCGCTCGGCGGTGGTCAACATCTGGGTCGACCCGCGTGAATACGCACCGGGCACGAAGAACCAGACCATGTACAAATAACCTTCATCGTTCAGGAGATACGACATGGCCAAGGCACTCGACGGTGTGCGCGTCCTCGATTTCACGCATGTGCAATCGGGACCGACCTGCACGCAATTGCTCGCATGGTTCGGCGCGGACGTGATCAAGGTGGAACGGGCAGGCGCGGGCGACATCACGCGCGAGCAACTGCGTGATATTCCCGACGTGGATAGCCTGTACTTCACGATGCTCAATCACAACAAGCGCTCGGTCACGATCGACACCAAGCATCCGGAAGGCAAGCAGGTGCTCGAAGCGCTGATCCAGAAATGCGACGTACTGGTCGAAAACTTCGCACCGGGCGCACTCGACAGGATGGGCTTCACGTGGGAGCGGATTCAGGAATTGAATCCGCGCATGATCGTCGCATCGGTGAAGGGCTTCGGTCCCGGTCCTTACGAGGACTGCAAAGTCTATGAGAACGTCGCGCAATGCGCGGGCGGCGCGGCGTCGACCACCGGCTTCGACGACGGCCCGCCGGTCGTGACCGGCGCGCAGATCGGCGATAGCGGCACGGGGCTGCATCTCGCGCTCGGCATCGTCACCGCGCTCTATCAACGCACGCATACCGGACGCGGCCAGCGCGTGCTCGCCGCGATGCAGGACGGCGTGCTCAATCTGTGCCGCGTCAAACTGCGCGATCAGCAGCGGCTCGACCGCACCGGCGTGATGAAAGAGTATCCGCAATATCCGAACGGCACGTTCGGCGACGCGGTGCCGCGCGCGGGCAATGCGTCGGGCGGCGGCCAGCCGGGCTGGATTCTGAAGTGCAAGGGGTGGGAGACGGACCCCAACGCGTATATCTACTTCATCACGCAGGCGCCCGTGTGGGCGAAGATCTGCAACGTGATCGGCAAGGAAGAGTGGGCCACGGACCCCGACTACGCGACAGCGCCCGCGCGCCTGCCGCGACTGAAGGAGATCTTCGCCGAGATCGAACGCTGGACGATGACGAAGACCAAGTTCGAGGCGATGCAGATCCTGAACCAATACGACATTCCGTGCGGGCCGATCCTGTCGATGAAGGAAATTGCCGAGGAGCCGTCGCTGCGCAAAACCGGCACGATCGTCGAAGTCGATCATCCGCAGCGCGGCAAGTATCTGACCGTCGGCAATCCGATCAAGCTGTCCGACAGCCCGACCGACGTCAAACGCTCGCCGCTGCTTGGCGAACATACCGATGAAGTGATGGCCGAGCTTGGTTACTCGGCCGAGCAGATCATGGCGCTGCGCACGGCTGGCGCGATCTAGGAGCGAGGCATGCAGACGTGGATGCGGTTCATGTCGGGCGACGGCGGCATCGTATTCGGTCGTGTCGAAGGCGCCTACCTGCACGAGTACGAAAGTCTCGCGCAGCCGGTGCCGACCGGCGCGGTTCTGTCGCTGCGCGCACTGACGCCGCTGGCGCCGTGCGCGCCGGGCAAGATTGTCGCACTGTGGAATAACTATCACGCGCTCGCGGCGAAGCTCGACAAACCCGTGCCTACCCATCCGCTGTTTCTGATGAAGCCGGCGGCGTCGGTAATCGGCACGGGCGAGCCGATCCGCCGGCCGCGGCATTACGCGGGCAAGATCGTCTACGAGGGCGAGCTCGGTATCGTGATCGGCCAGCGTTGCCGCGATCTGGATGTGCAGCAGGCGGAGGCGGCGATTTTCGGCTTCACGCTCGTCAACGACGTCACCGCCGCCGATCTGCTCAACGAGAATCCGCATTTTCCGCAGTGGTGCCGCGCGAAAAGCTTCGATACGTTCTGTTGTCTGGGTCCGGCCATCGTCTCCGGTTTCGACTGGCGGGCCGCACGCCTGCTGACGACGCTCGACGGCGTCGAGCGTCAGAACTATCCGCTCGCCGATATGATCTTCTCGCCGGCCGAGCAGGTGAGTCTGATTTCACAGGATCTGACGCTCGAACCCGGCGACGTGATCGCGTGCGGCACTTCGGTGGGCGTGGGTTCGATCAAGGACGGTGCAACGGTGTCGATCACGATCGATGGGATCGGCACGCTGAGCAATACCTTGAGCGCGGCGCCGCGCGGCGAGCCACGGCGATTGGGCGATACCGCGAACGCCGGTTGACGAGGGCAGGGACCTCGGGCTCTTGCCTATTCATCGCATCACGGAGGATCACGCATGCCACAAGCCTGTGGGAGTGCCGTGTTGATGGACCTGTTGCTGCTGCTTGCGGTGGCCGTCGCGATGGCGTTGGTCGCCGGGCTGACGGTGGCAGTGATCGCGCTCACGCGACGACAGTTCGGCGGGCGTTCGGCGCATCGGCACACATGCGTGCGCGAACGAGATCCAACACACAGGGCCCGGATGCTTGCATTGCTCGGCAGCGGCATTGGTTCGGCGGTCGCGTCGATAGGCTTGATGGGTTACCTGCTGGACGCGGCGCGCGAGAACACCGAACGCATCGAACTATTTTCAGCCGTATTGATCGGCGCGCTGATCTTCGCGACCTGTGCGATCGCGTTCTGCAAAATGCGCGGTGTGTTGCAACGCGAGGCGGCCGCGCTGCCGGGCCATCACGTCGTCAATCTGTTTGCGCTGCTGTTATGCGGCTGGCTCGGTTACAGCTTCGTCACCGAACAGGCACAGCCATTCGGACTCGCGGCATTGCTCGCCACGGGCGCGCTGGCAATGGCGATGGGCGTGCATCTGATGCTGAGCCGCGAGTACTCGGCCGACCCCGCTCACGCGGCGCATCACGACGGTTGCGCACCGCGTATGCGTGCGGTCGCCGCGCGCAGCGAGGGCCTGGCGATCGGCAAGCCGGGCCTGCTCGCGAACATCGAGTGGCATGGTGGAGAAGAGCAGACGTGGGCGCTTCGCGATGTCGCGCCGGCGATGATGCGCTTGAGCGCCTGGGCAGATCGTCGGAATGCGCGTGACGGTAGACGAAGCAATGGGCGCCAGCGCGACGGTTCACGCAAATGTACGCACAAGCGGCCGGTTCATTTCACTACGCGCCGCTAATCGACGATGGATACGCCCCTGACAAACCTGATTGCCAATAGCGAAGACGGCGGGATGATGATCCCGCCGCCCGAGTATTGTTCAATGCTTCTAGTCACCAACCGCCGCGGCGAATTCGCTGTAGTACTGCGTCTTCCTGTGCAGAATGAGTTGCGCGAGAAAGTCGGCATCGTACGCGCGATGCAGATGGCTGTGATAGCGCTCGATATAAGCGGTGATTCGCGCCAACTCGCCATTGAACTCTTTCAGCATGTCGAGTGTCGCGCGGTCCCAGCGAAACCGCAGCCCGAGATCGCTGAACGCGGCATTGTAGGCGCTCAGATGCGCATCGTCGGGATGGTCCTGGTGATCCGCCGCCGCTGTGCGAGCGTTGCGCGTACTAATACGGGATTCAATCGGAGTGTGGTTCATGATCGGCCTCCTCGGCTCGCAAGTGAGAGAACTCGCTTGCAGCATAGAAGTCGCGATCGATTTGCAATAGTTAAAGTTTTATTGGCTTTCCATAGCTTAAGGCTTATGTACGCTCAGTTCCTTCACGCGCGTGATCTTTTCGATCAGATTGGCGCCTTCCTCCATCAGGAAGCGTTTGAAGGCGACGGCGACCGGCGGCAGACGTTTGTTCTTCCGATGCACGACGTACCAATTGAGCATGACCGGAAAGCTCTCGACGTCGAGCACGACCAGATGACCCAATTGCAATTCGAGGCTGATCGTATGGGCGGACAGAAACGCGATGCCCATTCCGGCAATGACCGCCTGCTTGATCGTCTCGGTGCTCTTGATCTCCATCGCAATCTTCAGATTGGACAGTCGGCCGGCAAAACCCTCTTCCATCGAATTCCATGTATCGGAGCCGCGTTCGCGCACGATGAACGCTTCGTTCGCGAGTTGACTGAAGCGGATATTGCGCTTGTGCGCAAGCGGATGAGTGGGCGCCGCCACGATCACATACGGATGCGGCGCGAACGGTTCATTGGTCGCTTCGGTTTCGTGCGGCGGACGCACCATCACCGCGAGGTCGGTCTGATTGGTCGCCAGTTGATGCAGCAGTTCTTCGCGGTTGTGCACCGCGAGATTCAGATCGACGCCCGAATAGCGACGCGTGAATTCGGCGAGAAGGCGCGGAAAGAAATAGTCGCCGGCGCTGATCACGGCGACATTCAGCTTGCCGCCGGAGACGCCCTTCAACTGGCTCATCGCTTCGTCGACTTCATGGAACTGCTGCATGATCGCGCGGCTGTAGTGGAGCATTTCGGTGCCGGCCGGCGTCAAATAGATCTTTTTGCCGAGTTGCTCGAACAGAGGCAGCCCCGCATGTTCTTCGAGTTGCCGGACCTGGGTGGAAACGGCAGGTTGGGTCAGATGCAATTCTTCCGCGGCGCGCGAAAAGCTCAGGTGGCGCGCCACCGTTTCAAAGACCTTCAGTTGCCGCAGCGTTGCATTGCGCATCGTCATGGTCGATGTATAAGGAAACGTGAATCGACATAATAACAAACTTTAATTATGAGTAATTCAGCAATGACCCTAGCATGAAACCTATAACAAGCCGAATAGCCACTGTTATACGCGGGTTAACGCATAGATATGTGGTGCGGCGGACTCAATAGCGGGGGATAAGCTGCAATGCTTACCGGCTGAAGCGTGGTTATGGTCGGAATAAAGCAAGAACTATCATCGAAAAGCGGGTTTCGGGGATTTGCGGAAAAGCATAAAAGCATCGACTTCGAGATTTCCCGAATAGAGAAGTTCTCGGGCCATAACGATAAGGCGGGACACATCCAGCGCGGCGCGTAAGCCGGCTGCACTAAATAAATAGTGGAGACAAGGCTCATGGACAATATCACCCAGCAATCGACGACCGGTATTTCATGGCGTAACCGATGGTCGCAATTGGTCATCGGCATGATATGCATGGCGCTGGTGGCGAATCTGCAATATGCGTGGACGTTATTCGTGGCTCCGATGCATGCGCGGCATAACTGGAGCGAGGCGTCGATCCAGCTCGCGTTCTCGATCTTCATTCTGACCGAGACGTGGCTCGTGCCGTTCGAGGGCTGGCTCGTCGATCGATTCGGGCCGCGCCCGGTGGTGGCAGGCGGCGCGCTATGCGCGGGTTTGTCGTGGATTCTCAATTCGTATGCAACGACGCTCGGCATGTTGTATTTCGCCGCGGTGATTGGCGGCATAGGCGCGGGCGGCGTGTACGGAACATGTGTCGGCAATGCGCTCAAATGGTTTCCCGACCGGCGCGGTCTCGCCGCGGG
This sequence comes from Paraburkholderia sp. JPY419, assembly GCF_050435705.1. Classification (NCBI taxonomy): domain Bacteria; kingdom Pseudomonadati; phylum Pseudomonadota; class Betaproteobacteria; order Burkholderiales; family Burkholderiaceae; genus Paraburkholderia; species Paraburkholderia sp. JPY419. The sequence continues at coordinate 1,312,628 of NZ_JBNDKV010000004.1, read as the reverse complement.
TTTGACGGCCGCGGGCTTTGGCGCGGGTGCGGCGCTGACGGTGATTCCGATCGCAAACATGATTACGCGCCGCGGCTATGAAGAGACGTTCCTGTTCTTCGGCATCGTGCAAGGCGTCAGCATTCTGCTGCTCGCGATGCTCCTGACACGGCCGATCTTGCGTCAGGCAGGGGTACGCAAGAGTCGCTTCGCGGTGTCGAAAGTCGATTTCACGTCGCGCCAGATGATCAAAACGCCAGTGTTCTGGGTGATCTACGCGTCCTTCGTCGCGGTCGCGGCGGGTGGTTTGATGGCGACCGCACAGATCGGCCCGATCGCGAAAGACTGGGGCATCGCGCGCATCCCGATGTCGGTCTTCGGCGCGACGTTGCCGCTGCTGACTCTCACGCTGTCGATCGACAATATCTTCAACGGCTTGACGCGTCCGCTGTGCGGCTTCATTTCCGACAAGATCGGCCGTGAAAACACGATGTTCGTGATCTTCATCGGCGAGGGGCTCGCGTTGCTCGGCATGATGCAGTTCGGCAGCAATCCGTATGCGTTCATGGTCTTTGCCGCGCTGATCTTCCTGTTCTGGGGCGAGATCTTCTCGATCTTCCCGGCGACGTGCGCGGATACGTTCGGCAGCAAGTATGCGGCCGCCAATGCAGGCACGTTGTACACCGCGAAGGGTACGGCCTCGTTGCTGGTGCCGATCGCGTCGGTACTCGCGGCGACGGGCGGCTGGAACCTCGTCTTCATCGTTTCGGCCGTCATCACGATCGCAGCGGGCATTTCCGCGAAGTTCATCCTCGAGCCGATGCGCACGCGCTGGATCGAATCGCACGATGAACCTCAGGGCGCGCTGGCCGTCGCGGGTCATGGCAATGGCAATGCGTCGAGAATGAGTCACTGGCCGGAACAGTCCGGCGAATAACCATGAGCGTCGCGCGCCCGGAACCGACGCCATGAATGTTTCGTTGCAGCAGCTCAAGGTATTCGTCGCGGTCGCGCGCGAGCGCAGTTTCACGCGCGCGGCGCGCGAGTTCGATCTGACGCAGTCGGCCATCAGCCGTTGTGTGCGTGAACTGGAAGACGCGGTTGAATTGAAGCTATTCGATCGCACGACACGCCATGTCGAACTGACGAATGCGGGTGCGAGTCTCGAGAGAAGAATCGGCCGGCTGCTCGACGAGATCGAATTGACGTTGCTCGAAGAGCGCGCTGCTTACGACGGACACACGGGCGTCGTGTTATTCGCGAGTAATCCGGTGTTGTCGTCGGGCTGGGTGCCGCGTGCTTTGGCGCAGTGCGCGTCGGTTTATCCCGAACTGGTCGTGTCGGTCAAGGATCTGCCTCAATGCAGCGTAGTGGCCAGTGTCGAGCAGGGTGAAGTGGATTTCGGCGCGGTCTGCGTGACCGCACCCGTCGATAGTCCTCTCTTACATGCTCAGGTACTTTTCACTACGCCACTGCATGCGGTGCTTCCATCCGTACATCCGCTAGCCCAGAACGACAGCATCGAATGGCACGCGTTGCGCGATTGTCCGCTGATCACGCTGAATGCGGATACCGGCGTGCGTGCCGCGCTCGAACCCGTACTCGCCGCGAACGAATTGAAGCGCCGGCCGATGCAGGAACTCGGACACGTCGCGGCGGTAGCGCGCATGGTCGAATTGGGACTGGGTGTCGGCGTATTGCCTGTGGATGCGCATTGGCCTTCGCCGGGTGCTTCGTTGGTGACTCGTCCGCTGGTTCCCGAAACGACATTGACGACGGTACTCGTGCACCGCAGAAACCGCTCGCTTCGTCCCAATGCGGCCGCTGCGTGGGCGCAGTTCGTCGCATCGACGACCGGTCATGCGCGGATCGCGGACGAAGGGCCTGCCGCAGCCGCTGCCGCAACGCAAAGCTTCAGCTGGCAGTCCGTGCGGCAAAGCCTGTTGCCGGAACCTTAGATAGGGGCCGACAGAAAAGCTCGCGCGATGCGCGGCATTCGATCGATGCGCCGCCAGTCAGCCACATAACGTCCTACTCAAGGAGCTTCATGATGGATATCCAGTCCGACCTCAGGCAACATGATCTGTTGATCGACGGCAAGCGCATGCCGCCAGGCACCGGCGAATATTCCGTCGATATCAACCCCGCGACCGAAGATCCGATCGCGCTGGTCGCGCAAGGCAGCGCCGCCGACGTCGATGCCGCGGTGCGCGCGGCGCGCGGCGCTTTGAAGGTATGGAACTCGATTCGCGCCGCCGAACGCGGTCGTATCCTGCAACGGCTCGCGGGCCTGATGCGCGAGAACATGGAAGAACTCACCGCGCTCGAAAGTCTCGACTGCGGCAAGCCGATTGCCGCGGTGATGCGTCAGGACGTGCCCGCCGCGATCGATACCGTCGAATACTACGCAGGCTGGTGCGACAAGATCAACGGCCAGGTGGTGCCGACGCGTCCCGATGCATTGACCTATACGCTGCGCGAACCGGTCGGCGTGGTCGCTGCAATCGTGCCATGGAATTTTCCGCTGATGATCGGCATGTGGAAGATCGCGCCCGCGCTCGCATGCGGTTGCACGCTGATCGTCAAGCCTGCCGAGATCACGCCGCTCACCGCGTTGCGCATCGGCGAGCTGGCGCTCGAAGCGGGCGTGCCGCCGGGCGTGCTCAATATCGTCACCGGCAAGGGTAGTGTGGTGGGCGACGCGCTGGTGTCGCATCCCGGTATCGACAAAGTCACGTTCACCGGTTCGCCTTCGGTCGGACGAGGCATCCTGCAGGGCGCGGCGGGCAACTTCAAACGCGTGACGCTGGAGCTCGGCGGCAAGTCGGCCAACGTGATCTTTGCCGACGCGAATCTGGACAATGCGGTGCGCGCCGCGGCGTCGGGCGTGTTTTTCAATACGGGGCAGGTGTGCTCCGCAGGGTCGCGGATACTCGCGCATCGTGACGTGTATGACGAAGTGGTCGAGCGTCTGGCTACGCGCGCGAAGTCGATCAAGGTAGGCGATCCGTCGCTGCGCGAAACGTCGATGGGACCGCTGATTTCAGCCGCGCAGATGAAAACCGTATTGAGCTATGTCGACACAGGTCGCTCGGAAGGCGCGTCGCTCGTGACGGGTGGCGCGCGCGTCGGCAATCGCGGCTTTTTCGTCGAGCCCACCGTGTTCGCGAATGTCGAGCACGAGATGCGCATTTCGCAGGAAGAAATCTTCGGGCCCGTGGCAAGCGTGATTCGGTTCGACGACGAAGCGGACGCGGTCCGCATCGCCAATGGCACATCGTATAGTCTCGCGGCCGGCGTATGGAGCGCTGACCTGAGCCGCGTGCATCGCGTGGCGCGCGACCTGAAGGCGGGCACGGTGTGGATCAATACTTACGGCTATACGGATGTGCGTTTGCCGTGGGGTGGTGCTGGCGATTCGGGCTTCGGTCGCGAGCACGGCGATGTCGCGATCGAGAATTTCACTGAACCGAAAGCGGTGTGGGTGGCGATCGATCAATAGCGGCGAATGTGAAAAAGGATCGGATGCATGGCATCCGATCCTTTCGGTCGTGGTGCAAGACGAAAAGGAGTATCTGGTCAATTACCCTGTAAAGCCATCTTCTCGCGCAATTTGATCAGTGCGAGTACGACGTCGATGGTGGGTGTCGGTTCGGCAACGAGTCGGCCCATTTCCTGCACGACGGTCAGCAAAGGATCGATTTCCATCGGCCTGCGGTTCTCGAGATCGACGAGCGTCGACGTCTTGTGCGCACCGACCGCGCCCGCGCCATCAATACGCCTTTCCACGTCCACACGAAAGTGCACGCCGAACTGTTCCGCGATTCGCTTCGCTTCGAGCATCATCGTGCGTGAAACCGCCCGCGTGCCCGGGTCGCTCGTGAGGACATCGAGCGTTGCATGCGTCAATGCGCTAATCGGGTTGAAGCACAGATTGCCCCACAGCTTGAGCCAGATCTCGTCGCGAATGTTGTCGCGAATCGGCGCTTCGAATCCGGCTGCCTGCATGATCTCGTGCAATTGCTGAATGCGCGGGGTGCGTTCGCCACTCGGTTCGCCGATCGGAAACTTCTTGCCGTACACGTGTTTGATTACCCCCGGTTCGACGATTTCCGCCGCCGGATAGAGTACGCAGCCAATCGCGCGCTCGGGGCCGAGCTTGGTCCACTGCGAACCGTCGGGGTCGACGCTTGCAAGCCGAGTACCGGCAAAGCGTCCGCCATGCTGATAGAAGTACCAATAGGGAATGCCGTTGACGCCGGTAACGATCGCCGTGTGCTTGCCGAGCAGTGGCTGCATCGAATCGACCACGCCGGGCAGCGAATGCGCCTTCAGCGTGACGATGACGACGTCCTGAACGCCGAGTTCGCTTGGGTCTGAAGTACAGCGCACCGGCGCGCTGAATGTTTCGCCATCCATGATGAGGCGCGCGCCGTGCTCACGCATGGCCGCCAGATGCGGGCCGCGCGCAATGAAGCTGACGTCCGCGCCGGCGCGCGCCAATTGCACGCCCATTAAACCGCCAATCGCTCCCGCTCCGAAGATGCAGATCTTCATGATGTCGCTCCGTGACGATGAAAAAGCCGTTCGCCCAATGCCGCATTGCATCACTTCGCGGCCGGTCACGGTTCGAGCATAAGGTGGAGCAACGAAAGCTGATAGTTAAAGTTTCTCCGCCGATGTATTAGCTATTCGTTATGAAAAGGCCTCACCTTAGGCACGCCGAACCAGCAGAAAACTCACGCCGATCGCCGCGAGAAAGCCGCCGCAGCACCGATTGAACCAGCGGCGGATCTTCGCGCGCATCAGCCACTTGCCGAGATACATACCGGCCCACGAATACAGGGCGATCGCGACCCATTCGAGTACCAGGAAGCTCGCGCCGAGCGCGGCGAATTGCGGCAGTATCGGTTGCGCGACGTCGACGAATTGCGGCAGAAACGCGGTAAAAACCAGAATTGCCTTCGGATTGCCGGCCGCGACGAAGAACTCGTGCCGCGCAATGCGCGTGAGCGCGGCTTCCTGGGGTTGCGATGTATCGATGGCGGGTGCGTCGCTGCGCCACAGCTGGACCGCGAGCCAGATCAGATAAGCGGCGCCCGCGAGTTTGATCGTCAGAAAGATCCACTCGGACGCATGCAGCACGACGGCGAGACCGGTCGCGGCGAGCGCCAGCATCATCGCGAAGGCGAGCAGCCGGCCGCTGCCGCCGACGAATGCCTTGATGAAGCCATGCCGTGCGGCGACGTTGATCGAAAGCAGGTTATTGGGCCCGGGTGCGAGGTTGATGACAAAGCAGGCGGGCAAGAAGAATAGCCAGGCGGTGAGGGACATGACGGCTGCATTCCGAACGGGAGATCACGATGCATCGCGCGGAGGATCGCGCGCGATGCGTTACCGCGATTGTAGCGAAACCGCGCCGCGCTTCCGCCGGCCGCGTGTTCAGTTCACCGCCTTGATAAAGCCAGGGTCGCCGATCAATGTATCGACGCTGAGCTTGACCGTGTCTTCGATCGCGATCGTGTTGCTGGTGAATTTCGGCGACTTCTGCTTCACGGTGCGCGTGGTCGTGTACATGACTCTCTTGGTCGCCGCATCGACGACCACGTAGTGCATCTTCAGCGTCCACAGCGCCGGCGAGCGCTTATCGTCCACCGTGAAGGCTTCGATGCTGCCGCTGAGCACGCGCTTGTTGTCGTCGATACGGAAACCGGCCACTCGCAGACTGTTCGCGACGCCATTGCGCACGACCAGGCTGACCTCGTCCTTCAAGACGAGCCCGGTCATCCCGGTGTTTTCGATGCGGTTCGGGGAGACATGACCGTCGCGCGCGGGCAGATACGCGAAGTCGCTTGCAGGGGCGACGCTGAGCGAGCCCGTGCCGTGGGTCTTCGGGTGCGTCGCGCTGGCGCTGCTGTTCAGGCCGAACCATGACCACGAGCACGCGGACAACAGCGTGGGCAGCAGGACGGCGCCGCAGCCCTTGAGCACGACGGATCTCAACGGCGAACGCGCAGCAGCCATGCGGGAGAAAGCGGCGGTCGAAGTCAGAGGAGTTGCCCTTTTAAGTGGAGTCAGCCCGGTGAAGAACAGCATGGTAGCAGCGAACCTTGCGTCTGGCTGGCCAGCCCGGCCATCATAACGGGCCGCAATAGCGATGGACATCGGGGCAACGCCCGGAGGGCGTTCGACCGCAGCCGCTCAGAAAAAGCCCGCCTTTCCCTGCGTGATATCGGTCAACGTTGCCTTGGCGCTGTCGAGCGCATTGGCGGGCACGCGCATCGTCATCTTCACCAGCATGCCGTAGGCGCTGTCCACCAGTGCATAGCCTTCGGCGTCCATCCAACGACGGACTTTGGCTTCGTCGGCATAACTGACTTCGACGCCCAGCGAAACCTGGGCAATCCTCTCGACGCGCGGCGCGTCGAGCAGCGCGGACGCGATCGCATCGGTGTACGCGCGCACCAGACCGCCCGCGCCGAGCTTCACACCGCCGTAATAGCGCACGACGGCCGCGAGCACGCCATCCAGATCGTGATGCCGCAGCACTTCGAGAATCGGCCGACCGGCGGTGCCGGACGGTTCGCCGTCGTCGGACATGCCGGATTGGCCGCCCGCGAGCAGCGCCCAGCACACATGCGTCGCGGCCGGATGTTCATCGCGCAGACGCTGCAATTCGGCCATCGCGGCATCGCGATCGGCGACCGGAAGCGCATACGCGATGAAGCGGCTCTTGCGAATCTCGAGTTCCGCGCTCAGCGGCGCGGGCAGGGTATAGGTGGGCAAGGCGCAAACGTCGGTGGATGAAAGAAAGCACGCGGTACGCGCCGCGATGTCCGACATGGTAACGGATCGTCCACGCGAGCGAGGCGCCGAGGGCAGGTTAGCGGGTTCGACTACAATGGTCCGCTGAACGCGCGCCCATCAGTTCGATGCTGCGCATCGCGAGGAGACGACATGCTTGACCTATCCACGTTGGGGACTTTCGTTGCCGTCGTGCTCGGGCTCTTTCTGATTCCTGGCCCGGCCGTGCTGCTGGTTTTGACGCGCACCATGCAAGGTGGACGCAAGGCCGGCATTCTGACCGGTCTCGGCATCGCAGCCGGCGATTTCGTGCACACGCTGGGCGCCGCGGTTGGCCTCTCCGCACTGCTGATGACGTCCGCGCTCGCGTTCAATGCGGTGAAATTCGTCGGTGCCGCGTATCTCGTCTATCTGGGCATTCGCGCGTTGCGCGAAAAGCAGGCGAGTGCGCATCTGCCGGTCGTCGCGCCGGTGTCGGGTTCGAAGGCGTTCTTGCAGGCGATTCCCGCCGAAGTGCTGAACCCGAAGACGGCGCTGTTTTTCCTCGCGTTTCTGCCGCAATTCGTACGGCCCGAGCATGGCTCGACGTTCCTGCAGTTCGCGACGCTCGGGCTGATTTTCGTTGCCATGAGCGCGCTTTACACGACGCTGATCGTCCTGACGATGCGGCCATTGGGCAAACTCGTGAAGCGTTTGACGTGGTTGACGCGCTGGCAGAACAAGCTCATCGGCGTACTGTTCATTTCGCTCGGCCTGCGCGTGGCGGTGCAAACACGCTGATGTCGATGCGCGACTGGCACGTGCGATTCAGGAGACCGCCATGAATGAAGGCTCAATCTCGACGGCGCGCGCGATCGAGTTCTGGTTCGACTTCGGCAGCAACTACAGCTATCTGAGCATGATGCGGGTCGAAGCGTTGGCGGCCGCGCGCAACGTGACGATCGTCTGGCGGCCGTTTCTGCTCGGCCCGGTATTTCGCCAGCTTGGGTTCGAGAACTCGCCCTTCGTATTGCAGAAAGAAAAAGGCGCATACGTGTGGAAAGACATGGAGCGTCAATGCAGCAAATACGGCCTTGCGCTCACGCGTCCCAGCACGTTTCCGCGCGCGGCGCTTCTTGCGATGCGCATCGCGCTGCTGGGTGCGAACGAGCCGTGGATCGGCGCCTGGTGCCGCCAGATCATGCAGTTGAATTTCGTCGGCGACCGCGACATCGGCTCGATCGACGTCGTCAGCGAAGCGCTCGACTCACTTGGCTTACCCGTGCAGAGCATGATCGACGCCGCGCAAAGCGACGCGAACAAGCTCCGTTTGCGCGAGCAGACCGAACGGGCCATCAGCAAGGGCATCTTCGGTGCGCCGACGTTTTTTGTCGGCGGCGAGATGTTCTGGGGAAATGACAGACTGGAGGACGCGTTGGACTACTGCGACACGATCGGGGCGCGCCAATGAACGTCGAACGGAGCGCTCAATCAGCCTGCTGACAGAAGCGCCGGCCCGGTACATGAGAGACCACGGCCTGGGCGATTTCGAGTGGAGTACTTTCGGCGGGAACGACGCGGCGGCTCGATTCGGGCTCGTGCTTCATCGTCCATTCGACGAGCCGGTATGAACGGCCCCAAGGCTGTTGCAGCGGATCGGAGACCTTGCAGGAATGAATCTGGCGAGTCCATTGATGGCCGGGCATCGCACGCAGGTGTTCGACTACCATCTCTTCAACCATGATTTACCTCCTTCTTCTTGTGCGCGGGACCATTCTCGGCCGCGTTTTCGGCACCCTTCAAGAAAAAACGCCGCCGATGTTCTGGCGGCTCAACAGGGGATGAAGTACATACTTGCAGCGAACAATTAAGCGAAACTTAAGAACCGCAATCATTACGCAAAACGGATCTCTCAGCGTGTAAGCGAGTGCAAGCGAATGCAAGCGAGCGTTGACAACGGTGGGCGCGCACGCCCGCATGCCGGCCGACGCGTCGCGAGCCTGCCCTCAAGACCCCGGCGGATCGGCCGTTATCAGTAGAGTTGGGGCGTCGACCCCGTTCGCCTTCAGGGCCGCCTTGCCGATATCGTGACGAAACCCGCCCAAACGCCGCTTTCCGAGCGCCTTCGCTCGCTCGTCGACACCGTGCAGCACAACGAGCGCACGTTGCGGCGCTTCCAGAACGTCGAGTTGCATTTGATCGGCGCGCAGGATTTCGCGTCGTTTCTCGATACCTTGTTCAGCCATCTGCCGCGCGAGTTCGCTCTCGCGAACGTGGTGCTGTGGCTCGACGACCGCGCGCCGATGCTGCTCGAACTGCTCGAGCCGGGCAACCTGCAAGCGCTCGGTCATGCGCAGCTGAAGACCTCGCGCGAGGGTGGTCTCATCGCGCGGTCTTTGTGCGAGGACGATCTGCCGTGGCTCGGCCGCCCTGGCGAGCTCGACGGCGACGCGCGCCGCGCGTTCTTCGGCGCCGTGCCGGCCCAGGTGCCGGCCAGCGCGATCGTGCTGCCGCTCGCCGCGGGCAGGAGCGTCAGCGGCTATCTATGCCTCGGCAGCGACGACCCCGCGCGCTTCGGCGCGGGCATGGCCACCGACATCCTGGAGCGCTTCGCGAGCATCGTCACCGCGAGTCTCGACAACGTCGCGCATCGCGAGCGGCTCAAGCAGCTCGGCATGACCGATGCGCTGACCGGCCTCGCAAATCGCCGCTATTTCGACGAGCGGCTGCGCGAGGAGTTGATGCGCGCGGTCCGTTATCGCGCGCCGGTCGCGTGTCTGTTCATCGATATCGACGGTTTCAAACGCATCAACGATAGCCACGGCCATCAGATCGGCGACCGCGCGCTCGCGGCGGTGGCGGCCTGCGTGCGACAGCAGGTGCGGCTTGGCGACACCGTCGCGCGCTATGGCGGCGAGGAGTTCGCCGCGCTGCTGCAAGGCGATCGCAGCGACGCGCTGACCGTCGCCGAGCGCGTGCGGCTGGCAGTCGAGAATCTCGACGTGCGCGACGAGCGCGGCGAGCGCATTGCGTTGTCGGTGTCGATCGGCGTGGCCGCGCGCGTGGTCGCGGGCAGCCCGGCCGACGCGATGTCGCTCGGTCAGGCGATGATGGACGAGGCCGATCGCGCGATGTATCAGGCCAAGCGCAACGGCCGCAATCGCATCGAGGCGCACGCCGATGCGCTCGATGAGCAGGGCTGATCGAGCGGCATTAAAACCGACAACAACGCTAACTGCGGGATCACACTCCGGCCGCATCCGGCGGCACCCCGAGCAGCTGCAATGCGCCGCCCATCACACCGCTGAACACCGGTCCGGCGACCGTACCGCCATAGAACGCCTTGCCGGCCGGGTCGTCGATCATCACGGCGACGATCAGGTGCGGATCGCTCATCGGCGCCATACCGACGAACAGCGCGCGATAGCGATTCGGCGCGTAGCCCGCGCCGATCTGCTTGCGCGCGGTGCCGGTCTTGCCGCCGACGCGATAACCCGCCACGCTCGCGGCGCGTCCGGTGCCGCCATCGCCCGTTGCCATTTCGAGCATGTTGCGGATCGCGCGCGCGGTGCCGGGCGTCGTGACCGGTTCGCCGCGAGCGGCGAACGGCGTCGGCTCGTCCGCATCGCGCGGCTCGCGCAGCAGGCTCACGCGCCGCAGCGTGCCGTCGCCGGCATAGGCGGTGTAGACCTGCGCGATCTGCAGCAGCGATACCGACAGCCCGTAGCCATACGCCATCGTCGCCTGCTCGATCGGGCGCCAGCGGCTATACGGCCGCAGCTTGCCGGCGGCCACGCCGGGGAAGGGCAGCTCGGGCTTCATGCCGAGCCCGTATTGCTGGTACTTGGTCCAGATCGTTTCGGCCGGCAGGTTCAGCGCGAGTTTCGCGAGCGCGATATTGCTCGACTTCTGCACCGCCTCGGCGACCGTCATCGCGCCGTGATTCGACGTGTCGTGAATCACGGCAGGGCCGATCCGATACCAGCTTGGCGCGGTATCGATGATGCTTTGCGGCCGCACCTTGCCTTCGTCGATCGATAGCGCGACGACGAGCGGCTTGATCGTCGAGCCCGGCTCGAACGTGTCGATCACCGCGCGGTTGCGCAGTTGCCGGCCGGACAGGTGCGTGCGGTCGTTCGGATCGAAGCTCGGGTAGTTGGCGAGCGCGAGGATCTCGCCGTTGCGCGCATCGAGCACGACCACGCTGCCCGCTTCGGCGCGGTGCTCCGCGATCGCGGCTTTGAGTTGCGTGTACGCGAGTTGCTGGATGCGCCGGTCGATCGTCAGCTGGATCGTCGCGCCGTTGCGCGCGGGCACGAGCGGCCGCGTCTCCGAGATCACGCGGCCGAGCCGGTCGCGAATCACCTCGCGCTGGCCCGGCACACCTTGCAGCTGCGCGTTGGCGGCCAGCTCGACGCCTTCCTGGCCGTTGTCCTCGATGTCGGTAAAGCCGACCACGTGCGCGGCCGACTCGCCCTCGGGATAAAAGCGTTTGGTGTCGGCGACCTGCGTGATGCCGACGAGCCCGAGTCGGGACAGATGCTCGGCGGTGTCGGCATCGAGCTGGCGCTTGAGCAGCACGAAGCTGCGCTCGCCGTTCAGACGCCTGCGCAGTTCCGCGGGCGGCAGATCGAGCAGCCTGGCGAGCGGCGCGAACGCGCTTTCGTCGACGAGCTTCGGCGTGGCCCAGATTTCGTACGTCGCGAGACTGACCGCGAGCATCGAACCATTGCGATCGACGATCCGGCCGCGCGTCGCGTCGAGTTCGAGCAGGCGCTGATAGCGCTTCTGCCCCTGGTCGACGTAGAAGTCCTGATTCACGACCTGCACCCAGAACGCACGGGCGGCGAGCGTCGCGAACGCGGCGAACACGAGCAGCACGATGAACTTCGAGCGCCACGCGGGCAGCCGCGCATCGAGCAGCGGGTTCTTCGCGGCTAACGCATAGGGATCGGGTGACGGAGGTTTTTTCTGGCGGATCATGGCGGCGGGCAGCGGACGTTACGTACCTTCGGTTGAACAGGGCCGCCAAAACCACGTGGCCTGGCGGCAAGGACTTTCGCTGGGCCGAGTGTAAATAAAACGTAATTAAAATGCGAGGAATGTGAAAGAAGAAGTGTTTGTCTTCGAGCAACCGCTAGCCGGGCCGAAGCTCAAAAACGAAAAGCCGCGCGGACTTGCAAAATCCGCGCGGCTGATTCGTTCGATTGATGCGTCGACTCCGACGCGGCGTGTTGATGAGGCGCTCCCTGCCTGTGGAGCGCCTTCTTTTTATGCGCGCCCGTCGCGGGCGCGGCGCAGAAGCGTCAAGCCGGCAACGCGAAACTCGCAATCGCGTCGCGCAACACGCCGACCTGGTCCTTCAGCGAATGCGCGGCGGCCGCGGCCTCTTCGACCAGTGCCGCGTTCTGCTGCGTGACCTGGTCCATCTCGCCGACCGCGCGATTGACCTGCTCGATGCCCGCGCTCTGCTCGCGCGACGCGTGGCTGATCTCTTCGAGAATTTCGTTGACGCGCCGCACCGACTGCACGATCTCGCCCATCGTCGCGCCCGCGTTGGCGACCAGCGACGCGCCCGTCTCGACGGTATCGGTCGAGGTTTCGATCAGCGCCTTGATCTCCTTGGCGGCCGTCGCCGAGCGCTGCGCGAGGCTGCGCACTTCGGCCGCGACCACCGCGAAGCCGCGGCCCTGTTCGCCGGCGCGGGCCGCCTCGACGGCCGCGTTCAGCGCGAGGATGTTGGTCTGGAACGCAATGCCGTCGATCACGCCGATGATGTCGCCGATCTGCCGCGAGCTTGCGGTAATCTCGCCCATCGTGCGCACCACGTCGTCGACGACGCGGCTGCCGCGCGTCGCGACGTTCGCGGCGTCGCTCGCGAGTTGCGCGGCCTGGCTCGCGCTGTCCGCGTTCTGCTTCACGTTGACCGTCATCTGATCCATGCTCGACGCGGTTTGCACGAGCGCCGCCGCCTGCTCCTCGGTGCGCTGCGACAGGTCGGTGTTGCCCGCGGCGATTTCGTTCGCGCCGACGTTGATGTTCTCGGTGCCCTGGCGCACGCGCGAGACCGTGTCGACGAGTCCCGCCTGCATCGTGCGCAGCGCATGCAGCAGGCTGCTGTTGTCGTGCGGCGCGATCGGCACCGGCGTCGCGAGATTGCCTTGCGCCATCAGCCGCGCATGCTTGACCGCCGCTTCGAGTTCGCCGCCGAGCGAGCGGCGGATGCTGCGCAGCACGATCAGCATCACGACCGTGGAGAGCGCGCCGAGTGCGACCGTGATCGCCAGCCAGCGCAGCAGGTTGCGGTAGAACGCGCTCTGCACGTCGTCCATATACATGCCGGTCACGAGGTACCAGTCCCATGGCGCAAAGTGCATCGAGTAGCTGGTCTTCGCAACGGGCTGTTCGCTGCCCGGTTTGGCCCACAGATAGTCGACGAAGCCGCCGCCGTCGTGATTGCCTGCGTTGACGATATCGACGAACAGATGATTGCCGGCCGGATCGGCGAACTGTGCGAGGTTCTTGCCGATCAGTTCGGGCTTGAACGGATGCATCAGCATGACCGGCTGAGAGTCGTTGATGGACAGGTAGCCGTCCTTGCCGTAGCGCATCGCGCCGAGCGTCGCGAGCGCCTGTTTTTTCGCGTCGTCCTCGGACAGCGCATGCTGCTGCGCGAGCACGTAGTAATGGGCGGTGACGTGGTTGGCCTCTTCGATCAGCGAGCGCAATTGCTCGCGTCGGTCCGAGATCATCGACGCGCGGTTCTGCCACGCGCCGAACGCGCCGATCAGGATCAGGCCAATCCACAGCACGGCGATCATCGACGTCAGTTTTCGGTTCAGAGTCATAGCGAGGGGAATGGGATTTCTGGCCTTAGGGTCTAGTGGTTCGCGGTCGGATGCCGCTCGCTGTGTTAACGGCGGGAAATCGAGTTGGTCGAGGCAGGGGAAACCCGCTGTTTTGCATCGCCATTCATCTGATTAATAAGCGGATTCTATTAACACTTTTAATGGCGCTCGTGCGCGCTCAATCTGAAAAAGACAATTGCGCAATATCCGGGAATCTGAATTAACCGGCGTTTTTTGGTAAAGCGAAGCGATTAGAAAATGCGCACGAAAATCGACATAAAACGGGCAGCACGAAGTGCCGGACAACCTGCCGAGCCAAATCCAGCAAGGTTCGCATCAACATTCCACAAAACGCCAATCCAATTGCAAAAATCCCATTAAATGACGGCGTATGCAAAAAACGACACATTTTTCCACTTAAGAGCAACCACGAAAAATCGCTGCGGCATTCCAAAAGATTCGCCATAAAAAATTCCGCTATAGTCGCCCTTTTTTGATTGCCAGCCGGGCATAGAAGAACGGCATCCGCCCGCCACCAGGAGTCCCGAAGAATGAATGCACGCGAACCCGCTTTCGTTTCCCAGTCCCGCAGTGCGCGCCTGCGCCAGATGCTCGTCAGCAGTGAACTCGAATTCATGATGGAGGCGCATAACGGCCTGTCCGCGCGCATCGTTCGCGAAGCCGGGTTCAAGGCGATCTGGGGCTCGGGTCTCGCGATCTCCGCGCAGTTCGGCGTGCGCGACAACAACGAGGCGAGCTGGACGCAGGTGGTCGATACGCTGGAATTCATGGCCGACGCGAGCGATCTGCCGATCCTGCTCGACGGCGACACCGGCTACGGCAACTTCAACAACGTGCGCCGCCTCGTGCGCAAGCTCGAACAGCGCGGCATCGCCGGCGTGTGCATCGAGGACAAACAGTTTCCGAAGACCAACAGCTTCATCAATGGCGAGGCGCAGCCGCTTGCCGATATCGACGAATTCTGCGGCAAGATCAAGGCCGGCAAGGACTCGCAGAACGACGAGCATTTCTCGATCGTCGCGCGCGTCGAGGCGCTGATCGCGGGCTGGGGCATGGACGAAGCGCTGCGCCGCGCGGAAGCGTATCGACGGGCCGGCGCCGATGCGATCCTGATTCATAGCAAGCTGTCGCGCCCCGACGAGATTCTCGAATTCGCGCGCGAATGGGCCGGCCGCGCGCCGCTCGTGATCGTGCCGACCAAGTACTACAGCACGCCGACCGAGGTGTTCCGCGAAGCGGGCATCAGCACCGTGATCTGGGCGAACCATCTGATCCGCGCGGCGACCTCGGCGATGCAGGCGGTCGCGAAGGAAATCCATGTGAGCGAGACGCTCGTCAACGTCGAGGACAGCATCGCGGCGGTCAACGAAATCTTCCGTTTGCAGAACGCCGACGAATATTCGGAGGCCGAAGACCGCTATCTGTCGGGCGGCCGCGCGGCCGGCTCGGCCGTCGTGCTCGCCGCGAGCCGCGGCAAGGGCCTTGAAGCGTTGACCGGGGAGCGTCCGAAGGTGATGCTGCCGATCGCCGGCAAACCGCTGCTGCGCTGGCTCGTCGACGCGTTCAAGAAGCAGGGCGTCAACGACATCACCGTGGTCGGCGGCTATCGCGCCGACGCGATCGATACCGCGGGCATTCGCCTCGTCGTCAACGAGCAGCACGCGCAGACCGGCGAGCTCGCGTCGCTCGCATGCGCACTCGATAAACTGAGCGGCGACACCGTCATTTCGTACGGCGACCTGCTGTTTCGCAGCTACATCCTGCGCGATCTGGTGGAAAGCGAGGCCGCCTTCAGCGTGGTCGTCGATTCGTCGCTGACCGATACGGAGAACGCGAGCGTGCGCGATTTCGCGTGGTGCTCGGCCGCCGACGATCGCGGTCTGTTCGGCAACAAGGTCGTGCTGCGGCATGTCGCGAGCGGGCGGGAGCAGTCGTCGGCGGCGAGCGCCGCGCAAGTGCCGCATGGCCGCTGGGTGGGGCTGCTGAACGTGCGCGGCGCGGGTTTTGAACGCCTGCAAGCGGTGATGCGCGAGTTGCGGACGCGCGACGATTTCGCGTCGCTCGACATGCCCGCGCTGCTGAACGCGCTGATCGAAGCGGGCGAGTCGATCGAGGTGCAATACGTGCACGGCCACTGGCGCGGCGTCAACGATCTCGACGATTTCCGCCGCGCGGGCGACTTCGCGCACGCGCAGGCTCCGTTCGCGACGGCCGTCGGCGGCGCAACGGCGAACGATGCACACGGAGGCGCGCAATGATCGAAGCAGCACAGTTCGTCGAGGCGGCGCGCGAGCGCGGTTTCGACTGGTATGCGGGCGTGCCGTGCTCGTATCTGACGCCGTTCATCAACTACGTGCTGCAGGACGAATCGCTGCACTACGTGTCGGCGGCCAACGAGGGCGACGCGGTCGCGTTGATCGCGGGCGTCACGCTCGGCGCGAAGAACGGCCGGCGTGGCATCACGATGATGCAGAACTCCGGGCTCGGCAATGCGGTCAGCCCGCTGACCTCGCTGACCTGGACTTTCCGCCTGCCGCAACTGCTGATCGTCACGTGGCGCGGCCAGCCGGGGGTTGCCGACGAGCCGCAACACGCGCTGATGGGCCCGATCACGCCGGCGATCCTCGACACAATGGAAATTCCGTGGGAGACGTTCCCGACCGAGGCCGCCGCGATCGGCCCGGCTCTCGATCGCGCGATCGCGCATATGGACGCCACCGGCCGTCCGTACGCGCTCGTGATGCAGAAGGGCAGCGTCGCACCGTATGAACTGAAGGACGGCGGCGCGCCCGCGCGGCGCACGCCGCTCGAGCCTCGTGCGCAGTTCCGCGCGCAGTTCCGCGCGCAGTTCGGCGATATCGCCGCGAACGAACTCGCAACGCGCCACGACGCGCTGCAAAAGGTCATCGCGCATACGCCGCTCGACTCGACGGTGGTGCTCGCGTCGACCGGTTTTTGCGGCCGCGAGCTCTATGCGATCGACGATCGCGCGAACCAGCTATACATGGTCGGCTCGATGGGCTGCGTGACGCCGTTCGCGCTCGGCCTCGCGCTCGCGCGCCCGGACCTGCGCGTGGTCGCGCTCGACGGCGACGGCGCCGCGCTGATGCGCATGGGCGTGTTCGCGACGCTCGGCGCGTACGGTCCGTCGAACCTCACGCACGTACTGCTCGATAACGGCGCGCACGATTCGACCGGCGGCCAGGCGACAGTGTCGCCGCAAGTGTCGTTCGCGGGTGTCGCGGCCGCGTGCGGTTACGCGTCGGCGGTCGAGAGCGACGATCCGGCAGTCATCGACGAACTGTTCGCCGCGCCGCCGCTCGACGGGCCGCGCTTCGCACGCCTGACGATCCGCCGCGGCACGCCCGACGGCCTGCCGCGCCCGACCATTACGCCGCCCGATGTGAAGACGCGCCTGATGCGCCACATCGGCGCGATCTGAACCCTATGCCAACAGGAGCGCGCATGCTGCTGCTCAATCCCGGCCCGGTGACGCTCACCGAACGTGTCCGCAACAGCCTGTTGCAGACGGACTTGTGCCATCGCGAGAGCGAATTTTTCGACCTGCAGGAAGAGGCGCGCACGCGTCTCGTCGACGTGTACGAGCTCGATCCGAACGAATGGCAGGCAGTGCTGATGACCGGTTCCGGCACGGCCGCCGTCGAGAGCATGACGGCCGCGCTGGTGCCGCAAAACGGCAAGCTGCTCGTCGTCGAAAACGGCGTGTATGGCGAGCGCATCGCGCAGATCGCCGCGCAATACGGCATCGCGCACGAAGCGCTGAAGCACGACTGGATGGCCGCGCCCGATCTCGCGAAGATCGCCGACCGGCTCGATGCCGACAGGTCGTTCACGCACGTCGCGGTGATTCATCACGAAACGACCACGGGCCGTCTGAACGACATCCTGGCGCTCGGCGCATTGTGCCGCGAGCGCGGCCTGCGTCTGCTGGTGGACGGTGTCAGCAGCTTCGGCGCCGAAGCGATCGATTTTGCGGACGCGAGCCTCGACGCGCTCGCGGCGACCGCCAACAAGTGCCTGCATGGCGTGCCGGGCGCGTCGTTCGTACTGGTGCGGCGCGCGGCGCTCGCACGCGCGGCGAGCCGCACGTACTACCTCGATCTCGCGCGGCTCGCGCGTTTGCAGGATCAGCGCAACACGCCGTTTACGCCGTCGGTGCACGCGTACTACGCGCTGGTCGAGGCGCTGCGTGAACTCGCCGACGAAGGCGGCTGGCGCGCGCGTCATGCGCGCTATGCGGCGCTTGCCGGGCAGGTGCGCGCGGGCCTGGCCGCGCGCGGCATCGGCAGCGTGTTGCCGGCTCGGGAGTCGTCGGTGGTGTTGCGCGCGTACCGCTTGCCCAACGGTATCGCGTATCCGCAACTGCACGACGCGTTGAAGGCGCGCGGCTTCGTGATCTATGCGGGGCAGGGCGGGCTGTCGGCGGAGCTGTTCCGCATCTCGACGATGGGCAACATTCACGCGGCCGATATCGACCGCCTGCTGCAGGGCTTCAGCGACTTGACAGGCTGACGCTGCGTCGAGCGCGGCTGCCTTTACACCGGGTCCTTGTCCGGCGGCCCGTCAGGCCGCTGCGGCTCCTCGACATGATGCCCCGGCGACGGCGGCACCAGCGGGTCGGCTTCCGGGTCGCGGTTCGGATCGGCGTTCGGGTCGGGAATCGGGCTGGTGTGCATGTCGTAGCTCATTGCGTCACCCTTGCGGTTGAAATGCGCGGGTCGGCGTGGGCGGTTGTTACCGTCGATGGGCGCCGCCGCGTCGGTTATCTGTCTTCAAGCGTAGGCGCT
This sequence comes from Paraburkholderia sp. JPY419, assembly GCF_050435705.1. Taxonomy (NCBI): domain Bacteria; kingdom Pseudomonadati; phylum Pseudomonadota; class Betaproteobacteria; order Burkholderiales; family Burkholderiaceae; genus Paraburkholderia; species Paraburkholderia sp. JPY419. The sequence goes on along the minus strand of NZ_JBNDKV010000004.1, from coordinate 1,294,189 downwards.
CGCCGCGCTTCCTGCTCGGTCCTTTTTTGCTATTTTCTCGCGCGTTTGCGGCCGACGCTGAGCTGCCAGTAGCGCTCGGTCGCGAACACGTCTTCGTAATTGCCGGGGCCGAACGCCCGCAACTGGCTCGCGTACGCATTGACCGCTTCGCGTTTCAGGTGCGCGCGGCGCTGCATGTCGATCGTGTGGCCCGCGCTCGGCGTTGCCGGCGTCGCGACGATGCCGCGCTGCGCGAGATCGGCGAGCCGCGCCTGCACCGCGCCCGGCGTGAGCCGGTGAATCGCTTCCTCGTAACCGAACCAGTCCAGATGCGTGAGGCGCGGCAGAATTTCGCAGCACGCTTCGAATACCCGCGCATGGTCCTCGTGATGCAGGCCGAGCGGCATCAGCAGCGTGTTGGCGGTCGTGCGGTAAATCGTTTCCTCCAGCGCCGCCGCCATCTGGCTGATCGACGGCGAGTCGGCGTACTGGCTGTCGCGAAACGGCATGCGCAGCGGAATCGCATCGAGCACTTCGAGCGCGCGGTTGTCTTCGACCGTGCGTTCGCGGACCGCTTCATGAGCGTTCGCGAAGCCCGCTTTCTGGTCCCACTCCGTATGCATGTCGTGTTCGGGCGGCGCGGCGAACACGGTGCAGACGGCGGCGTCGGGATGGGCGGCGAGCAAGGCGCCGCAACTGAACACGGCGTCGTCGAAATGGGGCGAGACGATGAAAAGGCGTGGAGTGGTTTCGCTCATGGGCTTGCGTCTGGGGGTTCGAGGCGGGGCGGATGAGGCGTCGAGGCCGTCGGTCGTCAAGGCGCCGCATGTGAAAAAACATGGCGTCACCTCAGCTTAGGCGCAATCGGCACGGCTTGCGCGCGAAACTTGCAGCGCGCAAATCGCGTGCCTGGAAGGCCGCGGATCGAGCGCTCAATCTGTCCATTCAGCGACGGTCGCGGCTTTTCGGCTCGTCGCGCGTCGCTGTCGTGGCCCTAGGAGCGCACGTGTTTGGTGTACTTCGCGAATTCTCCGAACACTGTCCGGCAGATCAGCAAAAGCAGTACGCAGTTGAGAACAAAACGCCTCAGCAGCCAGTCGCGGCCAGGCTGAGATTGGCCGCCTGCTAGAGCGTGCGCAAATCATCCGGCGTATCCACGTCGCGCAGAATGCCGGGATCGTCGACGTCGATGCGCATCAGCGCTCGTGACTTGAGCAGCGCCTTCGCGCCGGTGTCGCCGTCCAGCGCGAGCAGCGCGTCGCGGCACTCGCTGCCGAAGCCGACCGGATGGCCGCGCTGGCCGTCGTAGAACGGCGCGACGAGCGGCGCGCCGTTGTCGAGTGCGCGGGCTACCGCTTCGATCGTCGGAATTGCGATGCGCGGCATATCGGCGAGCGCGACGATCCAGCCTTCGGCGTCGTCGCTCGCTTCGATGCCGGCGGCGAGGCTCGCGCCCATGCCGCGCTCGGCGTTGGCCGCGAACACGACATCACAGCCGGCATCGTTCAGCACGCGGGCGAGCGCATCGGAGCCCGGCCGCACCACGGCGAGCACCCGCGTGACGACCTGCAGCAGCCGATGCGCGGCTTCATGCGCGACCAGGGTGCCGTCGGGCATGCGTGCGAGCAGTTTGTTGTGCAGCCCGCGCGGATCGAAGCGCGAGCCGGAACCGGCGGCGAGCAACACGCCAGTGGCGAGCGAGGCATAGGCCATCGGCGGATACCGGTAGAGAGGAGTGCCCCGATTGTGCGATGCAACGGGGCGGGAGGCAAGCGCGGCAGGACAAGTCCGATGCCAGCCGCGCGCCGCTCCGGCTTTCGCTGTTGCATCGTTTCCGTCGCTGCCGCCAGTTCAGGTCCGCACCACCTTGTCCAGCGTGATCGGCAGATCGCGCACCCGCACGCCGGTCGCGTTGTACACCGCGTTCGCGATCGCGGCCACCACGGCCGTGATGCCGATCTCGCCGATCCCGCGCACGCCGAGCGAGTTGATGTACGGATCGGGCCGGTCGATGAACGCAATGTCGATCGTGCCGATATCGGCGTTCACCGGCACGTGATACTCGGCGAGGTTCGCGTTGGTGAAGCGTCCGAAGCGCTCATCGAGCGTGCTTTCTTCCTGCATCGCCGCGCCGATGCCCCACACGATGCCGCCCATCATCTGGCTGCGCGCGGTCTTCTGATTCAGCACGCGGCCGACGTCGTACACCGCGACCACGCGCGGCACGCGGATCGTGCCCAACTCGGCATCGACGTGGACCTCGACGAACACCGCGCCGAACGAGTGAAACGAGTACTTCTGCTTCTCGTCGCCTGGCTTCACGGTGGCGGTCGCCTCGATCGGCTTGCCGCCCGCGCGCGCGATGATCGCCGCGGCCGGATCACGCTTGTCGGGTTGCGAGCGGCTCACGACCCAGCCGCTTGCGACGGTGACGTCGTCGAGCGGCAAGCCATGCACGGGCGAGGCCGCATCGGCGAGCGCCAGCGCGATCAGCTGGCTGCGCGCCTGACTCGCCGCGTCGCGCACCGCGGGCGACACGCTGGCCGCCGACTGCGAGCCCCCCGACACTGGCGCGCGCGGCAGCGACGAATCACCGAGCGCGAAGTGGATCTGCTCGGGCGTGAAGCCGAGCGCATCGGCGGCGACCTGGGTCATCACCGTGTAGGTGCCGGTGCCGATGTCCTGCGTGCCCGAGGCGACCACCGCGGTGCCGTCCGGCAGAATCTGCGCGAGCGCCGACGCCTCGCTGCGGTTGGCCGGATACGTCGCGGTCGCCATGCCCATGCCGATCAGCGTATTGCCGTTGCGCGTCGAACGTGGCGTGTGCGAGCGGCGCGACCAGCCGAACTTCTCGGCGCCGATCTGATAGCACTCGCGCAGCGACTTGCCCGACCACGGCTTGTGCTCCTGCGGATCGCTGTCCGCGTAGTTCTTCAGGCGCAGCGCGAGCGGGTCCATCTTCAGCGCGACCGCGAGTTCGTCCATCGCCGATTCGAGCGCGAACGAGCCGGTGGTCTCGCCCGGCGCGCGCATGAAGGTTGGCGTGCCAACATTGAGCTGCACGAGCCGGTGCGTCGTCACCTGGTTGGGGACCGCGTACAGCATGCGCGTGACCATGCAGCAGGTCTCGGTCCAGTCTTCGATCATCGACGTGTTCGAGATGCTGTCGTGGCGCATCGCGGTCAGCGTGCCGTCATGCCGCGCGGCGATCACGAAGTGCTGCTCGGTGCGTGGCCGCGCGCCGACCGGGCCGAACATCTGCGGCCGTTCGAGCGCGAGCCGCACGGGCCGCCCGGTTTGCCGCGCGGCCATCGCGCACAGCGACACGTGCGACCACGACGAGCCCTTGCAGCCGAAGCCGCCGCCGATCAGCGGCGAAATCACGCGCACGTCGGACACGGGGATCGCGAACGTCTTCGCGAGCACCTGCGCGGTGCCGCTCACGCCCTGGGTCGAGTCGTAGACCGTCAACTGCGGGCCGTCCCAGTGCGCCATCGTCGCGTGCGGCTCCATCGGGTTGTGATGCTCGATCGGCGTCGTGTAGGTGGCCTCGATATGCACGTCGCCGCTTTGCATGCCGTCTTCGAAGCTGCCGCGCTGCGTATCGGTCTGCCGGCCCTGCGGCTTGTCCGGCGCATGCGCGTGCGCTTTCGCCTGCTCGAAGTCGAGCGCCGCGGTGCCCGGCTGATAGACGATGCGCAGCTGGCGCGCGGCATCGGTCGCGTGTTCGAGCGTATCGGCGACGACCACCGCGACCGGCTCGTTGCTGTAGTGCACCTGATTGTCTTGCAGAAGCGACAGGTGCCGGCCGGCCGGAGGCGAGAACGCGGACTTGCCTCCGTTCGGCAGACGCGGCGCGTTCTGGTAGGTCATCACGAGCAGCACGCCGGGCACGGCCTCGGCGCGACTCGCATCGATCGACGAAATCGTGCCGGCCGGGATCGTGCTCGTCACGAGCACCCCATGCGCGAGGCGCGCCCCGGGGAATTCGGCTGCATAACGCGCGTCGCCGGTCACCTTCAGCAGACCGTCGACGCGATCGAGCGGTTGTCCGATCAGATTCATGCGACACCTCCCGCGTTGCCGGCGGCCTGGTTGACCGCGCGCACGATCGCGCGCTGCGCGAGCTGGACCTTGAAGGCATTGTCGTGACGCGGCTGCGCGCCGCTCAACGCGGCCGCGGCGGCGTTCTTCAGCGTGGCCTGGTCGAGCGGCTGGCCGCTCAGCATGTGTTCGGCCACGTTCGCGCGCCACGGTTTGTGCGCGACGCCGCCGAGCGCGATGCGCGCGCTCTGCACGCGCTCGCCGTCCATCTGCAACGCGGCCGCGACCGATACGAGCGCGAATGCATAGCTCGCGCGGTCACGCACCTTCAGATAGTGCGAATGCGCGCTGAACAGCGGCGGCGGCAGATCGACCGCGGTGATCAGCTCGCCGGGCTGCAACGTGGTATCGACGTCGGGCCGGTCGCCCGGCAGCCGATGGAAGTCGGCGAACGCGATCGTGCGCTCGCCGCCGGGGCCGCTCACGCGCACCAGCGCATCGAGCGCGGCCAGCGCGACGCTCATGTCCGACGGATTGACCGCGATGCATTGCGGGCTCGCGCCGAGGATCGCGTGCGCGCGGTTATGGCCGTCGAGCGCCGCGCAGCCGCTGCCGGGGATGCGCTTGTTGCAATGCGTAAAAGCGGTGTCGTAGAAGTAGCCGCAGCGGGTGCGTTGCAGCAGATTGCCGCCGACCGTCGCCATGTTGCGCAACTGCGGCGACGCGCCCGCGAGCAGCGCTTGCGACAGCAGCGGGTACTGCTCGCGCACCAGCGCGTGATTGGCCGCGTCGCTATTGCGCACCAGCGCGCCGATGCGCAGGCCGCCGCCGGGCAGCGTCGTCACCGAGTCGAGGCCGCCGATGTGCGTGATATCGATGAGCCGCACCGGCCGCGCGACGCCGCCCTTCATCAGATCGAGCAGATTCGTGCCGCCGCCGATGAACACCGCGCCGGGCTGTTGCGCGGCGCGTACCGCGCTGGCGACGTCGCTGGCGCGTTCGTAGGAGATCGCATCCATGTCGGTCTCCGTCAGGCGTGTTCGTGCGCGGCGCGCACCGCGGCGACGATGTTCACGTACGCGCCGCAGCGGCAGATGTTGCCGCTCATGCGTTCGCGGATTTCGTCGTCGGTGAGCGCGGCGGGACGCGCGCGCACGTCGCCGGTCACGGTGCTCGCCGTGCCGCTGCGGAATTCGCCGAGCAGGGCGGTCGCCGAGCACAACTGCCCGGGCGTACAGTAGCCGCACTGGAACGCATCGTGTTCGATGAACGCGGCCTGCACAGGACTCAATGTGCCGTTGCTCGCGAGTCCTTCGACGGTCGTGATGTTCTCGCCTTCATGCATGACCGCGAGCGTTAGGCACGAGTTGATGCGGCGGCCGTCGGCGAGCACCGTGCAGGCGCCGCATTGACCACGGTCGCAGCCTTTCTTCGTGCCCATCAGACCGGCGTATTCGCGCAACGCGTCGAGCAGCGTCACGCGCGGTTCGAGCTGTAGCGCGTATGCGCGGCCGTTGACGGTCAATGTAACAGGGCGCGGCGGCACCACGGGGTTGCTTTGCGGCGCGGGTGCGGCGGGTGCCTGCGCTTGCGCGCGCAGATGCGGCGCCGCGCCGATCGTCGCGGCGGCCGCCGCCGATTGCAGGAAGCGGCGGCGCGACGGTTGGGAAGGTGTGGTGGTTTGCTCGGCGGCCGACTCTGAAGCGGGGGTTTCCCCGCAATGCTGACATTCTGTAGGCGTGGTCATGACGATCTGTTGACTCCATTGAAAGGTCAATGCAGGCTGACGACGCGTCGATGTCCAACGCATCGCGTTGACACAAACCATTGAGCAGCAATTTAAGTGCCGTTGCAGGTGCAGCTACAACGGTATTAAAGACTCGCTGCAAACGCAAAGCCGATCCGCGCAATAAAGGCAGGCCAATATGCGCAATGATCAGGATGGAGCCCGTGTGGAGTCGTGCAAAACGGCCAAAGTTGCAGGTTTTGCACTGGGTAAAACGACCTGCGGTTCAACGCGCCCGGCAGGCTGTGAGGATGCCTCGCAGCAAATCGATCGGCGGCGGCGGACATCCGGGGATCGTCACGTCCACCGGCAAGATCGACGAAACCGGGCCGCACACCGCGTAACTATTGGCATAAATGCCGCCCGTGCATGCGCACTCGCCGGCGGCAACGACGAGTTTCGGAGCGGGGGTCGCGTCGTACGCGGCGAGCAGGGCCGCGCGCATATTCAGCGTCACCGGCCCGGTCACGAGCAGCAGGTCCGCATGCCGCGGACTCGCGACGAATTTGATGCCAAACCCTTCGATGTTGTAGTACGGGTTGTTCAGCGCGTGAATCTCCAGCTCGCAACCGTTGCATGAACCCGCATCGATCTGCCGGATGCACAGCGCCCGCCCGAGCAGATCGAGTATGTCCCCGCGAATGCGTCGCTCCTCGTGAAGCCATGCGTCTTCCGCCGCCGGCGCGGGTTCGTCGGGGAAATCGGTGCGCGCGAATTGCCGGATCAGTTGCCACATCAGAGATCGTGCCCCGCGTAGTTCAGGTTGAACGACTTGTTGATCAGCGGGAAATCGGGAACGATGTTGCCGATGATTGCGTGCTCGAGCGCCGGCCAGTTCTGCCATGACGGATCGTGGCAATGGCATCGGCCGATGACGTCGCCCGGGGCGAGATCGAGGGCGACGAATACGTCCCCTCGCCAGCCTTCCACCCAGCCTACGCCTTGCGCGTGCGCCGTTGCAGGCGTCATGGCGACGACCGCGGGACCGTCATCGGGAAGATTGGTCAGCAGCCTGCGGATCAGGCGCAGGGATTCATCGATTTCGGCGAAGCGCACGGCGACGCGTGCGGCAACGTCGCCGCGCGCATCGCTGACCGCATTGACCGCCATGTCGTCATACGGAGCAGCGCGCAAGTTCGCGCGAACGTCGAAGGTTCGGCCGCTGGCTCGGGCGGCCATGCCACGCACGCCGAAATGCTCGACGACAGCGGGCGTCAATCGTCCCGTGCCGAGGAACCGATCCTGCAGCCCGGACTGGTCTTCGTAGACTTTGCGCATCACGTGAACCTCGCGTTCGATGCGTTCGCATTGCTCGGTCAGCACCGCCGCGTCGTCGGGGCGAACATCGACCGATACACCGCCCGGCACGATCCGATCCATCAGGTACCGATGTCCGAATAGGCGGGCGTTCGTGCGTATCCAGTCCTCCTTGAGCCGCGAGAATTGCGCGAGTGCGAAGGCGAACCCGGCGTCGTTCCCGAGCGCGCCGAGGTCACCGAGGTGGTTGGCCACGCGTTCGCGTTCGAGCAGAAGCGCACGCAGATACAGTGCGCGCTTCGACAGTTGCGTGCCGCTGGCTTGCTCGAGCGCCATGCAAAAGGCCCACGAGAACGCGACGGTCGAGTCGCCCGCAATTCTCGCGGCAACCCGATGACCGTGCGATGCGGGAGTACGTTCAAACAGACGCTCGACGCCGCGGTGCGCATAGCCGAGACGTTCTTCGAGGCGCAGCACCTTCTCGCCGACGACTGAAAAGCGGAAATGCCCCGGCTCGATGGTGCCGGCATGAATCGGCCCGACAGCGATCTCGTGTACGCCATCGCCCGCAACCCGCACGAACGGGTAGTCCGGCTCGCTCGATTCGAAGGCTTCGACACCGGTCGCCTGCCTTTGCAGCGGGAAATAATCATCGGGCCAGTTGCCGTGATTGAGCCACGCGCGCGTGTCCTGGGCGCCACGCGCGCGCAGGCCGATCAGATCGAAGATCGCTCGTTGCATGCGAGTCGCGCACGGGAAAACGGTGGCGAGATCGGGATAGTCTCCACCGGCATTCTGCTGACGCCCGATCGGCAGGTGCACCCACGCTATGCCGTCATCGCATTCGTACGCGGCGTTCACCGAGAAACCGTCTGCGACTGCTTCGCTGCCCCACATTGCAACGAGGCGCCGCTGCTCCGCTCGCGCGGTGCGCGCAAGCTCGAGCCACGCTGATTCATCGGCGCGCACCACTGCTGCTGGAATCTGGCCCGCACGATGTGTGAGGCGGGTGGCGGCAAGTTGCATCGATTCGAGTCGCATCCGTTACCCCGCCAACATCGTTGCGGCCTGGCGATACCATGTTGCCAGATACGGTGGCACATAGAGCCCAAGCATCAGCCCCAAGCCGAGATGCACGAATACCGGCAGCGGTGCGGGGCGATGCTCGAGCGGCTTGGCCGTCGTCGTTTCGCCGAACACCATTCGCTGCACGCGCGCGAAGATCGCCGCGAACGCAACGGCGAGGCCCAGCAGCAACAGCGGCGCTGTCCACGGTAGCGTGTTCATCGCCGTCGTCAGGATCAGGAATTCGCTTGCAAACACGCCGAACGGCGGCAGTCCGAGAATCGCGAGCGCGCCGAGCATCATGCCCCAGCCGACCGTCGGGCTGACCTGCAGCAGCCCGCGAATGCCATCGATCGCCTGGGTACCCGCCTTTTGCGTCGCGTGGCCGACCGCAAAGAAGATCGCCGACTTGACGAGGGAATGGACGGTCATATGCAGCAGACCGGCGAACGTCGCGACCGGGCCGCCGAGGCCGAACGCGAACGTCACCAGTCCCATGTGCTCGATCGACGAATACGAAAACAGCCGCTTGACGTCCTTCTGCCGAAACAGCGAGAACGACGCGATCAGCACCGAGACGAGCCCGAACCCGACCAGCAATCGTCCCGGCAGGCCATTGCCGAGCGCGCCGTCCGCCAGCACCTTGCAGCGCAGCACCGCGTACAGCGCGACGTTCAGCAGCAGCCCGGACAGCACCGCTGAGATCGGTGTCGGGCCTTCGGCATGCGCGTCCGGCAGCCAGTGGTGCATCGGCACGAGTCCGACCTTCGTGCCGTAGCCGACCAGCAGGAACACGAAGGCGATCGACACGATGGACGGGTCCAGGTGCGTCTTGGCGGCTGCAAGGCTCGTCCACAGCAGCGCATCGCCGTCGCTCAGTTGCCGGCTCGCGGCGAGGTACAGCAGGATCGTGCCGAACAAGGCCTGCGCGATGCCGACACCGCACAGGATGAAGTACTTCCAGGCGGCCTCGAGGCTCGCGGCGGTCCGATACACGCTGACGAGCAGCACGGTCGCAAGCGTGGCGCCCTCCATCGCGACCCATAGCACGCCGAGGTTATTGGTCAGCAGCGCGAGCAGCATCGCGAACATGAACAACTGGTACATGCTGTGATAGAGGCGCATCCGCGTCGCCGTCATCCGTCCTCGCGCCTCTTCGATCTGCATGTACGGCCGCGAGAACAGCGACGTCGTCCAGCCGACGAATGCAGTCAGCGCGACGAGGTACACGTTCAGGGGATCGACGAAGAATGCACGATCGAACGCGAACGACGGTCCGCGTTCGACGGTGCGCGCGGCGAGCACCAGCGTCGCCGCGAACGTCACGAAGCTGAAGCCGGCGTTCAGGTTGCGCGCGACAGGAGCGGGGCGCACGCCCGCGAGACATGCGGCCGCCACGAGCGGAATGCCGAGCACGGCGAGCACGACGTGGGCGTTATTCATCTTTGAGTTTCTCGAGGTGATGGATGTCCAGGCTGTCGAACTGCTCGCGAATCTGGAACATGAAGACGCCCAAAATCAGAATCCCGACCAGCACGTCGAGTCCGATGCCGAGTTCCACGATCATCGGCATGCCGTTGGTCGCGGCCGTGGCGGCAAAGAACAGCCCGTTTTCCATCGACAGGAAGCCAATCACCTGGGGGACCGCCTTCGCGCGCGTGATCATCGCCATGAACGACAACAGCACGCACGCAAGCGCGATCCCGAGCGTGCCGCGCGCGGCCGACGTCGCGAGCTGGCTGATCGGCGACGCGACGTTGAACGCGATGATCACGAGCACGATGCCGATCAGCAGCGTGGTCGGAATGTTGATCAGCGGTTCGACGTCGGCCTGAATGTCGAGCCTGCGCACGAGCCGATACAGAATCCACGGAATCACGCCGACCTTCAGCACGAGCGTCAGTCCGGCGGACACGTACAGATGCGCATCATCCGTCACGAAACCGAGGATCAGGATTGCCAGCACCAGCGCCACACCCTGCAACGTATAGAGATGGATCAGCGACAGGATGCGGCGCTGGCTCAGCATCGCGAACGACAGCATCAGCAGCACGGCCGCGAGGAAATTGATCAGTTGCGTCGCGTAGGCGTGCATTCAGGCTCCCAGCAGCAGATGGACGAGCATGCCGATCACGGCGAGCAGGAAGGCGGTCGCAAGGAACTCCGGGACCCGGAAAATCCGCATCTTCGCGTTGGCGGTCTCGACCACCGCCAGCGCGGCGCCGCCCACTATCAGCTTGACGAACAGTGCCGGCACCGCGAACAGCAGCGCAAGCGGATCACCCGCCGCGGCGATCCCCCACGGCATGAACAGCGCAATACCGATGCACGAGTAGGCGAACAGTTTGAGGCTGGCCGCCCATTCCATCAGCGCGAGATGCCGCCCCGAATATTCGAGGATCAGCGCCTCGTGGATCATCGTCAGCTCGAGGTGGGTGGTCGGGTTGTCGACGGGCAGCCGCGCATTCTCGGCGAGCGACACCAGCGTGAACGCGATGCCGGCGAATGCCAGGCTCGGGTAGATGGTCAGCTCGCTGTGGCCGAGCGTCGCGACGATGCTCGTGAGCAGGGTCGACTGCGTGATCAGCGAGGCCGACAGCAGCACCATCAGCAGGGCCGGTTCCGCGAGGAAACCGACCAGCATCTCGCGGCGCGCGCCGAGCGTGCCGAATGCCGTGCCGACATCCATTGCCGCTAGCGACAGCGCGACGCGCGCGAACGCGAACAGGCCGACGAGCGCGATCGCATCCGCGGCGGGAGACAGCGGCAATTCGGTCGACAGCGTCGGCACGACTGCGCAGGCGAGCGTCATCGCGGCCCACACGACATAGGGCGCGCCACGGAACACCGGACTCGCGCCACGAGCGACGACCGACTCCTTGTTGAACAGCTTGTGGAGCATCCGGTACGGCTGCCAGATGCTGGGTGCGCGCCGGTTCTGCAGCCACGCGCGGCACTGGTTGACCCAGCCCGTGAGCAGTGGCGCCGCGGCAAGCGCCACGATGATCTCGAGGCTTTGCGACAGCACGCCGGATACAGTCACCATCGTCTCACCAGCATCAGCAGGAGGATCAGCACGGCGAAGCTGTAGGTCAGGTACACGGCGATCCGGCCCGGCTGCAGCCGACCCGCCCATTCCGCCGCGCGTTGCGTGAGTGCCGCGATACGCTCGTACAGAATCGACCACGTGCGGTCGGCGACCGAGACCCGGTAGGCCGGCTGCGCGTCGAATGGCGACGGCAATTGCCGCTCGATGCGCAGCAGCGGCGCGAAAATCTCGCGGATCGGTTGCCCGAAGCCTTCCGCCGTGTCCTGCATCCGCGCGGTCGTGAACGGGAAGCCGCAACTCCACGGCGCGGCCCGTCGCAGCCGACCGTGATAGAAGCGCCGCACCAGCACCCACGCAAGGCCGCAGCAGGCGACGAAAAACAGCATGAACACGACGGGCATGTAGCTCGCCCGCGCGGTCGATACCGGCACGAAGATCAGCCAGCCATGATTCTGCGCGCCGATTCCGGCGCCGACGAGCACGCGCGTGACCCGGTCCAGCACCTTGACGAACTGCGTGGGCATCAGCCCGAGCAGCACACCGGCCACCGCGAACCAGCAGAACGCGAGCCGTTCCCATCTGTTCGCGTCGTGTGCGCGACTCAGTTTCGCTTCTCTCGGCTGCCCGAGGAAGACGATGCCGAAGAACTTGACCATCGTGTAACCGGCCAGCGCTGCCGTCATCGCGACGAGCGCGGCCGCGATCGGCACCGTCATCGCCAGCACGGAATTCTGCAGACCGGGCGTGAACAGAAAGCTTTGCAGCAGCAGCCACTCCGCCACGAAGCCGCTCATCGGAGGCAAGCCAGCGCTGGCCGCGACGCCCGTGAGCACGGCCCAGGCGGTCCACGGCATGACACGGATCAGACCGCCGAGCTTGCCGAGATTGCGCTCCCCGGTGGCATGCAGCACGGCCCCGGTGCCGAGGAACAGCAGGCTCTTGAAGGCTGCATGCGCGACGATCTGGTAGAGCATCGCGGTCAGCGCAAGCGCGGACAGCTCCGTCATCCCGTACGCGCGAAACAGCACCGCGAGCCCGAGCGCGACGATCATCAGGCCGACGTTGTCGATCGACGAATACGCGAGCAGACGCTTCATGTCGACCTGGATCGTACTGAACACCACGCCGAGCAGCGCGGTGCCGATGCCCAGCACGAGCAGCAGCGCGCCCCACCAGGCGATCTGCACGTGCAGCAGGTCGAACACGGTGCGCATCAGGCCATACAGACCGAGCTTCAGCACGAACCCGCTGAGCAGCGCCGATACGGGGGATGGCGCCGCGGGATGGGCGTCCGGCAGCCACACGTGCAACGGGAACACGCCCGCCTTGGCGCCGAATCCGACCAGCGCGAACAGGAAGGCGAGCGAGGCCCAGAACGCGTCGGGCGACTGCGCGCGCAGGTTGGCAAACGTGTAGTCGCCGGTGCGCGCCTGCAGGATGCCGAAGCAAAGCAGCAGCGCGAGCGCGCCGACGTGGGAGATCAGGAAGTACAGGTAACCCGCGCGGCGGATCTCGCCGAGCCGATGATTGGTCATCACGAGGAACGTCGCGGACAGCGTCAGCGTTTCCCAGGCGACCATGAACACATAGGCGTCGTCGGCAATCAGCACGAGCGCGATGCTCGCGATGCAAACGTGATACTCGAAGCAGATGAGTCCTGGCGCCGACCCTTCGCCCTTGCGGAAATAACCGGCGGAAAAGGCGCCGATCCCCGCGCTGACGACACCCAGCACGAACAGGAAATAGCCCGATAGCGCATCGACGCGCAGATGAAACGGCAACTCGGGCAGGCCGATGGGCAGCACCGCGGTGGTCGGTTCGGTGAAGATGGCGGCGAGTCCCGCCGCACCCAGCAGCAGCCCTCCGAGCGCGCCGAGCGGAAACAGCCCGTGAGCGACGAATCGCGTGCGATGCAGAACTCCGAGACCCAGCGTGCCAATCGCGAGCCAGGCGGCTGCGACCAGCAGGACGAAATGGACGACCGGGAAAGGTGCCATCCGGAATGTCTCCAGTACGCTCGGTTTGGACGAGGAGCATGGAATGAGCTCCGGCTTGCCGGCCTCACTCGAATCGCATTATGACATCAGAAACCAATCTGGATAACAGGATATGATAATGTCATTATCATGTGAACCACATATTCGCCACGTCTTTGCCACGTCTTTGCCGTTGCTCCGAGCGATTGAGTGATCCTATGCCTGCGCAGTACTTTCGAAGCCTGACGGGAAAACACCGCAGCACGAGCGCGAACCGTCAGCTCGGGTTTTCTCTTGCCTTCGTCGCCGGCGCACCAATGCGGGCGGCTTTCTCGCGGTCAGGCAATACACGTCGCACATGAGCGGCATCGTGTCCGCGATCGCGGACCAGGCGGCGCTCGGCGACCTCCGGCTCGTGCTGGCTGGCATCGGTTCGCTGGCGTCGTTTCTGATCGGAGCGGGGTGCTCGGCCGTGCTCGTCAACTGGGGGCGCCGCCGCGGCCTGCAAAGCCAGTACGTGCTGCCGTTGGTGGTCGAGGCCGCGCTGCTGCTGCTGTTCGGTCTGCTCGGCAGCCACCTCGCGCTACGCGAAGCGTTCTTCGTCCCCCTGACCGTAATCCTGCTGTGCTTCATCATGGGGCTGCAGAATGCGATGATCACCAAGCTGTCGGGTGCGGAGATCCGGACCACACACATGACCGGCATCGTCACGGACCTCGGTATCGAGTTGGGTAAGCTTTTTTACTGGAATCGGTCGGCGCTCGTCGACGACGAGCACGCGGTCATCGCAAACCGCGCGAAGCTGAGGATCCACGGCACGATGCTCGCGTCGTTTTTCGTGGGCGGCCTGATCGGCGCAATCGGTTTCAAGCATGTGGGCTACGTGTCGACCGTGCCGCTCGCTGGCGCACTCGTCACGCTGGCGATCGTGCCGGTCGTCGATGATCTGTTGACCTGTCTCAGCCGGTTCGAGCGCAGGCACTGAGCTCACACGAGGACGGAAGAATGCTGGCGTGAAATGCCGGTTCTGATCGTGCCGCCGAAAGCAAATGCATTATAATTTGGTTAGCATATTTGCCGACTCGTCCTCGCAATGGAAACGAAAACCGCACGCCTGACCGTCCTGATCGACCCCGCCAAGAAAGAGGCATTCGAAATGCTCTGCTCGGCGCAGGATCTGACGCCGTCACAAGTCGTCCGCCAACTGATTCGCGAGTATCTCGAGCGTCACGGCGTGACCTACAAGACCAAGAGCCCGCTAGCCAAGCGCGGAAAGTAACGTCCGGGCTGACGCCTCGCGCCGGTCAACCGCCGATTTCCCAGTGCCCCTGTCCTTGCTCACGCCAGATCAGCCGCTTCGGATCGAGGCGCTCTCCTTCTTTCAGGCGGCGCGCAGTGACGGATAGTTTGAGTTCGTCTGCAAAGGCAAACGAGAGGGCACGCTCGAATAGCACTTGTCTGGGCGGCAAACGATGCCCGCTTTTCCAGGCAAACGCGACGAAGTTGCTGTCGTCGCCGCACCGAACGAGCGCATAGCAAACGCCAAATGCGGATCTCAGCCACTCGAGGTGCTGCGGTATGGCCGGATCATCGTCCGTGAAGTTGATGACGAGGACGCCCGTCGCGGTCAGTCGTTCGCGACAGGCGGCGAAGAATGCGAGGTTCGCACAGCGGCTCGCGATCCCTTCCGCGACGAACGCATCGAGCAGGATCACGTCCGTGCGGATGTCATCCTGAATCAGGTAGTCCGCGCCATCGGCGCAAACCACCTCGAACCGCGCGTCGTCCGCCGGAATCCTGAATACGTCACGCAGCGCGATCACCTCGGGGCTGATCTCGACCGCTTCGATCGCGACCTCGGGCAGATGCCGATAGCAGTATTTCGCCAGCGAACCCCCACCTAGTCCGATCATGCAGATGTGCGTGGGGGCGGGCTGCAGCAACAGAAATCCCATCATCGCGCGGGTATAGCCGAGCGTGAGCTTCTCCGGGTTGCTGAGCGACATGAAGCTCTGAGTGGAGAAGTGATCGAAGTGTAGCGACACCGCGTGCTGCGTCTCCAGCACGAACGGTTGCCCATCACTGATTGGCGTGGACAGGAATTTGACGAACGCGTCGTACGAGGTTCGATCCTCAGCCATTCTCGGTATGCTCGGGTAGCCAACCAGTCGATTGAATCATGCACTGCGAACCGCGCTTCGGAGCGGGGCCGCCAACGGCGAACGGCCCGTCAGACCTTCTTCAGAAAGCAGGCCTTGAGCATGAAGCTGCCGGCGTCGGTCTTGCAGTCGATTTCGTGATCGCCGCCGACGATCCGGATGCTCTTCACCTTGGTGCCCATCTTCAGCGTGATCGACGAACCCTTGACGCGCAAATCCTTGATCAGCACGACCGAATCCCCGTCGGCCAGCACGTTGCCGTTCGCATCCTTGACGACGCTACCGGCGGGTTCATCGTTCGCATCGGCGCCAGCGTTTGCCGACCATTCGTGACCGCAGTCCGCACACACGTACAGCGTGCCGTCAGGGTAGGTGTTTTCCATCGCGCATTGCGGGCAGGCGGGGGCAGCGTTCATTGCAGCGTCCATTGAAACGACTTGAAGACAGTCAGTAAAAAACAGGCGGGCAACCCGCCTCGCCAGAGTCGGCATCGTGCCGGCGGCTCACGGGCGCGCGAAATTATAATGCAATACACATTATCTTACCTTCCGATTAGCATCTGCTCTCGGCGCCATTCATCAGACTCGCGGGTAGCTTCGCTGCGGATGTCGACAGCTTCGAGCTGGATGGAAAGTTGCGGGTGATAAATTTGGAACGGGCCAACCGGGCCAAAATGGGGTCGGTGCTCGCGGTGCCACAGGCGACGGAGGGACGATCATGGCGAAGCTGCGCATTGCGACGTTCAACATCAATGGAATCCGCTCGCGCCAGGCGGCGCTTTTTCAATGGCTCGAGCGCGAGGCGCCGGACGTCGTGTGTCTGCAGGAACTGAAGGCGGTGGATAGCGCGTTCCCCGTCGACGCCTTGCGCGAAGCCGGTTATGGCGCCGTCTGGCAAGGCCAGAGCGCATGGAATGGCGTGGCGATTCTGGCCAAAGGCGAAGCGCCGCTCGAACGGCGGCGCGGTCTGCCCGGTTTCGAAGACGACACGCATAGCCGCTACATCGAGGCCGCGGTCGGCGGCGTGCTGATCGTGTGTCTGTACCTGCCGAACGGCAATCCGCAGCCGGGCCCCAAGTTCGACTACAAGCTCGCGTGGTTCGATCATCTGATCGCGCATGCGGCGCAGCTCTACAAGAGCGGCCACCCGGTCGTGATCGCCGGCGACTTCAACGTCGTGCCGACCGACGAAGACATCTACAACCCGCGCTCGTGGCTAAAGGATGCGCTGTTGCAGCCGGAGAGCCGCGAGCGCTATCGAAAGCTGCTCGCGCAAGGCTGGACCGATGCGCTGCGCACGCATTTCGGCGACGAACGTGTGTACACGTTCTGGGATTATTTCCGCCGTCATTGGGACACGAATTCGGGGTTGCGCATCGATCATCTGCTGCTGAGCGCCGATCTCGCGCCGCGTCTGCGAGACGCGGGCGTCGACCGCTGGGTGCGCGGCGAACCTCATGCGAGCGATCATGCGCCCGCGTGGATCGAACTGGAGATGGGCGCCGGCCGCAAGAAGAAGAGCGGCTAGTAAAGCAGCGGGCGAACCGCTTGCCGCGGATCGCCCGCTTTGGTGCGACTGCTTCGCACTGGCGTTCGGCGCCTACGATCCGGCGCCGCGCCTGCATCAGTCGTAGTCGCGACCGCCGCGCGACCACAGCGCGCCCATCACGAACCCGGCGAGTGCGACGACGGCCAGCGTCGTGAACGGGCTTTCGGCCGTCGTGTCGCGCAAGAGGCTCGTCGTGTTCGCGCATAACTGCTGCGCCTTGCCGCTCAATTCGCGCGCCTTGCCCGCCACCTGCGCGCTGGTGTCGCCGACTGCGTCGCCGACCGCGCTTTGCACCTTAACCGGCGACTTCCTTTACCGCGCCTGCCGCTGAATTCGTGTCCATATGCATCGCTCCTGTTGTCATATTTACGTGCGGGCGCGCTGCAATTGCAACGCGCCCGCACAAGGCCGCCGCGCAAGCCGCGCCGGTGCGGCGTCAGCCTGCGTCAGTGACGAAAGGGGTGCAAGAAATGCGCCCGGCAACGCGGCGCAACCCGTCCGGCCAGATGGAATGTGCTGGAACATCATCGTCGGCGCCTGGAATTGATGCCGACGAACACGGCCAGCAGCATTAGAAAACCGCCGAACAGCAGCGCGGAATTGACCAGCACCTGGCGCAGCCCGAGCGATTCGACGTCGATGAACGGATACGGATAGAAATCCGACAGGCTGCCGCGCCAGAACGTGATGCCGAGATAGGCGAGCGGATAGACGAGCAATAGCAGGCAGTGACGCAAGCGCAGATGGAAGCGCGGCACGAACAGCACCCAGTAGAGCGCGGCGAGCAATGGCAGCGCGCTGTGCAGCGACTCATTGAGCATGCGCCGGTAGGGCGACAGCGGCCACAGTCCGCGCAACAGCACGTTGTACGCGATGCCGACGAACACCATGTACGCGACCACCGCGGTCACGACGGTCGGCTGCCGGAAAAAGCGCACGAGCGGCGAGCGCTGCTTCCACAGCGCAACGCAGGTGAAGCAGAAGGCGCTGGCGAGCACCGTTAGATTGGTGAGGTAGCTGCTCATGCGCGCGAGCGCGTCGAACACGGTGAGACCGCGCGCGAGCGTGCGATCGATGGTCAGGTCGGCTTGCGCGAGGATCGCCATCCACGCGATCAGCGCAATCACCGCCGCCAACGTCAGCGACGACACACTGGGCGTATGCAGCGGCAGCTCGGGCTCGCGCTGCGGAACGAGGGTAGGGCGCATGCGCTCGATTCTACGCGCGGTGCGCGCTCGCTCGCATGTGCTTTCTCGCGCATGCGAGCCGGCGGTTGCGAAAATACTACGGGGTACTACGCAGGTCGGATTGCTGACGACGAACGCGCTTAACCGTGTTGTGTTCCGACCCGTTATGATCGCGACTGCCGCCTCGCTATTAACGGCGCCACGCGCGGCAAGCAGTCTCTATCGTCGCCGGTCGAAGAATCGCAAAGAAGCGGAGAGAAAGCATGAGAGCCAGCACCATTGCCGAACGGGAAGCGCGCGGCCGCGCCGCACGCGAGCATTCGAAACGCTCGAGCCATCGGGCGGTCGGCGAGTTGCACCGGGATCCGATCGAACTGCTGAAACGAAGCAGCGCGGAGCGCGTCGAGAATCTGGTGCCGCTGCGCTATGGGCGCATGGCAGCCTCGCCGCTTGCGTTTCATCGCGGCAGTGCGATTCTGCAAGCGCACGATCTGAGCAAGGTGCACGACAGCGGTCTTAGCCTGCCGATCTGCGGCGACGGCCATCTGATGAATTTCGGCGGCTTCGCGACACCCGAGCGGCAACTGGTCTTCGACCTGAACGATTTCGATGAAGTCTCGATCGGCCCGTTCGAATGGGACCTGAAGCGCCTGTGCGCGAGCCTCGTCGTGGCCGCGCGGCAGATGCGCCTGAGCCGCGGCACCGCCGAGAGTCTCGTGATGACCGCGGTCGGCTCGTATCGCGATCGCGTCGCGCAATACGCGCAGTTCGGCGCGCTCGATCTGTGGTACGACCGCATCACGTTCGACCGCATGGCCGAGATCGCACTGACGCCCGAGCGCCGGCGCGCGGTGCGGCGTGCCATGGAAAAGGCCGCGAGCCGCACGCATGAAAGCCTGCTGCAAAAAATGGCGTCGTTCGACGGCAATCGTTGGACCCTCCACGACGCGCCGCCCGCGCTGTTTCATGTGCTCGGTGCGAACACACTGTTTACGGCCGAGGAAACCGAAACCTACCGGACCGGCAACATCGAAAAGATGATCGAGCTGGTGTGGGACGAGTACCGCAAGTCGATGTCGCACGATAGGCGCGATCTGCTCGATCAGTTCACGAGGCACGACGTCGTGTTCAAGGTGGCTGGCGTCGGCAGCGTCGGCGCGCGTTGTCTGGTCGTGCTGCTCGTCGATCACATGGGCGAGCCGTTGTTCCTGCAGTTGAAGGAGGCGCGGCCATCGGTGATCGCGCAGTTCTACAAGTCGCCGACGGTCAAGCATCAGGGCGAGCGCGTCGTGCAAGGTCAGCGGCTGCTGCAAACCGCGAGCGACGTGTTCCTCGGCTGGGGGACGGGGCCGCACGGGCGGCAGTTCTATTTCCGCCAACTGCGCGACATGAAGCTGTCCGCGAATATCGAGCTGTTCGACAGCGATCTGCTCGACGGCTACGCGCGGCTATGCGGCTGGATCATGGCGCGCGCGCATGCGAAGGCGAGCGGGCAGGCGATCGAGATCAGCGCGTACATCGGCCGCGGCGATCAGTTCGCCGAAGCGCTGAGCGGCTACGCGAGTGCCTACGCGGATCAGGTCGAGCGCGACTACGAGGTGTTCATCAAAGCGTGTCGCGCCGGCAAGCTCGAAGCGCGTACCGATGAGGAGATGGCGGCGGATTTTCGCGTGTAGCGCTGTTCGCGCCGAGTGTCACTTCACGCGTGTCGTCACGCATCGACGCGCGCTTCGCGCAGCGTGACGAACCGCAGATGCCGCTCGCGCGCTGCTTCGATCACGCTCGGCAGCACCGCGAGAATCAGCGGCTGGCCTTCGATGGTCAGCGCGGCGTTGCCATCGTGCAGCAACAGGATGTCGCGCGCGGCGAGGCCATCGAGCAGCCGCCGCGCGACCACGTGCGGGTTGCGCTCGCGCGTATCGTAGCCGCGCCGTGTCCACGCGGCGAGACGCAGATCGAGCTTGCGCAGCACCGGCTCCAGAAAGAGGTTGCGCAGTCCGGCGGGCGCACGGAAGAACATCGGCCGCGCGCCGCTGACGGATTCGAGCGTGCGTTGCGCGGCGGCGATCTCGCGCGTCAACCCGTGCGGAAACGTGACCGAAAACGTATGCACGTGCACCTGCGAATGATTTTCGAGTGCATGTCCACGCGCGACGATCTCGCGCGCGAGTTGCGGATAGCGCTCGACCTTCGAGCCGATGCAGAAGAACGTCGCCCGCACGTCGAACGCGTCGAGCAGATCGAGCACTTTCGGCGTGACGACGGGATCGGGGCCGTCGTCGATGGTCAGCGCGATCGCATCCGCGTTGCGCGGGCTAGCGGGCAGTCGGGTCCAGTTCGGTCCGAGCAGCGTCGTGCGCGGCAACAGTCCGGTGATCGTAAACAGCGCGTGATTCGCGATGATCGAGGCGAGCCACCATGGCCACGCGGCTGGTGCAACAGCCACGCCGATCAGCACGATCACGTGCCAGCCGATCGTGCCGTTCAGCAGTGCGGAGTTGCGGCTACGCGGCCAGCGGCGCGGCGGGTTCGGGCATTCATTCATCGAAACGTGCTTCCAGTACGCCTTCGTCCGTCCAGGGAAGGCTGTGACTCTTGCGCGCGATGCGCAACCGCGAACGATACCACTGTTGCGCGCGTCGACGTGCCGCGCTCGGTGGCCACGTACCCGGCGAAAGCGCGCTGAAAGACTCCCGCGCTTTGCGATCGCCGATTCGCTGTTGTATGGTGCGGAACGAAAAGCGGCGCGCGTGTCGATGGCGATCGGACCGATTGCCGGAAAACGCGCGCGTCGCGACCCAATACGACA
This sequence comes from Paraburkholderia sp. JPY419, assembly GCF_050435705.1. NCBI lineage: Bacteria > Pseudomonadati > Pseudomonadota > Betaproteobacteria > Burkholderiales > Burkholderiaceae > Paraburkholderia > Paraburkholderia sp. JPY419. The sequence continues at coordinate 1,273,330 of NZ_JBNDKV010000004.1, read as the reverse complement.
GGAGATGCGCGATGTGGCAAACAGGAAACGGCAAAGTGGCGCTGGTGACAGGCGCGGGCAGCGGCATCGGCCGCGCGTGCGCGCTGACGCTTGCGAAGCACGGCTATAGCGTGGTCCTCGCCGGACGCCGCCAGGCCGCGCTCGATGCGGTCGCGCAGGAAGCGCAAGCGCAGCACGGCGAAGCGCTCGCGATGTCGTGCGACGTGACCGACGCCGACAGCGTCGCCGCGCTATTCGACACGATCCGCGCGCGCTTCGGCCGGCTCGACGTGCTGTTCAACAACGCGGGACGCAACGGCTCGCCCGTCGATCTCGACGAAGTGAGCATCGACGAATGGCGCTCGATCGTCGACACCAACCTGAACGGCGTATTCCTGTGCACGCGCGCGGCGTTCGGGCTGATGAAGACGCAAAACCCGCGCGGTGGCCGCATCATCAACAACGGCTCGATTTCCGCGCACGCGCCGCGTCCGAACAGCGCCGCCTACACGGCGACCAAACACGCGATCACCGGGCTCACGAAAGCGGTGTCGCTCGACGGCCGCAAATACGACATCGTGTGCGGGCAGATCGACATCGGCAACGCGGGAACCGAGATGGCCGCGCGGATGGCGCGCGGCGTGCCGCAAGCGAACGGCGAGATCGCGGTCGAGCCGCTGATGGACGTGCAGCATGTCGCCGACGCGGTGCTGCATATGGCGAGCCTGCCGCTGTCGGCGAACGTGCAGTTCATGACGATCATGGCGAGCAAGATGCCGTTCGTCGGGCGCGGCTGAGCGGCGCGCAGCACCGTCTCGCAAGCGGGAGCGGCGCGCGCGGGTTCAACTTATACTGGGCGCTCCGCCGTCTCTCCAGGCAAACCAAGCGCCGTGCCACGCGCCAAACCCAGCGACGACCCGCCGCCGCCGCCGCCCGTGCGGCCCGATCTCGACGACTGCTGTCACAGCGGCTGCACGCAGTGCGTGTTCGATCTCTACGACGAAGCACTGGAGCGCTACGAGATCGCGCTGGCTGCGTGGCAGAAGCGGCAGGCGCAGAAAGCGCGGCCAGCGCGGCGGCTGGACACGCAAGGCGCGAAGTCGAAGCCGCAGGCGGACGCGCGTCGCTCGATAGCCCGGCGCGGCAAACCGAACCCACACCGCTGATGCGCGCAAGCAACTCCACGTCCCCGTCATGACCGACCTTCAGCTCACGCCGACCGAATCCCTCGCCGACCCGCACACGCTCGATGATCTGCATCGCTTCGTGCAGCGTCATCCGCGCCTGTTCGTGCTGACCGGCGCCGGCATCAGCACCGACTCCGGCATTCCCGGCTATCGCGACGACAACGGCGCATGGAAGCGCTCGCCGCCGATCACGCTGCAGGAGTTCCTCGGCACGCTGGCGATGCGTCAGCGCTACTGGGCGCGCAGCATGGTCGGCTGGCCGCTGGTCGCGCGCGCGCAACCGAATGCCGCGCATGTCGCGCTTGCGCGGCTCGAAGCGGTGGGTCACGTGCCGACGCTGGTCACGCAGAACGTCGACGGCTTGCATCAGCGCGCGGGCAGCCGCGACGTGATCGAGCTGCATGGCGGCATCGACGGCGTCAGTTGTCTCGACTGCGGCATGCAGCATTCGCGCGCGGCGATCCAGCAGACGCTCGAAGCCGATAACCCCGCACTGCTCGACGTCACGGCCGAAGCCGCCGCCGATGGCGACGCGCATCTCGAGTGGCACGATCTCGGCGGTTTTCGCGTGCCGGCATGCTCGAACTGCGGCGGGCTGCTGAAGCCGTCGGTGGTGTTCTTCGGCGAGAACGTGCCGAAGGCGCGGGTCGTTGCGGCGTCGCATGCGCTCGATGCGGCCGACGCGGTGCTGGTGGCCGGCTCGTCGCTGATGGTGTATTCCGGCTACCGCTTCTGCGTGTGGGCGCAGCGCCAGGGCAAGCCGATCGCGGCGATCAATCTTGGCCGCACCCGCGCCGATCCGCTGTTGTCTCTGAAGATGGCCGCGCCGTGCGGCGACACCTTGAGCGCGCTCGCCGGGTTGCTGGCGGGCGATTGAAAAGAGTACGTTGCGCGAATCACAATTAAACCCGAGGAAACTGCATGCTGACGACGATCGAACAACTCGAAGCCCTCTACGCACAGCCAGCCGAGCGCTCGCTGCGCAAAGAGATCCCCTATGTCAACGACGACTATCGCGCGTTCATCGCGGCCGCGCCGTTCGCGGTGCTCGCGACGAGCGGCCCCGCCGGTCTCGACTGCTCGCCGCGCGGCGATGCGCCGGGCTTCGTGCGGGTCGTCGACGCACGCACGCTCGCGCTGCCGGACCGCCCCGGCAACAACCGGCTCGACAGCTTGCGCAACGTCATCGCCGATCCGCGTGTCGCGCTGCTGTTCGTGATCCCCGGTGTCGGCGAGACCTTGCGCGTGAACGGCCGCGGCCGAATCTCGAACGACGCGGCGCTGCTGGACAGTTTCGCCGTCGACGGTAAACTGCCGCGCACCGTGCTGCTGATCGACGTCGAGGCCGTGTACTTTCATTGCTCGAAGGCGATCGTGCGCTCGGGGCTGTGGGACCCGGCGCGGCATATCGAGCGCTCGCAACTGCCGAGCACGGGCGAGATCCTGCAACACATCTTCGCCGCGAACGATGGCGAAAAATTCGACGCGGCCGCCTACGATCGCGAGCTTCCCGAACGCGTGCGCGCCACGCTGTACTAACGTAAATCGCAAAACCGAAACGCAAGGCCGACCATGACCGATGCCCGGCAACATTCGCCATCCGCCGAACGCAATCGCGAACCGATCCTCGCCGTGCTGCGCGATGCGCTGCCGGCGCGCGGCCGCGTGCTCGAAATCGCGAGCGGCACTGGTGAGCACGCGATCTGGTTCGCCGGCGCGCTGCCCGGTCTCGACTGGCAGCCGAGCGACGCAGACGAAGAAGCACGCGAGTCGATTGCCGCGTGGACCGCGCACGCGGGGCTCGCGAACGTGCGCGCGCCGCTCGCGCTCGACGTGCATCAGCCGGACTGGGGCGTCGATGCGCTCGACGCGGTGGTCTGCATCAACATGATCCACATCTCGCCGTGGAGCGCCGCGCAGGCACTCATCGACGGCGCGGGGCGGCGGCTCGTCGACGGCGGCGTGCTCTATCTATATGGTCCTTACCGGCGCGGCGGCGCGCATACGGCACCGAGCAACGAAGCGTTCGAGCAGTGGCTGAAGAGTCGCAATCCCGAATGGGGCGTGCGCGATATGGAAGCGGTCGTTGCGCTCGGCGACGCGGCGGGGCTCACGTGCGAACGGGTGGTCGCGATGCCCGCGAACAACTTCAGTCTGGTGTTCAGGAAGCGGGCAGGGTAGCGGGAAGATCGACGGGTCGTGCATTCGTTCGTGTCGTCCGCCAAACCTCAGTCCGATTCCAGGCCGAACCCTCCGCGCAAGCGCCGACGCGCGCACAATAGCTGTCTACCCGGCGTTACGCGCAAGTTGGAGCACGGCAGGAGCACCGCAGCAGCACGAGCAACCGGCGTGCTTGCCCGCCATCAAGCGGCAGGCGCGCATTTCTTTTATCCTTTCACCCTCGACGCCGCGCCGGTGTTTTTGCAGCGCGGCGCCACGACATTCATTGGACTCTGGAGAATTCAAATGAGCAAACAGGCAATCGGCGTGGTGGGGCTGGCGGTGATGGGCCGCAATCTGGCGCTCAACATCGAGAGCCGCGGCCACGCGGTGTCGGTCTACAACCGTAGCCGCGCGAAAACCGACGAACTCATCGCCGAATTTCCGGACCGCAAACTGGTGCCGGCTTTCACGCTGGAAGAATTCGTCGACTCGCTTGAAAAGCCGCGCCGCATTCTGATGATGGTCAAGGCCGGCGAGCCGACCGACGCAACCATTGCCTCGCTCAAGCCGCTGCTCGAAAAAGGCGACATCCTGATCGATGGCGGCAACACACCCTTCACCGACACGATCCGCCGCAACCAGGAACTCGCGAAGGCCGGTCTGCATTTCATCGGCACCGGCGTGTCGGGCGGCGAGGAAGGCGCGCTGAAAGGCCCGTCGATCATGCCGGGCGGCCAGCGCGACGGGTACGACCTCGTCGCGCCGATCCTCACCGAGATCGCCGCGAAGGCGCCGGACGGCGAGCCCTGCGTCGCGTACATGGGACCGGACGGCGCGGGCCACTTCGTGAAGATGGTGCACAACGGCATCGAGTACGGCGACATGCAGCTGATCGCCGAGAGTTATGCGGTGTTGAAGCAGGTCGTCGGCTTGTCGAACGAGGAACTCGGCAAGGTCTATACCGAGTGGAACCAGGGCGAGCTCGACAGCTATCTGATCGAAATCACCTCGAAGATCTTCAGCAAGAAGGACGACGAAACGGGCAAGGACCTCGTCGACGTGATCCTCGACCGTGCCGCGCAGAAGGGCACTGGCAAGTGGACCAGCCAGAACGCGCTCGACCTCGGCGCACCGCTGCCGCTGATCACCGAGGCGGTGTTCGCGCGCGTGCTGTCGTCGCTGAAGACGCAGCGCGTGGCCGCGAGCAAGGTGCTCGAAGGGCCGCGGGCCAAGCCGCTCGAAGGCGCGAAGGAGGCGTTCATCGAATCGGTGCGCCGCGCGCTGTACTTCAGCAAGGTGATCTCGTACGCGCAGGGCTTCGCGCAGTTGCGCGCAGCGTCGGAAGAGTACAAGTGGGATCTCGACTACGGCACGATCGCGAAGATCTTCCGCGCGGGCTGCATCATCCGCGCGCGCTTCCTGCAGAAAATCACCGACGCCTACACGAAGGACAAGGCGCTCGCGAACCTGCTGCTCGATCCGTACTTCCGCGACATCGCGAAGAACTACCAGGCGGCGCTGCGCGAAGTCGTGGTGGCCGCGGTCAATGCGGGCGTGCCGGTACCGGCGTTCGCGTCGGCGATCGCGTATTTCGACGCTTACCGCTCGGAGCGTCTGCCCGCGAACCTCGTGCAGGCGCAGCGCGACTTCTTCGGCGCGCATACGTTCGAACGCATCGATAAGCCAGGCAGCTTCCACGCACAGTGGAGCTAAGCGGTTGAAAAAACGGCCCGGCGCGCGATGGTGACAGCGCGCCGGGCCATTGTTCTGTTTGGATCGCCAAGCAGGCGCCGCATTATTGCCAAATATATCGAGGGTTGGCTGTAAACCTAAGCAAATGCGAAATGATTATTGCGCTGGTAGAAATGGAGTTTCGCCGGTTTAAGGGTTTACCCTAGATCGTGACGCCTCTAAACTTGTTTTCAATCGCTGAGGGAAAAGCAGAAACCCCGAAGCGCACCACAACAAGTCCTTTGGAGGTCAATCATGAAGACCCTGATTTCCGCAGTTGCAATCGCCGCCGCCCTAGTTGTTCCGGCCGCTTCGTTCGCTCAAGCCAGCCAGCCGGTGACGCGCGCTCAGGTTCGCGCTCAACTGATCCAACTCGAACAGGTCGGCTACAACCCGTCCGCCAACGACGTCAACTACCCGGCCGACATCCAGGCAGCGCAAGCACGCGTCGATGCGCAGCGCGGCACGGCCGTCGCAGCCAACCGCGCGGACACCAGCGGCTACGGCGCTCCGGCTGCCGGCACGTCGCAAGCAGGCCACGCCGTCGTTCCGGCGAAGGCCAACCGTAACTCGGTGTACTTCGGCAGCTGATCGCAGTAGAAGTGTGCAGGTGTAGTGGGTAGTCGTAGTCCGTTGTAGACGCCGCTTCGTGGAATAGCGCGAGCGCGGCGGGCAAGAAAAAACGCCATCCAGTTCGATCGGATGGCGTTTTGTCGTTTACGGCGCCGTGCTGCGGCGGGTTGGCGTCAATGCAGGGTTCGCTGCCGCCGGCCGATGTCATCGAACAGCGCGCGGCTCGGCTCCAGCGCGAGAAGCCACGATTCGTCGTAGCCGCTCAGGTTGTCGAGCGCCTCGCGCAGACGCTCGATCGCCACCGCGGGCAACTCGACGCTCGCCTCGACCCCGCTCGACAGCCTCGCGACGCTCGCCAGTTGCACGAGCGCATCGGCGGCCTCGGCGACGTCGGCGGCGAAAATCAGGTGGGTGTTCAGCAGCTCGACGAGGCCGGCAGACGCCGCCACATCGTCGACGTTGAGTTGCACGGCCAGAAAGGTGGCTTTGTTCATCCTCGATTCCTCCCAGAATCCCAACGTTGTCGTGAACTGCTCCGCGCGGCTTGACTGAGTATAGGCGATGGCCGATTGCCCGCAACAATCGGACGAATCGGCCGTGGCGGCTTGCCCGCCGAGACGCGCGGGCCATGCGACCTATAATAGGGCCAGCCGCGCAAGCGCCGTCGCCGTGGGCGGACGGCGCCGCCCGCGGGGTTTGCGCGCTTGCCAATTGCTCATCGACCATGAAGATCATCCGCAGCAAAAGCTTTACCGCGCCGCGTGCCTGGGGTGCGCTCGACATCGCGAACATGAACGGCATCACCACGCGTCTGCATTGGACCGACCGGCCGTACAAGTGGCACGTGAACGACGGCGAGGAAGTGTTCGCCGTGCTCGACGGGCGCGTCGAGATGCGCTATCGCGAAGACGGCGTCGAACGTTCGACGGTGCTCGAAACCGGCGACGTGTTCTACGCGACGGTCGGCACCGAGCATGTTGCGCATCCGGTCGGCGCGGCACGGGTGCTGGTCGTCGAAACGCAAGGAAGCGTCTGAAGAACACCGCAGTTTGACGGCACGCGCCAGCGCGGCGCGCGCGTGGGGCTCGCGCATAATATCCACGCGGCAACAGGCAGCCGCGACCTTACGCAAGCGTGGCGGCACGGCAATTGCAGCGGCGTCGATTGAATCGGAACGAGACACACGTCGAGGAAAATCAGATGACACAACAATGGCAACCGACGGCCATCCGCCTGCTGATCGCGGCGGCGCTCGGCGTGGCGATCGCCGGCTGCACGACGATGCCGTGGGAAAGCACGCCGTTCTACAACAACGCGCCGTCGAGCGCGACCAGTCTCGCGACCGTCCCGGTGCCCGCCGGCTTCTACCGCGTCAATCCGGGCGACACGCTGGCCGGCATCGCCTCGGCATATGGACGCAAGCCGCAGGAAATCGCGGCCTGGAACGGCTTGCCGGTTAACGCGGCGGTCGCGCCCGGTCAGGTGCTGCGCGTTTCTCCGCCGATGGCCTCGGGCAGCGTGGTCACGCCGCCCGTTGCAGTGACGCCGGCTGCGCCGGCCGCGCCGGGCGCGACGGCGAACGTGCCGCCGGGCGCCGTCCCCGGTGCGCCAGCCCCCGCGGCCGGGCCCCAGCAGGGCGTGCTGCAATGGCCGTTGCGCGGGCCGATCCTTCGCGCGTTCGCGCCGGGCAAATACAACGGCATCGTGATCGGCGGGCAACCCGGCGATCCGGTCAAGGCCGCGGCGACCGGCCGCGTGGTCTACGCGGGCACCGGCATCGAAGCCTACGGCCCGCTCATCATCATCAAGCACAACGACTCGCTGATCACCGCGTATGGCCAGAACAGCCAATTGCTCGTCAAGGAAGGCGACGCGGTCGCGCAAGGGCAGACGATCGGCGAGGTCGGGGTCGATAGCCGCGGTGCCGCGTCGATCCAGTTCGAAGTGCGCCAGAACGGCCAGCCGGTCGATCCGCTGCAGTGGCTGCCCAAGCCGGGCGGCTGAGCGGCCGCGTCGCGTCTATTGATTCAGTGTCTATCGACTCCTCGCAGTCGGATCGGCGCGCCTTGCGGGGACGCGCCGATTTTCAGCGTCGCCTGAATTGAATACACTGTATGGCTCGTTTGCCGGCGCGTACGCGTTCCTCCCGGAGTGCACGCGCGGCCGGCTGCCGTAGGTTGTCATCCATGGACGCACAGGGACACACAATGATCGATTTGCGCAGCGATACCGTTACCCGCCCGACTCCGCCGATGCTCGCGGCGATGTCGGCGGCCGAAGTCGGCGACGACGTCTGGGGCGACGACCCCACCGTACTGCGTCTGCAGGCCACGCTGGCCGAGCGCACCGGCAAAGAAGCGGGGCTGTTCTTCCCGAGCGGCACGCAAAGCAACCTCGCCGCGTTGATGGCGCACTGCGCGCGCGGCGACGAATACATCGTCGGCCAGCTTGCGCACACCTACAAATACGAGGGCGGTGGCGCGGCCGTGCTCGGCAGCATCCAGCCGCAGCCGCTCGAAAACGCCGCCGACGGCTCGATCCCGCTCGACAAGATCGCCGCCGCGATCAAGCCGATCGACGATCACTTCGCGCGCACGCGGCTCGTCGCGCTGGAAAATACGATCGGCGGCAAGGTGCTGCCGGCTCAGTACGTCGCCGACGCGACGCAGCTCGCGCGCGAGCGCGGCCTCGCGACCCACCTCGACGGCGCGCGCGTGTTCAACGCGGCGGTCGCGTCGGGCAAGCCGGTCGCGGCGCTCGCCGAGCCGTTCGATTCGGTGTCGATCTGCTTTTCGAAGGGACTGGGCGCGCCGGTCGGCTCGGTGCTGGTCGGCAGCCGCGCGCTGATCGACGTCGCGCATCGCTGGCGCAAGGTGCTCGGCGGCGGCATGCGCCAGGCTGGGGTGCTCGCGGCCGCCTGCCTGTATGCGCTCGATCACAACGTCGAGCGTCTTGCCGACGATCACGCGAACGCCGCGCATCTGGCGGCGGGGCTGGAGACCATCGAGCAGGTGAAGGTGCAGTCGCTTGCAACGAACATGGTGTTCGCGCAGTTTCCGCAGCAGCATTGCGCGCCGCTCGAGGCATGGCTCAAGGAGCGCGGCATCCTCACGCAGATGCTGTATGCCTCGCGCTTCGTCACGCACATGGATGTGTCGCGCGACGATATCGACACGTTCATTGACGCGGTGAAGGGGTATTTCGCGGCACGTTGATCGCGCTGCATTGGTCGGAAGCGAGGCGGCTCGCGTAGTTGCCGCCTCGTCTTCCCGCACCGGCTTCAACTCATGCGCGGTTCGTTCGAGCCGCGCTTCCTGCAAGCTTTATCCTCGTCTCGCGTGCCGTCCGGCGCACATCTCACTTGACCGCCGCCTTCGCCTGCACGCCCGCGCGATGCGATGGCGCGAAGAGCCGCAAGCCGCTCGCGAGGCTCGCCGCGCCGGCAAAGAATGCGCCGAGGCCGAGCGCGAGCGTCGGCCCATGCTGGCGTCCGGCGATGCCGAAGCACAGCGCGACCAGCGCGGCACCGGTCGCCTGGCCGATTAGCCGCGCGGTCGCGACGATGCCGCTGGCGCCGCCGCTGCGCTCCGGCGGCGCGCTCGCCATCAGCGCCTTCAGGTTCGGCGACTGGAAAAAGCCGAAGCCCGCGCCGCAGATCGCCATGCGGATGCCGATGTCGAGCACGTGCGGATGGGCGGGCAGCATCGCCAGCGAGGCCATCCCCGCCGACAGCACCGCGAGCCCGACCGCGCCGAGCAGCCCCGGCGGATAGCGGTCCGACAGGCCGCCCGCGAGCGGCGCGGCAAGCGCGACCACGACGGGCCACGGCGTCATCAGGAAGCCGGTTTCGACCTGGCTGCGCAGCAGCACGTCCTCGAAATAGAACGGCAGCGACACGAATGCGAGGCTCTGCGCGGCGAACGAGCAGACGGCCGTCACCGCCGACAGCGCGAACACCGGCCGCTTGAACAGATCGACGGGCAGCATCGGCGCGGAGTGACCCGCCTCGCGGCGAATCAGCAGCAGCCCGAACACGACGGCGACCGCCGCGGCGCTGAGCACGATCTGCATCGACGCGCGTTGCGCCGCCTCGCCGAGCGCGAAGATCAGCGCGGCGAACGTGACCACGTTGAGCAGCGCCGCCAGCGGATCGAACTGATGCCGGCCCTGCGCGGTATGCGGCAGCGCCGGCATCGCAAAGCTCAGCGCGAGGACGCCGAGCGGCACGTTGACCGCGAATAGCCACGGCCACGTTGCGACCGACAGAATCAGCGACGCCACCGTCGGCCCGACCGCGAACGACACGCCGACGATCAGCGCATTGGTGCCGAGCCCGCGACCGAGCCGATGCGGCGGGTACAGATAGCGGATCAGCGCGGTGTTGACGCTCATGATCGCGCTGGCGCCCAGGCCCTGCACGATCCGCGCGGCGGCGAGCAGCGGCAGCGTCGGCGCCAGAGCGCAGCCGAGCGAACTCAGCGTGAACAGCGCGATGCCGCCGATATAGATACGCCGATGCCCGACGATATCGCCGAGCGCGGCGAGCGGCAGCAGCGTCGCGACCATCGCGAGCTGATACGCGTTGATGATCCAGACCGACGCGGCCGGCGCCGCGTGCAGGTCGCCGGCGATCGCGGGCAGCGCGGTGTTGGCGATCGCGGTATCGAGCGTGGCGAGCGCGACGGCGAGCATGATCGCGGCCATCGCGCGGCGATTGGCGGCCGACATCTGGCCGTCGGCGGGGAGAGCCGGCGTGGAGACGCCGACGGTAGAGCTGAGCTTATCGGACAAGGCGTGCTCGTCGGGTTGGGCATGCCAGCGTCGGCCGCTTCCAGAGAGGCGACGCGCGCACGGCGGTTTTGTTGTGGGCGAGGTCGCGCGCTGTCCGGACCACGGCGGATGAGCGTGGCGGCTGGTGCGACGCAACGTCGCGATTGTTGCAGAGACGGCACGATCGTGCAGGGAGGCGGGCAGGCGGGCGAAGAAGAGGCGCTGGGATCTGACAGTAACGCAACTAACCGTCAACCCCGCCCGACATCTCCAAATCGGCCAAGGCCCCACATCGAATCCCATACGCATACGCTCGAACCGTCCGGCAGAACGGGCGGCCCGATGCGATCACACAATCAGGGAATTCGCGGCTTCATCCGCCCGTCATGCATCGAAAAAATAATCGATGTGCGGCTTTGCACTGCGTCCGTGCATCGGCCGCGCGCCATTGCGCGGCAACTGGCGGGTTCACCGGGCACGGCATATGCGTGATCGTCCGCTCGCGCAGCGATGTGCGAGATCCCCAAAATGTCCTACTCTGTTTTTTAACCGTTCCGACAGGTACGCGCCTCCCGTCCGTCTTCCGTGCGGTTCGCGTCTGCCATGTCGAACTTCCCGGAGGCTTCGATGACGACCGTCGATCTGGAATTCGACCAGCTCCACAGTACCGTCGACGCGCTACGGCGCTCAATTTCGAATCGCATGATGTACGGCGTGGGCAAGGACGCCATCACCGCTCACCCGCACGATTGGCTGCATGCGGCCGCGCTGGCCGTGCGCGACCGGCTCGTCGCGCGCTGGATGAAGACCACGCGCCTGCAATACGAGCAGGACGTGAAACGGGTCTACTACCTGTCGATGGAGTTTCTGATCGGCAGGACCTTTACCAACGCGCTGCTCGCGCTCGGCATTCACGATCAGATGAAGGAGGCGCTCGCGAGCCTCGGCGTCGACATGGACGCGCTGATCGATATCGAACCCGACGCCGCGCTCGGCAACGGCGGCCTCGGCCGGCTCGCCGCGTGCTTTCTCGACTCGATGGCGACGCTCGGCATTCCGGGTTTCGGCTACGGCATCCGTTACCAGTACGGCATGTTCCGTCAGGAAATCGTCAACGGCGAGCAGGTCGAGGCGCCCGACTATTGGCTGCGCGCCGGTAACCCCTGGGAATTTCCGCGGCCCGAAATCAAGTACATGGTGCACTTCGGCGGCCGTACCGTGCAGCGCGGCGAGAAGACCGAATGGATCGACACCGAGCACGTGAACGCGACCGCGTACGACACCGTGATCCCCGGCTACGCGACCGACGCGACCAACACGCTGCGCCTGTGGTCCGCGCGCGCGACCGAGGAGCTCGACCTCGGCGCGTTCAATCGCGGCGACTACCGCAACGCGGTCGACACCAAGAACATGTCGGAGAACGTGTCGCGGCTGCTCTATCCGGACGACTCGACGCCTGCCGGCCGCGAGTTGCGGCTGCGCCAGGAGTACTTCTTCGTCTCGGCGACGATGCAGGATCTGATCCGCCGCTATCAGCGCACGCACAGCACGTTCGGACGCTTCTCGGAGAAGGTCGCGGTGCATCTGAACGACACGCACCCGGTGCTCGCGATTCCCGAGCTGATGCGCCTGCTCGTCGACGTGCATAACCTGCCGTGGGACAAGGCGTGGAAACACGTGACGCAGATCTTCTCGTACACGAATCACACGCTGATGCCCGAGGCGCTCGAAACATGGGATGTCGAAATGCTGTCGCGCCTGCTGCCGCGCCATCTCGAGATCATCTTCGAAATCAATGCGCAGTTTCTGAAGCATGTCAGCGAACAGTCGGGTCACGACGTCGATATGATCCGCCGCATTTCGCTCGTCGACGAATACGGGCAGCGGCGCGTGCGCATGGCCTATCTGGCGATCGTCGCGAGCCACAAGGTCAACGGCGTGTCGAAGCTGCATTCGCAGCTGATGACGCGCGACATCTTCTCCGACTTCGCGCGCCTCTATCCCGACCGCTTCACCAACGTGACCAACGGCATCACGCCGCGCCGCTGGCTCGCGCAGGCGAGTCCGTCGCTGTCGTCGCTGATCGACGCGCGCATCGGCACACATTGGCGCAGCAATCTGTTCGAGCTCGAGCAGCTGCGCAATCTGCGCAAGGACGACGAGTTCGTCGACGCGTTCCGTGAGGCCAAACGACAGGCCAAGCTGCGGCTCGTGCACCGGCTCGCGCAGCACACCAAGCTGCACTTCGATCCGAACGCGCTGTTCGATCTGCAGGTCAAGCGCATTCACGAATACAAGCGCCAGTTGCTCAACGTGCTGCACGTGATCGTGCGCTACAACGAGATTCGCGCGAATCCGGAGCGCGACTGGGTGCCGCGCGTCGTGCTGTTCGCGGGCAAGGCCGCGTCCGCGTACCGGATGGCCAAGACGATCATCAAGCTGATCGGCGACGTCAGCGAGAAGGTCAATCACGATCCGCTGATCGGCAACAGGCTGAAGGTCGTGTTCGTGCCGAACTACGGCGTGAGCGTGGCCGAGCTGATCATTCCGGCGGCCGATCTGTCGGAGCAGATCTCGATGGCCGGCACCGAGGCGTCGGGCACCGGCAACATGAAGCTCGCGCTCAATGGCGCATTGACGATCGGCACGATGGACGGCGCGAACATCGAAATCTGCGACGCGGTGGGGCGCGAGAACATCTTCATCTTCGGCCACAGCGCCGACGAGGTGGACGATCTGCGCGCAAGCGGCTATCGGCCGCGGCGGATTTACGAGGAAAACGAAGCATTACGCACCGCGCTCGATCAGATTCGCACGGGATTCTTCTCGCCGGACGATCCGCTGCGCTTCTCCGATATCTTTCACACGCTCGTCGATTGGGGCGATCACTACATGGTGCTCGCCGATTTCGATGCGTTCGCGAAGGCGCAGAACGCAGTGGATGCGCGTTTCGTCAACAAGCACGCGTGGGCCGAAAGCGCGATCGAGAACGTCGCGGGGATGGGGCTGTTCTCGTCGGATCGCACGATCGGCGAGTATGCGCGCAATATCTGGCGCGTGAATCCGCTCAGTCTGGACTGAGCCGGAGAAGCCGTGCGGGGCTGGCGTCGATCAGTCGCGCACGGCTCTTTCATGTTCGATCGACGCGCCGCGTCATGTCTTCGGCGCGGCGGCCGCGGCCTTCGCCCAATGCACGGCCTCGCCGACGCGTTCGACGAACTCGCGATCCGTGCTCATCAGCGCCTCGCGCTCACCGTCGGCAGTCTTGACCATCAACCGATGCGTGACGTCCTGACTCGCCCAGGTCAGCCAGCCGACCACGACCAGCATCGCCCCGGATACGAGTCCCGAAGCCGAATGCAGCACACCGCCGACGATCGCGCCGATCAGCCCCGCCGCCGAGATCACGAGCGGCACGACCTTGTTCTTCTGCACGGTCACGACCCGCACGTCGACGATATCGCGCAGCGGGAAGACCTGACCCGCGGCCGAGAGGGCGTTGCGCGTGACCGACACGCCGCGATCGTTGAATGGGATTTCCATCGTTTCAATGCAAGGGTAGTGAAGCGCGCAGCGTAGCAGACTTCGTTCAAATTTCTAAAGTTAGGGAGTTTTTCGTTCTCTCTCAGGCCCGTGCTGCAAGGGGTGATTTTGGGGACAAAAAAACGAGTTAGGCGATTTTCTGATTAAAAACCCGGTTTGGAGAGAGGGCGACGAGAGAATATGCGTTGAAATGATCTACGGCGTCGATGCGCGGCGCTCGGTAATGACAGAATTCAATCTGAGCGTCTTTATTTGAGAGGCTCCGGCCTGAAGGCGTTAGCCGGGAATCGCGAGCGGGAATGCTCCACGCTAGCGATTAGCAATCCGGAGTCGCGGGCACTGCAGGAGAGGAAGGTCAAATGATTGCGGCCATGTCGTTCATCGCTGGATTGCTCGCCGTCTTTATTGTCTGCTATGTGCATTATGAGATCCCCAGATTTACAAAGGGCGGGTTAACCGTGTCTTGGCCAATCTTGCGGTGTTTGGCGTGGGCTGCAGTTTCGGCTTCATTTGTGCGCGGTTTTTTAGCAGCCCGGCGCGCCACGTTCGAGTTAGTCACGTCTTGCGATCATTTCGTTGAACAACAGCAACAGGATCTTTGCCGAGCTCTCAAGTCTCGTACTTGAACGACACGGATACGCGGGTCCGATATTCAACCACCTTGCCGTTGTCGATCTTCATGTCGAGCTTACAGACTTCGGCGATTCGCAAATCACGAAGCGAGTTAGCAGCAGTTTCTACAGCATTTTTCGCAGCCTCCTCCCAAGAAGTCGGACTCGTGCCGACAATTTCTGTAACCTTGTAGACGCTGGACTGTGTGCTTGCGGCCATGATCTCTCTCCAGGATGGAATGGGCGATTTTTACGTGGCGCATCCGGCGTGCCTGTCTCGCTAATCCGTGTGCAGGTGTCCGACGTGGACACCTTGCATCTGACCTGATATCCGTTGAGTAGCGCCGGTGACGCGATTACGGTGTTCCGAGGACTCTAAGCGCCTCGGTGTGCAACCCGGGAGTCGCAGCCGCGACGACCGTACCATCGAAACGTTCAGTGATTGGATGACCCGACCAAGTAGTAACGATGCCACCCGCGCCCCGAACGACAGGCACTAGCGCCATCACATCGTAAATTTCCAGGTCTGCTTCCACAACGAGGTCAATGTAACCCGAGGCTAACAAGGCGTAACCGTAACAGTCGGTTCCGAACCGGGAGATTGCGACAGAACCCGACAGCGTTGAAAAGGCCCGTGACGCTTCACCGATAAATATCTGTGGGTCGGTTGTGCAGAGTCGGGCATCGCGCAATCGCGTGCATGAACTGACTTTGCACGGAGTGCCATTGAGAACGGTGCTATTCCCGTAGCCTATCCAGCGCTCACGCAGTGCTGGGACTTCAATCAGGCCGTAGGCAGGAAGTCGACTTTCGAGTACCGCGACGAGCGTCCCGAACAGCGGAAGACCCGATACGAAGCTCTTCGTGCCGTCGATGGGGTCGATCACCCAAGTTGTTCCGTCCCCAGTCTCGCCGCCTTCCTCTTCGCCCACAAGGTGGTGTGATGGATGCCGCGACAAGATGAGTTCACGAAGCCGTCGTTCTATCTCGCGGTCCGCGATTGTGACGGGAGTCGCGTCGGACTTCGTTGTAACGTCGAACCCCGTTCTGAAGTGCTTCAACGCGAGGATTCGCGCTTCGTCGCCGAGCGAGTCCAGAAACCTGCAGGTATCCGTTGGTGTCATGTTGCTACCTCCTGATGCCGTCAGTGGTTCCGCACCGTTGCAACCCGCTGTACCGGTCCGGCGGGCAAGTCCTGAGTGTCCCCTCGTGGCGCCGACCCTGCCACGGGAAAGCGGAACGTTGCCTGTCGCACAAACGGTCCCACTCACGAAGGAGCTGTGCCTCGCCTTGTCGTCACTGCTTCATCTCGCCGGTCGCGTTAGAGCCGGACGCGCCTTGGGGCGACATGCCACTTTCGCGTTTTTGCATCAATGTGCCACTCGCCGGCTTGCTGGTACCGGCGTCCGCAGCACGGCTCATGCTCTGCCCAGCGGTACCCGGCTGGGCGCTGTGAGCATCCGGCTTCGGCTGCACGCTGCCGGTATTGGTTTGCGCAAATGCGTAAACGCTGGCAATCAATGCAATTACGCTCACTCCTGCCGCTATCAGCTTCATGACGATCTCCAGTTTGGGAAGCGCTCCGGGAACTACGTACCCATCCGCGTAGCACGGCTCGTGCCGTCAAGGAGCCTCGTTGGGGGGCCTGTATCCTGTCGGCTCGTCGTGATGCGCCGCGCGTGGCCGAGATCAGCCGTCGCGGCCTGTCATCTCGGGTGCGATCGACGCATGGTTCAGCAGCCCGACGAGCGCGACGCCACCGACCACGTTACCTAGCAGCGTCGGCGCGAAAAATCGCAGCAGATAGTCCTGCACGGCGGCATGGCTGCGCAGCACCGCGTACGCCGCTTCCACTGAGCCAGCAATCACGTGCGCCAGATCACACACTGCAACAACATACGTGAGGACCGCGACGATCAGCACGGCGGCGGATCTCGCGCTCGGCAGCAGCCAGACCATCAGCGCGATCAGCCAGCCCGCGAGAACCGCCTTCATGGTCGTGGAAGCAAAGGTCGAGCCGTACGGGGCTTGCGACAACTGATCGAGAACCGGCGCAAGCTTCTGCCCGAACGACGTCGGCATCGTAAGGATTCCGGCGAAGATCCATGTTCCGGCCAGATTCGCGGCCAGTACGATCACCCATAGCCGCAGCGCGATAGCGGCAACCGGCAGACTGCGCCTCGTCAGGACCGGCAGCAGCACGGTCAACGTGCTTTCGGTGAATAGTTGCTGGCGCCCGAGCACGACGATGATGAAGCCGACGCAATAGCCTGCGGCGCCAGTCAGCGAGATGCCGCCGTGACCGGAAGACGACGTCTTGCTTTCGAGCACCGCCTGAGTTAGAAACGAAAAACCCATTGATAGCCCGGCCGCCAACGCGGACCACAGCAACGCGAGCGGCTTTCGGCCAAGCGCCGTCTCGCCTTCCTCCCGGATGATCTCGTGAATCACCAGCGCGCGAGGTGAACTGTGCGCGGAAGCCTGGTCGCGCTCCTCGTCATCGAGATGGGGCGACGCATGTCCTGCCGGGTGATCGTCGTTTGTTCGGGGCTGGCTTGCCATTCGCAATGCTCCAGGTTGTTTGTCGCGATCGCTTTGCCGATAACGCTGACGGCGAAGCCACTCCGCTGTCCGATGAGGATCGCGTCGCAAAGGCCAAAGTGCTTACTTGGCGACGCGATTCCGCGTCTCGAATCCCATGTGTGTCACCTTTTCGCCTCGTCGCGGTCCGCAGCAGAGCGGCCAAGGAATTGCGTGACCGTCTCCGGCAGGTGCTCAAGCAGCCACTTCGCCATTTCGACTTCCTGCGGCAGAATCTGCTCGCAAACCTGACGGGTCTCGATGTCGCCCGCGGCGTTGGCTGCCGCGATTAGCGTCGTGTAGGCGGCAATTTCGACATGTTCGAATACGTACCCGGCCATGCCGCCTTTGATCACTTCATCGCTGACCGCCATGCCGCCAGCCCCCTGCATGAAAGCCGACATGCGCGCCGTCAGATCCTTCATGCCCGAAGGGCTCGAACCGAGCCGGTCAAGGCACGACTCGAGCAGCTTCTGCTGCGAGAGCGTTTCCTCGATATGCCTGTCGATGCGTTCCCTGAGCAGCGGATAGTGGTCGAGGCGCTTCGACTGCGCCTTCAACATTGTTTCCGCCTGCTTTTCCATCGCGTAGGCGTCGCGCAGCCAGTCGACGACATGTTCCTGTGGTGTAGTCATGTCATGTTCTCCAAAGAAGTTTTCGCGGTTTATCACGCGGTGTCGTCGGTAGGCGCAACTTCGCTACCTAACTCAGCACCGGTCGTCGGATCGCTCGACGGGTCGGAGCGCAGACGCGTGGCCATCGCAGTCACGGCGGTTTCCTGTTGCGCTTCGAGTCCCACCGACGCACTGCCGTCGCCGCCATCCACCGCCGGTTCACCGGTCCGTATCGTGAGACCGGTGCCGCTGTTCCACGGTGTGTTGATCACCGCTCCGTCGTGCGACATCTTGTAGTAGACGCTCGCGAATTCCTGTCTCGGCGGCAGCTTGCCCGGCGGGAAACTCGGCGTGATCGCATACAGCGCCTTCTCGAACGACTTCTGATGCGCGACTTCGCGGGTCATCAGAAAGCCCAGCGCCTCGCGCACGCCGGCATCGTCGGTCACGTTGATCAGCCGTTCATAGATGATCTTCGCGCGCGCTTCGGCGGCGATGTTCGAGCGCAGGTCCGCGGTCGGCTCGCCAATCGTGTCGATGTACGCGGCACTCCACGGGACGCCGCCGGAGTTCGTCAGCGGCGGTCCGCCGCCATATAGCACCTGGGTAAGGTGACTGTCGTTGCCCGCGCCGTTGAGCTTGCGATACAGCTCGGCTTGCTGTTCGACCGCTTCGGCGAGTTCCCCCTTCGCGCCGCGATTCAACATCGCGACGATCGAGCCGATGATCTCGAGATGGCTCAGCTCTTCGGTGGCGATGTCGAACAGCATGTCCTTGCGCCCGGGGTCTTCTTCCGCAACGGCCTGCGTGAAGTAGCGCATTGCGGCGGCCAATTCGCCTTGCGGCCCGCCGAACTGCTCCAGCATCAGATTCGCGAGCCCGGGATTGGTCGTGCCGACGCGAACCGTGTATTGCAGCCGTTTGTTGTGCATGAACATCGTGACCTCCATTGGAGTTGGCACTTGGGTCTTCCATCCGCCGTGCCACGCATGCGGAGCGCCGTCGCGGCTGGACGGCGCGAATCCGTCTGCGCATGCCGCGTTCCTGCCCGCCTGACACGAGTTGCCAGGGCTTGCCCAAAGCAGGCGGGAAGCGTTGCAACAGGCTAGAGGTCTGCAGACCAACGTTGCGCGCACGAGCGAGCAGGCGCCTGCAGGAGGCGGTTCGTGAAGAGGACCATCTCATTGCGGGATTGCCGACCGCGTCTGTGCGTAGGGGGTTTACTCGTAGTGCCGATCGGCACTTATGCCATGCACGCAGCCGGCGGAGCCCTGTATGCGGGTGTTCTGGAGGTTTTGCCACGCTCGGTTCCCGGTGCCAAAACCCACTCTCAGACCTCGCCGGATCCGGGAGCGTCGATAGCGCGGATAGAGGTTCGGTTCATTTCTCCGTTGTGGCGCGACGTCATCGGCCGACTGCATTGCGTCAAGGAAAATCATACTTGGCCTGGACGGATTGGCTAAGATGTCGCAGGTTCGCGCTCGGAGGCCATTCATGACTGTCGGCGTATATGCCACGCTGGTCGCGACGTCGCTCGTGCTGCTGCTCGGCGAAAAGCTCGTGCAATGGATCGGCGTGCTCCGAACCTATTCGATTCCGGCGCCGGTGGCAGGCGGGCTCATCGTCGCGATCTGCGTGCTGATCACACGCATCACCATCCACGTGCAGGTCAGGTTCGATTCGACGCTGCAGGCGCCGCTGATGCTCGCGTTCTTCTCGACGATCGGCCTGAATGCGCATCTGTCGAATCTGAAGGCGGGCGGGCCGGTGTTGATCCGCTTTCTCGCGCTGGTCAGCGGGCTGCTGATCCTGCAGAACGTGATCGGCATCCTGCTAGCGTTCGCGCTCGGCGTCGATCCGCTGCTCGGCATTCTCGGCGGCTCCGTCACGATGTCGGGCGGGCACGGCACCGGCGCCGCGTGGAGCCAGGTCTTCACCGAACGTCACGGGCTGGAGTCGGCGACCGAAATCGCGATCGGCTGTGCGACCTTTGGACTCGTGATGGGCGGCGTGCTCGGCGGTCCGGTCGCACGTGTGCTGATGCGGCGGATCAGTGCCGACGAATTGCTGCGCGTCCAGCAGCTAGCGGACGAAACGCTGGTCTTCGAAGAACCGAAGGCGGAGCAGGCCACCACGCCCGCCGCGATCATCACGACGCTCGCGCTGATCTCGATCTGCCTCGCGGGCGGCGAAGTGTTTGCCGACTGGATCGCGGACACCGTGTTCGAATTGCCGACCTTCGTCTGCACGCTGTTCATCGGCGTGATCCTGAACAACGTGCTCGCGCTCATGCGTGTGCGGATCGACCAGCACGCGGTCGCGCTGGTCGGAAACGTCGCGCTCGCGCTCTTTCTCGCGATGGCGCTGATGCGCCTCGACCTATGGGAGCTTGCCGCGCTCGCGTTGCCGATCATCTCGATCCTCGCGGCGCAGACGCTGCTGATGGCGCTCTATGCGATCTTCATCACGTTTCCCGCGATGGGCCGCAACTACGACGCGGTCGTGTTGTGCGCGGCGCAATGCGGGCTCGGACTTGGCGCGACGCCGACCGCGATCGCGAACATGCAGGCGATCACGAACCGCTTCGGCCATTCCCATATCGCGTTCCTGATCGTGCCGATGACGGGCGCGTTTTTCATGGACATCGTCAACGCGATCGTGATCAAACTGTTTCTCACGCTGCCGTTTTTCCATTGAGCCCAGGCGAATACCATGAGCAACCAACCACACATCGCACCCGACAGCACCGCCGCGCGCGTCGCGCTATGGCGTGCGCTGCACGTGCAGGCCGACGCGCCGCCGCACGTGCTCGAAGACGAAGTCGGCTTGCGATTGCTGGCTCCCGCCGAGGATTGGCGCAGCCGCGGCGACATGGACCCGCGGTTCACGCGGCCGTTTCGTGCGTCGATCGTCGCGCGCGCACGCTTTATCGAGGATCTGGTCGTCGAGCAGGCCGGCCGCGGTGTCGATCAATACGTGATCCTGGGCGCCGGTCTCGACAGCTTCGCGCAACGCCGGCCCGACATCGCGTCGCGGCTCACCGTGTTCGAAGTCGATCCGCCGGGACCGCAAACGTGGAAGCGTGAGCGGCTCAGCGAATTGGGTTACGGCCTGCCGGACTGGCTGCGTTTCGTGCCCGTCGACTTCGAAGCGGGCGATAGCTGGCGGCAGCGTCTCGTCGCCGAAGGCTTCGACGAAAGCAGGCCGGCCGTCGTCGTGTCGACCGGTGTCAGCATGTATCTGACCACAGAGGCGAATGCGGCGACGCTGCGCGAAGTGGCCGGGCTCGCGCGCGGCTCGACGTTCGCGATGACGTTCCTGTTGCCGCTGGAGATGGCGGACCCGGACGTGCGCCCGGGACTCGAAATGGCGGAGAAGGGCGCGCGTGCGAGCGGTACACCGTTCATCAGCTTCTTCATGCCGCAGCGGATGATCGCCATGGCGCGTGAAGCGGGCTTTGACGACGCGCGGCATGTGTCCGCGGCGGATCTGACGCAGCGCTACTTCGCGGCTCGCACGGATGGACTGCGCCCGCCGGCCAATGCGGAGGAACTGCTGGTGGCGAATACTTAGCGGCCGTTGCGGTGGGTTGAATGCGCGATCGCGGTCCTCACGCGGCTATAATCGCGCTCGAACATGGCCTTCGAAGTCTACTCATGAAAAAGATCGCAGCCTTCGCACTCGTCGCATGCGCACTCGCCGCCTGCTCGTCGTCCCCGGAAAAGCAGGCGCAGCGCGCCCAGCAGGAAATCCTTCATAGCGAGCCGAACCTCCGCGCCGCGCAACGCGACGCGGTGATCGACTGCACGCCGTCGAATTGCGATGCCGCGTGGGCGGCGACGAAACGCTATATCGAGCAGCATTCCGACACGCACGTGATCCGCGCGGACGCGGTCGCGATCGATACCGACGTGCCCGACGATTCGGGCAAGGCCGCTTTTTCAGCGACCCGCGCGAACAAGAGCACGGGCGGCGCGACGTTGTCGCTGTTTGCGCAGTGCCGCGGCATGTACGGGCCCGACAGCGCGAAGGGCGACGACTATGACGAGTGCGCCGAGAAGATCCTGAAGACTCAGAACGGCTACGTGCCGTATCTGCGCTCGCACGCATCGGCGCAATAGGCGAGCCGCTACCGGAAAGCGCGGAGCCGCCAACCCGGCACTCGCGCAGCGATTCGCCGAACCCTCGCCACGATGCGGCGGGAGGCGCTATGCTGATGCGTCTTCGCCTCGCGGAACCCCGTCATGCAAGCTCCTGGCGCCACCGTACCGATTTCGCTCGTCAATGGGTTCCTCGGCAGCGTCGGGACGCGGCCGGATATCGTCGACCGGCACCTGTCCGGCGCGAACATCCCGCGCGCGCTGCTGGACCAGCCTGGCGCGCGCGTCACCGAGGAACAGTTCTCGACGCTCTACCGCTCGCTCGCGATCGAACTCGACGATGAGATGCCCGGCATTTTCTCGCGCCCGCTGCGCAGCGGCGCGCTCAAGTTTCTGTGTCTGAGCCTGCTGGATGCGCCGAATCTCGAAACCGCGATGCATCGGTTCGGCCAGTTCTTCCATCTAGTGCTCGACGACTTCCGTTTCGAGTCGCGCCGCGGCGACCTCGTTGCGACGCTGGCCTTGCATCCGGGAAGCACGGGAGCGCAACCGAGCATGCTGGGCCAGGAGCTGATGCTGAAGCTCGCGCATGGGATCGCGTCCTGGCTGATCGGCCAGCGCATTGCGTTGCTCCAGGTGCAGTTCGCCTTTCCTCGTCCTGCTCACGCGCTCGAGTATCTCTATCTGTTTCCCGGACCGGCGAAGTTCGACTGCAATCAGACCTCGATGCAGTTCAGCAGCAGCTATTTCGATCTGCCCGTGCGCCAGCGCAAGGCGAATCTGCGCAGGTTTCTCGCTCGTGCGCCGGAAGACTGGATCTTCGTGTCGTTCAACGAGCAGCTGTTCAGCCATCGCGTGCGGGAACATCTCGCGTCCCGGCTGCCCGACGTCCCGTCCATCGAAGAGGCGGCGGAAGGCCTGCACTGTTCGGTCAGAACGCTGTGCCGTCATCTTGCCGCCGAGGGCACGGCGTTCCAGGTGCTCAAGGACGAACTGCGCCGCGACATCGCGATCCAGCGCCTGACCGGCACGCACGAGCCCATCGCCATCATCGCCGGCGACGTCGGCTTCGGCGACCCCACCGCATTCCACCGAGCGTTCCGCCACTGGACCGGCAGCACCCCGGCGGCCTATCGCCGGGGTGGCTGATCTCGTCACATCAAAGCGTCGATAACCCCTGCCGATGCACTTCCCACGGGGCGCTTACTTCCTCCGACGTGGCCAGAGATGTCAATAGATCGTCCGGTTTGGACAACCGGGCAGGGCCTGTCCGACGCTACGATTCAGCCATACGTTACCCCGGCCGCATCGGTGCCAGACGGGTGACTTTCCCTACGGACTATCTGATCGGAAGAATGGTAATGAGCTACGTCGCGCCTCTCAAAGACATGCTGTTTGCAATCACGGAACTGGCCGGAATCGACCAACTGGCGCGCTTGCCCGGCTGCGAGGACGCGAGCGCCGATACGGCTCGCGCGGTGCTCGAAGAGGCCGCGCGCCTGCACGAAGGCGTGCTCGCGCCGCTGAACGTGGACGGCGACCGCAACCCGAGCACGTGGAAGGACGGCGCGGTGAGCGCCACGGCCGGTTTCAGGGGCGCGTTTCGTCAATTCACCGAAGGCGGCTGGCAGGGTTTGCAACATCCGTCTGAATACGGCGGTCAGGACTTGCCCAAGCTGCTGTCGACGCCCTGCATCGAAATGCTCAACGCCGCCAACCTGTCGCTGGGGCTGTGCCCGCTCTTGACCGACGGCGCCATCGAAGCGCTGCTGACGGCGGGTAGCGAAGAACTAAAGCAGCGCTACGTGCCGAAGATGATTTCCGGCGAGTGGACCGGCACGATGAACCTGACCGAACCGCAGGCGGGCTCCGACCTGTCGCTGGTGCGCACCCGCGCCGAGCCGCAGGGCGACGGCTCGTACCGGATCTTCGGCACGAAGATTTTCATCACATGGGGCGAGCACGATATGACGGAAAACATCGTGCATCTGGTGCTCGCACGTACGCCGAACGCACCGGAAGGTGTGAAAGGCATTTCGCTGTTCGTCGTGCCGAAGTTCCTCGTCAACGAAGACGGCTCGCTCGGCGAGCGCAACGACGTGCATTGCGTGTCGATCGAACACAAGCTCGGCATCAAGGCGAGCCCGACGGCAGTGCTGCAGTTCGGCGATCATGGCGGCGCGATCGGGCAGCTTGTCGGCGAGGAGAACCGCGGTCTGGAGTACATGTTCATCATGATGAATGCCGCGCGCTTCGCGGTGGGCGTGCAGGGCGTGGCGATCTCGGATCGCGCGTACCAGCAGGCCGTCGCGTATGCGAAGGAGCGCGTGCAGAGCCGTCCGGTGGATGGCTCCGCGAAGCAGTCGGTCGCGATCATCCAGCATCCTGACGTGCGCCGCATGCTGTCGACGATGCGCGCACTGACCGAAGGCGCACGCGCGCTGGCCTATGTGTCGGCGTCGCACTGCGATCTCGCGCATCGTCATCCGGACGGCGCGACGCGTGCGAATCATCAGGCGATCTACGAATACCTGGTGCCGATCGTGAAGGGCTGGAGCACGGAGATGTCGCTGGAGGTGACGAGTCTCGGCGTGCAGGTGCATGGCGGCATGGGCTTCATCGAGGAAACCGGCGCCGCGCAGTACTACCGTGACGCGCGCATTCTGCCGATCTACGAAGGCACGACGGCGATCCAGGCGAATGACCTCGTCGGCCGCAAGACCATGCGCGACAACGGCGAGGTGGCCGGGATGCTGCTCGCGCAGATCGACGCGACCCTGGACGCGGTGCAAGAGCACCCCTCGTATGGTTCGAACGCGGCTTTCCAGGCGATGCACCGTCATCTGTCCGCCGGCCGCGTCGCGTTGCACAGCGCGGTGCGTTACGTGATCGAGAACGTCAAGAGCGATCCGAATGCGGTGTTCGCGGGCAGTGTCTCTTATCTGCTGCTTGCGGGCGTCGTGCTCGCGGGTTGGCAAGTCGCCCGCTCGCTGGTGCTCGCTGCCGACAAGCGCGATGAAGACCCGGGCTTCTACGACGCGAAGATCGCGACCGCGCACACCTACGCGACGCAGATATTGCCCCGTGCGATCGCGCTCGAAGCGACGATCCGCGGCGCTCGCGACGGCGAAGGCGCGCTGGCGCTGCGCGAAGACCAGTTCTGATCGATCAACGGACGTAATGTCATTCAAAACGATAGGGCCCGGCCCTATCGGTGTGTGAAGGAGAGTGTTGTGAGAGTTCTCGTGGCAGTCAAGCGAGTGGTCGACTACAACGTGAAGGTCCGCGCGAAATCGGACGGCACGGGCGTCGACATCGCCAACGTGAAAATGTCGATGAATCCGTTCGACGAAATCGCGGTTGAAGAAGCCGTGCGTCTGAAGGAAGCGGGCGTCGCGACCGAAGTGATCGCCGTGTCGGCCGGTGTGACGCAGTCGCAGGAAACGCTGCGCACCGCGCTCGCAATCGGCGCAGATCGCGCGATCCTGATCGAATCGAACGAAGACTTGCAGCCGCTCGCAGTCGCGAAGCTGCTCAAGGCGCTGGTCGACAAGGAGCAGCCTTCGCTCGTCATTCTGGGCAAGCAGGCGATCGACGACGACTCCAACCAGACCGGCCAGATGCTCGCCGCGCTGGCGAACCTGCCGCAGGCGACGTTCGCGTCGAAAGTGGTCGTGGCGGATGGCAAGGCGACGGTGTCGCGTGAAGTGGATGGCGGCGCGGAAACGCTGTCGCTGACGCTGCCGGCCGTGATCACGACCGATCTGCGCCTGAACGAGCCGCGCTACGTGACGCTGCCGAACATCATGAAGGCCAAGAAAAAGCCCCTGGAAACGGTGAAGCCCGAAGACCTCGGCGTCGATGTCACGCCGCGTCTGAAGACGCTGAAGGTCGCCGAGCCTCCGAAGCGCTCCGCCGGTGTGAAGGTGCCGGACGTGAAGACGCTGGTCGAGAAGCTGAAGACCGAAGCCAAGGTGCTGTGAGGAGACGCAAGAAATGACGAATCTGGTTAACCTGGTAGTAGCAGAACACGATAACGCGTCGATCAAGACCGCGACGCTGAACACGATCGCCGCGGCACAGAAGATCGGCGGTGAGATTCACGTGCTGGTCGCGGGTCACAATGCGCAAGCCGCGGCCGATGCCGCGGCGAAGATCGCCGGCGTCGCCAAGGTACTGCTCGCCGACGCGCCGCAACTCGAAGCGGGTCTCGCGGAAAACGTCGAAGCGACGGTGCTGACGCTTGTGCAAGATGCGGCCAGGAACTACACGCACATCCTCGCGCCGGCTACCGCGTACGGCAAGAATATCGCGCCGCGTATCGCCGCAAAGCTCGACGTCGCGCAGATCAGCGACATCACCGCTGTGGACAGCGCCGACACGTTCGAGCGTCCTATTTATGCGGGCAACGCGATCGCAACGGTTCAGTCTCAAGACCCGATCAAGGTCATCACCGTGCGCTCGACCGGTTTCGACGCCGTCGCAGCCGAAGGCGGCAGCGCAGCGGTCGAAAAGATCGAAGCCGCAGCCGACGCAGGCATCTCGCAATTCGTGAGCCGCGAAGTGACGAAGCTCGATCGTCCGGAACTGACGAGCGCGAAGATCATCGTGTCCGGTGGCCGGGGTCTGGGCAATGGCGAGAACTACACGAAGGTGCTCGAGCCGCTGGCCGACAAGCTCGGCGCGGCGCTGGGCGCATCGCGCGCAGCCGTCGACGCGGGCTTCGTGCCGAACGACTATCAGGTCGGCCAGACCGGCAAGATCGTCGCACCGCAACTGTATGTCGCGGTCGGCATCTCGGGTGCGATCCAGCATCTGGCCGGCATGAAGGACTCGAAGGTCATCGTCGCGATCAACAAGGACGAAGAAGCGCCGATCTTCAGCGTTGCGGATTACGGCCTCGTCGGCGATCTGTTCACCATCGTGCCGGAACTCGAGCAGGCGCTCGGCTAACCGCCCCCAGCAAGCGGAATAATCATGAACGAGCTTAACGGATACGATTTCGAAGACCTGCAACCGGGTATGAGTGCCCGGTTCGCCAAGACCATCACGGAGGCGGACATTCTCTTCTTCGCGAGCGCATCGGGAGACATGAACGCGGTTCACATCAACGAGCAGTTTGCGCAAACCACACCCTTCAAGGGGCGCATCGCTCACGGCATGCTGACTGCCAGCATCATCTCCGCGGCGCTCGCGGGGCAACTGCCCGGCCCGGGCACGATCTACC
Organism: Paraburkholderia sp. JPY419; assembly: GCF_050435705.1. Classification (NCBI taxonomy): domain Bacteria; kingdom Pseudomonadati; phylum Pseudomonadota; class Betaproteobacteria; order Burkholderiales; family Burkholderiaceae; genus Paraburkholderia; species Paraburkholderia sp. JPY419. Next base: position 1,246,252 of record NZ_JBNDKV010000004.1, on the reverse strand, counting down.
TCGGTCAGAACCTGCGCTTCAAGGCGCCGGTCCGGCCCGGCGACACCGTGCAGGCCGAAGTGACCGTCAAGGAACTGATTCACGACAAGCGCCGCGTGGTGCTGTCCACCGTTTGCACGGTCGGCGGCAAGGTGGTGGTCGAAGGCGACGCCACGGTGATGCCGACAAGCTGCCGCGACCGTGTCGTCGAGGACGCGGCTTGCGCCGTCAGCGACGCATGATAGCGAGCCCCGCCATGAGAATGCCATTCAGCATGCCACAAGAGTTTTCTACGGGCTGGGTCAAGGCCGGCTTCGATTTCTGGCGGTTTTCGCCGCTCAAGGATGAATTCGATGCGTCGGTGCATGACACCGACGGCTCGGACTTCGATTTCGACGGGCCGTTCGCGCGAGGCTCCGTGACCCACACGAGCGCCCACTACCTGCAACAGCAGGCTCAACTGTGGAGCGATGCCGTCGCCGGATTGATCGGCGGGCGCACGGAATTGAAGGCGGTCGCCGAGCCCGAGCCGGGAGACCGGCGCTTTCACGCCGACGACTGGTCCAGCAACGGCTGGTACAGCCTTCTGAAACAGAGCTATCTGATCAACGCCAGGACGCTCGCGGACTTCGTCGAGGCAAGCGCGCTCGACGAAAAGGGCAAGCACAAGCTGCGCTTTTTCATGCGCCAGTTCATCGACTTCGCCAGCCCCGCGAATTTCCTCGCGACGAATCCCGAGGTCCTCCGGGACGCAGTGGAATCGGGCGGCTCGAGCCTGCTGTCGGGCGTCACGCTTCTGCTCGACGATCTGGGCAGCGGCTCGATTTCGATCACCGACCGAAGCGCGTTCGAAGTGGGCCGTAGCGTCGCCACGTCCAGTGGTGCGGTGGTTTACGAAAACGATCTGTTTCAGCTGATCCAGTACGATCCGCTGACTTCGAAAGTCGCCGCGCGGCCGCTCGTGATCGTTCCGCCGTGCATCAACAAGTTCTACATTCTGGATCTGCAGCCCGAGAATTCGTTTGTGCGCTTCGCCTGCGAGCAGGGCCTGACGGTGTTCGTCGTGTCGTGGCGCAACCCGCAGCAGGACATGGCGCAGACCACGTGGGACGCCTACCTCGAGGACGGCGTGATGCAGGCGCTCAAGGTGGCGCGTGAGATTAGCCGGGCCGACCAGGTCAATGCATTGGGCTGGTGCGTGGGCGGCACGATGCTGTCGTCGGCGCTGGCGGTCATGCGTGCGAACGGCGACGACTCGGTGGCGAGCCTGACACTGTTGACGGCACTGCTCGACTTCACCGATCCGGGCGATCTCGGCGTGTTCATCGACGAGCAGGGCGTGGCGATGCGCGAGCATACGATCGGCCGCGGCGGCCTTTATCCGGGCCGCGAACTCGGCTTCGTATTTCAGGCGCTGCGTGCCAACGATCTGATCTGGCCGTACGTCGTGAACAACTACCTGAAGGGCAAAACCCCAGCCGCGTTCGATCTGCTGTACTGGAACGCGGACACGACCAATCTGCCCGGTCCGATGTACAGCTTCTATCTGCGCAACATGTACCTCGAAAACAGTCTGCGCGTGCCGAACAAACTGACGTTCTGCAACACGCCGGTGGATCTCGGCAACGTCGATATCCCAAGCTATCTGATGGCGGCCGAGGAAGATCACATCGTGCCGTGGCGATCCGCCTATCAGTCGACGCAGCTACTGGGTGGTCGAACCGAGTTCGTGCTCGGGGCGAGCGGCCATATCGCGGGTGTGATCAATCCGGCGTCGAAGAACAAGCGCAGCTACCGGACCAACGACACCTGCAACGAGAACGCCGACGAGTGGCTCGCGACGTCGGTTCAGCAGCGCGGCAGCTGGTGGAATCACTGGATCGAATGGGTCAAGCAGCATTCCGGAGAGCAGGTCGAAGCGCGCACCAAGCTCGGCAATAGGAAGTACAAGGCTATCGAGAGCGCACCGGGCCGCTACGTGAAGCTTCGCGCCGCATGAGCGGACGGTGATAGCGTGTGCCGCAACGACGGAGTGTGATGTTCAGTGCATCGCACTCCGTTTTTTTTTGTCGTCACTTCGCATGGCTCGCGCGCCAGTCGCGCGGCGTCATGTGGAAGCGCGACACGAACCAGTTCGTGAACGATCCCTGTTGCGCGTAGCCGAGCAGCGCCGAGACCCGTCCGATCGGGTAGGTGGGATTGCTCATGTAGCGCACCGCGAGTTCGCCGCGAACTTCCTCGACCTGATCCGAAAAGCTGGTACCGGCCGAACTCAGCTGCCGTTGCATGGTGCGCACGCTCAGATGCAAATAACGTGCAACCAGCTCGGCGTTCGCCTGCTCGAGCGGCAGCAGCAGGTAGATCGCCTTGCGCACTTCCAGCGCGGCCGATTCCGCTGCGCTCGCGTTCTTGGGCGAGGCGAGGCTTTCCGCATAGCGCACGAGTTCAGGATCGGCCAGCGGATTCGGGTAGTCGAGATCGGCGCTCGCGCAGACGAAGCCGTTGAAGTCGCTGCCGAACTGCAGCGGACAACCGAAGAAGCGCCGATGAAACGTCAGGTCCGCGGGTGCGGCGTGTGTGAAATGGACCTCTCGCGGTTTCCAGAACTTGCCGAGCAGAGCGCTGGAGTGCCGCGCGAGGACGCCGAGTGCCAGTTCGATCGCCTGCTTCGTTGGGGTACCCGGTTCGACGACGAGTTCCTCCCGAATGGTGACCGTTTTATCCGCGTCCTCGACGTATACCGCCAGCGCTTCGTTGAGCAGGTGACGGTATTCGGCCGCGGCCAGCAACACTTCGCGCAGCGTCCGCTTGTGCGCGAGCAGGACATTGATTACGCCGCTGCCGAAGGTCTGCCGCGTTTCCGCCATTTGCAGCGCGACGGTCGGGCACGACGCCTTCTCGGCCGTCATTTCGAGCAGCCGGCAACAGGCGGTGGCCGATACGCGATCGTCGGGATTCGCGAGCGCGCCGGCATCGATGCCGGCCTGTTTCGCGAGTTCGACCGGGTTCAGTCCAAGCCGTCGCGCCACCTCGAAATAGCCGCTCATGGCTACCGACGTCACCATCGTTTCCATCGTAGTTTCTCCGGACGATTCAACCGCTGAGTCTTTTTCTAGTCATTAAACGCTTGCTTCGCGCAATTATTGGTGTTAACGCGCAGTGGCACGAATCGCTAAAAGGATGGCGTCCAATCATAAAAGTGTAGCGCTTGATTCCCGTATCGTGTGCACATGTCGTTCGATGTGTTCCAGCGAATCTTCATGCGACCTCGCGATAGCGGAACACCGTCACTCACAACTGGATGGAGGCAATCAAATGCAATTTCTCGACGATTCGCTGCACCCTGAGAATCAGGACAAGGTAGTCATCACCACTGCGCCGTACGGCCCGGAATGGATGCCCGCGGACTTCCCGGAAGACATCCCCGTGACGATGGACCAGCAGATCCAGAAGGCCGTCGATTGCTACAACGCCGGCGCCACGGTACTGCACCTGCACGTGCGCGAACTGGACGGCAAGGGCTCGAAACGGCTGTCGAAGTTCAATGAACTGATCGCGGGTGTGCGTACCGCTGTGCCCGACATGATCATTCAGGTCGGCGGCTCGATCTCGTTCGCGCCGGAAGACGACGGACAGGCCGCGAAGTGGCTGTCCGACGATACGCGCCATATGCTGGCCGAGCTCGATCCGAAGCCCGATCAGGTGACGGTCGCGATCAATACCACGCAGATGAACATCATGGAGTTGCTCTATCCCGAGTATCTGGCGGGCACCTCGCTTTCCCACCCCGCGTTCATGGCCGCCTACAGCGAAATGACGGTTCCGGCCGGTCCCGCATGGGTCGAGGAGCATCTGCGCCGCCTGCAGGCTTCGGGCATCCAGCCGCACTTTCAGCTCACCGGCATTCACGCGCTCGAAACGCTCGAGCGCCTCGTGCGCAAGGGCGTCTACAAGGGCCCGCTGAACCTGACGTGGATCGGCATCGGTGGCGGCTTCGACGGCCCGAATCCGTTCAACTTCTTCAACTTCGTGCATCGCGCGCCGGATGGCTGCACGCTCACCGCCGAGTCGCTGCTGAAGAACGTGCTGCCGTTCAACATGATGGCGATGTCGATGGGCCTGCATCCGCGCTGCGGCATCGAGGACACGATCATCGATCAGCACGGTAAGCGCTTCACGTCGGTGCAGCAGATCGAGCAGTGCGTGCGCGTCGCGCGCGAACTGGGCCGCGAAATCGCCACTGGTAAAGAAGCCCGCGAGATCTATCGTATTGGTGTGCAGTACGAGACGGTCGAAGAAACGCTCAGCGCCAACGGGATGGCGCCGAACCGCCAGGCCGGCGTCAAGAACCTGCCGCTTCGCGCGGCGTGAATGCCGGAAGTCCGGGCCGACGCGTTGGCCGAGGCCGGGCTTCATGGGTAACGCTCCGGCTGCATCGCGGGAGCAGATAGCTGAATCCATAACAGGTCGTCGGCCCAGCCGGGCAAGGCGGCCGCCACGGAGTCAGCGTGGAAGGAGACTAAACATGCTCGTTCAGCATGCAGCGCCCACGACGGGCGAAGTTTCGGCAGCTCAGACGGATGTGCGCGCTTATGCGTGGGTGGTGTTTGCGTTGACGGTCGGATTGCTGCTTTCCGACTATATGTCGCGGCAGGTGTTGAATGCCGTGTTTCCGCCGCTCAAAGCGGCATGGAATTTGTCCGATGCGCAGCTGGGTTCGCTCAGCAGCGTGGTCGCGCTGATGGTCGGTGTGCTCACGTTCCCGCTGTCGGTGCTGGCCGACCGCTGGGGCCGCGTGAAGAGCATCGTGCTGATGGCGGCGATGTGGAGTCTCGCGACGGTGGGCTGCGCGATCTCGGCCAACTATGGGCAGTTGCTGCTGGCGCGTGCCTTCGTCGGGATCGGCGAAGCGGCTTATGGCAGCGTCGGTATCGCAGTTGTCCTGAGCATCTTCCCGGTGCGGCTGCGCTCCACGCTGACCGGCACCTTCATGGCGGGCGGCGCATTCGGCTCGGTGCTGGGCATGGCGCTCGGCGGCGCGGTGGCGGCTCACCTCGGCTGGCGCTCGGCATTCGGCGCGATGGCCGCGATGGGGATCGTGCTGGTCGTGATCTACCGCCTCGTCGTCACCGAAAAGCGTCTTGCGCCGCTGCAGCCGGCGAGCGTGACGAAGCAGACGCAAACGCGCGGCATGCGCATGAGCCTGCGCGAGCTGATGAAGGGCTTGTTTTCGACGAAGTCCGTGGTGTGCGCCTATGTGGGCAGCGGTCTGCATCTGATGGTTCCCGCCGCTGTATGGGCGTGGATGCCGAGCTTCCTGAATCGCTACTACGGCATGGCCACCGGCAAGGCTGCGATGTGCGCGGCGGTGTTCGTGCTGGTGACCGGGGTGGGCATGGTGGTGTGCGGAAACCTCGCAGACCGGCTCAGCAAGAACGTGCGGCAACGCAAGTGGAGTGCCGCGATCGCCTACTGCCTCGCCTGTTTCGTCCTGCTCGCGATCGGCTTCCACATGACGGCGGGGCCGTGGCAACTCGTCGTGATCGGCGTCGGCATGTTCTTCTGCGCCGGTGCGAGCGGCCCGTCGGGTGCGATGGTGGCGAACCTGACGCCGCCGACCATTCACGCCTCGGCGTTTGCGACGCTGACGCTCGCGAACAACCTGCTGGGCCTCGCGCCGGCGGCTGTTCTGACGGGAATCATCGCCGACCGGATCGGTCTGCTGGGCGCGTTGCAACTGGTGCCGTTCGCACCGCTCGTTGCAGCCGCCGCATTCATGATCGGCAAACGGAACTACTCTGGCGATCTCGATCGGCTCAACACGCTGCGCGAGCAAGCCGCACGCTGACATCGGACGGTGCCGCGCGGACGGCGCGGACAACAGAACCTGTAATGCGCGTCGGGCGCAACGAACTCTGCGAAGTGCAGATCAAGTAAAGAATTGGAGAGTCAACATGGCAAAGGCAGTGCGCTTTCATGAAACCGGTGGTCCCGAGGTCCTGCGCTACGAGGACGTCGAAGTGGGCAACCCGGGTCCCGGTCAGGTTCGCCTGCGCCATCAGGCCGTGGGACTCAATTTCGCCGATACCTACTTTCGCAGCGGCCTGTATCCGGTGCCGCTGCCCGCGGGAATGGGCGTGGAGGCCGCGGGCGTGGTCGAGGCCGTGGGCCCCGACGTCACGAACGTCGCAGTGGGTGATCGTGTGACCTATACGGGCTTCATCAACACGCTCGGCGCGTACAGCACGGAACGCCTGATTCCGGCCGCGCCGCTGATCCGGCTGCCCGATGCGATCGACTGCGAAACGGCTGCCGGCATGACCATGCGCGGCCTGACCGCCGCGTACCTGATGCGCCGCATTCACGCCTTCAAAGTGGGCGACACGATCCTTCTGCATGCCGCCGCCGGCGGTGTCGGCCTGATCGTTTCGCAGTGGGCGAAGCTGCTGGGTCTCACCGTGATCGGCACGGTTTCGAGCGAGGCCAAGGGCGAGGTGGCCCGTGCACACGGCTGCGATCACATCATCAACTACAGCTACGAAGACGTCGCGAAGCGCGTACGCGAACTGACCGATGGCGTCGGCGTGAATGTCGTGTTCGACAGCGTCGGCAAGGACACCTTCGAGGCTTCGCTCGACTCGCTGAAGCGTCGCGGTCTGCTGGTTTGCGTCGGCACGGCCTCCGGCCCGATCCCGCCGTTCAATCCGCAGTTGCTGGCAATGAAAGGCTCGCTGTATCTGACCCGCCCGGCTCTGGCTGACTACATCGCCGATCCGGCCGAGAAGGACGAGCTTGCCCGGGACATCTTCGAGCTCGTCGCCTCGGGCCGCATCAAGATCGAGTTGAATCAGCGCTATGCGCTCGAGGACGCGGCGCAAGCGCATCGTGATCTGGAATCGCGCAAGACGACGGGTTCGTCGGTCTTCGTTATCTAAGGAGCGAGCCATGCGTGTCGAACAACTGACGTGCTCGATCGGCGCCGAGCTGAGCGGGGTGAATCTTGCCCACGCCATCTACGACGATGGCCTGTTTGCCCAGATCCGCGCCGCGCTGCTGAAGCATCGGGTGCTGTTCCTGCGCGATCAGGACATCACGCGCGCCGAACACGTGGCGTTCGCGCGCCGCTTCGGCGAACTGGAAGACCATCCGGTCGCGGGCAGCGATCCGGAAAATCCGGGCCTCGTGCGTATCTACAAGACCCCGGACCAGCCCAACGACCGTTACGAAAACGCTTGGCATGCCGATGCCACGTGGCGCGAAAAGCCGCAGTTCGGTGCCGTGCTGCGCTGTGTCGAGTGTCCGCCCGTCGGCGGCGACACGATGTGGGCGAACATGGTCCTCGCCTACGAAAATCTGCCGGCGTACGTGAAGGCGCAGATCGCGGACCTGCGCGCGCGCCACAGCATCGAGGCGAGCTTCGGTGCGGCGATGCCGATCGAAAAGCGTCTGGCGCTGAAGGCGCAGTTTCCGGACGCGGAGCATCCGGTCGTGCGCACGCATCCGGAAACGGAAGAGAAGGTGCTGTTCGTGAGCGCTTTCACGAGCCATTTCACGAACTTTCATACGCCGGAGCGGGTGCGCTTCGGTCAGGACGCGAATCCCGGCGCGGGCGATCTGCTGCGCTATCTGATCAGCCAGGCGTACATCCCCGAGTACCAGGTGCGCTGGCGCTGGCAGAAGAACAGCATCGCGATCTGGGACAACCGCAGCACGCAGCACTATGCGGTGATGGACTACCCGCCGTGTCATCGCAAGATGGAACGCGCCGGCATCATCGGCGACAAGCCGTACTGAACCAGCAAGTAGCTTCCCATGAATTACGAATTCAAACCGACCATTCTGATGGTCCCGGGTTTGCGCGACCACGTCGCCGAGCATTGGCAAACCCTGTTGCAGCAACGGCTGCCGAAAGCGCTGTCGGTGCCGCCGCTCGAACACGACAAGCTCAGTTGCGCGGCACGGGTTGCGGCGCTCGATGCCGCGCTCGCGAGAATCGACGGTCCGGTCATTCTGGTCGCGCATAGCGCGGGCGTGATGATCACCGTGCATTGGGCGGCGCAGCACAAGCGCGAAATTCACGGCGCGCTGCTCGCGGCGCCCGCGGACCTCGAGACGCCGATGCCGGCGGGCTATCCGGAGCTGGATACGCTCGCGCAGAACGGCTGGCTGCCGATTCCGCGCAAGCGTCTGCCGTTCCCGAGCATCGTCGGCGCGAGCCGCAACGATCCGCTCGCACGGTTCGAGCGGGTGAAGGACATGGCGCAGGACTGGGGCAGCCGCCTCGTCGATCTCGGCGAAGTCGGGCACCTCAATCCCGCTTCGGGCTTTGGCGAATGGCCGATGGCGGAGACATTGATTCGCCGCCTGGTGCTGATGTGACGCGGCTAGCGTCGGATCAGCAGGAGCCTGAAATGTCGCGTCGGATCGTGGTGGGGGTCGCCGGCGAACTCGCGCCGGGCCAGCGCAAGCTGGCCTTCATCGATGGCCGCAGCATCGTGCTGTTCAACATCGCAGGCACGCTTCACGCCATCGACAACACCTGTCCGCACAACGGGGCCGCACTTTCGGGCGGTCAGCTGGAAGGTTGCATGTTGCGCTGTCCGGCGCACGGTCTGCGCTTCGACGTGCGCACGGGCTGCATGGCGGGAACGGGCGGATTGAGTGTGACGACCTTCCCGGTCGAAATAATGAATTCAAAGGTGGTGGTGAGTCTCGACGAGCCGAATGCGACGCCCTCGCATGAGCGAGACGCCACAACCCATCAGGAGACGGAAAGATGCAAGGCTTGATGATGCAGCAGTCGCTGCTGGTGTCGGCGCTGCTCACGCACGCGGAGCGCCATCACGGCGAACAGGAAATCGTGTCGCGACGCGTGGAAGGAGACGTCCATCGTTATTCATATCGGCACCTCGCGCAGCGCGCGCGCCGCATGGCCAACGCACTGGCAACGCTCGGCGTCGGCCAGGGCGAGCGCGTCGCGACGCTCGCGTGGAACGGCTATCGCCACATGGAGCTGTATTTCGCGGTATCGGGCTCCGGGTCCGTGCTGCATACGCTGAACCCGCGACTGCACGTCGACCAGCTCGAATACATCATCGAGCATGCGCAAGATCGTGTGGTGTTCTTCGACCTGACGTTTCTGCCGCTGATCGAGAGCGTCGCGCCCCGGGTGAAGAGCCCGAAGGTATTCGTGGCGTTGACCGATCGCGCGCACATGCCGAAAGCGAACGAGCTGGACGGCATGCTGATGTGCTACGAAGATCTGCTGGAGCTGCACGACGACGTCTTCGAATGGCCGCTGCTCGACGAAAACAGCGCGTCGTCGCTGTGCTACACGTCGGGCACCACCGGCAATCCGAAGGGCGTGCTGTACAGCCATCGCTCTACCGTGCTGCACACCTACGCGGCGGCGTTGCCCGATGCGCTGAACTGTTCCGCGCGCGACGTGATTCTGCCGGTCGTACCGATGTTCCATGTGAACGCGTGGGGACTGCCCTACATCGCCTGCATGGTCGGCGCGAAGCTGGTGTTTCCGGGGCCCGCGCTCGACGGCAAGTCGCTCTATGAACTGATCGAGACGGAACGCGTGACGCTGTCGGCCGGCGTGCCGACCGTGTGGCAGGGACTGCTCACGCATGTCGATGCGATGGGCGGCACCTTCTCGTCGATGCGGCGCACGGTAATCGGCGGCGCGCCGTGTCCGACCGCGATGACCGAGGCGTTCCAGAAGCGCCATCGGGTCGAGGTGCTGCACGCGTGGGGCATGACCGAATTGAGCCCGATCGGCACGGTCTGCAGCTTCAAGGCGCATCAGCAGTCGCTGCCGATGGACGAGCAATACCGGGTGCAGGCGAAGCAGGGACGTGCGCTGTTCGGCATCGACATGCGGATCGTCGGCTCGCACGGCGATGAATTGCCGTGGGACGGCGAGAGCGCTGGCGATCTGCAGGTACGCGGCCACTGGGTCACGCAACAGTACTTCGGCGCCGACGTCGAGTCGCCGCTGTGTGACGACTGGTTTCCGACTGGCGACATCGCGACGATCGACCGTCACGGCTTCATGGAGATCACCGATCGCAGCAAGGACGTGATCAAGTCGGGCGGCGAATGGATCAGTTCGGCGGCCATCGAAAACGTCGCGTATCTGCATCCGGAAGTCTCGACGGCAGTGTGTATCGCCGCGCGGCATCCGAAGTGGGACGAACGGCCGCTGCTGCTGGTCGTGAAAAAGCCGGGCAGCGAGCTGGCCGGCGACGAACTGCTGTCCTTTTTCAACGGCCGGGTCGCGCGCTGGTGGACCCCCGATGCCGTGGTGTTCGTCGACACGGTGCCTATCGGCGCAACTGGCAAGGTGCTGAAGAACCAGTTACGCGATCAATACGGGAATTACTACTTGCCCTGACGCACGGCTTGCGCAGCGACGCGGTTCGATTCACGCAACAACGCGGCCGGTCACGCCCGGGCGCACACAAAATCACCAATCATTTGAAGCGACCGCAGCATGGGCTTTTGCGCCACCGCCGGTACGCGAAGGAGACGCAATGAAGTTGAAGTCAAGCAGCGCAATCGTGTTGGCCATTTTCGCCACCGCAGCTCATGCGCAGTCGTCAGTGACGCTCTATGGCGTGATCGATACGGGTTTCCTGTATCAGAGCACTTCGGCGGCCACCTTCCTGCCGCACGCGCCGAACACGGGCAAGATTTATCAGCTGAAGGACGGCGGTATCTATGCGAGCTTCTGGGGTTTGAAAGGCAGCGAAGACATCGGCGGCGGCTACAAGGTCAATTTCAAGCTGCAGGGCGTATTCAACTCCACGAACGGCAAGTTCGGCCTGTCCGATACGCCGGGCACCACCGCGATCTTCAACCAGTTCGCGACGATCGGCGTGTCCGGACCCTTCGGTACCTTCGACGCCGGCCGGCAGATCATTCCGATGATCTACGCGATGGCGGAAACCGACGTGCGCGGCGCGCAGTATTTCGGCAGTATTCTGACCGCGTGGCTGGGCATCAACCAGGCGGCCGGCTGGCCGGGTACGAGCACGAACGCGCCGATCGGCGCGCTGTACGACAGCAACGCGCTCGTCTATAACTCGCCGAAATTCCACGGCGCGTCACTTGCGCTCGAGTACGCACCGGGCGGCGTCGCCGGTCATTTCCAGGGCGGCACGCGCGAGTCGGCCGTGGCCAGGTATTCGAACTATGGTTTGAATCTGTCCGCGGTGTATTACAACGGCCACGATACCAACCCGTTCCCGATCACGTACCCGGCGGCACCCGCCATTCCTGCGACCGGACTGGCGAACAACCGTTTCTACTATTTCGGTGCGATGTACACGATCGCCGGATTTTCGGTGTCGGCCTCGTATGGCGCCGGCAAGAACCCGGCGCATAGCAACACCGCGGACTTCGAAATGATTTCGGGGGGCCTTGGCTACCAGTTCAATCCGCGTTTCAAGGTCACGTCCGGGTACTACTACCTGAAAGACAAGAACAACTCGGCGAACCATTCGAGCGAATTCGCGGTGGGCGCGGAATACAACCTGTCCCAGCGCACCAAGGCTTACGCGCAGGTGGGTTATGTGGCCAACAAGGGGACCATGAACCAGACCATCATCTATGGCGCCCCGGTTGCGCCTGGCGTGTCCACGACGGCGGCCATGGTCGGCATCCGCCATACCTTCTGAGTACGTCACCTATAACAACTGGAGTATTCGATGAAAAGCATTCAGGCACGCGCGCTGGCGATTGCCGCATTGATTCTGGCCGCGTCGAGCAGCGCATGGTCGCAGTCGGGTCAGACGGCCAGCGCAGCTTCGGGCGCGCCCGCGATGTCAGGTAGCGCGGCCGCTCCCGCCAGCCCGAGGCAAGCGAATCGCGCGCTGCGTCGGCAGGTGTATGCCGCGATCGGCAAGCACAAGGAGATCAGCGCCGGCAATATCAGCGTCATCGCAAAAGGCGGCGCGGTGACGCTGAGCGGCACAGTCACCGACGCTTCCCAGATCAATCAGGTCGCGGAGATCGCGAAGGGCGTTCCGGGGGTGACTTCGGTGACCAACAAGCTTACCGTGCAAAAGCCGTTTGGAGGGATGTAAAAGAGCTCACGCATCGGGGGATCAAGCGCGAGGAGCCCACTGTCACAACCCACTAGTTGTCGAACAGCGCCGTGTAACGGCGCTGCATGTCTTCAGGCGTGAGCGCTTCGATCTGCGCGCCGAGCTGCCATTCGTGGCCGAACGGATCGCGCACGGTCGCCGAGCGCTCGCCATAAAAATGATCGGTTAGCGGGAGGACCACGGTTGCGCCCGCTTTGACCGCTTGTGCGAATAGCTGGTCGACGTCGTCGCAGTGGATATGCAGCAGCACACCCGGCCGGCTGTCGCCGCGCGGGCCGAGCATGTCGTGCTCGGGATATTCGTCGGACAGCATCACGATCGCGGGACCGATCTTCACTTCGGCATGACCGATGCGGCCGCCTGGCTCGGTCAGGCGAAACTGCTCGACGCCGCCGAATGCCTGTGCGTAGAACTCAATCGCCTGCGCAGCATTGCGCACGCGCAGATAGGGGTAGACCTCATGGATCGCGCTCATCGTCACCTCCAGGTGGTGGGCGAATGATTGATGGGACGTCATGGTCGTTGCGGCAGATTACATTAGAAGTAGACAGCCGGGTTTGGCCCTCCGTGAATCCGGAATCGCGTCACATTTGTCACTCCCATCACTCGATGACCGGCGGCGTAAACTGAACCTTCATCAACAGCGAGCGATGCAAGGCGAACGAATCGCCTTCCGACCCGAACGCACACGACATCGCTCTAACCCGGAGGTTGCGATGACGACGAACAAGTCACCTGAGAAGAGTGGGAAAGATGGACAGCCTGCGATGAAGACACCGCCGGTCGTGTCGCGGCAAGAGTGGGAGGCCGCGCGCGAGCAGTTGCTCGTCAAGGAAAAAGCCTTGACACGTGCCCGCGACGCGCTGGCCGCCGAGCGGCGTCGGATGCCATGGCTTGCCGTGGAAAAAGCGTATGCGTTCGACGGGCCGCAAGGCAGAGTGAACCTGCTCGATCTCTTCGAAGGCCGCCGTCAGCTGGTCATCTATCGCGCCTTTTTCGAGCCCGGCGTGCACGGATGGCCAGAGCACGCGTGCATTGGCTGTTCGCTGGGGGCCGATCAGGTCTCCCACCTTGCGCATTTGCACGCTCGCGACACGACCCTCGTGTACGCGTCCCGCGCACCGCAAGCCGATATCGCGCGGCTGAAGGCCCGGATGGGCTGGGAGATGATTCCCTGGTACACGATCACCGACAGCTTCGACGCCGACTTCGGCGTGGACGAATGGCACGGTCACAACGCGTTCATCCGGGACGGCGAGCGTGTGTTCCGAACGTACTTCATTAACGGGCGTGGCGACGAGGCGATGGGCACGGTCTGGAGCTACCTCGACATGACGGCGCTCGGGCGGCAGGAGACGTGGGAGGATTCGCCGGAGGGCTACCCACAGAGCCGGCCGTACAAGTGGTGGAACTGGCACGACACTTACGTCCCCGGCGCGGCTCCCGATCCGAAGTGGGTCGAGGTGTCGGATGCGGGCGAGGCCGCATTTCGGAAGCACGACGAGTAGCGCCTGACGAATCGTCACTCGGAGAAACGGCGTTCGCCAACGTACGGGACGGCCGTTCTCGCGGTCCAGCGGTATTTGAATGCTAGAGTCACGCTCGCACGCAAAGACAGCAATCACTGCAAGCCTGAGCTCGAACCTATCTATGTTCGCACTACCGTGGATCGCGATTTTCCTCGCCGCGCCGGCGACGTGGGCCAGCACGTTTCGCTGGCTGGGCGTCGGCCTGCTCGTGATCGGATACGTCACGGCGTTGGCGACCGGGCAGCTCGGCCCTTTCGCGAGCGTCGCCATTGCGCTGCTCGGCGTGGCCGCGTACGCGGTGTCGCCGGCTCGCCAGCGTTACGTTGGATACGCTGGTCATCTGCTGTTCGTCGCGCTCGCGATCGGGCTCAGCCTGCATTGGCTACCCGGCTTTCATAACCCACGCGTGATCGGCCCCGTGCATCTCACGCCGGATGCCGTGCCCTTCACGATGTACCTCAATTTCGACAAGCCGCTGATCGGCTTCTGGCTGCTGCTCGCCTTGCCGTGGATTCGGCCGCCCCACGCGCTGCGCACGTGGTTAGTCGCCGGCGTCGCCGGTTGGCTGATCACGGTCGCGGCCTGCATGGCCGTTGCGTTGTCGCTGGGGATCGTCGGATGGGCGCCGAAGCGGCCCGCCGACAGCGTGCTGTGGTTGGTGAACAATCTCTTTCTCGTCACGCTGACCGAAGAGGCGTTGTTTCGCGGCTATCTGCAAGGCGGTCTGACGCGACTGTTCGCGCGCTGGAAAAGGGCGGACCTGCTCGCGCTATGCGTGGCGGCCGCGCTGTTCGGCCTCGCACATGGCGCGGGCGGATGGCAGTGGATCGTGCTCGGAAGTGTGGCGGGCATCGGCTATGGGCTTGCGTATCGCTTCGGCGGATTATCTGCGGCGGTGCTCGCACATTTCGGGCTGAACGTGGTCCACTTTTTCTTCTTCACGTATCCGATGCTGCAGCCCGCGAGCAAACTGTGAAACGACGTGGATCGGCCGTGCGCTGGCCGCGAATCCAGGCGAAGATTAGCAATGACTGGATCGTTGCCGCATCCTGACGGTTCAACCACTTCGTTTTTCCGTTTGCGAGGACCACACTCCGATGAACGCATCCGAACGTATCGACGAACTGATCGCAGGACTCACCGACTGGCGCGGCGCGACCTTCGCTCGCATCCGTCAATGCGTGCTGGCGGCGGACCCGGCGATCGTCGAGGAATTCAAGTGGATGGGTAGTCCGGTCTGGTCGCGCGACGGCATGATCGCGGTCGCCAACGCGCACAAGGGTAAGGTCAAGCTGACCTTCGCGCATGGGGCGGGCCTGGACGACCCGCACGGTTTGTTCAACGCGGGCCTCGAAGGCAACGCGCGGCGCGCGATCGACTTCTTCGAGCGCGACGAGGTCGACGAGCGCGCACTTAAAGCGCTGATCCGCGCCGCGATCGACTATAACCAGAGTCATCTGAAGAAGAACATGCGCGGCGCACTACTGAAAGCCCGCCGTAAGCCGACGCCCGGCGACGCCTGAAGCCGGCACGGTCTGCTCGCCGGCCGCGCCGCCAGGGGCCGGCGGCTTGATACCAGAACTGATATCGATATCGCCAAAAATATAATTGGAAAGATATCAACCCGCTCCGTACACTTCACCATCCCTGGACATTGAGCGGCAAGCCTTGCGCCGTGGCGCCGGGTGGGCCGCTTCAGTCAAATATGCCGGTGAGGGTCCCGGCGCATGCATCAAGGACCTAGCATGTCGGAAAAAAAGCGGAAATTGCGCTCGGCCGAATGGTTCGGCACGGCTGACAAGAACGGCTTCATGTATCGAAGCTGGATGAAGAATCAGGGCATCCCGGATCATGAGTTCGACGGGCGCCCTGTGATCGGTATTTGCAACACGTGGTCCGAGCTGACACCGTGCAACGCGCACTTTCGCAAGCTCGCCGAGCATGTGAAGCGCGGCATCTACGAAGCGGGCGGCTTCCCGGTCGAGTTCCCGGTGTTTTCGAACGGCGAATCGAATCTGCGTCCGACCGCGATGCTCACGCGCAATCTCGCGGCGATGGACGTCGAGGAAGCGATCCGCGGCAATCCGATCGACGCGGTGGTGCTGCTGACCGGCTGCGACAAGACGACCCCCGCGCTCCTGATGGGCGCGGCGAGCTGCGACGTGCCGGCGATCGTCGTGACCGGCGGCCCGATGCTGAACGGCAAGCTCGACGGCAAGAACATCGGCTCGGGCACTGCGGTGTGGCAGCTGCACGAATCGCTGAAGGCCGGCGAGATCGATCTGCACCAGTTTCTGTCGGCCGAGGCGGGCATGTCGCGCTCGGCGGGCACCTGCAACACGATGGGCACCGCGTCGACGATGGCCTGCATGGCCGAGGCGCTCGGCACGTCGCTGCCGCACAACGCGGCGATTCCCGCGGTCGATTCGCGCCGCTACGTGCTCGCGCAGATGTCGGGCATCCGCATCGTCGAGATGGCGCTCGAAGACCTGAAGCTGTCGAAGATCCTCACGCGCGAGGCGTTCACCAACGCGATTCGCGTCAATGCGGCAATCGGCGGCTCGACCAATGCGGTGATTCATCTGAAGGCGATCGCGGGGCGCATCGGTGTCGATCTCGAACTCGACGACTGGGTGCGCATCGGCCGCGACACGCCGACGATCGTCGATCTGATGCCGTCGGGCCGTTTCCTGATGGAAGAGTTTTATTACGCGGGCGGTCTGCCGGCCGTGCTGCGCCGGCTCGGCGAAGCGAACCTGCTGCCGCATCCGGAGGCGTTGACGGTCAACGGCAAGACGCTGTGGGACAACGTGAAGGATGCGCCCAACACCAACGACGAAGTGATCCGTCCGCTCGACAAGCCGCTCGTCGCCGATGGCGGCATTCGCGTGCTGCGCGGCAATCTCGCGCCGCGCGGCGCGGTGCTGAAGCCGTCGGCGGCGACGCCCGAGTTGCTCAAGCATCGCGGACGCGCGGTCGTGTTCGAGAACTTCGAGCACTACAAGTCGCGCATCGTCGACGAAACGCTCGAGGTCGATGCGAACTCGGTGCTGGTGATGAAGAACTGCGGGCCGAAGGGTTATCCGGGCATGGCTGAAGTCGGCAACATGGGCCTGCCGCCGAAGCTGCTGAAGCAGGGCGTGAAGGACATGGTGCGGATTTCCGATGCGCGCATGAGCGGCACCGCGTACGGTACCGTGGTGCTGCACGTGACGCCGGAAGCGGCGGCCGGCGGCCCGCTCGCCGCGGTGCAGGACGGCGACTGGATCGAGCTCGACTGTGACGCGGGCACGCTGCACCTCGATATCAGCGACGCGGAGCTCGAGCGCCGTCTCGCGAAGCATGTGCCGCCCGAGCCGCCGGAAGGTGGCGGCTACCGGCGCCTGTATATCGATCACGTGTTGCAGGCCGATGAGGGCTGCGACCTCGACTTCCTCGTTGGGTGTCGAGGCTCCGCGGTGCCGCGGCATTCGCACTGACGCGCCGTTGCAACGATAAGGGCTCGACCCATGACCATGCGGGCGATGCATTCGTGCATCGCCCGAATTTTTTTTTGATTGGTGGCTATCAGCCGAGGTTATCGACCGCGTCGAGCACAAGCCCGAAGAACTCGTTCGCCGCGGCCGGGTTCAGCCAGCGCACGACCACCGTCATGCGCCGCTCCGGTTCGACCCACGTGAACGAACTTCCCGCGCCGATGCCGAAATAGCTCGATTCCGGCACGTTCGGGAACACCTTGCGCCCGGTGTTGAGCCACACGAGGTAGCCATAGAACGGCGCGATCGCGCACGGCGTACGCATGCGCGCGATCCATTCTGACGACAGCACGCGCTGGCCGTTCGCGACGCCGTCATCGAGCAGCAGCTGCGCGACCTTCAATTGATCGTTCGCGCTCACCGACATGCCGCCGCCCCAGTGCGTGCCGCCCGGCACCGGCTGCATGCGTCGCCCGTCGATTTCGACCCACGCGTCGTCGTAGCCGACCCATTGCCAGTTTTCGCTCGCACCAGTTGGCCGCATGATCGCTTCGCGAAACACCTCGGGCAGCGGCTGACGGAACAGATGCAGCAGTGCGAGCGAGAACTGGTTGATGCGGACGTCGTTGTATTCCCAGTAGCTGCCCGGCCGTTGCAGCGGACGCGGGTCGCCTTTTTTGCCATCGGGCGGCGCGGCGAAATTGACCGCGCGGTAGTGATCCGCCTGATCCGACAAACCGAAGTACGTGCCGCGCCATTCGCTGGTTTGCTGCAGCAGATGCGCCCAGCTGATCGGCGCGTTGTGTTCGTCGTCGAAGCCGATGTTGGGCACGCGCACGCGCACCGGCTCATCGACGTCGGGCAACAGGCCGCGATCGTGCGCGACGCCGGCGAGCAGCGCGAGGTACATCTTTGCGACGCTGAAGGTCAGATCCGCGCGATCCGGCTCGCCCCAGCTCGTCAGCACGCGGCCGTCGACGGCGATCGCACCCGATACCGGCCCGCGATCATGCACGGGACCGAGCAGCTTGTTCCACGGCGGCGGGTCGTTCACGTGCACACCCCACGCGCCACCCACGTGGCGGTCCCAAAGCGATTCATGATCCACCGCGAACTGCACGGCTTGTTGCAAACGGTCTTGCATGGAAAAGGTCCTGTCGGTTCGACGAAGCCCGCGAGGCAGAGGCTCAGCGTGCGTGCAGTCGCACGCGTGCCCACATCACGGTGAAAAGGCTGAGCACGGCCGCGAGCATCAGATAGAGGCCGGGTGCGAGGTTATTGCCGGTTGCCGCGATCAGCGAGGCGACCGCGAGCGGCGTGAAGCCGCCGAACACGGTGGTGCCGATGTTGTAGCCGAACGCCATGCCGGTCGTTCGCGTGCGGGTCGGGAACAGCTCGGACATCATGGCCGGAATCGGCGCGAAGTAGGTCGCCTTCAGCATCGCGACCCACGTGACCGCGGCCAGCAACGAGCCGAGCGACGGATGCGCGTTCATCAGCATGAAGGCCGGATAGACGGTCGCGAAGAACAGCGCACCGGCGCAGAGCATGATGCGCACGCGGCCCACCTTGTCGGACAGATGGCCGACGATCGGCGTGAGCACCATCATGATCAAACCGGCCGCGAGCGTCGCGATGAAGCCCGACGACGGCGCGAGCCCGAGTTGCCGCGCCGCATAGGTCGGCATGTAGAGCAGCATGTAGTTGGCCGTGGTGGTCAGCACGAGCGCGCCGATCGACACGAGCACCTGTTCCTTTTGCGTCGCGAGCAGTTCGCGCACCGGCGCGGCGGATTTCTCCGCGCGCTCGAATTCCGGCGTTTCGTCGATGCGGCGGCGAATGTACAGCCCGACCGGACCGATCAGCAGGCCGAACAGGAATGGAATGCGCCAGCCCCAGCCTTCGAGTTGCGCGGTACTCAGCGTGCTTGTCAACACCGCGCCGAACAGCGACGCGAGCAGCGTGCTCGCGCCCTGGCTCGAGAACTGCCAGCTCGCCATGAAGCCCTTGCGCTCGGGCGCATGTTCGATCAGAAACGCGGTCGAGCTGCCGAACTCGCCGCCCGCCGAGAATCCCTGCAAGAGCCGCGACGCGAATACGCCGATCGGCGCGAGCACGCCGATCGCCGCATACGACGGCATCAGCGCGATCATGCCGGTGCCGAGCGTCATCATTGCAATCGATAGCGTCAGGGATGCCTTGCGGCCTTTGCGGTCGCTGAACGAGCCGAGTGCGAGCGCGCCGATCGGTCGCGCGAGATACGACAGCGCGAAGGTGCCGAGCGTGAGCAGCAGTGACACAGTGCGGTCGTGCACCGGAAAAAACGTACGCGACAGCACGGCCGCGAAGTAGCCGTACACGACCAGATCGTAGAACTCCAGCGCGTTGCCGATCGAGGTCGCGAGAATCAGCCGCGATACGCTCGAGCGCGAGGTGTGCCGCGCGAGCGCGTCGGCGGTGGTGGCGGAGTCCATGCTCATGTCGAAGTCCTCGGGCGGCATTGGGAGGTGCGCCGGCAGGGTCGCGTGAGCGGCGCGGGCGCGGGATCGAAGCGTGTGACTCGATGTTGGGGTGGCCGATATTTATAGACAATTACAATATTTGGCAGATATCGTTGCCGAAACGGCAAAGCGGAATCATGATGACCTGGATCGACAACACCGCGCTGCAAAAGAAAAAGCGCCCCGTAGGGCGCTTTCCATCGATCCAGCCAGCAAGGAACACGAGTGTTCCCCACCGCGAACCGTCTGCTTAGAACTTGTGACGCATACCGACGCGGAACGCGAGCTGGTTGTCGGCGCCGACGCCCGACGTGTTGAAGTAGCTCGTGCTCGAACCGATCTGTGCCTGCAGGTCGCCAGTTGCGGCGTTGTGGCCCGATGCGATCTGATAGATGCCCAGCACGTAGACGTCCGTGCGCTTCGACAGCGCGTAGTCGCCGCTCAGGTTAACCTGGTTCCAGTGACCGACGTTCGCGCCGCTCAGGTGCATGTACGTGTAGCCCGCGCCTGCCGTGATAGCCGGCGTGACCGCGTACTTCGCGCCCGCTTCGTAGGCTGCGAACGTGGTCGAGCCGCCCGAGATCGGTGCGAGGCGCGTGTTCGTGTACAGGGCCCACAGCGTCGCCGGACCGAATGCGTAGCGGCCGCCAACGCCGAACGAGCGCAGATCCTGGATCTGGCCGGTGCCGAGCGTCGGGAAGCTCACGTTAGCCAGTGAAGTCGAGAAGGCCGGCGATGCCTGGCCCGGGTAACGGATGTCCGTGTACGCTGCGCCGATACCGAACGGGCCGTTCGCATAGTTCGCGCCGAAGCTGTATGCGCGCGACGAACCCGCAACCGGTGCAGCCGACGTGCCCGTACCCGGCGTGCCGGCAAAGCCGCCTGCCGTGTTCGAGAAGCCGTACATCGCGCCGAAGGTCAGGCCCGAGAAGTTCGCGCTGCTGAACTTGACCGAGTTGTTGATACGGCTCGAGGTGAGCTGGTCGACGTCGTTGATGTGGTAAGCGTAGTTGCCCGCGACGGTCAGGCCGCCGGTCGAGTAGTTCGAGCCGAGGTAGTCGGTCGAGAACGAGTACTGGCGGCCGAACGTCAGCGAGCCGATGTCCTTCTGCGACACACCGACATAGGCCTGGCGACCGAACATCGCGCCGCCCTGGCCGGCGGTGCCGTTACCGCTGTTGAAGCCGTTTTCCAATACGAACAGCGCCTTCAGGCCGTTGCCGAGGTCTTCCGTGCCACGCAGACCCCAACGGCTGCCTTGCGCGACGCCGTCGTCGTACTTCGTCAGGCTGCTATGGCCGGTGGACGTTTTCGAGTTGTTCACGTAGCTGATACCCGCATCGATCAGGCCGTACAGCGTGACGCTGCTTTGTGCGTGAGCGGCGGAGGCGAAGACGGCAAGCGTAGCGGCGGTCAGGATTTTCTTGTTCAACATACTTCTCCGAGTTAGCGAATTTTGGCGATCGCGACGCGCTGCTCTGCGGCAACGTCGCGCGATGGCCGGCAATTTAAGGGAACGCTGAGTAAGGTATGTGACAGGAAAAAATTTTTTCCACGGTGTCGTGTCGGCGCGACACTTTGCGGGGGCACCGGGGGCGGGGTGTGTCGGTGGCGGGGCGGGTCGATCGACCCTGGAGCGAAGCGGGGCGTGTGGCAGCGGATCGCCCGCCAGGCGGCGGGCGATCGGTTACTTCGGCTGCTGCATGAAAATTCAGTTACATGGCCGGCTGCGAGGGCATCGCCAGTCGCAGCGGCGTTGGCGTCAGTTGCTCAGCAAAGAGCCGCTGCGGAACGGCGTCGCGCCGGCGATGCGCGCGAACTCGAGGCCGGCCGTCGCGAAACGCGCCAGATGCCGCGCGTACAGCAGGCCGGCCACGGTGTTCTTGATCGTGACGACGTGGTCCGTCAACGGATCGACGATGTCGGCGATTTCCTGGCCCACGTCCACCCACGTGCCGACCTCGCAGCGATACACGAGCACGCCGCTGATCGGCGCGACGAGCGGCTCGGCGCCCGCGAGCGGCGTCGCCGCGAATTCGAGCGGCGGCAGCGGCGCCGGTTCGCCGTCGACCACGCCGCGCAGGGTCAGATACTCGATGATCGCCTGCGCGTCTTTTTCCGCGTATTCGTACGACACGTCGCGCTGGCCGCGCAGTTCGATCGTGACCGAGATGCCGCCGTTCGGGATCGGGAAGCGCTCGCCGAAACGGCCGCGCAGATCCGACCAGCAGAAGCTGTGGATCTCGTCGAACGGATTGCCGACCGAGTTCAGCGCGAGCAGCGACGCCTTCGCATCGATGTAGCGCGCTAGCGGTTCGACTTCGGGCCACAAGTCCGGATTGGTATACAGGTGCATCGCGGCTTCCCAGTCGCAATGCAGGTCGAGCACGACGTCGGCGTCGTACGAGAGTTTTTGCAGCGCGAGGCGTTGCGAGCCGAGTTCGGTGGTCGGCTTCTGCGCGTCGAGCGCTTCGCGCATCGCCGCGCGAATGGCGGCGCGGTTCTCATCGATGTCGCCGGTCAGACGCGACTCGATGGTCGGCAGCACGAGTTCCGCGAGGTCGTAGAAGTTGCGGTTGAAGTTCTGCGCGCTGCCGGTTTCGAAGCGCCCGAGCATCTGGCCGAGCAGATGCTGGTTCAGGCCGATCGGATTCGGCACCGGCACCACTACGACTTCGCCGCGCAGCTTGCCCGCGGCCTCGAGCGCGGCCAGCTTGCGGCGCAGCGACCACGACACCAGCATGCCGGGCAGCTCGTCCGCGTGCAGCGACGACTGGATATAGATTTTCTGTCCGCCGCCGGGACCATAGTGGAAACTCGTCAGTTCACGGGCGGTGCCAAGCGACGGGGCAATCAGCGGATGGGTCTGGGTTTGCATGGTTTTGACTTCGCGGCCCGTTCGTAGCGGCCGCGCTAGGTTGTTGATTGCAAGGGGAAAGGTGCGCGCCGGCTGCGCGCGAGGTCCGCGTGCGCGGACTGCGGCCACCTGTCTCCCGGCGACCGCGCGTTGCACGATCTTAGCCGATATGCCCCACGGTGTGGCTTCATGTGGCTGGATGTGGAGCCGCAAAACAAAACGGGCTCCGCATCGCGGAGCCCGTTTCGGACAAGCTGCCGGCGCACCGTGCGGCGCGCGTCGGCGATTTAGCTGCCGTACACGTCGAAGTCGAAGTACTTCTTCTCGATCTTCTTGTAGGTGCCGTCCTTGATCATGTCGGCGATCGCCTTGTCGACCTTCGCCTTCAGATCGGTGTCTTCCTTGCGCATGCCGATGCCGGCGCCGCTACCAAGGATCTTCGGATCGTTGAGGTCCTGGCCGACGAACGCGAAGCCCTTGCCGCGCGGCGTCTTCAGGAAGCCCTGGTCAGCCTGCACTGCGTCCTGCAGCGCTGCGTCCAGACGGCCCGAGATCAGGTCGGCGTAGACCTGGTCCTGGTTCTGATACGGCACGACTTTCGCGCCCGCCGGTTCCCAGTACGTCTTCGCGTAGGTTTCCTGGATCGTGCCCTGTTCGACGCCCACCGTCTTGCCCTTCAGCGATTCAGCGGTCGGCAGGATGCCCGAGCCCTGCTTCGCGACGAGGCGCGTCGGTGTGTTGAACAGCTTCGACGAGAAGGCGATCTGTTCGGCGCGTTGCGGCGTCATCGACATCGACGACAGCACGCCGTCGAACTTCTTCGCCTTCAGTGCCGGGATCATGCCGTCGAAGTCGTTTTCCACCCACACGCACTTCGCACCGACGCGCTTGCAGATTTCGTTGCCGAGGTCGATATCGAAGCCAACGAGCTTGCCGTCTGCGCCTTTCGACTCGAACGGGGGATAGCTGGCATCAACGCCAAAACGGATCGTCGACCAATCTTTAGCGTGTGCGCCAATGGAGACGGTGGCAATCAAGGCAACCGTCAAAGCCGCTAGCAGTTTTTTCACTATTTTTACTCCTCGGTGTAGTTCAATTTCGCCCT
This sequence comes from Paraburkholderia sp. JPY419, assembly GCF_050435705.1. NCBI lineage: Bacteria > Pseudomonadati > Pseudomonadota > Betaproteobacteria > Burkholderiales > Burkholderiaceae > Paraburkholderia > Paraburkholderia sp. JPY419. The sequence goes on along the minus strand of NZ_JBNDKV010000004.1, from coordinate 1,222,689 downwards.
CGACGGTTGTGCCGCCTCGGGACGCCCGGCGCGACTCGCAAACGGGCTTCTGGTCAGGATGCAAGCCGGGGTGGCCTGCAACGCGCGCCAAGCTTATCAGTTCAAAAATATTGGGAAGCTAGTAAAACACCGGATGGCGCAGGAGGAGGCCCTCTGGAGCGACGCGTGCACCCAAGCCGATGTGACCGGATCGTACACTGTTGGTGGTGTTTGCGTAACACGGGTGTAATGCACGAGGGGTAATACGGTGAGCCGGCGAGCGTGATCGACCGGAATATGCGGAGGCATTCTTTGCGAATTCGCCGAAAAGCGGTTCGAAACGCGGGTTTGAAACGTGGATATCGTTAAAGCTCGTGGCCGAATTTGCCGTTATTTAACAGCGGCCTCGAGACCATTGGCTTACACGGTATTACCAGCGCCGATATTTTTGCGCAGCCGTTTGGAACCTGTGCGAAAACCACGGCTTTTGGCGCTATCATCGATGCTCCATGCGTAGGACGCCGACCGCCCGCGCAGGCGCGGATCGCACCGAAGCAAATCGTCGGACAGCCGTCAAGATTCAAATGCCGCGCATTTGCGCTAGACCAAAAGACCTTTCTGCTCAACGGTGTTTATTCATGCGCACGATGTCGTTCATGGCGGATCAAACAGGCTGTTGTAAACAGACTTTCAAGCGACAAATCGCGAGCGTCGGCGCGCGGGTTCGCGCGGCATTATTGCAGCGCCGTTTTTTTATCGGCTTTTTGTCGAGAATTACATCGGGATTTATATCCATTGGCGTATCGGGATTTCGGTGCGACGTTTTGCCCCGCGCGTTGAGCGTTCTGACAGGCGCACTGCTGTGCGCGAGTTTCGCCGTGGCCACGCCAGCCGCGGCTGCCGACAAGGTGCTGCACGTACTCGCATGGCCCGGCTACGCGGACCCGGATGTCGTCAAGGCGTTCGAAGCGCGCTACGGCGCGAAGGTCGAGGTTACGCTGGTCGATTCCGACGAGGCGCTGTGGGCGCAGATGCATAGCAAGGGCGAGCCGCCTTTCGACGTACTCGCCGCCAACACAGCCGAAATTCGCCGTTATGCGCAGGCTAATCTGCTTGCGCCGCTCGATCTCGCGAGTCTGCCCAATACGAAGAAGCAATTGCCGCGTTTCCAGGCGCTCGGCTCGATCGGCGGCCTGACGTCGGCGGGCAAGGTCTACGCGATTCCGTTCACCTATTCGTCGATGGGCCTCATCTACGATCGCAAGCAGATTCCGGTGGCGCCGCATTCGATGCTCGAACTGTGGAACCCGCGCTATCGTGGCAAGGTGCTCGACTTCAATAGCGCGCAGCACAACTTCTCGTTCACCGCGCTCGCGCTCGGCTATCCGCATCCGTTTCAACTCGACCCCGCGCAGATGCGCACGATCGCGCACAAGCTCGTCGAGCTGCGCCGCAATCTGCTGACCTACTACACGCTGCCCGAGGAGGCGACCGCGTTCTTCATCCAGCACAAGGTCGCACTGATGTTCGGCAATTACGGCACGCAGCAGGTGCAGTTGCTGCGGCGCGCGGGCGCCGACGTCGGCTATGTGATTCCGGACGAAGGCGCGCTCGCGTGGCTCGACTGCTGGTCGATGACGCGCGCGGCGAGCGACCAGCCGCTCGCGCTCGCGTGGATCAACTACATGCTCGAGCCGAGCGTGAGCGCGCTGCTGACACAGCGCCAGGGGCTCGCGAATACGCTGACCGAGCCGGCCGAAGGCAACCCCAACGCGCACATCGTCTGGATCGGTCCGGTCGAGGATATCGACCGCCGCGAGCAATTGTGGACGCGCATCGTGTCGGGCGACCGTTCGGAGCGCTTCTGATGCTGCATCGCGGCCTGACCTTCAAGCTGTCCGTGCTGCTCGCGTGCATCGGCGTGCTGGCGTCGGGCGCGACCGGCTATTACGCGTATCGCGCGAATCGCACGATGCTGGTCAACGAAGCGGAGCGCAGCCTGCAGACTTCGACGGAGCTGCTCGGCCAGCGCATCGCCGTATCGATCGACGACGTCGCCGCAGACGCGCTGGTGCTGGCGACGATGCCGTCATCGGTGAGCGTCACGCAGACCGACGACGGCATCGGTCCGAACCTCGGCCGCGAGCGGCTCGCGCAGGTGTATTCGAGCTTCATGCTGCACCACCCGGAGTATCTGCAGGTGCGGCTGATCACGCGGCAGCATCACGGGCTCGAGCTGATCCGTTTCGATCGCGACAGCGACGGCCTCGTGCGTGTACAGGGTGACGATCTGCAGGAAAAAGCTCAGTTTCCCTACGTATTCGAAACGCTCGCGTTTTCACCCGGACGCATCTACACCTCGCCGATTTCGATCAATCACGAATACGGCACGCATGCGGCGCAAGGCAGGCCGACGCTGCGTCTCGGCACGCCGATCGCGGATGCGCGCGGCACGGTGGTCGGCGTCGTCGTGCTCGACGTCGATCTGGCCGGCATGCTGCGGCGTTTGCAGAGCGATCTGCCGAGCGACTACCAGGTCTATCTGGCGAACGAGTGGGGCGACTTCCTGGTTCATCCCGACGCGTCGAAGACCTTCGGTTTCGACCGCGGCCGGCGCGTGCTGATGCAGGACAGCTTCCCGGTCACGAAGCAGCTGTTCGAGCAGCGGCGCAGCGAAGTGCTCGTCAACGGTCTCGCGCGGCCCTATGAGGCGCACGGGCGGGTGCTCGCGTTCGTGCGGCGGCCGTTCGGCGATTCGGAAGGCAATCGCTTCATCGTGCTCGGTCTCGCGAAGCCGCTCGAGGACGTGTTGAGCGGCGCGAATCAGCTCGGCACGCGGATCATTCGCATGGTGCTGGTGTTCAGCGCTTTGTCGGTACTGCTGGCAATTCTGTTCGCGCGAGCGCTGACCAAGCCGCTTCATCAGCTCGCGCATGCGGCGACGCATCTGTTCGCCGAGCACGCGATGCACACCTTGCCGCTCAAACGCACCGACGAAATCGGCGTGCTCGCGCGCTGCTTCGAGCGTTTGCGCCGTGAAATCCGCGCGCAGATGGATGCGCTGCACAGCAAGCAGAGCGAGCTCGTGCATCTGGCCTCGCACGACGTGCTGACCGGCTTGCCGAACCGCATGCTGTTCATGCAGAAGCTCGAGAACGCGATCGAGGAGGCAAGCTTCCGCCGCGAAGGCCTCGCGGTGCTGTTCGTCGATCTCGACCGCTTCAAGCAGATCAACGATCAGTTCGGTCACTCCGTTGGCGACAAGGTGCTGGTCGCGGTCGCGCGCCGTCTGAAGGAGGTACTGTGCGCCGGGGACGTGGTCGCGCGGCTCGGCGGCGACGAATTCATCGTGCTGATCGAAGGGCAGCGCGCGGCCGAGGTCACGCCCGAAATCGCCGAGCGCATCATGGATGCGCTGAACGAAACGCTGAGCGTCGACGGCAATAGCATGACGGTCGGCGCGAGCATCGGCATCAGCGAGTTTCCGCACGACAGCGGCAATGCCGAGGAACTGCTGCTGAACGCCGATGCGGCGATGTATGCGGCGAAATCGGGTGGCCGCTGCGCGTATCTGCGCTATCAGGATCTGCTCGCCATGCGGCTCCACGAACAGGCCGAGCAGGCGCGGCTTGCCCACGCGCAGCTCGCCCAGGCGCACGCCGCGCGCGATGCGACCGAGGGGCGCGAGGAGGAGCCTACCGCGTGACGCGGTGTTGTCCGCGCCGTTGAGCTGTCGACCTGAGACGCAGACGCGCCTTCAGTTCGCCACTCAAACGATCCGCACCCCGCCGCGATAAGTCGCGCGCGGCACTGGCAGCTTGTCGAGCATCGTCACGCGCACGAGATCCGCGCGCAAGCCCGGCTCGATCGCGCCGCGGTCCGTGAGACCGGCGGTGCGCGCCGGTTCGGCCGAGACCGTTGCCATCGCGCGCGGCAGCGACCAGCCCGCTTTTTCGACCAGATCGAACACCGCGGTCAGCAAGCTCGACGGCACGTAATCCGACGACAGAATATCGAGCAGATCCGCGCGCGCGAGTTCGAGCGCCGACACGTTGCCCGAATGCGAGCCGCCGCGCACGATGTTCGGCGCGCCCATGATCGTTGCGATGCCGTGCTCGCGCGCGGCTTGCGCGGCGATGCGCGTGGTCGGGAATTCGGCCAGCACGATGCCCTCGGCCTTCGCCTGTTCGACGTGCTCGATCAGCGTGTCGTCGTGGCTCGCGACCGGAATGCCGAGCCGCCGGCACCGCGCGACGATCTCGCGGCGATGCTCATCCGCGTAACGCTCCTGTTCGACCGCGAGTTCGGCGAGCGTGCTCGCGACACGCTCGTCGCTCATCTTGCCGTTGCGCTCCTGGAAGCGGCGCCATTGCTCGCGATCGTGCCATTGGCGCTGTCCCGGCGTATGGTCCATCACCGACGCGAGCCGCAACAGCGGATGCGCGCACAGCGAATCGAATACCTCGAGCACGTCGGCGGTCGCGATCTCGCAGCGCAGATGCAGAAAGTGCTCGGCGCGCAGCAGCCGACGCGTGGACAGCCGCAGCAGCGATTCGGCGCATTGCGTTTGCACGTGGCGGTTACGCAGCCCAACGCTCGAGCGCGAGCCGATCGCGAGCGCGTCGAATACCGTCGTGATGCCGGCCGCGGCGACCTGCGCGTCGTGGATCACGAAAGCCGCGTCGGTATTCCATTCGACGCCGGGACGCGGCACGAGGTGCTTCTCGAGATTGTCCGTATGCAGTTCGATCAGACCGGGCAGCAGATAATCGCCGTCCCAGTCTTCGGCGTTGCGCGCCGAACTCGCGCCGCGTTCGACGTCGCGAATCACGCCGTCTTCCACGCGCACGGTGCCAATGAATTCTTCGTCTCGCGTCACGATGCGAGCGTTGCTGATCAACATCGACTTGCTCCGTAGTCAGTCGGGACTGGTGTCAATTTAATGCCGCAGCGGCGGCCGCAGTTCCAGGCGGCGCGTCGCGACCTTGTTGCGAGTCTCTTCGTCGTGAAAGATACCAACGATCGCCGCGTCGCGCTCGCGCGCCTCGACGATCAGATCGGCTACAACGTCGCGGTTTTCGGCATCGAGCGAAGCGGTCGGTTCGTCGAGCAGCAACAGCGGATGTTCGGCGATCAAACCTCGCGCGATGTTCACGCGCTGCTGCTCGCCACCCGAAAACGTCGCGGGCGCGAGCGACCACAGACGTTCCGGCACGTTGAGCCGCGCGAGCAATTCAGCGGCGCGCGCGTTTGCTTCGGGTTCTGCGACGCCGTGCAGCATGAGCGGCTCGGCGACGAGCGCGAGCGTCGGCACGCGCGGAATCACGCGCAAAAACTGGCTCACATAGCCGACCACGCTACGTCGCAGACGCAGCACGTCACGCGGTTCGGCACCGGTGATCGTGACGGGCCTGCCCTGATCGCTGGTGTCGCGAATCGCGATCGAGCCGGTGCTCGCCAGATAGTTGCCGTACAGACAGCGCAGCAGTGTGCTTTTGCCCGCGCCCGACGGCCCGACCAGCACCACGCATTCACCGCGCTCGACTTCGAGCGATACGTTCGCGAGCGCGTCGATTCGCACACCGCCCTGGCCGTGCAGCGTGAAAGTCTTGCCGATGCCGGTGGCGCGCAGCATCAGCGCCGCGTTGTCGGCGAAAGCGCGCTCGCCGTGACGTGCCGCGCTGCCCGCGTCAATTACTACCTCAGTGGATTGCATTGTGAGCCTCAAACCGGCAGAACCGAGGAAACCAGCGTTTGCGTATAAGGGTGCTGCGGATCGTCGAGCACCTGATCGGTTAGACCCGCTTCGACGACTTCGCCTGCCTGCATCACCATCAGCCTATGTGCGAGCAGACGCGCGACGCCGATATCGTGCGTGACGATCAGCACCGACAGATGCAGCGTCGAGGTCAGCGTGCGCAGCAGATCGAGCAGACGCGCCTGCACGGACACGTCGAGACCGGCGGTCGGTTCGTCCATGAACACCAGACGCGGACCGGTGACGAGATTGCGCGCAATCTGCAGACGTTGCTGCATACCGCCCGAAAAGGCGGCGGGGAATTCGTCGATGCGCGCTGGGTCGAGTTCGACACGCTCCATCCATTGCGTGGCCGTGCGGCGAATCTCGCCGTAGTGTCGCGCGCCGACAGCCATCAATGGCTCGCCGATGTTGGCGCCGGCCGATACGCCGCTGCGCAGGCCGTCGCGCGGATTCTGCTGCACGAAGCCCCATTCGGTGCGCATCAGCAGACGGCGGCGCGGCTCCGACAGCGCGCGCAGGTCGAGCAGGTCGCCGTGCGACGCGGCGTAGTGCAGCGAGCCGCTATCGGCCTCGGCCTTCAGCGCCAGCGTATTGACCAGCGTGGTCTTGCCCGAACCCGATTCGCCGACGATGCACAGTACCTCGCCCGGATACAGATCGAAGCTCACGTTGCGGCAACCGTTGCGGCCGCCGTATTGTTTGGTCAGCGCGCGGGCGCTCAGAAGCGGCGTCATGCGGAGTCTCCTTCGCGCGTGGCGTGGGGCAGTGGTGCTTGCGGTTCGATCTCTCCGTCGCCGCGCCGCTCGTGACAGTAGTCGCTATCCGAGCACACGAACATGCGCGTGCCGGCGTCGTCGACGATCATCTCGTCGAGAAAGCTTTCCTTCGATCCGCACAACGCGCACGCGTGCTGCCACTTCTGCACCTCGAACGGATGATCGTCGAAGTCGAGGCTGCGCACCGGCGTATAAGGCGGAATCGCGTGAATCCGGCGCTCGCGCCCCGCGCCGAACAGTTGCAGCGCGGCGTTCATATGCATCTTCGGATTGTCGAACTTCGGGATCGGCGACGGCGATGTCAGATAGCGATGATTGACGATCACCGGGTAGTCGTACGTGGTTGCGATGCTGCCGTGGTGCACGATGTCCTCGTACAGCTTCACGCTGATCAGCCCGTAATCGGCGAGCGCATGCAGCTTCTTGCATTCGGCGACGCGCGGTTCGAGCCGGAACAGCGGCTCGGGCATCGGCACCTGATAGACGAGGATCTGGCGTTCGGTTAGCGGCGTTTCCGGAATCCGGTGCCGCGTCTGGATGATCGTCGCCTCGCTGGTGTGCCGGGTGGTCGCCACACCCGTGATGCGCGCGAAGAAGCGGCGAATGTTGACGGCGTTGGTGGTTTCGTCGGAACCCTGATCGATGACCTTCAGCGTGTCCGTCTTGCCGATGATCGCGGCGGTAACCTGGATGCCGCCGGTGCCCCAGCCATACGGCAGAGGCATTTCTCGTGATGCGAACGGCACCTGGTAGCCCGGCACGGCGACTGCCTTCAGCAACGCGCGGCGCAGCATGCGTTTGGTCTGCTCGTCGAGATACGCGAAGTTGTAGCCGTGCGCGGCGCTGTCGTATGAGGTGTTTGCAACAGCGGTGTCGGGCGCGTTCATGCTGCTTGCTCCTTGTCGGTGGCGTGGCCTGATTCATCGTTGCCGTGATGCTGCGCGCGCAAGCGCCGCACCAGTTCCAGCTCCGCCTGGAAGTCGACGTAATGCGGCAGCTTCAGGTGCTGCACGAAGCCCGACGCCTCGACGTTATCGCTGTGCGACAGCATGAATTCGATGTCCTGCGTCGGCGACGAGAGCGTCTCGCCGAGTTCTTCGGCGCGCAGCGCGCGATCGACCAGCGCCATCGCCATCGCCTTGCGCTCCGAGTGGCCGAACGCGAGCCCGTAGCCCTGCGTGAAGGTGGGCGGCACCGCGCTGCTGCCAGCGAACTGGTTGATCATCTGGCATTCGGTGACGTCGATATCGCCGATGTCGACCGCTTCGCCGAGTTCGTCGAGGTCCATTTCGACCGCGATCGTGCCGAAACGGATCTCGCCCGCGAACGGATGCGAGTGCGCGTAGCCGCGTTGTGTCGCATAGCCCATCGCGAGCAGAAAGCCTTCGTCGCCGCGCGCGAGGTTCTGCAGACGCGTCGCGCGGCTCGCTGGAAACGCGAGCGGTTCGCGCGACAGATCGCCGGGTTCCGGGCCATCCGGTGTCGGGCGCTCCTGTTCGATCAGGCCTTCCTTGTCGAGCAGCGACACGACGCGCGGCATCGCTTCCGACGCGGGCGGTTCCTGCGAAACCGGCGCATTGCCTTGCGTCACGTGCTGCCGCGCGTCGTCGCCATCGGCGAGCAACGCGAAATCGAGCAGGCGCTGCGTGTAGTCGTAGGTCGCGCCGAGCAACTGGCCACCGGGCAAGTCCTTGAAGGTCGCCGAGATACGCCGCTCGACCCGCATCGATTCGGTATCGATGGCGCGCGTATAGCCGAAGCGCGGCAACGTGGTGCGATATGCGCGCAGCAGGAAGATCGCTTCGACCAGATCGCCGGCTGCCTGCTTGATTGCGAGCGCGGCAAGCTCCTCGTCGTAGACCGAGCCTTCGGTCATCACGCGCGCGACCGCGAGCCGCAACTGCTCGCGAATCTGCGCGACGCTCAGTTCGGCGATCTGCGTATCGCCGCGGCGCGCTTTGTCGAGCAGGCGCCACGACGCTTCGATAGCGCGTTCTCCACCTTTGACGGCAACGTACATCAGTTCACCTTCGCTTCAGTTGTGCGCGGCAGGCCGATCACGCGCGGGCCGCAAACCAGATAACAGTCGATGCCGCACGGAAACAGCGGTGCGAGCATCGCGCGCTCTTGCCAGAACCGTGGTGGAAGACCAACCGGCGAAATCGTTTGGCTCTCCAGAATGCCGGGGCCACTCAGCGTGACCGGTGCGCCGCCCGTCAGCGCGTCGACGCGGATCAGCAGCGTGGCCGATTGCTCGGGCGACTCGGCGCTGCCGGGTGCGAAGCTTTCGAGCGACGGCAACGCGTCGGCGTCGTGCAGATAGACGAATGCCGCGTCGCCGGGCGCATGGACGAGCGGCGCGCCGGTGTGAAAACGCAACGCCGACGCGAGCGCGGTATCAGGCTGCGCGAGCCAAACCGGTGTCGCGTAGTCGCAGAGCGTCAGCAGCGCAGCGAATGCGGCGGGTTCGACCGGCGTGTTGCGCAACTCGGGCAGCACGTCACGAATCACCCCGATCGTGCCGGGGCGCGACAACGCGTCGAGCAGCGTGCGAAACACGGCCTGGGTAGCGTGGACCGGGTCCGCGAAACCCGGCGTCAGCGTGGACAACGCAATCGGTGAATGTTCCATCAGTCGCCTCGCACCATCGTGAAGAATTCGACGCGCGTCGCCGCGGCGTCCTGCTGCTGTTGTGCGCGCCGTGCCTTCTGTTGGGCGGCGAACGGCTCGATCAATTGACGATGCAGGCTGTCGTGATGCTCGGGCATCTGTAGCAAAGCGTCGGCGAGCGCCGCAAGTTCGGCGCGACGGCGGTCACGTCCCAGATGACAGGCGACGCCGACGGTGGCCTCGGCGTCGCCGCTGGCATGCAGACGCAGCGTGGCGCGCGTGACCGTTGCTTCGCCGAGATTGAAAGGATCGCCGCTGCCGCCGATGCGCCCGCGCACCATCGCGAGGCCGATTTCAGGGGGGCGCAGCCAGTCATAGGCGGGGATAGGTTGATCTTGCAACGCGCGCTGCAGCGAGGCTTCGAGGTCGGCGCGCGGCGTGCGGGCCAGCACGGCCATCCAGGCGCGCCGCGCCGTCGAAGACACGGCGGGCAACGGCGCAGAGGGCGGAACGGAACTCGGGCTCATCGGATTTCCTGTCGATCCAGCGAGTGGACATTGGAGCATCTATTCATCTAAACGTCTAGACGTTTACAGGCATAGTTGTCTGGACTGTGGTGCGCGGCGTACGTTTCATATTTCCATCACGGCTTGCGCACTACAATGCACGTCATGGCGATCATTTGAACCGAAGGGAATGACAGCACCATGACATCGAACGACAGCGCGGCGCCGGCCACGATGCTCGAACGCGGCGCGGGCGTGGCCGTCTGGAGACAGATCGAACAGATTCTCGCCGCCGAGATCGCGGCAAGCGGGTTTGGGGAAGAAGGGCGGTTGCCGAGCGAGGGTGAGCTGGCGAAGCGCTTCGACGTCAACCGTCACACGGTGCGTCGCGCGATGCTCGGCCTCGCAGCGCTCGGCCTCGTCAGCGTGGAGCAGGGGCGCGGCACCTTCGTGCAGCCCGGCGCGATCGACTATTCGATCGGCCGCCGTACGCGTTTCACCGAGAACCTGCGTCAACAACATCACTCGCCAGGCGGCACGATGCTGTCGGGCGCGCGCGTGAAAGCCGAGCCCAGCGTCGCGAAGGCGTTGGGTCTGCGCGCGGGCGCGGCGGTCTATCGGATCGAATCGCTGAACGAGTCCGACGGCGTGCCGCTTACGTTCGCGCGCAGCTGGTATCCGGCCGCGCGTTTTCCGGAGCTGCCGGAGGTCGTGCAACGCCTCGGCGGCACGACGAAGGCGCTGGCCGAATTCGGCGTGGACGATTATCTGCGCAAGTGGAGCCGCATCGGCAGCGTGCTGCCCGAGCCGGAGGTCGCGCGGCGGCTCAACATCAACCGTCAACAGCCGGTGCTGTGGGTCGAGAACGTCGACGTCGATTTGCAAGGCACGCCGGTCAAATACGGCTTCACGCATTTTGCGGCCGACCGCGTGCAACTGCTCGTGGAGCATGACCTGTGAGCGGCCCCGCATGGAGTGCCGAAGCGCGCTTTGCGCTGTACTACGCGCCGTCATGTGAATCGGCGTGGTGGCAGGCCGGCTCGGCATGGCTCGGCCGCGATGCGCAAAGCGGCGAGCGCCACGCGCAGCCGCAGCCGCCTGGCCTGGCGCGCCCGCTCGCCGCGTTGACCGACTCGCCGCGCCGCTATGGCTGGCATGGCACGCTGGTCGCCCCGTTCCGGCTCGGCGCCGGTGTCACGCAGCACGACGTGCTTGCGGCTGCGCGGGCGTGGGCGCTAGGGCGGCAGCGGTTCGCGTTGCCGGTGGAAGCGGCCACGCTGGGCGACTTCGTCGCATTGCGACCGGCCGATGCAGATGGCGAGACGCGCATTCGCGAGCTTGCGTCGAACGCGCTGGAGTCGCTAGACGGGCTGCGCGCGCGGCCGTCTGCGGCCGATCTCGAGCGCCGGCTCGCCGCACCGCTCACCGAACGCCAACGTGCGTTGCTGCTGCAATGGGGCTATCCGTACGTGTTAGACGAGTTCCGTTTTCATATGACGCTGTCCAGTTCGCTCGCCGATGCCGACGAGCGCGCGACGCTGCTCGCATGGTGGCGTGAGCGCACGCCCGCGCTGGGGCCGCTCGCGGTCGATCAGGCCGCGTTGTTCGTCGAGCCGGCGCCGGGCGAGCCGTTCGTGCTGTGGCAGCCACTGCCGTTCAGCGACGGCGCGAGACACGGCGGTCGCAAGGACGAGCAGCAAGACGAGCTGAGCAGCCAATGAACGGGCGTTTGGTCTATGTGATGGGGCCGTCTGGCGCGGGCAAGGATTCGCTGCTGCAATTCGCGCGCACGCGGCTCGCCGGCGAGCCGGTCGTGTTCGCGCATCGTTACATCACGCGGCCGAGTGGCAATGGGGAAGTGCATGTCGCACTGAGCGTCGAGGAGTTCGCCGCGCGCTCGGTGCTGGGCCTGTTCGCGCTCGAATGGTCGAGCCATTCGCTGCGCTATGGCATCGGCATCGAACTCGATGCGTGGCTCGCGCGTGGCTGCACGGTGGTCGTTAATGGCTCGCGGCAGTACCTGCAGCATGCGCTCGCGCGCTATCCACGCGCGGAAGTGGTGCACGTGAGCGCCGCGCCGCATATTCTGGAAGCGCGGCTCGACGCGCGGGCGCGCGAATCGTCGGAGCAGGTCGCGGCGCGGCTCGCGCGGCGCGCGCCGTTTGCGTTGCCGGCCGGCGTGCGCTGCACGACGATCGACAACTCCGGCACGCTCGAAGAAGCGGGGCACGCGTTGATCACGGTGCTCAAGGAGCAGGTGAGCGCGTAACGAAGTCACGCGGCCTTATTGCACGGCCCCCATTCGCTCCCGCGTGACCTGCCGCAAACACGCGACGAACTGCTGTACGGCCGGCGTCGGCAGCAGATCGCGTCGCGAGATGATGCTCAGATCGTAGTTCGGCAGCGCGTCTTCGATCTGCGCGACGCGAATGCCGAGCGGCGCGACCCGCTGCGCGAGCGGCCGCGTGAAGCAACTGATCACGTCGGTCTGCGATACGAGCCCGAGCGTCACCGCAAACGACGACGGCGCGCGCAGCAGCCGCTTCGGCAGCGGCAGGCCATGCGCGCTGAACATCGCCATCATCACGCTGTGCGGGAAGTGATCGGCGCCGACCGTGACGATCCACTCGGCGTCGAGCAGCTCGGACAGACGCGTGACGTTCGCGAGCGGATGCCCCGCGCGCATCGTGACGACGAACTGCGTCGAGTACAGCGGCACCTGCACCAGATCGTTATCCAATGCCTGAACGTGATGGATCGCCGCGAGATCGAGTGTGCCGTTGCGCAGACGCGCGAGCGCATCGGGCACCGTCACTTCCTCCAGATGCAGACTCACGAGCGGCATCTTCTCGCGAAAGCTCGACACCGCATGCGGCAGCACCGTCAGCGCGAGCGATGGCATCGTGCCGACGCCGACCTTGCCGGCCAGTTCTCCTTTCACCTGCTCGACGGCCTCGACGGTGCGGCGCATGTCGCCCAGCAACTGCTCGGCGCGTGGCAACAGCGCAAGCCCGCACGCGGTCAGCTCGATGCCGCGCACGCTGCGCACCATCAGCTCCGCATTGAGCGCGCTTTCCAGCTCGCGAATCGTATGCGTGACGGCGGGCTGCGTGACGCCGAGCTCGCGCGCGGCGGCGCGCAGGCTGCGGTGATGCGCAGCGGCGACGAAGGCCTGCAACTGCTGCAGTTTCATCAGGGTAACCCCGTATATAAGAGCTGTTAATCAGGGTGAAAAAAATAGCATCTTATTCGAACGAAACGGCATGGATATAGTGCGAGGCTACTCACTGGAGCGATGCAAACGATGAACCAGACCCCGCGTTTGACCGAAGTGTCCGATCTGGAACCCGCCGCCGCGAGCCTGCGCGAGATTCGCCATCACATTCACCACCATCCTGAACTCGCGTACGAGGAAGTGCGGACCGCGGCGCTCGTCGCGGAAAAACTCGAACAGTGGGGCTGGCAGGTCACACGCGGGGTCGGCAAGACCGGCGTGGTCGGCACGATGAAGGTAGGCGACGGCAAGCGCAGCATCGGCATTCGCGCGGACATGGACGCGCTGCCGATCATCGAACAGACCGGCCTGCCGTACGCGAGCGGAACCCACGGCAAGATGCACGCGTGCGGCCACGATGGTCACACGACGATCCTGCTCGGCGCCGCGCAACGTCTCGCGGCCACGCGTAATTTCTCGGGCACCGTGCATCTGTACTTCCAGCCGGCCGAGGAAAGCGGCATCGACAGCGGCGCCTTGAAGATGATCAACGACGGCCTGTTCGAGCGCTTCCCGTGCGACGCCGTGTTCGGCCTGCACAATCATCCTGGCGCGGAGCCGGGCACGCTGCTGTTCCGCAAGGGGCCGTTCATGTCGGCGGGGGACAAGGCGACCATCACGATCGAAGGCGTCGGCGGCCATGCGGCGCGTCCGCATCTGACCGTCGATCCGGTCGTGGTCGCCGCGAGCATCGTGATGGCGCTGCAGACGATCGTCGCGCGCAACGTCGATCCGTCGCAGCCGGCCGTGGTGACGGTGGGCTCGATGCACGCGGGCACAGCGAACAACGTGATTTCGAGCAGCGCGCGGCTCGAACTGAGCGTGCGCTCATTCAGCCCCGAGGTGCGTGAGTTGCTGAAGAAGCGCATCACCGAGCTGGCCGAGTCGCAGGCGGCGAGCTATGGCGGCAAGGCGCACGTCGAGTACGTCGAAGGTTATCCGGTCGTCATCAATACGGACGCCGAAACGGAGTTTGCGGCGCAGGTCGCGCGCGAGCTGGTCGGCGACGACAAGGTAGTCGAGCAGACCGACATCCTGATGGGCAGCGAGGACTTCGCGTTCATGCTGCAGAAGCGGCCGGGCACGTTTCTGCGCATCGGCAACGGCGTCGGCGAGGACGGCTGCATGGTGCACAACCCGCACTACGACTTCAACGACCGCAGTCTGCCGATCGGCGCGGCGTTCTGGGCGCGGCTGGTGGAGCGCTATCTCGCGCAGTGAGCGACAGGAGCAAATGCCGGGGTCCGCAGCAAACGCGCGCGTTCCCAGCTAGCTGCGTGCGTCAGCCGCGCCGCGCGACCATCTCCGAGACCGTCTGCGCGGCTTGCTGCAGCGGTTGCAGAAACGCCTTCACCATCTGTTTCGCCGAATTGCGCTGCGCGTTGCCGCTGATGTTCATCGCGGCGATCACACGGCCCTGGCGATTGCGAATCGGCGCGGACAGCGAAATCAAACCGCCTTCGAGTTCCTGATCGACGATCGCCCACCCCTGGCGACGCACCTGCTCGATGACCTTCTTCAGTTCTTCCTTGTCGGTGACGGTGCGCGGCGTGTGCGCGTAGAGCGGCGACGAGTTCAGCGTCGCGTCGAGCGTTTCCTCGTCGAGCGAGGCGAGCAGCACGCGGCCCATCGACGTGCAGTACGCAGGCAGGCGGCTGCCGATCGACAGATTGATCGTCATGATCTTGTGAGTCGGCACGCGCAGCACGTAGACGATCTCGGTGCGATCGAGCACCGCCGCCGAGCAGCTTTCGTGCACCTGCGCCGACAGGCTTTCCATCACCGGTTCGGCGAGGTTCCAGAACGGCATCGAGGTCAGGTACGCGAAGCCGAGGTCGAGAATCTTCGGCGTCAGACGAAACAGGCGTCCCTCGGCTTCCACGTAGCCCAGCGTTTGCAGCGTCAGCAGAATCCGGCGCGCGCCGGCGCGCGTGAGGCCGGTCGCCGCGGCGACGTCGGTGAGCGTCTGTTCGGGGCGCGTCGCGTCGAATGCGCGGATGACCGCGAGGCCGCGCGCGAACGACTGCACGTACGAGTCACCCGGTTTCTCCGGGGCCGGTTCGACGTTGGCGGGTGCGACGGAAGACGGCGGCAGGGCTTTGCTCATGGACCTTGATCGTGGTTGCAAAAGAGTGCGCGCACAAGGCAAGCGACGCGCCTTCGTTTCGGTGCGGCGCCCGCGTTTTGCGTTGCGGCGCAAAGGCGAGACGATAGCTTAAGCCTTCTATTTCGCCAAATAGCGCCGATTTTGCGCAAAAAATCCAGGGTTTGCGTGGATGCGATTCGCGTCTCAAAATTTGTATGATGACCCGATAACCTGTCCAGTTCGCGGCACCCGACCCGACCGACCCCACCCATCCGCATGTTCGACAAGATTCCCTCGCGCGCTTTGAGCGACACCGTCGCGCAGCAACTGCTGAAGCAGATCGACAAGGGCACTTTTGCGCGCGGCGCCAAGCTGCCGACCGAAGCCGTGCTCGCGGAACAGTTCGGCGTGAGCCGCACGGTGATTCGCGAGGCGTTGTCGCGGCTAAAGAACGAGGGGGTGGTCGAACCGCGCCAGGGCAGTGGCGTGTTCGTCGCCGGGCACGGCACGATCCGCCCGCTGCGGATCGACTACGCGGAAGCCGTCGAGCCGGGCTCGGTCGTGCAGATCCTCGCGCTGCGCCGCGCGATCGAGGCGGAGGTCGCGTCCGAAGCCGCGATGCGTCGCAGCGATGCCGACATGGCCGCGATCGACGCCGCGCTCGCTCAGATCGAGCGCGCGGTCGCCAATGGCGAAGACGGCGTCACCGAAGACGTCGCGTTTCATCGCGCGATCGCGGCGGCGACGGGCAATCCGTATTTCCTGAAGACGCTGACGTTCCTCAATCAGTATCTCGAAGCGGGCACGGTCGTCACGCGCCGCAACGAGGCGCTGCGCGAGGACTTCTCGCGGCAGGTGCGCGAGGAGCACGCGGCGATCGCCGCGGCGATTCGCGCCGGCGATCCGATGGCGGCCCGCAATGCCGCGCAGACGCATCTGTACAACGCGGCGCGGCGGCTTGCCGAGGCGGGCATCGCCTGACGCGCGGAAGGCGCGCGGCGATCCCGCTGCGCGCGAACGCACCAATGCAGCACCAATCCATAGAGGTCACGCATGTCGAGAAATGTCGGTGTCATCGGTCTGGGAGCGATGGGGCTTGGCGTCGCGCGTTCGCTATTGCGCGCGGGCTTCAAGGTCCACGCGTGCGACTTGCGGCGCGACGTGTTGCAGGCGTTCGTCGCTGAAGGCGGCGTCGGCTGTGCGACGCCCGCGGAGCTCGGCGCGCAGTGCGAGGTCGTGATTACGCTGGTCGTCAATGCCGCGCAAACCGAGGCCGTGCTGTTCGGTGAGCACGGCGCGCTCACGGCGATGAAGCCGGGCGGCGTCGTGATCGCGAGTGCCACGGTCGCGCCGGAATTTGCCAGCGATCTCGGCAAGCGCGTCGAGGCGGCCGGTCTGCAGATGCTCGACGCGCCGGTGTCGGGCGGCGCGGCGCGCGCCGCGTCGGGCCAGATGACGATGATGACGTCCGGTCCCGCAGCCGCTTACGCCGCATGCGAGGACGTGCTCGCCGCGATCGCCGGCAACGTGTATCGGCTCGGCGCCGCGCATGGCGCGGGTTCGAAGGTGAAGATCATCAACCAGCTGCTGGCCGGCGTGCATATCGCGGTGGCCGCCGAGGCAATGGCGCTCGGCCTGCGCGAAGGCGTCGATCCGGACGCGCTGTACGACGTGATAACGCACAGTGCGGGCAATTCGTGGATGTTCGAGAACCGCGTGCCGCATATTCTCGCGGGCGACTACACGCCGCTGTCGGCGGTCGATATCTTCGTGAAGGACCTGGGCCTCGTGCTCGATACCGCGCGTCGCACGAAGTTTCCGTTGCCGCTGTCGGCGGCCGCGCATCAGATGTTCATGATGGCGTCGACGGCGGGCCACGGCGGAGAGGACGACTCGGCGGTCGTGAAGATTTTTCCCGGCATCGAATTGCCGGCAAAGCGATAAGCGAGGACAGTGCTCATGACGGCTCGAACGAAACCCGCGCTGCTCGGCTGCATCGCCGACGACTTCACCGGCGCCACCGATCTCGCCAACATGCTCGTGCGCGGCGGCATGCGCACGGTGCAGACGATCGGCGTGCCCACCTCCAACGAAGCGCCGGGCGCCGATGCGCCGGGCGCCGATGCGCCGGGCGCCGATGCGCCGGGCGCCGCTGCGCTCGACGCCGATGCGCTCGTCGTCGCGCTGAAGTCGCGCACGATCCCCGCCGCAGACGCGGTCGCGCAATCGCTCGCCGCGCTCGCCTGGCTGCGCGCGCAGGGGTGCCGGCAATTCTTCTTCAAGTACTGCTCGACCTTCGATTCGACCGATGCGGGCAACATCGGCCCGGTGACCGATGCGTTGCTGAACGCGCTGTCCGCCGAGTTCGCCGAGCGCGCATCGTTCACGATCGCGTGTCCCGCGTTTCCCGAGAACGGCCGCACGATTTTCCGCGGCCATCTGTTCGTCGGCGATGCGCTGCTCGATGAGTCGGGCATGGAGAACCATCCGCTGACGCCGATGCGCGACGCGAATCTCGTGCGCGTGCTGCAGCGGCAAACGCGGTCGAAGGTCGGGCTCGTGCGTTACGACCGGGTCGCGCAAGGCGACACGGCCGTGCGCGCCGCATTCGAAGCGCTGCGCGCCGACGGCGTGCGCATCGCGATTGCCGATGCGGTGTCCGACGCCGATCTGCACACGCTCGGCGCGGCCTGCGCGGACCTCGCGCTGATCACCGGCGGCTCCGGCGTCGCGCTCGGCTTGCCGGCCAACTTCCGGCGCGCGGGTCTGCTCGGCGAGCAAACCCATGCCGCGCAATTGCCGCGGGTAGAAGGTTTGTCGGCGGTGCTCGCGGGCAGTGCGTCGAAAGCGACCAACGCGCAGGTCGCCGCCTGGTGCGCGACGCGGCCCGCGTTCCGCATCGATCCGCTCGCGGCGGCGCGCGGCGAGGACGTCGTCGCCGAAGCGCTCGAGTTCGCGCAACAGCGCTTCGTGCACGCCGAGCCGGTGCTGATCTATGCGACTGCCTCGCCCGACGAAGTGCAGGCGGTGCAGCGCGAACTCGGCGTCAACGAGGCCGGGCATCTGGTCGAAAAGACGTTGGCATCGATCGCGCGCGGCCTGCGCGAGCGCGGCGTGCGCAAGTTCGTCGTCGCGGGCGGGGAGACCTCGGGCGCGGTCGTGCAAGCGCTCGACGTGCGCATGCTGCGCATCGGCGCGCAGATCGATCCGGGCGTGCCGGCCACCGCGACGACCGAAGTGGAACCGCTCGCACTCGCGCTGAAGTCCGGCAATTTCGGCGCTACGGACTTCTTCGACAAGGCGCTGCGTCATCTCGACGGAGCCGCGCAATGAGCGGCGCACCGGCACTTCAGGTCTCCGCCGAAGCGCGCGTGCGCGAGGAAATCTGCGCGGTCGGCGCGAGTCTATATCAGCGCGGCTATACGGTCGGCAGCGCTGGCAACATCAGCGCGCGGCTCGACGATGGCTGGCTCATCACACCGACCGACGCCTGTCTCGGCCGCCTCGATCCCGCCGATATCGCGAAGGTCGACGCAAACGGCCACGCGATGTCGGGCGGCAAGCCGTCGAAAACCCTCGCGCTGCATCGCGGTATCTATGCGCGCAACGGCGAGGCGCGCGGCATCATCCATACCCATTCGACGCATCTGGTCGCATTGACGCTTGCGGGCGTATGGAGCGAAGCGGACGTGTTGCCGCCGATCACGCCGTACTACGTGATGAAAGTGGGCCACGTACCGTTGATTCGCAATCAACGCCCGGGTGATCCGCAAGTGGCCGCGCGGATCGCCGCGCTGGCCGACCGCGTACGGGCGGTGCTGCTCGAACGTCTGGGGCCGGTGGTGTGGGAGCGCTCGGTCGCGCACGCGTCGTATGCGCTCGAAGAACTCGAGGAAACCGCGCGCTTGTGGCTGATGACGAATCCGCGGCCCGCGCCGCTCGACGCCGCCGCGATCGAAGAACTCCGTGCCGCGTTCGGCGCGCGCTGGTAGCAGCGCGCATTGCCGATGTACGCCACGCACCGTATCGCACTGTCTTGAAGGAGCTGTCGCCATGCCTCGCTTCGCCGCCAATCTGTCGATGATGTACAACGAGCACGCGTTCCTCGATCGCTTCGCCGCCGCCGCGCGCGACGGTTTCAACGCGGTCGAATACCTGTTTCCCTACGAATTCCGCGCGGCCGAGCTGAAGTCGCGGCTCGACGCGCACGGCCTTACGCAGGCGCTGTTCAATGCGCCCCCGGGCGACTGGAGCGGCGGCGAGCGCGGTCTTGCGTCGCTGCCGGGGCGCGAGGACGAGTTCCGCCGCAGCATCGATACGGCACTCGAGTACGCGCGCGTGCTCGGGAATCGCAAGCTGCATGTGATGGCGGGGCTGATCGCCGGCGATCAGGCGGGCGAAACGCAGCGCAAAACACAACGCGACGTGTATCTGAACAACCTCGCCTATGCGGCGCGGGCCGCGCAAGCGGAACAGATCACGGTCGTCATCGAACCGATCAATACGCGCGACATGCCCGGCTATTTCCTCAATCGACAGGACGACGCGCAAGCGATCTGCGCCGAAGTCGGCGCGCCGAATCTGAAGGTGCAGTTCGATTGCTATCACTGCCAGATCGTCGAGGGCGATCTCGCGATGAAGCTCAAGCGCGATATGGCCGGCATCGGTCACATCCAGGTTGCGGGTGTGCCCGAGCGGCACGAGCCCGACATCGGCGAGCTGAACTACCCGTATCTGTTCGATCTGATCGATGCGCTCGGCTACGACGGCTACATCGGCTGCGAATACCGGCCGCGCGCGGGAACCTCGGCGGGGCTTGGCTGGTTGAAGCCTTATCTCGACGCCCGGCGCTGACTCTCTCCGACAACCACTGACGGACCCGTAACCATGAAAGTACTGATCACCGGCGGCGCCGGTTTTCTCGGCCAGCGTCTCGCGCGCGAACTGCTCGCACGCGGCGAGTTGAAAGATGCGCACGGCACACCGCGAGCGATTACCGGGCTGGTGCTGCTCGACGTCGTGCGCGCTCATGATTTCGGCGATGCGCGCGTGCGTGCCGATGTCGGCGATATCGCGGAGCGCAGCGTGCTCGAACGCGTGATCGACGATCAGACCTCGGCGATCTTTCATCTCGCTGCGATCGTCAGCGGGCAGGCCGAGGCGGACTTCGATCTCGGCATGCGCATCAATCTCGATGCGTCGCGGCTGCTGCTCGAAGTCTGCCGCCAGCGCGGGCACCAGCCGCGCGTCGTGTTCACCAGTTCGGTCGCGGTCTACGGTGGCGATCTGCCCACGGTCGTACAGGACGACACCGCGCTGAATCCCCAATCGTCGTATGGCGCGCAGAAGGCAATCGCCGAGCTGCTGCTCAACGATTATTCGCGGCGCGGCTTCGTCGACGGCCGCGTGCTGCGGCTGCCGACCATCAGCGTGCGGCCGGGGCGGCCGAATGCGGCGGCGTCGTCGTTCGCGAGCGGCATCATTCGCGAGCCGTTGAATGGCGAGGAGGCCGTGTGCCCGGTCGCCGGTTCGACGCGGCTGTGGCTGCTGTCGCCGCGCAAGGCGATCGACAGCCTGATTGCCGGCCTCGAACTCGATGGCGCCGCGCTTGGCAAGCAGCGCGTGCTGAATCTGCCGGGCCTGTCGGTCAGCGTCGACGAAATGATCGCGGCACTGCGCGAGGTCGCGGGCGACGCGGTCGCGAGCCGCATCGTGCGGCAGCCGGACGAGCGCATCGAGAAGATCGTCGGCAGCTGGCCCGGCGCGTGGGATACGTCGCGCGCCGAACGGCTCGGGCTTGTCGCCGAGCACAACTTCGCGGATGTGATTCGCGGCTACATCGCCGATGAAGGAATCGAAGTTCGCTGAAGATCACCCCTCCGCGTATTCCCTGGTGTCGTTTGGCACGGCTGCGGCCGTGCTTGACACGCTTTCGCGCCGGCGCCTATCATCGAGCCTGTTTTGTTCGATATATGACCTTGTGTTCGTATATAGAACACGAGCGCGGGCATGGAAGACGCAGAAACCGTATCGGTCGTCACTCCCAAGCCCATCGTTCACGATCCTGCGCTAAGCTGCTTTGACGTATCGGCCGCCACGCCGCTGCAGTTTGCAGCTTCCCGCGCGGGCCGTTGGCCCCCGGGCCGATGCCTCGGCGCAACGAACCGCCGTCATCGGTGCAAGGCCGGCCGCGGCGCGGCGCAGCGCACGCAGCATCTCAACTGGAGACATCCCATGACCGAAGCATTCCTGTGCGACGCGATTCGCACCCCCATTGGCCGCTATGCGGGTTCGCTGTCATCGGTGCGCGCCGACGACCTGGGCGCGGTGCCGCTCAAGGCGCTGATGGAGCGCAACCAGAACGTCGACTGGACCGTGATCGACGACGTGATCTACGGCTGCGCGAACCAGGCCGGTGAGGACAACCGTAACGTCGCGCGCATGTCGCTGCTGCTCGCGGGTCTGCCGAAGGACGTGCCGGGCTCGACGGTCAACCGTCTGTGCGGCTCGGGCATGGATGCGATCGGCATCGCCGCGCGCGCGATCAAGTCGGGCGAAGCCGCGCTGATGATCGCCGGCGGCGTCGAAAGCATGAGCCGCGCGCCGTTCGTGATGCCCAAGGCAACTAGCGCGTTCTCGCGTCAGAACGAGGTCTACGACACGACGATCGGCTGGCGTTTCGTGAACCCGCTGATGAAGAAGCTGTACGGCGTCGACTCGATGCCGGAGACCGGCGAAAACGTCGCGACCGACTACAACATCAGCCGCGCCGACCAGGACGCGTTCGCGCTGCGCAGCCAGCAGAAGGCCGCGCGCGCGCAACGCGATGGCACGCTCGCGCAGGAAATCGTCGGCGTGACGATCGCGCAGAAGAAGGGCGATCCGATCACGGTCACGCAGGACGAGCATCCGCGCGAAACGAGCCTCGAAACGCTCGCGAAGCTGAAGGGCGTCGTGCGTCCTGATGGCACGGTCACGGCCGGTAACGCATCGGGCGTGAACGACGGCGCGGCTGCGTTGCTGCTCGCCAACGAAGAAACCGCGAAGCGCTTCGGCCTGACGCCGCGCGCCCGCGTGCTCGGCGTGGCGACGGCGGGCGTGGAGCCGCGCGTAATGGGCATCGGCCCGGCGCCGGCCACGCAGAAGCTGCTCGCGCGTCTGGGCATGAAGATCGACCAGTTCGATGTGATCGAGCTGAACGAAGCGTTCGCCTCGCAAGGCATCGCCGTGCTGCGCGCGCTGGGCGTCGCCGACGACGATCCCCGCGTGAACCCGAACGGCGGCGCGATCGCGCTCGGCCACCCGCTCGGCATGAGCGGCGCGCGTCTGGTGACGACCGCGACGTATCAGCTGCAACGCACGCAGGGCCGCTTCGCGCTGTGCACGATGTGTATCGGCGTCGGCCAGGGTATTGCGATCGCGATCGAGCGCGTGTGATGCACGTGTAGCGCGACGAACATCGCAAGCGGTTTGCGACCGTTCATGTAACAGCCCCATCGTTCCTGCGATGGGGCTGTTTGCTTTTGCGCGCGGCCTCGCGCGTACAATCGTTCGCGTCGTATCGTTTGCAGTAGTTGTCCTGAGGATGTGGAGTTCATGGCGGCGGGCACGAACACTGCGTAGCGCGAAGTCATACGCGGCGCTCATCACGACCGTCACGCCGGATCGAAACCCCTGTTGAGGAGAACGCGAATGAAGACAACGACGATAGGCGCAGCGTTGATGCTGGCGGCCGCGGCCACACCCCAGCCGGCGCGCGCGCAGGACGACATGGCGAGCGCGGCCCAGGCGGCGCTCAGCGCGGCGCAGCCGGTGCATATGGCGGCGGAGATCGTCGGCATCG
Organism: Paraburkholderia sp. JPY419; assembly: GCF_050435705.1. Classification (NCBI taxonomy): domain Bacteria; kingdom Pseudomonadati; phylum Pseudomonadota; class Betaproteobacteria; order Burkholderiales; family Burkholderiaceae; genus Paraburkholderia; species Paraburkholderia sp. JPY419. The sequence goes on along the minus strand of NZ_JBNDKV010000004.1, from coordinate 1,199,854 downwards.
ATGCCGGCAACCGCGCGCTGACGCTGAAGGGCTCGGGCGGCAACGTCGCGATCGTGCTCGTCAGTCAGCAGGTCGCTGGTTTCGATCAACTGAAGATCGGCGATCGCGTCGACGTGCTCTACAAGAATGCGCTGCTCACAAAGGCGGAAAAGGTCAGCGGCGCGGGCAAGGGGATTCGCGAGCGAGCCGACAAGCAGAGCTATGCGCCGGCCTCAGGCGGTTACGAGTCGGCGCGCCAGACCGAGGTGCTCGCGACCGTACTGAAGATCGATCACAAACAGCGCCTCGTGACGCTGCGCGGCGCCTATCAGACACAGACGTTCCAGGCCGCGCCCAACGTCGACCTGAGCGACGTGAAGGTCGGCGATACCTTGCATGCGGTGTTCGTGTCGGCCGCCGCCGTGCAGGTGACGCCAGTGGGCCAGTGAGCGGCCGGGATCGCGGCCAATTCCTGCGGCCGGGAATGTTTCGCAAACTATGTCGAAAAATGTCGCGCCGCCCGACGAACGCCCGCAAAGCTTTGCCTGGCGGGCCTAAGTCGCGGTGAAACAGCGCGACATATCTTCCCTGATGATTTCCACGGTGTGTCCTTCTATAGTCCGTTCGTCGCCACGCGGCAATGACGCAAGTGGCCCGAATCCAGCAAGGACATACCGTGAAAAATCGTTTATTCGCAGGTCCCGACAAGGTCTGCGCCAGCATCGCGCGAGGCGTGCTGCGCAAGGCGGTGTTCGGCGCCGCCGCCACCGTGTTCGCGCTTGGCAGCGCATCGGCGTTCGCGTGGTCGGGTCATGGCACCGCGTACACGTCGCGCGGCGTCTATAACGGCGCGCACTACGGCTCGTGCGGCGGCGGTAGCTGCTCGCATGCGGGTACCGTGGCTGGCCCCTATGGCGGCTTCGCGAGCAACACCGGCACGGTCACGCGCACGGCGCCCGGCCAGTTCTCGAACTCGGGTACCGCAACGGGCCGTTATGGCAACACGGTGCAGCACTCGGGCGACACCAACTGCGCAGGCGGTACCTGCTCGCATACCGGCACGATGACTGGCCCCGACGGCAAAACGGCGACGACGTCCGGCGACGTGACGCGCACCGCGCCGGGCCAGTATTCGTCGTCGGGCTCGATCACCGGGTCGAACGGCAATACGGTCAATCATTCGGCGTCGGCCAATTGCGCGGGTTCGACTTGCGCGCGCTCGGGCACGGTGACGGGGCCGGACAACAACAGCGTCTACCACTCCGGCACCGCGACGCGGGTCGCGCCCGGCGTCGTGACGACATCGACGAGCGTGACCGGCACGCAGGGTCACACGGTGACGTCGAGCGGTACGGTGGTCACAGGCGGCGTGGTGGTCGCAGGTGGGACCACGACGACGACCGGCACGACCGTGGTCGTCGCGCCGAAGCCGGTGGTGGTCGCGCCGCCGCCTCCGCCGGTCGTCGTGCCGCCGCCGGTCGTGTACGTACCGCCGAAGCCCGTCGTGGTGACGCCGCCGCCGGCCTATGTTCCGCCGGCCCCGGTGGTGTACGTGCCGCCGCCGGCCGTCTACGTCGCGCCGCGTCCCGTGTACGTCGCGCCGAGGCCTGCGGTGTGGGTGCCGGGCCATTGGGTCGGGCGCGTATGGGTGCCGGCGCATTGGGCTTGACGATGGGCGCGCTCCGCATAACGGCTGCCCTTGCGACGACCGTCGTGGCGACGTTGTTGGCAATCCACGCAGTCATCGACACCAGCGAGGCCAACGACGACCATCGCGCGAATCCCGCCGCCAGCGTGACGAGAGACTGTTCCGCGCGCTACGCCGCGTTGCTCGATCTGGCCGAACTCGCGCGGCGTGACGGCAAATCGTCCGAGGTGGTCGTGCGTGGATTGAGACAGCAGAACGGCGCGATGAGCGAGTGCCTACCCGCAGGCTGGGTCAGACCTGCACCGCGATTACATTGAACGCGGCCGCGTCAGATCGCATTCCAGAAAAATCGCGCCGGGGATCGGATTGAACACGTAAGCGTCGATCGGCTCGAAACCCAGCGATGCATAGAGCCCGAGTGCCGCTTGCATAGTGGGCAGAGTGTCGAGACGCATGCGGCGATAGCCCGCTTCTTTCGCGGCCGCCAGGATACGCGTGGCGAGTTGCCGCCCCACATGCAGACCGCGTCCCGCCGGACGCACATACAGGCGCTTCATTTCGCAGATCGTGTCGTCGATTGGACGCATCGCGACACAGCCGACGATATCGCCAGGATCGTCGCCCGTGCCGTTGCTCGCGAGCAGCACGCGGCCGCGGGGCGCCGCGAATTTGCCCGGCAGGCTGGCGAGTTCGTCGTCGAATTGCTGGAAGCAGAGATCGAAGCCGAGACTCTCCGCGTACTCGCGGAAGACGGTCCGTACAGCCTCGATCTGCTCGGGGAAGCGGGCAGTATACAGATGGATCATGCGATGGGTCGGGTCATTGAACATGGAGCGGAAATCGGATCTCGAACGTGGTCCCCACGCCCTCGCGCGACGCAAACTCGATCTGTCCATCGAGCATGCGGCATAGCTCCTTGACGATCGCGAGCCCAAGACCCGCGCCCGGGATTTCCTCGCCGGCCGCGCGCTCGAACTCGTCGAACACGCGCTCGGCATCGGCGGGCGCAATGCCGACGCCGGTGTCGGACACGCGAATCGTCCAGTGTTCGGTGCCATGCATCGCGAAGCGGAATTCGACTTGCCCCGACTTCGTGTACTTGATCGCGTTGGACAACAGATTGACCGCGATCTGCTTGAGCTTCAGCCGATTCGACGTGACGACCGGCAGCGCCGCGTCGAACTCGCTGCGCAGCGCGAGTCCTTTCGCGTCGATCGACGGCTGCGTGGAAGCGATGAGTTCGTCGAATAGTTCACGCAAATCGACGTCTTCGAACCCGAGCGTCGCCGTGTCGCCGAGTACGACCGAGTACTCGACCATCTGGTCGACCAGTTGCTTCATGTCGGCGGCCTGGCGGTTCGCGAGTGTCAGCGCGGCATCGGCTTGCGACGGCGCTCGCTCGATCAGTTGCAGCGCGACCGAAAACGCGTTGAGGAAATTGCGCAGATCGTGCGCAACGCTGCGCGTGATCTGCATGCGTGAATCATACAGATCGCCGACCAGCCGTTGCTTGAGCGTCAATTCGTCATTCGCGCGTTCAAGCCGGCTTGTGTATTCGTCGATCTTGCGATCGCGCTCGCCGACCACTTCCTTGATCGACGCATACCTGACCACGCTGAACGCTTCGGCGAGCAGATGCCGCGCGCGGCTCTCGTGACGGCGCGTGCACGTCCGGTCGCGTTCGACGAAGTCTTCGAGCGCTTCGACGAGCACCTGCTGAAAGAGGTCCAGTTCGCGCACCAGCTCTTCGATCCGGTAGCCTTGCTGCCAACGGACATAGCCGTGCTTCTTCGCGTCGCGCTCGATCGATGTTTCGGCGCATTCGAGATCTTGCGCATCGAGCGCCATGCACAACTGGTCGAGGATTTCCGGCAAATGGTCGGCCAGCTGTTGATACGTGAGCTTGTCCGCTTCGACGAGATCGGCGTCCATGGCGACGGCATCCATCCATTGCCGCGTCAGACGGCCCCGTTCCGCACGGATGAAGTTGGCGAAGTTGCGCAGCGGGCTCACGCGTCTGTCGGTCATGATGGATACCGGAATGGAGTTTCTACAACATACAAACACGCGAACAGTCCGAACGCCTCCGTTTGGCGCGGGCACCGCAGGCCTGTTTGCGCCGGCAATCGGCCAGGCATCCGATGCGCGCCGGCAACCCGGGTCATTATCCGCGCAATTGCCGCGTGTGGAACACCTCTTGCGAGACTCTCATCAGACAAGAAGCAAGTTTCGTCAGCAAACCATGATGTATTCGATATTGCTGGTGGACGACGAACCGGAAATTCTAGCCGCATGGCGGCTGATTCTGGAAAGCGAAGGGTATGAGGTGAGTTGCGCGAGCAACGGCGCCGAAGCGCTCGCTTGTGTCGTCGCTCACGTTCCCGACCTGATCGTTACGGACTGGATCATGCCGATCATGGACGGCGCGGAGTTGTGCCGCCGTTTGAAATCGATGCCGCTATCCGTCAACGTACCGATTCTGGTCCATACCGCGGTGCCGCCGTCGGACAGCGAAGCGCAGTACTGCAGCGCATGTTTGCTGAAGCCGATCGGCGCGGATCTCTTTCTGACCACGATCGCGCAACTCTGCGCGCCACGGCGTTGATACGGCACGATCACAATCGTGTGATCAAATCAACCGCGTGCTGGGTCGGCCTTCAGGAAATCGACGAACGCGCGCAGCGGCGCGGGCACATGACGATGGCCCGGATAGTACAGGAAGGGCCCTGAAAACCGCTGCCACCACGGTTCGAGAATCGCTTCGAGCGCGCCGCTGTTCAGATGCGGGCGCAGCATGTCTTCGAACAGGTGAATGATGCCGAGACCCGCGACCGCGCCGCTGACCGCGAGGTCGATCGCGGCGCCAGGCCGCACCAGCAGCGGTCCGGTCGGATTCAATTGCAGCAGCTCGCCATCGCGCTCGAAGTACCAGGTCGGCATCGCGCCGCTCGCGAACTGGCCGCGCAGACAGGCATGCGCGAGCAGTTCGCCGGGATGCTCCGGACGGCCGTGCGCGTCGAGATACGCAGGCGACGCGGCGGTCGCGAAGCGCTGCACGCGTGCGCCGATCGGCACCGCGATCATGTCCTGTTCGAGGCGCTCGTCGTAGCGAATGCCCGCATCGCAACCGATCGACAGCACATCGACGAAACCATCCTCCACGACGACCTCGACGCGAATGTCCGGGTACTGCTTCAAAAAGCGCGCGAGCACGTCGGGCAGCACGATGCGCGCGACGCTCGACGGCACGTTGAGCTTCAGCGTGCCGGTCGGCTTGTCGCGAAAGCCGTTCAGCACATCGAGCGCCGCTTCCATTTCGCCGAACAGCGGCGTCAGCTTCTCGATCAGACGCAGCCCGGCTTCGGTCGGCGCGACGCTGCGCGTCGTGCGGTTCAACAGGCGCAGCCCGAGTTTCGTTTCCAGACGCCGCACCGCGACGCTCAGACTCGACGCCGACACGCCGCTCACACGCGCCGCGTCGCGAAAGCCGCCCGCGCGGCAAACCGACACGAAGGCGGCCAGATCATTCAGTTCCATGACGATTGATTGTGCAGAATTTTGAACAACCCGTACAAGTTAGACCCGTTTATTCAACAACGCAATTCCGGCGATACTGCCGCTCATCACTTCACCAGGAGATCGTGATGCGGAATTTCAGTTCCATCGAGACTTTCGTGCTAGCCGGCCGTGCGGTGCGGCGCATGGGCTATGGCGCGATGCAGCTGGCCGGCCCCGGCGTGTTCGGGCCGCCGAAAGACCGCGCCGCGGCGCTCGCGGTGCTGCGCGAGGCGGTCGCGTCGGGCGTCGACCACATCGATACCAGCGATTTTTACGGGCCGCACGTGACCAACCAGGTGATCCGCGAGGCGCTGCACCCGTACCCGCGCGATCTGACGATCGTCACGAAGGTCGGCGCGGTGCGCGATAGCGCCGGTGCCTGGCTGCCGGCGCAGGAGCCCGCCGATCTCGAGCGCGCGGTGCACGACAATCTTCGCAACCTCGGGCTCGATGCGCTCGACGTGGTCAACATGCGCGTGATGGGCAACGTGCACGAGCCGAGCGAGGGCTCGATCGAAAAGCAGGTCACGGCGCTCGCCGAACTGCAGCAGCGCGGGCTCCTGCGTCATATCGGCCTGAGCAACGTGACGGCCGCGCAGATTGCCGAAGCGCAGCGCATCACGAAGGTCGTGTGCGTGCAGAACCATTACAACCTCGTGCATCGCGACGACGATGCATTGATCGATGCGCTCGCGGAGCAGGGCATTGCCTACGTGCCGTTTTTTCCGCTGGGTGGCTTTACGCCGATTCAATCGTCGGAGCTGTCGGAGCTTGCGCGCAAGCTCGAGGCGACACCGATGCAGGTCGCGCTTGCCTGGCTACTGCATCGGGCGCCTAACATTCTGCTGATTCCGGGCACGTCTTCGGTGGCACATCTGCGCGAAAACCTGCAGTCGGCGCAATTGAAGCTCAGCGACGAGGTGCTCGATCAACTGGATGCGATCGGCGCTGAAAAGGGCTGACTACACCGACGCCGCAATAAACTCGCGCAACCATTGATGCGCGGGATCGCGATGCACACGCTCATGCCAGAGCATCGCCATCTCGTAGCCCGGCACCTCGACCGGCGGCTCGACCATCCGCAACGTGTCCGAGCCGCGCACGAGACGCGCGGGCAGCATCCCCACGAGATCGGTGCTCGCGAGCACCGACTGCATGAACAGAAAGTGCGGCACCGACAGCACGACCTTGCGCGTGAGCCCCAGCTTTGCGAGTGTCTCGTCGGTGACGCCGAAAAAGCCGCCGCCATCGGGCGACACGATCACGTGTTCGAGCTTGCAGAACTGCGCCAGAGTGGGCCGGCGCTTCAGCTTCGGATGACCCGCGCGGCCGACCAGCACGTAGCGCTCGGCAAACAGCACGCGACGGCGCAAACCTTCGGGCGCGCCTTCGCTGGTATGAAAGCCGATATCGATGTCGCCCTGTTCGGCCTGGCGAGCGAGCCGCGGCGGCACCGCCTCGACGATCGCGAGACGCGTGCCGGGTGCCGCCGCGCGCAAGCCCGCCAGCATCGGCAGGATGATCGTCGACTCCGCGTAGTCCGTTGCGGCGATGCGCCAGGTTTGCGTCGCCGCGGCCGGATCGAACGGGCTGGTTGGCGCGACCGCGCGCTGCAGTGTTTCGAGCGCTTCGCGTAGCGGCTCGCGCAGTGCCTGCGCTTTCGCGGTGGGCCGCATGCCGCGCGGTCCGGGCAATAGCAGCGGATCGCCGAATACGTCGCGCAGTTTCGCCAGCTGCACGCTGACTGACGGCTGCGAGAAGTTCAGCCGTTCGGCGGCGCGAGTCACGTTGTGCTCTTCGAGCAGCACATCGAGCGTGACCAGCAGGTTCAGGTCGAGTCTTCTGAGATTAACCACGGCAATACCTGACATATTCGGAATTCATTTCCAATATACCTCGGCGATGACTATCGTGACTGTTTTCAGCCACGAAGGTCTCGTCATGAACGTTCTTATCATCTATGCGCATCCCGAACCGAAATCGTTGAACGGTTCGCTGAAGGACTTCGCAGTCCGCCATCTCGAGCGGGCCGGCCATACGGTGCAGGTGTCCGATCTGTACGCGATGAACTGGAAAGCGTCGCTCGATGCACACGACACCATCGAGCGTTATAGCGCCGAACGCTTCTTCGCGTCGCTCGAATCGAAGCATGCGTTCGAAAACGGCTTGCAGAGCGAGGACATCGCGCGCGAGCAGGACAAGCTGAAGTGGGCCGATGCGGTGATCCTGCAGTTTCCGCTGTGGTGGTTCTCGATGCCGGCGATCATGAAGGGCTGGGTGGAGCGCGTCTATGCGTACGGTCTCGCGTACGGCGTCGGCGAACATTCCGATGCGCGCTGGGGCGAGCGTTACGGCGAGGGCCGTTTCGCGGGCAAGCGCGCGATGCTGGTCGTCACGACGGGCGGGTGGGAGTCGCACTACAGCGCGCGCGGCATCAACGGTCCGATCGACGACGTGCTGTTCCCGATCCAGCACGGCGTGCTGTATTACCCGGGCTTCGACGTATTGCCGCCGTTCGTCGTCTATCGCACGAGCCGTGTCGACGACGCGAAGTATGCCGAGGTCAGCGCGGCGCTCGGGCGACGGCTCGACACGCTGTGGACGACCGCGCCGATCGCGTTCCGGCCGCAGAACGGCGGTCCGTATGAGATTCCGGCGCTCACATTGCGGGACGATGTGGCGCCGGGGCAGGTTGGGTTTGCCGCGCACGTCGAAGATGTCGGCGCGGCGAGCGCAACGCAAGCGAACGAAGCGGCTGAAGCCTGACTGGATCGTATGTTTCGCTGAAATTTGGTTGTAAGTCGCCATTGCTAGAGTCGTCGGCGTACACAGGCCGAAGCATGCCAGGACGGCTTTATTCTGGATGCCTGACGAAGGTAAGCAGCCGGAGCGTAGCTGAATCGAGCGGAAGGGCGACCCACCATGAATCCAGTTCGTAGGTTCTGGCTCATTTTGATGCTGATCGCATCGCCGGCGTGGGCGTTCCAGTCGCGCGTCGTCACGATCCCGAGCGCGGCGATGCATCGTACGTTCGACGCCACCGTCGTGCTGCCCGATCAGTACGCGCGCGGCAACCAGGCCGCGCGCTTTCCGGTCGTGTATGTGCTGCACGGCTCAGGCGGCGACTACACGGACTGGACCGCGAATTCGCATATCGGCAAGCTCGCCGATCGCTATCACGTGATCCTCGTGATGCCCGACGGCGGCCGCGATAGCTGGTACATCGATAGTCCCGTCGATCCGCGCAGTCGCTATGAAACCTACGTGGGCACCGAAGTGGTGGGCTATATCGACAGCCATTTCCGCACGATCGCGACGAGGCAGGCGCGCGCGATCACAGGCTTGAGCATGGGTGGATTCGGCGCGCTACGCATCGCGCTCGACATGCCCGATGCGTTCGGCGCGGCGGGCAGCATCAGCGGTGCGGTGGACCCACGCAGCAGCGAGGACGAGCCCGGCATCGCACGGGTGTTCGGCGACCCGTCCCAACATGCGGACTTCTGGGATAGCGAAGCGATCGTCGCCAGTGCGGAGGAATTCGGCCGCGACCATATCGCACTGACGATCGATTGCGGCGCGAACGACTCGCTCGTGCAGTCGAACCGTCTGCTGCACGAGCGGCTCGTCGAACTCGGCGTGCCGCACGATTACGCCGAGCGGCCCGGCGGCCATACATGGAAGTACTGGTCGAACGCGGTCAAATACCAGGTGCTGTTCTTTGCCGGCACGTTCAGGCAGGCGGCGCGCGAAATGCATGACGCACGCGCCGCGGCCGCGGCTTGAGCGGCGCACGCGGCTGTCCGCGTCAATCGATTCCGTGAAATACCGCGTCGTCCGGTCCCAGGTAGACGGGCGGGCGCCACGTGGCATCGCGCATCGAATGCTGGACCTGTTTGTCAACGCCGAGCAGTACCGCGAAAATCGCCATCCGCACCGGAATGCCGTTGTCGGTCTGCCGGAAAATCGCGAGCCGTGAATCGTGATTGAGGTCGGTGCTCAGATCGTTCGCGCCGGGCCGGCTGTCGCGCGGCAGCGGGTGCATGATCAGCGTGTCGGCGCCGCACACGCTATCGACGAGCGCCTGGTTGATCTGGAAGTCGGGCGTGTAGCCTTCGAACGATTCGTCGGCGAAGCGCTCCTTCTGGATGCGCGTCGCATACACGACGTCGGCGCCGCGCAGACCGGTGCGCAGGTCATGCGTCTGTTCGATCACGTGGCCATTGCGCGAAATCTGCTCGACGATATAGCCTGGCATTTCGAGCATCGGCGGCGAAATCAGCGTGAACTTGATGCCGCGATACAGCGCCAGCAGCTTCACGAGCGAATGCACGGTGCGTCCGTACTTGAGGTCGCCGACCAGCGCGATGTGCGCGCCGTCGACGATCTTGCCCAGGCGCGAGAACTCACGCTGGATCGTGTACAGATCGAGCAGCGCCTGGCTCGGATGCTCGCCGGGACCGTCGCCGCCGTTGATCACCGGCACGTTGGTCGCGCGCGCGAATTCGGCGACCGAGCCTTGCTCCGGGTGGCGGATCACCAGCGCGTCGACATAGCCGCTCATCACGCGGCTCGTGTCGTAGATCGATTCGCCCTTCGCCATCGACGAAAACGTGAAGCCGGTCGTGTCGCACACCGAGCCGCCGAGCCGGCAGAACGCCGCGCCGAAGCTCACGCGGGTACGGGTGCTCGCCTCGAAGAACAGATTGCCGAGCACCGCGCCTTCGAGCACGCGCGAGATTTTGCGGCGCCGCGCGATCGGCTGCATGATGTCGGCGACGCGAAAGAGCGCCTCGACCGAGTCGCGCGAAAACTGATCGACCGACAGCAACTGCGGCTTGCCCTCGAACAGCATCTGGCTTGCAAGCGATTGCGAGTCTACGCTTTGCGTATATCCTTCGCCCGGCTCCGTATTGGCGACGATCTCCGACACGAAGCGCTCGACGATTTCCGGCATCGCCCGCGATTCCTGCGAGTCGTCCGGCAGCAGCCACGTATCCAGCGCCCGGCGCGACACGCCGATGCGGTTGGCGAACGTATCGCGCGTCATGTTCAGGCGACGCATCGCATCGCGTAGGAAGGCTTGTTGCGGAACGCTCATGAGGGCACCTGTCGCAAGTGTAGGGGTCGGCGGGAGTCAGACAGCAAAATGCGTTGATGTACGCGGTGCGTATATTAGTTTCCGGCGCGTAGATGTCAAGCGTTTTCGTCCGCGAGCTGCTTCGTTAGGCGCCGAAGGCCCCGCCGCGCGGGTTCCCGGTTACACTGCGGTTCATGCACTCCGGCCCTATCTTCCCGCTCCGTTCGTCGACCTTCGCCTGCGCCGCTCTGGCGAGCGTGGCGGTCGCCCGCGCGAACGGTGTTTCGCGTAACGTCCGCGCCAAAGCCAAAAAACAGCCGCTCATCTGACCGGAGCGCGCAGTTCCGTCGTCAGATGTGCGACGGAACGACCGGTCGGCCGCCCGCCTGCGGCTTTCTCCTGTGTTCTGCCTCGCACCGCTGACCCGGATTCGATACGGTCGTCATCGAGGTAGAAAACATGTCTGATTTCTCGGGTATCTGGATTCCGCTGATTACGCCGTTCGCCGACGGCGCCGTCGATCACGCCGCGTTGCGCGCGCTGGTGCGCCGCTATGCGGACGCCGGCGTGGCTGGGCTCGTCGCGCTCGGCACGACCGGCGAGCCCGCCACGCTCGACGCCGCCGAACAGGACGCCGTGCTCGCGACGATTCTCGACGCCGCGCAGGCCGACGCCAACGCCGCCGACGCCACCGACGCGCAGCGGCGTCCGTTGCCTGTACTGGTCGGCGTCTCGGGCAATCACACGGCGAGCATGCTCGCACGGATCGAGCAGTTGAATTCGTTGCCGATTGCCGGCGTGCTGATCGCCGCGCCGTATTACACGCGGCCCGCGCAGGCCGGCATCGTCGCGCACTTCAGCGCGCTAGCCGACGCGAGCGCGCATCCGGTCGTGCTCTACGACATTCCGCAGCGCACCGGCGTGCGGCTCGAACTCGACACGCTATTGACGCTCGCTGCGCATCCGCGAATTCGGGCGATCAAGGATTGCGCCGGTTCGCTCGACACGACGCTCGCCCTGATTCGCGACGGCCGTCTGCAGGTGCTCGCGGGCAACGACCTCGAGGTCTTCTCGACGGTGTGCGCGGGTGGCAGTGGAGCGATCGCGGCGTCCGCGCATTGGCGGCCCGAGCGTTTCGTCGCGCTGTACCGCGCGTTGACGGAGGGCAAGCTCGACGAAGGACGACGCATTTTTCAAGCGCTCGTGCCGCAGATCCAGCTCGCGTTCGCGGAACCGAATCCCGCGCCGATGAAGGCGCTGCTCGCGGCGACGGGGTGGGTGCGCAATGAATTGCGCTTGCCGATGACGCGCGCGAGCGCGGCGTTGACCGAACGGCTCGCGGCGTTGGGAGAGACGCTGCCTAGATAGCCACTCCGCTCGCGCCCATCGTTCTGCTGCGGAGCATGGCGCCGAAGTCGTCGGCGCTGACTGGCTTGCCGAGCAGGTAGCCCTGCATTTCGTCGCACATCATCGAGCGCAGCTTGTCGAGCTGCGATTGAGTCTCGACGCCCTCGGCGACTACGTCCATTTCGAGTGAGTGCGCGAGCGCGATGATCGCCGACACGATCGCGCTGCCCGCCGCGCCGTTCGCGTCGAGACCGTGGGTGAAGAAGCGGTCGATCTTCAGCTGCTTCACCTGAAAGCGCTGCAGATAGGCGAGGCTCGAATAACCGGTGCCGAAGTCGTCGATCGAGATGTCGAAGCCGCTCGCCTGAAACGCGCGGATCACTTCGACGGTGCGCGCGGCGTCCTGCATCGCGACGCTCTCGGTGATCTCGAACATGATCTGCTCGCACGCGACACCCTCATTCCTGACGATCTCCTGGATCGTCTCGACGAGGTCCGGCTGCAGCAACTGGCGCGGCGACAGATTGATCGCCACCTTCATCGCCGGCAGGCCCTGTTCGATCCAGCCGCGAATGCGCCGGCAGGTCTCGCGCACGACCCAGTAGCCGATCTGCACGATCTGCCCGGAGCGCTCGGCGACCGGGATGAATTCGGCCGGCGTCAACGCGCCCAGCTCCGGATCGTGCAGGCGGATCAGCGCCTCGGCGCCCGCGAGCGCGTCGCCGCCGCGCTGAAACTTCGGCTGGAACAGCAGCGAAAAACGCTCGTTCGCGAAGGCGTCGTGCAGCACTTGCTGGATCTGCAGCGTGCGCGTGGCGGCCTCGTTCATGCTGCGCTCGAAGAAGCGGTAGGTGCCGCGGCCGGCGCGCTTCGCTTCGTACATCGCGGCGTCCGCGTGCTGGAGCAGCGTCTCGACGCTCTCGCCATCGCGCGGATAGAGCGCAATGCCGATGCTCGGCATGACCTGCAGCGGCTGTTCGTCGCTCCACGTGCCCTGGCGCATCCGCTCGAGCACGCCGTCGGCGAGCGCGGCCGCGTCTTCGCCGCAGGTAAGATGTTCCGCGAGCACGACGAACTCGTCGCCGCCGAGCCGCGCGACGGTGTCGCTCGAACGCACGCATTGCTGCAGACGTTGCGCGAAGGCGGACAGCACCGCGTCGCCGGCCGAGTGACCGAGCGAATCGTTGATCGTCTTGAAGCCGTCGAGATCCATGAACAGCACCGCGAACGACGAGCGCTGGCGGCGCGCGACGCTAATCGCGCGCTCGATCCGCTCGGTCAGCGTCGCGCGGTTCGGCAGGCCCGTCAGCACGTCGAGCGTCGCGAGCCGCACGATCTGGCCGTTCAGCTTCGACACCGCGCCGAGCAGGAAGGTGGTGCGCACGTCGAAGCGCGACAGCATCAGCGTGACGATCAGCACCGCGAACGTGAGCAGGATCACCGCGGTGGCGAGCCATTGCGCGTCCATGTCGTTGGCCGCGCCGCAGATCGCACCGGGCGCGAAATCCGCGGCGCCCATCGCCGTATAGTGCATGCCGCTGATCGCGACGCCCATCACCAGCGCCGCGGCCAGACGTTTGCGCGCGATATGACGCTCGTGTTCATTGCTGAGCGCGCGCGCCATCCACAGCGCGGCGCTCGATGCGCCGATCGCGATCGCGATCGAGGCCGCGAACCATACAGGCTGATAGTGGATGGCGGGCGCCATGCGCAGCGCCGCCATTCCGGTGTAGTGCATGCCGGCGATACCGATTCCCATCACCACGCCGCCCGCCAGCAGCCGGGCCGGCGTCAGGCGTTGCTGGGTCGTCAGGAAGAGCGCCAGATACGAAGCGCCGATCGCGAGCGCCAGCGAACAGGCGGTCATCGCGATGTCGTAGCCGAGCGGGATCGGCAGCGAGAACGCGAGCATTGCGACGAAGTGCATCGACCAGATGCCGACGCCGAGCGCGAACGCGCCGCCGAGCCGCCAGGCATGCCGCCGGCGCGCCGAGGCGAGCAGGAAGATGCGGCCCGTCAGATCGAGCGCGGTGTACGACGCGAGCGTCGCGACCGCGAACGAAATCGCCACGAGCCATAAATTGTAAGAACTCTGCATGTTGGGTCCGCCGCGCGAGGAATGCGGCTTGACATCTTATCGGCACTCTTAGCATTTTGTTTAACTTATTTGCGCCTTTCCAACAGGGGCCAAAACGGGCTCGCGGACGAAGGCGGAGCCGCACTGGAAGGCTTGTCCGAGGGCGGGCCGCGCTATGCGGCGGAGCGCGGGTCGGACGACGGATTGGCGTCCTGACGGCTCAGCGCGAAGCCCTCGTCGAGCCAGCCGGTGACGCCGCCCGCCATCAGCTTGACGGGCCGGCCAAGCCGGGCGAGCCGTAGTGCGCCGCGCGCCGCGCCGTTGCAGTGCGGGCCCGCGCAGTAGGTGACGAACAGCGTGTCCGGCGCATAAGCCGCGAGCTTCGACGCGACGATCTTGCCGTGCGGCAGATTCAGCGCGCCTGGCACGTGGCCCTGCGCGAACAGCGCGGGACTGCGCACGTCGAGCAGCACGAAGCCGGGCGCGCCGCTCGCGAGCGCGGCGTGGACGTCGGCGCAATCGGTTTCGAAGCGCAGCGACGCGTGGAAGTGCGCGATCGCGGCGGCGCTGTCGGCGGCGGGAATCGCGGTGACGGCGTTCGGGGCGGTGGTGAGGTTGTCGTGAGTCATGGCAAGGAACGAGGAGTTGATCGGGTGGTCTGGTGGCCGAGTCGATTGTGACGAGCGGCGGGTCACCCGGTAAGTGGCGTGATCGTCAATCTTCGGTAACATCTCGCCATGCACAATCATCTCGTCGTCGCGCTGGCCTACGACCGGCTTTGCACCTTCGAATTCGGCTGCGTGACCGAACTGTTCGCGCTCGAGCGTCCCGAGCTCGGCGTGCCGTGGTATCGCTTCGCGGTCTGCGCAGGCGAGCCCGGTCCGATCCGTGCGGCGGGCGGCATCACGCTGGCCGCGCCGTACACGCTGAAGCTGCTCGCGAGCGCCGACACGATCGTGATTCCGGGTTGGCGCGATGCCGACGAAGTGCCGCCGGCCGCGCTGCTGCGCAGGCTCAGCGCGGCCTACGAGCGCGGAGCGCGGCTCTGCTCGATCTGCTCGGGCGTGTTCGTGCTCGCGGCGGCCGGCGTGCTCGACGGCAAGACCGTGACGACCCACTGGCGCTACGCGGACAAGTTGCAGCAGCGCTATCCGCAACTGCGCGTGCAGGCCGACGCGCTGTATGTCGATGAAGGGCAGGTGATCACGTCGGCGGGATCGGCGGCCGGGCTCGACATGCTGCTGCATCTGGTGCGGCGCGATCATGGCAGCGCGGTCGCGAACCGGGTCGCGCAACGGCTCGTGGTGCCGCCGCACCGCGAGGGTGGCCAGGCGCAGTTCGTGCCGCGTCCGATGCAGCACGACGAAAGCGGACGGATCGCGAAGCTGATGGACTGGCTGCGCGGCCATGCGGCCGAGCCGCATACGCTGAGCTCGCTGGCCATGCGGGCGGCAATGAGCCCGCGCACGCTGCAACGGCAGTTCCGCGACGCGACCGGCATGGCGCCTTATGAATGGCTCGTCAGGGAGCGCGTCGCGCTTGCGCGTGAGTTGCTCGAAGCGGCGATGCCGCTGCCGATGGCGCGCGTCGCCGAGCTGGCGGGGTTCGGCTCCGAGGAGTCGTTGCGGCGGCATTTTCGGCGGATCGCGTTGACGAGTCCCGGGGCATATCGGCGCAGATTTGGTGGAGAGGGGTGAGCGCGCGCAGAGCTCGTCGTGACCGCTATCAACGATGCTCAACGCGCCGGGTCCGCTGCATGCGCACGGAACCCGGCATTGAATTCGCTGCACGCGCCGAGGTCACAGCAGCAGGCACGCAGCTCACGTCGAGCTTGCTCATTCAACGGAACCCGCTATGTCCGACATCGCAAAGATCATCGCCAGTTTCAACGCCGGGCGCGACCCCGAACGGCTCGCGATGAAATACAAGGCCATGCGCGGCTCGCCGTTCGTGTTTCTGCGCGGCACCTGTCATCTGTTCTATCAGCGTCTGCCGCGCGCGAGCGTGCTCGACGACGCGCCGCACGTGTGGATCTGCGGCGACATGCACCTCGAAAATTTCGGCAGCTACAAGGGCGACAATCGCCTCGTCTACTTCGATAACAACGACTTCGATGAAGCCTGTCTCGCACCGGCTCCGTACGAACTGGTGCGTCTGTTGACGAGCGTGCTGGTCGGCGCGGCCGACCTGAAGCTGAGCCGCGCGGAGGCGCTCGCGCTGTGCCACACCGCGCTCGATGCCTACAGCGCCGCGCTCGCATACGGCAAGTCGCGCTGGATCGAAGCGGAGACCGCGGTCGGCATGGTGCGCGATCTGTTCGTCGCGCTCGCGAGCCGCACGCGCGCCGCGCATCTGGACCGGCGCACGGTGCTCAAGGGCAAGACGCGCATGCTGAAGGTCGACGGCAAGAAAGCGCTGCCCGTCAGCGATGAGCGGCGCGCGGCGGTCGTGCAGTTCATGCAGCGGTTCGCGGCGACCGAGCCGAATCCCGACTTCTACCGCACGCTCGATGTCGCGCGACGCATCGCGGGCACGGGCAGCCTCGGTGTCGATCGCTACGTGATTCTGGTCGAGGGCAAGGGCTCGCCCGACGGCAACTACCTGATCGATCTGAAAGAGGCGCTGTCATCGTCGGTCAGTGCTCACGTGAGCGCAACGCAGCCGAAGTGGCAGACCGAGGCGCAGCGTGTCGTCGAGGTGCAGCGGCGCAATCAGGCGGTCTCGCAGGCCTTTTTGCACGCGGTCGAATTCAATCAGCGCTCCTATGTGCTGCGCGGTTTGCAGCCATCGGAAGATCGCGTCGCCCTTGCCGACTGGGACGGCAAGCTGCCGCGGCTCGAGGCGGTGATCAACAGCATGGCCGAGTTGAGCGCGTGGGCGCATCTGCGCAGCGGAGGACGGCAGAAGTCGGCGATCGCCGATGATCTGATCGCGTATGGCAGTCGGCGCGATTGGCAACTGCCGTTGATCGATCTGGCGACGCAGTGCGAGGCGCAGGTCGCGGCGGATTGGAAGGCTTATTGCGAGGCTTTTGATCGGGGGAGTTTCGAGGCGAGCGGCGCGGGCCAGTAGACGATCTTCGTCTCGCCAGCCTGCGAGAGCGTTAGCGCCGCTGACGGCGTCGCGGTGATCGGCGCCGCTCGATGACGAGCTGGGAAGTTGCGCGAGTCAGGCCCGCTCGCGATTGACGAAGCGGGAAGCGCAGCAGAATCACATGTGCGCGGGCCATACGGTCCGCGCGTCGAAAGTCGCGTTGTCTCATATGTGCCCCAGCAACTTCCACCAAAGCGGCCCAACCACCAGCCAGGCGACCATGTAAAACAGGCTCATCAAAAAGCCCGCCTTCCACCATTCACCCTGGGTCACGTAGCCCGCGCCGAACATCACCGGACCGGAGCCGATGCCATATTGCGTCAGGCAACCGTTCACATTGCTGAGAATGCCGAGCGAGACCGCGGCGACGAAGGGCGGGACGCCGGCGGCGACCATCAGCGCCATCGAAAGTGGAAACAGCGCGCTGATATGCGCGGTGGCGCTGGCGAAAAAGTAGTGAATGTAAACATAGATCGCCGCCACCAGCATATAGACGGCCAGCATCGGAAAGCCCGCCAGATGCGCTCCGAATTCCTTGCCGAACCAGGCCACCATGCCATATTCGTTGAGCTTGGAGGCCAGCATGATGAGCAGGCCGATCCAGATCATCGTGTCCCAGGCGGACTTCTCGTTCAGCGCGTCCTGCCAGGTCAGCACGCCGCTGATGAACAGCAACGACACGCCGATCGCCGCCGCGAGCGTCGCGCCGATGCCGATATCGTCGCCAAACACCCACAGCACCAGCAAGCCGACGAAGATGCACGCCATGATGATTTCTTTGACCGAGATGGAGCCCATCGTCGCGAGCTCCCGTTGCGCGAGGTCGGTCGCATCGGGGGTGCGTCTGACGTGCGGCGGGGCGATCCACAGCATCGCGATCGGAATCACGGCGAGGCACAGCAGACCGGGGATGGACGCCGCCAGCGCCCAGTCGAGCCAGCTGATCGACACGCCCTGGTCGGCGGCCAGCTTGACCGCCAGCGGGTTGCCCGCCATCGCCGTGATGAACATACCCGCCGTGATGATGTTCGCGTGAAAGGCGCAGAGAATCAGATAGCGTCCCACCTTCGCGCGTGATTCCGGATCGTCGGCGTGGCTGCCCAGCACTTCGGAAATCGCTCGTGTGATAGGCAACATCACGCCGCCCGCGCGCGCGGTGATGCTCGGCATCGCGGGGGAGATCACGAGTTCGGTCAGCACGAGCCCGTAGCCGAGCCCCGTCGTGCGCTTTCCCAGCAATCGCATGAACAGAAGCGCGATCCGGCGGCCAAGGCCGGTCTTGATCACGCCGCGGGAAATGAAAAACGCGAGCATCACGAGCCAGACGAGGTCGGTGCCGGTGGATCGGGTGACGTCGGCGAACGTCAGGACGCCGACCAGCACGCCGATGGTCGAGCCGATGATGGCCACCACCGACATCGGCAGCGGGGCGGTCATGATCCCCGCAATGGTCGCGACGAACACGGCGAACATATGCCAGGCCTTCGGCTGCAGGCCGGCGGGCGCGGGCAAAAACCACAGCACGAGGCCGACCGCGACCGGCACCAGATATTTCCAGATGCCCGCCGGCAGTCCGACCGAGGGCTTCGGCGTGGCGGGCGGGGAGCTGGTGGGCTGTGAAACCTTGGCAGGTGTGGGAGCCATGATGGACCTCGTGCCGGCGTTGCTGGGTCTTTTCGGAGTGCGCGAGAAAGCGTCACCGCTCGTGAAGCACGCTTTGCGTCGCCTCCTTGACGATGCGCGCGCTGCCCAGCAAGGCCTCGCGCTCGATAGGGTCAAGTTCAGGATAGGCGATCAGGCGCGCGCCCGCGCCATTGACGACCATCGGCAGCGACACGCACACGTCCGGTACGCCTTCCACTTCGGGCTGGACGATGCCGACCGTCAGGATCAGATCCATGTCGTGCACGATGGCCTCGCAGATCCTGCCTATCGCGCTGGCGATGCCGTAATGCGTGGCACCTTTGCCTTCCTTGATGAGCTTCGCCGCCTCGTGGACGGAGCGCAGGATCAGATCCCGGCTGGCGGGGCCCAGTTCCTTGCCGTTCCTCGTCAGGAAAGTTTCGAGGGGCATGCCGCAGACGGTCGCGGCGGACCACTGGATCACCGCCGATTCGCCATGCTCGCCGAGCACATAGGCGTGGATCGCGGAGGCCACCACGCCGAGCCGTTCGGACAACAGGGAGCGCAGCCGCCCGGTGTCGAGCGAGGTGCCGGTGCTGATGACGCGCTCGCGCTCGCCACGCAGCTGGTCGTAAACGGCGCCGGCCAGCACGTCGCAGGGGTTGGTCGCGATCAGGTAGATGGCCTCGGGCGCGAGCGGTGCAATGCGCCCGACGATTTCGGTCGCGATCTCCGCATTGGTTCTGGCAAGGTGCAGGCGCGTCTCGCCGGGTTTGACGCCGGCGCCGGCCGTGATCACGACGATGTCGGCGTCGCGCGCGTCTTCGTAGTCCCCTGCGCGGAACCGGCTGTGCCCCCAGAATGCCGCGGCATGGGCGAGATCCAGAGCCTGCCCTTCAGCGCGCACCCGCGCGACGTCGATGATGACGACTTTCGCGCTCGGAATGGCCAACGCCACGAACAGGGCTGCCGATCCCCCAACCAGCCCCGCGCCGACTATAACGATCTTGGCCTGCCGCATCGCGAACCTCGTCAAGTTCGGGTTTCACCCCGAAGCATAGTCGCACGCGCGCGTTTGTCATCAATCAGACCTTAGTCCTACGCGGCGGCGCGCGTTTTTTCGTCTCTGAAGAGAAGGCGAGCGCTCGGTCAGTTGCGGCGACATCGGTTGCCCGGCACGCCGCGCGTCTGCGAACTGGCGCCTGAATTCAACCGGTGTCATGGCCTTGGCGGCTTTGAATTGCCGGTTGAAATTCGCCGCGTTTGCAAACCCGGAGCGCGTCGCAATGACGGAAATCGGCGCTTGCGTGTCCGTCAACATCCGGCACGCGTGGCCGATTCGCACGCGCGTCACGTAGCGCCCGACGCTCTCGCCAAGATGCTGCGTGAAATGCCGCGTCAAAGAGCGCTCGGACAGCCCCGACGCCCTTGGCAAGCGCGGAAAGCCGCAGCGGATGCGCGAACTTTGTCTCGATCAATGCGAGCGCGCGATTGAGCTGATCGGATTCGTGGCCAGTGGCGGCGCCGGTCCGCGCATCGAATGCGCTTGGGGATGCGAGCGGCGTGGCGGGAAGCGCCGACAGCAGATCCAGCACGTCGAGCGCCGCCTGCAAGCGTTCGCGCGGTTTGTCGGACAGCAGGCGGTCCAGGTGCTCGCGCATGCGCGCGCCGGCACCCTCTTCGAATGCGAGGCCGCAGGCCGCTCTGCGCAACAGGTCGCAGAGGCTGTTGTATTCGGGGCAGACATCGGCGAGTCGCCGCAGCCACGCGCCGTCGAACCAGACGACGATCGCGACCTGCGGGTGCGCCGCGTCGATCGAGCGGTTCGAGGCCCAGGTGTGCGGCAGATTCGGCGGCACCAGCACCAGATCGTCCGCGCCGTAGGTCGCGACCGAGTCGCCGATGTACCGCTTGCCCTGACTGTTCATCGTCAGCGTCAGCTCGTACTCGGGATGGTGGTGCCATTCGAAAGGGATGCGGGGCAGCCGGCGGTGATAAACCCTGACCGAACAGTCCCGGCCAAAATCCACATGTTCGAAAGCGGCTTTCATGTCCGAAATCGTCAAATCATTGACCGGATAGTATCACGCGCGCACTGCTCGTTCGCGTACGCTTCAAGCATCAGAAACCCCATGGAGACGATGCAATGGCCTTGCAAATCGACGACCTGCCGGCAGCCATCCGTCAAGCGAAGCGCGAACTGCGCGCAATGCTGCCGAACTACCGTGAAGTGTTCGCCGACGTCGCAGCGGCGATGACGAAGGAGGCCGAGCGAATCGCAACGCTGCGTGAGCGCGGCGAGCCGGTGATTCCGGAAATCCAGTTCGCCGACATCGTCGCGAACCGCGTCACCGACGAGCAGATCGCGCTCGTCAAAGCTCGCGGCGCCTGCGTGATCCGCAGGGTGTTCGACCGGTCGCTCGTCGAGCAATGGGATCAGGACATCGCGGAATACGTCGAGCGCAACGACCTCGACGCCAAGCTGCTGAATCGCGCGGAAGACAAGTACTTCGGCCAGCTCGCTTCGAGCAAGCCGCAAATCTACGGCGTGTACTGGTCGAAGCCGCAGGTGCTCGCGCGCCAGTCGAGCGCGCTCACCCAGGCCCGCGTGTTCCTGAACCGGTTGTGGCGCACCGAGAGCGAAGGGCGCGTGCATTTCGATCCGAACCATGTGCCGGTGTATGCGGACCGCCTGCGTCGCCGGCCGCCCGGATCGGAATCGCTCGGATTGTCGGCCCATTGCGACGGCGGTTCGGTCGAGCGCTGGATCGAGCCGAATTTCCGCAACGTCTATCGCCATGTGTTCTCTGGCCACTGGCGCGACTACGATCCGTTCGATGCCGCGTGGCGCACCGAAGTCGAGGAGATCGCTTCGCCGGCCGTCTGTTCGATGTTCCGCACGTTCCAGGGCTGGACCGCGCTGACGCCGCAAGGTCCCGGCGACGGCACGCTGCAATTGGTGCCGATGGCGAACTCGATGGTCTACATCCTGTTGCGCGCGCTTCAGGATGATGTCGCCGAAGACGATCTGTGCGGAGCGATTCCGGGTCGCGCGCTGTCGATCAAGTCCGAGTATCACGCGCCGCTGTTTCATGCGCTGTCGTCGATTCCGTTGATGCAGGCGGGCGACACCGTGTTCTGGCATAGCGACGTCATTCACGCGGTCGAGGACGCGCATCGCGGCAACGGTTATAGCAACGTGATGTATATCGCTTCGCTGCCGGCCTGCGCGAAAAACGATGCGTACCTGAAGCGGCAACTGCCGAGCTTTCTCGAAGGCAGCAGCCCGCCGGATTTTCCGGCCGATAACTTCGAAGTCGATTTCGTCGGCCGCGCGACGGCGCACGATCTCACCGAGCTTGGCCGTGCGCAGATGGGCTTCGATTCGTGAGCGGAAAGGACATGGCTGCCTCTGGACCGGGAGCGGAACTTGCTGCCATTTCAGCATGGCAACGACCCAAGGAGGAGCGGCCATGGCCACCACACCGAACAAGGACGAAAACCCGATCCGGCCGGATCAGTCCGACGTCGTGCAGACGGATCTGCCCGACATCGGTCCATCGCAGGACCCGGACGCGCCGCCGCTCGATCCCGACATCGACCCCGATCGCGAAGACGACAAGCCGTAGACGAGCGCATTCGCTCGATGAATAAAATAGATCTGCCGCTGGGCGGTTCAGTGCAGCGTCAATCGTGGCGACGGGCTGATGCCACAGCGCAGCGCGTGCGCGCGGCGTGTCCCTGCGCCGCTACAACTGACTCTCGATCGCGGCTTTGTCGATCACCGACCAGACTTGCTGGATCTTGCCGTCACCGAACTTGTAGAAGACGTTCTCGCAGAACTCGACGCGTTTGCCTTGCACGGGAAGCCCGAGAAACATGCCGATGGGCGTGCAGTCGAAATGCAATCGGCTTGCGATATGCGGCGGCTCGCAAACCAGCATCTGAATCTCGAAGTGCAGGTCCGGAATTTCGCGGAAATCTCTTTCCAGCATCTCGCGATAGCCCGGCAAACCGATTCGTTGTCCGTTGTACTTCACGTCTTCGCCAACGAAGTCCCGCAGCTTTGACCAGTCCTGCGTGTTCAGACAGGCGATATAGCCGCGATAGAGTTTCGACAGATTGAATTCGCTCATCGCAATCGTCTTCCATGCCTAAGTAGATAAGCCGATTGTCGGCGATCTGGGATCTAGCGTTGAATGGCGGCTCCCTCGATGCACCCCGCATCACCCTCGCACGGATGCGAGAAACCCTCTCCAGACAAACCCGGATTGCTGCTCCGATTTCGCCACTGTTATCGTTCACTCGACAGTGTGGAAGCGCTTCCACTTAAGTGTTCACAGTAAGTTCGAACGAGAGCGCATCGAGTTCCACCACACCCGGTTCAACGACCTCATCGCAGGAGAGAATCCGTGGTAAACAACGCATCCGCAGTCGTCGACGCCGAACAACCAAGCGCTCACGGCGACCCGCATTCCGATCCATTCACACCGCCCGCCGATTCGTCGCTATGGCGCCACGATTTCCTGCTCGGCGCGGCCACCGCGTCGTATCAGATCGAAGGCGCGGTCAATGAAGACGGCCGCCTGCCGTCGATCTGGGACACGTTCTCGGCCACGCCGGGCAAGGTGCTGGCGGGCGATACCGGCGCCGTCGCATGCGATCACTATCATCGCTGGGAACAGGACGTCGATCTGCTTGCGGGCCTCGGCCTCGAAGCGTACCGGCTGTCGACCGCATGGCCGCGCGTGATGGACGAAAACGGCGCGCCGAACCACAAGGGGCTCGACTTCTACAAGCGCCTGCTCGGACGGCTCAAAGAGAAGAACATCACGACTTTCGTCACGCTGTATCACTGGGATCTGCCTCAGCATCTCGAAGATCGCGGCGGCTGGCTCAATCGCGAAACCGCGTACCGTTTCGTC
Organism: Paraburkholderia sp. JPY419; assembly: GCF_050435705.1. Lineage (NCBI taxonomy): Bacteria > Pseudomonadati > Pseudomonadota > Betaproteobacteria > Burkholderiales > Burkholderiaceae > Paraburkholderia > Paraburkholderia sp. JPY419. The sequence continues at coordinate 1,176,527 of NZ_JBNDKV010000004.1, read as the reverse complement.
GATTACGCGGATCTGATGAGCCGCGAACTGCACGGCTTCGTCGATGCGTGGGCGACGCTCAACGAACCGTGGTGTTCGGCGTATCTCGGCTACGGCAACGGTCATCACGCACCGGGACTCTCGAACCTGCGTTTCGCCGCGCAGGCCATGCATCATCTGCTGTTCGCGCACGGTCTCGCGATTCCGGTGCTGCGCGCGAACGATCCGCGTTCGCACAAGGGCATCGTCGCGAACGTCGGGCGCGGCACGCCGAATAGCGACAGCGCCGCCGACCGTCGCGCGGCCGAACTGTTCGAAGTTCAGCACAACGCGTGGATTCTCGATCCGCTGTTCAAGGGCGAGTATCCGCAAGACCTGTTCGAGCTGTGGCCGGGCAGCGAGCCGCTGGTGCTCGAAGGCGATATGCAGACGATCAATACGCCGCTCGATTTCCTCGGCATCAACTATTATTTCCGCACCAACGTGGCGAGCGACGGCGGTCATGGATTCAAGGACGTGCCGCTTGCAGATGTCGAGCGTACGCAGATGGGATGGGAGGTTTACCCTGACGGTCTTCGCGATCTGCTGACCGGCTTCAAGGACACCTATGCCAATCTGCCGCCGATCTACATCACCGAGAACGGCATGGCATCGGACGACAAGGTCATCGACGGCCGCGTCGAGGACACGCAGCGCATCTCGTTCCTGAAGCGCCATCTCGCCGCGGTCGATCAGGCGATCAAGGCGGGCGTCGACGTGCGCGGCTATTTCCTGTGGTCGCTGATGGACAACTTCGAGTGGGCTTTCGGCTATGAGCGGCGCTTCGGCATCGTGCACGTCGACTACCAGACGCAGAAGCGCACGATTAAACGCAGCGCGGAGCTGGTGTCGAAATTCCTCGAAGATCGCAAGGCGCGGGCGCAATAAACACGATCAAAACGACGCAGCAACGATGTAAAACCGGGTGGAGCTGGTTGGTATTTCGACTTGACACACGGGCGCGGAGCCTGGAGGAGACGGAATGAACAGCAACAGAATGGTCTTGCGAGGTGTAGTTGCGGCACTGGCGCTGTATGGCGTCGTCGCGCACGCGGAGCCGCTCAAGGCTAACGTGATTCACTGGTGGACCTCGGGCGGCGAGTCGGCCGCAATTCGTCAGTTTGCCGTCGCGTACGACAAGGCCGGCGGCCAATGGGTCGACAACGCGGTCGCCGGCGGGGACCAGGCGCGCGCCACCGCGATCAACCGCATCGTCGGCGGCGATCCACCCACAGCCGCACAGTTCAATACGTCGAAGCAGTTCCACGATCTGATCGATCAGGGACTCCTGAACAACGTCGACGACGTCGCCGCGAAGGAAAACTGGAACGGCATTTTTCCGCAATCGATTCTCGACAGCATCCGCGTGAAGGGCCATTTCTACGCGGCGCCGGTCGACATCCATATGCCGGCGTGGTTCTTCTACTCGAAGCCGGTGTTCCAGAAAGCGGGCATCGCGAGTGAGCCCAAAAGCTACGACGAATTCATCGCCGATCTCGGCAAGCTGAAGAGCGCGGGCGTGATTCCGCTCGCGTTCGGCGGTCAGCCGTGGCAGGAGAAGATCACGTTCGACGCGGTGCTCGCCGATGTGGGCGGCCCGGACCTGTATATGAAGGTCTATCGCGATCACGATCAGAGCGCGGTGAACTCCGAGGCGTTCAAGAAGGTGCTCGTGTCGTTCAAGAAGCTGCACGATTACGTCGACCCGGGCTCGCCTGGCCGCAACTGGAACGACGCGACCGCGCTCGTGACTTCGGGCAAGGCCGGCGTTCAGATCATGGGCGACTGGGCGAAGGGCGAGTTCCTCGCGGCGAATCAGACCGCGGGCAAGGACTTCGGCTGCTTCCCGGGCTTCGGTCCGCGTTCGCCGTACCTGGTTGCGGGCGACGTGTTCGTGTTCCCGAAGACCGACAGCGCGTCGGCGATCAAGGCGCAGAATCTGCTCGCCACGGTAATGACCTCGCCGTCCGCGCAGGTTGCGTTCAGTGCGAAAAAGGGCTCGATTCCGATTCGGGGTGACGTCGACGAAAGCAGCCTCGACATCTGCGCGAAGGAGGGCATCGCGATCATGAAGGACAAGTCGCGCCAGTTGCCGAACCCGGAAATGCTGCTGTCGCCCGATACGCAAGGTGCGCTGACTGACGTCGTGACGAACTTCTGGAACAAGAACGAGTCCGTCGACGACGCGCAGAAAGCGTTCGCCAGCGCGCTGAAGGGCTAGGCCTCGCCATGCACGCGCTCAAGCTGCCAGCCGAGGGTTCGAACCCACCGGGCAAGTCGCAACCCAGGCCGCGAAACAAGCCGCTGAACCGGCGGTTTTCGATCGCGGTGTGGCTGGCCTTGCTGCCGATGCTCCTGACCGTCGTGTTCACGTATCTGGGCACGATGGTCTGGACCGCGCGCGTGTCGCTCAGCAATTCGCACACGTTTCCGTCGAACGACTTCGCGGGTCTCACGCAGTACGTACGGCTGTTCCACAACGACCGCTGGCTGATGTCGCTGCAGAACATCGTGATCTATGGCGCGTGCTTCATCGTCGCGTGCATGGTGATCGGTCTGCTGCTGGCGATCTTCATCGATCAACGGGTGGTCGCGGAAGGCGCGTTGCGCACGGTGTTTCTTTATCCGTACGCGATGTCGTTCGTCGCGACCGGGCTCGTGTGGCAGTGGATTCTGAATCCCTCGCTCGGTGCGCAGCAGGTGCTGCGCAACCTCGGCTTCCCGCATGCGCGCTTCGACTGGATCGTCGATCAGGACTGGGTCATCTACACGATCGTGATCGCGACCGTCTGGCAAGCTTCGGGCCTCGTGATGGCGCTGCTGCTCGCGGGCCTGCGCGGCATCGACGAAGAGTTGTGGAAAGCCGCGCGCATCGACGGCATTCCACGCTGGCGCGTGTATGCGAGCATCGTGGTGCCGATGCTCGGACCGTCGATCTCGACCGCGTTCGTTCTGCTGTTCGTGATGGTCGTGAAGCTGTACGACGCTGTCGTCGCGATGACCCAGGGCGGCCCCGGCACCGCGAGCGAAGTGCCGGCCAAATTCATCATGGACTATCTGTTCGGACGCGCGAATATCGGTCTTGCGTCGGCAGCATCGATCGTGCTGCTCGCGACGGTGCTCGCGGTTCTCGCGCCATTCTTCTATGCACGCAGCCGTGCGGCGCTGCGCGGGGAGAGAGGATGAACACGCTCGATTCCACGCTCAAAGGCGGCCTGCCGCAGCGCGCGCGCACGCGGCCTCGCCGCTCGGTGTTCTCGCCGGCGCGCCTCGGCATCTACGCGTTCCTGCTGACCGCCGCGGTGTTCTTTCTGTTGCCGCTCTATGTGATGCTGGTCACGTCGGTCAAACCGATGAGCGAAATCCGCCTCGGCAATCTGCTTGGGTTTCCGATGCATTTCACGCTCGACGCGTGGGTTGCCGCATGGCAGTCGGCCTGTACCGGGCTCGATTGCAACGGCATTCGCGTCGGCTTCTGGAACTCGGTGCGCATCGTCGCGCCGAGCACGGTGCTGTCGATCATGGTCGGCGCGGTGAACGGCTACGCGCTGTCGTTCTGGCGGCCGCGCGGCGCGGGTCTGCTGTTCGGCGTGCTGCTGGTCGGCGCGTTCATTCCGGTGCAGGTGATGATCTATCCGCTCGTGCGGGTGCTCGCGAGCGTGCATCTGTTCAGCTCGCTGCCCGGCATCGTGCTGATTCACACGATGTTCGGCATGCCGGTGATGACGCTGCTGTTCCGCAACTACTACGCGTCGATACCGCTGGAGCTGTTCAAGGCCGCGCGCATCGACGGCGGCAGTTTCTGGCGCATCTTCTTTCAGCTGATGCTGCCGATGTCGACACCGATCATCGTCGTCGCGCTGATCATGCAGGTCACGAACATCTGGAACGACTACATTCTGGGCCTCGTGTTCGCCGGCACGAAGAATCTGCCGATGACGGTGCAACTGAACAACATCATCAACACGACGACCGGTGAGCGGCTCTACAACGTCAATATGGCGGCGACCATTCTGACGTCGATGGTGCCGCTCGCGGTTTATTTCATCTCGGGCCGCTGGTTCGTGCGCGGCATTGCGTCGGGCGCCGTCAAGGGATAAGGCATGACAGACATGGCTAATACGATCGATGCGGCCGCCGTGCCGGGTGCAAGCGCGGGCGCTGCCGCCGACGCCGCGGCGGTCACGCACCCCGCCAATGTGGCGGTCCGCAATCTGACGATTCGGCTCGGCGCGAACACGGTGATCGAGAACCTCGATCTCGACGTGCTCGCCGGCGAGTTCGTCGTGCTGCTGGGGCCGTCGGGCTGCGGCAAGTCCACGCTGCTGCACAGCATCGCCGGATTGATCGACGTCAGCGACGGCAGCATCGAGATCGCCGGCGAGGACATGACGTGGGCCGATCCGAAAGATCGCCGCATCGCGCTGGTGTTCCAGTCGTACGCGCTCTATCCGACCATGAGCGTCGAGCGCAACCTGTCGTTCGCGCTGCGCATCAACGGCACGCCGAAGGCGGAAATCGCAAGGCGTGTCGCACGCGCGTCGGAGATGCTGCAACTGGGGCCGCTGCTCAAGCGCAAGCCGTCGCAGCTGTCGGGCGGACAGCGGCAGCGCGTCGCGATCGGCCGCGCGATCGTGCGCGAAGCCGATGTGTTCCTGTTCGACGAACCGCTGTCGAACCTCGACGCGAAGCTGCGCACCGAGCTGCGCCGTGAGCTGAAGCAACTGCACCACAGCCTCGGCGCGACGATGATCTACGTGACGCACGACCAGGTCGAGGCGATGACGCTCGCGACACGGATGGCCGTGATGCGCGGCGGCGTGATCCAGCAGTTCGGCACGCCGGCCGAGGTCTATGCGCGGCCGAACAACCTGTTCGTCGCGACCTTCCTCGGCTCGCCGGCGATGAATCTGCTGAAGGGCACGCTCGAAACGCGCGACGGCGTGCTCCACTTCTGCTCCGGGAATGCGCAGATCGACGTGTCGGCATACGAGTTCACGCAGGCACCCGCGCACGGTGTGCCGTGCGTACTCGGTGTGCGCGCCGAAGACGTGCATATCACGGCAGGCGGCAGCGAGCGCGGAAAAGTTTCGCTGATGGAGCCGATGGGCACCCACCGCGTGATCTGGCTCGACTATCATGGCGAACAGATCGCGTCGATCGATCAGACAAAAGCGCCGATTGTGGAAGATGACACCGTGGCGTTCTCGTTCGACGCCGCGCATGTCTCGCTATTCGACGAAGCGAGCGGCGCGCGCTTATAACGCCGCGCCGCGTCACGCGCGAAGCGGCTCGTCGAGACAGGTTTGATGGAGAACCGCGTGGCAACACTCAAGGACGTCGCGCAACTCGCCGGCGTGGGCATGTCGACCGCCTCACGAGCGATTTCCGGCAAGGGACCGATTTCCGCAGATGCCGCGGCGCGCGTGAAGGCGGCGATCGAGGCGCTGAACTTCCGCCCGTCGTCGATCGGCCGGGCAATGGCGACGCAGCAGCTAGGCATCATAGGCATCTTCGTGCCGACCTTCTTTGGTCCGTACTACGGCACGATCCTGAAGCAGACCGACACCGAGTTGCGCGCGGTCGGCCGGCATGTCGTGGTCGCGACCGGTTGCGGCGAGGTGTCGCCGCGCGAGCAGGCAATCGAGGCAGTGCGCTTTCTGATCGGCCGCGATTGCGATGGCGTGGTCGTGATCAGCCACGATCTGCACGACGAAGACCTGATCATGCTGCATGGCATGCATCCGAAGATGGTGTTCCTGAATCGCGCGTTCGAGCAGTTGCCGGAAGCGTCGTTCAGCGCGGATCATCGGCGCGGCGGCGAACTCGCGGCGCGCACGCTGCTCGATCACGGGCATCGCGACATCGCGGTGATTTCCGGGCCCGCTACCGCGTCGGACAACGTGATGCGGATCGACGGCTTTTTCGCCGAACTCGCGCGAGCAGGCATTGCGCGCGACGACGTCCTTCTGATCGAATCCGACTTCTCGCCCGAAGGCGGCTACGCGGCCGCGCAGAAGCTGCTTGAGACGCAGCGGCGCGTGACCGGCCTGTTCTGCGCGAACGACACGATGGCTGTCGCCGTGCTCGCGCGTTTTCACCAGGCGGGCATTTCGGTGCCGAACGACATTTCCGTGATCAGCTACGACGACGACTACTCGGCCGCGTACGCGGCGCCCGGGCTCACGTCGGTGCATATTCCGACCGGAGAGCTGACGCAAAATGCGGTGCGCTGGCTGATCAACCAGTGTTACGGCACCAAGTGGGAGATCTTCCGCGAGTTTCCGGTCAGCGTGACGATGCGCGAATCGGTCGGGCCAGCGCCGATACAGAAGAAAAATACGCGTGGCGCAACCCGGTAGAAGGATTTGCCTAATCGTGGCGGTGTGATGTGTGGCGCGCGGACGCGCGCCGCCCCGGCTGTCTTATGCCGGCGCCGTTTCAAACTTGCGAACTGAACGGGTACGCGGCTACCAGCTATACGCAGCGCGGCTTTTCTCATAGTCCAACGGATTTTTTCTTCGAGTTTTTTAACGCGAGCCGTCGCGCGCTTATTCGCGTTTTCACTTACGGATGTGACGGTTTTTTAAAGGTCGTCGTAAATCTTCGCAAGACTGCTTTGCGGTTTTCCCTCATTAAACTTGCGTCAAATTTCTTTAAACTCGGCTGTAACAAGTTGTTACGGGGTGAGTGTGATGCTGGCCATCTTTCTGATCGCCTGTCCGATCGGCATCGCTGCGCTGTTTAGCTTTGCGCGCCATGTGGATCCGCAGACCGGACGTTTCAAACGGTAGATTTTTTTCGCGCGTTTTTTCCGCGGCCGTGCCGTGGAAATTTTCGCATTGCGATTAGCATTCGTTGGTTCGTCGTCAATTTGAAAGGGGCAACCGTTTGCCTCCTTTCGATTTGCTTTCTCGTTTTCGTTTTCGTCAATAGCCCGTTTTACCTTTCAGCAAGTCTTGCCTTGGCGTGCGGGTTCGCGGCACGATGCGCGATTACCTTCGTTTTGGGTCGGCATCGCATATGCGAGATTCTCTGCAGAAAATGGCGGCACGTGCGAGCGTGCTGAAGGGCGTTCTTCCTTTGAGCCGGATCGCGGCGGCGCGTGATGCGCTGGCCGGTGTGCAGCTTGCGTCGATGGATATACCGCAGGTGCTCGGCTATGCGCGCATTGCCGGCATGCCAGCCGTCACCGGGCTTTATACGGTATTCCTGCCGCTGGTCGCGTTCGCGTTTTTCGGCGCGTCGCGGCATCTGGTCGTCGCTGCCGATTCGGCCACGGCGACGATCTTCGCGAGCCGTCTGGAGACGATGGCAGCCGCGTCGAGCGCCGAATACGCGGCGCTCGCGGCGATGGTCGCGCTGCTGACGGCTGCGTTGCTGCTCGTCGCGCGCATCTTCAAGCTCGGTTTTCTCGCCGACTTCCTGTCGCGCACCGTGCTGGTCGGCTTTCTCGCCGGCGTCGGCGTGCAGGTCGGCATCGCGATGCTCGCAGACATGCTCGGCGTGCCTGGACATGCGACGCGCAGTGTGGACCAACTGCTGCTCGTCGTGAGCAAGGCCACGCAGATCAATCGGCCGACGCTGGCGATCTCGCTCTTCGTGGTGGCTGCGATTCTCGTCTGCAAGCGTTTCTGGCCGCGCCTGCCGGTGCCGTTGATCGCGGTCGTCGGAGGCATTGCCGCGAGCGACCTGTTCGGATTCGCCGCGCACGGCATTTCGATTCTCGGTCCGGTGGAGGGCGGCTTGCCGCCGCTGCGGGTTCCGTCGGTGACGTGGCAGCAGACGCTCGATCTCGTGCCGGTCGCGGCGTCGTGCTTCGTGATTATCGTCGCGCAAAGCGCCGCCGCGAGCCGGGTGTTCGCCGAGCGCTATCACGAGGTGGTCGATACCAACGCGGACCTGCTCGGCATCGCGGCCGCCAACGCGGCGGCGGCGTTTTCCGGCGCGTTCGTCGTCAACGGCAGCCCGACGCAGACCGCGATGGCCGATCGAGCCGGCACACGCAGCCAGTTCGCGCAGCTCGTGTTTGCTGCGGTCGTGGTGATCGTGCTGCTGTTTTTCAGCCGCTATCTGCAGTATTTGCCCCACTGCATTCTCGCGAGCATCGTGTTTACGATCGCGGTCGGCCTGATCAACGTGCAGTCGCTCTATTCGATTCGCCGCGAAAGTCCCGGCGAATTCGCGCTAGCGTTGTTCACGGCGGCTGCGGTCGTGCTGATCGGCGTCGAGCACGGCATTCTGGTCGCGGTCGCGTTGTCGTTGCTGCGTCACGTGCGACACAGCTACCGCCCGCACACGATGATGCTCGCGCCCAACGGCGACGGCATGTGGGTGCCGGTGCCGGCGGTGCCCGGCATCGAGACCGCGCCGGGACTGATCGTCTATCGCTTCGGCGCCGACCTGTTCTACGCGAACGATCATTTTTTCGTGGACGATGCGCGCCGCCTGATCGAGCACGCACCGAACGCCGTACGCTGGTTCGTCGTCGATGCGAGCGCGATTACGGATGTCGATTATTCGGCGGCGCGCTCGGTGGGCGAGTTGTGCTCGGCGCTCAAGCGCGATCGGATCGAAGTGATCTTTGCGCGCGTGAATCGTTATTTGCGCGCGGATATGGATCGGCACGGCATCACGCCTATCGTCGAGGAGCGCTGCATTTTCGGCACGCTGCATGAGGCGCTGAGCATGGCGGGGGTGGAGAAGCCGCATGAGCAGGTGAAGGGGGCGCCATAACGGGGAGGGCGCGTGCGGTATCGGAACGAGCAAAAAGTTGGTGGCAAACGTTGTCTGCGCCTCATTTCTTGTCGCCTGGCTGGATCAGGCTGACCTTTCGCTGCGATTAGTAGATATTAATTACAAAAACATGAACAGCTTCGACTCGACCATCGAAACGTATCTGTCCAGCATACACTTCGGTCGTTTCACGACCCAATCGATACAAGCCATCGCCGATCTGTACTCCTTTAAAGGCTTGGTATTGATTCCCGTGCTTTGGTGGATCTGGTTTCAACGAGACGAACGCGCCGAATGGCGGCGCGAAATCGTGCTCGCGACGCTTCTCAGCGGTGTCGTGGCGCTCTTCGTCGGAAGGCTGCTGGCGCACTGGTTGCCATTTAGAGCGCGTCCCATCTATAACCCCGAACTTCATCTGCAGTTCGCAAGCGGCTCGACCAAGGCTGCGCAGTTGTCGGATTGGAGTTCGTTCCCGAGCGATCACGCGATGCTATGGATGGCTATCGCCACCGGCATCTTCCTCGTGTGGCGGGGCATCGGCGTGCTGGCGCTTCTCTATACCGCGCTGTTCATTTGCCTTCCGCGCGCCTATCTCGGCTTTCACTATCCGACCGATTTGCTGGTGGGCGCCGCGCTGGGAATCGGGATCACGTTGATCCTGACGCGCGATGCGATTCGCAAGCGCTACGCGACCCCGGTGCTGCGATGGATCGAACGCTATCGGGGACCTTCGGCAATACTCGCCTTCCTTCTGTGCCTTCAACTCGTCACGCAGTTCGAAGAGTTGCGTGCTCTGGCGAGCGGCGTGTTCAAGCATCTATGACCCGCCCGGCGCCTCACTTTCAGTGAGCTGAGATTAGCGAGCACCCTCTATTGCCATCTCATGCAATATTCTGTCTAATGAAATCAGAATAAAACGTCCGATTCATTCGAATCGCTGACACAGTCGACGGGGGTTCACTTCATGTACTCTCTGCTGCCGCTCAAGGCCCAGGTGTGTCGTCACGCGCGAACGCTCGCCGGGTATTTTCCAGCTCCATTTACACGCGACGAATCAAGCGGTGTCGAGATCCTCGGTGTGATGACGCCGAGGCTGCTGAACGGGACCACGCTGCTGAACCTCAACTATGGCGAAGTTGACCGCTTCACCGACAAAACCCGCGCGACGGGCACCTTGTTCGTCGCGATAGGCGACGACTTCGTGCGCGTCGCCACTTCGGTCAAAAGGCAAACCGGCGAGCGGGCCGTGGGCACGGTACTCGACCGCTCGCACCCCGGCTATCGGATGCTGCGCAGCGGGCAGCCCTACACCGGTTACGCGACGCTATTCGGCAAGCAATACATGACACGATACGAGCCGATCCGGGACAGTTCCGGCGACGTAATCGGCGCGCTATACGTCGGCCTCGATGTCAGCGAGGTGTGGAACCTGTCGATCGGAGCCAGGCTCGCGCTGCTGACCCTCGCCGCGAATACCGTACTCCTGCTGGGCTATGGTCGGCTGCTGCAGGCAGTGATCCTCCCGGACCAGGCGAGCCCCGTCGGGGCGTCGCCGCCTTTCCTGTCAACCGCGGTGATCGGCTTCGGGCTGCTCGGCGCGCTGCTGGTCAGCGCGCTGGTCTACGTGACGACCCGGCGCGGTCTCGGCATGCAACTGCTCGAAGCGAAGGCCGCCGCGGAAAAATTGGCGGCCGGCGACCTGACCGCGCAAGTGCATGTCAGCCGGCGCGACGAACTGGGCCAGTTGATGCAGGCGATGAACGGCATCAGTGTCGGCCTCGCCTCGGTAGTCGGCAACGTGCGACGCGCGTCCGATATGATCGCGCTGGGCGCGCGCGAGATTGCCGCCGGCAACGCGGAGCTGTCGTCCCGCACCGAGGCGCAGGCCGGCTCGCTCGAGCAAACCGCTTCGACGATGGAGCAATTGACTGCGATGGTCCGCGCCAATGCCGAACGCGCTTCGCACGCCAACCAGCACATCGCGGCGGCCTCCGATCTCGCGGTCAAAGGCGGCACCGTGGTGGGCCATGTGGTCACCACCATGTCGCTGATCCGCGGCAGTTCGCACAAGATCGTCGACATCATCAGCATGATCGATTCGATCGCCCTTCAGACCAATATCCTGGCTTTGAACGCGGCCGTCGAGGCGGCGCGCGCCGGCGACCAGGGGCGCGGCTTTGCGGTCGTCGCCGCCGAAGTGCGCAGCCTGGCCCAACGCAGCGCGACGGCCGCCAAGGAAATCAAGGCGCTGATCACCGACTCGGTCGGCAACGTCAACGCAGGCGGAGAACTGGTCGACCAGGCTGGCCGGGACATGACCGAAATCGTTACGGCGGTCGATAGTGTGGTCACCTTGATGGGTGAGATCACCCACGCGAGCAACGAGCAAAGTACCGGCATCGGCGAAATCAATCGCGCGATCGGACACATGGACGAGATGACCCAGCAAAACGTTGCTCTGGTGGAGCAGGTGGCAGCCGCGGCGGCCAGCATGCAGGAACAGGCGTCCACGTTGGAGGATGCCGTGCAGGTTTTTCGGTTGGTAGGTGACGGGCCAAACTGATCATCACGGTCAGTGCCGCAATCAGCGCCCGCACTTTCCTGCACTAGAATGGGTTATTGCCGACGTCGTAAACGCATCTGGTCGGCACGACGTGCAGGATTCTCGTTGGAGGAATGCCATGCCGACTTACCGGTACAGGTGCGAGAAGTGCGGTGAGATGTTCGAACATGCCGAGCATCTTGCTGAACATGAAAACGCTCATCCCGCTTGCCCGAAGTGCGGAAGCGAGAAGGTCCAGCACATACCCACGCCATTTGTGCCGAAAACGTCCCGAAAAAGCTGAAATCTGTCTTCGCGGTTCTCAGGGACGTTCGAACGTCGGTTCTCGCCTAACGACGGATCTCCGCTCGCCGATTCTCGCCGTCTCCTCGTGGAGATTGGGGGACCTGGCTGGGAGCGTGCAAATCTGGCAACAGGCTGCGATGTCAGCGGGCAAGTATCGTGCCGCCGATCGCATGGAAGCCCGTAGCGGCCGCCCGGCAGAACTTGCTATGAATTGATCCCAGACTGTGCAGCCACCAGTATCTGCTTACCGCTCAAGCCGCACGACCGTGGTGGCTGCCCCAGAGCCGCAAAACGGGAGCAGTGCTTCAAATCCGACGAACCGTTGAAATAATCCCTCGAATCGCCGAGGGCAGAAAATAGTCCTGCACGAAAGCCCAACAGACGAAAAGAAATCACTTTCCCACTCCCGACCTTCTGCAGGTGGCTGGGCCGACGTATGCTGGAAATCCAGGTGACTCGACTCTAATACTCGCCATGGATACGCGAGATGCGTTCGATATATCGCTAAGCGAAGTCGATTCGGCGTTCGAGGCCTTGGAACTAGCCCGTGCCACCTCGGGCGAGGATTCACTCGCTTACACCGAGGCGTGCGAGCGGTATCGCATTACGATTCTCAGGTGGAAGTCAATTTACGCGTTGCTGGCTGCCAATGGAGCGCGAACCATGATGCCAAACGTTGGTAAGGGACGGCGCCTGCTCGTCCTCCGCAGAGGACATGAGCCGATTGCCGAATCCATCTTCGTGATCGCCCGGGTGCGAGGCTTCGTTTCCACGCTTGAGACGTGCGCTGATGCGGTACGGGGGCAAATCGTGAGCGACGCGCAACTGACGGTGCTTGACGGCGACTGCCATCTTGCATCGAAGTTAAAAGCGATCGAGTTGATCAACAGGCACTGCCCGCAATGCCGCGTCGCGGTTCTGTCCAGTACGCTGTCTCCTTTCGCAGCGTGGCCGGGTGTCGATGCGGTCATCGACCGTGGCGCATCGCCAATGCAGATGCTCGAGTGTTTCTGCCAACTGATTGATTCCTCCCGGCTCGACGACAGCGCTGTTCTTGCGCCCCCCCCCCCCCGATATTGGCCTATGGTCGGCATGATTCATAGCGCGCTTGGCAAGCACGGATTCAGTCAGGCGTTTCGTGCGGTCCGCTGCGATCGGCGGGTCCAGTTTTAGGCATCGGCTTCGCGATTTCGGCAGCGACGAAGTGAGCACTTCGACTTGACCATGGCAATCGAGAAGCGCTCGCGATAATCTGCAGCGTGCGCGCCGGACAGACCGGGGAATTCCGCCGAACAAGTTCGGGAAGTCATCTTTGTTGCTGTCACGACGGAGTTCATTTCACGATGCCTGACCAAACCGGTACCGAAGCTCTCACGATTTCAAATCAAACCGCTAGTGAATCCGCATTGCGTCAAGTTGCAACGTCGAGGCTGTTTCGCGGCTCGACGCTCGCCATGTTTCTGTCGGGACTCGGCACGTCAGCGGCCGCGCCACAGATCGTTCTTTTCCTGGTGAAGGAATCGAGCTACTCATCATGCCCTTCAGCATCGGACTGCGCCGCCGGCTCGGCACCGTGTGGTTGATGTGCATCGCGGCCGCATTGGGAGTGTTTGCCAACCTTTGCTTTGCGCTGTGGCCGTCCGCAACGGGCATGTTCGCCGGACAGGTTCTGATGACGGCACGCACCGAAACCCGACGGCAGGCGTAACAATGCATCACGCTCAGCAGGTTGAGCGTATTCTATGAAGCCTCGTGACGAATTCGTCGGCAGGTCGTGAGGGTCCCATGGATACGACAGAGCGAATCATCAAGTGGCGCGATCTGCGGCATGTAGACGGCGCCGTCAGCGAACCGCGCAACCCGCTGCCCGCGGTGTGCGACGTATCGGTGACGAACGTTTGCAACGCCGCATGCGACTTCTGCGGGTTCTCTCGCGAGAAGAATCTGGCGGGGCCACGTCGCTATCTCGATCCTGAGGAATTCGCGCGCGCACTGCCGATCCTGCGCAGACGCCGGATTCGTTACATGACGCTGCAAGGCGGCGAGCCGCTGGTTCATCCCCAGATCGCATCGCTGGTGGCTTCGGCCACCAGGGCCGGCATTCAGTGCGGTGTGATCACGAACGGCTGGTTTCTGCCGCGCCACATCAAGCAACTAGCGGAGGCCGGCCTCAAGCGTCTGCTGATTTCCATCGATAGCGCGGACATGCGCGAGCATGAGCGCAATCGCGGCCTGCGCGGTCTCGAGGCCCGCATCCGCGAGGGCATCACTCAGGCCCATCGCTTCGGCATCGAGGTGTGCGCATCGATTACGGTGAGCCGTCTGGTCAATTACGAATTGCTTCCCGAGACGCTCGAGCGGCTTGGCTTCGATGCGGTGGTTTTTTCCTATCCGCGGCGCGAGGCGTTCGGATCGACATCGCTCGTGTACGACGAAGACTCGAAACTCGTCGACCTGAATACCGACGAACTACTCGAAGCGTTGAGCGCGATCGCGCGCCTGAAGAAGCACTTCCGGGTGATGGACCCGAGCGCCGCGCTGGACGAGGTCGCGCGCTTCGTGCGCGGTGAACCGCAACTGGTTCCATGTATTGGTGGCAGCAAGTACTTTTATATCGACTGGAACCTCGATGTCTGGCGTTGCGAGGCGTGGCCTGAGCCGATGGGCTCCGTGTTCGACCTCGACCGTCTGCCCGATCAACGGGAGCCCTGCAATGCCTGCATGATGGGATGCTACCGGCATGCCAGCATTCTGATGCACGGCGCGATCGCCGTGACCGATTCGGTGTACGCGCTGGGCCGGGGTCAGCTTCGCACTGCCGTCAGCTTGTTGTTCCGGCGCAGTGTCGCGTATTCGCTGTGGGCGCTTTCGGTCGAGGAATTACCTCGAGCGTCGCTTATGTCGTTCGCAAGACGGACTGGCGGACGCCGTTTCACGCCGCAAAGTGGATAGGGCTCGCCCATTCGAACGCTGGTCCGCGTTACTCGAGCGGCCGTTGCTGTTCATCTATGGCGGCCGCGACGCTCTCGTCGACACACCCGCGACGCTGACCCGCGCGAGCGCGCTGAATCCACGCATCCAGAGCAAGGTGTACGCCGACGCGGGTCATGCGTCGTTCATCGAGGAACCCGATCGTTTCAATCGCGATCTGGCCGAGTTCGTCAGTTCCGTGTCCGGGAAATGACGCGCGCTTTCATGAGGACGAGTCATGGCACCCGAAATCGAAAGAGTTGCTGTGGAGGACTTCTTTGCTGGCTTTGCGAGGCTCGACATCGAAACTGACGACGTCGCGTTTCGAGGCGTCATCGGCGGAACCGGATCGCCGGTGCTGCTGCTGCACGGCTATCCGCAGACCCACGTTGCATGGCGATTGATTGCTCCGACGCTCGCGAAATCTCACACCCTCGTCGTGCCCGACCTGCCGGGATACGGTGCCAGCCAGAGCCGCAACGATCAGCGGCGCTGGACCAAACGCCGTATGGCCAGTGCGCTCGCCGCGTTGATGGCGCGGCTCGGGCACGAACGATTCGCCGTAGTCGGGCACGATCGAGGCGCTCGCGCCGGATACCGGCTTGCGCTCGACCACCCTCGGCGCGTCACTGCTTATGCATCGCTGTGCGTCGTGCCCACGCTCGATGCTTTCGCGACTGTCGATAAGACCTTTGCGCTCGACGCCTGGCACTGGTTTTTTCTGGCGCAGCCCGCGGACCTTCCAGAGCGAATGCTGGCGGCCGATCCTGATGCTTTCATCGACGCCGCGCTTGCGAAGATGGCCGGAGGACTAGAGCGAATCGATCCTCGGGCGCTCGATGCCTATCGAGCCGCATTCCGGAATCCCGGCGTGCGGCACGCGATTTGCGAAGACTATCGTGCCGCTGCTTCAGAGGATCTGGAACACGACGCGAGCGACGCAGCGGCCGGCCGAAAGCTTGCCTGTCCGGTGCTGGTGCTGTGGAGCGAGAAAGAGCAGAGGGCGAGGAAGGCTTCACCCACAGACACCTGGTTCAGGTGGGCAGAAAACGTGACCGGCAGGGGTCTGCCCGGTGGCCATCTGCTGCCCGAGGACGCGCCGAACGAGGTGTTGAACTCCCTGCAAGATTTCCTGATCGATCGGCTTTAACTGGCTGCTGGCACCGCGCTTTTGCGGCCGGACCCAGCGGCTGTGCCCGTCATCGGAAGCGAGAAAACCGTCAAAGGACCGATTCGATTGCCTAAGATCAAGTTACGCGCTCCGCGAGGAATGCACCGCGGCTCGCGAGCGTCTTAATCGTCGCGCAGCCGTTTCCCGCGCGCGACTTTTCCACATGGAGGTCACGATGAAATCAGACGACAAGGGCGACGTGCGCGCTTTCGTGCAAACGGCGGAGCAGGGTGGCGAGCATGTCTGGGTAATCACGCTGGTCGACTTCGCGGCCCGTGAGGTCAGACGCTCGCTCGTTTCGGACGAGACATATGCGACTGCCGCCGCTGCCAGAGATGCGGGGCAGGCCCATTTGAAGGGCTTGGAGCAAGACCGCTAGGCTCACTCACCGCCGCCTTGTTTTCGCCCACGGAAGTACTAACGTTGGACTATAAGTAAACCGGCGGTAACGGGGGCGCAAGAGGGCAAAGCTCATGGCCAGTACGCAAGGAAGCACCGGATCGCCGTTTGCGGCGTCCGTCGAAGCGGGCAGCTATCGCGTCACGCGACCGCAGAACGCAAGCGATGTGATCGACCTGCTGCAAAAGCGCGATATTCAGATCGTCGATCTGAAATTCACCGATCTGCCCGGCCTCTGGCAGCATTTCTCGATCACGCTCCCCGAAGTTCACGACGACCTGTTCAGCGCCGGCATCGGTTTCGACGGTTCATCGATCCGCGGCTTTCAGGAGATCCACGAATCGGACATGCTGCTGCGGCCCGACCCGGCAACGGCCTTCGTGGATCCGGCTTGCGGCACGCCGACGCTGTCGATCATTTGCGACGTAGTCGATCCAGTGCTGCGACTACCGTATTCGCGCGATCCGCGCTACGTGGCGAAAAAGGCGGAGAACTATCTGCGCCAGACGGGCATCGCGACGACGTGTTATTTCGGGCCGGAGCTCGAATTCTTCATCTTCGACTCGATCCGCTTCGGCCAGGATCAGCACTGCGGCTATTACTACGTCGAGTCGGCCGAGGGCGACTGGACCACCGGCCGCGACGAGGGCGCCTACGGCGGCGGCAACCTCGGCTACAAGCAGCACTATAAGGAGGGCTATTTCCCGGTGCCTCCTCATGACACGCTGCAGGAGATCCGCTCGGAAATCGCGCTGACACTGCAGCAGGCCGGCGTGCAGATCGAAGTTCATCACCATGAAGTCGCGACCGCCGGACAGAACGAGATCGACATGCGCTTTGCAACGCTGACCCGCATGGCCGACAACGTGATGATCTACAAGTACATCTGCAAGAACGTCGCGCGTCGGCACGGCAAGGTTGCAACCTTCATGCCGAAGCCGCTGTTCGCCGACAACGCGAGCGGCATGCATTGTCACCAGAGCCTGTGGAAAGACGCGCAGAACCTCTTCTACGACGCGGGCGGCTGGGCGCTGACTTCCGACATGTGCCGCTGGTACATCGGCGGATTGCTCCAGCACGCGCCCGCGCTGATGGCCTTTTGCGCGCCGACGACGAATTCGTACAAGCGCCTCGTGCCGGGATACGAGGCGCCCGTCAATCTGGCGATGTCGCAGCGTAACCGCTCGGCCGCGGCGCGGATTCCGATGTATTCGGATTCGCCGAACGCGCGGCGCGTCGAGTTCCGTTGTCCGGACCCGTCGGCCAATGCGTACCTGGCTTTCGCGGCGATGCTGATGGCCGGCCTCGACGGCATCGAAAACAAGACCGATCCTGGCGAGCCGCTCGATCGCAACATCTATGATCTCCCGCCCGAAGAAGCGCGCAACATACGGCAGGTGCCGGGTTCCCTCGAAGCGGCGCTGGCGGCGCTCGAAACCGACAACACGTTCCTGCGCAAAGGCGATGTCTTTACCGACGACGTGATTCAGACATGGATCGACTACAAGCGCAGCCGCGAGATCGACACGATCAAATTGCGCCCGCATCCATGGGAGTTTTATCTGTACTTCGATATCTAGAAGACAGGCCTCAAACCTCAAGGCAGGATCGGCGCGCAAATCAGCAGAAATACCGCAGCCTTGCAGACAGTTTTCGTGCCATGCCCCATTCTCATAACCGTCCTTGTGCTAAGGTTTATAAGACCTTTTTTGCGCGTTCGCCAGTGAAGTGCTCACGGCATGCAAGGAGAGTACGAGGCCATGGTTCGCGTGAGTATCGAAGGGCGCGAGATTCAGGCGCCGGGCAATTGCTCGATTCTGCAGGCCATGGGGCATGCGGGGCAGACTCTCGTCGAGGGTGTCGGCTGCATGTCCCAGGGTGTGTGCGGCTCGTGCCGTGTGATGGTGCGGCGTAGCGGCGAGCAGGAAGTCAAAACCGCGCTCGCCTGCGAGACCCTCGTCGAAGAGGGCATGCAGGTCGCCTTCCTCGATTACTTCACCGAGTCGGAACGTCACCTGTATCGAATGGAAGAGATCAGCGACAGCTGGCAGGCGCTCGGCAAGATCGCCGAGATCTTCCCCGAAGCGGCGCATTGCCGTCATTGCAGCGGCTGCGATCGCGCCTGTCCGAAGGGGCTGGACGTGCAGCGCGGCGTGAACCTGGCGGTCGAGGGCAATCTGCCCGCATCGAGCCAGGTGTTCGACGAATGCGTGATGTGCAACCTGTGCACGCTCGCATGCCCCGAGCATATCCGGCCCAACCATCTGGGGGTGTTCGTGCGCCGGATGATCGCGTCGCTTTCGCTGCGTCCGGCCAATCTGATGCGACGCCTGCGGCAGATCGAGAGCGGCGAGCTGAAGATCGACTTCGATGCGCCTGGCGCTCAACCGCCGCGCTGAGCGGAGCGAATCGTCATGTCCGCCGGCATACCCTACGAAACCGCGCGGCAGCGCTACCGCCCCGGGATGGCGGCCACGCTCCGCGGCGACGACCTTCCGGTCGATGAACTGCTGAAGGCTTATCACCCCGATCATGGGCCGCATGCGCGGGTCGCGCTGAGTGTCGGGGTCAATCGCGGCGAGCCGTGTCAGCCCGATCTCGCGCGGCATCTGCAGGCCAACGCGCTGATCGACGATGTCGATATCGCCGGCGCGCAGCTGATGACGACCGACGTGCTGGTAATCGGCGGCGGTGGTGGCGGCTGCGCGGCGGCGCTCACTGCGGCGAAGCAGGGCGCGCGCGTGATCCTCGCCACCAAGCTGCGTCTTGGCGACAGCAACACCGTGATGGCCGAAGGCGGAATCCAGGCGGCCATCGGCGAGGACGACAGTCCCCAGCTGCACTTCGAGGACACGCTTCGCGCCGGACACTTCTGCGGCGAGCCCGAACTCGTGGCCCAGATGGTGATGGACGGCCCCGACGTGATTCGCTGGCTGATCCAGCTCGGCATGATGTTCGATCTGGAAGAGGACCAGCTGATCGGCGGCAATCTGCTGCGCAAGAAACCCGGGGGCGCGTCGGCGGCGCGCATTCTGTCGTATCGGGACTATACGGGCCTCGAAATGATGCGGGTGCTGCGCGAGGCGGTGGACCTCGACCCGGGCATCGAGTTGTGGAACCGCTGCCCTGTGGTAGAGCTGCTGTCCGACGAGCACGGCGGCTGCGCCGGCGCGGTGATCTACAACCTCGAATGGCGTAGCTTCGTGCTGGTGCGTGCGCGCGCGGTGATCCTCGCCACCGGCGGCGCGGGGCGACTGCACCTGAATTCGTTTCCGACCTCGAACCACTACGGCGCCACCGCCGACGGCCTCGTGCTCGCCTATCGGATCGGCGCGCGCCTGCGCGAGCTCGACTCGTTCCAGTACCATCCGACCGGCATCGCCTACCCGCACCATCTGGCGGGCGGCCTGATTTCCGAGGCGGCGCGCTCCGCGGGAGCGAGACTTCTGAACGGCGCAGGCGAACGTTTCGTCGACGAACTCAAGCCGCGCGACGTGGTCGCGTCGGCGATCCTGCGTGAGTGCGCATTAGGCCGCGGGATCGAGCGCGACGGCCAGCTCGGGGTGTTCCTCGATACGCCGACACTCGAAATCGAGCACCCGGGCATTCTGGCCAAACGCCTCGTCACGCTTCGCCATCTTGCAGACAAGTGCGGCATCGATGCGGCGCAGGAGCCCTTCCTCGTTTATCCCACGCTCCACTACCAGAACGGCGGCGTCGCGATCGACAAAAATGGCGCCACCAACGTCCCCGGCCTTTTCTGCGTCGGCGAGTTGACGGGCGGCGTCCACGGCCGCAACCGCTTGATGGGTAACGCGCTGCTCGACATTCTGAGCATCGGCCGCCGTGCCGGCGCGAAGGCCGCGCAATCGAGGGGGTGGGTGATGACGAACCGCGCCGGAATCGGTCATGTGCACGCGTGGCAGAGAGAGCTCACGCTGGCGGGACTGCCGCTTCACGTGAAGGCGCCGCAGCTCTTTCCCGCCTATGCCCATTTCGATCTGCGACTGGATGCGGGATTGCGCGCGAGCGCGCGGGGTCGCGTGATCGGCGGCATCCGGTGACGGGAACCACGGAGCACGCGATGCAAACGCTGAATCAGTGTTTGATGAGGGACGATTTCCGTGTCGGCGCCGACCTCGATGCATGGTTCGCGCGCGGCGGCGGCGAGGGACTCGCCAAAGCGCTCGACGAGCCGGAGGCGATCATCGCCGAGCTCGCCCGGGCCGACTTGCGTGGCATGGGCGGCGCTGGTTTCCCCACGCATCGAAAATGGGCGCCGGTTGCAGCCGCCCCTGACGGCGACAAGTACGTCGTTTGCAATGGCAACGAAGACGAACCGGGCACCTTCAAGGATCGCTTTCTGCTCGAACACACGCCGCATCAGGTGATCGAGGGCGCGCTGATCGCCGCGGTGGCGACGCGGGCCAACCATGTCGTCTTGTACGTGAATCCGCATCAGACGGGCTCGCTCGCCGCGACTCGCGAGGCGGTCAAGCAGTGGTCGGGGCACGCGCAATTCGCCGCTATCGAGCGTTGGATTGGTGCGCCGCTGTCGCTTGCAGTCGTGCCCAGCTCGGGCTTGTACATCGGCGGAGAGGAGACTGCGGTGATCGCCAGCGTCGAAGGCGGCTTTCCGTTTCCTCGGCGCAAACCGCCTTTCCCGGCCGAGCAGGGCGTGCACGGCGCGCCGACCCTCGTCAACAACGTCGAGACGCTGGCGCACGTGCCAGGGATTCTGCGCCACGGCGCGCAGTGGTATCGCGACCTCGGAGCGGGGAGCGCGGCCGGAACCAAGCTCTATTCTCTTTCCGGCGACGTGCTGCGTCCCGGCCTGTACGAACTGCCAATGGGCACGAGCCTCGAGACGCTGGTCTTCCAGCACGGCGGCGGCATGCTGCAGGGCAAGGAGTTCAAGGCGGTCTTCACGGGTGGCCCATCGAACACGCTGCTGACGAAGCGCGATCTCGACGTGGCACTGGACTTCGACTCGGTGCGTCAACGCCGTTCGCGACTGGGGACGGGCGCGATGATCGTAGTGTCGGAAGGCACCAGCATCGTGCGCAAGGTCGCGGACTACGTGAGCTTCTTCGCCCAGGGTTCGTGCGGGCAGTGCCCGCCTTGCAAGGGCGGAACGTTTCAGATGATGCGGCTTCTGAACCGGCTCGACACGGGCCGCGGCGTGCGTGCCGATCTGGATGCACTGGAGAATCTGTGCCGCGTTCTTCCCGGCAGCGGGCGTTGCGGTTTGATCGATGGCGCGGTGACGGTGGTGGAGAGTTCCATCGATCAGTTCCGCGCGGAATACGAAGCGCTGTTGATGGCGTAGGGGCAGGGCGGCGGATGTTACGCTCATCAATACCGGTTTTTGAATCGGAGATAGAGCCGCTTTTGCAGCGGCGAGCGCCGGGCCAACGCTAGCTCTTCGACGTCAGCAACTTGATCCCGGCAATCCCGAACATCACCGCGAGCGAGCCGTCGAGCCAGCGCCGGATCTCCGTATAGACGCGCCGCGCGGACGCCGTCGAAAACAGCATCGCGTAGCTGCTGAACACCGTCGCGCCGATCACCATGCAGCCCAGCACGACCGGCATCACGTGCGCGGCGCCGTGTACCGGCGACATCGCGAGCGACACGATCGACAGCCACACGAGCACCGCCTTGGGATTGGTCAGATGCAGCAAAAGGCCACGCAGATAGAGCCGCCCGAGCGGTTCGTCGACGCGCGCCGCGCTCGCGGCCGGCTTGCCGGCGCTCAACGCCGAGCGCGCGGACTTGAAGCCGAGCCACAGCAGATAGAGCCCGCCCGCGATCCGGATCGCCACGAGGCATTCCGAGTAGCTGGCGAGCACCGCCGACAGCCCGAGCGACGCGAGCAGCGCCCATGAGAACGAGCCCGATACCACCCCGAGCGCGAACGCCAATGCCGCGCGCCGGCCCGCGCCCATCGCGAGCGACATGATCGCGAGATTGCTCGGACCAGGACTCGCGGTGCCGACGAAATAGGCGGTGTAGGCGATCAGGACATCGGCGGTGAGCACAGGGCTGGCGATCATGGCGGGCAAATGTAAGGGCGGGGTGCGTGTTCGGCAATGCGATGCAACGCACCACCCGGCCGGTTGAATGAAGCAACGATTCTGCGCGCCGTCGCGCGCCGCTCACAGATACAGTTGCGCGTACGTATGGCAGCACACTCGATTCGAAGCCGAATCGAACGTGCGTTGAACGCGATGCGCCAAGCGCTCAACCGTGCGCCGCGCTCGCAATACACTCCGCCAACGCATCGGCGACAACCGGCCGGCTATGCCGCGGCCGCAGCACGAGTCCGATCTCACGCTCGAAAGTCGCATCGCCGAGTTCGAGTGCCACGACGCTCGCCGGCCATTTGCCGAGACTGGCCGTGTTCGGAATCAGCGCGACACCCATGCCGCGCGCGACCAGTTGCACGATCGCCTGCAATTCGTCGAGCTCGACCGCATCGCGCACGCCGAGACGCGCGCGCCGCAGAAAACGATCGACGAGCCGGCCGCCGAACGACGCGCGGTCGTAGCGGATGAACGGCTCGCTGCGTAGCAGTTCGCGCCACGAGCGGCCGCCGCGCGCGAGCTTTTTCGGCGCGAGCAGCACGAACGGTTCGGCGACCAGCGTGCGCCATTCGAGCTCCGACGGCAGCGCGAACGGCGGCTTGATGATGACGGCAAGATCGAGCTCGCCCGCGTCGACCTGGCCGAGCAGCCCCAGCGACACGCCCGGCACCACGCGAATCCGCCAGCCGGGACGGTCGACGCGAAAGCGCGCGAGCGCGTCGGCCAGCAGCGCCACCTGCGCGGACGCGATCGCGCCGACCCGCAGCATGCCGCTTTCGGCGGCGGCGCCGCTGCGCTCGGAGAGCCGCGCGTAGAGCGTCATCATTTCCTCGGCGAGCGCGAGCGTTTCGCGGCCCGCCTCGTTGAGCGTCGCCGAGCGGCCGGTGCGGTCGAACAGCGGGAAGCCGAGTTCCTGCTCGAGCCGCTGCATCTGCGCGCTGACCGCCGATTGCGTGAGACCGATGCGCGCGCCCGCACCGGAAAACGTGCCGTACTGGCTGACGGCGATGAAGGTTTTCAACTCGCTGAGCATGATCGATTAATCGATTTTGGTGATGGTCAGGTCAAATATATATCGTTTCTCAACATTTTTATTCATGGTTAGACTTGGCTTTATCTGAGCCGATTCCCTGCCGTGCGAGTCGTGCCAGTCGTAACCCAATCCTCACACCCACCCAGCGAGTCTTCCTATCATGAGCGTTGCCGAAACCGCTTTGCCGCCGTTCCATCTGGCGTTTCCTGTTCATAGCCTCGCCGCCGCGCGCGAGTTTTAAACGGCGAATTGCTCGGCTGCCCGGAAGGGCGCAGCTCGGACGCGTGGGTCGATTTCAATTTCTACGGCCATCAGATCGTCGCGCATCTGGCGCCGGATGAAGTCGGTCACCGTCATACCAGTGCCGTGGATGGCGACGCGGTGCCGGTGCGCCACTTCGGCGCGGTGCTGTCGATGGAGCAATGGCAGGCCGCCGCGGATAAACTGCAGAAGGCCGGCGTCGAATTCATCATCGAACCGCATGTGCGCTTCAAGGGCGAGGTCGGCGAGCAGGCGACGATGTTCTTCCTCGATCCGTCGGGCAATGCGCTCGAGTTCAAGGCGTTCGCCGATATGTCGTCACTGTTCGCCAAATAAGCGTCGCTGGCGTTGACGCCGGCACACGGATAGCTGCAAATGAGAAGGCCGGTCGACCATTCAGGTTGACCGGCCTTTTTCGTTGAAGGGGAATGACCGCGCGAAGCAAAATCGACTCGTGTCGCGAATAAAACTGAAAGCATGTTTCACAATATTTCGAACAACGGCCCTGTTGTGAATCAGCAAACGTTCCATTAACTGCGCGTAAATTTACTCAACAAACGTTTGCCTGGCCCCTAATTCGCTGCAAATCCGGCAATTGCTTTTCGCCTCCAAAAATGGCGCATTTGCTTTCAACAAGCTTCCTGACAATTTCGCCATTCTCGCGCCATGCAGGCGTTGGTGCTACCGATCTAGCATAAGCGGAGATTCAATCCCTCCCTCCACCCGCATTTTCTCTGGCCCGTTTCAATGTGGATCGTCAACGTAGCGCTTAAGCGGCCATACACGTTCATCGTGATGGCGATTCTGATCGTGCTGGCGACGCCCTTCGTGCTGTTCACCACGCCCGTCGACGTGCTGCCGGAAATCAACATTCCGGTCGTCAGCATCATCTGGACGTACACCGGGCTGTCGGCCGAGGACATGGCCACCCGCATCACGTCGGTCAACGAGCGCAGTCTGACCACGACGGTCAACGACATCGAACATATCGAATCGCAGTCGCTGCCAGGCATCGCGATCCTGAAGGTGTTTTTGCAGCCGAACGCGAACATCCAGACGGCCATCGCGCAGACGGTCGCCGTCGAGCAGGCGCAGTTGAAGCAGATGCCGCCGGGCGCCACCGCGCCGCTCGTCATCAGCTACTCGGCTTCCAGTATTCCGGTGATCCAACTCGGTCTGTCGAGTCCGAAGCTCTCGGAGCAGGACCTGAACGACACCGCGCTGAACTTCCTGCGTCCGCAACTCGTGACGATTCCGGGCGCGGCCGTGCCGTACCCGTATGGCGGCAAATCGCGGCTGATCTCGGTCGACCTCGATACGCGCGCGATGCTGGCCAAGGGCCTGACGCCGGCCGATGTGGTCAACGCGTTCAACGCGCAAAACCTGATTCTGCCCACCGGCACGGCCAAGATCGGGCCGAAGGAATACACGATCGACATGAACGGTTCGCCGCCGACGCTGGAAGGCCTCAACGATATTCCGGTGCGTACCGTCAACGGCGCGACGACCTATCTGCGTGAAGTCGCGCATGTGCGCGACGGCTACTCGCCGCAGACCAACATCGTGCGGCAGAACGGCCATCGCGGCGTGCTGATGTCGGTGCTGAAGAACGGCAACGCGTCGACGCTGTCGATCGTCGATACGTTGAAAGGCCTGTTACCGGCCGCGCGGGCCGCGCTGCCGCCGGATCTGCAGATCACCGCGCTGTTCGACCAGTCGGTGTTCGTGAAGGCGGCGGTGCAGGGCGTGGTGCGCGAGGCGCTGGTCGCGGCCGCGCTGACCGCCGCGATGATCCTGCTGTTCCTCGGCAATTGGCGCAGCACCTGCATCATCGCGATCTCGATTCCGCTGTCCATCCTGTCGTCGCTGATCGTGCTGCACGCGCTCGGGCAGACCATCAACATCATGACGCTGGGCGGCCTCGCGCTCGCGGTCGGTATCCTGGTGGACGACGCGACCGTGACGATCGAGAACATCGAGCGGCACCTGCACATGGGCACCAATCTGCACGACGCGATTCTCGATGGCGCCGGCGAAATCGCGGTGCCGGCGCTGGTGTCGACGCTGTGCATCTGTATCGTGTTCGTGCCGATGTTCTTCCTGACCGGCGTCGCACGCTATCTGTTCGTGCCGCTCGCGGAAGCGGTGGTGTTCGCGATGCTCGCGTCGTACATCCTGTCGCGTACGCTGGTGCCGACGCTCGCGATGCTGCTGATGGGCCACGCGCACAAGCCGAAGGCGGGCGCGAAGCCGGGTCTGTTCATGCGTCTGTATCACCGCTTCGACGCCGGCTTCGAGCGCATGCGCGCGGCCTACATCATGATCCTGAGCAGCCTGCTCGTGCGCCGCAGGATGTTCGGCACGCTGTTCCTCGGTTTCTGCGTGCTGTCGATGGGCCTGTTCTTTGCGCTCGGCGAAGACTTCTTCCCGAGCGTCGACGCGGGCGACATCCGTCTGCACATGCGCGCGCCGACCGGCACGCGGATCGAGGAAACCGCGCGGCTCGCCGACGAGGTCGAGAAGGTGATCCGCGAAGTCGTGCCGCAGAAGGAGTTGGGCACGATTCTCGACAACCTCGGCGTGCCGTATAGCGGCATCAACCTGTCGTATAGCAATGCGGGCACGATGGGTACGCTCGACGGCGAGATCCAGATCGCGCTGAACGAAGGCCACGAGCCGTCGCAGATCTACATGGACAAGCTGCGCACGATCCTGCCGCAGCGTTTCCCGGGCGTCGAGTTCTTTTTTCAGCCCGCCGATATCGTCACGCAGATCCTGAACTTCGGCCTGCCCGCCGCGGTTGACGTGCAGATTGCCGGCGCGAATCAGCAGGGCAACCTCGATGTCGCGCGCAAGCTGTTGAAGCAGGTGCGCCTGATTCCCGGCACCGTCGATACGCATATCCAGCAAAAGCTCGACGAACCGGTACTCGGTCTGAACATGGACCGTACCCGCCTGCAACAACTGAACCTGACCGCGAACGACGTCGCGCAGAACGTGCTCGTTTCGCTATCGGGCAGCTCGCAGACGTCGCCGGGCTTCTGGGTCAACAACAGGAACGGCGTCGAATACAGGGTCCAGGTGCAAACGCCGCAGTACCAGGTGTCGTCGATCGACGAACTGCTGCGCACCCCGGTGTCTGCCACGATGAACGGGCCGACGCAGCTGCTCGGCAACCTCGTGCAGGTGTCGCCGAAGAGCCAGTTCGCGGAAGTCACGCATTACAACATCCGGCCGGTGATCGATCTTTTTGTGAGCGTTGAAAAGCGCGATCTGGGCAGCGTGGCGAATCAGGTGGACAGGATCGTCAACGAGGTGCGCGGTACGCTGCCGCGCGGCAGCACGATCACCGTGCGCGGCCAGGTACAGACCATGCGCAGTTCGTTCTTTGGGCTCGGCATCGGCGTCGCGATGGCGATCGTGCTCGTGTATCTGCTGATCGTCGTGAACTTCCAGTCGTGGGTCGATCCGCTGATCATCGTCAGCGCGTTGCCGGCGGCGCTCGCGGGCATCATGTGGATGCTGTTCCTGACCGGCACCCACTTGAGCGTGCCGGCGCTGACCGGCGCGATCATGACGATGGGCGTCGCGACCGCGAACAGTATTCTGATGGTCGCGTTCGCGCGCCAGCGGCTGTCGGCCGGCGCGCCGCCGCTCACGGCCGCGCTCGAAGCCGGCGCGAGCCGGATCCGTCCGGTGCTGATGACCGCGTTCGCGATGATCATCGGCATGATTCCGATGGCGCTCGGTCTCGGCGAGGGCGCCGAGCAGAATGCGCCGCTCGGCCGCGCGGTGATCGGCGGCTTGCTGTTCGCGACCGTATCGACGCTGTTTTTCGTGCCGCTCGTGTTCGCTGGCATTCACTCGTGGCTTGCGCGCCGTCATCGCAACGGCGGCGGCGACAACGGCGGCGATGGCGGTGGAACAGGCGGCAATGGCGGTGGAACAGGCGGTGATGGCGGTCGAAGCAGCGGCCATAGCGACAGCCCCGCGCCGGAACACAGCAGTGCGGCGACGCCCGCGTAAAAGTTAAACGATGGTTGACTGAGATGACCGAAAAAACTCATGCATCGCTAGCGATCCCCACGCGGGAAACCGAACAGGGGGAACACCTGCTGCCGCCGCGCCAACGCGAATGGAAGCGCGCGAAGATCGCGATCCTGATCGTGTTCGTGCTGCTCGCGATCGGCACGCTGCGCACGGTGATCGCGAACGTGATGCAAAACCGCGAAGTCACGGCGACCTCTCAGCAAAACGCCACGCAGTACGTGAACGTCGTCACGCCACAGCAGACCGACGGCGGCGGCAACACGCTGCTGCCGGGCACGTTGCGCGGCTATGTCGAATCGCCGATCTATGCGCGCGCGACCGGCTATCTGCTGCACTGGTACGTCGATATCGGCGCCCGCGTGAAGCAGGGGCAATTGCTCGCCGAGCTCGATACGCCGGAAATCGACCAGGAACTCGCGCAGGCGCTGGCGCAGCGTCAGCAGATCAATTCGAGCCTCGCGCTCGCGAAGAGCTCGCTGGAGCGCTGGCAGCAGCTTCGTCAGCGCGATGCGGTGTCGCAACAGGAACTCGACGAACGGCAAAGCACCTACACGCAGGACCTCGCGAATCTCGCCGCTGCCGATGCGAACGTCAAGCGTCTGCAGCAGCTCGAATCGTTCAAGCGGATCGTCGCGCCGTTTGCCGGCGTGGTCACGCAGCGCAACGTCGACGTCGGCGATCTGATCGACGCGGGCAGCGGCACGAGCCGGGCCCTGTTTGCGCTCGCGCAGTCGGACCCGTTGCGCGTCTATGTGCAGTTGCCGCAGGCCTATGCGCAGAACGTCGCGGTCGGGCAGAAGGTCGTGGTCACGCAGGCCGAGCTGCCGGGCCAGCAGTTCAACGGCACGATCACGCATATGTCCGGCGCGATCGATGTGCCCACGCGCTCGTTGCAGATCGAAGTGACGCTGCCGAATCCCGACGCCAGGCTGCGCCCCGGCGCCTACGTGCAGGTCGAGGTGCCAGCCGCCGCGCACGAGCGCCTGACGGTACCGGGCAACGCATTGCTGTTTCGCGCGGAGGGTCCGCGCCTCGCGGTCGTCGATGTGAAGGGCAACGTGAGCCTGCACAAGGTCGTGATCGCGGTGGACCTCGGACAGCAGCTCGAAATCGAAAGCGGTATCTCGCCGACCGATCGCATCATCATCAATCCGAGCGACTCGATTGCCGACGGCGATCACGTTCAGGTGCAGCCGCTGCCGAAGAACGGCAAGGAGGCGTCTTGATGTTCGCGGCTTCCCGCCGGGCGCGCCTCCGCTGCACCGCGTTCACCGTGCTGGGCGCTTGCGCCGGCGCGGCCTTGCTCGCCGCCTGCACGGTGGGTCCCGACTATCAGCGTCCGCAGGCCGAGGTGCCGCCCGAATGGCACACCGATTCGTTCTGGCGCGTCGCCGCGCCGTCGCATGCGCCGATTGCGCCGGACTGGTGGACGGGCTTCGCCGACCCGACGCTCGCGACGCTCGAAACCCAGGCGCTCGCGCAGAACCAGACGCTCGCCGCGGCGAGCGCGCACTATGAGCAGGCCAAGGCGACACTCGCGAACACCAGCGCGCAGCGCGTGCCGGAAGTCAATTTCTCGGCCCAGGCCTCGCGCTTTCGCATTTCGCACGACCGGCCGCTGACCAACTACGCGACGCCGACTCAATCGACGGTACAGAACAACATCCAGCTCGGACCGACGCTCAGCTACGACACCGATCTGTTCGGCCGCATCCGTCGTGAGGTCGAGGGCGCGCAGGCGTCGGCCGAACAGTCGGCGGACGATCTCGCGAACGCACGCCTCGTGCTGACGACCGATCTCGCCACCGACTACTTCTCGCTGCGCGAGCTCGACAACGAGATCGACGTGCTGAACCAGTCGGTGAAGCTGCAGCAGAAGGCGCTCGATTATGTGAACACCGAGCACGACCTCGGTTCGGTATCGGGCCTCGACGTGCTGCAGCAGAAATCGCAACTCGATGCGACGCGCGTGCAGGCGCAACTGCTGCTGAATCAGCGCGCGCAATTCGAGCATGCGATCGCCGCGCTGGTCGGGGTGCCGGCGCCGCAGTTCGCGATCGAGCCGAAGGTGCTCGACATCAAGCCGCCGACGGTGCCGCTCGGCGTGCCGAGCGACGTGCTGCAGCGGCGGCCCGACGTCGCATCGGCGGAACGCGCGATGGCGGCCGCCAACGCGCAGATCGGCGTGGCCAAGGCCGCGTTCTTCCCGAGCCTGACGCTGACGCCGGGCATCGGCTGGGAGAGCACCGAGTTCGCCAATCTGCTGAGCGCGCCGACGCTGATGTGGACGCTCGGCGCGGCGGTCGGCCAGGTGATCTTCGACGGCGGGCGGCGCGCGGCCAACGTCAAGTTCGCGAGCGAGGGCTACAAGGCGACCGAGGCGAATTATCGGCAGACGGTGCTAAGCGCGTTCCAGCAGGTGCAGGACGGCATCACCGGACTGTCCGTGCTCGATGGCGCGGCGAAGCAGTCGCGCGAGGCGGTCGAGGATGCGCAGCGGCTGCTGTCGCTCGCGAACGATCGCTATTCGGGCGGGCTCGTGGCGTATCTGAACGTGATCGACGCGCAGGAGTCGCTGCTGACGAGCGAGCGCACGGATGTGCAGATTCATGGGCAGCAGTTGACGCTGTCGGTGGCGCTGGTGAAGGCGCTCGGCGGCGGTTGGGATGGCGGCGCGCAAGGCAGTGCGATGGCCGCGAATGACGCACGTACAAGCAACGCTGCGGCGATGCCGCAGCAGGCGCCCGCCGGCGACGCGCAGCAGAAAGACATGCCGGCTCCTGCACGCTGATCGCCGCGGCCGAGCTTCCATGCCGACGCAGTGGGATCGGCGCGAAGAATCGAGGGCGTTCGTATAATGCAAGGTTGACAGCCACTAGTGGCGGGGACACGGATGAAATTGCTGATTGTTGAAGACGAGCACAAGGTAGTGGACTACCTGCGCTCCGGTTTGACAGAGCAGGGCTGGGTCGTCGACGTCGCGCTCGACGGCGAAGAGGGCACGCATCTGGCCACCGAATTCGATTACGACGTGATCGTCCTCGACGTGATGCTGCCCAAGCGCGACGGCTTCAGCGTGCTGAAGGCGCTGCGCATGCGCAAGTCGACGCCGGTCATCATGCTGACTGCGCGCGACCACGTGAACGACCGCGTGCGCGGCCTTCGTGAAGGCGCCGACGACTACCTGACCAAACCGTTCTCGTTCCTCGAACTCGTCGAGCGTCTGCATGCGCTCGCGCGCCGCACGCGTTCGCAGGAGTCCACGCTGATTTCGGTCGGCGATCTGTTCGTCGATCTGATCGGCCGCCGCGCGACCCGCGACGGCGTGCGCCTCGACCTGACCGCGAAAGAGTTTCAACTGCTCAGCGTGCTCGCGCGCCGCCAGGGCGATATTCTGTCGAAGACCGCGATCACCGAGCTCGTATGGGACGTCAATTTCGACAGCCACACGAACGTCGTCGAAACCGCGATCAAGCGGCTGCGCGCGAAACTCGACGGCCCATTCCCGTCGAAGCTGCTGCACACGGTGCGTGGCATGGGCTACGTGCTCGAAGTGCGCGAAGAGGCCGAGTCATCATGAACCGCTCGATTGCCCGCCGCCTTGCGTCGATGTTCGCGCTGGTGGCGCTGTTCGTGTTTACGCTCGTCGGCAGCGGGCTCTTTCTGGTGCTGCGCTCGCAGCTCGAACATCATCTGCGCGAGTCGCTCGACGATCGCACGCAAATCGCGCGCATCATCGTCTCTCACGCGGTAACGCCAGAAAAATGGCGGATGGCCCGCGAAAAACTCACCGACATGACGCCGCACGACCGCAGCACTATGTACTCGGTGACGAGCGCGGAGCCGAACTTCCACTTCGGCACGCCGGTGCAGGGGACGGTTACGAAGAGCTGGCCCGGCGGCTACGCGCGCATCGCGCCGGAGGGCGGCGGCCCCGACATGCTGACCTCGACGGTCATCTTGCCGGCCAATGGCGCGCGGCCTGCGGTGCAGTTGCAGGTCGCGGCGAGCTATTCGCCGAACCTGCGCACGATGCGCGTGTTCGGCTCGGCACTCGCGGCGCTGTCCGCGCTCGGCAGTCTCGCGGTGCTGCTGCTCAGCTACTCGGTCACGCGCATCGGCCTCGCACCGCTCACCCGTCTGACGCGCGACGCATCCGCAGTCAGCCCGAACAACCGCTCGCAGCGGCTCAATACCGCGTCCTTGCCGCTCGAACTGAACGATCTCGCCAACTCGTTCAATGGTGCGCTCGAACGGCTCGACGGCGCCTACGGCCGCCTCGAATCGTTCAATGCGGACGTCGCGCATGAACTGCGCACGCCGGTCACGATCCTGATCGGCCAGACGGAGGTCGCGCTGACGCGCAACCGCTCGGTCGACGATCTGCGTCACACGCTGCAATCGAACCTCGAAGAATTCGAGCGGATGCGCGCGATCATCAACGACATGCTGTTCCTCGCGCGTGCCGACCAGGGCGAACGCGCGACGGGGTTGATCGAGGTGTCGCTCGCGGCCGAAGTCGCGCATACGCTGGAATTTCTGGAGATTCCGCTCGAAGAGGCGCGCGTGCATGCGAAGTTGCAGGGCGATGCGTTCGCGCGCGTGAACCGCTCGCTGTTCGGCCGCGCGTGCACGAACCTGCTGATGAACGCGATCCAGCACTGCGAGCCGGGCGCGACGATCAGCGTGACGATCGCGCGCGGGGAAGGTGCGATGCGCGACCAGGTGCGCGTCGCGGTGGCGAATCCGGGCGAGCCGATCGCGCCGGACGTCCTCGAACATCTGTTCGACCGTTTCTATCGCGCGGAAGTCTCGCGTACCAATAGCCGCGAAAACCACGGGCTCGGACTCGCGATCGTGAAGGCGATCGCCGAGATGCATCGTGGCACCGTATCCGCGCACAGTGCGAACGGCATCAACACGTTTTCGTTTTCGATGGCGGCGTCGGTGATGTCCACTTCGGGCGATATACCGGCCGCGCGTGCGAGCGCGAATGCCAACGCGAATGCGGCCGGCGTCGCCGCCGATACATCCTATTCGTCGCTCGCGAAAGGCAAGTCGGCCTGAACCGGCAGGCGCGGCTTCAGCGCTTGTTCGCTGGCCGAGCTCAGCGTGCTGATGCGCACGCCCAATAGCCGCAGCTTGCGGTTCAACTGCACGCGTCGCAAACATTCGGTCGCCGCGCGGCGGATTTCGGTCGCGTCGGCGGTCGGTTCGTCGAGCGTCAGATCGCGCGTGACGGTCCGGAAATCGTCGTAACGCAGCTTGATGCCGATCGTGCGGCCCACGTAGCCTTTGCGCACGAGATCGTCGGCGACTCGCACGCACAGCCCCGTAAACGCGCTAGATAACGCCGGCCGATCGTGACGCGGATGCAGATCGCGTTCGAACGTGGTCTCGCGGCTGATCGATTTCGGCTCCGATTCGACCACCACCGGCCGCTCGTCGTGACCCTGCGCAACTTCCATCAGCCACGCGGAATAACTGCGCCCGAAATTGTCCTGCAACAGCCCGGCGTCGGCGGCGGCCAGATCGCCGACCGTCGCGAGGCCGAGCGCGCTCAGCTTCTCCGCCGCCTTCGGGCCGATGCCGTTGACCTTGCGCACCGGCAGCGGCCACACGCGCAGCGGTATGTCGGCTGGCGTGAGGATCGTCAGGCCGTCGGGCTTGTCGAGTTCGGAGCCGATCTTCGCGAGCAGCTTGTTCGGCGCGACGCAGATCGAACACGTGAGACCGGTGGCCTGATGAACGGCATCCTTGATGCGCCGCCCGATATCGGCCGGTTCGCCCGGCAGCTCGGTCAGGTCGATATAGATCTCGTCGATGCCGCGATCCTCGATGCGGTCCGTGAACGTCCTGACGGCCGCCTTGAAGAGGCGCGAGTAGTGGCGATACGAATCGAAGTCGGTCGGCAGCAGGATCGCGTCGGGCGCGAGCGCGGCGGCCTTCATCATGCCCATCGCCGAAAACACGCCGAGCGCGCGCGCCTCGTACGTCGAGGTGGTGACGACGCCGCGGCCCGCGTAATCGCGCAGCTTCGCGAAGCGCTTGCTGCCGTCTTCGAGCAGTTGCGGCGCGCTGTTGCGGCCGCCGCCGATCACCACCGCGCGGCCGCGCAGTTCCGGATAGCGCAGCAGTTCGACGGACGCGTAAAACGCGTCCATATCGAGGTGCGCGATGCGGCGGGATGGCGAATTCATGGAAATTGAAGCGGGCGATGGGAATGAACGAAAGCGGTGACGGCGCGCGTCGCGACGCCGGTAGGCCGTAATGGTACCTTGCCGGGCGCGCCACCGGTCAGGGTCGCCGCGGCTGGCCGCATGCGTGGCATTCAACGCAATGTTGAAAAAGCGGCTCCAGTAACTATTCTTCACACTGAAAATCCGCAGGTTGCGTGGCGGGTCCAGGCGGGGCCGCAACCGCTGCAGCCGAATTCGCCGCGACCGTCCACCACCGGGCTCGACAGATGATCAAGCGCATGTCGCTGATTTCGGCGTATATCGCACTCGGCTGCGCCGCAACGGTGCTGCCGGTCCTGATCAGCATCTATATCGCGAACGAAGACGTCGCCCGTCGCGAGCAGCGAGATCTGAGCCTTTACGCGGAGAAGGCCATGATGCGCACGGAACTGGTCACATATCAGGGCTTTGCCGCGATCGCGGACCTGCAGGCCGAGCACGCCGAGCCGTGCTCGCCGGAATACCTGAAACGGGCTGCCCACGTGATCTTCAACTACCGCTACGTGCGGGACGCGGGCGCGTACGGCGACGGGCGCTATCTTTGCTCGCCGCTTCTGGGCGACGTTCGGACCCAGGATGTCGAACTGCCGCCGCCGCGCTGGCGCAGCAACGACGGCTACCTGGTCTGGTTTCAGCAAAAGAATCCGCTCAGCGACTTGCGCGAGGATATCCAGATCGGGCGCAACGGCGAATACGTGTCGATCGATCCCCAGTCATATGTCGATGTGATGGATCCAGCGGGAAGGGCGATCGCTACGATCGACACGGAGATCAATTCGATCGTTGCACTGTCGTCCGGCGCGGACCCCGACGAGATGCTCCATGCATGGAAGCAGGCGGGGCGCGTCGATAGCGATGAATGGAACTACGCGGTGGCACGCTCGGAGACGCGCGCCCTCGGTGTCGTCGTCAAAGGCCGGCGCACCAGCCTGCTCAGGGACTGGCCCGGGCTGCTGGCGACGTGGCTATCGTTCGGCGTCGCGATGGGCGCCGCGTTCGGCTGGTTCGCGTTCAAACGGATCTCGCGGCAGGTGTCGTTCCAGGCCTCGCTCGAATGGGCGATCTCCCACAAAACCATCGACGTCGTCTATCAACCGATCGTGAATCTCGCGACCAGCGAATGCGTCGGCGTCGAAGCGCTGGCCAGATGGAATCTGAACGGACGCGATATCTCGCCGAATATCTTCATCGCATTGGCCGAGCAGCATGGCCTGATCCAGTCGTTGACCGACCTCGTGTTCGATGAAGCGCTGCAAGATCTGGCAGAGCTATTGCGTTCGCGGCCGTCGTTCTACGTGTCGGTCAACGTCAGCGGCGAGGATTTGCGCACGCCGCGCTTTCTGAACCTGATCAACGCGAGGCTCGCCGGAACCGGCCTGCGTCCCGCGCAGATCAGGATCGAAGCGACGGAGCGCAGTTTTCTGAACGCCGATGTGACCCGGCAGACGATCGCGGCCTTCAGAAGCGCCGGCCACCCGGTCTATATCGACGATTTCGGCACCGGCTATTCGAGCCTCGCCTATTTGCAAACCTTCATGATCGACGTGCTGAAGATCGACAAATCGTTCGTGGACACGATCGCCCAGGACGCGGCGTCGAGCATCGTCGCGCCGCATATCATCGAGATGGCGCACGAATTGGGGGTGGAAATCGTCGCGGAGGGGATCGAGCGCAGCGAGCAGGTCGAGTATCTGGTGCGCCGGGGTGTTCAGTACGGGCAGGGGTGGCTGTTCGCGAAGGCGATGCGGCGCGAGGAACTGCTCGCGTGGCTCGAGGCGCGCCGCGCGTCGCATGCGCCGGCGCAGCCCGCGATCCAGTAGTTCAGCGCCCGGCCGGCCGGGCGCGATGCGCTTACTGCTTGATGCCTTCGGCCTGGATATGCAGCGTGGTCTTCATGTTGAAGCCGTACGCCTTGCCGAAGTCGATGCCGAAATCGTCGCGATTGAACGTCGCGACCGATTCCGTGCCGCACACTTCGCGCTTGAGCATCGGGTGCTGGATGCACTTGAACGATTCGATCTTCAGGTTGACCGGCTTGGTCACGCCGTGCAGCGTCAGCGTGCCGATCACTTCGACCGGCTTGTCGCCGTCGAAGCGGATCTGCGTGCCCTTGTAGGTCGCGGTCGGGAACTTCGCGGTGTCGAAGAACTTGTCGCCGACCAGTTCCTCGTTGAGCTTGTCGTTGCCGATGCCGACCGAGCTCAGATCGATCGTCGCCTCGACCGTGCCGGTCTTCGCCGCGCGATCGAGCACGACGGTGCCGTTGGCTTTCTGGAACTTGCCGCGCCAGATCGACAGGCCGCCGAAGTGGTCGGTCTCGAAGCTCGGCGATGTGTGCGTCGGATCGAGCAGATAGGTCTCGGCGGCAGCCATCGCGTTGAACGAGCATGCGGCGGCGAGCGCGCCGGCGGCGAGCAGGAAGGATTTCTTCAAGTTGGACTCCAGGGGTCTAAAGGTAATGCAGTGCTGCTGTGTTGAACGTTATTTGTTTGCCGCGACCAGATGAAATTTGATGATGACTTCGTCGGCGACCACCGACGTGTCTTTCCATTCGCCGGTGCCGACGTCGAACTGCGTGCGCTTGATCGGCAGCGAGCCGTCGAAGGTTTGCGTGGCGCCCTGGCTCGCGATCACGACCGGCACGACGACCGTTTGCGATTTGCCCTTGATCGTCAGCTTGCCGGTCACCTTGTACTGGTTGCCGCCGGCCGGCGCGATCGAGCTCGACACGAAGGTCGCGCTCGGGAAGGCGCCGCTGTCGAACCATTCCTTGCCTTGCGCCTGCTTGTTGTAGTCGTCCGCGCCGAGGTCGTAGCTCGCGGTGTCGATCGACACGTTCGCGCTGCCCGCGGCCGGCTTCGCCGGATCGAAGTTCAGCTGCGCGGAGAACTTCCTGAACTTGCCGTCGACGGGCACGTTCATCTGTTTGGTCGTCGCGATCACGCTGCTTTTCGCGAGGTCGACGTCGGCGTGCGCGAGGTTCGCGCCGATGAGCGCTAGCGCCGCGAAAGAAGCGAGCGCCGCGCGATGAGCGGAGAGATAAAAGGGTGTCTTCATGATGGTACGCATCCTATCCGAGCTTCGCGGCGTGATTGCACACCGCGAGGAATTTGATTGCCAACCAGTCGTAACCAATCGACAGGCGTTGTGCTTTTCTTCAAGCTGTCATGTCGTTATGCTGGGTCTTCAGAAACGGCACCATGCGCGCGAGCAGGCCGTCACGATCGACGAACTGATGCTTGAGCGCCGCGAGCACGTGCATCAGCACCAGTGCGAGCAGCGTGTAATTGAGCAGCACGTGCACAGTGCGCAGCGTGGCCTTCAGCGCCTGATCTGGACCGATGATGGTCGGCAGCGGCACGACGCCCAGATACACGACCTGAATGCCGGCCGCCGAGCTGTAGAAGTAACCGGACAGCGGAATCGCGAGCATCAGCAGATACAGCAGGCCGTGCACCAGATGCGCGGCGGCCTTCTGCCATGCGGGCGTTGCGGCATCGAGCGCGGGCGCGCGGTGCGTCGCGCGCCACAGCACGCGCAGCAGCGCGAGCGCGAACACGGTCACGCCGATCCATTTGTGCCACGAGAAGTATTTGAGCTTCGTCGGCGTGAAGCCTGGGATATCGGTCATGATCCAGCCGATGTAGAAGCCGCCGATCATTAGCGCGGCGATCAGCCAGTGCAGCGCGATTGCGGCGCCGTGGTAGCGCGTGGGAGCGTGAGCGTGGGTTCGCATCGGGTTTTATCTGTTGCTCGCGAGTAGCCGTGTGGGAATGCGGATGGTAGGGAGGTCAATAGAAACTGAATAGGGGGTGCGCGGGAACAGATTGTTTCCTCGTTGATGTTAATTGTGTTGAAAGACATGCGCGTGGCAACGCATGCCGGGTGCCGTGGAACGGTTGCTGCGACAACCGCTGTGGTAACTTGTTGCGCCGAAATAACGAGGTTGCGCGCGCTTTGCGCGGCCATCGACCTAACCCATTGTCCGGGCTCAAGCTGTGAATCCTGTTTTTCTTTCCTGGGGCATCGCCGCGCTCGCGACCGCCGGTGTGATCACCCGGCCGTTCAAATGGCCCGAAGCCGTGTGGGCCGTCGCCGGCGCGGTGCTGCTCGTCGTGCTCGGCCTGTTGCCCTTGCACCTGGCGATCGAAGCGATCGGCAAGGGCACCGACGTCTATCTGTTCCTGATCGGCATGATGCTGCTATCCGAAGTCGGCCGCCGCGAAGGGCTGTTCGACTGGGTCGCGGTGCTCGCGGTCAATCATGCGCGCAGTTCACCGCGCAAGCTGTTCGTGCTCGTGTATCTGTTCGGCGTGGTGATCACCGCGTTTCTTTCCAACGACGCCACCGCCGTCGTGCTGACGCCCGCCGTGTTCGCGGCGGCGAAGAAAGCGAAGACGCCGCCGCTGCCGCTGCTGTTCGTCTGCGCGTTCGTCGCCAATGCGGCGAGCTTCGTGCTGCCGATTTCGAATCCGGCCAACATCGTGCTGTACGGCAATCACACGCCGCCGCTGGGACCGTGGATGCTGCGCTTCGCGCTGCCGTCGGTGCTGTCGATCGGCGCGACCTTCGTGATGCTGCGCTGGACGCAACGCGACGCGCTGGCTGGCGTCTGCGAGGCGAATCTCGACGCGGTCGAGCTGTCGGCAAGCGGCAAGGTGGCACTCGCGGGCATCGCGGTTACGGCCGGCGCGCTGCTGACGGT
Organism: Paraburkholderia sp. JPY419; assembly: GCF_050435705.1. Taxonomy (NCBI): domain Bacteria; kingdom Pseudomonadati; phylum Pseudomonadota; class Betaproteobacteria; order Burkholderiales; family Burkholderiaceae; genus Paraburkholderia; species Paraburkholderia sp. JPY419. Next base: position 1,138,011 of record NZ_JBNDKV010000004.1, on the reverse strand, counting down.
CTCCGCGTACGACATCCAGCTCGGCATGCCGACCGCGATCCTCGGCGCGCTGACCGCGCTCGTCGTGCTGATCAAGGAACGCAAATCACCGCTGCCGATGATCCGCGAAATTTCGTGGAATGTATTGCCGCTCGTCGCCGGGCTGTTCGTGCTGGTCGAGATGCTCGATCACACCGGCGTGATCAGCACGTTCGCGGGTGCGCTGCGGCGCGCGACCGAGCACAACGAAATGGAAGCGGCCGCGTGGGCCGGCACGAGCATCGCGGCGCTCAGCAATCTGATCAACAACCTGCCGTCCGGACTGATCGCGAGTTCGACCGTGATGCAGGCGCAGAGCCCCGAGCGCGTGATCGACGCGTTCCTGATCGGCGTCGACCTGGGGCCGAACCTGTCGATCAGCGGCTCCCTCGCGACCATCCTTTGGCTCAACGCGATTCGCCGCGAGGGTGAAGACGTCGGCTTCATGAAATTCCTGAAGGTCGGTGTGCTGGTGATGGTGCCCGCGCTCGTGCTGGCGCTTGGGGCACGGATTCTAACGGGCTGAACGGACGGCTGACCGGTCCTTCCTCCGCGGGCTTGCGCGGGACCCGCGACGTGCGGCGCCGGCGAGCTGGTCCAGTTGCGCGCCGACCGAGCGCAGCCTCGCTTCGAGGTGAGCGACGCGCTGACGTTGCGCGGGCACCATCGACGACCGGTTCAACGCATGCAGCCGGCGATGCCAGTACGACAGCGGAAAACGGTCGCGCGCTGAAAGTGCATTGAAAACGACTTCGAGGTGGGCAATTTCCCTGTCGATATCTTGGTAACTCATCACAAAAGTCCAGGAAAGATGTGGGGATAGGGGCGCGCGAACCTGAAAGGGACAGCAAGCTCCGTTCCATCCCGCCTTTATGTAGTCAAAATCAGCCGTGACGGCGCAAAGCGCCAAATGGGAGCGCGCCTGGCGCGCTGCGCGATGGTAAGAAGCGGCAAGTCCATGCAAGCTTTACTGGCGGCGCCCCCGCGCGCCGCGGCGGCGCTCCACCTTTCAACCAGACAACGGGAATTCACCAGGCGTGCGCGCCAGGCGCGTGTCCTATGCTGAGTCAACGGCGTGGCCCGGCCGTGTGCGATCGAAAGCCGCCCGCTCGAGGGTCCGGAACGCGCTTTCAATGCGGCACGGTCACCAGCGGTTGCGCATAGCTGACGGTCGGCGCGGGCACCACCGCATAGTTGGGCGCGGGCGGCGCGACCGCGGCGGCGGTGGCGGAAGAGTTCGCCGGCTGTACGGGCGGCGCCGCGACGATGGTCGCGGCCGCCACTGGAACGGCGACAGGCGGCGCCGACACGTACACGGGATCGACCGGCACCGGGTAGTAGACCGGCCGTGGCGGCGGCGCGTAGACCACGGCGGCGGGCAGATACACGACGACTCTCGCGTAGGCAGCGGAAGAACAGGCGAGACCGATGACGGTGAAAGTCGAAGCACAGGCGAGACGGATACTCATTTGGGACTCCTGATGCGTGAAAGCCGACAGACGGCAGACGGAACGATACGCAGCAGGTCCGCGAAGCGAAACCGCAAACTCATTTCATTCGATGTCACGCAGCACCGGGGACTGGGCGCCGTGACATGATTCGACATGATTCTTGAATTGCGGTCGCGCGGCGTCTGACCAAGAATTCGGCCTGTCATCGAAACGGATCGCGGCACCCAGCCAGGCGACGGTCGATGTTCAACCGAAGGAGTCAGTCATGAAGAAGTTGCTCGCCACCGTGCTGCTGTGCTGCGCGTCCACCGTCACGTTCGCTCAGGCCGCCGCGCCGCAAGGTATCAGCCAGCAGCGCATGGAGCGCATGGAGCAGCAGTTGCAGACGCGCTTTTCAACCGCGAACACCACGCACGACGGCAAGCTGACCCGTGACCAGGCGGCGGCCGGCATGCCGATGCTCGCGCGTCATTTCGATGAGATCGACACGCAGAAGGCCGGCTACATCACGCTGCCGCAGATCGAGGCGTTCATGCAGGAACGCGGCGCCGCACACTGAGCGGCTCGGACATCGAGGAGCTTTCGGATGGAACGCCCCGCCAGGATCATCGTGCTCGACGACGAAGCCGAGTTGCGCAACATGCTGCTGCGCTTCCTGCGCGGCCACGGTTTCGACGTGCGCGCGGCCGAGGACGGCAAGCGTTTGAACCGCTACCTGGAGCGCGAGCCGTTCGATCTGCTGATACTCGATCTGATGATCGGCGAAGAGGACGGCCTCGAGATTTGCGCGAAGCTGCGCGCGCAGGGGCAGACCTTGCCGATCCTGATGCTGACCGCGAAGGGCGATCCGCTCGATCGGGTGACCGGCCTCGAAACCGGCGCCGACGACTACCTCGCGAAGCCGTTCCTGCCGCGCGAGCTGGTGGCGCGAATCAATGCGCTGCTGCGCCGCCAGAAGATGGCCGCCGGCGACGTCACGGTGACGTCGCAGCGCGTGCGTTTCGGCAACTTCACGCTCGACGTCGGCAAGCAGGAACTGTCGCGCGCGGGCGAGCCGCTCGAGATTCATTCCGCGCAGATGCTGCTGCTGGTCGCGCTTGCGTCGTCGCCGAATCGCGCGGTGAGCCGCGACAACCTGCTCGCGCGTGCGCGAGGGCGCGATCATGATGCGCTCGATCGCAGCATCGACGTGCAGGTGCTGCGGCTGCGGCAGATCGTCGAGGACGACCCGTCGAAGCCGCGTTTCATTCGTACCGTCTGGGGCGTCGGCTATATGCTCGTCGCCGATGTCGAATCATGATGCGCTCGCTGTCACGCAGGCTGCTGCCGCGCACGCTGCTCGCGCGCAACATCGCGCTATTGATCGCGCTCGTGATGCTGAGCCAGATCTGCTCGATCGTCGTGCTGCTGCATTACGTGCAGCGGCCACGGGTCGAGCGCGCGGCGGCCGTGTTCGCGACCTACGTGACGACGCTCGACAACCTGCTCGCCGCCACTCCGCCCGCCTCGCGCGCGGCGCTGACCGCACGACTCGACGCGCGCGAGCAATTGCCCCCCGAAGCGACCGACACGCCGCCGCACGATCTGTTGCACGCGTATCGCACCTATCAGCGCGGCGTGTTCATCGACAGCCTGCAAAAGCATTTGCCCGCCGATATGCCCGCGCGCTGGCAGACCGAGGGCGCACAGCGGCTGTGGATTCGCATGCATGGGTCGCTTGCTGGCGCCGGCAACGCGGCGGGCCTGGCGAGCGCGCCATACTGGATTGCGCTGCCGGTTCCCGAGGACGCGCAGGGCAGCGGCCTCGAAGTGGCGATCTTCCTGTCGTTGGGTCTCGGCGTGCTTGCCGCGCTCGCCGGCTACGCGATCCAGCTGCATCTGAACGAACCCTTGCACGAGCTCACGCAAGCGGCGCGCCGCGTAAGCGCCGGCGATCTGCCCGCGCCGCTGCCGACCGACGGCCCCGCCGAAATCGCCGCCGTGGGCAGCGCATTCAATCAGATGACGCGCGCGTTACAGGACGCCGAAGCGACGCGTGCGTTGATGCTCGCGGGCATCTCGCACGACATCCGCACGCCGTTGACGAAGCTGCGCCTGTCGATGGCGATGGCGATACCGCAGGGGGCCGACAGCAGCTTCGTGATCGCCGCCGAATCGTATCTGGACCAGATCGAGACGATCCTGCAGCAGTTCATGGACTACGCGGGCAGCGGCGAGCGCGAGGAAGCGCAGCCCGGCGATCTGAATGCGCTGATCGAACGGCTCGCGGGCGACTTCGCCGGGCTCGGGCATGAGTTCGAACTTTCGTTGGGCAATTTGCCGGCCGTTTCATATCGGCCGATCAGCATGATGCGGCTGCTGATGAACCTGATGCAGAACGCGATCGTCTACGGCGGCAGCGGGCTTGCGGTGCGCACGTGGGCGACGCAGGAAGCGGTGACGGTCGCGGTCTGCGATCGCGGCAAAGGTTTGACGGCGCAGGAGCTGGAAAAGCTGAAGGCGCCGTTCCAGCGTGGCCGCAATGCGCGTGCGCACAGCGGCGGCACGGGGCTGGGTCTGTCGATCGTCGAGCGGATCGCACGGCTGCACGGCGGCGGCCTGCAGTTTCATCCGCGCGAAGGGGGCGGCCTCGAAGTGTGGGTCGTATTGCCGTTCAAGGCGGCATAACCGCGCAACGGGAGCAGCGCGCGGTGTTGTTGCCGCTCACTCGCGATCGAGCCACGCGTCGAGCCCGACTCGAAACGCGACGCCCGCGATCACCGGCACGGTCAGCATCAGGATGATGCCGAAGTTCGGGATCTCGTCGCCGTACATGATCGGGTTGTACAGCACGACGCCCGACACGATCGCGAACATCACCACGCCAATGGCGACCATCAGGAGATTGCGCACGGACAGGGACAGCGTCCTGCGCTTCGGCTTGTCGTTCGTGTCGTGAGCGCCGGGTGCTTCGTCGTGTTGGGCAGGCATGATGGTTCTCGTGGCAAAAGACGCGGCATCGGAAGCGGCCGCGGTGGATACCGCGCCCGGCATCATACCCGCGCGTGCACGGTTGATGCAGTTGTCCGCGCCGGTGCAGGTACTCATCCTCACCAACAATATATGCCATTCCAGTCTGCGATTTCAGGCGTCGGCTTGCGACCTCGCGGGAAGCGCCATTGCAGCCACCTGATGTAGCACGTCTGAAGCATCATGAAGACACCTACGCCACGGCGGCAGAGGTTCGGTGTTTGGACTAGGACGCCGCTTCAGTGTGATCGAGCCATTGCGCGAACTCGTGCCGCAACTGCGCGATATCGAGCGGCTTGCCGAGGAGCCGCGCACCCGGAATCGCCGCCCCGATCTCCGCCCTGCGACCGTAGCCCGACACCAGCAGCACGCGGATTGCGGGCTGCACTTGCCGCACGGCGCGCGCGAGTTCATCGCCGGACATACCGGGCAGCGTGAGATCGGTCAACAGCACGTCGTAGTGTTGCGTGTTCGCGAGCGGCAGCGCTGCTTCCGCGCTCGCGACCGCGGTGCACGCGAGACCTAGCGCGCCGAGCAGTTCGCCAAGCGCCTCGCGCGATTCGGTGTCGTCCTCGACGAACAGCACGCGTGCGGCTTCCTGGGCCGCGCGCGGCCGGGCCGCCTTTTGCGGCCTTTTCTTCGGCTCTTTTTTCGACGTTTTCTGCTGCGCCTTCGTCGCGCCATACGTGTCGACGGTTTCGTACGCCGCGGGCGGAACGCATGCGGCGATACGCGTTTCTCGCATCTCGGCCGCGCGGTCCGCGCGGGCGGCGCCCGCACGTAGAACGTGACGCACCAGACGGGCGAGGTCGTCGCGCCGGTACGGCTTCGACAGCAGCGTGATGCCCGCGTCGAGCTTGCCGTGGTGGACGATTTCGTCGCGCGTATAGCCCGATGTGAACAGCGTGGGCAGCGGCGGCGTGCGCGCGGCCGCGCGTTGCGCGAGTTCGACGCTCTTCAGCTTGCCGGGCATCACGACGTCGGTGAACATCAGATCGATCGGCACGTCGCTGTCGATGAACTCGAGCGCCGCGTCGCCATTCGACGCGGTCAGCACCTTGTAGCCGAGCTGCGCGAGCATTTCGACCGCGGTCAGCCGCACGTCGGCATCGTCCTCGACGACGAGTATCGTTTCGCCGCCGCCGACCGATGCCGCGGTGCCGTCGACGGTTTCCGGCGTCTCCGCCTCGCAGCAGCGCGGAAAGAACAGCGACACGGTCGTGCCGCGTCCGACTTCGCTTTCGATCGACACCTGTCCGCCGCTTTGTCGCGCGAAGCCGAACACCATGGACAGGCCAAGGCCGGTGCCGTGGCCGTCGGGCTTGGTCGTGAAGAACGGTTCGAACACGTGTTGCAGGACTTCGGGCGGCATCCCCGAACCGGTGTCGGCAACCGAGAACTCTACGTATTCGCCCGGCGACAGGTCGGGTTTGCCGCGGCAGAACGCGGCGTCGAGCGTGCGGTTGGTCGCGCGCACGGTGAGCACGCCGTCGCTGCGCATCGCGTCGCGTGCATTGATCGCGAGATTGAGCAGCGCGTTTTCGAGCTGATTGCGATCGACCTGCACGTTCCACAGATCGTCGCTGAGCACCGTGTCGATCCGCACCGTTTCGCCGAGCGCGCGGTGCAGCATCTCGCTCATGCCGGTCAGCAGGCGGCGCGGATTCAGCACGGTCGGCGACAGCGGCTGACGCCGCGCGAACGCGAGCAGATGCGCGGCGAGCTTCGCGCCGCGTCTGACGGCATCGGTCGCGGCGGATAGACGCCGCTGTGTGACGGGGTTGTCGTCGGCGTCGGCGGCGAGCATCTGCAGATTGCCGTTGATCACCTGCAGCACGTTGTTGAAGTCGTGCGCGACGCCGCCCGTCAGGCCGCCGATCGCTTCCATCTTCTGCGCCTGGCGCAGCTGCTCCTCGGCGAGCGCGCGCGCCGCGATCGAATCGGCGACGCGCTGTTCAAGTGTTTCGGTCAGCTGAAGAAGCTGCTGTTCGGCGATCTTGCGCTCGTGAATGTCGATCAGCACGCCCGGAAAGCGCGTTGGTTCGCCGTGTTCGTCGAACTCGCAGCGGCCGTTCGCCTGCACCCACATATAGCCGCCGCCGGGACGCCGGATCCGGTACTCGGCGCGAAACGGCTCGCCGCTGCGGATCGCTTCGGCGGTCAGGCGGTCGTTGAGCTCCTGGTCGTCGGGATGGATGATCTGCGTGGCCGCATCGCGCGCGACGCCTTTCGACGCTGTATCGCGCCCAAATGAAAAGGTGCGCGCGAAGCGTTCGTCGCCGGTAACCTCGCCCGTGCGCACGTCGAGCACCCAGGTGCCGAGCACCGCGCCGGTGTTCAGTGCGAGCTGCAGGCGTTCGTTGGTCTCGTGCAGTTCGGTTTCGGCTTGCTGGCGCAGGCGCTCGGTGAGCACGCGCCCGGTGGTTTCGACGACCATCGAGAGCACACCGGCCGGCGCACCGCTATCGCCCGCGACCGGGCTGTAGTACAGGTCCATCCACACGTCTTCCGGCTTGCCGTCGCGCAGCAGCACGAGCGCCTTGTCGCGATACGACAGCGTGCCGCCGGCGAGACAGGTGGCCATGACGTGACGATTGAAGTCGGCGACTTCGGGCCAGCCGTCTTCGACCGGACGGCCGAGCAGATACGGATGCCGGCCGCCCGCGAAGACCGCATAGGCGTCGTTGTAGATCATGTAGCCGGGCTCGTCCCACAACAGCACGAGCGGCATCGGCGACGCGAGCATCGTCAGGACCGTCGAGGTCAGACTGCGCTGCCAGTTTTCGATCGCGCCGAGGCTGGTCGCGCGCCAGTCGAATTCGCTGATGCGTCGCGCCATCTCGCCGCGCCAGCCGGCGCAGCCGTAGTCTTGTGCCGGAAAAGGCATGCAGCGCTCCACCTGAATTCACGTCGAAAATGATCGGCTCGGGACCGAAGCTTCGCAGGCTTCGCGCAGCCTCGCGAGCTGCAATTATTGTATGGCACATCGCCATACCGTTGATGCTTCGCGGACGCTATTCGGGGTTTTGCCGGGTAAGCAGCCATGTCCGAAAACGTACCGATTCGGCACGTCGTTCGATGCACGGGCAACATTTACCGCGAAGTGCGTTTGCTGCACAGCGAAAGCGGAAGAAGCGCCCGCATTTCCGGCGTGGATCGATACGCGCCGTACGCGCAATGCGAGGGGATGCGAATGAAACTGGGGCGTCAGTTGGACAACGACAGATACTGCGAAGTCAACGGCACTGGCGGGAAAGGCTGCAAACCGGTCTGCTTGTTGAAGCTATAGCGAACGTACACGGCCGCAAGCCACTCGCGATACTCATAAGCGTTGCCGAACGACGCGGTTGCGCCGACCGCGAGCTGCGGCGCGAGCTGATATTCGCCGACGCCGCTGATCGAATACGACACACCGGTCTTGCTCTGCCCCGGGTAGACGGCGGTCAGACCGTTGCCGAGGGATTGCGCGGCGGCGGCCGCGTCGCCTTGGCGCGACGAGCCGTCGTTCAGCGGGAAGTAGTTCGACGCGTCCTCGCGGTAATGCTGCACGCCGATCGAGCCTTTCACGTCGTACGTAAACAGGCCTGCGCGGCCCGACCATTCGACCGGCAGATTCAGGATCACGTACTGCTGCGGACTGAAGTAGCCGCCCTGGCCGTACGTGAAGAACGACAGATTGCGGTTGTAGCCCATGATCGTCGTGTTCACGCCGACCGTCAGCGTCTGGTCGGCGTCTTTCAGCAGACGCGTGTAGACGCCGCCGCCGCCCTTGACCGCGTTGTTGCTCGGCACATTGGTGCCCATGTAGTGCTGATACGACGCGTTCACGTACAGGCCGCTCGTGTCGTCGTCCCACGTGAGGCTGGCGCGCGCGCCGGTCGATGTGACGCCGCCCCATTCGAGGCCGGCGGCCGCATCGCGCGCGCCCGCGTACGACAGCAGGCTGTCCGTCACCGCGCGCCGCGCGACCGCGATCGAGTACGACACCTTGTCGGTGATGCCGCCGTTGTATTGCGCGCCGCCGACGATGTTGGTCTCGCGGAAGCCGATCGGCGTCACGCCGATATCGCCGCTGATGCTGCGGCTGTCGTAGCCGACCGACAGGCCCACACCGCTCGCGGTCTGGCTGCCGTAGTTGTTGGTGCCGTTTTGCGCGGCGTTCTTTGATGAGTCGGTCGAAAGCCCCGCGCCGAAGCGCGCAAGCGTCGAAGTGCTGTTCGACGCGGTGCCGGCGTCGAGCGTGACCGGGGTCGCGCTCACGATCACGTGGCCGTTGCCCGCCTTGATGCGCCCCTGGATCGGCGCCTCGATGTCGGTGAGCGAAGACAGGCCGTCCTCGCCGACGCGATTGCGGAAGATCAGGCCGCCCGACACGGTGCTCGACTGCTCGCGATTGATCTGCGCGAGCTCTTCGGCGACGCCGAGCGTCTGCGCGTTCGCGGGGTTCGTCTGCGGGTTGTTCTGTGTGTTGCCGCCGGGCGGGTAGTACGGCTGCGCGTAGCCGGCCGGCGGTTGCGGAATGTACGGCTGCTGCGCGTAGTAGCCCTGATTCGGGTATGGCGGCTGCGGTTGATAGGGCTGCTGCTGTGGGTACGGCTGGTACGGCTGATATGGCTGATACTGCTGCGCGTAGCCCTGCTGCTGCGGATACGGCGGCGGTTGCTGCGCGTAGACCGGCGCGGGTTGGCTCGTTTTCGCGGTGCTCTTCTTCGTGTTGTTCTTTGCGCTGGTGCGTGTCGATCCGTACGGCAGCGGCGTCGCCGACGCGGCGTTGGCCTGCGCTTCGCGCGCGGCCGGCGACATCGGCCAAGGTGTGGCCGCATAGCCGTCCTGCGCGCCGTAGGGCTGCTGCGGATACGCCTGCGGCTGCGCATAAGGCCGCGGCTGCGGATAACCCGCGTTGTACTGCTGCTGCGGCATCGGCTGCATGGGCGCTGGGCCTTGCCCCGGATAAGGCTGCAACGGCGCGCCCGACTGGCTCGAGCCGTAGGATTCCTGGCCGTAGCCGCCGACTTCGGCGGCGGAGCGGGGCGCTCCATACGGGGCAGCAACGGGTGCGGGCGGCGCGGCAGGCGCGTTATAAGGCGCCGCGGCGGGCGCCGTATAAGGCGCGACATACGGCGCGGGCGGAGGGGGCGGCGGATAGTTCGGCACGGTCTGCGTCGGCGAGGAAGACTGCGTATTCAGGAGCGGAGGCGCGGGACGCGCGGCATGGTCGGCGTCGCTCGAAGTCGCGATCGCCGTCTTGCCTTCGAAGGGATTGGTGCCCGGCAGCGGCGTCGCGCCGATCTGGCTCATCGCCGCTTCCCAGCCGCGCGGCACGTTGCCGCCTGCGGTACGGGGCGCGTTCGCGACCAGCGGCGTATTGGCCGCGACCAGCGAGCGTTGCAGATAGGTCGACGCGAGCGACAGCTTGCCCTGGGCGCGATACATGCGGCCCACGGTCGCGAGCACGCCCGGATCGTTCGGTGCGAGGGCAAGCGCCTGGTTCGCGAGCGTTTCGGCGTAGCTGAACTGCTTCGAGCCGGCCGCGGCCGAGATCGCCGCCTGCAGCAGGCTCAGGTCGTCGGGGCGGCGTTGCAGCGCGACGCGGAAGCTCGTGAGCGCGTTGCGGTCGTCGCCCGCGCTCGCGTACATGCGGCCGAGCGCGGCCTGCAGGTCGGGGTTGTCGGGCATCGCGGCGAGCCACGGCGCGATCACCTCGTAGGCGCTCGCGAGATCGCCGCGCAGACGTACTGCGTCAGCCTGCCGGATGACGATGCCGAGATTCAGGTTGTCGAAGTCGGTGCGCTGCTGCGGCGTCAGTTGCATGCTCTGCAACTGGCGCATCACGTTGCCGAGCTCGGCCTGCTGGTTGGCCGCGGACAGAATGCCCGCGTATTGCAGCAGCAGATCGGTGTTGCCCGGCGCCGCGCTCATCGCGGCGCGCACGAGACTCAGCGCGCGGCTCGGATCGCCGGCCTGCTGGTACGCGCCGGCGATCACGCCGATCAGCTCAGGGTTGTTGCCGGCCACCGGCTCGGCGGCGCGCAAGGTCGCGATGGCCTGCTGCGTCTGGCCGTTCTTCGCCATGCGCGTCGCGAGGTCGGCCTGCTGATGCACCCACAGCCGATGCTGCAACGTCGTCATCGCGTCGGTGCGCTGCGCGGGCGCAATGCGGTCGAGCTGCGCGAGACCGGTCGACCAGTCCTGGGTTTCCGCCGACAGCAGCGCGCTCGCGTACAGCGCATCGGTCATGTCCGGATGGGTGGCGAGCAGGCCGTCCATCATGCTGCGCGCATTCGCGACCGCGCCCTGGCGCACGTAGATGCGCGCGAGGTCGAGCCGCAGCCACGGATCGTCGGGCTTGTTCAGCAGCGCGTCCTCGAACAGGCTGCGCGCGGTGCCGAGATCGCCGCGCGCTTCGGCCGCGCGCGCCTGCGCCGCCTGCGCGTCGCCGCGCAAACGGTCGATGCCGCCGACCTTCGCCTGTTGCTCCGCGTTCAGCTGATTGGCGAACTGCAGCGCCTCGTCGGCGCGGCCCTGCGCGGCGAGCGCGCCGACGAGGCCGCGAATCGCGTCCGGGTTGTCGGCCTGGCGGCGCAGCGCCATCCGGTACGCCTGCTCGGCGCCGGCCGGGTCGCCGGTCTGAAGCAGCATTTCGCCGAGTTGCACCTGCGCGGTCACGTCGGACGGATTCAGCGCGATCGCGCGCTCGAACAGCGCCTTCGCCTTCGCGAACTCGCCGTTGCTGCGCGCGCCGATCGCTTCGCTCGTGTAGGTCCAGTAGGTCGCGCTGTCGAGCGCGGTTTTCCAGCGCGCCGGATTGGGGCCGCGCGAGGCGCGCTCCAGGTAGTTGCGCGCGTCGGCGAAATGCTCCTGCTTCAGCGCTGCGATGCCCATGCCGCCTAGCGCGTCGGTATCGTTAGGACTGTTTGCGAGCACCGACGAGAACCTGGCGCGCGCGGTCACGATGTCGTCGCGGTCGAGTGCGGCGAAGCCCTCGGCGATCACGCGTCCGCGCGCGTCGGCGGCGGCGTTTTGCTGCGCGCGGGCGCGCGCCGCGCTGTCCTGCTGCACCATCGAGTCGAAGCGCGCCTTCACCGCGGCGTCTTCCCCGGCGGTCTGGAAAAACGACTCGTACAGCGCGGCGTCGGAGGGCCGGGCATCGAGCCACAGCAGCGCCTGGCGCCAGCTTTTTTTCGCCGCCGCGCCGACCGAGGTGTCGCCCGCGAGCTTCTGCAGCCGCGCGATACCGTCGCGCCGCGTGACGTCGCGATAGGTCAGATGCTGCGCGTACGCGAATGCGAAGCGCGGGTCGTTCGGGTTGTCGTGCGCGAGCTGTTCGAGGCCCCGGCGCGCTTCGTCCCAGCCCTGCGGCGTCGCCGACAGCGCCTGGTAGTACTCGAGTTGCAACTGCGGCGTGGCGGGCTTGCCGGTCAGCGCGCGCTGATACTCCTGCACCGCGCTCGCGCTCTGACCGGCTTGCGCGAGCCGGCGCGCTTCGTTGATCGTCTGATCGCGCGGGCTGGTCTGGCCCAGCCGGCGGCCGAGCTCATCGAGATTCGGATAGTTCGGCGCGGCCGCCTTCAGCCGCGCGAGGTACTGCTGCGCGCCGGCGCCGTCCTTGCGGTCGGCCAGCACCATGCCCATGCCGAACAGCGCGTCGGGCTGCTTCGGATCGATGCTGAGCACCTTCTGCCAGGCCTGCTCGGCGAGATCGCCGCGCTGATGCGACTGCCAGTACTTGCCCTGATCGATCAGCACGGCGAGCGGATCCTGGGTCGCCTGCGCGAGCGCATCGGGCGCGGCCGCGGCCGCGCAGAGCACCGCGCCGACGGACAGCGCGATGCGCAGCGACGCGGCCAGAGCGTTCAATCGCATGCGGCCCTCCACGCGGGCACGAGGCTGCCGGCTTCATCGAAGCGGAAGCGGCCATCGATGAACCCCGTGCCGAACAGACCCAGCACACGATCGTAGTAGACCGGTTCGCGGCCCGGCACGCTCGCGTCGAGCGCGGCGAGCCGCGTGCGCGCGAGGCCGAGGCCGTGCTCGTCGCCCAGCGTCTTGAAGTACGGCGCGAGCGCGCCCCAGTAGCTGAGCGGGCCTTCGCCGCTCGACGCGCCAGTGGTTGACGACACCTTCTCCGGCGGGAAGCCGTTCTGCGCGACCTTCGCGCGCATGCCGCCGAGCGCGGCGAGCCACGGCTTCGCGAGCGGATCGGCGGGCGACGCGAGGCCGGCCCACAGATAGACGCGGATCGCGTCGTAACTGCCGACGTCGCCATTCTTCGGATCGACGACGAACCGGCCGTTCTGCCACGCCGCCCAGTCGGGCGCGAAGCCTTGCGGCGACACGGTTTTGACGAACTGGTAGGCGTTGTCGGCGAGCTTGGCCCACGGGCCGTCCGGCACCTCGTGCGCGAGCGCGCGCAGCACCGGCAGCGGCAGATAGCTCGGGTTCAGACGCGTGACGCTGCCGTTCCTGAAACCCTGCGCGCCCGGCAGCAGCATCGGCCCGAGGCCGGACAGATTCGCGACTTCGTCGTGCGCGATGCGCTCGGCCAGCGCCTGACCGAGCTGCGTGTAGGCGGGGTTGTGCCACAGACGGCCCGCCTGCAACAGATCGTAGGCGATCCAGAGGTCGGAATCCGATGCCGAATTCGGATCGAGCACACCGTACGAGCCGTCCGGCTTTTTGCCCCATTGCCACGCGGGCAGCCGCAGATTCTGCGGGTCGAACTGGTCGCCCGCGAGATTCGCGCGGGTCCAGCCGAGCAGCTTGTCGAAGGTCGCGCGGTCGTTGGCGACCAGCGCGAAAAAGAGCGCGTAGGACTGGCCTTCCGAGGTGGTCTGCTGGGTCGACGTCGAGTAGTCGATCACGCGGCCGTCGGCCTGCACGAAGCGTTGCACGAAGGTTCGCCAGGCGCTCCAGTCGCCGCAGGCGGCGCCGTTCTGCGCGGCCTGAGCGGGGCCGCTCGGAGCCGCAAGACTCGCCGACGCCGCGATGCCGATCCCGAGCGCCAGCGCAAAAGAGCTTCTTCTGTCGATCCAAAACCGCATACGAGCCATATCCGTTTCCATCAGTCCTTCAGTCGACGCGCGGCAAGCGCGCGCAGCGTCCGGTAGCACAGGCCCGCGATGATCAGCGCGGCGAGCACGCCGCCGAACAACAGCAACAGCGGATGCGACGACAGCGCCCAGCGCAGATACTCCTGCGGCGACAAATGGCCGACATAGTATGCGGAGCCGTTCGACGTGATGGTGACGTCGCGGCCATGAATCACGGCCATCGCGCCTTGAATCTTCGGCAGCACGTCGGCGTCGAGCAGCGCGGCGGACAGGTCGGCGTCCGACGGACCAGCCGCGCTGATCAGCGCAACCGCGCTGCGGCCGCTCTGCAGCGGCGACTCGAAGCCGGTCAAGAGCGCCGCGCCGTTCGAGCTGACCATCGTCAGATCGGCGCGCGCGGGTGTGCGCTCGACGCCGCGCTCGCCGTGCCACCAGTCCCGCAGCTTGAACACGAGGTCGGTGAGCTGGAACGTGTGCGCGTCGCCGTTACTGGAGAACGGCATCGACTTCGACCAGCGCTGCAGCAGCGGCTGCTTGCCGGGCGCGCCGAACACCAGCAGGTCCTTGTCGGCGAAGTGGTCGACCTCGGCCGCATGGGTGACGGTCACACCGGCGACCGGAAAGCCGGTCGATTCGCCCATCCGGCCCATCGTCAGCAGATACAGGCTGTAGTCGCTCGCGTCCGGGTCGTCCGGCAGCACGACGGCGGTTTCGGAGAGATCCGCCATCCGCGTGAACGGGAAGCCGCTGTTGGCGAACGCGGCCAGGTCGGGCAGTGCCATGTAGTGCGGGAACGACGACAGATCGATCGTCGAGTTCGGATCGATCGCGCCGACCACGTTCTGCAGCAGGCGGCCCGTGCATTCGCCGGTGTTCGGGATGTCGTAGTAGAAGTGCAGGCGCAGCTGTGTGCGCGGCGTCATCAAGAGCGGCGGGATGCGGATGTTGCGGCGCGCGTCGGCGGTGCCGTCGGGCATGATCAGGTTGAAGTAGCGGCTCAGCTCGAACACCGACGTAGAGCGCGCCGGAATCGGCAGCGCCTGCACGAAGCCGTTGTTCACGCTGATGTTCAGCGACGAGCGGTCGCGCCTCGGTCGCACCGTGTAGCGGTAGCGCAGAGCGATCGGCGCGCCGCGCGTGTGCCACATGAACAGATCGGGCGCCACACGCATGTTGATGCGCACCGCGTCGGCGTCGTAGCCGAACACGGTCAGGTCCTTCGGATCGGCGAGTTCGCCGAAGCGCACCGCGCGGTCGGTCGCCAGCCAGTTCGGCGCGTCGTACGGCACGCGCGGCGTGATCGCGTTCAGCGACGTGATCGTCGCGCTCGCGCCGGACAGCGTGCTATGGCCGATGCCGAGCGACTTCGCGGCGGTCTTCAGCTCGGCCTCGTCGCGGCCGAGCACGAGCAGCAGCTTGCCGCGTGCGTTCGCATCGCGCTCGACCACCGCGATGGTCGGCCCGGTGATCTCGGGAATCGTCACGCCGGCCGGATGCTGGTCGCTGGTCGCGAACACGACCGCGTTGCCTGACAGCGGCGGGTTGTCGAGCTGGGTCGGAAACAGCGCGCCGCGATAGCCGGCGAGCGAGCCGAACCATGACGCGACGATGCCGGCCGCTTCGAGCGTGCCGTTGCCGGGTTTCTGCGCGAACACGAACGGCAGTTCGAGGCGGCGCACGTCGCGGCGGTCGAAGAACGGCTGCGGCAGCGCGGCCAGTTCAGCCTTCGTCGCGAGCGACGAGTAGGTCAGGTCGAGCGAGCTCGCGTTGCTGATCGTCGCCCACAGCGACGAGTTCGCGGGGTCTTCGCAGGCGGTCGTGTAATGGCCGATCAGTTGCAGGTTCAGGTGGTTGAACTCGGTGATGAAGCGCGGATCGATCGTGATGTCGCGCGCGACCAGCATGCCGGCCTGCTCATGCGGCAGCGGCAGTGTCGCGGCGACTTCACCGTTGATCAGCACCTTCAGTTGCGACAGGTTCGCCAGCAGCGCGGGCGAGTAGCTGTAGATCAGATGCAGCGTCGCGCCGGTCACGACCTCGTCGCCGCGCACCGAGAACGCGATGCCGTTCTGGCCGTCGACGCCGCGCAGTTGCAGCGGGTCGAGCGCGCCGAAGTCGGCGAACGTTAGCGTTTGACGACGGCCTCCGGGCACCAGCGTGCCGGGCTCGGCGGTAGTCGGCGTACGCATGCCGAGCGCCTTCACCGACGACGCCGCGAGCGCGGGCGTCGGCGCGGCGAGCTGGTCCTGAGCGATGGCGTTCGGATCGAACGGTACCGCCGCGCTCGGCGCGGGCACGTTGCCGACACCGGTCGCGACTTGCGGGGTTTGCGCCGCGGCGGCGGTTGCCGGCGCAGCAGCCGGAGCAGCCGCTTCAGCGAGCGGCACGAACGACGTCAGCGCGGTCTGCAGCGCAAGCCAGCAGGCGACGCCGCTCATGATTCGCCGCGAGTGTCGCGAGCCGTGGAGGGCGAACAGACGCGCTTGGGGTTCCGTGCTGTTGCGCCCGTGAGCCGGGTGTTCGATCTTGTCGTTCGGCATCCGGTAGCCTATAGATCAGTCTTTCGTTTTTAGCTTCTTGACGTCCGCGGGACGGCTTTTGATCGAACTGCGCAAGTCGTCGTGCAGATGCTCGAACAGACCCGCGATGCCGCGCACGCCGACCCTCAGCACATGCGACAGGCCGCGCAGCGGCGTGTCCGTCTCGCGTCCCTCGGCCCAGCCGGTCCACGCGTCCGCGCGGGCGAAGGTGGTCTTCACGAACTCGTACTCCTGTTCGGGCGACAACGACGAAAAGCGCAGGCCCACGCGGCCCGGCCCGGTAAAACTGACGGTGGCGGGAAACGCGTACTCTTCGTCGCCGCGGAATAGCGACACGGTCACGGGCTCCTGCATCGGCACTTCGATCATGCTGGGCAGCGCGACACCGACACCGCCTTCCGAGTAGTCGATCGTTTCGCATGCGAGCGTGCGGCCGGTCGAGAACTTCAGCATCACCGGCATCTTCATCGCGACGCGGGGCACCGCGCGGATCTGGCGACGCTCGCTCGCGGCGGCCACGCTCGCGCCGAGGATCAGCATGTTGTAGCTGGTCCACGCGAGATTGAGCAGCGTGGTCTCGACGATGCTGCGCACGTGCCAGTTCAGATAGATGTGCACGAGACCCGCGAGGAAGCCGAGCAGGTTCAGCAGCAGCAGGAACAGATACGGCCGCGAGATCGACCAGTCGAAGTAGCTCTTCTCGATCACGCCGCCCTTGGCCGTCACGTTGAACTTGCCGAGCTTCGGATTGATCAGCGCGAGCAGCGTCGGCGCGGTGATGTACGACGCGAGCACCGACTCGTACACCTCGGCCCAGAACGAATGGCGGAACATCCGCTGCATCCGCGAGTTCGTGATGCTCGCGTGCATCATGTGCGGCAGCGCGTAGATCGCGATCGTGCCGGCCGCCGCTTCGATCACATGCGCGCCGAAGAACAGGTACGACAGCGGCGCGGTCAGGAACACGAGACGCGGCACGCCGTAGAAGAAGTGCATCATCGCGTTCAGATAACAGAGCCGCTGGCCGATCTTCAGCCCCTTGCCGGTGAGCGGATTGTCGATCCGGAAGATCTGCGTCATGCCGCGCGCCCAGCGGATGCGCTGGCCGATGTGACCCGACAGGCTTTCGGTCGCGAGGCCGGCGGCCTGCGGAATCGCCAGATACGCGGTGGTGTAGCCGAGGCGGTGCAGCTTCAGTGCGGTGTGCGCGTCTTCGGTCACGGTTTCCACCGCGATGCCGCCGATCTCTTCGACCATGCTCCGGCGCAGGAGCGCGCACGAGCCGCAGAAGAACGTCGCGTTCCACAGATCGTTGCCGTCCTGCACGAGGCCGTAGAACAGCTCGCCTTCGTTCGGCACCTTGCGGAAGGTGCCGAGGTTGCGCTCGAACGGGTCGGGGGAGAAGAAGTGGTGCGGCGTTTGCAGCATCGACAGCAGCTTGTCGCGCAGGAACCAGCCGAGGCCGATCTGCAGGAACGAGCGGGTCGGGATGTGATCGCAGTCGAAGATCGCGAGGTACTCGCCGCTCGTGATCTTCATCGCCTCGTTGATGTTGCCGGCCTTCGCGTGACGATTGTGCGTGCGGATCGTCCAGTTCACGCCGACTTCCTCGCAGAATGCCTTGAACTCGGGGCGGCGGCCGTCGTCGAGCACGTGGATCGACATCTTGTCGGCCGGGTAGTCGAGCGCGAGCGCCGCGTAGACGGTCGGCTTCACGACGGCGAGCGGCTCGTTGTAGGTCGGGATGAACACGTCGACGGTCGGCCATTCGTCGCGATTGGCGGGCAGCGGCATCGGCTTGCGCTTGAGCGGCCACGCGGTCTGGAAGTAGCCGAGCATCAGCACGAGCGTCGCGTAAACCTCGGCGGAGACGAGCAGCAAACCCCAGGCGGCGTCGAGCGGCTGCTCCCAGCCGGTCGTTTCGGTCAGACGCCAGTACATGTAGCGGCCCGACGCGACGATCGACAGCATGATCATCACCATCGTCGCGTAGCGGCCGGGCAGACGCCGAAACATCAGCGCGAGCACGAAGCACAGCGTCGCGAAGGTCAGCTGCTGATAGAACTCGAGCGGCACCGTGAACACGAAGTACAGCATGTACAGCGCGAGCAGCGTGACGAGCCCGGTGACGATGCGGCTGTTCCAGAAGTTCGCTTCGATGAAGCGTTCGAACCGCGAAGGCTCGCCGCCCTCGGGTTCGCGGGAGGAGGCTGGTCTGCTCATGCGACGTTCCTCGGCTGGGCGGCGATCGCGTCGAGCGCCGCCATGAGCCACGCGCCGCACGCGCGCAAATCGGCGGCGGCCTGGCTCAGTGGATCGTAGTGGATCAGCGTCGTGTCGCAGGCGAGCGCTTCGCTGACGCCTTCATCGAGATGAATCACGCCGGGGAACACCTTGCCGGCGAGCATCTGGCGCAACACCTTCAGCACGTCCTTGGTCAGCTGGCGCGACTGGTCGATCTGGTTGACCACGTAGCCGACGCCGCCGAAGTCCGCGCGCGGCGCCGCGTAGGTTTCGATCAGCCGCTCCATGTGCGGGATCGCCGCGTACGACGCGGCGTCGGCGAGCACGATGTTCAGCGCGAAGGTGGCCGCGCTCAACGCGGTTCGCACGTAGACCGACGAGCCGGGCGGCGTGTCGATGATGACGATGTCGGACGCATCGAGCCGCAGGTTCTGCAGCGACTGCGCGAGCCATTGCGGATGCTGATCGATATGCGCCTCGAGGCGGCGGCGATCATCTTCCAGCAGCGCGCCATAGGGCAGCACCGTCACGCCGTCGATGCCGTCGAACATCACCGTTTGCCACGGGTTGCCGGAGAGCGTTGCGCGCGACACGCCGTCGATGCTGTCGAGCGGCACGCCGAAGTGCAGACGCAAGGCGTTCTGCGGATCGAGATCGAGCGCGATCACGCGCCGGCCGCTGTTGGCGAGCACGGAGGCGAGATTGGCGGCGAGGGTGGTCTTGCCGACCCCGCCTTTGGCCGATACCACGGCAATGACTTTCATGGCCGACGCGAACCGTTGGTGAGCCAGGACGGGAAGCCGCCGCGCGCGGGACCGCCGGATGGCTGGGCGACTTGCACGGGCGTGCCGCGCAGACGGTCGAAGAGCGAGTTCAGCGACGTGGTTTGGGGTGCGGGCACCGCAGCTTGCGGCGGCGCGGATGGGTTCTGCGCGGCAAACATCTTGCCGAGGATCGACGGTGGCTGGGCCGGTTGCGCGGGCGGGACAGCGTAGGTAGGTTGCGTGGCCTGTAACGGTTGCATCGGCGCTGCCGGTGCGGCGCTGACGCTGGGTGCGACCCATGCGGGCGCGGTCGGCGGAACCGAAGCTTGCGACGCTGCCGGAGCCGGTGCCGAGATCGGCGGGATCGGCGCGATCGGCGCGATAGGCGCGATAGGCGCGGGTGGGGCAGCAGCCGGCACGCCCGGCGCGGCAGCGATGCCCGATGGCGCGACGCCGGCCGCCGCGCGCGCGGCGGCCTCGTCGGGTTCATCAGCGGTTCTGAAGCGCGACGCGCCGCTCGGCGCCGCAGGCTGCGCGGGAGTCGCCGGCACCGGTGGAATGTCACGCCGGTGAGGGCGCGTGAACAGCGGCGCCTTCGCGCGCGTCACCGATGCCACGTCCTTCGGTGTCGTGTCCTCATGGACGGCGACGGGCCGTGGCGCCACGCTCGCCGGCGGCTGCTGTTTCGGGTCGCGAAGCTGGCCGATCGCCGGAATGGCCGGCTGCGTCAGTTCGAGCGTGACGAGCAGCGGCCAACGGGTGCGCGCGGCGCGCGCGTCGTTTTCGCGACCGATCTCCTGGTACGCATTGGCGTCGCCGCCGAATTGCTCGAACAGTTTTTCGATGTCGCTCGATGAACTCATGATGCCGTCGTCTGGTACATACCGTGCATTGCCCCGAGCCGATGTCTCGGAGCGCTGTTTTATTTGAACTGCCTTTCCTGCTTCCACGCGTCGGCTGTATCGACGTCGCACATTTTTTGCATTACTACCGCACTGTCTTGAACCTGGTATGTCGTTCTGCAGAGCCGCTGATGCTCAGGCGGGATGACGGCCGAGGCGGAATTCGAGCGAGCTGTCCTCGCCGAATGCGCTCGTCTGCACGACCGACAAACCCTGCGCGCCCAACGCGCTCAACCACGTCTGATAGGCGCCTTCGAGAAACGCCGGCGTCCAGGCGAGCGCCGAATCGCCGAAGGCCGGCAGCGGCGCGCAATAGTGAATGATGCGCAGCGACTCCGCCTCATCGGCGAGTGCGACATAACCCCAATCCATCTGATCCCAGTGAGCGTTCAGCACCTGCTCGAGCTCGGCCGTCGATGAGCAGGCGGGCAGTGGATGCGCGAGCGCGAAACGATTGCCGACGCGATGCATCAGCTGACGCAATTCGTCGCGGCCGATTTGCGCTTCGAACTCGCTCGCCAGTGCGCTCAGCATGCCGCGCCACTGCGGTGAGATCTGGCGTTCGAGCAGATATTCCAGGATTGGGACCATGTTTTTCGGAAGTGGTCGCTGCCCGTTGCGCATTCGCAAACGTTTGCCCAATTGAGCAGCGGAGTCGTTCGGCAATCGCACGGCGCGCCATTTACGTCATTTCTACCGGAATGTCTAGCGTGTCCGGCACACTCGTCAGAAGTCTACTTAAGACAGTGACTTTTAGCCAATTTCCATTGATGCGCACTCGAGACACATGAATTACGTAATTTTTGCTGATTCAAAACTAAATTGAAACGTTTGCCTTCGCTTCATGCAAAAAGGCTTGCGCAACATAGAAACCATGCATTCGGCGAGTGGTAATTCTCGCGAATCGAATTGCGGAATTGCCTGAAACCGTAGTGAAAGTTATCGTCGCTTGCCGGCAATGGCCGAGACCGATCTCCGATTCAAAACGATTCGTAATGGGTACGCGGCGAACGTTAGCCATAAATGTTTATCCAACGTTTGCCGATAACCATTGGCGGAGTGACCGGAAACCCAGCCTGATCAGCCTTTATGTCTGCCATCCCAACGCAGCACCTGTCCGAGCCGAGTATGCGTGAGCGCTTTCACCGGCGCTCGCTCGAGCATCAGCGGCCGCTTGCCCTCGTGAAGCTGGGCTTCACGGTGCTTGCGTTCCTGTCGATGGTGGCGGCGCGCGAACTGGTCGGCGCACCGGCCGCGCCGCTCGGGTACCGGCTACTGTGCGCGTTCGTGCTTGCGCTGCTGGTACTGGCGATCCCATCCACGAAATCGACGGCG
Organism: Paraburkholderia sp. JPY419; assembly: GCF_050435705.1. Lineage (NCBI taxonomy): Bacteria > Pseudomonadati > Pseudomonadota > Betaproteobacteria > Burkholderiales > Burkholderiaceae > Paraburkholderia > Paraburkholderia sp. JPY419. The sequence goes on along the minus strand of NZ_JBNDKV010000004.1, from coordinate 1,116,698 downwards.
CTGTTCGGCGCAATCTGTGTCGCGTACGAGCTGGTGCTGATCGGCGGGCTCGTACTGAATGCGCAAGGCCTGGCACAGCCGTTGCCGTGGCTCTTGCCGGCGTTCGTCGTGATACCGATCTGCGCGGCGCCGATATGGCTCACGCCCGTGCATTTCGCCACCGGCAGCGCGCTGTTCTACGCGGTGGCCATCGCGCTGCTGCGGTGCAAAACTCGTGCGCCCGAGGTCGACGTGGCCGTGTGGACGTGGGTCATCGCGATCGGCGCGCCGACGACGGCGGTGTTCCATTTCGCCTTCTACCATTTCCGGCGCAATCACTTTCTGCTCGAAAGCCAGCTCGCCCAGCTCGCCGCAACCGATTCGCTGACCGGCCTGCAAAACCGCCGCTCCTTCGTCAAGCACGCGGAGGGACGACTCGAGACGCTGGCACCGGGCGCGCAGATCAGCGCGATCTTCCTCGACATCGACAGCTTCAAGTCGCTCAACGACCGCTTCGGCCATGCGGTCGGCGACCATGCGCTGTTTCAGGTCGCGCAGGTGCTGAAGGACGCGGTCGCGCTTTACCACAGTGTGAGCCGCATCGGCGGTGAAGAGTTCGCGCTGCTGATCGACGACGACCTCACCGGCGCGCTGCAATTCGCCGAGCGGCTGCGCCTCGACATCTCCGAGATCGAACGGCCGGACGGCCATCTGACCGCGAGCTTCGGCGTGGCCGAGCACCGGCGCGGCGAAAGCTTCATGGTGCTGCTCGATCGCGCGGACGAAGCGTTGCTGCGGGCGAAGCAGACGGGCCGCAACCGTGTCTGCGCGGAGCGCGCGCTACCGTTCGACGCGCTGCAGCCGCCGTTCGACGACGTGCTTGCACCGCGTTACCGCTGGGAAGACTTCTATCTGATCTCGCACTTCCAGCCGCTTTACAGCCTGTCGCATCAGAAGCAGGTCGGTTTCGAGGCGCTGCTGCGCGGCGAGCACGACGACGGCACGCTGGTGCCACCGGTCGTGATGTTCGCGCCGAAGCCGTCGAGCGACGAAGGCGCGCTCGACCGCGTGAGCCACGCGGTGCATCTGGGCAACGCGCGCCGCGCGCTGCCGAGCGATGCGTGGCTTTTCCTGAACATCCTGCCGTCCACTTTCGTCGCCGACGGCTATGCCGACCAGTTGACGAAGATCGTGCGCGCCGCGGGGCTCGAACCCGAGCGCGTGATTCTGGAGATCCTCGAATCGCATGGCGGCAGCGTCGACGAGATGTCGCGCGCGGCGGCGCGCTATCGCCAGCACGGCTTCCTGATCGCCGTCGACGACTTCGGCGCGGGCCAGTCGAACCTCGACCGGCTGCTGCGGATTCGGCCGGACATCGTGAAGCTCGACGGCGAGCTGATTCGCGCGACCACGCACGGCACGCAGCAGCCGATCCTGCCGAAGCTCGTGTCGCTGCTGCATCAGGCGGGGATGCTGGTGGTCGTCGAAGGTGTCGAGACGACCGACGAGCTGATTCTCGCGGTCGAGTCGAATGTCGATTTCGCGCAGGGCTATCTGCTCGGGCGGCCCGCTGTCGAGATCGCGCCGCCCGAGTCGGTGCATCGCCAGATCGACGACGCATTCGACGTGATCGCGCAGGGCCGCGCGCATCAGTATGCGTTGTTCGAATCCGAGCTGGAGCCGTACCGGGTCGAACTGCGGCGCGCGGCCGACGGCTTGCGCGCCGGCGTCACGATGGACGACGCGTTCGCGCTGCTCGCGACCTTCAAGCGTTGCATCAGCTGCTTCCTTCTCGACGATACCGGCCGCCAGATCGGTCACGAGGTGCGCGGGCGGGCATGGTGCAAGGACGCCGCGTCGCTGCAGCCGGTCGCGAATCCGCGCGATGCGCGCTGGGATCATCGGCCGTACTTCCGCAATGCGGTGCTGCTGCCCGGCGAGGCGATCACCAGTAATCCGTATCTGTCGCTCGCGAGCGGGCGGCCGTGCATCGCGGTGACACTCGCCGTGCAATCAGCGAGCGGGCGCTGTGTGATGGGGGTCGAGCTGGATTGGTCGGCGCGAGGCTTGCCCTGGCCGGCGGGGGAGTAGGGGAAGGCCGCGTCCGCGGATTGGGGGGCGGCCCGCGGCTTTTGCGTCCGGTTTTGCGCTAATACCCGCCTTTGACCTGCGGTGCCGTCGCCGCCGTGTTTTTGTACGACGCGGCGAGGTCCGCGGCTGCGCGACTCAGCAAGCCGGTGTCCGTGCCGACCGCGACGAAGCTCGCGCCCGCTGCCAGATATTCGGCCGCCAGCGCGGGATCGGGTGCGAGCACGCCCGCGGCCTTGCCAGCGCCGCGCACGGTATCGATGCCGCGGCGAATCGCGTCGCGCACGCGCGCATCGCCCGGTTTGCCGAGCAATCCCATCGACGCGCTCAGATCCGACGGCCCGAAAAACACGCCATCGACGCCATCCACACGCGCGATCTCCGCGAGACTGTCGAGGCTCTGCACGGTTTCCGCCTGCACGATCACGCACAGTTCGTCGGCGGCGGTGTTCAGATAGTCGGGCACACGATTCCAGCGCGACGCGCGCGCGAGCGCGCTGCCGACGCCGCGAATGCCCAGCGGCGGATAGCGCGTGGCCGCGACCGCATCGAGCGCCTGCGCGGCCGTGTCGATCATCGGCAGCAGCAGCGTTTGCGCGCCGATGTCGAGCAACTGCTTGATCAGCGCGGCGTCGCTCTTCACCGGCCGCACGACCGGGTGCGACGGATACGCGGCGACCGCCTGCAACTGCGACAGCGTGCTGCGTACGTCGTTCGGCGCGTGCTCGTTGTCGATCAGCAGCCAGTCGAAACCGGCGGTGGCGAGCAGTTCGGTCACATAGGCGTCGGCGAGCGCGGCCCACAAGCCGAACTGCGGCTTGCCGTCAGCGAGTGCGCGTTTGAAGGGGTTGGTCGGCAAGGACATGACGTTGCTCTCAGATGAAATTCAAACCGATGCCGCCCAGCGGGCCATAGTCGACGTGGAACGTGTCGCCCGCGCGGGCCGGAATCGGGCTCGTGAATGAGCCGCTCAGGATGACGTCGCCCGCGTTCAATGATTCGTCGTACGGAGCAATCTTGTTGGCGAGCCACGCGACGCCGGTGGCCGGATGGTTGAGCACCGCCGCCGCGAGCCCGCTTTCCTCGACCGCGCCGTTCTTGTACAGCAGCGCGCCGACCCAGCGCAGGTCTACGTCGAGCGGACGCACGGGCCTGCCGCCGAGCACGACGCCCGCGTTCGCGGCGAAGTCGGAGATCGTGTCGTACACCTTGCGCGGCGCGCGCGTTTCGCGATCGAACTGCTCGATGCGGGCGTCGATGATTTCGATGGCCGGCGTTACATAGGCGGTCGCGTCGAGCACATCGAACAGCGTGACGGCTGGCCCCTTCAACCGTTTGTTCAGCACGAACGCGAGTTCCACTTCGACGCGCGGCGCGATGAAACGATCCGCGCGAATGTCCTGGCCGCTGTCGATGAACATGCTGTCGAGCAGCGGCGCGTAGTCGGGTTCGTCGATCTGCGACGAGCGCTGCATCGCGCGCGACGTCAGGCCGATCTTCCTGCCCTTGATGACATGGCCTTCGGCGAGTTTCAGCTTGACCCACTCGCGTTGAATCGAGTAGCCGTCCTGTACGGTCATCTGCGGATACTGCGCGGAAAAATGGCGCAGCTGCGTGCGGGTCTTTTCCGCGTGATCGAGTTGTGCGGCGAGGTCGCGGATGGTTTGTTCGTCTAGCATGATGTGTCAGCCCTTGAGCCTCGCATGCAGATTGTTGTGCTTCCAGGTGCCAGCTTCGCTGAACTCGTTGATTTCGAGCGACAACGCGAGCCCCTGCCTTTCGAACTCAGCGGCGAAGCACTGCTTGATCAGCGCGAACAGCGCGTCGCCGGTCGCCTTCTTGACGGCCTCCGAGCGACCTGCGCCGATCTTCAGGTTCGCGTGCAGGAACGCGGCGTCGGGACGCCCATCGGCGATGCAGTACTGTTCGCAGCGCAGCGCGCGCACGCGAATGCCACCGAGCGGATAGACGCGCTCGCCGTTGTCGCGCTGCGCGTCGAGGCACTGCGCGAGGTCTTTGCAGAGTTCGCTGAGCCGTTGAGCATCCGCGAGGTTGGCGCTGTATTCGAGTGTCAAGTGAGGCATGGCGATTTCCTCGCGAGAGTCAGACGGGTAGCGGTGTGACCGGGAAAATCGCGTTGATCTGACCGGTGCCCGAACTGCCGAAATAAGGCGTGATGACTTCGACCTTGCCGTCGTAACGATCCCAGCCGAGCGCACCGAGCAGCATCGCGGTATCGTGCATGCCGCCTTCGCCCCAGCATTTCTCGTTGTAGAGCGGCAGCATGTCGCAGAAGGTCTTCCAGTCGCCGGCTTCCCACATGCGCACCACGCTGCGATCCATCTGTTCGAGGAACGGGCTCCAGACTTTGTGCAAGAACTGATCGGCGGTGCCGTTGTTCGCGAAGTGATGCGACAGCGAGCCGCTCGCGAGAATGGCCACGGTACCGTCGTAGCGTTCTTCGATGGCCTTGCGCACCGCGAGGCCAAAGCGCGCGCTGGTTGCGAGGTCGTGCCACATGCACCAGCCCGCCACCGACACCGTCTTGAAGTGCTGATCGCCGTTCATATAGCGCATCGGCACCAGCGTGCCGTATTCGAGTTCGAGCGTGGTCTCGCTGTGCGCGCGGCTTTTCACGCCCATTTCGTTGGCGACTTCCGCGATCAGCTCACCGAGCCCGACATTGCCCGGGTACGCGTACGGCATGTTCCTGATGAAATGCGGCAGCTCGTTGCTCGTGTACACGCCTTCGAATTTCGGCGCGCAATTGATGTGGTATTCGCTATTCACGAGCCAGTGCACGTCGAACACGACGATCGTATCGACGCCGAGTTCGCGACAGCGTCGGCCGATTTCGTGGTGTCCGTCGATCGCGGCCTGACGGCAACCCTTGTGCGGACCGTCGAGCTCGGATAAATACAACGACGGCACGTGTGTGACTTTTGCTGCCAGCGCGAGCTTGCCCATCGCGGTCTCCCAGGTTTTTTCGAGGTCGCGGTTAGACGCCCCAGCGCGGAATATGATGCGAGCCAAGCGAAACGCAGACGTTCTTCGGTTCGAGGAATACCTCATAGCTCCATGTGCCGCCTTCGCGGCCCACGCCCGACGCTTTCGTGCCGCCGAACGGCTGACGCAGATCGCGCACGTTCTGGCTGTTTACGAAGCACATGCCCGCTTCGACGGCTGCCGCCACACGCAACGCGCGGCCCGTGTTCTCGGTCCAGATATAGCTCGACAGACCATACGAAATATCGTTGGCGAGACGGATCGCCTCGGCTTCATCGTCGAACGGAATCAGGCATGCGACCGGTCCGAAGATCTCTTCCTGCGCGATGCGCATGCGGTTGTCGACGTCGACGAACACGGTCGGCGTGACGAAGTTGCCGTGACGCAAGGCGTCGGGCAACTCGGGGGTATCGAGGCCGCCGCACGCGAGCGTCGCGCCTTCCTTCGGGCCGAGTTCGATATAGCTGCGTACCTTCGCGAGATGCCCCTGGCTGATCATCGGGCCGACGATCGTGCCGTCCGCGAGCGGGTCGCCCACCGTCAGACGCTTGGCGCGCTCGATGAAGCGCTCCGCGAAGTGCGCGTAGATGGAGCGCTGCACGAGAATGCGCGAGCCTGCGGTGCAGCGCTCGCCGTTGTTCGAGAAGATCATGAACACCGCGGCATCGAGCGCGCGTTCGAAGTCGGCATCGTCGAAGATCACGAACGGCGACTTGCCGCCAAGCTCCATCGAGAACTTCTTCAGGCCCGCGGCTTGCACGATGCGATTGCCGGTCGCGGTCGATCCGGTGAACGACACCGCGTGCACGTCGCGATGCGCGACGAGCGGTTCGCCCGCTTCCTTGCCGTAGCCGTGCACGACGTTCAGCACGCCCGCCGGAATGCCCGCTTCGAGCGCGAGCTTGCCGAGCATCGACGCGGTCAGCGGCGACAGCTCGCTCATCTTCAGCACGGCGGTGTTGCCGAACGCGAGGCAGGGCGCGACCTTCCAGGTTGCCGTCATGAACGGCACGTTCCACGGCGAGATCAGCGCGCACACCCCGACCGGATGAAACAGCGTGTAGTTCAGATGCGAGTCGGTCGGGTACGTGTGGCCGTCGACGCGCGTGCACATCTCGGCGAAATAGCTGAAGTTGTCGGCCGCGCGCGGCACCAGTTGCTTGCGCGTCTGCGAGATCGTCTGACCGGTGTCCTTCGTTTCGGTCTCCGAGATTTCCGGTACGTGCTTCGTGATCAGCTCGCCGAGTCTGCGGATCAGCTTTGCGCGTTCCGCAGCGGGCTTCGCGGCCCAGGCGGGGAACGCGCCTCTGGCCGCTTGCACGGCCGCATCGACTTCTTTCGCCCCGCCGCGCGCGACTTCGGCGAGCACTTCCTGCGTGGCTGGATTGACGGTTTCGAAGTAGTCACTCGAGGTGCACATCTCGCCGTTGATCAGATGGTCGATCGGCATTGCGTTGTCCTTTTGCTGTTCGCTGGGTTTTTGCTGTCCATCAGGCGCGGCCGAAGTCCGCGTCCGATGCGATCGTGTTGACCAGGCGGCCGAGGCCGTCGATCTCGCAGACGACTTCATCGCCCGCGTTGACGTTGACGATGCCTTCGGGCGTGCCGGTGAGGATAACGTCGCCTGGAGCAAGCGTCATGAAACCGCTCAGGTATTCGATTAGCGCGGGAATGTCGGTGACGAGATCGCGCGTATTGCCGCACTGCTGACGCGTGCCGTTGACGAACGTGCGCAACTCGAGCTGCGTGACGTCGGCGATGTCGGCGGCGTCGACGAACCAGGGGCCGAGCACCGTGCCGCCGTCGCGATTCTTCACGCGCAGATTCGGGCGATAGTAGTTTTCGAGGTAGTCGCGAATCGCGTAGTCGTTCGCGATCATGTAGCCGGCCACGTGCTGCATCGCGTCTTTACGCGCGACGTTTTGCGCGGTTCGCCCGATCACGACCGCGAGCTCGCACTCGTAGTGCATGAATGTGACGTCGGCGGGGCGGCGCGTAACGCCGCGATGGCCGAGTACCGTGCCCGGTCCCTTCAGAAATACCAGCGGCTCTTCCTGCTTGCTGAACTGCAACTCCTTCGCGTGCTCCGCGTAGTTCAGGCCGAGCGCGAAGATGGTGCCGACTTCGATCGGCGCGAGCCAGACCACTTCGTCCTCGCGACACACGCGGCCGTCGGCGAGACTGACACCCTGCGCGTGCGGATACGCTTCGTGAATCGCTCCCGCATAGGCAACGCGGCCGAGCATCATGATTGTTCTCCGTGGTGTTGAGCGACGTCCACGAACGAGACGGTCAAGGGCGGCAGCGTACCGATCGACAGCGTGGCGGTATCGCCGACATGCGCGACCGGCGAGCCGTGCCGCACGCCGAGCGTGAGCACGTCGCCCGCGTTCAGCGTCATGAAGTCGGTGACGTCGGCGAGCAATTGCGCGACGTTGCGCACCGATGATGCGGTGCTCGCCATAAACGGTTCGCCACCGTTCAGCGATACGGCGATGTCGAGCCGATCCGGCGCGGCGACATGGCGTGCGGCGACGAGCGCGGGTCCGATCACGCAGAAGCCGTCGCGTGCGCGCAGGCGTACGTTCGGGCGGTACATGTTGGTATGCGGCACGCTCAGATCCCCGACCAGCGTATAGCCAGCGATATAGTCCGCCGCGCATTCGACGCCGACACGCGTCGCAGTGCGGCCGACCACGATGCCGAGCGATGCGCCGACCTCGACGCCGAGCGCGTCATCCGGCACGACCACGCGCGCCCGATGCCCGGCCAGCGTATTGCGCGGCTTCAGATACAGAATCGGCGCCTTCGGCGGCGCCTTGTACGGGGCCGCATGCACTGCGTCGCCCAGCGCGTTCAAGGCGGCGCGATCGTTAAGCAGGACTCCATACACCGCGCCGCTGACCGGCGCGCGACACGCGACGCCCCGGGCGAGCAACGCGGCCGAGGTGTGCGCGTCCACGTCGCGAGGCAGCGCGTCGCCTTCGGGATGCAATAGATGATCGGCAAGGGCAAACATAAGTGCGCGGCCTCGTGTCGAAAATTCGGCGAAAACACTAAGATGTTAGTAGTATCCTGCTTGATATGATTGACGGTCAATAGGCTGTCAGTTGATCGCGGGTTTTCCCGTAAGCTTCGACGGCTTTTCTTTCCGATTCCTTGCCAACATGTCCGCTGCGTCCACCCGGGTTTTGCACCGCAATTTGCCGATGCTGTTGTTACGCGCTCGCGAAAAAATGATGGAGCGCTTTCGTCCGTTGATCACCGCGCACGGACTCACCGAGCAGCAATGGCGAGTGATTCGCGCGCTCAACGAGCACGGTCCGATGGAGCCGCGCCAGATCTCCGACATCTGCACGATTTCGAGCCCGAGCATGACCGGCGTGCTCGCGCGCATGGAGAGCATGGAGCTCGTGACGAAGGAACGTTTCGCGGAGGATCAGCGACGCGTACTCGTGTCGCTGACCGATACTAGCGTCGAACTGGTGCGGGTGATTTCGAAGGATCTCGAGGCGCACTATCGCGAACTCGAGCGCAAGGTGGGACCGGAGATCGTCGAGCGCGTGTATCGCGCGGTCGACGATTTGCTGGCGGGGTTGTCGGAAGAGGATGAGTGACGCGGCGGCTTACCAGCCGTAAAACCTCTGCCACGCGACGCTGCTGCCGTCCGGTGCGACCGCCTGATATTCGGGAAACTGTGCGCCGGTCGCGCACGCGTGGTTCGGCAGGATGCGCAGTTTCATACCGATCGGAAAGCGCTGCGCGATGTCGTCGCTCTGTGCATCGGCGTGCGGATCGGCTTGAGCCGCCGCGAGAATCCCGTGCTCCTGGTTGGCGCCGCTCACGACATAGCCCGGCAGCAACGTGCCATTGAGCAAACACGGCTGCCCATAGCCGAAATCGTGCGACTGCCGCGAGGTGCCGCGATCGCGGCTTAGCGCCATCCAGCCCGCGTCGAGAATCGCCCAGCCTTTGTCTTCCTGATGACCGATCACGGTCGTGAGTACGCTCAGCGCGATGTCATCGAGCGTGCAAACGCCCACGTTGTGCATGACCAGATCGAACAGCACGTAGACGCCGGCCCGCACCTCGGTGACGCCTTCGAGATTGCGTGCGGCGAGCGCGGTCGGCGTCGAACCGACGCTGACGGCCGGACACGCGATGCCCGCTTCGCGCAGCCGCTCGGCGGCGCGCACGCAGCCGGCGCGTTCCTGCTCCGCGAGCGCGGCGAGCGCTTCAGGCGTATTCAACTCATAGCTCGAACCCGCATGGGTCATCACTCCGCCGACTTTCACACCGTTCTCGTGCAGAATCCGCCCGACGTCGAGCAGCGTCTGCTGTTCAGGCTGGATTCCGGAGCGATGGCCGTCCGTATCGACCTCGATCCAGACTTCGAACGTTTCGCCGTGCTGGTCGCCGAACCCGGCAATCGCCGCGGCGGCGGTCGGGTTGTCGACCACCAGCTTCAGATCGCAGCCCTGACGACGCAGCGCGCGCGCGCGCGGCAACTTCGACGGAACCATGCTGACGGCGTACAGGATGTCGTCGACGCCGGCCGCGAAGAACGCTTCCGCTTCCTTCAGCGTCGATACCGTGATGCCGCGCGCGCCGGCGGCGATCTGCGCGCGCACGACGTCGATGCATTTGGTGGTCTTCACATGCGGCCGGAACGCGACGCCGAGCGCATTCATCCGCCCTTGCATCCGCGCGATGTTCTTTTGCATCCGCGCGACGTCGATCAACGCGGCCGGAGTTTCGATCTGTTCGAGTTTCATGTTTGCACCTGAGGAACGAGGTGAGGTTCCAGGGTCAATGACGACGATCGCGGCCAAAGCTTGCGAGCCACGGCGCGAGCCCGTCGAGCGATGCCGCTTCGACCTCGGGCGCTTGCGCACCCGCAACGAGCGGCAGGCCGACCTGGTTGTGCCAGTAGGTCCGCAGACCCACGGCCGCGGTGCCGAACATGTCGTAGCTCGACCCGGCGACGAAGGCGGCGCGCCGCGGCTCGACGCCGAGCTTGTCGAGCGCGAGGCGGTACGGGAGCGGGTCCGGCTTGTAGACGCCGGCTTCCTCGGCGGTCACGATCGCGTCCCACCGCACAGGCAACAGCGCGGCCGCCTGCAAGCCGAGCCGCGTCGAGCAGTTGGTGACGACCGCGAGCTTGCAGTGCGGCGCGAGCGCGCGCAATGCATCGAGCGCGCCAGGCCACGGCTTCAGGTTCAGCCAGTCCGCTTCGAGCGCGTTCGCGGCCGCCTCGGACAAACCGACTTGCGAGGCGGCCTCCCGTATCAGTTGTTCGTAGGGAACGTAGCGACCGCAGCCGTACGTCAGCCGCAGATAGGCGGCACGCCATGCGCGGCCCGCTTCGTCGGAGCCTGCCGCGCGGTTCCACGAGGTCCACGAGTCGAGCAGGGCGGTGAGCAGGTCGAACAGCACCGCGTCGGGGTAGGCGCGGGTGTCGGTGGCGTGGGCGGCAGCAGTCATGATTGCATGTGGGCCGGCTGTTGAGGATGAGTCGATTATAGGTTTTTCGACAAGTCGTCAGCGTTCAGATGGGATGAGTCTTAGATTCAGACCAACTGAATCATCGTCGCCAGGGTGGCAGCGGCCTGAAGCGGCTTTGCAGATACTGCATGAAATGGCGCGTGCGCGCCGGCAGCCCCGTGCGCTGATGCGTGAGGGCGATCACGTTCGCATCCGGCGCTTTCCAGCCCGGCAGCAGACGCACGAGTTTGCCCTTCGCAAGGTCGTCTGCGACGTCCCATTCGGAGCGCAGAATCACGCCGCGTCCCTCGCAGGCCCATTGGCGGATCACGTCACCGTCGTTGCAGCTCAGATGCGCGGACACGCGCACGCTGCGGCGCGTGCGGCCCTTGCTGAACTGCCACAGCGACACGTCCTCGTGGTTTTCACGCAGCACGATGCAGGGCAGCCGGCTCAACGCTTCCGGCGATTCGGCTTGGCCGATTCGCTTGACGAGCGCGGGCGCCGCGCAGACGAAACGCGCGTTCGGCGCGATCGTATAGCCGATCAGGTTCGACAGCGGCAGTTCGCCGATATGCACGACGATATCGAAGCGATCGAGCGTTTCGGTCAACGGCCGGTCGGACAGCGTCAGCGCGACGTCGATATCGGGGTTCTGGTGCTGGAACTCGCCGATCAGCGGCGCCAGATGGCGTCGTCCGAAACCGAGCGGCGCATTGATCTTCAGCGTGCCGACGAGGCCGCCGCGGCGAGTTTGCAGATCGTCGAACAACGCGTCGAACTGCGCGATCAGCTCGGCGCCGCGCTCGCACAGCAGCAGGCCTTCGTCGGTGAATTGCAGGCGGCGCGCGCTGCGGGTCACGAGCTGCGTGCCGAGCTTCTTTTCGAGTTGCTGCAGACGCTGCGTGACCGCCGACGGCGACAGCGCGAGCCGCCGCGCGGCGGCGATCAGGCTGCCGCTCGCGCGCAGTGTGAGCAGGAAGCGGATATCGGCCGAATCGTTCATCAGGGGAGGTGGGTGCAATGGCGGAGCGTGGAATCTCGCAGCATAATGCGTCCCGATCGATCACAGGGTAAAGTGGCGCTTCCGGTCTATCGATTCAATCATTGGAAGAGAAGTCCCATGTCGTTGCCTCATGAGTCGTCCGCGAACGGCGCAGCGCCCAATATTTCGCTGAAACAGGCGGTTTTTCTGCATACCGGCTGGCGCAGCGCGGGCACGTGGGTGTGGTCGCGGCTGCGCGAGCTCCAAGGCGCGGCCGGTTTCTACGAGCCGCTCAGCAACGTGCTCGCCGATCTCAAGCTCGCCGACGTGCCCGCCTCGCGGCCGACCTTGACCTCGGGGCACCCGCCGCTCGCCGCGCCATACTTCGACGAATACCGGCCGTTTTTGCGCGAAGACGCGCGCGGCGTCGCGGGTTACGACCGGCGCTTCAGCATCGATCGCTTTACGCGCGAGCCCGATGCGACATTCGCGTCACTGCAGGCCTATTTGCGCGCGCTGAGCGCACACACGATCGAGCGGGGCCGCGTGCCCGTGTTCAAGTTTTGCCGCACGGGCGGTCGTCTGCCGTGGCTGAAGCGCGCGTTTGCCGAGGCGCTGCACGTGGGTGTGCTGCGCAATCCCGCGTCTCAGTTCGCGTCGGGTTGGCTGCTGCGGCAGCAATGGAGCAATGCGTTTTTTGTCGCCGCGCCGTTTCGCGTGCTCGGTCTGAACCAGATCGACCCGCTGGTGAGCGAGGCGATCGGCGTGTGCGGCGTGCGCCTGCCGCCACTGCCGCCGATGCCCGATGACGCATATGCGCTCGCGTGCGAGCAGTTCGCGCGCACGGTGGACAGCGACAACGCGTATCGCGCGTTCATTGCGTTGTGGATTCTCTGCGCGCTGCGCATGGGCGAGGGCGTCGATCTGCTGATCGATATGGAGCGGCTCGGCGAGTCGCGCGACTACGCGACCGGTCTGAGCGCCGCGTTCGACGCGCAATGCGGCTTGGCACCCGACTTCACGAGCGCGCGCGATCTGGTGGTTGAAACGCGGCGCAGCGCGGCGCGCATGACGGGCATCGACGGTGGCGCGTTGCGCGCCGTGCACTCCGCCGCGCTGAAATTCCTGAAGGCGCAGGCCGGCATCGACCCGGCCTTCGTCGAGGTGGTCCGCCACAAAATGGTGCTGGCCAACGAGCTGACCGAAACGTGGCGCTAGCCCGCCGCCGACACCGCCGCGCGCAGCCCGAGCAGATAGCTGTCCACGCCGAAGCCGCAAATCTGCCCTTTGACGATCTCCGCGAACACCGACTGATGCCGGAAGGCTTCGCGCGCGTGAATGTTCGACATGTGGATCTCGACCACCGGGACGGTCAGGATCGCGAGCGCATCGCGAATGCCGTAGCTGTAGTGCGTCCATGCGCCGGCATTGATCAGCACGCCGTCGGCGTTGTCGGTGAACGCCTGGTGAATGCGCTCGCACATCGCCGCTTCGCTATTGGTCTGAAAGCTGTCGACCCGCACGCCGAGCTCGTCGCCGAGCGCGCGCAGCCGTGCGTCGATTTCTTCGAGCGTGATGGTGCCGTATTGCGCGGGATCGCGCTTGCCGAACATGTTGTGGTTGATGCCGTGCAGCATCACGAATGTTTTCATAGAGCCATCCTGAGTAATCAACTGTGAAATATCGGCGCCAATTCGGCTTGTTTTAGTGCACCGCCGCCGCGACGGCGCGGGTCGTATCGACGACCGCGCCGGTCCTCGCCGCTTCGACGATCGCCTCGGTGATACGCAGATTCTGCAAACCGTCCTGCGCGCTGACGAGCGGCGGCTCCTTGCCGTGAATCACGCGCACGAAATGCTCGAGCTGCAGCTTTAGCGGATCGTCGCGCGTCATGTCGGCGACGCTGACGTCGAACGGCTTCCACCACGAGCGGTCCGCGGCTTTGGCGTAGGTCTTCAGACGCATCGTCGGTACCGCGAGCGAGCCGAAGGTGCCCGCGATCACGTAGCAATCTTCGTCCGGATACGACGGATAGGCCTTGTTCTCTTGCGACGTCTGCTCCCAGCTGCGCGCGCTCGCGGCGGTATCGGACAGCATGAAGCTGCCGAGCGCGCCGTTCGCGAAGCGCAGGTTGATCGCGACCGTATCCTCGACCGCAAAGCCGCGCGTGGCATGCGACGAGAAGGCCTGCACGGCGACGATGTCGCCGCACAGCATGCGCAGGTTGTGCACCTCGTGAATCATGTTCAGCAGGATCGGACCGCCGCCGGGCTGGCGCCGCCAGTCGGCGTCGGCGAAGTACTCGTCGGGTTTGAAGAACACCGCGCTGCCCATCACCGCGACGAGCTTGCCGAGCCGTCCCTCGTCGATCAGCTGCCGCGCGCGCGCCATGATCGGACTGTGCGCGCGATGATGACCGATCAGCAGCGGAACGCCGCTGCGCTCGGCGTCGGCGGCGAGCGTTTCCGCTTCGTCGACGCTCGGCGCGATCGGCTTTTCGAGCAGCGTCGGCACGCGCGCCGCTAGGCAACGCGACGCGTGTTCGACGTGCAGCTGGTTCGGCGTTGCGAGAATCACGCCGTCGGGGCGATCGCGTTCGAGCAGCTCGTCGAGCGTGCGGAACAGCGGCACGCCCGCCTCGGCCGCGAGCGCGGCGGCCGCGGGCGACGGATCGACGATCGCCGACAGCGTGCACGCGTCGCTTTGCTGCGCGACCGCCATATGAGCGCGGCCGATGTAGCCCGCGCCGGCGACGGCGATCCGGGTGCTGGTCATGAGCGGGTTCCCTGAAAGTACTGATTAGACGCGCTAACCGGCAAGCGGGCTCAAGCAACGGCCTTTTTCCCGGCGGCCATGCTTTGCGCGCGCAGCGCGTCGTAGCTGAGCTTGTCCATCGGCACGACGTTCTTTTCGCCGAGGTCGCTAAGCCGCACACGGAAGTTCTCGCGCGCGCTCCATGCGGAAATCGCGCAGACGATCGTGATGCCGAACGTGATCGCGCCGATCGTCAGCGGCACGTTGTGCGATCCCGGCGGCGCGACGTAGGCGAACAGGGCCGGCAGCAGAGCGGTGATCGTCGTGCCGATGTTCTGGCCGATCGCCATCGCGGAGACGCGTGAACGCGTCGGGAACAGTTCCGGGTAGAAGCTCGGGAAGATCGCGTTATAGCCTTGATAGATGACGCCCCACATCAGGATCGACATCACCATCGCGAGCGGCACGTTGTGGATGCTGATCGCGTACAGATACGCGAAAGAAAGCAGCCCGGCGCCGAGCGCGCCGACGATGATCGGCAGACGCCGCCCGATCCGGTCGGACAGATTGCCCACATACGGAATCACCAGCACCGCGACGATATTGCCGATCACCGGAATCCACAGATACAGGCTCTTCGAAAAGCCGATTCCATACGACGGCTGCACCGCGTACGCCGCGCCGAAAATCGTCGCGACGACCGGGATCACGTTCATCAGCGAGCACAGCACGACGCGCAGCATGTCGCGCCAGTTGTACTTGAACGCTTCGATGATCGGCGAGCGCGGCACGCCGCCGCTCGCGCCTTCCTTCTCGAACGCGGGCGTTTCGTGGACTTCGCGGCGGATGATGTAGCCGGCGATCAGCACGATCGCGCTGAGCAGGAACGGAATGCGCCAGCCCCACGAGTTGAACGAGGCGTCGTCCATGTAATACGCGAGCGGCAGGAATACCGCGGCGGCGAGAATCTGCCCGGCCTGCACGCCTTGCAGCGTGAAGCTCGCGTAGTAGCCGCGTCGTCCGAATGGCGCGTGCTCGAGGATCATCGAGCTGGCGCCCGAGATTTCACCGGCGACCGCGAAGCCCTGGATCAGCCGCAGCACGACGAGCAGCACCGGTGCAAGAAAGCCGATCTGGTGATAGGTCGGCAGCAAACCCACCGCCATCGTCGACAGACCCATCAGGAACATGCAGAGCAGCAGTACGTTCTTGCGGCCGTGTGTATCGCCCCAGTGCCCGAGCACGATTGCGCCGATCGGCCGCGCGACGTAGCCGACGCCGTAGGTTGCGAGCGATGCGACGATCGCGATCTTGGGGTTGCCGGAAGGGAAGAACAGTTGAGGAAAGATGAGCGCGGCGGCCTGCGCATAGATGAAGAAGTCGTAGTACTCGAGTGCCGAGCCGATCCAGCCGCTGGCGGTTGCCTTGCGCGCCTGCGAGCTATGTCCGCTACTTGCCGATGCGTTCGTTTGCATGTCGTCTCCTGAATGGGAAATGTTTTTGTCAGCTTCTACGGCTGAATCATTGGCGCTTTTAAACGGGCACCGCGCAAGCCAGGATTTTCCTGATCTCGTTGCTGCGGTGCAGCACAACGACATGGTCGACGCATGTCATGCGCCGCCGCGGCGCACTGCGGGTTAACCATGTCTCAGTGCGCGGGGCATTGCATTCAGACCGGCATTCAAACGACCGGCCCTTGCCCAACCAATCCGTTGGAGCTAGGGTAATAGCGTTATGCGCCGACACAATGCGTCCAGATGCAAAATCAGAATGCGCTCACAGCCACGAATGAATCCTTCCTGCGCGATCTGCAGCTGTTCTGTCATATCGCGCGGCGCGGCAGTTTTGTCGCGGCCTCGACGGAGATGGGGCTGTCGCCGTCGCATGTGAGCAAGCGCATCGCAATGCTCGAAGCCGGTCTGGGCGTGAAACTGTTTCAGCGCACCACGCGCCGCGTCAGCGTAACGAGCGACGGCGAAGCCGCGCTGCAATGGGCGCAAAAAATTCTCGATGACGTGCAGGGCATGGCCGACGCGTTCGCCGATCGCCGCACCGAGCTGAGCGGCCTGTTGCGCATCAGCACGAGTTTGCGCCTCGGCCGCAAGCACGTGTCGCCGATTCTCGCGATGCTGCGCGAGCGTCACCCGAACCTCGAAGTCTGGCTCGAACTGCTGGATCGGCGCGCGGATGTGGTCGGCGAGAACTTCGATATCGACGTGCGCGTGGGCGAGGTGCAGGAGCCGCATCTGATCGCGCACAAGATGGTGGAGAGCGCGCGCATTCTGTGCGCGTCACCGGCTTATCTCGAGCAGCACGGTGCGCCGGTCGAACTCAACGATCTGACCGGCCACGATTGCCTGCTGTTTCGCGGCCGCGACGACCGCTTCGGGGTCTGGCGTCTCAGTGGGCCGAACGGCGAAAGGAGCGTGAAGGTGACGGGCACGGTCGCGTCGAACCTGAGCGACATCGTCGTGCAGTGGGCGAAGCAGGGCTACGGGATCGTGATGGTGTCGGTCTGGGACGTGGCCGAGAGCCTGCGCGCGGGCGAACTGGTGCGCGTGCTGCCCGACTATCAGCAATCCGCCGATGTGTGGGCGGTGACGGCCGAGCGCTTGTCGTCGTCGGCGCGGATTCAGGTGTGCATCGAGTTTCTCAGGGAGCAGTTGACACGCGGACCGTATGCACTGGTGACGCGCGGCGTGGGCGGACTCTGAACAGCGCCTGCGTGGGTCCGGCGCTCACCGCTTGCGTGTTTACACGCTCGAAGCCGTATCCTCTTCCGCCGCGTCGAGCTCGCTGCGCTGAAGCGTCGTGACGGAGTCGGGAAACACCGTCGCGGCCGTGACGGGCCGCGGGTCTTCGATGCTGTAACGCAGGCGCCAGCCTTCACGATAGAAGCGCAACTGCCGGTAGCGCATCAGATAGACAAGACCGACAAGCGCCGCGCCGAAGCCCGATGCCGCGCCGACGCCGAGCGCCCAGCGCGGGCCGAAACGGTCGGCGACCCAGCCGACCACCGGCGCGCCGAGCGGTGTGGTGCCGAGCGCGATTGCGAGCAGGATCGCGATGACGCGGCCGCGCATCGCGGGCTCGGTGGTCAGTTGCACGAGGCTATTGGTCGAGGTGGTGAAGGTCTGTGTCGACACGCCGATCACGACCAGCACGATGCCGAACAGCACATAGTTGGGCATCAGCGCGGCTGTGGTGCAGCCGATGCCGAATATCGCGCCCGCGCCGAGCAGTAGCCCGATCGTGGGCCGCGCGCGGCGCGCGGCGAGCAGTGCGCCGGTGACCGAGCCGATCGCCATCGTCGAACTGAGCAGGCCGTACTCGCTGGCGCCGGCACGGAATGCGGTGACGGACATCGTCGAGATGAAAATCGGGAAGTTCAGGCCGAAGGTGCCGATCAGGAACAGCATCAGGAGCGCCGCCTTCAGATCGGGACGCGTCCACACATATTTGAAGCCTTCGACGAAGCTGCCGCGCGAGCGCACATTGCGCGGCTTGATATGCAACTGGTCGAGCCGCAGCATGCGCAGCGCGCCGAGCACCGCGACGAACGACAGCGCATTGATCAGAAACACCCAGCCGCTGCCCACCGACGCGATCAGCAGACCCGCGACCGCCGGGCCGAGCATACGCGCGGCGTTGAACGACGTGGAGTTCAGCCCGACCGCGTTGGCGAGATCGCGTTCGCGGACGAGGTCGGATACGAAGGTCTGGCGCGCGGGGGAATCGAACGCGGTCACGCAGCCGAGTAGCCCAGCGAACACGTAGACCTGCCATAGCTGCACGAGCCCCGTGACCGTGAGCAGACCGAGCGCAAGCGCCAGCGTACCCATCGCCGTCTGCGTCGCGAACAGCAGCTTGCGGCGATCGAAGTGATCGGCCGCGTAGCCGGTGAGCGGCAGCAACAGCATCTGCGGGCCGAATTGCAGCGACATCACGATGCCCACCGCCGTCGCGTTGTGATGCGTAAGCTCGGTGAGCACGAGCCAGTCCTGCGCCGTGCGCTGCATCCACGTGCCGATGTTCGAGACGAGCGCGCCGCTCGCCCAGACACGATAGTTGAATATGCGCAGCGAACGGAACGTGGTGCTCACGGCAGGGGTGTCCTCAACGCGGGGTGGGCTGCATGCGGGTAGTGACTCGCTTCAATTCGGGCTTTAGGCACGCGAGCGTTCGAGCAGATCGAGCACTTCCTGCGTCGTGCCGGTTTCGCCGAGGCGCGGGAAGATGCGCGTGATGCTGTTGGTGTGCGCGTCGGGGTTCAGATCGGTCATCGCGTCGACGACGAGCGTGACGTTCAGGCCTGCCTCGCTCGCGAAACGCGCGGTCGATTCGACGCCGATGCTGGTCGCGATACCGACGAGCACCACTTGCGTGACGCCTTGTTGTTGCAGATACGAGGCCAGATCGGTGTTGGTGAAGGCGCCCCACGTGCGCTTGGTGACCAGATGGTCCGACGGCTGCTGCTTCAGTTCGGGCAGCAGATCGGCGAAACCGGCCGGGAAGTCGGCGGAGCGGCGACCCTGCTCGGTGCGGCCCGGTGCGCCGGCGGTGACGTTCACGAGCACCACCGGCAGGCCGTGGCGGCGGAACGCGTCGACCAGCGTAACCGTGCGTTCGACGATGTCGCCGGCCGGATGGGGCGCGGTGGGCAACGCGACGACGCCGCGCTGCAGATCGACGACGACCAGTGCGGTTTTGGCATCGAGAGTAGTGAGTGCCATGAGGTGCTCCTGCGATTGACGAGTTACAGATCGACGAGGCGTTTCAGCAGATCGACGCCCGTCGCGAGCTGTTGCTGTTCGGCTTGCGTGAAGCGCGTTTGAATCGTGCGATACAGCCAGTCTTCGCGCGCCGCGCGGCTCGCCTTGACCTTCTTGCGAAAGGATGGAGTCAGCGATAGGACCGTCTGCCGTCCATCGTTGGGATCGGGCGCGCCGTTGACGAGCCCCGCGGCTTTCAATGCCGCGAGCGTTTCTCCCATCGACTGCGGACGCATGCCGTGCGCGCGCGCGAGCGCGGTGACCGTGGCCGGTCCTTCGCGTTCCAGCAAATTCAGCACCTGCACCTGCGACGGCGTGAAGTCGCCGACATGCGACTCCTCGCGCAGACGCCGGCGTAGCTTGCCCACCAGCACGCGCAGGTCTTCGGCCAGCGTATGGAGTTCTTCCGGCGTAACGGGGAGAGGGGATTTGCTCATGCGATGAGCTCGCGCGATGACATGATGTGAAGGTATCCTGCTAAGGCTACCTTCTTATTTCGCTCGGGTCAAGATTTGATGTGACGGGACGCCGTACGCGAGGGCGGCGCGACGAACCGCTCAACGCGCCCGCATCCTCCGGTTGAAAAAGCGCCATGCCGCGGCGCCGGCCAGCATCGCACCGCCGAGCGCGAGGCCCAGCAACACCAGCGAACTCAGATGCTCGCGCACCATCGGCACGTTGCCGAACAGATAGCCGGCCGCGATCAGCGACACGATCCACAGCGCCGCCCCGGCGGTGACGAACGTGACGAAGCGCGAGAACATCATTTGCGACACGCCCGCGGCGAACGGCGCGAACGTGCGCACCACGGCGATATAGGGTGAAAGCAGAAAGGTCAGGCGGCCGCGCGCCTCGCTGAACGCGTGGGCGCGGCTCAGCGCATTGCGGTTCAGCCAGTAGTAGTTGCGGGTGTAGACCTTGTCGCCGACCGCGTGGCCGATCGCATACCCGACGATGCTGCCGGCCACCGTCGCGACGAACAGCACGGGCGCGATGATCCACACGTTCAATGCACCGGTGGCCGCGAGCGCGCCGCAGATGAATATCAGTGGATCGCCGGGCAGAAAGAACAGCGGCAGAAAGCCGTATTCGACGAACACGACAACGAACAGCAGTGCGTAGATTGCCGTGCCGAATTGCACGATCAGTGCACTCAGGTGCTGGTCGAGGTGCAGCGCGATCTGCAGCACATTCATCAGGTTCATGTTGGCATGAGCCTCAGGTGGCGTTCGGATCTGATGAGTGTAGTCCCGCGAGCGTAGGTGCAGGGCGCTTACGCGAGTTTATGTCGTTTGCCGCTTGTCGGTATTGCCGCACCGATGTCAAACTCGGGTGATCTTCATCAGATGCAACGCCATGTCGCACGACCCCGCCATCACCTTCCGTTATGCCGCGCCGCACGAAGCGGAAACGATTCGCGCCATCGAATTCGAAGCGGGCCTGCGTTTCGTCGGCGTCGGCATGACCGGAATCGCCGACGCACCGCCGATGGCGCGCGAGGTCGTCGAGCGCAAGATCGAAGCGCGCGAGATCATCGTCGCGCTAGATCAGCAGGAGATTTGCGTGGGCTTCGTGATGTTCGAGCCGCAGTCGACGCGCATCTACGTTCAGGAGCTCGATGTACTGACCTCGCACGCGGGCAGACGCATCGGCGCGGCATTGATCGAAGAGGTCGCGCGAATCGCGCGCGCGCGGAAATTGACGCAACTCGTGCTGTCGACGTATCGCGACGTGCCGTGGAACGCGCCGTACTACCGGCGGCTCGGCTTTCGCGACCTCACCACAGCTGAACTCGACGCGTCGTTGCTCGCGCGGCGCGACGCGCATATCGCACGCGGGCTCGATGAGTCGAAACGGGTTTTCATGCAGCGCGATCTGGTCTAGCGCGCAAAAAAGCGGCGGCCGTGGCTGAAATTCAGTCACGCCCGCCGCTTTGCCATTTCATACAGCGGACATCAGCCCGCTGTCACTGCCGATTACACCGCTTCCAGCGCCGGATAATCGGTGTAGCCGATTTCACCGCGCGCATAGAACGTCGCCGGAACCGGCTTGTTCAGCGGCGCATCTTCAGCGAAGCGGCGCACCAGATCCGGATTCGCGATGTACAGCTGACCCCAGGCCACCGCATCCGCTTCACCGGCGTCGAGCACCTGCTGCGCGGTTTCCTTCGTGAATTTTTCGTTCACGATGTACGGGCCGCCGAACGCTTCCTTCAGCTGCGGGCCGAGGCGGTCGTCGCCGAGCGCTTCACGCGCCGCGATAAACGCGATCTTGCGCTTGCCGAGTTCGCGCGCGACATAGCCGAACGTTGCTGCCGGATCGGAGTCGCCCATCGTATGCGCGTCGCGGCGCGGCGCGAGATGCACGCCGACGCGGTGTGCGCCCCACACGCTGATGCAGGCGTCGGTGACTTCGAGCAGCAGACGCGCGCGGTTCTCGATCGGGCCGCCGTAGGCATCGGTGCGCTTGTTGGTGCTGTCCTGCAGGAACTGGTCGAGCAGATAGCCGTTCGCGCCGTGCACTTCGACGCCGTCGAAGCCTGCTGCCTTGGCGTTTTCCGCGCCCTTGCGGAATGCTTCGACGACACCGGCGATTTCATCGAGCTCGAGCGCGCGCGGCGTCACGAACGGACGCTCGGGACGCACGAGGCTCACATGACCGCCGGCCGCGATCGCGCTCGGCGCCACCGGTAGCTCGCCGTTCAGGAACACCGGGTCCGAAATACGGCCGACGTGCCACAACTGCAGGAAGATCTTGCCGCCCGCGTCGTGCACGGCCTGCGTGACGAGCTTCCAGCCTTCGACCTGCTCCTGCGACCAGATGCCCGGCGTGTCCGCGTAGCCGACGCCCTGCGGCGTGACCGACGTCGCTTCGCTGAGGATCAGGCCGGCGCTCGCGCGTTCGGCGTAGTAGCGCGCCATCAGCGCGTTCGGCACGCGGATTTCCTCGGCGCGCTGACGCGTGAGCGGCGCCATGATGATGCGGTTCGGCAATGTGATATCGCCAATTTGCAGCGGATCGAAAAGAGTCGGCATGAGAGTTCACCTTTGGCGGCGGGCAGGGCCCGAGCCTCATAAAACTGCGTGAAAAAGGAAACGCGGCGATGCGAGTGCGGTGCTCAGAGCGTGGTGTTCATGTATTCGAGGAACGCCTGAATGACGGGCTCGTTGCGTTTGAAAAACACCCATTGACCGACCCGTTTCGACGTGACGAGCCCCGCGCGCTGCAACGCGGCGAGATGCGCCGACACGGTGGACTGCGACAGGCCGCAGCGCGCGTCGATCTTGCCCGCGCACACGCCGTGGTCGAGCGGCAGCTCCTGATCGGCGAAATGCGCTTGCGGCTCGCGCAGCCAGCCGAGAATCTCCCGGCGGACCGGGTTGGCCAGCGCTTTGTGGATCGCGTCGAAATCGGGCGTCATGTGGATGGTTTCAGGGGATTCGACAAGCGGCACGCTGGTTGGCGTGCGCGCATTGCATCGCTACAGTACGAATCATATATCGCAATTTAGCGATATGGGTGAAGGCACTACTGCGAATGGGGCGATAGGTATCGACATGAAGTTTTGTTCGCGCTGAGTGGCGGTGCGCGGCGATTGACGAGCAACTACGAGTTGCAGCCTCGCCGTGCCGGCGCGATGAGTGCGTCACTGGCGCTGCCATGTTGGATTCTTGCGGGCGTACAGGGGCTTAACGATCCCGCAGGCCCGCGAAGTCGAACAGGAACAGGCGCACTTCGCGCCATCATCGATCCGTTTTGCTCCCTGGCACTGATGGGGCATACAGCTCGACCTCGCGACCCTAACAGGCGGGGTCTGCAGCGAAACCCGCCAAGCCACGCGTACAGTCGAACTTGCCCCAATAGCGCTTCTTTCGAGGCGTCGATTCAAGGTCCGGCCGACCGTTGCGCGCAGCAATTTCAGATGAAACGGTAGGTCGCTCGATAGAGCACCGGCAGCGACGAACTCATCTGCTGCACCCAGTCGCCGTTGCCTCCTCTTTTGCGAGATCTGGTTCCGGTGCAGATTTAAACGGCGGCATCAGTTCGGCTCGCATCTGCTCGCTCTTGATCGTTCCGTCTTGAACGCCGCGAGCGGGTCCGTCGGGCTCACTTCGCCATCTTCCCGGTCCAGTTGCCTACGTTGTCGCATTCACACTTGGCGAATTCTATTTCTACAGTCATCCAATTTTTTTGCCCTATTTGTTGTTTTTCCTCCTTTTCCTTTTCATCGCGAAAAGATCCAAAAATCGATGGCAAAGCATTTGTCGATAAAGCCGAGCCTGCGGCTTTGTCCTATGTATTGTGTGGAGACTTTAGGACGAGGCTGATTATCTTGCTTATCCAAAAAAAATAAGATTATCCGGAACTTTAGTCGTGAGCAAGTCGTTTCGATTTTTGTGTTCATAGGCAATTCTTTAATGCCTCAAATGCAAATTCTTTCATTCACACCCCCATCGGGCGGGGTGGCCGTGAATGATGCGCGGTATTGAGAAACGATTTGTAGGTAAGTGAAAGATTTCAGAGGAAAAGAAAAATTAACGTCTCTTTCGCGGCGGCCAAGGGCGACGACGAATAACGCGGACGTCGCAATCTCTGATGCCAAATTTTAGTTTTGAGAAAGGATTGGATTATGAATAAGTCGTATAAAAGTGTCTGGAATGAATCCCGTGGCACCTGGGTCGCAACTTCAGAGTTGACGACGTCTCGTGGTAAGCGAAGCAAGTCATCGGCGATTGCAAGCGTAGCTGCGGCCTTGTTTGTAGTGGGTCAAGGGCTTGTCGGCAGCGCGCAGGCTGAGACGGCGCATTATGCGGCCGGCGAAGGCGCGGTTGCCGGCAAACCTGGTGTGTGGGCGCACCCCTGCCAAGTCGGCGAGTGCGCAAACCCTTGGGAATTTGCCAATCCGAATTATCCTGCTCCGCCGAACGTCAGCAGTACTGCTGTCGGATCTAGCGCTGCTGCGCAGCTAGGTGGCGTCGCGCTCGGGGACCATGCGGCAGCCGAAGCTGGGTTCGGCGTGGCATTGGGCGCCTATTCGTTGGCGTCAGGTTCCTTCGCGACGGCGGTCGGTACGAGCGCTGTCGCCAGCGGAAGAGATACGACTGCAGTTGGACTCAATGCGTTGGCATCTGCTGATAGGTCGATAGTGCTCGGAAGCTGGGGTGTGGCATCTGGCGTCGACTCCATGGCACTTGGCTACAAGACCACTGCGACAGGAACTGACTCGGTGGCGCTTGGTGGTGAGGCTACTTCCTCGGGCCCGGAGGCAATTGCAGCTGGTTATCAGGCTGCTTCGACGGCAGATCTTGCTACGTCGCTCGGTTCGCGAGCTACGTCGTCAGCGTATGGCGCCACGGCACTTGGAGCTTCTGCTGCTGCGAATGGCGGTGCGGCCACCGCGGTTGGTGTGTACGCCGAGGCGTCAGGGGTTGCCTCGGTGGCGCTCGGTGCTGGCGCCGTTGCAACGTCGGACAATTCGGTGGCGCTCGGTGCGAACTCGAGGACGGCATCCGCGGTGGGCACGGCGGGTACAACCATCCGTGGGACGGAGTATACGTTTGCAGGTGCGAACCCGACGAGCACGGTGAGCGTGGGCAGCGTGGGTAACGAGCGGACGATCACGAACGTGGCCGCCGGGCGCCTGAGCGCGACGAGCACCGATGCGGTCAATGGTTCGCAACTGTATGCAACGAACCAGGCAATTGAGCAGATCAGCCAGGCGAGCAACGCAGGCTGGAACGTGAGCGCGCAGGGCGCGAACGCGACGAACGTGGCGCCGGGCGGCACGGTCGACCTGAAGAACACCGATGGCAACCTCGCGGTGAGCAAGGGCACGGCCGGCAACGACGTGAACTTCGATCTGGCACGCGACCTGAAGGTCGACAGCGTGACGATGGGTGACACGGTGGTGAACAACGACGGCCTGACCATCAAGAACGGCCCGAGCATCACCACGGGTGGCATCGACGCGGGCGGCAGCAAGATCATCAACGTGGCGGCGGGGGTCGACGCTGGCGACGCGGTGAACAAGGAGCAGCTCGACGAGGTCGGCAAGACGGCCAGCGCAGGCTGGAACGTGAGCGCGCAGGGCGCGAACGCGACGAACGTGGCGCCGGGCGGCACGGTCGACCTGAAGAACACCGATGGCAACCTCGCGGTGAGCAAGGGCACGGCCGGCAACGACGTGAACTTCGATCTGGCACGCGACCTGAAGGTCGACAGCGTGACGATGGGTGACACGGTGGTGAACAACGACGGCCTGACCATCAAGAACGGCCCGAGCATCACCACGGGTGGCATCGACGCGGGCGGCAGCAAGATCATCAACGTGGCGGCGGGTGTCGACGCTGGCGACGCGGTGAACAAGGAGCAGCTCGACGAGGTCGGCAAGACGGCCAGCGCAGGCTGGAACGTGAGCGCGCAGGGCGCGAACGCGACGAACGTGGCGCCGGGCGGCACGGTCGACCTGAAGAACACCGATGGCAACCTCGCGGTGAGCAAGGGCACGGCCGGCAACGACGTGAACTTCGATCTGGCACGCGACCTGAAGGTCGACAGCGTGACGATGGGTGACACGGTGGTGAACAACGACGGCCTGACCATCAAGAACGGCCCGAGCATCACCACGGGTGGCATCGACGCGGGCGGCAGCAAGATCATCAACGTGGCGGCGGGGGTCGACGCTGGCGACGCGGTGAACAAGGAGCAGCTCGACGAGGTCGGCAAGACGGCCAGCGCAGGCTGGAACGTGAGCGCGCAGGGCGCGAATGCGACGAACGTGGCGCCGGGCGGCACGGTCGACCTGAAGAACACCGATGGCAACCTCGCGGTGAGCAAGGGCACGACCGGCAACGACGTGAACTTCGATCTGGCACGCGACCTGAAGGTCGACAGCGTGACGATGGGTGACACGGTGGTGAACAACGACGGCCTGACCATCAAGAACGGCCCGAGCATCACCACGGGTGGCATCGACGCGGGCGGCAGCAAGATCATCAACGTGGCGGCGGGGGTCGACGCTGGCGACGCGGTGAACAAGGAGCAGCTCGACGAGGTCGGCAAGACGGCCAGCGCAGGCTGGAACGTGAGCGCGCAGGGCGCGAACGCGACGAACGTGGCGCCGGGCGGCACGGTCGACCTGAAGAACACCGATGGCAACCTCGCGGTGAGCAAGGGCACGACCGGCAACGACGTGAACTTCGATCTGGCACGCGACCTGAAGGTCGACAGCGTGACGATGGGTGACACGGTGGTGAACAACGACGGCCTGACCATCAAGAACGGCCCGAGCATCACCACGGGTGGCATCGACGCGGGCGGCAGCAAGATCATCAACGTGGCGGCGGGGGTCGACGCTGGCGACGCGGTGAACAAGGAGCAGCTCGACGAGGTCGGCAAGACGGCCAGCGCAGGCTGGAACGTGAGCGCGCAGGGCGCGAACGCGACGAACGTGGCGCCGGGCGGCACGGTCGACCTGAAGAACACCGATGGCAACCTCGCGGTGAGCAAGGGCACGGCCGGCAACGACGTGAACTTCGATCTGGCACGCGACCTGAAGGTCGACAGCGTGACGATGGGTGACACGGTGGTGAACAACGACGGCCTGACCATCAAGAACGGCCCGAGCATCACCACGGGTGGCATCGACGCGGGCGGCAGCAAGATCATCAACGTGGCGGCGGGGGTCGACGCTGGCGACGCGGTGAACAAGGAGCAGCTCGACGAGGTCGGCAAGACGGCCAGCGCAGGCTGGAACGTGAGCGCGCAGGGCGCGAACGCGACGAACGTGGCGCCGGGCGGCACGGTCGACCTGAAGAACACCGATGGCAACCTCGCGGTGAGCAAGGGCACGGCCGGCAACGACGTGAACTTCGATCTGGCACGCGACCTGAAGGTCGACAGCGTGACGATGGGTGACACGGTGGTGAACAACGACGGCCTGACCATCAAGAACGGCCCGAGCATCACCACGGGTGGCATCGACGCGGGCGGCAGCAAGATCATCAACGTGGCGGCGGGGGTCGACGCTGGCGACGCGGTGAACAAGGAGCAGCTCGACGAGGTCGGCAAGACGGCCAGCGCAGGCTGGAACGTGAGCGCGCAGGGCGCGAATGCGACGAACGTGGCGCCGGGCGGCACGGTCGACCTGAAGAACACCGATGGCAACCTCGCGGTGAGCAAGGGCACGACCGGCAACGACGTGAACTTCGATCTGGCACGCGACCTGAAGGTCGACAGCGTGACGATGGGTGACACGGTGGTGAACAACGACGGCCTGACCATCAAGAACGGCCCGAGCATCACCACGGGTGGCATCGACGCGGGCGGCAGCAAGATCATCAACGTGGCGGCGGGGGTCGACGCTGGCGACGCGGTGAACAAGGAGCAGCTCGACGAGGTCGGCAAGACGGCCAGCGCAGGCTGGAACGTGAGCGCGCAGGGCGCGAACGCGACGAACGTGGCGCCGGGCGGCACGGTCGACCTGAAGAACACCGATGGCAACCTCGCGGTGAGCAAGGGCACGGCCGGCAACGACGTGAACTTCGATCTGGCACGCGACCTGAAGGTCGACAGCGTGACGATGGGTGACACGGTGGTGAACAACGACGGCCTGACCATCAAGAACGGCCCGAGCATCACCACGGGTGGCATCGACGCGGGCGGCAGCAAGATCATCAACGTGGCGGCGGGGGTCGACGCTGGCGACGCGGTGAACAAGGAGCAGCTCGACGAGGTCGGCAAGACGGCCAGCGCAGGCTGGAACGTGAGCGCGCAGGGCGCGAACGCGACGAACGTGGCGCCGGGCGGCACGGTCGACCTGAAGAACACCGATGGCAACCTCGCGGTGAGCAAGGGCACGGCCGGCAACGACGTGAACTTCGATCTGGCACGCGACCTGAAGGTCGACAGCGTGACGATGGGTGACACGGTGGTGAACAACGACGGCCTGACCATCAAGAACGGCCCGAGCATCACCACGGGTGGCATCGACGCGGGCGGCAGCAAGATCATCAACGTGGCGGCGGGGGTCGACGCTGGCGACGCGGTGAACAAGGAGCAGCTCGACGAGGTCGGCAAGACGGCCAGCGCAGGCTGGAACGTGAGCGCGCAGGGCGCGAACGCGACGAACGTGGCGCCGGGCGGCACGGTCGACCTGAAGAACACCGATGGCAACCTCGCGGTGAGCAAGGGCACGGCCGGCAACGACGTGAACTTCGATCTGGCACGCGACCTGAAGGTCGACAGCGTGACGATGGGTGACACGGTGGTGAACAACGACGGCCTGACCATCAAGAACGGCCCGAGCATCACCACGGGTGGCATCGACGCGGGCGGCAGCAAGATCATCAACGTGGCGGCGGGGGTCGACGCTGGCGACGCGGTGAACAAGGAGCAGCTCGACGAGGTCGGCAAGACGGCCAGCGCAGGCTGGAACGTGAGCGCGCAGGGCGCGAACGCGACGAACGTGGCGCCGGGCGGCACGGTCGACCTGAAGAACACCGATGGCAACCTCGCGGTGAGCAAGGGCACGGCCGGCAACGACGTGAACTTCGATCTGGCACGCGACCTGAAGGTCGACAGCGTGACGATGGGTGACACGGTGGTGAACAACGACGGCCTGACCATCAAGAACGGCCCGAGCATCACCACGGGTGGCATCGACGCGGGCGGCAGCAAGATCATCAACGTGGCGGCGGGGGTCGACGCTGGCGACGCGGTGAACAAGGAGCAGCTCGACGAGGTCGGCAAGACGGCCAGCGCAGGCTGGAACGTGAGCGCGCAGGGCGCGAATGCGACGAACGTGGCGCCGGGCGGCACGGTCGACCTGAAGAACACCGATGGCAACCTCGCGGTGAGCAAGGGCACGACCGGCAACGACGTGAACTTCGATCTGGCACGCGACCTGAAGGTCGACAGCGTGACGATGGGTGACACGGTGGTGAACAACGACGGCCTGACCATCAAGAACGGCCCGAGCATCACCACGGGTGGCATCGACGCGGGCGGCAAGACCATCACGAACGTGGCGGAAGGTGTGAACCCGGGCGATGCGGTCAACATGGCGCAGCTGACCGAGACCAACACGAACGTGACAAACCTGGGCGACCAGGTGACGACCATCGGCGACCAGGTGACGAGCATCGGCGAGCAGGTGACGAACGTGTACGAGAAGGGCACGAAGTACTTCCATGCGAACTCGACGGGTGCAGATTCGTCGGCGCTGGGTGAGGACTCGGTGGCAATCGGTATGGGTGCGGTGTCGAACAACGCGAATGATGTGGCGCTGGGCGCAGGCTCGACGACGGCAGCGGCGGTGGGTACGGCTGGAGCGACCATCGGCGGGACGGCGTATGCGTTCGCCGGTGCCAACCCGACGAGCACGGTGAGCGTGGGCAGCATGGGTAACGAGCGCACGATCACGAACGTGGCCGCCGGTCGCCTGAGCGCGACGAGCACGGACGCGGTGAACGGCTCTCAGCTGTACGCGACGAACCAGCAGGTAGACCAACTGAGCGAGGACATCAGGAATGGTGCGGGCAGCGGGACGGATCCGCTGGCGGTGCATTACGACGACTCGTCGAAGGGCGCGATCACGCTGGGCGACGGCATCCATGGCACGAAGGTCACGAACGTGGCCGAAGGCGAGCTGTCGTCGACGAGCACGGACGCGGTGAACGGCTCGCAGCTGTACGCCACGAACCAGCAGGTGGACCAGAACACGAAGTCGATCACCAACCTGGGTGACCAGGTGACGAACGTGTACGAGAACGGTACGAAGTACTTCCATGCGAACTCGACGGGTGCAGATTCGTCTGCGCTGGGTGAGGATTCGGTGGCAATCGGTATGGGTGCGGTGTCGAACAACGCAAATGATGTGGCGCTGGGCGCAGGCTCGACGACGTCTGCCGCGGTGGGCACGAGCGGCGCGACCATTGGCGGGACGGAGCATGCGTTCGCCGGTGCCAACCCGACGAGCACGGTGAGCGTGGGCAGCGACGGTAGCGAACGCACGATCACGAACGTGGCCGCCGGTCGCCTGAGCGCGACGAGCACGGACGCGGTGAACGGCTCGCAGTTGTATGCAACGAATCAGGCACTGGACCAGATCGGTAGCAATATGACCAACCTGGATCTAGGCGTGGTCAAGTACGACATCAACACCGATGGCACGGTGAACTACAACAGCGTGACGCTGGGTGGCGGCCGGTCGTCTGGTCCAGTGGTGTTGACCAACGTTGCCGCAGGATCGTCAACTTATGACGCTGTGAACTACGGTCAGCTGCAAGCGCTGCAGAACGAGGTGACCAATGTCAACAGCCGAGTCACCAACATTGAGAACAACGGTGGCTCGGGAGGCAACGGTGGATCGGGCAGCAATCCGTACTTCAACGCAACGGATACCTCGTCGGATGATAGTGCCGTTGTCAACGCTGCGGCGCCGGGTACGGGTGCGGGCAGCACCACGGCTGGTTCCGGTGCGGTGGCTACGAGTGACAACGGTACAGCAGTCGGTTCGAACGCCAACGCCTCGGACAGTGCAGTGGCAATAGGCTCAGGCGCCGCGGCATCCTCTGGTGCGGTTGCAGTGGGTCAGGGTGCGCAAGCCACGGCCTCCAGCTCGGTTGCCTTGGGTCAGGATTCGGTTGCTGATCGGGAGAACACTGTCTCTGTGGGCTCCGCTGGGAGACAGCGTCAGGTCACCAACGTCGCGGCTGGCTCACAGGCAACCGATGCCGTCAACGTCTCGCAGCTGACGACCGTGGTTGATGGTCTGGGCGGCGGCGCCAGCATCGATCCGACGACCGGTGCGGTGACCGGACCGTCGTATCAGCTCTCAGGTGGCACATACTCAAACGTGGGTGATGCCCTGTCGGGCCTCGACGACCGCATGAACGCTGCAGACCAGGCGATCAACGATGTGGCTAGGGGCGCTTACTCGGGTATTGCGGCGGCCACTGCGCTGACGATGATTCCGGACGTCGATAAGGACAAGACGCTGTCGATCGGTATTGGTGGCGGGACCTATAAGGGCTATCAGGCTGTCGCGATCGGTGGTACGGCGCGCATCACGCAAAACATCAAGATGAAAGCGGGTGTTGGCTTGTCCAGCGGTGGAACGACTGTCGGGGTGGGCGCCTCGTACCAGTGGTAAGCGTTTAGTAAGAGGGGGTGCGCCCCCTCTCTCTCCCCTTCGAATCAAACAATTTTTTCTTCTTTCGCTTCAAGCGAATCTACAAAACATGAAAAAGCACTTTTCAGTTTATCCACGCCTGGCATTGCTGGGCTCAGTATTGGGGCTTGTGGCGGCATGTACGACGCAATCGGGCCCGACCTACAACGCACATGCAATCGTTGCTCCGGACCAGAAAGCGCCGACTTATCGCGTCGAGTGCGGTGGTCTGCTCGAAAGTTCGCAAACCTGTTTCATGGTGGCGGCCGAGATCTGCAAGGACAAGCCTGTCACGCTGGTGCAGGCCGTTGATGGAGTCAGGTCCGGTGTCAATACGAAAGATCCGCGCGAGGTTACCTTCATGTGCGGAAAACCGGTTGAGGCGCAAGCTGTCCCCGCCCCGGTTGCCCAACCTCCATCTCAACCGAAACCCGAACCTCGACCTCAATCCCAGTCTCAAGAGCGCCGCCAGGTCCTGCTGCAGGGCGACGCGAATTTCGCCACGGACAGCGCCGTATTGAGTAGTGCGGCAAAGGCGAGTCTCGATAATTTCATGCGCGTGAATGAGGGCATCAACTTCCGACGTGTGACGATAATTGGTTACACGGATTCGACCGGCACACGAGCCCACAACCAGAAATTGTCGGAAGCGCGTGCCCAGTCGGTCCTGCAATACCTGCGTAACCGCGGGTTGTTGGCCCAGAGTTTCGTCGCCGAGGGCGCGGCTGCGGATGATCCGGTCGCCTCGAATGCGACGGCTGAAGGGCGCGCGCACAATCGCCGCGTGGAAGTGCGCGTCGTAGCGTCTGGAGTCATCTCCTGATCGTCCCGTTCAGTTGATACTCCGCCGTCGCCGTAATGCCGTTCAGCGAAGTAACTGAACGGCATTTATTTTTTCCATGAGACTTCTCGTGCGGACCTGTGCTCGTCGGCCCCTGCCTGAACGCGGCTCGAATGACTTCAAACGCGCAACGCCTCAGATTGGCCGTATGATGTTGAAATCATCTCCAAGGTCCCGGATCCGGGTCCGCCATGCCATCAAAGAGCACAGATTCCACTGGACATGAGCGTGTGACTTACGCACCCAATGGCGATGCACACATTGATGAGCCGAGCAGGCTAAACCGATATCAGCGGGCGCTGGTCATGGGGGCGGGCATCGCCATCTCGTTTGTGCTGGTGCTGTTGACCGGCGTTGTGCTGCACTCGGCAATCGCGGAATACATAGAGGATCGCTACAGAGACTTCTCTCTACGCCAAACTCGCCTGCAACTGGAGTTCCTCGAGCGCGAAAGAACCTTGCGAGCCGCGATCCTGCATGAAGAATCGGGGTGGGGCACGCGACCACTTCCACCCGCGGCCCTCATCGACGAATTTGCCGCGCAGCATGGACAAGTCATTCTGCAGAGACACGCGAATTTTGACCCGGTGATGATGCTCGGCGATGTTGGTCCGTCGCACCACGCATCGGATTTTGCACCGTATCTCGCGCTCGGCGTCGATTTCCATTATCGTGTTGGACCTTGGGCCAAGGTGCAGACCAATGCGGTGTCAGGCTATTTCTATTCGCCGGACCGGCGCTTCGTCGGAATTCTTCCTGCACCGGCATCGGGCAACCCGGTCAAGCAAAGCGGCATGAAAGACGTTCACGAGCTTCTCGATCGCATTGCACCGGACCTCGGCGATCTGACAGACCCAACGGTGATCTCGCGGTTGCGAGAGGGCGAGGGTGCGATCTGGTTTCCGCCAGTCACAGATCCATTCGGCGACCAACCCGCAATCCGGTTCGTCATGCCGGCTTTTAGCGAGGGCAAGATTTTCCTCGTGGCTGTCCGAAAGATTTACTTGAGTTCCATAATCGAAATACTTGCCGGCGGGCGCTACGATGAAGAATCGCTGCTGCTGGATTCCGCCGGCAACGTGATCCTCAGTACAGCCACGCCGGGTACCGACGGTACGCTGACGCAACGGATTCTCGAGTCTCGTTCGCAAGCGGCGGAGCGAACCGGGGAAAGCCGTCGCTATCGCAATCGACTTTTCACGGCCAGTGCGGAAGTAACGAATTCTGGTTGGACCATCGTTTACGCGTTCACGTGGCGCACGATTCTGCGCGACTTGGGGCCGCGCCTCGCTGCGTACATTGCAGTGATGCTGCTGGTCCTGGGATTCATGTGGCTGCTTCTGTTGATGCTCGATCACAAGCTGTTCAAGCCCGACTACGAACGTTCGCAACGAGTATTCGAAAGTGAAGCCTTGAATCGCGCGATGGTTGCCGCCGCGCCGTCCGGGTTCGCGCTGCTGTCTTTTGAACAGGGCGAAATTCTGTTGCAGAGCAACCTGATGCGTAGCTACGAACTGAACACACATCCGGACGAACCACGCTTGCACGAGCGTTTGCTCGCTCTCTATGACCACAGCCCCGGCGCTCCCGCGTGGCAGTCCGATCTGGAGATGCCGCTCAGGCTGACCGATGGCCGGGTGGACGACCTGCTGGTGAGCATGGTGCGCACCAAATATCGCGGGAAAGACGTGTTGCTATGCAGTTTTTCCGACATCACGACGCTGAAGAACACCGAGCGCAAGCTGGACGAGGCGCGTGCCGCGGCGGACGCCGCCAACGAGGCGAAGTCGGCGTTCCTCGCGATGATGAGCCACGAAATACGCACGCCGCTCAATGCCATCCTCGGCAACCTCGAACTGCTCGGACGCTCGCCGCTGTCGCCATTGCAGGAACAGCGCGTAGGGGTTGTCACGTCGTCGTCCACTGCGCTGCTCGGCATCATCAACGACATCCTCGATTTTTCAAAGGTAGAGTCGGGGCAGATGACGCTCGAGTCGATCAGCTTCGATCTCGGTCAGGTGATTCGTGAGGTGGCCGCGATGTTCGAACCCGTCGCGCAGGCGAAGGGACTCGAGTTCGACTGCGTGATAGACGATGCGCTCGCGCCGCACTATCTCGGTGACCCGACGAGAATCCGGCAGATCGCGATCAACCTGGTCAGCAACGCGATCAAATTCACCGCCACGGGCGATGTCCTACTGGAGGTCTACCTCAAGGACGACACGGCCGACGATTCTCCGATCGTGATCGGTGTCAGCGACACCGGCATCGGCATGACTCCGCAGCAGCAGGAGACGCTATTTCATGCTTTTACACAGGCCGATTCGTCGATTGCGAGGCGCTACGGCGGAACAGGCCTCGGACTCGCGCTCTGTCTGCGCCTGACTGAATTGATGCATGGCACGATTCGGGTGAAGAGCGAGTTGAATGCCGGAAGCACCTTTGTCGTGACCTTGCCCATTCCGGTGAGTGCAGCCACCCCGGTCAGCGCCCCAGGGCATACCAAAGCCGAACCGAAATCCACCGAGATCGACACACACGCCATTCAAATCCTCGTCGTCGACGATCAACTCGCCAACCGGGAGTTGCTCGTCGCTCAACTTGCCACTCTGGGATACGAGGCCGATATGGCCGAAAGTGGCGGGGCGGCATTGCGGCGCTTCAACGAGCGCCACTACGATCTGGTAATGACCGACATCAATATGCCGGGGATGGACGGGTACGCGCTCGCGCGCTGCCTTCGTGCCCAAAGCGCGCCGGTGCCGATCATCGCGATTACTGCGCACGTCGCGGCAGAAGTGCGCGCGCAATGCACGCAAGCGGGAATCGACGAGGTCCTCCTCAAACCTGTCCTGCTCGACACGATGGAAGCGACGGTGCGGCGGTTGGTCAACGAGGCAGCCAGGCGTCCCGCGAACGACACCGTGGCGAGGCGCGATATCTCGCAAGGGCCATTGCCCGAGCACATCCACGCCGCGATGACTCAGGCGCTGAAGGATTCGCTTCGGGAATTGCATGCCGCCATTGAGCTTGGGGATATGAAAACGGTGCTCGCCCAGCTTCATGCGGTACGCGGATCTTTCGCGATGATTCAGGAAACCGAAGTAGCGACTGCTTGCGCACAGATGGAGCAGCAAGCCAGAAATAACGACATCGCTGCCGTCAAGGATGGGCTCGAACGTTTCGAGCCACTTGCATATTCGGCGCTCGCGCGGCGCGTCATTGGCGTGCAGTCCGACGCATGAGTTTCGGCGTCAGCGCTGAGTCAGCCGGCGGCTGAACAGAGCGTCGACTTCTCCGCCGCCACTCCCGACGTCGGCCAGCATCTTCGATGCCGATTTCACCGACGCACCACACTCGGCACCCGTCCCGTTTCCCCTTGATGCCCCAGCGCGCGCGACAGATTGCCCACCTCTCGCTTGAGCAGCGTCGCGAAGTGCGCGACGCGCTCGTCGGTTACGCGCACGCTCGGCCCGAAGATGCACACCGAACCCGCCACCTGGTTCGCACCGTTGAAGAACGGCGCGGCCACTGCGACTGCGCCGGCGATCAGTTCGTGATGGCTGGTGCCGAAGCCCTTCGCGCGGACGGCATCGAGATCGGCGGCGAGCGCCGCGACGTCCTGATTCGGATCGGTCAGATAGCGCCGCAGATCGTCCTCTGACAGCGGCATCTGCGAAAGAATCGTGCGGCCGCTCGCGCCGAGCACGAGCTTCTCGCGATAGCCGACTCCGCGCCGGAAACTGAGCGGCTGCGGACTTTCCAGTTCGGCAACGCAAATCCGGTAGGTCCCCTCCGGCACGAACAACGCGACCGTCTCCGAGGTCGCTTCCCAAAGCTCGCGCAGCATCGGCTGTGCGAGCTGCGCAATCGTATTGTTCGCCATCCACGCGTGCGCGACTTGCGCGACAGAACTGCCGAGCCTGAAGCGCTGCGGCTCGCCCGACGACGCGAGAAAGCCGTTCTGTTCGAGCGTATTCAGCAGTCGGTACAGCGTCGGTCGGCTCAGGTCCACGCGGGTCAGCAACTCCGCGACGGTCAATTCCTTGTCCCCGGGTCGGAACGCCAGAAGAATTTCTAGCGCTCGTTCGACTGCGCGCACATTTTCGTGCGGCTTTTTTTCTTCCATTTGAAATTTCCTTTCCGCGACGGTCCGCGTCGATTGCACATTGTAGTGAAAGTCCCTATCGGCACGAACTTGACTCACATCAATCTGTCCGTACAATGAGACCACATTCTCATACAACGGACAACCGGATTCGGAGGAATTATGGACAAGAACATGTCGGAGACGCTGGTTCGCACTGGCCCGGGCACGGCGATGGGCAATCTGATGCGCCGCTACTGGGTGCCGGTGCTGCTCGCGAGCGAAATCGCGGAGCCCGATTGCCCGCCGGTGCGCGTGCAGATCCTCGGCGAAAAGCTGCTGGCCTTTCGCGATTCCGAAGGCCAGCCCGCGCTGATCGACGAGTTCTGCTCGCACCGCGGCGTGTCGCTCTACTTCGGCCGCAATGAAGAGAACGGCATCCGCTGCTCGTATCACGGCCTCAAATTCGACCGCAACGGCAACTGCGTCGAAGTGCCGTCCGCACCGCAGGCGTGCAAGCACATGGGCATCACGGCGTATCCGTGCATCGAACGCGCGGGCATCGTGTGGGCGTACATGGGGCCGAAGGACCGCCAGCCGGCGCCGCCGGATCTCGAGTGGTGCAACCTGCCGGAGAGCCACGTGTTCGTGTCGAAGCGGCTGCAGGAATCGAACTACCTGCAGGCGATGGAAGGCGGCATCGACACGAGTCACGTGTCGTATGTGCACCGCTACGAAGTCGACGATGACCCGATGCACCAGGGCACGAAGGCGCTCGACTACATCAAGGCGGACGGCAACGTGATCTTCGAGATCGAGAAGCAGCCGTTCGGCCTCACGCTGTTCGGCCGCCGCAACGGCGAGCCGGATTCGTACTACTGGCGCGTCACGCAGTGGCTGTTCCCGTGGTACACGCTGATCCCGCCGTTCGGCGACCACTCGCTCGCGGGCCACGTGTGGGTGCCGATCGACGATCACAACTGCTGGGCATGGAGCATCAACTTCCGTCCGGACCGTCCGCTCGACGAGCAGGAACTGGCCGACCTGAACGCCGGCAAGGGCATTCACTGCGAGTACGAGGAGGGTGGCTCGTTCCGTCCGAAGGCGAACAAGGACAACGACTACCTGATCGACCGCAAGGCGCAGAAGGAAAAGCGCGCGTACTCGGGCGTGTTCGGCTTCGCGATGCAGGACGCGTCGCTGCAGGAAAGCATGGGTCCGATCCAGGACCACAGCAAGGAAAAGCTGTTGCCGACCGACCGCGCGATCGTGATGGCGCGCCGCATGATGTACGAGGCGGCCACGGCGCTGGTGCCCGACACCGATCCGCCCGCGATCGACGCCGACCAGCAGCGCGTGCGCGCTGCCGGCGTCTTGCTGCCGCGCGATCAGAAGCCACAGGAATGGGCGGTGATCCATCTGCACGACGGCAAGGACCAACCGATCTACACGATCTGATGCACGGCGGGGCCGGGCTTCTCTCCGCCCCCGCGTGTCGTCGTCCGGTCCGACTGGACCTTCTGCCCATTCCGCAAAAGGAGGCCGGCTGCGCGCCGGCAAGCAATGCAGCAACGTAAAAGACTCGAAGACAAGGTCGCGCTGATCACTGGCGGCGGAGGCGGCATCGGCGCCGCGACCGCGCGCGTGTTCTGCGCCCAGGGCGCTGCGGTTGTGCTCGTCGATGCGAATCAGGAGGCGCTCGCGCGCGTCGCTGAAGAACTGAAGGAGGCCGACACGTCGGCGCGTGTCGAGACGTTCCCGGCCGACGTGTCGGATGACGCCGATGCGGTGCGCGCGGTGCAGTTCGCCACCGCTTCGTTCGGCCGGCTCGACGTGCTGGTGAACAACGCGGCGATGCGCAACTACAGCGCGCTCGCCGACGCGACGCCGGCCGAGTGGCAGGCGATGGTGTCGGTCAATCTGGTCGGCACGTCGAACTATTGCAGGGCGGCGCTGCCGTTCCTGCGTCGCGCGGGCCGCGCGAGTATCGTCAACGTATCGTCGTGCTATGCGGTGACCGGCCGCAAGGGCATGGGCCTGTACGACGCGACCAAGGCCGGCATGCTGGCGATGACCCGCACGCTCGCGTTCGAGGAGACCGCGAACGGCGTGCGCGTGAACGCGATATGCCCCGGTTCGACGCTGACCGGATTCCACGTGAACCGCGCCATTGCAGCGGGCAAGAGCGTCGAAGTGCTGAAGACGCAGCGCCAGGACACGTCGCTGATCGGCCGCTGGGCGTCGCCCGAAGAGATCGCGTGGCCGATCCTGTGGTTCGCGAGCGACGAGGCGTCGTACATCACCGGCACCACGCTGATGGTCGACGGCGGCCTGTCGGCGATGTGAGCGGAGGAGAGGTGGCATGAACATGACCGATTCCACGCTGATGGTGCGGGTCGCCGCACGGCGCGACGAAGCCGACGGGATCGCCGGCTTCGAGTTCGTCGATGTCGACGGCCGCGAGCTGCCGCCGTTCGAGGCGGGCGCGCACATCGACGTCTACGTGCCCGGCGGGCCGGTGCGGCAGTACTCGCTGTGCAACGCGCCTCACGAGCGTCACCGGTATCAGATCGCGGTGTTGCGCGACGCCGATTCGCGCGGCGGCTCGCTGCGCATGCACGACGCGGTGAACGAAGGCGACGCGATCCGCATCGGCGTGCCGCGCAATCATTTCCCGCTTGCCCGCCATGACGCGAAGCCGCTATTGCTCGCGGGCGGCATCGGCGTCACGCCGATTCTCTGCATGGCGGAGCAGCTGGCAGCGATGGGCGCGGCGTTCGACATGCATTACTGCGCGCGCTCGAAGAGCCGTGCGGCGTTCGTCGAGCGAATCGCCGCGTCGTCGTGGGCGGACAACGCGCAGTACCACTTCGACGACGAGCACGGCATGCTCGATCTGAACGCACTGCTGACGGGCGGCGCGGACCGGCATCTGTACGTGTGTGGTCCGCAGGGCTTCATGAACGCGGTGCTCGATACGGCGCGCTCGCTCGGCTGGAGCGACGATCGTCTGCATTACGAATACTTCGCGGCGGCGCAGCCTGCCGGCGACGGCGGCTCGTTCGACGTGCGGCTCGCGCGCTCGGGCCGCGTCGTGTCGATTTCGGCTGATTGCACGGTCACGCAGGCGCTCGCGGCGGCGGGCGTCGACGTGCCGGTGTCGTGCGAGCAGGGCATCTGCGGCACCTGCATCACGCGGGTGCTCGAAGGCGAACCCGACCACCGGGATCTGTACCTGTCGCCTGAGGAGCAGGCCCGCAACGATCAGTTCCTGCCGTGCTGTTCACGTGCGAAATCAAGGGTGCTGGTGCTCGATCTGTAACGGCATTCGCCGGCGCCGGTCACAGCAGGCGGCCGGCGCCCTATCCATCAGAAAGAAAGAAAACGGGCGGCCGCTGGCACGCCCGGCATTGGAGGAGTCATGGAGAAGAATCTGGCGTCGTCGGAGGGCATGTCCGCGAACGTCTGGGCCACGAACGGCGCACGGGAGGCGAGCAGCGCCGACACGAACCCGTATCGCTGGGTCGCGCTGTTCATCGTCTGGGCCGCGTTTCTGCTCAGCTATGTGGTCCGCGTGGCGTGGAGCACGGTGGCCGCGCCGGTCGGCGCGTCGCTCGGCATCAGCGTGTCGATGCTCGGTGCGTTCGTGACCGCGTTCTACGCGGGCTATGTGCTTGCGAACGTGGTCGGCGGCATGCTGACCGATCTGCTCGGCGGTCGCGCGATGCTCACGCTCGCGCTGCTGCCGCTCGGCGTGCTCACCTTCACGTTCGGCTATACGCATTCGCTCGCCTTCGGCATCGTGATTCAGGCGGCGATGGGTTTCGCGGCGGGCGCCGACTACTCGGCCGGCATGAAGATCATTCCCGCATGGTTCACGCGCGACCGGGGCCGCGCAATGGGCCTCTACACGACCGCGACGTCGCTCGCCGTCGTGATCGCGAACGCGGTCGTGCCGTCGTTCTCAGCGCGGCACGGCTGGTCGAACGCATTTCATATGCTCGGCATCGTCACGTTCGCGTGGGGCATCGTTACGTTGCTGCTGCTGAAGAACCGGCCGTCGAACGAAGCGAAGCCCGCGCGCAACAGCCTGCAGGACATGCTCGGCCTGTTGCGCAACCGGAACCTGATCGCGCTGTCGATCGCGGGCTGCGGCGGCTTGTGGGCGACCGTCGGCTTCGCTGCATGGGGCAACGCGCTGATGACGCGCCAATACGGCATTGCGCCGATCGTCGCCGGATCGATCGTCGCGTCGTTCGGCATCGGCGCGGTGATCGCGAAGCCGACGCTCGGCTGGATCTCCGATCTGCCTGGCGTGTCGCGGCGGATGATGTCGATCGGCTGCCTGATCGCGTTCACGATCGCGCTGCTGGTGTTCGGCTGCTGCTCGACCGCGCATCAGTTCTATCTGGTCGCGCCGATCCTCGGGGCGTTCTCGTTCGGCTATCTGCCGGTGCTGATGGCACAGGTGAGCGACGCATCCGGCAAGCGCCTCGCCGGCGCGAGCGCCGGCTGGACCAATGCGATCTGGCAGTCCGGCAGCGCGGTGTCGCCGATGGTGGTCGGCTCGCTGTATGGCGCGAGTCATTCATTCATGCTCGCGCTCATCACGCTCGCGATCGGACCCGCTATCGCGGTCGTCGCAATGTTCTTCGTCAATCCGCACATCGCACGCGAATGACCGACTCTCTCCGGTAGCCGCCGCGGCCACGCGCCGGCTACCGCGACCACAGAAATAATCATCACGCTTTCGCAGCACAAAACAACTCAATTTCCAGCAGGAGACACATGGTGAAGCACAAGCCTCTCGCTAGGCCCTCGAAGGTCCTTTTTGCATGTGGCATTGGTATCGGCATCAGCGGCGCGGCGCACGCGCAGTCGTCGGTCACGCTGTACGGCATCGTCGACTCGGGGGTGACCTACGTGACTCACGCTGTCACGCCGCAGGGATCGTCTGGCACCCAGGTCGCGCTCGGCACCGGCAACCGGCAGAATTCGCGTTGGGGTTTTACCGGCAAGGAAGATCTCGGCAACGGACTGCGGGCGATTTTCACGCTCGAATCGGGCATGGCGATGAACACCGGCGCGCTGCAGCAAGGCGGGCGGCTGTTCGGCCGGCAAGCGTACGTCGGACTCGAATCGGACCGCTACGGCGCGATGATGCTCGGCCGGCAGATGACGCCGATGTACCGCTACTTCCTCGCGCTCGACCCGCTCGGTTATTCCAGTTACGGCCTTTCCGCGCAGGACGCGCAGTTCGTCGGTCGCGCGGATAACGCGGTGTCGTATCTCGGCCATGTGGGACCGTTCGAGCTGAACGCGCTCTACAGCTTCGGCTATGACGCAGTCGCGTCCAACGTGCCGGTGGCGGGCTCGTTCCGCGTCGGCAAGCAGTACGACATCGGTGGACGCTACGTGCAGGGGCCGCTGAATCTGACGTTCGTGTACGAGCAGCGCCAAGGCTCGGTGATCGCGACATCGGGCGATAGCGAGCGGCGCTACGTGGCCGGCGGTTCGTATGCGATCGGCAAGGCGACGCTGTACGGCGGCTACGAATTGCTGCTGAACGATGTCCCGTCGACGCTCACCGCATCGCCGCCGCAGTCGATGGCGTTCGCGGGCGTGCGCTACAAGGCGACGCCGGCGCTGGACCTCGCAGCCGCGACTTACTACCACGCGTATCGCCAAGTCGACGCGCACGCATTGAGCACCGGCGTCAACGCGGACTACTGGCTGTCGAAGCGCACGGCGCTGTACACCGACATTACCTAGTCCGTCCTGAA
This sequence comes from Paraburkholderia sp. JPY419, assembly GCF_050435705.1. Classification (NCBI taxonomy): domain Bacteria; kingdom Pseudomonadati; phylum Pseudomonadota; class Betaproteobacteria; order Burkholderiales; family Burkholderiaceae; genus Paraburkholderia; species Paraburkholderia sp. JPY419. The sequence goes on along the minus strand of NZ_JBNDKV010000004.1, from coordinate 1,074,747 downwards.
CAATTCGTTTTGCCGAGCACCGTAGTTACGGGGATTGAAGCCGAGCAAGTCGGTGGTTGAACAAGGCGGTCAGAATGAAGGCGCAAAGAAGCCGCAGCTTCCTGAGGATCATCCGTAGATTGTGTCCTGCGCCGCACATCACCGCGTGCATCGCGTCGCCGAGCGCACCCTTGAGCCAGTTGCGATCGAGTTTTCCGTCTGTCTTCATGTGACCGATTGCTGGCTCGATTGCGCTGCGCCGTCTGATCATCGCGCGTAGTCCGCGTGTAATGCCCCGCCGCAAGCCCGGGTGGTAGATCTTCACACCATCGACGGCGACACCCTTGTAGCCACGGTCGACGATGGCGACCTCCGGCGTGGCGTCGCACAGGATTGCCGCCTGCTCCAGCGCTTCAGCCAGGGTGTGCCCGTCGTACGGATTGCCTGGCATCGAGCGCATGCCAACCACCAGTCCTTCCTTGTGGGTCGTCGCGATCGAAACTTTCACCCCGAACTCGTACGGCTTGCGCGCCTTGCCCTTGGCCAGGCACTCGACTTCCGGTGCATGCAGCGCATAAAGCTTGTTCTTGTCCTTCGGCTTCTGCGCCAGAATGCGTCTCGTGCGGGCGATCAGTTCCGTTAATTCAGCGCAGCCTAGGTCGGCCACCTGGTTGACCTGCCGCTCCACATCGCGCATCACCCGTCCAACGCGCGAGCGCAGCGTGCGCAGCGCTTTCCTCATGCGTTTGTACTGTTTCGCGTGAGCGTAGCGGCCAATCTGCAGCGCCAGATGCGGCGCCTCGCGGTTGTAGTTCTGCCTCAGTTTCAGACCGTGCCGTGCCGCGGCTTTCACCAGATGTTCGCGACACCGTTCGAGCAGGCGCGAATCGGTTGGGTGGGCGATCGCCTTCTCCATGACGGTCGTATCAACAATCACGCGCTTGACGCTCGAAGCCTTGATCACGCCAGCGCGTTTTGCTGCTTCGATCGTTTCGGCCAGCAACTCTTCAACGCCGGCTTCGCCCATTCGCTTGCGCCAACGCGTCAGGCTCGATGGGTCGATCGGAGGTTCGGTCTGCAAGTAGGTCTCGCCGGTGAACACCTGCCAGTACGGGTTCTCTACCCATTGCCAGACGACCTCTTCGTCGGACAGGTCGAACGCGTGCTGCAAATACAGCAACCCGGCGATCAGCCTCGGCGATGTCGCCGGTCGTCCCTTGCGCGATACAAAGCTTTCGCTCATTGATGCGCCCAGTCGCTCCCAGTTGATCAGGTCGGCCAAACGTATCAACGGATGCTTCAGGTTGATCTGTTCGCGCAGCGGCTGGCGGAAAAAATCTCCCTCCGTCACAGGCGTCTTCGGACCCATTCGCACCTCGTCGAAAAATGCAGGATTCTCACGTTAATGTGCCAGGATCCTGCAAATCTCACAACACCAATTCGGCCTCAAAGCTCTGCCACGCAAGGCTCTCCGAATTGATCAGGCTCGACTACCTATGTGATCAACAGCTCGAAGGCCGCGCTGAGTGCGACCGGATGGGCGACTTCGGTCGCGACGACGACCGTGAAGACCGGCGCGAACCAGTTGGCGGTTGCGATCGGCGTGCTGCACAAGTTCTGACGGCGGCGGTGCGCGCGCTCAATCGCTCAGTGCATCGCGATGATCGCGCGGGCCTTTCGCCGACGCGTAATATCGCTGCAACGCGTCGGTCGAGCGCGCGCCCAGCGTGCGGATCTGGACGAGCCAGTCGGTTTCCACCGGCCACTCACCGCCGATCACGCGTGGATAGATCTGTCGTGCGAAGCGATGCAGTGCCTTCGCGCCGATGTTGCCGCTGACGCCAAGCAGCGCATGCAAGCTCGCGTGCGTCGCCTTGATATCGACAGCCGCGCTGTTTGCCGCGAGCCGCGCGACGAGCGAGCGGATCTGTTCGATGCCGTTCAGGAACGATTCGTCGAGCAGATCGAGCGAGACCAGTTCTTCGAGGTGCGGTTCGTCGAGCAGGCTTTCTTCGGAGATCGGGGTGGCCGCGTGCCCGCTCGCAGTTTGGGCCAATGCCACCGGCGTCGCCGCAAAATCCGTTTGCGCGCTTTCGCCCGCGGTTTTCGTGATTCGTTGTGAAGACGGAGCGTCCGCAATCGGCGCGCCGCGTGTGCCGAACTGCCGTGCGAGACATGCGTACAGCGAGCCGGCTTGCACCGGCTTGATCAGCACCTCGTTCATCCCGGCGGCAAGGCAGGCCTGCACCGCTGCGGGATCGGTGTGACTGGTCAGCGCGATGACAGGCAGCGTCGCGTAGGCATCGGTGCGCGCGCGAATCGATTTCGTCGTCTCGATGCCGTTCATGCCAGGCATGTTCACGTCCATCAGGATCGCGTCGATGAAGCCGTCTTCGTGCAGGTTGGTCAGCACCGCCTGACCGTGATCGGCCTCGATGACGCTCGCGCCGCAGCGCTCCAGATAAGCCTTTGCGACGAGCCGGCTGTAGGTGTCGTCGTCGGCGATCACGAAGGTTCTGCCGGCGAAGCCGTCGGGCAGCTCGCCCGGCTGATGCCGCACGCCGTTGTCGAACAGGGCCTGCACCGCGGTGATCAGCTCCTGCACACTCGACGTCTTGCCGATGATCTCGTCCATGCCGGCGCGCCGCGCGCGCAGCCGCACCGCGTTGCCCGGTTCGGCGGTATAGGCGGCGATCAGCACGTTGCGGTTCGGGCAGTCCCGGTCGGCCCGGATGCGCTCGGTCGTCGCATAGCCGTCAAGATCGGGCATGCTGATGTCCATCAGCACGAGGTCGTAGAGCGGCGCGCGCCGCAGCGTGGCGAGCGCAAGCTCGCCGCCCGACGCCTCGCTGACATAGGCGCCCGCCTTCGTCAACACGCGGCGGGTGCGGGCGCGCAGCGTAGCGTCGTCGTCGACGACGAGCACGCGCTTGCCCTTGAACGCCGGCATCGCGCGTTCGAACAGGCGCCGCTCGTGCTCGGCGACCTCGTCGGCCGCCACCGGCGGAAAGCGCAGCGTGAATGCGGTGAACTTGCCGAGTTCCGATTCGCAGTCGATGCTGCCGCCGAACGCGCGCATCGCACGCTGGCAGTACGCGAGCCCGAGCCCGGTGCCGCCCGAGTTGCCGGCCGTGCGAAACGGCTCGAACAGATGCTGCAGGATCTCCGCCGCGATGCCGGGGCCGGTGTCGCGCACGATCACCGAGTCGCTATCGACGGTCAATGTCAGCGTCGCCTGCGGATACGCGACGATGTGATGCAGCGCGTTCTTGATCAGGTTGAACAGCGTGAACAGATAGACCGTCTCGTCGACCTTGAACACGAAGTCGCGGTTGACGACGACGCTCACCTTCGCGCGTTCCTTGTCGTTGTCGAAGCCGTATTCGGCGAGCGCCTTGCGCGTGGTCGCGCCGGCATGCAGGTAGCTGAGACTATCCGGGCGGATCGATTTCGCGGCGACTTCGTCGAGCGTCATCGCGATGATGCGCAGGCCGCGCTCGATCGACAATTGGCCCTGCGCGAGATGGTTGTACATCAGCGAGGCCGTGCCGTCGGTGAGCGTCGGCGCCGCGCCCGCCTTGTTCGCCGAGGGCAACGCTTCCTCGACGCGGTCGAGCACGTGCCGCAGCTGGCTCAGCGGATTGCGCATCTCGTGCGCGATGGAACCCGCGAGCGCCTGCAACGCGCGGTTCTTTTCGACGAAGATGCGTCCCTTGCTGATCGCGTGGCTGAACGCCATGCTGCACAGCACGACCACCGGCAGCAGCGCGAGGTTGGACTTGTCCTCGGCGCTGAGAACGACCGGCGTCGGCGAGCTCAACACGCCGGCAAGGCCGCCGGAAAACACGCCGATACCGATGCACGTTATCAGCAGCAGCGGGTTGTCGATACACAGCGCCAGAATGAAGATCATCATGACCTCGGTCATCATCCACATCGTGGAGAAGCCGTTTCTGACGGTCAGGAACGTGCAGACGAACGGCAGCACGTAAATCAGGCAGCAATGCCAGTAGATCAGCAGAGCGGGGTTGTAGCGCCTGGGCCAGCGCGCCTGGAACAGCAGCGGAACGCAGACGGCCGCCGCGCTGAGCCGCAGCAGCAGGTTGTCGTAAGGCTGCGGAAGGATGTAGGTCCAGACGATGTAATAGATGGGGTGACACAGGAGGCCGAGTGCGCCTCCCCATCGAATCGCGAACCTGCTTCTTTCCAGCATATCCCGCATGCTTTCGCGCGGTCTCGCCATCAGGCCTCCGAGTTCATCAGGAACCCATCATTTCATGCGTATTGAATTGCTGTGCTTCCACGCCTTCGGCGAGCGAATCGCCGTTCTTGCCGTGAAACGGTCCGACCGAAAAGCCGTACTTCTTCAGAAGACCATGAGTATAAGAGACCGACCACACGGGCGGGCTACCGATGATGAAATCGGATGCGATGCCTTCTTGCCACGCGGAATAACCTTCGGCAAAGCAGGTATAGCAGTCGCGGGTGGACGGCAGCCTGAACGGGAAAGCGGTGTCGAGTTCAGCGGGCCCACGCGCGAAACATTCAATATAGAGCGTATGACCGCGAGAAGCGAGTTCCGCTTCGACGCTGGCCGCGCGCGGATGCGAATCGTCGATCCAGAATTGCGCGCGTTTGAGATCGGCGGCGCTCAGGTAGGGCACGCTCGTGCTGCTCGCGAGGATCGCGCCGTCGAAGTCTGGGAGCGGCGTGTCCGGGCTGAACGTATGCACCGAGACTTTCGATTTGCCGAGCAGGTCCGACGCGAGCAGCTCATTCGCCTGATCGGTCAGCAGGTTGATCTTGTCCGGCAGATCGATCAGCACCAGTTCCTTCGGCGCATCCTTGTACAGCAGATATTTCGCGACCGTCGTGCCGAGCCGGCCGGCCGCGCCGAACAGCGCGAGCTTCGTGTTGCCGAATTCGAGGCTGAGCTGTTCGCAGCAATGCATCGCCCAGTCCTTCAGCATCGCCGCGGTCGCCGCGTGGCCGGTCGTGATGTGAGGCGGCTTGACAGGCCGGGGCAGCGCCCCGTAGTTGCACGCGTACGGCGTCGACGCGCCCATCGCGACCATGTTCAAGCCCGCCCTTCTGGCGAGCTCCAGCGCCGGAAAGAATTGCGTCGCCCGAAAGCGCTTGATGCCGCGCGGGCTGCCGAGCCACATTTCGAGCGGCACCGGGCAGGCGATATTCGCGCCGATCACCTGCGAGCCCGAATAGATCGGCGATGCGATGAAAGGCTTGGTCTTCCACAACTCTTCTTCGAACGACTCGCTGCGTTCGCGAACGTTGTGAAAAGAAAATGAAAGGGTCTCCCAATCGGTCGCGTGAAACAGAAAGCCGACTCCCCCCTGACGGGCCGGCAGGCTATCGCGGATCTGTTCCGGGTGAATTTCGTGCTTGAGCGCAAGCGGTGCACTATTCCGATGCAAAAGAAGTCCGGTTGGCTCGTTTGAAACGGTCGACAGGTCTTTAAGGAGAGCGGTCTTCATTGGTTTTTCCTTGGTTTTGATTAGACGCTGGAAAAGTCAGCGCGCGGCGTGGCCAGCCGGTTGGACCGGCGACCCTTCAACTCTAGAGAAATCCGCACCGATATGCCCGTCTGTTCGTGCACACAGCATTCACGAGCGGGTTCAAGACGGGTTGCCCGCCGGGTGGGAATCGGCTCTGGGCAATCTTTTGAAAGAATTGCGGCAGGACTTTCGATGTATTACGGCACGTCGTGCGCCGTCCTCGAATAGGCAAAAGGGCCGCTCGGCGGCCCTTTGCTTGCATCTCCGGCGAATACCGGATTAGCGTGTGATGCTATAGCCGATTCGCGCAATCCAGCGATGCTGGTTGTAGTCGAGAATGTTCTCGCCATAACCGCTAAAGAAGCCGAGCCATACGTAACCGCTGTCCTCGCGGTAAAAGAACAGTGCCGGCATGTAGCTCGTGTCGCGCGAAGGCGCCGAGTACATCTGGCCCGGCGCCTACAGACGACAACGTCATGCGTCAGCGCGACACGGCGAAGCCAATGCGCGCGGCCCAGCGGTGCTGGTTGTAAGAGAGAAGATCTTCCGCGTAGCCGTTGAAATAGTTTAGAAACAGATACCCGCCCCATGCACTGCCAAACATCTTGGCAAGCGGGTAGGTAAATTGTACGTCGACGCTTCCATAGGTCGATTTCGTGCCCTTTCTCAACGTGGTCGCGAGCTGCCAGCCATCCGGGCTACCGTATTTGACGAGCAGGTCGACATAGCCGCGATAGTTGGCGATATCCGAATTCGTGTCCTGTTTGTGCGTGTAGGCGTAGATTTTCGGCTCGATGGTCAGGTGGTTGGCGTTGAGGTCGCCAAAATCCCAGATCGGCTTGATGTAGACATAGTCGATGCCACGCGACCCCGGGCCGGCGGTCCCGTTCGACTCGTGCTCGTAGCCCGACTCGATGCCCATCCGGGTGAACCAGCTGGTCCTCCACCCGGTGTCCTCCAGGTAGTAGAAAAGAGCGGGCATGTAGCTCGTATCGTAGAACGGGTTCATATGCCCGCGGATATCCCATAGAGAAGTCTGCGTGTAGGCGAAGTAAAGGTTGTCGAGAAAACCGCGTGAACGCGGATCATCGGGCAGTACGAAGCGGAATTTGAAGCTGACCTGGAATTTGGCGAGACCGTTTTCCGACGAGTCCCAGCCGTCGGCGAAGTAGGTGGGCTGGTAGAACGAAAATCGCCCTACGAGAAAGGTGCCGAGGTCCGGCACCAAAGAATTCGAGGGCTTCACGGTCGAAGGCGGCACTTGCGCGGCGATCGACTCGTTGCCGGCCATCGGCCCTTCGGCTGGCGCGATCACGACCGGTGCGGATGCGGACGCAACCGCCGCCGCAGACGCGGGCGCCGCTGTTGCGGCGTTGGCCGTCGCCGCGTTGCGAGGCATGCGCGTGAGCAGGACCACCGAAGGTGATACGTCGACGCCAGGCACGTCGATGCGAAGCGCACCGCGCGCCCAATCGGGCCATGGCGCACTATAGCTGACCGCCTTCATCTCGCCGGCCGCTAGCCGGACATGCTCGGGTGCGCCGGATGCGCGGGTGAGCAGTACGGCCCTTGGCAGGGCCTCGCCGTTGGTCAGCGTGACGCTCAAGGTGCGAGGCACGTCGACCGACGTGCCGGAGGGTGCGTCGCCGGTGTAGACGATCGTAACGACAAGCGGTTCGTCGGACCTCGCTTCGCGCGGCGGACGCAATATGGAAACCCCGGCGACGCTATACGCAGAGTAGCTGCCGAGCACCAGCGCACTGATGCAAACCGATAGGCTGGGGAGCAGTTTGGAAAATGAGCCGGAAAGCGGACTCGACGACAATCGGAAAACGCGCGAGCGATGGCTGCGAACGCCAGACTGGCGGTTTTTCTTCACGCGAGACATCAATCGATTCCGCACACGGAGCTCCTGGTGGTCTACGAGTTCAGGTCGCAATGAGACGATAGCGTCAAAGCATGCAGTTGGATAGAAAATCAGGGTCCGCGTTTTGATTGCGGAAACCGCCATCCACGTCGGTTCCCGCTATCCGTTTTTCCGCTCATTCTGCCAGTGCTATTAGGAATTGCGCGAGTGGAAAAAAGACCTGCCGCGCTATCGATGCGAATAGCGATGGGAACAGCGTCGTAATAGCGTCGTGTCGTTGCATTTGCGCAACGGAGCTTTAAATGTTAAATCGCGGGTGATTCGCGCGTTGATATATCCGTTGGGCGGGGCGCATTTTTCGCTTATGACCATTGCATGGCGATTCGCGATTCGATTGCCCGGCAAATCGTTGCCCAATCAATGCGACAGTTGAAAGCCCGCTTCAATAGGCGAATTTCCGGTATTGCTCCGGCGCGCCCGCCTTGTCGAGTTCGCTCACGCGCGGCATATGGCGCAGTAGTCGCTTCGCGCGTGACGTCAATTGCGCATAGACGGCTTCGGGTACGTCGATGTGGACTTCCGGTCGGAAATACCAGCTGCGGCTATAGCCGATCACGACCATCGGACGCGGCAGGTCAGTCCGGTTCGGCGTGCCGCGATGGAGCGCGCGCACGTCGCGAATCATCACGTCGCCGAGTTCCATCGTGATCGCATGCAACGGCAGGCGGCCGTCGCGCCACGCGTTCAGCGCGTCGTCGGAGCGCATCCGATGCGTGCCGAGCGTCGTTTCGAATGGGCCGTTCTCGAGCGTGACGTCACATAAGGGAAAGTTGACCGCGAGCTGAAACGACGGGGTTTCCGCTTCGCCGTCGAACAGCGCGGGTGTGTCGCGATGAATCTCCTGATACGTCGAGCCGTTCAACGGCGTGTCGGTGGCCAGCTGGCACATCACGGGATCGTCGCCGGCCACGCGCTCGACGATGCCGAGCACGTCCGGATCACAGAAGATCGACTGATCGGCGAAGACCCCCGTGAACGGCAGCGTGACGTAGTGCCGGTTTTCGCCGCGCACGGCGGTCGCCCGCGCGGCAATCTGCTGTTGCAGCAATGGCGCGAACGCGTCGCGCCATGCGAGCAGCGTCGCCTTCGGGAAGTGCTGGCGCAGAACGACCATGCCGTCGCGTTCGAACGTCGCTGCGCAATCATCGAGTTGTTCGGTCGAAAAGCGGCCCACGGTTGTCTCCTTTATCGAGTCGTTGAGTCGGGGCTTGCCTAAGTAGCCTGCATGTGACGCTCATTCCATCGGCGAGACCAGCAGCGACACCGGCACGCCGTGACAATCGACTTCCGCGAGGACCGTCGCGCCGAGTTCTTCGCCCAGGCTGGTGCGCGCGTCGATCGGAGTTCCATTGCGGTCGATGCGCAGAATGTTCAGCGGCCACGACGGCCGCGTCAGCCTCTCGTGCGCAAACGCGCCGACCCACAGCGGTGCCGCGGCGGTGCCGTTGCCGACCGCGTAGGCGCTCGGCCAGAAACGAAGCACGTAACGTTCCTCGCGCGATTCGCCCGGCCGCATGAAGACCATCGACGACGGCACGCCATTGTTCAGCTTCGGCAGCACCGGCAGCGACACCGCCGCGACGTCGGGCGAAGCGAGCGACAGCAGGCTGTGCGCGGACACGTCGGTGCCCTCGACCCAGCCTCGCGCGCGCAGTAGCTCGCGGATCGAAGCGGGTTCGGAGACCCATTGCAGCGTCAGCGGCTCCTTGCGATCGCCGCCCATGTCGGAGCGATAGCACGGAAGCCGCTGCCACTCGGAGTGTTTCCACTGTGCCTGCGTGAACTGCACGGGTGGTGGTTGCGGCGCGCTGTTCGGCGGCGCCGGCATGGCGACGCCGAGCTGCAGGCCGACGCTGAGCACGACCACCGCGAGCACCACGAGCGGCATGAAACGGCGCGGCGGCGGCGGCCGCGGATGCCGCCAGATCGCCGTCAGCGCAATCAGCGCGACCCACACATAGGCGAGCGCCGCGCCGCCGATCGCGTCGGACACCCAGTAGCGGCCGAAGTACACGCCCGCGAGCGCGACCACGATCACGACGATGATGCTCGCTCCGGCAACCAGCACGCCTTCGAGCTTGTCGACCCGACGCGCGAGCAGAAACGCGAGAAAGCCGTAGACGATCACCGTCGCGGCGACGTGATTGCTCGGAAACACGAAGTGGCCTGTCATCAACTCATTGGGCGGCTCGCGGCGCATCGCGAGTTGCAGGCCGAGAATCAGCAGCTGCGAAAACACGACCGCGGCGAGCCAGTAGGTGATCGTGCGCCAGCGCCGCTCCCATACCATCCACAGCGCAACCGTGACGACCAGCGCGAGCAGCGTGATGCCGCTGCCGAGCGTCCCGAGCGCCGCGAGTACCGTGTCGCTCCACGGCGTGCGCACTGATTGCAGGAAGTGATAGACGGACAGATCGATGGTGGTCAACGGATCGCCGCTGACGACGTCTTCAAGGACCCCGAAGAAAAGCGCGCCGGCCACCAGCACGATCAGCGACGTCGCTAGCAGATGGGTCGCATCGGGCGTGTCGGGGTCGAGCATGCGGCGCGCGATGCGGCCGAGCGGACCCGGATGTCGGCATGCCCAGCTGCCGAGATGACGGCCCGCCGCGCTCGACCACGCATTCGCGTGCGATACGAGGAAGCCCGCGCCGCGAAAGCTGAGCCACACGATGCACACCAGCATCGCGATGATCACGACGAGCCGGAACGACACCGCGCCCGCGAGCAGCACCGATGCGCCGAACACGACACCGGGCAGGATGTGCGCGGGCGCCCACAACAGCGCGGACAGCACGTTGATCGCGAGGAAGCGCAGCGGCCGCATGCCCATCATGCCCGCCACGACCGGCACGATCGCCCGCAATGGGCCGATGAAGCGGGCGAGCACGACGCTCTTCGCGCCATGCTTCAGAAAGAAGCGCTGGCCCGCGTCGAGTACGCCGGGGTGTGCGCGGAACGGCCACAGCGTGACGATGCGCTCCTTGTAGCGATCGCCGAGCCAGAAGCTGGCGCCGTCGCCGGCAACCGCGCCGACGATCGCCCACACAAAGACCCAGGCAAGACTCAGCGAGCCGGTGCCGGTCAGCGCGCCGGCGAGGAACATCGCGGTGCTGCCGGGAACGAAGGTGCCGATGACCGCGATGGATTCGAAAAATGCGGCGAGAAACACGACCGCGAGCATCCACGTAGAGTGGCCGGCGAGCAGATGCAAAAGGTGGCTGTAGGCGTGCTCCATCGTGCGCGATCGGCGGTTCTCGGGCGTGACGATCGATCATAACGCGCACGGGCAAACGGTGGGCGCGGGCGGGGGCGGCGCTTCTGCAGCGGTCGGGCGATCGGCTCACAATAGATATCGTGGCTCGGCGGATCGATGCGCCAGGGGGAGCTATGAAGACAGCAACAGGTGGGATCGTGTGGTCGGCGTTGCTCGTGACGCTGTTGACAGTGGGGGGCGCGGGGACGGTCGAGGCTCAGCAACTGGGCAATCCTGGCGGCAGCCAGGCCGGAACTCGTGCGGGCACCGGCGCGGGCACCAGCGCGGACAGCGGCAATGCGGCTGCCGGCGGCGCAATGGGCATCGGTACCGGCGTCAGTCCGAGTGCGATGCCGGGGCCGGGCATCTCGGCGGGTGGCTCGTATGGGCTCGGCGCCGGTGGCGCGACCGGCTCGGGCGGCGCGCTCAACAACATGCGCGCGAACGGCACGGCGCTCTACATGAGTCCCGATCCGCGCGCGCCGAACGTGACCGGCCGCGCGGCGCCGCCGCGCTAGGGCGGCGGATAGAATGCAGATCCGATCCGACCACAGGGGAAGGGAATGGCACACGGCGAGCACAAGTACCGCGTATCGGTGCAATGGACCGGCAACCGCGGCAGCGGCACCTCCGGCTACCGCGACTACGGCCGCGACCACGTGATTTCTTCCAGCGGCAAGCCCGACATTCCGGGCTCGTCGGACCCGGCGTTTCTCGGCGACGCGACGCGCTGGAATCCCGAGGACCTGCTGGTCGCGTCGGCGAGCGCGTGTCACAAGCTGTGGTACCTGCATCTGTGCTCGGACGCGGGCATCGTGGTGCTCGACTATCGCGACGACGCCGAAGGCACGATGCTCGATTCCGGTCACGAAGGCCGCTTTTCGCAGATCGTGCTGCGCCCGCGCGTGACGATCCGCGCGGGCGGCGACGTCGAGCAGGCCATGCATCTGCATCACGTCGCGCATCAGAAGTGCTACATCGCGAACTCGATCAACTTTCCGATTCTCTGCGAGGCGGTCGTGGAGACGGATGCGCGTTGAGACGCGGGCGGCGGCGCCAGGCATGCGAGCCGGCGGGCGGGCGGGGCGCCGGCCAGCCGCTCGCTAACACTCAACGATTGCCGTCGAGCAGATCGCCGAGCAGTTCGTCGAACGCGGCTTGCGCGTCTTCGAGTTCCTGCAGCGCGGCGTCGAAAGTCTGCAACGCAAATTGCGAGGGTTTGCCGCTGCCTGCGGGCGGGAATTGTGATTGCAGCGACGCGAACGCCGTCTGCACACGCTTGGTGGCGGTCAACACGCGTTCCATTGCGGCGGTTTCTTCGGCTCGCGCCTTGTCGTGATCCATGAGAACTCCGGGGTCGTCGGGGCGGCTCGCGCTGCTCCTAAAGGGGACTAAAGGGGTGACTATGCCACGTTCGCGTTCAGGACAGCGGCAGACCGCCAAACGCTTTCACTTCGCGCAACGACAAGGCCGATTCCACCGACGTCACGCCCGGCAGGCTGCGCAGTTCATCGCGCATGAAGGTGCCATAGTCGTCGAGGTCGCGCGCGACGATCTGCAGGATGTAGTCGGCGCTGCCCGACACGTTGTGGCACGACAGGATACGCGGGATCGCCTGCACCTCACGCTCGAAGCGCGTCGACACCACGCGGTCGTGCACCGCGAAGCGCACCAGCACGAACGCGACCACGCCCAGACCGAGCCCGGCGCGCGACAGCACCGCGCGATAACGGTCGATGTAACCATCGTTCTCCAGACGTTTCAGACGCCGCGCGCACGGCGTTTCGCTGAGGCCGACCATGTCGGCGAGACGCGCGATCGACATGCGGCCGTCGTTTTGCAGCGCGGCGAGAATCGCGCGGTCGGTTTTGTCGAGATCGTCGACGGACATAATCGGAAGGTGCTTGCTGCGGGTTGGCGGAAGACGCCATTAGATTCTGAAATCTTAGCGTATTCCGCTAGTTTCGGATTGGTCTGGGCGGAAAATCGCCAACAAACGCTCCGCTTCCGATAGCAAGATGGAGCCTCGAACAACAAGGAGGCTCCGATGATTTCCGCTCACCTGCTGGCCGTCTACGTGGCGGCATTGATCGTCGTTTATGCGGTGCCCGGGCCGGACATGGCGCTGATCCTGCAAACCAGCATCGCGCGCGGCGTGCGCAGCGGCTTCGCTGCCGCCGCGGGGCTCGGCGTGTCGCGCGCGACGCACGTGACGCTATCGGCGTGCGGCATGGCGGCGCTGCTGCGCAACGCGCCGTGGCTGTACGACGCGGTGCGTTATGCCGGCGCGGTCTATCTCGCGTGGATCGGGATTCAGATTTTCCGCTCGCCCGGGTTCGCATTGCCCGCCGGTGCAGGCGACAGGCAAGCGGCCGGCGCGTCGCGAGTGGAATCCACTCCTTCGAGCGATGCGGATAGAGGCGCGCGGCCGTTGCGGACCGCGTTCGTCAAAGGTCTGCTGACGAATCTGCTCAACCCGAAGGCGCTACTGTTCTGCTCGGTGCTGTTGCCGCAATTCGTGCGGCCACAAGCGGGGCCGGTGGCGTGGCAGATGATCGAACTCGGTGTCGTGCTGCTCGCGATCGGCGCATGCTTCGACGCGTTGTATGCGATCGGCGCCGCCCGCATCGCCAACTGGATGCGCGCCCATCCTTTGGCGCAAACGCTGCAACGTTGGACGTTTTCGGCTGCGTTGATCGGCTTCGCGGTGCGACTTTCGCTGGATTGAGACTCGAGGCCGGCGTGAGACTGCGTGAGCGGCCGACCGGCGACGCCCGCCGCTCACTTCTTCAGCTTGCGCTCGCGCCGCGGCCGGTCCTCGATAATTTTCTTGCGATGCTCAGATATCGACACAGGGTGACGCAATGCTCATGACCGGTGGCCGTTGGAGTTGAAGTAGCGCGACTGTCGCACGTGCAGCGCGCACGCGCGGCGACACAACCACCTTCTCACGTGCGTCGATGAAAACTTTCCTGCTGTATGTCGTGACCGCTATTGCCGAGATCCTCGGCTGTTACCTGCCTTGGCATTGGCTAAAGGAGGGCGGCTCGGCGTGGCTGTTGCTGCCGGGCGCGGCAAGCCTCGCGCTGTTCGCCTGGCTACTGACGCTGCATCGCACCGCCGCGGGCCGAGTGTATGCGGACTATGGCGGCGTGTACGTGGCGGTGGCGATTGCATGGCTGTGGGTCGTGGACGAGGTGCGGCCCACGCTGTGGGACGCCACAGGCGCCGCGCTGACGCTGGCCGGCATGGCGGTGATCGCATTCCAGCCGCGCCTGCACGTGTGAACGGGGCGCCGCTTTCGACGACCCGCCCGCTCCCATTACTGCTGCATCCCGCCCAGATAGTCGAGCTTACCGAGCTCGACACCGTTATGACGCAGGATGTCGTACGCGGTCGTCACGTGGAAAAAGAAGTTCGGCAGCACGAAACCGAACAGATACGACGCTCCCGTGAATTCGATCGGCCCCGGCCGCAATTTCAGCGTGATCGTGCGGCTCTCCGAGCCGTCGATCTGCGCCTCGTTGAATTCCTTCAGGTAATCGATCGTCTTCTGGATACGGGCCCGCAGTTCATCGAAAGTCTGCTCGACGTCCTCGAACTTCGGCGGCTCGACGCCGGCGAGGCGCGCCGCGCAACCCTTGGCGGTATCGCTCGCGATATACACCTGGCGCACGAGCGGCAGCATGTCCGGCGCGAGCCGGGCATTGGTGAACACCGACGGTTCGATCTGCTTCGCGGCGGCATGCGCCTCGGCCTTGCCGAGGATGGCCTGCAGGTTGGTGAGGCCGCGAATCAGCACAGGCAGTGATGCTTGATACATCGAAATTGACATGGGTTCCTCTGATTTCTCGATCGTGCGCGCGGGCGGCGCGCGCGGCACTGAAACGGCGGGAATGCCGCTCCAGCATCATAGCGTGTCGCATCCGCGCCGCGCATTAGCCATTCGGACGACTGCCGCACGCGTCGGAACTGTGTTCGAATGCCTTGGTCGGACGCTTGGACGAAGTTCTTGAACAACCCCCGCCGCGTATCGCGCAAACGATGCGCTTCGTGCAGGCGCGTGGCTGACCGTCTGCGAAGCCACGCTAACAGGAGAGTCGAAACCATGGTCACCAAGCATCCATTGCCAGGCAGCGAGCGTAAGGTCGCGCAGGGCACCACGGTCATCGGGCAATGCGATCCCGCCGAGCGGATCGAGGTCTTCGTGATGCTGCGCCGCCAGCAGCAGGCGCAGTTCGACGCGTTGATGAAACGCATCGCAGCCGGCGACGCGAGCGTGAAGCCGCTGTCGCGCGAGGCGCTCGCCCAGGACTACGGCGCCGCGCCCGATGACATCGCGAAGGTCCGCGCGTTTGCGGCCGCGCATGGGCTCGCCGTCGTACGCGAGGACCCGGCGGCGCGCTCGGTGCTGCTGAGCGGCACGATCGCGCAATTCCAGAGCGCGTTCGAGGTGAAGCTCGAACGCTACCAGCACCACACGGCTGGCCAGTTCCGTGGCCGCACCGGCACGATCAGCGTGCCGGACGATCTGCGCGGCGTCGTCGAGGCGGTGCTAGGGCTCGACAACCGGCCGCAGGCGCGACCGCACTTCCGTATCCGGCCGCCGTTCGTCGCGGCGCGCGCGCAGCAGGAGTCGTTCACGCCGCCGCAGCTCGCGTCGCTCTACCAGTTTCCGCAGGGCGACGGCGGCGGCCAGTGCGTCGGCATCATCGAGCTCGGCGGCGGCTACAACACGTCGGACCTGAAGACCTATTTCTCGAGCCTCGGCGTCAGCGAGCCGACCGTGACCGCGGTCGGTGTCGATCAGGCCGGCAACAACCCGAGCGGCGACCCGAACGGGCCGGACGGCGAGGTTACGCTCGACATCGAGATCGTCGGTGCGCTCGTGCCGCGCGCGACCATCGCCGTGTACTTCACGCAGAACAGCGACGCCGGCTTCATCGACGCGGTGAGCCGCGCGGTGCACGACACGACCCACAAGCCGTCGGTCATTTCGATCAGCTGGGGCGCGCCGGAGTCGGTCTGGACCGGCCAGTCGATGAATGCGCTCAACAGCGTGCTGCAATCGGCGGCGGCGCTCGGCGTGACGATCTGCGCGGCTTCCGGGGACAGCGGGTCGAGCGACGGCTCGGGCGGCGGCGACCAGGTCGACTTCCCGGCGTCGAGCCCGTACGTGCTCGCCTGCGGCGGCACGCAACTGAGCGCGTCCGGTTCGGCGATCACGCGCGAGGTCGTCTGGAACGACGGTGAACTGGGCGGTGCGAGCGGCGGCGGCGTCAGCACCGCGTTTGAGTTGCCGGCGTGGCAGCAGGGTTTGTCGGCCACGATGACGGCCGGCGGCAGCCAGCCGCTCAGCGGGCGCGGCGTGCCGGACGTCGCGGGCGATGCCTCGCCGTTGACCGGCTACGACGTGCTAGTCGACGGAACCCAAACGGTGGTGGGAGGCACCAGCGCGGTCGCGCCGCTGTGGGCCGGGCTGATCGCGCGCATCAACGCGGCGAAGGGACAGCCGGTCGGCTTCGTCAACGCGAAACTGTACAAGGCGACGGGCGTGTGCAACGACATCACCGAGGGCAACAACGGCAGTTTTGCGGCGTCGAAGGGGTGGGACGCCTGCACGGGCCTGGGCAGTCCCAATGGCGGGAAGGTGGCGGGCACACTATAGTCTGCAACACAGCGCATCACACAACAACAAGACGTAAGAACGAGGACGCACGGCAATAAAACAACCCTTGGAGCGATCATGACGAATACAGAATCAGCTTCCGGTAGCCAGCATTCGCCGCACAACACGCACGCCACGGCCTCGGCCGGCGCGTCCACCGCCACGAGCACCCCGCACAAAGCCGGCGACCAGCCGTTCTTCGACCCGGTCGCCTACGGCAACGGCCCGGACGATTCGGTTACCGATACGGTCGAGACGGCCGCGATCACGCATCATTCGGTGACCATCGGCGGGCACAACATCAACTACACGGCGACCGCGGGCCACCTGGTGATCGTCGATCCGAGCAGCTCGCAGCCGTCTGCGAGGATGTTCTACGTCGCTTTCACACAGGACAACCAGAAGGAAGAGACGCGGCCGGTCACGTTCTTCTATAACGGCGGGCCCGGATCGTCGTCGGTATTCGTGCTGCTCGGCTCGTTCGCGCCGCGCCGCATCAAGACGTCGATGCCGGGCTTCACGCCGCCGGCGCCATATTCGCTCGAAGACAATCCGGACAGCCTGCTCGACAAAAGCGACCTCGTATTCATCAACCCGGTCGGCACCGGCTATTCGGCGGCGATCGCGCCGAAGAAGAATCGCGATTTCTGGGGCGTCGATCAGGACGCGGACTCGATCAAGCAGTTCATCAAGCGGTTTCTGACCAAAAACAACCGCTGGAATTCGCCGAAGTATCTGTTCGGCGAGTCCTACGGCACGGCGCGCAGCTGCGTGCTCGCGTACCGGCTGCACGAGGATGGCGTCGATCTGAACGGGGTGACGCTGCAGTCTTCGATTCTCGATTACACGCAGTCGGGCAACCCGGTCGGCGTGCTGCCCACGGCGGCCGCGGACGCGTGGTATCACAAGAAACTCGGCGTCGCGCCGCGGCCCACCGATCTCGGCACGTTCGCCGAGGAGGTCGCGCAGTTCGCGCGCACCGACTATCTGGCCGCGCTGCGCAAGTTCCCGACCACCGACACCGCGACCGTCGAAAAACTCAGCGAATACACCGGCATCGACAAAACGACACTGCTCGCGTGGAGCCTCGACATCGCCGGCTACGACAGCCGCGGCAATTCGCTGTTCCTGACCACCTTGCTGAAGTCGCAAGGCCTCGCGCTCGGCGCTTACGACGGCCGCGTGACCGCGATCGACACCGGCATCGCCGGCAAGATCGACCCGAACTCCGGCGGCAACGATCCGACGATGACCGCGGTCACCGGCGTCTACACGACGATGTGGAACGTGTATCTGAACGAGCAGTTGAAGTACACGTCGAACTCGTCGTTCACCGACCTCAACGATCAGGCCTTCAAGTACTGGGACTTCAGCCATATCGATCCCACCGGCGCGCAGAAGGGCGTCGACTCGACAGGCAACATCATTCTGTACACGGCCGGCGACCTTGCGGCCGTGATGGCACTCAATCCCGACCTGAAGGTGTTGTCGGCGAACGGGTTCTTCGATTTCGTCACGCCGTTCTATCAAACCGTGCTCGACCTGCAGCAGATGCCGCTGGTCAGTCAGCAGGTGCGGCAGAACCTGTCGGCGCGGTTCTATCCATCGGGGCATATGGTGTATCTCGACGGCGGTTCGCGTACCGCGCTGAAAGCCGACCTCGCAAAGATGTACGAAGAGACGGTGTCGGACGCGCAGGCGCTCGGGCGGATCCGCGCATTGCAGGCGCGGGTGGCGAAGTAGCGGCGGTGGCGGGGCGTCGCGACACATCGCGACGTCGTGTCGTGCCGGTCTGCTCTGGCTCGCGGCGGTCGCCGCGAGCCGGCAAACGGTGCGCTGCCATGTCGGGCTTTTGTACTCATCCAGATTGAATGTGTTTTAATTGCCTTGCGAATTGAACTACCGCGTGCCGCCGGCGCGCAGACGAATGAACGCAGGCATCGCGGACACGCATCGGCGGGGTCTTCCCCACGACATCACCAGCAGCAATGAGGCGGCCAACGCGCCGCGGCTCGGGCGCAAGAGCGTGGTTCGACCGCGCGCGCACATCACACATCGTGCGCTGTTCGTAACCGTCGGCGCACTGATCGCGCTGCGCATCGGGGACGCCGCCGCGCAGGCGAGCGACCCTCGACGACCGCGTCACCCAGCAATCGATCGGCCGGACGATTTGCCGCCCCGGTTATGCGGAAACCGTCGCGCCGCCGTTCGACGAACTGATGGCGCACAAGGACCGCATGCTTGCCGCGCGTGGCATCGATGTGGATGACAGCGCCGCATTTGCGCTCGACCGGCACGTGCCGATCATGCTCGGCGGATCGCCCGATGCGCCGGCCAATCTCGATCTATTGCCGTGGGCCGGCCCGCGGGGCGAGCGCCGCAAGGCACGCGCGGCGGCGATGCTCAAGCGCTGCGTCTGCGAAGGCAAGCTGAGTCTCGCGCAGGCGCAAGCGGCGATCGTCGGCAACTGGTCGGCAGTGAATGCGGGCTTTGGCCAGGCGTCGTGCGACGTGAGCCGGCTAGACGTCCCGACTGGCGACGACGACGGCGTCGACAGCGAAGACAACGGGCGTGGCGACGCGCATGAGCGCGAGCGTTGAGCGCATCCGCGCGCTGCCGCAGTCGTCGCGGAACCACGGTTCGCGGCCCCTCATTTTTTTCGGAGAAACACGATGACCCAATCCCGCCTCGCCGCCGTTGCGCTGACGATCGGCTGCCTGAGCGGCAGCGCAGCCGCGGTTGCCGCCGCGCCCGCGCATTGCGCGCGCGCCAATGAGCTGGAGATTCGCGGCGAAGTGCCCGCGGCGCTCAGCTTCGACGTGTATCGGCAACTGCGCCCGCTGGATGCGCGGCGAATCGCGCTGTTCGAGGCCGCCGGCGAAGTGGAGCGTCTGCCCGACGGCCTGCCGGTTTGCCAGATCGCCGACGACGGCGTCGACGATCCTTCCGCGGTGCTGGTCCGCCTGCCGCACGGTAAGAATGCGTGGTGGGTGAGCGCGGCGAACGTGCAAGCGGCCAACTGATCGGCGCGATCAGCCAGCCTTGCTCACATCCTCCGCAGGATGCCTTTGACGATGCGTCTGCGTGCCAGGCATGCAAGGTCCTGAAGCAGCCGAAGTTTTCCAGGATTGGCGCGACTGATTCAGGTACAGTGCATCGACGGGGGTGTTTCGCCGTTGCCTACGACACTGCGTCACAGTGTGTTCGCTGTCGAAGCGGGCTATCCTGAGAACAGGATGAAATTTGCACAGGAGATTGGAACGATGGCCTTCTTTTTGTCATTGCTCGCTTTCGGATTGGCCGGCGCGACCGGAGTCGTCGCACTTCGCGCACTGGCCGTGGCTCAGACGAAGCAGCGTGTCGCGCTGCGACCGGTGCGTGTCTCCAGCTCTGACCGACTGACTGAGCGCCGGGCACGGCGAGGGTAGTCCGCATGAACCTGACCGTGCGCAATATCGCCGAATCGTGCAGCGAGCAGGACGTGCGGGATTTCTTGAAGCGCGAACTCGGCCACTACGCTAAACACGTCGAGGTGGTGGACGCCGGCAAGCCCAACGCCTACGCGACGGTGGAACTCGACGCGAGCGTGCCGTATGTCGGCGACGTGATCGCGCGGCAGATTCACGGCAAGCATCTGGGTGGCGAGCCGCTCGAAGCGAGCGCCGATCTGTTCAGCGACGAACCGCCGCCGGAGCAGCGAGCGCCGTAGGTGTAGGCGGCTCAGTAACGTCGATTCCTTTCGAAGGCGGTGGACATGCGCGGCGTCGCGCGCAGGGCCACCGCCTTTATTCGTTTGAGCGCCGCTTCGCTGCCTCGTCATTGCCCATCAGGTGACGCCTGCCAGTCGAACGGGGTGTACGGCAGCGCCCGCTTGTGACGCGTCGCGTTGTAAAACTGCAGCACCACGTCACGCACGGTATCGCTGACCGGCTTGCCTTCGAGAAAATCGTCGATCGCGTCGTACGGGATGCCGTACGCGTCTTCGTCGGGGCGAAGCGGCCGCAGCATCTCGAGGTCGGCGGTCGGCACCTTGTGCGCCAACGCGTCGGGCGCGCCGAGCATATGCGCGAGCGCGCGCACGCGGCGCTTGCTGAGCCCGGCGAGCGGCAGCACGTCGGCGCCGCCGTCGCCGAACTTCGTAAAGAAGCCCATCACCGATTCAGCCGCGTGGTCCGTGCCGATCACGACACCGGAGCGCGCACCCGCCACCGCGTATTGCGCGATCATCCGCTGGCGCGCCTTGATATTGCCGTGCACGAAATCCCGCTGTAATTCGTCCTTGAACGACACACCGCTTTTATCGAGCGATTCGAGCATTGCATCGGCGGCGGGTTTGATATCGATAGTCAGATTTTCGTCGGCGAAAATGAAACGTAATGCCTCCAGTGCATCCGCTTCATCGCGCTGTTTTCCGTAAGGCAGACGCACGGCGACGAAACGCGCGTCGTAATGGTTAGTCCACAAACGCTCGACCGCGAGTTGGGCGAGACGCCCGGCCGTCGTCGAATCGACGCCGCCGCTAATGCCGAGCACATAAGTTCTCAGGTGGCTGTTGCGCAGATAGTTCGCCAGAAAATCCACCCGGCGCTCGATTTCGCGGCTTGCATCGAATTTAGCGGTGACGTGCATTTCGGCCGCGATGCGGGCCTGGCGGGCGGCGGGATCGGATGGAGCCATGATCGTTGTTGTCCTCGCGAGAGAAAAAGCGCTTGAAAGGGCTCGAGTATCGGGATGTGCCGCCGTATTCGGGCAATCTTTCGTCGAATGAAATCGTCCTTCGCTTTTGTGGCCTGATTTTCCGATGACCAGCTTAATTGCGAATTAATTGCATTTCAGTGATATGTCGATTGCGGGGAAATAGTCAATCGTTTTTGAAGAGGTCGTAAGTTAGAGGGTATATTCATCGACACGCGTCAATTCGCTGCGTAACATCGCTCGTAGCGAACGCCACCGGGATCCGGCGTGTCAATCAATAATAATCATGTTTGTTTCAGGACGCGATGAGATACCCAGATCGGCGTGGCCAGCCTGGATTGAACCGCCTGAGGATTTGCGCGTGGATGTGCGCAATCGTCATATCGGCAGGTGCGGGCGCGATGGCGGCGCAGGTTCATGCAGCGGTGCCCGGTACCGCTCAGTCGCCTGCATCCGCAATATCGGCGGCCCATACGGTGAATCCGACCACTTCGGCCAAAGCGTGGAATGGCGCGAGCCAATCATTGGGCACGATCGACGCCGCCACCGTCGCCGCGCCCGACGCGGCCGGCGTCGTCGATCCGCGCCGTGCGTTTCTGCTGCGCGACGTATTCGCGCAGGACGTGACGCGCCGGCTCAGACTGCCCGTCGCGGAGCAGCGTGCGTACGCCGACCGTCTGGAGACGGCGCTCGACGGGAACGAGCTTGGCAATCTGTCGGGCGAGTATGTGGTGCTCGTCGATCGCAATGCGAACGTGCAGGCGCTCCTGATTTACTTCCGCCCAGCGCCCGCCGACAACTGGCAGATGATCGGCGCATCGCCGGTATCCACCGGACGGCCTGGCGAGTACGACCACTTCATCACGCCGCTCGGCGTGTTTGAACATACGCCCGACAATATGGATTTCCGCTCCGAGGGCACGGAGAACGAAAACCACATTCGCGGTTATGGCCGTCGCGATATGCGTATCTTCGACCTCGGCTGGGCGCAGGGCGAACGCGGCTGGGGCAAGGGCGGCATGTCGCAGATGCGTTTCCAGATGCACGCGACCGACCCCGATCGGCTAGAACCGCTGCTCGGTATTCGCCATTCGAAGGGCTGCGTGCGGATTCCCGCGTCGCTGAACACGTTTCTCGATCACTACGGGATTCTCGACGCGGAATATCAGCAGCTCGTCGATTCCGGCCAGTCTATGTGGGTGCTGAAAAGCGATCGGCAGATCATGCCGTGGGCGGGGCGTTTTATCGTCGTCGTCGATTCGCAGCGCAAGAGCCGGCCAGCTTGGTCGCCAGTGCCCGGTGCGGTCGCGCGCGCAAAAATGCCCGCGCACGCGGATACGGCCGACTGACGGACGCCGACGTCTTGTCGCAATACCAGCGCGGGGCGCCCCTCACGACCTCGCCAACAACACGCCAGCCAGGGCGACCGCAAACCCGGCAATCTGCACGGGCAGCAGCGTCTCGCCGAACCCCAGATAGCCTTCGAGCGCGGCGAGCGGCGGCGCGAGAAACAACAGCGCGGTCGCGCGCGAAGCATCCCCGCGCCGGACCATCCAGACGAGCAACGTGACGCTGATGCCGGACAGCATCACGATGCCCCACGCGAGCGATGCCCACAGCGTTGGCGACGCGATCCAGCGATGCTCGCCGAGCGCGAGCGCCAGCACCCCCGCGACGACAGCCGCGCCGACGTTCTGCACCGCGCTCGCGCTGCGAATATCGGCCTTGGCGAGCGAGGTCTTCTGGAACAGCGTGCCCGCCGTGATCGCCCCCACCGCGACGATCGATATCAGCACGACCAGCCACGCCGGCGCGTTGCCGTGCGTGGGCGGCGTCGCGGCCGCGAGCTTCGGCGCGAGCACCAGCACGACGCCGGCGAGGCCGACCGCCATGCCGCTCCAGCCGCGCCGCGACAAGCGCTCGCCGAACAGCGGCGCGGCAACGGCGGCCGTCGCGAGCGGCTGCAGCGCGCCGAGCAAAGCCATCACGCCCGCGCTGAGACCTTGCGCGACGGCCCAGTAGCCGGCGCCGAGATAGACCCCTTGCAGCAGTGCGCCGGCGCTCAGGTGCTTGCCCAGGTTGCGTCCGGTCGGCCAGGCCGAGCGCGCGACGAGCGCGGCCAGCGCGAAGATCAGCGCGGTGCCGCCGAAACGGGCCAGCAGAAACAGATTGGGATCGGCGTAAGGCGTGATCGCGCGGGCGACCACGAAACCGGTCGACCACAGCACGACGAACACGGCGGCAGCAAAGGTGGCGAGCATCGGGGCGGAGGGTGTGAAAAAGCCGCCATGTTGACCGCACGGGCGGCGCGCGTCTTGTTCAAAGCTGCACAATGCGCGCGGGACCGTCACCACGCGAGCAGCGTCATCCCCGCTCCGAGCGCGCCGCCACAGACCACGCACGCCCACAATAGCCAACGCGTGCGCCGGTACTCGCGCGCGAGATCCGCGAGCAGTTGCGCGTTCTGCTGCGGCGTACCCGCGCGATCGTGCTGCTGCAGATAGCGCACCGCCAGTTGCGGCACGCGCGGCAGCATATGCGCGAGATGCGGCAGTTCGTGTGACAGCCGCTTGAGCCAGCCGCGATGATCGAGATCGCGTCGCGCGATATCGGCAAGCACGCCGCGTGCGATGTTCCATGTATCGACGCCCGGATGCAGCGTCCGCGCGAGCATCTCCGCCTGCTGGAACGAGCGCTGCGCGGTCGCGAGCTGGCCCGACACCTGACCGTCGAACGGTTGCACGCCGTGCAGCAGATGATGAAACAGCGAACCCGCCGAGCGATCCTCGGGCGCCGCCGCGAAGTGCGCTTCAGCGCGCGTGCGCAGTTCGGCTTCGAGCATCTCGGGGCGTGTGTCGTCCGGCACGTGGCCGGCCTCGCGATGCATGTCGGCGAGCCGCGCGTAGTCCTGGTCGAACAACGCGGTCGCGCCGTGCACGAAGAACTCGCGCTCGCCGCTCGACAGCGTCGCCATGATCGAGAACTCGGCGAGCACGAGGCGCCCGAGTGTATCCGGCTCGATGCTGACGCGCACGCGGCGCGCATCGAGCGTCGCGTGGAAGAAGCCATGCTCGAATGCCTGCTCGGTGACCACCTCGACGATATGCGCGGCGAGCGGCGCCAGCTTGATGCCGTGCGCGTGCAGGCCGGGCAGGTCGCTCGCGGGCAGCGTATTGATGCGCTGCATCGTCAGCGTGTGGTCGGTGCACAGCTCCCAGATCACGTCCGGCACGACGATGCGCTTGTCGCCGTCGAAATGGTGGCCGGTCTGGCTCAGGTTCGCGGCTTCGGCGCGCAGGTCGAAGCGGCGCAGGATGTCGTCGGTGAAAGTTTGCGCGAGCGAGCGCAACTTCAGCCGGCGCGCGACGCGCGACAGCTTTTCGAGCCAGCGCGCGACCCAGCGCAACAGCGCGAGCTCATCGCCAATCTGTTGCAACTGCTGCGCGCGCACGAGCTTGACGGCGACCTCGTGGTGACCTTTGAGCGGCACCGCGAGCCGCGCGAAATGGGTCTGCTCGGCGAAGCCGCTGCGCACCGGCACGAGGTCGACCGCGCTGAACAGCTCGCCGAGCGGCCGGCCGAACGCGCGCGTCAAAGCCAGCGCGGAGTCGTCCGGCGACAGCGGTGCTTCCATGTGATCGATGGCGTCCAGCGCGTCATGCAGCGTGCCGCTCGCGAGCTCTGGGCGAGCGGCCAGCGTCTGTGCGAAGCGGCTCGCGAGCGGACCGAGCGCCGGCAGCAGGCCATGCAACTGCGCGCCGCTGCGCTCGGACGCATGCACGCGGCCGATCAGCTCGATCATCCAATGCAGCTTGTGATCGGGCGGAGCGGCGAGCCAGATCAGGCGCGCGCCGTAACGCAGCGCATGGAACAGCAGCAGTAGACGGCGAAACAGTGGCGGCATCGGCGGTTCGGTTGACGGGCGAGGCGTTGTGCGGGACTCGGCCGGGCGGCGGCGTGGCGTTCGCCGCATGGCCCGAAGAGTCCAGCCGTCAAGGTTAGCAGGTCGGCGCGGTGGCGGGCGGGTTCGCGCGCAAGGGGCGGCTCGTAGCAACCTTAGCGCGCGATGAGCGCGCGATGAACTCGCCATGAGCGCAAACTGCGCGCCCGCGCCAACAACGCGCAATACGCGTAATACAATACGGCGGCCTTCCTCAACCACGGCGCACAGATGCTCGCAGAACAACGTCATCAATACATCCTCGCGCAAGTCGCAAAGAACGGCGCGCTGTCGGTCGCTGAACTGGTGCGCGAACTGAACGTATCGCGCGAAACGATCCGCCGCGACCTCAACGCACTGGCCGGCCGCGGCCTGCTCGTGACGACCCACGGCGGCGCGCTGTCGAGCGATCGGCGCGAGCCAGATCTCGATACGCGCGAAGCCGAGAATGCGGGCGCGAAGCGTGCGATCGGCGAGCGCGCGGCCGAGTTCGTGCCGGACGGCGCGTCGCTGATCATCGATTCGGGCAGTACCACGCAGGCCGTCGCGCGCGCGCTGCTCGACCGGCATCGGCTGACGGTCTACACGAACGACTGGCGCATCGCGCTGCTGCTCGGCCGACGCAACGACAATCGCGTGACGCTGCTCGGCGGCGAGCTGTCCGATATCGAGGACGCGACCTTCGGACTCGACACGGTCCACCAGATCGCGCAGTACCACGCCGATTTCGCGTTCATCGGCGCGGGCGGGATCTCCCCGGACGGCTATCTGACCGACTACAGCCGCATGGCGGCCGAAGTGCGCAGCCGCATGATCGCCGCGGCCGACCTGGTGGTGGTCGTCGCCGATCATTCGAAGTTCGGACGGGTGACGCCGGTGCGCATCAACGGTATCGAGTCGGCGCGGTATCTGGTCACCGAACTGGCGCCCGAGCGCGCGCTGGGCAAGGCGATCACCGCGCATGGTCCGGAGATTCTGATCGCGTGAGACGGCTCATTCGCCGAACGTCATTCCGCACCCGCCAAAATCCAACTAAAAAAAGCCGCGGGTTTCGCTCCAGATATTGGAACGGCCGGGGACAATACGCGCCGTCATTTTTGCCATGTACGATCCACACGGGATCGGCGCGCGGAGTTCCATTTTTGGGCGGCGCGACGAATTCCATCGGTTGGCTTGAATTGGCAATTTGTGTCTTTTTTTGGAATTCGGCAAAATCGTCACGGCCGTGTCATCGAAACCTGTGATTCTTCCCGTGCCCGCTCAGGCGCGGCAGGCAGCGCGGGTGTCGGAGGCGGGCTGTCAGTCAGGCTGGGCGAGAAGCGGCAAAGTTGTCGGCAATCTGCAATCCACGATAGACCGGCGCGGCAACCGCAGCAGGCAACGCCAAGCGGCGCGTGCCGCCGTTCAATCACTACAGGTATGGGTTATCCCGACCGTCTGGTTTTTAGCCTTTCGGAGAGAGCGACATGAAAAAGACGAATTCCCTTCACGCCGCGGCCGGTCTCGCGCGCAAACTGCTGCCGGTGCTGGTCGCCGCCGCAGCGTTCGGCGGTGCCGCGATGCAGGCTCATGCGGCCGACGCCGTCGTGCTGTACACGGCCGACGGCCTCGAAAATCTGTACAAGGATGTGCTGCCGGCCTTCGAAAAGAAGGAAGGCGTGAAGGTCAATATCGTCACGGCGGGCAGCGGCGAAGTCGTGAACCGCGCGACCATCGAGAAGGACCAGCCGAAGGCCGACGTGCTCGTCACGCTGCCGCCGTTCATCCAGCAGGCCGACCAGAACGGTCTGCTGCAGGCGTACCAGAGCGCCAACTACAAGAACGTGCCGGCCATCGCGAAGGCGCCGAACGGCGCATGGGCGACCTTCGTGAACAACTACTTCTCGTTCGCGATCAACCCCGAAGTCACGAAAAATCAGCCGAAGACGTTCGCGGACCTGCTGCACCCGGACTTCACCGGCAAGGTCGCCTATTCCAATCCGGCGACCGCCGGCGACGGCATGGCGGTGATCATCCTGACCTCGTCGCTGATGGGCGAAGACCAGGCGTTCGACTATCTGAAGAAGCTCGAGCAGAGCGCCAAGTTCCACACCAAGGGCACGGGCTATCTCGACGTGCTGCTATCGCGTAACGAGATCGCGGTCGCCAACGGCGATCTGCAGATGGATCTCGACGACGCGGCCAACGGCGGCCTGTCTCTGAAGCCGGTGTTCCTCGCCGCTACGCCCGGCGGTCAGCCGACCACGTTCCAGCTGCCGTACGCGATCGGGCTGATCAAGAACGGTCCGAACCAGGCCGAAGGCAAGAAGCTGATCGACTATCTGATGTCGACGGACGTGCAGTCGAAGGTGCCGGACATCTTCGGCATTCCGGGTCGCAGCGACGTGCCGCTCGCCGGCAAGAACGGCGAAACGGTCAAGCAGGCGATCAGCGGCGTCAAGCTGATTCCGGTCGACTGGAATCACGTGATGGCGAAGAAGGCCGACTGGACCGCGCGCTGGAAGAGCGACGTGATCGGTTCGTCGGGCAAAGAGACCGAAGTGGTCAAGCCGAAGTAAGTGACTCAGATAAGCAACGTTTGACGTTGTCGATTCAGGCGGCGCTTCGCAGGTACTGCGCGGCGCCGCATCAGCATTAATTCTGTTGGAGGAAGACCCCGGTGAATACGGCCAGTCTCGCTCACCCCACCGCGCCTGGCGCGCCGCTGGATGCGCTCGACGCCGCGCGATTGGACGCGCCGGGCGCCGCCGCGCCGGGCGGCGTGCAGATCGATCACCTGACGGTGCGCTTCGGCGCGCGCACGGTGCTCGACGATCTGTCGTTGACCATCCAGCGCGGCGAGTTGCTCACCGTGCTCGGCCGCAGCGGCTGCGGCAAGACGACCTTGCTGCGCTTCATCGCGGGCTTCATCGAGGCCGACGGTCTGGCCGGCACGCTGACAGTGGCCGGCCGCGATCTGACGCATGTGCCGCCGCACAAGCGCAACCTCGGACTGCTGTTCCAGAGCTACGCGCTGTTTCCGCATCTGACGGTATTCGAGAACGTCGCGTTCGGTTTGCGCGCACGGCGCATTCCGGCGCGCGACGTCGCGCGCCGCGTCGCCGAGGCGCTGAAGCTTGTGCAGCTCGGCGACGCCGGTCACGTGATGCCCGCGCAACTGTCGGGCGGCATGCAGCAGCGCGTGGCGCTCGCCCGCGCGCTCGTGATCGAACCCGACGTGCTGCTGCTCGACGAACCGCTGTCCGCGCTCGACGCCAATCTGCGCGCGTCGGTGCGTTCCGAACTGAAGGCGCTGCATGAGCGCCTGCCGAATCTCACGATCGTCTGCGTGACGCACGATCAGGACGACGCGCTCGTGCTGTCCGACCGCACGCTGCTGATGCGCGATGGCCACATCGCGCAGCTCGGCACGCCGCAGCAGCTGTACGACACGCCGGTCGACGGCTTCGTCGCGCGCTACCTCGGCGCGGCTAATCTGCTGCCGCCGCAGGTCGCGTTCGCCATGGACGACGCGCGCCACAACGAGCGCGAACGTGTCGCGTGTCTGCGTCCGGAGGCGCTGCGCATCGTGCCGCTCGGCGAGGGGCAGTTGCATGGCGCGATCGCGTCGGTCGAGTGGTATGGCGCGGCCTTGTCGGTATCGGTCGTGCTCGATGCGCTGCCGAACGATCCCGTGCTCGTCACGATGCAGCGCAGCCTCGGCATGACGCCGGAGAAGGGCGCGCGTGTTTCCCTGCGCTACGAGGCTGGCGATGTCGTCCTTATCAAGCCCTGATACGTCCAATCCGCTCGACCTTGCCGCGCAAGCCGAGCTCGAAGCCGCCGCCGCGCGCCGTCTGGCGAGCGCCGCGGCGCATGCGGCCGCGGTGAAGCGGCGCGAGCGTCTCGCGCAATGGCATCTGCTGTTCATTGCGGTCGTGGTGCTCGGACCGCTCGTCATCTATCCGCTGGTGCGGCTCGTGATGCTGAGTCTGACCGGCGCGCACGGCCTGTCGGGCCACGCGTACGTGACGTTCTTCGGCAACCCCGAAACGCGCGGCGTGATCGGCACCACGCTCGGCATCCTGTTCGCGAGCGCGAGCCTGGCGTCGCTGCTCGGCGTGGCGCTCGCGTCGCTGCTGTTCTTCAAGCCGTTTCCGGGCGCGCGAATGGTCACGCGCTTCCTCGAGCTGTTCGTCGCGTTCCCGTCGTTTCTGGTCGCCTTCACGCTGATCTTTCTGTACGGCTCGCAGGGCTCGGTCAGCATCGGGCTGCAGCGGCTGTTCAATCTGCAGGCGCCGCCGCTCGACTTTCTGTTCGGCATCGGCGGCGTGATTCTCGCGGAAGTGGTGTTCTATACGCCGTTCGTCGTGCGTCCGACGCTGGCATCGTTCGCGCTGCTCGACCGGCGGCTGATCGAAGCCGCGCGCAGCCTCGGCGCGAACGGTCTGATGGTCGCGTTCAAGGTGATCCTGCCGCTCGCGTGGCCGGGCATCGCGGCGGGCACGATTCTGTGTTTTCTGCTGACGTTGAACGAGTTCGGCATTCTGCTGGTGCTCGGCAGCGCCCATCTGATCACGCTGCCGGTCGCGATCTATAGCGCCGCGACCGTCGATCTCGATCTGCCGACCGCCGCCGCCGGCGCGGTCGTGATGCTGCTGATGTCGTTGTCGCTGTACGCGTTGTACCGGCGCGTCAATAGTCGCAAGGTGAAAGGAGCCGGTCATGGCCGTTGAACTCGATCCGACCGTGCTGCCGGTCATGCACAAGAAGGGCCGGCCCGTGCGGCACAGCCTCGTCGTGCGACTGCTCGGCGGTCTCTTTCTGGGTTTCGCCGCGCTGCTGTGCTTCTGGCTGTTCGTGCTGCCGGTGCTGGTCGTCGCGCTATCGAGCGTCGCGTCGCACTGGTCCGGCACGATCCTGCCCGACGGCTTCAGCACGCGCTGGTTCGAGCGCCTCGGTTCGAGCGACTTCGACGCGCTGACCACCAGCCTCGAAGTCGGCATGGGCGTCGCGGTGCTCGGCACGATCCTCGGTTTGTGGCTCGCGCTCGCGCTCGAAGGGCGCGACCGGCGCGGCCTCGGCGCTATCGTCGACACGATCGCGATGATGCCCAACGGCGTGCCGAGTGTGGTGCTCGGCCTCGCGGTGCTGATCGCGTATCACAAACGGCCGCTGGATCTGTCGAGCTCGGCGGCGATCGTCGTGTTCGTGCAGCTCGCGCTGGTGCTGCCGTTCTGCTATCGCTGCGCGGCCGCCGCGCTGCGCCCGGAGCTGACCGTGCTGCGCGAAGCGGCCGCGAGCCTCGGAGCGCCGCCGTCGATGGTGCTGCGCCGTGTCGTGTTGCCGCAACTGGTGCCGGCGATCCGCGCGAGTCTAGCGCTCGGTTTTGCGCTGTCGCTCGGCGAACTCGGTGCGACACTGACCGTGTATCCGCCGGGCTTCGCGACGGTGCCGATCGTCGTCGTCGGGCAGGTGGAGCGCGGCTATTACCTGCCGGCTTCCGCGCTGTCGCTGATTCTGCTGCTGGTCTCGCTGGTCGCGCTGCTGCTGATCGCGGCGCGGGCTCCGCGTCGCCGGATCGACTGACCGGGCTGACCCGGCTGATCGGCGGGCGGTTTCCTGGATCTGAAGCGCGCACGCCCAACGGCGGACATCCGATGCGATGTGGCGAAATTTGTCAAAGTGACCGAATATATGCACTCTGCTTCCGTCGATCCGATCGAGGTCGTGCGCCGCCATTCGCTGACGACGCTGGTGCGCGACGAAATCGAGCGGCATATCGTCGACGGCACACTGGCGCCGGGCGATAAGCTCAACGAAGCCGATTGGGCGGCGCGCTTGCAGGTGTCGCGCGGGCCGGTGCGCGAGGCGTTTCGCGCGCTGGAGCAGGCGGGGCTGGTGCGGACCGAGAAGAATCGCGGCGTGTTCGTGCGGACGGTGTCGCTCGCGGAAGCGGACGAGATTTACGCGGTGCGCGCGGTGCTCGAAGAGGCGGCGTGCCGGATGCTCGCGGCCAGCATCGATGCGGGCAAGCTCGCGGTGCTGCGCGATTGCGTCGATGCGATGCGCGCCGCGCTCGCATCGCACGATCCCGATGCGTATGCGCGCGCGAACGTCGCGTTTCACGATGGGCTGGTCGCGGCGGCGGGTAACACGAAGTTGTACGACACGTATCGCAGGCTCGTCAGCGAGTTGAGCCTGTTTCGGCGAGCCGCGCTGGTCGTAGAAGGCGATGCGATGGCGCGCTCGCTCGCCGAGCACCGCGCAATTCTGACCGCGCTCGCATCGCGCGATGCGGAGCAGGCCGCGCAATTGATGCGCGCGCATGTGCAGGGCGGCTTGCAGCGCGCCCATGCGGCGTGCGACGCGGCGGGTGATGCGGGGCACGAGCGGCGCATCCCGGCAACCGCGGGCGCGGCCGGCTCGCGCGGGCGATGAGGCCTTGGCAATGACAACCCCTGTAATGGAAGACCACGCGATGACACACGCCGAGCAACGCACGATCGAAGTCAACGGCCGGAGCTATCGGCTGCCTTCGCAACCGACGGTCGTCGTTTGTGTCGACGGCTGCGAGTTCGAGTATCTGGAAGCGGCGGTCGCGGCCGGTGTCACGCCTTTCATCGGCTCGATGCTCGAGGGCGGCGCGGCGTTTCGCGGCGACTGCGTGATCCCGTCGTTCACGAACCCAAACAACCTGTCGATCGTGACCGGCGTGCTGCCGTCCGTGCACGGCATCTGCGGCAACTACTTCTGGGACACCGACGCGAACAACGGCGCGGGCGCGGCCGTGATGATGAACGACCCCGCCTACCTGCGCGCGCCCACGCTGCTCGCGGCCGCCGCCGACGCGGGCGCCGCGGTCGCCGTCGTCACTGCGAAGGACAAACTGCGCGGACTGCTCGGCTGGCAGTTGAAGGGCATCTGCTTTTCGGCGGAGAAAGCCGACAAGGTGTCGGTCGAGGAAAACGGCATCGACGGTGTGCTCGGTCTGGTCGGTCTGCCGTTGCCGGACGTGTATAGCGCGGGATTGTCGGAATTCGTGTTCGCGGCCGGCGTGCGGCTCGCGCAGACGCGCAAGCTCGACCTGATGTATCTGTCGACGACCGACTATATCCAGCACAAATGGGCGCCCGGCACCGAAGGCGCGAACGCGTTCTACGCGATGATGGACGGCTATCTCGCGAAGCTCGACGCGCTCGGCTGGGTGATCGGCCTCACCGCCGACCACGGCATGAACGCGAAGCACGATCCGCGAACCGGCGAGCCGAACGTGATCTATCTGCAGGACTTGCTCGACGACTGGCTCGGCGCATCGACGACGCGCGTGATTCTGCCGATCACCGATCCGTACGTCGTGCATCACGGCGCGCTGGGTTCGTTCGCGACCGTCTATCTGCCGCGCGAGCTCGATGCCGCGTCGGTGATTGCGCGGATCGGCCGCCTGCCGGGAATCGAAGTCGTGCTCGACCGCAACGCAGCGTGCGCGCGCTTCGGGTTGCCCGAGGATCGCATCGGCGATCTGGTCGTGATCGGCACGAAGCATGTCGTGCTCGGCACGCGGCGCGACGAGCACGACCTGTCCGGCCTCACCGTGCCGCTGCGCTCGCATGGCGGGATTTCCGAGCAGGAAGTGCCGCTGCTGTTCAACCGGCGCGTTCAGCCAACGGCCAGTGGCAACGAAGGCAAGCGGCTGCGCAACTTCGATATCTTCGACGTCGCGCTCAATCGCGTGTCGACATCATGAACCCGGTGCTGCGGGACCATCCGGCGTTCCGCGTAGAAGCGCTGCGGCTGCGCGGCGAGCGCGCGACGCGCGCCCGCACGCTCGACGTATTCGATCCCTATACCGGCATGCGTGTCGGCACCGTGCCGCTCGCCAGCATCGACGACGTGCGCGCCGCGCTCGACTATGCGCTCGCGTATCGGCCGACGCTGTCGCGCTACGAGCGTTCGCAGATTCTGGAGCGCACGGCGGTGCTGCTGCGCGAGCGCATCGAACAGGCGTCGGATCTGATCTCGCTGGAGTCGGGGCTGTCGAAGCAGGATTCGCGCTACGAGATCGGCCGCGTTGCCGACGTGTTCCGCTTTGCGTCATTCGAGGCATTGCGCGACGACGCTCAGAGCTTCTCGTGCGATCTGACGCCGCATGGCAAGAAGCGTCGGGTGTTCTCGCAGCGCGAACCGCTCGCGGGCGTGATCGTCGCGATCACGCCGTTCAATCATCCGATGAACCAGGTCGCGCACAAGGTCGCGCCGGCCATCGCGACGAATAATCGCGTGGTGGTGAAGCCGTCTGAGAAGGTGCCGCTGTCGGCGCTTTATCTGGCCGATCTGCTGTATGAGGCGGGGCTGCCCGCGCCGATGCTGCAGGTGCTGACCGGCGATCCGCGCGAAATCGCCGAGGAGTTGATTACGCACGCGTCGGTCGAACTCGTTACGTTTACCGGCGGTGTCGCGATCGGCAAATACATCGCGGCGAAGGCCGGGTATCGGCGCGTCGTGCTGGAGCTGGGCGGCAACGACCCGCTGATCGTGCTCGACGACGCCGATCTCGAGCGTGCGGCGACGCTCGCGGTGCAAGGCTCGTACAAGAATTCGGGGCAGCGCTGCACGGCGGTCAAGCGGATGCTCGTGCAACAGCGCGTCGCGGCGGAGTTCACGGAGCGGGTCGTCGAGAAGACGCGCGCGTGGACGTTCGGTGATCCGTTCGATGCGTCGAAGCAGATGGGCACCGTGATCGACGTCGCCGCCGCACAGCTGTTCGAGGCACGCGTGAACGAGGCGGTGGCCGCGGGCGCGCGCCTGCGCATTGGCAACGAGCGCAGCGGCGCCCTGTATGCGCCGACCGTGCTCGACAACGTCGATCCGTCGATGACGCTCGTGCGCGAGGAAACCTTCGGGCCGGTGTCGCCGATCATCGCGTTCGACACGCTCGACGACGCGATCCGCATCAGCAACGGGACGCCGTTCGGGCTGTCGTCGGGCGTGTGTACGAACCGGCAGGACGCGATCACGCGTTTCATTAACGAGCTGCGCGTGGGGACCGTCAACGTATGGGAAGTGCCGGGCTACCGGATCGAGCTGACGCCATTCGGCGGCATCAAGGATTCCGGGCTTGGTTACAAGGAAGGCGTTCAGGAAGCGATGAAAAGCTTTACCAATCTGAAGACGTTTTCATTACCTTGGGAGTGACCCGTGGCATTGAGTCTCGACGATATCCGTGTGCTTTTCGAGCGGCACGGCAGCCTCGCGTATAGTGGCGAGCCGGTGACGCAGCTCGAGCACGCGTTGCAGAGCGGCGCGCTAGCCGAGGCGGAAGGCGCGAGCGACGAACTGGTCGCCGCGGCGTTTTTGCACGACCTCGGACATCTGCTGAACCTGCAAGGGGAGACGCCGACGGAACGGGGTGTCGACGATCTGCATCAGTATTTCGCCTTGCCGTTTTTGCGACCGGTGTTGTCGGACGCGGTGCTGGAGCCGATTCGTCTGCACGTCGACGCAAAGCGCTGCCTGTGCGCGATCGAGGCCACGTATTTCGGCCAGCTTTCCGCCGATTCGGTGCGAAGCTTGCAGTTGCAGGGCGGGATCTTTAGCAGGGAAGAGGCGCAGGCATTTACGCAGAAGCCGTACGCGGAAGACGCGATGCGTTTGCGCCGATGGGACGATCGCGCGAAAGAGAGGGATCGCGCGACGCCGGGGATCGACCACTATTTGGCCGTCGTCGAACGGGCGATGCGCGCGCATGCAACTGCGTGAGTCGAGGTGTTTTTGGGGCGCGGCAGGTTGCACTTGGAGCGTCAAAATATCGCTTGCAAGTCGCAATGGCGGCGACTAGAATTCCGCTCTTTCGTGCTCCGGACGCCGGAGCGCGGAGAGGCGGGAAGCCTTTGTTGGCGAGGGCTTGAGCGGCGTGGGCAGGTTAAGCAAGTGATAAAAACCTGTTGACGATCCGGTGAAAGTTCTCCATAATCTCGCTTCTCTGCTGCAGACGCAGCGACGCAAACGAAGCAGTGCCGGGTGGTGGTAGTTCCGGCGTTGCGGGTTGGGCGGATCGATCTTTAAAAACTAACAGCCGATAAGTGTGGGCGCTTGATGCGGAATGCGGCGGCGGATCCGTATGGATCTGCTGCAAGGCAAAAGTATCAGAAGCCTCACACAGTATTAGAGGAAGGTTTATCTGTCGAAAGACGGATGGATCATCGTCAGTACGTTGAGTGAGCGACCGGTTCGTCAGCAGGAAACTGCGGAACCGAAAACAGTAACAGGTTTGAACTGAAGAGTTTGATCCTGGCTCAGATTGAACGCTGGCGGCATGCCTTACACATGCAAGTCGAACGGCAGCACGGACTTCGGTCTGGTGGCGAGTGGCGAACGGGTGAGTAATACATCGGAACGTGTCCTGGAGTGGGGGATAGCCCGGCGAAAGCCGGATTAATACCGCATACGCTCTGTGGAGGAAAGCGGGGGATCTTTCGGGACCTCGCGCTCAAGGGGCGGCCGATGGCAGATTAGGTAGTTGGTGGGGTAAAGGCCTACCAAGCCGACGATCTGTAGCTGGTCTGAGAGGACGACCAGCCACACTGGGACTGAGACACGGCCCAGACTCCTACGGGAGGCAGCAGTGGGGAATTTTGGACAATGGGCGCAAGCCTGATCCAGCAATGCCGCGTGTGTGAAGAAGGCCTTCGGGTTGTAAAGCACTTTTGTCCGGAAAGAAAACCTCGTGGCTAATATCCGTGAGGGATGACGGTACCGGAAGAATAAGCACCGGCTAACTACGTGCCAGCAGCCGCGGTAATACGTAGGGTGCGAGCGTTAATCGGAATTACTGGGCGTAAAGCGTGCGCAGGCGGTGCTGTAAGACCGATGTGAAATCCCCGGGCTTAACCTGGGAACTGCATTGGTGACTGCAGCGCTGGAGTATGGCAGAGGGGGGTGGAATTCCACGTGTAGCAGTGAAATGCGTAGAGATGTGGAGGAACACCGATGGCGAAGGCAGCCCCCTGGGCCAATACTGACGCTCATGCACGAAAGCGTGGGGAGCAAACAGGATTAGATACCCTGGTAGTCCACGCCCTAAACGATGTCAACTGGTTGTCGGGCCTTCATTGGCTTGGTAACGTAGCTAACGCGTGAAGTTGACCGCCTGGGGAGTACGGTCGCAAGATTAAAACTCAAAGGAATTGACGGGGACCCGCACAAGCGGTGGATGATGTGGATTAATTCGATGCAACGCGAAAAACCTTACCTACCCTTGACATGGATGGAATCCTGGTGAGAGCCGGGAGTGCCCGAAAGGGAGCCATCACACAGGTGCTGCATGGCTGTCGTCAGCTCGTGTCGTGAGATGTTGGGTTAAGTCCCGCAACGAGCGCAACCCTTGTCCCTAGTTGCTACGCAAGAGCACTCCAGGGAGACTGCCGGTGACAAACCGGAGGAAGGTGGGGATGACGTCAAGTCCTCATGGCCCTTATGGGTAGGGCTTCACACGTCATACAATGGTCGGAACAGAGGGTTGCCAAGCCGCGAGGTGGAGCCAATCCCAGAAAACCGATCGTAGTCCGGATCGCACTCTGCAACTCGAGTGCGTGAAGCTGGAATCGCTAGTAATCGCGGATCAGCATGCCGCGGTGAATACGTTCCCGGGTCTTGTACACACCGCCCGTCACACCATGGGAGTGGGTTTTACCAGAAGTGGCTAGTCTAACCGCAAGGAGGACGGTCACCACGGTAGGATTCATGACTGGGGTGAAGTCGTAACAAGGTAGCCGTATCGGAAGGTGCGGCTGGATCACCTCCTTTCCAGAGCTATGCATTCAGTGCATTCAAGTGCTCACGCTTATCGGCTGTGGTTTAGAGAAGCAACGCAGACAGACTCAGGGGTCTGTAGCTCAGTCGGTTAGAGCACCGTCTTGATAAGGCGGGGGTCGATGGTTCGAATCCATCCAGACCCACCATCTTTGTCTGTGGTGCTGACTGGGACACCCTTGAGTCGGGTATGACCGGGGGATTAGCTCAGCTGGGAGAGCACCTGCTTTGCAAGCAGGGGGTCGTCGGTTCGATCCCGTCATCCTCCACCAATCCTCAATGCGCAGGGTTCTGCCTGAAGGCAGAGCGTTGCGCATTGGCGATTGAGCCAGTCAGAGCGGTACACGACTCAATCGTGATATCGGCTGTCGTTCTTTAACAATCAGGAAGAAGTAGTAAAGAGATTCACGAAAGCGTACCTGGAGATGGGTATGCGAGTAGGTGAATCAGGGTTGTGATTGTATCGATGTATTTTAAGGGAATCGAGAGATTGCCTTTGGAATACGGCGCAACACGAATACTCAACCTGTAGCGGCATGTGATCTGCGGTGAGCAATCATTGAGACACACCCGTTATAGGGTCAAGCGAACAAGTGCATGTGGTGGATGCCTTGGCGATCACAGGCGATGAAGGACGCGGTAGCCTGCGAAAAGCTCCGGGGAGCTGGCAAACGAGCTTTGATCCGGAGATGTCCGAATGGGGAAACCCACTCCTAATGGAGTATCCGTAGCTGAATCCATAGGCTACGTGAAGCGAACGCGGTGAACTGAAACATCTAAGTAACCGCAGGAAAAGAAATCAACCGAGATTCCCAAAGTAGTGGCGAGCGAAATGGGATGAGCCTGTACTCTTTATTCTCATTGTTAGTCGAACGCTCTGGAAAGTGCGGCCATAGCAGGTGATAGCCCTGTAGACGAAAACAGCGGGAAAGAACTGGGTGTACGAGAAGTAGGGCGGGACACGTGAAATCCTGTCTGAAGATGGGGGGACCATCCTCCAAGGCTAAATACTCGTGATCGACCGATAGTGAACCAGTACCGTGAGGGAAAGGCGAAAAGAACCCCGGGAGGGGAGTGAAACAGATCCTGAAACCGCATGCATACAAACAGTCGGAGCCTCTGCGAAGGGGTGACGGCGTACCTTTTGTATAATGGGTCAGCGACTTACATTCAGTGGCGAGCTTAACCGATTAGGGCAGGCGTAGCGAAAGCGAGTCCGAACAGGGCGTCCAGTCGCTGGGTGTAGACCCGAAACCAGGTGATCTATCCATGGCCAGGTTGAAGGCACGGTAACACGTGCTGGAGGACCGAACCCACTAACGTTGAAAAGTTAGGGGATGAGCTGTGGATAGGGGTGAAAGGCTAAACAAACCTGGAAATAGCTGGTTCTCTCCGAAAACTATTTAGGTAGTGCCTCGTGTATCACCTTCGGGGGTAGAGCACTGTCATGGTTGTGGGGTCCATTGCGGATTACTACGCCATAGCAAACTCCGAATACCGAAGAGTGCAATCACGGGAGACAGACATCGGGTGCTAACGTCCGGTGTCAAGAGGGAAACAACCCAGACCGCCAGCTAAGGTCCCCAAATATGGCTAAGTGGGAAACGAAGTGGGAAGGCTAAAACAGTCAGGAGGTTGGCTTAGAAGCAGCCACCCTTTAAAGAAAGCGTAATAGCTCACTGATCGAGTCGTCCTGCGCGGAAGATGTAACGGGGCTAAGCCATATACCGAAGCTGCGGATGCACATTTATGTGCATGGTAGGAGAGCGTTCCGTAAGCCTGCGAAGGTGCACTGGAAAGTGTGCTGGAGGTATCGGAAGTGCGAATGCTGACATGAGTAGCGATAAAGGGGGTGAAAGGCCCCCTCGCCGTAAGCCCAAGGTTTCCTACGCAACGTTCATCGGCGTAGGGTGAGTCGGCCCCTAAGGCGAGGCAGAAATGCGTAGCTGATGGGAAGCAGATTAATATTTCTGCACCATTGTGAAATGCGATGGGGGGACGGATCGCGGAAGGTTGTCCGGGTGTTGGAAGTCCCGGTCGCTGCATTGGAGAGGGTGCCCTGGCAAATCCGGGCACAGGACTCAAGGGTGTGGCGCGAGCTTCTTCGGAAGCGAAGCAACTGGAAGGGGTTCCAGGAAAAGCCTCTAAGCTTCAGTTTCACAGTGACCGTACCGCAAACCGACACAGGTGGGCGAGATGAGTATTCTAAGGCGCTTGAGAGAACTCGGGAGAAGGAACTCGGCAAATTGGTACCGTAACTTCGGGATAAGGTACGCCCTGGTAGCTTGACTGGCCTGCGCCAGGAGGGTGAAGGGGTTGCAATAAACTGGTGGCTGCGACTGTTTAATAAAAACACAGCACTCTGCAAACACGAAAGTGGACGTATAGGGTGTGACGCCTGCCCGGTGCCGGAAGATTAAATGATGGGGTGCAAGCTCCTGATTGAAGTCCCGGTAAACGGCGGCCGTAACTATAACGGTCCTAAGGTAGCGAAATTCCTTGTCGGGTAAGTTCCGACCTGCACGAATGGCGTAACGATGGCCACACTGTCTCCTCCCGAGACTCAGCGAAGTTGAAGTGTTTGTGATGATGCAATCTCCCCGCGGCTAGACGGAAAGACCCCATGAACCTTTACTGTAGCTTTGCATTGGACTTTGAACCGGTCTGTGTAGGATAGGTGGGAGGCTGTGAAGCGTGAACGCCAGTTTGCGTGGAGCCGTCCTTGAAATACCACCCTGATCTGTTTGAGGTTCTAACCTTGGTCCGTGATCCGGATCGGGGACAGTGCATGGTAGGCAGTTTGACTGGGGCGGTCTCCTCCCAAAGTGTAACGGAGGAGTACGAAGGTACGCTAGGTACGGTCGGAAATCGTGCTGATAGTGCAATGGCATAAGCGTGCTTGACTGTGAGACTGACAAGTCGAACAGGTGCGAAAGCAGGTCATAGTGATCCGGTGGTTCTGTATGGAAGGGCCATCGCTCAACGGATAAAAGGTACTCTGGGGATAACAGGCTGATACCGCCCAAGAGTTCATATCGACGGCGGTGTTTGGCACCTCGATGTCGGCTCATCTCATCCTGGGGCTGTAGCCGGTCCCAAGGGTATGGCTGTTCGCCATTTAAAGAGGTACGTGAGCTGGGTTTAAAACGTCGTGAGACAGTTTGGTCCCTATCTGCCGTGGGCGCTGGATATTTGAAGGGGGCTGCTCCTAGTACGAGAGGACCGGAGTGGACGAACCTCTGGTGTACCGGTTGTCACGCCAGTGGCATCGCCGGGTAGCTATGTTCGGAAGAGATAACCGCTGAAAGCATCTAAGCGGGAAACTCGCCTTAAGATGAGATATCCCCGGGGCTTCGAGCCCCTTGAAGGGTCGTTCAAGACCAGGACGTTGATAGGTCAGGTGTGCACGTACAGTAATGTACTGAGCTAACTGATACTAATTGCCCGTAAGGCTTGATCCTATAACAGGTGTGTCTCGACAACCGTTAGCGCTTTAGCGCTTACGGGTGTCCGATCCCCGAAGGGGATGAAGACATGCAGTTTGAGATCGGTGTTGTGCCAGAAACAACACAACCCCAAAACACGAATCCTTTACGCTTCTTCCCGATTGGCTGTGGCGCCGGGTTGACCCCAACCCGACTGCGACGCAGCAACCCGTCATGCCTGATGACCATAGCGAGTCGGTCCCACCCCTTCCCATCCCGAACAGGACCGTGAAACGACTCCACGCCGATGATAGTGCGGATTGCCCGTGTGAAAGTAGGTAATCGTCAGGCTCCCCCAAAAGCCAGAAACCCCACCGCCCAGCGGTGGGGTTTTTGCGTTTACGCGGCCGAAATCAAAAACAAGATGCTCGACCGAGGGCAAACAATACGCGTGGCCGGACGGCGTTGCCAGCCACTGGCGAAAGTAGCCCGTTTTTCGACGGCAACTACGTCGCGCATATGGCCAAAGCCTGACGCGCCAACGGCGCTCTCGTGTATTGAACACTTCAATGAGCGCCACCCGCATAAAGCCCTGAAATCCGCTCGCCGCGCGAGTTCAGGCGTGCTGCAGCGGGTTCATAGACCTAACGGTGTCCGCATGTCCTGAGTGACAGGGACGACAACTCCGCCCATCTGCACTGAGTCATCTACGCATCCCATTTGCGCCACCTCGGCAAGCAACGCTTCGTCGCGCGCAATCACTTTGGGCAGATGCGAGCGCAAGAATTCGACCCACGTGCGCGTCTTTGCATCGATGAATTTGCGCGACGGATAGAGCGCATAAACAGTCGTCTTCTGCAGCGTATATTCTGGCAACACGCGAACCAGCGTACCATCGCGCAACCCGGAAATGGCCGCGTAGAGCGGCACCATGCCGATGCCCATGCCTTCGCGGATCGCCACGATCAGTGATTCTGCGATGTTCACATGCACGGGTCCGTCGACTTCCATCAACTCACTGCCGTTCGGGCCGTCGAGCGTCCATTCATGTGGCGGGAACGCCGGCGTATGAAGGATCAGACATTCGTGATGCGCAAGGTCAGCCGGTTCTTGCG
This sequence comes from Paraburkholderia sp. JPY419, assembly GCF_050435705.1. Lineage (NCBI taxonomy): Bacteria > Pseudomonadati > Pseudomonadota > Betaproteobacteria > Burkholderiales > Burkholderiaceae > Paraburkholderia > Paraburkholderia sp. JPY419. The sequence continues at coordinate 1,033,439 of NZ_JBNDKV010000004.1, read as the reverse complement.
GCGCGCCGTGCGCGCGCACGTAAGCCGGCGATGCGCACAAGATGCTGAACGTCGTCCCCAGCGGAAACGATATGAGGTCCGAATTCGGCAGCATCGACGCGCCGATCACGGCCACATCGGCGCTGCCCTCGAACAGATCGGGCATGCGCTGTGACAGCGTCAACTCGACGGTCACATCAGGATATAGCTCGCGATAACGCGAAATAGCCGGCAGGACGTAGTGCTGGCCGATGCTCGCAAAGCTATGCATGCGCAGCGCGCCGGTCGGTCGCTCGTGTGCGCAACTGGCTTCTTCTTCCGCGATATCGACATCCGCGAGAATCTGCTGCGATCGCTTCAGATAGCGCTCGCCGGCGGTGGTCAACGCAAGCCGACGAGTCGATCGATTCAGCAGGCGCGTGCGCAGGTGTGCTTCAAGTTCCGAGACCGCGCGAGACATCGCGCCGGTCGTTGAATTGAGCGATTGCGCGGCCGCGGTGAAGCTGCCGGCTTCAACCACGCGCACGAACACTCGCATGTTTTGTAGCGTGTCCATCAAACCTTCTGTTTCATGACCAGGATCATATTTTCCGTCAGTCCCGGGGCACTATTGTTGTCTGTTTTGGAACAGATGTTCTGCACTCGTCGTCTTAATGCGTGCAACGGGGACTCCTACAATCGGCGCCTCGCCTGTCGGTGTCAGCGATTCTGCCCGGAGGCTCTCTCAGCGACCACGTGGGGTGCACTGTTTTCAGATGAAACCCGATCATGCGATCGAACCGTCGTCGGATTTCTTCGGTCCGCGCGGTCTCATGCGGCGACGACTCGGTCGAGCCAAACTCAATCGGGTCTTGCGTGACTGGGCCAGCAGCGACGGTCTGACCTGGCTTCATCTGCTGAAGACGGTAACCGCCGGGCTGCTGGCGCTGGGCATCGCGATGCTGCTCGATTTGCAGCAGCCGCGCATTGCGATGACGACGGTCTTTGTGTTGATGCAACCGTTCAGCGGCATGGTGCTCGCGAAGAGCTTCTACCGGATTCTCGGAACGGCGGGAGGGACCGCGGCCGCGCTCGTGCTCGGCGGGCTGTTCGCCCAGCAGCCCGAACTGTACATGCTCGGCATGATCGCGTGGGTGAGCGCCTGTATTGCTGCGGCGGTCCGGTATCGGCATTTCAGATGGTACGGTTTTGTGCTCGCCGGTTACACCGCCGCGCTGATCGGCATTCCGAACGTGACGACGCCCGAGGGACTGTTCCTCGCAGCACTCGCGCGCGCGGCGGAAGTGGCGGTTGGCATCGTGTGTTCGAGCGCGGTCAGCGCATTGCTGCTGCCGCAACGCTCGAGCCTTGCGCTACGACGTAACCTTCAGATCAGGTACGCGGATTTTACTGCCTTTGCTGTCGATGTGCTCGCACGCGGGCTCGAGCGCCATCAGTTCGAACGGCGGTTCGCGGATTTCGTCGACGAAATCGCTGGCTTCGAAGCAACGCGTACGTTCGTCGCATTCGAAGACCCGGCGATGCGCTCGCGCAGTGCGCATCTGGCGCGCCTGAATAGCGAATTCATGGATGCATGCGCACGTCTGCATGCGCTGAATCAGTTGCTCAAACGGTTGCGTGCGAGCGGCGCAGTGTCGATACTCGCGGCCATCGATCCATACCTCGACGAACTCGGAGCCTTGTTCGAAGCACAAGCACCAGTTGAAGCAGGCGTCGAAGCCTCGCACGCAGCAGCCGATCTGCGCCTCTTTCGAGCAAACCTGCCACGCCGGGTACGCGAAACGAGGCGGCCCCTCGAAGCCGCGTCCGCGGAATCGCTCGCGGACTTCGACACGGCAGCCGAATTGCTGTATCGATTCGTGGGCGAATGGATGAATTATTCGCAAACCTATGCAAGCTTGTGGCGCAAATCAGAAAGCCGGCAGCAAAGCCTGCGACGCGGCTCGAGCCCACAAAAGAGCGACTGCACGAGCAGACCGATCAGCCACACAAACCACTTCGCCGTATTGTTCACGTTTCTGCGCTCGGCTGTCGTCATCGGGATTGCCGGCGCGTTCTGGATCGCGACCAACTGGCCGAGCGGCGGCCTTGCCGTGATCGGCGCAACGCTGGTCTGTGCGTTGACGTCCACCGCGCCGAGCGCTACCAGGATGGCCATGCAGATGGCGATCGGCGCGGTGCTCGCGACGCTGACCGGCTACGTGTTCATGTGCTACGTGTATCCCAACATCGATGGTTTCCCGCTGCTTTGCGCGGCACTCGCGCCGGTGCTCGCACTCGGCGCATTCATCGCGACACGTCGCGGCGCAGCGGGGTTTGGCATCGGCTTTTCGGTGTTCTTCTGTCTGCTGGCCGGACCGGATAACGTCGTCAGCTACGTGCCTGATCTGCTGATCAACAACGGCATTGCGCTGAGCGCGTCGATGCTGCTCGCGGCTGTTGCATTCGCGGTGGTCTTTCCCGCCGATATGCGCTGGCTGATCGACCGGATCATGGGCGACCTGCGGGCGCAAACGGTATCGGCATGCAAGGAGGCTCTGCCGGGACTGAACCGACGTTTCCAGGCGGGCACGCACGATCTGACTTCACAACTGCGCGTGCTGCTGACGCGTCGTTCGCGACGACGGCGCGACGCACTTCGCTGGATGCTCGCGACGATCGAAGTGGGTCACGCCGTCATCGATCTGCGCAACGAAGCCGCGCGCGCCGATTATGCCGACATCCTCCAGCCGCGCTGGCGCAGCGTGATCGAACACACCTGCGACGATCTCGCCCGGCTCTTCGAACGCCCCGGTCCGGGCTCGCTCGAACGCGCACTCGTCACCGTGCGCTCGGCCACCTGGCTCGCGCAAGACATGCTGCGGACCGTGCATGCCGAGCGCGACCGGCGTCACGATCTGCAGCGCATCCTGAGCTGTCTGCACTTCATTCGTAGCGCGTTGCTCGACAAAGACGCGCCGTTCAATCGTCGCTGAGCAATGCTTCGTAAATTCTTCTGCCATATGGAAAGATCTCTTCCGGGCGGCCCCGTTAATCCGCGTCGATGCCGGTCATATAGTGCCGTCACTGCCTCGCAGTAGGCGTCGCAGTAGTTGTAAGCACTGGAGAATGAGATGAAAGTCTTGAAGTTGGTCCTGATCGCCTGTTCTTTGTCTACCGCTGCCGCCGCCTATGCACAGACGGCGCCGGCCGCGCCGGACCAGCAGGTTGCGCAAGCGGATAGCCAGCGCGCCGATAAAAGTGCCGCGCGCAAGCATGCGCAAGCGCCGAAAGGGAAAGCCGACGAATGCGTTGGCCCGATGAGCTTCTGCAACATCTTCTTCGGCAGCTGAGTCCGGCTGCTTCACGCGCAACAACCTGTCGCGGACCCTGTCACGCGACCCGCCACCTGCTCGCGACGCCGTCCGATCGAGACGCCGCAGCGGGTGCGGCTACCGCCTATTGAGCGAAGCACACCGCAGACGTGCGCACCAGTAGACGGAGCTGGCGACTATGGAGAGACTCCCTTTCATGTACGAAGACCGAATTCGCTGCACCGCCCTGCGCGGAAAAATCACCACGGCCGCTGACGCGGCGCTTCTGATTCACGACGGCATGCGCGTTGGCGCAAGCGGTTTCACGCGCGCGGGCGACGCGAAAGCGGTGCCGGTCGCGCTTGCCGAGCGTGCGCGCCAGTTGGGCGAGCCGCTGCGCATCACGCTGATGACGGGCGCCTCGCTCGGTCATGACGTCGACCGCATGCTGACCGAAGCGCATGTGCTCGCGCGCCGTTTGCCGTTTCAGGTGGACAAGACGCTGCGCGACGCAATCAATCGCGGCGAAGTGATGTTCGTCGATCAGCATCTGTCCGAGACCGTCGAGATGCTGCGCGCGAACCAGCTCGGCAAGCTCGATGTCGCGATCATCGAGGCCGCCGCGATCACGGAAAGCGGCGGTATCGTGCCGACAACTTCAGTCGGCAATTCGGCGAGCTTCGCGATTCTCGCGGACAAGGTCATCGTCGAGATCAATCTTGCGCAGCCACTCGAGCTCGAAGGCCTGCACGACATCTGGATTCCGGGGCGCCGGCCGCATCGCGAGCCGCTGCCGATCGTGCGCGCGCAAGATCGCGTCGGCACACCCGCGATCGAGATTCCGCCGGAGAAAATCGCGGCGATCGTGATCACTGACATGGCCGACAGCCCGTCCACCGTGCTGCCTGCGGATCGCGAAACCGCGTTGATCGCCGGCCACTTGATCGAATTTTTCCAGCACGAAGTCACGCGTGGCCGCATGCCGAAGCAGTTGCCGCCGTTGCAGGCTGGCATCGGTACGATCGCCAACGCGGTGCTGGCGGGCTTCGTCGATTCGCCTTTCGATGTGTTCGAAATCTATTCGGAAGTCTTGCAGGATTCGACGTTCGATCTGATGGACGCCGGCAAGGTCGCGTTCGCGTCCGGCGCGTCGATCACGTTGTCGGCCGCTCGGCAGGCGCAGGTGTTCGGCGATATCGAACGCTATCGCGACCGGCTCGTGCTGCGTCCACAGGAAGTCAGCAACCATCCCGAGGTGATTCGGCGGCTCGGTCTGATCGCGCTCAATACCGCGCTCGAATTCGATATCTACGGTAACGTCAATTCGACGCATGTCGGCGGCACGCACATGATGAACGGCATCGGCGGCTCGGGCGACTTTGCGCGCAATGCGTCGTGCGCGGTGTTCGCGACCAAGTCGACCGCGAAGGACGACCGCATCTCGAGCATCGTGCCGATGGTGCCGCATTGCGACCACAACGAACACGACGTCGACGTCGTCGTCACCGAGCAAGGTCTCGCCGACCTGCGCGGCCTCGCACCGCGCGAACGTGCGACGCTGATCATCGAGCATTGCGTACACCCGCGCTATCGCGAACTGTTGCGCGACTACTACCGCGATGCGTTGCGTTGGGGAGGGCAGACGCCGCATTGCCTCGATCAGACGTTTGCATGGCATACGCGGCTGCGCGATACCGGCTCGATGCTGCCGGCCTGATCCGCAACGGCCGCAGCGCCAAAATCGCCGCGATAAAAGCAGCAGAAACAGGCAATAAAAAAAGCGCCAGCGGCACGAGCCCGCTGGCGCTTGATGAAATCGAATGCTGTGCTCAGGAGCCTCGTCGCACGAGCCGGATAATAAACAGCAGAATGACCGCGCCGATCACCGCGGTGATGATCGAGGCGATCCAGCCGCTGCCGATCGAGATATGCAGCACGCCCGCGAGCCAACCGCCGATGAACGCCCCGATGATCCCGACGATGATGTCGACGATCAGGCCGAAGCCGCCACCCTTGACCAATACGCCCGCGAGCCAGCCAGCAATCGCGCCGATGATGAGCCATGCAATGATGCCGTGTTCCATATTCGAGACTCCCTGGTTGAGTGTGAACAAATCACGGTGACAGAGCTTAGTCGAAGGTTATGGGACGGTCCACGTTCGGGACGCGGAATTAACACTACCTGAATCTGCTGCAAGCTAAGTGTAGACGATGCGCGCGAACAGAGGAGACTTGTGCACAGCGCTTCACTCCGGTGTCGGTTCCGCTTCCCGCGCGGTCCAACTGACGCTGGAGACGCTCTTTTCCATGCTCAGGCGGCTCGCCATCTGTTCGAGCTTCGATTGATCCTTCGGATGCATCGTCAGCGTCGCCGTCACGCGAATGCGCGCCGGCTCGTCCTCGACATCCTCGCTGGTCAGGCTCTGGAACGACAACGGCGCCGAGTACATCGAGTTGGAAATCGCGGTGCGAATGTGGATCTCGTCGGCTTCGCGGCAGACGATCGTCAGCACGTACTCGCGCACGAGGTCGGCGTTTGAAACCGGTGTCTGGTTGATCATCCGGCTCACTTCGCGCAGTACGGTGTTGGCCAGCAGCACGACCGCGGTGCCGGCGAACGCCGGTCCGTAATGTCCCGCGCCGCTCAATACGCCGACGGCCGCCGAGCACCACAGCGTCGCCGCGGTGTTGATCCCCTGGATCGAACCCTTGTCGCGCATGATGACGCCGCCGCCGAGAAAGCCGACGCCGGACACCACATAGGCCGCAATCTGCGTAATGCCGCTGACGCCGTTGCCGGTCAGCACGCCGAGCGTGACGAACAGGCACGCGCCGCTCGCCACGAGCGTGATCGTGCGCAGGCCGGCAGTGCGCTGGCGGATCTGTCGTTCGAGGCCGATCGCGACGCCGCAAGCAAAAGCGGTCAGAAGCCGCAGGAAGAATTCGAGTGTCATCGTTCAGAAAGGTTGGCGTGCGTGCTGTCGCAGTGTGAAGCCTACGCGTGAGAACACCAGATCGTCTACCTCGTGCGCGGCAAACGCATGCGGCGGGACGAAGTACGCGCGCACACAAGTGCAGCGGCCGGAGCGTGCGGTATCGGCATGGCATCGAGCCACGCCGTGCTTTACCGACAGTACGCGAATGACAATGAAATGAGAGCGACGTGCGCCATCGAGCCTGAGGGCAGGACGGCGACAGAAAAGACTGACGCGGAAATCCTGCGGCTCAGGCGAGCGGGCAAATCGATACTCGGCTCGTACAACTGCTACTGTCCAAGATCGTGATTCCGGTTAGAAGAATTGCGCGAATTTTAGGGGGCTGCGCAAAGATCAGTCAAGCCGCGAGCGGTACGGAGTGTGCATTTAGTGTTGCCATAGCCCTAATGCTGAAAGACTGCAATTAATTGCTCCGGACTGCGAATGTTGAGTTCAATCGGGTTCGCCCGGTACGAGTCTCAACCGTGTGATCTCCGAAGGCGCGCCGAGTCGTTTGGGCGGTCCCCAATAGCCCGTGCCGCGACTCGTATAAACCCATAGTCCGTCCAGACGCGCGAGGCCCGCCGTAAACGGCTGCTGCAGCCGCACGAAGAAATTCCACGGAAAGAACTGACCACCGTGCGTATGACCCGACAACTGCAGCGTGAAGCCGGCCGCCGCGGCCGCTTCGGCCGAGCGCGGCTGATGCGCGAGCAGCACCCTGATCAGCACGTCCCCCGGCGCGCCGGCGAGCGCCGCGACCGGGTCGCTGCGATGCGCGGGGTCGTGATGACCCGCCGAGTAATCGGTGACGCCGGCGATCACGGCGCGCGCGCCGTCATGATCGACGATCACGTGTTCGTTCAGCAGCACCCGCAAGCCGAGCCGGCGGAATTCAGCGATCCACGAGTTCGCACCGGAGTAGTACTCGTGATTGCCGGTCACGAGAAACGCGCCGTGCCGCGCGGCGAGCCGCGACAGCGGCTGCGTATGCCGGCTCAACTGCGGCACGCTGCCGTCGACGACATCGCCCGTCACCGCGATCAGATCCGGCTCGAGCCGGTTCACCGCGTCGACGATCGCGTCGACATAGCGGCCCTTGATCGTCGGGCCGACGTGGATATCGCTGATCTGCACGATCGTGAAGCCGTCGAGCTCGGCGGGCAGATCGTCGATCGGTACTTCGATCGTGACGACACGCGCGCGACGGCGCGCGTTGACGAGACCGATCAGCGTCGACAGCAACGCGAGCAGCGGCACCGCCGCGGCCGAGCCGGTGCGCCAATGCGCGATCGTGAGCGTGTTCGGCCAGATCGCGTCGATCGTCAGCAGCGACGCCAGCATCAGATCGCGCGCGAATGTCAGTACCAGCAGCGACGAGAAGAAGCCCATCGCTAGCAGGCCAACCCACGCGAGCCGGTCGCCGAGCGGCTGGCGCTTGAAGCCGCGCGCCATCATGCCGACCGGGATCAGGTAGATCGACAGCAGGAGCCACAGCACGCACAGTCCGCGGCCGGCCGGGTCGATCGGCATGTCGGGAATCAGGCGCAAACCAACGTAAATATGCAGCAGGATGCCAATCAGGATGATGCGGACAAGAAACGATGAACGTCGCATAAAGAGGATCAGGACGGGAAGGAGGCCAAAGGGCCGGCATGACAGCGACAGCGCGGCGGCGATCCGTTGGCGGGCAGCGCTTGCGTGCGCGACGGTTAGCGAACGCGGCGAATCATTCTACCGACATGTTGGGTCCCTTGCCGTGGCTGCAATATTCATGCTCCCGCACCGCACGAGACGCCCGCCGGAAGGCGCCGGGACGTGCCACGACAGCGCTTCGCCGGGGGCAGGCGCATTCCGTGCTCAGCACATACTTACAAGGGCACCCGCGACGTATTTAATGCCTATGCAAACGAATTAAATGGGCTTTGAATGGTATTCATGCGTGGAGTATGCTTGAAACCAAACAGCTTGTTGCCGGGGCAGCGCAGCGCGCTTCGGCCATGACTGGTTCTGTCGCCGGAGAAGACCGGCGGGGGGAGGCACACCATGAAGCTGCTCAAACCGGGCCACCTGTGGCACCACGCGGACGACGTGCATCATGCTCATCATGCGCATCATGTCGGATACGAGGGTAGCCATGTGATGCTGCCGCTCGTCGGCATTTCGCTGATGGCGATTGCGCTTTACATCGGCGTGCGCGGCATCGATTTCTCCGAACTCGGCAAAAGCGCGCTGTTCGACGTCGTGATGGTGTGTGTCGCGCTCGGCATCGCGGGCCTGTTCGGCGCGGTCGGCGCGTGGCTGCGCTCGAATGGCGACGAAGCCGATGAGGGCTTCTGCTTCGTCGGCGCGCTGATCGGCACCGTGGTGTTTTATATCGCGCTGCTAACCTGACGAGATTCGATTCAACGCGAGGCGCGACACCCGCCGCGCCATCCATCATCAACGCACCGTCACACTATCCGCGCCGCTTCGTCGAACGAAAAACGCGGGCTGCGAGGAAACACCTGGACGGATCGCCATAGCCGAGATTGATCAGGAAGTTCGACTTCACCGTCGCGCCCGCAAAGAACGCTTCGTCGACCTTGGCCTGATCGAAGCCCGACATCGGCCCGGTGTCGAGACCGAGCGCACGCGCGGCGAGAATCAGATAGCCGCCTTGCAGCGTCGAATTGCGAAACGCCGTGTCCGCGATCAACCGCTCGTTGCCGACGAACCAGCTGCGCGCATCGGCATGCGGAAACAGTTTCGGCAGCTGCTCGTAGAAGGCCATGTCCATGGCGACGATCACCGTGACGGGCGCGGCCATCGTTTTCTCGAGATTGCCGGCCGACAACGCCGGGCGCAGTTTCTCCTTGCCCTCCGGCGTCCTGACGAACACGAAGCGGCCTGGACTCGAATTGGCCGAGGTCGGGCCGAGCACGACGAGCTCCATCAACTCGCGCAGCACGGCGTCGTCGATCGGTTTGTTCTGCCAGCCGTTGTGCGTGCGCGCGTCGCGAAAGAGCTGCGCGAGCGCGTGATCGGAAAGTGTCATGGAAGCGACCCGTGCGAAAGAATAGAGGGAACGCGCAGAGCCGCGTCGAATGAAACAGCAAGGCGGGTGAATCAGCGCGTGAGCCGTCGTCGCCATAATAGCCAAGGTACTTACTCGTCCGCTTGCATCCAGGCATTCCGATGAACACCGATCTTTTCAACGACCTGCCGACCCCCGACGTCGACTGGTATCCCGACTGGCTCGCACCGGCCGACGCCGAACGCCTGCTCGCCCGCCTGATCGACGAAGTGCAATGGCGCCAGGACATCATGGGCACGCCTGGCGGCCGTGTTGCACTGCCGCGTCTGACCGCCTGGCAGGGTGAGCCGGACGCGGTGTATGTCTACTCGGGCATCCGCAACGTGCCGCAAGCGTGGACACCCGCCGTCGCTGAACTGAAGGCCGCCGCAGAGGCGACCAGCGGCGCGCGTTTTAACAGCGTGCTGCTAAATCGCTACCGCAGCGGCGCCGACAGCATGGGGTGGCATGCGGACCGCGAGCCCGAACTCGGCAAGCAACCGGTGATCGCGTCGGTGAGTCTCGGCGTCGCGCGCAGGTTCGATCTGCAACACAACCGCAGTGGCGTCGTGCAATCGTTCTCGCTGAAGGGCGGCAGCCTGCTCGTGATGAAGGGCGACACCCAGGCGCAGTGGCGTCATCGGGTGCCGAAGGAGCCGCGCGTGAGCGGCGAGCGCATCAATCTGACGTTTCGCTGGGTCACCCCGAGAGTCACGCCGAGCTGAATCAGCGAGGGGCAATGCTCTGATCGGCGCGCTATACCAAAATTGGTATCGAGGGCGCGAATCATATGATTGGACGGTTAACGCGTCGCACAGTACGCTACATCACGATCCATGCGCCGTGAGGGCCACGAGGGCCGGGCTGACCGCTGGGTCGTCTACACAACAACGATTGGAGACTGTCATGGCGAATACACGACGTGCCGCGTGTCGCGCTCTGGGCGCGCTCGCGCTTTCCGCGAGTCTCGGAGTGCTAACGCTGGCCACGCCAGGCGCGCATGCCGAAGACAAGAAAATAACGCTCGGTTTTGCGCAAGTCGGTGCGGAAAGTGCATGGCGCACCGCGAATACCGAATCGGTAAAGTCGGCAGCGACGGAAGCCGGTATCAACCTCAAATTCTCCGACGGGCAGCAGAAGCAGGAAAACCAGATCAAGGCGATCCGCTCGTATATCGCGCAAAAGGTCGACGTAATCGCGTTCTCGCCGGTTGTCGAATCGGGCTGGGAACCGGTGCTGCTCGAAGCCAAGGCCGCGAAGATTCCGGTGATCCTGACCGACCGCAACATCGACGTAAAGGATCCGTCGCTGTACGTGACGATGATCGGCTCGGACTTCCTCGAAGAAGGACGACGCGGCGGCAAGTGGCTCGAGGAGAACTACAAGAACGATAAAGGTCCGATCAACATCGCCGAGCTGCAAGGCACGGTCGGCTCCGCGCCGGCGAATGACCGCCACTCGGGTCTGATCGAAGTGATCAAGAGCGATCCGAAGTTCAAGATCATCGCGTCGCAAAGCGGCGACTTCACGCTTGCCGGCGGCAAGCAGGTGATGGAAGCGTTCATCAAGACCTACGGCAACAAGATCAACGTTGTCTATGCTCATAACGACGACATGGCGCTCGGCGCGATCCAGGCGATGGAAGAAGCCGGCATGCATCCGGGCAAGGACGTCGTGGTGGTTTCGTTCGACGCAACCAAGGGCGGCTTCCAGGCGATGGCCGCCGGCAAGATCAACGTCGACGTCGAGTGCAGCCCGCTGCTCGGACCGCAGCTGATGACGGCGGTGAAAGACGTGGTGGCTGGCAAGCCGCTGCCGAAGCGCATCCTGACTCAGGAGACTGTCTTCCCGATGAGCGTCGCTGCGCAAACTTTGCCGTCGCGTAAGTACTGACGCGGCGCGCAACGTCGCCGCGGCATCGCTCGCGCGAGTGCCGCGGCGTGTGCGGTGTTCAGGCGCCCGGGCCGACGCGGCCCACGGCGCGAAGGAGATGTGCAGTACGGACGCATCGAACAGGTTTCTCCAGTGGTGCCTGACCGCCCGGGCTGCTTCCTTCTGCAGCGGGCGGTCTCTTTTCAGGAGCCTGCGTCCGCGGGAGCATGCCGCTGGGGCCTGCCGAACCATGCATAGCCGATCGAGCGAGGTCCATGACCCAATCCGCTACCGAACCGACTCAGCCGGACCAGCCGCAGCGCGGCACGTCGCCGGGTGCGCGAAGCCAACAGAATGACACGAGCGCGCGCGAACCGATCCTGGCGACCTCCGGCGTCAGCAAGACATTTCCGGGCGTGAAGGCGCTGCAACACGTCGACTTCCGCCTGTTTCCCGGCGAGGTCCATACGCTGATGGGCCAGAACGGCGCCGGCAAATCCACGTTGATCAACGTGCTCACCGGCGTGCTCGCACCCGATGCCGGCACGATCCGCCTCGGCGGCGAGGTGGTCGCGTTCGCGTCGCCGCAGGAAGCCGAGGCGGCCGGCGTGCGCACGCTGTACCAGGAGGTGAACCTGTGCCCGAATCTGTCGGTCGCGGAGAACATCTTCGCGGGCCGGCAGCCGCGTCGCTTCGGCGCGATCGACTGGCCCGACATCAAGCGGCGCGCACAGGAAGCGCTCGCGCGCCTCGACGTGTCGCTCGACGTCACGCGCTCGCTCGACGCCTATCCGATCGCCGTGCAGCAGATGGTCGCGATCGCGCGAGCGTTGTCCGTCGATGCGCGCGTGCTGATTCTCGACGAGCCGACTTCGAGCCTCGACGACAGTGAAGTCGCGCAGCTTTTCAAAATCCTTCGCCATCTCAAGCAATCGGGCATCGCGATCCTGTTCGTCACGCATTTCATCGAGCAGACCTACGCGATCTCCGATCGCATCACGGTGATGCGCAACGGCGAGCGCGAAGGCGAATATCTGGCACGCGATCTGTCCGCGGATCAACTGGTCGCGAAGATGGTCGGCCACGAGCGCATGAGCGCGCGTCTGCGAGAAGCGGCGCACGAAGGTCAGGCCGCCGACGATCTGCAGGAGATCGCGCACGATCACCCGGAGCAAGCAACGGCCAAGCAGCCGTTCATCGAACTGCGCGGCGTCGGCCGTCGCGGCACGCTACAGCCGATCGATCTCGAAGTGCACGCCGGCAAGATACTCGGCCTCGCGGGACTGCTCGGCTCGGGGCGCACCGAAACCGCACGTCTGCTGTTCGGCGCGGATCGCGCGGACAGCGGCACGATCCTCGTCGAAGGGCGTCCCGTGCGGTTGCGCACGCCGCACGACGCGGTGCGCCACGGCATCGGCTATTGCGCGGAAGACCGCAAGAAGGAGGGCATCGTCGCCGAGCTGTCGATTCGTGAAAACATCATGCTCGCGTTGCAGGCGCGGCGCGGCTGGTGGCGCAAGATCAGCCGGCAACGCGCGCGCGAACTCGCCGATACGTGGATCGAGCGGCTCGGCATCAAGGCGTCCGACGCCGAGCAGCCGATCGCGCTCCTGTCCGGCGGCAACCAGCAGAAGGCGCTGCTCGCGCGCTGGCTGGCAACCGATCCGAAACTGCTGATCCTCGACGAGCCGACCCGCGGCATCGACGTCGCCGCGAAGTTCGACATCATGGACCGGCTGCTCGCGCTGTGCGCGAACGGCCTGTCCATCCTGTTCATCTCGTCGGAGATCAGCGAGGTGCTGCGCGTCAGCCATCGCGTCGCGGTGCTGCGCGATCGCCGCAAGATCGCCGAGGTGGCCGGCAAGGCATCGAACGAGGACAACATCTACCGACTCATCGCAGGGAGCGGCGAATGAAGCTATCGAACTGGTTCGCGCGCGACGGCGTCGAGCGGCCGCTGCTGTGGCCATGCGTGACGCTGGTATTGCTGTGCGGACTGAACCTGCTGGTCAATCCGCATTTTCTCGCGCTGCGCACGCTCGACGGTCACCTGTTCGGCGCGCCGATCGACATTCTGAATCGCGCGGCGCCGCTGGTGCTGGTCGCGATCGGCATGACGCTCGTGATCGCGACGCGCGGCATCGACATCTCGGTCGGCGCGGTGGTCGCGATCGCGGGCGCCGCGGCCGCGACGATACTCGCGACTCAGGCCGTGCCGAGCGGTGCGCTGATCGTGCAGGCGCTCGTGGCCGCGCTCGTCGTCGGCATCTTGAGCGGCATGTGGAACGGGCTGCTCGTCGCGTTCGTCGGCATGCAGCCGATCATCGCGACGCTGATTCTGATGGTCGCCGGCCGCGGCATCGCGCAACTGCTGACCGCCGGGCAGATCATCCCGATCGGTGCGCCCGGCTATCTGTTCGTCGGCGGCGGCTACTGGCTCGGCGTGCCGTGCTCGGTATGGATCGCGACCGTAGCGGTGCTGGCGACCGCCGCTTTGGTGGAGGGCACGGCGCTTGGCCTGTTCATTCGCGCGATCGGCGTGAACCCGGTCGCGACCCGACTCGTCGGCTTGCGCTCGAAGGCGATCGTGTTCGCGGTGTATAGCTTCTCGGGCTTGACCGCGGCGCTGGCCGGCATCCTGATCAGCTCGAACGTGCGCAGCGCGGACGGCAACAACGCTGGCCTGCTGCTCGAACTCGACGCGATTCTTGCCGTGACGCTCGGCGGCACGTCGCTGCTCGGCGGCCGCTTCAGTTTCGCGGGCACCGTGCTCGGCGCGCTGATCATCCAGACGCTCACGTACACGACCTATTCGATCGGCGTGCCGCCGGAAGCGACGCTCGTCGTCAAGGCGGCCGTCGTGCTCGCGGTCAGCGTGATCCAGTCGCCTGCGGCGCGCGCGCTCGCGGTGTCGTTCGGCGCGTCGCTCATCAAATCGCGCGGGGTGGCACGATGACGCGCTTTCTCGAAGCACTCGCCCGCGTGATCGATCCGCGCACGCTGCCGATCGCGGTGACGGTCCTGCTGTTCTGCGCGCTATTCGGCTTTGGTTCGGTGATGTACACAGGCTTCTTCTCATGGCAGGTGCTGCTCGATCTGCTCGTCGATAACGCGTTCCTGCTGATCGTCGCGATCGGCATGACGTTCGTGATCGTGTCGGGCGGCATCGATCTGTCGGTGGGCTCGATCGTCGCGCTGACGACGATCGTCGCAGCCGTGCTGTCCGAGCACATGCACGTGTCGGTGTGGCTGATCATTCCGATCGTGCTGTTGATGGGCACGGTGTTCGGCGCGGTGCAGGGCGCGCTGATTCACTATTTCCGCCTGCAGGCGTTCATCGTGACGCTGGCGGGGATGTTCTTCGCGCGTGGCCTGTGCTTTCTGATCACGACGCAGTCGATCACGATCACCGATCCGACCTTCAAGGCGATCTCCGCGTTCCGTCTCAATGTTGGCGTCGGTTCGGTATCGGCGAACGTGCTGATCGCCCTCGTGGCGCTCGCGGCCGCGATCTATGTCGCCCATTTCACGCGCTTCGGACGCAACGTATATGCGGTCGGCGGCAATCCGCGCTCGGCGCTGCTGATGGGGCTGCCGGTCGCGCGCACGCGGGTCGGCGTGTATGCGCTGAGCGGCTTCTGCTCGGCGCTCGGCGGCGCGGTGTTCACGTTCTATGTGCTGTCGGGTTATGGGCTGCAAGGGCAGGGTATGGAGCTGGATGCGATTGCAGCGACGGTGATCGGCGGCACGCTGCTGACCGGTGGCGTCGGTTATGTGGTCGGCTCGCTGTTTGGCGTCGGCATTCTCGGCACGATCCAGACGCTGATTACGTTCGACGGCACGCTCAGTTCGTGGTGGACGCGGATCGTGATCGGCGCGCTGCTGTGCGCGTTCTGTTTGCTGCAACGCTTGATCGAGCGGCATGCGAAGTCCGTGCGTCGGCCCGGCGGCACCAATGCGGTCACCACCACGGGGCATGGGCACGGCCATGACGAGCCGTCGACGACGGCGGCGTCGTCGGATTCGCAGGTGTTGGGGCGCGCGCCCGGCTAGGGCGCGGTCTTCCAGCGCGTCATACGGCGGCGCCCCGTTCTTCGGGGCGCCGCTTTTCCATCAGTCGCTAACGACTCGATTCGCTCGCGTCGCTGCCTTCGGTGCACGGCGATCGCAGCATCGTCCATGCCGGTCTGTCGTATTGGCGCAAGTGTGCCGAATTCGCGAGGATGCCGGTCCCCGACGAATCGCCCGGCCACCATTTCTCACCCGCGATGACCGCGCTCGAGGCAGCCGCCGACGGCGCTGGCGTCGTCGTCAGCTCGCCGTTTCCGTCGCTACGCCGGTGCGCAGCGACGTTGCCGATGAGCACGTTTCCGTTCGTGTGACCTATTATCTGAAAGAGTTGTGACCAGTACGACCGCGGTTGCGAGGCAACTGATTGCAGATGTCGTGGGGAAACAAGCGATGGTTCGCACGGAAATACTCAACGCGCTGCGGGCATACACCGATCCGTTCCGCGTCACGAGCGGCAAAGATTTCTTCCTGAAGAATTTCGATCCCGGCGAGACGCTGGGACTCAAAATGCATAAGGGAGAGGCGCAGCAACTGCTCCAGCGCGGATCGAAATGGCTCGCGATGGAGCAGGAGATCCTCTACGCGCAGGATTCCTGGGCCGTGCTGCTGGTATTCCAGGCCATGGACGCCGCGGGAAAGGATGGGACGATCAAGCACGTGATGTCGCGCGTCAATCCGCAAGGGTGCGATGTCATCTCGTTCAAGCAGCCGTCGGATGAGGAACTCTCGCACGACTTCCTTTGGCGCTATTCGAGGAAAGTGCCTGAGCGCGGGCACATCGGTATTTTCAACCGCTCGTACTATGAAGAGGCGCTGGTGGTGCGCGTGCATCAGCATCTGCTCCGTGCGCAGAAGATTCCGCCGGTACGGGTCGGCAACAACATATGGGACGAACGGCTCGCCGACATCGCGCGCTTCGAAGACTATCTGACGCGCCAGGGCGTGGTCATAGTCAAGTTCTATCTGAACCTGTCGTACGGAGAGCAGAAGAAGCGGTTCATGGAACGCCTCGACAATCCCGACAAGAACTGGAAGTTTTCCGCATCCGACGTTCGCGAGCGTCGCTACTGGAACCACTATATGCACGCCTATGAAGAGGCGATCCGCGCGACGGCCTCCGCAGCGGCTCCGTGGTACGTCGTGCCTGCCGACAACAAGCCTTTCACGCGCCTCATCGTCGCGGCGGCGATCGTCGAGGCCGTCGAGAAGCTCGACCTCGCATATCCGAAAGCGACGCCAGAGCAGATGAAGGATCTCGCCGCCGCGAGGGAGGAGCTCGACGCTGAAGCGGTGGACGAGACGTGACCCGATCAACCCGGGGACGATCCGGATCATTGAGAGCGGCCCCCTGACCCGAAATCACTGGAACCGGGAGACACGAGGATGAGCTCAGTTGAGAGTGCGACGCCGTGGCATGCGATGCCGGCCGGTGACATCGAACGGCAGTTCAACGTCGATCCCGCGCAGGGCCTCGATGCCGCGGAAGCGGCCGGGCGGCTGGCCACCTATGGGCCGAACCGCCTGCCGCAGGGCAAGAAGAGAGGGCCGGTCGCACGCTTCCTGATGCAGTTCCACAACATTCTGATCTACGTGCTGCTCGTGGCCGGTTTCATCAAGTTCATGATGGGCCTTTGGCTCGATGGCACGGTCATTCTTGCCGTCGTGATTCTCAACTCGCTGCTCGGCTTCATTCAGGAAGGACGCGCCGAGAAGGCGCTCGATTCGATTCGCAACATGCTGTCCGCCGAGGCGCGCGTGATGCGTGGTGGAGCGGTTCGCTTGATCCCCGCCGATGATCTCGTTCCTGGCGACATCGTGCTACTGGAATCGGGCGACAAAATCCCGGCGGACATGCGTCTCGTCGACGCGAGGAATCTGCACACGGAAGAAGCGGCTCTCACGGGCGAATCCCTCCCGGCCGAGAAGAGCACCGCGCCGGTGCCCGCCAAAGCGACGGTCGGCGACCGCGAGAACATGGCGTTCTGCGGCACGATGGTCCTGTCGGGCCGGGCAACCGGTGTCGTGGTGACGACCGGCAGCCAGACGGAGCTCGGCCGGATCAACCAGATGCTCGCCGAAGTCAGCGCGCTCGAGACGCCGCTGCTGCGCCAGATCAAGAAATTCGGCTACGTCATCACGGCGGTTATCGCCGTTGTCAGCGTGCTGCTGTTCTCCTATGGGCATTGGCTCGGACACATGACGTTCGTCGAGCTGTTCCAGGCCATCGTGGGGATTGCGGTGTCGGTGATCCCGGAAGGCCTGCCGGCGCTGATCACCATCACGCTCGCCATCGGCGTGCAGCGGATGGCGCAGCGCAACGCCATCATTCGCCGCCTGCCGGCGGTCGAAACGCTGGGCGCCGTCTCGCGCATCTGCTCGGACAAGACGGGCACGCTGACCCTGATGGAGATGATGGTGACCTCCGCCGTGACGGCGGAAGCCGGCTATTCCGTTACCGGCGACGGCTACGCCAGCGAAGGAGAGGTCAGCGCCGATGGCAAGCCGCTCGGCGCCGCGCCGGACGTGCTGAAGCTGATGGGCCGTGTGTCGCTGTTGTGCAACGACGCCGAGCTCTTCGAGGAAGAAGGGAAATGGAAAGTGGAGGGTGACCCGACCGAGGGCGCGCTCTATCCGTTCGCTTCCAAGCTGGGCATGGACCGTCCCGCCGAGACCGCGGCCGCGCCGAGGATCAACGTGATTCCGTTCGAGTCCGAGCACAAGTTCATGGCGACGCTGAACCGCTCGGTCGACGGCGAGATGCTGCTAGTCAAGGGCGCGCCAGAGGTCATCATCGATCATTGCGACCGGCAGCAGACGGCGCAAGGCCCGGTCCCGCTCGATCGCGAGCATTTCGCAAGAGAGGGAGACCGGCTCGCCGCGCAAGGTGAGCGCGTGCTCGGGCTGGCGTGGCTGCCTGAGCCGGGTCTGCGCACAGGGACACTCGGGCCGCAGGACCTGCCGCGTAATCTCGTATTGCTCGGCCTCGTGGGCCTGATGGACCCGCCGCGCAAAGAGGCGATCGAGGCCGTGCGCGAATGCCACGGCGGGGGCATCCGCGTGACGATGATCACGGGCGACCACAAGATCACGGCGGCGGCAATCGCAAGAATGCTGGGCATCGGCGACGGCAAGACGGCCGTGTCCGGCGCCGAGATCGAGGCGATGAACGACGCGGCGCTGCAGGAATGCGTGCGCAGCGTCGACGTGTTCGCGCGCGCGAGTCCCGAGCACAAGCTGCGGCTCGTCAAGGCGATCCAGGCGAATCGGCAGATCGTCGCGATGACGGGCGACGGCGTCAACGATGCGCCCGCGCTGAAGAAGGCCGACATCGGCGTCGCGATGGGGATCAAGGGCACCGAGGTGACGAAAGAGGCGGCTGGAATGATCCTCGCCGACGACAATTTCGCGTCGATTTCCGCGGCTGTCAAGGAGGGGCGCACGGTCTACAACAACATCGAGAAGGCGATGCTGTTCATGCTGCCGACCAATATCGCGCAAGGCGCGGTGATCGCGGTGGCGATCCTGTTCGCCTTCACGCTGCCGATCACGGCGCCGCAGATCCTGTGGGTCAACATGGTGACTTCGGTCGCGCTCGGCCTGACCATTTCTTTCGAGCCGCACGAGGCCGACGTGATGCGCCGCTCGCCGCGCGCAATCGACCGGCCGATCGTCACGCGTTTCGGCATCTGGCGCATCCTGTTCGTCGGCGCGGCGCTCGTGCTCTATACGCTATCGACCTTCTTCTGGATGAAGTCGCACGGGGCGTCGGATGATTTGGCGCGCACGGCCGCGGTCAACGCGATTACGCTGGGCCAGGTGTTCTATCTGCTCAACATCCGGTATCTGCTCGATTCGTCACTGACCGTGCGCGCGCATATGGGCAATCGTCATCTGTGGTACGGGATCGCCGGGGTCGTGGTGTTGCAGCTTCTGTTCACCTATACGTTCCCGTTCCAGGCCGTTTTCCACACCGAGGCTTTGCCGTTGTCGGCTTGGGGGTGGCTCTTTGCAGGTGGCGTCCTGTTCTTCCTCGTGGTGGAACTGGAGAAGCTCGTCTTCCGACTCACTCCCGCATTGAGAGGATTTGTGACTTCGCAACAGGAGGGCGGCGCGGCCTTGCGCAATGATCCGGCGGGGTAGGCCCGCCGTGGCGGACTGCCGCTACATCTTTTGAACGCGGCGGAGGATGAAAAACAGATTCGCCGACACTGCATTGACGATCGGTATGCGCTCGAAAGCCCGGTTCAGCTTCATGCCGATATTGGCCAGTGCATTGAGCGCTCCACCGCCCTTTATGCCTTTTGCGAACGTCGGAAAGACCTGATGATAGCCGCATTCTTCCAGTACGAATCCCGACCTGAGAAACAGGCGCTTCGCGTCGCTGAGGCTGTACAGTCGATTATGGCCCGTGTACTTCTTCATCACTCTGCAGGCGTTTTCTGTTGCCGATAAGCGGTTAGGTAGAAATGTGATTATCAGCAAACCATTGTCTTTCAGCACGCGCCATAGCTCGTCGATGCTTTTTTGTTCGCGAGCCACGTGCTCGAGTACACCGCTTCCAATCACCACATCGAATTGATTGTCTTCGTACGGCAGCAGAAATTCATGATTGAGCGCAGCGAAAGATAACCCGGCGTACTGATGGAATTCCGCGAATTGCTCATCATTGCATCGGTCGCAGCCATAAATCTCGATGTCCCGGAAGAGCGTACGAAGCATGCACGAATCTGGGGCGTGACGGCATCCCCAGTCGAGCACTTTCATTCCACGCTTGATATACGGGGCATAAATTTCGAACGCGCGCACATGACGATCGAGACTAGCGTCGTTGGCAATGACCGATTGCACATAGTCCCGGTATTCACCATCGGCGCGATGCGCAAGGTAGTCCTCGCAAAGCTTGGCATAAGTCGTCTTGACCTGCTGCAATTCATTGCTCGGAATCGTTTCGGTGTCGATGGGTCTATGCATGTCTCCCTCATATCGGTGCGAAGGCGGAGTTCTGCGCAACTCGTTTCCAGAATGCCGGCTGTTGCTACACGTGTGACATCAGACCGATAAATTCGCGGGAAGTTGATCAGTCTGAATTTGAACCTGCTGCTTCAACTGCGTTGCGGTTCAGGTTTTGTGTAAGGCTCTGTGCAGCCGGACAATCGCTCGAGGGCGGTGCACGCGACATGTGTCGCAGGCAACCCGGCAATGGAACGACGGGGCAAAAAATGTCGCGATAGTGCGGGACAACTCATGGATCCCTCTTTCCGAGTGCGCGCGCATGGGAGTGCGCTCGAGAACGGGTCGACTTCTTTCAAGGATAGCAGTTGGCCCCCCCGCATTTGGCCACGAATCTCCACGTTTCGCGCCTTATTGTGATGGTTTTGCGCCCTCGGCTCCCGGTGATGCGGTCGAGACCCGTCCCGCCGGGTCGAAGTGGGCTCTGCAAGGTATGCAAATGAAATATCCGGGCGGAGAAATCGATTCGGGCGTGGCAGCGTTGCGTTAGGGCAGACACCTGGGCGAATCTCGCGTTGTTCAGCGGCCGACACATTCAGGGGCAACCGGAAGATTTATATGAAACGCTTATGCTCCGCGCTCGAGGCGCCTGCGCACCGTCCCGACCAGTCTGTCGAACGGCCATGCACTGGCAGCCAGCGCGCTAGTCTCCGAAAAATACTCCTTCACGATATCCGTCAACACCTGCCCCGGCGGCGCCTCGACCAGCACATGCGCGCCCATTTCCTGCATCACGGTGAGCGCATCGAACCAGCGGACGGTGTAGCGCATGTTCGTCGCAAGATCTTCGCGGATCGCGTCGGCCGTATACAACGGCCGTCCACCGCGATTGCCGATATAGATGCCGCGCGGTGTTTCGAAACGCAACTCGCGCGAGTACGCCAGCAGTTCGTCGCTCGCGTGCGCGAGCAACTCGCAATGCGAGGGCACGCTGACCGCGAGCCGGGTGGCCTTGCGCGCGCCGGCCGCAAGTGCGCGTTCGATGAACAGGTCGAGCGCATCGTTCGCGCCGGCCATCACGATCTGGCGCGGCGCATTGACGTTGCCGATATAAACGGGTTGCCGCTGCTCTTGCGCCTGCTGCGCGACGAGCGTTTCCACCTGCTGCTCGTTCAAGCCGGATACGGCCGCCAGACCATAGCCCGACGGGTAAGCGGTTTCCATCAATTCGGCGCGCCGCCGCACCATCATCAAGGCATCGCGAAACGGCACCGCGCCGCTACTGACCGCTGCCGGATATGCGCCGACCGACAGCCCCGCGCTGATTTCCGCCACCAAACCTTCAGCGGCGAGCGCGCGCGTGATCGCGACGCCCGCGATCGTCAGGCCCAGTTGCACGGCGACGGTCGAGTCCAGAGCGTCGGGCGAGTCGAGCGTCAGCACGTCGACGCCGAGCGTGTCCGATGCTTCAGCGAACGCGTCCTGTACCGCGCGATGCGGCGGCAGTCGATTCAGAAAGCCTTCGCTTTGCGCACCCTGACCGGGGAAGATAAGCGCGAACATCAGGTAGCGCCATCCTGAGCGACCTCGGCCCACGGATTGGCGATCAAGCGGGGACCGCTCGCGTGGCGGGCCAGCACGCGCGCCTTTCCCGCAGCCCACTCCGCGAGCGCGACGCCGCCCGCGGGCGTTTCGAGTTGTGCATCGATGCGCACACCGATACGAGCCGAGAGCGTTTGAAGTTGCTCCAGCAAAGCACTCGCAACCTTCAACGCCAGCGGTTCGGGCACGCGGATCAACAGATCGAGATCGCTGGCTTCGTTCACGGTGGGAGCATGCGTCGCCAGTTCGAATCCCGCGCTACCAGAAGGACCCCAAGCGAATCCAGAAAGCGGACCGCTCCGGTCACGTTGCAACGAATTCAGCGCAACGAAGGAAGGCAATGCATCACGCTCGGGACCGGGTCGCGCCTGCGCCAGGGACTCCGGCGCTACGACGCCGACGATATCGTCCGCATGCGCCCAGGTGCCGTAACGCTGCGCTCGCTCTGCGCCGCGCACGCCGATCGCGACGAAACCTTCAGCGGCGAGCGCGCGTCGCACGACCGCGTACGGTGCGCGTTCGAACGCAGCGCGGACCCACGCGGGTTCGTCATCGAGCGCATCGAGTCGTCGCAAGCGCAGCAGATCATGCGGCCGCCAGCGCGCGTCGCACGACGTGGCGCAAGCGGTCGGAAAGGGCGCAGCCGCACACACGCGCATCACACGGCGTCCCACTGCTCGGCAAGACGCCGCCGCACCTCGATCGACGCGGCGCGAGTCTGCCGCGCCGCAACCGATTCCAGCCGACGCGCGAGCGTCCGATCCCCGTCGCGCGCGCTGCGAATCTGTTCGACCAGCACGGTGCGCACGCGCTCGATCTGCGCCGCGTCGGGCGCATCCGCGTCGACGCCGTCGATCAGCTGATCGAGCAGCCCCAGCTTCGCGAACGAGGCCATCGAATACGACATCGGCACGATCGTCTCGCCGAGTTCGTCGAGTTCTTCGACCGTGCGGCGCGTGACGCGCGCGGCTGCTTCCTTGCCCATCGCGTGGACCATCGTGCCGGGCACGTCGAGCGCGACGATGCGGTTCGCCTGATAGCCGTGCGCGAGGAACGCGCCGGACATCGCCGGACCGACGATCAGCGCGATCACCGGATGGCCGGCGTCGCGTGCGCTCGCGTAGGCGTCGACCGCGGCCGCGCAGGCGAGGTGGATGCCGAGCATTTCCTCGCGATAGCCATACGCCTGGCTTTTCACATCGACGATCGCGACGATCGGGCGGCGTGTGCCGGCGCCTCGATCCGCCTCGATGACTGCGCGCACCGCGCGCGCGAGTTGCCAGCCCTGTTCGAGTCCGACCACGTTGCTGGTCGCGCGTGGAAAGCGGTTCGCGGCATCGGGCACGACCGCGATAAAGCGCGCGGTGTCGCCGCCGAGCGGCGCATCGCTGCTCCAGACCGGCGCGGCGCTCGACGATTCGCCGGCCAGTGCGTTGAACCAGCGCGCGCCGCGCGTGAGTGTCGTGTCGCTCATGCCTGCTCCTTGTTCGATGCATCGCCCGCTTGCGGGTTGTACACATCACGCATTGTCTCGGGCGTGACGCTCGCCGGATCGATCCGCGCGAGCCGCCGCAGGAACGTGTCGACCTGCTCGCTGCGATGCGCGGCCGGCACGCCCTGCGCGAACGCGGCGAGCACGGCGGCGCGCACCGCGTCGGCATCGTCATCAACCAGGGTATCGGCGAGCGCGCTCGCGACGCGCTGCTCGCCGCCGATCAGTTGCCACACGCGGCGGCGATCGCTCGCATCGAGTTCTTCGATCCCGGCTTCCTGCTCGATCACTTCGGGTCCGTTCATGCCGAGCCGTCCCTGCTTCGTCACGATCAGGTACGAGCACAGCGCGGCCGCGAGCGACATGCCGCCAAAACAGCCGACCATCCCCGCGATCACGCCGACTACCGGCACGTGCCGGCGCAGCGCGACGATCGCCGCCTGAATCTCGGCGATCACCGCGAGCCCGAGGTTCGCTTCCTGCAACCGCACGCCGCCGGTCTCGAACAGCACGACCGGGCGCACGAGCTTGCCGCGCTCGCAGTCGCGCCGCGCCATCTCGAGCGCCGCGGCGATCTTGCTGCCCGACACTTCGCCGATGCTGCCGCCCTGGAACGCCGCTTCGATCGCCGCGACCACGGCCGGTTCGCCGTCGATCGTGCCGCGCGCGATCACACAGCCGTCGTCGGCCTGGCAGACGATGCCCTGCATGGGCAGCCACGGCGACGCGATGCGGTCGAACGGTCCGAGCAGTTCGCGGAAGCTGCCCGCGTCGAGCAGCGAACGGGCGCGCTCGCGGGCGGGCAGTTCGATGAAGCTCTCGTGCAGCAGCGGTGCGCGGTGAATGCTGGCGCTCGTGCTCATACGCTGTCTCCTTCCTCGGCCGCTTCGACCGCTTCCGCGAGCCGCAGCGCGACCACGCCCGGCGTCGCGCCGAAGTCGTTGATCTCGATGTTCGCAGCGCCGTCGTAGCGCGTGAAAAAGCGGTCGAGCACGCTCTTCCAGATGTGGCTGTAGCCGTCGACGCTGGTGCGCACGACCACGTGCGCAGCAAGCGCCGAGCCGCCTGCTTCGGCGGCGGGCGACAGCAGTACTTCCAGATCGCCCGAGCCGACTACGCCGACGTGCGCGCGGGTCGTGACGGCGCGTTGCGCCGGATAGTCGAAGGTCAGATGTTCCATGAGGCTCAGCTCCGGCTGGCGTCGCGATGCGCCAGCATGTCGAGAAAGAGGGTGGCGGCGAGCAGATCGGCCGCGCCGCCAGGCGATGCGTTCAGCGCCAGCAGTTCGCGATCGAGCGCGTCGAGCGCGACGCGGCCCGCGGCTGTCGAACTGCCGCCCGCGTCGAGCACGCGTCGTGCGCCGCGCTGCCCCGCATGCAAGCCGGCGAGGCCCGCGCGATGCAGCAGGCAGGTGTCGTCGAGCGTGCTCATGATCGCGAGCAAGGCGTCGATGCGCGCGGTGTTTTCGTCGATGCCGCGTGCGCGCGCCGCGTGCAATGCGGGCAGGCCGACGTCGAGCGCGTGCGGGAAGCCGTCCTGCGCTTCGCGCCGCGCGCCGCCGACCTGATAGCGTCGCCGCGCGCGTTCGCCGTGGCTATCGGAAGAAGCGGCGAAGCGGTCCGGGAAGCAGGCGATCTGCGCGGCCAAAGTGCACACGCGCGAGGTATCCAGAGGGTTCGGCGCGCCAGGTCCGTGCGTATGCATCGAGGCACTCGAAGACGTTTCGAGCGCGACGCCCGCAACGAGCAAGCCGATGATCCAGATCGCGCCGCGATGCGCGTTGCAACCGCCGGTCGCCTGCATCATGTCCTGTTCGCCCGCGCGGCCGATCTGAGCGAGTTCGGCGCGCAGCAGCGCCGACGGTTCGCCGCGACGGCGCGCGGTGCGCGCGAGCGCCGCGAACGTCGGTTCGAGCGCGTGCGCGGAGCGCCGCATGATCGCGAGATCGAGGTCGCGATGCGCGCCGCTGCCGCGCTGGTCGACGAGCGCGGGCTTCGGCGTGAGCTCGGCCTCGTCGATCAGCGCGGTGATCGCGTCGCGCGCGAGTTGCGCGTCGGAAAACGGCGCGATCGGTGAAGTGTCGCGCGCATCATTGCGCAGGACTGGAGCAAATAGCGCGTCCAACCGTTCGAGAACAGCAGCAGCGGACGCCATCGTCACCAGCTCCGGAAGCGCGCGGGTGGCGCGTACAGTCCGCCCGACCACGTGACCAGATCGTCGATGCTGCGCGCCGCGAGCAGCGAACGCTTCGCTTCGCCGCGCCGGATGCCGAGATCTTCCGGATACGCGACGATGCCGCGCCGGCGCAACTCGGCGGTTTTCTCGGGCTTCGCGCGCAGGCCGATCGGCGTGACACCGGCCACCGCCGCGATCGCCGCGCGCCGCTCGTCGATGCCTTCGGCCTTGTGCAGATGCGCGATGCCTTCCTCGGTGACCACATGGCTCACGTCGTCGCCGTAGATCATCACCGGCGCGATCGGCATGCCGTTTTTCGCGCCGACGGCGATCGCGTCGAGTTCATCGACGAAGGTCGGCTCGCCGCCTTTCTTGTACGTTTCCGCGAGTTGCACGACGAGCTTCTGACCGCGCGACACCGCGCCGTCGCCCTTCAACAGCTTCAGCCACGCCTCGCTCGCATGACGCCGGCCGCGCGGATCGTGGCCCATGTTCGGCGCTCCGCCGAAACCGGCGAGCCGTCCGCGCGTGACCGTCGACGAATTCGCGTCCGCGTCGATCTGCAGCGTCGAGCCGATGAACAGATCGACGCCGTATTGGCCGGCCAACTGACACAGCACGCGGTTCGAGCGCAGGCTGCCGTCGTTGCCGGTGAAGAACACATCGGGGCGCGCCTCGATATACGCCTCCATACCGACCTCGCTGCCGAAGCAATGGATGCTGTCGACCCAGCCCGATTCGATCGCGGGGATCATCGTAGGGTGCGGGTTGAGTGTCCAGTTGCGGCAGATCTTGCCTTTGAGGCCGAGCGCTTCGCCGTAGGTGGGCAGCAGCAGTTCGATCGCCGCGGTATCGAAGCCGATGCCGTGATTGAGCGACGTGACGCCATACGGCTCGTAGATGCCGCGAATCACCATCATCGCGGTCAGCACCTGCAAGTCGCCGATATGACGGGGATCGCGCGTGAACAGCGGCTCGACCGCGAACGGCCGGTCCGCCTGCACGACCACGTCGACCCACGAACCCGGGATGTCGACGCGCGGCAACTCATCGACGATCTCGTTGACCTGCACGATCACGATGCCGTGACGGAACGCGGCGGCTTCGGCGATGGTCGGCGTATCCTCGGTGTTCGGGCCGGTGTACAGATTGCCGTGACGGTCGGCCTTGTCCGCGCACAGCAGCGCGACGTGCGGCGTCAGGTCGACGAACATGCGCGCGTACAGCTCGACATACGTATAAATCGCGCCGATTTCCAGCTGGCCGTCTTCGAGCAGTTGCGCGACGCGCAGACTCTGCGGCCCCGCGAACGAGAAATCGACCTTGTGCGCGATGCCGCGCTCGAACAGCGTCAAGTGTTCAGGACGACTGATGCTCGAAATCAGCAGATGCACGTCGTGCAGCTTTTGCGGATCGACCTTCGCGAGCGAGCGCGACAGGAAGTCGGCCTGTTTCTGGTTGTCGCCTTCGAGCGCGACGCGCTCGCCGGGCTGGATCAGCGTTTCGAGCGCATCGACTATGCGGTGCGTGGGCAGCACGCCGTCTTCGAGCCACGGCGCGATGGCCGCGAGGCGGCGGTTCTTCTCGTCGCGACGGGTCGTCCACGAGCGGGCAGTGGACCGCGATGCGGCGGCTTCGGCGGGGTGGTTCATCGGCTCGGGCATCGGCTCATTCATCGGCTCATTCATCGGTTCAGTCAGCTCCCGGTGTGGACGCGCGGGCGTCGGCCGCGCGGCTTCGGTTGATGCGCCAGCGCTTCTTCGCGCGCGCGCTCGGTCAGGAAACGATGCAGAAGCTCGCCGGTGCCGAGCAGATGCGCGACCACCAGCGACTGCGCGGTCGCGATATCGCGGCGCTCGACGGCTTCGAGTAGCGCGGCGTGCTCACTGTCGGACTCGCCCTTGTACGACGGCAAGCCGAACTTCAACCGCAGATAGCGTTCGCCGCGCCGGTGCAGCAAGCCGATCATGTCCTGCAACTGCGGCCGGCCGGCGGGCGCGTACAGACACATATGGAACGCGGCATTGCGCGTCACGTATAGCGACGGGTCCTCTTCGCGCTCGGCGGCGCTGCACAACTGCGCGGCTTCGCGCAGCGTCGCCGCGGTGTGGTTCGGAATCGCGAGGCCGAGCGCGAGACTTTCGAGCGCCGAGCGGATCTCGTAGATCTCGCGCGCCTCGCTGGCGGACAAAGGCGCGACGGTCGCGCCTTTGTGGACGGCTGCGCGCGCCCAGCCCTCGCTTTCCAGCTGGCGCAGCGCCTCGCGCACGGGAATCGCGCTGACGGAGAAATGCCGGGCGATCGCGTCCTGGCGCAATGGTGCGCCGGGCGCGAGCGTGCCGTCGACGATCGCCGCGCGCAGCGCCTCCGCAATCATGTGCGAGGTGCTTTCGCGGGGTGCCGCGGCCGGAAGAAACGAGCCGGGCAGGGGCGCGTCCAGGGGAAAAACCTTCAGTTGCGTCGGTCATAGTATCAAATATTATATATAAAAAGACGCGTATTTCAGCGCGGGCAAACCCGGACGGGTCTTCACCCACAGTCCCGGCAATTTCCCCGCGCCGTCCTCTGAATCAGTTGTACGAGGACATCGCCGATCAATCAACGTCGTCGATCCAACCCCAAGCGCGCCCGTCGTTTTTCGTTACGTTCAACCATCGTAGGCTGGAGGAGCAAGATGAATACACTGACCGACCGACGAGCGCTCGCGCGTCAGCGCACACCGCTCAATCGTTCGCAGATCGCAGGGTTTTGGGGCGCGTGGGCCGGCTGGACGCTCGACGGCATGGACTCGTTCATTTATGCGCTGGTGCTCACGCCAGCGCTGACCGAGTTGCTGCCGCGTTCGGGCTTCGCGGCCACGCCGTCGAATGTCGGCCTTGCGGGATCGATCCTGTTTGCGCTGTTCCTGGTCGGTTGGGGGCTGTCATTCATCTGGGGACCGCTCGCCGATCGCTTCGGCCGCACCAAGGTGCTCGCCGCGACGATCTTTACGTTCGCGATTTTCACCGGGCTTGCCGCGACCTCGACCAATGTGTGGCAGCTCGGTATTTATCGCTTCATCGCGGGCGTCGGCATCGGCGGGGAATGGGCGCTCGCGGGCACCTACGTGGCCGAGGCGTGGCCCGAGGATCGCCGCAAGATGGGCGCCGGTTATCTGCAGACCGGCTACTACGCGGGCTTCTTTCTCGCGGCCGCGCTCAATTACACGATCGGCGTGCATTTCGGCTGGCGCGCGATGTTCCTGACCGGCGCGGTGCCGGTCGTCGTCGCGATTCTGATTCTGCTGCGCGTGAAGGAGCCGGAGAAGTGGCAAAAGGCCGACGCCAAGACAGTGCGCGTGAAGCCGCTGCGCGAGATCATGGGGCCGGCTTACCGGCGTCGCACATGGGTCGCGTGCATTCTGCTCACCATCGCGATCATCGGACTGTGGGCGGGTGCGGTCTACGAGCCGTCGGCGGTGATCCAGCTCGCGGCGCGCGCCGGCATGTCGAAGGGCGATTCGATTCGCACGGCGTCGCTGGCGACTGGCTTGCTATCGATCGGCACGATCCTCGGCTGTCTCGCGCTGCCGGCGATGGCCGAGCGCATCGGCCGCAAGATGACGTTGGCGGTGTACTTCGCGGGGATGGCGGTGTCGATCGCGGCGAGCTTCGGCTGGGCGTTCTATCTGCCGAACGGGCTCGCGCCGTTCATCGCGTGGCTGTTCGTGCTGGGCTTTTTCGGCGGCAACTTCGCGTTGTTCAGCCTGTGGCTGCCCGAGCAGTTCGAAACCCGCGTACGCGCGACCGCGTTTGCGTTCTGCACGTCGTTTGGACGCTTCGTCGGCGCGGGCGTCAACTTTCTGCTCGGCGCGGCGGTGCTGCATATGCAGACGCTCGGTGTGCCGGTCGCGTTGACCGCGCTCGCCTTCGTGCTCGGCCTGTTCGTGATTCCGTTCGCGCCGGAGACGAAGGGCGAGACGCTGCCGCAGTGAGCACCAGGCGGGCGGCGCGCGTTATTTCGCGTGACTGCGCGCGTGACTGCGCGCCCGCCCGGCCGGATGCAGCAGCGTCAGCAACGGCCAGCCGAGATTGACGCCGAGACTCGCGGCGACGATCAACGCCATGCCGGCCAGTTGCGCCAGCGACAGCGCCCGGCCATACACGAGCGCATCCACGACGATCGCGGTCAGCGGATAAACGAACAGCAGCACCGCGATCACCGGCGTGCTGAGCTTCGGCAGCGCGCCGTAAATCAGCACGTACGACAATCCCGTGTGCAGCACGCCCATGCCGATCAGCCAGAACCACTGCATCGGCCCGATATGCGTGAGCGTCAAAGGCGCGATGAACGGCGCGATCAGCGGCAGGCAGATCACGCCGACCGCGCATTGCATGAGCGTCAGCAGATGCGGGCGCATGTCGCCGAGGCTTTTCGCGATCAGCGTGACGCTCGCGTACAGCAGCGAGCCGAGCAGCGCTTCGCTCAAGCCGATCAGGTAGCTGGTGTGGCCCTGCAGATTGCCGGCCGCGATGACGCCCGACGCGAGCACGAGCCCGACGAACGCCGTCGCGATCCAGCCGAGCCGGTCCGCACCGAGCCGCTCGTTGAACAGCGCCGCGCCGATCAGCACGACCCAGAACGGCTGCACATGAAACACGACGGTCGCGACCGCGATGCTGGTGCGATGAATCGCGTCGAAAAAGCCGACCCATTGCGTAACCATCAGCACGCCGGAAATCAGCGCGAGCGCGACCGTGCGGCGCGTGAACTGCGCGCGCGTGAAAAAGCCCTTCCACGCGCAATAGGCGGCGAGCGACAGAAAGCCGAACAGGCAGCGGAAGAACACGAGCGTCAGCGCATCGAGCCGCGCCTCCTCGACGAAAACGCCGATCGTGCCCATCAGCAGCCCGCCGCCCGCCAGCGTGATCGCGCCTTGTTGACGTGAGGTGAGGGACATGCGCAACGACTCCGTTAGATGATGCCTGCGAGTATTGCGCCGCTTGCGGGCTTATCACAAACGAATTAAATTGAGCAATTCCATAAGCCCGGTTGATAAGTCGTGAACCCTGAATTCGACGTCGATCTGTTGCGCAGCTTCGTCGCGGTCGTGGAGGCGGGCAGCTTCACGAAGGCGGCGGCGAGCGTGCATCGCTCGCAGGCGGCGGTCAGCATGCAGATCAAGCGGCTCGAAACGATGCTCGGCACGACGCTGTTCGCCCGCAACACGCGCAACCTGTCGCTGACACGGCCCGGCAACACGCTGCTCGAATACGCGCGGCGCGCGCTTGCGTTGCAGGAGGAGGCGTGGTCGGCGATCGTGCGGCCCGAGGTGACCGGGCGCGTAGTGCTCGGCGCGCCGGACGACTATGTGTCGTCGCTGCTGTCGCCGGTACTGCGGCGTTTCGCGACGCTGTACCCGCGCGTCGAGATCGAGATCGTCTGCGCGCAGAGCACGGCGCTTGCGCCGATGCTCGCCGACAACAAGATCGACCTCGCATTCGTCACGCGCGACCGCAAGCTGCGCGGCGAATTCGTGCGCAGCGAGCCGATGGTGTGGGTCGGGGCGTCGGTCGATACGCCGGTGTTGAAGGCGTCGCCGTTGCCGGTGGGGTTGTACGAGCCTGGCTGCGTCGCGCGTCAGCATACGCTCGCCGCGCTGGATGGCGCGCGCATCCGCTATCGCGCGGCGTTCAGCAGCGCGAGCCTGATGGGACTCGTCGCGACCGTCGATGCCGGTTTGTCGGTGATCGCGCTGACGCGTTGCAGCGTGCCGCCGCGGCTCGCGATTCTCGGCGACGCGCAAGGCCTGCCGAAAATCGCGCCGCTCGAAATTGTCGTCGCACGCAGCGCGAAATCGGATCGGCCGACCTGCGATTATCTGGCGCAGCAGATGGTGCAGGATCTGTCGTTGCGGTAGCCGAGCTTGCCAACCCTGGTCGCCCTTCAAGCCCGCGTATAGGCGGTCACTTCACCCTCGACCGCTAGCCGCACGCGCTCGCCCGGACGCGGGCACAGATAACCGGGCACGCGTGCGCGCACCATCGTCTGCGTGGCGGACTGCAATTGCAGCGCGACGCTCGCGTCCTGCCCCTGGAAGATCACATCGGTGACGAGCGCATCGTGCGCGGCACCCGTGCGCGCGGTTTCGTCGGCGCGCAGCAGACGGATCTGCTCGGGACGCAGCATCACGTCGACCGCGCCGTTGCCGACGGGCGCGGCCAGTGCTAGTTCGCCGAGCTCGCAGCTCGCGCGATCCTGATGCGCGACGCCCGGCAACAACACCGCCTCGCCGATGAACGACGCAAGCTCGCGCGTCACCGGACGGCGGTACAGCGCTTCGGGCGTCGCGGTCTGGATCAGCCTTCCGTTCCACAGCACCGCGACCTCATGCCCGAGCGACAACGCCTCGGACTGATCGTGCGTGACCAGCACGGCAGTCGCGCCAGCCGCGGCCAGCGCATTCGCGACCGCCTGACGCGTCTCGACGCGCAACGCGGCGTCGAGCGACGAGAACGGCTCATCGAGCATGACCAGCGTCGGCGCGGGTGCGAGTGCGCGGGCGAGCGCAACACGCTGCTGCTGACCGCCCGACAACTGCTGCGGCGCGCGCTCCCCGAAATGCGCGGGCAGACCCACCAGCTCCAGCAACTCGGCCACGCGATGGCGCGCGCGACGCTGCGTGCGCGACAGGCCGAACACGATGTTGTCCGCGACCGACAGATGCGGAAACAGCGCGCCTTCCTGCGGAACATAGCCGATGCGGCGTTGCTCCGACGGCACGTGCAGGTTGTCGCCAACGACACGTCGGCCGTCGATCTCGACACTGCCGCCGTCCGCGCGCTCGAAGCCGCACAAGAGCCGCAGCAGCGTGGTCTTGCCGCTGCCCGAGGGCCCCAGCAACGCGAGCAGCGTGCCGGGCTCGACCGAAAGATCGATGCCGTGCAGCACGGGATGACCGTCGAACGATTTCTGCAGTCCGCGGATACGAAGTTCGCTCATGAAATCCCGAAGAAGGTCGAACAAAAAGCAGCGATGAAAAAGCCGACGCGTGTCGGGTCAGCCGCGCTCGCCGAGCAGCGCCGAGCGGCCGAGCAGCGCGAACAGCAGCCCCGACGCGCACAGCGAGATGCCGGTTAGCAGCGCCGCATACGGCGCGGCGGCGGCGAACGCCATCGTCGACGTATCGGCCCACACCTGGGTCGCGAGCGTTTGCGTGTCGAGCGGCGACAGCAGCAGCGTCGCGTTCAGCTCGGTGACGACCGAGATGAACACCATCGCGGCGGCCGCGCCGAGCCCGGGGCCCGCGAGCGGCAGCACGACGCGCACGAGTGTTTGCGTCCAGTTCAGGCCGAGCGCGCGCGCGGTTTCCTCGAGGCGCGGCTGCGCCTGCATGAACGCCGCGCGCACGCTGACCAGCGCGACCGGCATGAACAGAATCGCGTAGGCGACGATCAGCAGCGTAGCGCTTTGATAAAGCGGCCGCAGCGCATGCACCGCGAGCGACACGATCGCGAGCGCAATCACGAGCCCCGGCACGCCTTGCGCGAGAAAAACGGTGCGCTCGAACAGCGTCGCGAAACGGGTCGGGTAACGCACCAGCAGAAATGCGAGCGGCACCACGAGCAACGTGGTCAGCACGGCGGCGGCGAGGCCGAAACCGAGCGAAGACATCGTCGCGTTCCACAGCAATTCGGGCGAGACATCGGCGGGTGTCACCGCGGCCGCGCCCGGCTGCGTGAGCCAGAAGCCGATCATGCCGAGCGGCACGCCGAGCGTCGCGAGCGTCAGCAGCGCAAAGCCCGCGACGACGAGCCAGCGCCACGCACCGAGCTCGTAGCGCAAAACCGCGCGGCGCGTGCCGCGATCGACGCGCTCGTAGCGCGCCGCGCCGCGCACGCGAAACTCGAATGCAAGCACGACGAGGCAGATCACGATCAGCAGACACGCGAGCAGCGATGCGCCGCCGGCGTCGAAGCTGGTGCGGAATTCCGCGTAGATCTGCGTGGTGAAGGTATGAAAACGCAGCAGCGTGAACGCGCCGAACTCCGACAGCACGCCGAGCGCGACCAGCAGCATGCCGCCGAGCAGCGCCGGCCGCAGTTGCGGCAGCACGACGCGCACGAAGCTGGTCCAGCGGTTGCAGCCGAGCGCGCGGGCGCTTTCCTCGAGTGCCGGGTCCATGCCGCGCAGCGCGGCGGCGACCGGCAGATAGACGAGCGGAAAATACGCGCAGGTCAAGACGAGCAGCGCGCCGTTGAAATCCTGCAAGTCCTCGCTCAACGACACCCACGCGTAGCTCGAAATGAAAGCCGGCATCGCGAGCGGCGCGGCACACAGCACGGCCCACGCGCGCCGCCCCGGCAGATGCGTGCGTTCGACGAACCACGCGGCGGCCGTGCCGATCACCGCGCAAACGAGAGTCGTGGTGGCGGCGATCAACACCGTATTGACGAGCAGCTCGCCGACGAGCGGCCGCCAGATCAGATCGAGCGCGTCGCCGATGCCGAAGCTCGCCGCGCGCCAGAACGTAAACGCAATCGGCAGCAGCACCAGCAAAGCGCTGAGTGCCGCCGCCGCAAGCAGGCCGCGCGGCGCGCGCGTGCGTGCACGCGCCGGGGCAGGGGGGACAGCCGGCGGACCGGCTGACAGGGCGTCGCTCATTTACAGCAGGCCTGCCCGACGCAGCAATTTGCCCGCCTGGCTATCGTCGCCGAGCTGCTGAATCGTCAGCGTGGGCGGAGTCAGTTCGGCAAACGGTTTGAGGACCGGGTCAGGCGCGACACCCGCATGCAGCGGGTACTCGAACATCACGTGGCTATTGGCCATCAACTGCTGCGCGCGTTCGCTGACCAGGTACGCGAGAAACTTCTGTGCGCCGTCCGGGTTGTGCGTGGACTTCAGCACGCCCGCGCCCGAGACGTTGACGAGCGCGCCGGCGTCGCCGTGGCTGAAGTGGTAGATCGCGCTGCGGGTTTTCGCATCGCCGATTTCCGCATGCAGACGCGACCAGTAGTAGTTGTTGATCAGACCAGTCGCGACCGCGCCGCGATTGACCGCGGCGACCAGGCCTTCGTCGTCGTCGAAGATCTGCGAGTTGGCTTTCAGGCCCTTCAGCCACGCGAGCGTCTGCTCGTCGCCCTTCAGTGCCAGCACCGCGCTGACGAGCGGCAGGAAGTCGGCGTCGCTCGGCGCGATGCCGACCTTGCCTTTCCATTCAGGCTTCGCGAGGTCGAACACCGATTGCGGCAGTTGCGACGGCTGCAGCTTCGCCGTGTTGTATGCGAGCACGCTCTCGCGCGCGGTCACGGCGACCCATACGCCGCTCGGCGAATTGAAGCGCGCCGGCACCGCGCCGAGCGTCGCTGCGTCGACCTTCGCGAGCAGACCCTTTCCCTCCAGCAGCATCAGCTCCGGCGAGTTCTCGGTGAAGTACACGTCGGCGGGCGAGGCCGCGCCTTCCGCGACGATCTGCGCGGCGAGCGCCGGGCCTTCGCCGTTGCGGATTTTTACCGAGATGCCCGACTGCTTTTCGAAGTCCTTCGCGAGCAGATTGACGACCTGCTCGTGCTGCGCGTTGTACAGCGTGATCGATGCCGCATGGGCCGCCGACGGCATCGTCGCGAGGGCGGTGAGCGACAGCGCGGCCACGCTGCCGAGTGCGCGCAGGCGGGAGGCAAACCAGGAATGAGCCATGTTGCAGAAGTCCGTTCAGATTGTGTTTAGTGAGAGAGGCGCTGCGCGCCCGGCGTGCTTCATGTGCTTCATCACGCTTCGAACAGCCCCGCGCCGACATACGAACCCGGCTTCGCCCCGGGCGGCACGACGAAGATCGCGCTGCCCACGTGGGTCGTGAACTGGTTCATCATGTCGAACTTCGCGAGGCGGTCGTTGATCGGGATGAAGCCGGTGCGCGGGTCGCTCTGATGCGCAATGAAAATCAGCCCCGCGTCGTACTCGGTTTCCTGACGCCACGGCGGCCAGCGCTCGATATAGAAGTTCGTGCCTTCGTTGTACGAATAAGAGCGCCGCAGAATCTGCGCGCCGTTGTTGCTCGCCTGATTCGACAGACGCACGTGCGAGTTCTCCGGGATCACCGGATCGCCGTTCTTGTCCTCGGCTTTCAGGTCCACCGCGTCGAACTCGTTCTTGCTGCCGATCGGCGCGCCGCTGTACTTGTGGCGGCCGAACACCTGTTCCTGGAAGCCGAGCTCGGTGTTGTCCCAGTGTTCGAGCGTGATGCGGATGCGGCGCACGACCGTGTAGGTGCCGCCTTCCATCCACGGCGCGTCGTTGGTGGCGCGGGCCCACACGAACTGGTTCATCAGCTCGGGTTTCGCGGTCGACGGATTGTTGGTGCCGTCCTTGAAGCCCATCAGATTGCGCGGCGTCTGGCCGCGCGGACCGGACAGGAAACCGGCCTGGCCCCAGCGCATCGCTGCGACGCCGTAGGCCCGGCGCGACAATTGGCGCACCGCGTGAAACGCGACCTGCGCGTCGTTCGCGCATGCCTGGATGAACAGGTCGCCGCCGGTCTTCTCCTTGATCAACTGATCGCCGTTGAAGCGTGGCAGATCGACGAGCGCGGCGGGGCGGCGCGACGCGAGCCCATAGCGGTCCTTGCCGTCCTTCGTGAAGAGGCCGGGGCCGAAGCCGAACGTGATGGTCAGACCGTTCGGGCCGAGGCCGAGCACGTCGCCGGAATCGGGGGCGGGCTGGTCGTCGCCGGCGGGCATCGCGAAGGCCGTGCCGCCTTGCGTGAGGCGCGCGGCTGCTTCGGTCCATGTGCGTAGCAGTGCGATCACGTCGTCGCGCTTGTCGGTGGTCAGATCGAGCGCGGCGACGTAGGTGTGGCTCTGCTGCGGCGTGACGATGCCGCCTTGATGCGGACCGTAGAACGGCTCGACCGCGAGCTGCGGATCGGCGTTCTGCGCGCTATGCGCGGGCGCCGTCGCGAGCGCGTCCGGCGAGCTCGCGAGGCCGGCGCCCAGCGATGCACCGGCGGCGACCGCCGCGCCACCCGCTTTGAGAAAGCCGCGTCGTGACGGCCGTGGGGGTTGATCGTTTGTCATGGTCACTTCACCTTCCTGCAGCCTGCGTGGGTGCCGCTTACTTCGCGAGCACCAGCGTGTTCACGTCGTCTTCGACGTAGTAGAAACCGTCGCCTTCGGGCGTCATCGCGATACCGAACAGGTCGCCGTTGCCGGGGGGCGATTGCGCCTTGTCGGTATCGATCCAGCGTGCGTATAGCTGCTTGCCGGTCGCCGGGTCGATTTCGACGACCTGGCCGTTCAGCGCGTTGGTCACGAGCAGGTGGCCGTTGGGCGCGGTGGCCATCGCGAGCGGACGATGCAGCAGGCCGTCGGCGCTCAGCTGGCGGCCGACGCCCGCGCTGGTGTCGCGCGTGAGCGGATCGTCGATCTCGGTGATGCGGTTGCCGATTGCGTCGGACACGTACAGCAGTTTCTGATCGGCCGACAGCGCGAGCCCGGTCGGCCCGACGAGGAACACGCCCTTGTCGGCCTGCGCGCCGAAGCCGCTGCCGATCACGGTTTCCTTCTTCACGACGGGCGGCTTGCCTTGCGGTACGTCGAGGTCGATGCGCAGGACGGTGGCCTGCTTGAACACGGGCGGATTGCCTTGCGCGCCGCCGACGCCGAAGCCCGCGTTGCTGACGAACAGCGTCGCGCTCGCGCCGTGATCGACGACCGCCATGTTGCCCCATGGGTCGTTGATGTTCGGCGTCGAGATCGTCGAGGCGATCTTGCCTTGCGGGTCGATCACGATCAGGCAGCCGGCGCCTTTGGTGCCGGTCGTGCCGTCGTTGCTCGGCGTGCTGCCGACGATCACCCAGCCCGACTTCAGCATGGTCATCGCGGTCGAGAGGCCGATGCCGCCCGGACATTCCTTCAGATCGCGCGGCACGGTCGCGAACACCGTCATCTGTCTGGTGTCCGGGTGATAGTCGATGATCGTGCTGCCGGTGCCCTGCAGGTTCGTCGAGTTGTTGAAGTTGCCGACCAGCACGTCGCCTTGCTTCACGGTGCCCGCGCTGACGGGCGCGACCACGATCGCGTACGGGTTCTGGTCGCCGTTGTCGGGGACGGTGTTGGTCAGCGTCGTGTGATGCTTGATCGTTTCAAGGAAGCCTTGCGGCTCGGCCTGCGCGGGCGCAGCCATCGTAAGGGCGGCAGCGCCGGCCATCGCGGCGAGCAGGGCGCGCGCGGCGCGCGGCGCAAACTTGCGCGTGACTGGGTTCACGATTGGGCCTCCGTGCGGGCGCAAAAAGCGGGAGTGGCGGTGACGGTCGAAAGCATGGGAAGTGCTGGTCCGGTTGCGTGGGGTGGCATGTGCTTGCGTGGATGAAAGCGCGCGGCGGGCGGCATCAGAAGTTGATAGTGGTCCGCACGCCGACGACGAACGTATTGCGCAGCGGCTGCGTCGGGTCGTTCGGGTTCTGGCCCGCACCGGCGTTGAACGTGTATTGCGCGTCGGCCTGCACTTGCCACCACGGATTGATCTGGTACTGGTACGTCGCCTCAAGCGTGGTTTCGCTGGTGCGCACGCCGTACGGGCTGCCGTTGAATGCCAGGAAGTCCTCGTCGAGTCCGTTCACGTGGCTGCCGACCTTGATGTAAGTCAGCGCGAGGCCGGCGCTGTCGTTGTCACGCCCCTTGAACGGCGCCTTCAGCACGACGCCGAGATTGGCCGCGACTTGCACAAGA
Source organism: Paraburkholderia sp. JPY419 (assembly GCF_050435705.1). Taxonomy (NCBI): domain Bacteria; kingdom Pseudomonadati; phylum Pseudomonadota; class Betaproteobacteria; order Burkholderiales; family Burkholderiaceae; genus Paraburkholderia; species Paraburkholderia sp. JPY419. The sequence continues at coordinate 995,271 of NZ_JBNDKV010000004.1, read as the reverse complement.
TTGCGATCGCCCGGCGCGCCCATCACGCGCGCGAACACGCCGAGGCTGCGCGGTTCGTCGGGGTCGGGGCGCCACACCATCTGGTCGGCGACCGCATAGAAGCTGTAGTTGCCGCTGTGATGCGCGGCGATGCCGGTCGACGCAGGATTGGCGAGCGACAGTCCCATGTTGTCGAAACGCTGATCGGCGAATTTGTTGGTGTTGTACCAGACGCCGAGCTTGTAGGTGCCCGGCAGACCGCCGCCGCCCGTGCCGACCATTTCGCCGTCGGACGGCTGGTTGATCGCGTACTGCAGCTCGCCGATCCACAACGCGCCGTTATGCAGGTTGAAGTTCGTGCCGCTCATGTTGTCCGGGTTGTTGCCGAGCGGATCGCCCGAATACACACCGGCCAGCGCGGTCAACGAAGGGGTGATCTGGCCGCGCACGCGCACACCCAGACCCGCGAGCGGATAGGCGGGACCGCCCGACGGCAGGTCGTATGAGGGCAGCGCGGGCCAGCCGAACATGGTGTTGAGGAACAGCGCCGCATACGTGCTCGTGATGAATTCCTGGTCGAGACTCTGCTGACCGATCTTCACGTCGACGCGTTTGTTGAGGAACGACTGCTGATACCAGAGCTCCCACAGACGCGTCGCGTTGTCGGCCTCGATGCCGCTCGCCGTGTTCAACGTGCCGAGCTTGTTCGCGCTCAGGTTCGAGCCGTGAATCTGTAGCGCGCTGACGTTGAAGAGGCCGCCCGGCAGGCCGAACGCCTTTTGCGTATCCATCTGCAAGGTGGCGGTGGTCAGGCCGTCGTAGTCGGCGCCGCGCGCGAGACCGCCGCGCAGATTGGCCAGCACTTCGCTGGTTTCGGTCAGCGTGAAGGTCATGCCGTACTTGCCGAGCCACGGACGCAGGCCGCCCATGTCGCCGAGCATCTGCTGACGATTCCAGAAACCGGTCCACTGGCTGGTCTGCGTCGCCTGAATGTTCAGGTCGGCTTCGGGCGCTTCCGGGTTCGCATCGGGATTGGCTTCGGCCAGCGCCGCGTGGCCGGTCAACGAGGCCCACGCGAAGGCCGTGCACAGTGCGACGCGCCGCATAGAAGGCAAACGCGTACGATGAATTGCGCCGGTACGTGCCGAAGAGTCGCAAAAGGGACGCGCGTTGGCGCGCAGTCCATTGAGTTGGGCGAACTTCATCGAAATCCTTATTGGTGTTGGTTCGTCCGATGCCGAAGCAGCTGATGGCGAGATCGTACGCAGGCCATTTGCGAGAGTCAACACAAATGAGAACGATTCGCATCAATATTACTGGCATGTAAACCCGGGATTAACGGACTGCTCGTAAAGCGCATGAAGGTGTAATGCCGTAGTAATGCGCTCGTAATGAAATAGTATTGATGTAGTCAGACCGAACGCGCGACAGGGTGAGGTGTCGAAGTGCACGAGTAACCCCGAAAGTCAAAGTGAGGAGGTCGAAATGAGCAAGCGCATTCTTCTGGTTTCGTTGCTGGCGAGTGGCGGTCTGTTGTTGGGCGGCGCCGCGCACGCGCAGTTGAATCTGAAGCAGTTCGGTATCGGCGGGGGCGGTGACAGCTCGGCCAGTGCCGAGGCGTCGTCGGGCGGCGTGTCGCAGCTGCTGCAGAGCTATGTTGGCGCGAACCAGCAGGTGCTGAGCGGGCAGTCGAGCCTCGCGTCGGCGATGGGCATGACGAGTGCGGCCGGCCAGGCGCAGCAGGCGGCGGGGCTGCTCAGCGGTGGCACGCCGTCGGTCAGTCAGTTGACGCAGGTCGGCAGCACACAGCAGTCGCTGTCGCAGAAGCTCACCGATGCGTTCGCAAATCATGCAAGTGGCGGCGCGTCGGCGACGCCGGTCAACAAGGAAGCGTTCACCCAGGGGCTGTCGTCGCTCGGCAAGGGAGTGAGCCAGTATTCGAGCTTGCAGTCGGGGCTTGGCAGCCTTGGTCAGATGAGTCCGTCGTCGCTGCTGCAATCGGGCCTCAATCCGCAGACCGCGCAAAGCGCTTCGTATATCGCGCAGTCGGCGCCGGGGCAGTTGCAGTCGCTGATGTCGACGCTGAGCTCGGCCGTGCAGTTCGCGTCGAGCCACGGTATTACGGTGCCGTCGATCGCGACGTCGGCGTTGAAGGGCATGTAGGCGCGTTTCGCTTCGCCTCGCGCGATTGATTCAACGCGAAAGCGCTATGATCGCGTCGAACCCGCTACTCAACTGGAATTCCGCCGATGTCCCACTCCGTCAATCTGGAAAACTACTTCGCCCGCATCGGCTATCAGGGCCCGCGCGCCGCCACGCTCGAAGTGCTGCGGGCGATTCACCTGCTCCATCCCGCCGCGATCCCGTTCGAGAACCTGAACCCGCTGACTCGCCAGCCGGTCAGGCTCGAGCTCGAAGCGATCGAACGCAAGCTCGTGACCCAAAAACGCGGTGGCTACTGCTTCGAGCAGAACATTCTGTTCGCGAACGTGCTGATGCAACTCGGCTTCAAGGTCACGCCGATGCTTGCGCGCGTCATATGGGGCCGCGAGCCCGGCACGATCTCGCCGCGTACGCACATGGTGCTGCGTCTCGATATCGACGGCGACGAATGGATCGCCGACGTCGGCTTCGGCGGCGTCACGCTGACCGCGCCGCTACGCCTGACCGCCGGCCTTGCACAACCGATTCCGCTCGGCACGTTCCGTCTCGCCAACGCGGGGCACGACACCGTCTATCTCGAGGTGCTGGCGCCGGACGAGAGCTGGTCGCGCGTCTATCACGTCGATCTGCGCGCAGTCGAGTGGGTCGACTATGAAATCTCGAACTGGTACACGTCGACGTCGCCCGATTCGAAGTTCGTGAATAACCTGCTGGCGTGCCGCGTGCTACCCGAACTGCGCCTCGCGCTATTCAACGATCAGTTGAACGAGCGCGACGCGCAAGGGCAGATCGTCAGCGAACGGCGCCTCGCGAGTGCCGCCGAACTCGCCGACTGCCTGCGCGAGCGCTTCGGCTTGAACCTGGAGGACATCGATATCGCCGCCGTGTTCGAGCGCGTGCGCACGCGTGATGCGTCCGCATAACACCAGCCCATGAGGGAGCCGCGATGGTCGCACGTCTGATTCTGCAATCGCTGGCCTGGCTGGCGTTCATGGGCGTGCTGCTGTTCGGCGCGGCCGGCACGCTCGCGTGGCCGGCCGCGTGGTGGTATCTGCTGGAGCTGGTGGTGTTGAGCCTGTGGGTCGGCTTGTGGCTCGCGCGTCATGATCCCGCGCTGCTCGCGGAGCGGCTCGCGCCGTTCGTGCAGGCGCAGCAGAGCCGCTGGGATCGTGTGTTCATGGTCGCGATTGGAGCCGCGTGGTGCGGCTGGCTGGTCCTGATGGGCTTCGACGCGATGCGGTTTCGCTGGTCCGGGCCGCTGCCGTTGTGGCTGATGGGCTTCGGCGCACTATGCGTGTTCCTGTGCATCTTCATGTGCCGCTTCGTGTTTCGCGCGAACAGCTACGCCGCGCCGGTGGTCAAGGTTCAGGCGAGCCGCGGGCACAAGGTCGCCGACACCGGGCCTTACGCGTACGTCCGTCATCCGATGTACGCGGCCGCGCTGGTGTTCTTCGTCGGCACGCCCTTGATGCTCGGCTCGTGGTGGGGGCTCGTGGCGCTGCCCGTGATGGCGTGCGGCATGGGCTGGCGCGCGGTGCGCGAGGAGCGGCTGCTAGCCGAGCAACTCGACGGCTACACGGCGTACATGGAACGTGTCCGTTACCGTTTCGTGCCGTTTATCTGGTAGCGCGTCCAGGTGGTCTCGCCGCCGTCGAAGCGGGTAAGATGGCTCCCGGCCGCCGGAGAACCGGCCACGGTGTACCTGATGTAACACCGGCGAATCACCGATGAGGTTTGGAGTGAAAACAACTACACAGGCGCGCATCGCGCCCGCCGCACAGGCCGAGCAGAACCAGGACGCCGCCGATCGCAACCGTGACACGCCGGTCAAGGCGATGCCCGCCTACGAGCAGATCAAACGCTACGTGCTCAAGCGCATCAGCGAAGGTGCATGGAAGCCGGGCGGACTGATTCCTTCCGAAACGGAGCTGGTCAAGGAGTTCGGCGTCGCGCGCATGACGGTGTCGCGCGCGCTGCGCGAGCTGACCGCCGAGCGCGTGCTCACGCGCGTGCAAGGCTCGGGCACCTTCGTCGCGCCGCAGCGATATGAATCGACGGTGCTGGAGATCCGCAATATCGCCGATGAAATCGCCGCGCGCGGTCATCGTCATTCGGCGCGCGTGCTGACGCTCGAACCGAGTGACGACGCCGATGCGCTCGAAGCGCTCGGTCTCGCGAGCGGTCCCGCGTTTCATTCGTGCATCGTGCACAGCGAGGAGGGCGAGCCGATTCAATACGAGGACCGTTTCGTCAATCCGAGAGTGTTCCCCGAATATCTGCAACAGGACTTCTCGGTCGAAACACCGAATCACTATATGGTGCGGCTCGCGCCCGTGCAGCGTGCCGAGTTTCGCATCTATGCGCAGAAGCCCGACGCCTATGTGCGGCGTCATCTGATGATGGATATCGGCGAGCCGTGTCTGCTGCTGTGGCGGCGCACGTGGGTCGGCGAGAACGTCGCGACGTCGGTGCGGCTATGGCATCCGGCGTCGCGGTTTCATCTGGCGGGGACCGTGTAGTCCGGTTGCTGAAGCACGCTTTATCCCTGCCGCTGCGACGTATTCGGCGAAAAGCGGCAACCAAGCCGGTAGCGCGAACCCGGATGCACGAAACGCGCGAACGTCACCGCGACGCCGCTCGTCCACGTGCGGCGTGTCAGCGTCAGGCACGGTTCCTCCGCGTGAATTTCGAGCAGCTCGGCTTCGGCGGGCGTCGGCAGCGCCGCGTCCACGACGTGTTCGAGATCGTGCATCGGCACGGCCGTCAGCAGATACTCGGACGGCTTCAGCGCCGAAAAATCGTGCTGCAGAAAATCCGGCGCGACGGCCGGATTCACATAGCGATCTTCGAGCTGCACCGGCAGGCCGTTCTCGCGATGCACGCAGACCACATGAAACACCGAAGCGCCCGGCGCCAGCCCCAATGCGTTCGACACCGTGACCGATGCGGTCTCGCGCTGCAACAGCACCATGTCGCAACGATATGCGTGGCCGCGCGAGCGGATCTCGTCGCCGATATGGGCAATCATCAATAGTGTGGATTGCGGCTTGTTCGGTGCGACGAAAGTGCCGACGCCCGATACGCGGGTGACGAGCCCCGCGTCGGCGAGCTCGCGCAGCGCGCGGTTGACCGTCATCCGCGATACGCCGAGCGTCCCGACGAGATCGAGTTCGGAGGGCAGACGATCGCCCGCCTGGCGTTCGCCCGAGTCGATGATCTGGCGAATGTGCTGCTTGACCTGCTCATAGCGCGCGGCGGGCGCCTCATCACTGCCGCGCGCGGTTCTGGCCGCGGCGCGGGCCGCGCTGGCGGAGAATTTGCCGTGAGGCTTGTTGCGAGCGGTGGTGCTCATAGCGGCGGGGTGTCGTCGGGGCCGCGCGTCCAGAACGCATTGCGGTCGAAATAGTTCTGTAGAAACTGCCGCAGACGCGGCTGCGCGGCATTGTGAAACACGTCGCGCGGCTTGCCCTGCACGGCAATGCGGCCTTGGTCGATGAACATGACCTTGTCGGCGACCTGCGCGGCGAAGCCCATTTCGTGCGTGACCACGGCCATCGTCATGCCGTCGCGCGCGAGCTGCTTCATCACCAGCAGCACTTCGCCGACGAGCTCCGGATCAAGCGCCGAAGTCGGTTCATCGAACAGCATGATGTGCGGCTCCATCGCGAGCGCGCGTGCAATCGCGACGCGCTGCTGCTGACCGCCCGACAGCTTCGCCGGATACGCATCGCCCTTGTGCGCGAGGCCGACTGTCTCCAGCATCGCGTTCGCGCGGCGGCGCGCTTCGTCGTTCGACAGGCGCCGCACGCGCAGCAGCGCTTCCATCACGTTGCCGAGCGCGGTCATGTGCGGCCACAGGTTGAACTGCTGGAACACCATGCCGACGTTGCGGCGCACGCGGTTGATCTCGCCATGCGACGCGCGCACGCGTTTGCCGTTGCGCTCGGTATAGCCGAGCAGTCCGCCTTCGATGCGCACGTCGCCGTGGTCGTAGGTTTCGAGCGCGGCGAGGCAGCGCAGCAGCGTGCTCTTGCCCGAGCCCGACGGCCCGATGATGCAGACCACTTCCGAGCGCGCGATCTCGAGATCGATGCCGCGCAGCACCTCGACATCGCCGAAGCGTTTGCGCAGATCGCGCACTTCGATCAGCGGTGCGGCATTCGATGCGTTCGCCGTTGCGCTGGCGGACGGCGCGGATGATTGCGCGGGGGAGTGCATGTCGGCGATGGCGTTCATAGGGGGTCCCGGAATCATGCCATGAAGCGTGCGAGGCGGGCTTCGGCCCACATGCCCGCGCGCGAGGTCAGCTCGACCAGCGCGAGATAGCACACGCACAGCACCAGCAGCGTTTCGACGAAAGCGAAGGTGGCCGAGCCGATACCGGTCAGCACGAAGGTCAGTTCGGGCACCGTGACGATCGACAGCACGGCCGTTTCCTTGCTCAGCACGATGATCAGATTGGTCAGCGCGGGCACGATCAGCACCAGCATTTGCGGCGCCTGGATGCGTATGATCGCCTGCCAGCGTGTGAGCCCGAGACAGGACGCCGCTTCGAGATGGCCTTTGGGCACCGACTGGAAGCCGGAGCGGAACGCCTCGGCGAAATACGCACTGCCGTAGAGACCCAGGCCGACGATGCCGGCCGTCATCGGTTCGAGCGTGAGCCCGATCGACGGGCCGCCGTAGTACAGCAGAAACAGCTGCACGAGAAACGGCGTGCCGCGCAACAGTTCGATATAGACGCGCAGCGCGGCGCGCAGCCAGCGTCCGCAGAACAGTTGCAGCACCGCGATCAAAAAGCCGATCACGAGACCGATGGCGACGCCCGCGGCCCAGCTGCCGAGCGTCGTCGCGAGACCGGCGGCGATAGGCTGCAGGTTGTGCGTGATGACGGTCGGATCGAACGTTTGCATGGCGAGGTTGGCTTAAACGTGAGTCGATTCAGGCGTGCTGCAAACGGTGCTCGGCCGCATGCGCGACGAGCGCGAGCGAACCGCAGATCACGAAGTAGATCAGCCCTGCCGCGACATACGCTTCGAGCGGCCGGTAAGTGCTCGCGGCGATGTTCTGCGCGGTGCGCGTCAACTCGGCGACGCCGACCACCGAGATCAGCGAAGAAGCCTTGATCAGCAGCACCATTTCGTTGACGAGCGACGGCAGCGTCAAACGGAATGCTTGCGGCACCAGAATGCGCCGCAGCGTATCGAGCGGGGAGAGCCCGAGCATGCGCGCGGCTTCGAGATGTCCGGGCGGGATGCTTAGAAACCCGCCGCGCAGAATCTCGGCTATATACGAGGCCGAGCACAACGACACCGCGCTGATCGCGGCGACGATCGGCGACACGTTGATACCGGCGAACGGCAACAGGTAGTAGACGAGCAGCAGCTGCACGAGCATCGGCACGCCACGAAAGAAGAACACGTAGGCGCCGCCCGCGAGCCGCGCGGCGCGATGCTGCGACAGCCGCGCGGTGCATACGCCGATGCCGACGAAGAAGCCGATCACGAGCCCCGTCAGCGAAATGCCGACGGTGGCGAGCGCCGCATGCAGCAGCAGTGGCAGGCCCTGAACGAAGACGGTCGTGTTGAACATGGGTCGCGGCCGGTGGAACTGGAAGGACGACGCGTGCCGCCCACGGACGCTCAGTAGTTCGGCGTGGGCATCGTGGAAGGCATCTCCATTGCGACGCCGAACCACTTCTTCTGCAACGCGGCGAGGCGGCCATCCTTCTGCATCTTCACGAGCGCGGCATTGAACGCGTCGGCGAGCGGCTTGCTGTCGGCGTCCTTACGCAATGCGTATGCGAAGTACACCTTCGCGCCGAACGGCGGCTGCACGACCGCGAACATCTCGGGGCGCTGCTTGGCGACATACGCGATGTTGGTCATCGAGTTCGCCACCGCGGCGATGCGGCCCGCCGCGAGGTCCGCGTAAGCCTGATTGTTGTCGACATACTCGCGGATTTCCGGCGGCTTCGGCAGCGTGGCCGCGTAGCTCTTCAGCTGATCGAGCTGCGCGGAGCCCTTGCCCGCGCCGATCGTTTTGCCCGCGCTATCCGCCGATTGCTTGATCGACGCATCGTTCGCGCGCTTGAGCAGCGCGTCGGTCGCATCGGCGACGGGCAGCGTGTACGTGTAGCGTTCCATGCGCGCCTTCGTGACCGTCAACGGGCCGCCGACCATATCGAACTTGCCCGCTTCGAGACCGGGCAGCACGCTCGGCCACGGCAGATCGATGAAGCGCACCTTGACGCCGATTTCCTTGCCGATCTCCGCGAACAGGTCTTTGTTGAAGCCGGCCTGCTGACCGTTCTCGAGGAAGTCGAACGGTGCGAACTGCATTTCGGTGCCGACCACCAGTTCGCCGGCCTTCTTCACTTTGGCGAGCTGGTCTTCGGCGTGCGCTGCGACGCTCGCCGCGCACAGCGCCAGCACGACCAGACCACATTTCCAGCCTGCAAGGATACGCATGAGGTTCTCCGGGGCGAATTGCTGTTGGGTGGCCGGCGTGTCGAAGTCTTCGTTGTGGACCCGCCGCGCCGACGCCGATTGCGGGCCCTGCAGGGCAGTATATACTGCGTTTCAGGCGAAAAATAAATGCTCGCGCGAGTAGAGAAAAGCCCTGACATGGAGGTGCGCGAAGCAACTTGCGGCAGTGCTTTTGGCGGTATATACCACTGCAATACCGATCCTCGAAGGAGCAGCGCGATGCCCGCGACTCGCATTCCGATCATCGATGTCGCCGGCGTGCGCGCGGGCGACCAGCAGGCGCTCCGACGCGTCGCGCAAGAAATTCATGAAGCGTGTACGACGATCGGTTTCTTCTACATCGTCAATCACGGCGTACCGCAGGCGACGATCGATGCCGCCGCGCAAGCCGCGCGCACCTTCTTCGCGTTTCCGGTCGACACCAAACGACGCGCGGCCGTCAATCATCGGCATCGCGGTTTCAATGCGCTGGGCGACGCGACGATGTACCAGGCCAAGCGTCCCGACTACAAGGAGTTCTTCAGCATCGGCCTCGAACTGCCGGAAGACGATCCCGACGTGCTGGCGGGGCAAGCACTGCGCGGGCCGAACAACTGGCCGGAGTTCATGCCCGGGTTGCGGCCGGTGTTGTATGACTATTACGAGGCGGTCGGCGCGTGCGGCGCCGATCTGTTGCGCGCGGTCGCGGTGAGCCTCGGCGTCGAGGAAAATTTCTTCGTGCCGCGCTACACGAAGCGCATGCAGCGCACGCAAATGGTCTACTACCCGCCGCAGCCGCCGCAATCGGATGAAGATCAGTTCGGCGTCGCGCCGCATACCGACTACGGCTGCATCACCTTGCTGTGGCAGGATCAGGTCGGCGGCCTGCAGGTGCGCGAAATCGCCAACGATACGTGGGTCGAGGCGCCGCCCGTCGAAGGCAGCTTCGTCGTGAACGTCGGCGATCTGCTCGCACGCTGGACCAACGACCGCTTTCGCTCGACGCTGCATCGTGTGATCAATGCATCGGGGCGCGAGCGCTATTCGATCGCGACGTTCTACGATCCGACCTATGGCGCGCTCGTCGATCCCCGTGAGCTGGGCGCGAGCGACGCGCAAAGCAAATATCAGCCGGTCGCCGCGGGGGACTATATCCTCGGCCGCATCAACGATTCGATGGGCTATCGTAAGAAACTCGCCGCTACGGCACGGTAAGGAACTCCTGCATGACAGAGCAGAGCATCACCGAAGACAAGAGAACCCAGATCGCAAGCGCGACCGCGCCGCTCGCGACGACACTCGAGGCGTTGCGCGCCGCGCTCGGCGCCGACGCGGTGCGCGTCGGCGAACAGATCGGCGAACACGCAATGACCGACTGGACGCGCCACGAGCCGACGCGTCCGGCGGCGCTGCTGCTGCCGCACACGACCGACGAGGTGTCGCGCGCACTGGCGATCTGCCACGCCGCGCATCAGCCAGTGGTGCCACAAGGCGGCATGACCGGACTCGCGGGCGGCGCGATTGCGCGCGCCAACGACATCGCGTTGTCGCTGGAACGCTTGAGCGGCGTCGAAGAACTCGACGCGGCGTCGGCCACACTGACCGTGCGTGCCGGCACCACGTTGCAGGCTGCGCAGGAAGCCGCCGAGCAAGCAGGCTTCGAACTCGCGCTCGATCTCGGCGCGCGCGGCTCATGCCAGATCGGCGGCAATCTGGCGACCAACGCGGGCGGCAATCGCGTGATCCAGTCCGGCACCGCGCGCGATCAGGTGCTCGGTCTCGAAGTGGTGCTCGCGAATGGCGACGTGCTCAGTTCGCTCGGCAAGATGGTCAAGAACAACACCGGCTATGACCTGAAGCACTGGTTCATCGGTTCGGAGGGCACGCTCGGTGTGATCACGCGCGCGGTGTTGCGGCTGCATCCGCGACGCGCGGCGCGTCATACGGCGCTCGTCGCGCTGAACGATTACGATGCCGCGGTGAGCCTGCTGCGCCGTCTCGCGACGCGCTTCGGCAACGACATCGGCGCGTTCGAGATCATGTGGCCGGACTTCTACGATTTCGGCGTGAAGCTGACCGGCGCGCGCTCGCCGTTCGACGTCGCGTATCCGCTCTATGCGTTGATCGAACATGCGGGTTTCGATGCCGACGACGCTGGCGAACGCTTCGCGCAAGCGCTAAGCGATGCGCTACAGACGGGCGCGCTGCGCGACGCGGTGATCGCGCAGTCGGTTGCCGATGCGCGCGCGCTATGGGCGATCCGCGAGTGCACCGCGGAGTTTCCGCTCAAGCTCGACCCGATCAACTTCGACGTGAGTCTGCCGATCGGCGAGATCGGCAGGTTCGTCGACCGTTGCCGCGCGGCGCTCGATCAGTGCTGGCCCGGCAACGAAGCGTATTTCTTCGGGCATATCGGTGATTCGAATCTGCATCTGACCGTTGATGGCCATTCGATTCCGGGCGTCGATCATCACTCGGTCTATGCGTTTGTCTACGAGATGCTGGGGCCGCTGCGCGGGTCGGTGTCGGCCGAGCATGGCATCGGGTCACTGAAGCGCGAGTTCCTGCCGATTTCGCGCTCGCCGGCCGAGCTTGCCGCGATGGTCGCGATCAAGCATGCGCTCGATCCGCACGGCGTTCTGAATCCGGGCAAGCTGTTTTGATACTGATGGAGGCGGCGCGTGCGCCGCCTGATCGCTCAGTGCGCGGCGACCGGATCGAGCCCGGTTGCACGAACCGTTTCCTGTGCGGCCGGCGACGCCGAGCCGCTTGAACATCGCGCTGAATATAGACGCCGCTTGCGCTGTCCGAGTAGGCGATCGACTTCGCACGGCACATCGGCGATGCCGCGCCGTCAATGCGCGTTCAGATAGCTGACGATCAGCGGATAAACATCGACCGCCGCGTTCTTGCCGAAGATGCAGTCGATATGCCCATAGCCGGGAACCAGATGCCGCTCGTACGGCTGCTCGGGGAAGCGCTCGCGCAGCAGGTCGTAAGTGCGTTCGGTGCTGACCGGCAGATAGGTTTCGTTCTTCTCGCCGTGAATGAAGCCGATCGGCAGACGCATGCCCTCCAGTCCTTTCATGCCGTTTGCACCGCTCAGATACACGTCGTCGCCGCGCGCATCGACGACATGGCCCGCGCGGACCATCGTGGCCAGATGCTGGAACACGGCCATGTCGTGAATGCCGAACAGTTCCTGCAGGTTCGCATGCAGCATCTCGTTCAGCTTGTCGTGCTCATAGAGCAGGCCATACAGGAACGTCGCCCGATGACAGATCGCATTGCCGCAGCCCTCGTCGTGATCGACCGGATAGAGACGCAGCGCTTCGTCGAACAGGTTCTCGGGCCACGAATCTTCCTGCGTATAGGCAGTGAGGTCGCGGATGCGCAGATGCTGCATCAGGTCGGGAATATGCAAGCCGGCCTTGATCCGTTGCAGCGTGCCCGGCACCGGATGTGCGGACACCTGCGAAATCACCGCCGAGCGCACGCCCTTGAGTCCGTATAGCAGCGACATGCTGAGCGCGAGGCCGCCCAGGCAGTGGCCGAGTACCTGGATGTCCGGCGCGCCGGTCACCTCGCGAATCTTCGCGACCGCGGCGGGAATGTCCTCGCGCGCGACCATGTCGACGTTGGCCGGCACCAGCACGCTCGGCAGTTCGATGCTGACCCGCAGATCGACGAGCCATACGTCGTAGCCCGACGCGACCAGATATTCGACGAGGTTGGTCGATATCAGATCGGTCGAGAAAATGCGGCTCGAGACGCCCGAGCCGTGGATCAGCAGGATCGGCTTCGACTCTTTGTCCGCGGCGGGATCGAAGTAGCGCGTGAGCTTGAGTCGAGTGCGGTCCGGTGTATCGAAGTAGGTGATCTGCGGCGCCGGCGCGCGCAGCGTGCCCTTGGCGCGCGGCGGCGTGTACGGATCGTAGAACTGCAGCGGCGCGGCGACGCCGCCGTATTCGTTGAACAGCACGCCCGCGAAGAATTTGCCGAACTTCAGCGTCCATTCGAGGCGCGTCTTCAGGTCGGGCGCGTGCGTGACTTCGAGCGTGCGCTGCTGCTTGAGGAAGTTTTCCGGCGTGATGACGAGCGTGGCGGTGCCCACGACGGGCGCATTGTCGTTATTCGACGCGCGTATCTCCGCATACAGCGTGTTGGTCTGCTCCCACAGGTTGATCGGCGACGTGCGCGTGATGATCTTCCTGCCGGTCAGATACCAGGTGTTGCCTTCGGCCGCGTCGAGCGTCATCCGGTAGTTCATGTTGCGCTCGTCGACGTCGGACTCATCGACGACGAACAGGTTGAACGTGCCGTCGCTGATCGTCAGCGGTTGTGCGGAGAGGGCGCCGCAGGTCAGCGTGCCGGCGGTGCGCGCGAGGTGATCCGGGTTGCTCAGCATGTCGGCGAGATCGTCGGACTCGACCGTCAGCGTGAATTCGATCGAGCTCTTTGCAGCTTCGCCCGCCACCTCGGGCGTGTAGGTGCCGACCATCGTTTCGGTGAAGCGCAGGCCGATCTTCTGCGCGGGCGGCGCGGCGGCGGTGCCCTTCGACGCGTAATCGATCGACCAGTCGTGCGCTTTGGCCAGCAGCGCGCAGTTGCGTTCGGCGAGCGCGGAGATGGTCAGGAGTGGATTGACGCCGAGCGACATCGGCATCACCGCGCCATCCATCACGTAGAGGCCGTCGTGCACCGCGGCGCCGTCCGTGCCGCTGAACACGCGGCCCAGATGATCGACCACGCCATGCGCGGCATCCTCCGCCATGCCGCAGCCGCCGAGCGGATGCACGGTCACGGTGCGCCGGCCGGCGATCTTCGTCGAAATCGGGTTGCGCAGATATTTGCCGCCGAGCGGCTTGCTGGCCTCGATCAGCACGTCCTCGACGGTCTGGAAGATCGGCTGGCGTCCGGCGTTTTTCCATTCGATGCGCGCACGGCCTTTGTCACCGATCTTGATGCGGCCGCTTTCGTCATCGTGCGCCATCACGAGGTAGCTTTGCGTGTGATTGAGCGCACCGTGGTACGGGCCGCGGATCAGGCTCTCGATCGCGCGCGCGTCGTAGGCCGTGCGCTCGAGCAGCGACGGGGCGCCGGCCGCATCCACGCCTTCGAGCGGCGCGACCGCGCCGAGCATGCCGACGAGCGCTTCGCCGACCGGGCCGGCCAGCGAGCCTTCCTCGATCACATAACCATCCCTGACGTTTTTCTCGGCGGCGCGATTGTCGATCAGGCCGGTGATGGTCGGCCCGACCGGAGGAATCTGCCCTGGCTTGTGCTCGCCCCAGCCGACGCCGTTGATCGGGTCCTTCGTGTTGTACGCGAAGGCGAGCACGTCGCCGTTGCCGGTGAAGTGCTGGCCGAGCATCTCCGACGTGCTCAAGCCGGCGGCGCGCGAGCGCAGCAGCAGCGCGGTCGAGCCGATCGTGCCCGCCGCGACGATGACGATATCGGCCAGCACGAACAGATCGGGCGCGTCGTAGCTTTCGCGGCCGAGCTTCACGAGCTGGAAGTTGACCTTCCATTGCTGGGTGTCGGGATCGCGCAGCACCGAATGCACGGCCGTGCCGGTGAAAATCTGCGCGCCGTGGGCGACCGCGTCGGGCAGATAGTTCATGTGGGTCGAGTTCTTCGCGTCGTAGTTGCAACCGGAGTTGCAATCGCCGCAACCGACGCAGCGCTGCTGCTCGACGCCCGCCGCGTTCGGGCCGGTCTCGAACGTGACCGTGATCGGCGGACGGCTGAAGCGGTCCGCCATGCCGAGCGCCTGCGCCGATTTTTCGAGCGCCTGCAGCTTCGGCAGCGGCGGGAAGTCGTCGGGGACCGGCGACGGCGACAGCATTGTCCGGGCGAGCGCATAGCCGTCGTCGCGTCCGGCTTTGTCGGCGCGCAGCGCGGCGGGCCAGCGCGGGTCGTCCCACAGGCGCGGATCGGCCTCGAGCGCGACGTTCGCATTGATCAGCGACGTGCCGCCGAGCCCGCAGCCCACCACCGCGTTGACGTCCTCGTTCACGTGCACTTCGAGCAACGCGAGCGGTGAACCGATCTGCGCCTCGGCCGTGTTGTACTGGATATTCTCGGCGCCCTGTACGGGCGTGCGCGGATACTCGCCGGCCATGAATTCGCGGCCGCGCTCGAGCACGCATACGCGACGGCCCGCGCGCGCCATGCGGCTCGCGGCGATCGCGCCGCCGTAGCCCGAGCCAATCACCACCACCTCGTAATGCCGTTGCAGCGCCGTCGGCGCGCTCGATAAGCGGTTCATCAGGACCACCTCGTCTGGAATCGGATGCGGGGAAAGGAAGCGCGGCTTCGGAATAAAGACGGCGTGCTGCGGCAGCTTTTTTATCGTAGGCGGAATATCGCTGCAAAAAAAGCGAATGCAAAAAATGCGCGCCATGAAGGGGCGCGCCGAAGTCGTAGCGTGCGACATTCAGGGCGGCATGACCGGCCGGCCATTGCCGGGTGTACCCGGCCGTACGGGCATGCGCTCTTACTCCGCTTCTTATGTGGCCTGTTGGTTCTCCGAACTATTACGCGGCCACTTCATTGAATTCGCTATCGCTCGATTCCGCCGCGAGCAGATTCAGCGCAACCAGAATCGCCGCGCGATTGTCGACGTCGATCTCGATGCCGAGCGCGTCGGTGAGCCAGCGGCCGATCTTGGTGTTGGAAAATTCTTCGGCGCCGGCCGTCTTTTTCATCGTGACGCCGAGTTTGACGGCGCGATAGTGATAAGAGGGCACTCGATGCTGCGCCGCCACCGCCGAAAGCCCGCCTTTGCCTTCCGAGCACCAGCCGAGGCTGCCGGCCAGCACGATCCGCTCCGGTTCGTCGAGCCCTTCGATGAACTCGCGCGCCGCGCGCCGCACCTGCTGTTCGTCGAGGCCGCATTGCAGCAGCACGCTTGCCACCGGGTCTTCGAGCGCGTGCGCGTGCAGATCGATTTCCTGCGCGACGCCCTCGGTCTCCATCGACACGTTGCGCTGATGGCACGCGCTGCGCAGGCAGTCGATCAGATAGCGGCGGAAATACGCGCACACTGCGTAGCTGTTGGAGGGCGCGCTGTCGGCGCAGGCGTTCGTTTCGGTGTGGCCGGGCGCGAGGCGCAACACCTTCGCGTAGATGAACTGCGCGACCAGTTCTTCCTTGTCCTCGCCGAGCGCCTGCAATTCGAGCGGGTGATAGGTCCGCAACGCGCGCTTGACCAGTTCGACCATCGACACCATTTCGTCGGCGGAGAGCCGGGTGCGTCTGCGCCACAGGTCGGGCAGGATCGCGTCGTCGAGTTGGCGGGCGAACTCGTAGCTCGGGACTGCGCCCATGGAAACCTCCGTCACGGTTGGCAGGGAGCGCGGTGAGCCGCGGCGCGTGGGCCGCGAAGCGGGGGGATTTGCCTGTGTTGCCGCGCTGAAACGTGAATGCAGTATGGTTCGCGGCAAGGCCTTCGCCTATATGGAAGAAGTGTTAGCTGATGGGTAAACTCCCGGGTAAACCTTCTGACGGATTGCTGACGATTCGTCTGAAGCGTGCGCATTCGCCGTAGAATGAACCGCGCGGGCGGCGCGTTTGGTCGCCCGGTTCGACCCGCGGTTTTGCCGGAGCATCGCCGCCTGGCCAGTGCTTCGTCTCAACGAAGTTGCGATGCCCCCGCGATCAAACTGCGTGGGATCGGATCAGGCGCTAAAGCGCTAACGCCGATCGACAAAGGAGAGCGCCCCATGCGGGCCGACCCGATCCAGCGTGCCATCGACGAAGACCTCGTGCGCGTGCTCTACGCGCAGGACCCGATCGCGTTCTTTTCGCACTGGTTTTCGATTGCGGTGCTGGTAGCCATCTACTGGCCGCATGTGCCGGCGCCGCCGTTGTTTATCGCGTGCTTCGTTTTTTATGCGCTCGCCAATTGCGCGGGCCTCGCGCTGTGGATTTGCAATCGCCGCTATCCGCAGCTGGCGTCGCCGCGCGACTGGATCTATCTGCACGCGCTGCGTGGCGTGCTCCTGTACAGCGGACCGGGCTTCGCTGTGTGGTTCGCGTTCCAGAGTCCGCAAACCGATCTGCCGCTATTGCATACCGTGCTGCTGGTGACGCTCGCGGCCGGCGTGTTCATGTCGAATGGGTTCGACCTCCTCAATTTTTCGACGTCGATTCCGTTTCTGCTGCTGCCGTCGATCGTGCTGCATTTCGGCTCGCATACGTTCGATCGCACGATTCTCGCGATCGTGCTCGCGTTTTTCTTCTGCGCGATCAACGTCTACGCGATGAGCTATCGCAAGCTGTTTCGCCAGGTCGTGCAGGCTCGTGTCGATCAGCAGTACCTCGCGGAATCGCTGGCCGCGCAAAAGCGCGTAGCCGAGGAAGCGAGCCTCGCGAAGACGCGCTTTTTCGCGGCCGCAAGCCACGATCTGCGTCAGCCGCTGCATGCGATCGGGCTGCTTGCGGCGTCGCTGAACGACCCAGCGGCGACGCCCGCGCAGCACGCGAAGACGGCCGGGCACATCGTCTATAACGTCGAGGCGCTCAATCAGCTGTTCAACCAGGTGCTCGATCTCGCGCGGCTAGAAAGCGGGGTGACCCAGGTGATCCGGTTGCACTTCCGGCTCGCCGAGCTGTTCGAGCGGGTCGGCAGCCAGTATCGTCCGCAGGCCGCGGCGAAGGGGCTCGCGCTGCGCATCGCGCCGACTTCGATGGTCGTCTATGACGATCCCGTGTTGCTCGAGCGCGTGCTCAGCAATCTGCTGTCGAACGCGGTGCGTTACACCGAGCAAGGCGCGATCTGGCTCGGCTTCCGGCGCGCGGGGCGACAAAAGGGCGGCTATATCGAGGTGCGCGATTCGGGCGTCGGCATTGCGCCGGAGGAGCATCAGCGCATTTTCGAGGAGTTTTACCAGGTCGAGAATCCGCAGCGCGACGCGCGTCAGGGACATGGGCTCGGATTGCCGACCGTCAGGCGGCTGGTCGGCCTGCTTGGCGGCGAGTTGCAGCTGCGCTCGGCGCCGGGGCGCGGCTCGGTGTTTCGCTTTGCGGTGCAGGCGGGCGACGCGAGCGGCATCGTCGCGAGTCTGAACGATTCGGTTGCGGGCGGCCCGGCTTCGCTGGGGCGGCGCGTGCTGTGCATCGACGACGAGCCGTCGATACTCGAAGGCCTCGCGAGCCTGCTCGAGCGTTGGGGCTGCGAGGTGCGCGGCGCGCGCGACGAGGCCGGTGCGCTCGCCGCGCTGGCGGAGGGCTTCGTGCCCGACGCGGTGCTGTGCGACTACCAGCTTGCCAATCGTCGCACCGGCGCGCAGGCGCTGAGCGCGATGCGCGGCGCGCTCGCGCGCGAGGGGCACGGCAATGTGGTCACGCTGCTGATCACCGGCGATATGGCGTCGGCGGAGCTGGCGGCGCTCGCGTTGCAGGGAATTCCAGTGCTGCACAAGCCGGTGACGCCGGCGCGGTTGCGGCGCACGCTGGAAATGCTGTGGCAGCAGACGGAACTCGACAAGGGGCGGCTGGCGGGACCAGTAGTGTTGGGAGACGGGGCGGCACAGGTTGGTTCAGCGCAGTCGCGCGCGGGGGGCGGCTCGCCGCAAACGGAAGCGGGCTCCGGGGCGCAAAGCGAAACGCAGCCTTAGCAACGCGGAATCAGCGACGGTTGGCGCTGCGGCGCAGCGCTACAGCGTTTTCCCCGCCTCCAGCCATCCATTGATTACCGCGATCGCCGTCGAGCGGTTATGCACGCCGAGCGCGCGGAAGATCACCGACAGATGCACCTTCACGGTACCCTCGGCGACGCCGAGATCGCGCGCGATCATCTTGTTGGTCCAGCCGCGATGCACGAGCCGCATGATGTCCTGCTGACGTGGTGACAGATTCTCCAGCAAATGCTGCTGATGCGGCTGCAGCGACGGCATCTGCCTGAGAGGTTCGGTCTGCGCGGCGGCGTTCGGGGGCGGCGCTGCTGCCGATGCATCCGCTTCTGCGCCCGCGCAGCCGGCCGCCTGCGTCTCGCGCGTGCCGAGCAGACTCAGCGCTTCCATCGGCACATAAGCGCCGCCGGACAGCACCAGTTCGATTGCCTTCAGCATCACACTGGCGGGCTGGCGCTTCGGCACGAAGCCGAGCGCGCCGGCCGCGAGCACGGCGCGCATCTCGTCGGGCGATTCTTCAGCGGACAGCACCACGACCGGCAGCGCCGGATTCGCCTTCAGCAGCGATTCGAGCGACGTCGCGCCGCTCATCCCCGGCATATGCAGATCGACGATCGCCAGATCGTGATTGGCGTCGGGGCGCGCGGCGGTCGCAAGGGTTTCCCAGCTGTCGGCTTCGTCGAACTGGGCGTCGGGATCGAAGCCGCGCAGCATGCCTTTGACGCCTTGCCGGATCAGTTCATGGTCGTCGGCTACAAGAAACTTCATGATGTCTCCGCGAGTCGAGCCAGTCCGTTGAGGGCTGCCGCCGATGCGCATTCCGCCGTTGCGGGCTGCGCACTTGCAGCGTAAATAACTGCGGTACTCATGACACACATCATGGCCGGTCTTCCGCGCTTCTTGGTCGATCTCAGGGACCCCGGACGAGCCGATCCGATTGCCGTTCTCTCGTGCTGCGATTCGCATCCGGCATCGTTCCAGCTCGCCAGGGTCCCGCTCCCTTGCCGTGCCGCGCGCCGCTTGGCAGGGCTGCGACGCGCATGGCCGGCTGCCGGCATCGTTCGATGCGCTTCGTGATGTTAAGGCAGGTCTCCCGCGCATAGGTTCCGGCTTGCTACGTAGACGAGCCGCGCGCACCTTTTTTGAAGCGCTGGCGGGCGATCCGGCAAGTTATGCCCATCGGATCGGCACGGGTTCGCGCGCCACTATCTGACCGCAAACAGCGTCGCTTTCATCAGAAGCTTGAAGGCGAAACCGAGCGACATCGCCGCGGCCACGCCGAAGCACCAGAGCGCGATGAACCAGAGCCAGCCCGGCAGCTTGCGGCCGGGCGCTGCCGCATTGGTAGCGGGAGCCGACGCGCGGACACCCAGCTTTTCAGTGGTAGTGACGTTGGTCGCCATGACGCACCTTACCTCGAAAGACCCAGTAACCCATCGTCGTATAGGCGACGATGATCGGCAGGATCACCGCCGCGCCGGCCAGCGTGAACGTCTGGCTCGTGCGTGGCGCGGCGGCTTCCCATAGCGTGAGGCTCGACGGAATCGCGTACGGCCACAGGCTCACCAGCAACCCGAGATAGCCGAGCAGCACGAGCGCCAGCGCGAGCACGAACGGCGTGTTGTGGTGGCGCGCGCGCACCGCGCGATGCATGAAGAACGCGCAGATCGCGACGAGGAACGGCACCGGCAGCAGACGATAGAAGATCCCGTCATGGAACCAGCGTTGCGCGATGCCCGCATCCATCAGCGGCGTCCACAGGCTCACGAGCGCGATGAAGCCGAGCAGCACCAGCGTCAGCGGCCAGACCACGCGATGCAGTCGGCGCTGCAGGTCGCCTTCGGTCTTCGCGACGAGCCAGCAGCAGCCGAGCAGCGCGTAGGTCGCGACGAGCCCGAGGCCCGTCAGCAGGCTGAACGGCGTGAGCCAGCCGAACGCGTCGCCGGCATACGCGCCATCGACGACCGGAATACCTTGCAGGAAAGCGCCGAGCACGATGCCCTGGAAAAACGTCGCGCCCGCCGAGCCGCCGATGAACGCGAGGTCCCACAGGTGCCTCGTGCGACGCGACTTCGCACGGATCTCGAACGACACGCCGCGAAAGATCAGGCACACCAGCATGAACACGAGCGGCAGATAGAGCGCTGACAGCACGGTCGAGTAGACGACCGGAAACACCGCGAACAGCGCGGCGCCGCCGAGCACGAGCCAGGTTTCGTTGCCATCCCATACTGGCGCGACCGTGCTCATCATCAGGTCGCGTTCTTTCTCGTCCGGGAAGAACGGAAAGACGATGCCGATGCCGAGGTCGAAGCCGTCCAGCACGACGTACATGAAAAGGCCCAACGCAATGATCGCGGCCCAAACGACGGTTACGTCCATATTCTTTCTCTCGTAGCGTGGGTTAGACGACGTCGATCATCCGATCGGCGGCGGACAGCGGGCGGCGCGCGGTCTGCGCGGGCGTCGGCTGCGGCAGGCCGTGCGGCGTGTCGTGCGGCTTGCCGCCGGGCAGTGCGGGACCCGAGCGCATCAGCTTCAGCATGTAGTAGATGCCGGTGCCGAACACGAGGAAGTAGACGGCCACGAACGTCATCAGCGACAGACCGACCTGCTGCGTGGTCAGCGGCGACACCGCCTGCGACGTGCGCATCACGCCGTACACGACCCACGGCTGACGGCCCGCTTCGGTGGTGACCCAGCCGGCCAGCAGCGTGATGAAGCCGCTCGGCCCCATCGCGACGCATAGCCGCTGGAACCACTTCGCTTCGAACAGACGTCCACGGCGATGCAGCACCCACGCCGCGATCGACATCGCGATCATCAGTACGCCGAGTCCGGCCATGATGCGGAAGCTCCAGAACACCACGGCCGAATCCGGCCGGTCCTGCGGCGGGAATTCCTTAAGCCCGCGGATTTCGCCGTCCCAGCTATGCGTGAGGATCAGGCTGCCGAGGTGGGGGATCGACACCGCGTAGTGCGTGGTTTCGGCCTTCATGTCGGGGATGCCGAACAGGTTCAGCGCGGTGCCGCCTTTTTCGGTGTCCCAGATGCCTTCGATCGCCGCGATCTTCGCCGGCTGATATTCGCGCGTGTTCAGGCCATGCTGATCGCCGACGAATGCCTGGATCGGCGTCAGAATCAGCAGCAGCCACAGCGCCATCGAGAACATCTTCTTGACGGCGGGATCGCGTCGGCCGCGCAGCAGATGCCACGCGCCGACCGCCGCGACCACCAGCCCCGCGACGATGAACGCCGCCAGCGCCATATGCGCGAGCCGGTACGGGAACGACGGATTGAAGATGATCTGGAACCAGTCGAGCGGCACGACATGGCCGTCGACGACCTCGAAGCCCTGCGGCGTCTGCATCCAGCTATTGGACGCGAGAATCCAGAAGGTCGAGATGAGCGTGCCGATCGCGACCATCAGCGTCGCGCCGAAGTGCGCGCGCCGACTCACGCGCTGCCAGCCGAACAGCATGATGCCGAGGAAGCCCGCTTCGAGAAAGAATGCGGTCATCACCTCGTACATCAGCAGCGGACCGGTGACGGGCCCGGCGAAACTCGAGAAGCCGGACCAGTTGGTGCCGAACTGATAGACCATCACGACACCGGAGACGACGCCCATGCCGAAGGCCACTGCGAAGATCTTCGACCAGAACAGACAAAGATCTTTGTAGTAGGCCTTGCCGGTTTCCAGCCAACGCCATTCGAGAACGGCAATGAAGCTGGCGAGACCGATGCTGAGCGCGGGGAAAACGATGTGAAAAGAAACCGTGAACGCGAATTGAATGCGCGCGAGATCGAATGCCGATAGTGCCGAGTTCATGATCCTGTTGTGCGTGATGGCCGCGTGAGCGGAATTACGCGCATCGACCGATATCGGTGCGCACTGCGCGGGGCAGATGGCGCAAGAGTAGGGGATCGAAACAAAATGTGTTGCAATGCGCTGTGCGTCAAAAAACCGCCTTGTTTTATGCCAAATACGCTAATCGATGAGGCAAGCCGTTGATGAGTCTCAAGTTTCCTTTAGCGGCCGATGCATGGCCGCATGTGCGTCGTTGCGGGTGCTGCGTCAATCGACCGCGCTGCAGCAATGCTGGCTGCGCGGCCTTGCGCGGCAAGGTCGAGAGCGGTGCCCGTCGTCAGCCGACAATCGATCCATCCAAACCGACTTCGTCGGCTCGCGCGCTAGTCAGGCGATTTTTTTATCTCTACGATTCGGCCGTTTCCGTAGTTCGGTTATCCATTGCCGTATTCGCACGGCGTTCCGTCATGCGTCGCGCGCATGCTTCGTGAGCAGCTTCCGCTTCATCCACCTGCCGGCGACGGCAGACTTCATCGAAAAAGGAGTCAGCAGATGAGCACGATCAGGACGAAAGACGGTACTTCGATTTTCTACAAGGACTGGGGCAAGGGTCGCCCGGTCGTGTTTTCGCACGGCTGGCCGCTGACCGCCGATGCGTGGGATGCGCAGATGCTGTTTCTCGGCAGCAAGGGCTTTCGCGTGATCGCGCATGACCGGCGCGGCCACGGCCGCTCGGAGCAGCCGTGGGACGGCAACGAGATGGACACCTACGCCGATGACCTCGCCGCACTGATCGAACATCTCGACTTGCAGGACGCGACGCTGGTCGGCCATTCGACGGGCGGCGGCGAAGTCGCGCATTACATCGGCCGGCACGGCACGGGGCGTGTCGCGAAGGCCGTGCTGATCGGTGCGGTGCCGCCGCTGATGCTGAAGACCGCCGATAATCCGCTCGGCCTGCCGATCGATGTGTTTGACGGCATCCGCAAGGGCGTCCTCGACGATCGCTCGCAGTTCTTCAAGGACCTGGCCGTGCCGTTCTATGGCTACAACCGCGAGGGCGCGAAGGTGTCGCAGGGCGTGATCGATTCGTTCTGGCGCCAGGGCATGGCCGGCTCGATCAAGGGGCTGTACGACTGCATCAAGCAGTTCTCCGAAGTCGACTACACCGAAGATCTGAAGAAGATCGACGTGCCGACCCTGGTGCTGCACGGAGACGACGACCAGATCGTGCCGATCGACGCAGCCGGCCGACGCACCGCGGAGATCGTCAAGAACGCGACGCTGAAGGTCTATGCGGGCGGCCAGCACGGCATGTGCACCGTGGAGGCCGACAAGGTCAATGCCGACCTGCTCGAATTCATCGGCGCTTGAGCGATCAGAAACGCGCAATGAGGTGATTTTTTGACCGCGCGGGCGGCGCATGGACGCCGCCTGCGCCGGATGCCAGGCGACCGCGGGCGTCAGGCGAATGCACTTGTCGAACAAAAAAAGCAGCTGAGTTATACGATGTCACATGAACACGACATTCGTATGTCTTTATTTTTTAAGACGATATGAAACCCGCCTATGCAATTTTAGGGTAAATGCGGAGTTGAAATCCGCTGGTTCATCGTCGATAGTACGTTATCGTACAACTTTGGTGTGTTATGCGACGCGCGCAGCACGCTCCGCCGGCCGCTCAAACCTCTGTCTGTTCTCTGTAGACCTCGCGCGCGGCGCAGTTAAAGGAACCCCTATGAAGAAGATTGCCCTGAGTGGCGCCGGCGGCCAGCTCGGCTCCGTGGTACGTGCTGAATTCGTCGCGCGGGGCGTGCCGTTGCGCTCGGCCGCTGGCTCGAAAGTGCTGACGCCGCTCGTCGAAGGCGAAGACGTGATGAACGGCGACCTGCGCGACCCGGCGGTCGTCGACCGTCTGCTGAACGGCGTGGACGTGCTGATCCATTTCGCCGGCACGAGCGTCGAGCGTCCGCTGCCCGAGATCATCGAGAACAACCTGCGCGGCCTCGTCGAAGTCTACGAAGGCGCGCGCCGCAACGGCGTGAAGCGCATCGTGTTCGCGAGCTCGAACCACGCGATCGGCATGTATCCGGTCACCGAGCATCTGAGCCTCGACTGCGAACTGCGCCCGGACGGCTTCTATGGTCTGTCGAAGGTGTGGGGCGAAGCGCTCGCGCGCATGTACTGGGATAAGCACGGCATCGAAAGCGTGTGCGTGCGCATCGGCAGCTGCCTCGAGCGTCCGACCGAGCAGCGTCACCTGAGCACCTGGTTCGGCCACAAGGACCTGATGCATTTTCTCGATCGCTGCATCGAAGCGGAAGAGGTCGGCTTCATGACCATCTGGGGCGTGTCGGCCAATACGCGCAGCTGGTGGGACAACAGCGTCGGCGCCGCGCGTCTCGGCTACGAGCCGAAGCAGAACGCCGAAGACTACGCCGAAGACATCCTGTCTCGCCCGAATCCGCTCGATGAACTGGGCCAGCGCTTCCAGGGCGGCGGCTTCGTCGGCATCGACTATTCGCGCAAGGACTAAGTCCCGGGCAGTTCAACGGGCAATGCATCACGAGGAGATGGAGCGGTGAAGATCAAGGGTATTCGCTGGTGGATGGTCGCGCTGGTCGCGGCCGGCCTCATCATCAATTACCTGGCGCGCAACACGTTGTCGGTCGCGGCGCCGACGATGATGAAGGAGCTCGACATCACGACCGAGCAGTACGCGCACGTGGTCGTGGCGTGGCAGCTCTGCTATGCGTTCATGCAGCCGGTCGCCGGTTTCGTGCTCGACACGATCGGCACCAAGATCGGCTTCGCGGTGTTCGCGCTGGCGTGGTCGGCGGCTTGCGCGGCGGCATGGGCGACTACAAGCATCCGCGCAACCAAAAGCTGCTGGGCAACGCCGAGCGCGACTATATTCTGAGCGGCCAGGAAGCGAAGCATCACGATGACATCAACACGCCGAAGCGCAACTGGCGCGCGATGCTCGCGAGCCGCGATTTCTGGGCGATCGGTATTCCTCGGATTCTGTCCGAGCCGGCATGGCAAACGTTCAATGCGTGGATTCCGCTGTACATGATGACCGAGCGTCACATGAACCTGAAGGAAGTCGCGATGTTCGCGTGGATGCCGTTCCTCGCTGCCGATATCGGCTGCGTGCTCGGCGGTTATCTGAGCCCGCTGTTTCACAAGTACGCAAAAGTGTCGCTGTTCACGTCGCGCAAGATGGTGTTCGTGGTCGGTGCGCTGTTCATGATCGGGCCGGCGTGCGTCGGTCTCGTCGAAAGCCCGTACATGGCGGTGGCGCTGCTGTGCGTCGGTGGCTTCGCGCACCAGACGCTGTCGGGCGCACTGTACGCGATCACGTCGGATATGTTCGGCAAGCACGAAGTCGCGACCGCGACGGGCATGGGCGGCATGGCTGGGTATCTGGGCGCCGCGGCGTTCACCACGCTGTTCGGTGTGCTTGTCACGCAGATCGGCTACAGCCCGCTATTCGTCGTGCTGGCGGTGTTTGATCTGATTGCTGCGGTCGTGGTGTGTCTGATGGCCAGGAGCTCGGAGAAGATGCCGGAGCCGCAGTGGGTATCGTCCGATGCGGTGGCGGCGAAGTAAGGCGAAGTGGGGTCGGCTCTGGGGGGCGATCCGGCGAAAGAAGCGGCGCTCATGAGGTGGGCGCCGTTTTTTTTTTGGTCGGTTGTGCGGCCGTTTTCGAGTTGGCGATGTCGCGCCGTGAGTGTTGCAGCCGGCAAGCAGACTGGTCGCCCAATAGACGTTTTAATTCTTCTAAGAAGGATGCGGGAGCATCGGGACAAACTACTCGCTGAGAAGCCTCTTTAATTCGTCAAGAAATGAGGCGGTCGTGTAGCCCCATAGTTTGGGAGAAAAATCTTGACCATAGGCATCTTTGAACGCTGAGTCCAAATCGTCCCGGCGTTCGACCATAAATGAATTGATTTCATGAACCATCTCGAGGTGGCTCTCCCGTGGGCAGTCTCTCTTGTAGCAAGAGATGATTTCAGGAATCGTATCTCCCCATATTTCAAAATCCTCATTCAGGTATGCACCAAACAGCTGATACATTTTGGGGTAGCGGGTTGATAGCATAGATTTCTCTATCTAATGTAAGCAGTAACAATATAGTATGGCATTCCGTTGTAGGTTTGATATTTCAGAACGACTACAACCTCATTCATGGGCGTCAGTTTTCCTGTCTTATGCCATAGCCGACGTTACCCGCTACGCGCCGCGTCAAAGCGAGAGGGCCGCCTCGGCCCGAAGACTGCGCCCATTCCCGAATGATGGTCGCATTGGCACGCATGACTTCTGAGATGGCCGATTCGGCCCGTTCAAGGTTGGTGAACGACGAAACCTTCTCTCGACGCGGCTCGCGTTTGAGTCTTTCTCGCAACTGCGCTTCGGTCCGTCCGACATGCTTCAAGAGCGTGTGTCCGCCTATCCCGCTCCCTGCCCTCGCTTCGTGCATGTCCAGACTGATCCGGCCCATCGCGATGCGCGAAGCCCGTATAGCCTTGATCGAACTAGCAAAGCCAAACGGCACGACCATATCGAGCCACAGACCGATATTGTTCGCCATATCGGGGCTGGCCTTCATCGCTTGCGCGAGTTTCGTCGTGCCCTGTTGGGTCAGCGTCGCCGTATCTCGCGCCGTCCAGATCTGACGCAAGCCAGCGGCCGCCGTGTCCGAGCCATGTACGCCGAACACAACGCATCCAGCCTTGCTCGCCATGGTCGGTTCAGGCATCACACACAGCGCGCCGGCCCCGACCATTTCCAGCAAACCGCCGACAAGTTGCAATCCGCCCCATAACCGGTTGGAAAGCATTTCGCCGTGGCTGATCGATTGGCGGGTCAGCACCGCCGCTAGTTGCGGCGCACTCAGCACGACACGCACGCCGTCTCTATCTTGTTCGCACGACATTCGGTATTCCTCTGTGATTGTTCGAGGCCGCCAACGTAGCAGTCGACCACAGGGACAGGAAATGGGCGATGGATGATTCTTGTGTCCCATTAATCCGATGAGCTGCGATTCATTGACTGCATATCGCTGGTAGTCATGCACTAGCGACGCGGCTTAACGCACAGGAGCAGACGTCAATCCGAGGAGACACGGGGTAGGGAGTCGCCATCGCTAAACACGATACAAACGTGTCGCGTCAGGCGGCGAAAAAGCTCTACGGCCCGGAAGAGGGAAAGGGCATCACGCGCGAACTACGCACGACGCCCAAAAATGCAGAGTGCAATCGAGCCGGCCATAGGTCAAATAAATACCGACGGACAACCCGATTGCAACGATTTCGAACCTACATCAAATCAAGCCGTCTTCTGCCCAATCTCGTGATTCGCGAGCACTTCGAGCGCGCGCACCATCGCCGAGTGGTCCCACGCCTTGCCGCCGTGCGCGACGCACGCGTTGAACAGCGCCTGGCAGGTGGCGGTGTTGGGCAGCGACACGCCGAGCGCCTGCGCGGTCGACAGCGCGAGGTTCAGGTCCTTCTGGTGCAGCTCGATGCGGAAGCCCGGATCGAACGTGCGCCTGGTCATGCGCTCGCCGTGCACTTCGAGAATGCGCGACGACGCAAAGCCGCCCATCAGCGCCTCACGCACGCGCACCGGATCGACACCCGCCTTCGACGCGAGCAGCAGCGCTTCGCCGACCGCTTCGATGGTCGCCGCGACGATCACCTGGTTGGCCACCTTGCACACCTGGCCCGCGCCCACCGCGCCGATCAGCGTGACGTTCTTGCCCATCATGTCGAACATGGGCTTCACGCTGTCGAACGTGGCCTGTTCGCCGCCGACCATGATGGTCAGCGAGCCGGCCTTCGCGCCGACTTCGCCGCCCGAGACCGGCGCGTCAAGATAGTCGGCGCCGGTTTCGCGCACCCGCGCCGCGAACTCGCGGGTCGCCATCGGCGAGATCGAGCTCATGTCGACGACGGTCTGGCCGGCGCGTAGCGCGCTCGCGAGGCCGTTCTCGCCGAACAGCACGCGTTCGACGTCCGGCGTGTCCGGCACCATGATGAAAATCACGTCCGCGTTGGCTGCGACCGCGGCGGGGTTGTCGCATGCGACGGCGCCGGCCTGCGTCAGTTCCGCAGGCACGCCGCTACGCGTGAACGCTGCCAGCGACACGCCGTTTTTCAGAAGGTTGGCGGCCATGGGCTTGCCCATGATGCCGAGTCCGATAAAGCCTGCTTTTTTCATGGAATGCTCCGAAGATATCGTGGCGGCCGCGTTCAAGCTTCGCCCGCCGGTTTCTGCATGAAGTGTTTCTGCGCCGCTTGAGCGGCGCCCTTGAGCAGCCCGAGATCCGCGCAGACGGCGACGACGCGCGCGCCCATCGACAGATAACGTTCCGCGTCGGCCTGCACCGGCGCGAGAATGCCGCTCGACTTGCCTGCCGCCCGCGCGCGCTCGAACACATGCGCGATCGCCTGCTGCACGTCCGGATGGCCCGCGTTGCCGAGGTGGCCATACGATGCCGCGAGGTCGGACGGACCGATGAAGACCGCGTCGATGCCGTCCACCGCGAGAATGCTGTCGATCGCCTCGACTGCCTTGCGGCTTTCGATCTGCGGAATCACGCAGATATTGTCGTTGGCGAGCGCAAAGTAGTCGGGCACGGTGCCATAGCGGTTGCCGCGATGGCCGACCGACACGCCGCGGATGCCCTGTGGCGGATAGCGCGTTGCCGCGACCGCGCGGGCCGCGTCGTCAGAACTGTCGACGAACGGCACGAGAAAGTTCGAGAAGCCGCTGTCGAGGAATCGTTTGATCACGACGCTGTCGTTAGCCGGTGGTCGGACGACCGGCGCGCTGCCGCTGTCCTTGAGCGCCATCAACTGGGGGATCAGCGTGAGCACGTCGTTGGGCGCGTGTTCGGCGTCCAGCAGCATCCAGTCGAAGCCGACCGTGCCCAGCAGTTCAGTGGCGATCGGGCTGGCAAGCGATGCCCAACAGCCGATCTGGGTTTTTCCCTCGCGCACCGCGCGCCGGAAGCGGTTGGGCAAGGATTCGTAAGGCGTGACGGCGGGCATGCGGTGTCTCCTCGAACTACGATGGATCGGGAACCAGGCTTCGACGACCGCAACAAATCACGCAGAATGCGAGGTTATAAGTCGTCGTATGACCGTGGCAGATTAGCACTGAGCCCCTTGGTTGTAACGGTCGTGTAAACCCGAATGAGCCTGTCCGGCAAGCGTTTCGGGTTGCGTGGAGGCCCCGCAATGTTGTAGGATGACCTATATCTGAAGCCTTCATTTAAGGAAAGCCAAAATGCCCATTACCGGTGAAATGCTGATCGGTCGCAAAGCAGTGCGCGGCGAAGAAAAACCGCTGCGCGCGTTCAATCCTGCCACGGGTTCCGAGATTGCCGAGCCGGTGTTCGGCAGCGGCACCGTGGAGAACGTCGAGCAGGCCTGCGCGCTCGCGCAGCAGGCGTTCGACGCCTACCGTCAACTGCCGCTCGCAGTGCGCGCCGAGTTTCTCGATCGTATCGCGGACGGCATCACCGCGCTCGGCGACGAGCTGATCGAACGCGCGATGGCTGAATCGGGCCTGCCGAAGGCGCGTCTGGAAGGCGAACGCGGCCGCACCACCGGCCAGTTGAAGCTGTTCGCGCAAACCGTGCGTGCGGGCCAATGGCTCAACGCCACGCTCGATTCGCCGCTGCCTGAACGCAAGCCGTTGCCGCGCTCGGATCTGCGCATGCAGAAGATCGCGCTCGGCCCGGTCGCCGTGTTCGGCGCGAGCAACTTCCCGCTCGCGTTCTCGGTGGCGGGTGGCGACACCGCCGCGGCGCTCGCTGCCGGTTGCCCGGTCGTCGTGAAGGCGCACCGCGCGCACCTCGGCACCTCGGAGCTGGTCGGTCGTGTGATCCAGCGCGTCGCGCAGGAAATGGATCTGCCCGAAGGCGTGTTCTCGATGATCGTCGGCGCGGGTAACTCGGTCGGCGAGGCGCTGGTTGCGCATCCGGCCATCAAGGCGGTCGGCTTCACCGGTTCGCGCGCGGGCGGCACGTCGCTGATGCGCGTCGCGGCGGCACGTCCGGAGCCGATCCCCGTCTACGCCGAAATGAGCAGCATCAATCCGGTGTTTTTGCTGCCGAACGCTCTGACGGCACGCGGCGACAGCATCGCGCGCGGTTTCGTCGACTCGCTCGTGCTCGGCGCGGGCCAGTTCTGCACGAACCCGGGTCTCGCGATCGCGATCGACAGCGACGCGCTGAAGGGCTTCGTCGCGACGGCATCGGAAGCGCTCGCCGCCAAGCCGGCGCAGACCATGCTGACTTCGGGCATCCACGCCGCGTATGAAGACGGCGAAGGCAAGCTGGCTGCAACCAGGGGTGTCGAAGTCGTGGCACGCGGTGTCGCCGCTACCGGCCCGACCCAGGCTTGCGCGGCGCTGTTCGTGACCGACGCGCAGACGTTCCTCGCGAACCCGGCGCTCGAAGACGAAGTGTTCGGCCCGGTGTCTACGATCATCCGCTGCAAGGACGAGCAGGAAATGCTGAAGGTCGCCGAGCACTTCGCCGGCCAACTAACCGCGACGCTGCAGATGGACAGCGCCGACGTGGCGGCTGCGAAGAAGCTGGTGCCGATTCTCGAGCGCAAGGCCGGCCGCATTCTGGTCAACGGTTTCCCGACTGGCGTCGAAGTGTGTCACGCGATGGTCCACGGCGGCCCGTTCCCGGCAACGTCGGACAGCCGCGCGACCTCGGTCGGCACCACCTCGATCGACCGCTTCCTGCGCCCCGTCTGCTACCAGGACTTCCCGGCCGAGCTGCTGCCGCAAACGCTGGCCGACGGCAACCCGCTGGAACTGTGGCGTCGTCGCGATGGCGAACTCACGCGCGGTTAATCGTGTGACGCCGTCCTGAACGGATGCGCGCCTGGTGCCAATATGGGCATGGGCGCGCATCGAAGGGAAGGGCAGTTGCAATCACAAAAAAAGGCCGGGAATTTTCCCGGCCATTTTTTTTCGCCCGCGTGCTTCGTGAAAATCAGCTGTTCGCGTCGTTCGCTTCATTCGCGCGACGCAACCGCTCGCGGCTATTCGACAGATGCATGCGCATCGCCGCCCGCGCGCCTTCGGCATCGTGCCGGCTGATTGCCTCGAGGATGCTTTCATGCTCGAGGTTCACGAGCGACAGATATGCATCCGGATCGGCGCGCGCGATGCCGGCCGAGTCGAGCCGGTTGCGCGGAATCAGTGCGCTGCCCATCTGCGACAGGATGTCGACGAAATAGCGGTTGCCGGTTGCACGCGCGACCGAGATGTGGAACTGCAGATCGGCCTCCACACTGTCGAGCCCGTTGTGACGCGTGGCTTCGATCGCGTCGAGTGCGGTACGCATGTGCGCGAGGTCGTCCGGCGTCGCGCGTTGCGCGGCAAGACCGGCGCATTCGGTTTCGAGGCTGATGCGCAGTTCCAGAATGGACAGCACGTCGCGCAGCGTGGTGGCGGGCACCATGTCGATGCCGAGTTTTTCGCGCTGCGGCTCGAGCACGAAGCTGCCGATACCGTGCCGCGTCTCGATGATTTTGCCTGCCTGCAGGCGGGAGATTGCCTCGCGGATCACCGTGCGACTCACGCTGAGCGTGTTCATCAGCTGCGATTCGGTCGGGAGTTTGTCGCCCGGCTTCAGCACGTTGGCCGCGATCTGCTCGGTGACGTAGTTGACGACGAACTCGGCAAGATTGCGAGCGCGTCGTGGCGGTGCCGCGGATGCTAGTGGTGTAGCCATCGAAAACGCTCCTTGTTTGAAAAATCGCGGGGAATCCTGCATTTTTATTATATCGTCGTCTGACGACTGATTATATAAGCGCCGGATCGAATTCGGCGCGATTGTCACGTATACCGGCGGATGCCTGAAGTTTGGCGCCTCGGTGCGCATGGCTCGCGCGAGGCGCCGGGCGTCCGCCGCCCGGAAGTACGATAACCGGAACGATAACTGAGCCTATAACGGCCTCACGCCGAACGCAACTCGACTCGCCGGATGTCCTTGACGATCACCAGATAGCTGATCACCGTCATCAGCGCGTTCGCGCCGACGAACACCAGCGCGCCATTGAACGAGCCCGAACGCGCGACCAGATAACCGATCACGATCGGCGTCACGATGCCGGCGATGTTGCCGAACATATTGAAGATCGCGCCGGACAGACCGAGCGCTTCCTTCGGCGCCGTATCGGCGACGACGGCCCAGCCGAGCGCGCCGATGCCCTTGCCGAAGAACGCGAGCGACATCAGCGCGACGACGATCCAGTCGGTCGACACGTAGTTGCAGCCGATGATGCAGGTCGACAGCAGCATGCCGCCGACGATCGGCGCCTTGCGCGCGACGGTCAGCGACCAGCCGCGGCGGATCAACCCGTCCGACAGCACGCCGCCGAGCACGCCGCCGAGAAAGCCGCAGATCGCCGGCAGCGAGGCCACGAGGCCCGCCTTCAGGATCGTCATGCCGCGCGCCTGCACGAGGTAGATCGGAAACCACGTCAGGAAGAAGTAGGTCAGCACGTTGATGCAGTACTGCGCGAGATAGACGCCGAGCAGCATGCGGTTACCGAGCAACTGACGCACGAGCGTCCAGCCGCCGGTCTTCGACACGTCGTCCGGACCCGTCTTGCGCGCACCGCTGACGAGGCCGCCGCCTTGCTCGATGTACTCGAGCTCGGCGCGCGACACGCCCGGGTGATCGGCGGGATTCTTCATGACCTTCAGCCACGTCAGCGCGAGCAGCAGCCCGACCACTCCCATCACGACGTAGACCGTCTCCCAGCCGAACGCATGCGTGAGCCACGCCATCAGCGGCGTGAACACGACCGCGGCGAAGTATTGCGCGGCGTTGAAGATCGCCGACGCGGTGCCGCGCTCGTTGGTCGGGAACCAGCTCGCAACGACCTTCGCGTTCGCCGGAAACGCCGGCGACTCCGCCGCGCCCATCACGAAGCGCAGCACGAACAGCGCGGTGATCGCCGCACCGGCGCTGCCGAGCAGGCCGACCGAGCTTTGCAGCAGCGTGAACAGCGACCACAGGAAGATGCTCGCCGCGTACACGCGGCGCGCGCCGAAACGGTCGAGCAGCCAGCCGGCCGGCAGTTGCGACAGCACGTAGGCCCAGCTGAATGCGGAAAAGATATAGCCCATGCGGATCGCGTCGAGGCTGAACGCGGTGCGCATCGCGGAACCGGTGACGGACAGCGTCGCGCGGTCGGCATAGTTGAGGGTGGTGATCACGAAGATCAGCGCCAGAATCCCGTAGCGGACCTTGGTGCGTGCCGCGCTAGAGGCGGCGTCGGTGGAACTGGCCGTGCGGCTCAAGTCCATTGGTCATCTCCTGTATTGTTGGGCGAGGTGTGGTGTCCAGGCCGGGCGGTCCGCAGACCACCTGCCTGTCGCGCAAATGCACGAACGCCCGGCAACGTTGCCGTGCCGGGCGTTCGCAACGGGGCCGTCTATGCAGCCCTCGTCGATGAGGCTCGCGAGCTTCTTCGCTCGAAGCCCGACGCCGGTGCGTTACTGCGGTCCGAGCTTCTTGATCAGCGCGTCGAGCTGTTCCAGTTCTTCCGGGGTCAGGTCGGTCAGCGGTGCGCGCACCGGACCTGCGTCGTGGCCGACCAGCTTCGCGCCAGCCTTGACGATGCTTACCGCATAGCCTGCGCGGCGGTTGCGGATCTTCAGGTACGGCAGGAAGAATTCGTCGATCAGCTTGCCGGTCGTTGCGTGGTCGTCAGCGGCGATCGCGCGGTAGAACCCCATCGCCGTCTTCGGGATGAAGTTGAACACCGCCGACGAGTACACCGGCACGCCCAGCGCCTTGTACGCGGCAGCGTAGACTTCCGCGGTCGGCAGGCCGCCGAGGTACGAGAAGCGCTCGCCGAGCCGGCGGCGGATCGTCACCATGTTTTCGATCTCGCCCACGCCGTCCTTGAAGCCGATCAGGTTCGGGCAACGGTCGGCCAGACGCTCGAGCATGTCGGCGTTGAGCTTCGAGTTCGCGCGGTTGTAAATGATCACGCCCATGCCCGGAACGGCCTTGCAGACCTCTTCGGCGTGCGCGGCGATACCGTCCTGGCTTGCTTCGGTGAGGTAGTGCGGCATCAGCAGGATGCCGTGCGCGCCGAGGCGCTGCGCTTCCTTCGCATAGGCGATCGCCACGCGGGTCGGGCCGCCTGCGCCGGCGAGGATCGGTACCTTGCCCTTGCAGACTTCGACCGCGGTCTTGACGACTTGCGTGTAGTCGTCTTGCGTCAGCGAGAAGAATTCGCCCGTGCCGCCGGCGACGAACAGCGCCGAAGCGCCGTACGGAGCGAGCCATTCGAGGCGCTCTGCGTAAGTGTTGGCGCGGAAGTCGCCGTTAGCGTCGAAGTCGGTGACGGGGAAGGACAGGAGGCCTTCGGAAACGATCTGCTTGAGTTCCTGCGGTGTCGTCATGATCTAAATATCCAGGCGTCGGATTGGGTCGTTAGTAGGGTCCAACTAGTACGACAGACGTCGTACCAGGAGAAAATCTGAAAAACAGATTTCTTATACGTCATCGTACAACAACGAATCCCGTAACTCAACGGGGTTCTCGCGGCATAATGCTGTCTATAGGGTAAATACGGAACAGCCGAGCAAACTCTAACGTTGTAGGATGACGTATGATGCCTGGCGAAGGAGGCCTGTCACGCCTCAAGGATTGATCAATGGAACAAACTCCGCTCTACATCCGCGTTCATCCCAATGACAATGTCGCGATCGTCGTGAACGACGGCGGTTTGGGCGAGGGCGCGGTATTTGCCGATGGGCTCAGGCTGCGCGAGCGTGTGCCGCAGGGCCACAAGGTCGCGCTGGCCGATCTCGCCGAAGGCGACGAGGTCATCCGCTACAACGTCGTGATCGGTTATGCGCTGAAGCCGCTGCCGAAGGGCAGCTGGATCAACGAGCACGTGATCCGCATGCCGAGCCCGCCGGGACTCGAAGACCTGCCGATCGCCACGACCAGGGCGCCGGACATGCCGCCGCTCGAAGGCTACACGTTCGAGGGCTACCGTAACTCGGACGGCTCGGTGGGCACGCGCAACATCCTCGCGATCACGACCACCGTGCAGTGCGTCGCCGACGTCGTGCAACACGCGGTCACGCGCATCAAGGCCGAGCTGCTGCCGAAATATCCGAATGTCGACGATGTCGTGAGCCTCGGCCACACCTACGGCTGCGGCGTCGCGATCGACGCGCCCGACGCGATGGTGCCGATCCGCACCGTGCGCAACATCGCGCTGAACCCGAACTTCGGCGGCGAAGTGATGATGGTGAGCCTCGGCTGCGAGAAACTGCAGCCCGAGCGTTTGATGCCGCCGGGTACGATCCCGATCGCCGCGGTGGTCGACGACGTCGCCGACATCGGCGATGTCGCGCTGGACCAGAACGGCGACGTCGTGGTGCTGCAGGACGAATCGCACGTCGGCTTCCAGTCGATGATCACGTCGATCATGAGGATGGCCGAAGGGCATCTGAAGCGCCTGAACAACCGTCGTCGCGAAACCTGTCCGGCGTCGGATCTGGTGATCGGCGTGCAGTGCGGCGGCAGCGACGCATTCTCGGGCCTGACCGCGAACCCGGCCGTCGGCTTCGCGACCGACCTGCTGGTGCGCGCCGGGGCGACCGTGATGTTCTCGGAAGTCACCGAAGTGCGCGACGGCGTCGATCAGCTGACCGCGCGCGCGGCCAACGCGGACGTCGCGGCGGCGATCATCCGCGAGATGCAGTGGTACGACGATTACCTGAAGCGCGGCGGCGCGGACCGCAGTGCGAACACGACGCCCGGCAACAAGAAGGGCGGCCTGTCGAACATCGTCGAAAAGGCGATGGGCTCGATCATCAAGTCGGGCAACTCGGCGATCTCCGGCGTGCTGTCGCCCGGTGAGAAGGTCAATCAGAAGGGCCTGATCTACGCGGCGACGCCGGCCAGCGACTTCATCTGCGGCACGCTGCAGGTTGCGTCGGGCATCACGCTGCACGTGTTCACGACCGGCCGCGGCACGCCGTACAGCCTCGCCGAAGTGCCGGTCATCAAGGTGGCGACGCGTTCGGACCTCGCGCGTCGCTGGCATGATTTGATGGACATCAACGCCGGCACGATCGCGACCGGCCAGTCCAGCATCGAGGAGGTGGGCTGGGAGCTGTTCCGCCTGATGCTCGATGTCGCGAGCGGCCGCAAGGAAACCTGCGCGGAGAAGCTCGGGCTGCACAATGCGTTGACCCTCTTCAACCCGGCGCCGGTGACCTGATCAGGCAACCCGCACCATCCAATCTCAGGCGAGCGCCGGTCCAACCGGCGCTCGCTTTTCCGTTCAGAACACCCGACCGCAATCACAACAGCAAAGATATATGACCGATTTGAACGTTGACCGCTCCGCGGCAAAGAAACCCTTCCGCCGTCTGCTGCTCACTGGCGCCGCGGGCAACCTCGGCAAGCAACTGCGTCCCGCGCTCGCGCAGTGGGCCGACATCGTGCGCGTATCCGATATCGCGCCGCTCGGCGAAGTCGCCGCGCACGAGGAAGCCGCCGTCGTCGATCTCGCCGATGCAGCGGCCGTGCACGCGCTGCTCGAAGGCGTGGACGCGGTGGTGCATCTCGGCGGCATTTCCGTCGAAGCGCCGTTCGAAGACATCCTCGAAGCGAATATCCGCGGCCTGTACAACGTGTACTCGTCGGCGCAAAAGCACGGCGTGAAGCGCATCGTCTACGCGAGCTCGAATCACGCGGTGGGTTTCCATCCGGTGACGTCGGTGCTCGGCACCGACGCGCCGCTGCGTCCGGACGGCATGTATGGCGTGTCGAAGTGCTTCGGCGAATCGCTGTCGCGCTACTACTTCGACCGCTTCGGCCTCGAAACCGTGTGTCTGCGGATCGGCTCGTCGTTCGAGCAGCCGAAGACCGCGCGCATGCTCGTCACGTATCTGAGCTACCGCGACTTCATCGAGCTCGTGCGCTGCTCGCTGTTCACGAACCGCGTCGGCCACGCGATCGTCTACGGCGTGTCGAACAACCGCACCGCGTGGGTCGACAACACGAACGCCGCGTTCCTCGGCTACCGTCCGCAAGACAGCTCGGCGCAGTTCGAGCACCTGTTCCCGCCGAGCGCCCCCGACACGCGCTTCGACGACCCGACCCAGCTGTACCAGGGCGGCCCGTTCGTGCTCGCCGGTCCGATGGAGCCGAAGCGGGAGCCTAAATGATGAGCGCGAATCCGCAAGTGGAACGCTTCGAAGCGGCCGGTCCGTTGCCCGCGGCCACCGGTGAAAGCCCGGTCTGGCGCGCGGCCGAGCAGGCGTTGTACTGGGTCGATATTCCGGCGAGGAAAATCGTGCGCGGCTCGCTCGAAACTGGCAAGCGCACCGAATGGCTACTGCCGGAGCAGGTTGCCTGTATCGCGTTCGATCACGCTGGCACCGTGCTCGCCGGCTGCGAGACCGGCTTGTTCGCGGTCGCGCTCGCCGACGCGTCGAATGCGCGGGGCGGCGAGCCGCTGACAGCGTCGCTGCGCAAGCTCGCGGCGCCTGAATTCCCGCATCGCGGCATGCGTTTCAACGACGGCCGTTGCGATAGGCAAGGGCGCTTCTGGGCCGGCACGATGGTGATGGACATGGCGGCCGCGATCCCGGGCGGCGCGCTGTACCGCTTCGATGAGAAGGGCTTGCTGTCGGCGCCGGTCGTCGATTCGCTGATCACGCAGAACGGCCTCGGCTGGTCGCCGGACGGCACGACGATGTATCTGTCGGACTCGCATCCGCTGCGCCGGCTGATCTGGGCGTTCGACTACGACGTCGACACCGGCGAGCCGCGCAACCGCCGCGTGTTCGCCGATCTGCATCACTATTCGGGCCGTCCGGACGGCGCGGCGGTCGATGCGGACGGCTGCTACTGGATTTGCGCGAACGACGCCGGTCTGCTGCTGCGTTTCACGCCGCAGGGCAAGCTCGACCGGCAGATTCCGGTGCCGGCCATCAAGCCTGCGATGTGCGCATTCGGCGGCCGCGATCTCGATATTCTGTTCGTCACGTCGATCCGCCCGGCCAACGGCGCGAGCGAGCACGATGGCCATGTGTTCGCACTGCGGCCAAGCGTGAGCGGGCTGCCTGAGCCCGAATTCGCGGGCCAACTGTAATCTTGCTTACATGAGGCATGCGCCGGGACGAACTTTTTCTCCCGGCGTTTTTATTTTCGGGGCCGTTCGTGTGGCCCTTTATTCGTCACTCGTCATACAACATTTGGCGGGAAGACCAGTTCCCGCATCTTTGTTCGGCAGAAATACAACAATTCCGGAGACCGATGCCAATTCGCTCTCATTCGGCGCCGGACGGCGCGGGGCTTGGCGGCGTGCGATGCCGGTCATATATGCCGGCGCTCTTCTTGATCCGGGTAAATACCGTCTGTACAAGTTAAAACCTCTTTTATAGACTTCGTATGTCGTCGTACAACATATAAGTCCAAACAAACGGCTTTCTGTGTTTGTGTGACAAGTGCAATTTGGTAGGTTTTCAGGTCAGTCGTGCGGCTTTGGTCGATGCCGCATGCATGTCGGAAGCCGGCCGGCGTGATTGAAATAAGTAGTCGAGTTGTCGATTGGAGTGCTGGGTCAACTGTGCCGGGGAAGTTGCACAGCCAGTACGGCCAGCGCCCGCACCTGCGAAGGCGGCGGGCGCGAAGCCGGAGACGCGTCAAAACCATGTCACATCCGCTGTCGCTGGGATGGTCCATTTTTCAAGGAATGTCACGATGAACAAGAAGTTTGCCTCTTCCCGTGTTTCGATGATCGTCGCAGCCGCGGCGTTGGCGTTCAGCACGATGTCGGCTGAAGCACGCGTGTTCCGCGTTGCCGATGTGCACGGCGACACCTTCCCGACCAACATGGCCGTGAAGTACATGGGCGAGCAGATCAGCAAGGCGACCGACGGCAAGGACTCCGTGAAGGTGTTCGGCAACAGCGCGCTCGGCTCGGAAAACGACACGATCGACCAGGTTCGTATCGGTGCGCTCGACATGACGCGCGCGAACGGTGCTGCGTTCAACGAAATCGTGCCGGAATCGATGATCCCGTCGCTGCCGTTCCTGTTCCGCGACGTCGATCATTTCCGCAAGGTCATGTACGGTCCGGAAGGCCAGAAGATCCTCGACGCGTTCACCGCGAAGGGCATGATCGCGCTGACGTTCTACGAGAGCGGCGCACGCTCGATGTACGCGAAGAAGGCAATCAAGTCGCCGGCTGACATGAAGGGCCTGAAGGTTCGCGTGCAACCGTCGGACCTGATGGTCGACGAAATCAAGGCAATGGGCGGCACGCCGACGCCGATGCCGTTCTCGGAAGTCTATACGGGCCTGAAGACCGGCCTCGTCGACGGCGCCGAAAACAACATCCCGTCGTACGAAGAAACCAAGCACTTCGAAGTCGCTCAGGTCTACTCGGAAACCCAGCATTCGATGACCCCCGAAGTGCTGGTGTTCTCGAAGAAGGTGTGGGACACGCTGTCGCCACAAGAGCAGCAGATCATCAAGAAGGCCGCGGCTGACTCGGTGCCGTACTACCAGAAGCTGTGGACCGCGCGTGAAGCCGACGCGCAGAAGACCGTCACGAAGGGCGGCGCAACGGTGGTCGCGGCTTCGCAGATCGACCGTGCGGCTTTCGTGAAGGTGATGCAGCCTGTGTGGACGAAGTACGAAAAGACCCCGCAGATGAAGCAGATCGTCGACGAGATCCAGGCAATCAAGTAAGTCTCGCGTCCCGGGCGCAATCAGCAATAGCAACGTTTGTCGCAGCAGCGGCGTGAATGGTCCGCGAGGAAACTCGCGAGACATTCCGCCGCGCAGTTTCGCGCGCGCGGATCGCGTCGGGACGGCTGAATTTCAAGCACAGGTCGGACGTAAGCAAGGACAGGATCATGAGTTTCCTGAAACGCCCAAATGATTTTCTTTTTCGCGTGCTGTTGGTCGTGGCGTCGGTCAGCCTCGCCGCACTTTGCCTGCTCGTGATTTATAGCGTGGTGATGCGCTACGTGTTTAGCGACGCACCCGATTACGTCGAGCCCATCGCATTGTTGCTGGTGATCCTGATCGCGATGTTCGGCGCCGCATTGAAGGTTCGCGAGGGCGGTCACATCGGACTCGACTCGCTCGTCAAGAAATTGCCTGAGAAGGGCCAGGTGATCGCGAAAGGGATTCAGCACCTCTGCCTGATTGCTTTCGCGGTGGCCGTTTTCGTCGGTTGCTTCGAGATGGCCGAAACCACGATGGGCGACCGCATTCCGATCATCGGCGTGCCGGAAGGCGTGCGCTACTGTATCCCGATCTTCGCGAGCGTGTGCATCGCGTTGTTCTCGATCGAGCATCTGCTCGAGCTCTTTGCCGGGAAACGGGAAGAGCCAGCGCTCGAACTCTCCGCCACGGAATAAAAGCAGAGCCATCATGGAACTTGCCCTCCTTACCGTCAGTTTTCTGGTTTTCCTCTTTCTAGGGGTTCCGGTTTCCTTCGCGCTGGGCCTGTCCTGCGTCCTGACGTATCTGTTCGAAGGTCTGCCGACCGCGACCGCGATGCAGTCGATGATCTCCGGCATGAACGGTTTCTCGTTCCTCGCGGTGCCGTTCTTCATCTTCTCCGGCGAGCTGATGCTCCACGGCGGCATCGCCGACCGCATCCTGCGCTTCGCGCAGGCCACGGTCGGCCATTTCCGCGGCGGCCTCGGCATGGCCAACGTGGTCGCCTGTACGCTGTTCGGCGGCGTGTCGGGTTCGCCGACCGCGGATACGTCGGCAATGGGCGGCGTGGTGATCCCGCTGATGAAGCGCGAAGGCTATAGCGCCGCCTACGCGGTCAACGTGACCACGCACTCGTCGCTCGCCGGCGCACTGATGCCGACGTCGACCAACATGATCATCTACGCGTTCGCGGCGCAAGGCGTAAGCGGCGTGCTGAACGGCAAGCAGATGAGCGGCGTGTCGATCGGCGATCTGCTGTTTTCGGGTCTGTTGCCGGTGCTTTGGGTGATGGGCCTCGTGCTGATCGCCGCTTACTGGCAGGCCGTCAAGTTCGGCTATCCGCGCCGTCCCGACGGTTCGACCCAATTGCAGCGTTTCCCGGGCTGGATGGCGGTGCTGCGTACGTTCATCGGCGCGGTGCCGGGTCTGATGGTCATCGCGATCATTCTGTTCTGCGTGGCGCGCGGTATCGCCACTGCGACAGAGGCGGCCGCGATCGCCGTGGGTTATTCGCTGATATTGACCATCGTCGTATATCGCACGCTGACGCTGAAGAAGCTCGGCCATGCGCTCGGCAAGGCCGCGAAAACGACCGGCGTGGTGCTGCTGCTGATCGGCGTGTCGAACATGCTGCGCTTCCAGATGGCCTATCTGGAGATCCCGGACGCGATCGAACGCATGCTCGACGGCGCGACCTCGCTGCCGTGGCTGATGTTGTTGTACATCAACGTGATTCAGGTGTTCCTCGGTACGTTCGTCGACATGGCGGCGCACATCCTGATCACGACCCCGCTGTTCCTGCCGATGGCGATGCACAACGGCGTGGGCCCGGTTCAGTTCGGCATCATGATCCTGCTGAACTGCGCCTTGGGTCTCGTGCATCCGCCGATTGGCTCGGTGCAGTTCATTGGTTGCGCAATTGGCAATGTGTCGATAGGGGAAACTACTAAGGTGGCGTGGCCGTATTACCTCGCTATCTTCTCGGCCATCAATATTGTCACTTACGTACCGTGGTTCTCGACGTGGTTGCCGAGCGTCATCAACGGTCATCCGGTGTTCTGATTCAAATAAAACGTCTTACCCACACTCTGCGGCGCTTGCATAGCGCTGCTTCAAAAAGTTTTTAACAGAGGAGTAGAAATGAAAAAGACTCTCGTGGCTTCGGCAGTGGCGTTGGTCGCGCTTGGTGCACATGCTCAAAGCAGCGTGACGCTCTACGGTATCGTCGATGCTGGGTTGGGCTGGCAGAACAGCTCGACGTCGTTGAGCGCACTGGGATCGTCGAAGCCCTCGCCCGGTGGTGCTTCGAAAGTCCAAATGATCAACGGCGTCTGGGCTGGCAGCCGTTTCGGCCTGAAGGGCTCGGAAGATCTCGGCGGCGGCACGAAGGCAATTTTCCAGTTGGAACAAGGCTTTAACAGCGCAACCGGCGCGCAAGGCGTGTCGGGTCTGGCATTCAACCGCCAGGCATGGGTGGGTATGACGAACGGCCAGTTCGGTACGCTGACGGCCGGCCGCCAGTACACGTCGTACTACACGCTGCTGTCGCCGTATAGCCCGACCACGTGGCTGACCGGTTTTTACGGCGCGCACCC
The DNA here is from genome assembly GCF_050435705.1 of Paraburkholderia sp. JPY419. Lineage (NCBI taxonomy): Bacteria > Pseudomonadati > Pseudomonadota > Betaproteobacteria > Burkholderiales > Burkholderiaceae > Paraburkholderia > Paraburkholderia sp. JPY419. Next base: position 952,861 of record NZ_JBNDKV010000004.1, on the reverse strand, counting down.
GGGTGATATCGACTCGCTGGATACGCTGTACCGCGCGAACAATTCGCTGGTCTATACGTCGCCGAGCTTTGGCGGCCTGACGGTCAGCGGTTCGTACTCGCTGGGCGGCAACGCAGGCAGCTTCGCCGCTGGCCAGGTTTGGAGCGTGGCAGCACAGTACCTGAACGGCCCGGTCGGCATCGCCGCAGGTATCCAGCGTATCGACAATGCGGGCATCTTCACCCCCGCCACCGCCACGGCCGCAGCCAGCACGAACTGGAATTCGGCGATGTCGAACAACGGCGCACAGCCGGCGGTCTCGGCAATCAACAACGGCTTCCAGACCGCAGCGAAGCAGCAGCGCGTCGCAGTGACGGGCGGCTACGCGTTCACCTCGGCGTTGGACGTTTCGTTCGCATACTCGAACGTTCAATACGCTGCAGGTTCGGGCTCGTTGTTCCACGGCACCCAAATCTGGAACACGGGTGGCGCAGTGCTGCACTGGAAGCCGATCTCGGTGCTGGACCTGGCCGCTGGCTATAGCTACACCCGTGCAACCTCGTCGAACGGCATTTCGGACACGGCCAGCTACAACCAGTTCAACCTGTCGCAGTACTACACCCTGTCCAAGCGCACCGGTCTGTACGCGCTGGAAGCCTATCAGCGTGCTAACGGCAAGACGCTGGCAGGCGACGGCAAGACGATCATCAACGCACAAGCAAGCATTGGTGACGGTCAAAACAGCGCGCCGGCATCGTCGCGCAGCCAGGTCGCTGTCGGCGTTGGTATCATCCACAAGTTCTAAACAGTTACTGAACACGTGGCGGCGCGTTGTTTTGCCGCCACATCGACGCGTTTTTTTTCGCGTTGTAAGCCTCGAAAGCTGCGCACCTCACGTGCGCAGCTTTTTTTTCGATGCCTCGTTTTTTATGCATCGAGGCGCTGGTCTCGCCAGCGCTTTTCCGGGTCGATCAGGCCTCCGACCACAAACGCCCACCCGTCGCCCAGTTTTCGCGCTTCACGTCGGTCGGGATGATGTCGACCGAGTTCGGCTCGACGCCGAGCGACTCGCAGGTGGCTTTCGTGATCGCTTCGACGAACTGGCGTTTCTGTTCCAGCGTACGGCCTTCGAAGAGTTCGATATGAAACGTGGGCATGACGTTGCTCCGTGGGGTTGTGAGTTGGGACTGGAATGAAGCGGACCGGCTCGGGCGTTCAGGCGCGATAGCCGCGATCGAGTCGATCGAGCTTGCGCAGCAGCGCGAGCCATTCGAGCGCGCCTTCGATCGGGCCGCCATCGTAGAGCTGCTCCGCCGTGCGCGCGGCGACCGCGTCGCTCGGCACGACCAGCGGCGCGCCGCAGCTTTGCGCCTGAATCTGGATTTCACAGGCTTTCAGCGGCGTCGCCATCAGCACATAAGTTTCGGCAACCGTGCGTCCGAGCGTCAGCGTGCCGTGATTGCGCAACAGCATCGCGGGGTGATCGGCGAGATGCGCGACGAGGCGCTCGCCTTCGGCCGGCGTGAACGCGAGGCCTTCGTAGTCGTGATATGCAAGCTGGCCGTAAAAGCGCAGCGCGTGCTGCGAAGCCGGCAGCAATGCTTCCGGCTGCGCGGACACAGCCACGCCCGCGGTGTTATGCAGATGCATCACACATGCCGCGCCGTCATGCGCGCGCATAAGGGCCACTATTGACGCGGAATCCTCGGAGAGTGGAACGAGCTTCACCGTGCAACTTCCGCGCTTTCCGTGGAATTCGCAGTGACCTGTACGGTGTTCCGGCTCGACCCGCGACTGGAATGGCGGTCGTCAGGAAAGCGGGCTTACGTCTCGTGCCTGACCAGCGTCGGCAATGGGTTTGCGTGTCGCCCTTGGCTGCGCCGCAGGTATCGACGAGGGGCGATCGGCAAAAGTCGGCCAATAGCCGCCGATCACCGTCGCCGTCATGCGGACCTTCGAGCGGCTGCTCCGCGCAGGTTTCGGACTTTGATGGTCCGTGGGTCGCTGTCGCTTGACAGTCACCGAGCCTCGCCTGCCACCATGCGAAACATGACTGGTGAAACATGACTGGTGCGGCCCCCAATCACCTAAACTTGCCAGTACGTCGCGCGCGCTTCCGTCGGCGCGCGACAAACAGCACTTTTCGCTGCGCATAGCGGGCGACCCGTGGCCCCTTGCGTATGGCTACATCCCCTGATCATGGCGAAGGGTTGTCTTGATGAAGCGCATCGTGATGCCGGTGCAGACTGTCATCCTTGTCAGCTTCGTACTGGCGGGCTGTACTGCAACCCTCCCCAATGTCGCAGTGCCACCATATCAGAACCGCGCCGTGACACGCATCGAGGGCGACGTGGAGGTTTCGACAGCCGTGCTTTCGCCGGCGGAGAGTGCAGCCATCTATGGCGTCCCGCTTGCTGAAAGGAGGATTCAGCCCGTCTGGATCGAAGTCCGAAATCGCGAAGACAGTAACTACTTTCTTCTGTCGCCTGGCCTTGACCCGAGCTTCTTTCCCGCGTCGGAGGCGGCTGAAGCGTTCGCGGGTAACGCTTCCCGTAAACAGCAGGCAGAACTGGACAGCCGCTTTCGTGCGCTCGCCTTCCGTAACCCCGTGGGTCCCGGGGAGACGGTATCGGGATTTGTTCTGACCAACCTCAACGTCGGTGCGAAGCTGGTACAGATCGACCTCGTCGCGCGGGGACGCGCCCGGACGTTTTCGATCTTCGTGGCGGTACCCGGCTTCGAGGCCGACTACAAGCGCAGCCAGGTCTTCCAACGCGCTGCCGATCCTGACGAGCCTATCGTCAATTTCACCGATGACGAAAGCTTTCGCGCCGCGCTCAAGGCCCTGTCATGCTGCGCAACGAACGAAGACGGCTCGAAGAATGGCGACCCCCTCAATCTTGTGATCGTCGGCGGCCTCGACGATGCCTTTCCGTCGCTCGTTCGCCGGGGCTGGCGGCTCACAGAACAGAAATGGTCGGGCGCAATCAGGCGGATGATCAGCGCCGCGCTGTCGGGTGAACCTTACGTCAACGCACCCGTGAGCGACCTCTACCTGTTCGGCCACGCTCAGGACCTCGCGCTGCAAAAAGCGCGCGGCGACATCCACCAGCGCAATCACATGCGTCTGTGGCTCAGCAACATGCAGTACCACGGAAAACCCGTCTGGGTCGGACAGGTCAGCCGCGATATCGGAATCCGTCTCACATGGCACTCGTCGACGTTTACCACGCACAAGATCGACCCGGACGTCGATGAAGCGCGCACCGCGCTGACGGAAGACATGACGTACTCGCAGAATCTCGCGAAGATCGGCCTCGTGAATGGCGTGGGTGCCGTGCCGGAAAGCGCACCGCGCGAAAATCTGACGACCGACCCGTACTTCACCGATGGCTATCGCGTCGTGCTCGTATTCGACCGCACGCCGACCTCGCTGGCGGACATCGAAGTCTTCCCGTGGGTCACGCCGTACAAGGTCGTGCGCGTCGCACCGGGAGCGAAGCCATGACTGCGCGCGCTCCCATGCATAGAGCACGGATGCGTGCAGGCGCGCTATTGCTCGTGCTGACGCTGGCCGGATGCGCGACATGGCAGGCACCGTCCGCGGTGGACGAAAAGCCGCTGCGCGAGCGTGAAGTCAGCGATACCCATCACGGCGTTCGCGTGGGCGCAACCGTGATGAGCAGCGAAGACATCAAGCGCATCTATGGCGCCGACATCAACGATACGAAGGTCCAGCCGCTATGGATCGAAGTGCATAACGGGACCTCGCAGGCGCTATGGCTGTTACGCTCAGGAACCGATCCGGACTACTTCTCCCCCGATGAGGTCGCGTGGTCCATGCATACCATGCTCGGAGGTTCAACCAACAGGAGCATGGACGACTATTTCAGAAGCCTCCGCTTCGGCAACCCGATCGCGCCGGGTGCGACCCAGTGGGGCATCCTGTTCACCAATCCCGATCGTGGCATCAAGCTCGTCAATATCGACCTGTTCGGAAACCACACGCTGATTCCGTTCTCGCTCTTTCTGCGCGTGCCGGACAGCACGACAGATCCGAGCCTCGCGCAGATTCCTTTTCCGTTCCCCGCGTCTGCCGTCACGGACTGCCCTGATCTCACATCGCTGCGCGCCGCAATCGAACGGCTGCCATGCTGCGCCACCGATGCGACTGGCACGGTTCAGGCCGATCCGCTGAACGCCGTCGGGATAGGCCAGCTCACTGACATCGGGGCGGCGCTGGTGCGGCGCAACTATCGGCGCGATGCGCGCGAGATCGACCTCGCGCAACGGGTCTTCGGGCGTGAACCGGACTTCGTCATGCGCAAACAGGCCCACGCGGGTGCCCCTGCGGACCTGGATCCGCGGATGGCTCGCCCCGATCCGCTTTCAGGGGCAACTGGTCTACATCGCGCAGGTCGGTCGACCCGTCGGCGGACGCTTCGCGTCACGCGGCGAGACACGCCTGACCCTGCACGAGAACGTCGATGAGGCTCGTAACTACCTGATCCAGGACCTGATGTATTCGGGCGGTCTCGACAAGCTCGGCTTCGCGAACGGCGTTGGCGAGGCATCGCCGGCCCATCCCCGCACCACACTCGACGGCGCGACCTACTACACGGACGGATTGCGTGCGGTCGTGTTTTTCACAACGCGCCCGCACAGCCTGTCGGATGTGGATTTTCTCGACTGGGTGCCCTATCTGGACAGACGCGACAACCTTCAATCTGGAGCAACCGGCGATGCACGTCAGTGACCCGGAAGGAACGCCATCACTGGCCTTGCCACATCGACAGGTTGTCGCCGCCGCTGCGTGGCGTGGAGGCCGCGCAGCACTGGCAATGGCGACTGCATGCGCTGCGCTCGGTGCATGCGCGACGAAGCCGTTGATCCCGTACTCGACCGATACGCCGCCGCTGATTCTCTCACCCGCGACTCAGGCCGGAATAGCGGATGAGCGGGGACGCTTCCGGGAAATCTTTTGTGCGGTCCTCGAAGCGCGCGGAGCTGAGGTGCCCGATAACCGTCACTGCGAGGACGCGCTGACCCGCGTGGGCAAGGAGCCGGCACCGACGGGCAGACCTGTCGACTTGGGGCAATCCCGACAGCATCTGATCGCGGTCGTCGTGCCCGGTGTCGGCTACGACTGCTTCCGGCCGTGGCTGGATTCGCCGAATACCGTGATCTCGCATGTGCGCCGGTTCGGTTTCGACGCGTCGCTGCTCGACGTCGATGCGCTGTCGAGTTCCACCAACAACGCACGCCAGATTCGAGACGCTCTCATGGCGATGCCTGCACCTGACGGGCCGCCGCGCATCGTGCTGATTGGCTATTCGAAAGGCGCGCCGGACGTCCTTGAAGCGCTGGTCGCCTATCCAGAGATCCGCAGCCGCCTTGCGGCCGTGGTGAGCGCCGCCGGCGCGGTGGGCGGATCGCCGCTTGCCGACGACGCCGAGCAGTACCAGGCCGACCTGCTGCGCCATGTTCCCGGCGCAACCTGCACGTCGGGCGATGGGGGCGCGGTGCAAAGCCTGAGACCGGCGACCCGCAAGGCTTGGCTCGCGCAGAACCCGCTTCCGCCCGGACTGCGTTATTACTCCATCGTCACGTTTCCGCAACCCGAACACATCTCGTCCATCCTGACATCAAGCTATGACAAGCTCTCGCGAGTCGATCCACGAAACGACAGCCAGCTGATCTTCTATGACCAGCTCATTCCAGGCAGCACACTTCTCGCTTACGTGAATGCCGACCACTGGGCGCTGGCTGTACCCATCGCCCGAACGCATCCGACAATTGGCGCGCTCTTCGTAACGCAGAATGCGTATCCGCGCGAGGCCCTGGTGGAAGCCATCTTGCGCTTTGTGGAGGAGGAAATGACGGAGCCCATCCGGTGACACCGTGCCGCCCCGTGAAAGGGCCGTTTGCCTTTAGAAGCGGTCGTTGAGCTTGCGCGAAGCCCGGCGTCAGCAATGGGTCGACTTGCGGCGGTGGTCGTCGGCCCGGGTTGCTAGCACGATGCGGTTGTCTTGGCGTCGGTGTAGGCGAGTTTCGCCCACGCGAACGCCTGCGGGCCCATCAGTTCCTCGCAGCAGTCCGTGTAGGCGCAGAAGTGCTCAAAGTCATCCATCGCGGTATGGCCGCGATCGTTCGGTTCAAGCGGCACCGTTTCGAGCAGATTTTCCAGCAGTTCAACGGGTTTCTGGTAGCACATGGCGCGGCCCTCCGACGTTCAACGCGGTCGACCACCACAGGCGATTTCCGCGCGAACGTCGCGGCGCACCGGAATACGGTCGAACTGCCGAAAACGAAAGCCAGGCAAGGCTGTCAGCGCGTTTTTAGAGTTATTTATAGTCGACACGACAGCACAGAGAACGCGTCGTCGCGCGCGGCATGCACGGCCGCGTGCAGCGCAAAGCCGGTGGCATTCACCGGATGTTGGCTGGCGCCGACGACATTGCCCGCGATGTCGATCTTCACGAGATTCGACGCGCATACCTCATCGAACGCGAGGCCGAACGGATTGATCAGGAAGTGACCCGGTTCGCCGGGCACGCTCGCGGAAATGTGTGTGTAGATCAGATCGTCCCAGCCGTTGAGCGCGGCGAGTCGATAGGCGGCGGCCAGATCGATGCGGGTTCGCTGTTCCGCTTCCGACAGCGGACCGGACTCCGCGATGCGGCCGGCGGGTAAGTGGGCGAATGACATATCTGTCTCCTGTCGGCCGGAGTGAGTGTTTTAGCACTGACTGCGGCGCCATGCGATTGATCGCCAAGGCAAGAAGGTTGCTGAATGCGAGGCCGCGCGACGCGGGAACCGGCTTGGGATGCTACCGCACAATGCCGCGCCGTTGGCGACAGCGCACGCCCCATTCTTGCGTTACGCGCTGCGGCGCCCGAGCGACTGGATGGTCCACGTTGCGAGCACGAACGGCGCGGTCATCGTAAGCCAACCGCAATGCAGGGCGGCCGCTTGCAACAGCACCGACATCGCGATGCCGCCCAGCATCGCAGGGTAGCCCGAGTCGGCAAGCGCGAGCGCGGTCAGCGCGCCGTTGAACCCCCACAGGCCGGCGTCGAATGAAGCAACGCTCGCGCCGAGCAACAGATGTGCCGCGCTCGCCAATGTCGCGCCGCCCAGCGCATAGAGCGCGTGTTTGCGCGAGGCGGCGGCAATCCCGAGCAGCACCAGCACACCCGCTGGCGCGCCCGACGCGAAGCCGGTCTGCGCAACGCCCGCGAGCACGCCGCTGACGAACCGCATCGCGCCGAGCGGATGAGCGGCGTCGGGACCCGCCGACAAGGAACGGCTCGCGATCAGCGGCAACCATAGCCACGTGACGATCAGGCACGGACTCGACAGATAACCGAGCCCACGCACATGCAACCAGCGCGACCACGGTCGCAGCAGCCATGCGGTGGCCGTCGCCGCAAGAATCGCGACGGCCGACGCGCGCGCCGGATCGCCGATGAAGCTGAACGCGGCGAGGCCCGCGAGCGCGCCGTTGAAGCCGGGCAGGCCAGCAACCAAGTCGGCGTCGGCCGAACCGGCGAGCATCGCGCTGACGTTGGCCGCAATCGCGCCGAGCAGCGCGGCGCACACGAGACGCGGCTCGCTGAGAAGCCACGCGCCGAGCATGCACGCGCCGGTCGCGGCGTTCGATTGCAGCACGATCTGGCCGAGGCTGCGCAGCAGCGTGCGCAGCGGGGCGCTGAGCGAGGAAGACGGGGCATCGGTCGCGGCGGCGTGCATCGGCGGCGGGTTCGGAGTCACGACAAACCGCGAGCATAGTCGAGCGGCCAGCACTCAGGCATCTCGCGCGTTGATACTGGCTATTTGCCGGCCGTAAGCGCCTGGGTCGGGATTGACTCGCGCGCGCACTTTCGCGCTACGATGAAAGGCCGGCGCGCCCACTGCGCCGTTTCGCGAGGAGACGCCGATGCGTGAATTACGATGGGCCTCGGAAGAGGGCGACGGCATCGAACATCTGGTATTCGATGCGCGCGACGACGGCTTCGCCGTGGAAAGCGTCGTGATCGGGCAGCGCTATGGCAAGGCGTACGGGCTGCATTACGCGGTGCGCTGCGACGCGCGTTGGCGCACGCGCTATGCGCACCTGAAGATCGTCGGCGGCGGCGAGCTGGAATTGCATGGCGATGGCGAAGGCCATTGGCACGACGGGCACGGCCTCGCGCTGAGTGCGATCGAGGGCTGCATCGATATCGATATCGCCGCGACGCCGTACACCAATACGTTGCCGATCCGCCGGCTGCAACTGGCCGAGGGCGAACGTCAACCGATCGAAGTCGCGTACATCTCGACGCCGGACTTGCAGGTTACGCGCGCCGAGCAGGCATACACGTGCATCGAGTTGAATGGCGAGTACCGCTACGAAGGCATTTTTCGCGAGTTCACCGCCAATATGCGCGTGGATAGCGATGGCCTCGTGATCGACTATCCGACCTTGTTCGCGCGTTTGCCGCGCGCGCGTTAGGTTTAGCCTTCGGCGTCGCGGTTGCTAGGCCGCGCCGTGCGCGCGGCGGACTACCCGTGCGTGCCGCCTGCCGCGTTTGAAACGTCGTCGGGCCCGGTCGATGCGCCGCGGCCGAGCGTGCGTTGCATCAGTGTCGTGTCGAGCCAGCGGCCGTGCTTGTAGCCGACCGCCTTCAACGTGCCGGTCAGCTCGAACCCGAGCTGCGTATGCAACGACAACGACCCGCCGCTGCCGCCATCGGCGATCACCGCGATCATCTGACGCCAGGGTCCGGTCTCGCAACGATCGATCAGCGCCTGCAGCAGCAAGCGTCCGATGCCGCGTCCGCGATATGCGTCGTTCACGTAGATCGAGTCTTCGATCGTGTTGCGATAGGCGGCGCGCGGGCGATACGGCGTCGCATAGCAATAGCCGGCGATCTCGCCGTCGATCTCCGCGACCATATACGGCAGTCCGTGGCTGCGCACGCTTGCGAGCCGCGTGCGCAGCTCGTCGACGGACGGCGGGGTTTCTTCGAACGACGCGACACCGGTCAGCACGTGATGCGCATAGATCGCCTGGATCGCGGGGAGGTCGGCTTCGGTGGCGTCGCGGATCAGCGGGGCGTCGAGCGGAGGGCGGGTTGAACTCATGCGTGATCCGGTCGTGGCAGGCTCAGTTTGGTGGAAGCCTTCACTATGCCTGTGGCCGGCGCGGATTTGAAGCGGGTCAAAGATCGAATTGGTCGAATTCGCTCTGCAACTCGCGATTGCGCGCCACGCGTTCGTCGATAGCCGGCCCGCGCCGTTCGACGACCGCCGAGATCAGCAGGTTGAACAGGCACGTCAGCGGCGCGAGCGAATCCCAGAACTGACCGACGTCGGTCTTCACCTGCAGCAGGTCGCCGTCGAAATCGCGCGCCCACGGACAGTAGATATCGGTGACCAGCGCGAACGGCAGACCGCGTTGCGAGGCCGCCTGGCAATAGCGTCGCGCGATCGTCGAATAGGCGCGCGTGTCGGTGACGATCAGATACGGCGTGCTGAACTCCGAGTTCAACGAATCGACGTAGGAACCCGACATGCCATCCGAATAGAACACGCGCGGGCGGATGTATTCGAGGTAGCTGTAAAACGCGTTGCTGATACCGCGCGTCGACTGGATGCCGAGGATATAGACCGCATCGGCGTTCGCGATGCGCTCGGCGACGCGCGCGAAGGCCGGCGAGCGCGCGAGTTCGTATACGTGTTGGATCGCGCCGATCTCGAGCTCGAGCGATTGGGCGAGCGCCGCGTCGCGCGGCGAAGCGCCGTCAGCGACGCACGGTTCATGCGGCTCACGGGTTTGGGTGCTGTCGCTCGGTCCACGGCGGAACGCGTCGAGCCGGTCCGTAATCAGCCAGGGCCGCTGCTGCGTGCCGCGCAGCTCGCGTTTCAGATCGTCGAGATTGCGATAGCCGACGCTGCGCAGAAAGCGGCCGACCGAAATGCCGCTGGTGCCGGCTTGCTGCGCGATCTGGTCGGCGGTCTCGAGGCCGAGCCGATCGAGGTTCGCGAGCATGTAGCTGGCGACGCGTTTCGACGTCGGCGTGAGTTCGGCAAAACGGGCTTCGACGGTTTGGGCAAAAGCGGTCGTCATCGTCAGTCGCGGCGCAAGGCGCTGGTTGTGCCAATCTGCGAAATGATGACATATCGACCCACGACTCGCGCGATTCGATCGTGAAAAAGACCGTTTGCCGTGCGCTGGTCGAGCCGCGTCAGGCCGCCCGCCGCGCCGGCGCCGCGTGCGAAAAATGCCGAGCGCCCGCCACGCAGGCGACCACGATCACGGTGACGATGATCATCGACGGCGGGACCTGTTCGTGCAGCAGCACGCCGGCGAGCAGAAGCCCGAAAAACGGCTGCAGCAACTGCAGTTGACCGACCGCCGCGATACCGCCGAGCGCGAGTCCGCGGTACCAGAACACGAAGCCGATCAGCATGCTGAACAGCGACACATACGCGAGTCCCCACAGCGCGGCGGCGCCGACACCGTCGAACGACACGGGGCGCGTCCACCAGGCGAGCGGCAGCATCAATGGCAGCGACAGCACGAGCGCCCACGAAATCACCTGCCAGCCGCCCACGTGACGCGACAGCCGCGCGCCTTCCGCGTAACCGAGCCCGCACACGATGATCGCCGCGAGCATCAGCGCGTCGCCGAGCGGCGACGCGTCGATGCCGTGCCGCAATGCGAACGCGGCCGCTGCCGCGCTGCCGAGCGCCGAGAACAGCCAGAACGCCGGCTGAGGCCGCTCGCCGCCGCGCAGCACGCCGAAGATCGCGGTGGCGAGCGGCAGCAAACCGATGAACACGACCGCATGCGCAGCGCTCACATGCCGCAGCGCCAGCGCGGTCAGCAACGGAAAGCCGACCACGACGCCGAGCGCGACCACCACGAGCGGCAGCAGATCGCGGCGCTGCGGCCGCGTCTCACGGAACACCAGCAACAATAGAAGACCGAGAACGCCCGCGATCGTCGCGCGCGCCACGGTCAGAAACACCGGATCGAGTCCCTGCACGGCAAGCCGCGTGGCCGGCAGCGAGCCGCTGAAAATCAGCACGCCTGCGAAACCGCTGAGCCAGCCGTTGGTGGTCTTGTCCATTGCGTACATCCCTGCGCTCAAAGAGTCACATGATGCGCGCCGCCGCCGTAAACGTTAAGCTACAGATCAGTACAGTTCGCACAAACTGTACCGAACATGGAGCAGTACAGATGGCGGGAAGCGACAGCAACGAGACGGTGCCGGGCACGCGCGTCGGCCTCGTGATGGACAATCTGCGCGAGCGCATCGCGAGCCGCTCGCTGATGCCGGGCGCGCGCGTGCCGTCGATTCGCGCGATGACCGACACGCTCGGCGTGTCGAAATCGACCGTGGTGGAAGCCTACGACCGTCTCGTCGCGGAAGGGGTGATCGTCGCGCGGCGCGGCTCAGGGTTCTTCGTGTCGGGCCATGCGCCGCCGCTCGCGCTCGCCGATCTCGGGCCGCGGCTCGATCGCGAGGTCGATCCGCTGTGGCTTACGCGGCAGTCGCTGGAGACCGGCTCGAAAGCGCTGAAGCCAGGCTGCGGCTGGATGCCGGCGTCGTGGCTGCCGGAAGACGGCGTGCGCCGCGCGCTGCGTGCGGTCGCCCGTGATCCGCAGTCACTGCTCGCCGACTACGCGAGCCCGGCCGGCTTGCCGGCGCTGCGTCAGCAGCTTGCGTGGCGGCTCTCCGCGCACGGCGTCGATGCGCCGCCCGAGCAGATCCTGCTGACCGACGGCGGCACCCATGCGCTCGATCTCGTGTGCCGCTTCCTGCTCGAACCCGGCGACACGGTGTTGATTGACGATCCGTGCTACTTCAATTTTCAGGCGCTGCTGCGCGCGCATCGCGTGCGGATTGCGAGCGTGCCGTACACGCCGCAGGGACCGGATCTCGCAGCGTTCGAGCGCATTCTGGTCGAGCAGCGTCCGCGGCTCTACGTGACCAACTCGGCGATCCACAATCCGACCGGCGCGACGCTCGCGCCGGCCGTCGCGCACAGGCTGCTGAAGCTCGCTGGGGAGCACGATCTGCTGATCGTCGAAGACGACATCTTCGCGGACTTCGAAGACGAACCTGCGCCGCGACTCGCCGCGTTCGACGGGCTCTCTCGCGTCGTGTCGATCGGCAGCTTTTCGAAGACGCTGTCGGCGGCGGTGCGCTGCGGCTATATCGCCGCGCGAGCCGAATGGGTCGAACCGCTGATCGATCTGAAGCTCGCGACGTCGTTCGGCAACGGCCAGCTAGCGGCGAGCGTCGTGCATCGGATGCTGGTCGACGGTACCTATCGGCGTCATCTCGAGGCGATGCGCGCGAAGCTTGCCGATGCGATGGGAGAGACCATCAGGCGTCTCGGCTATGCGGGCCTCGAGATCTGGACACGGCCGCGCGCGGGCCTGTTCGTGTGGGCGCGCTTGCCCGAGGCGCTCGATGCCGCCGACATCGCCCGTCATGCGTTGACGGCGGGCGTCGTGCTCGCGCCGGGCAACGTGTTCAGCGCGTCGCAAGCGGCGGCGGGCTTTCTGCGTTTCAACGTGTCGCAATGCAATCGCCCGAAGGTGTACGAGGCGTTGCAACGGGCGATGGATGCGTGCGCGGTGTCGGCCGACGCGGCGCGCGAGCGCGTCTGAAACGAACCGAATCGAATCAGGCGCGCGGTCCTTGCTACGGCGTTATTTGCACAGCAGAAGCATCCGCTCCTGTTCCGAGCAGGGCGTGTGCGGTTTCGGCGCGGGTTGCGCGGCCGCCGCGCTCATCGCCGCGGTGCGGTTCGCGAGACACGCGCGCAGGTGCTTCTCAACCGGACCGTAATACTTCCATCCGCGTACGAGCGTCGGCAATTCGAGCTTCACCTGTTTCCATTTCGGATGGCCGTGCTCCTGCAGATTGTCGAAGTTCGCGCACAACGAGTCGGCGAAATGATTCAGATTGCTGACGGTGTCGCGCAAGCCATAGTCGTAGGTGACCAGAAACGCTTTGACCGTGAGGCCCGGCACGTCTTCCTTCAGCCAGCCTGGGTAGCTGCTCTGACGGATCGTCGTCGGAAAGTAGGTCTGCTTTGCGCGGTTCGTCTCCGGCGCGCTGGGATCGGCGGGCAGCAGACGCAGTTGTGACAGCAGGTCGGGCTTCATGCTGGTGAATAGATTCGCGGGTTGCCCGACCACGATGATCGCGACGTCGATTTTCTTCACGATCAGCGCGGCCAGCGCGTCCTCGTTGCTCAGATGCACGACGTTCTGCTCGGGAATCGGCTGGCCGAACATCAGGCGGTAGAGCGTCGTCGCCGACTGCGCGGTGCCGCTGCCCAGCAGGCCGACGCTGATGGTCTTGTCCTTGATGTCGGCGAGCGTTTTCAGCGGCGAATCCGCCCGCACGACGACGTTAATTTCCTCGTCGTAGAGCGGCATGATCAGTCGCAACGGCCGGATCGTCGTGCCCGCATCGGGATTGCCCGTGTTGGCCATGTCGATGAACGCCTGGTACACGTCGGACTGCACGAGCGCGAGCTTCACGCCGGGCTCGAAACGCATGCGCTGCACGTTCTCGGCCGAGCCTTTCGACGCCACCACTTCGAGGTCGATGCCGACCGGCTGGGCCACCCATTTCGACAGGTCGTTGCCGATCTGGATATAGGTGCCGCGCTCCGGCCCGGTGACGATCTTGTAGTGCGCCGGTTCCGCGCCGGCCAGCGAACATACGACCAGTACCACCAGCCCCAGCCAGCCCGCGAGAAGTCTCTTCAGCATGGTCATTCTACCTATCGGTCAGGTTGATCCCGCTTCACGCGTGGCGCGTGGAAGCACCAGTGATCCGGTTGCCATGTCATGTTCAAACTGCTGTCAGGGCCCCTCCGTCTGTTGCCGCTCAGAGGGCGAATGATTATGTGGGAATCGGCACAGACGGCGACCATTCGATCTGGTATGCGAAGCAATGTTTTTGCGCGACGGCGCAGTCTTTCGCGTCTCCGCGACACTGAACGGAGGGTTGCGTCGCGCTTGAGCGCTAGTTGCTCCGCGGCGTCGCAGTTCGTACGACGCCGGCGTTCGTTGCCGTCGCGGCAAGCGCGCCGTGCTCCAGCATGCCGGCGGGCAGCGGTACCTGCAGTTGCGCCTGCGCGAGCGGCGCGCCCGGTGCGGCGTCCGTTGCCGCATGCGGCGGAGTCAGCGGCGCCCAGCCGGTCTCGCGAATCACGCGCTCGAGGATCACTTTCGCCGCGTCGTTGCTGCTGTCGATCGCGAGTGCCTCGTTCGCGTGCTGACGCGCGCACGGCCACGACTGCTGCGCGACGCAGACCTGCGCGGCCTGCAGCGCGGTATCGCGACGCTGGACGAGCGGCCGCATCTGATCGGCCAGAACCTGCGCATCGCTGTTTCCCGGTTGCAACGTTTGTGCGGCCGCGAGAGCGGCCTGCGCGGCGGACAGGTCGTTGGCGCGGATCGCGGTCCTCGCGACCTGCAACGCCTGTGCGGCGTCGTGGAATGGCGTCGCGGGCCGCACGGGCGTCGCAGCGAGCGGCGGCGCGACAGGCGGCGCAGCCGGTGTCGCCGGAATGACGGGAACCGTGGGCACGACGGGCGCGGGCTTCGCCGCCAGTTCGCTCACGGGCGGAGGCGCAGGCCTGGCCGCGGCCGGCGCGTGTGCGGTCTGTGCCTGAGCCATCACCGGTGCGGACGCAAGCGGCGCGATCATGCCGGTCGTCGTGGTGCGGACATCCTGAGTAATCTGCTCGACGCCTTTATCTTCCGATTCGCCACCGTCGCTGAATAACGTATAAGCGATATACGCCAGGCCGATCGCGATGACCGCGCCGATCACGTATAGCACGCGCCAGATCGTCTGCGCAGTGTTGCGCGGCGCGTACATCGGATCTTCGTAAGGTGGGATAGCGGTGTCGGTCGACACGAGCGCCGTGTGCATGATCGGCTCGCTCTGCAACAGAGATTCGGACGCCATCGCGGCCGAGGCGATGACGGGCTCATCCCGTGTGCCGAGCTCGTCGTCGAAGCGGGGCAGCGGCTTGTGCGTAGCGCTCGCGCGGCTGCCTGGAATACCGGTGCGGATGTGCGGATCGTCTTGCTCGAACGGATGCGCAGCGCCACAGTAGGGGCAGGCGTCGACTTGTCGGTACAGTGCGCCGCCGCAGCGTTTGCAGGGCGTGGGAAAACTTTGGCCGGTTGCTGTCTGGGTGGACATGCCGTGGACCCACCTTTGGAAAACGATGCCGTAAAGGCATGCTCCGGATCGTGTTGAGGCAGGAGCCTTGTCCGCGGAATCACGATCCACATGCGCCGGAGGTCGCGGAGACGTAGGCCGCGCCTGCGTTTCCACGGTTTCCAATATGTGATGTTTCACGGGGGACGTCAACGCGGTAGGCCCCTGGATTGTGTGCGCTACCGCTCATTCGGAGGTATGAAGAAACTTTGCCGTTACGCTCAAAAACGAATGTATGTGTCTGTTGTTTCACGACAAATGCACGGGCGCGCCCCATCTAGTGAGCGCGACAAAAAAACAACGAGGCCGACGCGCTGCGCGTGCGGCCTCGTGATCGCCCGGCTATTGGATGCTTGCCGGTAAGTGTTTCATCAGCATCCGGTTCAGGCGCAGACGAACGCTCAGTGCCTGCGCAACGGATGATCCTTCAGCAGCCATGCCAGCGCGAAGGCGAGCACCACGACGCACGCGGCCGACAGATACACGGTATGCAACGCGCCAGCAAACGCATGCAGATAGTCATTGCGCAATGCTTCGGGTAGCTGATGAATCGCGGCGGGACCCAGGGCCTGCGGAAGTTCGGTATCGGGCGGGATCAGCTTTTCGAGGCGTGCGGCGAGTCCGTTCGAAAACACCGCGCCGAAACCGGCCACGCCGATCGAGCCGCCGATCGAGCGAAACAGCGTGACGCCCGACGTCGCCACCCCCATATGCTTGAACTCGACGGTGTTCTGGACCGCGAGGACCAGCACCTGCATCACCATGCCGAGGCCACAGCCGAGCAGGCCCATGTACAGATACATCACATGAATCGGCGTATCGATCTGCAGGCGCGCGAGCAGCAGCATCGCCACGGAGACGAGGAACGTGCCAATGATCGGGAACAGCCGATACTTGCCGATCTTGCTGATCAGACGGCCCGTCACCATCGACAGGATGAACAGCCCGCCCATCATCGGCAGCATCTGCATGCCGGCTTGCGACGGCGTGGAGGCCTTCACGACCTGCAGATAGAGCGGAATGAACGTAACGGAGCCGAACAGCGATACGCCGATGATGAAGCTCACGAGGCTGCTGATCAGAAACGTGCGCTGCTTGAACAGTCCGAGCGGCATGATCGGCTCGACCGCGCTGCGCTCTTCGTGAATGAAGCCCCAGATCGCTACGAGGCCCATGCCGAGCGTGAACCACAGTTGCGGCGAAGTCCACGGCAGGATCGTGCCGCCTTGGCTCGTGAACAGGATGATGCAGGTCAGCGCGCCGGCGAGAAAAGCGGCGCCCATGTAGTCGATCGTGTGCTTGACGTGGCGCACGTGCGGCTTGAACACCGCGCCGATCACGATCAGCGACAGGATGCCGAGCGGCAGGTTGATGTAGAAGATCCAACGCCAGGTCAGATGCTCGACCAGAAAGCCGCCGAGCAACGGACCGATGACGGTGGCGAGACCGAAGATGCCGCCGAACACGCCCTGATAACGGCCGCGCTCAGCGGGCGGAATCACGTCCGCGATCGCCGCCATCGTCACGACGAGCAGGCCGCCGCCGCCGAGGCCTTGCAGCGCGCGCAGCACGATCAGCTGACTCATGTTTTGCGCGATGCCACACAGCGCCGAGCCGACGAGAAAGATGACGATCGCCGTCTGCAGCACGATCTTGCGGCCGAACAGGTCGCCGAACTTGCCGTACAGCGGCACGACGATCGTCGAGCTGAGCAGGTAAGCGGTCACGACCCACGACAGGTTATTGAGCCCGCCCAGATCGCCGACGATGGTGGGCAGCGCGGTCGACACGATCGTCTGGTCCAGCGCGGCGAGCAGCATGACCAGCAGTAGCGCCGGAAACAGCAGCCGGATCGGCGGATGAGCGGCTGCGTCTGCAGCCGAAGCCTGGCGGGGTTCGTCGGGCGCGGAGTCGACGGACAGGGTCGTAGCGGGTTGTTCCATGGTGGCAACGCGTTGAAATTAATTAACCGAACGATTAATATAGGCGACATCGCCTCTCACGTCAAATTCAATGCAATGACAAGGATCTCGTCTGATGACGCCGCAGCGGACCACGTCGTGACAGATGCGGGGCCACCCGCGCGAATTGCCGCGAAAAAGCGTGGCGCGTCGAAGCCCAAACTCGAGGCGACGCAAGCGGATACGCAAACCGCGAATCTCACAAGCGGCGCGCCAACCGGGTCGCCCGCCCGCCGCCCCGGCCGGCCGACGGGCGCCGCGCGCGGCCCAGAGCAACGTGCGCGCTTGCTCGACGCTGCGCTAACGTTGTTCGCAAGGCAGGGCATCGTCGAGACATCGCTCGGTGAGATCGCCCGCGAGGCCGGCTTCACACCCGCGATGGTGCACTACTACTTCAAGACACGCGATCAACTGCTCGATGTGCTGATCGACGAGTGTTTCGCGCCGTTGCGCGCAAGCCTCGGCCTGCCGTTCCGGGAAAATCCCGACGATCCGGTCGCGGCGATCACGCAGTTCACCGAGCGGCTCGTGCAGATCGCGAGCGATAACCCGTGGTTCGCGTCGCTATGGATTCGCGAAGTGATCGGCGACGGCGGTCTGCTGCGCCAGCGCATGCATGAGCGTTTCGGCTTCGCGCATCAGAAGGAGTCGCTGCTGGCGATCGCGCGTTGGCAGAAGGAGGGGCGCCTGAATGCATCGCTCGAACCCGCGCTCGTATTCGTCACGCTGCTCGGCATGACGATTCTGCCGCTCGCCACCTCGAAGCTGTGGCGTAATGATCCGTTGCGCCGCAATATCGGCGGCGCGGAGATCGCACGGCATGCGGTGGCGTTGCTGGTGCAGGGCATCGGGCCCGCCAAGGGCGCTTGAACCGGCGGCCGGTGTGGTGTGCACCGGTCGCCGTTCCGTTTCAAAAGGCCCCTAGATTTTGCGGTTTTTCTTCCACTCGTCGAACGCCGCCTTCGTCTCGTCGTTCGGCGGATAGGTGCCGGGTAGCGCGGCGCCGGCACGAATCCTTTCGGTCAGAAACGCTTCGAGCCGTTCCTGTTCGGCCGCGGCTTGCGCGACGTCGTCGGCCATCTTCAGCGGAATCACGACGACCCCATCCCCATCGCCGACGATCACGTCGCCCGGAAACACCGCGACGCCGCCACAGCCGATCGGCACGTTGATGTCGACCGCGTGATGGCGGATCAGATTGGGCGGCGCGCTCGCGCCGGCGCAAAACACCGGCATGTCGAGCGCGGCGATCGTCGCGCTGTCGCGCACCGGCCCGTCGGACACCATGCCGGCCACGCCGCGCACCTGCAAACGCAGCGACAGAATCGAACCGAACGACGCGCTGCCGCGCTCGCCGCGGCAATCCTGCACGAGCACATGGCCCGGCGGAATGGTCTCGACGCATTTGCGTTGCGCGTACTCAGGGTCCGCGAATAGCTCCAGCACGTCGATGTCTTCGCGCGACGGGATATTGCGCAGCGTGAACGCCGGCCCAACCAGATTCGCGCAGCGGAGCGGACCGAGCGGTGCGACGCCCTGCATGAAGGTATTGCGAAGACCGCGCTTGAATAGCTGCGTGGTCAGCGTGGCGGTGCTGACGTGACGAAGGATCTCGAGCGTCGCGGAGCAAAGCGCGGACGATGTGGCGGACATGGTGTCGGGTGGCCTCGGGTTGGGATGAGGGGACATCGATAGACGCGTGCGGACGGCCGCGAACCCAAGCATGCCGCGCATGCGCGCCCACGATGATAGCGCCGCGGCGCCAACGGTTAGCGGGTAAGCGCCAATTCATCTTTTTGTCATCGACACGCGCGACCCGGCCCCTCTTCACGTGACGCGAACCCCTGCATGGAGGCACGCGACATGCTTGCAGAGTCGTCGGATGCGAGCGGCGCAACACGAACGACAGCGCCGCGTCGCGCAAACAATACGAAGGACGGAATCGAGACCGGGCGGAGAAGGCCGTACGAACGGGGTTCATGCGAACCGCGCCGGAACATCGGGTGCCGGCAATCGGCGAGCCGCGGAAAAACTGCGGACACTCAGCAGCTAAATCGCGGCATGCGTCGAGCGCCGTTTTTTCATCGACGTGCAATTTTGGCGCGTTACCGTGCGCACGCGTTGTACTCGGGAAGGTGCTCAGCAATGTTTTACAATCGCGGACCTGTCTGCAACTCGGCGTGCGAAATCGAGTCGGAACCATGGACAGCAACACATCGGCCGCGCAAATCGGCGGCAATCAGCAGACTGAAACATTGGCCACTTCCGATGGCCTAACCGGTTTTCCAGAGCAACAACATACGATGAATGCAGCAATGAGGCTCGATCAGGCCACGATCGTGCTGGTAGAGGACGACCCCGACAGCCGGGAATCGTTGACCTTGCTACTCGAGGCGGAAGGCGCGAAGGTATGCGCGGTCGCCGATGCGGAAGAGGGTGTCGTGGCGGCGATGGAGTTGCTTCCCGACGCGGTCGTCTGCGACCTCGACTTGCCGACCATGGATGGCTTCTATCTGATCCAGCGGCTGCGCGACCACGAGATTTGCGGCGGCCATTCACCCGCGGTGGCGGTGGCGCTGACCGGCCATACCGACGACGCATATCGCCTGCGCAGCATCGGCGAAGGCTTCCAGCATTTCATGACCAAACCCGCGTTACCCGAAGCGCTCGTGACGTTGCTGCGCGACGCGATCGACGCCCGCGCGGCGGGGTGATCGCCGCTTCGTAGCGGGCTCGCAGCGGGCTTTCGTGGAGAGCGAGTAGTAGCAGGCCGGCGCGCGGCGGGAAGACGTCGTTTTGCGGAACAGCGCGCGGCCATCGACGCTTCGCAGCGCATCACACCGCGTTGCGCACCTGACGCGTAGCGCGCCGCTATTTCGCCGCGGCCACCGGCGCGGCTTCGCCAGCCATTGCGGCCGCCTGACAGGCCGCACAGAGGCCCTTCAACTCGATTTCGTCGCTCGCGAGCCGATAGCCCGCGTCTTCGATCTGCGCGATCAGGGCCTGGCGCAGCTTCGGTTGATGCAACTCGGTGACGCTGCCGCATTGCTGGCATACGACGAGAATGCCGTGCTGGCATTGCGTCAGATCATGGCAGACGGTGAACGCATTGATTGACTCGATCCGATGCACGAGTCCCGCCGACAGCAAAAAATCCAACGCGCGATAGACGGTTGGCGGCGCCGAGCCCGGGTGAATCTGGCGCATTTCGTCGAGCAGTGAATAGGCCTTGGTCGCGCGTCCCGAGTTCAGCAGCAGTTCGAGCACCTTGCGCCGGATCGGCGTGAGTTTTTCGCCGCGTTCGCGGCAATATTGCTCGGCCAGTGCGAGAGCCGCTTCCTGCGACGGCTGATGCACGTCGTGATGCACATGATGCTCGTGCGCATCGGCGGCGGAGGCGGCAGGTGCGGGAGTGACCGGATGGCCGGTTGCGGCGGGCTTGGCGGCGGGGTTGGCGGTTTTCATGCGTCGATTATAGAGGCATGCGCGGTGGGTCGCCGCGCCGGTCGGTGGATCGGCGCGGCACAGGCGCGGCACAAGCGCGCGGGCGGCGCTTACGAAGTCGCCAATGAACCGGCCGTTCAGGTCAACGGAAAATCCACGTACTTCTTGAAGCCGGTGCGCGTCGTCAGACGCGAATACCAGCGCTCCAGACTCGGCAGCGACGGCCGCTGCAAACCGTCGAGGCCGAACCAGCGCTTCGCGTACGCGCCGATCACGATATCGGCGAGCGTGAACTTTTCGCCTTCGAGAAAGAAGCGGCCCTGCAGATGCGTGTCGAGCAGGCGCCACAGCACGGTGACCGCCTTCACGTCGGCGGCGAGTTTGGCGGCGTCGCGCTCGGCCTCCGGCGTGCGCACGAGCGACCAGAACACGGGACGTTCCACCGGCTGCAGCGTCGACAGCGACCAGTCCAGCCAGCGGTCGATGCTCGCGCGCAGTTTCGGCTCGGCCGGATACAGCAGGCTCGATTCGCCGTATTGCATCGCCAGATAGCGCAGGATCGAGTTGGATTCCCACAGCACGAAGTCGTCGTCGACCAGCGTCGGAATCTTGCCGGTCGGGTTCATCGCGAGATAGTCGGGTTCGTTGTTGCGGCCGAATTGCAGGCCCGCGTCGATGCGGTCGAATGGCAGTACGAGTTCGTCGCAGCACCACAATACTTTCTGGACGTTGACTGAATTGGTACGTCCCCAGATCGTAATCATCCGGTAAATCCTTTTCTCTTACGGTTGGCAAGCCGCGCCTCGCGCGCGGCGTTCAGCCAGTTACGATACACGATGCGCGAAGCTT
This sequence comes from Paraburkholderia sp. JPY419, assembly GCF_050435705.1. Taxonomy (NCBI): domain Bacteria; kingdom Pseudomonadati; phylum Pseudomonadota; class Betaproteobacteria; order Burkholderiales; family Burkholderiaceae; genus Paraburkholderia; species Paraburkholderia sp. JPY419. Next base: position 931,380 of record NZ_JBNDKV010000004.1, on the reverse strand, counting down.
TGCGCGGCATCCGAGAGGCGCCCTCCGCGCGAGGCGGCACGCAGCCTCGCGGATGCGACGCCCGCCACCGCGTTGCGTACAATGACCGCACCCCGAATTGCGCACTGAGCCGACACGCGTGGACTCACGCATCCAAACCCAATAAGGCACCGCATGGCCCGCATTGTTCCCGACGACTGGAAGAGCCTCGAAGCGACCGGCGCGGCGGCGCGCGAACGCGAAACGCTCGCGCTGCTCGAACAGGCACTGCCCGACGATTACACCGTCTATCACGGCGTGCATTGGACTCGCCTGAACCAGAACTTCTCGGTATTCGGCGAGGCCGACTTCGTGATCGTTAGCCCCGCCGGGCGTCTGATGATCATCGAGCAGAAGACCGGCTTTCTGCGCGAAACGCCGAAGGGGCTCGTCAAGGTGTATCTGCAGACCGAGCGCAACGTCGCGATCGCGCTCGCGCATACGATCGAGAGTCTGCACCGGCGTTTTACCGCGGCGTTCGGCGCCGGCACGTATTTCATCGAGGAACTGCTGTACTGTCCCGATCACATCGTCAAGGATGCGGCGATCGCCGGCGTGAATCCCGCGCGCATCGTCGACGCGACACGGCGCGAACGGCTCGCGGCGATCATCCGCGAAGCGCTGCCGGCCGATGAGCCGCGCCTTCCCAGCGCATCGAAAATGCATCACTTTCTCGCCGACGAACTCGCGCTGGCACCCGACACGAGCGCGCTCGTCGGCCAGGCGGGCACGCTCGTCACGCGCCTGTCGGGCGGACTCGCCACGTGGGCCCGGCGGCTCGAATTCGCGCCGTTCCGTTTGCGCGTGGTCGGCACGGCGGGCTCCGGCAAGACGCAACTCGCGGTGCAGGTGATGAGGGACGCGGTCGCGCGCGGCGAGCGGCCGTTGTACGTGTGCTTCAACCGGCCGCTCGCCGATCACATCGCGCGGGTCGCGCCGCCGGAGGCGAAGGTCGCGAACTATCACCAGCTGTGCGACTGGATCATGCGCGACGCGGGCCGCGCGCCCGATTTCCAGTCCGCGCAGGTATTCGACCAACTGGAGGCCGGATTCGCCGACACGCCGATCGAGCCGCGCTGGCGGTTCGACGTGCTGATCGTCGATGAAGGGCAGGATTTCCAGCAGTCGTGGATTGCCTCGCTCGAGCGGCTGCTGCGGCCGGGCGGCGCGTGGTGGTGGCTCGAAGACCCGCTGCAGAATCTGTACATGCGCGAGCCGGTGTCGTTACCCGGCTGGGCCACGCTGAAGGAAACCACCAATTACCGCAGTCCGCGTGACATCCTCGACTATCTGCGCGATGTGGTCGGCTCGTCGGTGCCGCTTGCCGCGGCGCTCGCGTCGGGCAGTCCGTTCGACGGCTCAGACGTTTCGGTGTCGGTCTACGACGAAGCGCAGGCCGCCGAAAGCAGTATCGACGCGACCAAGCGCGCGATCACCCACGCGCTCGGGCTCGGCTTTCGCAAGCAGGACATCGTGGTGCTGTCGTTCCGCGGCAGGGACGGTTCGGCGATGAGCGCGCTCGATCATCTCGGACCGCATCGGCTGCGCAGCTTCACCGGCAAATACGATCTGTTCGGCAACCCGGAGTATCGCGACGGCGACGTGCTGTTCGAATCGATCTACCGCTTCAAGGGGCAGGCGGCGCCGTGCGTGATCTTCACCGAGATCGACTTCGACGCGTTCGACGAACGCGTCGCGCGCAAGCTGTTCGTCGGCGCGACGCGCGCGACGATGAAGCTGATCGTCGTCGCGTCGCAGCGGGCCGCGCGTCATTTGCAGTTGCGCGAGGGCAAGGACAAGTAGAGCGCTGAGCTCGGCTCAACTCCACGCCCTTGCGCTCACCAGCATCCCCGTGCGCGTCAGCGCATCCCACCAGATCACTCGCAACAAAGGCGCCTGCTGCGCGATCAGCAGCGCCTGCACCGGATCGCTTTCGACGAAGTGCGTGACACCCGAGCGCAGCGCCGCGCTCGCCTTGTGCGCGGCCGCGCCGGAGGGGCTGTCGTCATGCAGGCCGGGCGCGCGCATCACCAGTTGCAGATGAGCGAAGCCGTGTCGCGCGAGCCACGCTTCGGTGCGCGCGCGATCCATCTCCGGACGCCCCGTGATGATCGTGCGCACGTGTTGCAGGTCGATGCCGGGCAGCACCTCGAACGGCAGCAGCGCGTCGCGCTCGGCGAGCGCGCCGGCAAGGTCTTCGTCGTAGCGCGCGAGCGGGACGTCGGGCAGCAGGATGCCATCGAGGTCGATCGCGTAAGCCGCGTATTCGTGGTCGTAGGCCATCCCCGGCGCGGCGCCGGCTTCGACGCGTGCCCAGTCGTCGCGGTAGCGCTCGGTGTACGCCTGGCGCTCCCATGGAAAGAGGGCGAAGTAGCCGCGCGCGTCGATCGCGTAGTCGGGCTGCACGCGGCTCAGTTCATCGACCGCGGCGGTCAGCGTTTTGACTTCGAGCCCGTGCGACTGCAGGAACGCGATGCAATCGGCGAGCGTAAAACCGCGTCCGGCGATGTCCTCGCACAACAGCACTTTCGAGCCGGCGGGCGGGATCGGCAGCGTCGAATCCCATGCGACCGCGCGCGTCTGGCGATCGTAGCGCAGGAACGCGACCGGCGCGCCGACCGCGTGCGACACCATCAGCGCGAGCGGCGCGCCGCCGCGCAGAATGCCGAGCGCCATCGTGAAACGCTCGGCGAGCAACTCGGTTTGCAGCGATTCGATCCAATGATCGAGCTGTTCGTACGTCAGGGGCAAGACCGGCTTGTTCATGACTATCGGGTTTTTGAGTCAGCGCATTTTGGCGATATTATGCATTCGGGTCAAAGGTCGCGTGTCGGGGCGGCACGCGTTTGACTGCACGGTATGGCGCAACACTTCGCGTGGCATAAGATCGGTTGACCGTGGCGCCGCCCACGGTCCGGCGAATCAACTAAAACGGATAAAAAAAGCAAATGGCCAACCTGATTGCAACGCTGCGCAATGCAGCCGGCGAAACCGGTGTGCCCTCGCGGATGCGCTGGCTGGCGGGGCTCGCGGGACTGATCGTCGGGCTTACCGTCTATGGCGCGCATGCGCAGCCGGGCGTGCGGCAGTCGCCGGCGCTGGCGCTCGACGTCGAGGGCAAGATCGCCAACACCAACGACGCCGCGCATCGCAGCTATCACTTCGACGAGGCTCAACTGCTCGCGCTGCCCGTGCATACGATCACGACTTCGACCACCTGGACACCGCGCTCGACGTTCGCCGGTCCCAGGCTCGCCGACATCCTGAAGGCCGTCGGCGCGCGCGGCAGCGAAATCGAGCTTCACACGTACGACGATTACACCTACACCGTGCCGGTCGCGGACTGCGAACGCTACGGCGTGATCGTCGCGTACAGCATGAACGGCCAGCGCCTGAAACTCAGCGACTTCGGGCCGCTGTTTCTGATCTATCCGCGCGACGCTTTTCCGGATGAACTGACTGGCGCGGTCGGCGACTCGAAATTCGTATGGCAGATCAAGGCCCTCATCGTCAAATAGCGCGTCGTCCGTGGCGGCGCGGGATGTACGTGCTGATCTGGCTGATGGCGCTCGCCGCGCCCGTCGGCGCGATCGGCTACCTGCTGTATGCGAACCTGTTGAACCCGCGCGCGACCGAGCAGTTGACCGGCACCTACGACGGTTTCTACTGGGACGCCGCACAACTGCAGATCGCCTACGCTCGCTTCGAGAACCAACTGCTGCTGTATCAGTCCGGCGCCGACGACGACTATCAGCGGTTGCTGCTGCGCTTCCAGCTGCTGCAATCGAAGCTGCGCGTGATGGCCGGCTCGACGCAGCGGCTCTCCGCGCAGCTCGCTCTGTTGCAACGGCAGATCGACGAAATCAGGACGCTCGAGAATGTGCTCGACGACATCCAGCCCGAGATCGACGTACTACCGCGCGACCGCACCCGTGCCGCGCGAATCGACGCGCAGCTGCGCCAGCACTGGAGCGAGGTCAACGATCTTGCGCTGTCGCGCCGTTTCGCCGATGTCGCCGACCGCGAAGCGATGAACCGCGATTTCATCGACAAACGCCGCCTCCTTTTCGCGGGTGGTCTGGTGCTGCTGTTGCTGTCGGCGGCGGCGACGCTGCTGCTCGTGCTCAACGGCCGGCGCCGCACGCGGCTCATGCGCCAGCAGCGCGCGGCGCTGGAAGCCGAGCATCAGGCAAGCCGCGCGGCGCGCGAGGCGAGCCTCGCGAAGGATGCGTTTCTCGGCATGATCAGCCATGAGCTGCGCACGCCGTTGCATGCGATCGTGTCGTCGGTGGAACTGCTCGGCTTCCACTATCACACGGAGGCCGACCGCAAGGTTATCCAGCGGCTCGAAACCGCGGCGCGCCATCTCGAAGCGCAGATGAAGGACCTGACCGACTACGCGCGCCTCGGCGCCGGCAAGCTCGAACTGCGGCACCAGCATTTCGAGCCGCGCGAGCTGCTGGCATCGATCGTCGATGAACACACGATGTCCGCCAAGGCGCGCGGCCTGAAGCTCGAAAGCGAGGCGAGCGGCACGAGCGGGCTCGTCGAGTCGGACCCGCACCGCATCCGGCAGATCGTCAACAACCTCGTCACCAACGCGATCCGCTACACCGAGACCGGCACGGTGCGCGTCGAGCTGCGCCAGCAGCCGGCGCTGCTGGTTTTCGTCGTCAGCGATACGGGACCGGGCGTGCCGGCCGAGCAGATCCCGCTGATCTTCGAGGAGTTCACGCAGCTCGACGCGAAGCGCTCGCGCCGTTTCGAAGGCGCCGGCATGGGGCTCACGATCGTGCAAGGGCTCGTCAAGCTGTTCGGCGGCACGGTGGATGTCGCGAGCACGGTCGGCGAGGGCACCCGCTTCACGGTGACGATTCCGGTCGTGCCGGTCGCCACCGTCGAGCCGGCCGACGTCGCGGTGCAAGCAGAGCCGGACGGCGCGCAACCGTGCGTGCTGATCATCGACGATAACAGCCTGATCCGCGAGTCACTCAGCGAAATGGTCGCGCACATGGGCTACGACTCGCTCGCACTCGGCAACGCGAACGACGCGCTCGCGTGGCTCGCTACACACCGCTGCGAAGTGGTGCTGCTCGATCTGCATATGCCGGGGCGCGACGGCTACACGTTTCTCGAGGACTTCGCGGTGCGCGGTGGACCGTCGGCGGGCGTGCCGGTGATCGTGGTCAGCGCGTACGCGCCGGAGGTCGTGCGGGATGATGAAGGTGGGGTGACTGGCGCGCCGTCGGTGTTCGAGGCGCTGTTAAAGCCGGTCCATTACGAGGATCTGAAGCACGCGCTGCAGCGCGCGCTGGCGGCGCGGCATCAGGCGTGAGGGCGGTGCCGCGCCCGGGGCGCATCGGCGCCAGCGGTTCAGAGGCGATTCAGCCGCTTCGACAGATCGGCGACGAGGATCGCCATGCGCGCGGGCTTTTCGTAGCACGCGACGTCGTAATCGCGGATCACTTCGCTGATCTCCGATTCGCTGGCCTTGCCGGTCAGCAGCTCGCCCGTCAGCACGAAGATCGGCGCGTCCGGGTTCTCCGACGCGCGCACCGCGCGAATCGCGGCCGCCGAGGTCTGCGAGCCGAACAGCCAGTCGATGATCACACCGTCGAACACCTGGGTTTGCAACTGCTCGCTGAAGGCCGCGAGCCCATAGATCGCGACCGCCGCGAAGCCGCTGCGCTCCAGATAGTCGCGCAGGTTATCGGCGCTCGCGCAATCGTCGTCGACGACCGCGATGGAAGGCTTGTCGGTTTCGGCGCGGCGCGGATAGATCTCGATCTTGTGGACTTCATAGGCGCTCTGATACAGCGCGCCATCATGTCGCGAGACACGCCATTGACCGAGCCGCGAATAGGCGACGAACTCCGGACGGCTACCCGGTTCGAGCGCGGCGCCGACCCACGCGGTACAGGCGATTTCGGTCGCGCCGATGCAGAACACCGCCTCTTGGGCGATCGCGCCGACCACGCCCGGATCGAGCGACTGCGCGCCGAACAGCTGCGCCGCCGGTTCGTCGAATACCTCGGCGACTTTCTTGATCTGCGACAGCGTCCATGGACTATTGCCGCGCAGTTTGCGGTGCCCCTGAGAAAAACTCAGATCGAGGATGCGGCATAGCTCCGTGGTTTGCTGGCGCTTGCCGATTCCATGCCGGCTCATCAACTCGCGCACGCGCTCGGCAACCGCGATGGAGTCCGGTGAGTGTGTTTCGTTGGCCATACTGCGTGAAAATCCGCGAGTTAAAAGGTACAGGTGGTACGCGGTCGACAGGCGCAAGCCGACCGTGCGCATGCAATGCGCATGAATCGGCCACGCGGGGACAGCAAATGTACCGTAAAAAAATTCACTGTTTATGATTTTGTCAGACCGTCGCCGAGGCCGCTAATGCAAGCGACGCAGCCGTCGCGCGGGTGACTTTTGATGCATTGAGCATCAAAAAGTATTCTACCGGTGAAACGATGACGAAACCGTAGGGAATCCACGAATGAGTTGTGCGCAAGCCAACGGTTCCGGCTTCTGGCCGCAAAGCGTTCAACTCGCCGGCATCGTGTCGAGCCGGGCCGCCGAGTTTTGAAGTCCCTTGAAAATCCGCTCGGCGACCTTGCCCGGAAAGCGCTCGGGCAACGCCGCCGACACCCGCTCGATCACGCCGGGCGTCTGCTCGATCAGACGCTGGATCAGCGGCTCGGCGTTGGCGCCGTACGAACACTTCAACGCCATCGCGTTGAAATGACGCCGCTGCACGTCGCGAAACGCATCGTGCTTGCTGCGCGACCACAGACCCATCGCAAGCCGCACCTTGTACCACGACCACTGGTTCGGGCCACTGGTTCGGGCCATTGCCTTCGACCGGCCAGATCGACATCACGTCGTAAAGCGGCGTCAGACGGTACTGGCCGCCCGCGAGCAGACGGATGCTGAAGTTCTTCGCGTGGCCGTCCGGCGCGGCCAGCATCCAGAACAGGATCTGGCTCGCGAGCAGGGTCTCGAGGTCCTGCCGCGCATCGACCGACTGCTGCAGAATCCGCGCGAGATCGAGCACGCCGGGGCCGCCCTCGTTCTCGTACTTGCGATGCGACGGCACGCCGTACACCTGGCAGAAATCTTCCTGCGGCAAACGCAATAGCCAGCTGCCGCTCGAATGCATCTGCCGGTCGAAGCGTTCGACGGCGAGCACGCGCTGTTGGCCGAAGCTGAGCACCTCCGTGTTCGCGACCGGCAGGCCGAACTCGCGCAGAATCCGCATGCACAGCCACTCGTTTTCGACCGACGTGCTCAGATCGGCGAGCCGGTTGCCGACTAGCCCCAACGGCAGCTTGAAGATATGCGTGGTCGGCGTCGCGCCGTGCGGCCGCTGCCATTGGCCGTCGTGCCACAGCAGCGCGGTTTTCTCCTGCGCGCCGGCGAGCGAGATGCGGAAGTCGTCGGGTTCGTCGGGCGCGCCGAGCGTCGGTTTGCCGACCGTTTGCGCGAGCAGCGCCTCGATGTCGTCGTCGGAGAGCGGCGTGCCTTCGATGCGCTGAACCCCGACCGGCGCGTCGTCTTCGCCGAGCAGTTGGACCGCGCCGACGCAGTCGCGGCCGATGGCCCGCAGCAGGTCGAACGCGTCGAGCGTTTCGGTCCGGTAGCGCTGCGCGATGCGTTTGCGGATAGCGTCGCTGTCGGGCAGCAGGTTGTCGAAGTAGTTGAGCACCCGCGGCCCTTTGTGCGTCATGTTGCGGGCGTGAACGGCAGCGACAGCGACAACGGACGACCCGCGGGCGACGCGATCCAGGCGGCGTCGTAGGCGAACTCCATCGGACCACGCGCGGGCAGGCGCCAGACGCCGACGCGCTCGCCGTTGGCCCAGACCGACAATGCCTTCGAGGCGGTTTGCCGGGCCATCTCACCACTCGACGTTCGGTGCCGGCTCGGCGCTCGGCTGATTTTTGTCGCGCAACTGCAATTGCAGGCCGTAGGCGCCGCACAGCGCGAGCAGCTGCGTAAGCGTGAGCCCGCTCGCATCGGTTTCGAGCGCGGAAATGCGGCTTTGGCTCACGCCGACGCGCGCGGCCGCCTCGGTCTGCGTGAAGCCGGCCTGGCGGCGGCTGGCCGCCAGCAACTGCGCGAGCTGGTCCGACGTGGTGATCAGATGGAGCATGGCGGATTATTTGCGAGACGAATAAACGCAATTTATGCGTTACACGAATATTTGTCAAATATTTGCGTCACAGATAATCGACGAATATCCGTGTGACGGATAATCGCGGAATCCGGCAGGAGCCGGTGCGTCGTCCTGGCTGCGACCAGCAGCGGTGCCGAACTCACGCGGCATTGCGGACAATGGCCGCCACTGCGAAGATGACGCCCACGTCTCCAACCCGCCCAACCAATGACCACGACTTACCCGCTGCACTCGACCTTCACGCCCGCCGACCAACCGTTTCCCAGCCGCGCCGACGTCGTGATCGCGGGTGCCGGCATCATGGGCTGCGCGGCCGCTTATTACCTGGCGCGGCGCGGCCTGTCGGCGGTGGTGCTCGACAAGTCGCGGATCGCCGGGCAGCAGTCGTCGCGCGCGTGGGGCTTCGTGCGCCAGCAGGGTCGCGAAGCCGCCGAGGTGCCGCTGATGATGGCGTCCATTCCGTTGTGGAAAGAACTCGAGCGTGAGCTGAATTTCGATCTCGAATGGCGCCAGGGCGGTTGCCTGTATGTCGCGACCAATGACGAAGACTGGACTTCGTTCCAGCAATGGCTCGAAGTCGCACGTCAGCACGGCCTCGACACCCGCACGCTCGACCGCGGGCAGATCGACGCCGTCGTCACCGGCATGCAGGGGCCCGCGCTTGGCGGGCTGTACACGCCGAGCGACGGTCAGGCCGAACCGCGCCGTGCGGCCGCGGCGTTCGCCGCACGCGCGGCTGAAGCCGGCGCTTTGTTTTTCGAGGGCTGCGGCGTGGTCGGCGTCGAACGCGCGGGTGGCGCGATCGCCGGCGTGGTCACGGAGCGCGGCACGATTCGTACCTCGCGTTTGATCTGCGCGGCCGGCGCGAGCAGTTGGCGGCTCCTAAGGACGCTGGGTCTCGAACTGCCTCAGCAGGCGGTGCGCGGTACCTGCATGCGTACCAATCCGCTGCCGCCGATCACGGCGTCGACGTTCTGGGGGCACGGCCTCGGCATCCGGCAGCGCGCGAGCGGCGCGATCAATCTCGCCGACGACATGCAGGTCGACGTCGACATGACGCTCGGCCATTTCCGCGCGCTCAAATGGTTCTTGCCGGAACTGTGGACGCAGCGCGAGAAGTTCAGCTTCCATCTGAACGGCGCCTGTCTGCGCGATCTGCGCGAACGTCTGCCGGGCGGCGTGCCCGACGCCGAACGTGTGCTCTATCCGCGCGACCCGCATCCGCAGCCTAACCCGAGCCACGCGCCGCGCGCGCTGAACAAGCTGCGCGCGCTGTTTCCGGCGTTGCGCGACGCCCAGGTGGTCGAGGCGTGGGCCGGGCTGATCGACGTGTTGCCCGATGGAATTCCTGTGATCGATGCGCCGCCGCAGGTCGCTGGCCTGACGATCGCGACCGGTTTTTGCGGACATGGGTTCGCGATGGGGCCGATCGTCGGCAAGCTGCTCGCTGAACTCAACGATGGCGGCAACGCGTCGCTCGATCTGTCGGCGTTCCGTTTGCAGCGTTTCTTCGACGGCACGATGAAGCGGCCGCGCAGCATGCTGTGATTGTGCGCAACGCAACCCGACCCAGTACAACTCGACCCGATCGATACCAGCGATGACCGAACCCGTTCTCCGCCACGCCGATGTTCCGTACTACACGCAATGGGGCAGCCCCGAGTGGGTGCGCGACATCGTCGAACAGCAGCGCGATCCGTGTGACGACCCGCACTGGCAGCGCAGCGGTTTCGCCGACCCCGAGCACTATCGTTTCTGGGCGCAACGCCTGTGCGGGCTGACGTGCCTGGAATCGGCGCTCGACTACTGGGGCATCGATCACGCGCCGCGCGCCGCATTGCTCGACGACGCGCTGCGGCACGGCGTGTATCGGCTGCGCGACGATGGCGGTGTCGACGGGCTGATCTACCGGCCGTTCGCCGACTGGGCAGGCCCGGCCTTCGGCCTCGATATCGACGTGCTGCCGCAGGCGTCGCTCGAGGAGATCGCGGCGCGGCTCGACGCCGATACGCTCGCGATCGTGTCGGTGAGCCCCGAGATCCGCTATCCGGAGCGGCCGAACCGGCAGCGGGGCGGTCATCTGATCCTGCTGCACGGCCGGGATCGCGACGGCGTGTGGTTCCATAACCCGTCGGGCGTCGCGCCGCATCAGTCCGACGTGTACCTGCCGTTCGCGACGATGTCGCGTTTCTATGCAGGGCGGGGGATGACGCTCGGCCGCAGCACGAGCTAGCTGGCGCGCTGGGCATGACGCGGCCTTCGCGATTCGGGTCTGCTTCCTGCTGAGGCAGCATCTTTGACGTGCGACCTATCGGATCTCCCATGAATCGAGCCTTCCGCCTGCTTGCCGCCAGCCTCGTCGTGCTCGACGCTGCCGGCGCCGCGCAGGCCGCGACCCGCGAAGAACAGGCCCATGCGTGCCGTCATGATGCGTTCCATTTCTGCGCCGCGGAGATTCCGCACCGGGCGAAGATCATCGCCTGCATGAAGCGGCACCTCGACGAACTGAGCCCGGCGTGTCGGGCGATGTTCGGCAACGGCAACGGTAACGGCAACGGCAAGAACGGCGACCAGAACCGCGACGGTAACGGCGGGAAGTAGCCGCCCACACGACTAGTCAATTTTCTTGCGCTCGGTTACGGTGACGCCATGCCCACTCCATCCAGCATTGGACCGTCCCGCCCATGACCCGCCCGACCACGCAGATCTTCGACGCCGCCGCCACCGCGCGGCTGATGCCTTATGCGGCGCTTGTCGACGCATTGCGGCGCGCAAGCATCGACTACGCGCAACGACACATCGTGAGCCCCGAGCGGCTCGTCGTGCCGCTGAACGCCGGCGGCATCATGCTGTCGATGCCCGCCACCGCGCCCGATCTGGCGATCCACAAACTCGTCAACGTGTGCGCGAGCAACGGCGCTCGCCATCTGCCGACGATCCACGGCCAGGTGATGGCCTTCGATGCCGATACCGGCGAGACGCTGTTCGTCCTCGACGGTCCGACCGTGACCGGCCGCCGGACTGCGGCGATGTCGATGCTCGGCATCGCGACGTTCGCCGCGCGCACGCCGCGCGAATTCCTGCTGATCGGCACCGGCACGCAGGCGCTCAATCATCTGGAAGCGATCGGCGAACTGTCTCCCGACGCGTGCGTGTGGGTCAAGGGCAGCGCGCCCGCGCGCGCCGAAGCGTTCTGCGCGGCGCAGCGCGGCAAGGTGCGTGAGTTGCGGCCGCTCGCGGAAACCGGCGCGACGATTCCGGCTTCGGTCGAGGTCGTGATCGCGTTGACCACGAGCAAACAGCCGGTCTACGACGAGACAGCGCGCGCCGAGCGGCTCGTGATCGGTGTCGGCGCTTTCACGCCGCAGATGGTCGAGATCGGCGCGACGACGATCGCGGGCAGCGCGCTGTTCGTCGACGACGAGGCCGGCGCGAAGCACGAGGCCGGCGATTTCATCCAGGCGGGCGTCGACTGGGCGCGGGTGGGCGGGATCGCCGCGGTGCTCGGTGAGACGCAGCCGGTGCCGGCGGGACCGGTGGTGTTCAAGAGCGTCGGCTGCGCGGCGTGGGATCTGGCCGCGTGCCGGGTCGCGCGAGACGCGCTGGCGCGCGGCTGACCGTCGGCGGTCCACCCGCCAAAATCGCGCAAAATATCCCGAAAAACAACCGCGTGGCGCGCAAGCTTGGCAACTTGCGCTAACCTGCGGCAGATGTTGCCGTGCAAACTATCTCAAAACGTTGCACCATAGAAGTTTGCCGGAAAAAGCGCCATACCGGACGTGAGCCATAGCCCGTCCGCCCGCCGCCGATTCCTGATCGACGCCTTCCCCCTAGACGCTGCGACCGTGCCATGAAGACCCAACAAGCTCCTGCCACACCCGACCTGCCGCTCGACATGATCATCTTCGGCGGCACCGGCGACCTGTCGTTCCGCAAGCTGCTGCCCGCGCTGTACATGGCGCATCTGCACTGCAACCTGCCGCCGGACACCCGCATTCTGACGATCGGGCGCAAGCCCTGGTCGCGCGAGGAATACATCAGCGAATTCATGGAGCAGAAGGCCAGGCCCTTCATCGACAAGAAGGCGTTCGATGCATCCGCGTGGGACAAATTTCTCGCGATTTTCGAATACGTGCGGATGGACGTCGATTCGCCCGAGGACTACCAGCGCCTGAAAGAAGCATCGCGCGACGGCGTGAACCGCGTGTTCTACCTGGCGACGTCGCCGGATCTGTTCACCAATATCTGCGACAACCTAGCGTCGGCTGGGCTTATCGACGGTAATTCGCGTGTGGTGCTCGAGAAGCCGCTCGGCCACGATCTCGCGTCCGCGCAGGAGATCAACAACGCGGTCGGCAAGCATTTCGAAGAATCGCAGATCTACCGGATCGACCACTACCTCGGCAAGGAAACCGTGCAGAACCTGATGGTGCTGCGCTTCGGCAATCCGATTTTCGGGCCGCTGTGGCAGGCGCCGTACATCAAGAGCGTGCAGATCACGGTGGCCGAAACGGTCGGCGTGGGCACTCGCGCGGGGTTCTACGACAAGACCGGCGCGCTGCGCGACATGGTGCAGAACCACCTGCTGCAACTGCTGTGCATCGTCGCGATGGAGCCGCCGGTGTCGCTCGATCCCGACGCGGTGCGCGACGAAAAGCTGAAGGTGCTGCGCTCGCTGCGGCCGATGACGCCCGAGGACATCGCCCGCGACACGGTGCGTGGCCAGTACACGGCGGGCGCCGTCGACGGCGAGGCGGTCAAGGGCTACCTCGAAGAAGAAAACGTGCCGGCGGGCAGCCGCGCCGAAACCTTCGTCGCCTTGCGCGCGCGGATCAACAACTGGCGCTGGGCCAACGTGCCGTTCTTCCTGCGCACCGGCAAGCGGATGCAGAAGAAGCTGTCGGAGATCGTCATCGAATTCTCGGAGCTGCCGTTCTCGATCATTCCGAGCAATGGACGCACCTACGGCAACCGGCTGGTGATCCAGTTGCAGCCGGAAGAGTCGATCCAGCTGCAGGTGCTCGCGAAAGAACCCGGCAGCGGCATGCATATGCTGCCGGTGAACCTGAACCTGGACCTGCAGCAGGCGTTCACCGAGCGTCGCGCGGAAGCCTATGAGCGGCTGCTCATCGACGTGATCCGCGGACGGCTGACGCACTTCATGCGCCGCGACGAACTCGAAGCGGCATGGGCGTGGGCCGAGCCGATTCTCGACGGCTGGGCGAAGTCGGGCGAGCGGCCGCGCTCGTATTCGGCGGGCACGTTCGGACCGGCGGCATCGACCTCGCTGATGACGCGGGAGAACGCCGTGTGGGCGGAGGAATCGCAGTAATGCGCCTTTGACGGCGCGCAATTCGAGGCGGCTCGCGACGTTGCAGTGGCGTCGCGAGCCGCTTTTGCTTGCGCTGTCGTTGTGCGTTGATTGTTCGTCATTCACATGGCTTGCGCCTATGATGGTTTCCTTGTCCGCGTCATTCAGCGGCATTTCAAAGGAGGCATCGATGAGGCGAATTCTCGTGGCATTGATCTGGGCGGCAAGCGTGGCAATCACACTCGATCTCACGGCTTACGCCAGCACCGGTGTCAATGCCCGAAGCGATCCGCCGAAGGTGATCATCGACAGCGACTACAACACGCTCGGCGACGACGGGCAACTCGGCGTGATGGCCGCGCAATTGCAGGCGCAGGGTTCGCTGAAAGTGCTCGGCATTACCGTGGTGTCCGGCAATCAGTGGCTCAAGCAGGGTGTTGCCGATGCGTTGAAATCGGTCGAGCGGCTCGGCGTCGAACAACAGATCGGCGTGTATGCGGGCGCGAATTACGCGCTATCGCACGACTTCACGACGATCCAGCGGGAACTGAAAGAATTCCCCGGCGGGGACGGTTACATTGGCGCATGGAGCAAGCCCGAGCCGAAATCGGCAAGCGAGCTCGTCGCGCCGCCGGATGGCTTCGCGACGCACACCAAGGTGCGAAGCCAGAGCGCGATCGACTTCATCGTCGAATCGGTGAAGCGCTATCCGGGCGAGGTGACGATCCTCGCAATCGGCCCGCTGACCAACATCGCGTTGGCCACCCGCGAGCACCCCGAAATCGTGCCGCTGATCAAGCAGATCATCTACATGGGCGGCGCGATCGACGTGCCGGGCAATACCACGCCCACTGCCGAGTTCAACTGGTGGTTCGATCCCGAAGCGGCGAAAACAGTGCTGCATCTGCCGATCAGACAGACGGTGATTCCGCTCGACGTAACGAATACCGTGCAAATGGACAAGGCGCTTTACGACCGCATTGCACACGATCCGGCGAAGCAGACCATCATCACGCAACTGTTCAGGACGCTGAACGGTTACGGCTACGACGGCAAGAACGGCTTCGAGACCAATCCGAACTACACGACGAACATTTGGGACACGCTGACGCTCGCGTATCTGATGCATCCGTCGTTCGCGACGCAGACCGTCGAGGAATGGGTGGATGTGGATACGGGCATCGGCGCCAACGATGGCAAGGCAACGGGCTACGCGAGTTCGCCGCCGCCGGGTTTGCAGAAGATGACGGTCGTCAAACGATTTGATAATCCGGCGTTTTTCAATTTCTTTGTCGATCTGTTGACGAGGCCCGTGCCGGTGCGGCCGATGGACTAATCAACGCGCGAGCGCCGCGCGCCCGCACCCGCTTTATGCGGGATGCAGGCCGCGCAGCAACTGACGCACGCGCGACAGATCCTGCTCGACGTGGCCGGCCTTCTCGAACAGCTCCGCGAGCCAATCGACGAACGCGCGCACGCGCGGCGACACGCGGCGGTTTTTCACGTACGCGACCGAGACCGGCATCGGCACGGGTTTCCATTGCGGCAGCACTTCATGCAGCAAGCCCGAGTCGAGGTAAGGCTGTGCGGCGATGCGCGCGGGCTGGATCATGCCGAGGCCTTGCAGTCCGCAGGTGAGGTACGCCTGTTCGTCGCTGACCTGCACGAAGCCGTTGAGCTTGACCTTGCGCGCTTCGCCGTCCACTTCGAAATCGAAGTCGCATTCGCGGCCGCTATGCGGCGACACGCAGTTGACCGCGACGTGCGCGCGCAGCTCGTCGAGATCGGCTGGCGTGCCGTGGCTGGCCAGATAGGCTGGACTCGCGCAGGTGACCTGATCGAGCGTGCCGAGTTGGCGCGCGACGAGATTGGAATCGGGCAATTCACCAAGCTGGATGCTGCAGTCGATTGCTTCGGAAACCATATCGACGGTGCGGTTGCTGACGCCGATCGCGAGATCGAGGTTCGGGTAACGGGCGTGGAACTCGTCTAGCGATGGAAGCACGATTGCGCTTGCTACTGCGCTCGGCATTTCTATGCGCAGGCGGCCGGTCAGGTTGTCGGTCGAGTTGCGGATGCTGGCTTCCATTTCGTCGATGTCGGCCAGTATTTGCGCGCAGCGTTCGTAATAGGCGGCGCCTTCTGGTGTGATGCTCAGGCGGCGGGTCGTGCGGACTAATAGCGCTGTTCCTAGCAGGGCTTCCAGGTTCTGTACGATCGTCGTCGCGGTTGCGCGCGGAATGTTCAATGACTCCGCTGCGCGGGTGAAGCTGTTGGTGTCCACGATTCGGATGAATGTGCGCATTGCAGTTATTCTGTCGATCACTGGGATGCTCCAAATGAGGTTTCTCTTTTTTTGCCTGCGGCGGGTGGTTTGTCTTTGTTCTTTGCGGTGTTGGCCTTTCCTTGATTTGTTGTCGGTCTATTAGCGTTGCCCCTGTGCGGGGCGGCACCTACTTTCTTTGCTGCTGCAAAGAAAGTAGGCAAAGAAGACAGCTCAAACCGCTAATTCTTAAGCGGGCACCGTGCCCCACAAGCGGCAGTGGTGCATCTGGAATCCGTGCCCCCCACATTCGACGGCAGTGACAAAGCCGTCATCCATCCCACTCCGCACTACGTGCGTCGCGGACCGGTATGCAGGGGAAACCAGTGTGTTTTTTTGTGTTAGTGGGGCCATCGGCTGCGCCTCGGCGACACGCTGAAACAACCAATGGTGAGAACAGTGCTTCGGCGCGCGCAGCGCCGCCGGAGGTATGACTGCCTTGTCACTAACGCGAAATGCGCGAGATGACAGATTCCAGATGCACCACTACCTCACGCGGACCGAGGGACCCGCTTATGAGCTTGCGGTTTGAGCTGTCTTCTTTGCCTACTTTCTTTGCAGCAGCAAAGAAAGTAGGTGCCGCCCCGCACAGGGGCAACGCTAATAGACCGACAAGAAATCAAGGAAAGGCCAACACCCTAAGAACACAGAAAAAGCGCGAAGGCAAAAAAACACAACAACAAAACAAAACAGAACCTCGCGCCGCGGGCGCAAAAAAATGCCACCCGCTGCGCGGACAAAAAAAAGCAACTATTTCCGCAGGGAATCCATATCAACCACAAACCTGTACTTCACATCGCTCTTGAGCATCCGCTCATAAGCCTCATTGATCTTCTGCATCGGAATCATTTCAATATCCGAAGTAATGCCATGCTCCCCGCAGAAATCGAGCATTTCCTGCGTTTCGGCAATACCGCCAATCAGCGAACCAGCAAGGCGCCGCCTCTTGAAGATCAGATTGAACACCTGCGGCGACGGATGATCGTGCTCCGGCGCACCGACCAAGGTCATCGTCGCATCCCGCTTCAGCAGATTCAAAAACGGATTCAGATCATGCTGCGCCGCCACCGTATTGAGAATGAAATCGAAGCTATTCACATGCGCTTCCATCTCCTGCGGATTCTTCGAAACAACAACTTCATGCGCGCCAAGCCGCTTCGCATCCTCGATCTTCGACGGCGACGTCGTAAACAGCACGACATGCGCACCCATCGCCCGAGCCAGCTTCACACCCATATGGCCGAGTCCGCCGAGGCCGACAATCCCGACCTTCTTGCCCGGGCCCACGCCCCACGTGCGCAGCGGCGAATACGTGGTGATGCCCGCGCACAGCAGCGGCGCGACACCCGCAGGGTCGAGATTCTGCGGCACGCGCAGCGTGAAAGCTTCGTCGACGACCAGTTGCGTCGAATAGCCACCGTACGTGATCTGTCCGTCGACGCGATCGACACCGTTGTACGTGCCCACCCAGCCGTTCTCGCAATACTGCTCGAGACCTTCCGCGCAGCTCGAACAGGTGCGGCACGAATCGACCAGACAGCCGACCGCGACCAGTTCTCCGACCTTGTACTTCGTTACGTTCGGACCGACCGCGGTCACGCGGCCCACGATTTCGTGGCCCGGCACAACCGGGTAGATCGTGTTCTTCCATTCGTTGCGCGCCTGATGCAGGTCGGAATGGCACACGCCGCAGTACAGCACTTCCATCTGCACGTCATGGGCGCGGGATGCGCGGCGCTGGAATTCAAATGGGGCGAGCGGCGTGGTGGCGTCGGTCGCTGCATAGGCATACGTCGTGCTCATGGGTAAACTCCAGCAAAGAGGGTGATGGCGCAACATGCGACGCGCCGGCGATGCGCAACACTGGGTTGCGGATGCGGCGGGCCGCAGCATGAACCGGAGTCGGGGCGCGTGCGTAGGTGGCCAACATCAGCGTCCAGCAGACTGATGGTGGCCAATTACCGCGCACGCTGCGCGCGGCGAAAAGGGCGATCCGGCAGGGTTCCCATCTTAGGAGTCCGGCACCCGCCGGGGAATACCTGATTGTCTTGAAGGTTTGCCTAAAACTCTGGAGGAGCAGCGCGATACACTGTTTGGTGCTAAATTCCAGGCATTATTCTCCTGGCTGTCACCATATCGTCATGTCCACTCAAGCTGTCGATTACGTCACGAACGATGCGGCGCAGCGCCGCGTGCTCGAACTGTTCAACCTGCTCGCGCCGAATCCCGGCATCACGCGTTCGAGCCTCGAAGGCGTCGACCTGCTGCGCGCGAATCAGCCGATGGCGCGCAGGCCGGTGATGTACGAGCCGAGCATCGTGATCGTTTGCCAGGGACGCAAGCGCGGCTTTATCGGCGATCAGGTGTTCCAGTACGACGCGCAGCAGTACCTGGTGTTGTCGGTGCCGTTGCCGTTCGAATGCGAGACCGAAGCAAGCGAACAGGAGCCTTTTCTCGGCATTTCCGTGCGCGTCGATCTGACGATGGTCGCCGAGTTGCTGATGGCGCTCAACGAGACTCAGGGTATCGCGCAGCACGAACCGGCCGGCATCTACTCGACGCCGCTCGATCCCGCGCTGAGCGGCGCAGTGAAGCGTCTGATGGAAGCACTCGCAGCGCCGCTCGATGCGCGCATCCTCGCCCCTGGAATCGTGCGGGAAATCTGTTATCGCGTGTTGACCGGCGAGCAGGGCGGCGCGATTCGCGCGGCGCTCACGCACCAGAATCACTTTGGCCGCATCGCCAAGGCGCTGCGGCGCATTCATGCGGACTACCACGGCTCGCTCGATGTCGATACGCTCGCAGCCGAGGCCGGTATGAGTCTCGCGGTGTTTCATGCGCAGTTCAAGGCTGTCACCGCGACGTCGCCGATGCAGTACGTGAAGACCACGCGTCTGCATCACGCGCGTCTGTTGATGGTGCAGGATGGCTTGAATGCCGGCGCAGCCGCCGCGCGGGTCGGGTACGAAAGCGCGTCGCAGTTCAGCCGCGAGTTCAAGCGGCTATTCGGCCTGAGTCCCGGCGACGAGGTCAAGCGCATGCGCGCCGCTCACGATGCGCCGCTGCCGCGCGCGCACAAGCCGGTGCCGCGTTATGTGACCGCGGTCTAGAGTCCGCTGAACCAGTTGTAGCCCTGATCTTCCCAGTAGCCGCCGGGGTTCGTGTTGGTCACGAAGATCGCGGCGATATGCTTCGGGTTCTTGAAGCCGAGCTTGGTCGGCACGCGCAGCTTCAGCGGATAACCGTATTTGGCCGGCAGCGGCGCGTTGCGGAAATCGAGCGTCAATTGTGTTTGCGGATGGAGCGCGGTCGCCATGTCGAGGCTCGAGTAATAGCGGTCCGCGCATTTGAAGCCCACGTAGCGCGCGCTCAGATCGGCGCCGATCAGTTGGAGAAAGGTGCGAAACGGTACGCCGCTCCATTGTCCAATCGCGCTCCATCCCTCGATGCACACGTGACGAGTGATCTGCGAAACTTGCGGCAATTTGCGCAACTGCTCGAGACTCCAACTGCGCTTGTCCGCGACGAGCCCCGACATTTCGAGCCGAAAGCTCGAGCCGTCGATATCGGGTGCATCGAACTCGGGATAGAACGCGTTGAACGGAAACGGATCGGTGATATCGCGCGCGGCATAGGTCGGCGCTAGCTTGTTGCGATTGAAGAGCCACGCCTGCACGCGATCGTTCCAGCGCGACATCGCCCACAGCACTTTGTCCACTGAATCATTGTCCTGCAGATTGCAGCCGGACAGCATCGCGAGCGCGCCAATGGATAGCGAGGAGCGCAGAAATAAGCGGCGTTGCAATTGCTCGATTTGCGGCCGGTGCTCGGCAAGCACGATGCATGAGCGGCGCGCGCCGTCTGTGTTGGCGTGTGTATCGTTCGCCGTGTCGGTTCGTTGCGGGGCGCTCATGCGCGAGTCCTCCGAGGGACTTGATTGATCCGATGCGTGCGGTGCCGGGCGCGTCCGGTGAACATCGGCGGCAACGTGCGCGGCACCAGCAGCACCAGCAGCACATGCACGACGACGAAGCCGACCACGCCGGCCATCGCGACGAAATGCACGCGCCGCGCAAAATCGAAGCCGCCGAACAGCGCGGTCAGCCACGAGAACTGCACCGGCTTCCAGATCGACAGTCCCGATGCGACGAGCAGCACCCCGAGCAGCAGCACCAGCAGATACAGCGCGCGCTGCACGGCGTTGTACCGGCCGGTCTCGTGCGGCAGTCTGAAGCGCAACGCGAGCGCCGCATCGCGCGCCACGTCGCGGGCACGCACCGGCAGCAGCTTGCGACGCAAATGGCCGCTGGCGACGCCGTAAGCGAAATAGAGCAGCCCGTTCACGCACAGCAGCCACATCGCCGCGAAGTGCCATGCGATCGAGCCGCCGAGCCATCCGCCGACCGTCGCCCCTACGGGAAACCGGAACGGAAAGATCGGCGACGCGTTATAGATTGCCCATCCGCTCATCACCATGCAGACCATCGCGAACGCGTTGATCCAGTGCGTCACGCGAACGAAGAGAGGATGAACGATCAGAGCTGCTTGCGAGTCGGGCATTGGCTTCAAAGACGAGAGGGAGGAAGACGAAAGAAGTGCCGCGTTACATCGGCGGCGTCACGCCATGCTCACCGGCCGAAATGAAATTCGCCGCCATCGAGCCGTCTGCCTCCTTGTGCGCAAACAGCACGACCTTCGCGCCGGGCGTCAGCAGCGCGCGGCTGCCAGGCTCCAGACTGACGATGGGCACATCCTGCGGAATCACGATCTTCTTCTCGCCGTCCTTGTACTTGACGGTGATCGTGCGGCCGTTGCTGACCACCAGCGAGCCGACCGTGCCGTTCGTCATCGTGCTGTTCGCGCCGAGATCCCACGGTCGATGACCTTCGCCCGAGCCGCGCATGCTCGGCGGGAACACATGCACTTCGAGCGCTTTCAGCGTGCCGTCGGACTGCGGAATCGCGGCGGTGCCGACATAGCTGT
Source organism: Paraburkholderia sp. JPY419 (assembly GCF_050435705.1). Classification (NCBI taxonomy): domain Bacteria; kingdom Pseudomonadati; phylum Pseudomonadota; class Betaproteobacteria; order Burkholderiales; family Burkholderiaceae; genus Paraburkholderia; species Paraburkholderia sp. JPY419. The sequence continues at coordinate 910,572 of NZ_JBNDKV010000004.1, read as the reverse complement.
CCGGCTTGATGTCGGTGACGTTCGCGAGCGTGACGCCGCGAATCGGCGTGTCGGCGGCGAGCTTCACGTCGACGTCCTGGCCGTCGCGCGTGTGGACTTTGAGCAGATCGCCCGACAGCGACGTGACCGTGCCGCGCACGCCGGTCGGCACGGCAGTCTGGGCCAAAGCCGCGAACGTCGTAGCGAACAGCGCGGCGGCGAGTGCGGGGACGGCGAGGGCGCGCAGCGTGCGTGCGCGGACAGTGTTCATGCGTGTCTTCATCAGGCAACTCCAGGAAAGGGATGCAGCGTGGTGGATGGTGCTTTCAGACTAGCCGCCACATCGGCTCATCAAGGTGACGGGAGGATGACAAAAACGTCATCAATGGCCGACGGCGGCCACGTAGAATGGCCGCCGGGGAGCGTCGCAAGTTTTTTCGAGCGCTCCCGTCAGGCGTTTATTGCGCGCGCGAGCCCGGCCTTGCGGGTCGAGTCGTGCGCAGGAGCGGCGAGCAACATGAGCATTCTGGTTATCGAAGACGATCCGAAAACCGGCGACTATCTGAAGAAGGGCCTGCGCGAGAACGGCTACGCGGTAGACCTCGCGCGCACCGGCACGGACGGCCTTCACCTGGCGCTCGGGCACGACTACGAACTCGTGGTGCTCGACGTGATGCTGCCCGGCATCGACGGTTGGGAAATCATGCGGGCGTTGCGCGCGCGACGCGATTTGCGGGTGATTTTCCTGACCGCGCGCGATCAGGTCAGCGACCGCATTCGCGGTCTGGAACTCGGCGCCGACGACTATCTGGTCAAGCCGTTCTCGTTCACCGAGTTGGTGCTGCGCATTCGCACGCTATTGCGCCGTGGCGTGATCCGCGAAAGCGACGTGTTCGAAGTCGCCGACTTGAAGCTCGACGTATTGCGCCGCCGGGTCACGCGCGAGGGCGTCGACATTCCGCTGACCAACAAGGAGTTCATGCTGCTGCATCTACTGGTGCGCCGCGAGGGCGAAGCGCTGTCGCGTTCGCAGATCGCGTCGGAAGTGTGGGACATGAATTTCGATAGCGACACCAACGTGGTCGACGTGGCGATCAAGCGCCTGCGCGCGAAGGTCGATCACCCGTTCGAGAAGAAGCTGATTCACACGGTGCGCAGCATCGGCTACACGTTTGGCGACGGCGCATGAGACTCTGGACCGAACGCTCGCTGATCGCGCGCACCACGTTGCTGTTCGCGCTAATCGCCTGCGCGGTGATCGGTTCGCTCGGCGCGTATTTCTATCATTCCGCCGAAGTCGCGCTGCAACGCCGCGCCGATGTCGTGCTGAGCGGCCGCGTCGAGCATTTCAGCCGCATCGTGCACGACCTTTACTCGGTCAGCGAACTGAAGAAGCGTCCGCTGCTGTTCGAGACGATGCTCGGCGCGGAGGAGGACGTGCTGATCTTCCGGCGGCCGGGCGAAGCGCCGTTCGTCGACGTGAATCCGGGCGGGCTCGCGGTGCCTGATTTGCCGCTCGCCCCGGCAGGTGATCCGCCGCGCGCCACCGACGTTCGTCGGACGCACCTTCCCGACGGCGTGCCGGTGCATTGGGCGATCGCGACCGCGACAGCGCGCGAGGATGGCACCGAAGTCGAGGTGATCGCCGGCCATCCGATGACACATGAAATGCGCATGCTGGCCGAGTACCGCAACCGCATCGTGCTGGCGGCGCTGACCGGCATGCTGGCCGCGACGCTGCTCGCTTACTGCGTGCTGCGCCGCGCGCTGCGACCGGTGCGCGAGATCGCCACCCGCGCCGCGCAAATCAGCCCGACGAATCTGGCGGTGCGGCTCGACGATCGAGCGGCGCCGGTGGAACTGCGTCAACTCACGTACGCGTTCAACGCGATGCTCGATCGTCTCGCCGACGGCTATCAACGCCTGCAGCAGTTTTCCGCCGATCTCGCACACGAGATTCGCACACCGGTCGGCGCGCTGGTCGGCCAGACCCAGGTGGCGCTCGCGCAGCCGCGCGAAGCCGACGAGTATCAGCAACTGCTCGAATCGAATCTGGAGGAGCTGAATCGCCTGAGCCATATCGCGGAGAACATTCTGTTTCTCGCGCATGCGGACCATGCGGCGTTGTCGATCGAGCGGCAGCCGGTCGATCTGCATGGCGAGCTCGTCAGAATCGCCGACTATTTCGAAGGCCTGGCCGACGAACGCGGCATGCGTTTCGAAGTCGACGCGGCAGGCATCGCGTCGGCCAATCCGATGCTGTGCCGCCGCGCGATCAACAATCTGGTCGTCAACGCGGTGCGTTACGGCGCGGGCGGCACGATCGTGCGCCTTCGCGGCGAGCAGGACCAGGCGGGCGCGCTGGTGACGGTCGAGAACGAGGGCGAGCCGATTCCGGCCGCGCAACTCGACCGGCTGTTCGATCGCTTCTATCGCGGCGACGCGGCGCGCAGCGCGTTCACGGAATCGAACGGACTCGGGCTCGCGATCGTGAAGGCGATCATGCATCTGCATGGCGGCAGCGCGCGCGTGGTGTGTCCGCTGCCGGGCGTGGTGCGTTTCGAGCTGCGCTTTCCGGGCGCGTGACCTGCTCGCGGGGTAGGTCCGGCGCCGCGTCAGACGCCGCCGCCTATACTTTTCAAAGCGCTTTGAAAGGATCGTTCGCTGCCGACCTCACCAGGAGTCGCATCATGGTCAAGCTCGCTTTGTATGTCCGTCTGGAAGCCAAGCCCGGCAAGGAAAAGGAAGTCGAGGCGTTTCTGCTCGGCGGCCTGCCGCTCGTCGAGCAGGAACCGGCCACCGCAGCGTGGTTCGGTCTGAAGCTCGGTCCGTCGATCTACGCCATTTTCGATGCGTTCGACGACGAAGCCGGCCGCGACGCTCATCTGAACGGCAAGGTCGCGGCCGCGTTGATGGAGAAGGCGGCCGAGCTGTTCGCGTCGCCGCCGAGCATCGTCCGGCTGGATGTGCTGGCAGCCAAACTGCCGGGCTGAGTGAGCTCGAGCGACGAGCGTTGCGCCGGCGTGGCGAACGCCTGACGCCCTCGGCCGTTACTTCGCCGCCGCCTCCACGCCCGGCTGCGCGTCGTAGTGCGCGCGCTTTTCCTCATACATCAGCAGATCGGCGCGCTGCACGCCCGCTTCCAGCCGATCGCCGCGCTGGCAGGTCGCCGCGCCCATCGAGAAGCTCAGCGGCGAGCCCGGATAGAACTGGTTGTTCATCTCGACCAGCTGGCGAACCGCGTCGATCATCGCCGCGCCACCGCGCTCGTCGGTATCGGGCATCAGGATCGCGAACTCGTCGCCGCCGATCCGCGCCGCGTGGAACGGCGACTCCATCGCCTTCACGAGCACCTCGCCAGCCCGCCGCAGCAGCGCGTCGCCGGCCGCGTGGCCGAGCTGATCGTTCACGCGCTTCAGGCCGTTCAGGTCGGCCATGATGATCGTGACGGGCCACGGTCCCTTGCGTTCCAGCCGGTTCAGTTCGTCGACGTAGAACGAGCGGTTGCGCAGCTTGGTCAGCACGTCGTGCTTGCCGAGAAATTCCAGATAGGCCTCGGCCTTCTTGCGCGCGGTGATATCGGTCAGCGCGACGAGCACGAGATCCCAGTCCCGCTCGTGGCCGGGCAGCACCGAGAATTGCAGGTGTACGTGAACCTCGTTGCCGTCGAGTGAATAGTTGAGCACCTCGCGCTGCTGGAACAGCTTGTTGTCCCACAGGTCGATCAACTGCTCGCGGAAATGCGGGCGCATCTCGTCGCGGAACACGTCGGCGAGGCGCGCCAACAGCGTCTTCTTGTCCTTCGCGCCGAACATACCGAGCGTGTGGTGGTTGACGTCGAGCACATGGATTTCCGCCATGCAGCGTTCGACGAACTCGGGATGGACGTCGGTAAACACCCGGAAATCGTTGATGCCGGCCGCGCGCGCGCCGTCGAGCAGGCGTTTGACCGCGCTGAAATCTTCGACCCACAGCGATACCGGCGAATGTTCGAAGAGCCCGCGCGCGTATTCTTCCGCTTCCACGACACGGCGCCGCGCGCCTTCGAGCTCGGTGATGTCTTCGGTCGACACCAGCACGCGGTCCCAGCGTTGCTCGTGACCGGGCAGCACCGCACCCTTGAGCAGCACGTCGAGGCGCCGTCCGCCGAGCGTGTAGTTGACCGTGTGGCTCGTGAAGCTCGACTGGCCGGCCAAGAGCTGGCACAGCTCCTCGAGGTGCGTTTTCAGCATGTCGTCGCGGAACACCGACGCGAGGTTGCTCGTCAGCGTGTCGAAATCGGCGGCCTCGAATTGCGTGAGCGTCTGCCGATTGACCTTGATCACGCGGATGCGGTGAGCGCATTCGGCAACGTGGAGCGGGTCTGCGGCGAAATGGGCGCGCAGATCGGTCACGCCCGCGGCTCGCCATTCATCGAACAACGCGCGCACGCCGCTGAAATCTTCGAGCCACAGCGACACCGGCGCGAGTTCGAACATTCCAGAGTCGTCGTTGATGGGCGCGGCGCCGCCCGTGAGGGTATCCAGCATGAGGTTCTCGGAATCGGAAGTGCGGCTATTTTAGACAGGTTGGCGCCGGCCGAAAATGAAAGACGATTGGCCTGTCGTTTTTGCGCAGATGTGCCTGGCGAGTGACGGTGGTCCGCTATTTCTGATCGTCGCGCGCCGCGCGCGTGCCGATGTACTCGTACTCCTCGGTATTGAGCCGCGAAATGCGCAGTTCCACCGCGCTGCGGTGATACGAGTACGCGATGCGCCGAATCTCGAGCAGCGGCGCGCCGACATCGACGCCAAGCTGCGCGCTTTCGAGCTCATTGGCGAGCGCAACGCTCACACGCTCATCGGTCTCGACCACGTTGATGCCGAAACCGTCCTGATAGAAGTTGTACAGCGTGTTCGGCCGGTTGCGCAGCTTGCTTTCGGTCAAGCCGGGAAACAGCGCTTCGGGCACGGTGATATGTTCGATCAGCACGGTCTTGCCGTGCAGCGCGAGCCCGTTGACGAACTGCAGCACGCGCGCGCCGGTCTCGATACCGAGCGCGGCGACCGCCTCGCGCGACGCTCGCGCCTTCTTGAACTCGATCAGCGTGAAAGCATCGTGCTACGAAATGAATCTGACTTGACTTGTCCTGACACATTGATTCTGGGTCTCAAATTCGGTGCGCGTCGAGTCACAGCCACCTTTCAAGGAGTGACCCGTCTAGGGCTCGAGAACGGCGGTACAGTCAATATCGTGCTGTCGATGGAGAGGGCACGGCCGAACACGCAAGTTGAAGCACTTGCACGCAATCTGTTGAAGTGCTCATTGCCGGGTAAAAGAACAGCTCAACACATTGTCTATCTGCATCCGACTGCCGGCTTTGCGATCGCTATAGAGTTCGATTTGTTCATCATCCGGGAACATGCAAAGTGGAGACGAATATGCCGCCCCTCACAAGTCGTTTTTTTTGTGCCTCTCTCTTCGGCCGCTTCTACAATCAACCCGCCATGCCGGAGACATGCGCCGCCCACTCTTCCTTCATCGGGCAGCGCTGTTCGAGCAGGTCAGTCTTGTGATAGGCCACATCAACCTTGTTCGCAACCATATGCGCGAGCGCGCACTCGACAAAATTCCAGTTAAATCTTCAGTCCCGGTCATAACCATAAAATGAGCGAACCAGATACCGAAACGACAAGCCCAAAAGAGTTTGCTGCCGAATCCATCGTACAACGCGGCCCGATGCGGCAGGGCAACTATCCTGCACGTCGTCGAGCCAAAATCCTGCATTGATCTCGGCGAGGGGAACAGCAGGCGCATCGTTTTAGCCCGGGTCGACGCGGCGGCTGAATGCGAACTTTTCGGACCTCACGGCCTAGATTAGTTGCCACGGTCGCTTTGCGACCTTATGGGGGTACTCACATCCGCGCCGCTCGCTCCCAACCTGCCACTACCCGCACGCCCCCACCTCCCCGCACGCGGTACAAAAATCGCAGCCATCCTTGCGAATCACCGCATTCGCGCCACACGAAGCGCATTTGCGTCCGAGCATCGTGTGCAGCCCTTGCGTGCCGTTCGGCTGCAGCAACGCGTCGGCGCTATCCGCCGGATTCGGACGCAGGCCGAAATCGGCGGACAGCGCCAAGTCTGTTTTCATTTGTCCGCGGGGCAAACGCGCAAGCATCCGCGATGCGATCTGATTGCCCTCGGCGTCGAGAAAGCCGCGTCGATAGAGGATCTGCTGGATCGCGAACGCGAGCGCCGCCACTTCGGAATCGTGCCAGCGCGGTGCGCGATGACCGTCGAGCCGCTGCACGTCGCCAAGCCGCACCTGGCCGCGATCCCACGACACCTTGCGCATATCCTGCAGATTGCGCGCGACGAAGCCGCCGCGCGCGGCCAGCGACAGCGAACGCATCGTCGCGGTGATCCATTGCTGCGACTCGTCGCGCTGACCGACCGGAATGAAGAACTCGATCGGCCGCTCGATCGTCACGTCCTCGCCGCCGAGCCGCCCCGTCACCTCGATGAACGACACCGCGACATACAGTGACTTCTTGCCCGCCTGCGTCAGATACTCGACCTTCTCGATGATCGCCGGCAATTCGCCCCTCGGCCGATGATCGATCGCGATACGCAGCGGGTCCTGATCCATCTCGGCGAGCGTGTCGTCGGCCTGCGCGGACGACACGCTCAGCACCGCGCCGAGCGTGTCGTTCGGGCGATAGGTGGCAAGGCCCTTCAGCCCGCTTTTCCATGCATCGAAGTAGAGGCTTTCGAACGCGTCGAACGGATAGTCGGCGGGCACGTTGACGGTCTTCGAGATCGATGTGTCGACGTACGGCTGCACGGCCGCCATCATGTCGAGATGGTCGCGCGCGGACATCTGCAGCGCGCTGACGAAATAGTCGGGCAGGCTGGTCACATCGCCGCCGAGCTCGCGATAAAGCCGGTATGCGTAGTCCTCGACGTCGAACGATTCGCGGCCGCCGTCGGCCATCACCTTCATGCGCGTATAGGTCCACGAGAACGCCGGCTCGATGCCGTTCGACGCGTTGTCCGCGAACGCGAGGCTCACGGTGCCGGTCGGCGCGATCGACAGCAGGTGGCTGTTGCGGATGCCGTCGCGGCGGATCGCCTGCTTGATGTCGTCGGGCAGACGCGATGCGAAGGTGCCGGCTTCCAGATAGCGCGCGGCGTCGAACAGCTCGAACGCGCCGCGCTCCTTCGCGAGTTCGACCGACGCGCGATACGCCTCGTCGCGCATCAACCGCGCGATGCGTACCGCGAAATCGCGGCCTTCCTGCGAGTTGTAGCGCAGGCCCAGCATCACCAGCGTATCGCCGAGGCCGGTGAAGCCGACGCCGATGCGCCGCTTCGCGCGCGATTCGGCGTATTGCTCGGGCAGCGGCCACAGCGTGACGTCGAGCACGTCGTCGAGAAAGCGCACCTGTGTGCGGGTGCGGCGTGCGAGGCCGTCCCAGTCGAACGATGGCTGGCGCCCCTGCATCTGCGCGAACGGATCGACGACGAAGCGCGTCAGATTGAGCGGTCCGAGGTTGCAGCAGCCGTAGGCGGGCAGCGGCTGCTCGCCGCACGGATTGGTCGCGCGGATCGTTTCGACCGCGCGCAGATTGTTGTCCTCGTTCATCCGCGAGATGAACACGATGCCGGGCTCGGCGACGTCGTACGTCGAACGCATGATGCGGTCCCAGATCGCGCGCGCTGGACGTTCGCTATAGACCCACAGGCCGTCATCGCGCTGCCGCACGTCGCCGGCCGCGCGCAGCGCCGGCGACGGCTCGGCGCGATGGACCAGTTGCCACGGCTCGTCGTTCTCGACCGCGCGCATGAATTCGTCGGTGACGCCGACCGACACGTTGAAGTTGTTCCAGCGCCCCTTCGAATGCTTGGCCTCGATGAATTCGAGCAGGTCCGGATGGTTGCAGTCGAGCACCGCCATCTGCGCGCCGCGCCGCGAACCCGCGCTTTCGACGGTGCGGCACGATGCGTCGAACACGTCCATGTAGCTGCACGGACCCGAGGCGGCCGAACTGGTCGTGTGAACCCGCGCGCCCTTCGGCCGGATCGCGGAGAAGTTGTAGCCGACGCCGCCGCCGCGGCGCATCGTTTCGGCCGCTTGCAGCAGCGCGACGTAGATGCCCGGCAAACCCTGTTCATCGACGCCCTGAATCGAATCGCCGACCGGCTGCACAAAGCAGTTGATCAGCGTCGCGGCGATGCCGCTGCCCGCCGCGCTCATGATGCGGCCCGCGCCGAGCGCGCCGTGGCGCATATTGTCGACGAACTGTTCCTCGACCGACGCTCGCAACTCGGGCGGCTCGGCCTCGGCGACGCCGCGCGCGACGCGGCGATACACGTCGTCGGCGGATTGCTCGTCGCCTTTCGCATACTTTTCGAGCAGCACGTCGAGCGAGAACTGCTGCGGCGGGATCAGCGAAGCGGGAGGAGCGGAGGAAGCGGGAGGCGTGGAAGCGGCGGTGGCCGCGCGGGTTTGCGGCGTGTCTTCTGCCATGATCGGCCCTCAAACGGCGTCGCGGCGGGCGCGGCGCGGTGGTGGAAGGCGCGCAGCCGGCGCCGGGTAGCGAGCCGGCAGTCGGGCGGGCGCAACGAGTCCACCTTAACGCACGAGGCGCGGGGCGGCAACCGTGAGCGGGGGCAGCGCGGCGGCGGATCATGCGATGCCGCGGCGGCCGGGCACACGGTCGTTAAGGGGCGCATGGGCGGAAGGAAGACAGACGAGGTTGAAACTCGCGCTCCGGCCGCGGTAGTCGGGAACGTTCCGTGCGTCAGGCCGCTTCGAGCAGCGGTTCGAGAATTTCCGCGCAGATCATCGCGGACGCATTCGATGGCGCCGGGCGCTCGGCCGGCTTGAACACCGGGTCACCGCGGCGGATCTTGCGGCGCGACACCGCGCAGGTGCCAGACGAATGCGCCGAGCGGCGGCGCCAGCGCTGTTCACCGTAGTGGCAGCGGCCCGGCTCGACCCAGCGGATCACCAGCGTCGTGTCGGAGCTCTCGAGAATTTCGATGCGTACGCCATTGCTACCGTCGAGGGGGATGGACTCCAGGGTCATCATCGACTCCGTATTGTGGAGTGGCGAATTTAGTCCCGTGCGCGCCGGATAGCCATTGTGTCATCGTTGAAACACCGTTCCGGAATTAGCAATAATCACACTTGACATTTGCGACTTGCTGAAATGACGGGCGTTGCAAGCATTTTTATGTGATTTTTTAATAATGCACGTTTTTGCAACGCTGTGTTGCCTATGGCGCGACGAGGAGGGCGGCCGGGAAAAGGGCGGCAACGCTTCCTTTAAGATGTTGAGTGTCGGGCGGCGAACTGAGCCGTCAGTGTAGCGGGTTTGAATTTTTCAGGTCGGCTCGTGCGCACACTGTTCAAAAAACACCAGAGTTCACATGATTCCACGCCCTCCCGCCGTCCCGCCCAACTCTCCCGAAACGCCGTCCGTCGCCGTCGAGCGCCAGAAAAAGCAGAGGGCCGCGTCGGTCGTGCTCTATATCGGGCTCGTGCTGCTCGCATTGTGGGTGGTGCGCGATTTCATCGTGGTGGTGGCGTGGGCGGCGGTCGTCGCGATTGCACTGTGGCCGCTGCTGCACAAGGTGGCGGGGAGCCGCTGGTTCAGGGGGCGCACGACCCTGCTCGCGACCGTCTTCACGCTGGCGATTGCCGTGCTCGTGCTGCTGCCGGTCGGGCTCGGCATCGCGCAGGCGCTGCGCGAGGCGCATGAACTGAACGAGTGGTTCCGCAGCGCGCAGGAGAACGGCATCCCGCTGCCGGACTTCATCAACCGTCTGCCGTTCGGCGTGCAGCAGATCAGCTCGTGGTGGCAGGCCAATCTCGCTCAGCCGCTGCGCGACTCGGCGGCGATGAAAGGCTTGCACAGCGAAACGGTGATGACGCTCGGCCGGCATTTCGGCGCCCGCGCCGCGCATGCGGCGATGGTGTTCGCGTTCATGCTGGTCACGCTGTTCGTGATTTTTCAGGCGGGGCCGCGTCTGTCCGGCTCGTTGCTGAAGGCCGCGCGACGCGGTTTCGGCGATAGCGGCGCGGACCTCGTCGCGCATATGGGGACCGCTGTGCGCGGCACCGTGTCGGGCTTGATCGTGGTCGGCGTCGGCGAGGGCCTGCTGCTTGGCGTCGCGTACTTCGTGACCGGCGTGCCGCATGCGGCGTTGCTCGGCTTCGTCACGGCGATCGCCGCGATGCTGCCGTTCTGCGCGCCCATCGTGTTCGGTCTCGCGGCGCTGTGGCTGCTCGTGCAGGGCTCGATGGTCGCGGCAGCCGGGCTGCTGATATTCGGCTCCGTCGTCGTGTTCGTCGCCGAGCACTTCGTACGGCCGGTGCTGATCGGCAACTCGACGCGCCTGCCGTTTCTGCTCGTGCTGTTCGGCATTCTCGGCGGCGCCGAGACGTTCGGGCTGCTGGGGATTTTCATCGGCCCCGCGTTGATGACGGTGCTGATGGTGCTGTGGACCGATCTCGTGGAATAGCGCCGGCTCAAGGCCGTTGATTGGACGGATGCTCCAGCGCCGGCGCCGGCGGCTTCACGCAGCCGAGCGTGTATTTGAGCGCGGCTGGCAATAGCGCGCTCCACACGTCCCACGTGTGGCCGCCGTCGATGATCCGCAGCGCCGCTGGATTCCCCGCAAGCCGCAAACGCGTGTACAGCAGCGACGCGTCCGCCTGGATATCGAGGTCGTCGTCGCCGGATGCGATGAACATCGGCAGGCGATACGGCTGGCTCATATAGCGGTCCCACTGCGCCGGATAGTTGAGCTCGTGCCAGATGCGCGGATCGAACTGATGCTCGCCGAACACGCCGACCCGCCGCGCCGCCGACGCGCGCGGCGGCTCGTTCGCGTAGATCGCGGGACTCAGCAGCAGCGCGCCGCAAAACATCTCGGGCTGCGTCAGCGCGTAGCGCAGCGCGCCGAAGCCGCCCATCGATACGCCGCCGATCATCCGGCCGCCGCGCTGCGTCGCGACCGCGTAGTGCGTTTCGATCTCGGGCAGCAGATCGCCGAAGAACGCGCTCTCCATCTTTTCCTTGCGGTCGACGTACCAGTCCGTGCCGCCTTGCGGCATCACGATCACGACCGGTGCAATCTCCTTGCGCTCGATCAGCGTGTCGGCGGCACTCTGCAGATGACCTTGCGCGAGCCAGTCGTTGGCGTCGCCGTTATTGCCGTGCAGCAGGTAGAGCACCGGCAGGCGCGGACCGTCCGCGCGATAGCCGGCCGGCAGGTAGATCGTGTAGTTCCAGTCGCGGCCGAGCGCATCGGAATGGAAGCTGCGGCTCGCGACCGTGCTCGCGAACGCGGGCGCGCCGACGGCGGAGGCAAGCAGTGCGAGGGCGAAACAGAGGAATCGACGCATGTCAGTGAGGATGGCCGGCTGGCGCGGGATTCGCGCGCGGCCGTCATCCTATCAGCATTGGCGCCAGATTTGAGATGGGAAGTGGCGGACAGGCGGACGGCGCTTTATGCGCGCAAGGTTCTTCAGCCCGAGGTCCGCAGCCGCCCGTCAACGAAGCGCGCGACGAAGCGCTTCAGCGGCTCCACGCCCAGCGCGACGGCAAACAGCGCGCCGACCGCGGCCGCATCGGCGAGCAGTCCGAGCGGATAGTTCAGGTAACCGTCGGTCGCCGCGTAGAGCACCGAGTCGATCACCAGCGAAATCACCGCGCCGGCAATGAAGCACAGCAAGCCCTGCCGGCCGATCAAGCCGACCCACGGCAGCCGCCCCGCGACCTTCTTCGCCCAGCCGAGCTCGATCAGATTGGCGACGAGCCACGCGATCGCGAGGAAGTTGCCCGCGCGCAGATAGGACAAATTCTGCTTGAGGCTTCCGGGAAGGGGCGCGTGCAGCAAAACCAGCTTGTAGTAGGCGGCGCCCACGACCACCGCGAACGCCAGCACGCTGACGAGCCAGCCGGATCGATGCGCGCGGGTTCGCTGATACACCGGCTGGCAGCGCGCGAGCACGCCGAGCACGAACAGCAGTTGCCACGCGAACGGGTTGAAGTCCCAGTGCATGTCGGGCGCGGCGGGCAGGTACTTGTTGATCGCCGGCGCGCCGGCCCACAGCGCGACGCTGCCGGCGACCAGCAGCCACGGCTTGCTGCGCGCGAGCGGCAGGATTGCGGGGACCAGCAGCGCGAAGAAAGCGTACATCGGCAGCACCGACGCGAGGTACGGCTGGCGGCGCAGCAGCACGATGTCGCGCAGTGCGGCGAGCGGCGTGTCGATCAGGTCGTCGAGATCGGTCGTGGCGAGATTCGGCCCGTCGATGCTGAATGCGGTGAGCACCGCGCTGACCAGCAGCATCAGCCCGGCGGTGACGAGAAACGCGCGATAGATCTCGAACGAGCGGCGCACGAAGCGGCCGCGCGCGATCGTCTCGTTGCGCCGCTCGGCGAGCGTCGCATAGGCGGTGGCGGTCGCGAAGCCGCCGAGGAACACGAACACTTCGGCGGCATCGCACAGCGCGTACGCATGCAGCGTCACGCGCGACAGAATGCTGCCGCCGATGTGATCGACCACGATGATCAGCAGAACCAGTCCGCGGAAAAAGTCCAGTTCGATCAGGCGGGAGGAGGGCTTGTCACGCATTGTTCGAGTCAAAAGCAGCCCCGTGCGACGGCGCGCTGATCCAGCGCGGCGGGCGTCTCACAAGGCTTTGTAATATGGGATTGGGTGCTGCGGCGGGAAGGCGATCCGGGTTGGCGTCGCCTGTGGTCCGCGTCGCCGACTTCGGCCGCCATTTCTGGGCGGCGGGTCAGCGGGCTGTAAAGATGACCTTCGCTGCGGCATCGAGTTCCGTTGCATGGCAGCAGAGGCAGGGGATTATATTTCTTTTTATGACAATCACGCAGCGAGACCGGCAGCCGCGGCTGCCGTTTACCTGAACCGACCTTACGAAAAAAGAGGAAACAACGCGCAGTGGAGAATTAGCAACATTCCCGCTGCTTGGCGCATCCACTCATGGACGGCCGGACGATGTCGTGTGAGGATTTCTGGAAAGCGCAGCCATTGGAGCAGTCCTCAGAACTGCTGGGAAAGTGATGAGAATAAAAAGCAAAGAGAACAAAGCGGCCGGATCGAGTTGTCCTATCACTCGAGGTGCAGGGAGATCATCATGAACAAGCAAGTGTTCGCGCTGGCTGTCTCCGTTGCTGCGTCTTCCGTTCTTGCCGTGCCTGCCGTCGCGCAGACTAGCGTCACGCTGTATGGCGTGATCGACGAAGGCATCAACTACACGAACAATGTCGGCCACGGCCATGTTTATGAACTCGCCAGCGGCCTTGCACAGGGGAGCCGCTGGGGCCTGAAGGGCGCCGAGGATCTGGGGGGCGGACTGAAGGCGATCTTCCAGCTCGAGAATGGTTTCGATCTGAATTCCGGGCGGCTCGGGCAGGGCGGCCGCCTGTTCGGCCGCCAGGCTTTCGTCGGACTCAGCTCGCAGGCGTACGGCACCCTAACGTTTGGCCGACAATACGATTCGGTCGTCGATTATCTGGCGCAGACCACGGCCAACGGCAATTGGGGCGGTCAGCTGTTCTCGCATCCGTACGACAACGACAACACCGACAACACGTTCCGCCTGAACAACACCGTCAAGTACACGAGCCCGTCGATCTCGGGCTTCCAGTTCGGCGGCACGTACAGCTTCAGCAACGACACCAGCTTCGCCAACAATCGCGCGTACAGTTTCGGCGGCCAGTACACATATGGCGGGCTGCTGGTCGCGGCGGCCTATCTGCAGGCCAACAATCCTGGCGGCAGTGCGAACGGCGCGGTCGCCACGAACGACGCCGGCTTCGTCGCGACGCGCATGCGCGTGTTCGGCGGCGGCATCACCTATACGTTCGGACCGGCGACGGCGGGCTTCGTCTACAGCAACTCGAACTATCTGGAGCCGACCGCAAACGGTTATCTAGGCATCGAGCCGTTAGTGCCGCTCGTGCCCGTCACGCCGCCGGGCGTGCTGCTGAACTCGCTCAAGTATCAGAACTTCGAGATCAACGGCAAGTACCAGATTTCGCCGGTGCTGTTCGTCGGCGCGCAGTACGTGTACACGATGGAAACCTACGACGCATCGAACGGCGGCGTGAAGCCGCGCATCCATACGTTCGGGCTGATGGCCGACTACAACCTGTCCAAGCGCACCGACCTCTATCTGCAGGGCGCCTATCAACAGGTCGCCGGCGATTCCACACTGTCGATCCTCGATTTCGCATTCATCCCCGGCACGCAGTCGCCGTCGTCGACGTCGAAGCAGGTCGTCGTGCGCGCGGCGATCCGGCATAAGTTCTAGTTCGCTGCTCGTCGAACGCGGATTGGCCAGCCTTCGAATTTCGAAGGCTGGCTTTTTGTGCTCTCCGCCTCGACCGATGACTATTCAAGTTCCCCCCGCATCTGCCGATAAGCCGAAGGTCAACGAGTCTGAACGCGCCGCGGCGAAGCGGCGATGTGTGCGTCGTTGATGTGCCCAAATACGTGCCGTCGTAACGCGGAAATACGGCTCGTAACGTCTGTATCAGAGTGTGTGGCGCGGCGCGTTTTTATTAAACGGCACTTTAGAATTCCGCCAGAAATTTGATCGGCAAGCAGGCACGGGGTGAGCGCCCTTCGAGGCAGCTTAGCCGTGTCGTCGGGAAGGCCACGCGGCCGAAGATCGCGCGCCTTGTCAGCGGCATCGGCGTATCCGGCTTGCGCATCTATACAGCAGGAGTCGGACAGAATGAGAAAGCGTTTCGACAGAACGATCTTGGCCGGTCTCGCCGGCGCATGGGTCGCGCTGGCCGTCAGCGGTTGCGCGAACGTCGGGCAGCCGAACGCGCAGAACGATGTGGCAAACAGCACCAACGCAGCGTCCGGCGTGCTGGCGGCGAATGCGACGGGAGCCGCGTCTGGCGATGCGGCGGCAGCCGCGCCGCTGTCGATCGATGCCAGCGATAACACGTCGCTGAAAAAGTCGCCGCCGCTCTTGTATCGGGTCAGGCGCGGCGACACGCTCGCGCGGGTCGCGCAGCGTCACCACATCAGCGTCAAGCAATTGCAGGCATGGAACGGGCTGAAGGCGTCGGCGCGGCTGAAGCCGGGGCAGGTGCTGCACGTCGCGTCGCCGGAGACGGTGCGCGCGGTGAAGGCGGCCAATGCGGCGGCCGCCGCGAAGGCGGCGGCGCGATCCGCGGCGCCGAGTGATTCACAAGCGACAGCGCCAACGTATTCACAAGCGACAGCGCCAACGTCGGCACAAGCTTCGACGCAGTCCGCCGCACCCGCTCCGGATGCCGCGGAAGTCCGCCAGGTCACGCGGGAAACCCGCCGGCATGCGAGCAGCGTGACGCTTGCATGGCCTGCCGCGGGCAGCGTCGTCGAAGCGTTTCAGCCGGGCGAAACACGCGGCATCGAGATCGGCGGTAAAGCGGGCGATCCGGTGCGAGCCGCCGCCGACGGCAAGGTGATGTACGCGGGCACCGGACTGAACAGCTACGGCAGCCTGATCATCGTCGAACACAACAAGGATTTTCTGACCGCGTATTCGCACAACCGCAAGCTGCTGGTGAAGATTGGCGACATCGTCCGCAAGGGGCAGCAGATCGCGGAGATGGGCGACGAGAACAACTCGCGTGTGTCGGTCGGGTTCGAAGTGCGGCACGACGGCAAGCCGGTCGATCCGCTGCGCTACCTGCCGCAGGGGCGCAGTTGAGCTTCGGCGTTCCCGCAAAAGCTCACCTTGAATTTATTCAGCTAACCCAGGTAATCTGCTTGGCCGCGCCTTCCAGGCGGTCGACAAATCGTTGCCAAAGTACCTTCACGTCAGAGCATTTCGCTCAATTTACGCAGAAGTACCGGCCATCGACGATGCCGCACCGACGTGCGGCCGCTTATCAACGGTGAGGAAATGCAGGAGCCGGCAAGCTGCGCACGCGCCGCCGCCGTGCTCCGCGCGAATCGCCGTTAGGTCGTTTGCACGCTGCGCAGCAAACGCGATACCTCGCCGTGGTAATGCAGGATCGCCGGATCGGCCTGCAACAGAGGCAGATAACGCGGCAGGAAGTGGTTGTTCGGTTGCTCGGGCGAGAACAGTCCGATCACGGCCTCGGCCGTCGCGAGACGGTCGCCGGCCTCGGCCTCCGCGTCGTCGAGAGTCTCATCGACGCTCGCGATCACCGTTGAAAGCGGTGTCAGCCAGCGAAACCCCGAACCGTTGATCAGCACCTGCAGGAATGCCGCCGGCGTCACCGGGCCGAACTCCTTTTCGTATACGGCGCGTTCGTGATCGAGAATCGCCTTGTGCAGCGCAAGCAATGGTCGGCGAACATCCGTGAGGAATTGAATACATTGCGGGTCGTTCATCGGCGGCTCCAGCGGCTGAGGTGACACGACGGAATCGCGCGTCGCAACACCACTCGGTGCGATGCAGCGGGTCGCGCGACGGATCGATCCATCGATGGTAACGCATCGCCCCAGTCGGTACATGCGATCCACCCCGCATAGCATGCGAGGTGCCGCCTGGCACCGCCAAAGCGCACTTCTTTCGACACGACTACAATCGGCCGGTTTTCTGTCGACACCCGCTCGATCACAGGCCGCTTTTCATCGCGGATTAGCGCGACATGCCGAACAAAACCGCGCATGTTCGCGCTCTGGTGCGGTGTCGCGATCTAAACCGCGTGACCACGACAACATCCCCACCGGAGCCGCTCATGACAACGCTCAATATCAACGGCGAAACCCATACCGTCGATGCCCCGCCCGACATGCCCCTGCTGTGGGTGCTGCGCGATCTCGTCGGGCTGACCGGCACCAAGTTCGGCTGCGGCATCGCGCAATGCGGCGCATGCACCGTGCATCTCGATGGCGTCGCGGTGCGTTCGTGCGTGTTCCCGGCGGCGGCGGTCGGCGACCGCAAGATCGTCACGATCGAAGCGGTCGGCGCCACGCCCACGGGCCAGAAAGTGCAGCAGGCCTGGCGTGAACTCGACGTCGTGCAGTGCGGCTACTGTCAGTCCGGGCAGGTGATGTCGGCGGCGTCGCTGCTGGCGCGCAATCCCAATCCGAGCGACGCGGACATCGACGCCGCGATGGCGGGCAACATCTGCCGCTGCGGCACCTATCACCGCGTGCGCGCGGCGATCAAGCAAGCTGCGAAGGGGGCCTGACATGTCCCAGGGATTGCTCGATGCGCAGAACGGCGCGCAGCCGACCGACACCAACACGCGGCATGCGCACGGCATCTCGCGGCGCACGTTCCTCAAATTCGGTGTGACGGTCGGCGCCGCGGCCGGCGGCGGTCTGCTGCTCGGCTTCAGCATGCCGGCCGCGAGCCAGGATCAGAAGGCGGCCAAGAGCGTGATCGGCGGCGATGCGAACGAGGCGCCGCAAAGCGGCGTGTTCGCGCCGAACGCGTTCATCCAGATCGACACCGCCGGCAAGGTCACGCTCGTGATACCGAAGGTCGAGATGGGTCAGGGCGTCTATACGTCGATTCCGATGCTGATCGCCGAAGAACTCGAAGTCCCACTCGACTCGGTCACGCTCGATCACGCACCGCCCAACGAAAAGCTCTTCATGGACCCGCTGCTCGGCGGGCAGTTGACCGGCGGCTCGACGTCGATCCGCTTCGCGTGGGAGCCGATGCGCCGCGCCGGCGCGACTGCGCGCATGATGCTGATCAACGCGGCCGCGCAGCAGTGGCAGGTCGATCCGGCCAGTTGCCATGCACAGGCCGGGCAGGTGGTCCACGCGGCCAGCAATCGCAGCGCGAGCTATGGTCAGCTCGCGCAGGCGGCGTCGGCGCTTCCCGCGCCGCAGAACGTGCCGTTGAAAGACCCGAAGGATTTCAAGCTGATCGGCACGCCGGCGAAGCGTCTCGATTCGCCGGAGAAAGTCGACGGCACCGCGCAGTTCGGCCTCGACGTGCGCTTGCCCGGCATGGTCTACGCGGCGATCGCGAACTGCCCGGTATTCGGCGGCACGCTCGCGAGCGTCGACGCGACGCATGCGAAGCAGATTCCCGGCGTGCGCGAAGTCATCAAGCTCGACAACGCGGTCGCGGTGATCGGCGACCACACGTGGGCCGCGAAGCGCGGTTTGCAGGCGCTCGATATCAAGTGGAACGAAGGCGCGGGCGCGCAGGTCTCGATGAAGCGCATCGTCGAAGATCTCGCGGCGGCCTCGCAACACGGCGGCGCGGTGGCGCGCAAGGACGGCGACGTCGGCCGCGCGTTCGGCGATGCGAAGTCGCGCGTCGACGCGGTCTACCAGCAGCCGTTCCTCGCGCACGCCACGATGGAGCCGGTCAACGCCACGGTCCACGTGCGCGGCGACGCGTGCGAAATCTGGCTCGGCTCGCAGGTGCCGACGCGCGTCGTCGATGCGGCGGCCGCGGTCACGGGCTTGCCTGCCGACAAGATCATCGTGCACAACCATCTGCTCGGCGGCGGCTTCGGGCGGCGGCTCGAAACCGACATGGTCACGCAGGCCGTGAAGGTCGGCAAGCAGGTGTCGGCGCCGGTCAAGGTGCTGTGGACGCGCGAGGAAGACATCCAGCACGACATGTACCGGCCGTACTACTACGACACGATCTCGGTCGGGCTCGACGCGAATGGCAAACCGATCGCGTGGCAGCATCGCATTGCCGGTTCGTCGATCATGGCGCGCTTTGCGCCACCCGCGTTCAAGAACGGGCTCGATCCCGACGCGGTGGAAGTCGCCGCCGATCTGCCGTACGACCTGCCGAATCAGCTGGTCGATTACGTGCGCGTGGAACCGCACGCGGTGCCCACCGCGTTCTGGCGCGGCGTCGGGCCGACGCGCGGCACGTTCGTCGTCGAGAGCTTCATCGACGAGCTCGCCGCGCACGCGAAGATCGATCCGGTGCAGTACCGGCGCAATCTGCTCGGCAAATCGCCGCGCGCGCTGAACGTGCTGAACGTGGCCGCGCAGGCCGGCAACTGGGGCAGCGCGCTGCCGAAGGGGCAAGGGCGCGGCGTCTCGGTGATGCACGCGTTCGGCAGCTTCTTCGCAATCGTCGTCGAGGTCGCGGTCGAGCAGGGCGAGGTGACGGTCAAGCGCGTAAACTGCGCGGTCGATTGCGGGATGTACGTGAATCCGAACACGATCGAGGCGCAGGTGCAGGGCGGCATCATCTTCGGCATCACGGCGGCGCTGTACAGCGAGATCACGATCAAGGACGGCCGCGTCGAGCAGAACAACTTCACCGACTACCGGATTTTGCGCATCAACGAGACACCGCCGATCGACGTGCATCTCGTGAAGAGCGGCGAGGCGCCCGGCGGCATCGGCGAACCCGGCACCGCGGCGCTCGCGCCCGCGCTGACCAATGCGATCTATGCGGCGACCGGCACGCGGCTGCGGCAATTGCCGGTTGGCCGTCAACTGCACAGCGCGTAACGCGCAAGGAGCCCGACATGAAAAACATGCTGAAGGGTCTTGGCGCGGCGCTGTGCGTCGCCTTGCCGATTCTCGCGCAAGCGCCTGCTGATGCCGCGACTCCGGCGGGTGCCGGCGCAGCCGATCAAGCGCTCGTGCAACGCGGCGCCTATCTCGCTCAACTCGGCGACTGCGCGGCTTGCCACACCGCGCCGAAAGGCAAGCCGTTTGCCGGCGGTCTGCCGATGAACACGCCGATGGGCCGCATCTACGTGACCAACATCACGCCCGATGCGCAGACCGGCATCGGCGGCTACACGGAAGCGGACTTCGCGCGAGCGCTGCGCGAGGGTGTCGCGAAAGACGGGCACAACCTGTATCCGGCGATGCCGTACCCGTCCTACGCGAAGGTCAACGACGACGACGTGAAGGCGCTGTACGCGTTCTTCATGCACGGCGTCGCACCGGTGCAGCAGGCGAATCGCGAGTCCGACATCAAGTGGCCGCTGAACATGCGCTGGCCGCTGATGTTCTGGAACATGGCGTTTCTGCAGAAGGGCGCGTATCGCGACAAGCCGGGCAAGGACGTCGCGTGGAATCGGGGCGCGTATCTGGTGCAAGGGCTCGGACATTGCGGGTCGTGTCACACGCCGCGCGGCGTTGCGTTCCAGGAAAGCGCGCTCGACGAAAGCGGCAGCGCGTTCGTGAGCGGCGCGCTGCTCGACGGCTGGTTCGCGTCGAACCTGACCGGCGAGCACAACAGCGGGCTCGGCCGCTGGAGCGACGAGGATCTGCGCACATTCCTGAAGACCGGCGCGAATCGCCATGCGTCGGCGTTCGGCGCGATGACGAGCGTGATCAACAACAGCACGCAAGCGCTGAGCGACCAGGACATCGCGGCGATGTCGGCGTATCTGAAGTCGCTGCCGCCGGTCGGCGGCAACGGCGCGCCGGCCTATACGTACGATCCGCAGGCGACGAAGGTGTCGCTCGATCGCCCCGCGAACGATGCCGGCGCGCGCGTCTATACCGCGTATTGCATGCACTGCCACGGTGTCGACGGACGCGGCTTCGCGCCCATGCTCGCGCCGCTTGCCGGCAATCCGAACGTGCTCGCGAAGGACGCATCGTCGCTGATCAACGTGACGCTGAACGGCACCGGCGATCTCGTGATCAACGGCGTACCGTCGCCGTTCCCGATGCCCGGCTTCGCGGCGGTGCTCGACGATAAGCA
This sequence comes from Paraburkholderia sp. JPY419, assembly GCF_050435705.1. Classification (NCBI taxonomy): domain Bacteria; kingdom Pseudomonadati; phylum Pseudomonadota; class Betaproteobacteria; order Burkholderiales; family Burkholderiaceae; genus Paraburkholderia; species Paraburkholderia sp. JPY419. The sequence continues at coordinate 889,934 of NZ_JBNDKV010000004.1, read as the reverse complement.
GATCGCCGACGTGCTGAGCTTCGTGCGCGCGGGCTGGAACAACGGCGCGCCGGCGGTTGGGGCGGCGGAGGTGGCGAAGTTGCGGCAATCGACGCAGGCGGGGCGGTGATCGAGAGGTGAGTGCGGGGGAACGGAGCGCAAAAGCGGCAACCCATGCAGCGCAGGGTTGCCAGTTTGCTCGAGAGCACGGCTTTATGATTTGTGTTGCGAGAGTGCTGGAACAGCATGCATTGCTCGACGCTCCGCATCCTCAAACATCTCACGTAGCGTTTGTCGCTCGTTGTCGCTCAGATGTGACGCAGCGGACGGCATCGCGAGAACCAGATGTAACGTCAAGTCCCCGCGCGAGCCGCTATGGTTCGTGAGTCCATGCCCAGGCAAGCGGATCGTGGTGCCCGCGTTCGCATTCGGTGGAATCTCCAGCTGGAGGGTGTGGCCGAGGATCTGTGCGGCGAAGTTGCCGCCGAGCGTGGCCGTCACGAAATCAACATGGATATCGCACGCGAGATTCAGCCCGTTGCGACGGAAGGCCGTATCGCACACGATCACGACCGAGAAGATGGCGTCGCCCGGCGGACCACCATTCGTCCCGGGATGGCCGCTGCCTTCGACGACAAGACGCTGGCCATCCCAGGCGCCCTGCGGAACCTTCACCACCTCTGATTTCCGGTAGGTCCTGCTACCCATGCCGAGACATGTCGGGCACGTCTCACTGGTTGGCGGGCGCCCGGTGCCGTCGCAGTCGGGGCAGCGCGAGCTGGCGGCCGACAGGCCGCTGCCGTGGCAGCTCATGCACGGAGAGCCCCTTTCCTGACATTGCTGACACGGACCCTTCACAGGGTAGCTCGCTTCGATCTCGCCGCCATAGATAGCGGCTTCGAGCGGCACGAAGAGTTCGATCAGGCAGTTCGCGCCACGCATCGGCGGCGCGTTATGGCGCGCGCGAGAGCGAGCTTCCTTGTCGTGATCCTGAGCCGACGTCCCCATCGAGCTTCGCACGGGCGAGCTGCGCTCACCGGTCAGGATTTCAAATGCTTCCTGAATGCGCTTGAACACCGGCTCGACCATCGATTCGCGCCCCTTGTTGCGGTCCGGATGGTACTGAGCTCTTAGCCGCCGGTATGCGCGCTTGATGTCTGACGGTGACGCATTGCACGGCAGGTTCAGCCGTCTGTAATATTCATCGACGCTCACACACTGCTCCGTCGTTCTTTTAGAAGGCGTAACTCTATCAAGACAAAGCGAAACGGCTGTCAGTTGACCTCGAAACTTCCAATGGAGATCATCGGCGTGGCAGTGGGTTGCCGATGCCGGATGAGTTTCGTTGCGCAGGGGAGACGGCAGGGCGTCGGAAAGCAGTGGGCGAGGGCATGTATATGTGGCTCAGGACGACCCGGAACTGCCCTTCAAGCATGCACAAAATCAACGGCAGCTTCCGGGTGCAACGGCCCTTCGGGTTCATTTCGGAAATTCCGCTTTGCGGTCGCCGTGACGACTCCGGCTAGCCGGGTTGCGGCCAGCTCGACGTTCATCTAGCCGCCAAAAAAATAGCGGCGTTTCGCGTCGACACACCGCACAAGGAAATTAGGGAATTGTGCGGCGCGTTGCATTCTGGGCCAGGTGGGCCGCGTCGCCATTAGTGAAGGTGCTTCGGAGGCCACCGCGGGCGCGGTTTCCTTCTGGCCAGCTATTGTCGGTGTGCATCGCGAAACGTGAGATGGGGGCTTCCATCGGTCGATGCAATCGCCTGGAGGCGGCCTTCATGGCAGCACGACGATCTTCCCTCCAGCCTTGTTCTCTTCCATGCACCGGTGTGCTTCCACGATTTCGTCGAGCCGGAAAACCTTCCCAACGGGGACGCGAAGTGTTCCGGCCTTCACCTGCGCCAGTAATTCGTCATACGGCGTCGCCATGAATTCATTGACTCCGCCGTCGTAAATGGTGAGTTTCACCGTGCTCGGTATCACTTCCATCGGACTGAAGGTATCGAACGACCACTGGTTGCCAACAATGCCAGTCATGCACACCACGCCGCTTTGTTTTGCACAGCGCAACGAGTCCTTCAGCGTCGTGGTTCCGATGAGTTCCAGCACTTTATCCACGCCGCCGGGCGACACTTCGCCGATCTCCTGCGCGATTGCGCCCGAGTCTATTACGACACGGTCGGCGCCGTTCGCACGCAGCGCGTCGCCTTTCTGCGGATTGCGGGTCGTCGAAATCACAAACGCACCGTGCGCTTTGGCAATTGCCGCGGCGGCAAGTCCAACCGATGTCGTTCCGCCTCGAATCAGCAGCCGGTCCCGCTCTTGCAGCGCGAGGGCCTTGAACAGCGAGCCCCACGCGGTCTGAAGCATTTCCGGCATTGCGCCGAGCGTTTCCCAAGCCAAGCCAATGACCAGTTTTTGCACCTGCCGGGCAGGTACGCAGGTGTACTCCGCATAGCTGCCGTCGAACTCACGCCCCAAGCCTCCCATCGCGGTGGCAACCGTATCGCCCTTGGCGAACTCCATTCCCGGTGCGTCTTCCACGATGCCGACCGCCTCGATTCCCAGCACGCGCGGAAACTTCACGCTCTGGGAAAATCCCTGGCGCGTAAACATTTCGGACCGGTTGAGTCCGAACGCCTTCACGCGGATCAGCACCTCGCCTTGCTGCGGCGTCGGTATGGGACGTTGTTCGAGCCTGAGCACCTCAGGACCACCCGGCTCGTAGATCACTGCTGCTTTCATGGTCGTCATCGACGCCTCCTTTGCGGCTCGCGAGTGTCTATTCGAAACCATAGACGAGCCGCGATTTTCCGGTAGACGGAAAAGCAAAAAAACGTTTTCCAGTTCCGGGAAGGTCGGCGTGCCATGACGTGTCACGTGCGCGCTCGTACTCCCGGGTCGGCGCCCGTTCTTGCGACGCCGCTGACGATTGGCGCACAATGGTTTTCCAATGATGGAAAAGCGATGGCGAACCTCAGCTCGCTGGTGATATTCGCAAAGGTGGTCGAATCGGGCAGCCTTTCCGGGGCGGCACGCCGGCTTGGCATGCCGGTCTCTACGGTCAGCCGGCACATCGCAGAGTTCGAGAAGGCACTGGGCGTTCGGCTCCTGGAGCGCTCCACGCGTAATCTCACCCTCACCGACCTCGGCAAGGAGGTGTATGAGCAAGCCGTGCGAGGCGCCGAGCTGGGTGAGGCCATCGACAGAGTCGCTTCCAGCCATCTCTCGGACGTGTCAGGGCTCTTGCGCCTTTCGGCGCCGCCGAGCGTTTCGGACACCTTGCTGACGCCGCTCGTCTTGGAATTCCAGAAGCGCTATCCGAACGTGCGTTTTCAGATTCTCGTTACCGAGCGCTATGTCGAACATATCGCGGACGGCGTCGACCTTGTGTTCCGGGTTGGTGCATTGCGCGATTCGTCGCTGGTCGCGCGGGCGCCTTCTGGCCTATCGGCATCGCATCGTGGCAACGCCCGCCTGCCTTAAGCGCTGCGGGGCGATCCGAAAGCCGCAGGATCTGCTCGAGCATCGCCTCCTTGCGTTTTCGCACTGGAAGGCGGATTGCAGCTGGTGCTTCGTGCACGAGAATGGAAGGGAAAAGCAGACGCTCACGTTCCAGCCGTTATTCGCGATGAACGATTTTGCCGGCCTCGCTTCCATGTTGCTGGCGGGTGCCGGCATCGGTGAACTGCCCCCTGTGGTCCGGCCCGATCTTGTCCGCGAGGGCAAGCTGGTGGAGGTGATGCCGCAGTGGCGCCTCCCGACATACGACCTCTCACTCGTGTACTTGGGCAACCGGCACATTTCGAAACCGTGCAGGCTCTTCAAGGAATTCGCGATTGAAATGGCACCCGTGTTGTTTCCGGATTTTCCGGAGCAAAGCGCGGAACATTCGAGCTCCTGACGGACGGACTTCGAATGGTTGAAACGGGGTTCGGTGGTATCGCCTGTTTTCGCCTTTTCAGGACGGTAAGGTGCCAAAGAGCCCAGGCACCATCTTCGACGCAAAGTCCCTGAAGATGCGGACCTGCCGGGGCAGATAGCGGTCGCGCAGGTTGGCGATGGTCAGGTCGAACACCGGCAGATGCCAGTCCGGCAAGACCTCGACGAGCTGCCCGCTGCGCACGAGGTCTGGCTGGACGATGGGCGGCAGTTCCCCAATGCCGCAGCCCTCGAGCAGCGCCACAATGAGCCCGGTGTAATCGTTCATGGCAATTGTCGGCTGGAAGGAAACCGTTTCGGTATCCCGGCCGTTGACATGAACGAAGCTCCAGCAATAGTCCGGCTTCCAGAAAGAGAACGCGAAAAGCCTGTGCGCGGGAAGGTCCCGCGGCGATTCCGGAGGCGGGCATCTGGCGAGGTACTTTGGACTTGCAACGAGCTGATGCCGGTAGGTCAGAAGCGTGCGCGCTGCGAGCGTCGCGTCGGTGAAGGTTCCGACCTTGAACGCGATATCGACGTCCTCGGCAATCTGGTCGACGATGCGTTCGGTAATGAATACCTTCACCTCCACGTTCGGGTAAGACTGATGAAAGGCTCCGACGACAGGTACGATCAGCGAATCGGAGAGGTTTGGCGGCGCACAGAGCCGTACGGCGCCGGACACCTCGGGCAGGCGGTTCGAAATGACATTGTCGACCGCTTCGCTGACCTCGGTGGCCTGTCTCGCGAGCTCGAATACTTCGGTGCCGAAGTCTGTGAGCCTCAGGTGATGCGTGGATCGATCGAGCAAACGAACACCCAGCTGATTTTCGAGTTCGGCAATACGGCGGCTCACTGAGGAAATGGGCATCTTCAGCCGCCTCGCGCCCTCCGAGAAACTGCTCGCCTCGACAACCTTCGCAAAAATCAGCAGCGTATTCAGATCTTTCATTACCGTTACGCTCCGTCTGCCCCGCACCTTGCTGACGATCTGCGGCCTCAATCGTCTGACGCAGATTACCGCCGCAACCGGGCGGCAGCAAGGCAGCCGTCCGCCCGTGGCGACGTAAAGGATACAGTCGCCTACAGCACGACTCGCTCGCCGTTCGGATTGCCTTGAAAAGTCCAGCTTCCGCCGCTATGGAACGACGCGCCTGTCGCGAACGTGTCCTCCATGAACTGGAGATACGTGCAGCGGCCATGTTCGACCTTGGCGAACACTGCGAACGGCGTTGTCACGATCTTTGAGAGTACCCTCGATCGGTACGTGAAACGGCCGAACATGGCGGCGTATTCGTCAAAGGTCTTCACGATGCTCTCGGGACCGCGATACGTACCCGGCCCACAGCATGATCCGTTCAGAACGGGATTCTCGTAGTTGAGCGAAACATAGGTCACGTCAGGTGTGACGAGCGCACGGACGCGCTCGATATCGGTTGGCTTCTCGAGTATCGAGGACAGCACTTCGGTTGGCGCGAGCACGGGCTTCTTCCTCCCCATCAGGGGCACAAGTTCGAGCATACAAACGCGGCCTCTCGCGTGAGCTTTCCAGAAATGGAAATCCGATTTCCGCGATGTCCGTTAGCGGTCAGCCGAACGCTTGGCTACCATCCAGAACACATTGCGTGTCACGAGCGTTTGAGCAGTAGCTCTTAACGAAACGGGAAACCGGACGGGAGTGTGATATGGCTTTTAATTTGCGAGGTCGGCCTGGCTTCACCGCGCAGACGAACACGCGAATGTGCGAGGTGTTCTGCGAAGTCGCTAGTCTGCCTGCGGGCGTCGTCAACGATGGGCCGCTCGCGCCGGGCGCCTTCTATCGTTCGGCACTTCTGGAGCTCAACGACCATTCCCCGGCGATCGCACAGACGGAAGTGTTCGGGCCGATCCTCGTCGTGCACGCTTTCGACAGCGAAGACGAATGCAAAGCGTCACTGATTACATCATCCGCCGCGATGCACCGTTGCGGTTACGCAGGCGGGAAACAGAAAGGAGCGCAACTGTCATGAGCACGGCAATCATCGGCCTTGGAAACATAGGCTCCCGGCTGGCGAAGAATCTGGTAACTGGCGGGGAGACGATCATCGTCGCGGCAAGGACGCCGGATAAGGCCGAGGAGGTGGCCCGGGACCTCGGCCGCCATGCCGAAGCGTCGACGGTCGAGGATGCAATGGCCAAGGCGGACGTCATTGTGCTGGCGATCCAGTTCGACGCAATCAGGCAATTTCTCGTCACCCATCGTGAGGCGCTGGCGGGGAAGATCATCGTGGACCCATCAAACCCGATCGCCCCGGACGGTAAGGGCGGATACACGAAGATCATTCCTGACGAGCAATCTTCTGGCGTGTTGATTTCCGGGCTGCTCCCGGATCGGGCGCGTCTCGTCAAGGCGTTCGGCACGCTGGGCGCCGAATCGCTGGAAGCCGGCGCAAACCGGTCGCCGGAGCGTGCCGTGCTGTTCTATGCAGCGGACGATGCGCAAGCCGGCGAGGTCGTGGCAAGACTCATTACCGTCAGCGGTTTTTCTCCCGTGCGCGTGGGCGGCATCGACCAGTCGATCCGGATCGAGGTTGGCGGCGATCTGCACGAGTATGGAAAGCTTGGCAAGCTGGTCAGCGCAAAAGAGGCCGTGTCGCTCGTCTAAGCGGCCTGCGCACCGTGCATCAGATCATGGAGGAACGACTCACCATGAACACCGAAACGCGCACCGTCTCCACGCTCGCCGAATTGCAGACGGCAGTCGATGACGACCAGGTTCTGTATATCGTCGTTTCAGCGCAGATCGATGGGGTCGCAGCCCTTCGCCTGCGGCCCGGTCTGGCTCTGACCGGCATCGACGCACATGCCGCCCTGCGCTTCGCGCCCGGCAGCGACGGGCTCCAGCTGTCGGCCGACAATCGGGTCGAAGGCTTGCGGGTTGCCACGGACCCCGATCGGCGCGCCATTTTCAACGACACGCGTGTCGACGGATTCGGTCGGCTCGTGCTGCGCCATTTGAGTGTTGCGGGCGTCGTGCAACTGCTGGCCCGCGACAGCGTGGCTGGCGGCCATGTCGAAGCACACGATATCGACATTTGGGCCGCGGACGCCCGTGGCTATGAAGAGCGCCCGAAGGGATACGGCGTCGAAGTCGTTCCTGGCGTCTTCACGCTCTGGAATCAGAGCGAAGACCGCGGCGTGGTCATCACGGCGGACCTCACCGGGCTTTCGGCGGGCCGTGCCGGTGCGCCGGTCCGCGGCAGCGGCATCTTCGTTGGTGGCGCCGGAGAGACGGGCGGGCGTGTCGTGGCGAATCGCCTGGAGACAGGCGCCGTCCACAGCGATGGCGGCATCGCGCCCGGGACGCCGGATCGCATCACCGGCGGCGTGTTCGTCGTGTCGGGCGCATTCGTTGCCAGTGTGCGCAATCACGGCCCGGTGACGACCTACGGTTCGAATGACATGGTGCTCGACAACTGGGGAACCGTCGATCGCTGGATCGTCGACGGGAAGGTCACGTCCCACGGGCCGAGCGGCATCGGCTTCGTCAATTTCGGCTCCCTCGAGCGGCTCGAAGTCAACGCGTTGATCGAGACGTTCGGGCAGGGATCGCGCGGCTTCAATGTCTACACGGGCACCGTGCGGTCGGCGCAATTCGAGCGCGTCGTCACGCATGCTGATGGCGCAGTGGGCATTCAGATCAGCCAGCCTGTCGGCGAAATCACCGTCCGCCGGGGCATCGAGACGTGGGGGGGTACGGGCGACTCACTGGTCAAAGGCGTCGTTGTCCGGCTTGCAGCGACGGCGCTCAGCATCAAGCCCGGAGGATCGGCGCGCAAGATCGGAATCGCCGGCGGCCTGATCACGCATGGCGAAGGCGTCAATCCGCTGGAACTGCATGGCGCGATCGATGCGCTTGAGGTCAGCGGTGGATTGACGGCTGCCGGTGGCGGATTCGCCACCATCTAGCATCGAACGACAACCAGGGAACGCAATGGACCACACGACAAAATCCGGTATGGCGGAACAGGCTCGTGCGCGGCGCGAATTTCTGCGTGCGGGCTCGACCTCGGCACTCATGCTTGCCTTGTCCCGCCCGGCGCTGGCCGGGGGCGAAAAGGCCAGGGCCGACGTGGAGAGGGGCGGCTTGCCGCGGCCGGGCGGACCGCTTCGGTCTGCGGGAGCCCTTGAGTTCGGGCCCGACAATGTCCTCTTCGTCGGCGATATCACGGGTGCGGCCGTCCATGCGTTCGCACTGAAGGATTCGGACGTAACCTCACAGCTCGACGTGGAGATGGGAAATTTTCACAACTTCGAAGGCCGCGATCTGGTTTTGGGCGTAGATCAGAAGCTCGCTGCGCTCTTCGGCACGACGGTCGGAAATATTGTCATCAACGATATGGCGATCCATCAGCCGTCGCGACAGATCTTCATGTCGGTCGAGCGCGGCAGCGGACCAGGTGCCATGGCTGCGATTGTGAAGGTCAATCACGGCAAGCTCGAGTTGCTCGAACTGGACGGTATTGCGCACTCGCAAATGGCAATTCCAAACGAGCCGGACCAGAGGGCGATGCTGGAGTTCGAGCCCCAGCAGGTCTATGCGATTACGGATGTCAAGTACTACAACGGCGAGGTTTTCGTCACAGGGATCTCGAATCAGCGCTTTGCATCGACGCTCTATCGCATGCCGTACCCGTTCAGTTCCCGCCTGTCGACGAGCACCGTAGAAATCTGGCACCCGACGCACGGGGAGTTCGAAACGCGCGCCCCGATCGTGCGGCAACTGATCCGGGAGATGGACGGGAAACCGTATCTGTTTGCGGTGTACGGTTGCACGCCGCTCGTCCGCTTCCGTCTGGAAGATCTGAAGGACGGCGCGCATGTGCGTGGGGACACGATCGGCGAGCTGGGCTATGGGTCGAATCCGCTGGATATGCTGACTTATACCGATCCGACCGACCATAAGGACTATTTGCTGGTGACCATTGATGTGCGGAGCGCGTCGCGTATCGAAGCTGCGGAGTTGACGACCGCGAAACCCGGGCCGACCGGTGGTCCCATCGACTTTGGGCCGGGCGGCCTCGGGCGCACGCAGCGCGATCTGCCAATCCGGGCGGAACATATCGCGATTCTCGATCCACGGTGGGCAGTCGTCATCTGGCGGCATCCGAAGACGTCCTGGCGACTGGACATCGGCACGCTGATGGTTCCGTACTTCTTCGACCGCAGATTGGGAATGGCGGAAATGAACTGGCCGAATGGCCCCGATCCGTTCCACTACCGCGAACATCGCAACGAGATCGACCACGCGTAGCGGTGGGCAGATCACGCAACGAGACTGGGTAAGGATGCCAATGACACTTCAGCCAACACTGCGGGTCGACCACGAGACACAGCGGAGCGGGGCGGCTTGCGTCGGCGTGTACAACCTCGATGCGGATCTCATTGAGTTTCTCGTCGAACGCCAGGGAACAGCCCGCCAGCTGCAATCCGTGCTGCGTGTGAACGTCATCGATGCTGCCATGCGCGGCGGCGACGAACTTCCCGATGTGGCCGGCCGCTATCAGCTTCTGGAGGCCGGGGTGCGATTCGTTCCGCGGTTTCCGTTCGAACCGGGCGTTCGCTATCGGGCAAGCTTCGATCCGCGGCCGCTCGGCCGGGTCGGGTATGCGGACGTGCTGACACTCGAATTCTCGCTACCGAACCCATTGGGGGGCGACCCGGCTTCGGTAACGGGTGTCTTTCCATCCGCCGATGTGCTGCCGGAAAACCTGCTTCGCTTCTACGTTTGCTTTTCCAGCCCGATGCGGCGTGGCGGTGCCGAGGCGCAGATCAGTCTCATCGGCCCCGATGGACGGCCTGCGCGCGACGTGCTCTATCGGCCTGCGGTGGAGCTCTGGGACAGGAGCATGCGATGCCTGACGGTTCTGCTGGATCCGGGCAGGCTGAAACGCTGGGTAGGTCCCAATCGGGAACTGGGTCCGCCGCTGAGGTTGGGGCAACGCTACGCGTTGGCCATCGGCTCGGCAATGGTCGACTCATCCGGTCGTCCGCTTCGGCAGAATTTCTACAAGCATTTCGTTGTCGCTCAGGCGGTCCGGGAGCCCGTTGCGCTCGCGGATTGGACGCTTCTACCTCCTGCGGCGCAGAGTTATCAACCTCTGGAGATGGTGTTTCCCAGGCCGCTGGATTGGGCGTTGCTGCGGCGCGCGATTATGGTCGTGAGCGACGACGGACTTCCGGTAGCAGGGCGCGTGGCGATCGAAAAGGGCGAAAGACGCTGGACCTTTACGCCGGATTCGCCCTGGACGGCGACGCGGCCAGCCATTCGCGTCGCGCCGTACCTTGAGGACGTCTGCGGCAACAATCTGTTCGAGGCGTTTGACGGGCCGCTCCGAGCGCACCGCGAATTGACCGTGGAACGCACCAACCACAGGATTCGCTTTGAACTCACACGAGCAGCGAATTCAGCGTAACGAGCGTGGCGGCAACCCTTGGCCTTCGGCGGCTAGTCGTCACCTCACCGATGCTGCCCGACCTTCTGCCGCTTCTCCAGCACGCGCGCATACCAGGTCAGCGGAAAACACATCGCGAAGTAAATCATCGCGACCATGCCGTAAATCGGAAACGGCCGGAACGCGGCATTCGTGATCATCGTGCCGGTCTTCGTCAGTTCGATGAAGCCGATGATCGACGCAAGCGCGGTGCTCTTCACCACCTGCACGAGAAAACCGACGGTCGGCGCGACCGCGATCTTCAGTGCCTGCGGCCACACGATATAGCGCAACTGCTGGCCGAACGTCATGCCGAGGCTCGCGCCCGCCGCCCACTGACCGCGCGGCACCGCTTCGACGCAGCCGCGCCAGATGTCGACCAGATAAGCGCTCGTATAGAGCGTCAACGTGACGGCCGCGGCGGCCCACGGCGACACGTCGATGCCGATGAGCGGCAAGCCGAAGAACGCGAGAAAGAGCTGCATCAAGAGCGGCGTGCCTTGAAACACCTCGACGTACAGCACGACGATGCGGCGCAGCCATGCGATCGGTGACACGCGCATCGCGAGCAGCACAAGCCCGACGACCCCGCCGCCGACGAACGCGATCAGCGACAGCAGCACCGTCCAGCGCGGCGAGCAGCAGATTGCGGGCGATATCCCACAGCGTGAATTCGACCATGATCAGCGCTCCGTCGGCAGGGTACGCGCGCCGCGCCACATCAGGCGGCCGCGCCAGTTGCGCGGCAAGCCGTCGTTGCCGCTGCTGCTGCTGTTGGCGCCACGCGCGGCGCGGCCCGCGAACAGCCCGCGGCCGAAGCGGTTCAACAACTGCCGCAACACGATCGACATCAGCAGATACGTCGCCGTGATGATCACGTAGCTCTCGAACGAACGGAAGTTGCGCGACTGGATGAAGTTCGCCGCATAGGTCAGGTCGGGCACCGAGATCTGCGACACGACGGCCGAGCCGAGCATCACGATCAGCACCTGGCCGAGCAGCGCGGGAAACACGTTGGCGAGCGCCTGCGGCAGCACGACGTAGCGGAACACCTGGCGTCCATGCAGGCCGAGCGCCTCGGCGGCCTGCACCTGGCCGCGCGAAATCGAATCGATGCCGGCGCGCACGATCTCGGTTGCGTACGCGCCGAGATTGACGCTCATCGCCAGAATCGCGGCCTGGATCTCGTCGATATGAATGCCAAGGCTCGGCAGGCCGAAGAACACGAAGAACAGCTGCACGAGAAACGGCGTGTTGCGGATCAGCTCGACGTAGCTCGCGACCAGCCAGCGCGCCCACTTCGGCCCGGCCGCCGCGATGCTCGCGCCGGCAATCCCGACGAGCCCGCCCGCCAGGGTCGAAACGGCCGTGAGACCGAGCGTCACGGCGGCGCCGCGCGCGAGCATCCCCGCATAGAGGCCGAAGCCGCTGAAATCGAATGCGTAAGTCATGGCCTCGTGCCCATCGTAGGATCAGTTTGCGGCGCGGACTTCACAGCACCGAGCCACGGGTTTCAGAGATCGGCTGGCAGCGGCGCGCGCAGCCACTTCTGCGAGATCGCGTTCATCGTGCCGTCCTTGCGGGCCTTGGCAATCGTTTCGTCGACCTTCGCCTTCAGGCGCGGCTCGTTCTTGTTCAGACCGACGTGATCGGGCGAGCTGAACAGCGCGAACTTTTGCTCCGGATCATTTGCCGGATGCCGCGCGAGAATCGTCGCGCCGACGTCGTTGCCGACCACCATCAACTGTACCTGACCAGAAAGAAACGCCGAAATTGCGCCGTTCGGATCGTCGAAACGTTTGATGTTCGCCGACGGCGGCGCGATCTTCGTGACGCTCAGGTCTTCGAGCGTGCCGCGCGCGACCGAGATCGACTTGCCGCCGAGATCGGCGGCGTTCTTCACCGGCAGCGACTTCGGGCCGAACACCGCGAGGTAGTACGGCGCGTACGGTTGCGAGAAGTCGATTACTTTTTCGCGCTCCGGCGTCTGGCCGACCGACAGCAGCATGTCGGCCTTGCGATCGGCGAGGAAAGCCATGCGGTTGTCGCCGGTCACCGGTACCAGTTCGACCTTCGCGTTGAGCGCCTTGCCGATCAGATTGGCGACGTCGATGTCGTAGCCAACCGGCTTCATGTCCGCACCGATCGAGCCGAACGGCGGATAGTCCTCGAACACGCCGATGCGCACGGTGCCGGACTTCGCGATGTCGTCGAGCGCGTCGGCATGCGCGGCCGATGGCAGCGCGCCGAGCGCGGTGATTGCGAGCGTCGCGGCGAGGGTCGCGAACACGCGGCGGGTCGATTGGAGAGCGGGGCGCTGGTTCATCATCTGGTCCTCTGTCGTCATGCGGTTTTATCAAAGCGAAGCGTGTGGGATGGGTTCGGGAATCAGGCGGTGCGCGCTGCGATCAGCTTACAGGCGTGCGGCGGCAGCTCGGCGAGCACCGGCATGCCGAGCGCGAGCCCGGGCGTTTCGCGCGGCGTGGTCGCGGCGGTCAGCGTGAAGCCCGCGCAATCGATCGTCGCTTCGAGCGAGGCGCCGACGTCGCGAATGAATGTGACGGTGCCGGGCAGCCGGTTCGCGTCCGGTGTCTCCGTGGCCGCCTTCACGCAGATGTCCTCGGGGCGGATCAACAGGCGGATCGCGTCGCCGCTCGCAACCGGCTGCCGCGCATCGGCGAGCGGCGCGCCCGGGTTCGGCGTCACCGCGATGCGCCGTCCGCCCGGCAGGCTCACGACGCCCGCGCCGTCGTACCGCACCGGCAGGATATTGCCGAGCCCGATGAAGTCGGCGACGAACTCGCTGACGGGATCGCGGTAGATGTCGAGCGGCTTGCCGACCTGCGCGATGCGGCCTTTCTCCATCACGACGATCTCGTCGGCCATCGTCATCGCTTCGCGCTGGTCGTGCGTGACCATGATCGTCGTGATGCCGAGGCGTTGCTGCAGCAGGCGGATTTCGACCTGCATCGCTTCGCGCAGCTTGGCGTCGAGCGCGGACAGCGGTTCGTCGAGCAGCAGCAGTTGAGGCTCCGAAGCAATCGCGCGCGCGATCGCGACGCGCTGACGCTGTCCGCCCGACAACTGCGTGACCGGCCGGTTCGCCATGTGCGGCAGCCGGATCAGTTCGAGCAGTTCGGCGACGCGGCGCGTTTGCTTCTCTGTTGCGACCTTGCGCAGCTTCAGCGGATACGCGACGTTCTGCGCGACCGTCATGTGCGGAAACAGCGCGAGCGACTGGAACACCATGCCGAAGTCGCGCCGGTTGGCCGGCAGCCACGTGATGTCGCGGCCGGCGAAATGGATGCTGCCCGAGCTCGGCGTTTCGAGCCCGGCGATCATCCGCAGCAGCGTGGTCTTGCCGCAGCCTGACGGGCCGAGGAAGCAGACGAGCTTGCCGTCGGGCACGCTCAGGTCGACGTCGTCGACGGCATGCACGGCGCCGAAGCGCCGCGTGACGGCTTGCAAGGTCAGATGGGTCATCGCAGGCTCCAGCAAGGTGGCGGGTTCACAGCGCGACGCCTTCGTCGCCGATCAGCTTTTCCAGCAGCCAGATCAGCGCGAAGTCGATCGCGACGATGACCACCGCGAAACAGAACACGGTCGGATCGAGCGACGACACCGTGCGGCTATAGAGCCACACGGGTAGCGTCATCGTGTCGATGCTATACAGGAAGAACGTGACCGTGAACTCGTTGAACGACACGATGAACGCGAACAGCATGCCGGCGAGAATGCCGGGGCGCATCAGCGGCAGCACCACGTCGACGAGCGCGCGGCCGGGGTTCGCGCCCATCACGAGCGCGGCTTCCTCGAACTCGGGGCCGATCGATGCGACCGACGCCGCGCAGTTCTTCACCGTGAACGGCAGCGCCAGGATCACATGCGCGATGATCAGCCGGCCGACGCCCAGCTCGACCGGCAGCACGTTGAACACCAGCAGCAGCGACAGGCCGAGCATCACGAGCGGATAGACGAGCGGCAGCGCGACCAACTGCTCGACCGCCGGCTTGCCGCGAAAACGGTAGCGCGACAGTGCATACGCGGCGGGCACGGAGACCAGCGTCGCGATCAGCATCGTCGATAGCGCGACGATGAGGCTCGTGGTCAGCGCGGCGCCCATCGACAGCGTATCGGTCGCGTCCGGCGACACGAAGCTGTGCCACGCCGCGCGATACCAGTGCAGGCTGTACGCGTGCGGCGGGAATTCGAGCGTGTCGGCCGCGCTGAACGACATCGCGATCATCGTCAGGATCGGCAGCGCGGCGAGAAACAGCACGACGCCGGCCACGAGCGCGGTTGCGCGGCGGAGCTGCCCGGGCATCGTCTCGGGCAGGCGCGGGAAGCGCGGCGAACGAGGTTCGGTGCGCGGCAGGCGCGAAGCTGGCAGCGGCGTGCTCATGAGTGAGGCTCCCCGGTCAGACGTTGGGTGCGGCGCACGAGCCGTTGCGAGAGTGCCATCACGGCGAGCGTCGCGACCATCAGCACGACGCCCGAAGCGGAGGCCGCCGGCCAGTTCAACAGCGGCGCGACCTGATCGTGCACGAGCACGGCGAGCATCGGCACGCGCCGGCCGCCGAGCAGCAGCGGCACCGCGAACGCGCTCGCGTTATACGCGAACACCAGCAGCGCACCCGACACGAGACCCGGCATCGCGAGCGGCAACAGCACGTGGCGCAGCGTTTGCCAACGCGTTGCGCCGAGCGTCGCGGCGGCTTCCTCGTACGAGATCGACACCGCACGCATCGCGCTGGACAGCGGCAGCACGGCGAGCGGAAACGCGGTCTGGATCAGCCCCAGCAGTACGCCATGCTCGCGATACAGCCACATGACCGGACGCTCGACGAGCCCGCTCGCGAGCAGCGCGTGATTGAGCAGGCCCGCCGGGCCGAGGATCACCAGCCAGCCATAGCCTTGCAGCAGCAGATTGACCAGCAGCGGCAGCAGCACACCCGCGAGCAGCAGCCGGCGCGCGAGCCGCGAGGTCGTGCGCGCCATCGCGAGCGCAACCGGAATCGCGAGCACGACCGCGCACAGCATGCTCTGGAACGCGAGCCGCAGCGTCAGCCACAACGACTTGAGGAAGTAGCCGTCGAGCAGGTCCGCGTAGTTCTGCAGCGTGAAGCTGCGCCATTCGTTGCCGGACGTGCCGAAGCTCATGCGCAGCACGACCAGCGCGGCCGCGCCGAGGATCGCCAGAAACACCAGGATCGGCGCGAGCAGCAGCCACGGCCGGGCTTTCGCGAGCGTCGTTGCGCCGCCAGCGGGGGCGGTCAAGGCAGTCTCGACGATTACGGAAGCGCAGGCAGCGCCGCCGGGCGTCGGACCCGGCGCCGCTTCGTCCGGCATCATCGCGGCACGCCGCGGGAAGCGCGCGAGCATCGTGGTTACGCCGAGAAGATTTCGGTGTAGCGCTTGATCCACGCCGGCTGCACGACGGCGAGCGCCTTGTCGTCATGCAGCACGGCTTTCTCGGCGATCTGCTGCGGGCTCGGCACGAACGCGCGGCTCTCGGCCGGAATCATCGCTTTCGAATTGACCGGGCCGTTCAGCACGTCGGCGGCCATGCGGCCTTGCACGCCGGCGTCGAGCGAATGATTGATGAACGCGTGGATCAGGTCGCTGTCGCCCGGATGCGCTTTCGGGATCACCGTGAACATCAGCTGCGTCGCGAAGCCCTCCTTCATGCCGTAGGTGACGCCCATCTTGTACTCGGGCTTGCGGATCTGGTCCGGGAAAAACGCCGGCGAATAGATGCCGCCGATGTCGAGCGAGCCGGTGCGGAACAGGTCGGCCACCTGGTTCGGGTTCTCGCCGAGCGTCATCACATGGTCTTTCAGTTGCGCGAGCTTCCTGAAGCCGGGCTCGATGTTCTGCTGTGAGCCGCCGTTCATCTTCGCGGCGATGATCGCGAGGTCGACCGCTTCGGCCCACTCGGGCGGCGGGAGGAATACGCGACCGCCGTATTTCGGGTCCCACAGTGCCTCGTAAGACGAAGGCGGCGTCTTGACCGTCGCGGTGTTGTAGATGAGGCCGTCGGACCACAGCAGATAGCCGACGCCGAAGCCATTAGCGCCGGTGCGGTATTGCGGCGCGACGTCTTTCAGGTTCGGCAGGCGGTCGAGCTCGGGCTTCATCAGCAGGCCCGCGTCGGCGAGGCCGGCCGCGCCGACGCCGGCGAGCGTGATCACGTCGTAGGTCGGGCGCTCGCCCGCCGCCTTGACTTTCGCGACCATGCCGGAAGTGCCGTCGGCGCGATCGGCGATCACCTTCGCGCCGGTCTTCGCGGTGAAGGTCGCGGCGATGTTGCGCAGCGCGGCCGTGCCGGTATCGTCGGACCATGTCAGGATGCGCAGCGTCTTGCCGCTGAAGTTGTGCTCCTGTGCGCGCAGATTGAGGAACGGCATCGGCAGAGCGGATGCCGCGAGCGCCGTACCGATCGTCTTGATGACCTGCCTTCTACCGCGTTTGATCTGCTGCATGACGGTCTCCTGTGATGAACGCCCGTTGCCCATGAATCGCTATGACCGCTGCCGGATGAACCGTGCGTGGAGGCACTGTAGGTTTGCCAAAATCACGCAACAATCGAAATATGCGCATGGGTGGCATGACCTGCGCTCATGGCTCGTGGTGCGCGGGCGCGGCGGCGCGCGGTTCAGCGACGCGACAGGAGACTACGGGCGACGGTGCATGCGGGTTAACGTCCATCTCTAACCGGTGAATACAAGGTGCATCGGGGTATGAGGAAAGCTCGGTTCTGGTGCGGGTGCGGCAGGTCTTTCGCACCACGGCGGTGCCACATCGGGAGGAACGCGCATTTTTCGCGCGCCATGAGCGGAACGCATGCGGGTTCGCCCGCACGCCGGCTCGTGCGCGCGCGGCCGATCGCGTATGCTTTGGGCATAACGGGCAGGGCGGCGACGGGCGCTGCCGCAGCCGCGCAATGATTTTTTCTGATCCAGGACGACATCCGATGCGACGCCTACCGCCGCTCAACGCGCTGCAGATTTTCGAAACTGTCGCGCGGCATCGCAGCTTCACGCGTGCCGCCGACCATCTGTGCCTGACGCAAGGCGCGGTCAGCCGGCAGATCATCGCGCTCGAGGAGTACTACAAGTTTCCGCTGTTCAAGCGTCACGCCAAGGGACTGACGCTGACCGCCGAGGGCGAAATGCTGCTGCCGACGGTCAAGGAGAGCTTCGCGCGGATCGAGGAAATGTCGCTGCGCCTGACGAGGCAGCGCACCGATCTCGCGCTGAAGGTGCCGACCTGCGTGATGCGCTGGATGCTGCCGAAGATCATGCGCTTCCAGTCCGAGTATCCCGATCTGCACGTGCAGATCACGACCACCTGGCAGCACGACGTCGATTTCCAGGGCGAGCCGTTCGACGCGGCGATCATCTACGGTTCGTCGCCCGGTGCGGACGTGCAGGCGGTGTCGCTGTTCGAGGAGCGTCTGACGCCGGTCTGCACGCCCGAGCTGCTGAAGGACAAGCCGCTCGCGCAGGTGGCCGATCTCGCGCGGCACACGCTGCTGCATCCGACGCGCGATCACCGCGACTGGAAGATGTGGCTCGCGAAAGTCGCGGAGACCGATGCGACGGGCGCTGCCACGATCGACGCGGAGCTCGGCCCGAGCTTCGATACGCTCGACATGGCGACCAATGCCGCAGCGCAGGGCTTCGGCGTCGCGATCAGCGACCTCGCGCTGATCGACGAGGACGTCGCGGCGCGGCGCCTGATCCGGCCGTTCGACACCGTGCTGAAGACCGGCTGGCGCTATTACTTCGTGTATCCGGACTCGGTCGCGCAACAGCAGAAGCTGAATCTGTTCCGCGACTGGATGGTCGAGCACTGGGAAGAGTGAGTCACCGTCCGCCCCAGCGTCGGATTGGACAACAGATCAAGGCGCGAACGACAAAAACAGATAAGCCGCGAACAGCGATAGATGCACGGCGCCTTGCAGAATCGTCGTGCGTCCGGTGCTGAGCGTCAGCGTGGCGACCACCAGCGTCAGCGCGAGCAGCACCATGTCCTTGCCGTTGATGCCGAGCACGATGGGCTGACCGATATACAGGAACACCCCGGCGACGGTGGGAATGGTCAGGCCGATACTCGCCAGCGCCGAGCCGAGCGCGAGGTTCAGGCTGGTCTGCAGACGATCGGCGCGCGCTGCGCGCAGCGCCGCGAGTCCTTCCGGCAATAGCACCAGCGACGCAATCACGATGCCGACCACCGCCGGCGGCGCGCCCGCGCCGAGCACCGCGGATTCGACCACCGGCGACAGCACTTTCGCGAGCAGCACGACCGCGACGAGACTCACCAGCAGCAGCACGCCGCTGATGGCTGCGAGGCGCGCGCCCGGCGGCTCGGCATGGACGTCTTCGTCGGGCACGCCGGCGAGGAAGTAGTCGCGATGGCGAACCGTCTGCACGAACACGAACACGCAGTACAGCACCAGCGACGACACACCGGCAAACGCGAGCTGCGGCGGCGACAGGACCGGCCCGGGGCTGGTGGTCGTGAAGTTCGGCATCACGAGCGTCAGCACCGACAGCGATGCGAGCACCGCCAGCGCGGCCGCCGCGCCGCGGCTCTGGAAGTCCTGTTCCAGATGGCGGATGCCGCCCGCCAGCAGACATAGTCCGACGAGCCCGTTGCAGACGATCATCACGGCCGCGAATACCGTATCGCGCGCGAGGCCGGCTTTCTCGGGACCGGACGTCAGCATCACCGAGACGATCAGCGCCACTTCGATCACGGTGACGGCGATCGCGAGCACCAGCGTGCCAAACGGCTCGCCGACGCGATGCGCGACCACTTCGGCATGATGGACGGCGGCAAACACGGCCGCGCACAGCGACACGCCGACCAGCGCGAGCAGCAGCGCATTGCCCGGGATCGCATAGGCGGCACCGAGCACGATCCAGCTAATGACTGGCGCGACGAGGGTCCAACGGGGCAAGACGGTCACCGGCGAAGTCATGCGGCCTTCCTTTCGGTGCGTGTATGAACTTGAAGTTATATCTTAAGGATCGACCTTAAGCTGTTCAATTATAAGGGAAAAGCTGCCCCAATAAACCCGCGCTGCACGGACTCGTCCGTTCAACATATCGCGGTTTCGAGGGCGCGGGGAAATCGTCGCGTCGGGCGGTGCTAGGGCTGCACCGGGGTAATCGTGTCGAGCGACGGATCGGAGGGGAAATTGGCGTCGCGACGGAGCTTTCCGCCATCGACGCCAGCTTGCTGCTTTTACCGCAACTTCTTCGGCTGGTTCACCGGCTTACTGGCCAATTGCGCGGATCGACAGTGCGCTCTTCACCGACGTCACGCCATCCACGCCTTGAGCGGCGTTCGTCGCGATTTCGATCTGAGCCTGCTCCGGCACCGAACCTTCCAGCGTGACGGCGCCGTTGCGTGCGCGCACGGTGATGTTGCCGACGGTCAGGCCCTTCGTACGTGCGAGCTTCGCGCGGACCTTCTTCTGCAGAGCGCGATTAGCCTGTTTATCCTGCTTGGTGGTCGGTGCCGCTGCCGCCGGCGCTTCGGTCGCGGCCGCATCGCTGCTTTGCGCGTACGCGTTGAGGGAAGCGAGAACGACCAGCGCGCCGCCGATCACCTTGATTGCCGAGAATGCTTTCATTCAACCATCTCCTATTGTCGTAGAACGTCGATCCCCCGGATGGGGTCGATTTTTTTTTACACCAGCGGGTACAGCGGGATTCAATGCGAATGAAACAGGTACAGCAGCCATGCGAACACTTTCAGCCGACACGGATGTTTCCGCGAGCCGCGAAGTGCGCGCCGAAACATGCAAACGGCCGTGTGACCGGCCGGAAGCACACGATACAGCAATTGGTGCCATGTTGACTTGCCGGCGCAGAAAATGAGGCGTCGGTACAACGAATTTGTAGATCGCAATCGGTCTATGACGTGGGATTTCAGCACCGGCTTAAGGACATCCAGCCCATGCGAAACGAAGCTCTTCCGATCCGACCGTTACACCGCGACGATCTGCCCGTCGATACGGTCGAACTCGCGCGCTTCATGGTCGGCAAATATCTCGTGCACGATCTGCCCGAAGGACGCCTGAGCGGCCGCATCGTCGAAACCGAGGCGTATCCGCTCGGCGATTCGACGAGCCACGCGTTTACCGGAAGGCGTCCGTACAACGGCTCGATGTTTCTCGCCCGCGGTCATGCCTACGTGCGGCTGACCTATGGCGTGTCGTACATGCTGAACATGTCGTCCGAAGCGGAGGAGGTCGGCGCCGGGATTCTGCTGCGCGCGATCGAACCGCTCGAAGGACTCGCGCTGATGGAAGCGCGCCGCCCCGGCGTGCCGCTGCGCGATCTCGCCCGCGGACCCGGCCGGCTGACAGTGGCATTCGGCATCGGCCAGGCGTTCGACGGCCACGATCTGTGTACGGGGCGCGGGCTATGGATCGGCGTGATCGAAACCGGCGACGCACCGGTCGGCGTGACGACGCGCATTGGCCTTTCGCGCGAGATGCACCGGCCGCTGCGGTTTTTCGAGCCGGGCAGCGCGTTCGTCAGCGGCCCGCGCAAACGACTGATGATTCCGCATTCGGGAGCATGACATTTCGGCCGCGCCCGGAATGTTCCGGACGATTGTTGCCCGCAACATCATGCGGGGCGCATCGACTCCGAGATATTCCGCGACATTGTTGCGATCAGCACAATTTTATATCTCACAATTAAGGGTTTTCCCTTGCTCATGCGGTGACTAGACTGAACTTGTTCGCTGCACACCACGGTGTCGGCGATGCAGAGAAAACCACATTGGAGGGAAGTCATCATGAAATCGCTGATCAAGGCAGTTGCCATTGCAGCCATTGCCGCCGCGCCGATCGTATCGTTCGCGCAATCGAACCAGCAGCCGGTCACCCGCGCCCAGGTTCGCAACGAACTGATCCAACTGGAGCGCGCGGGCTATAACCCGTCGACCTCGAACGACACGGAATATCCGGCCGACATCCAGGCCGCCGAACAGCGCGTGCAAGCGCAAAATCCGGCCGTCGCGCAAACCCAGCCGACCGCGAATACCAGCGGTTACGGCGCGCCGATGAGCGGAGCGACGCAAGCGGGTCGCCCGACCCAGCCGCAGCCGACGAGCGGCCCGAAGAGCGTGTATTTCGGCAACTAATTTCCCTAACCGGTAACCACGCACGCAGCACCACGCTGTGCGCCGCTTTCGCGGGCGCACAGCGTTTCGTACCAGGTACTGTTTAAATCAAGCGCGCCGCACCCATTCGCCAGCGAGCGTGTGATCCGTGCGCGGGTTGCGTTCCTCTTTCCGAAGGAACCTCCGCTGCCGCAAGGTAGCTTGGCCCAAGCTCTTCCTGGCTTGGGCCTTTTTTGCGGCCGGTCCCGAGCGGATGAACGCCAGGCGATCGCTCGGCGAAACTCGTGCTTCAGCGTCATTCGCCGTGGAGTCGTTCGCCGTGAATATAGAACTCGAGTTGCTGGATGGTGAACTGCTGTTCCGCGATGATGTCCTTCACGAGGTCCCCAATCGACACCATGCCGATCAGCCGGTCGTTCTCGATGACAGGCAGGTGACGCATGCGCCGCTCGGTCATCAGCGCCATGCACTCTTCGGTCGTCTGGTCGGGGCGAACGAAGCGCACCGCCTTCGTCATGATGTCGCGTACCGGCGTCGCCTTCGACGACCGGTCCATCAGCACCACCTTGCGAGCATAGTCGCGCTCCGTGATGATGCCGGCGATGCTGTCGCCGTCGGTCACCACCAGCGCTCCGATACCCTTCTCGGCCATCAACCGGATCGCCTCATAGACGGAGTCGTCGGCGCCAATCGTGTAGACGTTGGAGGGGTTCGGTTTCGTTTTGAGAAGCTGTGCAACGCTTGACATGGAGCGGCTCCGTTTCGCAATGCAGCACGCCGAAGTGGCGCGCTGTCGTGAGGGACAGGCGATTCCAGTATAGGCGCGAGGTTCGCCCGCGGTACACCGGGAATACCTCTGGCACGCCGGACGATGTGCGCTGGTTCGGCCAGATTCGCACGGACTTGCCGGTCCCGTCGTGGGGCGCCAGCCGTTGTCGCGGGGGGCTGCGTTCCGTGCTCGCGAAGGGGCATCCGGGTGCGGCATGCGGATTAGCGGTAAACTCGCAGTCCACACCTTATCCCCGGCTCGCCGGGTTCATGCCTGCACCATTGCTTAACGCCATGCTCACGTCTCAGGATTCATCGCCCGCAGCGGACGGCGCCGTCACCGGCGAATGCGTCGTTCTCGACGCCACCGCCACGCTACCCACGCGCTATGGCACGTTCACTTCCTATGTGTTTCGCGTGCTCGAAAGCGGCGCCGAACATCTCGCGCTCGTAATGGGCGATGTCGCCAACCAGTCGTCCGTGCTGACGCGCCTGCATTCGGAATGTCTGACGGGCGACGTGCTCGGCTCCTATCGCTGCGACTGCGGCGAGCAACTAGACCTCGCGCTGCGCTATATCGCGGCTGAGGGATGCGGCGTGCTGCTGTATCTGCGCGGCCACGAAGGACGCGGCATCGGCCTGTCGAACAAGATCCGCGCGTATGCGTTGCAGGAGCAGGGGCGCGATACCGTCGAAGCCAACCTCGATCTCGGCCTGCCCGACGATTCACGCGAATACGATTCGGCCGCGGGCATCCTGCGCACGCTGAAGGTCACGTCGGTGCGGCTGATGAGCAACAATCCCGAGAAGTTCGACACGCTGTCGAAGCACGGCATTCCGGTGTGCGAGCGTGTCGCGCTCGCGATTCCGATGCGCGAGGAAAACGAGCGCTATATCCGCACGAAGCAGCTGAAGTTCGGGCATTACTTCGACGAGAACGAATAGTAGCAAGTCGAGACCTGTCCGGGTTCGTCCATAGTGAGCCAATGGATGCTTCAAGTATCTGAATAAAAAAGAAAAAATATCGGAATAGCTCGCTCAATTGGCACATCAACGCTTTTCTGTGTGCGACTAAACTCGGTACCTTGGCGTAGGTTCTTGCTGCATTGTGCTGCAAACCTACGCCGAGTATGCTTCTCTCAGAAAAACCTACGCCGAGGGAAGTATGCGCTTTGATGCACGTGTCGCAGCTAAGCTGCCCAGTGGCGAGCACATGACCTTTGAGGGGTTTCCAGGACTAAGACTCCAAGCTTCGGCGAGCCGCAAATCGTGGACGTACCGCTACAAGTCGCCAATCGACAGCCGCATGCGGCAAGTGAAGCTTGGTGAATGGCCGGCAATGTCGTTTGCCGCAGCTATCGCTGCGTGGGAGAAGAGCCGTATCGAGAGGGACTCCGGTGCGGAACTCTCCGCGCTGCGTCGAAAGCAGGAAAATGAGGCCAATCGGCCATCGCCAGGTGATTACACCGTTAGACAGTTGTGCCACGACTATCTGCAGGGATATGTAGAGCTCAATCGAAAGGCAAAGGGCGCGACCGAGGTCGCACGTATATTCAGGGCGATGTTAGGGCCGGTTGCGGATACGCGTGCAATTGCTGTCACGCGCGCCCAGGCTTTCGATTTCCTGGAGTCATATCGTTCGACGCCTGTTCTCGCTGCACGCCTTCGCATGGAGCTCGGTAATGCCTGGCGTTACGCGCTAGATGCCGGTCGTCTTCCTGAAAACACCGCGAATTGGTGGAAGGAAGTTCTACGAGGGCAACTGAAGAGCAAAGGGCGCAAGATTGAAGGCAAATACACCGGGACACAGAAAAGGGTGCTATCGGTAGACGAGCTCGGCACATTGATTCGGTGGTTGCCGAATTTCAGTCTGACTGTCGCTGATGCGTTGACGCTCTACCTCTGGACAGGCACGCGGGGAGGCGAGATCGTCAGTATGGAGAGCACGGAGATCGCAGACGAAGGCGACGGTCTTTGGTGGACGATCCCCAAGCAAAAGACCAAAGTGCTACATAACGAGAAAGCAACGGATCTGCGCGTGCCGCTCATAGGCCGCGCCGAAGTAATCGTGCGGCGACGCCTCGATCAGGCCAAGGGAACGGTCCTATTTCCTTCCTCGCGTGGGGTGGCGATGGATCAGACCGTGGTCCAGCACGGCGTCTACTACCATCAGCCGTACTGCAAGATTGCTCCGAACCATGATCGGCCTCGTTTACCCGTCACGCATTGGTCAGCTCATGATCTTCGACGCACAACCCGGACGCTGCTTGCGACCCTTGGATGCCCAAACGAAATTGCCGAGGCAGTCCTCGGGCATGTTCAGCCTGGCATCATCGGCGTCTATAACCGCCATACCTACGACAGCGAGCGTCGCGAATGGCTGGGGCAACTGTCACATCGCCTGGAAGCGATTGCGGCGGCATATCCCCCAAAGAAGTAGCACGCATGTAACCATTGCGCGGGTGTTCGGCAGTGGGGCGAGATCAGATATCAACGGGGCATCGCGTGAAGCATTCCACTTCCCGTTACACCGGCCGGATCCAATCTCCATCGAACTTCAAATGAGAAGGATCAACGCTAAGCAGCAGGCATTGAGAAGTTTCCGGCTCAGCGTCGTCTAGCAAGCGGCTCTCTGCGGAACTTTCCGGAAGCGCATCGCTTGGTGGCTGCGCTGGCAAACAGAATTTTCTTTCTCTGAGGGCGTTTGCCACAATTAGTGCTGCCAATTAAATTCCGATGTACGTGCTCAACCGTAACGATGAATCGCTCGCAGATCAATCCTCCGTTCGTTCATGTTGACGACGCCTCAGTGCAGTCCGGAACCAACGGTAACAGACGAAGGTAAAGTCGCAATGAAGATCTGTCTCTCTCTAAAAGAAGTGGCAGAGGCACTCTCTCTGTCACCGACGACCGTACAGCAACTGGTACGCGAGAAAACGTTCCCCGAACCACGATTGCTTTCCGGCCGAAGGGTGGGATGGCTCGCACATGAGGTTCAGAACTGGGCTGACGCACGCCCGATCGCCAAGCTACTGCCGCCAGAGAATTCAGGCGCTAAGAAGCGGCAAGTCCCTCGAGACGTGATCGGCCGAAATAAAGACGATTTGGACTCCATGGCGAGAACTGCGGCGACAAGTGACGCGGCCATTCGGACGCCCGCGAGAGTGCTTTGAGTTCTGGAGATCTATTGTGGGGATGACAAATTGGGGCGACCCAGCAATAGATAAGCGGAGAAGGAATCGGCCAGATGAACAGACAAGATGTCGGCGCCAAACGCGTGGTGCTGCACAGCGGCTTTTTCCGCTTCTCGGACTGATCGACGAAGCGGGCGCTTTGAAAAAAGGACATCGACGTTCAGATCGACGCGCGCGTCGATTGTCTGTCGATCGACTGAGCGCGCGGTCTGCCGGCAGTGAACTACGTGCCGCCCGGCTTGCCGGGCAGCACGCGCTTGAATACCTCATCGCGCAGCACGTAATGATGAAGCAGCGCGGCGGCGGCATGCACCGCAGCGATGACGATGATGGCCCAGCCGACGAGATCGTGCGCCTCGCCGATAGAATGAGGCGTGGCCTTGCTGGTCGGCGCGAACGGAGCGGGAATCAGCAGCCCGAAAAAGCTCATCGATTCGTTGCCGGACCAGCACAGCACGAAACCCAACACCGCTTCGGCCACAGCAGTGCGTACAGAAGATAATGGATGCCTTTGGCGCCCGACTCCATCCATCCCACGGCGGACACGGGACTATGATGTCCGGGTATCAGCCGCTATCGGATGCGCACGATCAAGACGGCCGACAGCACCCAGTACGACGCTTTCTCGATCCTGTTGGATCACGGCCATTCTGGTGGTGTGATGCGTTTCGAGTGCGTCGTCGTCGACGCGACGCGGGGTTCAATGCGACCCGCCATCGTTCTTTTGCCGCAAGCCTGTGGCCGGCTCCTCTGACGTTGGTCGTCTTCCGCTAAGATCGTCGCGGGATTAACCGACCCACACGACGGCGGCTCCATCAAGTGCCACGCCTAAGCGCAAGTTCACCACCCAACACGCCATGGACCGTATCGACGCCATGAAGGTCTTCGTCGCCACGCTCGACGAGGGAAGTCTCGCAGGCGCAGGCCGCCGGCTCGGCCGCTCGCCGGCGGCGGTGAGCCGGGCCATCGCGTTTCTGGAGACCCACACGGGCACGCCGCTGCTACACCGCACCACGCGCACGATCCGGTTGAGCGAGGCGGGCGAGCGCTATGCGCTCGCGTGCCGGCGCATTCTCGCGGACCTCGAGGAGGCGGACCTGCTCGCCGCCGACGAGCGCTCCGCGCCGCGCGGCCTGCTCGGCGTGACGGCGGCGATCGCAGTGGGCGAGGAGGTGCTGCGCCCGATCGTCGATTCGTTTCTCGATCGCCATCCGCAGGCGTCGATCCGCCTGCATCTGCTCGACCGGCCCGTGAGCCTGATCGACGAAGGCATCGACGTGGCGTTGCGCATCGCGCATCTGCAGGACTCGACGCTCGTCGCCATTCCGGTGGGCGAGGTGAGGCGGGTGGTGGTCGCGTCGCCCGACTATCTCGCCACGCATCCGGCCATCGTCGCGCCCGCCGATCTCGCCAGCCATCCGATCATCTCGATGACGCATTTCGGGCTCGATTCATGGAGCTTTCCGGCGACCCGTCAAACGGCGCTGCCGCAGGTCGTGCGGTTCACGCCGCGCGTCATCGTCAACACGATTCGCGCGGCGCGGGCTTCGGCCGTGGAGGGGCGCGGGCTCACACGGCTCTTTTCCTATCACGTGGCAGATCACGTCAAGGCCGGCGCGCTGAAAATCGTGCTGCGCGACAGCGAGCACACGCCGCTGCCCGTGAATCTGGTGACGCCGCACGGCCGCCTTGCCGTGCCCAAGGTGCGCAGTTTCGTCGATTTCGCCGCGCCGCTGCTGCGCGAGTATTTCGAACAGGCGAAGCAGATCACCGACGCCGATCGCCGCTGAATCGATCGCCGCGCGGAAGAATGACTTACGCAGCGTGGCGATTCTCCCGGAATGCGACTCGAGCTAGACTGCTCCCATCTTCATCGGGTGCTTAACAGCACGGGTCCGCGGGAGTCGTCATGCAGCAAGCCGTCTCGAATCCGGCCGGTCCGGCCGGCTACAACGTCTGGCGGGGCACGCTCGCCGGGGCCAGCGCGAGCCTGATCGGCATCGGTCTCGCGCGGTTTGCCTATACGCCGCTTTTGCCGGCCATCATCGGCGCGCACTGGTTTCCTGCTTCGACCGCCGCCTATCTCGGCGCGGCGAACCTCGGCGGCTATCTGGCCGGCGCGCTGCTGGCCGGTGCGATGGTGCGCGTGGCGAAACCCGCCACCGTGCTGCGCGCGATGATGCTGCTTGCAACCATCGCCTTCGTGGCCTGCGCGGTGCCCGTGTCGTTCCTGTGGTTCTTCATCTGGCGCCTCGCGTCGGGAATTTCGGGCGGCGCGCTGATGGTGCTCGCCGCGCCCACCATCCTTGCGCACGTGCCGGCGGCTCGTCGCGGCTTCGCGAGCGGCGGGATCTTCACCGGCATCGGGCTCGGCATTGCGGCATCGGGCACGATCGTGCCGATCCTGCTGCGTCAGGGACTCACGTGGACGTGGCTCGGGCTCGCGGCCGTTTCGCTCGGGTTGACCGCGGTGGCGTGGAACGGCTGGCCCGAGCACGCGGCACCGGCGCATGTTCATGCGCATTCGCGCTTCGAAACAGCCCCGGCCTATCCGCGCGCCGGCCTGCGCTCGCTCTATGTCGAATATGGCCTGAACGCGGTGGGACTCGTGCCGCACATGCTGTTTCTCGTCGATTTCGTGGCACGCGGGCTGGGGCGCGGCGTCGAGGCGGGCGCTGAATTCTGGGTGCTGTACGGCTTGGGCGCGATCGTCGGGCCGCTCGCGGCGGGGCATCTGGCCGACCGCGCGGGTTTCGGCCGCGCGCTGCGTGTCGCGTATCTGGCGCAGGCCGCTGCGGTCGCGATTCCGGCCGTGGGCTTGTTCGGGCCGGCGGGACTGATGGTGTCCGCCTTTGTCGTAGGCGCGTTCACGCCGGGCATCGTGCCACTGGCGCTCGGTCGGGTGAACGAACTGCTTGCGCACCATCCGTCCGCGGTCAAGGGCGCGTGGAGCCGCGCGACCACGAGCTTCGCGGTGATGCAGGCGCTGGCGGCCTATGGTCTTTCGTTCGTGTTTTCTTCGAGCGGCGGCAATTATCCGGTGCTCTACGCGATCGGCGCGGTGGCGCTGCTGCTCGCACTCGCGGTCGATCTGCTGGCCGCACGGAGCGCGAAATGAACTCGCCGGTTTCGTCCTCATCGGTGGCGCTCGCGGCGCCGCCTGCGCGGCACGACGCGCGGCCGCGCGGCTATGCGGAGCGCAACGTCCAGTACTGGCGGCGCAATCTCGTCGTTTGCGTGTTCGGCTCGTTCACGACGCTCGTGAGCCTCAGCATGCTGCTGCCGTTCCTGCCGCTCTATGTGCGGCAACTTGGCGTCAGCTCGCAGTCCGCGGTGATCCAGTGGTCGGGCATCGCATTCGGCGCGACCTTTCTCGGCACCGCGCTCACCGCGCCGCTGTGGGGGCGTCTGGCCGACCGCTTCGGGCGCAAGCCGATGCTCGTGCGCGCGGCGATCGGTATGGCGGTGGTGATGTCGTTGATCGGCGTGGCGCACAATGTGTACGAACTGGTCGCACTGCGTCTGATCGCCGGTCTGGTAGGCGGCTACGCGTCAGCTTCCACGGTGATGGTGGGCACCCAGGCGCCTCGCGAACGCGCGGGTTGGGCGCTCGGCATCCTGTCGACGGGCGCGCTCGCGGGCAACCTGGTAGGGCCGCTCGTCGGCGGCGTGCTGCCGGACTGGATCGGCATTCGCGGCACGTTCTTCGCGGGCGGCGCGATGATCGCGGCGGCGGCGCTGCTGACCATCTTCGTGGTGAAGGAAGAGTTTCACCCGGCCAGCGACGGCAAAGCGCGCGCATCCGGCAGCTCGGACGTACCCGTGCGGCGCACCAACTACGCGGTGATCGCGGCGCTGCTCGTCACGGCGATGATGGTGTTGCTCGCCAATATGTCGATCGAGCCGATCATCACCGTGTACATCGGTGATCTCGGCGTGAGCGCGCCGCATCTTGCTCGCGTTGCGGGCGTGGTCATGGCATGCTCGGCGCTCGGGAGCATGCTGACGGCCGCGCGCCTCGGCGCGCTGGCCGACCGCTTCGGGAGCTGGCGCGTGATCGTCGCCTGCCTCGTGCTGACGGGACTGGCAATGGTGCCGCAAGCCTTCGTCACGCAGTGGTGGCAGCTCGCGGGGTTGCGCGTGCTGATGGGTATGACGCTCGCGGGTCTGTTGCCGTCGATCGGCAAGCTCGCGCGGCAGTCGGTGGATGAAAGCAGGACCGGCGGCATGCTCGGCTATCTGCAATCGGCGCAATTCAGCGGCCAGGTGGTGGGCCCGGTGATCGGCGGCGTGATCGGCGTTCACCTCGGGCTGCACGCGGTGTTCTTCGTGACTGGCGCGCTGCTGATCGCCTGCGGCGGCCTCGCGCGCTGGGCGCACCGCCGCACTGGAGCCTGACCGGCTGGCAAGCTGGCAGCCACATTGAACCTCTAACGCATCCGGTGGGAAGGGAACATGAGCACTCAAGCGAACAACCGCGCGTTGTTGCGCACGCTCGGCATCCACAAGCCGATCATTCAGGCGCCGATGGCCGGTGTCACCACACCGGCGCTGGCCGCCGCGGTGTCGAACGCGGGCGGTCTCGGCTCGCTCGGCGTGGCGGCGATGAACTCGGAGAACGCGCGTAAAGCGATTCACCAGACCCGCGAGCTAACGACGAAACCGTTCAACATCAACGTGTTCTGCCATCGCCCGGCAACACCCGATGCGGCCGTCGAGCGTGCATGGCTCGCCTGGCTCGAACCGGTGTTCCGGCAATACGGCGCGACGCCGCCGCAAGCGCTCTCGGAGATCTACACGAGCTTCGTCGTCGACACCGCGATGCAGGCGATGCTGCTCGCGGAGAAGCCGGCCGTCGTCAGCTTCCATTTCGGCTTGCCGCCCGATGCGGTGATCGCGCAACTGAAGCACGCGGGCATCCGTTTGCTCGCGAGCGCGACCAATCTCGACGAAGCGGCGGCGGCCGTCGAGGCAGGCGTCGATGCGATCGTCGCGCAGGGCATCGAGGCGGGCGGTCACCGTGGCGTGTTCGACACCACCGCGCGCGACGAACGCCTCGGCACGTTCGCGCTGACGCGGCTCCTCGCCAGCGAGTTCGACCTGCCGGTGATCGCGGCGGGCGGCATCATGGACGGCGCCGGCATCGCGGCCGCGCTCGCGCTGGGCGCGCAGGCGGCGCAATTGGGCACCGCGTTCGTCGCGTGCCCGGAAACCTCGATCGACGACGCCTATCGCCGCGCGTTGCTCAGCGATGGGGCGCGCTCGACGACGTTCACGTCGGCGATCTCGGGGCGCCTCGCGCGCAGCATCGTCAATCGCTTCACCGCGCTCGGCGAGGACCCGCAGGCGCCGCGTACGCCGTCCTATCCGATCACCTACGACGCCGGCAAGGCACTCAATGCAGCGGCCAAGGCCAAGGGCGAGTTCGGCTACGGCGCGCAATGGGCGGGCCAGGCTGCGCCGCTTGCGCGGTCGTTGGCGGCGGGCGAACTGATGGCGCAGCTGGAGCGCGAAACGCGGGAAAGTATCGAGCGGCTGCAATCGGTGTGGAACTGAGCAGTCGGGCCTCGATGCCTCGCACGCATGGATGGCATCGAAACACGTGGCGCACGCACCTGCCGATGCGGGTGTGGCTTCCGGCGTCAATTGTCGGTCGTCAGTTCCGCGTCCATGCGTTCGCTGCCGCGCGGCCGGGATCGACAGGTTCTTGAGCCAATAGACGAAGGCGGACAGGCATGCAACGCAAATTCGACGATCTGCTGCTCGGCAGCATCGAGCTCTTCTGCCTCGCGGCCGAGCTCGGCAGCTTCACACTGGCGGCCAATGCCGCGAGCGTCACACCCGCGGCCGTGAGCCGCTCGGTCGCGCGGCTCGAGGAGCGGCTCGGCGTGCGCCTGTTCGTGCGCACCACGCGCCAGATTCGACTGACCGATGCGGGGCGGCGTTACTTCGAGCAGTGCCGCCAGGCGCTCTCGCAACTGATGGATGCCGAGCGCGAAGTGACGGGCGAGCAGACCACCCCCGCTGGCGTGCTGCGCATCAGCATGCCGACTCCGTACGGGCACTATCGCGTGTTGCCGCTGCTGCCGGCGTTTCACGAGCGCTATCCGCAAGTCCAGGTCGAAACGCACCTGAGCAACCGCAACATCGACTTCTCGGAGCAAGGTTTCGATCTCGCGATTCGCGGACGCGCGCCAGCCGATTCGAACCTCGTCGCGCGCAAGCTCGAAGATGCCGAAATGGTCGTGGTGGCGAGCCCCGCCTATCTGAAGCGCGCGGGCGTGCCGAGGAGCATAGAGGACCTGCGGGACCACGAATGCATCCAGTTCGAACTGCCGAGCAGCGGGCGTCATCTCGCGTGGACCTTCGAGGGCTCGCCCGAGGATGGCGACGTGCTGACGAGCGGAAGCTATCGAACCTCCGGCGACGCGCTTGCCGGCGTGACGCTCGCGCGTGCCGGCGCGGGGCTGTTTCAGACCTATCGCTTCGTCGTCGAGGATGATCTGCGCGAAGGGCGCCTCGTGGAAGTGTTGCGCGACGCGGGCGCACGCACGCGGCCGTTCATCCTGCTCTATCCGCATGCGCGTTATTTGACGTCGCGCGTGCGCGCTTTCGTCGATTTTCTGATGGAGCAGTTGGCGAAGCCCATGACGCCCGCCGCGCCGGTGACGCGCGCGCATTGAGCCTCGTACGCGCGCGTCGTGTCGTGGTTTGCTCAGTGGCCCGCGCTCTGGCCGCCGTCCACGTGCAGGATCTCGCCCGTCACGAACGGCGCCGAGTCGAGATAGAGGATCGCATTGACGATGTCGCTCATCTCGCCCATATGACCGATCGGATGAAGCGCGCCGAGCGCCGCATGCGTTTCGGGCGCATGCATCGGCGACTTGATGATGCCGGGCGACACCGCGTTGGCGCGGATGCCGCGCTTCGCGTACTCGATCGCGAGCGAGCGCGTCGCGGCGGCGAGGCCGCCCTTGGTCAGCGAGGCCAGCACCGACGGCACGCCGTCGATCGCGTGATCGACGAGCGTCGTCGTGATGTTGACGACGTGGCCGCGCTCACGCTTTTCCATCTGGGCGACTGCAAGCTGCGTGATGTAGAAAAATCCCGCGAGATTGATGCCGGTGACCGTCGCGTAATCTTCGGCCGTGTATTGCGCGAACGGCTTGGCCACGAAAATGCCCGCATTGTTGACGAGCGTATCGACCCGCCCGAAGCGCGCCACGGCTGTTTCGATGACCCGTCGAGCCGTGGCCGGATCGGCGATGTCACCGGCCACGGTGACGAGGTTGGGATCGTCCGACGGCTTGATGCTGCGCGATGTCGCGACGACGTTGTGGCCGAGCTGGCGAAACGCCTTGACCGTTTCGGCGCCGATGCCTTGCGACGCACCGGTAACCACGATGACTTTGGGAGACTGACTCATAGTGAACCTCGAAGTAAATTGGATCAGCACTGTGTGATCGGGCTGATGGCTCCGACGGCTACTAATTTATGCAGTCGTGCTCCGCTTTTGCATACAGGGCGCGGACAAACACTTGTGAGCGGCAGGAACAAGAGGTCAGTCGTGACACGTCGCGTGCGTGTCGCGGCGTCTGACCTCAGCGGCACCGATCCGCATTCAGGATGTTTGCGTTCGCGGATCGTGATCGAACTCGAGCCTGATCCCGCCCGGTTCATACACCATCGTGTGGCGTTTGGGACCGGCACCGAGGTCCTCCGGCGCGAATTCGACCTTCACGCCGGGCCACGCCGATACGCGCGCGAATATATCGGTGAGCGCTTCCTCGCTGCTCACGCGCAACGCAAGATGATGAAGTCCGACATGAACCTTGCGATCGAATTCGACGATGCGGCTCGGGTCGGTGACCTGCCACAGCGTCAACATCACGTGTCCGTCCGATACGAACGCCGCCGGGTAAGCGGGCCGTTCGCCAACCTGTTTCCAGCCGAGGCACTTCACGAAGAAGTCGCGTGTGAGGTTCAGATCGCGGACCGTGAGTCCGACGTGATCGATACCTGAAGTAAGCGGGTTGTCAGTCATGATTCTGTCTTCCTGAAAAGAAAGCGGCGGTCGAATCCCCGCCAGAACATCATAGCCACATGTAGCCACATGAAATCGCGTCGATTGTCGCTGGCGGCGCAATTCAGTTTTTACACCATGTGGCGCATCTGGCGAACAAATCCGCTTGCTTAAATCTGCATAGTCAAATAATCTGAAGTCAGATATCTTGGAGACGACCGATGGACGATTCGACCAACGAAGACTTTGAGCGCGCGCAAAAGCTGGTGTCCGTGCTGGGTCAGGCGCGTCAGCTGATTGGAAGCGAGCTCAGATCGGGGCTCGCGGATGCAGGGCTGAACCTGCAGGCGCGCGGCGTCCTGCTCACGCTTGCGCGCGGCAACGTCACAACGCCGGCCGCACTTTCGAAACAGGCAGGTATCCCCCCGGCCCGGATGACCCGCGTGCTGGACAGGCTCGAAAAGAGCGGACTGATCGAGCGCGCGCGTAACGAGAGGGATCGCCGTCACGTGGACGTGTCGTTGACCCGGGAAGGGCAGGCCGTCGCCGCCCGCAATGTCCGAATCACCCGTGGCGCTTGGAGCGAGCGGCTCTCGCACTTCTCGAAGTCGGACTTCGATACGTTGAACGTGCTGCTGTCCAGACTGCTGAACGACTAGGCGGCATTTTTTTTATTCGATTATCTGACATATCAGATATCAGCCCGCAATCGAAGGGCGCTTCGAACCGAGACGAGGAGTTGCAATGAACCCATCGACCAACCCGGCCGCGCCGGCCCAGCTGACTGGCGCGAAATTCGCCATCGGCACGTTCGCCGTGGCGCTCGCGACCTTCATGAACGTGCTCGATTCGTCGATCGCCAACGTCGCGATTCCGACGCTCTCGGGCAACCTGGGCGTCTCGATCGACGAAGGCACGTGGGTCATCACGCTGTTCGCCGCGGCCAACGCGGTGTCGATTCCGCTGACAGGGTGGCTCACGCAGCGCATCGGGCAGGTCAAGCTGTTCGTCTGGGCGATCCTGCTGTTCGTGCTGTCGTCGGCGGCGTGCGGCATGGCTCCGAACCTGCTGGTGCTGCTCGTCGCGCGCGTCGTGCAGGGCGCGGTGGCGGGGCCGCTGGTGCCGCTGTCGCAGGCCATGCTGCTCGCGTCGTTTCCGAAGGAAAAAGGCTCGAGCGCGCTTGCGCTGTGGGCGATGACGGCGACGGTCGGGCCGATCGCGGGCCCCGCGCTCGGCGGCTGGATCACCGACAGCTACAGCTGGTCGTGGATTTTTTACATCAACGTGCCGGTCGGCCTGTTTGCCGCCGGTGCGATCTGGGTGGTCTACCGCGACCGCGAGACGCCGTCGCGCAAGCTCCCGATCGACAAGGTCGGGCTGATCTCACTGATCGCCTGGGTCGCGCCGCTGCAGATCATGCTCGACAAGGGCCGCGACCTCGACTGGTTCAGCTCGCCGGTAATCTGGGTGCTGACGATCGTCGCCGTGGTCAGCTTCCTGTTCTTCCTGATCTGGGAGTTGACCGAGGAAAAACCGATCGTCAACCTGCGGCTTTTCGCGAGACGCAACTTCCTCGGCGGCACGATTGCGATTTCGGTCGCCTACGCGATCTTCTTCGCCAACCTCGTAATCCTGCCGCAGTGGATTCAGGGCTTCCTCGGCTACCGGGCCGTCGACGCCGGGCTCGTGACCGCGCCGCTCGGCATTTTCGCCGTGATCCTCGCGCCGGTGATGGGCAAGATCATGCCGCGCTCGGACATGCGGGTGCTGGCCACGCTTGCGTTCGCCGGATTCGCTGCGGTGTTTTTCATGCGCTCGAACTATACGACCGGCGTAGACGCGTGGACCCTCGTGCTGCCGACGCTGCTGCAAGGCATCCCGACCGCGTTGTTCTTTACGCCGCTGACGGCGATCATCCTGTCGGGCCTGAATCCGGAGGAGATTCCGGCGGCGGCGGGTCTGTCCAACTTCGTGCGGATTTTCGCGGGCGCGGTGGGCACCTCGCTGATGAGCAATGCATGGAACGACCGTACGATCCTGCACCATGCGCGACTTGCCGAGCAAACCAGCGTCGAGAACCCTGGTTTCACCGGCGCGATCGCGCACCTGCAGGCGGCGCTGGACACGAGCGTTCCCAAGGCCACGGCGTTTTACGAGGCCTCACTGAACGCGCAGGCCACGATGCTGGGCCTGAACGACATCTTCTGGATTTCGGCGGTGATCTTTTTGGTCATCATCCCGCTGATCTGGGTCACGAAACCGACCAAGGGTGGAGCCGCGGGCGCGGCAGCCGCCGGCGGACATTGAACCCGATTGGGCAACCCGGTTTGGGGCGGAAAATGAAACACACAATCCTCTCCTTGACATTATCTGATGATGCAGATATTGTTGAAATCAACAAGGAGAACACCGCCATGGACCACTACACGACGAAGAACTTCATGCTTACCGAAAGTATCGGCTTCAGGCTCGTCAAGGCCCGCAACGTCGTCGTCGCGGAAATGGACGCGGCGCTCAAGGACCTGGACATCAACGGCCAGCAGATGGGTATCCTGCTTTCGCTGAAGCAGGGTGTGGCCACCACGCCTTTCGAGCTGTCGAAGCTGCTCGGCATCGACACCGGTCTGATGACGCGGATGCTGGACAAGCTCGAATCGAAGGGGCTGCTGGAACGTTCGCGTGACCCGCAAGATCGCCGCGTGGTCAATCTGACGTTGACCGCGCAGGGGCAGAAAACCGCCGCGCGGATTCCGGAAGTCGCACCGCATGTGTTGAACGCGCGCTTGCGCAAATTCACGAAGGCCGAGTTTGCCGAGCTGGACCGCCTGCTTCGCAAGTTCACAGGCGAGTGAGCGGCGCGGCCGTGGGCCGCGTTTTTTTGACCCATTAATCTGATTAGTCAGAAAATGAAAACGCAAACTTCCAGGGCAAACACCGTCGCCCGTTCGCTGAAGCTCGGTGTTTCGGTGATCTCCTTCGCAGTGCTGGCAGCATGTGCAAACTATGCGGGCATCCACAGCGACAAGCAGATCAATCAGCCACAACAGCTGGAAACGGCCCGGAGCCTGCCGCAGGAGCATGGGAACTGGCCGTCCCCGGACTGGGTCGACCAGTTCGGCGACGCTCAACTGAAGGCGTTGATCGCCGAGGCGCTGCAAGGCAGCCCGACGCTTGCCCAGGCGCGCGCCCGGGTCGAACAGGCACAAGCCTACAGCGAAACGGCGAAGGCGGGCACGCTGCCGCGCGTCGACGCTTCGTACTCGCTGACGCGCCAGCAGTTCAGCAGCAGCGCGCTGATCCCGCCGCCCTATGCCGGTTCGTGGCAGACGGAGAACAAGGGGCTGCTCAGCGCTTCCTACGATCTCGATCTGTGGGGCAAGAACCGCGAAGCGCTGCGCGCGGCTGTGTCGGAGGCGTCCGCTGCCGAGGCCGACGAGCAGGTCGTCAGGCTCACGCTCGACACCTCGATCGCCCGCACGTACAACGAGCTGGCGCGGCTCTACGCGTTACGCGATATCGCGCAACAGGAAGTCGCGCGGCGCGAGCAGATCGACCGCATTACCTCCGGCCGCATCGCAAACGGTCTCGACACCGAAGTGGAGCGCAAGACGGCCGACGCGAATCTGTCGACGAGCCGTGCCCGCGTCAGCGCGCTCGACGGCAGCATCCTGAGCACCCGCTATCAACTGGCGGCGCTGCTTGGCAAGGGTCCCGACCGCGGACTCGCGATCACGCGGCCGACGCTCGGCGTAGGCGACGACGTGCGTCTGCCGGACAACCTGCCGGCCGATCTGCTGAGCCGGCGGCCCGACATCGTCGCGGCGCGCTGGCGCGTCGAGGCGATCACGCATGAGGTGAAGGAAGCGAAGGCCGAGTTCTATCCCGACATCAACCTGAGCGCGGCGATCGGTCTGGACGCGTTCGGCTTCGGCCGCTTCCTGAGCGCCGCGAGCCGCACGGCTTCGGTGGGCTCGGCGATTCATCTGCCGATCTTCGACGGGGGCGAGTTGCGCGCGCAGCTGAAGGGCCGCTACGCCGAGTTCGACTATGCGGTGGCGACCTACAACCAGACGCTGATCGGCGCGCTGAGCGGCGTGGCCACGCAGCTCGCGCAGATTCGCGCGAGCGACGCACAGCTCGGCGATGCACAAGCCGCGCAGCAGGCCGCGCGCGACGCCGACCAACTGGCGACCACCCAATACAAGGCTGGCCTGACCAACCAGTTGACCGTGCTCAACGCCGACGTCACCGCACTGAACGCCGACGAGGCGATCGCCAATCTGAAGATGAACCGCCGCGACCAGCAGATCGAGCTCGCGTCGGCGTTGGGCGGCGGCTATGTCGATACGTCGGCGGACACCGACCATCATGCGGACGCGGCTCGCGCATCCGCCAGTCAAGTCAATCCCACGGTTGCCGCACGTTGAACGGCTCGCCGGGAAACCTATCAGGAGAACTGCAATGAGCGATTCGATCACGACCGACCGCGAACTGGCGGATCAGGAAGCCGTACAGAAGACCGGCGCGCAAGCGCCCGCCACGCCCGAAGGCGACAACAAGGCGACGCCCCCGTCGAGCCGCAAGCGCCTGATCGCGCTGCTCGGTGCCGCGGTCGTGCTCGCGGGCGCGGCCTACGGCGGTTACTACTACACCGAGGGCCGCTATCATCAGGAAACCGACGACGCGTACGTCAGCGGCAATCTCGTGCAACTGACGCCGCAGGTCACCGGCACGGTGATCGCGGTCAACACCGACGACACGCAGATCGTCAAGCAAGGCGACCCAGTCGTCACGCTCGATCCGGCCGATGCAAAGCTCGCGCTCGCCGATGCCGAAGCGCAGCTGGGCCAGACCGTGCGGCGCGTCTCCGGCCTGTATGTGAACAACGACTTCTACGCGGCGAACGTCGCGCAGCGCGAAGCCGATCTGGCCCGAGCCCGCGACGACCTGCGCCGGCGCGAGGCCGTGGCGGACACGGGCGCCGTGTCCGCCGAAGACATCGCGCACGCCCGCGACGCGGTCAGCGTCGCGCAGGCCGCGCTCGACGCCGCGCGCCAGCAGGGCGAAGCCAACCACGCGCTGACCGACCGCACCACGGTCGAACAGCATCCGGACGTGCAGGCCGCCGCCGCGAAAGTGCGCACCGCGTGGCTCGCCTATGCGCGCGATACCTTGCCAGCGCCGGTGACCGGCTACGTCGCGCAGCGCCGGGTTCAGGTCGGCCAGCGCGTCGCGCCCGGTACGCCGCTGATGGCGATCGTGCCGCTCGACGGCGTATGGGTCGACGCCAACTTCAAGGAAGTGCAGCTCAAGCACATGCGAATCGGCCAGAAGGTCACGCTCACATCGGACGTCTACGGCCGCCGCGCCCGCTATCACGGGCGTATCGAGGGCTTTTCGGCCGGCACGGGCAGCGCGTTCGCGACGCTGCCGGCGCAGAACGCCACCGGCAACTGGATCAAGATCGTGCAGCGGCTACCGGTGCGCATCGAACTCGACCCGGCCGAGCTGGCCGCGCATCCGCTGCGTATCGGCCTGTCGATGACGGTCGATGCCGACACGCGGGACGAGTCCGGTTCGCAGCTGGGCGCAGCGCAGAACACGCGCTATAGCACCGACGTTTTTGCGCGGTACGATGCAAAGGCCGACGCCGAGATCGACAGGATCATCAAGCAAAACGAAATGGTTTCCCGCGCGATAGCCGCGCAACCGCAATCACAATCCGAATCGCAACGCTTGGCGTCGCACCAGCACAAGGCAAACGCGGGTTGAATCGATCCAGGTCCAGCCAGCCGCGACACGGCATCGAGCGGCAGGCCACCGAGGCGGGGCTCAACTACCGAGCGCCGCCTCATCTTCGGCCAGTGCCGTCGGCACGGTCTCGCGCAGAAAATCGACGAAAGTTCTGATCTTGGCGTCCAGATACTGGCGCGATGCATGGACCGTGAAGGCCGTCAGCTTCTGCAGCCGATACTGCGGCAGCACGCGAACCAGCGCACCGCTGTTGAGCAAGGGCAGGGCACTCGACATCGGCAGCGCGCCGATGCCCACCCCTTCGCGCAAGGCGACACCGAGCGCATCAGGCAAGTTCATTTCGACCGCGGCTCTTGGAAGCACAATCGTTTCGCGGCCGTTGGGTCCGTCCAGATGCCAGCGATCGCGCGGGAAGATCGACATGACGAGCTGTAGGCACGTGTGACCGCGAATGTCCTGCACCGTGCGCGGCGTGCCGCGCGCATGCAGATAAGCGGGCGCCGCGCACAGCACGCTGTGGACGTCGCCGAGCCGATGCGAAACGAGTCCGGAGTCCGGAAGATCGGTCGAACTCAATCGAAGCATCAGATCGTAGCCATCGTCGAGAAGATCGGGCGTGCCAGACGATAACGTCAGCTCGACCGACACGGCAGGATAGCGCTCACGATAGTGGACCGCTGCCGGCACCAGATACGTCGTGCCAAAACCAGGCGACGCATGCACGCGCAGCCGGCCCGAGGGTTTGACTTGCGCATTGGCTGCCTCGGCGTCGGCCTCGTCGACCGAGGCGAGTATCTGTTGGCAGCGATCCAGATATCGCTCGCCCGCATCGGTCAGCGCGAGCCGCCGGGTACTCCGGTGCAGCAGACGAGTGCGCAGATGTATCTCGAGTTGCGCGACCGCCCGCGACGCGTTGGCCTTCGGAATGTCCAGACGGGAGGCCGCCGCCGTGAAGCTTCCTTCTTCAGCGATGCGGACGAATATCCGCATCATGTTGAGCTTATCCATTACAAATGCATGCGAATCTTTTCGGTAAATGCCCGTATCACTTCTTCATTGCGCGACAGGAAAACCCATTGGCCGACTCGCCGCGGAACCAGAAGTCCCGCATCGACCAGCAGGGCGACATGCATCGATACCGTCGACTGCGCCAGACCGCTGCGCGCCTGGATCGCGTGCACGGGTACGCCGCGGCCGTGGCCTGCGTAGTCGTCCGGAAAGGTCGCGGCGGGGGCTCTCAACCACCCGAGGATGTCGCGCCGCAGCGGATTCGCGAGAGCCTTGTGGATCAGGTTCATGTCTAACATCGATTTCTCCGTACGCACCCGGCGTTTCGTTCCGGCAGCGTCAACAACGCCGTGGCGATCGTTCCCGCGGCATGTTCGCCGAGGTCTTCCCGCACCAGCGACAGCGCGAGGTGGATTGCCGCACTCGCACCGCCCGACGAGTACAGGTTGCCATCCTTCAGGCAGCCGGGATTCGATACCACATGGACCAGCGGATATTCGGCCGCGAGGCGATCGGCGTCGCGCCAATGGGTATTCAGCCAGCGGCGATCGGCGAGACCGGCGCTGGCAAGCAGAAACGCGCCGTTCGAAATACAGGCGAGCCTATGGGCCTTTGGCCCCGCATCGCTCAGCCAGTCCACGAGTTCGCGATGCTCGCGCGCAGAACCGGGCACCGGCGAGCCGGGCACGACGACGAGATCGAATGGCGGGCGCGAATCGAACAGGCATTCCGTCGTACCCACGGCCGTTCCGTTCGAAGCACGCACCGGCCCGGGCGACGGGCCGATCAGATGCGATTCATAGAAGACACCCCCATACAGCCGGTTTGCCTGATGAAACACATCCATCGGACCGCTGACTTCGAGCAGCTGAAATCCTGCATAGAGCATCATCGCGACACGCATACGCACTCAGCCGGTGAACGCTCGCGACACGAGCGCGGATTGCACTGCCGCATGCGCCGCGTGCGATCCCGGCGCGGTCGATGCCCAGGCATCCGGTCCCGCGTACAGCAGCGCCTTGCCGGTCGGCAGAATCTCGCGTAGCAGCGGCTCGGCGAAACTCCATGCGCCCTGGTTGCGCGCTTCCTCCTGGCACCAGACCACGGTCTTCAAGTTCGGATAGCGGGCGAGTTCGGCGGCCAGCTGTTGCGCCGGAAACGGATAGACCTGCTCGACGCGGATGATCGGGGTGTCGGTGATACCGGCGCTGCGGCGATGATCGAGCAATTCGAAGTAGAGCTTGCCGCTGGTTACGATCACACGCTCTACACCAGCCGCGCGGGACGCGTCGATGTGGATGTCTGGCAAAACCTCGCGGAATTCGCCGTGACTCAACTCGTCGAAGGTGCTGGTCGCTTCCGCGTGGCGCAGCAGCGACTTGGGCGTCATCACCACGAGCGGGCGCCGTGCGACGGTGCCGGCTTGCATCAGCAGCAAATGGAACAGCTGCGCGGGGGTGGTCGGTTGCGTCACCCGCATATTGTTCTGCGCGCTCAATTGCAGGTAGCGCTCGAGCCGCGCCGATGCATGCTCGGGGCCCTGGCCTTCCTGCCCGTGAGGCAGGAACAGCGTCAGGCCGCTGTGTTGTCCCCACTTGGCCTCGCCCGCCGCGATGAACTGGTCGATCACCACCTGCGCGCCATTGGCGAAGTCGCCGAATTGCGCTTCCCAGATCACCAGCGCATTGCGATTCACCGTCGAATAGCCATACTCGAATGCCAGCACGGCGGCCTCGGAAAGAATTGTGTTCGTCACGCTGAACCGGCCTTGCGCTGCGCCGAGATGATCGAGCGGAACGTAGACCCCATCGGGACGATGCATGCGAGTCTGATCGTGCAGC
This sequence comes from Paraburkholderia sp. JPY419, assembly GCF_050435705.1. Taxonomy (NCBI): domain Bacteria; kingdom Pseudomonadati; phylum Pseudomonadota; class Betaproteobacteria; order Burkholderiales; family Burkholderiaceae; genus Paraburkholderia; species Paraburkholderia sp. JPY419. The sequence continues at coordinate 847,823 of NZ_JBNDKV010000004.1, read as the reverse complement.
ACCGCGTGCCGGTGGTTGAAGGTCCCGCGCGCGCTGTCCTGCCCGCTCAGCCGCACACTGACCCCGGCTGTGAGCAACGAGGCGAATGCCAGGTGTTCACCCATGCCCCAGTCGAGCAGGCGTTTTCCGGAGGCCATTTCCTGCCGCCCGCTGATCATCTTCCTGACGAGCGGATGCAGCGTCAGGTCTGCGGGAACGGTCGAGATCCGCTGCGCGAGCGCGCGCAGATCGTCGGCCGATGGGACGAGGTGGCGGGCTGCGCCTGTCTGCGCGGCTGAGCGCGCGCGCTTGGCGCGTTCGTCGTGCAGCGGCGACGCATAGGAACCGACGGTTTCGTGCGCCCGCTGGAAAAGCTCGCGGCGCGCGCTGACGTAGCGTTGCGCCTCTTCGGCCGTCAGCACGCCTTGCTGGATCAGCCGGTTTGCGTAGCGGGTCCGCACGCCTGGATGATTCGCGATCGAGCGATACATCAGCGGCTGTGTGATGCCCGGAGTGTCCTGTTCCTGATGCCCGTATCGGCGGAAGCAAACGAGATCGATGACGACGCTGCGTTTGAAGGTGGTGCGATAGTCGAGCGCCATCCTCACCGCCATCGCGACCGCTTCTGGGTCGTCGCCATTGACGTGCAGGATCGGCGCTTCAATCATCTTCGCGACATCGGTCGTATAGAACGACGAACGCGTGTCGCGCGGATCGGAAGTCGTGAAGCCGATCTGGTTGTTGACGACGACGTGGACGGTGCCGCCCGTTCCGTGTCCGCGCGTATAGGAAAGGCTCAGCGTTTCCATCACCACGCCCTGGCCGGACATCGCCGCGTCGCCGTGGATTTCCACCGGCAGCACGTCGTCGCCGTCGGCACTGCCGGCGAGATCCGCCTTCGCGCGCGCCATGCCTTGCACGACGGGATCGACGATCTCCAGGTGCGACGGGTTGAACGCGAGCGTCACTTCAACCGGTCCGTCGTCGGTTTCGACCGAACTCGTGAAGCCCTTGTGATACTTGACATCGCCTGCCGTCAGTTTTTCGGCATTCTTGCCATCGAATTCGTCGAACAGCGCGCGTAGCGGCTTGCCGACGATATTCACGAGCACGTTCAGGCGGCCGCGGTGCGCCATGCCCATCACGAGCGCGCGCAGCTTTTTGGACGCACCATAGCGGACCAGTTCGTCGAGCAGCACGATCAACGACTCGCCGCCTTCCAGCGAGAAACGCGTTTGCCCGACATAGCGTGAATGCAGGTGTTTTTCGAGCCCTTCGGCCGCGCTCAAACGTTCGAGCAGCCGCAGTTTTTCCGCGGCTTGTAGCGTCGGTCTCGCTCGCGTGGATTCGAGCCGCATCTGCCACCAGCGCCGTTGCTGCGCGTCGGCGAGGTGCATGAACTCGGCGCCGAGTGTGCCGGTGTACGTTTGCTCGAGCGCGTCGACGATGTCTTTCAGCGTCGCGTCGTCCTCGAACAGAAAGGTGTCGGCGGTGCTGAAGGTGGTCGACATGTCGGCGGCCGACAGGCCGTAGTAGGCCGGGGTCAATTCGGCGTAGGAGCGGGGCGGCGTCCAGGCGAGCGGGTCGAGATCGGCGACGCGCGTGCCGATCATCCGGAACGCGGCGATCAGCGATTGCACCGCGACCTGCTTTCTCGCGAGGCCCAGCGCGTCGACGGCCTTTTTATCGGTCTGGTTATCGTCGTCATGGCTGGCCGCGACGACGGCACGCGGCGTTCGCTTTGCCAGTTCGACGAAGCTGGAGATCACCGGTGCATGCGGCTGGTCGTCGCGATCGCTGCCGTCGCTGGCGGGGGTATCGCGCAACGCATCGAACCACGCCCGCCACTCGGCCGTGACCGCATCCGGGTCAGCCAGGTAAAGCTCATATTGCTCTTCGACGTAGGGGGCGTTGCCCCCGAACAGGAAGGATCGCTGACGTTCCTTGAACATGATGAATCTGCCCTTGGTCGCTGTGCGGTCGTGAGCCGGCCGCAACACATGAAGTGACTGCTATCGCTGCGTATAGTCGCCCCCGGTACAGCCAGGCATTGACGCGCGTCACAAGCGCCGTCCTGAGCGGGAGACTTCCCGGCATGCCCGGTTGATATGCCCGGGCCGCGGTCGTGTACACAGTCTAGTTAAGCGAGGCAGTGGCGGAAACATGCCGATGGTGAGTTCATCTGCCAACTAGTTGAGGTTTTGAGCCACGCACGCGGTCGAGGCGTGCGGCGTGTCGGGCATCGTGGCGGCGACAGATTTGTTACTCGCAGACACAATAGTTTTTCCAGACGCTGACGGCATGCGCGGCCGATGATGCGGTAAGCTGCGCCACGCATCGCAAACATAGTTCCCGTCATGAAGGTCACGGCATGAAAGTCGCCATTGTTGTATTCGATGGTGTGCAGGCGCTGGATGTAGCAGGCCCACTCGATGTGTTCGCCGAGGCGAATACGTTCCTGCCCGAGCATCAGCGCTACGAGGTCACACTGGTCGGGCGCGAGGCGGGCACCGTGACCTGCTCGAATGGCATGCAGCTGGCGGTTTCGTTCGGCTATGCCGACCGTGACGTTCAATGGGACCTGCTGCTGGTGGCAGGAGGACCGCAGTTACCCGATGCCCAGCCATCGAATGAATTCCTGGCGTGGTTGCAGAATCAGGCGCGCAGCGCGAGCCGCTTCGGCTCCGTGTGCAATGGCGCGTTCGTGCTCGCGCATGCCGGGTTGCTCGACGGCAAGGAGGTCACGACGCACTGGTCGGACGCGCATCGGCTGTCCAGTGAATTTCCGCAAGCCAATGTGCAGCCGGACAGAATCTTCGTTCGCGACGGACGGCTATTCACATCGGCCGGCGTGACCGCTGGCATCGATCTGTGTCTCGCGCTCGTTGCCGAGGACTGGGGGCACGAGCTCGCGGTGCGGGTCGCGAAGCGTCTGGTCGTGTATATCCAGCGCGAAGGCGGTCAGTCGCAGTACAGCCCCTACATCGGTGCGGGCAAGGACGAAGATCCGATCCTTCACAAGGTCTATCGATTTGTGAGCGAGCATATTGCCGAGGCGCTGTCGATCGACGACCTCGCGAGCGCGGCCTCTGTGAGCCGCCGCACCTTGTCGCGGGTGTTCGCGAAGCACGCGAAGTTGACGCCCTCGGTGTTCGTCGAGCAGGTGCGCGTCGATACGGCAAGAAAGCTGCTCGAGAATACCGATGCTCCGCTAAAGACGGTCGCGTTCAAATGCGGCTTTCACAACGCCACGCATATGCGCACGACTTTCTCGCGGCGACTCAACGTCACCCCGAAGCAATATCGGATGCGATTCAGAGGGGAGGCGAGTGCGCAACAGTGAGTCCATCGCGGAGCTTTCAGACGTGTCGCCGATAGCGAATGACGATGCCGCGCAATCCCTGCCCGACGTCATCGGGCCCGGATTGTCGATCCTCTTTTGCGGCATCAATCCCGGATTGCTCGCGGCGTCGACTGGACATCACTTTGCAGGCAGAGGTAACCGGTTCTGGAGGGTTCTTCATCGTGCAGGTTTCACGCAGGAGGAGTTTCGCCCCGAGAACGACCGTCAATTGCTGAAGGGTGGATATGGTCTGACTGCTGCGGTCGCCCGCCCGACGGCTCGTGCGGATCAGTTGTCGAAGGCGGAGATTCAAGCCGCTGCGGCGCAGTTCGAACAGAAGATCCGCCACTACGCGCCGCGATTCATCGCGTTTCTCGGCAAGGTGGCGCTCGCCGAAATGTCCGGCCAGCGTGAGATCGAATGGGGCCTGCAAGCGCGCAATTTCGGCGGTGCGCGCGTATGGGTGCTGCCTAACCCAAGCGGCCTGAACCGGTCCTTCAGCCTCGATGCACTGGTGAGCGCGTATCGCGAGCTCCGTATTGCGGCGGAATTGACGCGCTTCGATTAGGCGGCCGCTTGCTGCCTCCATCTCGCTTTGCTGCCTCCACGGCCGCACTGAGCCATATCTCCCGCTTTGGCCCGAACACATACGGGTCAATTCCGGCCAGCCGGTAACCACTGGTCGCGCATCGGCGTTTCGCCTGACTCAAGCCAGCAACTGAATGGAATGGCCCGCGACGAACCACCCGGTTTCGTCGCGACGCACGCTTTTGCGCCCGTGCCGCGCGCGGCACGCAGCCGTTCGCGACAGCGTGGCCTGGCCAGTTTTCCGTACTAGATGGCCCAAAACCCGACATGCCGAAGCTTTCGGAAATCGTCCCGATCTCTGACAATTAAGCAATCGGTGAACAGCAGCGAAGCGCGGTGAGCCGACAGCTGACTATCCCTATCGGGCAGTACAGCTAACCAAACGGGAGCGGGTGAAACCTATGACGACTGAAATGGAAGCGCCGAGTATTCCGCGATCGCCGGAGCCCGCTCCCTTGCGCGTGATGGCGGCGCCGCCCCAGACGCCCCCTGCGCAGGTGAGCTTCACGGCGCGCATCGCGCTCGGGCTCGTCGGCATGCTGTTCGCGTCGCTGCTGGCGATCCTCAACGAGCAGGTTACCGCGGCCGCGATGGCGGATATCCAGGGCGCCTTCCTGATCGGACATGATGACGCAACCTGGCTAACCGCACTATTCGAAGCGGCGAACGTCGCAACGATGGTGTTTGCGCCGTGGTTCGGCATCACGTTCACGCTCAAGCGCTTCACGATTGGCGCGGTGCTGGCGACGATGTGCTTAGGGCTGCTGTGCCCGTTGGCTCCGAATCTGCCGGCTCTGTACCTGTTGCGCATCCTGCAGGGAATCGCGGGGGGAAGCCTGCCGCCGATGCTGATCATCGTGGCGCTGCGCTATCTGCCGCCCAATCTGAAGCTGTATGGCCTCGCGGGCTATGCGCTGACGGCTACTTTCGGCCCGGCCCTCGGCACGCCGCTCGCCGCATTGTGGACCGAGTTCGTCAGCTGGCGGATGGCGTTCTGGCAGATCGTTCCGCTAGGCGTGCTGTGCTGCGTAGCCATTCAGCAGGGGCTTCCCGCGGATCCGATGAAGCTCGAGCGGTTTCGCTCGTTCGACTGGGTCGGCTTCGTGACCGGATTTCCCGCGGTCGCGATGCTCGTGACCGGTCTATTGCAAGGCGATCGTCTCGACTGGTTCGACTCCGGGTTCATTCGCGTGATGTTCGGCGCGGGGTCGCTGTTGCTGGTCGCATTTCTCGTCAACGAATGGTTTCAGCCGGTGCCGTTTTTCAAGCTTCAGCTGCTTGCGCGCAGGAACTTCACACATGGACTTTCGACCTTGCTCGGCACCGTGATCCTGCTGGTGGGCATGGCGGCGATTCCGGGCCAGTATCTCGCGAAAGTGCATGGCTACCGCCCGCTGCAGACCGCGCCGCTGTCGCTGTCTCTGGCCATCCCGCTGTTGATCACATTGCCGCTGACGGCTGCTTTGCTCAACACGCGCCGCGCCGATCACCGCTGGGTGATCGCCACGGGTCTCGCGCTGATGTTCGCGACCTGCGCGTTGGGAAGCTTTATGACGTCGGAATGGATTCGCGACAACTTCTACCTGCTGCAATCGTTGCAGATCGTCGCGCAGCCGTTGGTGATCATGTCGATCCTGATGGGCGTGACGACGGGGCTGCCGCCCACCGAGGGTCCGTTCGCTTCGGCGATGTTCAATACCGTCAAGACGTTTTCCGCGGCGCTGGCGAGCGGACTCATCGAAGCTGTGGGGACTGCGCGCGAGCACTTTCATTCGAGCATGCTGGTCGATCAACTGGGCAACCGGTTACTGATCGCGAACCAGGGCGTCGACGCGAACTACGGTCTCGGTCAGCTCGCGCACCGGATTCACGAACAGGCGGTGGTTCTGACTTCCGCCGATCTGTATCGCGTGATGGCGTGTGTTGCCGTTGCGCTTCTTCTGCTGGTTCCCGTGTTGCCTGTGCGCATCTATCCGCCGTGGAGCACGACGCCGCCTTCTTCGCATTGAGGAACGATTTCCATGTCATCGACTATGCCATCCCCACTGAAGATCTTTCGTGTTGCCGCGGTCATCGGCGTCGTCGGCCTTGCTGCATGGGCTGCCACGCGGCTCTTTGCGAGCCCGAGTACCGAGTCCACCAACGACGCCTACGTCACCGCGGACTTCACGCTCGTCGCGCCGCGCGTCCCGGGCCAGATCACCGACGTACTGGTCAACGACAACGAGGACGTGAAAGCGGGCCAACTGCTCGTGCGCATTGATGACCGCGACTTTCGCGCGGCGTTGATGAGCGCCGATGCGGAAGTGGTCGCGGCGAAGGCGTCGGTGGCGAACTTCGACGCGGAGATTGCGCGGCAGCCGTCGCTGGTCGAGCAGGCGCGCGCGACGCTGCGTGCCGACGACGCATCGATCGGTTTTGCTCGGGCTAACGCGTCGCGGTACCAGAACCTTTCCGACGCCGGCGCTGGGACGGCACAGGAACAGCAACGCGCTTCGAGCACACTCGCGCAGCAGCTTGCGCAGCAGTCGCACGATCAGGCGGCGTTGCTGGCCACCGAGCAGAATCTGGACGTGCTGCGCACGCAGCGCGACAAGGCCGCAGGCGCACTGCAACATGCCGAGGCTGCGCTCGAGCAGGCGAAGCTGAACCTCTCGTATACGGAGATCCGCGCGCCCGTCGACGGCAAGGTCGGCCGCCGATCGGCGCGGGTCGGCGCGTTCGTGACGCCTGGCGCGCCGGTGCTGGCGATCGTGCCGCTATCGGATGCATACGTGGTCGCCAACTTCCAGGAAAGCCAGATCACCAACATGCGGCCGGGTGAAACCGTGCGCGTGACGGTGGATAGCCTGCCCGGCGTCGTGATCCGCGGCCGGATCGATAGTCTCGCTCCCGCGACCGGCGTCAGCTTCGCGCCAATCGCGCCCGACAACGCCACCGGCAACTTCACGAAGGTCGTGCAGCGCGTACCCGTCAAGATCACGATCGATCGCGGCCAAGCGAAGGCGTCGGCATTGAGCGTGGGGCTTTCGGTCGAGGCGGAAGTCAAGGTAGGTCACGGTGACGAAGCCACGGCCGAGGGAGCGGAAAGAGAATGAACACGAGCGAATACTCCTTGCGCGGTGTCGTCGCCGCGCTTCTGACCTGTATTGCGCTGACGGCATGTACGGTGGGTCCGAACTTCGAACGTCCACAGACGGCTACGCCGCGGGTGTTCGAGCGCACGCAAGCCGCGCAGTCGCCGAGCCGCGCCGTGCAAGCCCAGTTCGGTCCAGACTGGTGGACGCTGTTCAACGATCCGGTATTGAACGATCTGGAAAAGCAGCTAGCCGACGCCAATCTGGACGTCGCAGCGGCCTCCGCGCGTTTGCTGCAAAGCCGGGCCGAGCGCCGCGTGGTCGGCGCGGCCGAGTACCCGACCCTCGACGGCGCCGCTTCGTACAACCGCGAACGCGGCAGCGAAAACGGCATCCTGTCGCTGCTCGGCGTTACCCCGACGCAGAGCCAGCCGCAATCGGCTTCCGGCAGCGCGCCGCTCGGGGTGGCGGCCATGCCGGGCTCCAATGGCTCGCCCGCCTATAACCTGTATCAGGCTGGGTTCGATGCGTCGTGGGAGATCGATCTGTGGGGGCACGTGCGCCGCAGCGTCGAAGCGGCGACCGCGATGTCAGAGGCCTCGTATGAGGACCGCAACGCCGTGCTGTTGAGCGCGCGCGCGGAGCTGGCGCGCGACTATATCGAGCTGCGCGACACGCAGGACCTGCTCCAGATCGCGAAACAGAATCTCGACATCGCCAATGATGCGCTCAAGCTCACGCGGGTTCGTGCGCATGAAGGCGTCACCACCGATCTCGACGTATCGAACGCCGCCGCGCACGTGGAAAACATCGAAAGCCTGATTCCGACGCTGGAGTCCCGCTCCGAGACCACGATCAACGCGATCGGGCTGCTGCTCGGGCAGGATCCCGGGGCGCTGCGGCAGACGCTTGCCGCGCCTCGCGAGGTGCCGGTGTTGCCCGCACAGGTGCCGATCGGCTTTCCGTCGGAGCTCGTGCAGCGCCGGCCCGATATCCGCAAGGCGGAGGCGGACCTGCATGCGGCGACCGCGACGGTCGGCGTCGCGAAGGCCGATTTCTATCCGCGCATTACGCTGAACGGTAGCGCGGGCCTGCAGAGCCTGCAATTGTCGAATCTCGGCAGCTGGGCGTCCGGGCAGTTCGTCGTGGGACCGTCGATCACGTTGCCGATCTTCGAGGGCGGTCGTCTGAAGGGCACGCTGCAATTGCGTGAAGCGCAGCAACAGGAAGCCGCGATCGTCTACAGGCAGACGGTGCTGCGGGCGTGGCAAGAAGTCGACGATGCGCTCGTCACCTACGATGCCGAACAACGCCGCCGCGATCGGTTGGCCGCGGCCGTCAGCATGAACGAGCGCGCGCTCGTGGTCGCGCGGGCACGCTACAAGGCGGGCGCGCTCGACTATCTCGACGTGCTGAACGTGCAGCGGCAACTGCTCGAAGCGCAGAGCAATCTGCAGACGAGCAAAGCCACCGCCGCGACCAATCTGATCACGCTCTGCAAAGCGCTGGGAGGGGGATGGGAATCGACCTACGGCGGGTAACCAACGCGCCGGCGATGTCGTGGAAATCGCGTCCGGAGTGTAGACCGCCGCGACGCGGCCGCGCTCAGACCTCGGTCACTCTGATCGGTTGTCCTGAGATGCGCGCGTGCAGCCGTGGTGTCGCGAAGTCGAGAAAGGCGCGCAGCTTCAAAGGCAACGGCGTTTGCCCCGCATGCACGAGATGGATCGGCAACGGCGCCGACTCGAACGCATCGAGCACGACACGAAGCTCGTTCGCATGGATCGCGTCCGCCACCTGGTAGGAGAGCACACGTATCAGTCCGACGCCGAGAATCGCCGCCGCGATCGCGGCGTCCGCCGTGTTCACGGTGAGGCGAGACTGCACCGGCACGGTCAGCACCGACTGGCCGGAGCCGAAGGTCCACGCGCGCGTCGACTCGAGCACCTCGAACATGATGCAGCGATGCGCGCCGAGATCCGCTGGTCTGGCCGGCACACCCTGCGCATCGAGGTACGCGGGACTGCCGCAGATGACCCGGCGCACCGCGCCGACGCGCCTCGCGACCAGCGTGCTGTCGGGGAGTTCGCCGATCCGGATCGCGACGTCGGCGTGCTCGTCGAGCAGATGCACGATGCGGTCCGTCAGCACGAGATCGATGTCGATTTCGGGGTAGTGCGCCAGAAAATCCGCGACTACCGGCACGACGTGCAGACGGCCGAAAACGATCGGCGCGGTGACCACCAGTTGGCCCCTCGGTGCCGCGTATTCGCCCGTCGCGGCGCGCTCGGCTTCGCCGATCTCTTCGAGAATCCGCCGGCACGCGGCGACGTAGGAAGCGCCGGCCTCGGTCAACGATAGCTGGCGCGTGGTGCGGTGAAGCAAACGTGTTTTCAGATGCGATTCGAGTTCTCCAACCTTGCGGCTGACCGTGGCGAGCGGCATGTCGAGCCGGCGGGCGGCAGCCGACAGACTGCCCGCATCGACGACCGCGACGAGGATGGACATCGCTTCGAGACGGTTCATGATCCTCTCGTTCGATGGAAGGATGAATCTCGATCCTGACGGATTCTCTTGATCAGCGCAAGCGCGTAACGTTCATAACCGGAAGCCGGAGGGCGGCATGTCGCCGCAAAAGCCGGAGCGAGTAAACAATAAGGAGCTTTGCAGTGCCCGACTCAACCCACCTCACCGATCGGTCCGCCGCGCCCGCATTCGTGTCGCGCGGAAAGATCCTCATGATGGCGATCATCGCCGGCGCGGTGATCACCAACATTTACTGCACGCAGCCGATCCTGCCGCTGATCGCGGCGGGCCTGCGCGTCGACGTGACGACGGTCGACCTGGTCGCTGCGGCGGCACTGCTCGGTTTTTCGAGCGGGCTCGCATTGCTGCTGCCGCTCGGCGATCGGTTCGACCGCCGCAAGCTCGTGCTGATCCAGATCGCGCTCGCGTGCGTGTTCGGCGTCGCCGCGGCCGTCGCGCCCGGCATCTGGTCGCTCGTCGGGGCGTCGTTTGGTCTCGGCATCGTCAGCTGCGTTCCGCAGCAACTGGTGCCGTTCGCCGCCGTCATGTCGCGGCCGAGCGAGCGCGGGCGGAACGTCGGCACCGTCGTGAGCGGGATCATGATCGGCATCCTGGCCGGACGTACGGTCGCCGGCGTGATCGGCGCGGCGTATGGATGGCGCGCGGTGTACGGCGCCGAAGCGGCCTTCATGGTGCCGGTCTGGATCGCGGCCGCGGCGCTGCTGCCGCGCGGCGTGCCGTCGACAAACCTCTCCTATGGACGTCTGCTCGCCTCGCTGTGGCCGCTTGCGCGCGACAATCGTCCAATTCGCGAATCGATGCTGATCCAGGCTTTGCTGTGGGCGTGTTTCAACGCGTTCTGGGTCAATCTCGCGGCGCTTCTCGCGAGCGGACCGTGGCATCTCGGCAGCGCGTGGGCGGGCGGTTTCGGCGTAATTGGCGCGGCCGGCGCGTTCGCCGCTTCACTCGGCGGCAATGCGACCGATCGCGTCGGGTTCCGCAAGGTGATCGGCGCCAGTATCGGCATCGTCACGCTCGCGTATCTGTTGCTGTCGGGCGCGGCGAGCTCGCTGACGCTGTTGATCGTCGGCGTGATCGTGCTCGATATCGGCGTGCAGTCCGGCCTTGTATCGAATCAGACGCGCGCTTTTGCCGTCGATCCGAAAGCTCAGGGGCGCATCAATAGCCTTTATATGACGGCCACGTTTTTCGGCGGTGCGGTCGGCGCGACGCTTAGCGGCTGGCTGATGGCGCGCTATGGCTGGACCGGCATCGTCGTATTCGGCATCGCGCTCGGCGTGCTCGCCGCCGCGATTCACTGGATCGGCGCGAATCGGGGAACGGTAGTCGATGTCCAGACAACCCCCGATTGATCGCGTGTTACCGCCTGGTTCGAAGGTCGTTGACTGCAGAGGTGAATCATGAAGGTCGCGATGAAAACTGTCGTCCGTAAAGATGATGCTCCGACGATCGTGCATGCGATGAAGTCGGTCGATCCCGACGCGAAAGTCGAAGTCGACGTCGTCATCCGAAGCCGCTTCGCCGGATCGGATCGCCGCGCCGTTGGATGGCCCGGATGCGATCCATGCTGGCCCGTGGATGAACCTTTTGTCCAGGCAAGCCGCGGCGATTGTCGTCAGAATCCAGAGGACCAGTTTGACGCGAGTCAGGTATGAGCAAAAACCCGAAAACTGCCGTACAGGAAATTCATGAAGCACCGTCTGCCGGTGAATCGATGTCGGGTGCCGACATCATCTTGCGCGTGCTCAGCGAACAGGGCGTCGATACCGTGTTCGGCTATAGCGGCGGTGCAATCCTGCCGACCTACGACGCTGTGTTCCGTTTCAACGAACTGCATGCACACGATCCGGCACGGCAGATCAACCTCGTCGTACCGGCCAACGAACAGGCTGCGGGCTTCATGGCCGCGGGCTATGCGCGCGCGAGCGGCAAGGTCGGCGTTTTCATGGTCACGTCCGGCCCCGGCGCGACCAACGCGGTGACGCCGATCGCCGACTGCAACGGCGATTCGGTGCCGGTCGTGCTGATCTGCGGACAGGTGCCGCGCGGCGCGATCGGCAGCGATGCATTCCAGGAGGCGCCGGTGTTCAACATCATGTCGGCGTGCGCGAAGCAGGTGTTTCTCGTCACCGATCCGGACAAACTCGAACAGACACTGCGCACTGCATTCGAAGTCGCGCGCACCGGACGGCCCGGCCCCGTCGTCGTCGATGTGCCGAAAGATATCCAGAACTGGACCGGTAGGTGGCAGGGGCAGGGCACGCTCGCGTTTCGCGGCTACTCCGATCGTCTTCGCAAGGTGGCCAAAGGCGCGCATCTCGACCACGGCAAGCGCGCGGAGTTTTTCGATTTGCTCGCGCAAAGCCGGCGTCCGCTGCTGTATGTCGGCGGCGGCATCATCACAGCTGGGGCGACCCGGGAGCTGCGGCAGTTCGCCGAGCGTTACCGGATTCCCGTGGTGCATTCGTTGATGGGGCTCGGCACGATATCGGTAAAACACGAACTGGGCCTTGGCATGCTCGGCATGCACGGGGCAGCCTGTGCGAACTATGCAGTAGAGGATTGCGATTTTCTAATCGCGGTGGGCGCACGGTTCGACGACCGCGTCGCCGGCGGCCGCCCCCACGCCTTTGCGCCGCGAGCGCGCTACGTCGCGCACATCGATATCGACGAGGCCGAAATCAACAAGGTGAAACGCGCGCATTGGGCCCATGTCGGCGATGCGAAGAACGCGTTGCTATCGTTGATGGACCACGATGCACAGTTCGAGGCTCCGGCGGCGTGGCTCGACCATATTGGCGAACTGAAGCGGCATTACGGCATGAACTACGAGCGCAACAGCCCGCTGATCCAGCCGCAGTTCGTCGTCGAAAAGCTCAGCGAGATCACCGGCGGCCGGGCCATCGTGACTACCGGCGTGGGGCAGCACCAGATGTGGGCTGCGCAGTTCTTCGACTTCGTCGAGCCGCGAAGCTTTCTGAGTTCGGGCAGCATGGGGACGATGGGCTTCGGGCTGCCCGCGGCGATCGGCGCGCAGATAGGGCGCCCGGATGCCCTCGTGATCGACATCGACGGCGATGGCAGCATGCGGATGAATATCGGCGACCTCGAGACCGCGACCACGTATGGCGTTCCAATCAAGGTGCTGTTGCTCAACAACGTCGGTGACGGGATGATCCGGCAGTGGCAGCGTCTCTTTTATGACGGACGCTTATGCGTGAGCGACAAGTCACTTCATCGGAAGGACTTCGTGATGGCGGCCAAGGCCGACGGGTTCGAGTTTGCGCAGCGCGTCGAGTCGATCGCCGAATTGGAAGGCAAGCTCCGAGCTTTCGTCGGATTCCCCGGACCGGCTTTTCTCGAAGTGATGATCGACCAGAACGCCGATGTGTTTCCGATGGTCGGGCCGGGACAAAGCTATGCGGAGATGATCACCGGGCCTTTCATCCCGTCTCGCAATGAGCAGGAAGCTGGCGGCAAGCACGCGGTGCGTCAGGCGGCGTCGGATATGTTCTAAGTGAAGTGAGCCGGCTTTGGGCCGGCTCACGAGGCGCTTCGAGTCGCGACTTGCGGGGCGCGAAGCGGGAAGGGCATCAATTGCGTGTGGTGCGGGCCGCTCAGGCGCGCGGAATCTTAGCAATGGCGACAATTTCGACCGCAGCGTTGGCGGCAACCTCGCTATGCGAAAACGCCGAGCGCGCATGGGCCGCCTTGTCGGCGACCACGGCGGCGAACACCTCCAAAACGCCGCCGACCACGGCGGGCTGATCGTAGAAGCCATCGGCTGAACTCGCGTGCATGCGCAATGGGCAAGCGAACACGACCGCTACCTGTCGTCCCTCGGATTGCCTGCAACGGCGGAGCCATTCCAGCAAACGCAGATCAGCGATGACGCTCGCGAATTCGGCCAGGCTGTGGATGGCAGCCAACTCGCTAGGGGAAGCATCCTTAACTCGTTTCACATCGCGCTGAAGTTCAAGGCTGTCTGGATAGTGTCATCTTGCGTGCGTTCTTGCCTGCGGTTACTGGCAAGACCGGTGGCAGATTGATTACGTCCTACGCCGGTCCGCTCCATTACGCGGCGGAATAGTGTCTATGACGCCGCGTCTATAGAGCGATCATTCTGGCTAGCCTAATGTAGTCCAACAGCGACGGTTCGGAAGGCACGGTGTACGGCCAAATCCCGAGCGTTCTCCATTGCGGGTGACCAGTAGGTCTGCCCGATACCGGGAAAAGTGAAATGTCCTACGCGCAATTACCACCGCAAGCGGCGCCGCGCGGACTCGAGCGCGAGTCCGCAGCGTGCATCATTCCACGACGATATCCGCACGCGGAAGATTTGCGAAATGACGATTCGCGAGCAGGACATTCGCGTGCAATCGAGCCCATGACGTATAACGGTTCGCGAACCTCCGCCGCAAACAAGCCCGATTTCCCCAATCTGATGTTCGCCCCCGATTACCCGGTCCATTCCGATCGGGACCGAAACTCATAGCGTTCCGACGAAGCGCGCTTCAGACGCTTTGCGGCGCTTGTGCTTACAGCACACGTACACGCCCGGTTCGCATCGCCGGGCTGGTGCGTGAGGCGCACGGCCTCTCACAAGCACTTCATTCGCAGTCCAACTCAGAGCAATACATCTAAAGCGCCGTGCGTTGCCTGACGAGCGCGAAGGGAAAGCCATGCCCTTTTTCGAGTATCGCGGCTTGCGTCGGTGTGTCAGCGTCCCGCTCATCGCGGGCGCCGCGGTTGCATCATGCTGCCGGGTAGCAACCGTCCATGCAACCGAGGGCGGGGGGAACAACTATCCGGTCGGCGTGAACACACTGCTGCCGGGCATTCAGCCCGCCCCAGGCAATCACTTGTATGTCTACCTGCAAGACTACGAAGCGACCACGCTGGCAGGAAACAACGGCGACCCATCGAGCAGCGTATCGGATTTTTCGCTTCATGCGCAGGCATTGGCATTCCGCTTGTCGCACGTGTGGCGGGACGTGACGCTGTTCGGTGCGACGCTCGAGTCGAGGACCAACATCCCGTTCGTCAATCTCGACGTGCACTTCGACGCGCACACGCCAAAAGGTCGGGTATACAAGAGCGGGCATGCGACGGGGCTGTCCGATCTGACGCTCGGACCGCTTTTCCTCGGCTGGCATATCGGCAACCTGCATCAGGTGATTGGCCTCGAATTTTTTGTCCCGACAGGCAGCTACGACCCGGGCCGGATCGTCAATCCCGGCCGCAACTACTATTCGATGCAGCCGAATTACGCGGTCACATGGTTGCCGACGCCGAATATCGAATTCAGCGCGCGAGCGCTTTACAGCGTGAACTCGGTCAATCACGCTACCGATTATCACTCCGGCAATGAATTCATCGTCGACTACAACGCCGGTTATCGCTTCACGCCGATGTGGCAGGTCGGCGTGAGCGGGTATTTCTACAAGCAGACGACGGACGATTTACAACACGGCGTTCCGGTCAACGGCAATGGCAACCGCGGACAGGCGTTGGGCGTGGGCCCGTCGATCGCATACGGCAATCGCAAGTTTTCCGTCGCACTCAAGTACCAGCGCGAAATGATGGTCCGCAACCGGCCAGAAGGAAACCGCGTCTGGCTGCAGATGTATATGCCGTTTCAATAGTAGATGTGCGATCGAAGCCTCGTCGTCGATCCGCATCGCATGAGGAGAGACGAGCTTCATTCCACGACGGAATAGTGTCCATGACCCGACATGCGTAGTACTGAACATATCGACGCGGTACTGTAGATAACAGAAAGACACACGACGCGTTCACGATGCGACGAATGCAATAAGTGTCCATGATTTGCGCGTTGTTTGCCGATGCATCCATCACTGACCTGATAAGGAGTCGCTTCGCACATGAGTACAACGAATTACACCAACGCGGAGCCGCGCGCGTGCTCCAGTTGTGAATATCCAATCAATCCCAACACGGAGGTGACACCATGTCCGTCGCGCTAATCACTGGAGCAAGCCGAGGTATCGGCGCAGCCATTGCGGCCGCCTTGGGCAGGCAAGGCTACAAGGTCGTCGTCAATCATCGCAACAGCGCGGCTCAGGCCGATGACGTGGTCGCCACGATCGCTGCGGCCGGCGGTGAAGCCATCGCGATTAAAGCCGACGTCACCCGGCCTGACGACGTCGCCGCGATGGTGGAGCACGTGAACGAGCGCTGGGGCGGAGTCGACGTCCTCGTGCACAACGCGCTGACGCCGTATGACGTGACCTCGTTCGCCGACCTGAGCTGGGAGCAGCTTGGCGGAAAGCTGGATACGGAACTGCACGCCGCCTTTCTGGCAACCAAGGCCGTGGTTCCGGGCATGATGACCCGGAGGCATGGCCGGCTCATCTATCTGAGTGCGCTGCTGTCACGTCGGCCGCGCAACGGGATGATCACGCTCGGCACCGCGAAGGCGGCTCTCGACCAGTTTGTGCGCTATGTCGCGCTTGAATTGGCGCCGCACGGCATTACCGCCAATCTCGTCGCGCCGACCACCGTCGAAGGTGCGACCTCGGCAGGCCTGATTTCCGCGGAGCGCCTGAAGGCGATCGCGGCATCGATACCGATGGGCCGGCTCGCGCATCCGACGGAAGTGGCCGATACGGTCGTCTACCTCGCAAGCGAAGCGTCGGGCTTCACCACCGGGCACTACCTTCCCGTCAGCGGCGGCTTTGGAATGGAGTAAGCACGGCAGGTCGCCGAATCGGATCCACGGCCTCGCGAAACACACTTTCAATTGCATCTGATTGTCCTGACAGGAGATTCACATGACGAAGCTCTCGATCGACCTGACTTATGTTGGTGCGGGTATTCACGAAGAACTGGTCGCGCATGTCGCTGATCAGGAGGGATATTTCGAAGATGAAGGCGTTCACGTCGCGTTGCGTGACGGCGCCGTCTGGAAAACCGAGCGCGTGCGCGCCGGCGCAACCATCGGTCTGGGCCGCGCTTTATTGTCGCGGATGACCGACGGCATCAAATGGACGGCGCTGAGCGTCAATACGCACCAACCGCTGTTCTGGTTCGTCGGCGCTAATGGCGTGCGGTCGATGGAACAGCTGCGTGGCCGCCGTCTGGCCGTGCACGGGGCGCGCACCGCGCCGGGGGTGTTCGCTCGGATCGTGTTGCGCAAGCACGGGCTGGATCCCGATCGCGACGTCGAGTGCGTCGAGCGAATCCCCGGCGACTACCAGATGGATTTGCGGCGTCTGCGCGACGGAACGATCGACGCGGCTTACGTGGGCAGCACGTTGTCGGCAGAACAGGTGGCACGCGAAGAAGGCTTTTCGGTGTTGGCCTGGGTCGGCGATCACTTCCAGATCCCCACCGTGGGGCTCGCGGTTGACCCTTCGCGCATCGCACTCGACGACCAGGCGCTGCAAGCGCTGGTACGCGCGTACAAACGATCGCTGAAAACGATCGCCGAACAGCCGAGCCTCGCGGTCGAACATATCGCGTCGATGTTGGGGCGACTCACGCGCAGCGAAGCGGAACAACACTACGAACGCTACATCCGGCCGCATTTCACCTCCGATGGCCGGGTCGATCTCGCGCTTGCGAAACAGGGGGTGGCAGCGGTCGCCGCCGAACTGGGGCTCGCCACGAAAGGGGCCGACGAGATGTACCTGGCGACGTTGTAATCGGGTAGTCAAGTCAATCGGGTCGAGTTGGAGAAGGTGTCGAAGTACTTCGCCACTTACCTTCTCGTCCCGGGTTCGCGGGCGCGATGCGCTTCCGTGGCGTTTGGAGAACGCAGCCCCCGCACAACGTTGGATTTGGAGACCGCGTCATGCCTAACACGCAGAAAAGACGAGAGCTGGCATCCGACTCTGCCATCGCCACGCTGCAGCCGAATCTGCCGGCGACGACGGTGGCGGACGTGAGCGCGACCGACTTCAGGCAGGCGCTGTCCAGCGCGATCACGCCGGTCACGATTCTCGCCACCGATGGGCCCAACGGAAGGGCGGGTATGACCTGCTCGGCCGTTTGCTCCGTATGCGACACGCCGCCGACCGTGCTCGCCTGTGTAAACCGCAAAAGCTTCGCCAATGGCGTAATCAAGGCGAATGGCGTACTCACGCTCAACTGGCTCGGAGCCGAACAGAGCGAACTTTCGCAGCTCTTCGCCGGCGTCGGTGCCGCCTCCATGCAGGAACGGTTTGCCGGCAGCGAGTGGGGAACCCTCGCGAGCGGTGCGCCGTATTGCAAACAGGCGCTGATGACGCTCGATTGCCATCTCGTCGATGCGATCGAGTTCGGCACGCATAGCCTGTTGTTCGCTCGCGTGATCGCGACGATTCAGTCGGACGACGGCCGGCCGCTTGCTTACTATCAGCGCGCCTATGTAACGACTCACCCCGCCACCTGTTAATCAGCGGTCTCTTCACTTCATTACGCAAAAGGAATAGTCATGATCCGAACCGGTCGCCAATACCTCGAATCCCTGAATGACGGGCGTCAAGTCTGGGTGGGAAACGAAAAGATCGACAACGTCGCCACGCATCCGAAAACGCGCGATTATGCGCAGCGCCACGCGGATTTTTACGACCTGCATCATCGTGAGGATTTGCAGGACGTCCTGACCTACGTCGACGAGAACGGCGGGCGCCGTTCGATGCAATGGTACGGACATCACAACAAGGATCAACTACGGCGCAAGCGGAAGTATCACGAAACGGTGATGCGGGAAATGGCCGGCGCGTCGTTTCCGCGTAGTCCGGACGTGAACAACTACGTGCTGCAGACTTACCTCGACGATCCAGTGCCGTGGGAGAAGCAATCGATCGGCGCGGACGGCCATATCAAGGCAAAGAACATCGTCGATTTCGTCAACTTCGCGAAAGACCACGATTTCAATTGCGCGCCGCAATTCGTCGATCCGCAAATGGACCGCTCGAATCCTGACGCACAGGCACGCTCGCCGGGCCTTCAGATCGTCGAGAAGAACGAAAAAGGCATCGTCGTCAACGGCATCAAGGCGATCGGCACGGGTGTCGCATTCGCCGACTGGATTCATATCGGCGTGTTCTTCCGGCCTGGCATACCCGGTGAGCAGGTTATTTTCGCGGCTACGCCGGTCAATACGAAGGGAGTGACGATCGTCTGCCGGGAAGGCCTCGCGAAGGAGGACTCGATAGAACATCCGCTCGCATCGCAGGGGGATGAACTGGACGGCATGACGCTTTTCGAAAACGTATTCATTCCGTGGTCACACGTGTTTCACATCGGCAATCCCGAGCATGCGAAGCTCTATCCGCAACGGGTTTTTGACTGGCTCCACTACCATGCACTGGTACGTCAGATGGTGCGCGCGGAGTTGATGGCGGGCCTTGCTGTGCTGATCACCGAGCATATCGGAACCAGCAAGATTCCCGCGGTGATGACGCGGGTCGCGAAGCTGATCGGGTTCCATCAGGCGATGCTCGCGCACGTGATCGCGGCGGAAGAACTCGGGTTTCATACGCCGGGGGGGCACTACAAGCCGAATATTCTCATCTACGACTTTGGACGCGCACTGTATCTTGAGCACTTCTCGGCGATGATCTACGAGCTCGTCGACCTGTGCGGGCGCAGTGCGCTGATCTTCGCGAGCGAGAAGCAGTGGAACGATGCGACGCTCAAGCCGTGGTTCGAGCGCCTGAACAGCGGCCCGGTCGGCAAGCCGCACGACCGCCTGAAGATAGGCCGAGTGATCCGCGACCTGTTCCTGACGGACTGGGGCAGCCGTCTGTTCGTGTTCGAAAACTTCAATGGCACGCCGCTGCAAGCGATTCGCACGCTGACGATGCAGCGCGCCGAGTTCTCCGGCTCGGGCCCGTACGCGAAGCTCGCCCGGCGCGTCTGCGGAATCGAGTCCGAAATCGACGACGACAGCGACTACAAGGCGACCGCGGACTACGCGAAGGCGCTCGATTCGGCGCGGCATCAGGAGTCGCTGGCATTGAGCGGCACCATGGCCATCTGAATAGTCAACGGCTCGGATCAACGTGTGACTCGAGCGGCGGGCGATGCGAGTACCGTGCATGAGCACGGTACCGTTCTTCTCAACAACGGGAGTCTTGAATGCTAGTCATCTCCGATCCACGCGAATTCAGACTATCGGGGTCGGTGGTGTCGATCGGCATGTTCGATGGGGTCCATCACGGACACCGACATGTGCTGCAGAAGTTGCGGGAACGAGGTGCGGTCTCGTCGCTTCCTACGGTGGTGGTCACGTTCGATCCTCATCCGCTCGCCACCCTGCGTCCCGCCGCCTGTCCCGCGTTCCTGTCCACGCTCGAAGGTCGGATGTCGCTGCTCGCATCCACAGGCCGCGTCGACTATTGCGTGGTGCTGCGGTTCGATCGGGCTCGCAGCGAAGAGTCCGCGGACGATTTCGTCGAGCAAACGCTGGCGGGCAGACTGGGCATCCGCTCACTCGTCGTCGGCGAGAACTTTGCGTGCGGCAGCGGGCGACGGGGCGATATCGAGTATCTGAGTGCGCTCGGCGGCCGACTCGGCTTCGAGGTCGTTCCGGTGCCGTTGCAACTCGATTCGCGCATCGCGGGTGGCGCGCATTGCTCGTCGAGCGAGACCAGACGTTTGATCCAGCGAGGCGATATCGTCGCGGCCAATGCGATGCTGGCCCGTCCGCACGAGTTGCCCGGCACCGTGCACGGCCTGCTCGCGGCGCCTTGCCATGCAATCGACTTGACCGTGCCCGGTGACATGTGTTCACCCCCCGCCGGAAACTACGCCGGCACGGTGAAAAAGCAGGGCGCGTCGCCATGGACCAGCGCGATCCTGCAGGTACGCGAGCAACAACCCGGCCGCGGTGGCCGCGCGGTTCGCGTGCTGGCCGCGAGAACCACGAAGATCGTCATCGGTGACGCAATGACCGTTAGGTTCCTCGATCGAACCAGCGTGACTGCGAGCCGCGTTGCGGTCGGCACGACAGCCGATCCAAAGTAATTGAGGTGACTACTATCATGAACGAGTTCGTTTATACGAGCCATGCTCAGCGCGTCGTATTTGGTGCCGGAGCTTTGAGCCGGCTGGAAGCGGAAGTCGAGCGGCTGCGCGCCCATCGCGCATTGATACTCGCGACTCCCGATCAGCGCGAGGACGCCGAGCGCGTTGCGGCACTTCTCGGCGCGCGCGTAGCTGGCGTGTTTGCGAAAGCGGCCATGCATGTGCCTATCGAAGTTGCCCGCGAGGCACGCGAGGTGGCGCGCCGTCTCGACGCTGACTGTGCGATCGCCATCGGTGGAGGATCAACGACAGGACTCGGAAAGGCCATTGCATTGGAGTCGGACTTCCCGATCCTCGCTATTCCGACGACTTACGCCGGCTCTGAAATGACACCGATCTACGGCATCACCGAAGCGGGTTTAAAAAAGACCGGCCGCGACAGTCGCGTGATACCGAGGACAGTGATTTACGATCCCGAGCTCACGTATTCGTTGCCGGTATCGCTGAGCGTGAGCAGCGCGATCAATGCGATTGCTCATGCGGCTGAAGGCCTTTACGCGGTGGACGCAAATCCGATCACGGATCTGGTCGCGGGCGAGGGCATCGCCGCGATCGGACGGGCACTGCCGCTACTGACTCTCGATGCCGACGATGCGAACGTACGGCGCGCACGCGCGGATGCGCTGTATGGCGCATGGCTGTGCGGATCGGTGTTGGGGGCGGTGACAATGTCGCTGCACCATAAGCTTTGCCATACGCTCGGCGGAAGCTTCGACCTGCCGCACGCGCAGACGCACGCGATCATCTTGCCGCACGCACTGGCCTACAACGCGAAGGCCGCCACACGTGCGATGGGGCGGATCGCGAGCGCGCTTTATGGCGTCAGCGCACCGCAAGCCGTGTTCGACCTCGCGGAAAAGAACGGCGCACGGCTGGCGCTGAAAGACATCGGCATGAAAGAGTCGGACCTCGACAAGGCGAGCGCGATCGCGCTGCAGAATCAGTATCCGAATCCCAGGGCGCTAGAAAAGTCGGCGATCAGGCAATTGCTACAGGACGCCTACGAAGGCGTGCGGCCGAGTATGTGACACGGCGAGTTCAGCAAGCGGTGTGACATAGGCTTTCGCATCGCTCGATTAGCGTTATCCACGCAACTTCCTCCGGAGCCAAACATGCGCAATCTCGACGAACACACTGTCACGGACGCAGTGCTCGATCTGCTGGCCGCTACGCCGGATCCCCGTTTGAAGTTCGTCCTCACGAGCCTCATTACTCATTTGCACGATTTCGCTCGCGACGTCGAACTGACCGAAGCCGAATTGCGCGCTGGGATCGAATTTCTGACCCGGACCGGGCACAAGTGCGACGACAAACGTCAGGAATTCATCCTGTTGAGCGACGTGCTGGGATTGTCGATGCTGACCGTCGCGATGAACAACAGGAAGCCGCGAGGTTGCACGGAATCGACGGTGTTCGGCCCATTCCACGTGGACGGCGCGCCCGAGTACGCAAATGGCGCGGACATCGCCAATGGGGCATCGGGCGAACCTTGCATCGTGCGTGGCACGGTGAAGAACCTCGACGGCGTACCGTTGGCGGGTGCGCGGATCGAAGTGTGGCAGGCCGACGCCGCGGGTAATTACGACGTTCAGTACCCGAATCTCGACATCCATCAGGCGAGAGGCGTGCTCAGCTCACAGGAGGACGGCAGCTTCGAATTTCGTACCGTGCTCGCCGTCGCCTACCCGATTCCGGACGATGGCCCGGTCGGGGAACTGCTGCGCGCGACTGCGCGACACCCGTGGCGTCCTGCGCACCTTCATTTCATGATCAACGCAAAGAACTATCAGACCCTCGTCACGCATGTGTTCCGCGAAGGGGATCGCTATCTGGATTCCGATGCCGTATTCGGCGTGAGAGAAACGCTGGTGGCGGAGTGGGTCAAACAGCCGGACGGTGGCTACACACTAGACTACGATTTTGTGCTGAACTCAGTGAACTGAGCCAGGCGGTGCACATATCGTGTGTGACGCAGCCGTAGCAAAGATCTTGCGACGCCCGCGGATTCCGATGCGAACTTCCATCCGGATTCGCGT
The DNA here is from genome assembly GCF_050435705.1 of Paraburkholderia sp. JPY419. NCBI lineage: Bacteria > Pseudomonadati > Pseudomonadota > Betaproteobacteria > Burkholderiales > Burkholderiaceae > Paraburkholderia > Paraburkholderia sp. JPY419. Next base: position 825,216 of record NZ_JBNDKV010000004.1, on the reverse strand, counting down.
TCGGGTTTCCATTCGATCCCGCCGTGGCGGAATGAGTTCAGCACCGCGTCGAAAAGAGCTTGCGAAAGGTATTGCGAAGCCACTGGTTGCCGGGCTCGAGGTGACATCGATCGTGCCAGTACTGGGCGATTTCGAGCCTGGGCAGCTCGATCGGCGGCTCAACCAGTTGCAGATCGAGATCGCGGCACATTGCAACGGCGAGGCTTCGCGGCACGGTCGCGATAACATCCGAGTGTTTCGCTATCAGCGCCGCCGACGTAAAGACCGGAACCCGACACACGATGTTCCGGCTCGGTACCTCGGACTCGATGAGCCGCTCTACGGCCAGGTGTTCGTGACCGGTGCCCAGTGCGGACACGAGTGCATGCTTCTCCGCGATGAAATCCGCTTTGCTCGGATGACTGCCGATGCGCGGGTGGTCCCTGCGCGTTACGCTCACATAGGACTCAGTCCACAGCGGGACGCGCCGGATACCCATCGTCAGCGAAGGGAAGGAGCCGATCGCGAGGTCGACGAGACCCGATTCGAGCCACAGATCTAGATGTTGCGCATCGCAGGGAATCGACTGCACGCAGATGCCGGGTGCTTCCGCCGCGAGATAGTTCAGAAGTGCCGGGAAGATCTTGATTGCCCCCGCATCGACCAGAAAGAAACTGAATTTGCGTGTCGACATCTTCGGATCGAATGATGCGTACTCGGAGCGAAGAGCGCGAAAGTTCTTGAGTATCGACCTCACGGGTTCCGACAGCTCGAGCGCTTTGGGCGTCGGCTCCATGCGCAATCCCACACGCACGAACAGCGGGTCGCCAAAATACAGTCGCAGCCGCGCGAGCGTCTTGCTCAACGCGGGCTGCGAAAGGTTGAGCACGCGCGCGGCTTTGGTGAGGCTGTGTTCGGTCAGCAGGACATCGAATACTTGCAGATGGTGAAGATCGAGTTCGAGGTCGCTCTCACTCTTTTGAGGAATGGTGTGCATGCAGATGCAGCCCTATCAATCTCTGATTGGCCACTGTAGCCGATTCAGAAATCGCTGCCACTCGGCGTTATCACCGACGTCGTGCGTGCTTTTCAAAGCGCGCCAATCGCCAAATCCTGCCGCCGTGGAGTGTACCGTGGCGAGCACGCATGGTTCTGTGATTATTCGAAATATCTGGAACGAACGGCCGATACCGCACGCACGCATCCCGGAGCTGAAGAACGCCGTTTCGGATCACTGTGAACGGGCCGGTGTCGGCAGGCTGGCGTCGACCAACCACCGAGCCGAGCGCGCAGTCATGCGATAGGCTACCCTGTCAGCTGTCGAAGTAATGAAAATGGTCAGGAAAATGGCAGATGAAAGACGCGGGTATTAGCGGACTGTGTCGAGCAATCCTATTCGCCGATTATATAAGTGATCCTGATCTTCCAGGAACCGCGTCGTCACAATATTCTTATCGCGACACAACCCCTGTCCATCGTTTGCGTTCTCAGGGGCAACATGCCTGGCCTTTTCCTGAGCCGCATAGCAAATTGACGACTACCATGGAACACATCAGCCCGGACCTGTGCGAGCAATCGCCGTGCTTATTGACCCCCATACTCCGCGTTTATGCGGTCGAGTTCGCCCGATTGGCGTGCCTGCTCAAGCTCCTGCTTAACCTGGGCCCGGGTCTTTCCCATTGGAGCGCCAGCGTCACTCCTCGTGGCGGGCACACCACCCACAGAATTTGCCGAAGACACGCTGGGATTTGTGGGCTGTGTTGCGGGCGCCATATCCTGCGCCTGGACATATCCGAATGCAATAACCGCGGCGATTGCTACCACGACTTTTGGCGATTTCATATCTATGTACTCCATGAAGTTCGATAGGTTTGGTTTTCTGACTCGCGGCCCAATCAACGCGTGGTCATTGAAATTTCCGCGTGCGGGTCAGGCCTGCGTTGGCGACATAGGAGGAGCTAGCTGCCCTGAAAGATATCGCACGAAAGGCCCACTGTGCACGGCGCACCGTTTCTGGCTTTGCCGCTGCCGCTGCTTCCACCGGGCTGGGGTCCATAGCCCGGGTCAGTGGTGTGGTCCAAAGCCGTGGCCGGCTGAGCAGTTGTCATGGGCTGCGCAGACGACGGCTCGGTTGCGCCCGGCGGTTGCATTTGCTGCGACTGGGCGGCGCCGGTCGCACCGAGCAGGTACACCGCACTGACTACACCTATAAGTTGCACTTTCATCTCGTCACCTCTTTTTCGTCAATGGGTTGCAAAAAGCACGATCCTCGAATAACAAGGAAATTGGCATCCGGTGTAGCGTGCGAAAGTTGCAATAGACCTTTTCTCGCTACTTGCCGATTCTTTTTTCGCTCCATCAGATGCCAAACAGCGTCGTCTCCAACGACGTTTAGCCGAGCAAATGCGAAGTTGGCTTGTGGCACCGTTTGCGCGCAAAGCCTGACCTATTCGATGACTACGTGGGCGAGGCTGGGACCGGGCGGGGCAGAGGGGGTGCGCAACAAGTGTGCTGGCGAAAGGACGTTGTCAAGTCATTGACCAATAAGAACCTTGCTGCATCTATGTTATAGAACACTAAGGTCGCGATTGACAGCGGAATCGACAATCGGCAAATCAGGGACGACAGTTGCGCCTAGTCGTTCGCACCGCTAGGCGCGCCAAAGGGTGCTTTGCGGTTTGTAAGTGGTCGAGACGGCGACGCGCCTACCAGCATCGATCCGCGATGGTCTTTGAAGACAGTCCACGCTCAATCGTGCATGAAGTCCGAAAATTCTTCGATCAGATGTGCCAAGGGTCGGGTCTCCTGTTGTGGCTGCTCCAGGCAATCGAGAAAACGCGGCCATGATCTGGCCGTTGAAACGAATCGCTGACGAGACCAGCGACAATGGCGAATCCGCTGGCGTCGACACTGAAGGCGTACCCAGCGATCAGCGGCAGCCTCTACGTCCTGTGCGACGAACGTGAATTCACTGATATCGAAGTATTGGGCGCGACAACGAGGAGTTCAGCGGCAATCTGTCGAAGTGCCGCGCGCGCAAAACCCCGTTCGGAACAATGCGCAAGAAAACGCTCACGCTCCTCTGGCCATGATCCATCCCGATAGCGACCCAACGCTTCCGGATAGCTATAGATGCCCCAAAGATGATCCACGTTCCCATTTCGCGACCCGGTACTGCAACGCTCCGGCGATGACGATTCGCCATGATGAGTTGCGGGCGGCGCCCGCGCCGGGCAGCCGCCACTCTTTTGGCACGAGGGCCGAGTCTCAGTGACGCTTGCTCAACTTCTCCAGCAATGCCTTTGCGGCCGGCCCCGACGATGCGGGATTCTGGCCGGTGAGCAGCAGCCCGTCTTCGAGCACATACGGCTGCCAGTCGGGGCCCTTCGAAAAGTTTCCGCCCTTCGCCTTGAGCTCGTCTTCAACGAGGAACGGGACCACCTTGGTGAGCCCAACCGCTTCCTCCTCGCTGTTCGTAAAGCCGGTGACCGACTTGCCGTTGACGAGCGGCTTGCCATCCGGGCCCTTCACGTGTCGCAGAACCCCGGGCGCGTGGCAGACGAGATCGACGGGCTTCCCGGCTGCGATCGTGCGCTCGATAAGCCCGATGGAGTCAGGGTCTTCCGCGAGATCCCAGAGTGGACCATGGCCGCCGGGGTAGAACACGGCGTCGAATTCGTCATGGGCGACATCCTTGAGCTTTGCCGTGTTGCCCAGATCCGCCACCGCAGCCGGGTCTGCTTCGAAGCGACGTGTCAGGTCAGTCTGAAAGTCCGGCTCGTTGCTCTTGGGGTCTAGTGGAGGCTTGCCACCCTTGGGCGACGCAAGCACGATCTGCGCGCCGGCGTCCTTGAACACGTAGTAGGGCGCGGCGAGTTCCTCGAGCCAGAACCCGGTCTTGCGTCCCGTATTGCCCAATTCGTCGTGCGAAGTCAAAACCATCAGAATCTTCACGATGCTCTCCTTGAATGCATTTTCACAACTTCCGGTTGCAGAGAATTCCGGTCGACGCGCTTGGCGCGCCGAATCAGATTACCGATCCGCCATCAGCCGAAAGCAGCAAGATGAATCATGGCGTTCACGTTCAGGGGAAGGACAGGCGTTCGGGTAGAGGGCCGGTAGATGATATCGCCGCCACGGATCGCTTTGCCGCTCACCGCGCACATGCCGGCCCGGCGTGCCTTTGCGCAGACCCAGATTTGATAGCCGTAGTGGCACGAGGCGGAGCACCAGCGCAACACAACGGTTCGGGGGGAGAGGCGCTCGAGCAGCGTAACGACGGCTGCGCAGGGTGCGTCGATCGTAGCGTCGCGCCCTTTGCCGCACCTTCCGTCGTTGCGGTGTGGCCCGGCGATGCGCGCACTGGGTGCGGGTTCGGTGGAGCTGAGGCTCTGTGCGCGTGATTCCGCCGCACCCAGCCTGTCGAGTAGCAGGAGTGTCTGCTCCCATGGGTCCGGGCGTGAGGCGTGTTTGTTGCCAGCCATTGCCGCCAGGTTCGCGCGGCTATTGCGCGAACGTGTTCGAAGTCCCTCGTCCGTGTTCATGCGAGGCCTGAGATGAAAATTGATAGCGGCACAATGCAACCGGTGCAATTGCGCGCGAAGCTCGCTCTCGAGCGGGCCACGCGCGTTTACTTGATGAGTCCCTTCTGTCGTCGATAGACGTCGGTAGGCAGGCCACCCCATCCCCAGTTTTCCGTTGGCACTTCTTCGATGACCACGAAGGTCGCCTCCAGCGGTTTGTTCAGCACGTCAAGCATGAGCTGGCTCACGCCCTTGATAAGCTGGGCCTTTTCTTCCGCGGTGACGGAATCCGTGCCGGGCCGTGTGCCCTCGCGTGTAACCTGAATTGTGACGATCGGCATTTCGCTTTCCTTAATGTTGATCTTTGCAAGGCGCGCCGGCGAACGGCGCTCCTCGTCTGTCCGGCGGAGCCAGTGGAGCGCAGCGCGCTTTAGTGGCCGGCGACCTGACCGCCGTCGACGTGAAGGATTTCGCCCGTCACGAATGGCGCCGAGTCGAGATAGAGAATGGCGTTCACGATGTCGTTCATCTCGCCCATATGTCCCATCGGATGCAGCGCGCCGAGCGCGGCGTGGGTTTCGGGCGCGTGCATCGGCGACTTGATGATGCCGGGCGAAACCGCGTTGGCGCGAATGCCGCGCCTGGCATACTCGATAGCCAGCGAGCGCGTTGCGGCGGCGAGACCGCCCTTGCTCAGCGAGGCCAGCACCGACGGCACGTCGTCGATCGCGTGATCGACGAGCGTCGTCGTGATCGTGACGACGTGCCCGCGCTCGCGCTTTTCCATCTCCGCAATTGCGAGCTGCGTGATATGAAAGAACCCCGCGAGATTGGTAGCGGTCACCGTCGCGTAATCCTCAGCCGTGTATTGGGTGAACGGCTTTGCCAAAAAAATGCCGGCATTGTTGATGAGCGTATCGATGCGGCCAAAGCGCGACACGGCCGTTTCGATGACACGGCGACCCGTGGCCGGGTCGGCGATATCGCCGGCCACTGCAACTAGATTGCCATCGTCAGTCTGTTTGATGTTGCGCGACGTTGCGACCACCTGGTGGCCGAGAGCGCGGAATGCCTTGGCGGTTTCCGCGCCGATACCTTGCGATGCGCCAGTGATCACGACGACTTTGGGGGATTGACTCATCTAAACCTCGAAATAGGTTGGACTATCTTTCTGATCGGGCTTGCTGTTCCGATGACGACAAATTTACGCATCTACGCCTCCGGCGTGAATACGGGACGTGGACAAACAGTTGTGAGTCGCAGGAACAAATGGCAGCAAGCCGGGCGCGATGACGCGCAGTGAAAAAGCCATACGAACGACGCTTACTTTGCTTGGGATCAGGCTAGCTTCCATGCGACTGCATCAACAACGTTCTGGCGTTGTTCCCGCCGCACGTTCGTCGAGCGGGTTCGCGTCGACATGGCGTGGAAACTCCTGGAGGACCCTGATTCGCCGCTCAAGACGCTGGCATTCAAATGCGGCGCTTTCATCGCGCCCCGCATATGCGCATGGCGTTGTCTCGGGGGCTGAGCATCACCCCAAAAGAACTTCACGTGCGATTCCGGGGGAGGGACGAGTGCATAACGACGATTCCCGGTCCGAGTTGGCTACCGAGAACTCAGTATGACGGCTGACGTGTCGCGTGAATGAATAAGCGGCTGTAGATATTGGGCATGCGCTTCGGAACGCCTTGAAAGTTCACTATCGCGTTGACTCAGCATGCATTCGCCTTCGGTCGTCACGCCGCTCTCGCATAGCATAGAAGATACGCATTGTTTCGCAGCGTTTCAGTAACGAAGGACATGAAAGACCGAATTTTTCGGCTCGTCCCGCGCCGCTTGAGATGAAGCAGGTTGACCGGCGTTGATTCCTGCTCGTATGACACGAAAAGTGGGCACCAGATTTCCGCGGTTGCGAAACTCCGGTAACAGAAACGCAAATGTGGCTGACCAGATCGCGCGGATGCGCGGGTTCTCCATGCTCGGCGAAATAAGCGGGAGCCGCGAAGGTTTGCCGCCGCATGGAGCCGAAACGCCCCCAAATGTGGACGATTCTTCGAGATGACCGATACTTATGGCGATATCCACGCCTTCCTCAAGCAGGCGTGTGAGACGATCTGGGCAAACCGCGTTCACGCTGACTGCTCAGCGGAAGTGCGGGCTTTCAGAGTCTGCAACCCTCGAGTCTGGCCACTTGGGCGCCCGGGCAGTTCGTCGTCGGCCCTTTCACGACGGCCCCTCTTCAAAGGCAGTCGCCTGAAAGAAGCGGCGCAGCTGCGTGAGGCGCAACAACAGGAGGCTGCGATCGCCTACGAGGAGACGGTGCTGGGCGCGTGGCAGGAGGTGGACGACGCGCTCGTAACCTACGAGGCCGAACAGCGCCGCCGCGACCGGCTGGCGCAGGCCGTGACCATCAACGAGCGCGCGCTCTCGGTCGCGCAGTAGCAAACCTCGAATAGCGCAGAGCCACGGCGGCCACGAATCTTATTACGCTTTGTAAAGCGCTGCGAGCGGGATGGCAGTCGACCTATGGCGGGTAATCCATCGCTCGATGTCCATTGTTCAGGTCAATCGATGACTTCGCTGCGCCGGCAATGGCGCAAAGACGGGCGCGCGCGCAAAATCATCTGCGAATGAAAATCGCATCATGACAGGAGCGTCCGCCGTGGATCTCGCTGGATATGAGCTGGAGCCGCTGCGCGACGACGGCGATTTTTCACTGTATCGCGCCCGCAAACCCAGCCATCCCGTCTCGGTGCTCGCGCTAGTCGCCACGCGTGCGGACCTGGCGGGCGTGAAGCGCCTCGAGCGCGAATACGGGTTTGCCGCGTTGCTCGATTCGAGCTGGGCGGCGCGGCCTCTCGCGTTCTACCGGCACAGAGAGCCGCCCATGCTCGTGCTCGACGACGACGGCGGCGAGCCGCTCAGTCGCTCGCTTGCGGGCCCGTTCGAACTCGCGCGCCTGTTGCGCATCGCGGTCAATCTGGCGAAGGTGGTGGGCCACGTGCATCGATGTGGCCTCGTTCATAAAGACATCAAGCCGGCGAACGTGCTCGTCGACAGCAGCGGCAACGTGCGGCTCACCGGCTTCGGCATTGCTTCGCAACTGCCGCACGAACATCAGCCGCCCCCACCGCCCGAGATCGTGGCCGGAAGCTTCGCGTATATGGCGCCTGAGCAGACCGGACGCATGAACCGTTCGATCGACACGCGCAGCGATCTCTATTCTTTCGGCGTCACGCTTTACGAAATGCTCACCGGGTCGCTGCCGTTCAAGGCCTCGGACGCGATGGAGTGGATTCATTGCCATATCGCGCGCAAGCCCACGCCGCCCCGTGCGTTGCGCGACGCGATTCCGCAGGCGCTCGAGGGCATCGTGCTGAAGCTGCTTTCGAAGGCCGCCGAAGACCGGTATCAGACTGCGGCGGGATTGGAGGCCGATTTGCGCTCATGCCTCACAGCATGGGAAGCGCAGCATCGCATCGACCCCTTCCCGCTGGGGGAGCACGACGCGTCCGACCAGTTGCTGATCCCCGAGAAGCTGTACGGGCGCGAGGCGGAAATCGAGGCACTGACCACCGCGTTCGATCGCGTGGTGGGCAGCGGGTCGGTCGAACTGGTGCTGATCTCGGGCTATCCAGGCATCGGCAAGTCGTCGGTCGTGAACGAGCTGCACAGGGTGTTGGTCCCGCCGCGCGGTCTCTTCGCGTCCGGCAAGTTCGACCAGTACCGGCGCGGCATTCCGTACGTGCCTTTCGCGCAAGCCTTCCAGAGCCTCGTGCGCAACCTGCTGAGCAAGCGGGAAGCCGAGGTCGAGCCGTGGCGGCGCGCATTGATGGAAGCGCTCGGGCCCAACGGGCAACTCATCGTGAATCTGATTCCCGAGCTTGCGCTCATCATCGGTGAGCAGCCGGCCGCACCGACGCTGCCACCTCAAGACGCGCAAAATCGCTTCCAGATAGTATTTCGACGTTTTCTCGGCGTATTTGCGCGGCCAGAGCACCCACTCGCCTTGTTTATCGACGACCTGCAGTGGGTGGATACGGCGACGCTCGATCTGCTCGCGCATCTCGCCACGCATCCGGACGTGCGGCACGTTCTGCTGGTCGGCGCCTATCGGGACAATGAGGTCGACGCTTCGCACCCATTTGCCCGCACGCTCGAGTCGATTGCCCAGGCCGAAGGCAGAGTGCGGCAAATCGAGCTTGCACCGCTCACGAGGGACAGCGTGGCACACCTCGTGGCGGATGCACTTCACTGTGACCGCGCGAACGCCGCACCGCTCGCGCAACTGGCGCATGAGAAAAGCGGCGGCAATCCGTTCTTCACGATCCAGTTTCTGACCGCGCTCGCCGATGAAGGCCTGCTCACATTCGACCCGCGCGCGGCGAAATGGCGTTGGGAACTGCCGCGCATTCGCGCAAAAGGCTACACCGAGAACGTCGCCGATCTGATGGCGACCAGGTTGAGCCGGCTGCCGCCCGCCGCGCGCGACGCACTAGGCCAGTTGGCGTGCCTGGGCGATGTTGCCGAAGTCGCCGCGCTGACCTGGGTTCGAGGCGGCTCCGAAGAGAAGATGCACGCTGACCTGTGGGAAGCCGTGCGAGCGGGCCTGGTGTTTCGCGAGGCCAATGTCTATGTATTCGCGCACGATCGGGTGCAGGAGGCAGCGTACGCTCTCATTCCCGCCGACGAGCGTGCCGCCGCGCAACTGCGCATAGGCCGTGCGCTGGTGTCGCGCACACCGCCGGATGCACTCGAAGATGCGATTTTCGATATCGTCAATCATCTCAATCGCGGCGCGGCGCTGATCGTGGACGAAACGGAGCGTGAGCAGGCCGTTGCCTTGAACCTCATCGCGGGAAGGCGGGCCATGCGTTCGACGGCCTACGTGGCCGCGCGCGGCTATCTGGCGCAAGCCGTGGCGTTGCTGTCGCCCGATGCGTGGACGCGGCGCTACGAGAGCACGTTCGAACTCTATCTTGCGTTAGCGGAGTGCGAATATCTGGTGGGCGATTTTGCAAAAGCGGATGCCCTGGCGGACATGATGCTTGCCGCGGCGCACTCCAGTCTTGACCGCGCAAAGGTCTACAGCCTGCGCATCGAGTTGTATCAGCTCGCCGGAAGATATGACGAAAGCTTCGCGGTCGCGCTCGTCGCGCTTCGCGGCTTCGGTGTCTGCTTTCCTGACACCGACCAGGAGATTCAGGCGGCGTTCCATACCGCCTTGCACGACGTCCGCGTCAATCAGGCCGGCCGCTCCATCGGCGAACTGGTTGACGCGCCGGTGGCGACGGACCCTGCGATCCACGCGATCGTCAATCTGCTCCTGCAGGCGATGAACTGCGCTTTTGCGGCGCGGCCCGCGTTTTATCCGCTCATCGCGCTAAAGGCGGTCAATCTGTCCTTGCAGCACGGCAATACCGAGAACTCCAGTTTTGCGTTCGGCAATTACGCGCTCATCCTGGTTTCGCTGATCGGCGACATCCCAACTGCGGTTCAGGTTTCGGAGATGTCGCTGAAGCTAAACGAGAAGTTCGGTAATCGGCACCTCAATGGGAAACTGCTGCACCTGTATGGCGCTCATGTCAATTTCTGGCGCCGCCACATCGCCGAGAATCTTCCGGTGCTGGAACGGGCGACAGCCGAATGTATGGAAGCGGGCGATTTCGTTTTTGCCGGCAACGTGGCGTTCAACGCGGTTTGGCAGGCGCTCGAGAGCGGGGCCGCGCTCGAAGACGTGCAGGCGATAGCGGAAAGGTACGCGGCGCTCATGCGGCAGAGCCACAACGACGCGGTCTACGAACTGATTCGCGTCGAACGGCAATGCGTCATCAGTCTGCGGGGACGGACCGCCAAAGCTTTCGATCTGAATGACGAGACCTTCGACGAAACCGCCTGTTTCGCGTCGATCGTCAAGTCGAATTTCGGTTGTGCCATTGGCGTCTATCGAATCATCAAAGTCATTCTCGCGTTTCTCGAAGGCCGTTACGCCGATGCGCTGAAGGCCGCGCAGCGGGCACAGGCAGTACTTAGTCCGGTGATGGCGCTGGCGATTGAGCCGACCTTTCACTTTTTTCATATGCTGACGCTGACGGCGCTTTATCCCCAGTCCTCCGCCGAGCAGCAGAGGATTTACAAACGCACGCTAGCCGAGGCACTCGAGAAGTTTGAAATCTGGGCCGCACACTGTCCGGAGAACTATCAAAACCGCCATGCGTTGCTCGGCGCGGAATTCGCGCGTCTGGAAGGGCGCGATCTCGACGCGATGCACCTTTACGAGCAGGCCATTCGCTCCGCTCGCGAGAATGGCTTTGCGCATCACGAAGGCCTCGCCAGCGAACTTGCCGGCCGCTTCTATTTGCGCATGGGTCTCGCGACCAGCGCCGAAGGCCATTTGCGCAATGCGCGCCGATGCTTCGTCGCATGGGGCGCGCAAAGCAAGATCGTGCAGCTCGACGGCGAATTCCCGCGTCTGGCCGATCTCGAAGGCAGCACGCTGACCTCGACGCTCAGCTTCGGTTGGCGTCAGTTCGACGCCGCAACGCTGCTCAAGGCATCCCACGCACTTTCCAGCGAGATCGAACTGAAGAGCCTGGTCGAGCGCCTGATGACGATCGCGCTGGAAACCGCAGGCGCCGACCGTGGTCTGCTGATCATGCCCGAGCAGCCAGACGGCTACCGCGTCGAGGCGGAAGCGCGTATCGACGGCAACGGAATCGAGGTGAAGCGTTTGCCGGATAGCGGCTGCGCGACACCGGCCGCGCTGCTGCGTTACGTCATGCACACGGGCAAGCGCGTCATCATCGACGATGCCGTGACATCCGGTCTTTTTCCTGAAGACGGGTATCTGGCGAGCGGAGCCACGCGGTCCGTCTTCTGCCTGCCGCTCGTCAGACAGGGAAAACTCAGTGGGTTGCTGTATCTGGAGAACACCGAGACTTCGCACGTGTTCACCGCACGCCGCTCCGCACTGCTCGATTTGCTCGCGTCGCAGGCTGCCATTTCTCTGGAGAACACTCGTCTGTATGCCGATCTTCAGGAACGCGAAGCAAAGGTGCGGCGTCTGGTGGATTCCAATATCATCGGCATCCACATCTGGGACTTGGAAGGCAATGTCGTCGACGCCAACGATGCGTTTCTGCGCATCGTGGGTTATTCCGCCGAAGATCTCCGATCCGGGCGGATTCGCTGGCCCGACCTCACTCCGCCGGAATGGCACGAACGCGATGAACATGTGAGGGCCGAATTGACGGCCACGGGTAGCGCCAAACCATTCGAGAAGGAATATTTTCGCAAGGACGGCAGCCGGGTGCCCGTTATGGTTGGCGCAGCGGCATTCGGCGACCGCGAGGGGCAGGGCGTCGCGTTCATCCTGGACCTGACCGGGCAGAAGCGTGCGCAACAGGATGTGCGCGACAGCGAACGACGCTACCGCGAACTTCAGACGGTGTTGGCGCATTCGAACCGCGTGGCGACGATGGGTCAGCTATCGGCGTCGATCGCGCATGAAGTGAAGCAGCCGATCACCGCGATCGCGGCGTATGCGAGCGCGGCCTTGCGCTGGCTCGCGGCCCGCCCACCGAATTTCGACGAAGCGCGTCTCGCGCTGACCCGGATCGTCGCGGACAGCGACCGCGCCAATGGCATTGTCGACAGGACCCGCGCTTACTTCAAGAAAGAGCCGCTGCGCACCGATGGGCTCGATGTCAACGACATGATTCAGGAACTGATCGCGCTCGTGCGCGGCGAAGCCGGCAAGTCCAGGGTTGAACTCACGGTGGAGCTTACCGAGGAGTTGCCGCGCGTTCAGGGCGACCGGGTGCAACTGCAGCAGGTCATGCTCAATCTGATGATCAACGCCCTCGAAGCGATGAGCGAAATGAAAACCGGCGAGCGCACGTTACTTGTCCGCACGGATAGGGCCGGCGAAAACGAACTTTGCATTACCGTGCAGGATTCTGGGCCGGGTCTCGGCGCCGGCAATCCGGAGGACGTATTCGAGGCTTTTTTCACGACCAAGTCCGACGGTCTGGGCATGGGATTGCCCATTTGCCGCTCGATCGTGCAAAGCCACGGCGGGCGCTTATGGGTGACGCCGAACGACCCCGTTGGCGCCCGCTTTCATTTCACGCTTCCCGCACAAGGCAACGCCTCGCCGCCAGTCCGTGTTTAGCGCCGCATCGCCACGCCATTCGACTCTTCGGATAGCGAAGACTTCCGCTTGGTCGCCCTGGCCGGAAACGAGCCCGGAATGTCCCGAAACCGTCGCAGCTAGCACCTCAGTCGGCAGCCGTAAAACATAGACTGTTCTCGTCGGTGGTCAATGACTGTCGATCCCGGCGGGGAGTCATGCAGATGCCCGGCCACTTGACTTGATGCGCGCTGAAATGCGGACTCTTTTCGATCCATGCGCAGCGCTGGACCTGTAAAGGATGGACGTATGAGCGAAGCAAACCAGGGCGCGGTGCGCCAACTGAAACATTTCATCGACGGTGAATACACCGCTGGCGCGAGCGGCCGATTCAACGACGTGTACGATCCCGCCCACGGCCGCGTTTCAGCGCGCGTGCCGGTTGCCAATACCACTGAAGTTGCCGCCGCCGTCGCGGCCGCAAAGACCGCCTTTGGGGCCTGGAGCGAAACCCCGCCGCTCAAGCGCGCACGCTTGATGTTCAGGTTCAAGGAGCTGCTAGAGGCACACCTGGACGAAATCGCCGAACTCATTACACGCGACCACGGGAAGCTGCTCTCGGACGCCAGGGGCGAGGTGATGCGCGGCATCGAAATCGTTGAATTCGCGTGCGGCATTCCGAACCTGCTCAAGACCGATTTCACCGATCAAAGCAGCAGCGGCATCGACAGCTGGAATTTGCGTCAGCCCCTGGGCGTGATTGCCGGCGTCACACCGTTCAATTTTCCGGTGGTGGTGCCGTGCTGGATGTTCGTCATGGCCGCCGCGACCGGCAATACATTCATCCTCAAGCCTTCGGAGCGCACGCCGTCGTCGTCGATCCGGCTGGCGGAACTCTTCATCGAGGCGGGTTTTCCCAAAGGTGTTTTCAACGTGGTGAATGGCGACAAGGGCACCGTCGACGCGCTGATTCAGCATCCCGACGTAGCAGCGATGTCCGTCGTCGCCTCCACGCCGGTGGCCGAATATATCTACGCGGAGGGCGCCAAACGCGGCAAGCGCGTGCAGGCGCTGGGCAGCGCGAAGAATCATCTCGTCGTGATGCCCGACGCCAATCTCGATCAAGCCGTCGATGCGCTGATCAACTCGGCATACGGCTCAGCGGGCGAGCGGTGCATGGCGACTTCGGTCGCGGTGGCGGTAGGGCGCATCGGCGACGAACTGGTCGAGCGTCTCGCCACGCGCGTGCGCGCGCTGCGCATCGGTTCGGGCATGGAGCCCGATCTGGACATGGGGCCGCTTATCAGTGCCGCACATCGCACCAAGGTGCGGAGCTATATCGATGCGGGCGTCGAGGCTGGCGCGAAGCTCGTCGTGGACGGGCGTGGCCATACCGTGGCGGGGCACGAAGAGGGCTTCTTCCTCGGCGGCACGCTCTTCGACAACGTGCAGCCGAATATGAAAATCTACCGGGAAGAAATCTTCGGGCCGGTGCTTTCGGTGGTGCGCGTCCCGGATCTCGCCAGTGCAATCGAACTTGTCAACGCGCACGAACTGGGCAATTGCGTCACCCTGTTCACAGCGGATGGCGCAGCGGCGCGCACGTTCACCAGGAAGATTCAGATCGGCATGGTGGGCATCAACGTGCCGAGTCCAGTGCCGTCGGCGTGGCATTCGTTCGGAGGCTGGAAGCGCTCGCTGTTCGGCGATCATCACGCCTACGGCGAGGAAGCCGTACGCTTCTACACGCGCTACAAGAGCGTGACGCAGCGCTGGCCCGACAGCATCGACAAGGGCGCTGAATTCGCCATGCCCGCGTCGAAGTGAGCGAAGCGCGGCGTGAATGCGCCGCGCGCTCGAAGTTGGCCGGCCGGGCATGGCCGGCTACCACTCGCTTTTGTACGGGTGCACCCCTGGGCCATTGGAAGGCGTCCAGGAGCTAAAGCCAAGTTGGTTATCGGCTAAGTGGGTGTGATCTTCTGAACCCATTGGCTGCGCCAACCGGGCGCCTCAAAGGGATCCGAAAAATATTGAGTTTCGTGCACGACCTTGCCGTCATGGAACTTCATGATGCTCACGGTGAAAGCAGATCGCCCCTGGTATGTGATGGTGTACTCGGTCACCCAGAGATTGCCTTCTCCCTGCATTCGTCTGACCTTGAAACCGGACGGCCTGTCGGGGTGATGTCCGCGTAGGGCCTGCAAATTCCTGCGCCCATGGATGCGTTCGCCCGATTGGGGATAGTCGCAGATGGCGTCGTCGGCGTAGATGTCATGTTCGGCTTCGAGATCGCCGGCCGCCGACGCTTGCCAGTGCGCATGCAGCGCTTCACGTATGTTCGCGTGTTGCATGAGAAACCTCCGGGATAAAGTACGGCAGTACTTCGCTGTGCAATTCGTCCAATACGTCGGCATACGGGCGAGGCGTGACTTTCGGATTCAGCGCGACGTGGCTGACGCCCGCTTCTCGTGCCTGCTCGAGAAAGTATCTGAGCGAGCGGCTGCCGATGACGAATCCGCCCTTGATGGCGCGGAACGGGTAGTCAGGCCTTGGGTGCAGATAGAGGTAGCCGCCAAACGCAATCGGCTTGAAGGCTTCGCGGCCCATCGACTGAGCGACGTGCTCGTTCCAGCCGCGCACGAATGCATCGAGCGCGTCGGGGCCGGGCACGAAGCCGAGGTAACCGTCCATATGCGCCGCGATCCATTCGAGACTCTGCTGCGCCCGTCCAACCGCAATCGCCGGGATGCGTCCGTACTGCGGCTTGGGCAGCATGTCGAGCGTGCCATCCGATTTGCCGAAGCGGAGTGAGGAGAACACAGGAAAGGGTTGCTCGCCGACCGTGCGGTAGGTCTGGAAGGCGTCGCGAAACCGCTCGCCGCGCGTATCGAAGTCGATGCCGAAAACAGGATACTCGGAGGGCCGATCTCCCGACGACATGCCCAACAGCAGCCTTCCATTCGTCAACTGGTCGAGCGAATTCGCCTGCTTGGCCAGCAAGAGCGGGTCGCGCATCGGCAAGACGATGCCGGTCGTGCCGAGCGCGACCTCGCTCGTCACTGCCGCAAGGCTGGCGATATACACCAGCGGTTCGAAAATCTGCCCGGCGTCGCCATACGCGGGGTCGTAGAACGGGATGTCGCGCATCCACAGCGCGGCCAAACCCATCGACTCGGCGCGCTGCGCCATGGCGACATGATCGCGCATGGTCGGGAAAGGCGAGTCCGGATGCGTTTCGAGCGGCAGGATGAGTCCCACCGTGAGCGCGCCCTCGCGAAACACCCGGCGCCACGCGGGCTGCTCCGCAAGCGCGGGTTCGATGGGCGCGGAAGCCTTGATGGCGGTGATTGCTGACATATCCATTGCGTCTCGCCTTGCGTTTTCCCTATTGCGAGCCAAGATTACGCACGAACGACGCTGACAGAAACCGCCTGCGATGAACAACAGTTGATACTCGCGCGCAATAACGCGGGGAATTCAAGCGGTGGACATGCGCGCCTCGAGGCGCCGCGACATGAAGTCGAGAAACGCGCGCAGCTTCAACGGCCGGGGCGCTTGCCCCGCATGCACCGGATTGACGGGGCTTTGATTACGCCGTGTAAAGAGTGAATTGAGGCGCCCCTGGTTGGTGGCAGTGGACGTTGATCCTATAGTTGTCCAGACTGGTTCCCCATACAGAGAGGTGGAAAATGAAGTTCGCGATGAAAACTGAGATCCGCAAGGACGATCTTCCGACGATTGTGCATGCGATGAAGTCCGTGGATGCCGATGCGAAGGTCGATGTCGATATTGGCGCACAAACCGTGAGCGTCGATTCGTGGTTGATGCCAGAAGAGTTTCTCGTGGCGTTCTACGACGAGGACTTGGACGTAGGCATTGCCGAATGGTAGGGGCAGCCGACGGTCAGCCGCGGTGTTTCGTTTAACGAACTGCCACGCCGATGAGCCCGAGCGTCGGATCACCCTCGTCGTACCCGCCAACGAACCGACCGCCGGTTTCATCGCTGCGGGTACGCGGGCGCGAGTGGAAAGCTCGGCGCGTTCATGGTGACGTCGGGTCCCGGCGCGACCCATGCCGTGACACCGATTGCCGATTGCCGATTGCAATGGCGATTCGGTCCCGATGATCCTGATTTGCGGAAGGTGCCGCGGGTCGCGATTCTCGACGATCGCGTCGCCGGCGGCCGCCCTCAGGCATTTGCGCCGCGAGCGCACCACGATGCGCATATCGCATTCAGCCGCGGTTCGTGGTGGAAAAGTTTCGTTCCATCGAGGGACCGCGACCAGTCCGGGGGCACGCGCGCAGGTGATCAACCGGCTTCCGACATGTTCCAGCCCGGTACAAGCGCGCGGGCTCGCTCGTGAGTCGCATTGCGTCTTTCCGCCATGTAACAAAAGATGTTCTGGCTACTG
Source organism: Paraburkholderia sp. JPY419 (assembly GCF_050435705.1). Taxonomy (NCBI): domain Bacteria; kingdom Pseudomonadati; phylum Pseudomonadota; class Betaproteobacteria; order Burkholderiales; family Burkholderiaceae; genus Paraburkholderia; species Paraburkholderia sp. JPY419. Next base: position 808,168 of record NZ_JBNDKV010000004.1, on the reverse strand, counting down.
CGTTTATCGAGTCAGACCGCAACCCTATAGTCATTGCGATGGCTGGGAGCGATGCGGGGCATGGGGTCCTGCGGGCCCCGCGTTGTCTCTTCATTTGGGCGAGCAAGAATGAAACTGATCTATGTCGGCGATCCGATGTGTTCGTGGTGCTATGGCTTTGGCAAGGAGCTCTCAGCGCTCGTCGCGCGCGTGCCGGATCTGAAACTGGAAATCGTGGTCGGCGGCATTCGCGCGGGCGCGACCGATGTTCTCGATGCAGCCGGCAAGCGTTTCCGGCTGCAGCACTGGCAACGCGTGGAAGCGCTGAGCGGCTTGCCGTTCAACCGCGAAGCGTTCATGGCGCGCGAGGGGTTCGTCTACGATACCGAGCCGGTTTGCCGTGCCGTTGTGGCGGCGCGCCGGTTCGTCAGTGGCGATGCATTGCTTTCGGTGTTTCGCGCGCTTCAGAATGGCTTCTATGTGCAGGGGTTGGATACGACCGACGCTCGCGTGTTGAGCGATATCGCAGCGACAGCGCTGGCGGCCGTAGGCGTTCAGGTGAGTGCCGACTCGTTCTACCTGGCATGGGCAGGGGTAGAAGCGAAAGAAGAGACGCAGCGCGATTTTGCGCGCGCGCGGGCGCTTGGCGTCGCGTCGTTTCCGACCTTGCTGCTTGAAGAGCAAGGTCGGATGTACGCCGTGAATTCGGGCTACGCGAGCGTCAACACCCTCGAAGAAAGATTCAACCAGATCGAGCGGCTGGTTGCCTGATCGCGTTTGATCCTGGGTTGTTCGAAACGGGCTGCGCAAGCGATTGCACAGCCCGTTTCGAATTGCGGACCGGGCGGAAATCAATAAGGAGCGGACTGCAACGAACAATAGCAACGAAATCGTCGAACTCGTCCAGCACTATTTCGACGCCATCCGGCGAGGGATGTAAAGCCACTGAGAATGGTGTTCGATGCGCACGCGATCGTGGCGGGGGAGGTGAATGGCCGGCCCTGCTACAAGACGATGGACGAGTATCTTGCGGGTGTTGCAAACAGGCCATCGCCGGCCGAATTGGGCGAGCCGGTCGAAACGGAACTGCCGATGCTCGAAGTTTAGAAAAACATCGCGGCGGCGAAACTGCGCGTACGCATGCTGCGTTTCAATCACTACAATCACTTGTCGAACATCCGCCAGCGCGACGCACGGCTCGTCATTACGAAGACGCTAACCCACGTGGCATGAGCGGCTGCCGCGCGCCTGCGCCCCGACGAGCCATCAAGTCTCGGAGCGCGGGCGTTGCTCGAGCGCTTAGTGACCGGCGCTCTGGCCGCCGTCCACGTGCAGGATTTCGCCCGTCACGAACGGCGCCGAGTCGAGATAGAGGATCGCATTGACGATGTCGCTCATTTCCCCCATGCGACCGATCGGATGCATCGCGCCAAGCGTGGCGTGCGTTTCGGGAGCATGCATCGGTGACTTGATCACCCCGGGCGAAACCGCGTTGGCACGGATTCCCGCACGCGCATATTCGATTGCGAGCGAGCGCGTCGCAGCGTTCAGACCGCCCTTGGTGAGCGACGCAAGAACTGACGGTACTTTGCTGTTGGCCTTGTCGGCAAGCGTGGTGGTGACGTTGACCACGTGCCCGCTGCCGTGCTTCTGCATAGCTTCGATCGCATATTGCGTGACATGGAAGAAGCCGTTCAGGTTGACGTTCAGGATCGCGGCGTAGTCGTCGGCGGTGTACTGCGTGAAGGGCTTCGCAATGAAAATGCCCGCGTTATTGACGAGCGTATCGACACGACCGAAGTGCTCGATGGCGGCGTTCACCACGCGGCGAGCCGTGGCAGCACCGCCGATATCGCCGGCCACGGCGACATAGTCGGCTTCAGCAGCCGGTGTGATGGAACGGGCCGTGGCGACCACGCGATGGCCCTGCGCGCGGAAGGCCTTGACGGTTTCAGCGCCGATGCCTTGCGATGCCCCGGTGACGATGATGATCCTGGAAGTGCTCATTGTGTATCTCGCGGTAAGGGTAAGTCGGCCAGACGGCCGTTCGAATCGACGGATCCGGTGAAGGAGCACTGTAGGCGCATCGGTTGCTCATGCGAACACACACCATGGACAAAGAGTCTTGCGTCATGAGAACAAATCGCGGCGGGCTGACGTCGCTGCGCACGCGGCGATCACTCAGGCGGCGACCTCGGTCGGGTGGCACTGTTGGCGGTATTGCCGGGGGGTAAGCTCGAGGAGCCTTTGAAACACCATGCGCATGTGAGCGGCGTTATGAAAGCCACAATCGAACGCGACGGTTTTCATCGGAATGTTGCGTTCCTCCAGGAGCTTCTTTGCCGCACCGACACGGACCTGATCCACGAATGCAGAAGGGGTCGTGTGGAGATGCTTCGCGAAAATCCTGGATAGCGTGCGCCGGCTTACATGGACCGCGCCGGCGAGTTGCTCTATCGAAAGGACATCGGACAGATGGTCGTCGATATGGCGTTGTACTCTTCTGATAATCGTGCTTTCATCGCCTGGCGTGGCAATGCAAGGATTGCGTTCGCAGGACTCGCTGTGCAGTTTGGCGCCAAGACGCCTTGCCACCTGTTCGGCGAGCGTCTGGCCCCAGTCTTGCGAGACGAGAGAGAGGCCAAGGTCGAGTCCGGCAGTCGCGCCGCCAGATGAAATCAGGCGTCCGTCGCGGATCAGATTCTTGTCGGGACGTATCCGGGCGCGAGGGAATTCGCCGGCCATCTGGCTCGCGTCGGCCCAATTCGCAACGATCTCCTTGCCATCGAGCAGACCTGCGCGCCCCAGCAGCCATGCGCCGTTGCAAACGCAGCCGTATCGCTTCGATTCGAGTGCGCGTCGCCGCAGCCAGTCCAGAAAATCCTGCTTCGGCCGGACGTGAGTTGGGTGAAAGGCGCCTGTCACCAGCAGAACATCGAGGTTTGCGCGAAAGTCCACGTAAGCCCACGGCACGCACAGTTGCATTGCGTTCGAACAGGTCACCCCGCCTGCGTGCTCTCCGACGAGGGACACCCGATACCGACGTGACTCGCTGAGCAAACGATTCGCTTCGGCGAACACGTCGAGCACGCCTGCCACGTCCATCGCCTGAACACCATCATGCACTACAAGAGCGACTTTCATTTTGCGCACCCACTCTGACCGACGATGCCGACAGCGCGATGACCCGTTCGTAATATAGGTTAGGCGTGCAGCGCCACCCTGACCATTCTCCGAATGGCTGAAGCTATATCTTGCCGGCATGCGGTCCCTCATACGCCGGTATGACCCGTGAAGCTCTCAGGCGTGGTGTGCCATAAGGAGCCGGGCTGACGAGTGTGATTTATGGGGGCGCCTGCTTCAAAGGAAAGCAATGCTCACAGTTTGCAAGCGGTAGCGATAAGTCTCGATATTGCTTACCATACGGCGAGCATCGGCAGCTTTACGCCGTCACGAACATTTCGAAGATCGAGCGATGACACACGATAGCGTTGGGACGCGAAGTGAACAACTACCGGACTCGCTCGTGTACGTGATCGACGACGATGAGTCTATCCGAGGCGCGCTCACCAGTCTGCTGAGGTCGGTGGGCATCGAGGTTCGAGCGTTCGCATCGGCTGACGAATTTCTCGCCGAGAAGATGCCGGATGTGCCGAGCTGTCTCATTCTCGACATTCGATTGCGAGGCGAGAGCGGTCTCACGCTTCAGCAGGAAGCTTTTAAAGAGAGCATTCGATTTCCCATCGTCTTTCTGACGGGACACGGCGATATCGGCATGACCGTCAAGGCGATGAAAGCCGGTGCTTTCGATTTTATGACAAAGCCATTCAAGGATCAGGATCTGCTCGATACGATCGCTGCGGCGCTCAAGCGCGATGGCGAACTGCGGCGCCAGGCGAAGCTCGTTGCGGGCATTCGTCAAGCCTACGATTCACTGACCTCCCGCGAGCGCGAGGTGATCGGGATGGTTGCGGAGGGTCTGTTGAACAAGCAGATTGCCGACCGCCTGTGTCTCAGCGAGGTCACGGTCAAGATCCATCGGGCGCAGGCCATGCACAAGCTCAATGCGCGCTCTGTCGCCGAACTCATCAAGAAGTTGCAGCAAGTGCAGGCTCCTCAGAGCGCCAGATAAGCATTTGCCCATTCGCTGCGCGATGGCTGCCTGCGTCAGCGCGCGGATCTCCCCCGGCTAATACGGACTGGCACAAGAATCATTCGAAGGTGTGATTGCTGCACAATCGGCCGGCTTGTATTTTGCAGAAAGATTCAATCTTTCTGCATCATTTCGATGGCCACCGGACCCCAGATAAAACCAGCGCTTTCGTCTGCAATGATCGGCCTGGTGGACGACGATGAGTCCGTCAGGATGGCGCTGTCCAGTTCGCTGCGTTCGGCGAACTGGAACGTCATCGACTACGCGTCCGCGCATCATCTTCTGGGCGATACGCGCCGCTCCAAACTGAAACTCGTCGTCGCCGATATCCAGATGCCAGGCATGGATGGTTTTGCGCTACTCGAGTCGATCAAGCTGTGGAAGCGTCCTATCCCCGTCATTTTCATTACCGCGTACACAACCCCGGAAGTGCTGGAGCGCGCAAAACGTAACGGCGCCGCAGGCTTCTTCTCGAAGCCTGTGGATGACGCGGGACTTCTCGCACGGGTTAGTGAACTGCTAAAGCAATGACGTGGCCGAACGCTCTAAAATTGGGCGCTATCTGGCCTGAGGGATCTGCCGCTATGCCGGCCGCTGGTTCAGGCCATCCGGATGTATTAGACGCGCACGCGCCTGCATCAGGCGTCACATCATATTGGACGATACCGCCGCGCGGCTTACGCGATTAAGCTTGAATCGTCGACCAGAGCGAAACTTGCGAGGTGCGTGATGGACCAGCTTTACATGTTGCGTGCATTCGTCGCTGCTGCGAGGTATCAGAGTTTCAGCAAGGCCGCCGAATCGTTGAACGTGACCACCGGGTCTGTTTCAAAAGCGATCGCCAGGCTTGAAGAATGCGTCCAGACGAGAGTCTTGCTCAGGACCACGCGGTCCGTTTCCTTGACAGACGCAGCACAATCGTACTATCTGATTTGTTGCCGTTTGCTCGAAGAGCTCGACGAGGCTAACCGGCGCATTGCGATGGAGCACGAGGTCAATGGCGGAAAATTGAGCCTTGTCGTGCACCCCATGCTGGTAAACGGGGCGTTCCCACGCTTGGTGCGGCGCTATCGAGCCATCGCGCCTCATGTGAATCTGATGGTTTCCGTTCAGGATCACCCCGCGAACCTGTTCGATGGCCGTTTCGATATCGCCATTCTTCCGCCTCAGCTGGTCGAGCAGTCCACCGTAATTCGCCGGACGCTAGCGCACTCGCCTCGCATTCTCGTCGCCGCTCCGGCCTATCTCGAGCAATATGGCGCACCGGAATCCGCTGCGCAGCTCGCCAATCATTTTTTACTGATCGATTCGGAAACGAGAAAGAAAAATGCGGAGTTCATCGATCTCTATGAGGGTGTCCGGAAGGTGAGCGTTTTGACCATGTCGTCGATGGAAGGTGACCAGCTGCTGCTTCGCGCGGCAGCGCTCGAAGGTACCGGCATTGCCACGCTGCCTGAAACCATGGTTCGCGACGACATTGATAGGGGAGATCTCGTGCACGTCCTGCCGGAATGTACGGCATCGGAAAGCAGCATTGAAATATGCCTTTTCTATGCTCATCGGGAACTGATCTCGGCACGGATCAGGATGTTCGTCGACTTCTGCACCGAGTTCTTTCGGGCTCCTGCCAGGTCGGCAGTTATTGATGTAATGCGCGTGCCGCGACCGGCCGTGCGGACCGAAGATCTCGAGATGATTTCGTGATGGCGTGTTGATGCCCCGCCCACTCGCGCCGTATTTGCAAAATGGACGCCCGCAGCCCTAACTGGGAGAGGAGACGCCCGCAATAGAGTGGGCGTGTTTGAGGAGGTGGTATCGCAGCGACGCCTCATTGCGATATATACCACCACTCGTTGACGACGTCCCGTAAGCCAGCTTCTCGATACTCCCATGGAATGGAAGGATCATTCCCGAGGCTACGGGATTCTCTTGGCTATTGAAGGTGATTAATCTGCCTAGGTGTTTCCCCGGGAGGCCCCCCTCCATCACCTTGCTAGAGAGATCGAAATGAAATTGCTTACTGCTGTTCTTTTTGCATGTTCGCTGTCGGCCAGCTTCGCTGTTCACGCAGAACCCCTTGCCCCCGCGCATGCGGATGTTCAACAAGCGGCCGAGGCGGGTACGTCCGCGGCGAATACATCCGAGGCGAATACGAATCGCGCGCCGCGGCGCCGGGCTGCGGCTCCGGCCAGGGACCCTAATGCCTGTGTGGGTCCGGCGAGTTTCTGCGACCTGTTTTTTGGCAGTTGAGGTTGCTAAGGGTTGGCGCCGCGCGCATCGATTGATCGCGATCGAGCACACACAGCGGGAAAAAAGAGCGATTCACCGAGCGTGTGAATCCCCTCATCGAGGCGCGGCGACCATAGTTTCTCGTCGTTGAACTCAACCGCCGGATTGGCGCGCACAGCGTGTCCAGGCGAACGCATGACTCCGGGTTGCGACCGAGCCTGAACTTCATTCAGCCATCGGAGCGCATCGGTGCAGAATCATAAAACCTACGGCTTGCACTGACCTGCCGCGAAACCGATCGCTCCTGGTGCCGGCTTGCTTGTGGACGAGGATGGGTCGATGCTGTGGAAGAACTCAATGACCGTCTCTCTCACGACGTTTTCGGGGGTCTTCTTACGGGCACGCGTGCGGGCGAAGGTTCATCGGCCGTATCGGCGCGACCGCGCTTCCGTGTATCACAACGCCTTTTACGGAGTTCGTGGCCCGGAGAACGAGCTTTCCATGCTGCTCCAAGCTTCGCATGACGCGCTTGGTCGGCAGCCGCAGGTTATCGCGCTTGTCGCGGAGGCACGCCTCAGGAAGACCGGCATCTTGCAGGAGTTCTGCCGTTGGCTGAACCAGTTTGAGGATGCCAGGAACTACTGGCCCGACACGCTTCCAGGCGGCGATGGCACCCAGCATGTCAATCGTATCTTCAAAGGGTATTTCTAGCCATGTTCAATATCCTCCTCGTTCCGCTGGACGGCACAGCCCAGAGTGTCCGCGTCGTCGACCTGGCCAGCCGCGTGGCGGCTCCAGGCAGGGCAACCGTACACCTTCTTTGCGTTGTCGACCCATCCTACTTTTTGCCTCCCGGTAGCGAAAGTGGCACCGCACCCGATCGCCTGAATTATCCGCCTGCACGGGCGCAGACATCTTTCGCACAAGCCGTCCTGACTGCAGCAGCCGCCCAGCTTGCCGACCGGAATCTCACCGTGGAACAGCACCTCTGCGCGGGAAATTCCCCGGCCGACGTCGTCATCGAACAAGCCCGGCTGCTGACCGCGGAGGTCATTGTGATGGGACATCACCATTTGTCGCGGCTACGCCGCTGGGCGAACCCGTCGACGAGCGGGGAGGTCATTGATCGGTCGCCGTGTGCGGTACTGATCGAGACATGGGACAAAGGCTAACCGGGGTGACTTTGATTTCCGGTCAATTCTCCGGCTAGCCGCACCCAAGCTAGCCGTGGGTTTGCCTTTGCTCGCCAAATCAAATACGTGCAAAATCAGTTGGCTGCTGTCTATCCGCCCGCGCTGCAACGCGTCAATGCTTTTGTAAACGGCGCAAAGTGCCAGATGCCGCGATAGACGCTTTTTCAGATTGGCCCGACACCGCCGCACCGCAGTTCGTCGTGTGCCTCATGATCTTACGTTGAATTGATTCCAACATCGCCGTGGTTCGTGGGCGGAGCACGATAGCCTTGGGTCCATTCCGAGGAACGAAGCGATGCGCGCACAGACGAAGGATGGTGCCATGCAGACGAACCATGGCGATACGGCAGGAGGTAGGGCAACGGTTGAAAAGGGGATGGCCGGAGTTCTGGAAAGGTTGTCAGGACGTCTTCCCGCGGTATTGATCGACTCGCTGCGAGAGCAGTGGAGGGGCCTGGATACGATCGACCGGCAGGGCGGTCAGATCGAGCGCCGGTTGCTGGAGTGGATGAAGGACGATCACTCAGCCAAAGCGATCGCAGCAATTCGTTGCGTAGGGCTACTCACTTCGACGCCGGCAGTGGCTACGATGGAACACGCCGAAGCCTTCAGATCCGGCCGCGAGTTTGCTGCATGGCTGGGTCTTGTGCCGGGCCAGACTGGCTTTGGCGGAATATCAGGCTGTGAGGACTCAGTAGGCGAGGTGACACATATCTGAGGACTTTGCTGGTTCATGGAACGCGCAGGATTATCTATCGGACCAAAGAGCCGGGGCAGTGGGTGGAGCAGATGAAACAGCGGCGTCCGTTGAACGTCGCAATCGTCGCCATGGCCACCAAGCTCGCCCGAATAGGCTGGGCGGTGCTGGCGCATCAACAGCCATACCGTGCAAATCACCGGCGCAAAAAACCTGCGTGATCCAGACGGCAGTACCTTGCTCATCTTTGAAAGTAAGCGTAAGCGGCTCGGCAGGGCCGGTCCCCGATCCTGCCCGGTCAAACGGCGGGCGGGGGCGGAGTGGCCGGATTCAGTTTGACGGCCACGTTCCAGGGAAGCAGTTAGTCGATGCGGTTGACCTTGTGGTCCGCAATATGAGTGAGCACGTATTCGAGATAGGCACGTGGGTTGATTTCGTTGAGTTCGCACGTACCGATGAGACTGTACATCGCCGCCGCACGCTCACCGCCGCTGTCGGAGCCGACGAACAGGTAGTTTTTCCTGCCCGACGCTACGCAGCGCAGGGCATTTTCCGCGAGCACGTTGCTGATCTCGGCGCGTCCGTCCTCGCAGTAGAACGTGAGTGCCGCCCAGTGGTTCAGCGAGTAGTTGATCGCGCCCGTGAGCGTGGACTTCTTCGACATCGTCGCAAGCTTTGCACTGATCGTCGATTCGAACGTGTTGAGCAGCGGTTTGCTCTTTTCCTGCCGCACAGGGAACCGCTCATCGGGTGGTTTGCCGCGAATGTCGGCTTCGATGCTGTAGAGCTCGCCAATCATCTCGAGTAGTTTCCGGGTATCTGGAGTCGGTGTACGCTCGTGAACGTCGCATATGTACTTCCTCGCGTGATCCCAGCACGCCGCTTCGTGCACGTCGCCGTTCGCATACAGGTGATCAAGCCGGCGTAGGCATCCGCCTGCAGGATTCCCTCGAAGTTGGCGAGATGCGTTTGCGGATGAATACCCTTGCGGTCCGACGAGTACGTGAACCAGACTGCCGCAGGTCCGCCGAGCCCGAGCGCCTCACCCAGCGAATGCATGTTCGTCGCGCATCTGGGGCAGAGCGGATCAGGCTCGAGTACGATCTCCTCGCGCGGCAGGTGTGGCGGGAGCGGCTCTCGCGAAGCCGATTTGCTGGCCGGCGCATTCGGTGTCCTGTCTCGCTGTTCGCGCCTCGGCAGCACCACGGCCGCCCGTCAGGTCCTCCAGCTGCGCCTCGAGCTTGTCGATCTGCGCCTTCAGGCGTTCGATCCCGTCATCTCGCGCGGCGAGTTCCTGCACCATCTTCGCGATCGATGCCTGGTGCTCAAGCAGCGATGCCTGTTGCGCGAGCACCATGGCATGAGCTCGGCGACATTATCGGGCAGCGGCGCTTGATCGGGCATGCGTCGCAGTTTACGAGCCTTCCTCGCGGTTTACAACATCGAGAGTGCGGCGGTGCGTCGTGGCTGTCGCCAGTCGATGCCCTCGAGCGACATCGACAACTGTGCGCTCGTCAGATGGATCTTGCCGCCATCGGCCTGTGGCCAGATAAAACGGCCTCGCTCCAGACGCTTTGCGATCAGCCAAAGCCCGTCGTCGGTCGCCCACAGAAGCTTCACGAGATCGCCGCGGCGCCCGCGAAAAATGTACAGGTTGCCGCCCAGCGGATTCTCCTCGAGTGCCATTTGCACCTTGGCAGCCAGGCCCTGGAAGCCTCGGCGCATGGCCGTGATGCCCGCAACAAGCCAGATATGCGTACCCGTTGGCGGAGAAATCACGAGCGCAAGCTCCCCAACACTGTCCGAAGCATCTCAGCGTCGACAATACCGTCGACCTTAACCAGTGCCCGGCCGATCCGAACCTCGATTGACCCGGCCGGCGCAGCGGGCCTCACGACCTCAGACTCTGGCAGCGCAGAAGGTTCATTGACCGATGACACCTCGTTCACGATTGCCACTGGAACGAGTTGCACCGCCTCGGCTTGCTGTTCCGCCAGATATCGGCGCCGCCAGGTGAACACGAGGTTCGCGTTCAAGCCGTTCTTGCGGGCCAACCTGGAGATTGACACCCCCGGTTCGCAAGCTGCCATCGCCAGGCGACGACGGAATTCGGCACTATGGTTCGGGCGACCTTTACGGCTACCGGGCCTCTGTGTTGGCTCTGACAAAATGGTGTCCACCACTTCGAAAATGATGGACATCACTTTGATGCCGATACTTGCGGCCGTCTACAACGGCCACCGCGAGCCGCTTACTGTGCTCCTCCAAATGCTGTTTGCGTTTTCATCGTCAAGCGCTTATTTCACCTCTACGGCCAGGACGTGTCTGGCAAGGTTTTATTTCGAAAGAGGGTATCGCGTCGGCAGCTAATCGACTTCTTCACTCAGCGTTGATCCTTGGGCGCCCAAAACCGGCGACGGCCTATCCTGCCATCCCTCGTTTTAATATCGTTTTTTAACCTGCTGGCTAAACGCTTTCAGGAAGCTCGGCCGGAAAATTCCGTAAAGTGGCCACATGCGTCCGCGGGATGCACCTCATGAATCCGCTGGTCGTCCTTTGCTCGACCGCACACCGTATCTCTTGATGCGTGATGTCGATTGAACGAGTCCGCAACCGGGCAGGCCGATTTCTGAGTAGTGATCCGGTCCACTGCCGCTCCCTGACGGTCAGATGTCTGCGAGGGCTGCAGCTTGAGTCGGAAATCGCAGGCACTGAATCGGCAACGTCGATTCAGCTTCGGGCCGCTGTTGATCTCCTAAAATCTCCCGGATCTTTCCCAAAGGTATGCAGGCAGGGCTATCGGGAGTTCGTAGAGAAGGGATATGGTCTGCGAGACTATCATGACTCTGTCGGCTCGCAGTTCCATTGTGTGGATCCTGACGGCCAGAATGATTCGTCCCGTTTCCTGTGATCGTTCTGCGCCTGCGCCGTCGTGAAGTTTGCCCGGAATGCCTTCGCTACGTCTTTCCGGACATCGGGCCGGTCCGTTGCTCGTGCCAGACGCGTCCAAAAAATTTCTTTATTCCAGCGCGATCCGGCTGATTCCACGACGTCCCGACAGCGAAAATCCGGCAAAAAAACAGCTGTTGACGGCGCCTTCGTGAGTGAACAAGATGGGATGAAGAGAGCACGACGGAGCGAGCCATGCCAGTTGCGAAAAGCTATACCCGGGCGCAATGGGATGAGCTTGTCCGTTCTCTGGAATCACTGCCGGTCAAGCCAGAGGCCGAGCAGCGCCTCTCTATTACCGATGCGATGAAAGAGATGCGTCTGGTGATCGGTGCGGTGAGAAAGAAGGGATATACGCTGGAAGAAATCGTCGAACATGCAAGAAAGAAGGGCGTCGATTTTAGTGTTGGCTCCGTCAAGTACGCGCTATACCCGTCGAAGAAAGACAGGCCAGTTCGACAGGCTGCAAAGGAATCGGCAAGAGGCAATGCCGCGCCATCGCCTCGTGCGAAGAGAGGAAGCAACGACGATGTACCGCGCGCGGAGGCTTTCAGAGAAAATCAAAAGCAGGATGGGGGAAAGATGGGTGGCAGGCCGGGAAGCATGGTGATGCGTGACGCGTTCTCATTCGAGATCAGGCCTGACACCGAGAACCTTTAGAGGATTCAAATGGACATGACGACTTACCCCATCTATCTCGTCGGTGGCAGCAAGGGCGGCGTGGGCAAGAGCTTTGTTGCGCTCGCGCTGGCCGATTATCTGCTCCGGCGGGATATTCATGCGGCGCTGGTGGAAACGGATACTGCCAACCCGGACGTGATGAAAGCAGTCCAGGATGAGATGCGTTGCATCGCCTATAACCTGGACGATGCAGACGGCTGGATCGGCCTCGTCAATTTCTGCGATGAGCAGCGGGACGCGGCGATCGTTGTGAACACTGCGGCGCGGAGCCAGACGGGTGTTGAGCAGTTCGGTGCGACACTGGCCGGTGCGCTTGGCGAGCTTCGGCGCCGGCTTGTTGTCCTGTGGGTGATCAATCGGCAACGCGACAGCCTCGAATTGCTGAGCGCTTTCAGCGAGACGTTCCCGGACGCGGTAACGAATGTCGTGCGTAATGGCTACTTCGGTCCGGCGGACAAGTTCACGCTGTATCAGGGATCGCAGCTTCGCCGTTCCGTCGAATCGCGCGGTCACTCACTGGACTTTCCCGATCTTGCGGATCGGGTTGCGGACGAGCTTCGCAGTCAGCGCATGTCGATCCGCAAGGCGGCGGCGACGATGCATATCGGTGAACGGGTCGAGCTATTGCGTTGGCGTTCGTTTTGCGATGCCATGTTCGCGAAGGTAACGGTCGATGGATAACAGGCAGGGCAGGCCGGTGGATACGCTTGCCTGTCTGTTTCTCGATGTCACGGGTGAATTGCCTGACAACGCCAGTGTGCTGCGAATGCGGCGGGTGTCGAGTGCGCTCAACCTCCGCGACAACGATGCATTGTGGTCTGTGCTGGTCATGCTCGAACATTACGGGCGACTCTACGAAGCCATGCCGGAGCGGATCCGGCAGGCGGGCGCGGACAGTATGGATCTCGTGCGGACGGAGGCGCGGGCAGCGACGGATGCGTTGATGATGCAGCATCGTGACGCGCTTGCCCGCTGCAAGGCCACGATCGAACTGGCGGAGCAAATGACCGCCGAGCACGAAGCGCGCTACCGGGCTGCGGTTGCGGCGCTGAACGACGAGGCGCTGGCTACACTCACGCAGCGGGCAGCGAACCACATTGCCCGCGTTGCTGGTAACCGGCTCGTGGGGGCGACGGCGGTCGCTACACGTGAACAGCAGAAGCGGATCGATACGGCGCTCACGTCATTCGAGCGCATCGCCATGCGGCGGCTCGTACGGGCGTGCCATGGGCTGGTCGTTGGCGGATTGATTGTGATGCTGCTGGCAGCGGGCGCGGGCGCGCTGGCCGGATGGTGCGCGGGCGTCCACTGGGTGCGGGCAGACGGTTCGTCGTCAGCCCGCACGGGTTACACCTCGTCGGTGTCGCCCTTCATGAATTCGGCGGCGTGGCGGAGCACGTCTGCTGCCGTGCCGTTCTGGTCGAAGGCAATCATCGGTGCGAGGGAGCCTTCATCTTCGGCGCGGGCAAGGGCCATGTCATAGTCCTGGCCTTCGTCGTATTGCAGATCGGTGGCTTCAACGAAAGTCAGGTAGAGGTCGGGCGAGCCTTCGGCATTGGTGGCGAGCACGGCCATGCGCATGCGGTTGGTCATGATGGGTTTCTCTCGTTCAGTCCGGCAGGCGGCGGATACGGGCTTGCCGCCTGCTTCGCCTCGTTGCCGGGGCGAGGGGTTGCATTACGTCGCGAGCGGGCGGGATTGCGTGCCATTCATGCTGTCGGAAGTCGGGAATGGCCACGGCGTCGGCGGGCTACCGGCGGCGGGTGCAACTCCTGCGTCGGTGGGTGTGTCGTTGACGTATTCTGTGCCGTTACTTGCATCCAGTTCCGCACCGGGGGCCTCGCCTTTCGGCGTTTCGTCCGCGCCGTCTCCGGTGTCCGCGTCGTCGCTGTCGGTCTCACCCTCGTCGTCACGGTTTTCCCATGATGATATGGCCGGGAATTCACGATCGGTGAGGATTTCCGGGAGCCATGCTGCCTTTGCGAGCCGAAGCTCCGCTGCTGCTGCCGCGTCTGCTTTCTTCATCTTTTCGAGGTCGATTGCGGCCTTGGGTGACACGGCGGCGGACACGACTTCTGCGATACGCGCCTTGCTGACATGATCGAAATACGTCGCACGCGTCGCTGTCCAGTACCGGGTCATGTCGAGGTTCAGCGCACTTGCGAGCGTGTTGATCGCAAGCGGCTTTTCCTCGGCCACGATTCCGTCGAGCAGGGTGCCGGTGCAGAACGCGAGCAGGTCGAGCAGCGTCGTGCCGGGATCCTGTTCGATCAGCCACGGCAGGAGGTCGCTCCGCTCTGCGGGCAGTTCCCCAATCCAGCGCGCCCGCTGCGTTTCGATGGCATTCCATGCAGGGCTGGCGGACAGGTCGTCGGCAGCACGCAGCAGGCTGTCGTGGTTGTTCTCGCCGGACAGTGCGAAATAGCTGCGTGAGGACGCCTGCCCGTAGTGCTCGGGCAGCGCCTTCGGGACCAGGTAGTGCAGCAGGGCGGCGAGCGCTACGGTGGGCTGCGCGACCAGTTCCGCGTGGACGGCAGCGGTGCGGTGTGCCGTGAGTCGCTGGCAGAGTTTCGCGCTGTGGACGGGTTTGACTTTCACAGCCTTCGCGCATGCGGTATCTGGGCCTTCGGCTGTGGCGATGCCAGTTACGGTCGCGCCTGCCGCGTCGAGCGCGGCGCTATTCTCGCGTCGCACGAGGCCGCGTTCGATGACGAGTTCGCCCTGCGGCCCAACGATCACGAATGCACCCGCATCGGCCATTTGCTGCGCGTCCCAAACGAGCGTGCGGCTTTCGAGTGCGATGATCGCGGCATTGACCTGCTCCATTTCGTCGTTGAGCCGGTCGGCTTCCTCGTAGGCATCTTCGTCGCCCTCCGACAGTGCTTCGATCTTTTCAGCCAGTTCGTCCTGCTGCGCGGTGAAGGCGTCCATTTCGCGCTGTTCGTCGTCGGTGTATTGGCGCTGCACCGGGCGCAGCCTGCCGTGGCGGTTCAGTTCGGCAAAATCGCGTTCGACTCGCGTTTCCGTCCAGCCCCATCCCTCGGCCTGGACTTCGGCTGCAGCAGCGTCGAGCTTTTGCGCGACGAGCTTCTGCAGCAGTTCCGCATCGGCGATATAACCGGCGTTCTCGTCGTCGCTGAACAGGTCGCGACGCACGTAGCCGCCCGCTGCTTCATAGGCGGCGAGGCCAACAAAGCGTACGAGACGGCTACGGCTCGCGTCGATCTCGGCGCGCGTGATCGACTGCCGCAGGTAGTTCGGCTGACGTTGCCACTCGTTTGCGTCGAACCACATATTTTCCTGTGTTTCGTGATCGTCTGCGAGGGCGAGCGCAGCAAGCTGATCAAGCGTGATTGCGTCGTCGCGCAGCAGCGTGAGCAGTTTGGGCGACACGTTAGCGAGCCTCATGCGACGCTTGACCGTGAGTGGCGAGGCAGAGAACAGCGCCGCGATGTAATCGACACTGCGGCCTTCCTCAGCGAGCATCCGGTACGCGCGCAGCACGTCGAACGGGTCGAGTCCTTCGCGTTCGCTGTTCTCGATCAGTGAAATGGCGAGGGCTTCGCCTTCGCTGACGATCCGCACCGGCACCGGATAGTCCGCCGCGATATGGTTCTGCTCGTAAAGCAGGTCGAGCGCGGCTTTGCGACGCTGGCCCGCGCAGACCCCATACCGGCGCTGTTTGCCCCGCGATCCCTTCATCTCATGGACGACGAGGTTTTGCAGCAGACCCTTTGCCCGGATGCTCGCGGCAAGCGCCGGAATGTTGGAGAGCGGTTTCGTGCGGGCGTTCAGCGGCGAGGGCCGCAGGCTGGAATACGCCACGGTGGCGACCAGCTGTTCGTTGCCGAAGTTGGTTTCGAGCGGCGAAACGGTTTCGTCAGTGGTTGCCGCAGGGGTTTCGACTTGAGATTGCATGATCTGACTCCAGAAAATTAAAGAAGGTTCCGGGACGGGTCCTGCCGGATTCCATCAGGACGTATCCTGGCTAGGAGTCCTGATGGAACGAGGCGGGGGGACGTTGCCGTCCCTGAGGCGCTTATGCTTTCATCTGGCGCATGGCGTCAGCGAGCATCCACAGCGCGCGGTTGAGCTTCACGTTCTGGTCGATGCCGGTGATGGGGCGAGTCGACATGGCGCGTCCACTGCGCGAGCGTCCATGCAGCCCGCCCTTCGTGAGGTTTTCCTGCACGCGGTTGAATACGGTCCACAGGTCGTCGCGGCGATCCTCGAAACGGCGCGGTGCCAGTAGCTGGCTTTCGGTGACGGGGGCCAGTGCCTCGGCGTCGGTCGGGTCGTAGCGCAGCGCAAGGGCGGAACGGGCGAATGCATGCTGCTCGTCGCGGCTCAGATCGACGGCGCGCATGCTGTCCTTCTGCTCGCGGATCAGGTCGAAGCCGTCGAGCACGTCGAAAGCGCCATTGATTACGTTCTGGATGACGTTGCCTTTGTGTGGCACGCGGATATCGGCGATGTTCTCGCCCGCGACCATGCCGTTCTGGCAGACAAACCGGAATGTGCCTGCCAGCATCTGGTAACTGCTGGTGCCGTCGTGCGAGTTCAGCAGCACGATTTCGTCGGCTTCCTCGCCGGTGATCTGGTCGGCGTGGCGAAGCCGCAGCATGTGTTTTGTGAACTCGCGCTTGCCCTGATCGCGAACACGGGTCTGGCAGATCATGAACGGCTGAAACCCTTCGTTGCGCAGACCACGCAGGACGTCGATGGTGGGAATGTAGGTGTAGCGTTCGGAACGGCTTTCGTGTTTGCCGTCTGCGAAGATGGAAGGGGCAACGTGGCGAATCTGGTCGTCCGAAAGCGGCGAGTCAGCGCGCAGCATCGGGGACCGGTTATGGAAAGAGGAAGCGAGTTGCATGGCAATCTCCACAGTCAAGGTTGAGGACCTGAACCGGGCGAGGGGAGGTTCCTTGGCATTGCGGTTGGACACTTCCCGGTGGAACTCGGGGTTGGCGTTGCTACCGCCTGGCTCCCGGGTTCCCGCCCGTGCGACTGGAGGAGCTGATAGCGGGCGGGTGTCAAGGAAAAAGGCGAGGGAGGGGTGCGGGCAACACGGTCCCTCGCCCCTTGATGCGCGCCCGCTATCGGCTACTGTCGCGGGTCAAGGGCGGGAAGCTGGGAGCCGGGTGCATGCCATGCCGTGAGTTGACCGGGCATTAAGGAGCGGTTCTAAGGGCATGGCCGTGAAGGCCGGCCCTCGATAGAAAGCGACGGGGTTGACTGTGGTGCCTTCAATTGCTGACCGACCATCGGCGCAATAGGGTGATTAACGATGGTGCGCGAGTGCAGGCCAAAATGCCCCCGTCCTCCTCGGACTGACCGCAGTTCTGCAGCCTTCCGCTTCCACGGCCTCGCGGCCGCCGGCCTCTCTTAGCGAAGGGATCGGGAACTTGCCGACATCGTGACGCGGGGCGGGTTTTCGGCCACAGCCGACATTGGGCTGGGCTGAGTTCTACGTCAGCGATAAGGCGGATTGCTGACGGTCGTGGCACCGACCAGCCGAACGACAGCTTCCTCGATCGGCGAACTCACACTCCCGTTAAGGGTTATTCGATGCCTGCCCATACGCACAGGACCGTGCGGCGCTTGCGGGCAGGCGTCGAATAAGCCTCGAGGGAGGAAACCGCGGAGTGGTCCGTTACGGTCAGAGTGTTGGATGGCTATGGCGATTGATGGTCCGGCATCCTCAGCCTTGATAGAGCAAGGCGGCGCAAACGGGATGCTCGAAGTGCCCAGGCGCCTGGATGATGCGATGAATTCGCGCGACGATGGTGACGAAGTCGGCGTTCAAGGGAGTGCTTGAAGCGGCGGGCGCGAACGTCTGCTCGTGGGTCGCGTTGCCGCAAAGCCGACGTTGGTAAGCATGGAACAGTAGCGTTCATGTTGCGCCCCGCGAGATGGGTGGTGCGCGAATCGGTGCGGTGCGCTCGAGGATATCGATGACGATCATCGGGGCGCCACAGTGCCGGCAGATGAAGGTGGGCCGGGTTTCGGTGCCGGTGTCGTCGGATGCCGTGTCAGGTTCGGGCGTGACATGCAGCAGCGCACGCACCTTGGCGAGACTGGCGCGGCGCACCGGGTTGGCGAGCAGCCCGTAGTGACGGATGCGATGGAACCCGCCGGGCAGCACGTGCAACAGGAAGCGGCGCATGAACTCGCCGGTGTCCAGCGTCATGGTCTTGTAGCGGGTGCGCCCATTCTCGCGATAGTCCTTCCAGCGGAACGTCACGCCGCGCTCATCGAAGGCGAGCAGACGCTGGTTGGAGATCGCGACGCGGTGCGTATAGCGCGAGAGGTAGGCGAGCACCGCTTCCGGTCCCGCAAAGGGACGCTTGGCGTACACAAACCAATCGCAGGCACGCAGCGGTGCCAGCCACCGTGCAAAGGTGGCGGGATCGGCGAGCGCCGCATACTCACCGAAGAACTGCAGCTGGCCGTGCCGGTGGGCATCGGTGAGCGCTTCGACGAAGCGGCGCCGGAACAGGCGCGAGAGCACGCGCACCGGCAGGAAGAAGCCCGGCCGGCAGCCGATCCAGTGCTCACCATCGGGCGACAGCCCACCACCGGGAACGATGCCGTGCACATGCGGGTGATGCGTGAGCGCCGAACCCCAGGTGTGCAGTACGAGCGTGGCGCCGATCTGGGCGCCGAGATGCCTGGGATCGGCGGCGATCGTGCGCAGCGTGTCGGCGGCGACGTCGAACAGCAGGCCGTAGATGATCCGCTTGTTGTACCAGGCGATCGCACTGATGGGCGCGGGCAGCGTGAAGACGACGTGGTAGTACTCGACCGGCAGCAGATCAGCCTGACGTGCTTCGAGCCAGCGGCGTGCGGCATTGCCCTGACACTTCGGGCAATGGCGATTGCGGCAGGAGTTGTAGGCGATCTCGGTGCGCGCGCAGCCGGAACAGCGCAGCACATGCCCACCCAGCGCCGCGCTGCGGCACTGTTCGATGGCCGACATCACCTTCAGCTGCCCGAGGCTCAGGGGGACCGTGCGTCGCCACGCTGGCCCGCAGGCGCGGAAGATGTCCGCGACCTCCAGCATGAGGCCCTGCGAAAGGCTATTGGGCGGGCAGGCGCTCCAGCGGACTGATGACCTCGCGCAGCAGGTCGGTCGCTACCTGTGCGTAAAGCGCGGTGGTCTCGAGCTTCTTGTGGCCGAGCAGCACCTGGATCACGCGGATGTCCACCTTCTGTTCGAGCAGGTGCGTGGCGAAGCTGTGGCGTAGCGTGTGCATTGACACGCGCTTGTCGATGTCCGCAGCCACGGCGGCAGCATGAATGGCGCGGTTCAGTTGATGCGTCGTAAGCGGATCAATGGGGTCGAGCCCGGGAAACAGCCATCCGCCGTCCAGCATCTTGCCCTGGGCACGGGCCACGCGCCACCAGACGCGCAGGCGTTCGAGCAGCACCGGCGAGAGCAGCGCGTAGCGGTCCTTGCGGCCCTTGCCCTGTTCGATGCGCAGCGTCATGCGCTGGCTGTCGACGTCGCCGACCTTCAGCGCTACCACTTCGCCGGCGCGCAATCCGGCGCCATAAGCGACCGATAGCGCGGTCTGGTGCTTCAGGTTGCCCGTAGCAGCGATGAGCCGCCGGACTTCATCGGGGCTGAGCACGACGGGCAGCGTGCGGGGTACGCGCACGGGCTGCATGCGGGCCATCCGTTCGGGGTCGTGTAGCGTGACTTCGAAGAAGAACTTCAGCCCCGTGATTGCGGCGTTCAGCGAGACCGGGGATGTGCCGTGGTCGACCAGGTGCAGCTGGTAGCCTCGCAGATCCTCGACGGTGGCCGTATCGGGCGAGCGTCCGAGAAACCGGGCAAACTCGCGCACGATGCGCAGATAGGTGCCTTGTGTCTTGGTGGAAAGCTGGCGCATGCGCATGTCGTCGATCATGCGCTGGCGCAGCGGGCTGACGGTCGGTTGGGCGGAGGTCATGATTCGGCTCCTGCTGGAGAACGAGGCGGATTGCCTCATTCGCCAACATAAAACCGCGTGACCGGCCTCTCCCTGACCCCCAGCGTCGGGACGGAGCCCCCTACCGCGCGAGCGGTTTCGTTCCCCGACCCGAAGCTGCCTATCGATTGCAGAAGATCGAATGGCAGGTTGCCGAAGGTAACCGGCCAACTGCTGCCCTAGAAGTTGTATTGGAAGTAGATCTGGCTAAAGTTCAAGCCTGGGTCCGGCTGCTTGATGTCCGCGTTCGAGATGTGCTGAAAGCGAAATCCGGCCTGATAGCTCCCATGCTCGCCGAATTGCGCTCCAATGCCTACCATGTCCGCGAACTGGAACGACGACGACATCGTGCGGGACGGCGTCTGCCGCACATGGGACAGCAAGCGTATGCCTATGCCTGCCTCGAAGAACGGCTTGAACCAGCCGGTGTCCTTAATGATCCGGAACACCGGCGTGACGCCGAACTCCCAGGTGTGCGAATAGATGGCGTTCGAGTCGTCCAGCTTCCAGTACGCAACGTGCGCCTCGCCGACGACCGTCAAGTGAAAGCCGGCGATGTGCCACCATTGCAGCCCCGGATCCCACACGAGGCCGAGGTCGAGCTTTTTCACGTTGTCATCCGCAACGCCCGGGCCGAACTGGAAGCCGAACCTGTTCTCCGCATGTGTATTAGCCGCAGCACATGCAAAGAGCGCCGCGCACGCACCACGCACGACACGCGCTCGCCAGACCGATGATCTCGCTGTCATGTATTTCCCCGATTCGGAAAATTCAGCACGACGTCAGTGTCCGGAACGGCTCACATCGGCTCCATCCATACCCGAACTTCGCCTCGCGAATTCAATCGCGATATGCACTGCAGCACATTCGCATTCTGCCAATCGAAACGCGCACGCCCTCCGACGTTCACTCATGATCCACGCGCATATGAGTCCGCAGTGTAGCCTCGAAAAAGTCAAAACGCTCGTTGCCGCGCCAACACCGGGAAACCGCGTGAAGCCCACGACATCGCAGTTGCGGACTGATTGCTTTCACGGTGAATTGCCATTTCTGATCAATGACCTGTTTCGACCGGTCAGACGCAGAATTTGAGGAGTATCGGTAGCACCTTTGTTGGTGGATATGCCGCGATTGCCCCTTTTCTGTAAAAACGACTGGGTCAAGCCGGGGGGAGGTGGTTACTGGCGTTTTCCGGCGACAGGGTTCGCGCGCATGGGATAGGTCACGGCCGCCAGCGAACGAGTGCGCGCACCAGGCCGCTATTGAGTGCGGAGTTGAAGTTCGAACGTCCTTGAGAAGGAACGAGGCAATGACGGGGGATGGCCGACTTCACCCGGACGCGCATGCCCGCAGGCGGACCCGGAGAACGCGTGGCTTTCAGTCTCGCCGGCCGCTCGACAAATCAGGGTCTGCGAACGGATTGCTTTCACACGAGCTTCAGGCCGCGCCTTACTCCTCGGCCCGGTCCCGGTTATTTGTCAACGTGCCAGCTCGCCTTCCGTTGCCGCGACGGCGAGTCAGGCCGAAGGGCTGGCAGAAAGTTCTCCCTGCATAGCCGTCGTCTTTGTGTGACGCAAAAGCAGTTGGAACACTCGTGATGTGAGCCGCCTGCCAGCACCGTGGCGGCCGGCAAGCCACGCTTTCTCATTCTTTGCCGGACTGCGTTGCGGCTTGTTCGATCAGCTTCGCGACCTCCGCCGGGTGCGAGATGTAGGCCACGTGGCTCGAGTTGATCTCGACCGTCTTGCTGCCCGCGCGCCGGGTCATGAAGCGTTCCAGATCCGGATTGATAGCGCGGTCCGCGGTCGCCACGACAGCCCAGCTTGGCTTCGTTCTCCACGCGGCGTGCGTGATCGGAACGCCGAACGATTGCGCGGCGGGCGTGACCTGTGAGATGGCCATGAAGCCGGCTTCGGCGCTGGGCAGGTCGGCGGCGAAATCCGCGTGGAAATTAGCCGGGTCGATGTACAGATGGCCGTCGGCAGTCGCCTTGATCGCCTTGGTCGCGGGCGGCGTCTTTTTCGTCAGTTCGATGGGCGATTCTCCCGTGTCTGGCTGGAACGCGGCCACATAAACGAGACCCGCGACCTTGTCGTCGTTGCCGGCCTCGGTCACCACCGCGCCACCGTAGCTGTGGCCGACGAGGATGCTTGGACCGTCCTGCGCATCGACAACGCGGGTAGTGGCTTTCACGTCGTCGTCAAACGAGGTTTCCGGCTCTTGCACTACCGAGACCTTGTAACCATCGCGCGTGAGGATTCTGGACACCGCCTGCCAGCCGGAACCGTCGGCGAAATAGCCGTGCACGAGGACAATGTTCCTGACGGGTGCGGCGCTAGCCGCCTGCGAGCCGAGTGCGGCTGCCAAAAGGGCAACTGCGGCGGCTATGGTTAAGAATGAGGAAACCTTCATTTTGACGCTCCTGAAAAGAGGTTGCTTGAGAATCGACCACAGAAGATAGGCTCTGCGCGATGTAGCCATCCTACTAGTAGGATGGTAGATTTGCAAGCACTTTGTCCGAGCTGGCAATGGGTCCCCGGGCCGCGTAAACTGTCAGTGATTCAACCGACTAGATGGTAGATACAATGACGGTAAGCGGAAGTCAGACGGCAGACAGGATCATTGCCGCGGGGCGGCAACTCATCATGCGTCGCGGCTACAACGGGTTTAGCTATGCCGACATCTCAGAGGCGATCGATATTCGCAAGGCGAGCATTCACCACCATTTCCCCACCAAGACGGATCTCGTTATCGCGGTGCTGAACGAATGGCAGCAGGCATTCGACGCCGATGTGGCGGCACTCCAGGCGAGCGGCGCCGATGCCATTGCGCAGTTACGTGCGTACATCGGACATTGGGAACGCTGCATCGCGGACGACACGGCTCCGTTCTGCATAGCGGGCATGCTTGGTGCCGAACTCCCTTCGCTGCCTGCCGAAGTGGCACAACGCGTGAAGGCGTTCTTCGAAAACCTGACTTCCTGGCTTGAGCAGGTGCTCGAGTCGGGCGCGAGAGGCGGCCTCATCCAACTTGATTCGTCGATTCAAACTGAGGCTGCAGCACTCATATCGTTGGTCTACGGCGCCATGCTTGCGGCGCGCGCTTTTGCCAACGTCGGGTTATTCACGGAGGTTACCCAGGGCGCAGTGCAAAGACTGGCGCAGCCGCGCAAACGCACACGATCCAGCTGACGCGGTGCGGGAGATCTCGGTTTTTCAGTCAGGTGACAGGCCGCTACCGGCAGCTTAACGGACGTTTAGACGTCCAGGAATAGGGACGCGCGAATGGCCCTTCGTGGCCGACTGTACTCATCCACAGAAGCCCCCGAAAGCTGCCGTCGAAAATTTCAACGGCGGCTGTTCAGACCTTCATCGAACTGGTGCTCTCGGCCAAATTCCGCCGCTCGCTGGACTCGCAGAGCGGTCACTCGAACGGCTGGTGCAGTCAGTAAGCGGCGCGAGGCTCAACGCGGGGCTACCGGCCGTTGAGGTGGCCATGCCAAGTGCTGATGTCGCTCTTCTGCTCTTCGCTCCCGGATCGTCGGAGGCGTCAGCGCGCGCTGTCCGCAGATATGTACTCTCGACGCCTTATGTGCAGACCGAACTATGCAAGAGCGCACAGAAGCCAAAATGACGGACGAGCACCGATCCTCTCGTGTCTAGCGCCTGCTGTAGGGACGTTGCCCATCGTGCGGGTCGCCATACACCAGCGGTGCCGTAGTCAGTAACGTTAGCAGTGAAGGGAGGGATACCCTGACGCCGCCCTGAACTCGTCATGTGGCGCGCTTTCAAGAAGAACAACATGCGGGCAAGACGTCCTATGCTGCTGTGGACGACAGAGCATCCTCGAGCAGTGTCCGACCTTCCGGTCTTGGCGTGGGAACACCCGATCTCCACACGGCCGCAGCGGCAATCGCCGTCTTCCGGGAGAGCAACTCGTTCGTGGGCGCATTGGCGCTTCCGGGCGATGCGTCTCGTCTTAATGTTGCTCACACCGATGATGATTTCGCCTTGCGGCGCCTGAGCGCAGCAACGATTCATCGCTGCATATCGGCACGAGCGTCGCGATCCACGAACAAATTTTTCGCAAGTGACGGCGCACAGTCGAACCCGGGTTAAACACCATAAAGCTTGCTGCAGAGGTCGGCACTCGCGCCCAGCCGTCGGGAAAGATCGGCCGCCGTATCTAACTGTGCGCGGTCGAGCGCGCCACTCGCACCGGCCTCACTGAGACGCGATGCAGGACCGGACAGCGTTAGCGCGGCCATGAACTTGTCGCCCGCGCCGAAAATTGGCGTCGCAAAGGCCGCCGTGTGCACGTCGCGCGCGCCCGACGTAAAGAGCGGCAAGGTCGGCTGTTCTCTGAAGATCGGCTCCCCCAACCCCCAGAAGCGGATCACCTGACTGATCGCTGTATCGTCGAGCGGAAGGGATGTGCCCGCGAGCCGCGTTTCGCGCAAACCTTCGGACGGTTCCACCCGGAACAGGCAGAGCCGTTCCCCCTTTTCGTGGACGTAGTACGATGCGCTCTCTTTTGTCAGCGCTGCGAGCGCACGCAGCGCCGGCTCGACAACAGAAGCAAGACGAAACGACTGCTCGTAAAGCTTGCCGAGATACAACACGCGATGGCCGAGCGAGTAGTCTCCCGTCTGCGAGCGCACGACATAGCCCATCCGCTCCAGAGAATTCATCAACCGGTACACGGTTGTCTTGTGCATGCCGGACGCCTGCGCCAGCGCCGATAGAGAGTGCGATTCGGCCCCCGGCCTGAAGCAGTCCAGCAGCGACAGCGCTTTCTCCACCGCCGCAACGCCTTCGTTTCCCATCTCGCTCTCCGGTTAGTGGTTCCGCTGCATTGTACTCCGTACAACAGCAATTTACTTGATAAAAGGGTTAACGCCAGTGGTCTCCCGCCCATGCCTTGCCTTATAGTGGTTTCACGTCGTACACGTGCGTTGTACAGAGTAAAACATATCACTGAGGTGAAATCCATGAGCGCAGCTTCCGCAGGACAGTCCCCCATCAATCGCAATATCGAGCGCGTGTCGCCTGAACTCGTTCAGGCAGCCGCGAAGTTTCAGGCCGCCATCCTCGCGGACGTCGCCGGCCGGCGCGGCACGCTGCACGGTCGCGTGCAGCCGCTGTCGAAGGCGATGAAAGTCGCAGGCCCGGCGATCACGGTCGAAGTCCGTCCCGGCGACAACCTCGCCATCCACGCGGCGCTGGCTATCGCGAAGCCGGGCGACGTGATCGTCGTCGACGGCAAGGGCGATCTGTCGTGCGCGCTGCTGGGCGAAATCATGGCGACGCAGGCGAAGGTGAGCGGCATCGCCGGCATCGTCATCGACGGCGCCGTGCGCGACTCGCATGAGCTCGCGAAGGGCGACTACCCGATCTTCGCGTCCGGCCTGAATCCGTGCGGCCCGACCAAGAGCGTCGCGGGCGTCGTGAATGCGCCGGCTTCGGTCGCGGGTGCATCGATCAATCCGGGCGATCTGGTCGTCGGCGACGCGGATGGCGTCGTCGTGATTCCGCGCAACGATGTCGCACGCATCATCGAACTTGCGCAGAAGAAGCTGGATGCCGAAACGGCGCGCATCGCCGGCATTCTGAAAGGCGAGGCGTTGCGTCCGGCATGGCTCGAGAAGGAACTGCGCGCGTTTGGCATGCTGGGCGAAGGCGAGGCGCTGTGATGTCGACGACCCCGCAAAAGCCGGTGATTCTCGTCACCGCCGCCGATCTCGCGCCGCAAGCGCTCGACATGCTGACGCAGTTCGACGTAGTGTTCGCGGGCAAGCAGCCGACCGAAGACGAACTCGTCGCATTGAGCGCGCAACATAACCCGGTCGCGATCATCGTGCGCTACGGCAAGATCAACGCGCGCATCATGGACGCGGGACAGAAGCTGCAAGTCATCTCGAAGCACGGCAGCGGCATCGACGTGATCGATCAGGCGGCCGCGGCCGAGCGCGGCATCGCGGTGCGCGCGGCGGTCGGTGCGAACGCTGCGGCCGTGTCGGAGCACGCGTGGGCGCTGATCCTGGCGTGCGCCAAGTCGGTGCCGCAACTCGACTTGCGCATGCGTGACGGCCATTGGGACAAGTCCACGCACAAGTCCGTCGAACTCGATGGACGCACGCTCGGTCTCGTCGGCCTCGGCGCGATCGGCCGCCGCGTGGCGTCGGCGGGCATCGCGTTCGGCATGAACGTGATTGCGTTCGATCCCTACGCGAAGGACGCGCCGCAAGGCATCAAGCTCGTTTCGCTCGACGAGCTGTACGCGCAGTCCGATGTCGTGTCGCTGCATTGCCCTCTGACCGCCGAGAACCGTCAGATGCTCAACCGCGAGACGCTCGCGCGCTTCAGGCAGGGCGCGATTCTCGTCAACACGGCGCGCGGCGGGCTTATCGACGAAGCCGCGCTCGCCGAAGCGCTCGCGAGCGGCCGGATTCGCGCGGCTGGTCTCGATAGCTTCGACGTTGAGCCGATGGCTACGCCGCATCCGTTCCAGCGCATTCCCAACGCGATTCTGTCGCCGCATGTCGGCGGCGTGAGCGATGCCGCCTACGTGAACATGGGTCGCGGCGCCGCAGCCAACGTGCTCGCGGTGCTGGAAGAGCAGACCCGCGACGTCGCCTGAAACGGGCAAGGGAAGGTTCAGCATGTTCTATCTCATCTCGCCCGAAGTGCGAGCAGCCGAAGTCTTCACGCGCATGCCGGAGAAATTCCGCAAGCCCGACGTTCAGACGGACTGGGCGCGCGCCAACCGCGGCGGCCTTGCCACGGACTCGTTCCTCGAAGGCCCCGTGTGGGACCCGCAAGGCTATCTGTTCGTGACGGACATTCCGCACGGACGCGTCTTCCGGATTTCACCTTCGGGCGAATGGGAGCTCGTCGTGCAGTACGACGGAGAGCCGAACGGCATGAAGCGTTTCGACGATGCGCACATGCTCATCACCGACTATCGCTACGGGCTGATGCTGCTCGATATCGAACGCGGGGAAGTGCGTCCGTATCTCGAGCGCCGCAACAGCGAGCGATTTCGCGGCGTGAACGACCTCACGTTCGATTCGCAAGGCAACCTGTATTTCACCGATCAGGGACAAACCGGCCTGCACGATCCGACTGGCCGGGTGTACCGCCTCACGCCCCAAGGCAAGCTCGACATGCTGCTCGGCAATTGCCCGAGCCCGAACGGCCTCGTGCTTTCGCCCGACGAAAAGGTGTTGTTCGTCGGCATGACGCGCGGCAACTGCGTGTGGCGCGTGCCGCTGCAAGCCGACGGATCGGTCAGCAAGGTGGGCCAGTTCTTCACGTCCTACGGTCCGAGCGGTCCTGACGGACTGACGGTCGATTGCGAAGGACGTCTGTTCATCGCGAATCCGGGACTCGGGCGCGTATGGGTGCTGAACCACCGCGCCGAGCCGGTCGAGATCCTCACCAGCCCCGAAGGCGCATCGCTCACCAACCTGTGTTTCGGCGGCGCCGACATGAAGACGCTCTTCATGACCGAATCCGTTTCCGGAACCGTGCTCAAGGCACGAATGAGTATCGCCGGAGCGCTGCCGAAACGGGCACTGAAACTGCTCTGAAGCGCGGTTGCAAATCAACATGTCGCACCGGAAGAAGTGCGATGGAGGAGCAAGCATGACCATATCGCAAACCATCGCCGGCGAGCGTGCCGGGGACGACGCGAAGGCGCCGCAGGACGCGCTGCGGGAGACGCATATCGGCAGCGAGGAATACGCCGCCAGCGAGCGCACGCTCGCGAAGGCGTTCCGCCGCATCCTGCCGTTCATTTTCATTTGCTATGTCATCAGCTATCTGGACCGGACCAACGTCGGGTTCGCCGCGCTGACGATGAACAAGGATCTGGGCCTCACCCCCGAGCAGTTCGGCCTCGGGGCGGGGCTGTTCTTCATCGGCTACTTTCTGTTCGAGATTCCGAGCAACCTGATCATGCAGAAGGTCGGTGCGCGCATCTGGATCGCGCGCATCATGTTCACGTGGGGTCTCATTTCGATGCTGACGGCGTTCGTCGTCGGCCCGAAAAGCTTCGCGGTGGCGCGCTTTCTGCTCGGCCTCGCGGAAGCCGGTTTCACGCCGGGTATCTATCTCTACTTCACGCATTGGTTCCCCGGCAAATGGCGCGCGAAGGTGACGGCGGCGTTTCTCGTCGGCATTCCGGTCGCCAACATGATCGGATCGCCGATCTCGGGCGCGTTGCTGCAACTGGGCGGCCTGCACGGTCTGCGCAGCTGGCAATGGCTGCTGCTCATCGAAGGCGTGCCAGCGGTTCTGCTCGGCATCGCGTGTCTGTTCGTGCTCGACGATCGTCCCGAGAAGGCCAGGTGGCTCACCGCCGAAGAGAAGCATTCGCTTGCGCGCCGTCTCGCGCTCGAACAGGGCGATATCGGCGCGAAGCATGGCACCGACTTACGCGACGCGATGACCAACTGGCGTGTATTCGTGCTCGCGTTCGTCAACTTCTGCGGGATCGTGGGTTCGGTCGGCGTCGGCATGTGGATGCCGTCGATGATCAAGCAGTTCGGCGTCGAGCATGCCGTGGTCGGCTGGTTGACCGCCATCCCGTATCTGATCGGCGCATTCGCGATGCTCTGGTGGGCGCGCGTCGCCAATCGCGCGGTCAACCGCGTTCGGTATGTGGCGGGCGCGCTGGTCATCGCGGCGGCCGCGCTTTGCGCGAGCACGTTGGTCGACGCACCCGCGCTCAAGCTGATCGCACTCTGCTTCACCGTGAGCGGCATCCTCGGCTTCCAGGCCACGTACTGGGCCATTCCATCGAGCTTTCTCACCGGGCGCGCGGCGGCGGGCGGCCTGGCGCTGATCGTGTCGGTGGGCAATCTCGGCGGCTTCGTCGGCCCTTCGATGATCGGCTGGCTCAAGCAAACCTCCGGCGGCTTCACCGTGCCGTTGTTCGCGGTCGCGGGCTTCCTGCTGCTGGGTGCACTCACCATCGCCTGGCTGGGTGATCCGGGCGCGGACGCCGGGGAAGCGCGCGCCGCCCGCAAGTAACGGGCGCATGTTTCATCGCGTTCGAATAAATCTAAAACTAACTCTGTTCGGAGACTGTATGTTGTTCAAGAAGGCCAGCAACCCTGCCAACCTCACATCCCGTTTCGCACTCGCGGCTATCGCCGGCGCGTGCATGAGCTTCGCCGCCAGCGCCGCGCACGCGCAAAGCAGCGTGACGCTCTACGGTATCGTCGACGTGGGCATCGAACATATCAACAATACGACTGCTGGCGGCGGGGTCACCCGCATGACTTCCGGTAACCTCTCCGGCTCGCGCTGGGGCATGAGGGGCAGCGAAGACCTCGGCGGCGGCATGAAGGCAATCTTCACTTTGGAAGACGGCTTCAACGTCAACGACGGCACGCTCGGTCAATCGACGAAGGGTATCGGCGCCAACGCAACGACGACCACGCGTCTGTTCGGCCGTCAGGCGTGGGTCGGCATGTCGTACAAGGACCAGCAACTGACCTTCGGCCGTCAGAACTCGCTGCTATACGAACAGGCAGTGGCGTTCGATCCGATGGGCGCTTCGTCGAAGTATTCGGTGCTGTCGATCGACTACGCTACGGCCGGGCGCATCGACAACTCCGCGCGCTACACGGGCAACTTCGGCCCGCTGACCGCGCAGGCAATGTACAGCACGCGCTACGACACCGGCTACGGGACGGAAGTGCCGGGCGCACAAATCACCGGCCGCTTCTTCAGCGGCGCCCTGACGTTCGCGCAAGGCCCGCTCGCGGCGAGCCTGTCGTACGAGCAACGCAATAGCAACACCGTGGCGACGAACACCGCCACCGAGCGTCGCGCGACAGCCGCCGCTTCGTATGTGTTCGGTCCGGTCAAGGGCTTCGCGGGCTATCGCTACCTGCGTGCGTCGAACGCGTTTTTGCCGGTGAACCCGATCGCGGTCGCGAACGGCTCCGAGGCGAGCGCCGCCAATCTGTCCTGGGCGGGCGCTCAGTACATGATCACGCCGTCCTTCCAGTTGACGGCCTCCGGCTACTACCAGGACGTGCATTCGACAAGCGCCGATTCGTGGCTGGCCGTGCTGTGCGCAGACTACTTCCTGTCGAAGCGCACGGACGTCTACGCCACCGCGGGCTATTCGCACAACAAGAATGGCGCGGCGCTCGGCGTGGGCGGCTACGGCACGGTTGCGCCCGGTTACAACCAGACCGGCTTCGTGCTCGGCATGCGTCAGAAGTTCTAAGAGGAAGCTCGCCGTGCAAATCGTTCATGCGCCTCATGTGACCGTCCGGCCCGACTGGCTCGCGCAACGCGTGGAGCCGGTGCTTGCGCCGGAACTCGTCATCGTCGATGCGCACCATCATCTTTGGGACCGGCAAACCGGCCGGTATCTCGCGGAGGAATTCGCTGCGGACGTGGGCTGCGGACACCGCGTCGTATCGACCGTCTACGTGCAAGCTCGTTCGATGATGCGCGCACACGGCCCCGATGCGATGAAGCCCGTCGGCGAGGTGGAGTTCGCCAACGGCATCGCCGCGATGTTCGCGAGCGGGGCGTATGGACAGGCGCGGTGCTGTTCCGCGATCGTCGGCGGCGCGGATCTGACGCTCGGCGTGGAACTCGACGCCGTGCTCGAGGCCATGTCGCAGGTCTCGGGCGGACGTTTGCGCGGCATCCGCAATCCGCTCGCGTGGCACGAAAACCCCGAGGTAACGTCGAGCCCCGTCACGCCGCCGCGCGACCGCATGCGCAATCCCGCATTCCGGCAAGGCGTGCGCGCGCTCGCGCGTTTCGGCTTGTCACTCGATGCGTGGGTGTATCACACGCAGCTCGACGAACTTTACGAACTCGCAAAAGCATCGCCCGATGTGACCGTCGTCATCGATCATTTCGGCGGGCCGCTCGGCGCGGGCCCGTATGTCGGCCGTCGCGATGAGGTCATCGTGCAATGGCGGCAATCGCTCGCGCGTCTCGCGAGCTTGCCGAATACGCGCATGAAGCTCGGCGGCGCGGGGCTGACGGTATTCGGCTTCGATTTCGCCACACGCGATCTGCCGCCGTCATCGGAAGAACTGGCTGCTGCGTGGCGGCCTTACTTCGACATCTGCATCGATCTGTTCGGCGTGAATCGCTGCATGTTCGAGAGCAACTTCCCCGTCGACAAGGGAATGTTCAGTTACGGCGTTCTGTGGAACGCCTTCAAGAGACTGGCGAGCGCGATGTCCGCCGACGAAAAGTCCGCGCTGTTCAGCGCGACGGCGGCATCGACGTATCGCCTCGAGATTTCCGGAGACAACGCATGAAGACGAGCGCGACCGTATCGAACGACGAGAACAGCGCCGAAGCACACGCCAAGGGGTTCAGGAACATCACCGCGGTCGAGTGGCGCTCACTGACGCTCGCGGGTCTCGGCTGGACCTTCGAGAGCTACGACTCGTTCCTGCTCTCGCTGCTTTTGCCGACGCTCGCGCTTCAGTTTGGCCTGAGCAAGGCCCAACTGGGCCTGTTCACGAGCATTACGGCGGCGGGGCAGATCATCGGCGGAATTCTGTTCGGCTATGTGTCGGACCGTCTGGGCCGCGTGCGGACCGCGTTGCTCTGCGTCGGCATCTATTCGCTGTTTTCGGGCCTCATCTCATTCGCGCCTAACGAGCAATGGTTCGCGGCGTTGCGCTTCTTCGGCGCGCTCGGCATGGGAGGCACATGGACAGCGGGCGCGGCGCTGATCGCCGAAACCTGGCACGCGAGCCGTCGCGGCAAGGGCGGCGCACTGATGCAGATGGGCTTGCCCATCGGCGCGATTCTCGCCATCACGATTTCCGGCATCGTCAGCAACAGCTATGGCGGCCTCGCGGGTCACGGATGGCGCGTGCTGTTCATGATCGGCGCACTGCCGTTCTT
Organism: Paraburkholderia sp. JPY419; assembly: GCF_050435705.1. Taxonomy (NCBI): domain Bacteria; kingdom Pseudomonadati; phylum Pseudomonadota; class Betaproteobacteria; order Burkholderiales; family Burkholderiaceae; genus Paraburkholderia; species Paraburkholderia sp. JPY419. The sequence continues at coordinate 776,411 of NZ_JBNDKV010000004.1, read as the reverse complement.
CATCCTGTTCTGGGTGGCGAAGAAGACGCCCGAATCGCCGATCTGGCTCGAACGCAAGCACGCGAAAGCGCGGGCGGTCGCCAAGGCCAAAGCGAGCGGCGACGCGCTCAACGTGCGCGGCCTCCTGACGGCGTTCGGCTTCATTTTCTTCCTGCAATACCTCTACTGGGGCGTGTTCACCTGGACACCGACGTTTCTCGTCACCGTCAAGCACCTCGATTTCGTGCACAGCCTGAAATTCGTGCTGTCGCTTCAGTTCGGCGCAATCACCGGTTTTTTGCTGTTTTCCGCATTCGTGGACCGGCTCGGCCGTCGTCCAATGTTCCTTGCGTATCTGCTTGTCGGCGCGGCAGCGGTGTTTGTGTACATCCTGTCGGCCGATCCGCTGCTGCTGATGGTCGCAATCTTCTTCACCGGCTTCAGCGTCAACGGCATCTTCGCGGGCGCCGGCCCGTTCCTCGCGGAAATCATCGGCAACACGGCGTCGCGCGGCTTTCTGATGGGCCTCGCGTACAACGGCGGACGTCTCGGCGGCTTCATCGCGCCGCTCGTGATCGGCGCGCTGGCATCGACGGCGGGCGGTTTTGTGCTGGGCCTGTCGACGACCATCGTCGCTTTCATTGCCGCCGCGGTGGTCGTGTTCTTCGCGCCCGAAACGCGCGGCAAGTCGCTGTCATGACCACGGCCGCCGATCTGGGCTTCGTCAACCGGCTGTTTCCGGCGCTCAGCGAGGCGTCGCTGCGGCGCTATCTGAGCGGGCAGGTCGCGTCCGTGCTCGGCAGCTGGACGCAGAACGTCACGCTGAACCTGCTCGTTTATCACCTGTCGGGTTCGGCGGCGATCCTCGCGCTACTAAACTTTTTGCTGTACGGGCCGCAGTTGGTCGTGGCGCCGGTTGCCGGCTCGCGCATTCGCTCGGAAAACGCGAAGCGCGTGACGCTCTGTGTGCTGCTAACGTCGCTGCTGCTGACCATGAGCCTTTTCACGCTGTCGCTGCTGGGCGTGCTGAGCGTAACGCTGATCCTCGCGCATGCGCTCGCGATCGGCATATCGAGCGCGGTGGAGACGCCCGCCCGTCAGGTGTTGCTGCTGACGAGTCTCGAAGACGCGGCGCACACGTCGAACGCCGTCGCGATGAACACGATGGTCTACAACGTGGGCCGCATGGTCGGTCCGACCATCGCCGGGTTCGTTTATCCGACGCTTGGACCCCGCACGTCGTTCGTGATCTATGCGCTGGCGCTGTGCTTCATGGCGACCTGCGTGCGCTCGATCAGGACAGACGCGCCGGTGCATCCGTCGCGTGCCGCGAGCGGCCTGCGAGATGCGGTCGGCTACGTGATGGCGGACGCATTTTCGGCGCGCTATCTGCCGATTCTCGCTTGCATCGGCCTGTTCGCGGGCAGTTATCAGACGCTCGTGCCGTTGCTGGCCGACCAGGCTTTTCACGACGCGGCGCGCTTTACTGGCGTGTTCTTCGCGTGCGCGGGCGCGGGGTCGCTCACGGCGGCCCTGCTGTTGTCGTCGGCGTTGGGGCCGCGTGCATCGGCAAGACTCATCGGGTTGGCGCCGTGGACGGCCGTCGTAGCGCTCGCGATGTTGTCGATGACAACCGCTGCGGCGGCATCGATGCCCGCTTTTTACGCGCTCGGTTTCAGCCTGACCTTCGCGGCCACGTCGACCAACGCGACCATCCAACGCAACTGCCCCGTGCACGTACGCGGCGGGCTCGTCGGCATGTACGGCATGGCCTACAACGGCACGATGCCGTTCGGCTATCTGCTGGTCGGAACGGCGTCGGAAGCGCTCGGGGTGCGACACACTTTCGGCACGATGGCCTTCGTGCTGGCCGGCGGCGTGGTCGCGATCGTCGTTTGTAGTCGTATTAGAGAAAAGCGCGCAGGCGCACAATAGATTCAGGAGTGAGACATGCAAATCAATGCCGGCACCGTATCGAATATCGAGCGACAGACCATACGCAAGGTGGTCTGGCGCCTCCTTCCCTTTTTGATGATCTGTTATCTGCTGGCATTCATCGATCGCGGCAACGTTGGAATGGCATCCTTGCAGATGAACCACGATCTCGGCCTTTCAGCGAGGAACTTCGGCTTCGGCAGCAGTCTGTTCTTCGTGTCGTACTTCTTCTGCGAAGTGCCGAGCAACATCGCGCTGCAAAAGTACGGCGCGCGAGTGTGGATCGCCCGCATCATGATCACGTGGGGACTGGTGTCGGCGTCGACCGCGCTGGTGCGCACTCCGACCTCGTTCTACGTCCTGCGCTTTCTGTTGGGCGCGGCCGAAGCGGGCTTCTTTCCGGGCGTGCTCCTGTACCTCTCGTACTGGATTCCGCCGAAGTACCGGGCGCGGATCGTGGCGACTTTCATGGTCGCGATTCCGGCCGCGAGCTTCATCGGCTCGCCCATTTCCGCCGCGCTCCTGCAGATGGACGGGCTCGCGGGTCTGCGCGGCTGGCAGTGGCTGTTCATCATCGAAGGCATTCCGACGGTGATCCTCGGCATCGTGTGTCTCGCGGTCCTGACGGACCGGCCCGAGCACGCGAAATGGCTCACCGACGAAGAGAGCACATGGCTCACGGGCGCGCTCGCCAACGAAGCGCGCGAGCCGAAGAAGGTCATGCATATGCCACTCGCGAAGCTCTTTCGCAATCGCTATGTGTTGTGTCTCGCGCTCGTCGATACGTGCGCGTCGGCGGCGGGCAGCACGCTGTCCGTGTGGCAGCCGCAGTTGCTGAAGTCGTTCGGCCTCACGGTCATGCAGACGGGCCTGCTCAATTCGCTGCCATATCTGATGGCATCGTTTCTGATGGTGTATTGGGGACGCCGCTCCGACAGACGTGGCGAGCGCCGCTGGCACACTGTCATTCCGATGCTGCTGATCGGCTTCGGCCTGTTCGGCACCTCGCTCTCCGGCTCGCTGCTCCCGACGATAATTATGCTGTGCGCGGTGCTCGTCGGCGCGTACGCGTTCAAAGGCCCGTTCTGGGCGCTGGCTTCCGCCATGCTGTCGAATAGCACGGCGGCGGCGGGTCTTGCGACCATCAACGCGATCGCCAATCTGCTCGGCGGTGGCCTGATGGTCAATGTGTACGGCTGGGTCAAGCATGCCACCGGCAGCTATTCGCTCGCGCTGATGCCGCTCGGCATTCTGACGCTCGTGAGCGTGGTGACGCTGTTGCTGCTGAGCCGCCCGTCGCTTCCGGATGCCCGGGTGACGAACAAGACCGAGGCGGCCTGAGCATGCGCGAGATGAACCGCAGGGAATTCCTCGGCTGGAGCGCGGCCGGGTTGATCGGCGCATCGTTTTCTTGGACGGTGATGGCGCGCGAAGTGTGGTCGAGCGGCATGGAGAAGCCGAAAATCGGTCTGCCCGTAGGCACGATCGACTGCCACATGCACATCTATGATGATCGCTTTCCGAGCGCGCCGGGCACGACGCTGCGGCCGCCGAACGCGAGCATGGAACAGTATCGTGCGGTGCAGAAGCGGCTCGGCATCCATCGCAACGTCGTCGTCACGCCCTCCACTTACGGCACCGACAACAGTTGCACGCTCGATGCGCTCAAACGCTTCGGCAACGATGCACGCGGCGTCGCCGTGGTCGACACTTCGGTGACAAAGCAGCAACTCGTCGAGATGCATGACGCCGGCGTTCGTGCGATCCGCTTCAACCTGAGTTACCCGGGCGCAACGACCGTCGACATGCTCGTGCCGCTCGCATCGCGCATCGCGCCGTTCGGCTGGCATATCGAGCTCGTCGTGCAGGGCGCGAAGCTGCCGTCGCTCGAAACCGCGTTGTCGGGCCTGCCGTGCCCGCTCGTCATCGATCACATCGCGCACGTGCCGCAGCCCGGCGGACTCGAATCCGACGCCATGCGCACCGCGCGCGCAGGCTCGTGGATCGCGGCAACACCTGGATCACGCTGTCGGGTCCGTATGTCGATTCGAAGAGCGGCGCGCCCGCGTATGCCGATGTCGCGCCGGTCGCGAAGGCTTTCATCGACATGGCGCCCGAGCGCATGCTCTGGGGCACGGACTGGCCGCATCCGACTCAGAAGTCGGAGAAGCCCGACGACGCGAACCTCGTCGATGTAATCGCCGGCTGGATCGGGCGGCCCGCGTGGCAGCAGATCTTCGTGTCGAATCCGGAAAAGCTCTACGGTTTCGTCTGACGCACAGCGCATGAAAGTGCCGCACGCTCCGGCGTGCGGCGTGCAAAAACGCAAGGAGACTCCATGTCCGATGCCTTCAGCTTCCGGGACTATCCGCTCGCGAGCCATACCGTGCCGCGCACCGGCACGGCGCCCAAGGTGTCGCGCCGGTTGCAGCACATTCTTTCTCTCGATGACTTCGAGACCGCCGCGCGCCGCTTGCTGCCGAAGCCGATCTTCGCGTACGTCAACGGCGGCTGCGAAACGGATCGCACGCTGCGGCACAATCGCGAAGCGTTCGAAGCCTACGACTGGATCACGCGCGTCTTCACCGATACATCGCGGCGCACGCTCGACGTTGAGTTGCTCGGCCACACGTTCAGCGCGTCGTTCGGCATCGCGCCGATGGGCATCAGCGCGCTGTCCGCCTATCGCGGCGATCTGATCCAGGCGCGCGCCGCACGCCGCGCCAACGTGCCGATGATCATGAGCGGCTCGTCGCTGATACGCATGGAAGAGGTGTGCGAGGCGAATCCGCACGCGTGGTTCCAGGCTTACGTGCCGGGCGAACCCGACAAGATCGTCGCGTTGATCGAGCGCGTGCGCGCAGCGGGCTTCGGCACGCTCGTCGTGACAGCGGACACGCCGGTGTCCGGCAATCGCGAGAACAACGTGCGCGCCGGCTTCTCCACGCCGTTGAGGCCGAGCGCGCGTCTCGCCTGGGAGGGCATGACGCATCCGCGCTGGCTTTTCAGCACCGCGTTGCGCACGCTGGTCAATCACGGCATGCCGCATTTCGAGAATTCGCGCGTGTCACGCGGCGCGCCGATCTTGTCGTCGAACGTGCTGCGCGATTTCGGGGCGCGCGATCATCTCAGCTGGGACCATCTGAAGTTGATCCGCGATACCTGGCCCGGCAAACTTGTCGTGAAAGGTATCCTGCATGCTGACGACGCACGACGCGCATGCAAGTTCGGCGCCGATGGCGTCATCGTGTCCAACCACGGCGGACGGCAACTAGACGGCGCTTGCGCTTCCCTCCGCGCGCTGCCGGATGTGGTCGAAGCGGTGGGCGAACGCTGTACGGTCATGGTCGACGGCGGTTTCAGACGGGGCAATGATGTCCTGATCGCACACGCGCTCGGTGCCCGCGCTGTCTTCGTAGGCAGGCCGTTCAACTACGCGGGCGCGGTGGCTGGCGAGCCCGGCATTCTTCACGCTATTGCGATCCTGGCGAACGAAATGCTGCGCAACATGGCTCTTCTGGGCGTCAATGCGCCGTCTGATTTGACTGGAGCGCTTTGCGGCGGCGCGGGCAATAAATCCCGGCCGATCAGGTGATACGGTTCCAGGCCGAAGGCGTCGCTGAAGCCGATCGTAGACGGTGACAGGGCTGCGTTGTGGGCGCGCTTTTGCTAAGACTGGGCCAATGTCGCCCCACGCCGTTGCCGAGGCAGGGACATTCGAGTGACCGTTCGCCTCCCCGAGACAAGACACTGAGATAACAGAGGATCGTGCGTCAGGAAAGGGTCGGGAGTGTGAGTTCGCCGATCGAGGAAGCTGTCGTTCGGCTGGTCGGTGCCACCACCGTCAGCAATCCGCCTTATTGCTGACGTAGAACTCAGCCCGACGCAATGTCGGCTGTGGCCGACCAGCCGCCGGCCGGCTCAGTTAGGCAGTGGTGACCTGACGGTATCGCAGACGGTGTCAACCTCCGAAGTGAACTGGAGATGCATGGTTTTAGACGATCTTTCTTGAGCAGGCGGCGCTGATTTTCCGATGCGGCCCACCTAAGGCCGTTGAGTGCCGGGCGGGAATGCCGGTATCGCTGACGGTATCGGCGGGCGCTAGGGGACCCGAGTCAGGCCCAGCGTTGGGTTTGCGGCGGGTGGTTGTCAATTGAGTGGGTGCTGGATCTTGACCGAACGCGTTCCACGTTCTAGTTAGTACTGCTTGTCCGGTCATGCATGGCCAATTCCAGCACCACGGGTTTCTCTGTTGCCGAAATACGACACCGATATGCCTAGGAGTTGCGAGGGAATTCAGCGTAGTTTTTGGCGTAGGTTTGGAAGCGGAGGCCTGTCAGGAAAGGCCGCTACACTACTTCGACGAGAACGAATAGAGAAAATTGCGGACCTTTCTGGGTAAATCCGAAGTATTCCGCCGTCGCCCGGCAGCCTACCCGGGAGCCTGCGTTTCCGCCTGCGTGGCCTGCTGCCGCCGTCCGATCGCGATCGCGCGCTTCATCGGTTCGCTTTCCCGCACTTGCGCCACGACAAATTCAACAAATGCCGTGACGCGTGGCGGCAGATGCCTGCGAGCGGGGTAGTAGACGCAGATGTCGCTGCGCCGCTCGGCGCAACCCGGCAGTACATGCTTCAGTCTGCCGGCGTCGATCAGCGGCGCCGCGTGATGTGCGCCCAACAGGGCGATACCACAGCCCGCGACGGCGAGTTCGGTCAAGGCCTCGGTGTCCGTCACGACGAGCCGGGAGCGAGGCTGAAGCACGATCTCGCTCGTGCGCGCCTGAAACTTCCACGTCTGAATTCGTCCGGTATTCGGCGAACGAAACGAAATAAGCTCGTGGTGCTCCAGCTCTTCGACGGACGAGGGCTCCCCATGCCGTTCAAGGTATGTCGGCGCCGCGCAGAGAATCAACGTCAACGGTGCGAGCGTTCGCGCGACCACACTCGAATCCGTATCCTTGAGCTGACCGATCGCGCAGTCATAGCCCTCCAAAATCAGGTCCACGCGGCGATTATCGAAACGCAGATCGAGCTCGATCTGGGGGAAGCGCTCCCTGAATCGGCCCAGCACGGGCAGCAGCGCTGCGCGACTGAATGCGATCGGCAACGATACCTTCACGGGTCCGCTCAACTGCGTTTCATCGGATGACAACGTCGTGATTGCGTCCTCGATCTGCTGCGTCGGCTGCCGCACCTGCGCGTAGAGCCGCCGCCCTTGCTCGGTGACCGACAGGTGCCGCGTGGTCCGCTGAAACAGCCGGCAGCCGACCAGCGCCTCGAGCATGCCAATCTGTTTGCTCACAGCGCCGGGTGTGACCCCGAGCTGGCGGCCGGCGGCCGAGAAATTCGCCAGATCGACCGTCGCGGTAAACGTCTTCAGTGCCCGCAAGAGGTCAATCGAGCTGGCTCCGTCCGCTTTCATTTTGCACCTCCGCTCACAACTGTTTTCTCTCCGGGTAGCATAGACGAGCACTGCCCCGGCGCTGAAAATGGTCTCCACTTGGCAACAGTCAGGAGGTCGACCATGGTCCAGGAATCGACGGCGCTCCCGCGGCGCAAGTGCATGCCGCGCGGTCAGCTTCTTATCGACGGCAACTGGCGTGACGCATCCGACGGATCGACCCTTTCGAGCATTGATCCGACCACCGAAGGGACGGTCGTGGAGTTCGCGAAGGCGACTGTGACGGACGCCGACGCGGCGGTCAAAGCAGCACGCAGGGCATTCGAGACGGGCGCCTGGCGGCGCATGCATCATGAAGCGCGGGCAAGAATCCTGTTTCGCGTGGCCGACCTGCTCGAAGAGCGGGCGGAAGATTTCGCGTTGCGTGAATCGATGGATATGGGCATGCCGTACCGCGATTTCGTCGACGTCATCATGCCCCACTGCGCGGGCCTTTTCCGTTTCTTCGGCGGGATCGCGATGCACGCGATGGGAGGCGCCTATCGCAGGTCCTACGAACCACACATCCGTATCCTGACGCGTCGCGAACCGCTAGGCGTGGTCGCAGCGATCACGCCTTTCAATTTTCCGCTGGCGCTCACCTGCTCGAAAGTTGCGCCGGCGTTGGCAGCCGGCAACACCCTCGTGCACAAGCCGGCGTCCGATACGCCGCTGACCGCGCTCGCGCTCGCTCAGGTGATGCTCGATGCAGGGGTGCCGGAAGGCGTTTACAACCTGATCACGGGACCCGGCGGATCGCTCGGCGACGCGCTCGTGAAACACCCGCTCGTCGACAAGATCGCTTTTACCGGTTCGACCGCTGTCGGCCAGACGATTATGCGCAACGGCGCGGACACGCTGAAACACACGACGATGGAGCTCGGCGGCAAGTCGCCGAACATCGTGTTTGCAGATGCCGATGTGGATGCGGCAGTCCAGACGGCCTTCTGGGGAGTCTTCTGGAACAAGGGCGAAGTCTGCGTCGCCGGTTCACGACTGCTCGTGGAGCGGCCAGTCTACGACGAGGTCGTCGAAAAGCTGGCGCGGATGGCGCAGGCCGCCGTGCTGGGCGATCCGCTCGATCCACGCACACAGGTCGGGCCGATTGCGTCGAGGGCGGAATTCGACAAGGTGCAGCGGTACATCGATGCCGGCAAGTCATCGACGGCCCGCCTCGTAGCCGGTGGCGGCACCCGCCGGATCAACGGCAAGGGGCTCTTTATCGAGCCCACGGTGTTCGCCGACGCGACGAGCGATATGGTCATCAGCCGCGAGGAGATTTTCGGACCGGTGCTGCCGGTCATTCCGTTCCGGGGCGAACAGGAGGCCGTGCGCATCGCGAATGACACGCCGTATGGGCTCGCCTCAGGCATCCAGACTCGCGATCTGGGCCGCGCATTGCGGCTCGCGGATCGCATCGAGGCCGGCACGGTCTGGATCAACACCTGGCACAAGTATCACCCGAGCGGACCCTTCGGCGGCTACAAGATGTCAGGCTACGGCCGCGAGCAAGGTGCCGAAGCGCTCGAGAGCTATACGCAATACAAGTCCATCTGGGCAAACATTTCGCAGGCCTGACGATAGGGAAGGAGGCTCGACCATGAAAATCGGCATCATCGGTGCGGGAAATGTCGGAACCGGTCTCACGAAGCATCTGCTCGGCAAAGGGCACTCAGTGATGCTGAGTTTCAGTCTCGACACAGAGAAGCTCCGGGCAACGGCGGCGGAGCTGGGCGCGGAGGTCGGCAGTGTCGCCGAAGCGGTGCGATTCGCTGATGTCTCGGTGCTGGCGACGCCCTGGGGCGCCGCGGCCGACGCGCTCGCGCAGGTCGGCACGCCACCCGGGCGGAAGGTGTTGTGGGACTGTACCAATGCGCTGAGGCCCGACATGAGTGGTCTCGTCGTCGGCACGACGACTTCCGGCGCCGAAGAGATCGCGAAGCTGGCCCCCTGGGCAACAGTGGTCAAGGCCATCCCGCCTTTCGCGGAGTTGCTGCATTCGACGGAAGTAAAGGTCGGTGGCGAGCGGGTAGGTGTGTTTGTCTGCGGCGACGACGCAAACGCGCGGACGGTCGTCGCGCAACTGGTTGGCGACATCGGCGCCGAGCCGATCGACGCCGGACCCCTCACGCTTGCGCGCTACACTGAACCTGCCGCCATGCTGCTCGTACAACTCGCATACACACGCGGGTTCGGCACGAGAATCGGCTTCTCGTTATTGCGCGATATAGCGGGAAACGTGCCGGGTGGCTCGCGTTCCTGATCGCGCAGGTGACGCTGGCGATCGCCGGCGGAGGAGAGGGTGAAATGAAAGTTGGTGTATTGGGTTCAGGTGATGTCGGACGGGCACTGGCGGCAGGTTTTCTCAAGCATGGGCACGAAGCGATGCTGGGTACGCGCACGCCCGGCAAGAACGACGTGCAGGAATGGGCGCGCAATCACGCCGGCGCAAGGACCGGTACGTTCGACGAGGCCGCCCGCTTCGGCGACATCGTGGTGCTGGCAGTCCTTGGCCGCATTGCGGGAAACGTGATCGAGCTTGCGGGAGCGGACAATCTCGCCGGCAAGACCCTGATCGACGCCACCAATCCGCTCGCCGATGAGCCACCTGTCAACGGCGTGCTGAGATATACGACGGGTCCGAACGAATCAGTCGGCGAGCAGATTCAGGCCCAGATTCCTCGTACGCACGTGGTCAAGGCATTCAACAGCGTCGGTAATGCGCTGATGGTGGATCCGCAGTTCCCGCAAGGCACGCCGACCATGTTCCTCTGCGGCAACGACGAACAGGCGAAGGCACGGGTTGCCGCGATCATCCGCGAGTTCGGCTGGGAACCCTACGATTGCGGAAGCATTGTCTCGGCACGCGCGCTCGAACCGCTTTGCATGCTGTGGTGTCTACCGGGCTTCCTGCGCAATGAATGGCGGCATGCGTTCAAGCTATTGACCAGCGAGGGGTGAGCCATGCAGCCATTACCCGTACCACCGGCAGGCGATCCGGGATTCACGCTTGAAGAAATGAAGCGGTTCGTGATCGAGCACTTCGAAAACTTCGTGAACCGGAAGAAAGCGGAAGTTGCGCGGCAGAACCTGAGCGTCGATTTCCTCGACCACGACGAACCGTCAGGTCCCCAGGTCGGCCCCGAAGCCGCGATTGAGATGATGACGGAGCTTTACAAAAAATGGCCGGACCTGCATGTCACTGTCGAAGACATCCTCGCTGAGCGGGACAAGGTGATGGTCAGAAACACCTGGCGCGCGACCGACGCGGCGTCCGGGCAGAAGATCGAGTTCCACGGCTTCGTGCTGTGGCGATTTGCGAATCGCAGGATTGTCGAGAGATGGGCCACGGTGACCGCGCCGCGCGCAGCGTGACAAAAGCTGCAGTAAGCCGGAACGCCAGCAACCTAGAACACGCCGAAATCGTCGTTGCTATCGGGAATCGCGGCGAGCAGGTTCGCAAGCGCGCGGCAGCCGATCAGGCTCGAAAGCGTTATCGCCGCGCGTAGCCAGCACTCGGCGCGTGAGTCTGGGTACGCCGCTGCTTGCGCCACGCCGTCCGCTTGCCGGACGTCCATGCAGCTCACCGCGCCGCCGCTTGCGTACCGCCCACGCGCGATAGCAGCACCTCTAATACCTGTCGCAACGTCGTGGCGCCGAAGCGTCGCTCGCTCACGTTCGCCTCCACGTCGATGCGGCCAGCGTTGTGCGCGTCGTACAGATCGACGATCAATTGCGCGTGACGCTCGCCGAGCCCGGCGCCGCGCAGCACGCCACCCCATTCGTCGCGCGGCACCCGCTGGGCGATCACCGGCCGCCCCGACAGTTCCGCCAGGGTGCGCGCGACGTCGAGCGCGCTCACCCGTTCTTTCGCTTCGATACTGACCACCCGCGGCGTTTCGCGCGACGGCGCTTCATCGAGCAGCAACTGCGCGGCGAGCGCGCCGACGTCCTCGGCGGCGACGGTCGGAAACAGCTTGTCGAGCGGATCATGCAGACTCGGCAGCGCGCCCCGGCCGAGCGCGACCGGCAGCACGCGCGCCCAGTTGTGCATGTGCTCGGCGGCGCGCAGCAAGATCAGCGATGACGCGACGTTGCGCAACTGCGTTTCGAGGTAGTGGAACAGCGTCGTGATGCCGGTGCCGTCCGAGTGCTCGGCGCCGTAGTCGGATAGCGCGAGAAGCCGCGGCGGCGCGGCCGTGCGCAAGGCGGCGACACCCGCGTCGATGATGCGCCGCATGGCGGCCGCGGGATCGTCATGCGCACGCGGGACTGGACAGAGCCATTGCACCGCCTGCGCGCCGTCGATCGCGCGCGCGACCGATCCCGCGTCGTTGAGGTCGGCGAGCGCGATCTCGCAGCCGATTGCCGCGAGGGCTTCCGCTTGTGCTGCGTCGCGCACCACCGCGCGTACTGGTTGGCCCGCGCGACGCAAGGCGGCTGCGCTCGCCTGTCCCACATGACCGGCCGCTCCGAAAATGACGAACACGTTGTGCTCCTTGTGAGGATCGCTATGGCGTGATGGTAGGGACGCGGTGCCTGCGAAGCGCTCAGATCCGGATGACATTGCGCAGATATGGATGATTTTTTACTGCGATGCCGCGCAGGTCGCGCGGATCGCGTGGGCGGTTGGCACGTTACGAAATTTCGTCACGCCGGCGAAGCCGCCGAAAACACCGCACAATGCAGGTTTCTCGCCGTCATTCAGGTCACTCAGGAGACAAGCGATGAATGCCGTCACCCCGATTCCCGCGCCGGCGCCGCACAGCGGCTCGCGCATCGCCGTACGCACCAGCAGGGCGCTCGGCTGGCATGGCTTCGGTGCGGATCTGGTCAACGTGTCGGCCGGTTTGCATCGGATGCCGGCGTTCGTCCATCACCGTGTGGGCGTGCACGTCGGCGCGCCGGTGACCGCGCGCTGTCAGTGCGATGCGCGCCGCCATACGCGGATTCAGGCGCACGGCGACGCGGACGTGATCCCCGCTGGACTCGAAGGTCAGTGGAGCGATGATGCCGCCTGCACGATTTTCAGCGTCTGGTTTGCCGAGGACTTCGCGCGACGGACCGTCGAGCAACTCGCATTGAAACCGGCCGACGCGCAGCTGCGTCCGCGCTTCCAGATGCGCGATGCGCGCTTTCAGCATCTCGCCTGGGCGCTGCGCGCGGAGCTCGAAGCGGACGATGCATCCGATCCGCTGTACGCCGAAAGTCTGTGCACGGCGATGCTGGTGCGTCTGATCGGCGTCGAACCGCTGCCTGCCAACCGGCGGCGGACGCTCGCGCCGCGCACGGCCGCGCGCGTGATCGAGTTTATCGACGCGCATCTCGATCAGCGTCTGACGCTCGACGAGCTCGCCGCGCAGGCACAACTGAGCGTGCCGCATTTCAAGGCGCTGTTTCGCGACACGCTCGGTGTGCCCGTGCATCAGTACGTGGTACAGCGCAGGGTGGAGCGCGCGCGAACGCTGCTGCTGCAAGGACGCCTCAGCGCAAGCCAGATCGCGCTAGAGACGGGCTTTGCGCATCAGAGCCATATGGCGCACTGGATGTCGCGCCTGCTGGGTGCAACGCCGCGTGAACTGCGCGTCGCCGCGCGCGATGACGCGGTGACGTCGGAGCAGGCGAAGACACTACGTTGATGCGCGGAACCGCGCGGCGCGGAACGCATTCGATTCAACCATGCGCCGCACCCGTCAATTGCGCATAGACATCATGCGCGAGCTGCAACAGCTCGTTGCGATCGATCCCGCCCGACACCGCATAGCCAAAATCGCCGTCGACCCAATAGAACACGTTGACGGGCCCCGCCTGATACAGCTTGAACGCCGTCGTATTCGCGTTGTCGCGACGATGCGAGATGCACAGCGTGACACGCTCGCCGTTCGGTCCGCGATACATGAACTGCGCGGTCGGTCCATCGTCGCCGGGCAGCAGGCGGCCGCCCGACAGCATGAAACCGCTCTTCGACAGCATCGGCGGATGCACCTCGGTGCCGAGCCGGTCCGCGAGCCATTGCACGAAGTCCTGCTCGTGATCGGCGCTCATCTCGCTCGGCCGGTCGATCGCCGGCATGTAGACGACATGCGCGACCGCCGCCCGGCGCGCGAAACCCTCGGCGCTGTCCGCGCTGACCGCACGATCGCCGGCTTGAGTTGCGGCCCCTGTGTCGGTTCGATCGATCGCAACGGGTGGAATCAGATCGTTCCTGTGCATGCCGATGCCCAGGCCGAGCACGAGCGCGGCAGCCATGCCCGCGAACTGCGCGGCATAGCGCGGCCAATTCGCGGCCGCCCGCGAGCGGCGCGGCGCGCCGGTCTGCAGACGCTTCGGCACGGGCTCGCTGAGCACGCGGTCGTAGCGGTCGTGAAGCAGCCCATTGAGAGAAAAGTAGTCGCTGACGCGCGCGGCCAGCTCCGGATTCTGTTCGAGCGCGCGTTCGACCTCGTCACGGCGCTCGCCGGACAGCGTGCCGTCCACGTACGCGTGCAAGTCTTCTTCGCCGATCGGCATTTGCGGCTCGCTCATCGCACCACCTGTAATTTCGCACCGGGCTGGGCGCCCGCCATCAAAGCTCGCAGCCGTTCGCGTCCGCGCGACAGCCGCGACATCACCGTACCGATCGGAATGTTCAGAGCGAGCGCGACGTCGGCATAGCTCATCTCCTCGAGACCGACCAGCAGCACCACCTCGCGCTGTTCGACCGGCAGCCGCTGCAGCGCGTAGTCGAGGTCGCGCATTTCGAGCGAACGCGTCTGGCCCGACGGCACCGAGAGCTCGCTTTCGGCGATGCTGTCGTCATCGACCGCGACGTGGACCGCGCGCGCCGCCGCCTTGCGCGCCTGATTCGCGAACACGTTGTGCATGATCGTGAACAGCCATGCGCGCAGATCGGTGCCCGGCTGGAACAGACGGGTGCGGCCGAGCGCGCGCTCGAGCGTGTCCTGCACGAGATCGTCGGCGAGCTCGCGATTGTTGATCAGCGCCCGCGCATAGCGCCGCAGACGCGGCACATGCTCGATCAGCTCGTCACGGACATCCATGGTCAGTCCCGGTCAGGGGGCGTGGGGGTGGCATCGGCTTCACTCGCGTCGGTATCGATACGCACCGGGCCGGTCGCGGAAGCTTCCGTCGCGCGATGCGTTCGAACTGCAAACACCTGTCAGCGCATTTTATTCCGCGAGGGCCGCGCGCCCCGGCGTCAGCGCGCGGTCATCAGATCGGCGGCGCGCATCAGGCCGTGGGTGCGCGCATCGCCCGCGACGACGAAACGCTGCCGCCGCGCGGTCCACGTCAACAGCCGCAATTCGCCGATGCGGCGCGCGGCCCACTGCGGCTCTTCGCGCGCAAACGGCGCCGCCGCCGACAGCACCACCACCGGCTGCTGATCGCCGTTCAGATAGACGAGCTCGTCCACGCGCTGCAATGAGCCGAGCCGCAGCACGCGTTGCTCGACGAGGCGCAGGCCGACCGCGCCGAGATCCGGCGCGGCTGGATCGGCGCGCGTCGGCGATGCCGACGAAAAGGGCCGCGCGCTGGCTTCGGCGAGCGCCATCACGGCGGCGTTGTCGAGTGCTTGTGCTGATACCTGCGCCGCCGCGAGCCAGCCGCTGACGGCGATCACCATCAGCGCGAGGCCTATGAATGCGACGAGCGTTCGACGCGCGGGACCGGCCGGTTGCGCGCGCATGCGAAGCCGGCGCGATCCGCGCAGGTACCCATGCGCGGGCTCCTCGGTGGTCTGAAACGTCGCCTGGATCTGTGCGTTCAAGCGGTCGTAAAAGGCCACCCGCCGTGCTTCCGCCGGATGCTTGTTGAGATAGTCGCGCAGCGCCGCGGCACGTTCGGGCGTCAGCGTGCCGTCGGCATAGGCCTGGATGTCGTCTTCGGACGGAGGAGTGCCGGACGGGCGATGAGTCGAGGTCATGGTGATGCGCGGTGTTGACTACTGCTATCCGAGTGCAAACACAGGCGCTTGCGCATTTATTCCCCGCGCCTGCGATGTTTTTTCTCGCGGCGAATACAGGAATAAACACTGCCGACTCGTGGTTCTCCCTGGTGCGAACCCGCACAACACTCACTGGAGTCGATCATGAAAAAGCTTTCGTTCGTCGCTTTGTCGTTCGTCGTTCTGGCCGCTTCGTCGAGCGCGTTTGCGCAGGCCAAGACACGCGCTCAGGTGTACCAGGAATTGATCGAGGCCCAGCAGAACGGTCTCGACTACGTCACCGACGCGTCGTACCCTGACGTCAGTCCCGTGTTCGCACGTCAGGTCGAGCAGCACAAGATTGCGCTTGCCGCGCAAGCGGCGGCCGCCGCGAGCCACGTCGCGAACTCGGGCGCGCCGGCTGTCGGCACCCGTTGAAGCATCGGCCACCGGCGCGCGAATGGGTTTGAACGGGCGCGCCGGTGCCGGATGGAATAGATCGTTGCGCGGCGTGTTTGCCCGTACGTTGGTATCCATCCGGCAAGGAGTCTCCGTGACACAACCCTCCCGACCCAAACCTCCTCCCCCCGGCTCCGGCCCGCGGCCGATCTGCGTGCCATGTCGGCTCGGCGCGATCGGCGCGGTCGTGCTCGCGCTTGCGGGCGGCTTCGCGTACACCGCGGGCTGGCTCACGCCCCCGCGTCTCACCGCTCCGCGCATCATCGATACGTTCGAAGCAGTCGCGGGCCAGCATCCCGGCTATCGACGCAATCACGCCAAAGGCCTATGCGTGGACGGCTATTTCGACAGCAACGGCAATGGCGCGGCGCTGTCGCACGCGGCAGTGTTCGCGCCGGGCCGCACGCCGGTGTCGGGCCGCTTCGCGGTGCCCGGCGGCAATCCGTCCGCGCCCGATACGAGCTCGCCGGTGCGCAGTCTCGCGCTGCAGTTCCGGCTTCACGATGGCGAACAGTGGCGTACCGGCATGAACTCGACGCCGGTGTTCGCGGTGCACACGCCCGCGCAGTTTTATCAGCAGTTGCTGGCCTCGAAGCCCGACGCCGCGACCGGCAAACCGGACCCCGCGAAGCTGAAGGCGTTCTACGCGGCCAATCCCGAAACGCGGCCGTTCCAGCGCTGGGTCAAGTCGCACGCGCCGTCGTCGAGCCTCGCGAACGCCGCGTACTACGGCATCGACGCATTTCTGTTTACCGATGCTCACGGCACGACGCGCGCGGTGCGCTGGGCCGTCGTGCCAGATACGCCATACGCGCCGATCACCGCCGAGCAACAGGCCGAAAAGAACTTCCTCGCCGCCGATCTCGACGAGCGTCTGCAACACGGCCCCTTGCGCTGGCATCTGATATTGACCGTCGCGCAGCCGGGCGACCCCACGAACGACGCGACGCTGCAATGGCCCGAGGACCGTCAGCGCATCGACGCGGGGACGCTCGTGATCGAACGCACGACGTCGCAGGAAGACGGCACCTGCCGCGACGTCAACTTCGATCCGACGATCGTGCCGGCCGGCATCGCGCCATCGGATGATCCGCTGCTCGCCGCGCGCTCGGCGGCCTACGCGCAGTCGTTTCAACGCCGCACGAGCGAGGAGGCGCTGCATCCCGAGCTCCATCGAACCCAGCCAAACGGAGAGCACTCATGACCGGCGATCGCACTCACTTCAGTCCGCTCGCGCGGCTGCTGCACTGGACGATGGCGCCGCTGATCGTCGCGATGCTGTTCATCGGCGTGGGCATGGTCGCGACGGTATCGCGCACCCACGATGCGTTGGTCGCGCTGCATCGGCCGCTCGGCATCGCGTTGCTGCTGCTCGTGCTGGTGCGGCTCGCGGTGCGCGTGATGCGCGGCAGTCCGCCATTGCCCACGCGCATGTCGAAGCCGCAGCGAATCGCGGCGCATGCGTCGCACGTCGTGCTGTACGGGCTGATGCTCGCGATGCCGCTGATCGGCTGGGCGATGCTGTCGGCGGCCGGCTATCCGGTCACGCTGTTCGGTCCGCTGCATCTGCCGCCGATCGCACCGCAGGACGTCGCGCTGTTCGCGCTGCTGCGCGCGCTGCATACGTGGCTCGCGTTCGCGTTGTTCGCAACGGTGCTGCTGCATCTGGCGGCGGCGTTGCTGCATGGGCTGATCCTGCGCGACGGGGTGTGGGGCAGCATGGCCCGCGCAGGACGCTGATCCCGGCCGAACCGGCCGCGCCGCGGCTCGTTCGGGCCGTTCTCGATTCGACCAGATCGGCCGGCCCAGCGATTTTCGTCCAACGCGTAAAATGGCCGGTTACCACAGGCAAATCGCAGCTGGACAGAATCGGCCGGGCGTCGCGAGCGAGCGTCTCCCGTCGCATGGTTCGACCCGCGCGCGCTTGCCTTCGCCGGTTTGAACAGGAATGCACGCGGATGTCGTCAGTTTTCTTCGATCGGGAAAGCATTGCGGAATGGCTCGGTGAGCACACCGTCGCCAAGGCGCGCTCGGTGGGCGCGGTCAGCAACGTCAAATGGCAGGGCGAGACGCTGTCGGGCGACGTGCAGGGCTCGCAGCCCCAGCCTTACCGGACACGGGTCCGATTTCGGACCGATGGCGGGTCGCCGTGGGCCACAGGCGATTGCACGTGCCCGGTCGGGCGCAATTGCAAGCACGTCGCGGCGCTGCTGCTCGCGGAACTCGACTACCACGACGAGATGGATCACATCACGCAGGTCGAGGACGACAGCGACCCGGCCACGTCGGAGGTGTTCGTCACGCGACGGATCACGGTCCCGAGCGTGCCGCCGGCGCCATCACCGTCATCATCTTCGACTCCGGGTGTGCGGCCCGAACTGGTCAGCTGGCTCGAGCGTTTTCGCGCACGAGCCCGCGCGGCTGACGCCGCTGCCGAAAAAAATGCCGCCCGCAAGGTGCAGGCCCCAAGCAGGGAAACGCTCGCCTATCGGCTCAACTGGTCGCGTTTTCATCTGCGCCACGAGGTCGTGCTGCATCGCGCGCGTTGCGACGCCGACGGCGTGATCGTCGAAGTCGGCGACAGCTGGGGCGACGTCGAAGGCGCGCTGCTCAGGCAGCCGCGCTTCGTGTCCGACAAAGACCTGTCGATTCTGCGCGGCCTGTGGCTTGGCCGCTCGCGCGAGGACTTGGGCCAGTTCGTGCTGCGCGGCACGAGTGGCGGGGAAACGTTGCAGAAGCTGATCGCGACCGGCCGCCTGTTCTTCGACTTCAGGATCGCGCCGGGCGAGGCCCGACCGACGCCGCTCGCCCGCGCCGCCGACCGGCCCGGGCGCATCGAATGGGAGCCGCTCGCCGAAGAGCGCCTGCGCCCGGTGCTGCGCACCGAACCGCGCGCGAGCATGGTGCTGCCGACCGAGCCGGTCTGGTACGTAGACGGCGTCGCCAACGAGGCGGGCGTCGTACCGCTGTCGCTGCCGTTCCAGCAATTGCCCGACTACCTCGCGATGCCGCCGATTTCGCTCGCCGAGGCGCCGCTCGTCGCGTCGGTGCTGCGCGAGATCGCGCCCGAGCTGCCGCTGCCGCCGACCCACGACGCGCCCGCGATTCGGGTGATCGATGTCGAGCCGGTGCCGGTGCTGACGCTGAACAGCCACGCGCTGCCGGGCACCGCGAAGGGCATGAAAACGGCGAAGGCCGCAACAACCGCGAAGGCCGCGAAGGCCGCCGAGCACAAGTCCGCCGCGGTCGAGCTGGCCGCGGCGAGCTTCGAATACGACGGCGTCAGCATCAACGCCGACAGCAGCGTGACGCTGGTGCCGCTGCCGGGCGGCGACGTGATTCACATCCGCCGGCGCTACGACGTCGAGAAAAAGCGCTTGCTGGAATTGCGCAAGACCGGTCTGCAGAAGGTGCCGACGCGCAATATGCAGGCGGCGCGTCTGTTGCCCGACACCATGCTCGGTCTGCCCGATGCCGACGCGTGGTCGGAGTTCGTCAACGACGCGGTGCCGGATCTGGTCGCGAAGGGCTGGCGCGTGACGATGGCGCCCGAGTTCCGCTACAACGTGATCGAGATCGACTCGATCGACGGTACCGCGCAGCAAGCCGGCGACGGCTGGTTCGATCTGGAGATGGGCATCCGCGTCGGCGAGCGCAACGTGCGGCTCGAGCCGCTCTTGGCCGATCTGTTCCGGCGCGACCGGCGTTGGCTGTCTGGCGCGCTGGAGAGCATCCGCGACGACGAGCCGATCGAGCTGAAGACCGAGGAGAACAAGCGTCTGCGGTTGCGCGCCGATCGACTGAAGCCGGTGGTCCGGGTGCTGGTCGATCTGTTCGAGTCGCTCGGCGGCGCGCTTGCCGAAGGCGCGCCGCTGCGCGTGCCCGCGGTCGATGCCGGCCGCCTCGATGCGCTGCACGACACCGGTCGCTGGCAGTTCAGCGGCGACGCTTCGATTCGCGAGCTCGCGCGCCGTCTGCAAGCCGGACCCGGCTTGCGCGAAGTGGCGGTGCCGCGCGGTCTGAAGGCCGAGCTGCGCGCGTATCAGCACCAGGGCCTGAACTGGATGCAGTTCCTGCGCGAACAGGATCTGGCCGGCGTGCTCGCCGACGATATGGGGCTCGGCAAAACCGTGCAGACGCTCGCGCACATTCTCGCGGAGAAGGAAGCGGGGCGGCTCACGCAGCCCGCGCTGATCGTCGTGCCGACCACGCTGGTGCACAACTGGCGCGAGGAAGCGCGCCGCTTTGCACCGGAGTTGAAGGTGCTGGCCCTGAACGGGCCGCACAGGAAGGAACGCTTCGAGCAGATCGGCGAACACGAGCTGATCCTGACCACTTATGCGCTGCTGTGGCGCGATCAAAAGGTGCTCGGCGAGCACGACTATCATCTGCTGATTCTCGACGAAGCGCAGTACGTGAAGAACGCGACCACCAAGGCCGCGCAGGCGATTCGCGGCTTGCGGGCGCGGCATCGGCTGTGTCTGACGGGCACGCCGCTCGAGAATCATCTCGGTGAGCTGTGGTCGCAGTTCGATTTTCTGCTGCCGGGCTTTCTCGGCAGCCAGAAGGACTTCACGCGACGCTGGCGCAACCCGATCGAGAAGAACGGCGACGACGTGCGACGCGCGTTGCTCGCGCGCCGCATCCGGCCGTTCACGCTGCGCCGGCGCAAGGACGAGGTCGCGAAGGAACTGCCGCCGAAGACGACGATCGTGTGCCCGGTCGATCTCGAAGGCGCGCAACGCGACCTGTACGAAACCGTGCGCACGGCGATGCAGCAGAAGGTGCGCGCTGCGGTCAGCGCGCAGGGGCTCGCGCGCAGTCACATCATCGTGCTCGATGCGTTGCTCAAGCTGCGCCAGGTGTGCTGCGATCCGCGGCTCGTGCGCACCCCGAGTGGCATCACGGACGGCGCGGCCGCGAGCGGCGGCGAGCGGGCGATGCGCTCGGCCAAGCTCGATCTGCTGCTGTCGATGCTGCCCGAGCTGATCGAGGAAGGTCGTCGCGTGCTGCTGTTCTCGCAGTTCACCGGCATGCTCGCGCTGATCGCGGAGGCGCTCGACGAGGCCGCGATCCCGTACGCGATGCTGACGGGCGACACGGCTGATCGGGTGACGCCGGTCGAGCGGTTCCAGCAGGGTGAGGTGCCGCTGTTTCTGATTAGCCTGAAAGCGGGCGGCGTGGGGCTGAACCTGACCGCCGCCGACACGGTGATCCACTACGACCCATGGTGGAACCCCGCCGCCGAGAACCAGGCGACCGACCGCGCGCATCGGCTGGGACAGGACAAGCCGGTATTCGTCTACAAGCTGATCGCGGCCGGCAGCATCGAGGAAAAGATCGTCGAGCTGCAGGAACACAAGGCCGGGCTCGCCGACAGCATTCTCGCGGAAGACGCGGCAGGCGCCGCGAAGTTCTCGGACGACGATCTCGACGCGCTGTTCGCACCGATACCGGAAATCGAGGGCGCGCGGTGAGCGCGAGCGGATGATCGGACGAGGCAATGCTGGGGCAATGCGCAGCATCCATCGGGGGAATCTGATGCGCTGCAGCAACGTTAAAGGGGGCCGGACTGTAACAAAACGTCTGCGTGTGTAAATGGCGGCCGCGGGAGGCTTCAACTCATACCAATTTCGAACTCGCGCTGTGCAAGACTTGCGCGTCGCGTGCTTCGGGGACCATGCGTAATAACTACTTTCCCAGCGGTTACAAAGGAAATTCTTTCTTCTTGAGCGCGGCTTCGCGCCGGGCTAACGTGACATTACTCGTGCGGCTAGACCCCGGCGAGCGTGTGTAGTGTTCTTTAGGCGGCGTTGCTTCGACAGGGGCAACGCCGCTTTTTTTTGCCCGCGACACGCGCGCCCGGCATCATCCGCTGACTGCCTTTGACGCATTGCGTCATCGCATTGGCCATCAATGTGAAGCACTCGAACGCCTCATACAAAAACGGGCTGCGCGTCTCGCGCACCTGCATAAGGACTGCATCAAATGACAACTCGCCCCGAGACGAAATCTAACAATGTTTAAACGATTTATTCTGAGATTATTCTTATACTGAACACGCAATTGTTAAATAAGAGTATCTGAAAGGAATCTTAAAGCGGATAAGCGGCATCGCCGAAAAGCCGCTCCAGCAAGGATCTGCGGTCCGCATTGTGATGTCCGCCCGGGGGCCTCGCAGTGCTGGCAGACCGGAGGAACCTAAGAAACATGCCAATCGTTTTCGATTAGGGTTTTTCGCGACGGATTGCCGGTCCACGGTAAGCGGGATGAAAGAGGGTTTTCGATTATCATGATCTGCCCTGCATAAATCGCTATGGAAATCACATTTATGCGCTGATTTCAGCTTCATGAAACCAGCGTCATAGCAGGGTACGGCGAGGGACCATTAGTCAGAAAGTAGCAGCCGGAATTTTATGGAAAGCCGGATCGGCGGCGCTATGTCGTCATCCCGGTCGTCAGCCGGTGCGCCGGCCGTCAGCCGCGAAAGGCGCTGTTACGTTGTGGGGTGTTATGAGAATTGCTGTCCTCGAAGACGATTCGGCTCAGGCCGACCTTGTGTGTCAAACGCTATCCGCCGCTGGACACGTCTGTCATGCGTATGGCGCAGGGCGCGAACTGGTGCGCCAGTTGCGTCGCCAGACGTTCGACCTGCTCGTGCTCGACTGGAACGTTCCCGACATGTCCGGTGAAGAGGTGCTTCGCTGGGTACGCGAGAGCCTGTCCGAGCGTCTGCCGGTGCTGTTCATGACGAGCCGCGGCCGCGAATCCGACATCACTTCGATTCTGAATATCGGTGCCGACGACTATCTCGTCAAGCCCGTGTCGGGCGCGGTGCTGCTCGCCAGGGTCGGCTCGCTGCTGCGGCGTGCGTATTACCTGAAGCCGCCGGCGACCAGGGAAGTGTTCGGTGACTTCGAGTTCGACCTCAGCGCCAAGCACGTCGTCGTGCGCGGCACGCCGGTCTCCGTCACGCAGAAAGAGTTCGAACTCGCGCTGCTGCTGTTTCAGCATATGAGCCGGCCGCTGTCGCGCGCACACATTCTCGACGTGATCTGGAAGCAGGCCACCGACATCCCGTCGCGCACGATGGACACCCACGTGTCGATGTTGCGCAGCAAGCTCGGTCTGCGCCCGGAGCAGGGTTATCGGCTCACACCGATCTACGGCTATGGCTACCGCCTCGAGCGGATCGAAGCCGACACACGACCTACCGCCGACGACGAACCCACTGAAGAAGCGGGGGAGGCGTGACCGTCTGCGTGGGTGGGGCGGCGTCGGGCAGCAGCGCTATCTCCGGCCGCCGCGCCGCCGCGTGGCTTGCCGCGGCCTGTCTGATCGCAACGGGCGCGACCGGTTGGAGCGCGCTCGCGCACGCGCAGCCCGCGCGCGGCAAGGCCGGTGCGAAGGCGTTGCCGGTCTACGCTTCGTACACCACGCACGAAGGCGACACGCTGTACGACATCGCCGCCCGCTACATGGCCGACCCGTCCGACTGGGCGCTGTTGAGCAGGCTCAATCACGTGCCCGCGCCGCGCCGCATGCCGGCCGGCATCGTGCTGCGTTTGCCGTTCCAAAGGCTGCGCCAGGATCGGGACACGGCGCGCGTGGTCGCGACCAGCGGTCCGGTCGAGCACGCGTTCGACACGAGCCCTTATCTGCCGTTGAAGAGCGGTGAAACGCTTGCCGAAGGCGATCACTTGCGCACCGGCGCGAACGGGTTCGCGACGCTCGAACTGCCCGACGGCTCGTATGTGACGGTCGCGCAAAACGGCGAACTCAATATTGAGAGGCTGCGGCACATCACGCTGACCGGCGCGGCAAATCGCATCTTCCAGCTGCGTTCGGGCGAGGTCGAAAGCCAGGTCACGCGTGCTACGCGACGCGACGATCGTTTCCAGATCCGGTCGCCTTCGGTGGTCGCCGGGGTGCGCGGTACGCGCTTCCGCGTTGATTACAACGGCGACACTCAGACCACCGCGGTGGCCGTGCTCGATGGCGCGGTCGGCGTCGATCCGGCCACGCAGCACGGCCAGAGCGCCGCGCCGGCGCCGGGCAGGCCGCTGCAGGCGTCCGACCAACTGGTCAAGGCAAGCTTCGGCAACGTCACGCACTCGGGCGAAGCGGTCGGCAGTCCGCTCCAACTGTTGCCGGCACCTTCGCTCGCGCGGCCGGCGCGCGTGCAGGACGGCAAGACCGTCGCGTTCGACGTCAACCCGGCCGAGCACGCGCTCGGCTATCGGCTGCAGATTTCGCACGATGCCGATCAGCTTGACCTGGTGCGCGATTTACGCGTGAGCGTGCCGCACGCCGACTTCGGCGATCTGCCCGACGGCACATATTTCGTACGTGTTGCGTCGACCGATAGCAACGGCCTCGATGGCCTGCCGAGCGTGTATGCGTTCGAGCGCCGCCAACTCGGGCTGGACGCTTCGGCCGCGCAGCGCGCGGGCAGCCACGACTACGAGTTCCGCTGGTTCGTCAGCCACAGCAACGTGCCGACGCGTTTTCGCTTCGTGCTCGCGAAGACGGCTGATCTAAGCCATCCCGTGATCGATCGCACCGATCTGCCGGGCGGCGAGCTCGTGATCAGCGATCTGCCGCCAGGTGTCTACTACTGGACGATCGTCGCCGAGCAGTTCGACAACGGCCGCTTCTACGAAAAGAGCAGCCCGGTCCGCTCCTTTACGCTGGCGCGCTGACGCTGGTAGATTCTCGGAGCCGGCCTGCTGGCCGGTCCGTCCTCTGGTTCCCGACTACATCGTCCCTTGCCCGCCACTTCTACGCGACTGAGCCTCGATCCGCGCGCCCGTCTCGGACGGCGGGCCGGCCGGCGCTTTCTGATCGAGTGGCTCAGCGTCGGCTGCCTCGGCCTCGCGGTGGTCCTGCTGACTTCGCTCGGGCGCGTCGGCGCGGGCATCGATCTGCTGGTGTACGACCAGTTTCTGAAGCTGCGCGCGCAGCCGCTGCTGTCGGACATCGTCGTCGTCGAGATCGACAATGCGACCATCGACGAGCTCGGCCGCTGGCCGTGGCCACGCAGCGTGCATGCGCGGCTGCTCGATCGGCTCGCCGCGGCCAAACCTGCCGCGGTGATCTACGACGTGCTGTTCACCGAGCCCAACCTCGACGACGCCCGGCTCGCCCACGCCATCGCGCTGAGCCCGACCTATCTGCCCGTGCTGCTGACGCCGCCCGATGCGAGCGGCGAGCGCACCGTCGATCAACCCGTCACGCCGCTCGCGCAGGCGGCAGCCGGGCTCGGTCACATCAATTTCGAAGTGGACAGCGACGGCATCGTGCGCAGCGTCGCGCGCTTCCAGGGCGACGAGCACTCGCGCTGGCCGCAACTGACGGTGCTCGTCGCCGACGCGGTCGAACACGGCAAGCTGCATCTTCGCAACGGGCTGCCGCCGCGTCGCTCGAACGAGGCCGCGCGCGGCAGCGACGACGGCCGCGAAGACCGCTTCCTGATTCCATTCGGCCCGAATGCCGCGAACTACGCGAGGTTCAGTTTCGCCGACGTGCTCGCCGGCAAGGTGCCGGCCGACCAGTTGCGCGGGCGCATCGTCGTGATCGGCGTGACGGCGTCGGGTCTGTACGACCGCTTCGCGACGCCTGTGTCGGGCGAGCTCGGTCCGCTGCCAGGCGTCTACATCCACGCGAACGTGCTCGACACGCTGCTGACCGGCCGCGAGATCCAGCCGGTCGCGCTGTGGATCGTGTTCGCGGCGGCACTCGCGCCGCTCGCCGCGTTGCTCGGCGGCTTCCTCGTGCTGTCGCCGCGCCGCTCGCTGATGCTGACCGGCGCGCTGGTGCTGCTCGCCGTGGCCGGCAGCGCGCTGCTGCTGTACGGCGGCAGGCTGTGGATGTCGCCGGTGCCGGCGATCCTCGGCGTCGCGATCGTCTACCCGATCTGGAACTGGCGCCGCCTCGAAATGACGATGGCGTATCTGCGCGGCGAGCTGCAACGTCTCGCCGACGAGCCGCATCTGCTGCCAGAAACGCCGAGGCGCCGCCGCGAGTTCGGCGGCGACGTGCTCGCACAGCACATGGCGCTGATGGCTGAGGCCGCGCAACGGGTGCAGGACATGAAACGCTTCGTGTGGGACAGCCTCGACAGCATGCCGGAGCCGATTCTCGTCAGCGATGTGGGCGGCGTCGTGCTGATCGCGAATCACGCGGCGAAAGCGCATTTCGCGCGGCTCGGTGCGCCGATGCCCGAGGGCCAGCCGATGCAGAGCGTGCTCGGCGGGCTCACGCTCGTGAAGACGATCGATACCGGCGCGGCCTCGGACAACCAGCGCAACGTGTACGCGCACGCGCACTGGCCGGCGCCGCTCGATCCGACGCGCGGCGAGTTCGCGGCGCTGATGGCGCAGGGTGTCGAGGTGCGCGACACGAACGAGCGCGACCATCTGCTGCGCTATGCGACCTGCACCAACGCGCAGGGCGAGACGACCGGCTGGATCGCCGGTTTGGTCGACGTGTCGGCGCTGCATGCGGCCGAGCGTCAGCGCGAGGACGCGCTGCGGCTGCTGTCGCACGACATGCGTTCGCCGCAGGCGTCGATCATTGCGCTGGTCGAGATCGAGCGCGCGCGGACCGAGCCGGCGCTCGCGCGCGGCGTGCTCGAGCGCATCGAACGCTACGCGCAACGCGCGCTCACGCTCGCCGACGACTTCGTGCAACTGGCGCGCGCCGAATCGCAGGCCTATGTGCTCGAGCCGCTGAGCCTGACCGAACTCGTCATCGATGCGAGCGACGAGGTCTGGCCGCAGGCGCACGCGAAGCGCATGACGCTGCATACGGAAACCGGCGACGACAGCAACGACGAACCCTGGATTTGCGCCGACCGCTCACTGATGACACGCGCGCTCGTCAATATTCTGAACAACGCGGTCAAGTACAGTCCGCCCGACACGCGCATCGTGTGCAGCTTCGCGAGCCAGCCGGCGGCGAGGCGCGAAGGCAGCGGGGCGGCTCGCGTGGCGTGCACGATCCGCGACCAGGGCTATGGCATCCCGAAGGAGCAGCAGGCGGGGCTATTCGAGCGCTTTCGCCGTTTTCACGAGGCAGAGCGGCCGGAAGTGGGCGGCGCGGGACTCGGCATGGCGTTCATCAAAACCGTCGTTACGCGCCACGGCGGCAGCGTCGAAGTCGTCAGCGCGCCCGGCGAGGGGACGGCCTTTACGATCTGGCTGCCCGCGCTCGACGACGCGCCGCTCGATGAAACGAGCGCACCGCGCGCCTGATGCGCTCGTGATGGATTCGATGGACTGGAGAGAAGACAGAAAATGGCGAAGATCGCTCACCTCTGTGCCGCGCTGGCCGCGGCGAGCCTCACCGCTTGCGCGGGCCTCGGCGTTGACGTGCACACCATCTGCGCTAACGGCGCCGACCGCGCCGTTGCGCTGCAAGGCGAGCAGACCTATTCGCTCGCGCGCACACAGTCACAGGACGACAGCGCCGACCATCCGCAAGTCGAAAAGCTGCTGCGCGACGAGTTGGCGAAACACGGCTTCGTCGATACGGCGGGCAACCCCGCGCATTATCTGCTGTCGATCGCGTATAGCACGCGGCCGGCGTCGATCGGCATTGGCGGTGGGGATTGCGCGCCCGCCGATTGCGGCGCGGGCAGCGACGGTCCAGGCGCGCTGCTTTTCGGGCGCAAGTATCAGCACGCGCTGACGCTGCGGTTTTTCGACTATGCGAGCGGCACCGAGCGGTACAAGGTCAGCGCGGTGTATAGCGATCGCGACGCGGACCCGCTGCATGCGCTGCCGCTGCTCGTGAAAACCGCGCTTGCGAAGCTGCCGTACGACGCGCCGGCCGACTGGCGTGTGAAGCTCAGTATCGACAAGGCGAGCGGTGCGCCGAACGTCGAGTCGATGGAGCCGCTGCGGCGCTAAACAACGCGGCTTCGAGTCGCCGGAGCCGTGCGTGTCGGTTATTCCGGCGCCGGCTTGCCGCCCGGCCAGCGGTTTTCGAACACGCAATCGGCTAGCGGCAGACGGCTCGCCCAGCGCTCCGTTTCGAGCATCGGCTCGCTGTAGAACGCATCGACATGGCCGAGGCACAGAATCGCGACCGGTCGTGCGCCTTCCGGCATCGCCAGTAGCTGGTGCACCGCGTCGACATCGAACAGCGACACCCACCCAAGCCCGAGTCCTTCCGCGCGCGCGGCGAGCCACATGTTCTGGATCGCGCACGCGACCGACGCAAGGTCCATCTCCGGCAGCGTGCGACGGCCGAACACGTGCCGCTCGCGCCCGTCCATCAAAGCGATCACCAGCAGTTCCGCGCAATCGCGCATGCCTTCGACCTTCAGCTTCATGAACTCGTCGCGGCGCTTGCCGAGCGCGTCGGCGGTAGCGAGCCGTTCGCGCTCGACGATCTCGCGCAAGCCCGTGCGCAACGCCGCATCGGTGATGCGCACGATGCGCCACGGCTGCATGTAGCCGACGCTCGGCGCGTGATGCGCCGCGTCGAGCAGACGCCGCAGCACCGCCGGATCGACCGGATCGGGCACGAAGTGGCGCATGTCGCGGCGTTCGTAAATCGCGCGATAGACCGCCTCGCGCTCGGAGTCGTCAAAAGGCTTCGCCATGAAAGAGGGCGGCCGTGAAAGCCGGGTTGGAGGGCCAGTAAGCGTGCATATAGGTTGCCACAATCGGGCCCACGCGGAACACCGCTTCGCCGGGGGTGTCGCTGTGCGCGCGGGTGGCGAAGCGCTGCGGTTCGAGCGGTGTGGCGAGCTTCGAGTAATGAAACGTGTGGCCGGTCAGCGTGCCGTGCAGGCCGTCGATCTGCTGCATGCCGAGCGACGTGAAGCGCGTTTGCATCGTCGCGTGACCGGGCAGCAGGCCGAGCATCCGCGTGCTCGTGCCTTGAGCGTCGGTCAGGGTGTCGAGCAGGTAGAGCATGCCGCCGCATTCGGCGACCACCGGTTTGTCCGCCGCGACGTGCGCGCGGATCGATGCCGCGCTGCTCATGTTGCCCGCGAGGGTCGCCATATGCAGTTCGGGATAGCCGCCCGGCAGATAGAGCGCGTGCGTGTTGGCGGGCAACGCTTCGTCGGCGAGCGGCGAGAAATAGCTGAGCCGCGCGCCGAGCGCTTCGAGCAGCGCGACGTTGGCGGGGTAGATGAACGAGAACGCGGCGTCGCGCGCGATCGCGATGTGCGTGCCTTCGAGCAGACGCGGCAGCACCTCGGGCGACGGTGTGCCGAAATCGACCGGCGGCGGCAGTTCGGCGAGCGCGGTCGACGCGAGCGTATCCGCCGCGTGTTCGAGGCGCGCTTCGAGATCGTCGATCTCATCGGCTTGATGCAGGCCGAGGTGCCGGTCGGGCAGCGTGATCTCGTCGCTCGTGGCGATGTGGCCGCACCAGCGCAGTTCGGGCGGCAGCGCTTCCTGCAGCATCTGCGCGTGCCGGGCCGAGCCGACGCGATTCGCGAGCACGCCATGAAACGGCAGTTGCGGTCTGAAGCGCGCAAGGCCGAACGCGAGCGCGCCGAAGGTCTGCGCCATCGCCTGCGCGGAAATCACCGCAAGCACCGGCACGCCGAATGTGGTCGCCAGATCGGCGCTGCTCGGCGTGCCGTCGAACAGGCCCATCACGCCTTCGATCAGGATCAGATCGGCTTCTTGTGCCGCCTGCGCGAGCAGGTTGCGGCACGCGCTTTCGCCGACCATCCATAGATCGAGCGACAGCACCGGCGCGCCGCTCGCGCGCGCGAGGATCATCGGGTCGAGAAAATCCGGCCCGGTCTTGAACACGCGCACGCGACGTCCGAGCCGCCGGTGATAGCGCGCGAGACCCGCGGTGATCGTGGTCTTGCCTTGTCCCGAGGCGGGCGCGCTGATGAACAGCGCGGGGCACGCTGCGGAGCGAGTCCGCTTGGGGGGCGCCCCGAAGGAAGTCCCCGTGGGGGGTGCGGACATCGCTCAGAACTCCACGCCGCGCTGCGCCTTCACACCCTGCTCGCGATACGGATGCTTGATCGCGCGCATTTCGGTGACGAGGTCGGCGGCTTCGATCAGCGCGTCGGGCGCATGGCGCCCGGTCACGACGACGTGCAGCATCGGCGCTCGCGCATTGATCACGGCGAGCACTTCGTCGAGCGGCAGGTACTCGTACTTCAGCACGGTGTTCAGCTCGTCGAGGATCACCATCTGGTAGTCGCCGCTTTCGATCATCCGCCGCGCTTCGTTCCAGCCCTTGCGCGCGGTCGCCATGTCGGCTTCGCGGTTCTGCGTGTTCCACGTATAGCCGTCGCCCATCGTGACGAAATCGCATTGCGCGATCGCGCCGAGGAAATCGCGCTCCGACGTATGCAGCGCGCCCTTGATGAACTGCACGACACCCAGCCGCATGCCGTGGCCGAGCACCCGCACGGCCATGCCGAACGCGGCTGTGCTCTTGCCCTTGCCGGTGCCGGTGTTGACGATCAGCAGGCCTTTTTCGACGGTCGCGCTGGCCTGCTTCTTTTCGTGGCCTTCGCGGCGGCGCTCGGTCATGCGTTGATGCGATTCGGGATCGGTTTTCATCGGAGGTCCTGGTCTTGAGGGGCGGGATGGAAGGGCGCTGCGTCGCCGCGTGCGGTGTCGTTCGCCGCCGCAATCGCGACGGTAATGCCGGCGTGCGTGGTCTTGCGTACGACCAGACGGGCGTTTTTCGCGATTGTCGCGCAGACCGACGCTGCTGCCGCCAGTAGCGCACACGGTTCGCACACACCGTCGACACCAAGATGCGCGCGCGCGGCCGCCGACGGCGACGCGACCGGTGCGGCGGCGATCTGCTCGCGGCTGAACAGTTGCAGCGGTAGTTGATGGCGCGAACAGAATTCGAGCAGACCTGCTTCGTTGGCCTTGGCGTCGATCGTCGCGATGGTGTGGATCTGCTCGAAGGCATTCGAACCGAGTGCTGCGCGCACGGCGGCTTCGATGTCAGCCGCATCGCTGTGCAAGCGGCAACCTATGCCGACGCTCAGCGTTTTAATCGCGCTCGCAGCTTGTTCGTGATCGACTCGGCTGTCGCGTTTGGCCGCATCACGCGCAAGCGCGAACGAGGCCACGCCGCCGATCACGACGATCGCCGGCGAGCCGAGCCCCGCGCGCACGACCGCCTCGGCAAACTCGCGCAGCGGCGCGAGCACGTGACGCTGCTCGGGCCGCGTCGCCGATTCGATCGCCGCGCAGGGCGTATCGGCGGACATGCCGGCCGCGAGCAACGCGCCGACGATTTCGCCGAGCCGCCGCATGCCCATATAGATCACGAGCGTCATGCGCGTCGCGGCGAGCGCGGCCCAGTCCGGCTCGCCACCGCCGGCGCCGTGGCCGGTGACGAACACGACGCCCTGCGCGTAATCGCGATGCGTGACCGGGATGCCGAGCGTCGCGGGCGCGGCGATGCCGGCCGTGATGCCGTTGATCACGTCGACTTCGATACCCGCCGCCTGCAGCGCCTGCAATTCTTCGCCGCCGCGGCCGAACACGAACGGATCACCGCCTTTGAGCCGCGCCACGCTGCGTCCCGCGCGCAGATGCCCGAGCATTTGCGCGACGATCTCCGCTTGCGGCGTTGACGGATGGCCGCCGCGTTTGCCGACGTACACGACTTGCGCGTTGGCGCTTGCAAACTGCAGTACGTCGGGATTGACCAGATCGTCGACCAGCACGACATCGGCCTGGGCGAGCGCACGAGTGGCCTTCAGGGTCATCAGTTCGACGTCGCCGGGACCGGCGCCGATCAGCCAGGCGCGCGTCATCGCGGCGTGCATGGCGCATGCCATGCGGAGATGGGGGGAGAGAAGCGGCGTGCGACGGTGCACGCAGCGGTGAATATGGATGTCATGCGGTACAGCGAATCGGGGTGCGGCCACTCGTGCGGTTCGCGGCGGATTCTTAAGTGAGAACGCCACGACACACGCGATGCCACGTTTCTACGCCTTCACATCCGTTCCCCGCGGATTCCGGCGGCCGGCGGCGCAACCTGATGCACGGATGCATGCGGCGCCGCCTCCGCGTCTGGCCGGTATCCGGGCTGGCGGCCTCACGCGCTTCGCCTTCCCGTGCCGGTTGCGAATCTGCGGATTCGCGGGACAGTGGCATCAAAAAACGCATGCGCGGCACGGTGGAATCGAAGGCGATTCGAATCGCGCGCCGCAGGTCGCTTACCGTTGCGGGGACAGCACAGGTTGAACGCGCGACGCGCTGCCTGTTTCCCGTTTAACTGCACATGCGAGCGCATGTGCAGGCACCAAACGCGCGCATACGATAGCACATGACGCCTTGCCAGATAAGCCTCGGCGGCGCTTTCCGGCGCTCTGCGTTGCTTGACTGCGCATGCCCGGGGGCCTACACTCGCACGCACTTTGGGTGCTCGCGTGCGCGTTCATGCGCATGCAGTTAAACGGGAAACAGGGAGCCATCTGCGCTAGAGCGGCTAACCTGTGCTGTCCCCGCAACGGTAAGCGAAAAGCGGTTCCGGCTTGATAGCCGGGCGCCGCGGTGCCGGCTTCGATGTCCTCGCGCAAGGTCGCGTCGACATATCACCACTGGACGAGAAACCACTCGTCCGGGAAGGGGGAGCGGCGCTTTCGCCAGCCCGGATACCGGCCCGAAGAAGCAGAACGACCGCCGCGGGGATGCGGCGGCGCGTTCATGACCTCAGTTCCGCTTTCTGTATTTCCGTTGTCGCGGCAATGCCGTCGTTCGTCCCCGTGTCTAGTGATCGCTGGTACTGTTGCGCGTGCTTCATTCGCTCCATTCGCCAGCCGATGCCGACCGATGCGCGGAACTTGCGGCAGACCGATGCAACGCAAAGGGATGGACCTCACGATGCAAACTCAATTGCGCAAGATTCCCGTCACGATCGTTACCGGCTTTCTCGGCAGTGGCAAAACTACGTTGCTGCGGCACATCCTTCAGCATGCGGGCGGCAAGCGCATCGCGGTGATCGTCAACGAGTTCGGCGAACTCGGCATCGACGGCGAAATCCTCAAGGGCTGCGGCATCGGTTGCAATGAAAACGGCGTCGAGACCGAAGGACAATTGTATGAACTCGCGAACGGTTGTCTGTGCTGCACCGTGCAGGAAGAGTTTTTCCCGGTGATGGAAAAGCTCGCGGAGCGGCGCGACGAACTCGATCATGTGCTGATCGAAACCTCGGGGCTCGCGTTGCCGAAGCCGCTCGTGCAGGCGTTCAACTGGCCGCAGATCCGCAACGGCTTCACGGTCGACGCGGTGGTGACGGTGGTGGATGGCCCGGCCGCCGCAAGCGGCCAGTTCGCCGATAACCCGGTCGCCGTCGATGCGCAGCGCAAGGCCGATCCGAATCTCGATCACGAGTCGCCGCTGCACGAGCTGTTCGAAGACCAGTTGTCGGCTGCCGATCTGGTGATTCTGAACAAGACCGATCTGATCGACGACGCGCGGCAGCACGAAGTGGAAGCCGCGATCCGCGCGGAGATTCCGCCGCAGGTGAAGATCGTGCGCGCGCAGCGGGGGCAGCTCGACCTGCATACGCTGCTGGGGCTCGAAGCGGCGTCGGAACAGACGATCCATCTGCGTCACGACCACCACGGTTCCGCCGACGACCCCGATCATCACCACGACGAATTCGATTCGGTCGTCGTGCAGGCATCGGTGCCGTCGCGCGACGCGGCGCTCGCCGCGTTGCAGACGCTGGTCGAAAGCCACACGATTTACCGTGTCAAAGGCTTCGCGGCACTGCCGGGCGCGGCGATGCGCCTCGTGATCCAGGGCGTGGGCCGGCGCTTCGACAGTTACTTCGACCGGCGCTGGCAGGCGGGCGAAAACGGCGACGACGCCCTGAGCCGCTTCGTCCTGATCGGCGAAGACCTCGATCAACCCGCGCTGCAACAGGCGTTCGACGCGGCGCTCGGCGCGACGTCGAACGCGACGGCATAACGGGCGCGCCAGCATGCATTTGCTGCGCACGACGCCGGGCGGTTTCGTCGACGATACGCAGGGCGTGATCCGCATCGATCAGCAGCCCGCCGATATCGTCGTGCTCAGTTCCGCCGACACCACGCTGTCGCTGCTCGCGAGCGTGGTGCCGCGTCTCGATGACGGCTTCCCGAGCCTGCGGCTCGCGAACGTCACGTATCTGCGTCAGCCGGCCTCGGTCGATTTCTATCTCGACGACGTGTTGCAGCATGCGCGCGTGGTCGTCGTCGATCATCTCGGCGGCGAAGCGTATTGGCCGTACGGCATCGAGCAGGTCGTCGCGCTCGCGCAGCGCAAACAGCAAACGCTCGCGATGTTTTCCGGCGATCTGCAGGAGGACCCGAACCTGCTCGCGCGCAGCACCGCGAGCGCCGAGTTGTGTCAGCAGTTGTGGCGCTATCTGCGCGAGGGCGGTCCGCAGAACGCCGAGGCGTTCTTGCGCTGCATCGCGTACCGCGCGCTCGGTCGGGGGCGCGCGCCCGAGCCGCCGCGCGCATTGCCGGCCGCGTCGCTGTATCACCCCGAGCGCGATACGCCTACCGTTGCCGACTGGCAGGCGCGTTGGCGGCAGGACGCGCCGGTCGTCGCGATCCTGTTCTACAAGGCGCATCTGCAGGCCGCCAATACCGCGGTGTTCGATGCGTTGATCGATGCGCTCGAAGCGCAAGGGCTCAATCCGCTGCCGCTCGCGATCACGTCGTTGAAGGATGCGATGAGCCGCGATGTCGTGCAGTCGCTGTGCGCGCAACATGGCGTCGCGCTGGTGCTGAACACCACCGCGTTCGCCGCGTCCGCGATCGACGACCCCGAGCCGCTCGCACTCGCCGGCGACGCGCCGGTGTTCCAGGTGATCCTGAGCGGCGGCAATCGCGACGATTGGCTGAAAGACAACCACGGCCTCAATTCGCGCGATATCGCGATGCACGTCGCGCTGCCCGAAGCGGACGGGCGCATCATCACGCGCGCGATCAGCTTCAAGGGGCTCGCGTATCGCTGTGCGCATACGCAGGTCGACGTGGTTCGTTATCAGCCCGACCTCGAACGGGTGCGCTTTCTCGCCGAGCTGAGCCGGCGCTGGTGCCGTCTGCGTTCGCTCGATAACGCCGACAAGAAAGTCGCGTTGATTCTCGCGAACTATCCGATGAGCGAAGGGCGCATCGGCAATGGCGTGGGACTCGATACGCCGGCATCGGTGGTCGGCATTCTGTCGATGCTGCGCGATGAAGGCTATCGTGTCGGCGAATTGCCAGACAGCGGCGACGCATTGTTGAACAGGCTGACCGAGGGCGTGACCAACGATCCGGTCGTCCGCGATCTGCGTCCGGCCCTGCAAAGCCTCGCACTCGACGACTATCGCGCGCATTTCAACGCGTTGCCAGCGAGCGTGCGCGACGCGTTGAACGCGCGCTGGGGCAAGCCCGACCAGGACCCGACGCTGCGGCGCGGCCGCTTCATGATCGCGGGCTGGCGCTGCGGGCAGGTGTTCGTCGGCATTCAGCCTTCGCGTTCGCGCGAACAAGGCGACTATGCGAGCTATCACGATGCCGAGCTCGTACCGCCGCATGCGTACCTCGCGTTCTACTTCTGGCTGCGCCACCAGTTCGGCATCGACGCGGTCGTGCACGTCGGCAAGCACGGCAACCTGGAGTGGCTGCCGGGCAAAAGCGTCGCGCTGAGCGACGCGTGCTGGCCCGATCTGATTCTCGGGCCGATGCCGCATCTGTATCCGTTCATCGTCAACGATCCGGGCGAGGGCAGCCAGGCGAAGCGGCGCGCGCAGGCGGTGATCATCGATCATCTGATGCCGCCGCTGACGCGCGCTGAAAGCTATGGGCCGCTGCAAGACCTCGAACGCCAGGTCGACGAATACTACGAAGCATTGATGGTCGATTCGCGTCGCGCAAAGCTCTTGCGTCGCACGATTCTGACGACGATCGTCGAGCATCGGCTGCACGAAGAACTGAGTCTCGCGGCGCCGAACGGACAGGACGATGAAGACGCGCTGCTCACGCGCGTCGATGCGTGGCTGTGCGAGCTGAAGGAAGCACAGATTCGCGATGGCCTGCATACGTTCGGGCAGTCGCCGCGCGGCGTGCAGCGACGCGATACGCTGCTCGCGCTCGGGCGCTTTCCCATCGGCGATGGACAGGGCGGCAAGGCCGGGCTCGTCGACGCGCTGGCGCGCGATCTGCGCATCGATCATCTGTTCGATCCGTTGAGCGTGGATTGGGCCGCCGCATGGGACGGCCCGCGTCCCGAAGTTTTGCAGCGGGTCAGCGACGCACCGTGGCGACATTGCGGCGATACCCGCGAGCGCCTGGAGTTGCTTGCGGGCGAGCTGTTGCGCGGCGTCTGCAGTGTCGATTGCGATGACGCGGATCGTTCGCGGGCCGTCCCCGCAGGCGACGAGAGTCTGCCGCAAGCGGCACAGGTGATCGCGCGCCTGCGCGACGACGTGCTGCCGCGCCTCGACGCCTGTGGCCCGCAGGAAATGACGCAGCTCAAGCGCGGCCTCGAAGGGCGTTTCGTGCCGCCAGGTCCGAGCGGCTCGCCTTCGCGCGGTCGGCCCGACGTATTGCCCACCGGCCGCAACTTCTATTCGGTCGACACGCGCGCGGTGCCGACCCAAGCCGCGTGGGCACTCGGCCTGAAATCGGCACAGCAACTGATCGAGCGGCATCTGCAGGAGCATGGCGATTATCCGCGCGCGATCGGCCTGTCGGTCTGGGGCACCGCGACGATGCGCACCGGCGGCGACGATATCGCCCAGGCGCTCGCGCTGCTCGGCGTGCGGCCGAAGTGGGCGCCGGGCAGTCATCGC
Organism: Paraburkholderia sp. JPY419; assembly: GCF_050435705.1. Taxonomy (NCBI): domain Bacteria; kingdom Pseudomonadati; phylum Pseudomonadota; class Betaproteobacteria; order Burkholderiales; family Burkholderiaceae; genus Paraburkholderia; species Paraburkholderia sp. JPY419. The sequence goes on along the minus strand of NZ_JBNDKV010000004.1, from coordinate 739,878 downwards.
GTGACGGACTTCGAGATCATGCCGATCGAAGCGTTCGACCGGCCGCGTATCGATGTCACCTTGCGCGTATCCGGTTTCTTTCGCGATGCGTTCGCGAACGTGATGCATCTGTTCGATGCGGCCGTGCAGGCGGTTGCCGAACTCGACGAGCCCGCGGAGCTGAATCCAATTCGCGCGCGCGTGCAGCGCGAACGCGATGCGTTGATTGCCCGCGGCATGGACCCGGTCGATGCGCGCAAGCGCGCCGGCTGGCGCGTGTTCAGCGCGCGACCCGGCGCGTACGGCGCGGGTCTGCAGCAGATGATCGACTCGCGCGAGTGGCGGACCGACGCCGATCTGGCGAACGCGTATCAGGCGTGGGGCGGATATGCGTATGCGCAGAAGAGCGCGGGCGAGGAGGCGCATCAAGCGTTTGGCGCGCGCCTCGCAGCGCTGGATGTGGTGCTGCAGAACCAGGACAACCGCGAGCACGACGTGCTCGATTCGAACGACTACTACCAGTTTCAGGGTGGCATGGTCGCGGCGGTACGGCATCTGGCCGGTCAGCAGCCGAGTGTCTATCACGCCGATCACAGCAATCCGGCCGCGCCGCGCGTGCGGACGCTGCAGGAGGAGATTGCGCGCGTGATCCGCTCGCGCGTGGTCAATCCGAAATGGCTCGATGGCGTGAAGCGCCACGGCTACAAGGGCGCGGCCGAGATCGCCGCGACCGTCGACTATCTGTATGGCTACGACGCGACCGCGCGCGTGATCGCCGATCATCAGTACGCGCTCGTCGCCGATGCTTATCTGAACGACGCCGACACCCGCGCGTTCATGCAACGGCACAACCCGCATGCGCTGCATTCGATCTGCGAGCGTTTGCTCGAAGCGATGCAGCGAGGGCTGTGGCAGCAGCCGGGCGACTATCGCGCGCAGGTGGAAGCGCATCTGCTTGCGAGCGAACAGCAGATCGAAGGAAGACAAACATGAATGGAGCGATGCGAGGAATGGACGACCTGGGTGGCGCCGGCTCCTCATCGGGCACCGCGTCGCGGCCGGTTTTTCCGTTTGCGGCGCTGATTGGCCAGACTTCGTTGCAGCAGGCGCTGGTGCTCGCCGCGATCGATCCGGGCTTGGGCGGCGTACTGATCAGCGGACCGCGCGGTACCGCGAAGTCGACCGCCGCGCGCGCGCTCGCCGATCTGCTGCCGGAAGGGCAGCTCGTGAATCTGCCGCTTGGCGCGAGCGAGGATCGTCTGATCGGCACGCTCGATATCGAAACCGTGCTGCGCGACGGCTCGGTACGCTTCTCGCCGGGGCTGCTCGCGAAGGCGCATCGCGGCGTGCTGTACGTCGATGAAGTCAATCTGCTGCCCGATGCGCTCGTCGATGCGTTGCTCGATGCGGCGGCGAGCGGCGTGAATACCGTCGAACGCGATGGCGTGTCGCACAGTCATGACGCGAACTTCGTGCTGATCGGCACGATGAATCCCGAAGAGGGCGAGTTGCGGCCCCAACTTATCGACCGCTTCGGTCTGATGGTGGAGTTGCAGAACGCGTTCGAGCCGCAGGTGCGGCAGGCGATCGTCAAAGCGCGGTTCGCGTTCGATCTCGATCCCGCGGGGTTTCGTGCCTCTTATGCGGAGCAGCAGGCTTCATACGTGCAGCGAATTCGCTCGGCGCGCGCGGCGCTGCCGCTGCTGGCGTTCGATGACACCGTCCATGCGCGCGTGAGCGCGCTATGCATCGACGCGGCCGTCGACGGCCTGCGCGCCGACCTCGTGATGCTGCGCGCGGCGCGCGCGCTGGCCGCGTTCGAACAGACGGATGCGGTGACGGTCGGACATGTGGAGCGCGTCGCCGATGCGGTGCTGCTTCATCGGCGACGTCAGCATGATTCGCAACATGGGAATCAGCGTCAGCCGGAAAGCGAGGCGCGGTCACAGGGCGTCGCCGTGGGGGCGTCCGGCGATACGGCGATATCTTCCGCTGACTCGGACTGGGGTTACCTGCCGCCCGAGCCGACCGCGACTGTGCCCGTCAAAGGCGTCATTCCGCTCGACGCAAAAAAACGCTGAGCCATCGGAAGGGCGCCGCCGCTGACTCGCGCAGCGGTTTTCGATGGCCGCAAGGTGCGGGGGCGGATGCGCGCGACACGTCGCGCGGCGAACCGGGCCGGCGCATTGCCTGGCCACCGACGCTCGCCGCGATGCGCGAGCGCACGCTGCGTCGCGAGCATCTGCGTTTCGCACGCGAAGCGCCGCGCGGCGGTGTGCTGCATTGCTTCGTGCTCGATTGCTCCGGGTCGATGCTGGCGGGCCAACGTCTCGCGCTCGCGAAGGGGCTACTGACTGCCTTGTTCGACCGTGCGAGTGCGATGCGCAGCGAGGCTGCGCTGATCTGCTTCGGCGGTGCGGGCGCGGACATACGCTTCGGCCCCACCGTGCCGCGCTGGTGGAACGAGCGATGGCTCGCGCCTGTGGGCGGAGGTGGCGGCTCGCCGCTCGCGTCGGGCGTGCGGAGCGCCGCGCATTTGCTCGAGCGCTGCGCGCGGCGACGGCCGGCCCAGCAGCGCTGGCTCTGGATTCTGACCGACGGCCGCACGCGCGACGAACCCGCGCGGCCGGCCGACGCCGACGAAGTCGTGTTCGTCGATTTCGAGCGTGGTGCGATACGGCTCGGCCGTTGTGAAGTGCTCGCCAATGCGTGGGGAGCGCGGCGGTTGACGCCGGAACAGTTGATCGGCTGATCGATGTGTGCGCAGCGAGCTCGGAGTGCTCCGTCCGCGCGCGCGTTGGTTGCCAGCCGGAGCGTTTATTTCAGCCCGGTGGACCAATGCTGCACATCCTCCTGACGATCGAACACGAACACCTTCATCGCCATCTGTTGAGCGGAATCGAGTTGATCCAGTTCGAGCCCATGCATGGACGGCTCGCCAGGCGTCTCGCCCTTGTGAACGTTGCGGATCACTGCCATCGTCTCGATCTGCGAATCGTATTCGGCCGACTTCAGCCGAAACGCGATGCGCAGCCGCTCGCCGACCTCGCCCAGTGTCCATGACGCGCACAACGACATGCCGAGTGCGCTGATGCCTTTGGCGAGGCCAAGGCCTTCGTATGTGTCGCCGGCCACACCGATGCCAAACCGCACGGGCAGATGCGCGTGGACGCGGATCGATTTGCGCTCGCGTAGCCGGCGGACCATGCCGGGTCTCGACAACACGACATAGTCGAACGGCACGCGGCAGACTGCTTCGACCGTGCAGACGAAACGGAACACGGCCTGACTCGCGATCGCGACGAGCTCGACGTTCTCGCCGGGCGTGAGCGGCAGCGGTTGGCCCTGCTGCGTCGGCGGCGTGACGAACAGCGCATGATTCGGCGCGAAACCGATGATGCGGCATGGGTGCATCGGCGCGCCGCTGCCGAGTTGCGAACGCATGCCGATCAATGCGCCGATCTCGAGGTGCATGTCTTTCAGTGTCAGCTCGACGGTCTCGTCGGGCTGGGTCGTGGGCGCCGGCAGTTGTCGTGCGCCGAGGTCGTGCAGGTCGCCGCGGTGCGGGTGGAAGTGTTGGAACAGAAAGGCGCGTTCGTCGGTGGTCGCGAGCGTCGTCGCGCTTGCGAACAGCAGCGTACCGTCGGCATCGACGATCGGCCATGGGAGCGGCGTGCCTACCGGCACCAAATCGGGTTCGAGCGCCGGCGATGCAGCGGCGCGCTGGGTTTCCTCGACGTGTGCGTCGACGGGATTGTCCATAGTCGGCAGCTAATTTAAGTGGCGGGATGATCTGATTGACGGCGAGGAAGGGTAAAACTTTAACTTGGGGAGCGGTGGCGGATTCGAGCTGTGCACGGACTACTTTGTTTTGTCGGTATCTGGACTTCAGTGGATTGAATTGGAGGACTAACTATTTTTGCTTCTTTTTAGGTCTGACGTGAGTTGACTCTTTTGCGGGTGCGGGCAAGGAGATGGAGACGAGTGTCTTTGCTCCCAAAAGAAATTCGCAGAAGGGCTTGACGGGTTGTCGATCGCTCTCCATAATCTCGTTTCTCTGCTGCAGACGCAGCGACGCAAACGAAGCAGTGCCGGGTGGTGGTAGTTCCGGCGTTGCGGGTTGGGCGGATCGATCTTTAAAAACTAACAGCCGATAAGTGTGGGCGCTTGATGCGGAATGCGGCGGCGGATCCGTATGGATCTGCTGCAAGGCAAAAGTATCAGAAGCCTCACACAGTATTAGAGGAAGGTTTATCTGTCGAAAGACGGATGGATCATCGTCAGTACGTTGAGTGAGCGACCGGTTCGTCAGCAGGAAACTGCGGAACCGAAAACAGTAACAGGTTTGAACTGAAGAGTTTGATCCTGGCTCAGATTGAACGCTGGCGGCATGCCTTACACATGCAAGTCGAACGGCAGCACGGACTTCGGTCTGGTGGCGAGTGGCGAACGGGTGAGTAATACATCGGAACGTGTCCTGGAGTGGGGGATAGCCCGGCGAAAGCCGGATTAATACCGCATACGCTCTGTGGAGGAAAGCGGGGGATCTTTCGGGACCTCGCGCTCAAGGGGCGGCCGATGGCAGATTAGGTAGTTGGTGGGGTAAAGGCCTACCAAGCCGACGATCTGTAGCTGGTCTGAGAGGACGACCAGCCACACTGGGACTGAGACACGGCCCAGACTCCTACGGGAGGCAGCAGTGGGGAATTTTGGACAATGGGCGCAAGCCTGATCCAGCAATGCCGCGTGTGTGAAGAAGGCCTTCGGGTTGTAAAGCACTTTTGTCCGGAAAGAAAACCTCGTGGCTAATATCCGTGAGGGATGACGGTACCGGAAGAATAAGCACCGGCTAACTACGTGCCAGCAGCCGCGGTAATACGTAGGGTGCGAGCGTTAATCGGAATTACTGGGCGTAAAGCGTGCGCAGGCGGTGCTGTAAGACCGATGTGAAATCCCCGGGCTTAACCTGGGAACTGCATTGGTGACTGCAGCGCTGGAGTATGGCAGAGGGGGGTGGAATTCCACGTGTAGCAGTGAAATGCGTAGAGATGTGGAGGAACACCGATGGCGAAGGCAGCCCCCTGGGCCAATACTGACGCTCATGCACGAAAGCGTGGGGAGCAAACAGGATTAGATACCCTGGTAGTCCACGCCCTAAACGATGTCAACTGGTTGTCGGGCCTTCATTGGCTTGGTAACGTAGCTAACGCGTGAAGTTGACCGCCTGGGGAGTACGGTCGCAAGATTAAAACTCAAAGGAATTGACGGGGACCCGCACAAGCGGTGGATGATGTGGATTAATTCGATGCAACGCGAAAAACCTTACCTACCCTTGACATGGATGGAATCCTGGTGAGAGCCGGGAGTGCCCGAAAGGGAGCCATCACACAGGTGCTGCATGGCTGTCGTCAGCTCGTGTCGTGAGATGTTGGGTTAAGTCCCGCAACGAGCGCAACCCTTGTCCCTAGTTGCTACGCAAGAGCACTCCAGGGAGACTGCCGGTGACAAACCGGAGGAAGGTGGGGATGACGTCAAGTCCTCATGGCCCTTATGGGTAGGGCTTCACACGTCATACAATGGTCGGAACAGAGGGTTGCCAAGCCGCGAGGTGGAGCCAATCCCAGAAAACCGATCGTAGTCCGGATCGCACTCTGCAACTCGAGTGCGTGAAGCTGGAATCGCTAGTAATCGCGGATCAGCATGCCGCGGTGAATACGTTCCCGGGTCTTGTACACACCGCCCGTCACACCATGGGAGTGGGTTTTACCAGAAGTGGCTAGTCTAACCGCAAGGAGGACGGTCACCACGGTAGGATTCATGACTGGGGTGAAGTCGTAACAAGGTAGCCGTATCGGAAGGTGCGGCTGGATCACCTCCTTTCCAGAGCTATGCATTCAGTGCATTCAAGTGCTCACGCTTATCGGCTGTGGTTTAGAGAAGCAACGCAGACAGACTCAGGGGTCTGTAGCTCAGTCGGTTAGAGCACCGTCTTGATAAGGCGGGGGTCGATGGTTCGAATCCATCCAGACCCACCATCTTTGTCTGCTGGTGCTGACTGGGACACCCTTGAGTCGGGTATGACCGGGGGATTAGCTCAGCTGGGAGAGCACCTGCTTTGCAAGCAGGGGGTCGTCGGTTCGATCCCGTCATCCTCCACCAATCCTCAATGCGCAGGGTTCTGCCTGAAGGCAGAGCGTTGCGCATTGGCGATTGAGCCAGTCAGAGCGGTACACGACTCAATCGTGATATCGGCTGTCGTTCTTTAACAATCAGGAAGAAGTAGTAAAGAGATTCACGAAAGCGTACCTGGAGATGGGTATGCGAGTAGGTGAATCAGGGTTGTGATTGTATCGATGTATTTTAAGGGAATCGAGAGATTGCCTTTGGAATACGGCGCAACACGAATACTCAACCTGTAGCGGCATGTGATCTGCGGTGAGCAATCATTGAGACACACCCGTTATAGGGTCAAGCGAACAAGTGCATGTGGTGGATGCCTTGGCGATCACAGGCGATGAAGGACGCGGTAGCCTGCGAAAAGCTCCGGGGAGCTGGCAAACGAGCTTTGATCCGGAGATGTCCGAATGGGGAAACCCACTCCTAATGGAGTATCCGTAGCTGAATCCATAGGCTACGTGAAGCGAACGCGGTGAACTGAAACATCTAAGTAACCGCAGGAAAAGAAATCAACCGAGATTCCCAAAGTAGTGGCGAGCGAAATGGGATGAGCCTGTACTCTTTATTCTCATTGTTAGTCGAACGCTCTGGAAAGTGCGGCCATAGCAGGTGATAGCCCTGTAGACGAAAACAGCGGGAAAGAACTGGGTGTACGAGAAGTAGGGCGGGACACGTGAAATCCTGTCTGAAGATGGGGGGACCATCCTCCAAGGCTAAATACTCGTGATCGACCGATAGTGAACCAGTACCGTGAGGGAAAGGCGAAAAGAACCCCGGGAGGGGAGTGAAACAGATCCTGAAACCGCATGCATACAAACAGTCGGAGCCTCTGCGAAGGGGTGACGGCGTACCTTTTGTATAATGGGTCAGCGACTTACATTCAGTGGCGAGCTTAACCGATTAGGGCAGGCGTAGCGAAAGCGAGTCCGAACAGGGCGTCCAGTCGCTGGGTGTAGACCCGAAACCAGGTGATCTATCCATGGCCAGGTTGAAGGCACGGTAACACGTGCTGGAGGACCGAACCCACTAACGTTGAAAAGTTAGGGGATGAGCTGTGGATAGGGGTGAAAGGCTAAACAAACCTGGAAATAGCTGGTTCTCTCCGAAAACTATTTAGGTAGTGCCTCGTGTATCACCTTCGGGGGTAGAGCACTGTCATGGTTGTGGGGTCCATTGCGGATTACTACGCCATAGCAAACTCCGAATACCGAAGAGTGCAATCACGGGAGACAGACATCGGGTGCTAACGTCCGGTGTCAAGAGGGAAACAACCCAGACCGCCAGCTAAGGTCCCCAAATATGGCTAAGTGGGAAACGAAGTGGGAAGGCTAAAACAGTCAGGAGGTTGGCTTAGAAGCAGCCACCCTTTAAAGAAAGCGTAATAGCTCACTGATCGAGTCGTCCTGCGCGGAAGATGTAACGGGGCTAAGCCATATACCGAAGCTGCGGATGCACATTTATGTGCATGGTAGGAGAGCGTTCCGTAAGCCTGCGAAGGTGCACTGGAAAGTGTGCTGGAGGTATCGGAAGTGCGAATGCTGACATGAGTAGCGATAAAGGGGGTGAAAGGCCCCCTCGCCGTAAGCCCAAGGTTTCCTACGCAACGTTCATCGGCGTAGGGTGAGTCGGCCCCTAAGGCGAGGCAGAAATGCGTAGCTGATGGGAAGCAGATTAATATTTCTGCACCATTGTGAAATGCGATGGGGGGACGGATCGCGGAAGGTTGTCCGGGTGTTGGAAGTCCCGGTCGCTGCATTGGAGAGGGTGCCCTGGCAAATCCGGGCACAGGACTCAAGGGTGTGGCGCGAGCTTCTTCGGAAGCGAAGCAACTGGAAGGGGTTCCAGGAAAAGCCTCTAAGCTTCAGTTTCACAGTGACCGTACCGCAAACCGACACAGGTGGGCGAGATGAGTATTCTAAGGCGCTTGAGAGAACTCGGGAGAAGGAACTCGGCAAATTGGTACCGTAACTTCGGGATAAGGTACGCCCTGGTAGCTTGACTGGCCTGCGCCAGGAGGGTGAAGGGGTTGCAATAAACTGGTGGCTGCGACTGTTTAATAAAAACACAGCACTCTGCAAACACGAAAGTGGACGTATAGGGTGTGACGCCTGCCCGGTGCCGGAAGATTAAATGATGGGGTGCAAGCTCCTGATTGAAGTCCCGGTAAACGGCGGCCGTAACTATAACGGTCCTAAGGTAGCGAAATTCCTTGTCGGGTAAGTTCCGACCTGCACGAATGGCGTAACGATGGCCACACTGTCTCCTCCCGAGACTCAGCGAAGTTGAAGTGTTTGTGATGATGCAATCTCCCCGCGGCTAGACGGAAAGACCCCATGAACCTTTACTGTAGCTTTGCATTGGACTTTGAACCGGTCTGTGTAGGATAGGTGGGAGGCTGTGAAGCGTGAACGCCAGTTTGCGTGGAGCCGTCCTTGAAATACCACCCTGATCTGTTTGAGGTTCTAACCTTGGTCCGTGATCCGGATCGGGGACAGTGCATGGTAGGCAGTTTGACTGGGGCGGTCTCCTCCCAAAGTGTAACGGAGGAGTACGAAGGTACGCTAGGTACGGTCGGAAATCGTGCTGATAGTGCAATGGCATAAGCGTGCTTGACTGTGAGACTGACAAGTCGAACAGGTGCGAAAGCAGGTCATAGTGATCCGGTGGTTCTGTATGGAAGGGCCATCGCTCAACGGATAAAAGGTACTCTGGGGATAACAGGCTGATACCGCCCAAGAGTTCATATCGACGGCGGTGTTTGGCACCTCGATGTCGGCTCATCTCATCCTGGGGCTGTAGCCGGTCCCAAGGGTATGGCTGTTCGCCATTTAAAGAGGTACGTGAGCTGGGTTTAAAACGTCGTGAGACAGTTTGGTCCCTATCTGCCGTGGGCGCTGGATATTTGAAGGGGGCTGCTCCTAGTACGAGAGGACCGGAGTGGACGAACCTCTGGTGTACCGGTTGTCACGCCAGTGGCATCGCCGGGTAGCTATGTTCGGAAGAGATAACCGCTGAAAGCATCTAAGCGGGAAACTCGCCTTAAGATGAGATATCCCCGGGGCTTCGAGCCCCTTGAAGGGTCGTTCAAGACCAGGACGTTGATAGGTCAGGTGTGCACGTACAGTAATGTACTGAGCTAACTGATACTAATTGCCCGTAAGGCTTGATCCTATAACAGGTGTGTCTCGACAACCGTTAGCGCTTTAGCGCTTACGGGTGTCCGATCCCCGAAGGGGATGAAGACATGCAGTTTGAGATCGGTGTTGTGCCAGAAACAACACAACCCCAAAAACACGAATCCTTTACGCTTCTTCCCGATTGGCTGTGGCGCCGGGTTGACCCCAACCCGACTGCGACGCAGCAACCCGTCATGCCTGATGACCATAGCGAGTCGGTCCCACCCCTTCCCATCCCGAACAGGACCGTGAAACGACTCCACGCCGATGATAGTGCGGATTGCCCGTGTGAAAGTAGGTAATCGTCAGGCTCCCCCAAAAGCCAGAAACCCCACCGCCCAGCGGTGGGGTTTTTGCGTTTGCGCGGTCAATTCCGCGCGCTTCACTACTTTCCGATCCGCAGCGCATCCGCGTAACCCGTGAGTTCCAAATAGGCCCGCCCTACATAGGCATTCTGTTGACTCACTCGCACCGCGCCTTCCCAATACACCGCGCCGGTCGACTGTCGTGAGTCGAGTTCCTGATCGTCCATCAGCGGATCGAGTCGCCATGTCAGAGTTCCGGCTCTAACCGTCATCGATACCGGGTACAAAGTATTTGTGCGCGGCGACCGCCACATGCGATGCGGCGTGAACGAAACTTCGCCGGGGCCGAAATTCCTTACTTGGCCATCGCGTCTGCGAAGCGTCGCGTGGGCCCATGTTGCATGTCCATCGCGGCTACGGATCTTGAATGCCATGAGCGCCGACCCGTCCGTCAAATTGGCGCCGAGCCAATCCCATCCGACCGCATTGGCGTCGAGCAATGTGCTCGACCATTCGTGATCGAGCCATGCGGTGCCCGTCACGGCAGCATTGCGCGTCGAGTCGTTTGCACCCGCGGCCGGGCGCACCACAGTGCCCGTCACGCTGAGTTGCGGTTCGCTGTAGTAATAGCTTGCCTGTTCGGGACGCGGTCCTTTGCGCGAGTAGCCGCGTTCGCCCTGAATCAGCGGTGGCTGCGTTGGCGTGAGCTGCAGGTGTAGCGAGAATCCGCTTGCGTCGGCGGTGACGTCGTAGTGACCGTCCGCGGCGCGAATCATTTTCCATGCGTCGAGTTTGACGTTGGTGTTGTCGGGCTTCGCGTAGGAAAGCCCGAGACCTTGCCGGGCGATGCGTTGATCGTGAACGAGGTGGCCGATGGCCGGATCGCTCAGCGCAGCGTGCGCAATGATCAGTTGCGAGGGGGCGAAGGCGCTGGGGTCGGTGGCATCGTGACCAGTCGCCGAACGGAAGAACGTGATCTGGAATCCGAGCGGTTGGTGGTCGGGTGTCGTGAGCCAGCCCGTCGCGTACCACCATTCGGTGCGGAATTCCGGATGGGCACCGGTGTCCCGCGGAAACGAGATCAGATGTTCTGGCGTGACTACCGCGAAGGTGGCCGGCGTGGATGCAGAGGAGTCGCTGCTAGCGGCAAAAGAGGGCGACGCAGCGGCTATGCCAACGCAAAGTAGGCTCCGAAAAGTTCGATGAGGGTATGGGAGTGAAGATTTGCTGGTACTCCAAAGCAATCGCATCCCCCACGCACGCCGCACAACTCGCATCACCAGTCCTCCTTCACCGCGCGCACGGCATCCACCGACACCGCACCCCGTCCCGCTACCACCGCCGTCGTGCACGACAGCACTAGCATCACCAACGCGACCGTGCCCAGCACGAACCACGGCACATGCAGCGACATGCTCCAGTGAAACGACTGCGGATTGACGACGAACACGAGAATCAGGCTGATCGCGAAACCAAGCGCGAAACCCAGCGCAATGCCGGATGCGGTGAGCAGGCCGCCCTCCGATGCGAGGATCGCAAAAATCTGCGCGCGCGTCACGCCGACGTGGCGCAACATCCCGAACTCGCGGGTGCGCGCGAGCGTCTGCGCGGAAAAGGTCGCGGCGACACCGAACAAGCCGATCACGATGGCCACCGCCTCGAGCAGATACGTAACCGCGAAACTGCGATCGAAGATGACCAGCGTGCGCGCACGGATCTCCCCCGGTTGCGACATCTCGAGCGAAGCGCCGAACGGCAACGCCTTCAAACTTGCGACGACGCGTTCGACACTCACGCCCGGCTCGACAGTCACCGCGACATCGGTTGCGGTGGAGTCGCCGGTGAGCCGCCGATAATCGTCAAGCCGTATCTGAATCGCGCCGCTCTGCCGCGCATAGTCGCGCCAGACGCCGGCGACGACGAACATCTGACCATGTTCGCCGAGCGGCAACCGCACGTGTTGACCTGACTGATACCCATACAGGTCGACCATTGCTTCCGAAACCCAAATAGGTTTGTCTCCGGTGCGAAGCGCGGACGCCGACAGCACCGCGCCGGTCATCTGCAGGGTCGCACCCGGATCGGCCGCATCGATCTCGCGGGCGAGCAGCGAGACGTCCGGGCGGGCGGGATCGAGCGTCAGATGCGTGATGCGCGAAAACGCAGCGTGGCGGATGCCGGGGACCGTCGCGATGCGCGTCTGTTGGTCGGGCCGCAAGCCGCCACTGTCGCCGCTATTGCCGCCGGAGGTTAGGCGCACATAGAGATCCGCGGACAGCAGATGCGTGATCCAGTCGTCGACGGATACGCGGAAACTGGCCACCATGATCGCCATCGCGACGATCAGCGCGAAGCTCGACAGCACGCCGCCCATCGCGATCGAGGCCTGCCCCGGCGCATTCGCGAGACGCGCAATCGCGAGCGTAGTCGTCGCGCCCGCGCGGCGTCGCGTGGCGCGCGCGCGACTCGCCGCGCCGAAAATCAGCGCGGTCACGCGCGGCATCAATGCAATGCCGCCGACGAGCAGCAGCGCGACCGCCAGATAGCCAGCAATCGGCGCATCGAACCACGGCGGCACGCGCGTCAGCGCGGCGGCCGCCAGCAAACAGCCGAACGCCGGCCACGGCGTCGCGAGCCGCGCCAGCGCGGTTTCCTCGGCGCCGGCCTTGAGTGCCGCGGCAGGCCGTGCGCGTGCCGCGTCGATGGCGGGCGCGACGCTGCCCAACACCGACACCGCGACCCCGAGCGCGAGAAACACCGCGCTCGCGAGCGGCTCGAAACCGACTCGCGGTTGCACACCCGGAAAATAGCCGCCGCCAAGATCGCTGCCGAAAAAGCGCAGCGCACCGCTTGCCATCGCGTAGCCGAGCGCAAGTCCAAACAACGAACCGAGTAGCCCGAGCAGCGCGCCTTCGAGCAGAATCTGCCGCAATAGCTGAGCTCGCGTGAGGCCGAGCACGCGTAGCATTGCGAACTGCGAGCGGCGTCGCACGACACCGAGCGCCTGCGTCGAAAACACGAGGAACGCGCCTGTGAACAGCGCGACCAGCGCGAGCACGTTCATGTTGATCCGGTAAGCACGCGACAGACGATCGGTGCGGCTCTCAGTGTCGCGGGTCTCGGCGACTACCCACGCGCCGCCGAGCCGCTGTTGCAGACGGCGTTTGAAGCGTTGCCGATCGACACCGCGTTCGAGTTGCACGTCGACGCGCGACAGCTTGCCCACCTTGCCGAACCGCCATTGCGCGGCGGCGATGTCCATCACCGCGAGCCGTTGACCCGGCCGCGTGCGCACGAGCCCGCCCGCGACGCGCAACTGCAGATCCGAGGTGCCGACCCGCAGCGTCACGTCGTCGCCGGTCTTGACGTTCAGCCATTGCTGCGCGGCCGTCGACAGAAATATCGCATCGGAGGCGAGCGTGTCGAACGGGCGCTCAGGCGAGGGTACGCCGATCAGATCGGGCGTGATCCGGCTCGCCTTGAAGACGTCGATGCCGAGAACGGGCAGTGCACCATTGCGGCCGGGCACCGCGACGTCGAGCGCGAGCACGGGACTCGCCAGCGCCACGCTCGGCTCGTTGGCCAACTGCGGATAAAGGGACTCGTCGACGAAAGGCTGCGCGCCGCGCACTTGCAGATCCGCTTCCCCGGACAGACTGCGCGCGGCCGCGGAGAATTCATTGAAGGCCGCGCTGTTGATCAATTGCACCGCGTAGCCGAGCGCGACGCCGAGCGCGATCGTCGCGATTGCGACGAGTGCGCGTCCGCGATGGCTGCGCCATTCCGCGGCCAGTAGCCAGCGTGCGAGAACGCGATAGCCGGGCGCGCGCGGCAGTGGCTGAAGGTCAGCTGCCATCGTCGGTCGAGCGGGCCGCGGCGTGCGCGACGTTCGCGGCTTTATCGCGCGCGGCATGCAAGCCGCCGTCGCTCAGGATCAACACCCGGTCGGCCACGGCTGCCGCGGCTTCCGAATGCGTGACCATGATCGTCGCCGCGCCGGTCGCCTTGCTTTGCGCGCGGAACAGGCCGAGTACGTCGTGCGCGGTCGCGGGATCGAGGTTGCCGGTGGGTTCGTCGGCGAGAAGCAGCGTTGGACGATGCACGAGCGCGCGTGCAATGGCTACGCGCTGCAATTCGCCACCGGAGAGATCGCGCGGAAAGTCGTCGCCGCGTCCGCCGAGGCCAACCGCCGCGAGCATGTCGAGCGCGGCGGCCGTCGGCAGATCGTTGAGCAGCAGTGGCAGCGCGACGTTCTGCGCGAGCGTCAGATGCGGCAGCACATGAAACGCCTGGAATACGAAGCCGAGCTTCTGGCGGCGCAGACGCGTCGCCGCGTTATCGTCGAGTTGCTCGACCGGGCGTCCGTCGATCAGCACACTGCCGCTATCGGCGCGGTCGAGTCCGGCGATCAGGTTGAGCAACGTCGACTTGCCAACGCCCGAGTCGCCCATGATCGCGACGAACTCTCCCGCAGCGAGCGTGAAGTCGAGCTGCGCGAGCACGATGCGGCCGGTGCCGTACCGCTTGCTTAGGCCGCGGCATTCGAGTGCGGGTACGACGTCGTCGTCACGAAGCGCCATGCGAGGAGGTCCGGAAAAGGGGCCGGGCGAGGGGCGCCGGCCAGGCGAAGTGAGTGTGCCTCGCCGCGCGAATTTCCGCAGCAGCTACCAGGCCAAACGCTGTTTTTGCGTAAGGTAAATGGAAGATTGGCGCGCCTCGGTGGCACAGTTTTAGCGCATCTTGATCCGATGCGCTCGGCCTCGTTGCCCCTGTTCGCCGGTCGTTTCGGACAGCCCGGACAAAAAAATTTTTTGTCGTCGACAACGCAAATTCTTGTTCAAATGCGGGTGTCGCCGCCAAAGGACGGTCCAGCAGGATCCGTTCCAGCTGATCCGGCCACACAAACAGGCGATGCCTAAAAGCGGCCAACCTCTGGCTAACTGCCGGCTTTTGCTGCCAAATTATCGAGAGTCTACGGGTCCTTTGTAATCAAGTGAAAACGCACATTTTGATCCGTTTTGCAAGCGTCCAAGTTGCAACAATCTAATCCGAAGGGATTTGTTCGCTGCTGCGATGCAAAATTATTCTTATCTTGGTAATCTCCCACCCTCGGTCGGTCGGCTGCGGGTAAACGTGTAGCGGGAAACCCCTCCACGCGTCAATTTCAGCGCACTCCAACTTACATTTCAATTTCAATGCCTGCTGTTTTGGCGGCATTGACGCAGCGTTTTGTACTTCAAGTTTTGACAGAGCACATGCCATTGCCTCTCCTAAGTCTTCTCATCTGGATTCCCATCGTCGCCGGCTTCGTGGTTCTGCGCGCCGGGTCCGACGCGGCGCGTAATCGTACGCGCTGGCTCGCGCTGATCGGCGCGGTGGCGGGCTTCTTGCCGGTGATCCCGGTCGTGGCGAATTTCCGCAACGACGTGACCTCGATGCAGTTCGTCGAGAACGTCCGCTGGTCGCCGACGTTCGATATCGCATGGCATGTGGGAATCGACGGGATTTCGCTGTGGCTCGTCGCGCTGACCGCGCTGACGACGATCATCATCGTGATCGCGTCGTGGGAGTCGATCACCCAGCGTACCGCGCAGTACTACGGCGCGTTCCTGATGCTGTCGGGTTTCATGCAGGGCGTGTTCACGTCGCTCGACGGCATGATGTTCTTCATTGCATTCGAGGCGACGCTGATCCCTCTGTATCTGCTGATCGGCACGTACGGTCACACGAACCGCACTTATGCGGCGGTGAAGTTCTTCTTCGTGTCGTTCCTCGGCTCGCTGATGATGCTGATGTCGCTGCTATATCTGTATAGCCAGACGCACAGCTTCGATCTCGCCGTGTGGCGCGAAGCGCATCTCGACATGGTGCCGCAGACGCTGATCTTCCTCGGCTTCCTCGCCGCGTTCGGCGTGAAGGTGCCGATGTGGCCGCTGCACACGTGGCTGCCCGACGTGCACCTCGACGGTCCCACCGGCGCCGCGGTGATGATCGGCATGCTGAAGATCGGCGGCTACGGTCTGCTGCGTTTTGCGCTGCCGATCGCGCCGCAAGCGAGCCACTTCTTTGCGCCGATGATGATCACGCTGTCGCTCGTCGCGGTGATCTATTCGAGCCTGCTCGCGCTCGTGCAAACCGACATGCGGCGCCTGCTCGCGTATTCGACGGTCGCGCATATGGGCCTCGTCACGCTCGGTCTGTTCGTCTTCAACCGCTTCGGCCAGGGCGGCGCAATCGTGCAGATGATCTCGTATGGCGTGGTGTCCGGCGCAATGCTGTTGTGCACTGGCATGCTCTACGACCGCACGAAAAGCGCATCGATCGCCGAATACGGTGGCGTCGCCAACACGATGCCGCGTTTTGCCGCTTTCGTGATGCTGTTCTCGATGGCCAACATCGGTCTGCCGGGCACGTCGGGCTTCGTCGGCGAATTCATGGTGCTGATGGGCGCGATCCGCTTCAACTTCTGGATCGGCACGATCGCCGCGACCACGCTGATCCTGAGCGCGGCCTACACGCTGTGGATGTATAAGCGCGTGATCTTCGGCGCGATCGCCAATGCGCGCGTCGCGAATCTGAAGGACCTCGGCAAGCGCGAGTTCGCGCTGCTCGGTGCGTTGGCGTTGCTGGTGCTCGCGATCGGTCTCAATCCGAAGCCGTTTACCGATGCGATCGATCCGTCGGTCGGCACGCTGCTAGCGCAATCCGAACGCTCGGCGCTTCCTTCTGACAACGTGCCGGCCGAAGCTGGCGAGCATCTGCAGGCGGCGGCGCCCGGACCGGCACCCGTCGCCACGCACAATCCGGGTTAAAAGAACAGAGCGCAAGAACCGTTGTCGCATCCGCGCGTCAGGATGCGGCGACGCTTTTGCGCTTTTGCGCGTCGCTACGAATCCCTTTGTGAATGCATGCTCGACGAAGTACTGCGAAACCGCTGCGCGTCCGGCGGTTTTCCAGTGCTTATTTGAAGGGGATCTTGCGACGCGTCAACTTTTCGATGCTTCGTTTTGAAGCGTCGCAAACGACGCTGGTGAATAGGGTGTGCGGGGAATGCGGCAACGTGTCGCACTGCGGCGGGATGCAATAGATCGTTGCAAATTCGAGTGTTTATTAGCATTCGATGCCCCCCTATTATGCGAGCGCTTATTACTGGAGAGCCGTCGAATGACGTTCGTTGAAGTCAAAAAAACGAGGCAGTGGATATGAAAGGACGGGCGCTGGGAAGGCCGGCAAGTTTCATTTCCGCCGGCCTCATGTTGCTGCTTTCGGGTTGCAGCAACCTCGATATTCTGAATCCGAAGGGGAGTGTGGGACTCGCGGAGCGTGATCTGATCGCGACTTCGGTGTGGGCCATGCTGATTGTCGTGGTGCCGGTCATTCTGATGACACTGTTTTTCGCGTGGCGTTATCGCGCGTCGAACAGAAACGCTGAATACAAACCGGGGTGGACGCATTCCACCGCGATCGAAGTCGTCGTCTGGACGATTCCGGCGCTGATCATTTTGTTCCTCGCCGTGTTGACGTGGAAGAGCACGCATGAACTCGACCCGTATCGTCCGCTCGAGTCGCAGATCAAGCCGATCAACGTCGAAGTCGTCGCGCTCGACTGGAAGTGGCTGTTCATCTATCCGGACCTCGGTATCGCATCGGTGAACCAGCTCGCGATCCCGGTCGGCACGCCGGTGAACTTCCGGATTACGTCGGACACGGTGATGAACTCATTCTTCATCCCGCAGTTGGGCGGCCAGATCTACGCGATGGCAGGCATGCAGACTCGCCTGCACCTGATCGCCGATCACACCGGCGACTACGCCGGCCTCGCGGCGAACTTCAGCGGCAAGGGCTTCTCGGACATGAAGTTCCGTACGCTCGCCTGGTCGCCTGAAGAATTCAACGCCTGGGTTGAGAAGGTGCGCGCTTCGTCGGACCGCCTCGACATGGACCGCTATCACGCGGTGTCGGAGCCGAGCGAAAAGGACCCTGTGCGGTACTTCTCGACCGTCGATCCGAAGCTCTTCAACAACATCATTGCCAAATACAACAACGGCAACGTCATCGACAACATGAAAGACGCCAACTGTGCGCCTAAGGGGTAACTCATGTTCGGAAAACTAACTCTCGATGCGATTCCGTATCACGAGCCCATCATCGTCACGGCGGGCGCCGGCATGGCCCTCGCCGCACTGGCGGTGCTCGGCGGAATCACGTATTTCGGCAAATGGCGCTACCTGTGGAGCGAATGGCTGACGTCCGTCGATCATAAGAAGATCGGTGTCATGTACATCGTCGTCGCGTTCATCATGCTGTTGCGCGGCTTTGCCGACGCAATCATGATGCGTATGCAACTGGCGCTGTCGTACCTGAGCCCAGGCTATCTGCCGCCGCATCACTACGACCAGATCTTCACCGCGCACGGCGTCATCATGATCTTCTTCATGGCGATGACGTTCATGATCGGTTTGATGAACATCATCGTGCCGCTGCAGATCGGCGCGCGCGACGTCGCTTTCCCGTTCATCAACTCGCTGAGCTTCTGGCTGACGGCAGTCAGCGCGATCCTGATCAACATTTCGCTGGTGGTTGGTGAATTTGCACAGACGGGCTGGCTCGCTTATCCGCCGTTGTCGGAATTGCAGTTCAGTCCAGGTGTCGGCGTCGATTACTACCTGTGGAGTCTGCAGATCTCCGGTGTCGGCACGTTGCTGACTGGTGTGAACTTCTTCGTGACCATCGTGAAGATGCGCGCTCCGGGCATGTCGTGGATGAAGATGCCGGTGTTCACGTGGACCTCGTTGTGCGCGAACGTGCTGATCATGGCGTCGTTCCCGATCCTGACCGTCACGCTCGCGCTGCTCGGTCTCGACCGTTACCTCGGCATGCACTTCTTCACGAACGAAGCCGGCGGCAACGCGATGCTGTACCTGAACCTGATCTGGGCATGGGGTCACCCCGAGGTGTACATCCTGGTCCTGCCGGCGTTCGGTATTTTCTCGGAAGTCGTCGCGACCTTCGCGAAGAAGCCGCTGTTCGGCTACAAGACGATGGTCTGGGCGACCTGCGCGATCATGGTGCTGTCGTTTCTCGTGTGGCTGCATCACTTCTTCACGATGGGTTCGGGCGCGGACGTGAACGCGTTCTTCGGCATCGCGACGATGGTGATCTCGATTCCGACCGGCGTTAAGGTGTTCAACTGGCTGTTTACGATCTACAAGGGCCGTCTGCAATTCACGACGCCGGTTCTGTGGACGATCGGCTTCATCATCACTTTCACGATCGGCGGTATGACCGGCGTGATGCTGGCGATCCCGGGCGCGGACTTCATGCTGCACAACAGCCTGTTCCTGATCGCTCACTTCCACAACGTGATTATCGGTGGCGTGCTGTTCGGCTATCTGGCCGGCTTCAACTACTGGTTCCCGAAGGCGTTCGGCTTCAAACTGAATGAGAAGCTCGGCAAGGCCGCGTTCTGGTTCTGGCAGATTGGTTTTTGGGTCGCATTCACGCCGCTGTATGTGCTCGGCTTCATGGGCGCGACTCGTCGTCTGAACCACTACGACAACCCGAACTGGCATCCGTGGATGATCATCGCCGCGTTCGGCGCGGTGCTGATCGCAATCGGTATCGCTTGCCAGCTGCTGCAACTGGTCGTCAGCATCCGCGATCGCAACAAGATGGAAAACCGCGACCTCACGGGCGATCCGTGGGACGGTCATACGCTGGAATGGGCGACGAGCTCGCCGCCGCCGGTTTATAACTTCGCGCACATCCCGGACGTCCGCTCGCTCGACGCGTTCACCGAAATGAAGTCGCGCAAGGGGGGTGTCAAAGTGCCGGCGTATCGCGACATTCACATGCCGTCGAATACGTCCGCGGGTCTGCTGGTGGGGCTGTTCTCGCTGGTGCTCGGATTTGCAGCCGTGTGGCACATCTGGTGGCTTGCGATAGTTGGCCTGGTTGGCACGATCGCCACCGTGATCGTGTACAGCTTCATGGACAACGACGGCTATTACATTCCGGCCGACACTGTCGCGCTGATTGAAGAGAAACGCAACGGCGGTGCTGGCGCCGTGGCCGGTGTCGGCGCAAGCGTCGGCAAGCAGGTCGCGCTGGAGGTGGACTGATGTTACAGAAGACTATTGCGGTTGAGCCGCATCTCGCGCCGGACCACGTGCCGTCGCACTCGGTGTTCGGCTTTTGGGTGTACCTGATGACCGACTGCATCATCTTCGCGGCACTGTTCGCAGTGTTCGCGGTGATGAGCCAGCAGTTCGCGGGTGGTCCGAGCGGTAAGGACCTGTTCGAGATCCCCGGCGTCGCGCTCGAAACGACGATGCTGCTGCTCTCGAGTATCACCTACGGCTTTGCGATGCTCGGCGCGCACAAGAACCGCAAGGGCGCGCTGCTCGGCTGGCTCGGCGTGACTTTCCTGCTGGGTCTCTCGTTCCTCGTACTGGAATTGCGCGAGTTCTCGCACATGATCGCCGAAGGCGCGGGTCCGAGCCGCAGCGCGTTCCTGTCGTCGTTCTTCACGCTGGTCGGCACGCACGGTCTGCACGTGACGTTCGGCCTGATCTGGATGGTGGTGCTGGCGCTGCAGGTAATGCGTCATCGCGACCTGACCGAACGCGACATGATCCGTCTGACGTGCCTGAGCCTTTTCTGGCACTTCCTCGACGTCGTGTGGATCGGCGTTTTCACCTTTGTCTATCTTGCGAGCGTGATCTAAATGGACCATAGCCATAGCGCCCATGGCGCACACTCGGAAGGCGGTCACGGCAGCTTCGGCAGCTACATGACGGGCTTCGTGCTCTCCGTCATTCTGACCGTCGCGGCATTCGCGATCGTAATGACCGGTACGTTGACGGGCCAGAGCGCGTTGTTCGCGATCGCAGGCCTCGCGGTCGTGCAGATCCTCGTGCATCTGGTGTTCTTCCTGCATATGAACGCGTCGTCATCGCAGCGCTGGAACGTGACGGCGTTTGTGTTCACCGTGCTGACCGCGGTTATCGTGGTCGGCGGCACGTTGTGGGTGATGCATAACGTCAGTATGAACATGATGTCGCGCTAAGCGGATAACGCCTTAGCGTTAGCCTCGATAAAAAAGCCCCTCAAGATTGAAATCTTGCGGGGCTTTTGCTTTGTTTGGACGGATTGCTTTTTGCTGTGCTCGTGGCGCGCGGAATACGAAAACGTCATCGATATGCAGGAGCGATGCGAATCGCCAAAGGCCGTCGCAATAGGGCAATCGCGGTCCACGTTCGCCCGTATCTACCCCGAGACGCTTGCTAATTCTCCAACGGACCACCAGGTTGAAGACACAAGTCGAAACATAACAACATGAATTTTGGACGTGTTCCACTCTCTATTTCCTACGCGCATTTGGTCTTACGATCGGCGCTATGGACATTAGATTCGAGATGATCTATTGGTCAATTCGAGCCTATTGATTTCATTGAGAAAACTTTAGAGTGGCGCTCTGGATTCCTTTGCTCACTACGTGTGAGCGGCGGCCGTAAGGTTTGGAAGGAAGGAATTCTAGAGATTCCGTCTTGAGAGTCGGAAGAGGTTCGTCGCTGATTCGATCGGTAATTCCCATGTGAAAATCTGCGGCAGATCCTCAGGTACAATGCAGCCGGCCTAATTGAGTAGGCGGTCGTTGACTCCTAGGCGGCCGGTCTTGCGTCAAGCCATACAGTTTCGGTCTCGCATATTCCACAACTTTTGCTATCGCATGAATTCGATTACAACGGAACAGGATCCTGTGTTCTCCTCGCTTGCAGTAGCGACCGAGGAGCGCCCGGACGCGCCAAATACCGTGACAAATGCGCGATCCTTAGATACAGCCCAGCACTTCTGGCGCAAAGACGAGAACCGTTTAATGCTGCGCGACATGATTCTGGACGAGCGGAGCAGAATCAAAGCGATCGAAAGCCGATATCGCGCAATCGCGGATGCGGCAGCGGCCGAAGTGGCGACAATGCGCGAAACATCTGCGCAGTCCATCGCAGGGCCACGTCGTTCATGGACGCGATTCCTGCATCCTCTGACCAAGCACTTGAAGCGAGTCATGCCGTCGGTTCAGTTAGAAAGCGCTCCACTGCCGCCGGTGACGCCTCCCGAGGCTGGCCGTCCTATCGAAATTGACTATAGCGTCAAGGTTCCGTTTCAGTTTCCGACGTTGAAACAGTTGAAAACGGATCGCGTCGCCGCAGTCCTCCATTTGTTTTATCCGGAACTCGCGCCAGAGTTCCGTGTGTATCTGAACAACATCCCGCTCGATGTCGATGTGTATATATCGACTTGTGATTCATTCTCGGCCGAATTAATCCAGAACGCTTTCAAGGGCTGGGCGAAAGGTACGGTCGAAGTTCGGGTTGTCCCAAATCGAGGTCGCGACATCGCGCCAAAATTGCTTGCATTCAAGCCCGTTTTTGAGCGGTACGACTTTATTCTATGTCTGCATGGGAAGCGTTCGCATCATGCAAGTGCATTGGCTCAATGGCGTCATTTCCTTCTCGAAAGCCTTTGCGGTTCGGCCGAAGTCGTCAGCAGTGTTCTTTACGCATTCGAGCATGATCCCAACCTCGGCATGATTGCTGCGCAGCATTTTGAAACGATGCGGCATTGGACCAACTGGGGAGGCAACTTCGACGGCGCGCAGAAGCTTGCAAACCGTCTCGGTTTCGGTATAGACAAATCGACACCACTGGATTTCCCATCGGGTTCGATGTTTTGGACGCGGGCGGCAGCCCTGAAAAATCTGGTCGAGTTGAATCTGAGCTTTGACGATTTTCCGGCTGAAGCTAATCAGACCGACGCCACGCTCGCGCATTCCATCGAGCGGCTTTTCTTCTACGCTTGCGAGCATGCAGGTTTCCATTGGATGAAAATCGCGCGGCCAGAGCTGTATGATAAAACGCCAGCAATGATTGCCATCGCTTCTGCTCCCGATTTAAAAGCATTTGCCAATCATTACGTCTTTCGTCTTCTTGACCCAAAGGGTGTCAAGATCCGCGCTGTTCGGCCTACGCCGATCGCTGAGCCGCCTCGACGATTAGCTGACGTCATTCAGCAACGAGCTCTCGGTTTGCCTTTCAAAATTCCGCATGACACAAAAATCGCGATTGGCATCGTTACCTATAACAATGACCGGGCGGAACTTCAGCGTGCGATCGAAGCGGCTCGTATCTCTCTGTCAGAGGCGGGCTTGCCGGTGGAGAACAATCTCTACCTGCTCGATAACGGTAACTCGACCGAACATTACGATCTGGACCGCAGCTTCCTGACACGCTTGCAATCCGAGGGAAATGTCGGCTTTGGCGCCGGTCACAATAGGTTGATGCGGGCGGCTTTCAAAGACGATGCGGATATTTATATTTGCCTTAACCCTGATGGAATTTTGCATCCGGACGCGATTGGCAGCCTGGTTAAAGCTGTATTGGCAGCAGACGGAAGATCATTGGTCGAAGCACTTCAATTTCCATCCGAACACCCCAAGCCCTACGATCCCCTGACACTTGAAACTCCTTGGGTTTCGGGTGCATGCCTGGCAATTTCCCGGACGTGCTTCGAGGAATTGGGCGGATTCGATGACAGCTTCTTTATGTATTGCGAAGATGTCGACCTCTCGTGGCGTGCCAGAGCGCTTGGTTTCAGTCTGAAAACTTGTCCGCAAGCACTCTTCCTTCATCGTGTCACCAATCGCAAGATGAGCGTATCGACGGTGGAAATGATCTACACATCTGCTTGCTTGCTGGCCAGGAAGTGGCGTGGCGCGGAGTTTGAGCAGTGGGTGCAGAGCGAAATGGATGGCTTGGGGAAGCAGTTACCCCAGCATTACCCAGAGCCTGTTCCCGTCGAGTGGAGCAAGATCGCCGATTTCACCGCACATACAAGCTTCGCGAAACCGCGTTGGTAAAACCATGATTGAAAATCAAGTCGACTGTATCGTTAGGCTTCACGACGTCAAGCGCCTCAAAGAGCTTGAACGTTGCGTTTTCTCGCTGGTCGGACAAACCTATCGTCCACTCAATATCATTGTCACGTTACAGAGGTTCTCGCCTTCTGATATTGCGCAGGTAGAGGCATCGCTCGCGCGCTTGCTGAAGATGCACGATGCCCCGTCGCTGAAAATAGTGAATTTCACTGCGGAAGAACCTAAAGATGCCCGAACAGAACTGTTGAATCTGGGCCTATCCAACGCAACCGGTCAGTACGTCGCTTTTCTTGACTACGATGATGTCTTGTATCCGGAAGCTTACAGTCTTCTGGTCGGCCAGTTGAAGGCCAGCAACGCCGCGATCGTCTTCTCATCTGTCAGAGTGGTCCACGCCGATGTATCCCCGCAATTTATCGTGGCTGCACGCGCGGACTCCAAGGTTTTTCCTGGCGAAGGTCTCGAGGACCTTTTTGTGGCCAACTTCTGCCCAATTCACTCCTATCTGATCGATAGATCGATTGCTTCTGCAGAACTCTATTTCGATACTCTGCTGACTTGGGAGGAAGATTACGATCTTCTGCTGCGCGTTACGGCCGCGTATCCTTCAGATTTCAAATTGGTTGGGACCATCGTCGGTGACTATTACATCAAATCCGATCTGAGCAATTCGACGGGCGTTACCGGGGCGGAAGGCAAGCTCAGTGGGGACCGCTTGCGCGAATACGAACAGGTCGCCGCGTTGATCGAGGCCCGACGCAGAATTACCCGACTCAGTGAGACCGTAAAGAACAAGCTTGGTTTGCAAAACAAAGCTGGGAATCTGACAATCCGAAATGCCCTGAGAGAATTGGGAGTAGACGAGGTATTCGCTGAGTCCGTCGCCTCCGGCTCCGTCGATAAGCCGAAAGTCGAGATCGCAGGCGCGGCACCGATTCATCCCAACGACGACGTGTTCGAGGGTTCCTTAGCCCACTACGAGTCGGTCGGTTCGCAGATGGCGGAATTTGTGCAGCGGGCTGCCAACTTGTCCGGTGTCAAAGACCCGACAATCCTTGAGCTTCCCTGTGGTTACGGACGCGCCACCCGGCATCTCGTCAAGAAATACAAGGCGTCTGATGTCCATGTTGCCGATATCGTGGCGCCCGCTGTCGACTTTTGCAGTTCGACCTTCGGCGTACACGGTCATCACATCGTTCGCCCACTGTTTGAATTTGCGTCAATCGAAAACGCAAGGTTCGACGTCGCTGCACTGGAGTCTTTCGTCACCCATCTTTCGCAGGCAGACGGCCCGATCGGCAATGAAGCATTTCTTCAGCAAGATCAGGTCTGGCGGTATTGGTGTCGTAACCACACACGGCGCGCGCTCGAGGGAACGTCTAAGCGAAACGGATTGCTATTCGGTAGGCGAGGAAGCGCGAGAACGCTTGCTTTCGTCTTACGACGCCGGAGAATACGCCTTTGTTGACTCTCAAACTACGAAATCGTCAGCAGCGAAAGTCGCCAGGGATCTCGGGGAACGTTACGGTGTTTCAATGATTCCAGAACGCTGGCTTCGGACTTTCTGCGAAGAGTTCAGACTGACGATCGTGGAACGTATCGTTGGTGGCTGGGACGACAACCAGGACGTTTACTTCATTCGCAAGTAACTGCTCGGCGTTGAATAATCGCGCCGCGCCGGCAAGCACGGCCGACTTCATGCGCCTAATGAACGGCGACGTCGAAGTCGTCATCGCCGACTGGCGAAAAGGAATGATTTTGGCGGTGCTGCTTGCGAGCCAGGTGCGGTGGACGTGAAGTTGACGGCTTGACATGCGCATGGGCTTCAAGGATTGCAAAACTTGTTTAATCTAGAACAGAAAAGAAACAAGACAGGGTGGCTGTCAGAGTACTGGCACCCGTCGCCGGAAGAGCGGTTCTGCCTGCCGAGTGCGATTTACTTCCTGTTGAAATTTAGAGCCGACCTTGCGCCTTTCGATGCGGACCGGTTGGACGATCGCGTAACGCTGTACTTCTGGTGGGAAATGACGGCGCGTGAGACGTACCCGGATTTCGATTGGGCGCTTCGTCAGGAAGATCTTGAATATCTGCATCAACTGGACAACAAGACGTTAATCGATCAGCATCCGGACGCAGTTACATTCTGGCTGGTCGCGGCGGCGCCGAGCGTGCTCGACACGAAGCAACTTGTCGAAACCTTGCTGGAACCGATTTCCTGGCCCGAAATGCTGGGGCCGATCGACGCGCCGCAGTCCGGCAACATACCGTTGCCGCGCTTTCTCGCGCTCATTACGACCGGGCGCCCCGATCTGCGCAGCGCCTTCGACCTGACTACGCTGACCGGACGGCTCGGTTGCCTGAACTGGTGGGCAGAGCATGGCCACCTCGAGTACAAGCGGATCACGTGGACACCGCCGCCGATCGGCGGCGGGCTGCTCGAACCCGCGCAGCCTTCCGTCAACGACGGGCCGCACGTGCCGCGCTTCCTGTCGCAGATCGTCGCGGAGCGGCAGGACCTCCAGACCGCGTTCGGTTCGCTGCAAACCTTTATTGGTCGGCTCGATTGCCTGTCGTGGTGGCTTGAACATGGTCAATCCCAATATCGCACGATCAAGTGGGTGCCGCCTGCTCTATCCGCGTCACTGTTCGAGATGGAATGGGGCGAGCATCCCGACAGTTTTCCACTGCCTCGTTTCCTACGCCTGATCGTCGAGGAGCGTACGGATCTTCAAGGGTTCTGCTCGTTGGAGAGCTTCATTGGACGCATCAAGTGCCTATCGTGGTGGGACAGCGACGGACAGCATGAGTATCGCGCCATCAAATGGTCGGCTGTCCGTATAGCTGAACTGCTGGTCAACCTCGACGACGAGCAGCATGCCGATGCCTCGTTGTTACCGCGCTTTCTCATTCTGATCGCGAACGAGCGCGCCGACGTACGCAGCGCATTCGACATGAACACGGAAGCGGGCCGCTCTCAACTCGTAAGCTGGTGGAACGAGTGGGCCAGAGTCGAATTTCCGTTGCTGGAATCGCTCAAGGTACGGCGGGTCGGGAGCACCAAAGAGGACAGCGATGACGACGAGCGCGAGCCGGCCCGCTACCTCGCGCGCATCGAAGGGGACGGCTATGAGCATGGCGTAAACGTGATTGGCTTCCCGCAAGGCGTGCTCGGCCTGGGCGAAGATGCCCGCATGGCGGCCCGCGTGCTGCAAATGTCGTCCACGCCCGTCACGCTGATCAACGCGCCGATGCAGGGGCCGGCGAGGCTTGATCACTCGGTCGATCACCTGCTGAGCGATGAGCTCAAATATCGCATCAGCCTGATTTGCCTGCCGGCGCCCGAAATGGTGCGCCTTGCGCTGGAAGGCGGCCGTAAATTGATCGACGCGCCGACGCACAAGATCGGCGCGTGGCCGTGGGAACTGCCTCATTGGCCGAGCGCATTCGGCAAGGTGCATCAGATGGTCGACGAGATCTGGGCGCAGAGCCGGTTTGTCCAGAGCGTCTATAGCCGGCTCGGCGACACGCCGGTCTACCAGATGCCAATGGCGGTCGAGGTACCGACGCCGGTCCAGCCGAAGCGCGAGCGCTTTGGGCTGCCGACCAACGAATTTCTGTTCTATCTGATGTTCGACGGCAACTCGTGGCTCAGCCGCAAGAACCCGCTTGCCGGCGTGCGGGCGTTCAAGCAGGCGTTTGGCAGCAGCTCGCCCGGCGTCGGGCTCGTCATCAAGGCGATGAACGTGCGCGACGACGATCCGGCGTGGCGCGCCGTGCTCGATCTGGCCGCGGGCGATAGCCGCATCCACATCGTGTCCGAGCGTCTGAGCCGCCAGGACTCGACCGACTTCATGGCCTGCTGCGACGCGTACATTTCGCTGCACCGTAGCGAAGGTTTTGGCCGTGTGATCGCCGAGGCGATGGCGTTGGGGCAGCCGGTCGTGGTCACGAATTTCTCGGGCAACGTCGATTTCTGCGAGCCCGACACCGCTTTCCTGGTGGATGGCGAACTCGTGCCGCTGCGCCCCGGCGACTACCTGTTCGCCGAAGGTCAGTACTGGTGCGATCCGGACGTATCGATCGCGGCGGAACAGCTCAAACGCATGATCGACGATGCGCCACTCCGTGAGCGCATCGCACTGTCGGGGAAGGCGCGCATCGAGCGCGACTACTCAGCTGAGGCAGTCGCACGCGCGTATGAGCGGCGGTTGAACGACATTGTGGAGGCGAAGAGGATTTGACGCGGAGGGCTCAAACGCGAGCGAGCACGACCGGACCCGGACGGCGTCTCACGCCATATGCCAACCTCGCTGCCACGTCCCGGCAGATCGTATCGTTTGCGCAGATCCCGCAATCTTGACTCTGAATCCCTCCTGCGCCTCCTCCGGTAACCGAACAGCAAAGCCACAACGCTCGGACGCATAGCCGGCGGCAGCCACATCCGGCCGCGGGTTGCCAGTCAGCGTCGTCGCAACCAGCTTTTCCCGTACCCATATTTCAATCGGTACGCATTTGTCCGGTACGCTCAGATTCACCGCCCAGCCGTGCACCATGTCGTCGTTCACTGCGTCCACGAAACCATCGAACAGGTCGCCGCATTCGCGGCGACGCGATTGCGCCAGCTCAATATATGCATCGATCGGAGAGAGATCAGCCGAAGTAGCGACCCCGCGCACCATATGTAGATGATTTTCGTCGAATCCGAACATGTTCGACTTGCCGGTATAAATATAGGGATTGTCGAGAGCATCGATCCGCCGCTGAATCTGGCGAACAGCTTCTATGGCCCGGGTATAGATAGCGCCGTACGACTCCCTTTCCCGTGCGATCTCATCGCACACATACTGGTACAACTCGTAGTCCAGGTGATTGTCTTCGACAAATTTTTCACGGGCTCGCTCGGATAGCGGCGAGCGCTCTTTGGGCACGCCTTCCGTCACATTGGTACGGATGAAGAACGGTAAACGCATTCCGGTTCTACCGCAAAGACGAAGCAGAAAATCGCTCATGTCTTCACAGAGACCGACCGTCGGGATATGTTGCCGGACGTTCTCAATCGCGATTTCGAGGCTTTCACGGTTCACGCGGCCATGACCGCTCAGCATATGCACGAACAGATTCTTGCCGCTGCACGATTCGCCCACCCAATCGTCCAGAGACAATTCACCGCCTTGCGCCAGCGCTTCAGCCTCGGAAACCGAAACTCCGCGCGCGACGCCCCCGTTTTTTCCATTACGCGCGAACCAGTAATGCGAGGTCTGCCGACTGAGCGGCTCGCGCAAAATACTGCAATATTCCAACGGCATCTTGAGGTCTCGATGAATGCCGATAGGATCATGACCGCCGCCGATTCCGCTTGCCAAAAATCGCTCTCGCGTTTTTTCCTGAGATACACCGCCCCATACGAAATTGATGAACTTATCGCTATCGAGATTAAGGTCAAAAAAGGAAATAACACTGGAACCGCCACATTTCGGCGGATGTATGAAGAACAGAGGTTTGCTCACGTAGATTATTGCTATGTGTTGGGTAGCCTCAATTTTAAATCCAATGGCGGGCCCGAGGTGTAACAACCAGTTGTGATATAAAGCCGCGCAGCCCCCGAAAAGGCTCGATGTACTGGTGAGCAACAAGCCCGCATAGGCGCTGTACCGGCGTCGCGGCTTCGCCGAATTGCCGCGCAGGGCACCGATCTCGGCGCGCCTGCCGCACGAGCTCGAACCGGTGCGAATAGAGTGGGTGGGGAAAGAATAACGGGCGCCGTAACAAAGACGGCCTGCAAGATGCGACGCAATCACGGGGCAGATGCCCGATGCAGTCGATTCATAAGACATAAACGAGGACCTGAAAACATGTACATCCATCCCGTAGTTCTTTGCGGCGGCAGCGGCACACGACTGTGGCCGATGTCGCGCGGCGGCTATCCGAAGCAGTACCTCGCACTGACAGGCGAACACACGCTGGTCCAGCAAACCGCGTTGCGCTTGCGCGGCATCGATGGTGTCACCGCGCCGATCGTCGTCACGAACAACGAGCAGCGTTTTCTTGTCGCCGAACAACTGCGCCAGGTCGACGTGGGGTCCGCAAACATCGTGCTGGAACCGGCAAGCCGCAACACTGCGCCGGCCATCGCGGTGGCCGCGTTGCTCGCACTGCGCGACACGTCGGACGCTTTGCTGCTCGTGCTGCCGTCCGATCATGTGATCGCGGGCGAGGCCGCATTCGTCAAGGCGGTCGAAGCGGCCGCGCAGATCGCGAAGGATGGACGTCTGGTCACATTCGGCATCACGCCGACCGAGCCGCATACCGGCTACGGCTACATTCGCGCGGGTGCGCCGCTGATCGACGGCACGCAGACGTTCGCGGTCGACTCGTTCGTCGAGAAGCCCGATGCCGCGACCGCTCGGCGCTTCATCGATGAGGGCCGCTACTACTGGAATAGCGGTATGTTCATGCTGAAGGCGTCGACGTATATGGACGAGCTGCGCCGCTACGAGCCGGAGATCGCGCGTCAGGCCGAGTTGTCGCTGCAGAACGCGCAGCAGGATTACGATTTCGTGCGTCTCGATGCCGAGTCGTTTGCCGCCTGCCCGAACATTTCCGTCGACAACGCGGTGATGGAGAAGACCCAGCGCGCGGCCGTCGTCGCGGTCGCCGACCTCGGCTGGAACGACATCGGTTCGTGGACTGCGCTCGCCGACATCGCCGAGCGCGATGCGCAGAACAACGCATTGATCGGCGACGTGCTGACCGACGCGGTCAGCAACTCGTATATTCGCGCCGAGCATCGGCTCGTGGCCGCCATTGGGCTCGAGAACGTCGTGATCGTCGAGACCGCGGACGCGGTGCTGGTCGCTAATCGTGACCAGGCGCAGAACGTGAAGAAGATCGTCGCGCAGCTCAATGCGATGGGGCGGCACGAGTCGGTCACGCATCGTCGCGTGGTGCGGCCTTGGGGTTCGTATGAGGGCATCGATAGCGGCGAGCGCTTCCAGGTCAAGCGCATCGTCGTCAATCCGGGCGCGCAGCTGAGTCTGCAGATGCATCATCATCGCGCCGAGCACTGGATCGTCGTGAAGGGCACCGCGCTCGTGACGAACGGCGACAGGGAAATCATGCTGACCGAGAACCAGTCGACCTATATTCCGCTCGGCGTTACTCACCGGCTGCTGAACCCCGGCAGGATTCCGCTCGAGTTGATCGAGGTGCAGTCGGGCGCGTATCTCGGTGAGGATGATATCGTGCGGTTCGAGGATACATACGGGCGCGTGGCGAAGGGTTAAAACCCGCGGAGTTTAGCCCCGGCGTCGCGCCTCAAAGGCCATCGGTCGAAAGACCGGTGGCCTTTTTTTATTCATGCGAGCGGATCTGGACACTGACGGCGCGTGCGAAGGGTGAGCGTCGAGCAGCTGGTCGACGGGCCGTCGATATAAAGCGTGTGCGGACCACGGGCTCATCTGCTGCTGGACAACACATTTCTTTAATGAATGTCAGGTTTATTCGCATTGCATGACCTGTGAGCAATTTTTCAGAGTTGCGCCATTGTTTTTCCATGAGAGGAAGGGAACGATCGGAGGGCGGGCACCCGAAGTAGCCGCGCAATTCAGAAAGTGTTAATTGGGCGACTGATGTACGTCGTCAATCTCAGGAGTGAACACTTGAATTTACGTAATCCAGTTGTGCGTCCGGGTATCGACGTTCACCAGTATTACACCCTCGAAATCACTGCTACACCGAGTGCCGCTCTTGCCGATATCTACTCGTTCAAGGGGATGAGCGGTATGGGCGTGCCGACGAAGTACTCCATTGAGTTCACGCACCCACAGCGCGACCTGCCGCGTAGCGATTACATCAACAGGATGGCGACGTTCGTCATCCAGCCGCCGCGCGCGACCAGTTGGAGCGAACCCGAGGCAGCGCGACGTGTCTATGGCGTGATTACCGGCTTTGCACAGATTGCCAGCAACCACGACCAGACTATGTACGAGGTCACGCTGGAGTCGCGCCTTGCGTTGCTGCGGAACATGCCGCGGACCCGGTTCTTTCTTGACGAAAGCGAACCAGAGATCATCGAGAAGATTCTCAGCGAGAACGGGTTCAACCAGATTTTCGCTGACTACCAGTTTGACCTTTATCGCACATACCGCAAGCGACCGATCATTACCCAATGGTGTGAAGACGACCTCACGTTTATCACGCGCCTTTGCCGGCGCGTTGGCATCTGGTTTGCATGTGAGGCGGGCGAGCGCTGCGAGATCGTCCACTATGGGGATGACTTCACGAAATACCGGCGCGACCCGGAACGCTACAGGGTGCCGTATCTGGAGCCAAGCGGCTTGGACGCCAACGGCCGGGAATCGGTGCAGTCGCTCGCGATGCGCACGGCGATGGTGCCGGCGAAGTTCACGGTGCGCAGCTACAGCCCCGAGCAGCCGAATAACCTGTGCATAGATGGCACGGAAACGATCCATAGTGACCCGACAGTTTACGGCGAAACCTACACCTGGGGCCTCGATCTCAATGACGAACGGGACGCCGCGCGCGAAGCGGAACTGCGGCAGGAGGCGGCGCTTGCGGAGCAGGTTGTCTACACCGGGACATGCGACATGCTCGATATCGTTCCGTCCTGCGTGCTGGAACTGTCGAACCGCGAACTGCCCGAGGTGAAGTACGGCCTGTTGGTTACGCGCGTGACGTGCAGCGCTTCGCGCAAGCAGGGTTACAAAGCCGAGTTCACAGCCATACCCAGCGACCGGCAATACCGGATGCCCTTGATGGAGGAGACATGGCCCAGGATAGCGGGTGTCATCACCGGCACGATTGCGTCCACGAAAGATTACGTGGGTCCTTACCTGGACGACCAGGGGCGGTATATCGTCAATCTGCATGTGGACCGCGACCCGCGCACGCCGGGACTGGACAGTTGCCCGATGCGGCTTGCCAAGCCATTCGCGGGACCGGGGAACGTAGGCTTCCACTTTGGACTGGAACCGAAAACGGTCGTGGCCGTGGCCTTCCTCTGGAGCAATCCCGATAGGCCGTTCATATCCCACGTACTGCACACAGCCAGGCACACAGACCCGATTCACGCGGGGCATCCGTGGGCGCAGCGCAATACCATCCACACCCGCAGCAACAATACGCTGCAGATGGACGACCGGCAGGGCCAGGAGCATATCAAGCTAGCCACCGAGCATGGCAAGTCGCAACTCAATCTCGGCCACGCGGTCAATCGGAAAAACGAACAGAGAAGCAACGGGGTTGAGCTGCGGACGGACAATCAGGCCGCTATTCGCGGTGGCGGCGGTCTGCTGTTATCGGCAGATAACCAGCCGCAGGCGCAGGGGCACCAGACGGACACGCAATCTGCCAGCGCCCAGTTCAGTCTCACGCAGACGCAGGCGCAGGAACTGACACAGGCAGCCAGGACAGCCAAGGCGGAAGTTGCGGACGTAAAGGCGGAAAACGAGTGGCTCAAGAATGAACTTGCAAGCCTGAAGGAGGCCGTCATCGCGCTATCTGCCCCGCGCGGTATTGGCATGGCGACGCCGGAGCGGATGATGGTATCCACGGGGAAGGACAGCAGTTTCGCCACCTCCGCAAGCTTCAACGTCAATGCCTTTCGAAAGATCGTGATGGCGGCGAAAGAAGTCATTTCGATGTTTGCCCAAACCGGTATCAGCCTGATCGCAGCGCGCGGCAAGATTCAGATATATGCGATTACTGACGGGCTGGACGTCACATCGCAGAAGGACGCCTACATCCGCAGCGTCGGCGGCAAGGTCATCATCGAGGCAAAGGAAGAACTGCTGCTCAGGTGCGGCGGCTCCTACATCAGCCTCAGGCCACACCACCTCATCAACGCGACACCGGGCGATTACATCGAACGCGCCGCTTCATGGAACAAGGCAGACCCGGACGGCACGATGACAAAAGCCGCGGTGCCGTACATCAACGACATTGCGGACCTGTCCCGCCACGGTTCGAAGTTCTCAGGCTGATTACTGATTCATTCCAGATATTTAATGATGACAAAACCGAACAGTCCGCCTCAGCCCGCGCATGAACAGCGGCCAGAGCCGCCGAAGGTCTGGCGCTATCCGTTTCTCGCGCGGGGCGGCAAGGAAATCACCGATCCGCAGATCCTTTACTGGGCGCTTGGCCGGATGGAGGACGGGTTCTTTCCGCTTGGCGTGAATGGTTTTCCGCATGGTGGCGTGCATTTCGGCGCAGCCTCGGCGCGTGACCTCGACCAGAACGCCGGCGTGCGCGTGATCGCCAACGGTGAGATCGTCGCGTTCAAACTTGACGACGCCTATTCGCATATCCAGTTCACGCAGGACCATCGCTGGGGCATGTATTCGACAGGATTCGTCCTGGTGCGTCACAAGATGACCATGCCGCCCGCGCCGGGTAGTACGGCAGCCCAGCCCGCCGACGAGACGCTGACGTTCTACAGTCTCTACATGCATATGGCCGACTGGGCGACCTATCTGGCGAATGGCGATCTCGTGCGGCCTGGCTGGTGGCCCGGCGTGGATGCATTCCGTATCGGCAACAAGCAGCGTCAGATCGGCAGTACCGACGCAGAGGGGGTGGCGGGTGCGTTCGTCTATCAGGAACCGAAGGCAGACAAGAAAGGTTGTTTCACACCAGGCGCGAGCGTCGGCTTTCTGCCTGAAGACAGCGAAGTCATCGTTAGTGAAAAGCGCGGCTCGTGGGCGCACATCAAGTCCATTTCGTCGGGCGCAATGATCGCTGCGAGTAGCGGTGGCTACTTCGGGCAGGGGGGACGGCAGTAACGTGCCCTGGCTGCGCCCAGATGGTGATGAGCATGGCTCCGCGCCACTTACACCAGAGGGTGACTGGGGCTGGATTAACTATCATGACCAGCGCGCAATGAAAGAGCCACACGACGTGGGCAAGGTGGTAGTCCCGCCGCACCCGATCCAGATAACTGCGGGAACGCTACTGGGCCAGCTTGGCGAGTATCACGACTATGAGCGTTCGACACCTCTGCCACCCGTGCCGGCGCGTCAGCTTCTGCATCTTGAAGTATTCGCGGGCGACGAACTGAAGCCATTTATCGAAAAGAGCCGTGCGCGTGCGGCCCAACTGCCACCTGGTGAACAAACCATTCTGCTTGTGCATGCAGGCGCGAAGCTCGTACCGAAGCCGATTGACCCTGACATGACGTTGGGACAGTCGCGACCGCTTCTAAAGCTTGTACCGACCGAGAACAGTCCAAAGACAGGTCGGTGGGTTCTTGTGCAGCCGTGGCGTCACGATCAGTTCACGACATTGAACGTGTCGGATGGGAGTCCAGTGTGGGTCGCACGCGATGACCAGGGCAAGTTCACGTCACCGAACGGGATGCGGGCGTGGAGTCGCTTTCCGCTGCAATCGAGTGCGGCAGGCGATCCGGCAAACGGAACGGCACTGGCAATATCGCATGCGCAACTTGACAGTCTGGACAAGGACAACGTAGCTGCCGATGAGAGCGGCGTCAGGTGGTGGCGTATCGAGTTCGGCACCGCAGACGGCAAGCAGAGTTCTGGCTGGGTGCGTGGCAAGAACCAGTCTGGCACAAGCTATCCCGGTACGACCTGGGAGAGTCCGTGGGCGTGGCCTGGTTTCGAATTCGTGGACGCTACGGGAATCAGCCTTGCCGATGCATTCAGGCGCAATCTGGTTGTATGCGGCAATGCCGACTGGAAGGAGCAGAGCGAGTTCGAGCCATCCTTGGCGGCAGTCAATGACAATTCCCTGCTTCAGCGCCTCGAACAGACAGTCGCACGCCTGCCGCTCGGATACAACGAAAAGCGTGAGAAGGGCAAGAACGGCGAGGAAGTTGTTACGGCAAAAAAACTGCAGCGCGCGATGTACACGTACTCACTCGCCAGCGAACTCGCACATGTGATCCTGCGTTATGAAAGTGAGTGGGGCGGTGGCATGGCCCGATGGGACGCGATTACCCCGCTCATGCGCAACGCGCGCGAGAATTGGCAGT
Source organism: Paraburkholderia sp. JPY419 (assembly GCF_050435705.1). NCBI lineage: Bacteria > Pseudomonadati > Pseudomonadota > Betaproteobacteria > Burkholderiales > Burkholderiaceae > Paraburkholderia > Paraburkholderia sp. JPY419. The sequence goes on along the minus strand of NZ_JBNDKV010000004.1, from coordinate 704,295 downwards.
GCGAGCTTACGCGGATCCGGAAGCTGCAATGGTGGGATGACGTGAAGGGTAGGGTTACGGGGTTTCCGTCGAGTCCGGTTGTCAACCATATCCATCCGGTGGCAATGATTGCAAATTTTGTGGGGGTATGTCCGGATGAATGCACAACGAAGACTTATGAGTTTCACACGACTGAAGGTTTACTCCGGGTTTCAAAAAAGGCGTTTGATTTTCTCCTCTCGAAGGAAGGCTATAAGGCTCATCCCTACGTGCCAGATGGAGATCAGTCAAGTGGCGTTACGGTTGGATATGGATATGATTTAGGGCAACAAACGAAAGCGACAATTTCCGCTGACCTTGATGGAATTTTCCAGTCCGATCACGTTGCGCGCCTTCAAGAAGCCTCCGGCGTTCATGGTAATGCAGCTAGACATCTAGCTCCTTCTTTTGCCGATATTTTCGTGACGCAAGACATGGCGTTACGTCTGGTCATGGTGATGAAGCGGCGATTTGCTCAGCAGACGGTTGACGCTTTTCCTGGCGTCACAAAAATTCATCCCCACTGCCAGGGGACGCTCTTGAGTCTGGTCATCAATCGGGGGCCAGGGATGGAAGATAAGCCACATCAGAAATCCAGGGCTCAAATGCGCACAATTAGGGCTGATATAGCAGGCAACAATTTGCATGACGTGCCAGTACAACTGCGAAAGATGAAGAGCTATGGCAGGGCAGCGGGCAAGGCGGTCTTTTGAGCCGTCGCGATGACGAAGCAGCCTTGTTTGAAGGTGGGATGAATTGTAATTGCTGGAGATAATTTCATGAAGCGAAATCTTCTTGTTGTGGCTTTGGTAGTTTTTATGCCTGAAATCTCTATGGCATATACGGCATGCACGGGCGGCGTGACTTTTGATTTGGAGGCATGCGCAAAAATCAACTTCGAAGAATCGGATAAGTATTTGAACTCCAATTATAAGAGCCTCTTTGCTACGCTCTCGGAGGGCGATAGGGACGTTCTTGTTAAAGCGCAGAGGAAATGGGTTTCATATAAAGAATCAACCTGCCAAGGTGCGTATGACGCCACGTTTCCGGGAGAAGAGGCTGGTATCGACAAGTGGTCCTGCCTGGATCAAATTACAAGAGCGAGAAAGCGGGAACTGGAGTACCTAAAGTCAGGCATAGGAGGCGACGAATTCTTTCGTGCAGCGGATATCGTTTCGAAATTCTACGAACATGGTAAACGCGAAAATTTCATTTCTAAGTTGGTCAAGGAATTTTCGAAAGATTCTGACTCCAAGTGGCGCGAGTACGTTAGCAACAATTGTGCGCTGGCCATTTCGCGAGTCCATGATCAGAAGGATCAATGCGTGGCGCGTCAAGAGTTCTATAAGTATTAGCCCGTTTTCTGGATTTAATGTCAGTGTCCGATTCAGCTGCTTCGGGCTTTGAAGGTAAGCATGACGGGAAGATAGTTCATTTTTTGTTGAAGGATGCAGAGCCGGCTAGCGCTAAGTTGAAAGCCAATTTGGAGAGGTAATTCATCATCTTGTAAAGAGGTCTGCGATCTCGTGAATACGGTCGACCATATTTTCGCGACGCCTATCAGGAGGTGGTCGAGTGGGATAACGCGCGGTTGCAGTGGGCAGCGAAGCGCGCCGTTGAATACTGGAAAGCAGTATGGTGGACAGGACAGAATGCACGAACGCCGCTCTGTTCGACTCCGAATTCCTGCAATGTCATTTCATCGATTTTGCAGACCATTGATAGCTCTGAGGAGTGTTGATTGAATCAACGTTATGAGATTTGCGACGGTGACATGACGACTGCTGGTGGGCGCGTCATCGCGATGCGTTCAAACGACACGTTTCGGGGCCGATCGGTCGCTTATGAATACGACCCCGTATGGTGTCCAAAGTGCAATACGACCGGCAAGATTGTATGTGTCAGACCTCGGCACGATACTGGCCCGAATGGAAAGCAGTGTGCGTTGAGCGGTGACTGGTGCCTCTGTAAGTGCGATCCGCACCCGTTGCTGATTGCGAGGCAACAGGATTCGTCCACGTCATGAACGCGGAGAACGTGGATCCTTAAATTGGAATGCCCGCATCGACGCAGGAGGACCGAGATTGAAATGACGGCGCCCTCCAGCGGCGCGAGATCATTCACCGCACGCATTCGCCACAGCAAGCGCACAATACCCCGACGCCCACCAGCACCCCTCCAGGAGCCCCCATGCCCCAACCCAAACCCATCGAATACGCCGACGCATCACCGAAGGTCAAAGCCGTCTACGACGACATCAAAGCGACCCGCCAGGTCGACGACGTGAACAACTTTTGGAAATACATCGCGCAACATCCGCCGACCCTCGCGCGCACATGGGACAGCCTGAAAGAAGTGATGGCGCCCGGCGCGCTCGATCCGCTCGTCAAGGAGTTGTTGTACGTCGCTGTCAGCGTGACGAACAACTGCGGCTATTGCGTCGCGAGCCACACGGCGGCGGCGCGTCGCGCCGGCATGACCGACGAGATGTTCGGCGAGTTGCAGGCGATCGTCGGAATGGCTAACGAAACGAACCGGCTCGCGGTCGGCTACCGCGTGCCGATCGATCCGGCCTTCGAATAAGAGCATGAAGCGCATGATGCGGCCCGATCGTACCGACCCGGGCCGCAACACATGCCTGCTTGCGCCGTTGCACGCAGCGGCGCGAGGCCTCGTGCTTACAACGGCACGACCTTGATCGGCTCCGGATGGCAGACCGGGGTGTAGACCGGCTCGCAGCCGTAGTGCACCGGATGGCAGGGATTGTAGGAGGGCGGGTTGTAGTAGGACGGGCCACGAACCGGCGGTTTTTCGCCGTAACACGAAGGCGGGTATTCGGGCGAGTGGCACGAGTGGCCGCCGCGCACGGACTGCGCAGCTGCGTGGTCGAGGTCGTCGCAGCGCGACAGGTCGGCAAGGGTCAAGTTGGACATGATGAATCTCCGGCAACGTTGGATGGGTATCGAGCGCGCCAATGCCTTGCGCTCGGGCGTTCCAGTTGCACGCAACATGCCATGCGGCGGGATTCAACGTCGGTACTGGCGCAAGCGCTGATCGACCGCACCTGCGCAGCCGAAAACTGGTCGTGGTCGGCCAACTCGCGTCAGGCCGGTGTCGTTCAACTGCCAACACGTCGGCCGAATCAGCGCGTACTCCATCCCGCGAGTAACGCCGGTAGCTCGGCCATGTCCCTGAACACGTGCACCGCGCCCGCGCCATGCAACGCGGTCGCGCTGCTATGGCCGAGGTGCGTCGGGCAATAGCCGAATACCGTCGCACCCGCTGCGACGCCCGCGGTCGCTCCCGTCACCGTATCCTCGATCACCGCGCAGCGTGCCGGCTCGACGCCGAGTGCCGCGGCCGCGGCGAGGTAGACGTCGGGAAACGGCTTGCTGCGCGGCGTTTCGTGTCCGCTGAAGATGCGCCCGGCGAAGCAGTCGAGGAGGCCGGCCTTCACGAGTTGCAATTCGATCTTGATGCGATCCGCGCCCGACGCCACCGCAATGCGTCCGTTCAACGTTTGGTGCAGTGCGCGCACCGCGAAAGACGCGCCGTCGATCGCGCGCAACTCCTTGTCGAGCGCCACGTTGCGACGCGCGCGGAACTGCGCCAGCCACTCGGCCGTGATGGCAAAGCCGGTGTGCGCCTCGATCAGTTCCGCTTCGTCCTTGACCATCTTGCCGACGAAAATGCGCATCGTCTCTTCGACGCTCATATGCCAGCCGAGCTCGCCGAGCATCTCTGTGAGCACGCGGTTCGTGATGGGTTCGGAATCGACGAGCACGCCGTCGCAGTCGAAGAGCACGGCATCGAAAGGAAAATCGGCCATCGGGGGAGGGGTACGGATAAGGTTCGCTAAAGCGGCAAGGATACCCCACCGGTTCGCGGGCCGCAGCGCGATGGCCGCCCGACAGCTCTGCGCCGCGCTTCGCGTTGCGCGAGCGCAGTCATTCCCGGTACCCGTCGCTCAGCGTCTTCAGGAATGCGGATTCGCACCGGTGATCTCCTCGACGATCCCGCCGATCGCGGCCGGCATCCGTTCGGGACACACGAGAGTGCGTACGCGGAGAACGCGGCCAAGCCGAGCACGATCGTCGCCGCGCGCCCTGACTTCCGGTTCACGCCGTGCTAACCGTGAAACGCTTCCTTCCCGCCGCACTTTTTTTGCAGACAGAGCGACGGATTTCGCCCCGCTGACCCGTTGAAGCAGAAACGGGGCCATTCTGGCTCCGGCTCGTTTCGGTCCTATGGGAGAAAACGACATGATCTCGAACCGCATGAGTCGCCTGCTCGGTTCCACGCTCAGCGCCGCGCTGTGCTGCGCGGCCACGCTGACGGCAGCACCCGCCTTCGCACAAGTGGTGATCGCGCCGCTGGCGCCGCCGCCGCCGCGCGTCGAACTCGTGCCCGCGCCTCGGGACGGCTATGTGTGGGATCAGGGCCGCTGGCGCTGGGAGCACGGCCGCTATGTGTGGGCGCCGGGCCACTGGCAGCCGGTGCGGGTCGGCTATCACTGGGTGCCCGGGCATTGGGCGCAACGTGGGCCGCACTGGCGCTGGATCGAAGGACATTGGGCTTGAGCGAGGCTTGCGATGAAAACACTCGTGATGATTCTGCTGGCCGCCTCGCTCGCCGGCTGTGTGGTCTATCCGGCACGTCCGGCCTATTACCGGCCGGCGGTCGTCGTATATTGACCGCATACGTGATACCCGGCCGGCTTGCGCCGTAGCGCACGAAAACCATAACAACACGATAGTCGAAGGAGCGGCGGCAAGTGAACGACGTTGATCCCGTGATGCGGCCCGCACGCGAACGCGCGCGCGTGATGTCGCGACGGAGCCGCACGCCTTGAGCGACGCGCCGCCCGATCCGGACGCCGAGCTGATCGCGCGGGTGGGCCGCGAGGAGCCCGGCGCGGTCCGCTCGCTGGTCGCGCGCAAACTGCCGCGGCTGCTCGCGCTTGCCACACGCATGCTCGGCGATCGCATGGAAGCGGAGGACGTCGCGCAGGAGGTCTTCGTGCGAATCTGGAAACAGGCGGCTCGCTGGCGTGAAGGCGAAGCGAAGTTCGACACGTGGATGCATCGGGTCGCGCTCAATCTTTGCTATGACCGTTTGCGCAGCCAGCGCGAAGACCCGAGCGACGAACTGCCCGACGCGGCCGATCCCGCCGCGCCATCCGACGCGCGGCTCGAAGCACGCGCGGACCACGCGCGCGTGCGCGCGGCGCTCGCCGCGCTGCCGGCGCGACAGCGCGAAGCGCGCTCGTGCTGAGCTATTACCAGGAGATGTCGAACGTCGACGCTGCCGCCTTGATGGGCATCAGCGTCGACGCGCTGGAAAGTCTGCTCAGCCGCGCGCGCCGCGGTTTGCGCGCTCAACTGGCCGGCAGCGGCCTTAGCAAGGACAAGTCATGACGCCCGAAAGATTCCATCAGATCGTCGCAGCGTACGGCGCCGACGCGCGTCGCTGGCCGGAGCGCGAACGCGAGGCCGCGCAGGAGTGGGCGCGCGCGCATCGCGACGAAGCCGACGCGGTGCTGAGCGATTCGGCCGGCCTCGACGCATGGCTCGCCGCGGACCGGATCGAGCCGCCGAGCCTCGAACTGCAACGCCGCATCATCGATGGCGCGCCGTCGCGACGCCCGGCCGCGCGCTGGCGTTTGTGGTGGTCGGGCGCGGCGGTGGCAGGCGTCGGGCTGCTCGGTGGCGTGGCTGGCGCGCTCGCGGTGTCGTTCTTCGTGCTGACCGAGAACGCGCCGGTCTTGCATGAATCCTCGTATCTGACTTCGAGCTTCGGCGGCAGCTCCGCCGATTGGAGCGGCGAATGAACGAGCGCTCGTGGAAATTTGCGCTGCTGGGCTCCGCGGTGCTCAACGTGTTCCTGCTCGGCGCGATCGCCGGCGGCGCGTATCAGTGGTTCGCCGCGCACGGCGCGAATCAGCCGGTGACGCAGGACCAGCGCGCGTTGCGGTTCGCCGCCGAGCCGCTGTCGGCGCAGCAGCGGCAGGCGTTTATCGACGGCCTGAAAAACGCGCGGCGCGACGGGCGCCAGTATGCGCGTGACGCTCGCGAAGGGCGTCGTGAGGTATTGCGTCTGCTGGCCGCGCCGCAGTTTGATCGCGCCGCGCTCGATGCGGCGCTCGCGCGCACCCGCGCGGCCGACAGCAGCCTGCGCGCGATGGTCGAAGCGAGCGTCGCCGATTTCGCGGCGACGCTGACGCCCGAGGAGCGTGTCAAATTCGCCGAGAGCCTGAAGCTGCGCGGGCAATGGCGCGAAGCGCAGCCGGCGCCGAACGCAAAGAAACCGGCGGCGAATGCCGCCTCGGGCGAATAAAAAAATGCGTGCGGTGGCGACGGATTCCGGCGCGTCGGCCGTTTAACGAACATGCAGGCGTCTTACCTGCCGACGAGGATCGTATGGCCCACTCACCGAACCTGAATGCCGCGGCGGTCGCACTGAACCGCTTCGGCCTCGGCGCACGCGCCGACGATACGCCGCCAGCCGATCCGAAGGGATGGCTGCTCGCCCAGTTCGAGCAGTACCAGCCGAGGCCGGACGCGTGGGCGAATCAGCCCGATTCGATCGCGTTGTCGAGCCAGCTCGCGCAGCAGCGCATGCAGATCGAGCAGCAGGCGAAACAGAAGGCGGGCGAAGAGTCGAACCCGAACCAGAGTGCGAACAACCGTGCAACCAACATCGCCAGCAACGCGGCAGCAGCCAGCCAGACCGACGTGCAAGCTGCGAAGCTATCCGAACGAAAGGCGTTTCGCGTCGAAATCCTCGACCTGTACCGCTCGTCGGTCAATGCGCGCGTCGCAAGTGCGCTGAGCACGCAGACGCCATTTGTCGAACGCCTCGTGCATTTCTGGGCGAACCACTTTGCGGTGTCGGCCGAAAAACCCGGCGTCGCGGCGCTTGCCGGGTCGTTCGAAGCGGAAGCGATTCGCCCACACGTGCTCGGCCGTTTCGAGGACATGCTGGTGGCCGTCGAGCGTCATCCGGCCATGCAGCTGTTCCTCGACCAGACCCGCTCCGTCGGTCCCGACAGCATGGCGGCGCTGCGCGCCGCGCAGCGCAATCCGGACAACAGACGCGGACTCAACGAGAACCTCGCGCGCGAGATCATGGAACTGCACACGCTCGGCGTGCGCAGCGGCTATAGCCAGGACGACGTGACCGAGTTCGCGCGTGCGCTGACCGGCTGGAGTCTCGTCGGCAATCCGGGGAACGGCGGCGCCAATGCAAACCGGCGCACGATGGAGCCAAGCGGCGAACCCGGCAGCTTCGTGTTTCGCCAGGCGCTGCACGAACCGGGCTCGCGCACGATCATGGGACGCCGCTACGACGAAGCCGGCGAGCAGCAGGCGCTCGCGATCCTGCACGACCTCGCGCACGCGCCGGCCACCGCGCAGCATATCGGCGCGAAGCTCGCGCGCCATTTCGTCGCCGACAATCCGCCGGCTGGCGTGAGCGTTCGTCTGGCCGATGCGTTCACCCGCAGCGACGGCGATCTGCCGACCGTCTATCGCGCGTTGATCGATATGCCGCAAGCGTGGTCGCCGGGCGCGGTGAAGTTCAAGACGCCGTGGGAGTGGACCATTTCGTCGATGCGCGGACTCGGCTGGCACGACCTCGGTAATCTGCAGAGCGCGCCGATCCTGACGCAGCTAGGGCAGCCGGTGTGGCGACCCGGTTCGCCCGCCGGCTACGACGATATCGCCGCGAGCTGGGCCGCACCCGATGCGCTCGTGCGCCGCGTCGAAGTCGCGCAACGCTTCGCTTCGCGCGTGGGCGACCGGCTCGATGCGCGCTCGCTCGGGCAGACCTTGCTGGCTGGCTCGCTCAGCGAGCCGACGGCCACGGCGGTGTCGCGCGCGGAAAGCGCGGCGACGGCCATCGCGCTGCTGCTCGTATCGCCCGATTTTCAACGGAGGTGAACGCCATGCTGTCACGCCGCCAGTTTCTGAGCGTCGCCGCCGCTGGTGCCGGCGCACTGCTCGTGTCGCCGCGAATAGCGTTCGCGCATGTCGCGACCGACCGCCGCTTCGTGTTCGTGATCCAGCGCGGCGCGGCCGATGGCCTGAACATCGTCGTGCCTTACGCGGACCCCGCGTATGCGAGTTTGCGCGGACCACTCGCGATCGATGCGTCGAACGCGCCGCATCTGGACGGCACGTTCGCGTTGCATCCGGCGCTCGCGCAAATGGCGAAGCTGTACGCGCAGCGCGAGGCGCTATTCGTGCACGCGGTCGCTTCGCCGTACCGCGACCGCTCGCATTTCGACGGACAGAACGTGCTGGAAACGGGTGGCACATCGCCGTATCGGACGAAGGATGGTTGGCTCAACCGGCTCGCCGCGCAATTGCCCGCGACCCGCGAGAACGCGATCGCGTTCGCGCCAACCGTGCCGATGGCGCTGCGCGGTCCCGCTTCGGTGACGTCGTATGCGCCGTCGGGGTTGCCGCAGGCGTCCGACGATCTGCTCGCGCGCGTGTCGCAACTGTACGAGCAGGACGCTCAGTTGCGTCCGCTGTGGGAATCGGCGATGGCGGCGCGCAGCGTCGCCGGCGATGCCGGCGCACGTCAGGACCCGGCGAGCCTCGGCAAGCTCGCGGCGAGTTTCCTGGCGCGCGACGACGGTCCGCGCATCGCGATGATCGAGACCGGCGGGTGGGACACGCACAGCGCGCAGAACGCGCGGCTCGCGAATCAGCTGAAGGCGCTCGACACGATGCTCGCGGCGTTGCGCGACGGCATGGGACCATCGTGGAGCAAGACCACGGTGCTGGTCGCGACGGAGTTCGGCCGCACCGCGGCCGCGAACGGCACGGGCGGCACCGATCACGGCACCGGCTCGGTCGCGATGGTGCTGGGCGGCTCGGTGCAGGGCGGTCGCGTGATAGCGGATTGGCCGGGGCTCGCGCCGCATCAGCTGTATCAGTCGCGCGACCTGAAGCCGACCGCCTCGCTCGATGCGTTGATCGCAGGCGCCGCGAGTGAAAGTCTCGGGCTCGACCCGGAACGGACGGCAGCAGCGCTGTTTGGCCGGACCGTGGCGGGCGGACCGATGACGGGCGTCGTAGGGGCGTGACGCGTCGATGGTCGGCGCGGCGAGCGAAAGTATTGCGCTCGATCCGGTCCGCGCCGCAGCCGCGCTATTCGGCCGGATGATCGCGGCGGTCCGCCGATCTCAACGAGCCGTGCGAACTCAACGGGCGCAGGCGGACGCTTCGCATTGATTCGCCGCGACCTGATGCGTCGCGTGCACCGAGCGCTCGCCGACGCGATGATAGCGGCGTCCGTAGTAGATCAGCGCATCGCCCGCGCCCCGCGTGCGCGTGGCCTTCACCGCGCAGAAGAACACTGTGTGCGTGCCGACTTCAGTCACCGACCCGATCTCGCAATCGAGCGACGCGAGCGCGTCCTGCAACACCGGCGCGCCGGTCTCGAGCTTGCCCCATTGCGCGGCCGCGAAGCGCTGTTCGATCGCGAGCGCGCTCGTGGCGAAGTGCGCGGCAAGCGCCTGCTGCTCGGCGCTCAGCACGTTCACGCAGAGCTTGCCGTTGCTGCGAAACGCGGCGTTATTGCGGCTGCCGCGATTGATGCAGACGAGCAGCGTCGGCGGCTCGTCGGTGACGCCGCAGACCGCGGACGCGGTGCAGCCCGCAAGGCCGGCTTCGCCGTCGCTGGTGATGATGTTGACGGCCGCGCCAAGACCGGCCATCGCGTCGCGGAACGTGCTCTTGTCAAGCATGAAGGCCTCTGCTGGAAGTCGGGGTTCGCTAAGACAACGGTGATCGCGTCAGCCGCGAGCCTCGTCGGCCGGTGCTGCCGCGCAAGCCGGCGATCGGAAGCGCGCCGCGGTGTGAGTCTCGGGCAGCCGCGCATGGCCGAACAGTTTTTCGCGCAGCGTGCCGTCGCGGTACGCGCGCTTGTACGCGCCACGTTCCTGCAGCAGCGGCACGACCAGTTCGATGAAATCGTCGAAGCACTCGGGCACGACGGTGCGCGACAGATTGAAGCCATCAACGCCGGTTTCCTCGGTCCATGCGATCAGCTCGCTGGCGATTTTCTCGGCCGAGCCGACGAGCGGCTGCTGGCGGCTGCCGAGCACCATCTGTTCGAGCAGCTTGCGCCTCGTCCATTGCGGACCGGCCGCGCGCGTCATCGCTTCGACGTTCGACACGATCGCCTGGCTATTGCCGGTTTCGATCGGCTCGTCGAGGTCGTAACGCGCGAAGTCGATGCCAAGCGATGCGGCCGCGTGCACCAGCGCCGCCTCCGAGCTCACATAGCGGCGGTACTCGTCGAATTTCTCCTGCGCTTCCTGATCGGTGCGGCCCGTGATGACGGTCTGGCCGAGCAGCACCTTGATGTCGTCGGCGCGGCGGCCGCCGGCGACCGCGTGCGCGCGAATGTCGTCGACGATCGACTTGACCGCCGGCTTCGCCTGGCCGTTGACGAACACGCACTCCGCGTGTGCCGCCGCGAACTGTTTGCCGCGCGCGGACGAGCCGGCCTGATACAGCACGGGGGTGCGCTGCGGCGACGGCTCGGCGAGATGCATCGCATCGACGCGGTATTGCTTGCCGTGGTGGTGGATCACGTGGACCTTCGACGGGTCCGCGTAGACGCCGTGCGCCTTGTCGCGCAGCACCGCGTCATCCTCCCAGCTGCACTCCCACAGCTTGTAGACGAGCTCCATGTACTCGTCGGCGAGATCATAGCGGTCGTCGTGCGCCATCTGACCGGTCAAGCCGATCGCGCGCGACGCGCTGTCCAGATAGCCGGTCACGATGTTCCAGCCGACCCGGCCGCGCGTCAGATGATCGAGCGTGGACATGCGGCGCGCGAACAGAAACGGCTGCTCGACCGACAGATTCGACGTGACGCCGAACGACAGATGCCGCGTGACCGCGGCCATCGCTGGAATCAGCAGCGTCGGATCGTTGACCGGCACCTGCACGGCACCGCGGATCGCGGCATCGGGTTTGCCGCCGTAGACATCGTAGACGCCGACCACGTCCGCGAAAAAGATGCCGTCGAACAGGCCCGCTTCGAGCTTCTGCGCATAGTCGGTCCAGTACTGCAGGTCCGTGTAGCACGTGGACTGGTCGCGCGGATGGGTCCACAGCCCTTGCTGGATGTGGCCTACGCAGTTCATGTCGAACGCGTTGAGAACGATTTGCTTCGGCATGGCGTATTCCGGCTGGTGAGCGGTTCGGACGACGGAGTTTCGTTTAATATAGTGGACGAAAAATCACTATGCAAGACATTGTTCGGCGGCTCCGGAGGGTGCGCGTTGAACGCCGTTTGCGCGCCCGCGGCGGCATCGCATCGATATAATTTCGCGGTACTCACCTCCGCACCGACGCCTCCCATGTCCGAAACTTCCGCAATCGATCTGACCCAGGCGATCTCCGCGCGCGTAAAGACCGAGCGCGAGGCGCGCAACTGGTCGCTCGCCGAACTGGCCGAGCGCTCGGGTGTGTCGAAGGCGATGATCAGCAAGATCGAGCGTGGCGAGGCGAGTCCGACCGCGACGGTGCTCGGGCGTCTGTCGGGCGCGTTCGGGCTCACGCTGTCGACATTGCTCGCGCTCGCCGAGCAGACCGGCGAGCGGCTCGTGCGTCATGCGGACCAGTCGCTGTGGGAAGACCCCGAAACCGGCTATACGCGGCGGCGTATTTCACCGCCGACCGGCGGCGTGCTGGAGCTGCTCGAAATCGAATTGCCGATCGGGGTGAGGGTGCCTTATCCGTCGGATGCGTTCGCGTTTCAGCATCAGCAGATCTGGGTCACGCAAGGGGTGCTGATGTTTCGCGAGGGCTCGCTGACGTACCGGCTCGAAGCGGGGGACTGCCTGCAACTCGGTGCGCCGGTCGACTGCGAGTTCTTCAATGCTGGCACTCAGGTGTGCAGATATGTGGTGGGCTTGGTGCGGCGCTGAGCTGTGCCGGATGGTGCCCGCAGTCCAGATAGCAGGACGACGACCAGGGATTAGCGGGAGACACCGCATGCATCGCAGGTTCGCGGCGCTCCCGTTCGCGAGTCGAATGCCGACGCTCAGCTTCAACCACCGCCGCGGGACGGGAAATTCAGCGTGAGCTTGTTGGTCACGGAGGTCACGCCTGGCACGCCTTTCGCCACGTCGGCAGCCTGCTGGATCATGCCGCTCTCAGGCACCGAGCCGGTCAACGTCACTGCGCCGCCGCGCGCTCGCACGAACACATTCGACACGTTGAAGCCCTGCGCTCTCGAGAGCGCGCGCCGCACGTCGCGGCCGAGCTTGCGATCCGCCGCACGCGTCGATTGGGTGGTCGTGGCCGGCGCGGCTGCCGTGGCGGCAGGCGCCTGCGCGTCGCTTGCCTGCGCGTAGGCGCTGGATGCGGTTGCCACGCACAATGCAATTCCGAGCACCTTCAAAAGATTGAGTGTTTTCACGGTTTCACCATCCTCGATAAGTTGATGTCGCTTCGTTGCATGTTAGAAACGTCGCGCTTTTGTCGAGCTGGTCCGGACTCTGGGAAGTGCCTGTCTTATAGAGGAGTGGTGGTTTCGGCGCTTCCGGCGCGGTTAAACGATACTCCTGGCGGGGCGGTCTTGCCAAAAGACCGCATCACGAATGGATGTCTGATCGCCCAATGCCGGATATCACTGTGATGGATCGGGTAGCAGAGCGGTTCGTGACGAAGCGATGAACGCGCTCGCCGACCGTTACGACGCGCATCCCGCCATTTACCTGTAAGCTTCCCTGACGGGTTCGCGTCCAGGCTGCGCGACCCGCCGTGGTGCTTCACGATTCGCAGACGGACTCGTACGTTATTACCAATCAACCAAGGGATCTCAGTTATGAAGAGCTTCGCCATCAAACGAATCATGTTTGGGGTTTCGGCCGTCGCACTGATGGCCGGCACCATTCCGCTCGCGCTCGCTCAGGGCTCGACGGATGCCGCGGCCCAGGAAGGCGCGACGACGACCACCCCGAAGCCAACGAAGGCCGAGCGCAAGGCAGCGCGCAAACAGGCTCGCGCGAAAAAGAACGCCGAGCTGAAGAAACTCGAAGACGCGGGCTACCAGCCGGCGCAGAACGATCCGAACTATCCGGACAAGCTGCAGGCGGCGCAGAAAAAGGCCGGCGTCGGTGCGCCGGCCAGCCAATAACGGACAAGCCCACGCCCGGCGCGGTATTCAGCGCCGACGAGACGCCGGGCGGCTTCGGTTAGGCTTTGCCGTCAGCAACGCGATCCGCGGGGAACGTGATCATGGCAACGAAGCATGAAGTGAAACGCTACAAGGCGAACCTCTCCGACGAACTGCACAGCGCCGCCCTGTATGAGACGCTCGCGCGAGTCGAGAAAGACGAGACCCGCAAGCAGGTCTATCAGGATCTCGCGCAATCCGAACACAGTCACGCGCAAGTGTGGGCCGACAAGCTCCGGGCCAACGGCATCGAACCGAAAGGCGGCGGTCATGCGATCAAAACGCGTCTGATGAAGGCGCTCGTGCGCGTGTGCGGCGCGGACTTCGTGCTGCCTACTCTTGCCGCCGCCGAATACGCGGACCGCAACAAATATCGAGGCCAACGCGACGCAGGCCACATGTCGGCCGATGAGCATCATCACGCGGCGGTCGTGCAGACGCTCGCCAGCACCAGCAATACCGACCTGTCGCCCGGCGCGCGCATCGCCGCGGCCGAGTCGTGGCACAAGGGCGCCGCGTCGGGCAACGATCTGCGCGCGGCCGTGCTCGGCGCGAACGATGGCCTCGTGTCGAACTTCTGCCTGATCATGGGCGTCGCCGGCGCGGGCACCGGCAACCAGGCGATCCTGTTGACCGGCCTCGCCGGGCTGATCGCCGGTGCCTGTTCGATGGCGCTCGGCGAATGGCTGTCGGTCACCAATGCGCGCGAACTCGCGAGCACGCAGATCGCCAAGGAAGCCGAGGAGATCGAAGAGCAGCCCGAAGCGGAGGAGCACGAGCTCGCGCTGATCTACCGCGCGAAAGGGCTCGACGCGAACGAGGCGAAACGCGTGGCCGCGCAGATGATGCGCGACAAGGACAAGGCGCTCGACACCCTCACGCGCGAGGAACTCGGTCTCGATCCGGCGGAACTGGGCGGCAATCCGTGGTCGGCGGCGGGCGTGTCGTTCTGTCTGTTCTCGCTGGGCGCGATTTTTCCGGTGATGCCTTTTCTGTGGTCGCACGGCGTCAGCGCAATCGTGCAGTGTGTCGTGCTGAGCATGCTGGCGCTCGCGTCGATCGGCGTGTTCACGTCGCTGTTCAACGGCCGCAGCGCGGGATTTTCGGCGTTGCGCCAGATCATCATCGGGCTGGTCGCGGCGGGATTTACGTTCGGCGTCGGACGTTTGCTGGGCGTGTCGATCTCCTGAGCGGTTCAACCCGCGGGCACCGTGTCGCGCTCGCTGCCGTCCGGGAGCACCGCTTGCTCTGTCGCGACATCCTCCGCGCGCCGGCCAACCGGCGCCAATCCCTTCTGCCACAAGGCTTTCGTCGCCGCGTCGAGCGCTTGCGGCGCGGCCGGGTGTCGCATTTCCTCATGTGCTTGTCGGAAATAGTCGGCTAGCCGCACTTTTTTCTAGCAACTATGTAGGCACAGCGCGGGCGACGTCCGCAAGCGAGGAGAGCATTCGATGAATTCCCCCAAGGTCGTGGTCGAAGGGCTGTGCAAGGTGTTCGGCACCAACCCGAAACAGGCGCTCGCAATGCTGGCCAGCGGTGCCACCAAAGAGGAGGTGTTTGCCCGCACCGGTCAGATCGTCGGCGTGCACAACGCGTCGTTCGAGGTTCGCGAGGGCGAAATCTTCGTGCTAATGGGCCTGTCAGGCTCCGGCAAGTCGACGCTGATTCGCCTGATCAATCGGCTCGTCGAGCCCAGCGCCGGCAAGGTGCTGATCGACGGCCGCGATGTCGCGAGCGTGCCGCGCGCCGAGCTGACGGCGCTGCGCCGCAAGGACATGAGCATGGTGTTCCAGTCATTCGCGCTGATGCCGCAGCGCACCGTGCTGGCCAACGCGGCGTTCGGCCTCGAGGTCGCGGGCGTCGGCCGCAAGCAGCGTGAGGCGCGGGCGCTGGCGGTGCTCGAACAGGTCGGCCTCGCGCCGTTCGCGCAGAAGCTGCCCGCCGAGCTGTCGGGCGGCATGCAGCAGCGCGTCGGGCTCGCGCGCGCGCTCACGGTCAACCCGTCGCTGATGATCATGGACGAGGCGTTCTCCGCGCTCGATCCGCTCAAGCGCAAGGAAATGCAGAACGTGCTGCTCGATCTGCAGCGCGAGCAGCAGCGCACGATCCTGTTCGTATCGCACGATCTGGAGGAGGCGATGCGCATCGGCACGCGCATCGCGATCATGGAAGGCGGCCGCGTCGTGCAGATCGGCACGCCGCAGGAAATCATCAAGAACCCGGCCGACGACTACGTGCGCGCATTCTTCGAAGGCATCGACACGAGCCGCTATCTGACGGCCGGCGATCTGATGCAAACCGACGACGTGCCGCTGATGCACGCGCCGCAGATCGACGCGTCGAGCGTCGCCGCGACGCTGAACGGCAGCGCCGACTACGCGTTCGTGCTCGACAGCGAGCGCAGGATACGCGGCTTCGTATGCCGCGACGCGACGGGCAGCGTGTCGCCGCAGCTCAACCAGATCGAATGCATCCATCGCAGCACGCCGCTCAACGACGTGGTCGAGCGCGTGGTGGCGAGCCGCGCGCCGCTGCCGGTCGTCGAAGCGGACGGCTCCTACTGCGGCTCGGTCAACAAGACGAACGTGCTGAGCGTTCTCACGCATCATCGAGGTTCCCATGTCTGAAATGATTCCGCTTGGCGCCTGGGTCGATCATGGCGTTCACTACCTGCTCGATCATGATGCGAAGACCTTCGACACGATCGGCAAGGTCATCGAGAGTTTCGCCGCGGCCGTCGAGCAGGGTTTGCAGGCCGTGCCGATGTGGGCGCTGATGGCGTTCTTCGTCGGCATCGGCTTGTGGCGCGTCGGCTGGCGCTTCGCGTTGTTCACGCTGGCCGCGCTGCTGTTGATCTGCGGCACCGGCTTCTGGGATCAGATGGTGATCACGCTCGGCCTCACACTGTCGTCGACGGTGATCAGTCTCGTGCTCGGCGTACCGCTCGGCATCTGGATGGCGAAGAGCCGCACCGTCGAAATGATCGTGCGCCCCGTCCTCGATCTGATGCAGACGATGCCCGCGTTCGTCTACCTGATTCCGGCTGCGATGCTGTTCGGCCTCGGCCGCGTGCCCGGCATCCTGTCGACGGTGATCTTCGCGATGCCGCCCGCGGTGCGTCTGACCGCGCTCGGCATCAAGCACGTCAATCATGAAATCGTCGAAGCGGGGCAGGCGTTCGGCTGCACGCCGTGGCAGCTGCTCTACAAGGTGCAGTTTCCGAACGCGCTGCCGTCGATCATGACCGGCGTGAACCAGACCATCATGATGGCGCTGTCGATGGTCATCATCGCGTCGATGGTCGGCGCGGGCGGTCTCGGCAACGACGTGCTCGCGAGCATCCAGCGGCTCGATATCGGGCTCGGCTTCGAAAGCGGCATGTCGGTCGTGATGCTGGCGATCATTCTGGACCGCATCACCGAGAGCTTCGGCCGGGCGCCGGGCAAGGCACGCGCACCGCTGTTCGCCGGATTGCGCCAGGCGATGAAAGTGCGCCGCGAGCCGGCGGCGCAACACGGCTGATGGCCTGATCCGATACGTCCATGAAGCGCGACGCAATCGCCACCGCCGAACAAGCCGATGCGCGGCTGTCAGCCGTCGCGCACGTCGGCTTCCTGACGCTGCCGAACTTCTCGATGATCGCGTTCACCAGCGCGGTCGAGGTGCTGCGCATGGCGAACTACGTGGGCCGCGCGCAGCACTACCGGTGGTCGGTAGTCACACCGGATGGCGAGCCGGCGCGCGCGAGCAACGGCATCACGGTGAAGCCGACCACCACGCTCGCCCAGGCCGGCATGCCGGACCTGCTGTTCGTATGCGCGGGCTGGCACGTGCGCGAGTATGTGAACGACGCGGTGATTACGCAACTGCGCGAGGCGGCCGCGCACCGCGTGCCGCTCGGCGGCATCTGCACGGGCCCGTATGCGCTGCTCGCGGCGGGGCTGCTCGACGGCTATCGGGCGACCGTGCATTGGGAGGACATGTCGCCGTTGCACCAGCGCTATCCGCACGTGCACTTCGACGACGAGCTGTTCGTGATCGACCGCGACCGGCTGACCTGCACCGGCGGCACCGCGCCGCTCGATCTGATGCTGCATCTAGTGGGTATGCGGCTCGGGCCCGCGGTGGCCGCGCAGGTGTCCGAGCAGTTCGTCGTCGAGCGGATTCGCGGTTCGACCGATCACCAACACATTCCGGTCGATGCGCGGGTCGGCCTGTCGCGCGCCGAACTGATCGAAGTGGTGCGGCTGATGGAAGCGAACATCGAGGAGCCGCTATCGCTCGATGAACTCGCGCGGCTCGTGAACCTGTCGCAGCGTCATTTGCAGCGGATGTTCAAGCTGTTCCTGAACGCATCGCCGACGCATTACTACCTGAGCCTGCGGCTGCGCCGCGCGCGCGATCTGCTGCGCAATACCGATGCATCGATCGCGCGCGTGACCGCGGTGTGCGGTTTTCATTCGCCGTGTCACTTCAGCAAGGCGTATCGCGCGCAGTTCGGGCATGCGCCGAGCGTCGAGCGGCGCATGCCGGAGTAGCGCACGCCGCGTCAATTCAGATTGCCTGCGCGCGGCCCGGAAAGGTTTCGTCGTAGCACGAGCCGTCGTCGACTTGTTCAGCCGTGCCGCGCTGCTCGCGATACATCATCGGCGGCACGCCGAACTGTTTGCGAAATTCCCGCCCCAGGTGCGACGCGTCCGAAAAGCCGCAGCTCGACGCGATATCGGCGACGGTCTTGTCCGAACTCGTCAGCAGCCACGCTGCGGTGCGCAGACGCACCTGCTTCGCGTAGGCCTGCGGCGCCTTGCCGGTCTGCGCCTTGAACAGCCGTTCCAATTGACGCGGCGACAGATCGAGCTTGCCCGCCAGTTCGTCGAGCGACAGCGCGCGGCCCACGTGCTGCTCCATCAGCAGGATCGCGCGCTTGACCTTCGGATGCGAGGCCGGCGCAAGTCCGGGCGGATGCGGCTGCGGCGCATTGCCTTTCTGCAGGTCGTCGACGAGCAGGATGCGCAGCGCCTTCTGCACCGTCGCGGTTTCGAAGTGCCGCAGCAGGATCGCGGCGGCGACGTCGATCGACGCGCGCCCGCCCGAACACGTGATGCGCCGCCGGTCGATCACGAACAGCCGGTCGGCGACCAGCATCTGTTCGTCGACCGACGGAAAGCGCTCGATGAAATCCCAGTAGTGAAACCAGCTCACGCAGATCCGGTGGCCGTCGAGCACGCCCGCGCGCATCAGCGAGAACACACCGGTGCACATGCCGACCAGCGTCGCGTCGCGCGCGGCGGCGCGGCGGATGAACGCGAGCGTCGCCTCGCTCGCGGCGGGCCCCGAGTGCAGCAGTCCGCCGACCACCACCACATAGTCGAACTTTTCGGCGGTCTCGAAGGTTTCCCACGGCGTGATCTGGATGCCGCAACTCGCGCGCACCGGAGCAAGGGTTTCCCCGATCACGCTCCACGAGCAGCGCACCGGCTTGCTGAAGTCGCCTTCGTCGGCGGACAGGCGCAGCAGATCGACGAAACCCGAGAACGCGGTCAGCGTGAAGTTCGGCAGCAGGATGATGCCGAAGCGGATGCGCTGCTTCGCGGCGGTGTCGAGTGAGGAAGGGGCAAGCGTTTCAGCGGAATTCATGCGCGCGGCGGGTCGGTGATCAGAGCTGCGAAAGAGGAACGAACGTTGACCGAAAAGGCTGTAGGCAAGCATAGCACCACGGACCTTCAGCATTGCCTGCCGGCGTCGGGTCGCCTTTCGCGAATGCGTCGCAAGTCATCGCAAATCCGCCGGGAGGCCCGCGTGGCGGGTCATTTGACGACGCCATCCCATTGCGATGCCGTTTTTATTCTATCGATCGGGCCTGCCGTGCGGTGCAATAGACGCACTTTCCATCCGGGCGCATCGGTCGAGTCGAAGCGCTTCCGGCCATCGCAACTCGCAAGACTCAACGCACAAGGCACGCCATGAACGTCAGCGTCTTCGATCTGTTCAAGATCGGCATCGGTCCATCGAGCTCACACACGGTTGGGCCGATGATCGCCGCATGCCGCTTCGCATCGCATGTCGAGGACGCGAATCTGCTCGGCTTCGTGCGGCGCGTCAGAGCCGAGCTGTTCGGCTCGCTCGGCGCGACCGGCAAGGGCCACGGCACCGATAAGGCGGTGCTGCTCGGCCTCGAAGGCAATCTGCCCGACCAGCTCGATCCCGACCTGATCGAGCCGAGGCTGCGGACGATCCGCGAGACCAAACAGCTCGTGCTGCTCGGCAAGCATCCAGTCGCGTTCGACGAGCGCGAGCATGTCGGCTTCTACCGCAAGCTGATGCCGGGCGCACCGGGCTCGGGTGTCGTCCATCCGAACGGCATGCGCTTTCAGGCCTTCGACGAGAACGGCCAGTTGCTGGTCGAGAAAGAGTATTTCTCGATTGGCGGCGGCTTCGTCGTCAATCGCGACGGCGATCGCGTGAATGGACGGCGCGCGACCGCGGAGGTGCCGTATCCGTTTCGCACCGGCGCCGATCTGATGCGCGTGTGCCGCGAAAGCGGCCTGTCGATCGCCGAAGTGACGTTGCGCAACGAATGCGCGACCCGGCCCGAGCACGAAGTGCGCGAGGGCCTGCTGGCAATCTGGCGCACGATGGCCGCGTGTGTCGAACGCGGCTGCAAGGTGCTCGGCGAACTGCCCGGCCCGATGCACGTGAAGCGCCGCGCGGCCGGACTGTGCGAGCGCTTGCGCGCACGCTCCGAGGAATCGCTGCGCGACCCGCTGTCGATGCTCGACTGGGTCAACCTGTACGCGATGGCCGTCAACGAGGAAAACGCCGCGGGCGGCCGGGTCGTCACCGCGCCGACCAACGGCGCGGCCGGCGTGATCCCGGCGGTGCTGCACTACTACGTGAAGTTCATGCATGCGGCGAACGACGCCGGCATCGTCGACTTCCTGCTGACCGCCGCTGCGATCGGCATCATCTACAAGGAAACCGCGTCGATCTCCGGCGCCGAAGTGGGCTGCCAGGGCGAAGTGGGCGTGGCCTGCTCGATGGCCGCCGCGGCGCTCGCGGCCGTGATGGGCGGCACGCCCGCGCAGGTCGAGAACGCCGCCGAAATCGGCATGGAACACAACCTCGGCATGACCTGCGACCCGGTCGGCGGGCTCGTGCAGATTCCGTGCATCGAGCGCAACGCGATGGGCGCGATCAAGGCGATCAACGCGGCGCGCCTCGCGATGAAGGGCGACGGCAAGCACGTGGTGTCGCTCGACAGCGTGATCCGCACGATGCGCGAAACCGGCGCCGACATGAAGACGAAATACAAGGAGACGTCGCGCGGCGGGCTGGCCGTGAACGTCATCGAGTGTTGAACCCGCTACACCGTATCTGCAAAACCGCAAAGGACCCACGATGAGCCGCTATTCGATATTCAGCCTGCTGCGCAACGGGATGTCGTACCACGAGAACTGGGAGCGGCAATGGCGCAGCCCCGAGCCTAAACGTGAGTACGACGTCGTGATCGTCGGCGGTGGCGGGCATGGTCTCGCGACCGCGTACTACCTCGCGAAGGAACACGGCGTGCGCAACGTCGCGGTGCTCGAGAAGGGCTGGATCGGCGGCGGCAATACCGCGCGCAATACGACGATCGTGCGCTCGAACTATCTGTGGGACGAATCCGCCGGGCTCTACGAGAAGGCGATGAAGCTGTGGGAAGGACTCTCGCAGGATCTGAACTACAACGTGATGTTCAGCCAGCGCGGCGTGATGAATCTCGCGCATACGCTGCAGGACGTGCGCGACACCGAACGCCGCGTCAACGCGAACCGGCTGAACGGCGTCGACGCCGAATTCCTCACGCCCGCGCAGATCAAGGAACTCGAACCGACCATCAATCTGAACAGCCGCTATCCGGTGCTCGGCGCATCGATCCAGCGGCGCGGCGGCGTGGCCCGACACGATGCGGTGGCCTGGGGCTTCGCGCGCGGCGCGGATCAGGCCGGCGTCGATATCGTGCAGAACTGCCAGGTGGTCGGCATTCGCCGTAACGGCAGCCAGGTGACGGGCGTCGATACGACCAAGGGCTTCATCAAGGCGAAGAAGGTCGCGGTGGTCACGGCCGGCAACACGTCGACGCTCGCGGACATGGCCGGCGTGCGCTTGCCGCTCGAAAGCCATCCGTTGCAGGCGCTGGTGTCGGAGCCGATCAAGCCGGTGGTCAACACGGTCGTGATGTCGAACGCGGTCCACGCGTACATCAGCCAGTCCGACAAGGGCGATCTGGTGATCGGCGCGGGCGTCGATCAGTACACCGGGTTTGGGCAGCGCGGCAGCTTCCACATCATCGAGGGCACGCTCGAGGCGATCGTCGAAATGTTCCCGGTATTTTCCCGCGTGCGGATGAACCGGCAGTGGGGCGGCATCGTCGATGTGTCGCCGGACGCGTGCCCAATCATCAGCAAGACCGATGTGAAGGGGCTGTACTTCAACTGCGGCTGGGGGACGGGCGGCTTCAAGGCGACGCCCGGTTCGGGATGGGTCTTTGCGCACACGATCGCGAAGGACGAACCGCATCCGTTGAACGCGCCGTTTTCGCTGGACCGGTTCTATACCGGTCATCTGATCGATGAGCACGGCGCTGCCGCCGTGGCCCACTAGTCGACGAGGAGACACAGATGTTGCTGATCGAATGCCCGTGGTGCGGTCCCCGCGCCGAAACCGAATTCTCCTGCGGCGGCGAGGCGGACATCGCCCGCCCGCTCGACACCGAATCGCTGACCGACAAGGAATGGGGCGATTACCTGTTCATGCGCAAGAACCCGCGCGGCGTGCATCGCGAGCAATGGTTCCACACGCAGGGCTGCCGCCGCTGGTTCAAGGCGCAGCGCGACACCGTCAGCTATGCGTTCCAGGGTTATCAGACGTTCGAGCGTCCGTTGCTGGCGTTAGACAGTAGCGATGCACAGGCAGCCAACGCACAGGCAAAGGCACAAGAGGGCAAAGCATCATGAGCCAGAAAGACCGACTCCCAACCGGCGGCCGCATCAACCGCGCGATCGCGCTGAGCTTCACGTTCAACGGCGTCGAATACCAGGGCTATCAGGGCGATACGCTCGCGTCCGCATTGCTCGCCAACGGCATGCACTTCGTCGCGCGCAGCTGGAAATATCATCGGCCGCGCGGCATCGTGACCGCGGGCGTCGAGGAGCCGAATGCGGTCGTGCAACTGGAGACCGGCGCCTACACGGTGCCCAATGCGCGGGCCACCGAGGTCGAGCTGTACCAGGGGCTCGTCGCGAGCAGCGTGAACGCGAAGCCGAGCATCGAGAAGGACCGCATGGCGATCAATCAGAAGATCGCGCGCTTCATTCCGGCGGGCTTCTACTACAAGACCTTCATGTGGCCGCGCAAACTGTGGCCGAAGTACGAGGAAGCGATTCGCGACGCGGCCGGCCTCGGCACCGCGCCGAAACAGCGCGACGCGGACCGCTACGACAAGTGCTTCGCGCATTGCGACGTGCTGGTGGTCGGCGGCGGCCCGACCGGGCTCGCGGCCGCGCACGCGGCGGCGTTGTCCGGCGCGCGCGTGACGCTCGTCGACGATCAGCCGGAACTCGGCGGCTCGCTGCTGTCGTGTGCCGCGGAGATCGACGGCAAGCCCGCGCTGCAGTGGGTGCAGAAAATCGAAGACGAATTGCGGCAGTTGCCCGACGTGAAGATCCTGAGCCGCAGCACCGCGTTCGGCTATCAGGACCACAATCTCGTCACGGTCACGCAGCGCCTGACCGATCATCTGCCCGTGTCGCAACGCAAGGGCACGCGCGAACTGCTGTGGAAGATCCGCGCGAAACGCGTGATTCTCGCGACCGGCGCGCATGAACGGCCGATCGTGTTCGGCAATAACGATCTGCCTGGCGTGATGCTCGCGTCGGCGGTATCGACCTATCTGCATCGCTATGCGGTGCTGCCGGGTCGCAACGCGGTCGTGTTCACCAACAACGACGACGGCTATCAATGCGCGCTCGACCTGAAAGCGGCCGGCGCGCAGGTGAGCGTGATCGATCCGCGCGCCGGTGAATCGAAGGGCACGCTGCCCGCGCTCGCGCGCCGCCACGGCATCAAGGTGCTGAACGGCACGGTCGTCACGGCGGCGCATGGCAAGCTGCGCGTCGCGTCGGTGTCGCTCGCGTCGTATGCGAAAGGGCAGATCACGGCGCAACAGGGCCAACTGCCGTGCGATCTGCTCGCGATGTCGGGCGGCTGGAGCCCGGTGCTGCATCTGTTCGCGCAGTCGGGCGGCAAAGCCCATTGGCACGACGACAAGGCCTGCTTCGTGCCGGGCAAGGCGGTCCAGCCGGAGACCAGCGTCGGCGCCTGCGCGGGCGACTTCACGCTCGGCCAGGGCATCCGTTTCGCGGTCGATGCCGGCGTCGAAGCGGCGCGCGCGGCCGGGCACATCGTCGCGCGGCCCAAGCCGGTGCAGGTCGCCGAACTGAGCGAAACGAAGCTGGAGCCGCTGTGGCTCGTCGGCGGACGCGAGCTGGCCACGCGCGGGCCCAAGCAGTTCGTCGATTTCCAGAACGACGTCGCGGCGGCCGACATCTTCCTTGCCGCGCGCGAAGGCTTCGAATCCGTCGAACACGTGAAGCGCTACACCGCGATGGGCTTCGGCACCGACCAGGGCAAGCTCGGCAACATCAACGGCATGGCGATTCTCGCGCAGGCGCTCGGCAAGACCATTCCCGAGACCGGCACCACGACGTTCCGGCCGAACTACACGCCGGTCACGTTCGGCACGTTCGCCGGCCGCGAGCTGGGTGAATTGCTCGACCCGGTGCGCAAGACCGCGATCCATGAATGGCACGTCGAACATGGCGCGGCGTTCGAAGACGTCGGCAACTGGAAGCGGCCGTGGTTCTACCCGAAGAAGGGCGAGGACCTGCACGCGGCGGTTGCGCGGGAATCGCTCGCGGTGCGCACGAGCGTCGGCATTCTCGATGCGTCGACGCTCGGCAAGATCGACATTCAGGGCCCGGACTCCGCGAAGCTGCTGAACTGGGTGTACACGAACCCGTGGACCAAGCTCGAAGTCGGCAAATGCCGTTACGGCCTGATGCTCGACGAGAACGGCATGATTTTCGACGACGGCGTGACCGTGCGCCTCGCCGAGCAGCACTACATGATGACGACCACCACCGGCGGCGCGGCGCGCGTGCTCACTTGGCTCGAACGCTGGCTGCAAACCGAATGGCCCGACCTGCGCGTGCGGCTCGCGTCGGTCACTGATCACTGGGCGACGTTCGCGGTCGTCGGACCGCAGAGCCGCAAGGTGCTGCAAAAGGTTTGCGACGACATCGACTTCGCGAACGCGGCGTTCCCGTTCATGACATATTGTGAAGGCACGGTCGCGGGTGCGGCGGCGCGCGTGATGCGCATCAGCTTCTCGGGCGAACTCGCTTATGAAGTCAACGTGCCGGCCAACGTCGGACGCGCGGTATGGGAAGCGTTGATGGCCGCGGGCGAGGAGTTCAACATCACGCCGTACGGCACCGAGACGATGCACGTGCTGCGCGCGGAGAAGGGCTACATCATCGTCGGCCAGGACACGGACGGTTCGATGACGCCGCACGACCTCGGCATGGGCGGGCTCGTCGCGAAGTCGAAAGACTTTCTCGGCAAGCGCTCGCTCTCCCGCGCGGACACCGCGAAGGCGGGCCGCAAGCAACTGGTCGGGCTGCTATCGGAGGATGCGTCGTTCGTGATCCCCGAGGGCTCGCAGATCGTCGCTGGTCCGTTCCAGGGCGATACCGCGCCGATGCTGGGGCATGTCACGTCGAGCTATTACAGCCCGATTCTGCAGCGCTCGATCGCGATGGCGGTCGTCAAGGGCGGCCTCGACAAGATCGGCACGACGGTCACGATTCCGCTCGCGAGCGGCAAACAGATCGCGGCGAAAATCGCGAGTCCGGTGTTCTACGACAGCGAAGGAGCACGTCAACATGTGGAATGAAACAGGCGGAACGGTATCGATCGTGGACCGTACGGTCGGGCGGCAGAACGGCGCGTGGCAGGAGTCGCCGCTGGTCGGTGTGGACGGCCAGCTGAAACAGCATCAGGCCAACGCGACTGCCGCGTTCCGGCTCGGCGAGCGGCCGTTTCTCGAACTCGTCAACGTGCGCGGCGATACGCGCGACGCGGCGTTCATCCGTGCGGTGGAACAGGTGGTCGGCTGCAAGCCGCCGGAGAAGGCAAACACCGTCGCGCGCGGCAACGGCTACGACATGCTGTGGCTCGGCCCGGACGAATGGCTCGTGCGTTCGGAGGCCGCGCATGATGCGACGCGCGCGGCGCCGTTGCTGGCGTTGCTCGGCGCGTCGTTCGCGGGCGTGTTCGCCTCGGCGGTCGATGTCGGCAGCGGCTATACGGTGCTCGAAATCACTGGCACGCGGACGCGCGACGTGCTCGCGCGCGGCTGCCCGCTCGATCTGCATCCGAAACTATTCGGCGTGGGGCAGTGCGCGCAGAGCCATTATTTCAAGGCGTCGATCACGTTGCTGCCCACGGGCGCCGACAGTTTCGACATCGTCGTGCGCCGCAGCTTCGCGGATTACTTCGTCAGGATCATGCTCGACGCCGCCGAGCCGTTGATGTCCTGAGCGGGACACGATGGGCTTTGCCAATCGATGGCGGCCGGTGTGTGCGCGCCCCGGCCGCCGTTTTTTCCGTCTCTTCTTCCCCGTCTTCCGCCATGACGTCGACCCGGGTCGCCACCGCGCGTCTCACCGCGCGCGCGTGCGATGAGCACGATGCCAGTGCCGCGCTCGCGCTGCTCGATCAAAGCATCGCGCTGCGCCACCGCCGCATCGCGCTGATCCGTTATCTGCTCGCACGGCAACTCGGTGCGCCGCTCGAAGCGCGGCATCACGCGTACGTCGAAAAAGTCGCGGCCCGTCTGAGCGCAGAGGCGCTTGCGCGGATCGCCAGCGCCGCGCATGCGCGGCTGCGCACGTAGCGCCGAAACCTGGCGGCATGGCGGACGCGTCACGACGCCTCTGTTCCATCCCGACGACGCATTTCTTCTATGTGGCCGATTTATGTCGGCATCTACTGAGGACACAGTTTGCCCCATCCACGCGGAAGTCACCGCGTCAACCGCCGTATCCACGAGGGGATCACATGTCCACTGCTTTCCCGCTTCGCGCCAGCGCAGCCGCCCGGCTCGAACGCTTGCCGTTCTCCCGCTATCACCGAACCCTCTTCATCATCGTCGCGATCGCGTTCTTCTTCGATTCGGTCGACCTCGCCACGATGACCTTCGTGCTCGGTTCGATCAAGAACGAGTTCCATCTGTCGACCGCGACGACGGGGCTCGTCGCCAGTGCGAGTTTCTTCGGCATGGTGCTCGGCGCGGCCGTGGCGGGTCTGCTGGCGGATCGCTTCGGACGCCGGCCCGTATTTCAATGGAGCATGGTGCTGTGGGGGCTGGCGTCGTATCTGTGTTCGACCGCGCAGAGCGTCGATGTGCTGATCCTGTATCGCGTGCTGCTCGGCGTAGGCATGGGGATGGAGTTTCCGATCGCGCAGACCTTGCTGTCGGAGTTCGTGCCCGCCGCATCGCGCGGCCGCCTGATTGCGCTGATGGATGGTTTCTGGCCGCTCGGCTTCATCACGTCGGGCGTGGTGTCGTATTTCGTGCTGCCGAACTTCGGCTGGCGCAGCGAGTTCGCGCTGCTCGCGATTCCGGCGGTGTTCGTGCTGATCGTCCGCCGTGTGGTGCCCGAGTCGCCGCGTTGGCTCGAACATCGTGCCCGTCATGAGGAAGCCGATCGTATTCTCGCCGGCATCGAGGCCAAGGTGATGCGCTCGGCGAACGTGAGCCGATTGCCAGCACCGGTGATGCTCGCGGAACCCGCGGTGGCGAAGGGCACTGGCGCGTTACGCGAAATCTGGAGCCTGGCGTACCGGCGTCGTACGATCATGGTCTGGACGCTGTGGTTCTTCGCATTGCTCGGCTTTTATGGGCTGACGTCGTGGCTCGGCGCGTTGATGCAGCAGGCGGGCTTCGCGGTGACGAAGTCCGTGCTGTACACGGTGCTGATTTCCCTGGGCGGCGTGCCCGGCTTCATCTGCGCGGCGTGGCTCGTAGAGCGCTGGGGCCGCAAGCCGACCTGTATCGCGTCGCTCGCGGGCAGCGCGGTGATGGCGTACGTCTACGGGCAAACGGCGCTCCATGTGCAGACGCCGGGGCTGCTGATCTGTGCCGGACTCGCGATGCAGTTCTTCATGTTCTCGATGTGGGCGGTGCTGTACACGTACACCCCCGAGCTTTACGGCACCGGCGCGCGGGCGACCGGATCGGGCTTCGCGTCCGCGGTCGGCCGGGTCGGCTCGCTCATCGGTCCTTATGTCGTGGGCGTCGTGCTGCCGGTCTTCGGACAGGGCGGTGTGTTCTCGCTGGGCGCGATGTGCTTCGTGGTCGCCGCGGCGGCGGTGTGGATACTCGGGATCGAAACGCGTGGCATGGCGCTGGAAACACTCATGTCCGAAGCGGTCGAAGCCGATGCGCGCAGCGCGTTGACCGCTGTGCGGGAATGAAAGTCACGGGACGGAGCGCGCCGCACGCGACCGTACCCCGTCCCGTCGTACTCAATCCATCAATGCTCGCCGCCATCCAGCGCCGTGAGGATCTGATGCGCGGCGCTCACGCGCGCCTCGTTCGGGAAATTGCGGTTGGCGAGCAGCACGATGCCGATGCGCTTTTGCGGCACGAAGGCGACATACGCGCCGAAGCCATTGGTCGAACCGGTCTTGTTGATCCAGACATTCTGCTGCGGCTGCAGCGGTGGTTTGATTTCGGTCGCCGGCTTGGCGTCGAGGACCATTTCCGCCGAATTGCCGGCCAGCAAGGTCGGCAGCGCGACTGGATACGGGTACTGCTCCCAGATCAGATCCTGGGTCAACACGCCCGCCTGGAAATAGCCGGTATGCGTGTCCGTGATCGCACGCTGGAGCTGGCTGTCGAGCGGAAGCAGGTTCATGTTCGCCTGCACGTAACGCAGCATATCGGCGGCGGTCGACTTCACTCCATACGCTTCGGCGGAAAGCACACCGCCCGTCAGACGGACCGGCGCACCGTCTTTCGCATAGCCCTGCGCGTAGTCCGGCATTTTCGCCGCTGGGACGTCGATGTAAGTGCTCTTCATGCCGAGCGCCGGAAACATGCGTTGCTGCATCAGCGCGGTGAAGTCCTGCCCCATTGTCTTCGCGGTGATCAGGCCCAGCGTGCCGATGCCGGGATTCGAGTAGGTGCGGAACGTGCCGGGCGGATGAGCGGGCTGCCAGTCGTGCAAGTACTGCAGCAATTGCGCGTCGTTGTGGATGTCGTCCGGAACCTGGAGCGGCAGACCGCCGGGCGTGTGCGTGCCGAGGTTCAGCAGGCTCACTTTGCCGAACGGCCGGCCGCGCAGCGTCGGCAGATAGCGCTCCGTGCCGTCCGCCAACGACAGCTTGCCGTCGAGCTGCGCATACGACGCGAGCGTCGCCGTGAAGGTCTTGCTGACCGAGCCGAGTTCGAACAGCGTGTCGCGTGTGACCGGCTTGCCGGTTTGCGTCGATGCGACGCCGTAGTTGTACACGTAGGGCTTGCCGTCGTCGATCACGCCAACCGCCATGCCGGCGATATGGTACTTCGCCATCAGCGGCCGGATCGCCGCATCGACGGTGGCTTGGCGTTGCGCGGCGGCTGGCTCGGCCGCGTGACCGGCGGGTGAGATCGCGGACAGCGTGAACAGCGCGAACGTCGCGGTTGTTATCAGTTTGAGCGCTCGGGTCTTCATTGCAAACGGGTCCTCGGTCGGGGAGTGTGAGTCGGCGGATCGGCGATTCGGCTGAGGCAGCACTATCGGGCTTTTGCGAAACGCTGGCAAACGAGGATATGTTGCGCGGGGGTAAAGAAAAAGTTGTGGGCCGCAGCGCGAGCGATGCCGGCGTTGTCGGTTGTGGCCAAACGCGTGTCGGGTTCGGCACAGGTGCCGCTGCGAGCGGCCGCTACGCTGGTGGAACGGCGCGCCATGCAGCGTGCGGGCGCGCCGCTCACGAACATGGAGACGAGACAATGAGCAGCAATCGCGGCGTCGTGTATCTGGGGCAGGGCAAGGTCGAAGTGCAGTCGATCGACTATCCGAAGATGGTCGATCCACGCGGCCGTTCGATCGGCCATGGCGTAATCCTGAAGGTGGTGAGCACGAATATCTGCGGCTCCGATCAGCACATGGTGCGTGGCCGCACGACCGCCGAGGTCGGCCTCGTGCTCGGGCACGAGATTACCGGCGAAGTGATCGAGGTAGGGCGCGACGTCGAAACGCTGAGCGTCGGCGATCTGGTGTCGGTGCCGTTCAACGTGGCCTGCGGACGCTGCCCGACCTGCAAGGCACAGCATACCGGCGTGTGCCTGAACGTCAATCCGTCGCGCGCGGGCGGCGCGTATGGCTATGTCGACATGGGCGGATGGATTGGCGGCCAGGCCGAATACGTACTCGTGCCGTATGCAGACTTCAATCTGCTGAAATTCCCGGACCCGGCGCAGGCGATGGCGAAGATCCGCGACCTGACCTGCCTGTCCGACATTCTGCCGACCGGCTATCACGGCGCGGTGATGGCCGGCGTGAAGCCCGGCGCGACAGCCTATATCGCGGGCGCGGGACCGGTCGGCATGGCGGCGGCCGCGTCGGCGCGCCTGCTGGGGGCGGCCTGCACGATCGTCGGCGACATGAACGAGGCGCGCCTCGCGCACGCGCGCAAGATGGGCTTCCAGACCATCGATCTGTCGAAGGACGCGACGCTCGGCGAACAGATCGAGCAGATCCTCGGCAAGCCCGAAGTGGATTGCGCGGTGGACTGCGTCGGCTTCGAAGCGCACGGTCACGGCAGCAGCGGCTCACACGAGGAAGCCCCGGCCACGGTGCTCAATTCGCTGATGGAAATCACCCGCGCGGCCGGCGCGATCGGCATTCCCGGACTCTACGTGACCGACGATCCGGGCTCGGCCGACGCCGCCGCACGCAAGGGCAGTCTCAGTTTGCGTTTCGGCCTGGGCTGGGCCAAGTCGCATTCGTTCCACACCGGGCAGACGCCGGTCATGAAGTACAACCGCAATCTGATGCAGGCGATCCTGTGGGATCGTTTGCCGATCGCCGATATCGTCAACGTGACGGTGGTCTCGCTCGACGATGCGCCCGAGGGCTATCGGCAATTCGACGGCGGCGCGCCGAAGAAGTTTGTGATCGACCCGCATGGGCTTTTGAAGGCGGCTTGAGGTTCGCCAGCCGCCAGAGTGCCACCGAAGCGCTGGGTGGGCTGCCGGTCCACGCAGCGCGTCGTCTTACGCACGCGCTGAACGGGTACGCCGTTCAGCGCGTATCTTCATTGATCAAGCCGCCAGCACTGGCGCATTGGACAGCGAAGGCGCCTGGCTGCGGCGCTCGCGCGTCGGCGCGGTGCCGAACGCATCGCGATAGCTCTTCGAGAAGTGGCAGGCCGACTGGAAGCCGCACGCCATCGTGATGTGCATGATCGACATGTCGGTCTGCAATAGCAGCTCGCGTGCGCGCCGCAGGCGCAGCGTCAGGTAGTAATGCGTCGGTGTCATGCCCAGGTGCTCGCGGAACAGCCGCTGCAACTGCCGTTGCGACATGCCGGCGAGCCGCGCCAGTTCCTCGCGCGACAGCGGCTCCTCGATGTTGTTCTCCATCAGCGAGATCACTTCGAAGAGCGACTTGTTGGCCGAGCCGAGCCGCGCGACCAGCGGCATCTTCTGCTGCGCGCTGGTGTCGCGCACGTGCTCGACGATGAACTGCTCGGCGATCTGCGTGACGCGCGCGGTACCGACGCGTGGCGAAATCAGGTTCAGCATCATGTCGAGCGGCGCGACGCCGCCGGTGCAGGTCACCCGATCCCGATCGATCACGAACAGCTCTTTCAGAAAGCGCGTGTCGGGAAACTCCTCCTTCAGCGCCGACATGTTTTCCCAATGAATCGCGCACGCATAACCGGCCAGCAGACCGGCGCGCGCGAGCGCATAGGTGCCCGTGCACAGACTGCCCAGCATGCAGCCCATACGCGCGAAACGGCGCAGCGCGGACAGATGCTCGCCGGTAGTCGAGCGCTGCACGTCGATGCCGCCGACCACGAACACGATATCGGGTTGCCCGACGCATTCGACCGGACCCGTATCGACGGAAAGCCCGTTGCTCGCCATGACCGGCCCGCCGGCGGGACTCACGATCGACCAGCGGTAAAGCGTCTGGCCCGTCAGGTAGTTCGCCATGCGTAGCACTTCGATCGCGTTGGTGAACGCGATCATCGTGAAGTTGGGAACCGGCATGAATGCGAAATGCGACAACGATGCCGTGCGATCGGTGGACATGGGAACGGGGAATCCTGATTTGAATGTCGCGTCGCCGTGGGGCAGGCGACTATCTCAATTCTGAATATCAGGGCAACTACCGTGCCATCAGGCTAAACCCTTGGATGCTGCGCACAAAGCGTGATGGCTAAGCAATTGACTGATTAAATCGCTTCCACGCGGCACCAGAACGGCGCCGCGACGGCGGTACGGCGCACCCGAACGGCGCAGTAAGACTGCCTTGTAGTGCAGCCCCGCGCAGGCGGACTGCGCCGACTTGTCGAAAAAGGACGCGCATGGCGGAAAAGGCAAAGAACGCGTCTGAATTCGTAAATCGACGCGCGGGCCGACCGTCAAGAATAGATCCAAGGCAAAGCGGCGGCGCGATCCGCCGGCAACCCGCAACAGCCTCCCGTCAACGTTCTTACGGACCTTCCATGTCGAACCCGAATCCCTTCTTCGAAGACTCGCTGCCGGCGCGCGATCCGGCGGTGCGCGGCGCCATTCTGAAAGAGCTCGAGCGTCAGCAGTCGCAAGTCGAGCTGATCGCGTCGGAAAACATCGTGTCGCGCGCCGTACTCGACGCGCAGGGCTCGGTGCTGACCAACAAATACGCGGAAGGGTATCCGGGCAAGCGCTACTACGGCGGTTGCGAATACGTCGACGAGATCGAGACGCTCGCGCTCGATCGTATCAAGCGACTGTTCGACGCGAAGTTCGCCAACGTGCAGCCGCATTCCGGCGCGCAGGCGAACGGCGCGGTGATGCTCGCACTGACGAAGCCGGGCGATACGGTGCTCGGTATGTCGCTCGACGCGGGCGGGCATCTGACGCACGGCGCGAAGCCCGCGTTGTCGGGCAAGTGGTTCAACGCGGTGCAGTACGGCGTGCGGCGCGACACGATGCTGATCGACTACGAGCAGATCGAGGAACTGGCGCAACAGCATCAACCGACGCTGCTGATCGCAGGCTTCTCCGCCTATCCGCGCGCGCTCGACTTCGCACGGCTGCGCGCAATCGCCGACGGCGTCGGTGCGAAGCTGATGGTGGACATGGCGCATATCGCCGGTGTGATCGCGGCCGGCCGTCACGACAATCCGGTCCCGCATGCGCACGTGGTCACGTCGACCACCCACAAGACCTTGCGCGGTCCGCGCGGCGGTTTCGTGCTGACCAACGACGAAGAGATCGCGAAGAAGATCAACTCCGCCGTGTTCCCCGGCTTGCAGGGCGGCCCGCTGATGCACGT
This sequence comes from Paraburkholderia sp. JPY419, assembly GCF_050435705.1. Classification (NCBI taxonomy): domain Bacteria; kingdom Pseudomonadati; phylum Pseudomonadota; class Betaproteobacteria; order Burkholderiales; family Burkholderiaceae; genus Paraburkholderia; species Paraburkholderia sp. JPY419. The sequence goes on along the minus strand of NZ_JBNDKV010000004.1, from coordinate 671,434 downwards.
GATCGCCGGCAAGGCGGTCGCGTTCGGCGAGGCGCTGCAGCCGGGCTTCAACACCTATATCGACAGCGTACTCGCGAACGCGCGGGCGCTCGGCGACGTGCTGAAAGCGGGCGGCGTCGATCTCGTGACGGGCGGCACCGACAACCATCTGCTGCTGGTCGATTTGCGGCCGAAGGGGCTCAAGGGCAATCAGGTCGAACAGGCGCTGGAGCGCGCGGGCATCACCTGCAACAAGAACGGCATTCCGTTCGATACGGAGAAGCCGACGGTCACGTCCGGCATTCGTCTCGGCACGCCGGCGGGCACGACGCGCGGCTTCGGCGTCAGCGAGTTTCGCGAGGTCGGGCGTCTGATCGTCGAGGTGCTCGATGCGCTGCGCGCGTCCCCCGAAGCCGACGCCGCAACCGAACAACGTGTGCGCCGCGAGATTTTCGCGCTGTGCGAGCGCTTCCCCATTTACTGAGTACGCGTGGAGCAAACGATGAGTCAACTGCACGAGAACAGCATCATCATCGACGGGCTGAACATTTCGAAGTTCGAGCGCTCGGTGTTCGAGGACATGCGCAAGGGCGGCGTCACCGCCGTGAACTGCACGGTGTCGGTCTGGGAAAGCTTTCAGAAGACCGTCGACAACATCGCCGAAATGAAGCAGCAGATCCGCCAATACAGCGAGATCCTAACGCTGGTGCGCACCACCGAAGACATTTACCGCGCGAAGAAAGAGAACAAGACCGGCATCATCTTCGGCTTCCAGAACGCGCACGCGTTCGAGGACAACCTCGGCTATATCGAGGCGTTCAAGGACCTCGGCGTCAACGTGGTGCAGCTTTGCTACAACACGCAGAACCTCGTCGGCACCGGCTGCTACGAGCGCGACGGCGGTCTCTCGGGTTACGGGCGCGAAGTGATTCAGGAGATGAACCGCGTCGGCATCATGGTCGATCTGTCGCATGTGGGCGGCAAGACCTCGTCGGAGGCGATCGCGGCGTCGAAGAAACCGGTCTGCTATTCGCATTGCTGCCCGTCGGGGCTCAAGGAGCATCCGCGCAACAAGACCGACGAGCAGCTGAAGGAGATCGCCGATGCGGGCGGCTTCGTCGGCGTGACGATGTTCGCGCCGTTCCTGAAGCGCGGCCCCGATGCGACCGTCGAAGATTACCTCGAGGCGATCGAGTACGTGGTGAACGTGATCGGCGAGGACCACGTGGGAATCGGCACCGATTTCACACAGGGCTACAGCACCGAGTTCTTCGACTGGATCACGCACGACAAGGGCCGTTATCGCCAGTTGACGAACTTCGGCAAGGTCGTGAATCCCGCAGGCATTCGCACGATCGGCGAGTTTCCGAACCTCACCGCCGCGATGGAACGCGCCGGCTGGAGCGAGACGCGCATCCGCAAGATCATGGGCGAGAACTGGGTACGGGTGTTCGGCGAAGTCTGGAAGGTGTGAGCCTTCTTACAGCGGATAAAAACGGAGTTCCCACATGCAACCTCAATTGCCCATCGATGTGAATCCGGACACCGGCGTCTGGACCACCGACGCGCTGCCGATGCTCTACGTGCCGCGTCATTTCTTCACCAACAACCACGTCGCCGTCGAGGAGGCGCTCGGCCGCGACACGTACGCCGAGATTCTCTACAAGGCCGGCTACAAGTCCGCCTATTTCTGGTGCGAGAAGGAAGCGAAACAGCATGGCCTCACCGGCATGGCGGTGTTCGAGCACTACCTGAACCGTCTGTCGCAGCGCGGCTGGGGCCTGTTCAGGATCATCGAGGCCGATCCGGCGAGCTCGCATGCGCGGATCGAACTACGGCACTCGTCGTTCGTGCTCGCGCAACCGGGCAAGACCGGCAAGCTTTGCTACATGTTCGCCGGCTGGTTCGCGGGCGCGATGGACTGGGTCAACGACACCGCGCCCGACGGCGCGCGCAAGGGCCCGCCGTCGCAATCGAAAGAAGCAAGCTGCGCGGCGGAGGGACACGAGTACTGCGTATTCGAAGTGTCGCCGCTGGCGTCAATCTAATCCGAGCATTCCGAGGTCGATCGCGATGCGTTACCCGAACCTTTTCAAGCCGCTCACGTTGAACAAGCTGACGCTGCGCAACCGCATCGTCAGTACCGCGCACGCGGAGGTCTACGCGGAACCGGGTGGCCTGCCCGGCGACCGTTATATCCGCTACTACGAGGAAAAGGCCAAGGGCGGCGTCGGACTCGCCGTGTGCGGCGGGTCGAGCCCGGTGTCGATCGACAGCCCGCAAGGCTGGTGGAAGTCGGTGAATCTCGCCACCGACAGGATCGTCGATCCGCTCGCGCGGCTCGCCGAAGCGATGCACGCGCATGGCGCGAAGATCATGATTCAGGCCACTCACATGGGACGCCGCTCGGCGTTCCACGGCGAGCACTGGCCGCATCTGATGTCGCCGTCGGGAGTGCGCGAACCGGTGCATCGCGGCAACGCGAAGATCATCGAAGTCGAGGAGATTCGCCGCATCATCGGCGACTTCGCGGCGGCCGCCAAGCGCGTGAAGGATGCGGGCATGGACGGCATCGAAATCTCGGCCGCGCACCAGCATCTGATCGATCAGTTCTGGAGCCCGCGCACCAACTTCCGTACCGACGAATGGGGCGGCTCGCTCGAAAACCGCCTGCGTTTCGGCGTCGAAGTGTTGCAGGCGGTGCGCGCGGCGGTGGGCGCCGACTTTTGCGTCGGCCTGCGCATGTGCGGCGACGAATTCCATGAAGACGGGCTCGATCACGAACAGCTGAAGGAAATCGCCCAGGCGATGAGCGAGAGCGGTCTGATCGATTATCTCGGCGTGATCGGTTCCGGCGCGGACACGCATAACACGCTCGCCAACTGCATGCCGCCGATGGCGCTGCCGCCCGAGCCGTTCGTGCATCTGGCGGCCGGCATCAAGCAGGTCGTCAAGGTGCCGGTGATGCACGCGCAAAGCATTCGCGACGCGGGCCAGGCCGAGCGGCTGCTCGCGAGTGGGATGGTCGATCTGGTCGGCATGACGCGCGCGCAGATCGCCGATCCGCATATGGTCATCAAGATCCGCGATGGCCGCGAGGACGAAATCAAGCAGTGCGTCGGCGCGAACTACTGCATCGACCGTCAGTACAACGGGCTCGACGTGCTGTGCGTGCAGAACGCCGCAACCTCGCGCGAAGCGACGATGCCGCACGTGATCGCGAAGTCGCGCGGACCGAAGCGCAAAGTCGTCGTGGTCGGCGCGGGGCCGGCGGGGCTCGAAGCGGCGCGCGTTGCGAAGTCGCGCGGTCACGACGTGGTGCTGTTCGAGAAGAACGATCACGTCGGCGGCCAGATCATGCTGGCGGCGAAAGCGCCGCAGCGCGAGCAGATGGCGGGCATCGTGCGCTGGTTCGACATGGAGACGAAGCGCCTCGGCGTGGACCGCCGCCTCGGTGTCGCCGCCGACGAGCGGACCATCATGGCCGAGAAGCCCGACATCGTCGTGCTCGCCACCGGCGGTTCGGCGTTCACGTCGCAGGTCGCGGCGTGGGGTGTCGACGCGGGGCTCGCGGTCAGTTCGTGGGACGTGCTGGCCGGCAAGGTCGAGCCCGGCAAGAACGTGCTCGTGTACGACGGCGTCAGCGCGCATGCGGGCGCGGGCGTCGCTGATTTCATCGCGAGCCGTGGCGGCAACGTGGAGATCGTCACGCCGGATGTGAAGGTTGCCGACGACGTCGGCGGCACCACGTTCCCGATCTTCTATCGCCGTCTGTACGCACAAGGCGTGATCCATACCCCGAACTACTGGCTCGACAAGGTGTACGAGGAGGACGGCAAGAAGATCGCCGTGATCCGCAACGAGTACATCGAGGAGCAGGAAGAACGCGCGGTCGATCAGGTCGTGATCGAAAACGGCAGTACGCCGAACGATCAGCTTTACTGGAAGCTGAAGACTGAATCGGTCAATCGCGGGCAGGTGGACGTGCACAAGCTGTTCGCGTCCGAACCGCAGCCGTGTCTGGACGAGCAACTCGGCAATGGCCGCTTCCTGCTGTTCCGGGTCGGCGACTGCATCTCGATGCACAACATTCACGGCGCGATCTACGACGCGCTGCGCCTTTGCAAGGATTTCTGACGATGAGCCCCGTGTTTGTCATCACCGTCCTGCTGTGGGTGTCGGTGGCCGGTCTCGCATTCGCGCTGGCACGCCGCGCCGCGTACTGGCGCGGGGGCCGCGCGACCGTCGCGGGCGCCTACGGCTGGGCCAATCTGCTCGCGATCCCGAAACGCTACTTCGTCGACCTGCATCATGTGGTTGCGCGCGATCCGTACATCGCACGCACGCACGTTGCGACGGCGGGCGGAGCGATCCTCGCGATGGCGCTCGTGTTCGTCAACTACGGCTTCGCGATCTACTCGCCGTGGCTCGACAAGCTGATCTTCGTCGCCGCGCTGGCGATGCTGATCGGCACGGTGTTCGTCTGGCGCCGCCGGCATGGCGCGAAGACGGTGCCGGCGCGGCTCTCGCGTGGGCCGTGGGATCAGTTGCCGCTGCTGCTGGGTTCGTTCGCGCTCGGTCTTGCATTGTTCATCGCATTGCCTGCGACGGCGATGTCCGGTGCGCTCGCGGTGATCGTTGCGCTGCTGATCGCGGCGGGCGCGTTCACGATGACGTTCGGCGCGGCGCGCGGCGGTCCGATGAAACATGCGTTGGCCGGGTTGCTGCACCTCGCGTTTCATCCGCGTCAGGAGCGCTTTGCCGATGCCGCCGCGGCGCGTAACGCTCCCGACGCAGTGCCGCCCACGGCATTGAAAATGCCGCTGCTCGACGCGAAGGAATACGGCGTCGGCAAGCCGGTCGAATTCCGCTGGAACCAGTTGTTGAGCTTCGATGCCTGCGTGCAATGCGGCAAATGCGAAGCGGCGTGCCCCGCGTTCGCGGCGGGACAGCCGTTGAACCCGAAGAAGCTGATTCAGGATCTGGTGACGGGCATGGTCGGCGGCACCGACGCGCAATACGCGGGCAGCCCGACGCCGGGCATTCCGATCGGCAAGCATGGGGGCGCGCCGGGCAAGCCGCTCATTTCGACGCTGATCGAAGCGGACACGCTGTGGTCGTGCACAACCTGCCGCGCCTGCGTGCAGGAGTGCCCGATGCTGATCGAGCACGTCGACGCGATCGTGGACATGCGCCGCAATCAGACGCTCGTCGAGGGCAGCGTGCCGGGCAAGGGGCCGGCGACGCTCGCGAATCTGCGCGAGACCGGCAGCAGCAATGGCTACGACATCGGCGCGCGTTACGACTGGGCCGTCGATTTGCAGGTGCAGGTCGCGCAGCCGGGTCGTCATGTGGACGTGCTGCTGATCGCCGGCGAAGGTGCTTTCGATATGCGCTATCAGCGCACGCTGCGCGCGCTCGTCAAGGTGCTGAACCGCGCGGGTGTCGCTTACGCGGTGCTGGGCGGCGTCGAAACCGATACCGGCGACACCGCGCGGCGTCTCGGCGACGAAGCCACGTTCCAGCAACTGGCTCGTACGCTGATCGGCACGCTCGCGCAGTACTCGTTCGCACGCATCGTCACCGCCGATCCGCATGTGCTGCATAGCCTGCGCAACGAGTATCGCGCGCTCGGCGGCTTCTATCAGGTGCAGCACCACACGGCGCTGATCGACGAACTGATCGCGAGCGGCAAGCTGTCGCCGCGCGTGGCCGCCGCCCTGGCGGAACGCAACATCACGTATCACGACCCGTGCTATCTGGGCCGTTACAACGGTGAGACGGAAGCGCCGCGCCGTGTGCTGCAGAGCATCGGCATCAAGGTGGTCGAGATGGAGCGACACGGGATGCGCGGGCGCTGTTGCGGCGGTGGCGGCGGCGCACCGCTGACCGACATCCCCGGCAAACGGCGGATTCCCGACATCCGTATCGATGACGCGCGCGCAAGCGGCGCGGAGATCGTCGCGGTCGGCTGCCCGAATTGCACGGCGATGCTCGAAGGGGTAGTGGGGCCGCGCCCGGAAGTACTCGACGTGGCCGAACTGGTCGCCGCGGCGCTGGAGTAACGCGATGATGAATACGCTCAAACGAATCGATCCGCGCCGGCCGTTCACGGTGACGGCGCAGGGACTCCGGCGCATCACGCTCGGCGCCGTTGGCGTGGCGGATGCCGGCGGCAGTGCGTCGCTAGCTGAAGCGCGTCACGCCGCGCATCACGAACAGCCGAAGCCGCGCCGCACGACGGCCACGCCGCACCATGTGCTGCTGGTTGCGGCGCACGCGGATCGGGGCGCGCTCGATGAACATGCGCGCCAAACGCTTGCGGCCGCCGCGCTGATCGCGGACTTGCAAGCCGAAGTCGTGCTGCTCGTGTTCGGCGAATTCACCGGCGATGCCGCCGCGCTCGGCGCCGACAAGCTGATCGAATTGCCGATGTTCGATCGCCGCACCTACGCGCCGGACGATGAGCTGAATGCGCTGGCGGCCTGCGTCGCAGCCTACGCGCCCGTCCACGTCTTTCTGCCCGACAACGCGACCGGCGACGGCGACCTGGGCCGCCGTTATGCGTCGACGGCCGATGCAAGCGTCGCGACGCACGTCGTCGAGATCGACGCAGCGCACGTGTCCACCTATGTCCGCGCGAATACGGCGCTCGCCAGCCGCGCGCTGCCCGAAGTCGTGCTGCTCGCACCGAATGCGGTCGATCCGAAGCTGCCGTTCGTCGGCGCGGGCGAACGGGTCGCGTGGCGCTTCGAGCGGGAGGCGGATAGCCCGGTCGCGCAACGCGCAATCCGCGATCTCGGCATCGACGAAATCGATGCGGCGCAAGTCGCGCTGGAAGAGGCGGACTTCATCGTATCGGCGGGCAACGGCGTGAGCGACGTACCCGCGTTCGAGCGGCTCGCGACGACCCTCGGCGCGGCGATCGGCGCGAGCCGGGTCGCCGTCGACGACGGCAAGTTCACGCGCGACAAGCAGATCGGCGCGACCGGTAAGACCGTCGAGGCGAGCGTGTATATCGCGTTCGGCATCTCCGGCGCCGTGCAGCATCTGCAGGGCATCAAGGATTGCCGCCATGTGATCGCGGTCAATCTCGACGCGAGCGCACCGATCGCGAAGCGCGCGAATCTGACCGTGATCGCGGACGCGCAGGAAACCATCGCGGCGCTCAACGAAGCCGCGGCCGCGGCGCGCGGCGCGCGCGCCACCTCGGCCGCACTGCTGCAGCCGGGCAAGCTTGCCGAAGGAGTGCTCGCATGAAGATTGCCGTGCTGGTTTCAATCGGACGTCATCCGGTCAGCGGCGTCGCGCGCTACAGCCGCAATGATGCGGCGGCGTTGACGCTGGCGCTGTCGCTCGCGAGAGCGCATGGCGCGACGCTCGACGTGCTGCATGCGGGCGATCCGTCGAACGCTGCATTGAACGAATATCTGGCGCTCGGCGCGCGTTCGGTCGAAGTGCTGGAGATGCCACCCGACGCCGATCCGGCGCCGCAACTCGCCGCGCGTTTGCGTGGCTACCAGCTGGTGCTGACCGGCACGCGCGCCGAAGGCGGCTTCGATAGCGGCATGTTGCCGTATCGCGTCGCGCATGCGCTGGCGGTACCGCTCGTCGGCGCCGCCGTCGATCTGGTTGTGCGCGACGGTTGCGCGCAGGTCCGGCAGTTCATGCCGAAAGGCTTGCGACGGCGCGTCGAAGTGCGGCTGCCCGCGTTGATCGCCGTGCATCCGCTCGCGAACGCCGCGACGTCGTACGCATATGCGCGGCTGCGCGAAGGCAGGATCGAGCGCACCGCCGCGCCGGGCGCCGCCGCGCCGCACGGCACTCCTCCCGAACAGTCCGCATGGGCCATCGGCCCCGCCACCGCGAAGCCAGTGCGACTCGCCGCCGCCGAAAAGCGCTCGGGCCACGCACGCATGCTGTCGGCGACGACGACCGAGAGCCGCGGCGGCAGCGTCGTAATTGAAGGGAGTTCCGTCGAAAAAGCACAAGTGATCCTCGCGTATTTGCGCGAGCATCAACTGGTGGATTACTGAATTCCGGCTCGGGCCAGCATGCGACCAGGAGGGCCTGGCGCGGCGCCAGACGTGACACGCAACGGAGCACACAATGAAAGTTTCCGCAGACGTTCGCGCAATGATCGAACGCCGCAAGCAGAATTACACGCTGGAAGCGCCGTTCTATACGAGCGAGGAAATATTCGCGCTCGATATCGACGCGATTTTCCGCCAGCACTGGATTCAGGTCGCGGTCGAGCCCGACGTGCCCGAACCGGGCGACTACGTGACAGTCGAGATCGGCAACGATTCGATCCTGATCGTGCGCGACGACGATATGCAGGTGCGCGCGTTTCATAACGTCTGCCGCCATCGCGGCGCGCGTTTGTGCAATACCGGCAAGGGCTCGCTTGGCAACATCGTCTGTCCGTATCACAGCTGGACGTATAGCCTGACCGGTGACCTGATGTTCGCCGAACACATGGGCGAACAGTTCGACCGCTGCAAACATCGCCTCAAAGCCGTGCATGTCGAGAATCTCGCCGGGCTGATTTTCATCTGCCTCGCCGAGCAGCCGCCCGCCGATTTTTCCGTGATGCGCGCCGCAATGGAACCGTATCTGTTGCCGCACAATCTGGCCGGCTGCAAGATCGCCGCGTCGATCGACATCATCGAGGAGGGCAACTGGAAGCTGACGATGGAGAACAATCGCGAGTGCTATCACTGCGTCGCGAACCATCCGGAGCTGACCATCTCGCTGTACGAATACGGCTTCGGTTATCAGCGCACACCGGCGAACGAGGAGGGCATGGCCGCGTTCGAGGCGACGGTCGCGCGCCGCACCGCGCAGTGGGAGGCGATGCAGTTGCCATCGGCGGAAATCGAGCGGCTCGCCGATCTGGTCACCGGGTTTCGCACGCAACGTCTGCCGCTCGATCGCGACGGCGAATCGCAGACGCTCGACGCGAAGGTCGCCTCGAAGAAACTGCTCGGCGGTTTCAAGGAGGCCGATCTCGGCGGCCTGTCGTTCTGGACGCAGCCGAATTCGTGGCATCACTTCATGAGCGACCATATCGTCAGTTTCTCGGTGATTCCGCTGTCGGCCGGCAAGACGCTGGTGCGCACTAAATGGCTCGTGCACAAGGACGCGCGCGAAGGCATCGATTACGACGTCGACAATCTGACCGCCGTGTGGCGCGCGACCAACGACCAGGATCGCGCGCTCGTTGAATATTCGCAGCGCGGCGCGACGAGCAGCGCGTATGAGCCGGGTCCGTATTCGCCGTTCACCGAAGGACTCGTCGAAAAGTTCTGCGAATGGTATATCGGCCGTCTCGCGGATTACGACGCGAATCCGCGAGCAGCGCACGACGAGAAAGTCGTGTCGTTCGCGCGCTGAGTGCAACACCGCAATGACGAGCGGGGGGACAACCATGATGCGCGACCAGGCCATGTTTCAACCGGACATCGAGCAGACTTCTGAGAATCCAGCTGGCGCGCCGAGCCGCGTCACCCAGCCGCGCTTCTGGGATGCGCTGCCGGCGCGCTGGAGCAGTGATTCGGACGACACGCTGGAGTGCTGCCAGGTTCGCAGCGAAACGCACGACGTGAAGAGTTTCTTCTTCCGCGCGCCATCCGGCCGGGCGTTCGTGTTCGAGCCGGGGCAGTTCATTACGCTGGAGCTGGAGATCGACGGCGAGCGGGTCAATCGCTGCTATACGATCTCGTCGCCGCCCACGCGGCCCCATACGATTTCGATCACCGTGAAGCGCGTGCCGGGCGGCCCGGTGTCCAACTGGCTGCACGACAATCTGCATGCGGGCATGCAGGTACGCGTGCTGGGGCCTGCCGGTGAGTTCACCTGCGCGCGGCATCCGGCGCGCAAGTTCCTGTTTTTGTCGGCGGGCTCGGGCATCACGCCGCTGATGTCGATGAGCCGCACGCATCATGAACTCGGCGAGGACAGCGATATCGTCTTCGTGCATAGCGCGCGCACGCCGGACGACATCATCTTCGCGCGCGAGCTCGATCTGATCGCCGCGAATCAGGCGCATTTCCGCACAGCCTTCGTTTGTGAGCGCGTGGGCGCGCGCACCAATTGGCCCGGCATCACCGGCTTTCTGACGCTGCCGCTGCTGAAGCTGATTGCACCGGATTTTCTGGAGCGGGAAATTTTCACCTGCGGCCCTGCGCCGTATATGCAAGCGGTGCGCAAACTGCTCGACGAAGGCGGCTTCGACCGCCAGCACTATCACGAGGAAAGCTTCTCGTTCGAGACCGTCAGCGAGGTGGCCGCGCAATTGACCGAAGCGCATGACGCGGACGCGCTGCGCGATGCGCCGGCGGCGCCGGTCGAAACCGGAACACGCTACAAGGTGAGCTTTACGCGCAGTCATCGCGAGATCGAGTGCGGCGCCGGCCAGCATGTGCTCGAAGCGGCGAAGCAGGCGGGCGTGCGGCTGCCGGCGTCGTGCACCCAAGGCATGTGCGGCACCTGCAAGGTGAAGCTCGTGTCGGGCGAAGTGGCGATGAAGCACGCGGGCGGTATCCGTCAGCGCGAGATCGATCAGGGCATGGTGCTGCTGTGCTGTAGCAAGCCGCTGAGCGATCTCGTCGTCGACAAGTAATACGACTGACAACACCACGAGAACACGGCAAATACTGCGCGGATTTGCGTGGAAGTCGCATGCGGACAACTGCATGTCGCAAAACAACGCTACCCGGCAATTCTGGTTGGCGATTCTAAATGCGCGATCTGCAGTTCGATGGCAAACGCGTCAATGGGCAAATGTATCAACGGGAGAACGTCGATGAGACTGATCGGAAAGATAGTGGTGGCAAGCGCGTTGGGGGTGATGCTGGCGGCGGTTAGTGCGGGCGTGTCGGCCGATTCGAAGCCGACCATCAAGATCGGTTACGTGGAGGGCTGGGACGATAGCGTTGCGACGTCGAACGTGGCCGCCGAGGTGATCGAAAAACGCCTCGGTTATCAGGTGCAGCTGGTGCCGGTCGCGGCCGGCGTGATGTGGCAGGGTGTGGCGCGCGGCGATCTCGACGCGACGCTGTCCGCGTGGCTGCCGGTCACGCACGGCGCGTACTGGAACAACTTCAAGGACAAGGTGGTCGACCTCGGGCCGAACTTCAACGACGCGAAGATCGGGCTGATCGTGCCGGACAACGTGGACGTGAAGACCGTCGGCGATCTGCAGGCGAAGAAGGCGGAATTCGGCGCGCGCATCGTCGGCATCGATGCTGGGGCTGGCGTGATGCAGAAAACCAGCGAGGCGATCAAGGCCTATGGGCTCGACTATCAGCTGATGCCGAGTTCCGGCAGCGCGATGACCGCCGAACTGGCGCGCTCGGAGGCGGCCAGCAAGCCGATCATCGTGACCGGCTGGAAGCCGCACTGGATGTTCGCGAAGTACAAGCTGAAATTCCTCGACGATCCGAAGAAGGTGTTCGGTGAAGCGGAGCACGTCGATAGCGTGGTGAATCCGGAGCTCGAGAAAAAAGCACCGACCGTGGTCGCGTTCCTGAAGAAGTTCCAATGGAAGCCGGGCGAAATCGACGCGGTGATGCTGGCCACGCAGAACGGCGAAAAGCCGGCCGCGGCCGCCGACGCCTGGGTCAGCGCGCACTCGGATCGGGTGGATAGCTGGGTGAAGTAAGCCGGCAAGCGTTGGCGCAGCCTGATGAAACGCCGCTTTTCAGCGGCGTTTTCTGTTTACCTCAGCACGACGGTGCGCTCGCCGTTAATGAACACGCGCCGCTCGACGAACGCCTTCACCGCGCGCGCGAGCGTAATGCATTCGACGTCGCGTCCGGTCGTCAGCAGCCGTTCGGGGCTGTACGAGTGATCGACGGGTTCGACTCCCTGCTCGATGATCGGACCTTCGTCGAGATCGTCGGTAACGAAATGCGCGGTGGCGCCGATCACCTTGACGCCGCGCGCATGGGCCTGGTGATACGGTTTCGCCCCCTTGAACCCGGGCAGGAACGAATGATGGATATTGATCGCGCGCCCGGCGAGCGCGCGGCTCGTTTCGGCGGACAGGATCTGCATGTAGCGCGCGAGAATCAGCAGCTCGGCGCCGGACGATTCGAACAGTTCGAGAAGTTGCGCTTCCTGTTGCGGCTTCGTGTCGGCGGTAATCGGCAGATGATGGAACGGCAGGCCGTGCTGACGCGCGAGCGGTTCGAGATCGCGATGATTCGAGCCGATGCCGACGATGTCCATCTTCAGCTCGCCCATGCGCCAGCGAAACAGCAGATCGGCGAGGCAGTGTTCGAGTTTCGACACCATGATCATGACCTTCGGCCGGACCGACAGATCGTGGATCGCCCACGTCATCCGGAAGCGTTCGGCGATCGGCGCGAATTCCTGCTTGAGCGTGGCGAGCTGCAGCGCGTCGTCGCGATCGACGTGGTGAAACACGCAGCGCACGAAAAAGCGCTCGCTGAGTTCGTCGTCGAATACGGTCAGTTCGTCGAAATAGCAACGATGCCGTTCGAGAAAGCCGGCGACGGCGGCAACCTGGCCCGCCGCGCTCGGACACGCGACGGTGAGGACCCCTTGAGCAGGACGGGAAATGGCGGACATGAGCTCTCCACATTGACGATCAGGCGAGGCCGCGGGGCGCGGCGCGCATCGTCGCAGTAGAGCAAATCGGGCGATCGCGGGGATAGAAGCTAACCGCCGTTGCGCTGGAATGGGAACGCCAGGAGGATCTGCCGCACTAGTCCGCAGGGTCCTGCCCGAGCCTTCGCTTCAGCGTATCGATCAGCGCGCGGACTTTCGCCGGCGGGTGACTCGTCGGCGGAAACACGGCCTGGATGCTCGCCGGCGCGGTTGCCCATTCGGGCAGCAGCCGGATCAGCCGTCCCGCCGCGACGTCGTCCGCGATCGAAAAATCCGTCAGCAGACCGATGCCGCCGCCCGCGAGCGTCGCCGCCCGGCAGGCATCGGCCGTGTTGACACGCAGCGCGGACGCGCAGCGCACGCTCGCGGTTTTACCGTCGACGTGCCGCAGATCGAGCGTCAACGGATGCGGCAGCACCGACAACGCGCAATAGGGCAGCGTCTCCAGCGCGGCCGGCGTGTTCGGCACGTCCCACGTGCGCAGGAACTCGGGACTCGCGACGAGCCACTTGACGAAGCTGCCGAGCTTCACCGCGCGATAGTTCGAATCCGCGAGACGACCAAGCCGGATCGCGACGTCGATGCCGTCGGCAATCAGATCGACGTAGCGGTCACTGCTCAGCAGCTCGACGTCGAGCTGCGCGTGCGTGCGGCGCAATTCGACCAGAGCGGGCGTGACGACGAGCGCGCCGTAGTCGTTCGGCGCGCTGACGCGCAGCGTGCCGCGCACCGGCGAGGTTTCTCCGCCGAGCGCGTTCAGCGCGTCCTCGGTGGCGCGCAGAATCTTCACGCTCGCCTCGTAGAAGGTGCGGCCCGCCTCGGTGACGCCGAGCCGCCGCGTGGTGCGCACCAGCAGGCTCGCGCCGACCTCCGCCTCGAGCCGCTGCATGTGCGTGCTGACCATCGTCTTCGCGAGTCCGAGCCGAGTCGCGGCGGCGCTCAGCGAGCCCGCGTCGATGACCGCGACGAAGATCGCGAGGCGGTTCAGGTTCACGTTGCGCACATCGGCCATGATCGATTGTCCATTCTCGCTTGACTGTGTTTCCCGGATTATCGGGCTTCCGCGCGACAGTGCCTACGCCCTATGCTGGGCGTGTCATTCAACCTGTCCGGAGACCTCCATGTCCGCCACCCGACCCGCCCAGCCTATCAAGCTCTATACGACACGGCTGTCAGGCCACGGTCATCGGGTGAAGCTGTTTCTGACGCTGCTCGATCTGCCGTTCGAGTTGATCGAGCTGGACATGAAGGCGGGCGAGAACCGCAAGCCCGAGTACCTCGCGCTGAACCCGTTTGGTCAGGTGCCGACGATTCGGGACGGCGAGCTGACGCTGTTCGATTCGAACGCGATTCTCGTCTATCTGGCGAAGCGCTATGGCGATGCGTCGTGGCTGCCGGACGATCCGCTCGGCGCCGCGGCGGTGCAGCGCTGGCTGTCGCTCGCGGCGGGCCAGATCGCATACGGGCCGTGCGCGGCGCGGCTCGTTACCGTATTCGGCGCACCGCTCGACCACGAGCGTGCAAAGCAGATCGCCGTCAAGCTGTTCGACGTGATCGACGCGGAGCTTGCCGGCAAGCCGTTCGTGGCCGGCGCGCACGCGACGATCGCCGATATCGCCGCGCATACGTATATCGCTCACGCACCCGAGGGCGGTGTGTCATTGCAGCCGTATCCGAACATTCGTGCATGGCTGAGTCGCGTGGAGGCATTGCCGCGTTTCATCGCGATGCCGTCGACGAAGGCGGGTTTGCTGGCGGCGTGATACGCAGTTGGAGCCGCTTCAGTTCTTGCAAGGGAGTCAGATCATGTCCGAATTCGTTCCGCTCAATAACTGGGGAACTGACGTGTCGCCGTTTCATGCCGGCGAGCAGGATGCGCAGCAGCGCGCGGGTGTGCGTGACGTGGCGGAGTCGATGGGGCGTCGGGGCATTCGCCGTTTCATGCCGGAGCAGCATCGCGAGTTCTTTGCCGCGCAGCCGTTCCTCGTGATCGGCGGCGTCGATGCGAGCGGTCAACCGTGGGCGACGCTACGCGCGAGTTCGCCGGGCTTCGTCACGTCACCGGATGCGCGCACGCTGCGCATCGAAGGCGGCGCATTGGCGGGCGACCCGCTCGCCGCGGCGTGGCGCGAAGGCGCGCAGCTCGGTGCGCTGGGCATCGAGCCGCGCACGCGGCGCCGCAATCGGGTGAATGGCGTCGTACGGTCGGTGCAAGGCGACACGTTGCAGTTCGAAGTGATGCAGAGTTTCGGCAATTGCCCGAAGTACATCCAGAGCCGTACGCCGTCTTTCATCGAGCGGGACCCGGCCGCGACGCGCGCGCAGCCCGAGATCGCCGAGCGTCTGGGCAGAGCCGACCGCGAATTGCTCGCGAGCGCGGACACGTTCTTCATCGCCAGTGCGAATCTGAGCGAGGAAGCGGGGGTGGGGAAGGGCGTCGACGTTTCGCATCGCGGCGGCGCACCGGGCTTCGTGCGCGTGGACGACGCAACGACGCTGACCACGCCCGACTACAGCGGCAACCGCTTCTTCAACACGATCGGCAACCTCGTGCACGATCCGCGCGCGGGCCTGCTGGTCATCGACTTCGCAACCGGCGATCTGCTTTTTCTGGCGGTGCGAGCGGAGGTCATCTGGGACGGCGACGAACTCGCTGCATTTGCGGGTGCGCAGCGGCTCGTGCGGTTCCATGTGGACGAAGTGCGCCGCAGCCGCGGCGCGTTGCCGTTCCAATGGTCGCAGGTCGAACTCGCGCCGCAGTTTCTGCCAAAGGTCCGGGAAAGCGCCTGAGCCGATGCGCACGCGCGTGGGTTAGCTGGGTGCGGCCGCCGTCAGTGTGCATTTCGGCCGAGCCGGTAAGACACGCCAAGTCTGGTGGCCAGTTGCCATACATAGACGCGCGAGTAAGAAATGCCGAACTGACGGCTTATCAACTCGCGCATGCGCGCATTGCTCCAGCCATCGGAGTCGAAGCCATAGTCCCGCGGCGAGGCCCTCAGCGCGTCGGCCAACCAGTCCAGATCCGCCACCGCGAGCGCGGAATGGCGGCCGCCGACGCTCATGTTTCTGAGCGCGTCGAGCCCACCTTGCTCTAATAGCTTGCGATATCGTTCGACGGTGGTCTTTGCCATTCCCATCTGTTTCGCGACCTCGGCCGCGGCGATGCCGTCGAGCAGTTTCTTGCCCGCCGTGAGACGCCGTGCGACCGTCGGTAAATCGTCATTCGGTCGATGCATTGGAGAACTCCGCCGTTGGGTCGCTGACCGGACTGCAATCGGTTGCTGGTGCATACAGAGAAGAGGGCACGCCACTTACAGATAATCGAAAAGTCGCCCGCTGTGTCTAAAAGAACAAAAAATCAATCGCGTCTTTCCTCTGATAGAAAACGACGTAATCGTCGGCTAAGACGTTCGCACTGTGTTGTCTTTCTTCCCGTAAAGATCTTCCTTGCGATTGAATTTCACGTTTGCTAACCTGATTGAAATGATTTAATCAAAAGATCAATCCGGGCTGCTTCGCGCCGCTAGCGCCAATCCCTCCAAGCCGCATAGAGCTTGACGTTTGGCGCTTGTCAGTGCGCGCAGCATGCCGGAAGACTGAAGCGTTTGAATGCGTGGATTTCTGGTTTGCGAATGCAATTTGAATGCATTTTTCGATGCAGGGTGGTGTTCGCTGGAAATCTGCGAAAATGGGTTCTGAAGATTGAAAACCGTTTTGCGGCGCTTTTCCAGGCGGATTATAGGGAAACGGGACATTCGCGCAGAGTGTCGCTGTGAATCCCGACTCCAGTAACCATCTGCTTAATTTGACCGCGTCGCTCAATATCCGGAAATACTTTTTCGCCGGGCACCTTATTACTCAATACGCATAAAACGATCGAGGGTGGCAGCGCTTTCATCGGTGCCATTGGGCATCTGCCAGCAGGCGGTAAGGAGGATGACATGAACACGGATAGGACCCGCGATATCGCCGCGATGCTATTGCGTGCCGCCAGGCGCAAGAGACTCGTGTCTTATCAGGAACTGCACGCGCTTTTCGGTCGCGACGAACCGTTGCAAAGCCGTTATCGCGCGTTGGCGGACGCGGCGCGCTCGCTGAGCGATTGCGCGTCGCTCGACTACGGCTGCCTGATGAGCCTCGACAACGGCCTGCCGGGTGATGACTTCTTTAATCGTTTCAGGCACGACAGGCCGCATGAATACGAAAAGGTGATGGGTTTCGGATCGGCGGGACGCTCGACGATCAAGAAACGACTGATTGCGGATGCCGAGCGTCTGCGGGTGTTTGAACATGCATCGCAGACGGAGGCAAACGGGAACGCGGCGAACGCGTTGTGTCCGTACGCCGCGTCGAAATGCACGTAGCGCATGCGCAGTCTCCGAACGCGACGAGACGCTCGCGGGTCGAGAGAATATGCGAAACGTCTCTGAGCCACGATGCAATAGACAACGATTAAAAATCCGCTTGAGCGGCGACAGCGGTATTCGCGTTAGCTTGAAAGCTATTCTCGTGGTGGACCAAGAAGGATTTAACGATTGTCTAATTGCGGTATATGGCGCGCATGGGAGGATGGTAAGTCGTGAAGGGAATCTCCCGGTCCGCGTCCAGCATCCGGGTGTCGATTGCGGTATGAAGGAGACGCGCGCTTTGGATGCCTCGCCATCGTGAGTGAGCATCGTCGGTGTCCGAGTGGTGGCGGTCTCCGACGGATACGGTATTTGACATAAGATAAATTATCAACAGATTCAGTTGTAACGGCTAAGTTGTAATGTCCGCTTTTAGCCAAGTTCAAATGTCCGCTTTTTGAGTCGATCGTAAGCTGATCAACCGCTGGGATTCCAGTGTTTGGGAGCTTTGGATGTCGGCAACAGAACGGATAACGATGACGATGCGTGAGCTGGACAGACTCAAGGTCATTCAGGATGTGGTGGACGGCAGGCTCAAACCGTTGCGTGCGGCGCAGAGACTTGGTTTGACGACGCGGCAGATTCGTCGGCTGGTTGGCCGATTGCGTGAACACGGGCCCCAAGGTCTCGTGTCGCGGCGACGCGCGAAGCCCAGCAACAACCGGCTGGATCGCGTAACTGCAGAGCGGGCGCTGTCGATTGTCCGTGAGCGCTATGCCGATTTCGGGCCCACACTGGCGTGCGAGAAGCTGTGGGAATGCCACGGCATCCGCCTGGCGAAGGAAACGGTCCGGCAATTGATGATGGATGCCCAGCTGTGGGTGCCGCGCCGTCAACGTCCGCCGAAGATCTATCAGCCACGTGCTCGTCGCGCCTGTCTGGGCGAACTGATCCAGATCGATGGTTGCGATCATCGCTGGTTCGAGGACCGCGCACCGGCCTGCACGTTGCTGGTGTACGTGGACGATGCGACGAGCCGGCTGATGGAACTGCACTTCACCCAGACGGAATCGACCTTCAGCTACTTTGAGGCCACTCGCGCGTACATCGAGCGCTATGGCAAGCCTGGTGCGTTCTACAGCGACAAGGCCAGCGTATTCCGCAGCACCAGTGCCGAGCGGACCGAGCGCAGCGTGACGCCGTTCGGGCGCGCGATGTACGAGTTGAACATCGACACGTTCTGCGCGAATTCGAGCCAGGCCAAGGGGCGTGTGGAGCGCGCCCATCTGACGCTGCAGGACCGCCTGGTAAAGGAACTGCGGTTGCGCGGCATCAGTACGCTGGACGAAGCCAACGCATGGGTGCCCTCCTTCATGGCGGCCTACAACGCGCGCTTTGCCAGGTCGCCGAAGAGCGATTTCGACGCACACCGGCCACTGCGAGCCGAAGAGAGCCTTGATCTGGTCCTCACCTGGCGCGAGCCGCGAAAGGTCAAGAAGTCGCTGACGGTGCAGTACGACCGGGTGATGTACCTGCTGGACGATACGCCGGAGAACCGCAAGCTGATTGATCGATATATCGAGGTCTGGGAGTATCCGGACGGGCGCATCGAGCTGCGGGCGGATGGCCGGGTAGTGCCGTACCGCGAGTACGACCGGCTGACCGAGGTTGACCAGGGCGCCGTCGTCGAACACAAACGGTTGAGTCACATACTTCAGGTCTCACAGGTCATTCAGGCTCAACGCGATCACAGCCGGATCGGCAAGGCGCCCTCGCGCACGCACCGCGGTGACTCGACCAGGACCAACCGGAATACGCCACAGCCAGGCAAGAAGAAGCAGCGCGAGGTTACGCAGACCGACGTCGAGCACGTGGTGATGGAACTCGCGCAACTCAGAACGTCGCCAACGCAACCCGGCAAACCTGGCCGGAGGTCTGCAAGGGACAGTGGAACAGGCGTAAGCGCCCTGCCAATTCAAACGCCATCCATCGACACTGCGTGAGCTGAAACCCTAAGAAACAGATTTCCAACCCCTAAAAGCGGACATTTGAACTTGGCCAGTAAGCGGACATTTCAGAATGGCTTTGACATCAGTGTAGGTCCCAAATAGAAATGTCGTGTTCTGGCTATTTACAGATGTCGGGTTTCTGAACACCGGCGCGCATCGTCGCAGTCGCAGCCATTTCCAAATTCTCGTAATGTGATTTAGAAAAGCGGTCAGAGAAATCCGACTTCAGATTTAATCATCGGAATCAATCACCCGAAGGCTTTATGTACGCTGCCGCACATCGTGCGCGGCTAGTAGGGAATATTTTTCATTTCGGTTGTAGAGCAAAAAACGAATGGAAATCTGGGCTATGGACACCCTGACAGACGTGCGTGGGCACACTGAGACTAACCGGATTCGAATCGACCAAAGCGTCGCCTTGAAATCTTTTGATGACGTGATTCCCCAGGAAACGATCGCCGAAATCAACCAGTTCATCGACCATCTGTTTGACACCACCGCACCGCGCTCGCAATCGGGCGCGAAAATCGCTGAGATACTACGTCGCGCTCAGGCCTTTCGCGAACTCGAGCAATCGATCTGCGCGAATGCGCGCGCGATGGCCGCCAAAATCGGGCAAACAAACTTACCGACCGAGCCGTTCCACGTACTGCGCTGCGCGAGCAAGACTTCGCTGACGGAAAGCCACTGCCGCCATTACGACTCGCACCTGCTGACGCTGCTGGTTCCGCTTCAGCTCGCGCCCGACGGCGTTCACAACGGCGATCTCGTGATGTATTGCAAGCCGCGCCTGTCGGTCACGACGCTGACCAACCTGATCTGCAAGATGCGTCATGGCTTCCTGCATAGCCTGCCGCTCAGTTGGCGCAGCTGGCATACGCTCCATGACCTGCGTGTCGGCAACTGCAAGCGCATTCCGGTCAAACCCGGCAGCGTCTACGAATTCAATGGCTTCGCGCTTCAGCATGCGAACCTCGACGTACAGAACGGGCAGCGGCGCACGCTCCTGATTCACTACTACGACCCCGGTCACACGCTCGGCCTGAGCGGCGTGCTGCGGCGCGGGCGGATCGGCTGAGATTGCACATCGGCCCGCAGCACGCCCGCTGCTGCGCGCGCCAGCCATGCCACTGCCCTGTCGCCCCGACGAAGCAAGCCGATTTCACTTTGCTTTTAATCCGGCATAGACTGAATTCAGACTTTTTCCGTTAGACCGCTTTCTTCGCACTTGCCGTGACCGTTGCCGTGCGCGGCGACGGATGTTTTTGTCGTGCTCCGCGAGCCGATGACCAGTCTGACCGGTTCGTGCCTAATCAACACTGAAAAAGGGACGACTCATCATGGCCGATACCGGTTACATGGCACGCAAAACCATCGCTGAGATCGTCGCCAGCGCCGACGTCGAAGAAGGCCGCCATCTGTCGAAAACGCTGGGCGCGACGAGTATCACCGCGATGGGCATCGGTGCGATCATCGGCGCCGGCATCTTCGTGCTGACGGGGACCGCCGCCGCGCAGTTCGCGGGCCCGGCCATCACGCTGTCGTTCATCCTGGGCGGCATCGCGTGCGCGTTTGTCGGCCTGTGCTATTCGGAGCTCGCGGCGATGCTGCCCGTGTGCGGCAGCAGCTACACGTACACGTATGCAACGCTCGGCGAAATCTTCGCGTGGATCATCGGCTGGGACCTGATCCTCGAGTACGCGATGGGCGCCGCGACCGTCGCGGTCGGCTGGTCCGGCTATATCGTGAGCCTGTTGCGCAATGTCGGTATCGACATTCCACCTACCCTCGCCGCCGCCCCCGGCACCGTCGTCAAACTGGCCGACGGCTCGACGGTCACCGGCGTGATCAACCTGCCGGCGGTGGTGATCATCGCGATCCTGACCACGTTGCTCGTGTTGGGGACCAGGGAATCGGCGCGCCTGAACAACGTGATGGTCGCGGTCAAGCTGACCGTGGTGGTCGCATTTATCGCGATCGGCCTGTTTTTCATCAAGCCGGAACACTGGCATCCGTTCATTCCTGCCAATACCGGGCAGTTCGGCAGTTTCGGCATGAGCGGCATCCTGCGCGGCTCGGCCGTGGTGTTCTTCGCGTTCATCGGCTTCGATGCTGTGTCCACCGCCGCGCAGGAGGCGCGACAGCCGCAGCGCGACATGCCGATCGGCATTCTCGGCTCGCTGATCATCTGCACGGTGCTGTACATCCTCGTCGCCGCCGTGCTGACCGGCCTCGTTCCCTACACCGAGCTGAACGTTCCCGATCCGATCGCCAAGGGCGTCGACACGATCGGGCTCACGTGGTTCGCGATCCTGATCAAAATCGGCGCGTTGACGGGGCTGACCACCGTGATACTCGTGCTGCTCTATGGACAAAGCCGCATCTTCTTCACGATGTCGCAAGACGGTCTGTTGCCGCACTTTTTCGCGAAGGTGCATCTGCGTCTGCATACACCTTATCTGAGCCAGATCCTGATCGGCACGGTCGTCGCGATCGTCTCTGCGCTGACGCCGATCGGCGTGCTCGGCGAGATGGTCAGCATCGGCACGCTGTTCGCGTTCGTGCTCGTGTGCGGCGCGGTGATCTATCTGCGGCGCAGCGACTCGGAGGCGGCGCGTCCATTCCGGGCGCCCGGCGTACCGGTCGTGCCGGTGCTCGGCATCCTGTTCTGCGTGCTGCTGATGGTCGGCCTGCCGCTCGTCACGTGGCTGCGGCTCGTCGTGTGGCTCGTGATCGGCATGACGATTTATCTGTCATACGGCCGCAATCATTCGGTGTTGCGCCATCCGGAGCGCAAGCGTGCGTGACTGTTATTGGGTGACAATTGCATGCCTTTAAATAGCGGCGATTGCTGGATGGTAATTGACACGTAATTGACGATTGCCATTCAACCTGGCGGTCTCTTTGGGCATGCGCGCTGCGTCTCTGTTCGGCGACCCACGCGCTGTCTCGCTTGCGAGCGGCAAGCCCTCCCACTCGCGACACCAAGAATAAATTGACAAGCCACCCAGACGCGGTAGGATCAACGGAAATATTTTCCCGCGCATTAACGCGTCAACACTCGTTCCGAATAGTTAATTCGACCGCAAACCGGAAAAACCGTCACCGATCTCACGCGCAAAAAAGACTGCCTTGATCAAAGGAGTTTCTCT
This sequence comes from Paraburkholderia sp. JPY419, assembly GCF_050435705.1. Lineage (NCBI taxonomy): Bacteria > Pseudomonadati > Pseudomonadota > Betaproteobacteria > Burkholderiales > Burkholderiaceae > Paraburkholderia > Paraburkholderia sp. JPY419. The sequence goes on along the minus strand of NZ_JBNDKV010000004.1, from coordinate 649,312 downwards.
TGCCTTGCTCCGCATTCCGCCTGCGTAGTCGTGCCGTATCGCTGCTGATCACCGGTTTGCCGTTCCTGCTTGCCGCCTGCAACGACCGGTCGCAGACTCCGACCGCCGCGTCGATGCCGCCGCCGGTTCCCGTGCTGGTCGAAACGGTTTCCACCACCCCTGTCGCCGATGTCGTCGAGTTGCCGGGCCGTATCGAGGCCGTGCGCACCGCCGAGATTCGCGCGCGCGTCGATGGCATCGTCGAGCGCACGCTCTATCAGGAAGGCACGGACCTGCCGGCCAACGCCCCGCTCTTCCAGATCGACGCGAGCGACTATCGCGCGCAGTTGCAGCAGGCGCAGGCCGCGCTCACGCGCGCGACCGCCGTGCGAGACAACGCGGCGTCGGTCGTGGAGCGGTTCAAGCCGCTCGTCGGCCGTCATGCGGTCAGCGCGCAGGAATACGACGCCGCGCTCGCGACGATGCAGCAGGCCCAGGCCAATGTCTCCGATGCGCAAGCCGCGGTTGCGCTTGCGCAACTGCGGCTGGATCGCTGCATCATACGCACGCCGATCGCCGGGCGCGCGGGCCGCGCGCTCGTCACCGAAGGCGCGCTCGTCAGCGCGGGTGCGGCCACGCTGCTCACGCAGGTCAATCAGCTGACGCCGATCAACGCGGTGTTCACGCAGTCGAATACCGTGATGCTCGATGTCGAGCAGCAGATCCAGTCGGGCGCGCGCAAGCCGACCAGCATGAAGCACGTCGAAGTGCAACTGATCCTCGCCAACGGCCAGGTCTACAACGAGCGCGGTTTTCTCGACTTCGCCGATCTCGTCATCGATCCATCGACCGGCACGCAGACGGTGCGCGCGCGCTTCGCGAATCCGGACCGCACGCTGTTGCCGGGGCAATTCGTGCGCGGGCGCATCATCGCGACGGGCACTCTGCAGGGCATCCGTATTCCCGAGCGGGCGGTGCAACTCGACAACGGCGTTGCGAGCGTCGCGCTGGTCGCCGACGACGGCACCGTGGTTCGCCGCAACATCGATCTGGGCGAACAGGGCGAAGGACGCTGGACCGTGCGCGGTGGTTTGAAGCCCGGCGAGCGCCTGATCGTCGACGGCTGGCAGAAGGTGCAACCGGGTCAGCATGTCGACGCGCGGCCCGCGCCCGATGCTTCGCCAGCGGCGCAGCCGGCCGCGCAGTTGGCCAAGCCCGCCGCCCCCGCTTCTGCCGCGCACTGACGGGCGGCCCGATGAATCGATTCTTCGTCGCCCGGCCGGTTTTCGCGTGGGTCATCGCGCTGTTCATCGTGCTGTTCGGCGCGATCGCGCTCGCGCTGCTGCCGGTCGAGCAGTACCCCGACGTCGCCCCGCCGTCGCTCAGCATCACCGCGGTGTACAGCGGCGCCGACGCGAGCACGTTCGAGCGCACCGTCACGTCGATCGTCGAAGACGAGATGAACGGCATCGACAATTTCCTGTACATGTCGTCGGTGAGCCGCTCGAACGGCACGATGCAGATCACCGTGGTGCTGAAGCCCGGCACCGATCTCGACGTCGCGCGCAGCCAGGTGCAGGACCGTCTGAGCCGCGTCGAGCCGCGCCTGCCGCTCGAAGTCCGACAGGTCGGCGTGCGCGTGACGAAGGCGTCATCGGGCTTTCTGATGCTGCTTGCGCTGCAGGCGACCGACAGCTCCACCAGCGCCGTCGCGATGGGCAACTTCGCGTCGAACAACATCGTCAATGAGCTGCGCCGGATCGACGGCGTCGGCGATGTACAGCTATTCGGCTCGTCGTACGCGATGCGGATCTGGATCGATCCGCGCAAGCTCGCGGGCTTTGGTCTGTCGGCAAGCGAGGTGCTGCAGGCGATCCAGGAGCAGAACAGCCAGACCGCCGGCGGCGGCCTTGGCGATCAGCCGATCGCGCCGGGCTCCGAATTCACCGCGCAGATCGTCACGCAAAGCCGCTTCACGACGCCCGAGCAGTTCCGCGAAATCATCGTGCGCGCGAATCCGGATGGCTCGACCGTGCGGGTGGGCGACGTCGCGCGCGTCGAGCTCGGCAACGACAGCTATGGCAACCGGCTCACCGTCAACGGCAAGGCGTCGGCCGGCATCGCGATCCAGCTCGCGAGCGGCGCGAATGCGCTCGCGGTCGCCAACGCGGTGCGCCAGCGCATGAGCGAATTGCAGCCGATCTTCCCGCGCGGCGTCACGTGGACCGTGCCATTCGACACCACGCCGTTCATCACGACCTCGGTGCACGGCGTGATCCGCACGATGATCGAGGCGCTGCTGCTCGTGACCGTCGTCGTGTTCCTGTTCCTGCAGGACTGGCGCGCGACCCTGATTCCGACCATCGTCGTGCCGATCGCGCTGATCGGCACCTGTGTGGGGCTGTATCTGTTCGGGCTGTCGATCAACATTCTGTCGCTGTTCGGCATGGTGGTCGCGATCGGTATTCTCAACGACGACGCGATCGTCGTCGTCGAAAACGTCGCGCGCATCATGCGCGAGGAAGGGCTCGGCGCGCCGCGCGCAACGGTGAAAGCGATCGGGCAGATTTCGGGCGCGGCGATCGCGAGTACGCTGGTGCTCGTCGCGGTGTTCATTCCGATGGCGTTCTTTCCGGGCTCGACGGGCGGCATCTACCGGCAGTTTTCGGTCACGCTCGCGGTGTCGATCCTGCTGTCGACGGTGCTGGCGCTGACACTCGGCGCAGCGTTGTGCGCGGCGATGTTGCGCAGCGAGGCGGCGTCAAAGGAACGGCCGAAGAACCCGGCCTCACGTCTGCTGCACGGCGTGTTCGGCGGCTTCAATCGCGGGCTCGAAGCGGGCACCACGCGCTATATCGGCGGCGTCGATGCGATGTTGCGCTCGCCGCTGCGCTGGCTGCTGGTGTTCGTCGCGGCCTGCGCAATCACCGCGTTTTTCTTCACGCGGCTGCCGACCGGCTTTCTGCCGACCGAGGACCAGGGATACATTTTCGTCACCTATACCGGGCCGCCGGGTTCCACCGACCAGCGCACGCAGCGCGCAATCGATCAGGTCGAGGCGTTTCTGCGAACGCAGCCGCAGGTGCGCAACGTCGCGTCCGTGACGGGCTTCAGCTTCTTCGGCCAGGGGCAATCGGCGGCGCTGTCGTTCGTCGATCTGAAGCCGTGGGACGAGCGCTCGGGCGAGGAGAATTCGGCGAGCGCGCTGGTGCGTCGCGCGAACGCCGCGTTCCGGCAGATTCCCGAGGCGATCATTTTTGCGCTCGATCCGCCGCCGATTCCGTCGCTCGGCACCGCGACCGGCTTCACGATGAAGATCCAGGATCGCAGCGGCGTCGGCGGCGAAGCGCTGCAACAGGCCGCGCGGCGCATGATGATCGAGGCGTCGCAAAGCCCTCTTCTCGCCGGCGTGCGCGCCGAGGGCATGCCGGAGGCGCCGCAACTGTATGTCGAGATCGACCGCGTGAAGGCGCGCGCGCTCGGTCTGCAGATCGGCCAGGTGAACCAGGCGCTTGCGCTGACGTTCGGTTCGAACTACGTGAACGACTTCGTGTTCGAGGGCAACGTACTGCGCGTGCTGTTGCAGGCGGACGCCGAACAACGCATGCGCGCCGAGGACGTGAGCGCGCTGCGCCTGCGCAACAACCGCGGCGAGATGGTGCCGTTCTCGGCGTTCTCGCACGTGCGCTGGATTTCCGGGCCGCAGCAGCTCGAACGCTATAACGGCTTTCCGTCCGCGACGCTGTCGGGGCAGGCCGCGCCCGGCCGTTCGAGCGGCGCGGCGATCGCCGAGATGGAACGCATCGCGTCGCGCGTGTTGACCGGCAGCATGAGCTACGAATGGACCGGCACCGCGTTCGAGGAAAAACAGGCGAGCGGCCAGATCGGCATGCTGCTGGGGTTGTCGCTCGTGGTCGTGTTCCTGCTGCTCGCGGCGCTGTACGAGAGCTGGGCGATTCCGGTCGCGGTGTTGCTGATCATCCCGTTCGGCGTGATCGGCGCGGTAGTGCTGACGATGCTGCGTGGACTGTCCGCGGACGTGTACTTCAACATCGGCCTCGTGACGATCATCGGCCTTGCCGCGAAGAACGCGATTCTGATCGTCGAGTTCGCGATCAAGGAGGAAGCCGCAGGAAAGGACGCGCTGGCCGCCGCGAAGAACGGCGCGCAGCAGCGTCTGCGCCCTATTCTGATGACTAGCGTCACGTTCGTGCTGGGCATGCTGCCGCTCGTGCTCGCGACCGGCGCGGGCGCTGCGAGCCGGCGCGCGGTCGGCACCGGCGTGATGGGCAGCATGCTGACCGCGACGATGTTCGGCATCTTCTTTACGCCGCTGTTCTATGTGGCCGCGCGTCGCTGGCTGAGCCGCAAGAAGCGCAGCATCGATCTGGACGATGACGATCGGCCAACGGCCACGCCGGACGAATTGGGTGGAGGGCAGCGCGATGCCTAAGAGCCTTCATCAGAGCCTTCATCGGTGCCTTCATAAGCGCCTGCTGCTGCCCTTCTTCTGCTGCTCGCTCGCCGCCTGCAACTTTGCGCCGAAGTATCAGCAGCCCTCACTGCCGATCGCCGATCATTTCGACACGACGGAGACCGCCAATCCGGCCACCGCGCATCTGGCAAGCGAAGTCGACTGGCAGACCTTCTTCGCCGATCCGCGACTGAAGCTGCTGATCGAGGCCGCGCTCGAGCACAACCGCGATCTCGCCGCGTCGGTCGCGCGCATCGAGCAGGCGCGCGCGTTCTATCGCATCCAGAACGCCGCGCGTTTGCCGCAGGTCAATGCGAACGCGGCTGCGACCCGCACGAAGGCGCCGCTCGGTTCGATCGATCCCGAGTTCGACAACACTGACATCTCGGTCCAGTTCAACCAGTACAACGTGCAGGCCGCGGTGACGTCGTTCGAACTCGACTTCTGGGGGCGCGTGCGCAACACCAGCGAAGCGGCGCGGCGCCGGTATCTGGCCACCGTCGACGCGCAGCACGCGTTCCGTTTGTCGCTGATCGGCAATGTCGCGTCGAACTACTACGCGATCCGTTCGGGGGAAGAAGGCATCGCGCTCGCGCAACAGACGCTCGACAGCCGGCGCTACGCGCTAGAAGTCGCGAAGATGCGGCTCGACGCGGGCGTCACGTCGATGGTCGATTACGACCAGGCCGCCATTCTCGTCACGCAGGCGCAAACGCAGCTCGCGGAGCTGCAACGGACCACCGCGCAGCAGCGCAATCTGCTCGAGGTGCTGATCGGCGGGCCGCTGAACGAGGCGCTACCGCAAGCGCCGCCTATCGCCGACGCCGCGCAGTTCCGCGAACTCGATGCGGGCCTGCCCTCCGCGTTGCTGATCGACCGGCCGGACATCCAGCAGGCCGAGCAGCAGCTGCGCGCGGCCAATGCCGACATCGGCGCCGCTCGCGCTGACTTTTTCCCGCGCATCGCGCTGACGGGCAGCTTCGGTTATGTGTCGCCCGAACTCGGCGATCTGTTCGTGCCGGCCAAGCAGGCGTGGTCGTTCGGCGCGCTGGTCGGCATGCCGATCTTCGATGCGGGACAGCGCCAGGCGCAACTCGCGCAGGCGCGCGCGCGGCGCGACGAGCTGGTCGCCGACTATCAGCGCACGGTGCAGAACGCGTTTCGCGAGGTCTCCGATGCATTGGTCGCACGGCAACGCTACAAGGAGCAGATCGCGGCGCAGGAACAGGCGGTGCAGGCGCAGCGGCAGCTCGCCGAAACGGCGCAGTTGCGCTACGAAAACGGGATCTCGATCTATCTCGAGGTAGTGGATGCGCGACGCAATCAGTTTGCCGCCGAGCAGCAATTGATCCAGCTTCGGGCGACGGCCTTGCAGAATGGCGTGTCGCTTTACGTCGCGTTGGGGGGTGGACCCGACGAGCCGCCGAACGTATCGCAAAGCACGTCACACGCGGATGGGGTCCAGCCGTCCAACTGAGGCACGCGCGCTGCATCAGCGCGTCGTGCCCGCCGCCGGCATTGCACCGGCGGTTTCTACTCATCAGCCAAGCGTCACGTCGACCGACGCTTGTTCACCATCGCGCACCACGGTGACGGACACGCTGTCGTCCGCCTGCGCGATCATGCGGCGCAACTGTTCGACGCCGCGAATCACCTTGCCGTCGACGGCAACGATGATGTCACCCGCCTGAATGCCTGCCTCGGCGGCCGGACCGGTGGCCTGCTGCACCACCACGCCGCCCGGCAACTGCGCTTGCTGCAATTCGTCACGGCTCAGCGGGCGCACGGCGACGCCCAGACGCGGACGGTTTTGCTGCTGCGGTTGGGGCTGCTGCTCTTCGCGCGGCTCGGCCGACGCCAAGTCCGACGCTTGCTGCGTGCCCACCGTCACCGACAGCTTGTTTTCGCTGCCGTTGCGCCACACGCTGATCGTCGCTTTGCTGCCCGGCGACAGTTGCGCAACCTGACCGACCAATTCCCTGGTGTTATCGATATGCTTGCCGTTCACGCCGACGATCACGTCGCCCTGGCGCAGACCGGCTGCGTGCGCGGGACCATTCGGATCGACGGAGCCGACCAGTGCGCCGCCCGTCGAGTCGAGGCCGAGCGCCTTCGCCTTGTCGGCGCTGAGCGGTTGCACGGCCACGCCGATGCGGCCGCGAGTCACGTGACCAGTGCTCACGAGCTGGTCTTTTACATGCATCGCCGCATCGATCGGAATCGCGAACGACAGACCCTGGAAGCCGCCAGTGCGCGAGTAGATCATCGAGTTGATGCCGATCACTTCGCCATTCAGATTGAACAGCGGACCGCCCGAGTTGCCCGGATTGACCGGCACGTCGGTCTGGATGAACGGGATCGGGCTATCGTCGGACATCGAGCGCGATTTCGCGCTGATGATGCCCGAAGTCACCGTGCTGTCGAAGCCGTAGGGCGAGCCAATCGCTACGACCCATTCGCCGACCTTGCTGCTGTCCGGGTTGCCGATCTTCACGGTCGGCAGATTGTTCGCGTCGATCTTGACGACGGCGACGTCGGTGGTCTTGTCCTTGCCGATCACGCGGGCGCGGAATTCACGGCCGTCGGTGAGCTTCACGCTCACGCTGGTCGCGCCGTCGACGACGTGATTGTTGGTCAGGATGTACCCGTCCTGGCTGATGATGAAGCCCGAGCCGAGCGCTTCGCCGCCGCTCTTGCGTTGACCGTTCTCGTCGATCGACGCGGCTTCCTTGACGCCGATATGCACGACCGCCGGACCATAGCGCGTGACGATGCTGGAGAAGTCGGGCGCCGACGAGCGCGAGCCGACGATATCGGACACCGCGTGCAGCGACGACGTCGAGCCCTGCGTGCTGCTCACGGATGCATCGGCACTGCGATGGCTCAGTGCATACGCGCCGCCAAAGGCGAGTACTACGCAAATCGCAGCGCTACCGCTCCAGTATTTTTTCGTGGTCATAGTCAAGGGAATATTGCCGAAAATTTCGAGATGGATGCGTAATGTAGTGGCCTCCTCTTAAACAAGGCTTAAAGATGGTGCTCGATCAGAACAGGCGAAGAAGCCTTGATTTATGGGTTATTTGCGCGTCGTGCGCTTGTGGCCACCGTTGCGCATGCACCTGTCGCGCGATGTGAGGATGAATTCACGAGTGGCTTATCGTGCCCGACCGGTGATTTCCCCAGGATTGACCTCGCCGAAACCGGTTCCGATAATAACCATATCGTGGACTTGTTATCCACAATGTGGACGTCAAGTTCTTTTGGCACACTTCGCGAGGAATTTCCCCATGCCAGAGGCCAATCAATCCGATTTGACGCGGTACCAGCTGCCGTTCCCGAAAGAAGCGCAAAAGGAAATCGTCGTGCCCTTCGCGATTCCGGCCGACGAACGCGTGTGGGTCCCGCAGGCCGAAAACGTGTCGTTCCGTCCGCTGTGCCTGAACGCGTCGCAGGGATACTGGATGAATCTGCTGCGCGTGCGCCGCTCGGGTGTGCTGAGCCGGCATCGTCATCCGCAGGCCGTGCATGGCATGGTGCTCAAGGGCCACTGGCGCTATCTCGAACATGATTGGGTCGCAACCGAAGGCAGCTACGTGTACGAGCCGCCGGGCGAAACGCATACCTTGTATGTGCCCGAGGACGTCGAGGAAATGATCACGTACTTCCAGGTCAACGGCGTGATGTTCTATTGCGATCCGTACGGCAACCACACCGGCTACGAAGACGTGTTCACGAAGATCGACATGTGCCGCAAGCACTACACGGCGGTCGGGCTCGGCGAAGACTACGTCGATCAGTTCATCCGCTAAACAACGCAACGCGCCCAACGACTCTGCAATACCAGGCATCACAGCAACACCATCCCCCCACAGCAGGACACATTGCGCAGGAGACAAGCATGCTTCAGAAGTCGCAACGTCTGAAACGTATCCAGGTAGTCGCCGTCGTCTTCCTGACGGTTGCGGGCATCGTCAATTATCTCGACCGCAGCACGCTGTCGATCGCGAATCACCTGGTCAGCGAGGAGTTGCATCTGTCCGCTTCGCAGATGGGGCTGCTGCTGTCCGCGTTCTCGTTGTCGTACGCGTTCGCTCAGTTGCCGGTCGGCGCACTGCTCGACCGTTTCGGCTCGCGCGTGATGCTCGGCCTCGGCATGCTCGTATGGTCGATCGCCCAGGTCGCGGGCGGCTTCATCCAGACGCTCAATCACTTCCTGAGCGCGCGGGTCGTGCTCGGCATCGCCGAGGCGCCGCTCTTTCCGGCCGGCGCGAAAGTCGTCAGCGAATGGTTCGCGTTACGCGAGCGCGGCACGCCGATCGGCACCTTCATCTCGTCATCCACCATCGCGCCGATGATCGCGCCGCCGCTGCTCACGGTGCTGATGCTGGCCTTCGGATGGCGAACGATGTTCGTCATCATGGGCGTGGTCGGCATCATCGTCGCGCTCGCGTGGTACGTCGTCTATCGTAATCGCAGCGAAATCGCGCTGACCGAAGCCGAAACCGCGCATTTGAACGAAGGCGCAACCGCCCAGGAAAACCCGCAGGGCCTCAGCTGGTCCGAATGGGGCGCGCTGTTCAAGCTGCGCAATACGTGGGGCATGATCTTCGGCTTCATGGGCGTGATCTACATGGTGTGGCTCTATCTGACCTGGCTGCCCGGCTATCTGGAGCGCGAGCGTCATTTGAGCATCGCGCACACCGGATGGCTTGTCGCGATTCCCTATGTGTTCGGCACGATCGGCATGGCGAGCAGCGGCGTGATCGCCGACTACCTGTTGAAGCGCGGCATGGCGCCGATCCGCAGCCGCAAGTGGCCGCTGTGCATCGGCCTCGTCGGCGCGGCCGCGTTCACGGTGCCGGCCGCCTACACCCCGAGCACGACGCTCGCGATCGTCTACGTGTCGCTCGCGATGCTGTTCGTGAACCTGTCGAGCGGCAGCGCATGGGCGCTCGTCAGCGTCGCCGCGCCGCGCCATCTGGTGGCGTCGCTCGGCAGCATGCAGAACTTCGGCGGCTATCTGGGCGGCTCGTTCGCGCCGGTGATCACCGGCATCGTCGTCGATCAGACGCATTCGTTCGTCAATGCGCTCCTCATCAGCGCGGCGGTTGCGTTCGCGGCGGCGCTCGTCTATCTGTTCGTCGTCAAGGAAGTCGCGCCCGCGCCGCTCGCGACCTCGATCGAGACCCAACCCACCTGACGCGGCTTCTCACATGACATTCCCGAATCAGCTACTCGAAGGCAAGACCGCGTTCGTGACCGGCGGCTTGTCCGGCATCGGCGCGGCAATCGCCAACGCGCTCGCGCAACTCGGGGCGCACACGGTGGCCGCCGGTTTGCCGCTGCCCGAACGCGCACCCGATACGCTCGATCGCGAGATTCCGCGCGTCACGCTGGACGTGCGCTCGGCCGAGGCGGTAAGCGCAGCGGTTAACGCGTTCGAGCGTCTCGACATCGTGGTCAACTGCGCGGGCGTGATCAGCCGCGTCGAAGAACATCGGCTCGACGTGTTCGAACGCGTGATGGATATCAATCTGAATGGCACGATGCGGGTGTGCGCGGCCGCGCGCGACTTGCTGAAGGCATCGGCGGGCTGCATCGTGAACACGGCGTCGATGCTGAGTTTTTTCGGCGGCGGTCTCGTGCCCGCCTATAGCGCGAGCAAGGGCGCGGTGGCGCAGCTAACAAAGTCGCTCGCGATCGCGTATGCGGCCGACGGCATTCGCGTCAATGCGGTTGCGCCGGGCTGGATCGCAACGCCGCTCACGCAGGCGTTGCAGGACGACGCTGGCCGCTCGCAGGCAATTCTCGAGCGCACACCGCTGCGTCGCTGGGGCACGCCGGAAGAAGTCGCGCAGGTCGCGGTGTTCCTCTGCACGCCGGCGGCGTCGTTCATGACGGGCGCGATCGTGCCGGTCGACGGCGGGTATCTGGTCGCGTGAGCGAGTCGTTGCGTGAAGCGGCGTCACCGTCGATTGGGGCCATCGATAAAGGCATAATTGCGTACCCCTGCCCTGCCTCCGTGTAATGTCCAGTTCCGCTTCCAAACCCTCTTCGCGCGCTGGCCCGCCCCGCCATGATGCCGTCCGGCACGCTGAAAACAAGACCGACTCCAAGGCTGTCGCCGGCGCCGCCGCGTTCTCGAAGTTCATCGCGGTGCTGCAACTGATCGCCGATGCGCCAACTCCGCCCAACGTCGCGAAACTGAGCGCGGCGAGCGGCTATCCTCGCCCGACCGTGCATCGCATTGTCGCCGCATTGCAGGCCGAAGGGCTGGTCATCGCGAGCGGCAGCGGCAACACCTTCGGCCTCGGAGCGCGCCTGATCAATCTCGCGAGCCATAGCTGGGAGCGCTCGGACCTGCGGCTCGCGGCCGTCGATGCGTTGATGGCGTTGCGCGACCTCACGTCGGAGACGATCCACCTCGCGGTGTCGAGTCAGGGCGAGATGGTCTACATCGAAAAGCTCGAAAGCCCGCACGCGGTGCGCATGGCCTCGCGCATCGGCACGCGCGTGTCGCTGACGTCGAGCGCGGTCGGCAAGGCGTATCTGGCGACACTCACGTTGCCCGAGCGCGAGGCGCTGCTGAAGAACGCGCCACTCGCGCGTTTCACCGAGCACACGCTGACCGACCTCGACGCCGTGCGCCGCGAGATCGATGCGACCGCGCAACGCGGCTACGCGGAGGATCGCGAGGAGAACGAAGCATCGATCTGCTGCTACGGCGCCGCGATTCTCGGCCCGGACGGCCGCGCGGCCGGCTGCGTGAGCATCAGCATGCCGACCTTCCGCCGTCGCGACGATGTGCAAGCTACTTACATCGAGCCGCTGCTTGCGGTTTGCCGCACGATCGCGGCGCGGCTGGGCCCGGCGAGCGGCAGATAGCGGACGATAGTGCGGCCGCGGCCGTCGATAAACTGCTATTCTTGCTGTCGCGCGGCCGCTCTGGCCGCCCGCCGCGTGCAAGCGGCAGACCCCGACAAGCTCCCGGCGGCGCTCGCGCGCCCGCCTTCGCAAAGACAGGAATACGCATGTTCGGTTTTCTGCGCGGCTACTTTTCCAACGACCTCGCGATCGACCTCGGCACGTCGAACACGCTGATCTACATGCGCGGCAAGGGCATCGTTCTCGACGAGCCGTCGGTCGTGTCGATCCGCCAGGAAGGCGGGCCGAACGGCAAGAAGATCATCCTCGCCGTGGGCCGTGAAGCGAAGCAGATGCTCGGCAAGGTGCCGGGCAACATCGAGGCGATCCGGCCGATGAAAGACGGCGTGATCGCCGATTTCAACATCACCCAGCAGATGATCAAGCGCTTCATCCAGATGGCGCACGAGTCGCGGCTCTTTGCACCATCGCCGCGCATCATCATCTGCGTGCCATGCGGTTCGACCCAGGTCGAGCGTCGCGCGATCAAGGAGGCCGCGCATAGCGCGGGCGCCTCGCAGGTCTATCTGATCGAGGAACCGATGGCCGCCGCGACGGGCGCCGGCCTGCCGGTGTCGGATGCGACCGGCTCGATGGTCGTCGATATCGGCGGCGGCACCACCGAGGTCGGCGTGATCTCGTTAGGCGGCATCGTGTACAAGGGCTCGGTGCGAGTCGGCGGCGACAAGTTCGACGACGCCATCGTCAATTACATCCGCCGCAACTACGGCATGCTGATCGGCGAGCAGACCGCCGAGGCGATCAAGAAGGAAATCGGCTCCGCGTTTCCGGGCTCCGAGGTCATGGAGATGGAAGTCAAAGGCCGCAACATGTCCGAGGGCATTCCGCGCAGCTTCACGGTGTCGAGCAACGAAATTCTCGAAGCGCTGACCGATCCGCTGAATCAGATCGTGTCGTCAGTGAAGATCGCACTGGAACAAACGCCGCCGGAACTCGGCGCGGACATCGCCGAGCGCGGCATCACGCTCGCCGGCGGCGGCGCGCTGCTGCGCGATCTCGACCGTCTGCTGGCCGAGGAAACCGGCCTGCCGGTGTTCGTCGCCGAGGCGCCGCTGACCTGCGTCGTCCGCGGCTCGGGCATGGCGCTGGAGCGGATCGAGAAGTTCGGCAGCTCGTTTTCCTACGATTGATGTGCGTGCCAACCACTGAACGATGACGACCCTGCCCGCCTACGAGCCGCCCGTCGACGAAACCGAGTTGCTGTTGAAATGGATTCGCCGCGCGCGCGAATCGCAGATGAGCCATTACGACATGGCGGATCTGCTGTCGGCGCGCGAGCGCCGCATGGGCTGGCTCGTGACCGCGCTGACCGCGTTCGTCGGCACGGCGGTGTTCGCGTCGTTGAGCGTGCCGCCGGTGTCGTTCGAGATGCGGATATTCGTTGGGCTCGTCAGCGTGACGGCGGCGATTTCCGCGGCGTTGCAAACGTTCCTGCGCTATGCGGAGCGTGCCGAGAAGCATCGCGCGGCCGGTGCGCGCTATGGCGCGGTGCGCCGGCGGCTCGAAGCGGTGTTTGCCGGCGACGCCGATGCGCGCGAAGCGCACTATCTCACCGGGATTCGTACCGAACTCGACCGTCTCGCAGAAGACTCGCCGAACGTGCCGCCGCGGATCTTCTATCGCACGCAGCGCACGTTGCTGGCGGACAGGCCGCGTCGGCGCGATGCGTGAAACGGGCGGCTTTGCGTTTCCGTTTCCGTCTGCAATTCAGATCACAAATCGTCCGCGCTGATACCCAGCTCGGCCGCCATGCGCCGCACGACGGCCTGCAGACGGCTGACTTCATCGGCGAGACGCTTCTGCTCGGCCTTCAGCGCCTCGAATGCGGACAGCGGCACGCTGTCGTCCTCGGCAACCGCCGACTGCGCGGCTTCGCTGATGCTGACCTCGCCGCACAACAGATGCATCCAGCGATTTTCGCGCTCGCCCGCCATGCGCGGCAGCCGGACGACGCGAGGCGGATCGTTCGCGGCCAGTTCGTCGAGAAACGCTTCGACCGACGAGATATCGGCGAAACCATGCAGACGCGCGCTGTTCAGGCGCAATTCGGCGGCCGTTTGCGGGCCGCGCAGCAGCAGCGTGGTCAACAGCGCGATCGACTGTCCCGGCAGTCCGAGCACGCGGTTCATGTTGTGCTCGAAGCGCGGCACGCGGCTGCTGCTGCCCTCGAACACGAGGCTCAGGCGTTTCAAGCCGTCGATGGCGGTCAGCACCTCGGCCTCGGTCGCGTTCATCACCGGCGCGCGGCCGGTCTTCTGATTGCAGCCGAGCGTCAGCGCGTTCAGCGATAGCGGATAACTGTCGGGTACTGTGTTCTGTTTTTCGACGAGCACACCGAGAACACGTCCTTCGAGCGCGGTCAGCGCGCGCAGCGAGGGTCGGGAAGGAGCTTCGGGAGTCGAATTCATGGGGATGCGAGGTCTCGTGGAAGATGCGCGCGCCGTTCGCGGCTGGACGGCGCGTTCTGTCAGGTGGCCACTATGATAAACGCGGCGCGGTTCGCGCGGTGCGGGAATCTGCGCTGCCGGCGGCGTCGCGGGTCAGGCGGTCTTCGAATACTTGAAGGTGCCCTGCGCGCTCGCGATCAGCAGCTTGCCGTCCACCCACGCTTCGGCGCGCGAAAAGAAAATGGAGCGGCCCGACCGTTCGAGAAAGCCCTTCGCGGTGACCGTCGCGCCGAGCCCCTTGTCCAGATAGTTGGTGGTCAGCGACAGTGTGAAGCCGTGCCGCGCCGGTTGTCCCGGGTGCGCATACAGGCCCGCGTAGCCCGCGGCGGCATCGAGCAGCGTCGCGATCGCGCCGCCTTGCAGCACGCCCTGACGATTGAGTTTGCTCGCGTCGATCGGCATCAGCAGCTCAGCGTAGCCGTCGCGCCATTGCGTCAGACGCACGCCGAGCGATTCGAGAAACGGGTTGTCGATGGGAAAGTCGGACATGATTCGGGCGTGGGCTCGGTCGGAACGAACCGTGAGCATACCCTTGAAACGCGCGCGGCCGCGGCCAGGCGCGCACGCGGGCAAATTCCGCCGCATCTGCTAGTGTGAAGGGATTGACATTCTGTTTCGTGGAGACTCGATGCGCTCCGCTAGCTCGAAATCTGGCGAGCCTGCCCGCCTGACCGATGCGCAGATCGCCGCGGAAGCGGCGCGCCGTCTCGCGTGGGACTCGGCCGTGCCGCCGCGCGCGGTGCGCGTGAAGGTCACGCGCGGGCGCATCACGCTGTCGGGTGAGCTTCAGCGCGAAGCACAGCGCATCGCGATGCTCGAAGACGTGACGCGGTTGTTCGGCGTCACCGGCATCGCGGACCGGACCGTCGTCAAATCGGCATAACGCGGTTCAAGCGGATCAGGCGCGTCAGCTCTAGCCCGCTAGCAGCAGTTCCCGGCAATGCCGCGCGATCTGCTTCTCCTCCTCGGTATGCAGCACCCTCACCTTGCCCGCCGGATCGCCCTCGACCAGCCCAAGAAACGCAAGACCGTCGCATACGCGCCGCCGAACCTCGGCGCTGTGCTCGCCGATCCCGCCGGTGAACACCAGCAGATCGATGCCGCCAAGCAGTGCCGCGTATCCGCCGATCGTCTTGCGCACTCCGGTCGCAAACGCATCGAGCGCGAGCGACGCGTGCGCATCGCCGGCCGCCGCGCTTTTTTGCAGCGCTTGCATGTCGCTTTCGCCGTCCGCGTAACCGGCCAGACCGCTCTGGCGATTGAGCAGCGTGTCCAGCGCATCGGCGTCGAGCCGTTCCGCGCGCATCAGATACAGCAGCACGCCCGGATCGAGGTCGCCGCTGCGCGTGCCCATCGGGATGCCGCCGGTCGGCGTCAGGCCCATCGTCGTATCGACCGAGCGGCCGTCGAGCAGCGCGCACAGGCTCGCACCATTGCCGAGATGCGCGAACACCGCGCGCGACGGCAAAGCCGCGCCGAGTTGCTTGACCAGCGATTCGTACGACAGCCCGTGAAAGCCATAGCGGATCACGCCGGCGTCCGCATAACGGCGCGGCAGCGGGAGCCGCGCGGCGCGCGGCGGCAGCGTCGCATGAAACGCGGTGTCGAAGCACGCGTAATGCGTAGCGTCGCGGAAAATCTCCGTGGCTTCGTTGATCAACTCGAGTGCCGGCGGGATATGCAGTGGCGCAAAGTGCAGCGCGTCGAGCAACTGACGGCGCACGTCGTCGGTGATGCGCTGGTGCGTGCGCAGATGCGGGCCGCCATGCACGACGCGATGCCCCACCGCCGAGGGCCGCGCATGATGCTGCTGCACGAGCAGTTGCGAAAGCTGTTGCAGCGCCTCGGTCTGCGAGTCGAGCTTCTGGTCCTGCTGCAACAGCACGCGGCCGTCGGCCGCCTTGATCCGCAGGCGGCCATCGGTGCGGCCGATGCCCTCGGCCGCGCCTTCGAGCAGCAGCGTTTCGTCGTCGGCCGAAGGTGCGAAAAGCCCGAACTTCAGCGACGAGGACCCGCTATTCAACACGAGGATCGTGCGTTCCTGATCGTGGTCGTGCATGGTGTCCCCCTCAGCCTTTCCACGTCCAGTTGCGGATTTCCTCCTTGTCGATCCCCTCCTCGTGCGCATACGCGAGATGCTCGATGATCTGCCCGCGCAGCCACTCCTTCGTATGATCGCCGACACCGCGCAGCGTGGGTACGCGATCGATCGCATCGATCGCCAGCGTGAAGCGGTCGACGCCGTTGATGATCGCGAGTTCGAGCGGGGTATTGATGTTGCCCCTCTCGTTGTAGCCATGCACGTGCATGTTGCCGTGGTTCTTGCGGTTGTACGTGAGCTTGTGTACGAGCGCCGCATACGCGTGGAAGTTGAAGATCACCGGTTTGTCGGTCGTAAACAGCGAATCGAAATCGCGGTCGGACAGTCCATGCGGATGCGCACGCTCGGGCATCAGGCGGAACAGATCGACCACGTTGACGAAGCGGATCTTCAGCGTCGGGCAGTGCTCCTTCAGGATCTGCACGGCGGCGAGCGCTTCCATCGTCGCGATGTCGCCCGCGCACGCCATCACGACGTCCGGCTCGGCGCCCTGGTCGGTCGACGCCCAGTCCCAGATGCCGATACCTTTGGTGCAATGAATGACGGCCGCGTCCATGTCGAGATAATCCAGATGCGGCTGCTTGTCGGACACGATCACGTTGACGTAGTCGCGCGAGCGCAGGCAGTGGTCGCCAACGCTCAGCAGACAGTTCGCATCGGGCGGCAGATAGATGCGCACCACTTCCGGGCTCTTGTTCGTGACCACGTCGAGGAAACCGGGGTCCTGGTGCGTGAAACCGTTGTGATCCTGGCGCCACACGATCGACGTGATCAGCAGATTGAGCGATGGCACCGGCTGCCGCCAGCCGAGCTCGCGCTTGGATTTTTCGAGCCATTTCGCGTGCTGGTTGAACATCGAGTCGATCACGTGCACGAACGCTTCGTAGGTCGCGAAGAGCCCATGACGGCCGGTCAGGTTATAGCCTTCCAGCCAGCCTTCGAGTGTGTGCTCGCTGAGCATCTCCATCACGCGGCCGTCGGGCGACAGGTAGCCTCCGTCGGCGTCGCTCGGTTCGAGGGGATCGAGCCAGGTCTTGCCCGACACTTCATAAACCGCATGCAGTTTATTGCTCGACGTTTCATCGGGGCCGAACAGCCGGAAGTTCGACATGTTCTTGCGCATCACGTCGCGCAGGAAGGTGCCAAGCACCGCGGTCGGCGACGTATACGCCGCCGCCGGTTTCTTCACGGCCACCGCGTAATCGCGGAACGACGGCATGTCGAGCATCTTGCACAGCAGGCCGCCGTTCGCGTGCGGGTTGGCGCTGATGCGGCGCGCGCCTTCGGGCGCGAGCGCGCGCAGTTCTTCGACGAGCCGGCCATTCGCATCGAACAGCGTTTCAGGACCGTAGCTGCGCAGCCAATCCTCGACGATCTTCAGACTCTTGCGATTGGTCACCGCATCGGCCACCGGCACCTGATGCGAGCGCCACGAGCCTTCCACCTTGTGACCGTCCACTTCTTTCGGCCCGGTCCAGCCCTTCGGTGAGCGCAGCACGATCATCGGCCAGCGCGGCCGCGTGGTGTCGTTGTTCTGCCGCGCGTTCTGCTGGATCGCGCGAATGTCGCTGATGCATTGTTCGAGCGTCGCCGCCATCTGCTGATGCATCGTGTCGGGATCGTCGCCTTCGACGAAATAGGGCTTGTGCCCGTAACCGACCATCAATGCTTCGAGCTCTTCACGCGGAATGCGCGCGAGCAGCGTCGGATTGGCGATCTTGTAGCCGTTCAGATGCAGCACCGGCAGCACCGCGCCGTCGCGGATCGGATTCAGGAATTTGTTCGAATGCCACGAGGTGGCGAGCGGCCCGGTTTCCGCTTCGCCGTCGCCGATCATCACGGTGACGATCAGCTCAGGATTGTCGAACGCGGCGCCGTAGCCGTGCGACAGGCAGTAGCCAAGTTCGCCGCCTTCGTGAATCGAGCCCGGCGTTTCCGGCGTGCAATGCGAACCGATGCCGCCCGGGAACGAGAATTGCCGGAAAAACCGCCGCATGCCGTCTTCGTCCTCGCTGCGGTCCGGATAGACCTCCGAATAGGTGCCTTCCAGATAGCAGTGCGCGAGACTCGCCGGCGCGCCGTGACCGGGGCCGGACAGAAAGATCATGTCGAGATCGTGTTTGCGGATCAGCCGGTTCAGATGCACGAGCACGAAGCTCTGGCCGGCATCGGAACCCCAGTGGCCAAGCAGCCGGTTCTTGATGTGCTCGGGCTTCAGCGGTTCGCGCAGCAGCGGGTTGTCGCGCAGATAGATCATGCCGACCGACAGGTAATTGCATGCGCGCCAGTAGCGATCGAGGTTGCGCAGCGTATCGGGGTCCAGAACTTGCGGTGGGGTGGGATGCGAGGTTGCTTCGGCCATGGCGTCACTCCTCGAAAAGAACTGTCAGGCTGGTTGGCGGATGATGCGGTGCACTCGAAACGAAGCCGTGGGGCACGGGTCGAATGTACTAAGCTGCTCAAACCGGGGCGAATGTTTTTTACCCCTCGCAGTATCTCGCGCTGAATGTGGCATTCGTACTGCAATTGCCTTGCGCTGTCTGCTTTCTTTTCGTGATCCTCTGTCGCAGGTCAATGGCCGCCATGTCGAGATCTCCCAGTGCGCTCAAAGTGCTTAAGGTTCTGGTCCTTACGCTCGTGTTGACGTTCGTGGCGGTCGGAATACCGATAGGCGTATTCGGGCTGCTGGTCAAGCTGTTCAGCCATGCCTAGCACAGCGGCGCCGCTGTCGGCACGCGGACGCGAGCGCCGCGGAATCTGTATGCTCTTTGTGAGACCGGGCGCGACATTTGCATCGCGCCGCTCATTCAACGCAAGGAGAGAGCCTTGGCCAACCACAGCGCCCCCACCAACAACCCGCCCGCTTCGCAGCCCGATCCTGAATTGCAGGCGCTCGCCCGCGAAGTGTTCGACCTCGCGCGACGCGGCGATGCGACGATGCTCGCCGCCGTCATCCAAAAAGGCGTACCGCCGAATCTGCGCAACGAACGCGGCGACAGCCTGCTGATGCTCGCGAGCTATCACGGCCATGTCGACGCGGTGCGCACGCTGCTCGAACAGGGCGCCGATGCGAACCTGCGCAACGATGCAGGACAGACGCCGATCGCGGGCGCTGCGTTCAAGGGCTTCGACAACGTGATCGAAACCTTGCTCGCGCATGGCGCCGACGTCGAAGGCGCATCGCCCGATGGCCGCACCGCGCTGATGATCGCCGCGATGTTCAACCGCACCGCAAGCGTCGATCTGCTGCTCGCGCACGGCGCGGACCCGCATGCGCGCGACGCGAACGGCGTCAGCGCGGCCGATGCCGCCGCACGGATGGGCGCCGCCGATACCCAGGCGCGCCTGAAAGCGCTGGGCGCTTGATCTCGCGACTTCACCCGCGGCTTCACCCCTGATGCGGTGCCCGCACATCGCGCGCGGCGCCGCCTAGTTGCCCTTCCCGCTACGCAACAGCGTCTCCACGTCGATCTCCGCCAACTCGCCGATTCGCCCGACGCTCACGTCCGCGGGCGGATTGTTCGCGATCTCCTTCGCATCGAACGCATAGTGTCCCTGGCGCGGAAACACGGTCGTCAGCTCCGTGCCCCATGCCTTCTTCATCGCGCCCAGAATCCGCAGCTTGTCGTCGACCATCACGTAATGGCGCGCCGGATAGCAATCCATCACCTGATCGAGCATCAACTCCTTATGGATGTAGATCAGCACGCGCCCTTCGACTTCGTCCCACAGGCCCGAGCGCGAAATCTTGCGGGGCTGGAACACGACGTCGCCGTCCGACAGGATCACCGTCGGCCCGTACTTGCCCACATGCCGCAGCGCGTCGAGCGCACCCGGATAGAGCCGGTTCGCAAACGGATACTCGATCAGGAACGACGACATCAGCAGCAGGCGCGTGTCGCGCGGATGCTCGGTCCGGTAGCGCTGCAGCGCGCCGAGGTAGTCGGCGTAGCCGAGTTCCGTGCGCAGGTTCTCGAAGATTTCCCAATAGCGCGCACTGTTCTCTTCGCCGAACTGCCCCATCATGTGCGCGCGCAGATCCTGCAGCACGTGATCGTTGTCGAGCAGCGTGTTATCGCAATCGAACAGAAAGACGACGTCGTGCGGCGTGGCGGAAGTGACTGGCATCGCGGTTCCTCGTGGCAGGTTCGTGGATCGCCTCGGCTACTTCAGCCCGCCGTCCGGCGCGACCGGTTTTTCCGCATGGCCGCCGAAATCGTGCCGCATCGCCGACAGCACGCGGTTCGCGAAATCGGCTTCTCCGCGCGAACTGAAGCGCGCGAACAGCGCCGCGCTGAGCACCGGCGTCGGCACGCCTTCGTCGATCGCCGCCGCGACGGTCCAGCGCCCCTCGCCCGAATCCGATACGCGGCCCGCGTAGCCTTTCAGCTCGGTGTCGCTGGCGAGGGAGCCGGCGATCAGGTCGAGCAGCCACGAGCCGATCACGCTGCCGCGCCGCCACACTTCCGCGATGTCCGCGAGATTCAGATCGTACTGATACTGCGCGGGGTGGCGCAGCGGCGACGTCTCCGCATCGGCTTCGCGCGCGTGGCGGCCGGCGTCGGCGTGGCGCAGTACGTTCAGGCCCTCGGCATAAGCGGCCATCAGCCCGTACTCGATGCCGTTATGAACCATCTTGACGAAATGCCCCGCGCCTTGCGGTCCGCAATGCAGAAAACCCTGCTCGGCGGTGCTCGCGCCCGCCACGCGGCCCGGTGTCGCGCTCTCAGTGCCGACGCCGGGCGCCAGCGCCGAGAAGATCGGTTCGAGCCGTTTCACGACCTCGGCCTCGCCGCCGATCATCAGGCAGTAGCCGCGCTCGCGCCCCGCCACGCCGCCGCTCGTGCCGACGTCCACGTAGTGAAGCTGGCGCGCGCCGAGTTGCTGGCCGCGGCGGATGTCGTCGTGATAGTAGGAGTTGCCGCCGTCGATCACGATGTCGCCCGGTTCGAGCAGCGGCACGAGTTTGTCGAGCGTCGCGTCGACCACCGCGGCGGGCACCATCAGCCACACGGCGCGCGGCCTGGCGAGCTTCGCGACGAGGTCTTCGAGCGAGCTGGCGCCGGCCACGCCTTCCTGCTTCAGCCTGTCGACGGCCGCCGGCTGCACGTCGTACACGATGCATTGCTGAGCACCGCTGGTCAGGCGCCGCACCATGTCGGCGCCCATCCGTCCCAATCCAATCATGCCTAGCTGCATAGCTCGCTCCGGAAGATGCTGCGTTGCGCTGTCCGATTTTCTGGTCGTCGTGTTGCGGCGGCGTGGTTGCCCTTAAGCATAGGCGCTGTGTCGCAAGGTGCGCCGAATGGGTCGAAAGAAGCCGCACTTTTTTGCAGAGGTGCGGCGCGGGTCAAAGTTCCGCGCGGCTGGAGGCGCGCCGCATCCGCACGAAGGCGGATGCGGCGGTGTCGCGCGTCATTCGCTGCGCTCGGGCACGCGCGTGCCGCGGCGCGCGGCCAGCTTCGCGTATTGCTCGGCCGCGAAGCGCTTCACCGCGCGCCACATCACCGGGTAACGATAGCCGGGCACCGCGAACAGCACGAGCGCGCACAGCCCCAGCAGTCCGCAAAACAGGAACGTGCCGCGATAGCTGAACGCCTGCACGAGCAGCCCGGACAGCACGCCCGACAGGATCGAGCCGACCCGCGCCGCATTGAAGAACAGCGCGGTCGCGCGCCCGGGCGAATGCGGCATCAGATCCTGCACGTAGGTCATGCCGAGGCAGGAGGTCACGGCGACCACGAACGCGTTCAGCATCTGCATCGGGATCAGCACGGTGACGTTGCCGGCGAGCGACATCGCGACGAAGTACACCGCATGCACGGCCGCGCAAGCGGCAAGCCAGTTCGGCTTGTGCAGCGACGACGACTTCGCGCCGAGCGCGAGCATCATCGGGATCTCGGTCAGCGCGCCGAGACCGAGCATCACCGACACGTCGAGATGCGTGCCGTTCAGCCCGTGCACGATGTAGAGCGGCAGCACGATCATCGTCGCGTTCGCGGCGAGGCCGAGCAAGGTCAGCGCGGTCACCGAGCGCAGGATGTCGTTCGCCGACGCGGCTGGCAGCGTTTCGTGCGCATCCTCGCCGGGTTGCCGCAGCGGCGGCACCGTGATCGACGCGGACGGCTCGGACGCGGTGTCCTCGACCGTGTGATCGCCGAGATGGCTCTGCGGCTCCTGCATGCGCCAGACGATGAAGCCACAGGTCGCGAAGCTCGCGGCCGCGAACAGGAACAGCCCGGTGAAGCTCGTCGCGGCGAGCACCAGCGCGCCGACCGACGGCCCGAACACCCATGCGGCCGACAGGATCGTGCGCAGCGTCGCGCTCGCGAACACGCGCTCGGCGGGGTCCGGCACCGGCAGCGCCGCGCGGCTGAACGAGAACACCATCGAAATCGCCGAGCCGCCCGCGCCGATGAACACGATGCCGACCACGAGCAGCAGCCGGTAATCGCGCACCACGCACAGACACAGGTAGCCGAGCGCGGCCAGGATCAGCGCCGCCAGCAACAACGGCCGGTGCCGCCCGCTCCGGTCGCTCCAGCGCCCGGCGGCCGTGCTCGCGAGCACGCCGCTCGCGGCGATCAGCGTCATGAATACGCCGAGCCGGAACGGCGTCATGCCGGCGCGTTCGATGCCGAACAGAGACAGATACGGTGCGGTGAAGGACATCGCCACACCGAGCATCAGGGTGGCGGCAGCGAGCGGCTTGAAGCCAGGAATGCGAAGCAGGTCGAAAAAACGCGCAGTTTTCAACACGGGGGCGGAGGGTCAGGTGGAGCGGGCCTCGCTGCGCTTCGATGCGCTCGACGGCACGATAGGCGTCGCGGGTTGGGGCCAAAACGACCGGGGGCATTATCGACCCGGAGCGCGGCTCGCGTAAACCCGCGCAACAGCCGTCCCAAATGTGGAATGCGCGCGCCCGTGCGCAGCGCCGCTCGCGCCGTGCCGTGCCGATGCGTGCGGTTAGCGGCAAGCTGCCGGCACGCTCGCCGCTATTTGCCCTCAGTTGCGCGCATTTGCTGCGCCTGCGCCTTGTAGTCGTAGGTCGGATAGAACTCGGTGTGATAGCCGCCCCACGCGGTCGATTCGATCGCACGGTTCACTTCGCGCAACCGGCTCGCGGGCACGCGCAGCGTCACGACCTGTCCGATGCCCATCATCACGTACCACGACACGACTTCGATGCCGGGCGGCGGAAAGGTCTTGAAGAAGCCCTGCTCGCGCAGTTGATCGTTGATCTTCGGCAGCGGCTTCGATTCGTCGTGGCGCAGGAAGATCGTCAGCAGGAAGGTGTCGTCGGCGGGAGCGGACGCTGGTGTGGCGGGGGTGGCGGCGAGCGTGGCGGGGGGCGCCGCGTCGGCGGCGTGGGCGAGCGGCGCGATGGCCAACATTCCCAACGACACGGCGAGGCCAGCGACTGTCGATCCAATGAGCATGAAACGCCTCCATCACGGATTGAACTCAGCTTCGATCAAACGTCTGCGCGCAGCAATCCCCGCTCCAGCGTGAACGCATCACACGACGACGTAGCCGCGCTGTTCGAGCGTCCAGCGATGCCAACGGTTGCCATACGCGCCGCACGCGAACGCGAACAGGATCGACAGCACGAAGCCGATCAGGTCGGCCGTCTCGCCCCACAGACCGATGCCGAGCAGAATCACGTTGATGCCCAGCATCACGAACGCGGCGAACCACATTCTTTTCGACAGCGCCCAGATGAAGCCGAGCAGGCACGCGCCCCAGCTGAAGCCGGTCGCGACCGCGATTGCGTCCTTGTGCTGCGGATGTTGCAGATAGATTCGGGCGTTCATGTTTTGCGAGGTTCCGTGCGATGACGCGGCGCGTCGATCGGTCGAGCACGTGCGCACCGCTTTTTAACATGCCGCGGCGACATCACGCGCATCGGCTGCATACGGCCGCTGCGCTGACGATCCGCAGCATAGCTGCTACCCTTGGCAGATCAAGATCAAGAGCGGAGCACGCATGACCTCCTCGACAGCTTATTCCCCGAAAGCCCCTTCCCGCGCCGAGCTCGACTCGCTGCCCGGCGCCACCGTCGTCGAATTCGGCACCGACTGGTGCGGCTATTGCCAGAGCGCGCAGGCCTCGATCCGGCAGGCGCTCGCGCCGCACGCGGGCCTGCGGCATCTGAAGATCGAGGACGGTCCCGGCCGCCCGCTCGGCCGCTCGTTCAAGGTCAAGCTGTGGCCGACGCTCGTGCTGATGCGCGACGGCGCCGAGGTCGCGCGCGTGGTGCGGCCGCGCAGCGCCGAGGACATCGAGGACGCGTTCGCGTCGCTCTGAGATTCGAGTTCCATCATGCGCCAGGTCATCCATCATCTGCGTGTCCAGGCCCGTGGCCGCGGCCTGGTCGAATTTACCGACGACGCGCGCCGCTTCGTCGACGATACGGACATCCGTACGGGTCTCTTGACGGTGTTTTGCCGGCACACGTCGGCATCGCTGCTGATTCAGGAGAACGCCGATCCAACGGTGCGGCGCGATCTGCAGCGCTACTTCGAGAGCCTCGCGCCCGAGGACGACACGCGCTACGAGCACGGCACCGAAGGCCCCGACGATATGCCCGCGCATCTGCGCACGGCACTCACGCAGGTGCAGCTATCGGTGCCCGTCGAGCATGGAAGAATGGTGCTCGGCACATGGCAGGGGCTCTATCTGTTCGAACATCGGCGTCAGCCACAGCCGCGCGATATCGTGTTGCATCTGCTCGGCGAATAAAGTCCGCTTTCGCACCCACTCGTCACGCAAAGGAAACCGTCACCGGCACTTCTCCGCACACCGCATCGTACGGAGCCTACCCAAGGGAGCACACCTCATGGACACCCGTAGCGAGCTGCAAGCCACCGTCAAGGCGATGATTCAACCGGGCAAGGGTCTTCTCGCCGCCGACGAAAGCGGCCCGACCATCGCCAAACGCTTCAAGACGATCGGCCTCGAATCGACCGAAGAAAACCGTCGCGCGTATCGCAACCTGCTGCTGACAACACCCGGCCTCGGCGAGTTCGTGAGCGGCGTG
Organism: Paraburkholderia sp. JPY419; assembly: GCF_050435705.1. Classification (NCBI taxonomy): domain Bacteria; kingdom Pseudomonadati; phylum Pseudomonadota; class Betaproteobacteria; order Burkholderiales; family Burkholderiaceae; genus Paraburkholderia; species Paraburkholderia sp. JPY419. Next base: position 624,326 of record NZ_JBNDKV010000004.1, on the reverse strand, counting down.
ATCCTCTACCAGGAAACGCTCGGCCAGAAAGCCGACGACGGCACGCCGTTCCCGCAAGTGGCCGCGGCGAACGGCATCGTGCCCGGCATCAAGGTGGACCTCGGCAAGGTGCCGCTCGCGCTCGCTCCAGGCGACGAGATCACCGAAGGCCTCGACGGTCTCGCCAAACGCTTCGTCGATTACAAGCGCCAAGGCGCTCGCTTCGCGAAGTGGCGCGCGGTCTACAACATCAGCGCGAGCCTGCCGAGCCGGCTCGCGATCGAGGCGAACGCCGATTCGCTCGCGCGCTACGCGGCAATCAGCCAGGAGGCCGGCATCGTGCCGATCGTCGAACCCGAGGTGCTGATGGACGGCGATCACACGATCGAGCGTTGCGCCGAAGTGACCGAGGCCGTGTTGCACGAGGTGTTTCATGCGCTGCATCGGCATCGCGTCGTGCTCGAACATATCGTGCTGAAGCCGAGCATGGTGCTGGCCGGCTCCGAGCATGAGCAGCAGTCGAGCACCGCGCATATCGCGGCGGCGACCGTGCGCGTGTTGATGCGCACCGTACCCTCTTCGGTGCCGGGTCTCGTGTTCCTGTCGGGCGGACAGTCGCCCGAGGAAGCTACCGCCAATCTCAGCGCGATGAACCGGCTCGGCGCGCTGCCGTGGAATCTGAGCTTTTCGTATGGGCGTGCGTTGCAGGAGCCGCCGTTGAATGCGTGGCGCGGCCAGCCGGGCAACGTAAAGGAAGCGCAGCAGGCGCTGCTCAAGCGCGCGCGTCTGAATGGCGCGGCCGCGCTCGGCAAGTACGACCCGTCGATGGAAAAGGATTGAGCGCTGGCGGGCGCAGCGCGAATCGCCCGTCAGCACGCTTGTGCACAAAAACGCAGGAGCCGACACGCCAGGGGACCGGCGCGTGGCTCCTTCTGCACTTCTGTCTCAATACGCGGCGCTTACTGCCCCTTCGTATCGCTGCTCGCGTCGGCGCCCGGCATATTCGTCGAGTCGGTCATGGGCTTCTTCGACTTCGAGTGCTTCTTCATGTGATGGTGGGTCGCAGGCGTAGCCGTCGTCGCCGGGCCCGCATCGCCGCCCTCGCGTGACGAGGTCGCGGCGTTGGTGTTCGGGTCGGTGCCGGCCGGCCCCCCGCCGCCGCCGCCGCCACCGCCGGCACCTTGGGCCATCGCGAGCGACGAAGCCGCGAGCAAGGTGGAAACGAGCACTGCGTGTCTGATCTTCATGGCGATTCTCCTGGGTGTCGAGAGTGTCGAAACGAAGTGGGCGCGCGGCAGCCGCACGCGCAAACCTCGCACGCTTGTGAGCAAGGGCTGTGCCGCACCACAGCACGACAGGAAAAGCCCATGCACGCAATGCGCGAACGGCGTGCCGCGGCTTCAGGTGCCGCACGCCACCAGCGCATGCAATTCGTCGATATTGAACGGCTTCGAGAGGATTGCGATGCCGAGCCGACGCGCGCGGTCGAGCTCGTCGGCGTAACCGGTCATCAACGCGATCTTCTGCGACGGCCACGCGCTGCGGATCTTCTCCGCGAGCTCGATACCGTTCAGCTTGCCCGGCATCTGGATGTCCGACAGCACGAGCTCGAAGCGCTCGCCGGCGCTCAGCACGTCGAACGCCTGGTCGGCGGTCGGCTCGTGATGGACCTCGCAGCCGAAGGTTTCGAGCACCGCGGTCACGCCGGCCGCGACGTCCTCGTTGTCCTCGACGAGCAGTATGACCCCGGCCGCGCTCGGCAACGGCTGGCGCGCATCGACGCCGGCCGTTGCGGCGCGCTCGCGATAGCGCGGCAGAAACATCCGTACCGTCGTGCCGCTGCCCAGCACGCTGTCGATCTTCGCGGTGCCGCCGGCCTGCTCGGACATCGACAGGACCTGGGCGAGCCCGAGGCCGGTGCCCGAGCCGCGCAGCTTGGTCGTGAAGAGCGGCTCGAACGCGCGTCGCGCGACCGATTCGGGCATCCCTTCGCCGTCGTCGGAGCAGGCGATCAGCACGTACTCGCCGTCCGGCAGCAGCGTGTCGCTGCCGACCAGCCGATTGTTCTGGCAGCGGATCACAAAGCGCCCGCCGCGCGGCATCGCATCGCGCGCGTTCATCGCGATGTTCACGATCGCGAACTCGAGGTCGGTCGGATCGACGAGCACCTGCCACAGGCCCTCCGGTATGCGCAGCGCCAGCTCGATCGTGTCGCCGAGCGCCGCGTTGATCAGCGGCACGGCGGCCGGCAGCCAGCGTGCCAGCTCGACGGGCTCCTGCTTCAGCGGCTGCTTGCGCGCGACGCTGAGCAGACGCCGTGTCAGCGCTTCGGCCGTGGCGGTGGCACGCTCGACCGCATGTACTTCCTTCTCGAGATCGTTGTAATGCTTGAGCCGCGCTAGCTCGGTATTGGCCGACACCACCATCAGCAGATTGTTGAAATCGTGAGCGACATTGGCGACCAGATTGCCGAGCGCGCCCATGCGCTGCAGTTGCCGGCTCGACGCCTCGGCCGACAGACGCATCGCGACCTCGCCCTGCCAGCGCTCCCACGCGCGCCGCTCTGCTTCGAGCTGGCGCAGCGAATACAGTACGAGCGCCCAGATCGCGATACAGGGCACCGCCGTCAGCGCCGCGATGAACAGAAAGTGCGTGCGCCACCCCGCCACGATCGACGACGTCGCATACGCGCTCATTACATACAACGGGTAGTCGCCGACGCGGCGAAACGCGAGCAGACGCTCGACGCCGTCGACGGTCGAATTCAGACGCACGTGGCCGAACAGCTGTTTGTCGCGCAACGCGGACATGAACGCGCTGTGCATCGACGGCCCGCGCGCCGGCCGGCCAAGGCGGATAGCGCACCAGCAGATTGCCGTCCTGCCGGTAGAGTGCGAGCGCGAGCGACGGATCGCCGTTGGTCAGTTCGCGATAGAAGCGCGAAAAATATTCGTTGCGCAGCGCGACCGTGACCGCGCCGAGAAACCGGCCGTTCGCGTCCGAGCGGCCGATCGCGGTCGTGAAGACGTCGACCTTCGACAGTGGGCCGAACATCGGCAGCGAGTAATACGGCTGCGGACGCATCGCCTTCGCGGCGAGAAAATCGTCGCGCTGGCCGGTCTGCAGCGCCGGCGCCGGATACGCGAGGCTCGATACGAGCAGCTCGCCGTTCACGCCGAGCAGCGCGATCGATGCGACCTGCGGAAAGTCGCCGCCGATGCTCTTCAGGCGCTCGTGCAATTCGCGCTCGCGCGCACGGATCTGCGCATCGTCGGAATTGCCGAGCAGCTCGATCACGCGCGAGGCCATCTGCCGGTTCAGATCCAGCACCTTGACGGCCTGCTCCTGCGCCACGCGCGCGAGGCGGTCGATCATATCGTTCGCATCGGAGATCCGGCGCTGGTAGTCGAAGTAGCCATAGCCCGCGAGGCAGGCCAACGGAAACACGATCGACACGGCCAGCACGATCAGCAACATGCGCCGTGTCGCCGCGAAGTTGCGTGACGGCATCGGCACATCGACTGCGACACGTTCTGCACGCTGCACGGTCACCCGCTCCATCAAAGTTGCCTAAGGTCAGGGAAGGCATTGCCTGTGAATTCGCACGCCGCTGTTCGCGCGCTAATTCCCCTGCCTCGAAATTTACCGCAACTCGGCCTATCTTCCCAAGCGGGTTCGCTGCATCACTTCGCTAGGCCGCGCGGGCACACTGATTGCTGCCCTATCGCTGCTCGATGGCCAGCCCACTTCCGTTCCTGCTCGCGACGCGCCTCGCTGCGCTGCGCGAGCCTTTCCATGCCCGAGGCCTCACCATGTCGACGACTGCCCGCCGCGTTGCGCGGCTATCGGATTTGCCGGCGGAGCGTGCGGTGCGCGTCACCGTGGACGACACGCCGATCCTGCTCGTGCGCGACGGCGACACCGTGCACGCGTACTCCCCGGATTGCCCGCATGCGGGGGGCCCGCTCGAAGAGGGTGCGCTGTGCCACGGCCGCATCATCTGTCCGTGGCACAAGGGCACCTTCGATGTCGCGACCGGCAACGTGCTGGAGCCGCCCCCGCTGCTGCCGCTCGATCGCTACCCGGTCACGCTCGATGGCGACGACGTGCTCGTATCGCCGGAAAAAATCGCCGCGCCGGATGCGGCGGCGCACACACCCGCGCTCGATGCCGCGCAACGCAAGCACTACGTGGTGATCGGCGCGGGCGCGGCCGGCGCCGCCGCCTGTGCCGCGTTACGCGAGTTCGGCTTCGAGGGCCGCATCACGCTGATCGGCGACGAAGCGCACGCGCCGTACGACCGCACCTCGCTGAGCAAATTCGTTCCGTCGTTCGAAATGCCACCCGCCGACGTGCCGCCGCTGTTGCCGCCCGATTGGCTGCACACGCACGGCATCGAACGGATCGTCGCGAAGGTCGCGCGGCTCGACGTGCCCGCGCGCACGATCCATTTCGAAGCCGGCGCAGGTAATGGCGGGCAGAGCATCGAGCCGCTCAAATACGACACCGCGCTGCTCGCCACCGGCAGCGTGCCGAAAGTGCCCGACATTCCAGGCTGCGAACTCGGCGGCGTGCACGTGCTGCGGCACCTCGACGATGCCGCCGCGTTGATCGACGCGCTCGGCGACGATGCATCGCAAACCCGCGTCGCGATTCTGGGCAGCAGTTTCATCGGCCTCGAAGTCGCATCCGCGTTGCGCAAGCACGGCGTGCCCGTCACCGTGATTTCGCGCGACAAGGTGCCGTTCGTGAAGCAGTTCGGCGAGCGCGCGGGCCAAATGTTTCGCGCGCTGCACGAAAGCAATGGCGTGAAGTTTTATCTCGACGCGAAGGTCGCCTCGCTCGAGGGCGAGGAAGGCAACGTGCATACGGTGATGCTCGCGGACGGCGAAGCCATCGCCGCCGATGTCGTGCTGCTAGGCACGGGGGTTGCGCCGGCTACAGGGTTCGTCGAAGGACTGCCGTTGCAGAAGGACGGCGGCGTGGTCGTCAATGCCGGCATGAGCGCCGCGTGCGGTCTGTATGCGGCCGGCGATATCGCCGTGTTCTCGCTGCACGAGAACCAGGAGCCGCTGCGTATCGAACATTGGCGCGTCGCGCAGCAGCACGCGCGCATCGCCGCGCAGAACATGTGCGGCTTGCGTACCCGCTATGCGGACGTGCCGTTCTTCTGGACCTATCACTACGGCAAGAACTTCGAATACCTGGGCCACGCGAGCGAGTGGGATGAGATCGTCGTCGATGGGGACTTCGATCATCACCAGTTCATCGCGCTGTACGTGCGCGACGGCAATGTCGACGCGGTGTTCGCCTGCGAGCGCGAGGCGCTGACCGCGCGGCTTTCGGACGCGATGCGCGGCGGGCTGTCGCGCGCCGAGGCGCTCACGATCATCGGCGCGACGGCCGGCAGCGCGCCGCAAGCGGCGGCGTCGTGAGCCATCGTCTTGCCGTTCAACCTTGAGGAAGGAGCCACCATGACGACACACAAGGAACAGCATCCGCACTCGGAAAAGAGCGAACAGCAGATCGACGAACAGGTCGAGGACAGCTTCCCGGCTAGCGACCCGCCTTCGACGGGCGGCACCACCAAGATCGAGCCGGAGCAGGACAAGGCAAAGGCCGGGCACGACAAGCCCGCCGGTCAATAGGCGCGTGGCGGCGCGCTGCGCGCTGCCCGTGCTTCCCGAGCGCCCGCGGCCTCGTGCATTGCTGTGATCACGGCGGCCGCGGGTGGCATCTATTGCACTCCACCATTCTCAACCCACTGGAACGACGGAAACGACTCACCATGTCAGACGAGACCGGCTCGGCCAGCACCGGGAAGGAAGCATCCGGGCGCGATGCGTCGCGCGGCGATGCGCGCCGCGACGGCAACGACGCACGCGATGACGGCGGCAAACGCGGCAACGACAAGAACAAGGACAACGGCGACGACGACGGCCAGCAGAAAAAGCCCGGCAAAAAACCGCTGATCATCCTCGGTGCGCTCGTGATCCTGATCGGCATCGTCGGCTTCGTCTGGTGGTTCGCGACCCGCAACGAAGTAACGACCGACGACGCCTACACCGACGGCAACGCGATCACGATGGCGCCGAAAGTCTCCGGCTACGTGGTGACGCTGGCGGTCGACGACAACCTGTTCGTGCACAAGGGCGACCTGCTGCTCGTGATCGACAAGCGAGACTACCAGGCCCAGGTCGATCAGGCGAAGGCGCAGCTCGGTCTTGCGAAAGCGCAATTGAACGCCGCGCAGGTGCAGCTCGATATCGCGCGCGTGCAGTATCCCGCGCAGTACCGCCAGGCGAAAGCGCAGACTTCGTCGGCGGAAGCGAATCTGCGTGAGGCGCAAGCCGCCTGGCAGCGTCAGCACTCGGTCGATCCGCGCGCGACCACGCAGCAGAACGTCGATACCGCCGACGCGCAGCGCCAGTCGGCCGACGCGAGCGTCGCGCAGGCGCGTGCGCAGCAGCGCACCGCGAGCCTCGTGCCGCAGCAGTTGCGCCAGGCCGAGGCCAGCGTCGACGAACGCCGCCAGCAGGTGCATCAGGCCGAGGCGCAGCTCGAACAGGCGCAGCTGAATCTGTCGTACTGCGAGGTGCGCGCGCCGTCGGATGGCTGGATCACGCGGCGCAACGTGCAGCTCGGCAGCTTCCTCACCGCGGGCGTGTCGCTGTTCTCGATCGTCACGCCGCAGGTGTGGATCACCGCGAACTTCAAGGAATCGCAGCTCGAACGCATGCGCCCCGGCGACAAGGTCAAGGTCGACGTCGACGCGTATCCGCAGCTCGAGCTGCGCGGCCATGTCGATAGCGTGCAACTCGGCAGCGGCTCGCGCTTCTCGGCGTTCCCGACCGAAAACGCGACCGGCAACTTCGTGAAGATCGTGCAGCGCGTGCCGGTCAAGATCATCATCGACGAAGGTCTGCCGCGCGATCATCCGCTCGGGCTCGGCTTGTCGGTTAAGCCGAAGGTGTACCTGAAATGACCGCGTCCGATGCCGCGCCAGGCGACGCATCGTCGAACTGGAAGCCATCCGCGAATCCGTGGCTGATCGCAATCGTCGTCACGCTCGCGGCGTTCATGGAAGTGCTCGACACGACCATCGTCAACGTCGCGTTGCCGCATATCGCGGGCACGATGTCCGCGAGCTACGACGAAGCGACGTGGACGCTGACCTCGTATCTGGTCGCCAACGGCATCGTGCTGCCGCTCTCGGGCTTCTTCGGCCGGCTGCTCGGCCGCAAGCGCTATTTCCTCGTCTGCATCATTGCGTTCACCGTGTGCTCGTTTCTGTGCGGCATCGCGACCGATCTGTGGCAGCTCATCATCTTCCGCTGTTTGCAGGGCTTTTTCGGCGGCGGACTGCAACCGAACCAGCAGTCGATCATTCTCGACACGTTCGCGCCGCAGCAGCGCGGCCGCGCATTCTCGATTTCGGCGGTCGCGATCGTCGTCGCGCCGGTGCTGGGGCCGACGCTCGGCGGCTGGATCACCGACAACTTTTCGTGGCGTTGGGTGTTCCTCGTGAACGTGCCGTTCGGCGTGCTGACCTCGCTCGCGGTGATGCAGCTGGTCGAGGACCCACCGTGGAAACGCAAGGGCGACCTGCGCGTGTCGGTGGATTACGTGGGCATCGTTCTGATCGCGATCGGCCTCGGCTGCCTGCAGGTGATGCTCGATCGCGGCGAGGACGACGACTGGTTTTCATCGAACTTCATTCGCACGTTCGCGGTGCTCGCGGTGTCCGGCATCGTCGGCGCGATCTACTGGCTGCTGTACACGAAGAAGCCGGTCGTCGACCTGCGCTGTCTGAAGGACCGCAACTTCGCGCTCGGCTGCGTGACGATCGCCGCGTTCGCGACGATTCTCTATGGCAGCGCGGTGCTCGTGCCGCAGCTCGCGCAGCAGCAGCTTGGCTATACGGCGATGCTCGCGGGCCTCGTGCTGTCGCCGGGCGCGGTGCTGATCACGATGGAAATTCCGCTGATCAGCAAAATGATGCCCCACGTGCAGACGCGCTTGCTGGTGGCGACCGGCTTCGGGCTGCTCGCGTGCGCGCTCGCGTATTCGCATACGCTCACGCCGGACATCGATTACTTCACGCTAGTGAAGATGCGCAGTGCGCAGTCGCTCGCGATCGGCTTCCTGTTCGTGCCGATCACGACGCTCGCGTATCTGACCGTGCCGCCGCGACTCAACGACGACGCGTCCGCGCTGTTTACGATGTTCCGCAACGTTGCGGGTTCGATCGGCATCTCGCTGTCGACCGCGATGGTTCGCGAGCGCACTCAGGCGCGCATGGCGCATCTGTCGGAGTTCATGTCGCCGCTTTCGCAGAACTACAACGATACCTTGCAACGCAACGCCCAGAGGATCGCCGACATGAATGGCATGCCGCTTTCGCAGGCGCTGCAAACCGCAAATGGCCATCTGTACACCACGTACATCTCGCAGGCGACGTTCCTCGCCTATGTCGACGTGTTCGCGTTCCTCGCGATTTTCTGCACGCTTTGCATTCCGATCGCGATTTTCTTTTCACCGGTCAAAGCGTCCGGCGGCGGAGGACATTGAAGTGAAGCTTCGTTCGAGGCGCGGCGTTCTCGATTCCGCTACGGGTTTGATTGCGTGTGTCGTCGTCGGCATGCCCGCGCTGCTGCTCGCTTCCTGCACGGTCGGCCCCGACTTTCATGCGCCGCACGCCGACGTGCCGGCGCAGTGGCACGATACCCAGCGCACCGCTGCGAGCGATGCGGCCGCTAGCGGCGCATCATCCGCAACGGCGGCCAACGTCGCTTCGGTGCCGACGCTCGACACCGATCCCGACCCGCGCTGGTGGCGCAGCTTCAACGATCCGACGCTCGACGCGCTGATCGCCCGCGCGACGCTCGGCAACCTGGACCTGCAGCAGGCGGTGCTGCGCATCGTCGAAGCGCGCACCCAGGTGCAAGCGGCGGCCGCGCAAGGCTTGCCGAATCTGCGCGCGACCGGCAGCTATCAGCGCGAGCAGCTCGGCCTTAAAGGTTTTCTGGAGGAGAACGGCGCGTTCGATAAGGTCGATCAGCTCGGCGCGCCGAATTCGCCGGCCAACAGGATCGCACCGGGCGCGGGGGCCGCGCTGCAAAACGGCGCGAACAACCTGCTCGATCAGCTCACGGCGCCGGTCAATCTGTGGCAGGTCGGCTTCGACGCGACCTGGGAGCTCGGTCTGTTCGGCCGCGTGCGTCGCTCGGTCGAGGCCGCGAACGCGCAAACCGAGGCCGCGTACGAAAGCCGCAACGACGCGTTGCTATCGCTCGAAGCCGAGGTCGCACAGACCTATATGCAGTTGCGCGGCGCGCAGACCTTGCACGACATTGCGGTGAGCCTCGTCGAGCAGCAAGGCGAGACCGTCGCGTTGACGGAGAACCAGGCGAAGGTCGGACTCGCGAGCCAGCTCGATGTGCAAAGCGCCCGCGCCCAGCTCGCGCAAACGAAAACGCAGTTGCCGCAATACGATCAGCAGATCGCCCAGGCGCTGAACGCGCTTGCTTATCTGATCGGTGAGCCGCCCGGCGCGCTCGAAGCGCAGCTGAGTGCGCCGCAGACCGTGCCGCCGGTGCCGCCCGTCGTGCCGGTAGGCCTGCCGTCGACGCTCGCGCGGCGCCGGCCCGACATCCGCCGCGCCGAGGCGAACCTGCATGCGGCGACGGCGAGTGTCGGCGTCGCGGTCGCGCAGTTCTATCCGGACGTGTCGCTGACCGGCAAGGCCGGCACGCGCGCGACGAATGCGCGCGATCTGGCGCGCTGGTCGCACTTGTTCTATTCGTTCGGACCCACCGTGTCGCTGCCGATTTTCGAGGGCGGCGCGCTGGTCGCCAATCTGCGGATGTCGGAGGCCCAGCAGGCCGAGGCCGCGCTCGATTACCGCAAAACCGTGCTGACCGCGCTGCGGGACGTGGACAACGCGCTCGTCGTCTATCGCACCGATCAGGCACGGCGCGATGCGCTCGCCGACAGCGTCGCCGCGCAGCAGACCTCGTTCGATCTGTCGCGCGACAGCTATCGCAAGGGGCTCACGAGTTTCATCAACGTGCTCGACGCGCAGCGGCAGCTCGCGCAGGCACGCGAGCAATACGCTCAAGGCACGACCCAGGTCAGCACAGATCTGGTGGCGCTGTACAAGGCGCTAGGCGGGGGCTGGCAGAGCGATGCGGATGCGGCGGCGGGGGCAACCGGCGCCGCGGCGCCGCCTGGCAGCGGCGGATAACCGGCCGCGATGCGGCGAGGCCGCAAGACGGCGAGGCCGCAAGGCGTCAGCCATGCTCGAACTGCGGCTCCTCAATCACCGTTCGCGTCGCATCGAGATGACGGCACGCGGCTAGCATCTGCTGCAACGACGTCACCGCGCAATCCGCTTCCAGCGACTCTTGCTGCTCCGCGCTCCACTGCTGCCTATCCTCGGGCGCCCAAAGGCCGACCACGATCGACACGTTCGGCAAGCGCGCGCGGATGCGCCGGATCAGATTGCGCAGATGCGACGGGATGCCGTCGATCTGCAGATACAGAAGGCAGACGATGCCGACGTCGCCAGCCTCGAGGCGATCGATCGACGCGCGCGACACCGCCTCGTGCAGCAGCGAGCGCGCCGCGAAGCCGTGCTTGCCGAGCAACTGCAGCAGGATGATCGTCGCGAGCGCGTCGAGCGGACCACGGCCCGGCAGGCACAACACGCGGCTCGTCGGCGCATGCCACGCGAATACGGGCTCTACGACGGACGGTTCGCCGCCCGGCTCCTGCTGCGGGCCGTGGGTCTGTTCCGGCGTGAGCGTCGCGGTGCTCACGCCACTGTTCGCCGCGTCGACCGATCGTGGCATCGCCCCCGTGGCCCGCGTTTCGTCGGAGGGCGCGAGCGGCCCCGCCGCGCCCCAGTTCGACTGCGTCGCGAGCGGTGCGGGTTCGCGATCCTCGTAGCCGTCGAGGCCGTCGACCAGCTCGTTGGTCGTCGATTCGATGCGCGCGAGCTGTGCGCTCGTCACGCTGCCCCTCGTTACGTCGCTGGCCGCGAGCCGCAAGGCCCCAATCGCGACTTCATCGTAATAGGCCGACAACGAGCGATCACGCAGCAGCACTTCGGCCTGCTCGATCGGTTGATCCGGATCGCCGGCGAGCGCGCGTTGATAGAAGTTTTCGACCGGCGTCAGCGGCGGCTGATCGCCGAGCAGCACGTCGAGAAACTCGAGACGCCGCACATGCCGGCCGAGCACCAGCAGACACAGCGTCAACGGTGTCGACAGGATCAGTCCGATGGGCCCCCAGATCCAGCTCCAGAAGATTGCCGCGACCACCACCGAAAACGGCGACAGGCCCGTGCTGCGCCCATACAGCAGCGGCTCGACCACCTGCCCCACTGCGAGCTCGGCGACCACGAACAGCACCAGCGACCAGATCGCCATCTCCCAGCCGGGACTGACCGCGGCCGCGAGCGCGGTGGGCAGTATCGCCGCGATCCAGATGCCGACGTAGGGCACGAGCCGCAGCAGCGCCGCCAGAATGCCCCACAGGACCGGGCTCGGCACGCCGATCAGAAACAGCCCCGCGCCGATCACGACACCAACGCCGGTGTTCACGCCGAGCTGCGACACGAAGTAGCGGCTCAGGCGCCGCGCGGTCTCGTCCATCACCGTGGTCGTGCGATGCAGGTCGCGCGAGCCGAACAGCCGGATCGCGCGATCGCGCAGGTCGTCGCGTTGCAGCAGGATCACGATCGTGACGACGAACACGATGAACGCGGTTTCCAATGGACTGATGGCCGGCGACAATACGCGTCGCGCGAGCTCGAACGGCGTGGGCACCGGCTCGCGCACTTCCACCGGCACCGCCGTCGATGCCTGCGGGCTCGCCGCGGCCGCACCGTTCGGCGCTGGTAATTGCGGCGGCTCGATCGTCGCGGGCTGCAACGCCTGCCCTGCCTCGCTCGCGAAACGGTTCAGCTTGCCGATCGTCAGGCTGTGCACGGTATCGAGCTTGTGATGGATGGTCGCCTGATAGCGCGGCATGCCGGCGGCGAGATCGGTCAACTGTGTGGCGATCACCGCGCACAACAGCGCGATGACCGACACCGAGATCAGCACCGCCGCGCACACCGACGCGACATGGCCGAGTTTGAGCCGGGCCAGTGCATCGGCGAGCGGCGCGACGAGAAAGCTCAACAGGATCGCGAGCGTGATCGGAATCATCACCGCGCTCGCGAAGTACAGGCATGCGACCGCGATCACCGCGACGACGAATGTGACGAGGCCCTCGATACCGAATGCGGCGGTCGCTGCCTGAATACGCGCGGCGGGGCTCGTGGCGCGCGGCTCGGGTGTGTCGTTCATCTCGTGAAGGAAGATCGGGCGTGGGAAAGCGGTCCCTGAGCCGCGCGCGATGCGCCGGCTCAGAGTCTCTTTACTCCGGAAGGCTAAGTAACGCCTATTTCATCGTGTCGCCCGACACCGGCCCGCTCTCGACCGGTGGTGCCTCCTTCTCGATCTCACTGCGCGCCTGCTCCCAGTATTGCTCGGGCGTGCCCTTCGGCTCGGCCGCCTGCTCCCACAGATAGTAGGCGCGCGTGCGGATCTGCTCGTCGACGCTCGGTTCCTGTTCCATGTGTTCACCCCAGCTTGGCTGTTTGCGTTCGCGCGTCTATCGTCGCGAAGATCGGAGACACGTGCGTGTCGTCAACCACAGAGGGAGCAAACCTTGTACCCGGCCTGCGGCCCGCTTTTACCACGGAGTGCGACGGAACTGGCGTCGCTCGCTCACCCGGACTAGCCTGGCGATGAGTCGCCTTCGTCGGAAGTCAACTGCTCTTCGAGGCGGTCGAATACGCGCTGCGTCGCGCGGCTCGGCGCTTCGAGCGCGAACAGCAGCAGCGAGCGGCCCGTCACCTGGTAGGCATCGCCCGCGCTGAATTGCGGCAGCTCGGCGCGCACCGGCATGTTGGTATCGACGAGGCAGGTCCAACGCTCGCCCTCGGGAATGTCGGGCAGCGTGAAATTGACGACGTCGTGATGCGCGTTCAGCACCAGCAGCAAGGTCGCGTCGGACGCGAGACGGCGAATGCCGCTCGCCTGCGCGCGGCCATCGATCACGAGGCCGAAGCAGCGCATCGCCGGATCGGCCCATTGCTCGGCCGTGATGTCGGTGCCGTCCGGCGATAGCCAGCGCGTGTCGGTCACGTCGAGCGTCTCGTTGTATTCGCCGGTCAGAAACCGGCCTCGCCGCAGCACCGGCAAGCGGTGGCGCAGCGTGGTCAGCTTGCGCACGAACTCGGTCAGCGCGCGGCCGTCGTCGTCGATCGCATCCCAATCGACCCAGCTGATCTCGTTGTCCTGGCAATACGCATTGTTGTTGCCCTGCTGCGTGCGGCCGAATTCGTCGCCGGCGAGGACCATCGGCGTGCCCTGCGACAGCAGCAGCGTCGCGAGCAGATTGCGCTTCTGGCGCTCGCGTTGCTGGCGGATGTCGGCGTCGTCGGTCGGTCCTTCGGCGCCCATGTTCCACGACCGGTTGTCCGCATGGCCATCGCGGTTGTCCTCGCCGTTTGCGTCGTTGTGCTTGTCGTTGTACGAGACCAGATCGTTCAGCGTGAAGCCGTCGTGCGCGGCGATGAAGTTCACGCTGGCCCAGGGCCGCCGGCCGCGGTGATTGAACTTGTCGCCCGACGCGGTGATGCGTGTCGCGAGATCCGCGGCGGTGCTCTCGTCGCCCTTCCAGTACGCGCGCGCGGTGTCGCGGAAACGATCGTTCCATTCGGCCCAGCCCGGCGGAAATCCGCCCACCTGATAGCCGCCCGGGCCGCAATCCCACGGCTCGGCGATCAGCCGGATGCTGGAGAGCACCGGGTCCTGGCGGCAGCTGTCGAGAAAGCCGCCGCCTTCGTCGAAGCCGTGATCTTCGCGGCCGAGGATCGTCGCGAGATCGAAGCGGAAACCGTCCACTTTCATTTCGGTGACCCAGTAGCGCAGACTGTCGGTCACCATCTGCAGCACACGCGGATGCGACAGGTTCAACGTGTTGCCGGTGCCGGTGTCGTTGATGTAGTAGCGCGGCTCGTCCGGCATCAGCCGGTAGTACGACGCGTTGTCGATGCCCTTGAACGAGATTGTCGGGCCGCGTTCATTGCCTTCGGCCGTGTGGTTGTATACGACGTCGAGTATCACTTCGAGGTCGGCCTGGTGAAAGCGGTCGACCATCTCCTTGAACTCGCCGACCGACTCGGTCGTTGACGCGAAGAAACGCGGATCGGCCGCGAAAAAGCCGATCGTGTTGTAGCCCCAGTAGTTCGTCAGGCCCTTGTCGAGCAGATGTTTGTCGTTGACGAAGGTCTGGATCGGCATCAGCTCGACCGAGGTCACGCCCAGACTGCGGATATGATCGAGCACCGGCTGCTGCGCCAAACCCGCGAACGTGCCGCGCAAACGCTCGGGCACTTGCGGATGACGTTTCGTATAGCCGCGCACGTGCGTCTCGTACAGAATCACCCGCTCCCACGGCAGCGCGTTGCGCTCCGGATGACCCCACGAAAAATTCGCGTCGACCACCTTGCATTTCGGCACGAAGGGCGCGCTGTCGCGCTCATCGAATGACAGGTCCAGCTCTTCCGAATCGAGCGTATAGCCGAAAATTTCCGGCGCCCATTTCAGCTCGCCGATGTGCGCCTTCGCATACGGATCGAGCAGCAGCTTGTTCGGATTGAAGCGATGCCCGTTCTGGGGCTCGTAGGGGCCATGCACGCGATATCCATAGACGGCACCCGGTTTCAGATTCGGTATGAACACATGCCATACCTCGTCGGTGTACTCGGGCAGTTCGATGCGTTCGAGTTCGTGCCGGCCGGATTCGTCGAACAGACACAGTTCGACCTTCGTCGCGTGCGCGGAGAACAGCGCGAAGTTGACGCCGTTGCCGTTCCATGTCGCGCCGAGCGGAAATGGCGTGCCTTCGGAAATGCGCGTCGAGTAGCTGGCTGGGGATGACATAAGTGTTCTCAGTGGATGCAAGGAGGCTGGTATCTCGGGGGCATGCATGTGTTTTTTTCAACTGCCTTCCCACGTGTTCCGGGCTGCTCGATATTCAAGTTTAGGCATTCGGGGCGAACGCGCCGGACATTGCACAGCGCGCACCCAGCAGGCGAGTTCGAACAGCAACTTTTGGGCCTGACGGGCTTGCTTTCCCTCAGGTCAAAAGTCGCGGCATGAGATTTGCAGCATAGCGGCAAGGCGCACGCGTTCCGCGCCATCGAAAAGCCACGACAGCAATCAGGGAGAACACAGATGATGCGCAACACGCAGATCAAACCGCTGGCCGCTTCCGCATCGCTTCTCGCCGCCATTACGCTGATTTCCGCGTTGGGTCCGTGCGGCAGCGCGTTCGCGCAAGGCGCTCCGCAAGCGATCACCGAAAAACGCACCGACGTCGTGCAGCTCGCGAGCGGATATCGCGCGTCGAAGCTGTCGGGCGCGGACGTGTACAACCGCAACAAGGACAATATCGGCACGCTCGACGATCTGATCGTATCGCCGGGCACCGAGCGCACCACCTACGCGATCCTGTCGGTCGGCGGCTTTCTCGGCGTGGGCAAGCATCTGGTCGCGGTGCCGTTCAATGATCTGCAGATCGACAACCGGCGTGTCGTGCTGCCCGACGGTACGAAGAAATCGCTCGAGGCGTTGCCGGAGTTCAAGTACGCGGATTGAGGGCGGCGCTGCCGCGTCGAATCGATCGACGCGGCTACGGGCCGTCAGCCGAGCAGCTTGTCGGGTGTAATCGGCAAATCGCGGATGCGTTTGCCGGTCGCATGCCAGATCGCGTTGCAGACCGCCGCGGCCACGCCCACCACGCCGATTTCCCCGACGCCTTTGACGCCGAGCGGATTGACGATGTCGTCACGCTCGTCGACGAATAGCACGTCGATCTCGTGAATGTCAGCATTCACGGGCATATGGTATTCGGCGAGATTGTGATTCATCTGCCGTCCGAGCACGTGATCGAACTGGCCGTGCTCGTGCAGCGCCATGCTGATGCCCCACACGACGCCGCCCGCGATCTGACTGCCCGCCGTCTTCGGATTGACGATGCGCCCCGCCGCGACCGCGCTCACCACGCGCGTCACGCGCACGGTGCCGAGGGCTTCGTCGACGCGCACTTCGGCGAACACCGCCGAATGCGTGCCCATCGAATATGCCTGCTGCTTGACGTGCGGCTCCACGCTCGCCTGCTCATCGAGTTCATCGAGTCCGGCGCGCTCGAGCAGCGTCGCGATTGCGATCGAGTCGTCCGCGTGCGGGCCGCACACGAGCCGGTTGCGCTCGCGCCGCACTGCTTCGCGATCCACCGACGCGAAGCGCGCACCGCCATGTTCGCGCGCGAGTTCGACGAGACGATTGTGCAGGCGCGTGCAGGCCGCATCGACAGCGCTGCCCACTGACGACACCGTCCACGATCCGCCCTCGATCGGCGCCTTCGGCAGCCGCGTATCGCCGAGTTCGAAGCTGACGTCCGCGAGCGGTACGCCGAGCGCATCGGCGGCGATCTGCGTCATCGCGGTGTAGGTGCCGGTGCCGATATCGGCGGTCGAGCTCGACACCCTGACGCAGCCATCGGGCGTCAGCACCGCACGGGCGGCCGCTTTGTTCTGCATCGCGTCCCATGCACCGGTCGCCATGCCCCAGCCGATCAACTCGTTGCCTTCGCGGCGTGCACGCGGTTCGAGCGGCCGCCCGGCCCAGCCGAAGCGCGCCGCGCCTTCGCGATAGCAGTCGCGCAGCGCCTTGCTCGAAAACGGCAGGTTCTTGTTCGCGTCGCGCTCCGCGTAGTTGACGAGCCGCAATTCGAGCGGGTCCATCCGCAATGCCTCGGCGAGTTCGTCCATCGCGACTTCGAGCGGAAAGAGCCCTTGGGTCGCGCCGGGCGCGCGCATGTCGGCCGGCGTCGGCACGTCGAGCTTCGCGACCTTGTAGCCCATCGACACGTTGTCGCATCGATACAACTGCCCGGCCCAGTTGACTACCACGTCGCAGAACTCCTCGTAGCGCGAAGTTTCCGACACCGCCTCGTGGATCACCGCCTGCAGGCGGCCATCGGCCGACGCGCCGAGCGCGACGCGCTGCACCGATTGCGGCCGATGCGCGAAGGTGAACATCTGCTGCCGGGTCAGCGTGACGCGCACGGGCTTCTTCAGTTCGCGCGCGGCCATCACCGCGAGCGCCAGATGATATTGCGGCCGCAAGCCGGAGCCGAACGCGCCGCCGACGAACGGCGACACCACCTGCACTTCGTCGTCTTTCAAACCGAACACGCGCTGCAGATAGCCCTTCGTATTGACGACGCCCTGAGTCTTCTCGTAGACGGTCAAGTGTCCTCGCGCATCGGGCACGACGGTGCAGCCGTGCATTTCCATCGGATTGTGGTATTGCGCGGGCGTGGTGTAGAACGCGTCTACGCGCACCCTGGCATCGGCCAACGCTTTGCGCGGGTCGCCGCGCTCGGGCGGCGGCGGATCGAAGCCGCCCTTCTCCGCCGACGGCGGCACGGCGCTCATCAACGCCGCCTCGATATCGGTCTGATGAGAAGCGACCTCGTAGCGCACCCGCACCAGCGACGCCGCGTAGCGCGCGAGTTCGAGCGACTGCGCGACCACCAGAGCGACCGGCTGCCCGCTGTACCACACGCGCTCGTCCCACAGCGGTCTCAATGGCGTGCCGGCCGGCGCGATCATGTCCTTGAACGCATCGACGTCCGATGGCAGCGCCGGACGCTTGCGATGCGTGAGCACGAGCAGCACGCCGGGCAGCGCTTCGGCGGCCGAGGTATCGATCGAGACGATCTTGCCCGAAGCGATCGTGCCCGACACGACGACGCCATGTACGAGCCCTTCGGCGCAGAACTCGGCCGCATATTGCGCGGCGCCGGTCACTTTGGCGAGGCCGTCGACACGCGATTGCGGCACGCCGATCGCGTGCTTCGTGCTGCCTGTCGATGGCAAGGTTTCGGCACGGTTCATCGTGCGGCCTCCTCGAACGAACGTTGTGTGGCCTCGCCGAAGGCGCGCAGGATCACGCGCGCCGCGAGTTCGATCTTGAACGCGTTGTCGCGCTGGGGGCGCGCATCGCGCAGCAGCGCCGCCGCGAAATCGCGCAAGGTCCGCGCGTTCAGCGTCTCGCCGCGCAGTGCGGCTTCGGCGGCGGGATCGCGCCACGGCTTGTGCGCGACGCCGCCGAGCGCGCAACGCGCATCGACGATGCGCGAGTCGTCATCCAGTTCGACACCGACCGCGGCCGACGCCAGCGCGAACGCATACGATGCGCGGTCGCGCACCTTCACGTAGGCGTGATGCGCCGAAAAGCCTTGCGGCGGCAACTCGATCGCGGTGACGAGTTCGTCGTCGCGCAAGTTGGTATCGATATGCGGCGTGTCGCCCGGCAGCCGGTGAAAATCCGCGAACGGCAGCGTCCGTGCGCCGTCGTTGCCGATCAGATGCACGGTGGCGTCGAGCGCCGCCAATGCGACGCACATATCGGACGGATGCACGGCGATGCAGTGTTCGCTCGCGCCGAGGATCGCGTGAATGCGGTTCACGCCGTGCAGCGCCGGGCATCCGCTGCCGGGTTCGCGTTTGTTGCACGGCGTGCCCACGTCGTAGAAGTAGTAGCAGCGCGTGCGTTGCAGCAGATTGCCGCCGACCGTCGCGACATTGCGAATCTGCGGCGACGCGCCGGCCAGGATCGCTTTCGCAAGCAGCGGGTAGCGCGCTGCGACGGTATCGTCATACGCGAGCGCGCTGTTCGTTACGAGCGCGCCGATCATCAGGCCGCCTTGCGCCGACGCTTCGATCCGCCTGAGCGGCAAACGGTTGATGTCAATGAGCAAAGCCGGCCGCGCCACGTCTTCGCGCAGCAGGTCGACGAGATTCGTGCCGCCCGCGATGAACGCTGCGGCCTTGTCCGACCGATGCCGTTCGAGCGCATCCTGCACCGCCTCGGCGCGCGTGTACGAGAAGCGGTTCATGGCCGCGCTCCGCGCTGATTCGCGACCGCACTGGCTTGCCTTGCATCCTCGTCACCGAAATGCGCCGCGTCGAGAATCGCGGCGACGATATTCGTATATGCGCCGCAGCGGCACAGATTGCCGCTCATCTGCTCGCGCACGTCGTCCGCGCAGCGCGCATGGCCTTCTTCGAGCATCGCGTACGCCGAGCAGATTTGCCCCGGCGTACAGTAGCCGCACTGGAACGCATCATGTTCGATGAACGCTTGCTGCAATGGATGCAACGTATCGCCGTTCGCGAGACCTTCGATGGTCGTGATCGATGCACCGTCGTACATGACCGCGAGCGCGAGGCAGGTATTGATCCGCTGACCATTGACGAGCGCCGTGCACGCGCCGCATTGGCCGTGATCGCAGCCCTTCTTGGTGCCGGTCAGGTGCGCATGCTCGCGCAGCAGATCGAGCAGCGAGGTCCACGCTTGAACGCCGAAGTGCCGCGTCTCGCCGTTGATCTCGAACGTCAATGCATGCGACGCGGGCGCGTCGGCCTGCGCGGTTTCAGCATCGGGGGTAGCCATCGGATTTCCTCCTCACAAGGCGTCGCGCAAGCAACGCGGCGCGCGACGAAACTCCATGCAACTCGAACCCATGCAAAACGGCGGCAGCGCGCGAGCGCGATGCCGCCGCGGCGTGCGGCGCGTCGCAGCTCGACGCGCCCGGCTGAACGCTTATTGCCCCGCCGCGCTACCCGCGCGCGGCGGCGTCGCGCCTTTGAAGCGCTGGTTGGTGGTGGTGCGGCCATTGCCGCCGCCGGCAACCCCATTGGTCGCGCCCCCCGACTCGCCGACGTTGCCGTTCGCGTCGTTCGCGCTGGTCGTATCCGGCGTGCGCGATTCTTCCAGACTTGCGCCGGGTTGTGCGGCGGACTTTCCGGGTTGCATAGACGGATTGGAACCGGTCTGCGCGAAGCCCGCCTGCGCAAAACCTAGCGCAAGGCAGCCCGACACGAGCGCGGCACCCAGTTTGACGGATACATCGATCTTCATGTCACTCTCCCTTATGACATTATGGAAACCACTGCGAGAAGCTGCTGCGCGGTCCATGGCAGCCTCGCCGCCTTCGGTTCGACAACCTAAATAATCGGCGCGCCGCCTGTCACGGCAATCGTCGCGCCCGAGATATAGCTCGCTTCGTCCGACGCGAGCATCACATACGCGGCCGCGAGTTCCGCCGGTTGACCGGGGCGCTTCATCGGCACCTGCTTGCCGAACTGCTCGACCTTCTCGGGCGGCATCGTCGATGGGATCAGCGGCGTCCAGATCGGTCCCGGCGCCACGCAGTTTGCGCGAATACCCTTTTCCGCGAGCAATTGCGCGAGGCCGCCGGTGAAGTTCTGAATCGCACCCTTGGTGGTCGCGTATGCGATCAGGCCGGGATTCGGATGATCGGCATTGATCGACGACGTGTTGATGATCGCGCCGCCCGGCTTCATATGGCGGACCGCCGCACGCGTGATCCTGAACATCGCGCCGATGTTGGTATCGAAGGTCTTGTCCCATTCTTCGTCGCTGATCGCGTCGAGCGACGGATAGCTCATCTGATACGCGGCGTTGTTGACCACCACGTCGAGCCGGCCGAAAGCCTCGATCGCCTTGTCGACGATCGCATCGCAATGCTGGCGATCGCGGATATCGCCGCCGACCAGCACCGCCTTGCGACCGGCGTCCTCGACCCAGCGCGCGGTCTCGCGCGCATCGTCTTCTTCGTCGAGATAGGCGATCAGCACATCGGCGCCTTCACGCGCGAACGCGATCGCGACCGCACGGCCAATGCCGCTGTCGCCACCGGTCACGATCGCTGCCTTGCCAGCGAGACGCCCCGAACCTTCGTAGGTTTTCTCGCCGTGATCCGGTTGCGGGTTCATGCCGGCCGTGCGGCCGGGCGTCTGGTCCTGCTGCTGTTCAGGAAACGGCGGTGCCGGGCGTTGCTTGTCGCTCATGTCTGATCTCCCTCGTTGCAAATGACCCTCGGCGGCGCGCACGAGCGCGCCGCGTCATCGGTCTTTCAGCAACGAGTGGGCCTGCGTGTGCGAGCGAAGTGAAACCCCTGCGTGAACTGCAACGTAGGGGCTCGCATGGCTAAGGAAGCTGCGGCGCATAGAACGGTGGCAGCCAGATGGCAGATAAATGACAAATAGATTCGCAACGCGCCGAGTGCGATCTCCGGCGACGACCGTGCATAAATGACAGCACGCTCAGCAATTTTTCGCTAACAGCCTGATTCAGATGACGGCTCCGCCGCATGCAACGCGGCCGCCGATTCGAGCACGCGCAACAGACGCTCGGGCGTCAATGGTTTCGCGCAATGCGCGTCGAAGCCAGCCGCCTTGGCGAGCGCACGATCCTCACGCGACGCGAACGCGGTACACGCAACCAGCAACATATGCGCAGTCTGCGGATGCGCGCGCAGACGCCGCGCAAGTTCGAGCCCGTCGAGCCCCGGCATCTTGATGTCGAGCAGCACCGCAAACGGCTGCCACTCGCACGCGGTCTGACACACGGCATACGGATCGTCGAGCGCACGGCACTCGAAGCCGTCGGCTGTCAGTAGCATTTGCAGCGCGTCCGCTGCTTCCCGGTAATCGTCGACTACCAGAATGCGACGATGCGCGGCCATCGCATAGCGGATCGGCCGCCATACGAGCACGTCGTCGCTGCTGTCCACGCTGTCGTTGAACACAGTCATTTTTTCTCGCCCTTTTACATTCGCCCTGAAGGGCATCTCGCGCCACGCGCGCAAGATTCGATCCCATTGCGTCTGCCGGACTACAACCAGGTTTTTGTTATTTCCGCTTCATTCGGACGATGCGCGACCGGCACGCGTCGTCCCGCACTCCAGCGTTGCAATTACCTGGTATGCGGGATTCAGCGTGCCCATACATCACGGCGTTTGAATGACGGCGACTGCGATGTGCGTGCTGCGCAACATCGTTTAACGCACTGTCCTTGTGCGATCCGCCTCACTCAGGGGCGTCGCACGACATCGGTATTCCAACGGATAGAGGGGGCCACGCAATGCATGCCGCGAGCGCTCTTATGGCGCGAATCGATGACGCGGTCATAAACAAAGCATAAGCGACGATGCCGATAAAAAAATGCTCGACGTGTTAGGGGTTTGTGCTCTGCGGGTTATCCCGCACGATTATCGATAAAGCCTTTCAGCATCACGAGCGTGTCGGCGTCGTCGATATGCTTGTCGGTACGCCAGCGCAGCATGCGTGGAAAACGCACGGCCACGCCTGACTTATGGCGCGAACTCGCTTGTATCCCTTCGAAGCCGATCTCGAACACGAGCGTCGGCGTTACGCTGCGCACCGGGCCGAATTTATCGACGGTGGTTTTGCGCACGATCGCATCGACGCGATGCATCTCTTCGTCGGTAAGCCCTGAATAGGCCTTCGCGAACGGCACGAGCGTACGCACGCCGTCGGCTTCGTCCCACACGGCGAATGTGTAGTCGGTGTAGAGACTCGCGCGACGGCCATGACCGCGCTGCGCGTACACAAGCACAGCGTCTACCGCATAGGGCTCGATCTTCCATTTCCACCACGTGCCCGATGCCTTGGTGCGGCCGACGCCATACATCGATTCGCGCTCCTTCAGCATCAAGCCTTCGACGCCGCGCGCGCGGCTCTCTTCGCGCAAGGCCGCGAGCGCGCTCCAGTCCGCGCCGTGGACGAGCGGCGATACGCGCAGCAGACCGCGCGCGAGCGTGCCATCGACCGAAGCGCTCAACGCATCGAGCCGCGCGCGCCGATCAACGAGCGGGCTCATGCGCAGGTCCTGGCCGTTCGCTTCGAGCACGTCGTACGCGAGCAGCGCTGCCGGCGAATCCGCAAGGATCTTGCGCGTCAGCGTCTTGCGCGCGATGCGCGGTTGCAGCCGCGCGAACGGCAACGGCGCGGCCGCGCCGGGTTCCCAGGCGAGAATCTCGCCATCGATCACATAACCATCGGGTAAGGACTCGCCCAATGCCGCGACCTCGGGAAAACGATCGGTAATCAGATCCTCGCCACGCGACCACAACCACACGCGGCCGCCGCGTTTGACGAGTTGCGCGCGTATGCCGTCCCACTTCCATTCGATCAGCCAGTGCGCGGGATCGCCGAGCGTCTCCGGCTCGCTCTGCAACGGATGCGCGAGAAAGAACGGGTACGGCAAACCCAGGTCGCTATCGTGTTGACGCGCATGCGTTTGCGTATCGTCGCCGGTCTGCGGCGCGATCAGACGCAGATAGCGCGCCGCATCGGGCTTCTGTCGCGAATCGGTCCAGCCGACCATTCGTTGCGCGACCCGCTTGTGATCGACGCCGGCCACTTCGGCGAGCGCGCGCACCACCAGTTGCCGCGCGACGCCGACACGAAAGCCGCCGCCGATCAGCTTGGTCAGCAGGAAGCGGCCGCCCCAGTCGAGTTCGTCCCAGTAACTGAGTAGACGCGTGCGCAACTCGTCGGGCGGCAGGCCGCGCAACGGCAGCATGCGTTGCTCGATCCATTGCGTGAGACCCAGCTCGGAGTCGCGCGACGCGGGCGGCAGGATATGCGCAATGGTTTCGGCCAGATCGCCCACCGCGTGATACGACTCCTCGAACAGCCACTCGGGCAAGCCGGCGCGCTCGCGCGCGATGTCGGTCAGCAAACGCGTCGGCACCAGTTGACGCGGTTTGCCGCCCGCGAGGAAATACGACGCCCATGCGGCGTCTTCCGGCTCGGCCATCGAGAAATAACTGGTCAGCGCCGCGAGCTTGTCGTGCGTCGACGTGGTCGCATCGAGCGCGGTGTAGAGGGCCGCGAAGCGTTTCATACGGTATCCGTCATGATTCGCTCGCCGCCGGCGCTTCGTCGGCGCCGGCCGCATCGGCTTCGACGGTATCGTCGCCGTATTGCGTTTCGAACGCACTCGCCTGCAGGCCCTGCTCGTTGAGCCAGCGCACCATCGGTTCGATCGAGCCATGCGTGACGATCACACGCGAGGCGCCGCTCTCGCGGATCGCCGTTTGCAAACCCGGCCAGTCCGCGTGATCGGACAGCACGAAGCCGCGATCGACGCCGCGCCGGCGCCGCGCGCCGCGCAGGCGCATCCAGCCCGACGCGAATGCATCGCTGTAATCGCCGAAGCGCTTGAGCCACGCGCTGTTCTGCGCGGACGGCGGCGCGACGATCAGCGCCTGTCTGAACACGGCCTTGTCTTTCGCGGCGATCTCGCTGACGAGATTGACCGGCGGCAGACGCACGCCCGCGTCGCGATACGCGCGATTGAGCGGCTCGAGCGCGCCGTGGCAGAAGATCGGCCCGATCGCGGCATCGACGCTCGCGAGCACGCGTTGCGCCTTGCCGAACGAGTAGCAGAACAGCACCGACGCGCGCCCTTCGGATGCGTTGTGACGCCACCATGAATCGATCGAATCGAACACGCTTTGCGGCGTGTCCCAGCGATAGATCGGCAGACCGAACGTCGATTCGGTGATGAAGGTATCGCAATGCACCGGTTCGAACGCGGCGCAGGTCGGATCGGCTTCGAGCTTGTAGTCGCCCGATGCGACCCATACGCGGCCCGCGTGTTCGATGCGCACCTGTGCCGAGCCGAGCACGTGCCCGGCCGGATGCAGCGACACGCGCGCCGCGCCAACCATGAGCGGCTCGCCGTAGTCGAGCGTGTGCAGTGCGATGCCGGGCAGCCGCGCCAGCAGCACGCTCGCGCCCGCGCGCGTCGCCAGATAGCGCTGATGACCAAAGCGCGCATGGTCGGAATGCGCATGCGTGATCACCGCGCGTTCGACCGGCCGCCATGGGTCGATGTAAAAATCGCCGGCCGGGCAATACAGTCCCTCGGGCCGCGCGACCACCAGATCATTGGCTTGCGGCGCGGTGTTGTTCTGACGGGGCGGCTGATCCATCGGCTGTCCTCGGGAATGGCGGGCGATCTTTCGAAACGCGGCCAAGCAAACTGTATGCCGCGCCATTAATGGCCCCGTTTCTGCTTACGGTATATAAAGCACACAGGCGTGTCGAGAGCGGCTGCCATCCGGCAGGGCCCGGCGCGCACCGCGAGGCCTCATGCCGATCCTGCTCGACCAGCATGCGCTGTTTATCGCCCGGCATCCCGGGCGCTTCCTGCTGCAAACGCTGAAAGCGTTTCGCGCGAACCAGGGGCTGCTGCTCGCGGGCGCGGTCGCATACTACGCGTTGCTGTCCATCGTGCCGCTGCTGATCCTGGTCGTCATCGTGCTGTCGCGCGTGGTGCCGCAGCAGCTGGTGCTCGAAGCGCTGTCGCATCTGCTGCGCTGGCTCGTCCCCGGGCAATCGGCCGCGCTCGTGCGTGAGCTGTCGAACTTTTTGGAGCATCGCGCGGTGATCGGCTGGGTGCTGCTGCTGACGATGCTGTTCTTCAGCTCGCTCGCTTTCACCGTGCTCGAAAACGCGATGTCGCTGATCTTCGTGCACCGCGTCGTCGTGAAGCGGCGCCACTTCCTGGTCTCGGCGTTGCTGCCCTACTGCTACATCATGTTTCTCGGCGTTGGCCTGCTGATCGTCACGTTCGTATCGAGCGCGCTCGACACGATCGGCGCCGAAGGTCTGCAACTGTTCGGCCTCCATGTGTCGTTGCAGGGCTTCACGCGGGTGCTGCTGTATCTGCTCGGGCTCGCCGGTGAAATCTTCGTCCTGACTTCGGTGTATCTGGTGATGCCGGTCGGACGTCCGTCGCTCAAACACGCGCTGATCGGTGGCGTGGTGGCCGGCGTGCTGTGGGAGGTCACGCGGCACGTGCTGGTCTGGTATTTCGCCACGCTGTCGCAGGTGAGCCTCGTCTATGGCTCGCTGACGATGGCGATCGTGATCCTGCTGAGCTTCGAATGGCTCGCCACGCTGCTGCTGTTCGGCGCGCAGGTGATATCGCAGTACGAGCGCTTCGGCACCGAACCGCTCGACGCGCCCCAGCCGAAGATCAAGACCGGCTGAGCAAGCCAGTCGCAAGGAACAGCCCTTGCTCGTTCGATACCGACCAAAGCCGCCCATTCCACGCGGCGGCATCGACTGGATATCGAGGGAGCGAGGATCATGGCTGAAACCGTTGGCGATTTCATCATCGGGCGGCTGCATGCGTGGGGCGTGCGGCGTATCTATGGCTATCCGGGCGACGGCATCAACGGCGTGTTCGGCGCGTTGAACCGCGCGCAGAGCGAAGCGAAAAAGCGCCATAGGGGCACGGATCAGCCGGGCCCGATCGAATTCATCCAGGTCCGCCACGAAGAAATGGCCGCGTTCATGGCCGCCGCGCATGCCAAGTTCACCGGCGAACTCGGCGTGTGCATCGCTACCTCGGGGCCCGGCGCTTCGCATCTGCTGACGGGTCTCTACGACGCGCGCATGGATCACATGCCGGTGCTGGCGATCGCCGGTCAGCAGGCGCGCGCGGCGATCGGTGGACACTATCAGCAGGAGCTGGATCTGCCGGCGATGTTCAAGGACGTGGCCGGCTCGTTCGTCGGCTTTGCAACGATGCCCGCGCAGGTGCGTCATCTGGTCGATCGGGCGGTGCGTATCGCGCTTGCCGAGCGCGCGGTGACCGCGCTGATACTGCCGAACGATCTGCAGGACATTCCGTATGAACCGCCGGGGCGCAAGCACGGCACGCTGCATTCGGGCATCGGTTACGCGCGTCCGCGCGTGGTGCCGGGCGACCAGCAGTTGCGCCAGGCCGCCGACGTGCTGAACGCCGGCCGCAAGGTCGCGATCCTGGTCGGCGCGGGCGCGCTGCACGCGACCGACGAAGTGATCGCGGTCGCCGAGAAACTCGGCGCCGGCGTCGCCAAAGCGCTGCTCGGCAAGGCGGCGCTGCCCGACGATCTGCCGTGGGTGACCGGCTCGATCGGCCTGCTCGGCACGAAGCCGAGCTACGACATGATGACCCATTGCGATACGTTGCTGATGATCGGCTCCGGCTTCCCGTACTCGGAGTTTCTGCCGAAGGAAGGCGACGCGCGCGGCGTGCAGATCGACATCAAGGCCGACATGCTGAGCCTGCGTTATCCGATGGAAGTGAACCTCGTCGGCGATAGCGTCGAGACGCTGCGCGCGCTGCTGCCGCTCATCGAGCAGAAGCAGGATCGGCTGTGGCGTGAGCGCATCGAAGGCTGGGTGTCCGACTGGTGGAAGACGCTGGAAAAACGCGCGCACGAACCCGCGAAGGATGGCCTGAATCCGCAGCTGTCGGTATGGGAGCTGTCGAAGCGCATACCGTCGAACGCGATCGTCACCAGCGATTCGGGTTCGGTCGCGAACTGGTACGCGCGTGATCTGCAGGTGCAGCGCGGCATGATGTGCTCGCTGTCGGGCGGGCTCGCGTCGATGGGCGCGGCCGTGCCGTATGCGATCGCCGCGAAGTTCGCGTACCCCGAGCGGCCCGTGATCGCGCTGGTCGGCGATGGCGCGATGCAGATGAACAACATGGCCGAGCTGATCACGGTCGCGAAGTACTGGCAAGGCTGGAGTGATCCGCGCTGGATCTGCATGGTGCTCAACAATGGCGATCTGAACCAGGTCACGTGGGAGCAACGCGTGATGGAAGGCGATCCGAAGTTCGAGGTGTCGCAGGACATTCCTTCCGTGCCGTATCACCGCTTTGCGGAGTTGATCGGTTTGAAGGGCATCTATGTCGACAACCCCGAGCAGATGGCGACCGCATGGGACGACGCGCTCGCGTCGAATCGTCCCGTCGTGATCGAGGTGAAGTCCGATCCGAACGTGCCGCCGCTGCCGCCGCACGTCACGCTCGCGCAGGCCAAAGCGTTTGCCGAGACCTTGCTGAAGGGCGATCCCGATCAGGGCAACGTGGTGGTCGAGACGGCCAGGCAGGTGCTCGGTGCGGTGCTGCCGGGGCATCACGACAAATGATGCGGTAGCGGTTCGACGACGTGTGCGCGCGCCAACGGTTCGACAGAGGACGTGACTGGTAAAATGGCGCGCGCTTCGTGCACGCGCTCATTGGGCCTGCTTCCGCGCAGCCCATCACGCCGCCCCTTATCTCATGCTCACACACGTCCTCGCCGTTTTCGCGGTGGCCCATTCTGCGTCATTCGCGCAAGTCGCATCATTCGCATCACCTGGCATGGACGCTCTCGCCCATGCTTGACGAAACCCGCATCGCACGCGCATTGACCGCGCGCGGCATCACGCCCGATCTGCGCCAGCGTGAGGCCATCAGCGCGCTCGTCGCGCTGCTCGGTGGGCAGCAGCGAGCACGGCGTGCATGGTCCACCGCCGCGTTCGGGCCGCAAGGCGTCTACTGTCACGGCTTGCCGGGGCGCGGCAAGAGCCTCGTCGTCGATACGCTGTTCGAGCTCGCGCCGTGCCGCAAACGGCGCCTGCATTTCCACGAGTTCCTGCGCGAGATGAACCGCCGGCTCGTCCAGGCGCCGCGTGGCGACGACCGGCTCGGCGACGTATCGCGGCAATGGCTCGACGGTATCGAGCTGCTGTGCTTCGACGAATTCCATGTGCACGATATCGCCGACGCGTTCCTGATGGGCCGCTTTCTCGACACCGCGATCAACCTCGGCACGCGGATCGTGCTGACGTCGAACTACGCACCGGACGATCTGCTGCCGGACCCCGAGTTTCACGAGCGCTTTGTGCCGACCATCGCGCAGATCAAACGCGCTTTCAAGGTGATCCATTTCGACGGCGCGCGCGATTACCGCTTCGGCGGCGAAGCGGCCGAGGTGCCGCGCTTTTTCGCGCCGCTCGATGCGTCGAGCGAGGCCGCGTTGCGCGAGATCTTCACAAGCCATGAAAGCGGCGCTGCGATCGAACCGGTCAAGCTGAGCGCGGCGGGCCGCCCGCTCGAAGCGCGCGCGGCCGGCAGCGCGCTGCTGTGGGCGGACTTCGAGCAGCTATGCGTCGCGAGCCGCTCGCACCTCGACTACCTCGATCTCGCCGAGCAATGGCAAGGCTTGATCGTCGATCGTCTGCATTCGGACGCACTGAGGCAGTCGCATACGCTGCAGCGCCTCGTGTGGCTAATCGACATCTTCTACGACCGCAAGCGCGCCCTCTTCATCGCGTCCGATCAGCCGATCGAGACCGCGTTGATCGGCCTCGAAGGCGCGCATGATCTGTCGCGTACGCTGAGCCGGCTCGCCGAGATGCAATCGCGCGCGTATCGCAGCGCGCTCGAGCGAGGCGGCGAGGACCAAGCGCAAGACGGCGTCGACGCCGAAGCTTGAAAGCCGGGCATCCACCCTGCGAATTCTGCAATTCTTGCAAGGCAGCGGTAAAGCGTGCCAACGCCCTTTCGCGGCGACGCACGTGCGACGCCGCCGCGCGCTGCGCCGGAGCGACAACGAAGCGCCCCCCTGACCCGGCCCGCCGCTTGCGCGGGAATGGGTTCTGCTTACGCCGAGCGCAGACCCCATTGTTCAGCGGATTACCGCCGCTCGCGCCCGCCCATGCTCAGAACCGCTTCCGTAGCCGCCACGTTGTGCGCGGCCTGCCTCACGTCCGCCTGCGTGCATATCGGCCCCTCGCGTCTGAAGGCCGATCAGGTCGACTATGCGCGCGCGCTCGGGGACGCGAAGAAGCGCGCGATCCTCGCCGCCGTGATCGGTCTACGCTACGGCGATGCGCCCGCGTTCCTGACCGTCAGCAGCATCATCGCCGCCTACACGTTCGACACCACCGGCGGCGCGACGCTCAACGCCGGCTCGGGCACCATGCCGAACTACGCGCAGGCGACCGGCAGCGTGTCGTACTCGAACCGGCCGACCTTCACGTTCACGCCGACCACCGGTGAAGCGTTCGCGTCCGCGTATATCCGGCCGCTCGCGCCGGCGCTCGTGTTGCCGCTCGCCGAGGGCGGCGTGCCGATCGATCTGCTGTTGCGCATCACCGCGCAGTCGATCGGCGGTCTGCGCAACGGCGATGTGCTCGGCGGCAACAACAGCGCGGGCGCGCCGGGCTTCTTCGAATTGTTGCAGGCGTTGCGTCGTCTGCAATTGGCGGGCGAACTGAACGTCGAGACACGTCAGCTCGATGTGAAGGCCGATCTCAAAGGCGGCCAAAGCCCCGCACTGGCCGTGTTCCTGTCGATCGGCGCGACCACCAGCGGCGAGTCGCCGGACACGGCCGCGGATGTCGCGCGCGTGCGCAGGCTGCTGCGTCTGTCTACGAAGACACGTAGCTATGAGGTCGTGTATGGGCCGTCGTCGACTTCCGCGAAGGGCGAGCACATTACGATGGTCACGCGCTCGGTGCTCGGCATCCTCAGCGATCTCGGCGCGCAGGTGCAGGTGCCGCAGGAGCGCATCAGCGACGGTTCGACGAAGCCGACCGTCGGGTTGGTCGGCGGTGAAACCAGGCCGACGATCATCGTACACTCGGGCAAGGTCGCGCCGGCCGATGCTTATGTGTCGATCGCATATGGGCCTTCGGTGTACTGGGTCGAGCGCAATGACTTCGACTCCAAATACGCATTTACGGTCGTGCAGAATCTGATGGCGCTCGCGGAGTCGGATACGAGCAGTAAGGCGCCGGTGGTGACGATTCCGGCGAATTGACGAGCGAATGTAAGCCGCTCACCCGCCGCTCACCCGCCGCTCTTTGCGGCAAAGGAGAAGCCATGGAAAAGATCCCCGTTACCACCGCCTTATTCATCGCGGGCTTTGGCCCGATCGTGACCGAGGCCCAGCCGAGCCGCGATCTCTATGGCCGGGCCTTGGGTATCCCCTTCAAAGAAGAGAACGGCGGCTATCTCCATACGGAGAGTCTGAACGGCGCAAACTCTTTCGCGTTGTGGCCGCTCTCTCACGCCGCTCAGTCTTGCTTCGGCACCGAAGCGTGGCCTCCCGACGTACCCATCCCGCAAGCCTGGATCGAGTTCGATGTCGACGACGTCGAAGCGGCAACGGCAGAACTTGAATCGCAAGGGTATCGAATGCTGGTCAGAAACCGGAACGAGCCATGGGGCCAGGCTGTCAGCCGCTTTATCGGGCCGGAAGGATTGCTGATCGGAATCACGTATACACCCTGGCTGCGGGACAAGAAATGATGGCGGCCGCCGCACAGATCAGGGCTGAGCGCGCACCGAATTGCCCGGTTAATTCCTGAAATCGATATTCACCATTGTGAATAATGCGCATAACTATCAGCCTTCGCTTTCCTAAACTTGGAGTCTCGCGACCCTGACGGAAACGTGCGTGAGCATCGTTTGCGTCGATATCGCAATCCATTAAAGGAGAAGCGCTTCATGAACAAGGCAACCAGCACATTGATCGCGGCCGTCGCCGCACTGATGCTGTCGGGCGGCGTATATGCCCAAAGCAACAACACGCTGGCGACTCCGTCCACGAAGTCGCCGGCCGCTCCAACGAGTGGCTACGGCACGCCTGGCGCCACCGGCTCGGACAGCGGCTCGGCATCGCCGAACTCTGGCCAGCCGATGAGCACGATGAGCACGGACAGTAGCTCGATGTCCCGCCAGCCCGCTTACGGGGTCAACAACTCGCTGGCGACCCCATCCACGAAGTCGCCAGTCGGCCAATAAGCGCAAGCTTGGCTGGCAACCCCGCGCGGTAAATCGAACGTCGCCTCTGCCCCGCATGCGGTCGTTCGATCCGCGAATGCGTACACTCGCCGCGCGCGGCTTCGGTGGACGCTGACCTAGAATAAAAGCATGGTCGCGACCCAACGAGGAGGCTGCCATGACACTCACGCTAACGTCGCAAGCCTTCCGACAGAGCGGCGAGATTCCGGTGCAGCATACCTGCGAGGGCGCCAATGTATCCCCGCCGCTCGCGTGGTCCGGCGTGCCCGCGAACGCAAAAAGCCTGGCGCTGATCGTCGACGACCCCGACGCGCCGGACCCCGCCGCGCCGAGAATGACCTGGGTGCATTGGGTGCTCTACAACATCCCGCCGACAGCAACCGGGTTACCCGATGGCGCTGATGCACAGCCTTTGCCGGGCGGCACGCTCGAAGGCACCAATGACTTCAAGCGTGCCGCTTACGGTGGCCCGTGTCCGCCCGTGGGACGCCACCGCTATTTCCACAAGCTGTATGCGCTCGACACCGTACTGCCCGATTTGAAAAGCCCCAGCAAGGCCGCTCTCGAGAAGGCCATGCACGGGCACGTACTCACGCAGGCCGAACTGATCGGCACCTATCAGAAGCGATGAGCGCTGGCATCAGTGCGACGACACATAAGCCGTATCAGCGAATACAGCCGGGATCGCGAAGCTCTCGCGCATCCGCTTAGCCTCCGCTGCCGGCGTCAAGCCGAACAGACGCCTGAATTCCCTGCTGAACTGGGACGGACTCGCGTAACCCACAGCGTGTCCCGCCGCCTCCGCGGTCATGTCCTGGCGCACCATTAACAGGCGCGCCTGATGAAGTCGCGTCGACTTCACGTATTGCATCGGCGACACCTGTGTAATGGCCTTGAAGTGGCTGTGGAAAGTCGGAATGCTCATACCCGCTTCGTCGGCCAGTCGCTTTACGTCGAGAGGCTGCGCATAGCTTGCATGAATCACGCGCAGTGAGCGGCCTATCTGGCCGAACTGTCCTCGCATCGCCAAGGCCTCGCGCAACGAGCTTCCCTGGGCCCCGGTGAGCACCCGGAAATACAGCTCACGCAGCAGCCCGGCACCCAACACAGCAGCTTCGAGTGGCCGATGCATCGCGTCGAGAAAGCGCAGCACGGACGCTTGCATCGCGTCATCCATCGGCGTCGACATCATGCTCCGAGGTGCTGGTGCGCGCTCAGCCACCCCTTCGCGGTCTATCAGCTCCGCAAGTTCGGCGGCCAAGGCGAAATCGAGGTGCAGATACAGCGCGAGCAGTGGTCGCTCCTCGGTTGCGTCGGTCTCCATGCTGAATGGCACTGGCACGGATACCGCCAGATAGTGATGCTCGTCATACAGGTACATCTGGTCGCCGAAATAGCCTCGCTTGCGGCCCTGGCAGACGATCACGATACCGGGGTCGTACAGAACGGGCGTGCGCGATAGCGCCCGGTTCGACCGCAAGATGCGGACGCTCGGCAGCGCCGTCAGGTTGTAGCCCTCGTTGGGCGCCAGCGTGCGCAGCAGCGCAACCATGCGTTTCTGGCTGCGCGAGGATAGAGCTGGGTGCTGGGTCGAAGCGCGTAGCGTGTTCATAGTTTTGTGCAAGAAACTCAGCGGAATGCGGCTTATTTTGCCTGCTTTGTCAGAATACTATGCACTCTCCAATCGACATTCGGGAGAAGCTTCAATGGCATCCAGCAAAACTCTGCTCATCACCGGCGTCAGCAGCGGTTTTGGCCGCGCGCTCGCACAGGAAGCGCTGGCGACGGGTCACAAGGTCGTCGGTACGGTGAGAACTGCCCAGGCAAAGCGCGAATTCGAGTCCCTGTCCGCGAACGCCGCTTGGGGACGTGTGCTCGACGTGACCGACTTCGACGCGATCGACGGCGTGGTGGCGGAAATCGAGGCCAGCGTCGGACCCATCGATGTGCTGGTCAACAATGCCGGCTACGGGCACGAAGGCATCATGGAGGAATCGCCGCTCCCGGAGATGCGCCGACAGTTCGATGTGAACGTATTTGGTGCGGTCGCGATGATGAAGGCCGTCCTGCCATTCATGCGCCAGCGCCGCCGCGGTCACATTGTGAATATCACATCGATGGGCGGCTACATCACGATGCCGGGAATCACCTATTACTGCGGCAGCAAGTTTGCGTTGGAGGGCATCTCCGAGGCGCTCGGCAAAGAGGTCAAGCCGTTCGGTATTGCCGTGACGGCGGTGGCTCCGGGCTCGTTTCGCACAGACTGGGCGGGTCGCTCGATGACGCGGACACCCCGCTCGATTCCGGATTACGACGATATTTTCGATCCCATCCGCCATGCCCGCGAGGAAAAAAGCGGCAAGCAATTGGGAGATCCAAGGAAAGCGGCGCGCGCAATGCTGGCCGCCATCGCAGCGGAACATCCGCCCGCGCATCTTTTGCTCGGTAGCGACGCACTCGGTCTCGTTAGAGACAAGTTGTCGGCGTTGAACGCGGAAATCGGTGCGTGGGAGGCTATCACCGTTTCGACGGATGGCTGATGAACGCCGTCTTGTTGACGCGGTCGGGCGGCCTCACTGTCAGGCGGCGTCGATTGGGTAGTCCCGCCCAAGCACCTCGACGAGAAACGCAGCGACGTGCCGCATACGCTTTTTCGCAACTGCGACCCGGAACGCCCACTTCGCTTTCTGACAATTTGCGCACTGGAACCCGGCCAGTCATACGTCATCGAGCTTTGAAGATCAGTTGCGCTTCGGACGCTTCGGTGGCATTGTCACTCTCGACGCTGGCCGAAGTTGCCGCCGAAGCAGGCACGGTGACAAGCATTGGAGGTAATTCGCGAACGCTTTGAATGTGTGCGATAGCGCACCAAATCGTCCCGACATTCGGGGGGAGCATTGCGAGGCACCCTCTACCCACCAACCGGCGCCGCCGGTTGTGGGCACTCGCGTGTTGATGTGGCGTTAGGCTCCTCACATAACCCTGTGCAGGTTGCTACGGAATCGAAATTCAAATGCTGAACATCGATCTCAGGTCACAACTGCAGACGTATTTGCGAAACCTTCGCAGACCCGTCGAATTAATCGTGTCGCCGGGCGGTAGTCAAACATCGCACGAAATGCTGGCGATGCTGAACGAAATTGCGTCGTTGACCGACCTGGTCACGGTCGTCGAAGAGCAGCACGGCGACGAGCGCAAGCCATCGTTTTCAATCAGGCAGGTGGGAGCAGATGCCTGCATTCAGTTTGCCGCCACCCCAACAGGGCCTGAATTTTCGTCCCTTGTCCTTGCAATACTCCAGGTTGGAGGGCATCCCGTCGTAGCCGACAGTACGACCATCGAACGGATTCGAACACTGGAACGTGACTACTATTTCGAAACCTATATTTCGTTGTCGTGCGGAAGCTGTGTGGACGTTGTGCAAGCGCTGAACATGATGGCGGTGATCAATCCACGGATTCACAACGTTACGATCGACGGCGGAATTTTTCAAAGTGAGCTGTCCGCGCGTGAAATTAGCGTCGTGCCGACGATCTACATGAACGGCGAGGTCTTCGGCGAGGGGCGCAGCAGCTTCGTGGAACTCGGCGCAAGACTTCTCGACATAGAAATGAGCATGAGAGCGGCACTGCGTGCGGCGAGCAAGTCGTAACCGAGCCGTCGCACAGAAAACCAACCTTTGATGAAACCTCGCGCGAAGCCCATTTCATGGATCGCGAGCAGCATCGTCATACGCTCGCTCGCGAGATCGCGTACGATCAGATTGATCCACGCGCCACCGAAATGAGCTTCGAGGAGCGCCGGCCCAAGCACAGCTACCGCGATCCCGTGGATGCAAGCGCCATGATGCGAAGCACGGGCCGACCATCGACGTTCTTCAGCGGGAAGTAAGTGCGGTGTGTCGCGGGATCGACGCCGACGACATGGGCGTTGGGTCCTACCCTGCCCTCACCTGCTTTCGATACGGCAGACCCCGCGACGCGGAACATCGACACGATGCCGGCTTCGCCGGCCACGTAAAGCAGATGCGCGCCCGGATCGTAAGCGAGCACGTCGGGCCCGCCGCCGACGTCGAAAGTCTGAGTGACGCGCCTCGTCAGCAGGTCGAGCACGATCAGCTTGTCATTGTCTTCACACGCGATGAACGCGAGATGCAATCGAGGGACGATGGCGAGGCCGTGGTTGCCTTTCGCACCAGGCAGATCGATCCGGCTGATAATCGTGTCGGTCGACGGATCTATTTCGACGAGCTGCCGCCGCGTCTGCACATTGACGAAGATATGGTGCGAGTCGGGGTCGTACTGCGTGTTGCCCGCTTCTCCACCCAACTGGATAGTGCTCTTTCGCTGGTTTGTGCGCGGATCGATCACGGTTACCGTGCCGCCCGTCTCATCCGACACATAAAGACAGCAGCAACAAGCGCAGGGCGACGCGATTGCCGACAAAGCCGATCAGAACCGTGGCGAGAGCAGATCCGAATAGCGTTGTGGTGCTGATCAACCCGACAGTCAATTGGCCGAATCCGAGCCGGAGAAGATAGACAGGCAACAGCACCGCGACGAATCCATCGCAGATACCCCGCAAGCCGCGAGCCGCAAGCAGTGTCAACGCGCCACCTTCCACGCCGCCCGGCAGAACCAGACTGGAGAGCCGGGAGTGAAGGGTCGCCGATGAGACGTTGCATCGCATGAGAGTGCTATGCGCGCGTCGCTGCCTTTAGCCGCGAAGCCGCGTTCCCAGTTGGTGATGTTGAAAGGCTGGCTGACGTACTCGCCATCTGACCACGCGTATAGCTGGGCACGTGTGCGCTCGTCGTGCTCATGGGCGCCTTCCCGTATCGCCGCCTTTTTCACTGGCCGCGAAATGCGTGTACATCGCGTCGAGCACCGGGCTGATCGCGGTGAGCAACTGGTCGTCGTCAGCCGTGCGCTCGCGCGAGCCGGCCATGATCGCTTCGAACCCGATGGCTTCCGGCACGCTCACACCGCCGACGTCGAGTGCGTGAACCATTGCGCCGAGCCGCACGAGCGCCGGATTCTTGTCCAGACCGAAGCTCGCCAGCAGTACTTCGAACCTGACGCGTTCTCCGGCATGGGTAATGGCGGCGCCATCGAAATCGAAACCGAGCGCGTCTGGCGGACAGGCTTCGGGTGACGGTAACCAGATAAAACGCGCGTCGCGGTCGATGAAACGGCGGATCAGCCATGCGCTCGCCACACGGTCGACCCACATGCGTCGCCGGGTCGCCCAACTCCGTCCTTGATAGTCCTCGACAGAAAGCGAGCGGATTGCGCGGGTTGCCGCGTGTGGCTCGCCAGGCGACAGCACCGTGTCGACGTGCGCGAGAAAATCCCGCCAGGCGGCCTCGGCACGCCTCACGCATCCGCGCGGTGGCGTTCTCTGTCGGAAGAGTCAGCACCAGTAGCAACCAGGTTGAAAGCGTGCTCATGTAGATTACGTTACGTCCCAGTAACGATTTCTACAAGCAAGCTCTTGGCTGCCTGCTAAGAGTTTGATCCGTCACCCCAGCAATGGTCTGTAAACTGTCCCTTCTGCTGCGAACATGAGGTTGAAGTTGTGAAATCAGGATACGCCGCGATATTCACCGCCTTGGCCGCTGCGGCGCTGTTCGGCGCCGCGACACCGTTGGCCAAGGCGCTGCTGGGCTCGGTCAGCCCATTTATGCTCGCAGGCCTGTTTTATCTCGGTAGCGGCCTGGGGCTTGGCGTCGGCATCGCGTGGCGCGCCTTCCGATCGCGCGGGCGTCAATCCGGCGCGCGCCACCGCATCACCAAAGGCGAGCTACCCTGGCTGATCGGGGCAATAGCGATGGGCGGCGTCGCCGGGCCCGCATTCCTGATGCTGGGCCTGTCCACCACACCAGCGGCCACGAGTTCGTTATTGCTCAACCTCGAGGGCGTGTTGACCGCAGTGATTGCCTGGGTGGTCTTCCGGGAAAATGTCGACATTCAGGTTTTTCTCGGGATGGTGGCGATCGTTGCGGGCGGCGTGCTTCTGTCGTGGCATCCGGGCCAGACAGGCGTGCCGGTAGGTGCGTTACTGATCGTCGGCGCGTGTCTGTGCTGGGCAATCGACAACAACCTGACGCGCAAGGTCTCGGCGAACGACGCGATGGTGATCGCGTGTCTCAAAGGGTTGGTGGCCGGTCCCGTGAATCTCGGCATCGCGCTCGCGGCTGGCGCTTCGCTTCCTTCAGCAGGAACCATGGCGGCGGCGATGCTGACCGGGCTCAGCGGTTACGGCATCAGCCTCGTCTTGTTCGTTATCGCGCTTCGGCATCTCGGTACGGCGCGTACAGGCGCGTACTTTTCTGTAGCGCCGCTTTTCGGTGTGATCCTTTCGCTGATCATATGGCCCGCCCTGCCCAACCTGTCTTTCTGGATTGCCGCGGCCCTGATGGCGCTGGGTATCTGGCTGCATGTGCGCGAGCGGCATGAGCATGAGCACAGTCATGAGTTTCTCAAACACGCGCACCGGCATCGTCATGACGAGCATCATCAGCACGAGCATGATTTTCCTTATGCCGGTGACGAGCCGCACACGCACCCTCACGTGCATCTGCCTATTACCCATTCGCACGCGCATTTCCCCGATATTCATCATCGGCATCAGCACTAGTTGTGCGCACGAGGATCGAACTAGTCCAAGGTCGAGAATGCGTCTGGCGCGAAGTCTGCAATTTCGTCGCCGCGACCTTGCCGCACCTTTTCGAACATGCTGCGTCTTGCAGCAGCGCACGTCCCACTGCCGCCCGATCGAACTCTCCTCGTTCGAGTCGCGCTAGCAGCCCGTTCAGTGGGGGCCGATCGCGCGATTTTGCCTCCCGGCCAGGTTCAGGTTCGCGTCGAACTCCGAAAACGCGGGCTGCCAGTAGATGCCGAAGTGGCGTCGCTAGCGTGGATCAGCAGAATTGGCGTTTGCGTGATTTGCAAGACCCGCCCAGCGACGCTGCCGAGTATCCAGCGTGTGATGCCGCGCCTGCCATGCGTACCCATCACGATCAGTTGCGCCTCCCAGCCGCCCGCCTCGCGCACGATGGCATGAGCAACATCATCGTCGGTTCGGTTCGTCCTGACGAGCGCTGTCGAGACCCGCGCCGACACGCGCGCCAGAACCGGCTCGGCAGCGGCTATTGCCTCCTTGCCTTCGCCGACGAACGAGTCCTCGAGCGAATCGATCGGGATCCAATCGGAGAGCCGCACGGCGCGATCGATCACATAGACCGCTCGCAATTCGGTGTCGGACGTAGCGAACCGTATTCCGTACTGCAACGCGGACATCGACAGAGAACTACCATCGACCGCGAACAGGATGCGCTCGGGCAGCTCGCTATGCGTCGTACTGTAGCTCTGCGGGACGACCAGCATCGGGCAGCGCAGACGTCGCGTCAGCCGTTCGGACACCGTACCCTCGGCCCAACGCTGCAACCCCTGGTGTTGACGCGCGCCTATCACCATCAGGTCGGCTCTCCATGTGTCGGCCGCATCGATCAGGGCATCCACGACGTCGTTGCCGCGCTTCGCGAGGTCGATGACTTCCGAGTCGATACGCGCATCACACGCGGCTAGCGATTGCGTCGCCCGATCGAGCGCCTCGAGCGCATCGCGGAGCAATTCATCGCGCGCCAGATCCAGCATGTGGCCGACGCGCCGGCCCGTCGGAAATAGCTTATGGGGATTCTCGGCCACGCTCACGAGGCGGACGTCGCATCCGGCGGGAAGGAGGTTTCGCGCGTAGTCGAGCGCCTGTCGGGATGCTTCCGATGAATCGACTGCGATCAGCACTCTGCGCGGCAGCGTCGAGATGGCGTCGCCTGAATGGGGGGAATTCATGGTTGGCTCCGTACTCGCAGGTTTGGCGGCGTTCTGATAACCATCCTACTGCCGAAGAGTCCTGGTTGGTTGTCTGAGCGGCCCCTCTGCGATGCCCCGCTCATCACAGAGGGCCGTCTGCGATCAAGCCGGGGGTGCCTGCCGTTCCTCCGACGTCGTCATTTCCCCAGGGCGGCGCAACATCTTGTCGACCTCGCCCGCGTGCATCTCTTCGACGTGGATCATTTGACGGGCAAATTCCTCGAGTGCAACCGAGCGGTCTTCCACGAGCGCCAGCAGATCGCGATACAACTGCAACGCGACATTCTCGGCTTGCAACGACTCGCGGAGGATCGAAGCGATATCGAAGGTATGCGAGTCGAGCAGAGGACCGATCGCCAGCGACGGATAGGCGCCCAGCGTGGTAATCCATTCGCCCGCCTGCTGTGCGTGCAACAACGATTCATCCGCCTGAGCGCGCAACCACTCCCGGATCGGGATGCGTCCGAATCCGAAAACAAGCA
Organism: Paraburkholderia sp. JPY419; assembly: GCF_050435705.1. Taxonomy (NCBI): domain Bacteria; kingdom Pseudomonadati; phylum Pseudomonadota; class Betaproteobacteria; order Burkholderiales; family Burkholderiaceae; genus Paraburkholderia; species Paraburkholderia sp. JPY419. Next base: position 584,384 of record NZ_JBNDKV010000004.1, on the reverse strand, counting down.
ACGAATAGTGCGTATATCGGACGACGCCGGCCAACTCGGATTCGAGAATCCGGTTCAGCACCGCGACCACGTCCTCCTTATTGATCTCGGCCATTTGATATCTCCTTTCACTCAAACCGTCGCCGCACGCTCAAGCGCCCTTCCCCTTCTTCACCCGCTCGATCTGCTGCTTCGCCGCCTGATACACCGCTTCCGGCGTGAAACCGAACTTCTTCTTCAGATCCGCAATCGGCGCCGACGCGCCGAACGTATGCATGACGACCTGCGCGCCGAGCCGCCCCGTATACCGATCCCAACCGAGCGACGCAGCCTGCTCGACCGCGACGCGAGCTTCCACGTCCGCCGGCAGCACCGACTCCTGATACGCGCCATCCTGGCGCTCGAAGATGTCCCACGACGGCATCGACACGACGCGCGCCGCGATGCCCTCGCTCTTGAGCTTCTCGTACACGTCGGCGCAGATCGACAGCTCGCTGCCGGTCGCCATCAGGATCACCTCGGGCTTCTTGCCATCGGGCGCATCGGCGAGCACATACGCGCCGCGCTTCACGCCGCTCGCGGACGCATAGCGGCTGCGGTCGAGCGTCGGCAGCGGCTGGCGCGACACGACGATGCACGCCGGCCGATGCGGCTGCGTCAGGGCGACCCGCCACGCCTCGGCCGCTTCGTTCGCGTCGCCGGGACGCAGCACCGTGAGGCCGGGCACGCCGCGCAACGATGCGAGCTGCTCGATCGGCTGATGCGTCGGACCGTCTTCGCCGACGCCGATCGAATCGTGCGTGAACACATAGATGGCCGGCACTTCCATGATCGCGGACAGGCGGATCGGCGGCTTCATGTAGTCGCTGAAGATCAGGAACGTCGAGCCGTACGCGCGCAGATTCGATAGCGCGAGCCCGTTGACCACCGCGCCCATCACATGTTCACGAATGCCGAAGTGCAGATTGCGGCCGCCATAGCTATCCGCCTGGAAGCTGCCGGCGCCTTCGAACTTCAGGTTGGTCTTCGTCGACGGCGACAGGTCGGCCGCGCCGCCGATCATCCACGGCACGCGCGCGGCAATCGCATTGAGCACCTTGCCCGACGATTCGCGTGTCGCGATCCCCTTAGGATCGGCGTCGAAGCTCGGGATGTCGCTGTCCCAGCCCTGCGGCAATTCGTGCGCCTGCATCTGCGCGAATTCGCGCGCGAGCTCCGCGTACTGCTTCTTGTAGCTGTCGAACTTCGCCTGCCACTGTTCGCGCGCCGCCTTGCCGCGCGCGCCGATGCCTTGCGCGAAGCGTTCGTGCACGCCCTCGGGCACGTAGAAGAACTTGTCCTCGGGCCAGCCGTAGAACTTCTTGGCCAGCGCGACTTCGTCGACGCCGAGCGCTTCGCCGTGCGCGGACGCGGTGTCCTGCTTGTGCGGCGCGCCCCAGCCGATGATGCTGTGGACCACGATCAGCGTCGGCCGGTCGGTCACCCTCTTCGCTTCGACCAGCGCCTTTTCGAACGCGGCGGTGTCGTTCGCATCGCCGACGTTCAGCGTGTGCCAGTTGTAGCCGTGAAAGCGGCTTGCCACATCGTCGCTGTACGCGAGGTCGGTATGGCCTTCGATCGTCACGCGGTTGCTGTCGTAAATCCAGATCAGGTTCGACAGCTTCAGATGCCCCGCGAGCGAGGCCGCCTCGTGCGAGATGCCTTCCATCATGTCGCCGTCGCCGCACATCGCGTACACGCGGTAGTCGAACAGCGGCGCGTCCGCCCGGTTGAAGTGGTTCTCGTACCAGCGCGCGGCCATCGCCATGCCGACGCTATTGCCGAGCCCCTGGCCAAGCGGTCCCGTGGTGGTCTCGACGCCGGTCGTCATCCGGTACTCGGGGTGGCCCGGCGTGTTGCTGTCGATCTGGCGGAAATGCTGGATGTCGTCGAGCGACACGGCCGGCGCGCCGGTCGGCTTGCCGTGTTCGTCGACGGCTTTCACGTTGGCCAGATGCAGCAGCGAATACAACAGCATCGATGCATGCCCGACCGACAGCACGAAGCGGTCGCGATTCGGCCACAGCGGCTCGTCTGGGTCGTAACGCAGATGGTGTTGCCACAGGTGATAGGCGATCGGCGCGAGCGCCATCGGCGTGCCGGGGTGGCCGGAATTGGCCTTCTGCACGGCGTCCATCGACAGCGTGCGGATCGTGTTGATGCACAGCTGATCGAGGGAGGGATCGTTTTGCATGGGACGCTCCTTGTTCGGCATTGCGGGAGACGGCCGACGCACACCGCTGAGCGCGCGGACGGATCGGCGCATCGTGTCGTCATGGAAAACGCGCGCGTCCGGGCGTGTCCACGAGGACACGAAGCGGGACGCAAAGCCGCACGTGGAACCGCACACGTGCCGACGCTACTGCCGAAAGCGCGCGGGAAAATCGCGGCGAAGCCCACAGATGATGCGCCTAACCGCGCAACTCTGCACGCCACCCCGCAGCAGACCGGCTGCTTCGCGAACGACGAAGTTCAGGCCGCCTGCAGCCAAAGCTCGACCACCGGACCATGCTTGCCGTCGATCGGATCGAGCGGCGGAAACGGCAGCGCCAGCATCTCGGTGAGTTCCTGCGGCGTCAGCGCTTCGCGGCGAATGTCCCACTGCTGCCCCAACGGATAGCCCGCCACCACCTGAAAATGCGGCTCGAACGATTGCAGACAATGGCCGGTGCCGGCCGGCAGCAGCAGCACGTCGCCCGTATGCAGCTTCACCACCCGTCCGCCGGGTCCGCCGACGATCACTTCGGCGCTCGCGTCGGTCACGCCGAGCACCTCGTGCGCGGTCGCGTGAAAGTGATGGAAGTCGAAGATGCTGTTGCGCCACTGCGCGGGCCATGCATTGCGCTCGAACAGGATTTCGAACGCGGCGGGCAGATTGCCGCTGCCGGGCGACAGCGCGCGCCGGTACAGCACGACCGGCAGCTTGCTGTTGTTCGGTACCCAGCCGTGCGGTTCCAGCATGAAAGCTTCGTATTCGGTCTGCGCGGCGTCGAAGCCGTGCTTTGACTCGTTGAACATGATTGCTCCTGGCTTGTGATGCGGTTGCCGCGAACCGGCGCTCCAGCACCGGCTAGCCTCCGCCGATGCCCTGCAGCACCTTGCCCGTGCCGCCGCACACGGTGCAGCGAGCACCGTCGACCTTGCCGGTGCCGTGGCAGGCGCGGCAAATGTCTTCGCCCGCGCCTGGTGTGTTGGGCGGCGCTTCGTCGCCGGGGTTCATCGATTCAGTTGAGTTGTCCGGTTGCATGCGCTTTCTCCGGTTGAAGGTTGACGGACTGGATGCACGGGCTGGCTCACAACGCGCCGCGTCATTGCTCGCCCGGCTGCTTGCGATGCGATTCGCGCCCGCCGCCCCCTGGCGGTTCGGCGTGCTCGCCGGTGCCGAGCGGCACCTCGGCGCCGTGCCGCGGGCTCTCGTTCGAACGTGGCGGATTGGTCGCTTTATCCACGCCGGTCTGCACGACCGGTTCGATGCCGAGCGGACTCGGCTCGACGTAGTGCGTGCCGCTCGGCTTGTTGCGGGCTTTGACTTCGTCGGATATCGCGGGCGCGGCGCGCTCATCCGGCCTCGTGGACTGCTCGCCGCCAGGTCTGGCGGCCTGCTGCCGGGTGTCGGCGTTGGTCGATTGGGGATCTGGCATCACGCCCTCCTCGTGTGTTCGGCCGTCGATTCGCGTCGTGACGCGGCATGTCGAACGGCCACCTGGTTCATGCAGCAACATTCGAGCCTTGCCGATGAAGTCAAGCGCAGCGCGACAGGCACGGCCATTGCGATCTCTCGCTTTGTAAAAAGGAGAACCCAAAGGAGAACCCTATGAGCATCACGACTATTCGCGTATCCGGCACCGAGGTGCAGGTCGAGCGCACGCTGTACACGTTCGCGCAAAAGAGCGACGCCGATGCGTTCCAGAACTGCCTCGTCGAGGGTTCCGTCGACACCTGCTATCGCGATCACCCGCCGCTGGCGACGCGCCCCATCGAGCCCGACGAACATCCGGACGATCCTGCGCGTGGCAGCACGATTTCGCCGTCGCTCGGCGGTATGCCTTGATCGCGTCCGCACGTGTCGCGGAACAGGCACCGCACCGGCCGCGCGCGCTCAGCCTTCGGGTGCGGCGCGATCGGCCGCGACGATCTCGCGGCCATACGCAATCGCGGCGCGGCGAGCTTCGTCGGCGGTCGCATAGGGGCCGATCTGCGGTGCGCCGTCGAACGGAAACAGAATCCGCCTGTCCGCTTTCCTCACGACCTTCAGTCCACCTAAGTATCGGCCGTCGCCTGTTCCGTGATAGCTGGCGAAAATCTCGAAGTCGTCGTCAGCAACGTCGGCCTTGTGTCGCGCCATATGCGTTCCTCTTCCTGTGCTTTGCGTGGGTGATGTCCAATGCGAGCCGGGCGCGCGCGGGCACCGCGATGCGGCGTGTGCGGGTTTTCAGCAAGTCGCGTTCCACGCAACGACACCCGTCGTCATGCGGCACGAGCATTGCGCGTCTGAACGAAGACTTTGTGGAGACCCTGATGGATTTACCTGACACGAGCCGGCAAACGCCACGTGCAATCGGCACATTCGGCCTGGACGCACCCACCCCGGCGCGGATTTCGACGCAGACGCTGCCGCTGCATCTGCATGTGCCGACGCCGCCCGAGGTCGACCCCGAGATCCCGCCCAAGACGCCGCCGCCGAACATCGACCCCGATCCGATCCCGGACGATCCGCTCGACGACCCCGACGGACCACCGGAAGGCGACCCGCCCGCAGCGCCGCCGCCGTTGCACGCATGGCGCCAGCGGTTGCCGTGCGTCGCGGATTGAGCCCAGGTTGGGACGGCCAATATGGGAGGATCGACAGTTATCCTCATTGCCATGAGCGCGCCGACCTGCTACGGGGTAGTCGCCCGCATCGTCGCGATCGGAGTCAGGAATTCCGACACGCCGGTCAGGATGATCTGCACGCCGATGCACAGCAGCAGGAACGCCGACACCCGCAATGCGACCTTGGTGCCCTCGACGCCGAGATAGCGCGCCAACACCGTCGCGCGGCTATAGATCAGATATACGCAGACGGCCACCGCGAACGTGATCGCGACCGAAGCGATGCTCGACATCACGAACGCCGACAGCTTGTGCGTACGATTCGCGGACAGCGCGATCGCGGTCGCGATCGAGCCGGGCCCGGTGGTCAGCGGCACGGTGAGCGGAAAGAACGCACGGGCCTTCGCAGTCTCCGCATCGACGCGCTTGACGTCCGTCTGCTCGGCCGGCGTGTCGGGCGCATTGAGCATCTGCCAGCCGCCGACGGCGAGCGCGAGCCCCCCGCCGATGCGCAGCGCCTCCATCGAGATACCGAAGAAATGCAGGATCGGCGTGCCGATGAAGAACGCCACCAGCAGCACGCAGGCGGCGTTGATCGCGACCTTGCGGGCAAGCGCGTCGCGCTCGTCGAGCGTCAACGATGCGGTCCGATCCAAAAACACGAACGCGCCGCCGAACGGATTGATGATGCTGATCATGCCGATGAAGCCGAACATAATGTCCGAGATCAGACTTTCGACCATGTGCGTGTCCGTGTGTCTGCGTGTGCCTGCATGTGCTCGCGGGGGTTCGCGCCTGGGCGCGGTGCCGGTCATGAATCCGGCACGCATCGCGCGGACCGGAAAATGCTGGAATGCTCGCAGATCATATCGCGGTGCGCCAGTCGCCCAGTAAAAAAGCCGCGCGATACATGGCGCGTCACGTCGCGTCCCGCTTTGCACCGCAGCAATCCGTGCGGGAAAGATGCAATTGCAACGGTCGAAATCCTCGCATTTATTTTGACCTACTTTACGGGAGCGAAGTATCCGGCATACAGTCATCAGCGAAGCCGGAATTTCAACGACACATAACTACCCGTTCGAGGAGTTGCCCGCATGCTTCTTCGTGTACTTGCCGCGTTGCCGTTCATCGGCATTCTGGTCGGCGTTACGTTTGTCAATCGGGTCGAGCCCATCGTGTTCGGCATGCCGTTCGTGCTGGCCTGGATCGTCATGTGGGTGGTGTTGAGCGCGATCATCATGGCGATCGTCTACAACCTCGATCCGTCCAACCGGCGCGTCGCCGCCAATGGCGAGGAGGTTCGCCCATGAGCGCACTCGTCATCATCGCTGCCGTTACGCTGTTCGCGCTGTTCCTCGGCGTGCGCGCGAAGCGCGGCCACGACATGAGCCTCGAGCAATGGAGCGTGGGCGGCCGCAGCTTCGGCACCGCGTTCGTGTTCCTGCTGATGGCAGGCGAAATCTATACGACCTTCACGTTCCTCGGCGGCAGCGGCTTTGCATACGGCAAGGGCGCACCGGTCTACTACATCCTCGCCTACGGCACGCTCGCGTACATCCTGTCGTACTGGATGCTGCCGCCGATCTGGCGCTACGCGAAAGCGCACCGCCTCGTCTCGCAGCCGCACTTCTTCACGCGCAAATACGAAAGCCCGGCGCTCGGCACGCTGGTCGCGCTGGTCGGCGTGGCCGCGCTGATTCCGTATCTGGTGCTGCAATTGAAGGGCCTCGGCATCATCGTCGCGACCGCGTCGTATGGCGTGATCTCGTCGACGGCGGCGATCTGGATCGGCGCGATCGTCGTGACCTCTTACGTGATCGTGTCGGGCGTGCGCGGCTCCGCATGGAACTCGGTGGTCAAGGACCTGCTGATCCTCGCGATCGTGCTGTTCCTCGGCATCTATCTGCCGCTGCATTACTACGGCGGCTTCGCCGCGATGTTCCGCACCATCGACGCCGCCCGTCCCGGCTTCCTGACCTTCCCGGCGCACGGCTCGAGCGTCGTATGGTTCCAGTCGACCGTGCTGCTGACCGCGCTCGGCTTCTTCATGTGGCCGCATACGTTCGGTTCGATCTTCACGGCGAAGGACGAGCGCATCTTCCGCCGCAATGCCGCGATCCTGCCGCTCTATCAGCTGATCCTGCTGTTCGTGTTCTTCGTCGGCTTCGCGGCGACGCTGCGCGTGCCGGGCCTGAAGGGCGCCGACATCGACCTGTCGCTGTTCCGCCTGTCGCTGCAGACGTTCGATCCGTGGTTCGTCGGTGTGATCGGCGCGGCCGGCATCCTGACCGCGCTGGTGCCGGGCTCGATGATTCTGACCTCGGCCTCGACGCTGCTCGCCAACGACGTCTATCGCGGCATGGTGAACCGCAAAGCGTCGGATGCGTCGGTCGCGATGATCGCGCGCGTCCTCGTGCCTATCGTGGCGCTGGTCGCGGTCTTCTTCACGCTGAACGGCGGCGAAACCATCGTCGCGCTGCTGCTGATGGGCTACAGCTTCGTCACGCAACTGTTCCCGGCCGTGATCTGCAGCCTGTTCCCGCGCAACCGCGCGACGAGGCAAGGCGCGTTCTGCGGGATCGTCGCGGGCGTCGCGGTGGTCACGCTGACCACGACGCTGCACTGGAGCGTCGGTCAACTGATGCCGTTCCTGCCCGAGGCGCTGAAGGACGTCAACATCGGCTTCCTCGCGCTCGCGGTGAACGTGATCGTGTTCGTGATCGTCAGCGCGGTGACGCAGTCGAGCGCGGCCGAGCAGGAGAAGCACGCGTCGGCGCATTGAAAGACAGCTAGCGCCTGATGCATCTGAAGGGGCTGTTCGCTTCGGCGACAGCCCCTTATTCTTCCGGTTCACGGTTCGACCGCTCATCCCTCGACCCACGGAGCCCGACATGTCCTACGTTCTCTACTACTCGCCCGGCGCGGCCAGCATGCCCGTGCACTGGATGCTGCTCGAAATGGGCGTGCCGTTCGAAGCGCGCCTCGTCGATATCGACGTGGGCCAGCAGCACGATCCCGAGTATCTGCGTTTGAATCCGGCCGGACGCGTGCCGACGCTGGTCGTCGATGGCGTGCCCCGGCATGAATCGGCCGCGCTGCTGATGCTGCTTGCCGAGCGCCACGCCGACGCCGGGCTCGCGCCCGCGCCGGGGTCGGCCGCGCGCGGCGAATGGTTCGAATGGATGATCTACCTCGCGAACACGCTGCTGCCCGCGATGCGCGACTGGTTCTACGCCGGCAGCGACGGCGACCCAGCCGGCGCCGACGCGGTGCGCGCGCTCGCGCAACGCCGCATCGAAGCGGCGTGCGAGCGGCTCGACGCGCATTTCGCCGGCGGCCACGCGTACCTCGCGGGCGAGCAGCTCAGCACCGCCGATCTGCTCGCGCTCGTGCTGATGCGCTGGACGCGCAACATGCCGCACCCGGCGACGGTGGGCTGGCCGCATCTCGCGGGCTATATCCGCATGCTGCGCGCGCGGCCGGCGTTCATCGAACTCAATGAGCGCGAGAAGCTGACGGAGTGGCGCAACGAGGCTCAGTGACAATCGACAGGTTCACATCGTCGCTTCCCTGCCCGTCTGCGCCGCGAACGCGAAACCGTTCTTGCCGTCGCGCTTGACCTGATACATCGCGGCATCGGCGGCGGCGATCAGACGGCGGTGATCGTCGACATCGTCGGGATAGCTCGCGATGCCCACGCTCGCGCGCACGCGGCCGATTCCCATCTGCTCGTCGGTCTCGACCACGCAGGCCATCAGCCGGCGCGCGATCTCGGCGAGCTCGTCATCGCCGGCGAAGGTGCGCACCAGCACCGCGAATTCGTCGCCGCCGATGCGCGCGACCAGATCGCCTTTGCGCACCGACGCGCGAAACCGCTCGGACACCGCGGCGAGGAATTCGTCGCCGGTGCGATGTCCGAACAAATCGTTGACCTGCTTGAAGCCGTCGAGATCGATGTAGAGCACGGCGAGGCGCGGCTCGACGGCCGCGGTCCGCGCGTTTCTGGCGGCGGCGTCGAGCGCGCCCAGCAGCTTGCGGCGGTTCGACAGGCCGGTCAGCGAATCGTGCAGCGACGCCAGTTCGAACTCGTGCGACTGCCCCGCGAGCTGGCGGTTGCGCTTCGCGTACATGCCGAGCGCCGTGATCAGCATGCAGAACAGCAGCGCGGCGAGCGCGATCAGCGTGCGCGCGACGTGCGTGACGCGCAGCCGCACGTCGGCGCTCGCCGCGTCGCGCTGCGCGCGCCAGTAGGCCGAGACGCTGCCGAGCACCGCCGCGACGGCTTCGGGCGTCGCCTGGGTCGGTGACATCGACGGAATGGGCGGCGCCGGCGACGGACTCGCGTTGACGAGCGCCGCGAGCGACGCGAAACGCCGCACGAGTTCCGCGCGCGCCGCCTCATAGCCCGGCACGAACGACGCGTCGTGGCTCGCCGGTGCGTTGGCCATGTGCTGCCACGCGGCCAACTGTTCGCGCGCGCTGTCGACGCGCCCGGCGGCTTCGAGCACGAGGCCCGCGTACTCCTGCTTCAACTGATCGGAAAACACCGTGCGGATCTGCATCGCCACATACAGCAGGCCGAACAGCAGACACAACAGCGCGGCCACGGCGACGCTCGCGGGCCCCGGCCGGAAGCGCCACACCGGCCCGCGCGCGCGTGCGGCGCCGCGCAGCCACGCTTGCCCCGCTGACCCGGCGACCCCGTGCTCAGGGATGGGAGTAGGGATCTTGCTGTCGGCCGTTGTCATGTTGACGATAGCTCACGCGTCGAAAGAACTGTCCGATCCGCGCAAACAGACCGCCGTTGTGCTGCGACGACGCGCGCCGCTCCTGCTGCGCGACGCGCGTTTCTTTCGCATGCTGACCGCCCGCGGGCTTCGCCGTCGAATTCGCGACGTGCCGCATGGAGCGCGGCGGTGGCGTCGGAACGATCGGGGCGGTGGGTGGGTGGTCCGACAGACCCGCCGACAGATCCGCCGAGGCATCGACCGGGGTATCGGCCAGCGCGGCGGTGAGATTCGACTCGGGCGTACTCGGGTGGACCTGCCCGGACCACACGGCCGGGTTGGTGTCCTCGAAGCCGCCGTTCGAGCCGGCCGTTGCGAGCGCGACGTCTGACGCGGTGGGCTGCGTGGCTGACTGCGCGATGGCGGGCGTGGCGGCCTCCTGCGGCGCGTGCGCGACGGCCACCGTCGGCACCGCGGGCGCCGATGAACCGAGCGCCTGGCGTGCGCCCGCAATGGCATCCGCGTAGGTCTGCTGATCCTGGTTGAACCAGACGCCGTAGGCGACGGTGCCCATCACGCCAAAGGTCAGCGCGCCGGCCGCCGCGAGGCATAGCGCGAGGCGGCCGAAGCGCGGCGGCGGGACGCCCGATTCGTCCGTGCCGTCGGGTTCAAAGGAGGAACGGCCGTCCGTTGTGGAATGACGCAAGTCGGTATCGTCGGGATCGGTAGCCATCGCAATACGCTCCGGGTATGCCACTTCCTGCTGACCAGCTGGCGCACTGACGAGCCGCCGCGTAAGCCGCGCTCGCGGGCTGCCGCCGCACGCAATGCTCAATGAATGTAATCCTGTCGCGAACGGCCGACAACACAGCAGCGTTGCGTTTGCGCGTCGCTTCCAGGGTGCTTCGAACGACGCCGCCGGATACCGCGTGAGTTGGCAAAAAAGTGTGCAAAGCTGGTAAAAACTCCAACTCCGCTAATCGCTCGACAGCCAGCCGCGCGCCTGCCGTCACCGCGACGCCCGATGCGACGCGAGTTCCGCGAAACGCGCCATCGCGGTGGCCGTTTCGCATGCAACAACCGCGCCTGAACGCGCACTCACGCGCGACCCCGACAGCGCCGTTTGAAACCCTCGTGGGGCTGAGCGCCGCGCGCCCTTAAGCAGCATCTCGCGAACCTGATGGCGTGCGAATTCCCGAAACCATTCGCGCCCGGTGGTAAGGTCACCTGCGCGCATGTCGCGAATGCGCGCCGTGCCTGACGCGGCCCGGCCTGACGCGGTCCGGCCACATCTCATCGGTCAGCATGAGAATCATGTCGAACAGGTATCAGCACCAACCCCTCACGCCGCTGCGCCGCGCGCTCGCGCGCTTTTCTCTTTTGGAAACCGCCAGGTACACGAAGCTGACGCTCGGCCTGTGGATCGGTTTCGGCATCCCGTACCTGCTCGGTTTTCCCGACGCGGCCGTGCCGCTCGCTGGTTCGACGATGCTGACGCTGGCGCTCGGTAGCTCGATTTCGGCGGCGCGAAGCTACTTCTACAAGCGGGTGTTTTCCAACGTGGTGGCGATGCCGATCGGCACGCTGCTGATCTGGCTGACCGCACCGCACCTGTGGATGGGCGCGGCACTGCTGCCGCTCGTGATCTTCAGCATCGTCGCGCTGCGGCCGTCGCTGTTCCAGATGACCAGCATCACGGTGCCGATCACGCTCGTGCTCTATACGGGCGAACATCTCCCTCTGCTCGAACAGCGTCTGATCGGCGTGGTGCTCGGCATGTTCCTCGGCTTCTGCGCGTCGAGCGTCCGCCGCTCGACGCCCCGCCTCTGCATATCGAGGACCTGCGTCAACTGACCGAGGACCTGCCCGCGTCGAACGTGTTTACGAGCGTGTACCTCGGGCATCTGACCGGCTACGGGATTCTGCTGTGCCGGTTGAGCGAGCTGCATACCGCGTGAGCGGCGCGGGTTGCCCGGTTCGCCTCGCCGCCCATGGCACCGCTCATTGCACGGTAATGGTCGCCCTCATGTTCGGATGAATGCCGCAGAAGATCTTGTACACGCCCGGTTTATCGAATTTGAATTGATAGGTGTCGTTCTGATCCAGCGCGGACGAGCGGAACAGCCCCGCGTCGTTGACCACGGTGTGCGGCTCGCCGTCGAGATTTTTCCATGTGACCGTCGTGCCCGCCTTGATGGTCAAATCCGTCGGCGTGAAATTAAAGTTTTTCATGAACATCGCGTTAGGCGTCGCCGCGACGGTCTGCTGCTGCGCCGGCTTCATCGGCATCTGCATCGGCATGGTGGTTTGCGCGAAGCCGAGCCCCGCCGACATCGCCAGAATCGCGGCACTGCCGAGCGCAACTGCGAGTACTCGGCCCATCAGGTTGGTTGGCATCACTGATCTCCTCGAGCGTAAAAGTAGCGCGTGCGGTCACGCGAGCGTCGTGTCGTCGAGCGTCGCCCTCAGCGGATGACGCGCGATGCTGACGCTCGTCACGCCGAGCATCTTCGGCAACTGGTCGCTCGCGACCTTCAGCGGCCCCGGGCCTTCGCCCTGGCCGGCGGTCGGTTGCGGGTAGGCGGTCGAGCGCGCGGTATGGAACGTCACGTTGCCTTCGACCTTCGTCACGATTTGGTGAATGTGACCGTTCAGCACCGTCACCGAACCGAAGCGCTTCAGATAGTCCATCGCCTGTCCCGCGTCACCCGTGCCCCAGCCCCACGGCTCGTAGATCGTCCACATCGGCATGTGCGCGAACACGACGACCGGGGTGCTCGACGTGCGGCCTTTCAGATCGTTTTCGAGCCATTCGAGCTGCTCGCTGCCGAGACCGCCGAGGCCATTCGGCTTGAAATGCATCACGTTGACGAGGCCGACGAAATGCACGCCCTGATGATCGAAGCTGTAATAGCCGCGGTTATCCGACGCCTTGCCGAAACGGTTGAAGTACTCGGTGCCGGGGCCGTCGGTGACGTCATGCTCGCCGGGGACCGTGTGCAGCTCGGTGATCTTCAGTCCCGACATCAGCTGCGCGGCCAGATCGAATTCAGAGGGCTTCGACAGATGCGTGATGTCGCCGGTGTGAATCGCGAGCGGCGGCCGCGACGGCATCGCGTTGACGTAATCGATCGTCTGTTTCAGCGTGCCCGCGACGTCGGGATTCGCTTCCTTGTTGAAGCCGATATGCGTGTCGCTGATCTGCAGGAAAAGCGGCGTGCCCGCCACTGGCGTCGCGGTGTTCGCGTCGGCCGCGAGCGCGAGTTCGACCGGCGTCAGCACGCCGCCCGACAGCATGAACACGGTGCCCAGGCCACCGAACGCAAGACACTTCAGCGCGCCGCGACGCGCCGGATCGAATGAATGTTGTGACGACATGATGACCTCACGATAGGGATTCGCCGAACCGAACCCGGTTCGTGAGGCATGACTGTCGTGTGGCGGGTTTTATTCCCGTGTCGTGCGGCGTTTGCGGGACGTAAGGCGTGTATGCAAATGGAAAGCAGTCAGTAAACGCCGTGACGGATTGCACACTGAATTGCGCATCACGTCAGCCGCCGACCGCCGCGACGATCCGAGCGCGCATAGCGGCGTCGGGCAGCGGTCCCGATCCCGCGCGCACGTTGTCCGCCATGTATTGCGGCCGGCCGGTGCCGGGAATCACGACCGTCACCGCAGACTGCGCGAGCACGAATTTCAACAGAATCTGCGCCCAGCTCGTGCAGCCGATTTCCGCGGCCCATGCGGGCAGCGGCGTTTTCATCACGCGCGCGAGCAAACCACCGCCGCCGAACGGCTGATTGATCACGACGCCGATGCCGAGATCGGCCGCGAGCGGCAGGATGCGTTGCTCGGCCGCGCGATCGTCGGCGGCGTAGTTGATCTGCACGAAGTCGGGCTTCTCGCCGTGCATCACCGCCGCGACCTCGTCGAACGCGCTCGACGTGTAATGTGTGATGCCGAGATAGCGAATCCGGCCGCGCGCTTTCCAGTCGCGCAACGTCGCGAGCTGTGTGCGCCAGTCGAGCAGATTGTGGATCTGCATCAGATCGACATGCGGCTGCTGAAAACGCCGCAGCGATTCCTCCATCTGCGCGATGCCGGCTGCGCGTCCCTCGGTCCAGACCTTGGTGGCGACGAAGGCCTTGCGATGCGCGTCGAGCTGGGTGAGCAGCGCGCCCGCGACCGCTTCCGACGAACCGTACATCGGCGAAGAATCGATCACCGAGCCGCCCGCTTCGAACAGGATGCGCAGCACGTCGGCGAGCTGGGCGCGCGCGGCGGCATCGTCGCCGACGTCGAAGGTGCGCCACGTGCCGCAGCCGATCACGGGCAGCGCTTCGCCGGTGGACGGGATCGCGCGGCGGTTCATGCGGGGTAAGGAGGTACCGGATTGCGCGGGTGTTTTAGTCTGCGCGGACGTGACGCGCGACCACGCGAGTGTTGCCGGTAATCCGAGCGCCGCGCGCAGAAAGCGGCGGCGGTGATCGTGGTTCGACGCAAGTGCCATAGCGGGTAGGTGCCCTCGTGCGTGGAAATTCGACCGTCATCGCAGCGGTTAAAGCACACCCCGCCGCGCGAATTCGACCGCCAGGCCATCCGCGTCGACGAACCGGTAGGCCTGCAACCCAGCCGCGAGCGCGCCGTCCACGTTGGCCTCGCTGTCGTCGATGAACAGCGTCTCCGTTGGGGCCGCGCCGAGCCGTTCGGCGCAGCGCAGATAGGTTTGCGCGGCGGGCTTCGCCGCGCCGAACACCGCCGACGAATACACGTGCGGCCCGAACAGCCGCGCCACGGGCGGATTCAGATAAGCGATGTGGTCGGTCAGCAGGCGGCAGTTGTTGGTCAGTATCGCGATGCGGCAACGCTGCGCCGCGCGCGACGCCAGCGCGAGCGCCGCTTCGTTTGGCATGATCGACGCGAGCCGCGCGTCGAGCCATTCGGCGCGGCTCACCGGATAACCGAGCAGCGCGCCGAGTTCGCGCAGATATTCGTCGTCGCTGATTTCGCCGCCGTCGGCGCGCGCCTCGAGTCCCGAGCCCCAGATCGCATGACGCACGGTCTCTTCCGTGCAGCCCGCGATCGCCGCGAGACGCTCGACACGCGCGGCGCGGTCGTAGTGCGACAGCACACCTTCCAGGTCGAACAGAAGCAGCGTGACGGGTGCGCTCATGCGGTCGGTCTCCCGGGTTGAGGTTTGCGCCGTGCGCCATGCGCCATGCGCCATGCGCCATGCGCTTTTTGCGCGCTACGCTGCGGCCTAAGGTGTTTTCTGCCGCAACGGCCTGAAGAACTTGCGAATCTCGGCCGCCAGCAACTCTGGCTTTTCCATCGCCGCGAAATGCCCGCCGGCCGGCATTTCGCTCCACTGCACGACGTTGAAGGTTCGTTCGAGCCAGCTGCGCGGCGGATGATTGATCTCTTTCGGAAACAGCGCGAAGCCGACTGGCGTGTCGATGCGCTCGCCGTCGGTGAAACGCATCGGCTGCAGGCGGTTTTCCCAATACATCTGCATCGCCGGCCCGATGCACTGCGTGAACCAGTACAGCGAGATATTGGTCAGCAGCTCGTCGATCGAGAACACGCTTTCTACGTCGCCGCCGCAATCGCTCCACGCGCGAAACTTCTCGCCGATCCATGCGGCGAGTCCCACCGGAGAATCGTTCAGCGACGCGGCGACGGTCAGCGGTTTGGTGCTGTGCTGATGCGCGTAGCCGCCTTCGAGTGCGGCCCAGTCGTTCTTCTCGCGCAGATAGTCCCGCTCGGCCGGGGTCAGCTCCCGCTGCGCCGCGCCGATCGCCGGCTCGTAGGAACTCGGCAGGAAGTTCAGGTGGATGCCGTCGACCGCCCGCGGATGATGCGCGGCCAACGCGATCGACACGCCCGCGCCAAGATCGCCGCCCTGCGCGCCGAAGCGCTCGTAGCCGAGCCCGCGCATCAGCGACACCCACAGGTCCGCGACCCGGAACGCGGACATGCCGGCCTGCGCGGGCGCAGGCGAAAACGCGAAGCCCGGCAGCGACGGCGTGACGACGTCGAAGGCGTCGGCGGGATCGGCGCCGAACGCGGCCGGATCGCACAACTGATCGAGCAGCGCGTGAAACTCGAAGAACGAACCGGGCCAGCCGTGCGTGATCACGAGCGGATAAGCCTGGAATCCCGGTGTGACACTCGCGGCGCGCCGATGCGCGAAGTGCACGGTCTGGCCGTTCACGTCGGCGAGAAATTGCGGCAGCTGGTTCAACTTGCGTTCGGCCGCGCGCCAGTCGAATTGCCCAGCCCAATAGGTCGCGAGTTCGCGCAGCCAGGCCGGGTCGGCGCCCTGCTGCCACGCGGGCGCGGGCGTCGCGGGCGCCCAGCGGGTCGCACGGATGCGGCGGCGCAAATCGTCGATGTCCTGATCGGCGATCGCAATCTCAAACGGGTCGATCTGCATGGCGGGTCGTCCTGGGTCGGTTAGCGGCTCAACGTCATCGTACGCGCGTCGAATGAAAGCCGGATAATGGGCGTCCCTTCCCTACGATCCATTGACCGACCCACAGGAGATTGAATCGATGTCCGCTTACGAATCCAAGGTGCCGCGAGTGCTGCTGACGAACGACGACGGTATCGACGCGCCCGGCCTCGCCGTGCTCGAAGCGGTTGCCGCCGAGCTCGCGCACGAAGTCTGGGTGGTCGCGCCCGAGCACGACCAGAGCGGTACGTCGCATTCGATCAGCCTGCATTCGCCGCTGCGCGTGAGCCGCCAGGGCGAACGCCGTTTCGGCGTGACTGGCACGCCCGGCGATTGCGTCGTGATGGGCGTGCGTCATCTGATGCGCGAGGCGCCGCCGACGCTGGTGCTGTCCGGCGTCAATCGCGGCGGCAATCTCGGCATCGAAACGATGTTCTCGGGCACGGTCGGCGCGGCGATGACGGGGCTGCTGCTCGGACTGCCGTCGTTCGCGCTGAGCCAGGTATTCACCGATCGCGAGCGCGTGCGCTGGGAAACCGCGCGCACGCTCGCGCCCGGCGTGATCCGTCAGTTGCTCGCGATCGAGCATGCAGCGCCGACCTGCCTGAACATCAACTTCCCGGACGTCGATGCAGCCGATACCGGTCCGCTGACGCCGACGCGCCAGGGCGTCGGGCTCGTCAGGGACATCGAGGTGCTGCCGGAAGTCGATCCGCGCGGCATCGCGTATCACTGGCTGCGCTTCGATCGTGGCCCGCGCGAGAACGATGCCGACAGCGAAACGGCGACGGTCGCGGCGGGCCGCGTATCGGTCACGCCACTCGCGTTCGATCGCACCGACGAGACCACCTTCGCGCGGCTCGCCGCGTCGTTGATCTAGAGGTTGATGGGACGCGGCGCGGGGCCCTGCTTCAGTGCGCTCCAGGTCCCGACGGTGCGGGTCTGCCGAACGCGGGCATCGTGCCGTTCTCTCTCGCGCGCACGAGTTCGGCCTCTACCTCGGCGCGCGTTTTGGGGCCGCTGTTGACAACCGCTTGAGTCGCGGCCTCGCTGCTCTGCCCCGCGCGCTGCATCGACCACGCCGATTCGACGCCTTGCGTTGCATGTTGCGGCGACGGCCGCGCCTCTGGCATCACGCCAGCCGCTTTCTTGCCGGAGCGCTCGGCAGTAGAACTTTTCCGGTAGCTGCTGCCCCGTGCATGAGTACCCGATGTCGTCACAGCGCTTTGCGCTGAATGCGGTTTCGTGGTGGTGCCCGATGCAATCCGGCTATGGTGTGCGCGCACGGTCTTTGCCGCGGGCGGCGCCTGGGTCCAGTTCGAGGTGACCGCGGGCTGTGGCGGCAAATTCGTCGGCTGCGGCTGCGGTTGCACCTGCGGTTGCGGCTTGTTCGACTCCCGCGCGTACTGTAGCGCCGCGATGGCCAGTGCGTCGCCCGCCTGCGCTCCGATCGACGCGGCCGGCTGAGACCGCAGCGCAGTCACGTCGTCGCGCAGCGGATGGTGCCGCGTCGCCGCCGCGCCCGTCGCGCCGACACCCCGTTCGCCATCGGCGACGAGGCTCGCGTCCCGGCCGGACGACCAGTCGTTGTCCAACTGCGACACGTAGGCCCCAATCGTCACCGCGCCGAAGACGAGGCCCGTCAACACGATCATTCTCGGTTCGCTGTACAAGGCACGCTCCCCATTCCGACAGATCGACGACCCATTAGTCAAAGTGTCGGCGATCCGAAGGACAGTGTTTTCCTTTTAGACCCAACAACTGACGAATCGGCGGATCTCGTCGTGGATGTGTCCGAAACCGACGGGGATTCTTCTGTGCAAACGGGCCCTTTAATCGGAGTCTCAAGCCAAGAGGTCCATTTCGCCGCGAACCAGAGCGCGTCGATCAAGGTCGAGTACGTGCACGGCAGCGGAGCGGCGAGCATGCATCTGTTGTGGTCGAACCCGGCTGCGAAGAGCCCTGATGTGTTGAAGGTCGTGCCGCCGGATTCGATGGTGACGTCGATCTGATAGAAAAAACAACGCGGCGCACCGGAAAATCCGTTGCGCCGCGTTCTTTTTAGGCAAGGCTTTTAGCAAGCTCGGGCTATTGATTTCTCAAAGCAAAACCCGTTTTAAATGCCACGTCAACCTGCATAAATTTCCGGATTCTCTGTAAGCGACAAAAAGTTACCGGTATTCCCATCGAGCGCGAGCATTTCGCCGCTTTCGATATCGAAGATCCAGCCATGCAGCCGCAGCGTCTTGTTCACGAGCCCGACCGCCACCGACGGATGCGTGCGGATATTGGCCAGCTGCGCGATCACGTTGTCCTTGACCAGCGCCGCGAGACGCTCCGCATCCGAGCAATAGTGACGCGACGCGTTGATCGCTTTCGCCGCATCCGCGTGACGCAGCCAGCTCGCGACCGCCGGCATGTGCTCCAGGTTCGTGCAGGACGAGATCGCCGTCATCGCGCCGCAGTTCGAATGGCCGCAGATCACGATGTCGGTCACGCCGAGCACGGCGATCGCATATTCGACGGTAGCCGACACGCCGCCCGGCTCCGGGCCGTACGACGGCACGATGTTGCCCGCGTTGCGGATCACGAACAGTGAGCCCGGCTCGGTCTGCGTCAGCAGTTCCGGCACCACGCGGCTGTCCGAACAGGTCACGAAGAGCGTGCTGGGATTCTGCGCGGTCGATAAACGCTTGAAGAGCGCGCTTTGCTGTGGAAAGACCTCGCGTTGAAAGCGGATCAGACCTTCGATGATTTCCTGCACGATTTTCTCCAGAGAATCGAAGAGACGGATTTAAAGTTTGCCGCGACTATACCGCAGCCTTTCACTCGTCGCGCGAATCACCGTGCTAATCGTCGGACGCTCCAGCATCGAATTGCCAGCGAAATAATGGTGTGCCTGGACGCGCCCATAAAAAAAGACCCGGCTGCCGGCAGCCGGGTCCAACTCTCTCGCTCACACGCATGAAGCAATGTGTGCGTCGATACTTTAGCCGCGCCGGCGTCGCGGATATAGCCGCCGCGGTGGAAGAGTCCTTTCCACCGCGGCGAGAATCAGTTGACCCGATACGCGCAAGCGGGCCGCTCAATCGAAGTCGCGCGTTTCGAGTTCCACGGATCGTCCCCCGTTGCGTTCGAGCACCCGCCGCGTAGCATTTTCAATGCGGGCGCGATTCGCCTCGAACGTTCCCACCAGATCGTGAGCCGACGGGGCGCCGTTGCCGAGGCTGCCGTTGCCGAAATGGTCATTGAGCGCGTCGAGCGACACGCTGCACCATACGTCCTTCCCGTCCACATTGGCCTCGTAGGCGACGCGCGCAGCAGCCACCACTTCCCGCCGTCCGGTGAATTCGATCCTCATGATTGTCCTCCGTGTGTCAAAGGGAAATCGGAATACGCAACGCTCATGCCCAAACTGGCCGGCTGGCCGGCTGCGCTGGCGCGAGCGCGCATTCTGCGCAAGGTGCATACACCTGAGCGGCCGTCGTGCGCGGCCGCGCCGATGCGCCGCAGCAAGGCCTCCTCCGGGCCGTCGACGCAGTCAACATACCGATACTACGCCCTTCATGTCCCGCAATACTCAATCTTCACGCCCGCGCGCCGGCAGCGTCGCCGCGAAGAAATCACGTACCTGTGCCGCGGTTCGCGCATGAATCGCGGCGCGATCGACGCCCGGCCCGTCCTTGCAGATCGGCGCCAGACGCTCCATCAGCTCGGGCTCGCACACATCCATGAAGGTGTAGTGCGAGGCGCCCGGCACCATCGTCACCGTCGCTTGCGGCATCAAGCCCGCGATGCGGTGAATATTGGTGTCGACGGGCGCCGTCGTGTCCGCCTCGCCCGCGAGCAGCGCGACCGGAATCGTCACTTCCTTGAACGACGAACTGTTGAACGCCTCGCCGAGCGCGGGCGCGATCGCGAACGCCGCCTTGACGCGCGGATCACGATACGAGTCGCCCGAACGCGCGCGCGATGCATTCGTCTCGGCCGATAGCCCGTCGACCGTCAACGCCGGCGCGTCCGGCGCGTGCGCGAGACTCGCGGCTTCGGGCGGCGAGCAGATCGCATCGGCTTCGGGCGATGTGCAAAAACGCTCGAACGCCGCGCGATCGGTACGTGCGCCCGCGACTTCGAGCACCGTGTAGCCGCCGAGCGAAAAGCCGAGCGCGCCGATCCGCGTCGTGTCGATGCGCGGACCGAAACGCGGGTCCGCGAGCACGCCGTCGAGCACTTCGCTCAAGTCGGTCGCGCGCTCCCACCAGAGGATGAACCCGTCGCGCGTGCGCGGCTCCAGCGCGTTGTTGCCCGGATGATTGACGCCCGCGACGATATAGCCCTGCGCAGCCAGCGATGCCGCGAGCCAGTCGAGACTGTCCGCGCTACCGCCGGTGCCATGCGACAGCAGCAGCAACGGGTATTTGCGTTGCGCCGTGGACAGCGGCGCATCGTCGGCGGCGGCGTGGCCGACGAACATCGGATGGCCGGGCGCGCCGATATCGTGGGGCGTCTCGGCTTGCGTCGCATCGGCCGGATACCAGATGCGCGTGATCAGCGCCTGCGTTTGCGCGCCGCGCCAGTTGCGGGCCACCTCGGGATGAAACACGCGGCTCGTCTCGCCGACATGCCAGTCGGCGGATGCGGTTCGCGCGTCGGCATGCGCCGGCGACGCAGCCCACATCGCGCCGCCCAGCGCCCCCGACAATGCCACGCTCAACGACACCACCACCGCGCTCGACAGCGCGGCACAGCTTCGACGCATCATGGTTAGTCCTCCCGAATGGGGATCAGCAGATCGGTAATGCAGGGGTGCAGCGCGCCGCGATCGGGCGCACTTCGATACAGTTCGAGCCCCGGCCGCTGATCGCGCCGGTAGCCGCTGCGGGGCAGCCAGCCGCTGTACAGCGCCCTGAAAGTCGGCGAGATCAGCGCATAAGGACCGACCAGGCGGTGCACCGCGTACAGCCCGCCTTCGAGCTGCAGCGGCTCGATGCCCGGTGGCGGCCCCGCAACACGCGAGCGTTGCGCGGCATCGTCGAGCCGTCGCATCGCATCGCTGCACGCCGCCGGCGACCCGGCGACGACTCCCGCGTGGTAGCAAAGCCCGCCCGCGATCGACGGATCGCGCGCGCAGATGCCGACGCGCTGTTGCAACACCGGGTTCTCGTCGCAGCGCAACGTCGTCATCAGCGTGTGGAAGGTCTGGCCGATCGTCACGACCGGGCCGTCATGGCGAAGGCATAGCACGTCGAGCGGCGCGATCTCGATGACTTCGACGGATGGTAATGCGGGCGTGCTTTGGTTTTCAGCGTATTCGTCGCGGCAGCCGTCAACGCCTATGCGATCGCCTTCGCCATGCTGCGCGATGCGCGCATGCGCCGTTCGCCGCGTCTGCGCCAAAGCCGCCGGATTCGCCACCAGATGCCGCTGCCGGGTCCTGAACTCGCTCGGCGATACACCGGCGAAATCGCGAAACGCACGCGCGAACGCCTGGGGGCTGTCGTAGCCAGCGTCGTGCGCGACCGCCGTGACTTGCGCGGCGTCGGTCAGCCGCTGCGCCGCCTCGGCGAGTCGCAGACGCTTGACGGTATCGACGACGCTCTCGCCCATCAACGCGCGATAAATCCGGTGGAAGTGGTATGGCGACATATGCGCGACGGCCGCGAGGCTGTCGAGCGTGTGTCGCGCGCCGGGCTCGACCAGAATGGCCTCGACCACGCGAGCGATCCGTCGACGGTAATCACGTTCGGTGCTGGGCTTCATCATGGCGCCACGATAGCGGTCTGCGCGCCGCGTGGCGGTGCAGAACTTGCGGATTTTCGCGCTTTCGCGCTTTCGCGTTTTGCCAGGAAACGGGCGGCCACGCTCGCGCGCTGCGTCACATTATGATCGACAACGCACGCCGCTTTCCGACACCCAAAAGACTGTCACGGCGCCGTCAACTGCCGTTCCCATACAGCGTCGAATCGGCGAAACCTTCGGCGGCCAGCACCTGCCCGACCAGAATCAGCGCGGTGCGCTCGATCGCGCTGCCCTGCACTTTCGCGACGATATCGTCGAGCGTGCCGGTGATCTTTTCCTCGTCGGGCCAGCTCGCACGATAAATCACCGCGATCGGACACGCGCCGCCGTAATGCGGCCGCAATTCATCGACGATGCGCGAGAGATGCCGCACGCCGAGGTGAATCGCCAGCGTCGCGCGATGCCGCGCGAGATCGGCCAACTGCTCGCCTTCGGGCATCGACGTTTTGCTGGCGTAGCGCGTGAGGATCAGCGTTTGCGACACGCCGGGCAGCGTCAGCTCGCAGCCGAGCGCCGCCGCGGATGCGGCCGTCGCGGTCACGCCGGGTACGATTTCGTAAGGGATGTCCAACTCGCGCAAGCGGCGGATCTGCTCGCCGACCGCACCGTACAGCGACGGATCGCCCGAATGCACGCGCGCGACATGCTGGCCCTTCGCGTGTGCCGCCGCGAGCAGCGCGACGATCTGGTCGAGATCGAGTTCCGCGGTGTTGACGACCTGTTCGGCGCTATGACCTTCGAGCACCGCCGCCGGCACCAGCGACCCCGCATACAGGATCACCGGACAACTGCGCAGGAGACGCTGCCCTTTCACCGTGATCAGTTCCGGGTCGCCCGGACCCGCGCCGATAAAAAACACTGTCATTCAGTACTCCAGTTATTTGCTCACTGATCCGAAGCCGAAGCCAAATCCACCCGCGCGGGCAACGCATCGAGAAGATCGGCAACGCTGCCAAACTCGCGATCGACGTCGGGCAACACCGGCCGTCGCAGCATGATCATCGGCAAGCCGCGTTCGCGCGCAACGTCGAGCTTGGCCTCGGTCGCGCCGCCGCCGCTGTTCTTGCTGACGACGACGTCGAACGCCTGCAGCGCGAACAGCGCGCGTTCGCCGTCGAGCGTGAACGGTCCGCGCGCGGCGAGGATGCGCGAGCGCGCGGTGTCCGGATGCGAATCGAGCACGCGCACGGTCCAGAATTGATACGGCGGAATCTCGTCGAGATGCGCGAGCGGTTCGCGTCCGAGCGTGAACAGCGGCTGTCTGAAAGGCGCGAGCGCGTCGATCAGTTCGTTCCAGTCATCGACCATGCGCCAGTCGTCGCCGGCTTGCGGCCGCCACGCCGGACGCCGCAGCGCCCAGCACGGCACCTTCGCGACGCGACACGCCTGTACCGCATTCGCGCTGATCCGCGCCGCGTACGGATGCGTGGCGTCGATCACGAGGCCGATCGCTTCGCTTACGAGGTAACGCGCCAGCCCCTCACTGCCGCCGAAGCCGCCGACGCGCACCGCGCACTTCAGGTCGTCGGGCACCTTGCCGAGCCCCGCGAGACTGTACACATGCGCGCGACCGAGTTGGCGCGCAATCTTCAGCGCATCGCCGGTGCCGCCGAGCAGCAGGATGCGGGTCATCGGGCGACTCCGACGAAGTTGCCCTGCCGGTCGATCGCGAAAATTTCGACGCTGACCTGCGGCGGCACGATATCGTGTGCAACGGCCAACGCGTGCTGACAGACGATGTCGCCGAGCGGCACCTGTTGCGCGTGCGCGAGCGCGAGCGCCTGCTGGCTCGTGTTGGCCGCGCGCATCGCCGCTTGCAGCTCGGCGTCGGCGCCATGCTCGGCGGCCCAGCCGGCGAGTTGTTCGAGATCGATGCTGGAGTTGCGGCTATGCAGGTCGAGATGGCGGGCCGCGAGCTTGCTAAGCTTGCCGAAGCCGCCGCAAATGCTCAGACGCTCGACCGGCGCGCGCTTCACATGCTTGAGCACCGCGCCGACGAAATCGCCCATTTCGATCAACGCGATATCGGGCAAGCCGTAGTGCGCGCGCATCGCGTCCTCGCTCGCATTGCCGGTGCAAGCGGCCACATGCATATAGCCGTTCGCGCGCGCAACGTCGATGCCCTGATGAATCGACGCGATATACGCGGAACACGAAAACGGCCGCACGATGCCGGTCGTGCCGAGTATCGACAGTCCGCCGACGATGCCGAGCCGCGGGTTCATCGTTTTCAGCGCGAGCGCTTCGCCGCCTTCCACGCCGATCGTCACTTCGAAGCCGCCGCGATACGCGTGGCGAGCGGCGAGTTCGTCGAGATGCTGCGTGATCATCTGGCGCGGGACCGGATTGATCGCCGGTTCGCCAACCGCTAGCGTGAGCCCCGCGCGCGTGACCGTGCCGACGCCCGGCCCCGCGCGAAAAATCACACCGGTCTCGGGCACGAGGCGCACGCGCGCGAACACCAGCGCGCCGTGCGTCACGTCGGGATCGTCACCGGCATCCTTGATCGTGCCGGCCTCGGCGATCCGCTCGCCGTCCATCTCCGCGAGACGGCAGAACGTGAGCCGCATCGGCACATGCTGGCCCTTCGGCAACACGATCTCGGCGACCTCGCTGACCTCGCCCGCCAGCAGCAGACGCGCGGCCGCAAGCGACGTTGCGGTCGCGCAGCTGCCGGTCGTATAGCCGCTGCGCAGCGGCGCCGGCTGTTCGGGGGTTTCGTCGCGCATCACGAATCGGCTGACGGTTTGGCGGGTTTGGTCACGTCGAGCAGCGTGATTGGCAACGCCTGGCGCCATGTATCGAAGCCGCCCAGCGGTTGCGCGTGCGCGAGCGCGATGCGTGTCAGCGTGCCGCCATGCTGCTCGCGCCACGCGGCGAGCACCGCCTCGCCTTGCAGGGTGACCGCGTTCGCGACGAGCCGCCCGCCATCGCGCAGTTGCGCCCAGCAGGTGTCGAGCACGTCCGGCACCGTCACCCCACCGCCGATGAACACCGCATGCGGCGCGGGCAGTCCGCGCAACGCGTCCGGCGCGCGGCCAGCCACGAGTTGCATACCGGGGCACGCCCAGCGCATCGCGATTCTGTTCGATGAATCGCTGCCGCGCGTCGTTCGCCTCGATCGCGATCGCACGACAGGTGGGATGCGCGCGCATCCATTCGATACCGATCGAACCGCTGCCCGCGCCGACGTCCCACAGCAACTCACCGGGCGCGGGCGCGAGGCGCGCGAGCGTGATGGCGCGCACGTCGCGCTTGGTCAACTGGCCGTCGTGGATAAAGGCGTCGTCGGGCAGGCCGCAGGTCAGCGGCAGACGCGGTGCTTGCGCCGCCGCGCGGCAGTCGAGCGCGATCAGATTGAGCGCGGCCATCTCGCCGCCCGGCCATTGATCGGCGCGGCCATCGACGCGCCGTTCTCGTTCGCCGCCCAGATGTTCGAGTACCGTCATGTGAGTCGCACCGAAGCCGCGCGCATCGAGCGAGGCCGCCAGCGCCGCAGGCGTGCGCCCGTCCGCGCTCAGCACGAACAGACGCGCGCCGTCATGCAGATGCACATTCAGCGCGGCAAGCGGCCGGCCCACCAGCGACACGGTCGCGACATCCTGCAACGGCCAGCCGAGCCGCGCGGCCGCGAGCGACAGCGACGACGGTGCGGGCAGCACGCGCAATTCGCCGGCCGGCAACTGCCGCGCGAGCGTCGCGCCGACGCCGAACAGCATCGGGTCGCCGCTCGCGAGCACGCACACCGCATGCGGACGCTCGGCGAGCAACGGCGCGAGATCGAACGGACGCGGCCACGCGGCACGGCGCGCGGCGAGCCGCGCGGGCAGCATCGCCAGATGGCGCTCGCCGCCGTACACGACCGACGCGCCCAGCAACGCACGCCGCGCGGGCCGCCCCAAACCGGCGAAGCCGTCGTCGCCAATGCCCACTACGGTCAGCCATGCCGGCATGCATCCATCCTCATCAGTTGCGTCGATTTTTGAGCGATTGCACCGCGCCGCGTCATGCATGCGGCTGCGCGCAGGCTCGGACCGCGGGTTGCGAAAGTCCGCATGATACCGCCGCCATGTGGCCCGCGGGTCCGCGGCACGGCGCCGTGCGTCGCGATCGGCAGCATCGTGCGATGGCCGGCAAACAGGCGCTGCGGCCATTGCGTAAAGATATAATGGCCGCTTTCATTGCCCACGGTCAGCCCGAAGCGCTTTTCGGCCGCATGATTCACGCCGGCCCTCATCGGGCAGCATGCAGCGAGGCCGCCACCATGCCGTCGCGCGACGCTAAACCCGGTGCCCCATTGAATCGAGCTTCGCCTCCCCCCGTTTCGTCCCACGCCGTCACGACACCGCGCTCCTCGGCATGTCCCGGGTTGCTGCGCATCGTCCCCGCACGCGACGGCGGCATCTGCCGCATCAAACTGCCCGGCGGCGTGCTGAGCGCGGCGCAGGCACACGCGATCGCCGATGCAAGCACACGGCACGCGAACGGCGTCGCCGAGTTGACCAATCGCGCGAATCTGCAACTGCGCGGCGTGCGTAGCGGACACGAAGCTGCGTTGAGCGCGGCGCTGATTGGCGCGGGACTTGGACCGTCCGCCGCGAACGACCCGCACCCTCACACCACCGTCCCCACCGCACTCAGTTACGCCGACGACGTCCGCAACGTGATGATCAGCCCCGCCGCCGGCCGCGATCCGCACGCGCTGATCGACACGACGCCGCTGTGCGCGGAGCTGCTCACGCTGCTGCAAAGCGATGCGCGTTTCGCCGCGTTGTCGCCGAAATTCGCGCTGCTGCTCGACGGCGGCGAACGACTCGCGCGAGTCGATCATCCGCATGACGTGTGGCTCGCCGCGTCGACTGAGGAACAAGGCGTGCGCTTCGCGTTCGGCCTCGCGGGGTGCCCCGGCTCGACAGGCAATAACGCGAACGCCGGCGGCCATCCCGATGCCGACGGCACGGGCGCCCTCGCGGCCGTCCCGCCGTCGCGCGTGCCCGCGCTCGTGCGCGCGTTGCTGCACACGTTCCTCGACCTCGCCGCCGCCGACGCGACCCGCATGCGCGACCTGCTCGCCACGCACTCCGCCGATGCGGTGCTGCGACACGCGCAACGTTACGTCGATTTCCCGCTCGCCCGCGACGCATCGCTGCGCCGCTGGCAACGCCACATTCCCGCCGACGCATCGCTGCGGCTTGGCGCGCACGCACAGCGCGGCGACGGCATGTGGCACGTCGGCAGCCAGCCACCGCTCGGCCGGATCGACGCGGCCACACTGCACGGCCTTGCCGCGCTCGCGCAACGACACGGCAACGGCATGCTGCACGCAACGCCGTGGCAAAGCGTACTGCTGACCGACATCGCGACGAACGCCGTGCCCGCCGTGCTCGCGAAGCTGAGCGCACTCGGCCTCGCCTGCGATCCCGCGCAGGCCATCACGCATGTGATCGCCTGCGCCGGTTCGGCCGGCTGCGCGAAGGGCCTCGCCGACACCAAGACCGACGCGCTGCAACTCGCCGAACGCTTACCCGCCGGCGTCGACGTGCATCTGACCGGCTGCCCGCGCTCGTGCGCGGCCGCGCATCGCGCGCCGTACACGCTGCTCGCCGCCGCGCCCGGCCGCTACGACCTTTATCGACGCGACGACCGCCCCGGTTTCGGCCAATGCGTCGCGCCCCAACTGACGATCGACGAGGCCGCCGCGCTGCTCGCGCGCCTCGCCCGGAGTACTCCACATGCTTGATTACATTCGCGACGGTCAGGAGATCTATCGCCAATCGTTCGCGACAATCCGCGCCGAAGCCGACCTCGCGCGCATCCCCGCCGACCTCGAAAAACTCGCGGTGCGCGTGATCCACGCGTGCGGCATGGTCGACGTGATCGACGACCTCGCGTTCTCCGCCGGCGCCGGCAGCGGGGGCCGCCGCGCGCTCGCGCAAGGCGCGCCGATCCTGTGCGACGCCGGCATGGTCGCGCAAGGCATCACGCGCGCGCGGCTGGCCGCGAACAACGAGGTGATCTGCACGCTGACGCACCCGGACGTGCCCGCGATGGCGCGCGAGATCGGCAACACGCGCTCGGCCGCCGCGCTCGAATTGTGGCGTCCGCATCTGGCGGGCAGCGTCGTCGTGATCGGCAATGCGCCGACCGCGCTGTTCCATCTGCTCGACATGCTCGATGCCGGCGCGCCGAAGCCCGCGCTGATTCTCGGCTTTCCGGTCGGCTTCGTCGGCGCGGCGGAATCGAAAGCGGCACTCGCGCAAAACAGCTGCGGCGTCCCCTATGTGGTGGTGCACGGACGACGCGGCGGCAGCGCGATGGCCGCCGCCGCGGTCAACGCGCTTGCGACGGAGGTCGAATAAATGACGAGCCAGATAACGAGCCGCGGACGGCTATACGGCATCGGTGTCGGTCCCGGCGACCCGGAGTTGCTGACGTTGAAAGCGCTGCGGCTGCTGAAAGCGGCGCCGGTGGTCGCATATTTCGTCGCGAAGGGCAAGAAGGGCAACGCGTTCGGCATCATCGAGGCGCATCTGCACGACGCGCAGCAGCATCTGCCGCTCGTCTATCCGGTCACGACCGAAGCGCTCGAACCGCCGCTGTCGTACGAAGCGATCATCGCGGACTTCTACGACACCGCCGCCGAAGTCGTCGCCGGCCATCTCGACGCGGGCCGCGACGTCGCCGTGGTCTGCGAAGGCGATCCGTTTTTCTACGGCTCGTACATGTATTTGCACGACCGGCTCGCGGCGCGCTACGACAGCGAGGTAGTGCCCGGCGTGTGCTCGATGCTCGGCGGCGCGGCGGTGCTCGGCGCGCCGCTCGTGTATCGCAACCAGAGCTTGTCGGTGCTGTCGGGGGTGTTGCCCGAAGACGAATTGCGCCGCCGTCTGGCCGATGCCGACGCGGCGGTCATCATGAAACTCGGCCGCAATTTCGACAAGGTGCGGCGCGTGCTCGACGAACTTGGACTCGCGCAGCGCGCGCTGTACGTCGAACGCGCGACGATGCGCAATCAGCGCATCGTGCCGCTCGCCGAAGTCGATCCGATGGCGTCGCCGTATTTCTCGCTGCTGGTCGTGCCGGGGCAGAAATGGCAAGGATGAACGCGCCCGCGATCGTGATTCTCGGCACGGGCGCGCTCGCGACGGCGCGGCGGATTCAGGCGCTGTATATCGAGCGTGGCGCGCATGCCGCGGCCGGCGTTGCCACGGCATGTCGGGTCCACGCGCTGCAAGGCCGCGTCGAGGCCGACGTGTCGTACAGCGAACTCGGCGCGCATCTGCGCGAGCTATATGCGCGCGGCACGCCGATCGTCGCGTTGTGCGCGGCCGGCATCGTGATTCGCTGCCTCGCGCCGCTGCTGTCGAACAAAGGCGCCGAGCCGCCGGTGCTCGCGGTTGCCGAGGACGGCAGCGCGGTCGTGCCGCTGCTCGGCGGCCTCGCGGGCGTCAACCTGATGGCGCGCGACATCGCTGCCGCGTTGGCCGTGCAGCCCGCGATCACGACGAGTGGCGAACTGCGCTTCGGCACCTGCGTGCTCAATCCACCCGATGGCTATGCGCTCGCCGATCTCGGCCAGGGCAAGCGCTTCGTGTCGGATCTGCTCGCGGGCGAAAGCACGCGCATCGAAGGCGACGCCCCGTGGCTCGACGACGCGCAACTGCCGCGCTCGGACTCGGCGCGTCTCGCGATTCGCGTGACGCCGCGCGCGTGGGATGGGCGCGAAGACGAGCTCGTGATTCATCCGCGCAGCGTGGTGGCGGCTGTCGTCAGAGACAATGCCGACTGCGCCGATGCGATCGTCGCACGCGTGCGCGCGGCACTGAGCGCGCACGGTCTCGCGATGCTTTCGCTCGCGGCCTTGCTCGCGCCGTCGCCGAGCATGGCCGACCCGGCGCTCACGCAAGCGGCACGGCTTCTCGATGTGCCGCTACGTTTCGCCGATGCCAGCGCCGAACCGGGCAAATCGAGCGCCGCGCGCTTGCTGCATACCGCGCTACGCGTCCCCCACGAAACGCTGCACGACGACGCATACCCGAACGTCGCGCTCGCCCTCTCCTCGCTCGCCATCGACCCGGCGACGCTCGGCCGCCCGCGCGGCCGTCTGACCGTGATCGGCCTCGGCCCCGGTTGTGCCGAACTGATGGTCCCGGCCGCGCGCACCGCGTTGAACGAAGCGACCGACATCCTCGGCTACGACACCTACGTGAAAATGGCTGGCCCGCTGCGCGCCGATCAGCGTGTGCACGGCACCGACAATCGCGAGGAATTGCAGCGCGCGCGGCACGCGTTCGAGCTTGCGAGCGATGGCCGCTCGGTCGTGATGGTGTCCTCGGGCGACCCCGGCGTGTTCGCGATGGCGGCCGCCGTGCTCGAAGCGCTCGAAGCATCGCACAACGATGCATGGGCCGCCGTCGAACTATCGATCGTGCCCGGCGTGTCGGCCGCGCTCGCGACCGCCGCGCAGGCCGGCGCGCCGCTCGGCCACGACTTCTGCATGCTGTCGCTGTCGGACAACCTGAAGCCGTGGACGATCATCGAAACCCGCCTGCGCCATGCGGCGCAAGCCGATCTGGTGATGGCCTTCTATAACCCGATTTCGCGCGCGCGTCCGTGGCAACTCGACAAGGCGCTCGATATCGTGCGGGAATATCGCGCGCCATCGACCCAGGTAGTGCTTGGGCGCGATATCGGCCGGCCAGGTGGCACGCTGCGCACGCTGACGCTCGGCGAGCTGCGCTCGGCCGACGTGGATATGCGCACGATGGTGATCGTCGGGTCGTCGCTGACGAGAAAATTCGCTTGCGGCGACAACGGCGCGCAGTGGGTGTACACGCCGCGGTGGTACGAGTAAGCGGGCCGTACCGGGTGATGCCAGCCCGCTCCGCTCATGCCACCTTCAGATCCTGCACCGCCCGCTGCCTGACGCCCAGGTCGTCCCACAACTCCGGATGACACGTGAACACCAGAATCTGATGCCGCGTCGCCGCGTCGATCAATATGCGTTTGAGTGCGTCGCGGCGCGCGGCATCGGTGTGGACCGCGGCATCGTCGAGCATCAGCAGAGTCGGCCGGCCTGAGGCCTGCAACAGGTCCGCGTACGCGAGTCGCGCCAGGATGCCGAGCTGTTCGCGCGTACCGAAGCTCAGCGCGTCGAGCAGTTCCGCGCGGCCGTCGCGATCGAGCATCGCCGGAATCAGATCGTCGCCGAGCGCGAGGCTCGACTGCGGAAAAATCCGCTTCAGGTAGTGACCGAGCCGCTCGGTCAACGGCGCGCGCAGTTGCGCGAGCGCGGCGTCGCGTTCGTCGACCAGCACTTCGTCGAGCAGATTCAGCGCGCTCGCGCGCAGGCTCAGTTCGTCCTTGCGGCGCGTGGCCTGCTGGACCTGCGCTTCGAGCACGGCAAGCCGTTCGCCGAGACCCGATGCGCCCATCGTTTCGAGCTGGCTACGCAGCTCCGCGATCCGCAGCTGACGCTCGTGCTGCTCGTTGCGCGCGAGTTCCGCCGATGCGCGGTAGCGCTTCGCCTCCGCCACGGGATCGTCAAGACGCGCCGCATCGAGTTCGCGCTCGCGCTCGCCGCGCTGGTTCTTCAGCACATCGACCTTCACGCGCTGCTCGACGATATGCGCCTGCCACTGCGCGCGGTTGCGTCGGAACGCTTCGTCGTTCAGCTGCGCTTCTTTGCGCTGCAGCTGCGCCGTGAGCGAATCGGCCTTCGCGACGCCGGTGGATTGCGCGCCCGCCGCCTGCGCGAGCACCTTGCGCGCGGCCTCCAACGTGTCGCGCGCGATTTCGGCATTGCGGCGCGCGTCGTCGAGCGGCGGCGCCGCCGACACGTCGGGCAGACCCGCAAGGCGCTCGCTCGACGCCTGCAAGCGCGCAGCCGTCGATGCCAGCGCCGCGCGCAACGCATCGATGCCTTGCGGCGCATGGACCCCGAGTATCCCGGTCTGGCTCTTCTGTTGCGCGACCAGCGTTTTCCATTGCTCGTGACGCGCCTGCGCATCGCCCACCGACGCGACGCCCAGCGTGAGCAGCAACTGAGCGTGCTGCGCCTCGAGCGACGCCAGTTCCGACAACTGCGCGGACAGATCGGACACGCCCGGAATCACGCGCAATTCGCCGAGCTCGCCGAGGCCGATGCGTTTTTCTTCATCGACACGCAGCACGCCTGTGCCGCTGATCGTCACAGCGCCGACGCTTAACTCGCCGTTCAAGCTGTACTCGACGCGCGTCATCGCCGCTTCGGTCCGCGCGCGCAGCACGGTCAATTCGCCGTCGAGCGTGACGAGGCGCTTGAATTGCGCGTCGTCGAGTTCGAGCGCCGCCGCGTCGCGCGCGGCCTGCAGCACCGCCGCGTTCGCCTTGTCCGCCTCACCGATCGACGCTTCGAGCCGCTGGCTCTCCGCCCGATAGAAATCGACCTGGCTGCGCAGATCGGCGGCGGTCACGGCCGCGTTCGCGAGTTCGAGCGCGCGGTTCGCCTCGGCGGCTGCCTGCTCGAATTGCGCCACGCGGCTTTGCGCCTGCGCATGCGCGGTTTGCGCAGCCGCGACTTCGGCGCGCGCCGCGTCGAGCTGCTCGCGCTCGCGCGCGATGGCCGCCTCCAGTTCGAGCGCACCCTGCTCCTGCTGCACTGACAACGCGAGTTCCGCCTCGCCGATCTTCAGCGATTGCGCGAGCCCTTCGAGACCGCGTTCGAGTTGTTCGACCGCCGCGGCACGTTGCTGCGCGAGCGCGGCTTTTTGCTCGTGAAGCTCCCACGGACGCCGGCGCTCGGCGTCGTCGAATGCCTGCTGTTGTGAGGCGAGGCGCGCGATGTTGTCGTCGAACTGCTGGCGCTGCTGTCGCAGCTCCTCGCGGCTCGCGATCAGCGCGGCCAGCTTCTGCTCCGCCTCGGCAAGCGGCCCGGTCGATTTCTGCGTGCGCGCGGTCAGCAGTTGCCGCAACTCGCGCTGCACGGCCGCGATCAGCGCGTCCTCGCCGCCCGCTTCGCGGCCGCCCGAAAGTTGCGTGAGCGCGTCGCGCAGATACTGCGCCGCGTGCCCGGTCGAATCGCGCATCTCCTGCGTGCCGCCTTGCTGCACCCACAACAAACCCGGCACGCCGGCGTTCTCGGCTTTCATCGGACCGCGCGCCGCGCGCGAAAAACCGAGCAGCGCGGCGAGCTTGTCTTCGGCTTCGTCCTCGCTGTACACGGCCTGGCCGATCCTCAGCTCGCAGCGCTGACGCGACACGAACTGCTTCGACAGACGGCACGCTACCCCATCGAGTTGGAAGCTAACCTCGACCGACGGCTGCCCGTTCGCGAGCCCCCACGGCAACAGGTCCTTCAGGTGCGAGGCCTTGTAGCGTTCGAGGAACACCGTGCGCACCGCTTCGGCAATCGTGCTTTTGCCGGCCTCGTTCGGGCCGACGAACAGGTTGAGACCGGGCTGCAGATCGTCGATCACGATCCGCCCGCCGAACTGCCTGAATTCCTGAATCGCGATACGTTGCAGCTTCATGCGCAGGCTCCTTCACGCGGCGCTTCAGGTTGCCGATCGCGCGCCTGCGCAGGTGGTGCGGCATGGGAATCGCGGTGCCACTGTCCGCGCTGAAAGCGCGCCAGCAGCAGCAACGCTTCGGCCGCGCGCCGCGCCTGTTGTGGATCGGCCTGCGCGTCTTCCTGCAAGCCGCGCAGCCGTGCCACCACCTTCGCGAGATAGCCGCTTTGCGCGCCGAGTTCGGCGAGATCGTCGGCGGTGGGCAGCACGTGCAGGCTGCTCAGATCGGCACGCAACGCGCGCACCCGGGCGCGAGCCTCTTCGACCGCGACATGCAGCGCCTCGGCATCGGCGAGCGCCACCGCGCCACCGACCTCGATGCGCAGCACGTCATTCGCGCCGAGTTCGGCGAGGCGGGCTTTCAGTGCGTCGATATCGGTCGGCACCGATATCGTCTCGTCCCAGCGATGCCACCGGTATTGCCCGACTCGCACCGCGTCGACCTGCGGCATCGCGCCCGGCTCGCTAATCGTGACGTCGAGCACGAAGCCCGGTTCGTTCGCGCGGAAGCGGTCCTGTTCGTGTGTGCCCGCGTACCACGTGCGTTCGTCGACACGCAGATGGCCGTGCCAGTCGCCGAGCGCCAGATAGTCGAGCCGCGCGCTCACGGCGCGCGTCGGCGCGATCGGGTTCGACGAATCGATGCCCTCCTGCAGGATGCCGCCGACGCTGCCATGCGCGAGCCCCACGCGGTGATAGGCGTGCGGCGTCTCGGTGGAATCGAAGAATGCGGTGGTGTCTTCGTAGGTGATGCGCTGCGTGAGCGGCGCGCACAGCAGCGCGCAACGGCACGCGTCGAGCAGCACGACGCCGGTTTCGAGCACGACGCGCACGTTCGGCGGCACGCAATTGAGCCGCTGCGCGCGGGTCCACACGCTTTCGACCAGCGCCGCGTCGTGATTGCCCGGCAGCATGATCCACGTTCCGGAAAACGCTTGCAGCGCGGCGAACAAACGCCGGATCACGGTGTCCGACACCGTCTGCAGATCGAACACGTCGCCCGCGACGAGCACCGCGTCGACGTTGCGCGCGGCCGCTTCTTCGGCGATGCGGCGCACCGTGTCGAAGCGTGCTTGAGCGAGATGCGCGGCCTCGTCCGCTTCGAACTGACCGAACTGCGTGCCGATCTGCCAATCCGCGGTGTGCAGAAACCTGATCACTGTGCCTCCATTGCGATTGCGTTGCGTCGTCTTGCGGGTGGCTCGACGACGAGCCCAACCGCGAATGTTACCTTGCCGAAGCCCCGGCGCGTATCGCGCGCGCGCATCCGGGCTGGACGCGTGCGCGGGCCGTACCGCATCATTGCAACCGAACCGGCTGCCGCGCCACCTTTCAGCCGCCCGCCGCCCGACACGATCAACCGCGCCCGATGGACAAGACCACCGAACTGAAGAAGGCCAAGCGCACGCCTTTACTGCTGCTGCTCGCGGCCGCCTGCGTTTTCGTCGTCACCGCGTTCCTGCCGCGCGGCCTGTGGGTCGACGGCATCAAGGCCGTCGCCGAGGCCGCGATGGTCGGCGCGCTCGCCGACTGGTTCGCGGTCGCGGCGCTGTTTCGCCGCGTGCCGATTCCGGTCGTGTCCGCGCACACCGCGATCATCCCGCGCAACAAGCACAAGATCGCCGACAACCTCGCGCACTTCGTGCAGGACAAGTTTCTCGACGTGCCGTCGCTGGTCGGTCTGATCCGCCGGCACGATCCGGCGCGGACCATCACCGCGTGGCTCAGCGAATCGGCCAACACCGAGCGTCTCGGCGACTACGTGGTGCGCCTCACCGGCGGCATCCTCGAGGTGGCCGACGACGCGCGCATCCAGAACTTCATCAAGGTCGGCTTGCGCGACGTGCTCGCGAAGGTCGATCTGTCGCAATCGCTCGGCGCGATCCTCGACACGCTGACGCGCGACGGCCGTCATCAGGAACTGCTCGACACCGCGATCGATCAGGTGATCGCGGTGCTGCGCGAAGCGCCGGCGCGCGAGTTCATTGCCGCGCGCATCGTCGATTGGGTGAAAAGCGAGTATCCGACGATGGAGAAGTTTCTGCCGTCGGCGTGGATCGGCGACAAGGGCGCCGAAGCGATCGCGAGCGCCGCGAACCGTATGCTCGAACAGATCGCCGAGAACCCCACGCACGAGCTGCGCGACAGGTTCGACCGGATGGTGCAGAAGCTGATCGTGCGGCTGAAGACAGATCCGGTTTTTCTGCAACAGGGCGAAGCGCTGAAGCGCTATCTGGTCGAAGGCGAGGCTTTCAGCAGCTACGTGAAGGACATGTGGGGCGAACTGCGCGCGTGGCTCAAGCGCGATCTGCAAAGCACCGACTCGGCACTGCATGCGCGTGTCGCCGCGATGGGCGCGTGGGTTGGCCGCGAACTCGCGCGCGACCCAGCGCTGCGGCAATCGCTGAACGATCACCTCGAAGAAGCCGCGCGCGCGATGGCGCCGGACTTCGCGCAGTTCCTGACGCGCCATATCAGCGATACCGTGAAGAACTGGGACGCGCATGAGATGTCCCGGCAGGTCGAGATGAATATCGGCAAAGATCTGCAGTACATCCGCATCAATGGGACGATCGTCGGCGGATTTATCGGCTTGCTGCTGTACGCGAGTTCGCAATTGCTGGAGATGTTGCGAGTGCATGTAGGCTGACGATTCGAGCTCATCGAGCGACCCGCCGCGCAGCCGCGCCTGAGCCCTGCTCCCACCAAACCGCCTACAATTCGGGCATATGTCTTGCGGACGACCAGTGCTCCGCTCGGTCGTCAACGCGTCCCAACCGGAATCGTGTTTACATGAAAATATCGCTACCGCCGCCGCATGGGCGCCCCAACCGCGTTTATCCGCCGGGCACGCCGGGCCTGCATGGCCTCGTGTCGCTAATCACCGGCGTGGTGGTCGTGTGCGCGCTGTACTTCGGGCGGGAGGTGCTGATTCCGATCACGTTGTCGGTGCTGCTGAGCTTCCTGCTCGCGCCGCTCGTGCAGATGCTGCGGCGTCTGCACATGGGCCAGTTGCCGTCCATCTTCATCGCGGTGCTGTTCGCTCTCGCGTCGCTGCTCGCGATAGGCGCGCTGATCGGCGCGCAGCTCGTGCAGCTCGCGAACGCCCTGCCGCAGTACCAGGAAGCGATCGAGCAGAAGATCGAAACCGTGCAGGAAAAGACCGTGGGCCGCGCCGATTCGCTGATGAGCAGCGCTGCCAGCGCGTTGCAGCGCATGGCGCCGTCGCGTCCCGCGCCGCCGCGCCCGACCGGCCGCGCCGCGCGCAACGCGCCGCAGGTGCCGCAACAGGTTGAGGTGCACGAGCCCGCGCCGACGCCGGTGCAGCTCGCCCAGCGCGCGCTGACGCCGGCCATCGCGCCGATCGAGACGACCTTCATCGTGCTCGTCGTGACGATCTTCATCCTGCTGCAACGTGAGGATTTGCGCGACCGTTTGATCAGCCTGTTCGGCTCGCGCGACCTGCACCGCACGACTACCGCGATCAACGACGCCGCCGGGCGCCTGTCACGCTATTTCGTCGCGCAGCTCGGCGTGAATCTGAGCGCGGGCGGCATCATCGCGATCGGGCTCGCGATCATCGGCGTACCGGGCGCGCTGCTGTTCGGCGTGATCGCCGCTTTGCTGCGCTTCGTGCCGTACATCGGCATCTGGATCGCCGCGATCCTCGCGGTATTTCTCGCGGCCGCGATCCAGCCGCAATGGACGATGGCGGTCCTCACGCTGATCCTGTTCATCGTCGTCGACGTGGTCGCCGGGCAGATCGCTGAGCCGCTGCTGTACGGTCATCGCTCGGGCCTGTCGCCGCTCGCGGTGGTGGTCGCGGCGATTTTCTGGAGCTGGCTGTGGGGGCCGATCGGCCTCGTGCTGTCGACGCCGCTCACGCTGTGCGTCGTCACGCTCGGGCGCTACGCGGACCGCTTGAACTTCCTGACCGTGCTGCTCGGCGATCAGCCCGCGCTGACTCCCGCGCAGAACTTCTATCAGCGCCTGCTCGCCGACGATCCGCACGAGGCGATCGTGCAGGCCGAACGGCTGCTGCGCGAGATGTCGCTGATCGACTACTACGACAAGGTCGCGCTCGAAGGCCTGCGGCTCGCGCGCAACGACGCGCAGCGCGGCGTGCTGATGCCCGGGCAGTTGCAGCGGATCAACGACGCGCTCGCCGATATCGTCGAGAACCTCGAAATCGCCGACGGGCTGCCCGATACGCTGTCGCCTGCCGAACCGGCGGACGCGGGTAACGCGCTGCTCGCGGGGGCGCCGGAGCTGGCGTCGCCGGGCGCGGGTGCTTCGGAGCGCTACGGCAGCGATCCGCTGTCGCGCTCGCCACAGTCGGACGAAGCGGGCAAGGCGGCGGTGTTGTGCGTGCCCGGCCGCGGCGCATTCGACGAGGTGACGACGGCCATCGCCGTGCAACTGCTGAACCGCCAAGGTTTCGCGCCGCTGATGGCGACGCACTCCGGCTATCGCAGCGCGCGCGCCGATGAGCCGAGCTTCAAGGACACATCGATCATCTGCATCGTGTCGCTCGACGCGCCCGAGTCGCCGCCGTATCTGCGCAACATGCTGCGGCGCACGCGCGAATGGCGGCCTCGCGCGACGCTGGTGGTCGGCGTCGGCGACGCGCCGGACGACAGCGCCGAACTCGATGCGGGCGGCGAGCTGCATGCGTCGCCGACGTTCCGCGCGATGATCCAGGCATGTCACGCGGCGACGAGCGGGCAGCCCATGCGGCAGCAATCGCAGACGGCAAGCGCGGGCTGACGCTGTTGGCCTGAAGCAGGCCACGTCGAAAAACAGGATTTTTGCTTCAAGCATCCATCTGCGGCTATGGCTAGCGCGCACCGCCCCGCTCAGGGCTTACGTTAAGCCTCGCTCGAATCCCATTCTCATGGTCCGTCGAGGCTTCCTTCCCGACCACCAAGCTGCAATGTCTCGTTGGCATCGATCGCTTTGAGCAGACTCGCGACGACTCGTCTGCTTTCTCCGAGATCGCGCATCTTGACGTCGAGCTTTTCGACCTCGCGCCGCAACGCAGCGCGTGCCTCGGCACACGGATGGAAAACGGGCTTGGCGCCGAGCACACAGGGCAGCAACAACCGGATACTGCTGATCTTCAGTCCCGCCGCGCTGAGCACGCGGATACGGTGTGCCGCGTCTATCTCCTGCGGACCGTAATCGCGGTAGCCCGATTCGGTTCGCATTGGTTTGAGCAAACCTTCGTGTTCGTAATAGCGCAGCATGCGTTCACTAACGCCGCTGCGGCGAGCCAGTTCACCGATACGCATGACATCTCCCATACGAAACGCTTGACTTTGACAACGCTGTCAAAGTTTAGCCTGATCTGGCTGGCCGGATCGCCCGCCGCTACATTCACCAAGGGACTTGCTCATGACATCCACCGATGACACGTTTGACGGAACGTTTCCGTTTTCGCCGCGCTTCAGCGACGCTGCCGGCTTTCGAATGCATTACGTCGATGAAGGCCGCACCGATGGCGAGGTTGTCCTGTGTCTGCATGGGGAACCGACATGGAGCTATCTGTTTCGCGACCTGATCGTGGCGCTGTCAGGCAGCTACCGTGTGATAGCGCCCGATCACATGGGATTCGGCAAGAGCGAGACCCCGGAACATCGCACGTACTGGCTGCAGGATCATATCGACAATCTCGAACAGTTCGTGCTGGCCCTGGATTTGAACGACATCACGCTCGTCATGCACGACTTTGGCGGCCCGGTCGGCATGGGACTCGCCGCGCGGCATCCAAGCCGCATTCGCCGAATCGTCAGCACGAATGGCCCGACTCCGTTTGGTCAGCACACGTTACTCGATAGATGGAACGCCAATACCGCGGTCGCGCCGTGGTTCCAGTGGATCGTTCGCGCCGAATCGCAAGGGCGCCTTGAATCCGTGCTGGGCGAACTCGGCTTCAATATCCTGAGTACGTTGAAGCTCAACGGCTTCGAAAACCATACGCGCATCAACGACACGTGGCTGCGCGCCTACGGTTCGCGTTTCGTCGTGCCCGCCGACAGCGCCGGCGCAATTGGCTGGGCCAAAGGCTTCGCGATCGGGGCGCATCGTTTCGAGGTGCCCGAAGCTGCTGCGCTCGACGCGATCCGGTCGAAACCGGCGCTCGCCATTTGGGGCGATGCCGACCGTACGCTGGCCGCGGAACACTTGCTGCCGCTGTTCAGCGAACTATTTCCGCTGGCGCCGATTCACCGGCTCGCGGGAGTCGGCCATTACAGCTTCGAAGACGCACCGCAGGAAATCGCAGGCCTGATCGTCGAATTCCTGAAGACCCACTGACGCAAGCCTGGACGGGGTCAGTTCGCGTCGCGGCGTCGTACCCAAAATGCGGACAGCCGCGCACGCACGCTGCCGCATACTGCGTCGATAACGCAAGCAAACCGGAGACACGCATGACCCGTCCGTTCAAACCCTATCCGTTCGCGCCGCGCCGTTATCCGGCCGCGCTGCCGCCGCTCGTCGACGGACGCGATCCACAAACGCGCGCCGTCGCGATCGTCGGCGGCGGTCCGGTCGGCATGACGCTCGCGATTGCGCTCGCGCGCCAGGGGGTGCGCTCGGTGCTGATCGAGGCCGACGACAGCGTCTGCACCGGCAGCCGCGCGATCTGCATCTCGCGACGCAGCCTCGAAATCTTCAAACGGCTCGGCGTCGTGGAGGGGTTTCTGCAAAAGGGGCTGGCGTGGACCGGCGGGCGCAGCTTCTATCGCGACACCGAGGTGTTCCGCTTCGCGATGCATCAGGACGACGAGCAGTCGCTGCCGCCGATGATCAATATCGCGCAGTATCAGATCGAGCAACTGCTGCTCGACGAGATCGAACGGCATGCCGATCTGATCGACGTGCGTTGGCAAACGCGTGTGACGGGCCTCGCGCAACGGCCGCAAGGCAGCGCGACCTTGACGCTGCGCAGCGCCGAATCTGCCGATTCGCAACGCGCGAGCTGGCAGATGGACGCCGCGTGGGTCGTCGCCTGCGACGGCGGACGCAGCACGATCCGCGACCTGCTCGGGCTTAAGCTTACCGGCACGACCTACGAAGGCCGCTACGTGATCGTCGATATCGAACTCGACAGCACGCGCGCGACAGAACGCCTCGCTTATTTCGATCCGCCGTCGAATCCTGGTTCGACGGTGCTGGTGCACAAGCAACCCAACAACGTGTGGCGTATCGACTATCAGTTGCGCGACGACGAAGACCCCGACGCCGCCGTGCTGCCCGAGAACGTGATGCCGCGCGTGCAAAACCTGCTCGACTCGATGGGCGAAACCGGCGCGTGGTCGCCGATCTGGATCACGATCTACAAGGCCAATGCGTTGACGCTCGAACGCTACCAGCACGGCAACGTGCTGTTCGCCGGCGACGCCGCGCATCTGGTGCCGATCTTCGGCGTGCGCGGCGCGAACTCCGGCATCGACGACGCCGACAATCTCGGCTGGAAGCTCGGCTGCGTGATCAACGGGAGCGCGTCGCCAGCGCTGCTCGATAGCTATAGCGACGAACGTGTGTACGCGGCGCGCGAGAATCTGAGCTATGGCGTGAAAAGCACCGAATTCATGGCACCGCCGACCTTCGCGTTCGATCTGCTGCGCACGGCCGTGCTCGGACTCGCCGAGCGTCATGCGGCGGTGCGGCCGCTGATCAATCCGCGCCAGACGCATGCGATCGCGTATCGGCAATCGCCGCTGAACTTCGTGGGCGACAAGGCCGATGCATTCGATCGCGGCCCCGCGCCGGGCACCGTGCTGCCCGAGTGCAGGCTGCTGAAACAATCGCAGGATGGCGCATGGCTCGGCATTCACCTAACCGACCTGCTCGGACCGTGCTTTACGGCGATCCGCTTCGACGCAGACCACGCGAACGACGGTGAGTCGTGGCAGCAACTGCAAAGCATGCTAGCCAGCCAGGACATTCCGTTCAACCTGATCGATATCGTCACGGCCGAAGCTCAATCGGCGAACAGCCCTCAAGCGATCGACCCAACCGGCCGCCTGCACCACATGCTCGATGCACAGCCCGGCACTGTCTATCTGATCCGCCCCGACGGCCACGTGCTGGCGCGCTGGCGCAACGGCAGCGCGGCCGCCGTGCGGCACGCGCTCGATGCCACGCTGACGCCGCAGAACTAACGCGCAAGGACCCTCGACACCATGACCGATTCCGATCTCGACCTCGTCTATACGACGCTGTGCAACACGCTGACCCACGAAGGCGAAGCGCAGGCGTCGCTGTATCTGGCGCGCCTCGCGCTGTTGTGCCTGACCGAACTCGACGACCCGCGGCGCGCGTTGTCGTTGATCGAAGCGGCGAAGCTGCCGGCTGCCGTCGCGGTCTAGCAGGGGCAAAAGAAACCGCCTCCCAGGAGGCGGTGACAAGAGGATTATTTTTCCGCGAGCCGATGACCGCCGCCATGCGGCTCGACGCGATAGCGCTGGCGAATCTCCTTCAAATGATCGAGATCGCCGGGGTGCTTGCCGTCGGGAAAATCGACTTCGGCGATGCTGTGGCCAGCGCTCGCCTTGAGCATCCCGCGCTTCTGGCCGCTGCTAGCCAGCACGGCGATCGCTTTGATATTGCCTTGCTGATCGTATTCGATATGGACCTTCATGGGGGACTCCTCGTCATGTTCGATGGAATTGAGCGGATGCACAGCGGCCAGGTTCATATTGCGTCGGTCCATGCAATGAAGAGTCCGTAGGAAGCATAGTCGGTTGCGCTCGTGTTATGCACCTCCAGCAGCACGACGCGATTGCCTTCGGCGTCGCAATCGTTGGAAAGGTTGCGGACTTCGATGTTCTTGTCCCACGGCGGTCCCGACAGGGGGATCGCTGCCGCCCACAGGATTTCGCCGTAGTTCATCGGACCCACCCACCAGAACGCGGAGTCGCCCGCATTCAGATCGACTCCGCTGCCGAGCAGTTGGCCATTTACATTGATACCCATCGCTGTCTCCCAGTTGCAGACGGCCACAGCGACGCGTAATTGCCCGTGTGCCCGTGGCGGTGGTTACACCGCTGACTAGAGGACGGCGACGCTTGATGCGTTTTGAAGGCAGCCTGTTATTCTGCGAATGCCCACAAAAAAAGCCGCGCGATCAACGCGCGGCTTTTCTTCCTTCTTCGAAGCGAAGGCGTTACGACAACAACCTCACTGCTTCGGATACAAGCCCAACGTACTGGCATGCAGCCGCGCGAGCCCGAGCAACGCATCCGTATAAGGCGTCGGCACCCGCGTCAGTTGACCAAGCTCGCGCACGGCGCCGACCAGCGCATCGAGTTCGACCGCCTTGCCGGCCTGCACGTCCTGCAGCATCGACGTCTTCATCGCGC
Source organism: Paraburkholderia sp. JPY419 (assembly GCF_050435705.1). Taxonomy (NCBI): domain Bacteria; kingdom Pseudomonadati; phylum Pseudomonadota; class Betaproteobacteria; order Burkholderiales; family Burkholderiaceae; genus Paraburkholderia; species Paraburkholderia sp. JPY419. The sequence goes on along the minus strand of NZ_JBNDKV010000004.1, from coordinate 541,660 downwards.
CGAGCTTCAGCGTGACCGCGTGACGGTCATCGGGCGCCTGGTCGATCGGGATGCCGAAGCGAGCGCCGATTTCCTTCGCCTCCAGCATGATGTGCGTGACGAAGCCGCGCACCAGTTCGTCGCCGAGAATCCGGTCGGTCGTTGCGCCGGTGATCGCGCTGACCGGGTTCATCGTCATGTTGCCCCATAGCTTGAACCAGACGTCGCGCTGGATCTGCGCGGAGGCCGTGGCATGGAAGCCCGCCGCCTGCAGCAGCGCGGCAAGCAACTCGACACGCTCGCTCGCCTTACCCGACGCCTCGCCGACGATCAGCCCATTGCCCTGGTGATGCCGGATCACGCCGGGTGCGTCGATCAGGCAACTGGCATGCACGACGCAGCCGATAGTCTGCGCGGCCGGGATCGCGGCTGCGATCGCGCCGTCGGGATCGATCGTCTTCAGGCGCTGGCCGGCGAGCTCGCCGCCGAGGCCGTCGCAGAACCACCACGGCACGCCGTTCATCGCCGTCAGCACGATCGTTTCCGGGCCGAGCAGCGGTTTGATATGCGCGGCCACCGCCGCCATCGCCGGGCCCTTCACCGCGATCACGACTAGCTCCTGCACGCCGAGATCGGCCGGCTTGTCGCTCGCCTTCACCTGCTCGGCGTAGATCACGCCGCCTTCGATCAGCCGCAGGCCGTGCTGGCGCACCGCGTCGAGCGTCGCGCCGCGCGCGACCACGCTGACCTGATGCCCAGCCTGCGCGAGCTTCACTCCCATCCAGCCGCCGATCGAGCCGGCGCCGTAGATCGCTACTTTCATCGCCTGAATCCTTGCCTGTTTCTGTGTTTATCGCAGCGTTGATTGTCGCGCTCTTTTATGCGTGGCTTCAATCATTGCCGGTAGCTCGCATCGATCCGGTCGACCCGCCGCACCAGCGCATCGAACACGTCCTGCCCGGCGCCGTGGCGCGGGTCGAACTGCAACGCGTCGCGCGAGCAGCGAATCGCGACCTCCTCCGGCACCGGCCGCGCGCGCCCCATCGAAAACGTCGCCATCTGGATTTCGCACGCGCGATTCAGCGTCCACAGAATCGCGAAGGTCTGCGGCAACGTCCGTCCCCACGATAGCAGACCGTGGTTGCGCAGGATCACCGCCTGTTTGTCGCCGATATGCGCGAGCAGCCGCGGGCCCTCTTCCATATGAATCGTAATGCCTTCGAAGTCGTGATACGCGATCCGGTCGTGCAACTGCGCGCTATAGAAGTTGGTCTGCTGCAGGCCCTCTTCGAGACAGGCCACCGCGACGCCCGCGGTCGTATGCGTGTGCATCACGCAGTGCGCGTCGGGCAAGCCTCCGTGAATCGCCGCGTGCACGACGAAGCCGGCCGGATTCACCGGATACGGCGAGCCGTCGAGCACCCGCCCCTGCGCATCGATCTTCACCAGATTGCTCGCGGTCACTTCGCTGTAGTGCAGCCCGAACGGGTTGATCAGGAAGTGACGCTCGTCGCCGCTGACGCTTTTGGGCACGCGCAGCGTGATGTGGTTGTAGATCATCTCGGTCCAGCCGAGCAGATCGAAAATCCGGTAGCACGCGGCGAGCTGCACGCGCGCCTGCCATTCGTCCGGATGCATCGCGGCGGCCGGTCTGGGCAAGCTCGCCGATTGCGCTTCGAGGGTCGTGGCCATCGTCGGTGTCTCCATGATTGTGGTTGTGACGGCGCGGCCATGCGCGCCGCCACCCTATTCACGTGTGCCGCAACAGCGGCTGGACCGCCGGACGGCTTCAGGCGCCCGACACCACCGCCGCGATCGACGACGCGACATAGTCCGCGTTGCGCGCGTTCAGCCCGGCGACGCACATGCGGCCGGAGCGCAGCACGTACACCGCGTATTCGTTGCGCAGACGCTCGACCTGGCTTTCGGACAGGCCTGTGTACGTGAACATGCCGCGCTGAGCGACATAGCGCGCGCGCATCACTTCATCGACGCGTCCGTCGAGCCCCGCGTGGATCACGTTGCGCATCGCGAGGATGCGCTCGCGCATCGCGCCGAGCTCGGCTTCCCACGACGCACGCAGCGTCGCATCGGCGAGCACGTTGGCGACGAGACGCGCGCCGTGCGTCGGCGGATTGCTGTAGTTCGCCCGCACCGCCGACATCAGCTGACCCGCCACGCGCGCCGCTTCGTCGGCGCTCTTGCAGACCACGCTCAGCGCGCCGACACGCTCGCCATACAGCGAGAAATTCTTCGAGAACGAGTTCGCGACGATCAGCGGCACGTTCGCGTCGGCGAGCAGGCGCACCGGTGCGGCGTCTTCTTCGAGGCCCGCGCCGAAACCCTGGTAGGCCATGTCGACGAACGCGATCAGCTTGCGGCGCTGCAAAACCGGCGCCAGTTCCGCCCATTGCGCCGGACTCAGATCAACGCCGGTCGGGTTATGGCAGCACGCGTGCAGCAGCACGACGCTCTTTTCCGGCAATGCGTCGATCGCGGCGAGCATCTCGGCGAAACGCAGGCCGCCCGTTTGCGGGTCGTAGTACGGATAGGTGTTGACCGTCAGGCCCGCGCCTTCGAATATCACGCGATGGTTTTCCCAGCTCGGGTCGCTGATCCACACCTGCGAGCCGGGGAAATAGCGCTTCAGGAAATCGGCGCCGACTTTCAGCGCGCCCGAGCCGCCGAGCGTTTGCAGCGTCGCGATCCGGCCTTCGGCGCGCGCCGCGCTATTGGCGCCGAACACCAGCGCCTGCGCGGTGTCGCGATAGAGCGGCAGACCCGCCATCGGCAGATACGAGCGCGGGCCGATCGCGTCGAGCAGCGCGGTTTCGGCGCGGCGCACCGCGTCGATCACCGGCAGCTTGCCGGCGTCGTCGAAGTAGATGCCGATGCTGAGGTTGACCTTGTTCGGCCGGGGGTCCAGCTGGAAGTCTTCGTTCAGGCTCAGAATCGGGTCGCCCGGATAGGCGGGAATATGGTCGAACATGACGGGTCCTTGAAGACGGCCTGTGCAGGCCTGTGGTAGCGGTCGTCCGCGCGCCGCGTGACGACAGGGCAAACCTTAAGTCTAAGCGGGTTTGCCGGGCTAAGTCGACCCGCACGAGTGTCGGTCGCCGCCGGGCCGCGCACAATCAATCGATTTTTCACGATTCGTAAGTTTTTCTTTAGAATCGATCGTATGCCTCTTACCCGCGTCACGATCCGCCAATTCGAAGCGTTCCTAGCCATCGTCGATCTGCACAGCATCGGCGCGGCGGCAGAGCGGCTCGGGCTGACTTCGTCGGCGGTCAGCCAACTGCTTGCCGAGCTCGAAACGGAGCTCGGCTTCCGGCTGTTCGATCGCACCACGCGGCGTGTCGCGCTGTCGAGCGCCGGGCAGGACTTTCTGGCGTCGGCCGAATCGGTGCTGCGCCACGTGCGCATGGCCGCCCAATCCGCCGACGACATCCGCAACCGCGCGGCCGGCATCGTGCGGGTCGGCGCGCCGCTCGTGATCGCATCGACGGCGCTGCCCGCGGCGATCGCCGCGTACGCGCGCGGCAAGCCGAAGGTGGTCGTGCGGGTCTGCGATACCGTGGTCGAGCAACTGGTGGAGCGCGTGGAGAGCGGCGATATCGATCTCGCGATCGGCCCGGACCGGCAAAGCGGGCCGCGCGTGCGCTCCGAGGCCGCGTTCGCGAGTCCGTGGGTCATGTGGTGCGCGGCCGCGCATCCGCTCGCCGCTCGCCGCCGCGTGCAGTGGCAGCATCTGCGCGACGTGCCGATCGTCGCGACCGGCCGCGACCACGAGCGCGCGGTCGATCAGATGCGCGCTAATCTGCCGGTCGAGGCACGCATCATTCCGGTCGATGTCGTCGATAACGTAACCACCGCGTTCGGCCTCGCCGCGCAAGGGCTGGCGGTCACGCTCGCGCCGGCCTATGTGGCGCCGCTCGCGCGCACGTTCGGGCTCGTGATGAAGCGCATCGTTGATCCGGAAACGATTCGCGAGGTGTGCGTGTATCGCTCGACCGAACGGGCGCTGTCGCCATCGGCCGATGGTTTCGCGGATTTCGTGATGCCGTGGTTGAAACGCTGGGATCGGGAGACGCAGGCCGAGGCGCGGGGTAAGCGGAGTTGATGCGTGATGCGACGCATCGCGCATCTAGGGCTGCATACACAGCGCGAACAACTGGCGCTGATTCGAAATCCCGAGCCGCGCATACGCGCGCTTCTGATACGTGACGACGCTCGCCGGCTTCACACCCATCTGCCCGGCGATCTCGGCGGCGCTTGCGCCTTCGAGCGTGCCACGCAACGCGTCGAGTTCGCGCGGCGTCAGCGCCGGACATGCGCGCCGCACGCGCGCGAGCATCGCCGCGCCGGTGCCCTGCTGATGCTGCCCATTCAGCGCGTAATGACCCTTGGCCGCATGCGCGAACAGCGGCGCGACGCTTTCGATCCGCTCCAGATCGCCCGGTGTGAACACGCCGTATGCGCGGTCGCGATACAGGTTGATCGACAGCCACACGCTATCCGCGGGCTGCACCAGCAACGACAGCCGGTCCGATACGTTCGGCTGCGCGTAGCAGACCGCGCGATACGCTTCATTCTCGATTTCGTCGCCGCGCTGCTGATGCAGCACCAGCGCATCGCGCGAAGCGCTGCGCCGCTTGCCGTCGGTCTGGCCGATGATCGCGCGATTGCCGTCCAGCGCATAAAAATGCGCGGCGTAGCGTTCGGCGACGTCGCGCAGAAAATGCCCGCCGCGATGATCTGCTGCCGACACCGTACGCGGCCGCGCATCGAACTCGTACGCGAAGATCGTGCACTGCGAAACGGGCAGCGACAATGATTCGCCCACCGTCTGCAGAATGCTCGCGGCGAGCGCGTCGGCATCCGGGTGCGAAATCGCCATGACGAGGTCGGTGGCGCGCGCGGTGCTGATCTGACCGCTGCGCTGCGGTGATGCGAGACTCCAGGAACGCATGATGGGATTCGTGCTTGCGCTGCGTGGATTGGGTTGCGGCAAGCGTAGCACAGCGGGCGCGCGGCGCAGGGCTGCCGGCGTGATCGACTCGTCAGCGACGCCTTATCGCCGGGTAAACGACCCCCGCTGCAACGCCACCACCCTCGGCAATTCGATCGTAAAGGTCGTGCCGGCCTCGTCGGTGGATACGACGCTGACGTCGCCGCCATGCATCCGCGCGATCTCCTGCACGATGTGCAGCCCGAGCCCGAGCCCTTCGCGCGAGCGCGCGCCGTTGCCGTTCGACCCGAACGCCTTGAACAGATGCGGAAACACTTCGGCCGGAATCGTGCCGCGATTGGACACCTTCAGCCGCACGCAATCCTCGGCCTCGCCATCGACCTCCACGCCGATCTCGCCCTCCGGCGCGCCATGATGCAGCGCATTGCTGACGAGATTCGACACCGCCTGCCACACGAGATCGGTATCCCACGCGCCGGCCGTATTGCCGGTGCAGGTGAACACGATCTGCTTGCCGCCCTTCTGCGACGCGAATTCATCGATCACCGAGCGGCACAGCGTCGCGAGTTCGATCGAGCGCGGCTGCAACGGCAGACGTCCGCCTTGCAGGCGTGCGAGGTTCAGTAGCTGATCGACCATCCGCGCCATCCTCAGCGAACTGTTCTTCACGCGCGCGGCAACGGTCGCGGCCTGCTCGTCGGCGGCCGTGCGCATCAGGTATTCGGCCGACGCGAGCACCGCGCCGAGCGGCGTGCGCAGATCGTGACTGAGCACCGCCATCAGCATTTCGTTCGCTTCGAGCATCTGGCGCGTCGTCACCAGTTGCGCGGCGAGCTGGCGCTTCTGCTGCTCCAGCTGCACGAACACGTCGACCTTCGACTGCAGGATGCGCGGATCGAACGGCTTGTACAGGAAATCGACCGCGCCCGCCTCGTAGCCGCGGAACGTGCGCGACGCGTCCTGCGCGGTCGCGGTCAGGAAGATGATCGGGACGTGCGAGGTGCGCGGGCTGCCGCGCATCAGCGCAGCCAGCTCGAAGCCGTTCATGCCGGGCATATTGACGTCGAGAATCGCCAGCGCGACTTCGTGCTTGAGCAGCAGATCGAGCGCGGCGGTGCCGGAGTCGGCGACCAGCACCGCGACGTCGGGCCGCGCGAGCAATGCTTCGAGCGCGGTGATGTTGTGGGCGATGTCGTCGACGATCAGGATGTTCACAGGTGAGTTCGTCATGGCACCGGATCAGAGGGAAGTCGGCAGCGCGGCAAGGCGCCTGGCCAAGGTTTCGGGATTGAAAATCGCATCGGCGGCGCCACGCGCGATCGCCGCGCGCGGCATTTCCGCCGAACCGGCGCTGGCGGGGTCCTGCACCCATGCGGTGCCGCCGAGCGTGCGCACGCGTTCGAGGCCGAGCGCGCCGTCGTCGTTGGCGCCGGACAGCAGGATCGCGAGCAGCCGCTCGCGGTACACCGTGGCGGCCGATTCGAACAGCACGTCGATCGACGGCCGCGAGAAGCGCACCGCCGCATCGGTCGATAGCGCGACCGTGCGGTCCACTTCGACGAGCATGTGGTAACCGGGCGGCGCGACGTGCACGCGGCCCGGCTGGATCAGCTCGCCCGCATCGGGTTCGAGCACCGGCAGCGCGCAGCGATGCGCGAGCGCCGGCACCAGATAGCTCGGCGAATCGGGCGGCAGATGCATGACGATCATCACGGCCGCCGCGAAGCGCGCGGGCAACGCGGCGAGCAGCACGTTGAGCACCTCGATGCCGCCCGCCGACCCGCCGATCACGACCAGCTCGTAACCGCGCGGCGCGTGCGGGTGCGCGGCGCCGCCGGCATCGGCGGTCTGGGTCATCGCAGGTTCGTCGTTCAAGGATGGCATCGCGACCTCGCTAACGCTTCTGATAAATGCGCTCGGCCGCGCGGAACTCGTCGAACGCCGGGTAGTGACGCGAAAACCGCAGGCTTTCCTTACTGCCCAGGCCGAGAAAGCCGCGCCGCACCAGCGCGTTCTCGAACAGCCCCAACGCGCGATCCTGCAAGCCGCGGTCGAAATAGATCAGCACGTTGCGGCACGACACCAGATGCGCTTCGAGGAACACTTCGTCGGTGGACAGGCTGTGATCGGCGAACACCACGCGCTCTTTCAGCGAGCCGGCAAAGCGCGCGCCGCCATACGCTGCATGATAGTAGTCAGACAGCGAACGCGTGCCGCCCGCCGCCAGATAGTTCTGCGTGAAGCCTTGGATGCGTTCGAGCGCATAGATGCCCGCCTCCGCGCGCGCGAGCGCGTCGGGGTTGATGTCGGTCGCATAGAACAACGTGCGCTCGGTGAGGCCCTCCTCGTCGAACAGGATCTTCAGCGACCACAGCTCCTCGCCGGTGCTGCATCCCGCGACCCACACCTTGATCGACGGATAGGTGCGCAGGCGCGGCAGCACGTGTTCGCGCAGCGCGAGGAAATAGAACGGATCGCGAAACATGTCGCTGACCTGCACGGTCAGGTACCGGAACAGCCGCGAAAACTCGTTGCCGTCGCGCATGATGCGGTCCTGCAATTGCGACAGCGTCTCCACGTTGAATTCATCGAGCGCCTGCGCGAGGCGGCGGCGCAGCGACGACATCGCGTAGTGGCGAAAGTCGTGCTGATACTTCAGATAGATCGCCTCGAGCAGCAGCCGCAGCTCGATGTCGAAATCGCCGAGACGCTGCGGTACGTCGGATGCGGACGGTTTCATCGCGTTTCTCGCTTGCGTGCTTGCGCTCGCGCTGTCAGCGCTGCCGCAGCCACACGCGGCACAGCGCGACGAGCTTGTCGACGTCGATCGGTTTCGACACGTAGTCGTCGGCGCCCGCTTCGAGGCAGCGCGTGCGATCGTTCGCCATCGCCTTCGCGGTCAGCGCGATGATCGGCAAATGCGCGAAGCGCGGATTGCGGCGAATCTCGCCCATCGCGGTCAGGCCGTCCATCTCGGGCATCATCACGTCCATCAGCACCAGATGCACTTCCGGTCCGCTCTCCAGTTCGTCGAGCGCCTCGCGGCCGTTGCGCGCGATCAGCAGCTTCGCGCCGAGCGGTTCCAGCACGTGCGACAGCGCGAAGATGTTGCGCACATCGTCTTCGGCGAGCAGGATCGTGCGGCCCTCGAACGCATTGTCCCGTTGGCGCACGGTGCGCAGCATGCGCTGCTGCTCCGGCGCGAGCGACGACTCGACGCTGTGCAGGAACAGCGTGACTTCGTCGAGCAGACGCTCCGGCGATTTCGCGCCCTTGATGATGATCGACTTCGAATAGCGGCGCAGCCGGTGCTCCTCTTCGTCGGACAGCATGCGGCCCGTGTAGACGATCACCGGCAGCGATGCATGCGCGGTGTTGGCGGCGAGACGTTCGAGCAGATCGTAGCCGGTGCCGTCGGGCAGCGCGAGATCGGTGACGACGCAGTCGAACGCCACCGTCGACAGTTGCTCGAACGCCTCGGCGAGCGTCGCGACCGCGACGATCTCGGTGTTCTCGCTTTGCAGCAGCGCGCGGATGCTTGCACGCATCGGCGCGTCGTCCTCGATCACCAGCACGCGCTTCAGGCGCTGTTGCAGCCGCGCTTCGAGGCGGCGGATCGCGGCCTCCATCGTCGAGCGCGCGGTCGGCTTCAGCGTGTAGCCGATCGCACCGAGGTGCAGCGCCTTGTCGGCGTGATCGGTAGCCGACACGATATGAATCGGAATGTGGCGCGTCAGCGGATCGTTCTTCAGCCATTCGAGCACCGTGAGGCCCGAGCGGTCCGGCAAACCGACATCGAGCAGCACCGCGGCCGGCCGCATGTCTCGCACCAGCGCGAGGCCGCTGGCGGCGTCGCTCGCGTGCACGAAGTCGAAGTCGAGTTCGTGCACGAGATCGCGCAGAATCGCGGCGAACGGCGGATCGTCTTCGACCGCGACGATCAGACGGCCTGCGCGGGTGCGGTTGTCGCGATCGTCGGCAATCGGCGCAGCAGCGGGCTCGACGGTGCCGGGCTGCAAAGCGTCGCGCGATGCGACGGGCGACGCCCGGTTCGCCAGACCATTCGCCGGCGAGATCACCGCGGCGGGCGCCGCGTCGAGCGGCGTGTATAGCAACGGCGTATCCGCCGTCGCCTGCGCGCCCATGCCCGCGTTGATCGCGCTGTCCGCGGCCTCGCCCGCTTCGAGCGGCAGCCACAGCGAAAACACGCTGCCCTTGCCGACTTCGCTCGCGACCGTAATGCGCCCGCCCAGCAGCCGCGAAAACTCGCGCGAAATCGACAACCCGAGACCACTGCCGCCATATTGACGGCTCGTCGAACCATCGGCCTGCTGGAATGCTTCGAAGATCATTTCGAGCTTGTCTGCCGGAATGCCAATGCCGGAATCGCGCACGTCGAAGCGCAGCACGTTGTCCTCGACCTTGGCGACCTCGAGCGTGACCTCGCCGCGCTCGGTGAACTTCACCGCGTTCGACAGCAGGTTGCGCAGAATCTGCGTGAGCCGCTGACCGTCGGTGACGAACGTATCCGGCGTACCGGGCAACTTATCGAAAGCGACCCGCAAGTGCTTGGTCGCCGCGATCGGCCGGAACATTTCGTCGAGCGATTGCAGCGTCGCGTCGATCGACACCGTTTCGGGTTCGACCGTCAGCTGCCCCGCCTCGACCTTCGACAGGTCGAGAATGTCGTTGATCAGCACCAGCAGATCGCTGTTCGACGCGTAGATCGTCTCCGCGTAGCGCACCTGCTCATCGGTGAGATTGCCGCTGCGATTCTGCTGCAGCAGCTTCGCGAGAATCAGCGAGCTGTTCAGCGGCGTGCGCAATTCGTGCGACATGTTGGCGAGGAATTCGGACTTGTAGCGGCTCGACTGTTCGAGGCGCTCCGCGTTGGCCGCCAGATCGTTCTGCGCGCGCAGCAGATCCGCTTTCTGCCGCTCCAGCCGCTGCGCGTATTCCTCGAGCTGCACGTTGGTCCGTTCGAGCTCGGCCTGCTGCGCTTCGAGGCGCCGTTGCGATTCCATCAGCGCGCGGCCGCGTTCCTCGAGACCTTCGTTGGAGACCCGCAATTCCTCCTGCTGGACCTGCAACTCCTCGTTGAGCTGCTGCGTCTCGGCGAGCGCATCCTGCAGGCGCTCGCGATACAGCGCCGCTTCGAGAAAATCGCCCATGCTGTGGCGGATCAGCTCCATGAACTCTTCGTCGCGCGGCCTCACTTCGCGCAGGAAGCCCATTTCGATGACGCCGTTGACCTGGCCGTCGTTGTCGATCGGCAGGATCAGCAGATTGCGCGGCGCGCCGCTACCCGTCGCCGACGTGACCCGCACATAATCGGCGGGCACGTCGCGCAGCACCAGCGTGCGGTGCGAGCGCGCGGCCTGGCCGACCAGCGTTTCGCCCTCCTCGAAACTCAGGGCGGCGGTCTGTTCGCTGTCGCGGCTGTACCCATACGCGGCGATGCGGCGCAGCGTGCCGCTTTGCCGGTCGCGCACGTACAGCGCGGCGACGACCGCATCGAGATACTGGGCGAGAAACTCGAGCATCGCGCGGCCGACGAGCGGCGCGCTCGTCTGGCCGACGACCTTGTCCGCTAGCAGGCGCTGGCCCGAGCGCAACCAGACCTGCTGCTCGAGCAGCGTGGTCTGCTCGGCCTGCTGACGCAACACACTGTCGTAGGTCTCCGACAGGTCCAGCAGTTCGCGACGACCTCGCCATGCGAGCAGGCCGCTGACGCCGAGGCTGAACAGCAGGAACAGGCCGACCAGCGTCGCCGTCACATTGCGCGTCGCTTCGGCGCGCTGCTGGCGCAGCCGCAATTCGACATCGAGAAAATCGTCGAATTCGCGGCGCATTTCGTCGAATTCGACCTTGCCGCGCCCCGCCGCGATCGCGCTCTCGTAGTTCAGGTTGCGCCGGCGCGCGTCGATGATCGCTTCGGCGAAGCGGGTCCAACGCTGCTGCAACGCCTCGATCTGCTTGAGCCGCGCGATTTGCAGCGGGTTGTCGGCGACCTGCTTCCGCAAGCTTTCGAGCTGCGCGTTGAATTTCGGGCCGCCGTTTTCATACGGTCTGAGAAGACTCTCGTCACCGGTGATCAGAAAGCCGCGCATCGACGATTCGCGATCGACCGCGAGCCGCAGCATTTCGTTGGCGTCGCCGATCACGCGCTCGGAGTGCTCGGCCCAACTCATCGTCGACACGAGGTAAGCGATCAGGCCGACGAACAGCGCCATCGTGACGAGGCCGACGCCCAAAGGCAGCGCGATATTGCGGCGAAGGATGCGGCGGAAACGAGGTTGATCGACGGCCTGCGATGCGGTCATTTTTCCTGTAAGTGGCATGGCGAATCGGGTCGATGCGGAATATTTTGCGAGTCTGCGCACGGTGTTGAGTACCGCGAAGCGACCGCCGTCATCATACAAGGACGACGCTCATCCTGTAGCGGAAAGCGGCTGGCTGAGCCTTGCTGGCAGGGCGCGGCACGCTCGTGCGAGCGCTCGCGTGCGGCGCGCAATGCAAAAAAGAACCTGGCCGGCTCGCACCGGCCAGGTTCCTGCATAGAACGCAGATCATCGACACGCCGCATCGCGGCTACGCTCAGCACCGTTTAGTGTCTAACGCGGCAGCGCAACCTGCCCGGCCCGCTCAGGCGGGCACCGATTCCGCCTGCGCCGCGCGCGACCAAACGCGATGCTGCCCGGCGGCCTCGATGAACGCCTTCAACACATCGGCGCACTGCGAATCCTCGCCGGTCGCGACGCCGTCCGACTGCGCGGGCAACTGCGCGGCCGTGAGCAACTCGCGCCCCGCGCCGAGCGCCGCGATCGCCTTCAGATGCTTGAACGCTTCGAGCACGAAGTGCCTCGCATCGCCCGATTGCGTCAGCGCCTTCGCCCCCTTCTCGCCGCCGACGACGATCACCGCGTCGAACATCACCGACGGCAGCCCGGCGATCGTCGCGTCGGGTGCGAGGCCATCGATCCCGGCGAGCGTCGGTGCGATCAGCATCGGCGTCGCGCCTTCGCCCTTGAGCGCCTGCTGCAGCTGTTTGATCGCCGCGGCATCGGAACCGGGCGCGGCGAGCAGCGCGATCTTGCGGGTCTTGATGCCGGGCTTTACGCGATTGAGCAAACTCAACGCCGGCGACGCCTTCGGTCCAACCAGCCTGGCCGTGCCCTGCTTCGGCGCCGGCAGACCGAGTCCAACGGCCACTTTCGCGGCGAGACCGGCGTCGAAGTTCGCGAGGATCTCGTTGACCTGGCGCGCGCGAATCTCGGGCTTCGTCACCTTACCCAGTTCGAACAGATAGGCCGCCGCGATATGGTCTTTTTCTGGCTGCGACATGCTGTTGTAGAACAGCGCGGCCTGCGAGAAATGATCGGCGAACGAGTCGCTGCGCACGCGAATCTTCGTGCTCTCGACGCGTTCCTGATAGCTGTCGAAGCCGCCATCTTCGGCGGCCGGATCGGTTTCCTTCGGCCAGCCCTCGTTCAACGAGTTCGGCTCGTACGACGCCTGGCCGACGTGAATCGCCTGTCGATGCATCGCATCGCGCTGATTGTTGACGGACGCACAGACCGGCCGGTTGATCGGAATCTCGTGAAAGTTCGGGCCGCCGAGGCGGCTGATCTGCGTGTCCGTGTAGGAGAACAAGCGCCCTTGCAGCAGCGGGTCGTTGGTGAAATCGATGCCCGGCACGATATGCCCCGGATGGAACGCGGCCTGTTCGGTCTCAGCGAAGAAGTTGTCCGGATTGCGATTGAGCGTCATCTTGCCGATGATCTTCAGCGGCACCAGCTCTTCAGGAATCAGCTTGGTCGGATCGAGCAGATCGAAATCGAACTTGTGCTCGTCGACTTCCTCGACGATCTGCACGCCCAATTCGTACTCGGGATAGTCGCCGCGTTCGATCGCTTCCCATAAGTCGCGCCGGTGAAAGTCCGGGTCCTTGCCCGCGAGCTTCTGCGCTTCGTCCCACAGCAGCGAATAGGAGCCTAGCACCGGACGCCAGTGGAACTTGACGAAGCGCGCCTTGCCCTCTGCATTGACGAAGCGGAACGTGTGGACGCCAAAACCTTCCATCGTCCGGAAGCTGCGCGGGATCGCGCGATCCGACATCGTCCACAGCACCATGTGCGCCGATTCGGGCACGAGCGAAACGAAGTCCCAGAACGTGTCGTGCGCGGACCCGCCGGTCGGCATTTCGTTCGGAGCTTCCGGTTTCACCGCATGCACGAAATCGGGAAACTTGATCGCGTCCTGGATGAAGAACACCGGCATGTTGTTGCCGACCAGATCGAAATTGCCTTCCTGCGTGTAGAACTTCGTCGCGAAGCCGCGCACGTCGCGCACCGTGTCGGCCGAGCCGCGCGGACCTTGCACCGTCGAGAAGCGCACATAGACCGGCGTCTCGGTGGCCGGATCCTGCAGAAACGCGGCCTTGGTGTACTCGCGCATCGATTCGTAGACCTTGAAGACGCCATGCGCGGCCGAACCGCGCGCGTGCACGATCCGCTCCGGTATGCGCTCGTGATCGAAATGCGTGATCTTCTCACGCATGATGAAATCTTCGAGCAGCGACGGGCCGCGTGGCCCCGCGCGCAACGTGTTCTGGTTGTCGGCGATCTTGACGCCCTGATTGGTTCGCAGCGCCTCGCCTTGCGGCTTCACGCGATTGCGTTCGAGATCGTTCGATTTCGCGTCGTTCGACTGCGCCGCCCCGTTTTCGTGAACCGCGGGCTTCTGGGTATTCGCTTTACCTGCCATGGGAATCGACTCCTTGTGTTCGGGCGCGCGGCGACGAAGGCGTCGCGGCGCGCGATTACGGAGTCAGCAAGGGCTATACCTACGAAGTCGCGGCGCAAGGGCTGCGCGGCACGCTACGTCAGAACCGGTAGTTGATCGATACGTCGGCGACACCGGTCGCGCGGCTGCGCGTGATCGGACTGTTGCCCGCGCTGCCGACGAGCTGCTCGAACGCGCCGTCGGCGGTCGCGAACCAGTGCTTGCTGAACAGCCAGATCGCGCTGATACCGAAACCCACCGACTTGAAGCCCGCGCTCGCGTGATACTGCGGATACTGCGAGTGAGCAGCCTGCTCCTGATTGACGCCGAACCAGCTGTTCATGTACTTGGAGTCCGCGAGCACCACGTTCGGGCCGGCGAACCAGAAGAACTGCTTCGTGCTGCCGGGCATCGGCATATAGGCGCCGAGATCGCCGATCCAGCCGTTCGATCCGCCGAAATAGCGGCGGATATCGGCGCGCAGCACGAGCGGAAAATCCTTCGAAATGACGTACTCGCCCGAAAGCTTCAGACCTACCGCCGGGTTGATGTTGCCGAGCCCGTTGAGTTCCTGCGGATCGTCCTGGGCGCGCCGGCCGAGGTCGTATACCGCGGCGAGACTCATGCGCCAGTTTTCGCCCTGCGCGAAGTTCACGCCGAAGCCTTCGCCGCTCGACAGAAAGAGCAGATCCTTGTAGCGCACGTCGATGCTCGGACCGGCCACCAGGTGATAGCGGTCCGATCCCTCGAAGCGCGGCTGGAACGACGTGGCCACGCCGAAGCGCAATTGCCAGTCGGGAATGTTCGGCTGCCACATCTTCTGCAGCGGAACGCCCACCGAGTATTGCCATTCGCCGAGCGGCGACGGCGTCTGCGCGTGGACCACACCCGGCACGCAGGCCATCGCACTCAAGGTCGCGGCGACGAAGGAGCTCGCCGCGATGCCGGTTTGTTTGTGCCGGGGCGAGGCGCCCCGCTTCTTTCTACGGCTGTTCACCACCGGAAGCCTCCGATCCGCTCGTCGCGATGAGGTTAGGTTTTCGCCCGGGGTCCAGCGCGGACCCAAAAAGCACGGACGACCGCCGCACTGCTACTTACGGCGTGTAATTTTTCCAATCGATGACGCGGGCGGCGCGATGCGCACGAGGCGCGGCGAGCCCGCGTGACCCGCGCGGTCGTGTGGCCAGTGCGCATGATGCTTGCGCGCCGCGGTGACGCGGACAATGGCCACGGAGCATCGCTTCGCAAGATATGCGCCAAGCCTGTGGAAGATTGATGACGAGCGCGACGCGACCGTTCGGCCGGGTCATTGCCCTGCTTGAACGAGCACCGGCTTGTCGCGATACAGGCTGGGGAACAGGCGCTTCAGGTTGGCGATTTTCGGCATGTCATTGAACACGATATAGGCCGAATCGGGATGCAACGTCAGATAGTTCTGGTGATACGACTCGGCCGGATAGAAGCCCTTGTACGGCTCCGTCTTTGTGACGATCGGCGCGGGGAACACGTGCGACTTGTCGAGCTGCGCGATGTAGCTTTGCGCGACGCGCCGCTGCGCGTCGTTCAGCGGAAAGATCGCGGAGCGGTACTGCGTGCCGCTGTCGGGCCCCTGACGATTCAGCTCGGTCGGGTCCTGAACCACCGAGAAATACACCTGCAGCAACTGACCGTAGGTGACCTTGCCGGGATCGAAGGTGACCTGCACCGATTCCGCGTGCCCCGTGTCGCCGCCGCTGACGGTCTCGTACTGCGCAGTGTCGCGTGAGCCGCCCGAGTAGCCGGACACCGCCCGCGTCACACCACGCACATGCTGGAACACGCCCTGGACGCCCCAGAAGCAGCCACCCGCGAGCACTGCGGTTTCCTCGTGTGCGGTGCTCGCCGGGAGCGGTTCATCGAGCGCGGGCGGTGCGATGACGACGGCGTTCTCCGCCGGGAACGCGACGCGCTGCGCAAGCGGCGACGCGAAGGCGGCGGCGCCTAGCAGCAACGACAGTGCGGCCGCACGCGAGCGTTTCGAGTTGCCGCCGGGCGATGTAAGGGATTGCGGTCTGTTGCCAGTCATGATGGTCGCTCCGAAAAAGTGCCGACGCGCGGCCCCGCTTTGCCACCGTGCAGCCAGGCCGCACGCGGGTGCGCCGAAGCTTGGTCGCGCGGGCGCGGCGTTTATGACAGCATGCGCGTTTTTGCGGCCGGCTGCGCGGCCGGGTGGCCGAGCGGCTTACAGCGGAAATTTCGTGGTCGAGAGGATTTCCTTCAGCACCATGAACGAGCGGATCTGCCGCACGCCCGGTAAATACAGCAACTGCTCCGCGTGGAGGCGATTGAAGCTGTCGCTGTCGCGCGTGCGGATCACCATGAAATAGTCGAACTCGCCGGTCACCACGTGGCACTCCATGCAGCCGGCCACCTTCTGCGCGGCCTTTTCGAATTCGGCGAACGACTCGGGCGTCGAGCGATCGAGCACCACGCCGATCATCACCAGCATGCCCGCGCCCGCCGCCTTCGGGTCGAGTAGCGCGACCACGCCGCGAATCAGCCCCGATTCCTTCAAGCGTTCGACGCGTCGCAAACACGCCGGCGCGCTCAGCTTCACTTTCGCGGCGAGCGCCACGTTCGAAATGGACGCGTCGGTTTGCAACTGCCGCAGGATCGCGCGATCGATGCGATCGAGCGCGTGGTGGGGATCGGATGGTTTCGACCCAGTACGAACTTTCGTTGCGCTGATGGCCATGTATACGAACTTTTATGAGGAAGAAGACAGTCGTTAATTTTTAAAAGTACGTGCGCGCGATTTTTTTCGCAAGCTCATTTCTGGTGGTTTTTTCTAACATGAACCCACGGAAATCACCACCACGGAGCCGCGATGAACCTGCAACGTTTCCCCCGCTACTCGCTCACCTTCGGGCCGACGCCGATCCGGCCGCTCAACCGTCTGAGCGAGCATCTCGGCGGCAAGGTCAAGCTTTATGCCAAGCGCGAGGACTGCAACAGCGGCCTCGCGTTCGGCGGCAACAAGACCCGCAAGCTCGAATATCTGATCCCCGACGCGCTCGCGCAGGGCTGCGACACGCTCGTGTCGATCGGCGGCATCCAGTCGAACCAGACGCGCCAAGTCGCGGCGGTTGCCGCGCATCTGGGCCTGAAATGCGTGCTGGTGCAGGAGAACTGGGTCAATTACTCGGATGCGGTGTACGACCGCGTCGGCAACATCCAGATGTCGCGCATGATGGGCGCCGACGTGCGGCTCGTGCCGGACGGCTTCGACATCGGCTTTCGCAAGAGTTGGGAGGACGCGCTCGACAGCGTGCGCGCGGCCGGCGGCAAGCCGTACGCGATTCCGGCCGGCTGCTCGGATCATCCGCTGGGCGGGCTCGGCTTCGTCGGCTTCGCCGAAGAGGTGCGCCAGCAGGAAGCCGAACTGGGCTTCAGGTTCGACTACATCGTCGTGTGCTCGGTGACGGGCAGCACCCAGGCAGGCATGGTGGTCGGTTTCGCCGCCGACGGCCGCGCCGAGCGGGTGATCGGCATCGACGCCTCGGCGAAACCGGCGCAGACGCGCGAGCAGATCACCCGCATCGCGAAGCGGACCGCCGAGAGCGTCGAGCTGGGCCGCGACATCAACGCGAAGGACATCGTGCTCGACGAACGCTACGGCGGTCCGGAATACGGTCTGCCGAACGACGGCACGCTCGAGGCGATCCGCTTGTGCGCGCGGCTCGAAGGCATGCTGACCGATCCGGTGTACGAGGGAAAATCGATGCACGGCATGATCGACAAGGTCCGTAACGGCGAATTTCCGGCCGGCTCGCGCGTGCTGTATGCGCACTTGGGCGGCGTGCCGGCGTTGAGCGCGTACAGCTTGATCTTCCGCGACGGTTGATGGGGTTTAGAAGATTTAGCCGACGGGCGTCCGCGGGTCGGCCGCGAGCTTTTTCCTCAAATGCTTGCGCAGAAACTCGACGAATGCCCGGATCGTGACCGAGCTTTGCCGATGCTGCGGATACACGGCATAGACGCCCGTCGCCGACGGCAGGAACGCTTCGAGCACGGGCACGAGCTGTCCGCTGGCGAGCGCATCGGCGATGATGAAATCGGGCAGCCGGACGATTCCCAGTCCCGCGACGGCCGAATCGCGAATCAGCTCGCCGTTATTGGCCCGCAACGGCCCGCGCACCTCGACGCTCCTGACCGCGCCGTCGACCCGAAACTCCCAGCTCACCGCGCCGCCGTGGCCGTACAGCAGGCAATCGTGATTCACGAGATCGGCCGGCACGGCCGGGCTGCCACGCCGCCGCAGATAACCGGGGCTGCAGCACGCAATCATCCTCACATCGATCAGCTTTTGCGCGATCAGCGACGAATCCGCCAGCGTGCCGATACGGATCGTCATGTCGAAGCCCTCGCCGACCACATCGACGGCGCGATCGCTCAGTTCCATATCGAAGCGCACGTCGCGATGCTCGCGCAGAAACGCCGCGACGAGCGGCGACAGATGCGTCATGCCGAACGACATCGGCGCGCTCACGCGTAGCAGCCCGCGCGGCCCGGCACGGCGCAACGACATCGCCTGCTCGGCGTCCTCGACCTCCCCGAGGATGCGCTTCGCCCGCTCGTAGAACTCCTGGCCCAGATCGGTCACCGCCAGCTTGCGCGTATTGCGAATCAGCAGTTGCACGCCGAGCGCTTCCTCGAGCGCCATCACACGGCGGCTCACGAACTGTTTCGACAGCGACAGCCGGTTTGCCGCGGCGGTGAAATTGTGGGCGTCGACAGTCGCGACGAAGATTCGCATGTCATCGAGTTGCATTGTATTGTCCACTCATCTGCGACAGTGTTTCCGGTTTTTACCATGATTATAACGAGCTGGATTGACCTACACTGTCATTCATCGATCGCAGCCAATCATCTGGCCCGGATCACACGACAAAACTCAAGGAGAAAACAGCATGCTCGAAATCAGACACGCCAACCAACGTGGCCGCGCGGAACACGGCTGGCTCAGCTCGCGCCATACGTTTTCGTTCGCGCACTATCATGATCCGAAGCAGAACGGCTTCTCCGACCTGCTCGTGATCAACGACGACCGTGTGGCACCGGCGCAAGGCTTCGGCAAGCATCCGCATCGCGACATGGAGATCTTTTCGTACGTGCTCGAAGGCGCGCTCGAACACAAGGACACGATGGGCACGGGCTCGGTGATCGTGCCGGGCGACATCCAGTTGATGAGCGCGGGCACCGGCGTGGCGCACAGCGAATACAACCATTCGAAGAGCGAGCCGGTGCATTTCCTGCAAATCTGGATCGCGCCGTCGCGGCAAGGCACGAAGCCGCGCTATCAGCAAAAGCACTTCGGCGCGGCCGACAAGCGCGGCGTGCTGCGGCTGGTGCTGTCGCCGGACGGTGCGAACGGTTCGCTGCAATTACAACAGGACGCACGTGTGTATGCGGGTCTTTTCAACGGCGACGAAACCGCGCGGCTCGAACTCGCGAAGGACCGTTATGCGTATGTTCATGTGGCGCGCGGCACCGTCACGGTGAATGGCGTCGAGCTTGGCGAGGGCGACGGGGCACGGGTGCGTGGCGAAGAAGCGCTGACGTTCACGCAGGGCCGCGACGCGGAAGTGCTCGTGTTCGACCTGCGCAACATCGAGACCTCGGCACTGTGGGCATAAGCGCTCCGCTTGCGCCGTTAATGACTCAATCTTGAACGTGGCTCGCTGGACGACGATGTTCAGCGAGCTTCAACTCTCTACCCTAACGGGAAAAATCATGCGCTATACGCTGTTTGAAAACCAGAAAGACGCTGTGGTTCTCGTCGCTCGAATCCTGCTGATGGTGCTGTTCGTGATGTTCGGCTGGTCGAAGCTGACCGGCTTTTCCGGCACCGTCGCTTATATGACGTCGACCGGCGCTCCTGTGCCGGAGTTGTCCGCCGTTATCGCGGTGCTGATGGAACTGGTCGTGGGCGTCGCGCTGCTGGTGGGTTTCTTCACGCGACCGCTGGCGCTGCTGCTTGCGCTGTATACGCTCGGCACCGCGATCATCGGCCACCACTACTGGAACATGACGGGCGCGATGCAATACGACAACATGATTCATTTCTACAAGAACATCGGCATCATCGGCGGCTTGCTGTTGTTATGCGTGACCGGCCCTGGCAAGTATTCGTTCGACCGGCGTTGATATCGATTTCCGCGCTTTTACGAAAAAGGCCCGCTGCAGCGGGTCTTTTTTCGTGCGCAAACTGAAACGGCGGCCCGCGGGCCGCCGTTTGCGTCTCTCATCTGCCGGATCAAACTGCTGCTTCGGCTTCCGCTTCGCTGACCGCCGCGACTTCTTCGCTGTGGCGAATCAGGTGATCGAACGCGGACAGCGATGCCTTCGCGCCTTCGCCCACCGCGATCACGATCTGCTTGAACGGCACCGTGGTCACGTCGCCGGCGGCGAACACGCCCGGCACCGACGTCGCGCCGCGCGCATCGACGACGATCTCGCCATGCTTCGACAGCTCGACCGTGCCCTTCAGCCATTCGGTGTTCGGCACGAGACCGATCTGCACGAACACGCCTTCGAGTTCGACCTGCTTCACTTCGCCCGAAGCGAGGTTCTTATAGACCAGTCCGTTGACCTTCTTGCCGTCGCCTGTGATTTCCGTGGTCTGCGCCTGCGTGACGATCGTCACGTTCGACAGGCTGCGCAGCTTGCGTTGCAGCACTTCGTCGGCACGCAGCGTCGCGCCGAATTCGAGCAGCGTTACTTCGCGCACGAGACCCGCGAGGTCGATCGCCGCTTCGACGCCCGAGTTGCCGCCGCCGATCACCGCGACGCGCTTGCCCTTGAATAGCGGGCCATCGCAGTGCGGGCAGTAGGCGACGCCGTGATTGCGGTACTCGCGCTCGCCCGGCACGTTGATTTCGCGCCAGCGCGCGCCGGTCGCGAGGATGATCGTCTTCGCCTTCAGCACCGCGCCGTTCGCCAGACGCACTTCGTTGATGCGCCCCGGAATCAGCGCTTCGGCACGCTGCACGTCCATGATGTCGACGTCATACGCCTTCACGTGCTGTTCGAGCGCCGTCGCGAACTTCGGCCCTTCGGTTTCGGTCACCGACACGAAGTTTTCGATCGCCAGCGTATCGAGCACCTGGCCGCCGAATCGCTCGGCCACGACGCCAGTCGCGATGCCCTTGCGCGCCGAATAGATCGCCGCCGCAGCGCCCGCCGGGCCGCCGCCGACGATCAGCGTATCGAACACCGGCTTCTTTTCCAGTTCCTTCGCGGCGCGCGCACCGGCGTTGGTGTCGAGCTTCGCGAGGATTTCCTTCACGCCGCTGCGGCCCTGGCCGAAGGTCTCGCCGTTCAGGAACATCGTCGGTACCGCCATGATCTGGCGCGCTTCGACTTCGTTCTGGAACAGCGCGCCGTCAATCGCGACGTGACGGATGCGCGGATTGATCAACGCCATCACGTTCAGCGCCTGCACGACTTCCGGGCAGTTCTGGCACGACAGCGAGAAATACGTTTCGAATTGATAGTCGCCGTCGAGGCTGCGGATCTGTTCGATCACCGCATCGTCGAGTTTGACCGGATGGCCGCCGACCTGCAGCAGTGCGAGGACGAGCGACGTGAATTCATGACCCATCGGAATGCCGGCGAAACGAATGCCCGCTTCCTTGCCCGCTTCGCCGATCGAAAACGACGGCTTGCGCTCGTCGTCACCGCGACGCTCGATCACCGTAACGCGCTCCGACAGAGTCGCGATGTCGTTCAGCAGGGCCAGCAGTTCCTGCGATTTCGCGCTGTCGTCAAGCGATGCAACGAGCTCGATAGGCCTGCTAACTTTTTCGAGGTACGACTTCAGTTGAGTCTTGAGATTGGCGTCAAGCATGGCGTTTGCGATTCCGTGACGAGGGGTGTTGGTGTCCCGGCGCCGCGCACGTCCGGATAGGACATGCTGGGCCCGGGGAACGCGCGAAACGCCGTAGCAGGCGATTCGCGCGGTAATGCGCCGGGATGACCCCGGCAGATGCAGACTGCGAGGGCAGCGTGAGCTGCGCGGACCTTAGATCTTGCCGATCAGGTCGAGCGACGGGGTCAGCGTTTCTGCGCCCGGCGTCCACTTGGCGGGGCACACTTCACCCGGGTGAGCCGCGATGTATTGCGCAGCCTGAACCTTGCGCAGCAGTTCGCCAGCGTCACGGCCGATGCCGTTGTCGTGGATTTCGCACAGCTTGATCTCGCCTTCCGGGTTGATCACGAACGTGCCGCGCAGCGCGAGCCCTTCTTCTTCGATCAGCACGTCGAAGTTGCGCGAGATAGCGAGCGTCGGGTCAGCCAGCATCGGGTACTTGATCTTCTGGATCGTGTCCGACGTGTCGTGCCATGCCTTGTGCGTGAAGTGCGTATCGGTCGACACGCTGTAGATCTCAACGCCAATCTTCTTGAACTCTTCGTAACGATCGGCCAGGTCGCCCAGTTCGGTCGGGCACACGAAGGTGAAGTCCGCCGGGTAGAACACGAAAACCGACCACTTGCCCTTCAGGTCTTCTTCAGTGACGGTCGTGAAATCGCCGTTGTGGTAAGCCTGTGCTTTGAACGGTTTGACTTGACTGTTGATGATCGGCATTTGCTGAATCCTCTTTGGAGGGTGGTTGGAAAGTAGAGTCAGTATCTCAGACTACACTTAATAGGTAAAGTGGATTGTGTTAATGAGTTCGATAGTCCCATCCTATTAGTTTTGTCGGTCGAGACTATCGGGTCGAATGGCGCGGCGTTTCAGCCCTTCAGAAGCCGCCACAGCGTGGTTCGGCCGATGCCGAGCGCGCGGCTGGCGGCGGCACGATTGCCGCCACATTGTTCGAGGGCGCGCAGCGCATCCTCGCGGCTGGGGCTGGCGCGGGGCGCCGTGCTGCCAGGCCTCGCGTCCTGAGACGCTTCCGTGATTCGCTCGTCCCCGGCCAGCCTGATCCGGCCGAACTCGGGAAACACCGCCAACCAGTCGGGCAAGGCGTCGGCGGTCGAGTTCCCGGACATCTCGCTGGTCCCGTCGCCGATATAAATCGCCGCGCGCGCCAGCAGATTTTCCAGTTCGCGGACGTTGCCGGGCCACGCGTAGTTCGCGAAAAGCGGGTCGAGAAACGCGAGCACCTGCCCGAGCGCCGCCGCCGACAAGCCGTACTGGAGCGCGCTGCGCTCCAGCAGATGCCGCGCCAGCGGCGCGATGTCGGCGCGGCGTTCGCGCAGCGGCGGCAATTTTATCTGAAGCAGATTTAATCTGAAATACAGATCCGCGCGAAACGCGCCCTGCTCGACTAGCGCATGAAGATCGCGGTGCGTCGCGGCGATCACTCGCACGTCGACCGGCGTCGCGCGGCCCGCGCCGAGCTTCATCACCTCGCGTTCCTGCAGCACTCGTAGTAGCCGGCTTTGCAGCGCGGCCGGCATTTCGCCGATTTCATCGAGAAAGATGGTACCTGTGTGTGCGATTTCAAATAGCCCCGGCTTGCCGCCGCGTCGCGCGCCCGTGAACGCCCCTTCCTCGTGCCCGAACAGCTCGCTTTCGATCAGCCCCTCGGGCAGCGCCGCGCAGTTGAACGCGACGAACGGATTGCCGCGCCGCCGACTCGCGTTATGGATGCCCTGCGCGACCAGTTCCTTCCCGGTGCCGCTTTCGCCGCTCAGCAGCACGGTCGCGTCGTGCGCGGCGCCGGCGCGCGCGAGCCGGCGCACGCGCTCGAGCGCCACCGACGCGCCGATCAGATCGTCGAGCCGATGCCGCGCGACCAGATGCCTCGGCCGCTGGCTGGTACGCAGCGAGCGGTCGATCCGTTGCGCAACGAGCGCGTCCTGCGCGGTCACGACGAAACCGGCCCGCGCGCCCTGCTCGATGATCGGCACACAGCTGACAATCAGCGCGCGCCCGCCGATCTGCTCGATGCGTTCGTCGACCGGCTGGTCGGCGACGCGCGTCTCACGCAACAGCGGCGCGAGCGCGCGCCCGACCCGCGCGGGGGTGTCCTCATCGTCCTGCGGGGCCGCCTGTGCGGAGCCTGAACCGAGCAGGTCGAGCATCGCCGGGTTGACGGCTTCGAGCTGGCCGGCTTCGTCGAACGCGGCGACGCCGTCGCGCAGGTGCGCAACGATCGTATTCAGGCGCACCCGCTTCGATTCCTTCTGGCGGCTCACGCGCGCCAGTTCGACCGAGCGCTCGAACGCTTCCTCGACCGCGGCGAGCGAGTACAGGAACACGCTCTCCATGCCGGCCTGCTGAGCCAGATCGCAGGCCATGCCCGCGCCGACCACCACGCGGCAGCCCTGCGCGGCGAGTTCATCGACCGCGAGCCGCACTTCGTCGATCGACCTGTACGCGCGCTGCCGCAGATCGACGTTCAGCAGCGGGCTCAGGTCGGCCAGCTCCTGCGCGATCGCTTCATGCAGCACCAGCCCGATGCGCGCTTGCGGCCACGTGGCTGTGGCGCGCGTGATTGCGCTCAACACGTCGAAGCCGTTCACCTTGACCATCACGACCGGCACGCTGAGATTCTCTTGCAGATACGCGCCGTTCGAGCCGGCGGACAGTACGACATCGACGGAACCTGCGTCCACGTAAGCCTGCAGCGCGGCGACGGCCGCGCCGTAACCCTCCCGCACCGTGAAGAATTTCGCGCGGCCCGCATAGCGCGGCGCTACCGCCTCGCAAAGCGATTGCAGTCGGCTGATACTGACGAGTGCGACGCCGGGGCGGCCGACATCGACAGCGGGGCTCCGGTTCGCGAGGAATGGGGTGAACGTGGACACCGCGGCTCTCCTTGATTGAAACGTTCCGCGAAACGTTTCATGAAACGTTCCACCGATTGTGCCACGAACGCCCAAGCCGAGCCCACCGCGCGCAAACCGTTGTTTCATCGGCACAACGCGTGGAATGCCCGCAGGTGGCACGTTTCCTGCAGAATGTCGCCCGCCTTCCACTCCCCCTTTCCTTCTGGAGACCCGCATCATGACCACCACTTCCGCCAGCCGCCGCGCCGCCTTCCGCGCCAAGGTCAACCAGCGTCAGGGCCTGCTCGTGCCCGGCGCGTTCAATGCGATGAGCGCGCGCGTGATCGAGGACGCCGGCTTCGAGGCGGTCTACATCACCGGCGCGGGCGTCACGAATATGTCGCTCGGTCTGCCCGATCTCGGCTTCATCGGCCTCGCCGAAGTCGCCGAGCACACCGCGCGCATCCGCGACGCGGTCGCGCTGTCGCTGATCGTCGATGCCGACACCGGCTTCGGCAACGCGTTGAACGTGCGCCAGACCGTGCGCGTGCTCGAGCGCAGCGGCGCCGACGTGATCCAGTTCGAAGACCAGGTGATGCCGAAGAAATGCGGCCACTTTTCGGGCAAGGAAGTCGTCGCGACGAGCGAGATGGTCGGCAAGATCCGCGCGGCCGTCGACGCGCGCGAAGACGCGAACCTGCAGATCATGGCGCGTACCGACGCGGCGGCGGTCCACGGCATCGAGGACGCGATCGAGCGCGGTCATCGCTTCATCGAGGCCGGCGCCGACATCCTGTTCATCGAGGCG
This sequence comes from Paraburkholderia sp. JPY419, assembly GCF_050435705.1. Classification (NCBI taxonomy): domain Bacteria; kingdom Pseudomonadati; phylum Pseudomonadota; class Betaproteobacteria; order Burkholderiales; family Burkholderiaceae; genus Paraburkholderia; species Paraburkholderia sp. JPY419. Next base: position 516,359 of record NZ_JBNDKV010000004.1, on the reverse strand, counting down.
ACCGAATCGCTCGCCGACATCGAGCGTCTGCCGGGGCTGTTCGACGTGCCGCAGCTCATCAACATTGTGATCGGCGGCAAGACGCCGGTGCAGTCGCGCGATGCGCTCGCGAAGCTCGGCTACGGCATCGTGCTGTACGCGAACGCGGCGCTGCAGGGCGCGGTGCTCGGCATGCAGCGCGCGCTCGGCACGCTGCAAAGCAACGGCCGCCTCGACGAGGACGCGACCATCGTCGCGCCGTTCAGCGAGCGCCAGCGGCTCGTCAACAAGCCGCTGTATGACCGGCTGGACAAGGAATATGCGGCCAAGGACTGACGCAACGGCGGCGGCGCGGCGGCGCGCTGCACGCGTGCGTGAAAAGGGACCCTTTCTTGCGTTAGGATTCAGGGCTGGAAAGCGGGGCTGAAAATCAGGCAAGCTGATGTCACCGCCAGCCCGAAGCACAAAAACGCACACGACAGGTAATCTCAAGCACCATGAAGTCACACCCTTCGCGCGCCGCGCGCCGGCCCGTCAATGGTCTTTGCGCGCCTATCAGCGCGCCGCGGGAGCTCGCGCGATGAGCAGCAGCGGCACCCGCACCGCGCATGTCGGCTGGCTGCCGTACATCGTCGCGGCCACCTTCTTCATGGAGTACCTCGACACCACGGTGATCGCCACCGCGCTGCCGCAGATGGCGCGTTCGTTCGGCGTCGGTCCGAACAGCCTGAGCCTCGGCATGACCGCCTACATGCTCGCGCTCGCGATCTTCATCCCAGCGAGCGGCTGGGTCGCCGACCGCTGCGGCGCGCGCACGGTGTTCGTCAGCGCGATCGGCGTGTTCACGGTCGCGTCGGTGCTGTGCGGGCTGTCGCAGAATGTGCCCGAGTTCACGGCCGCGCGGCTGCTGCAAGGCATCGGCGGCGCGATGATGGTGCCGGTCGGCCGTCTGATCGTGGTCCGCAGCACCGAGAAAGCCCGCATGATGCAGGCGATCTCGACGATCACCTGGCCGGCCATCGCGGCGCCGGTGGTCGGGCCGCCGATCGGCGGCTTCATCACGACTTACGCGTCGTGGCGCTGGATCTTCCTGCTGAACGTGCCGTTCGGTCTCGCGGCGATCGCCGTCGCGCTCGCCATCGTGCCGAACCTGCGCGGCACCGAACGCAAGCCGCTCGACGTCGTCGGCCTGCTGCTGAGCGGCGTCGCGCTGACCGCGATCCTGTACGGCGCGGAGCTCGCGAGCCAGCCGGCCACCAATGCGTGGCTCGCGATCGCGGTCGTGGCGGGCGGTCTGCTGGTCGGCGCGATCGCGTTCCTGCACGCGAAGCGTCATCCGCATCCGCTCGTCGACGTGTCGACGCTGAAAGTGCCGACGTTCTCGGTGACCGTCATTACCGGTTCATTCACGCGCATCGGCATCGGCGCGGTGCCCTATCTGATGCCGCTGCTGTTCCAAGTCGGCTTCGGGCTGTCGGCGTTCCGTTCGGGGCTGCTGCTGCTCGCGAGCGCGGTCGGCAACCTCGGCATGAAGGCGCTGACCACGCGCATCCTGCAGCGCTACGGCTTCCGGATGGTGGCGATCGTCGACGTGGTCGTGGCAGGCATTTTCATCACCTTGTGCGGACTGCTGACGCCGGACGTACCGCTCGTGTTGGTGCTGATCGTCGTGTTCGTGTACGGCGTCACGCGCTCGATGCAGTTCTCGACGCTGGCGACGCTCGCCTACGCCGATATCCAGCAGACGCAGATGAGTGCGGCGAGCACGCTGTGGAGCGCGGCCATGCAAATGACGATCGGTCTGGGCATCGCGTTCGGCGCGGTGTCGCTGCGCGTGGCGGCGCTGTTCAACGGCGAGACGACCGGCCACGTGTTCACGCTCGACGATTTCCGCCTCGCGTTCCTGTTCGCCGGCGTGCTGACGCTGCTGTCGGTGATCGGTTATATGGGGCTCGCGCGCAATGCCGGACAGAGCATTGGCGGGGGTTCGCGCGGTGGCGAGACTGCCGCGAAGGGCTAAGGCACACGCCGCCGCTACGCGAACCAGGAGACACCCCGTGCAAGCAAGCGAACTGACGATTTCCAGCCGCATCGACGATCTCGACTTCGACATGGTCTACGCGTTCCTGTCGCTGCAAACGCCGTGGGCCAAGGGCATGCCGCGCGCGACCTTCGAGCGGTCCGTCGCCGGTTCCCTGTGCTATGGCGGTTTTGTCGACGGCGAGCAGATCGCGTTCGCGCGTCTGATCACCGACGAGGCGACCTTCGCTTACCTGTGCGACGTGTTCGTGCTGCCGGCGTATCGCGGCAAGGGGTATGCGTCGGCGCTGATGAAACATATGTTTGCGAGCCCGTCGCTCGCCAGTCTGCGCAGAGTCGTGCTGGTCACGACCGACGCGCATCACGTCTATGCGCCGCACGGGTTCACGTCGCTCGCGAACCCCGAGAGGTATATGGAGCTGCACCGGCCGGATGTTTATAAAGCGGCCGAATAGGCGCCGCCTCAGCCGTACGCGCGCTCGCGCATCCACTTCGTCATGATCCATTTGTCGCCGGCCAGCACCGGCGCGCCACCGTGCAGCGTCGACGGGTCGAGCTGGCGTTCATCGTTCATATAGCGGAAATACACGGCGCCGCCCGCCCGCGCCGCGACCGATAGGCCCGCCGTGGGAAACACCGTCTCTCCGCCGTCCGCGACGTCGTTCAGATAGATGATCAGTGTCGCGACGCGTTGGCCGCCCTGCGCGGTATGGATCGCGCTGCCCGGCTGATCGGGCGCGAAGAAGTCGAAATGCGGGCTGTACTCGCCGCGCGTGTCGTAATGAAGCACCTGCAGGCCTTCGCCGTTTTCGAGCGGCCAGTTCGTCAGGCTAGCGATGCGTCGTTCGATTCGCGCGATCAACCGGTCTTCGCCGCGCCGATACCAGACGCCTTCGCTGGTCCGGCTGCGGATCATGTCTTCGTGGCCGGTGAGTGGATTGACCGTCGTCGAGCGCTTCAACCGATGTCGCGAGCGTTCGATCAGCTGGCTACATTCGCCGGCGGACAGCACGTCGGCGAACACGACCAGCTGCGGCCGCTCACAGCGCAGCAACACGCGTACGTCGCGGTCAGCGGCGCGGATCAGGTTGCCGCGCGCGAGCGGCGCAGCGTCGTATCGATAAGGATTGGTGGCGGGATCGGCCACTGTGGCGGGCGCTGGGGGGCCGCACGCGCGCCGGTCGAACGCATGGTGGACCGCCACACGGGCTTCGCCGTCGGCAAAGCCGGCCTGCACCATCGCGTCGATCATCGAGCCCGGCGTGCAGCCGCGCGCGACATTGCTGCTCAGCCATTCTTGCCAGGCGGCATCGACGACTCGCATAGCGTTTCCTGTGCGGCGGCCCGGCAAGGCGTGCGGGCAAGCGCGTGCCTCGATGATAGCAAGCGCGATGCGCGCGCCGCCGCCCGCACGCGCCTAGCCGCGCTCGCGATTCAACTGCCCGCGATAGTGCAGCAGCCCCCGGCGCGCCTGCTGCCTGAGCATCCGCTGCACGAACGGCGACCAGCCGAACAGCGTGCCGCGCACGCCCATCGCCTGGCGCATCCACAGCCACAGATCGAAGCGGTCGCGATGCTCGACGATGAGCCCGTCGCGGAACACGAAACGCGCTTCGATCCGGTTCACGACGTCGCGCCCGGTCTGGACGAAACGGTAGCGCGCCACCCACTGTGCGCGGCCGGTACGGTCATCCGCCTCGATGTCGCTGAAGCTTAGCGTGAAGTCCTGCGCATGCTTGACGAGCATGCGCCACATATCGCGCACTTCGTCGCCGACCAGCTCGCCGAAGGCGGGGTCGCTGAAGACGGCGTCGTCGGCATAACAGGCGACCATGGTCTCGGCGTCGCGATGCTGGAAGGCGGTGTAGAAGCGTTCGATCAGCTCGGTGTTGGGATGGCTCATTGATGTCGTGTGGTGTATTGCGGGAGCGCATCACGTGTCATGCACGCGCAGAGTCGCGCCGCGCTCCGGAAAAACAGCCCGCGCGCGGCAGGCGGCGGGCATCGCGCACACGATATAGGAAAACGGTGTGAATGGGGGCCGGCGCGAGCCGACGACGGCTTTACCCTTCCGATACCGCCACACCGATAGCGCCGACGCCATCGTGGGCCCTTCACGAGCGGATCAGTTTCACCAGTTCGGCGATCTGCTTCGCGCAGCTTCGCCGCGCCTCTTCCTCGACGTCCCGATACAGCCGGATGATGGTTTCGCCGACCGGCGTCAGCGTGCAGCCGCCGCCGCTCTGACCGCCCTGCTCCGATTGCGTGGCCGGCGACTTCAGCGAGCGATTCAGCTCGTCGATCAACAGCCACGCGCGCCGGTATGACATGTCGAGACTCCGCGCCGCCGCCGAGATCGATCCATATTCGCGCACCGCTTCGAGCAGATCGACCTTGCCTGGCCCGAGTGCAACCGCATCGCCGTTGCGGATGCGCATTCTGAAGCGCACCTCGGGACGCGCCCTGGTGGACTTCGTCGCCGGAGCGGCTCTGCTTTTAGTGGGTTTTGCGGTGTCGGCCATGCGCGCAAGCATACACGAACGGTTTCGCGCCGACGCCTCAGTGGCGCGCTTCAAGGCTGCCGTGGGAAGCAGTACCCGTAGTCTTCGCAGCCCGGGCAACCCGGCGCAGGTCCCGGTTGCAGACCCAACGAGATCGCGCATTGCGCGGCGAGGAATTTCTTCCAGCGCAGGTTATCGACGTTGCGCTCGACCAGCGTCGGGAAGTAGCGCGTGAGCATCCACGTCACTTCATCGCGGCCCGCGAGGCCAAGGTCGCGCCATAGATGATCCGGACGCAAACACGCATGGGCGATGATCGTCGCGAGACAATGCGCGTCGTCGGGATGGACCGTGCTGCTCGCGCTCGCGACGAGCAGCGCGTGCAGTGCATGGACGAAGCTCGCGTGTTCGCTGGGGACCACCGGAAGCGGCAATGCCGGAATGCGCGCACGGACGAAGTGCCTCGCTAGCAGCGCGCGCCATGCATGCGCTTGCAGGCCGAGCAACGCGAGTTCGTTGCGAGCGTCGCGCGCGGCGATCAGTTTGGCGAACAGACGCGTATCGGCGTCCTCGGGTTCGCTGGCCTCGCGTAGCCACCCACGCATGCAGTCGGCCGTCAACGGATCGTCAGGCATGGCTCGGTCAAACTTCCTCCGCATAGGCGCGGCCTCGAATCTCGGCCAGCGACGTATCGACCAGCAAGCGGCCCGTATCGAACACCGTCTCGAGCACTTCGTCCCACTCGCCCGCCACCGTGCGCTCGTCCCACACGATCGGCAACGTGACTGTCCGGTACTCGCCGCTGCCGCGATGGCGCAGCAACGTGAGCCGGCCTTTCTTCGAGCGCTTGCCGTGATCCGTGACCGGGTCCTTCGACACATCGTGCCACGTGTCGCCGAGCCGGATCGCGGAGCACTTCATCGCGAAGCGCTGCGTATCGCGGTTGATCTTCTGCAACAGCGCGCCGCCCATGCCGAACACGATGTTGTCGGCGGCGAAGCCCGCCTCGTCCATCGCGGCAAGAATCGCGGGGATCGAATCCGGGTTCACCTCGTCACCCTGGATCACGCGTACGTGGTCGAGCACGCGCCGCCCCTTGCTGTTCGTCTGCGAGCCGAACGACGCCTCCAGCGAGCGCAGCGTGTACAGCACGATCGTGCACGGATCGCCGGAATCCGGGCGAATCACCAGCGTGCCGCCGGAATCGAGCACGGCCTGCTTCAACTCGCCGCCCCATGCGTTCAGCGCGGCGAACAGGTCGTAAGAGTCGGACACCACAGAAACGATCGCGCCCGGCTTGCCGAAGCGGGCGATCATGTTGCGATACGCGTCGACTTCGCGCTCGCGGCCCCACGCCGTGATCGTGCTGTGCTCGGCCGCCGGCACCGAGAACGCGGCCATGCTGTCGTGGTAGTAGTGATTCGCCGCAAGCACGCCGAGCACCGTATCCGAGCCCATGAAGCTGACGAGGTGCGCCGCGCCGCCGATCGCGGCCGACTCCGCGCTCGACACGCCGCGCGCACCGAAATCGTGCAGTTTGAACGGCAACTGCGAGAGATCGTCGCTGCTTTTCAGCAGAGCTGCGCGGATTGTCTGGCGCAGATGCCAGCTTTGTGTCGCGACCGTGATCGGATACCACACGCGCATCAGCATCGTCTCCAGATACGACGCAAGCCAGAACACGTGGGGATCGTCGCATTCGACAGTGACGAGCACGTTGTGCGTCGGCACGACCGAGCCTTCGGGCACCGCGCGAATCCGCACCGGCAGATGGCCGCCATATTGCTGTACGACGTAGCGCCAGCCCGCTTCGTTGAACGGCTCGCCGTGCGCGCTGAAGAACGCGCGCGCCTGGTCGATCATCGCGTCGGTGACCGGCCAGCATAGGTATTCCTTCAGCAGCATTTGCAAGCCGAAAAACAGCGTGCGCTCGTAACGTCCGCCGCGCGATTCGATATACGAGAACATTGCCGTCGCGTCGGGCGGATATTGTAGAAAGTGCGATGCCTTGTACGAATCCGTATTCAGAATCGGATTGGACAGGATCGACGCGAGGTCGCTGAAACCCTGCGCGTGTTGCATGGACGGTGCTGCGCTCACGTGATTTTCTCGCTCGAGTGACCGGACGGCGCGAGCCGCTCTACCTCTTCAGAATAGGCCGGGGGGATGACCCTGTATCTCACCTTACTACGGTATGCGCGATAGCGCTCGTCGTCGGCTTAGACCCCTGGCTTCAATTACGGCGGCAGATTCGGCCACGTCGCGAGCAGCCGGCCGAGCATGCTTCTGCGGCGCTCCGCACCCGCCGGCCACAGCATGTTCGCGAGCAGGACGATGCCTTGCGCGAGCCCGCTGTCGCGCGCGCACGCGACGATCGGCACGCCGAGGCTCAGCGCCTCGTCCACGTGCCGATCGTCGCGCGGCAGTTGATGCGCGACCCTTGCGCCGAGCGTGCGTTCGAGCATCGGCAGATTGATCTGCGCGTCCTTGTCGTACTGATTGACGACGACCCGCACCTTGCTGGCCGGATGCCCCAGCTCGCGAAAGATATCGAGCATGCGGCGCGCGCCATGCAGGTACAGCGGGTTCTGCCGCACCACCATGCAGATCGCGTCGCTATGCGCGAGCGCGCGGATCGTCAACGGATTCAGGCTCGGGCCGACGTCGATCAGCACCGCGTCGTAGCGCTGGCGCACCAGCGTCAGAATCCGCTCGAGTTGGCCGGGCAGCAGTTCGGCGGCCTTCAGCGGATCGCCGGCGCCGGCGAGCAGATCGAGGTTCGGGCGCACGTGCATCGCGCATGCGTCGAACAGCGCCGCGTCGAGTTGCTCATTGCGCGAGCACAGATCGGCGAGCGTCATCGGCGGCGGGCGATTCGCCATCAGCAGGCTCGCGTCGGCGAATTGCTGGCTCAGGTCGATCAGCAGCACGCGCCGCTCACGCCGCGCGGCGAGCGCGCACGCGAGGTTGACCGCGATCAGCGTGGTGCCGCTGCCGCCCTTGCTCGACGCGAGGGTGACCACGTGCGCGCGGCGCCGCTGGGGCGCGCGACGCCGCGCTTCGATCCGCGCGAGCGCATCGGCGACGGCGTGAGCGTCGAGCGGCCACGACAGCACCTGCCGCACGCCGACGCGCAGCGCCGCGCCGATCAGCGCGCTGGACGGCGCCGGCGTCACCAGCATGCAATGGAGCGTCGGCGCGCAGGCAAGCGCTTCCTCGACACCGGCGAGTCCGCGGACGTTCAGATGGGGGTCGTCGACGATCAGTAGGTCGGCTGTGCGGAGCATGCGCGCGTGGATCGGCAGTTGCCGGGCCGAACCGTACGCGGTGTGCAGCCGATAACGCACGCCGCTCTGTTCGAGCCGCACGACGATGCGCTGCGCGTTTTCAATGCTCGCGGCAATCAGGAAGATGTCGATCATGGCAGCTCTGCGGCGCTTGGCGCGTCATGCGCGGGTTTTTATTCAAGTCGTGCGTTCACGATCGACGACGCAGGCTTCGGCGCGAACTCCTTAGCGCGGCGCTCCTCCGTGAAAACCATGAGCCGGCAAACGGTGTTATCGAATTCCTGTACGGCCGTCGCGAGCCGGTATCGAGCGGCAAGCGTCAAACGTCGTTTTCATCTTCGTCGTGCCGATGCGCCGCGTTGCGATCAGCGCGCACCGGCATCTCGTACAGCGCGTCGCGCAGCACGGCGCGGCGGAGCTCGGCCTGGGCGCGGCGCTCGAGCGTCTCGGCGACGACGAGCGCCAGCAGATCGACCGACGACCCCGCCGCCTGCGCGAAAAAGCGCGCGCGCGACGCCGCGACATACCGCCGGTAAGTGCGCCCCGTTCCGTCCGAAGCGGCCAGCCTGCGAATCAGTTGTGGTTTCATGACAGCCCCCGATGTCGATCGGATTTGCGCCAGGTTACGCCGCTTCGCTGCAGCGCCCCGGCCGTCGGGTCAGGATGCCGTGCCCGTGCCAACCCACGGACACGGCCCCTGGTGCACCTCGTACATTCGTCTCTCTGTGGAGACGATGGCCTCTCTCCCCGCTTCATCGCGCCGGCCGGTCCTGATCCGGCGCTGCCCCTTCCCTTTGCGGCGCGTCGCTCGCGAACGTTGCCAGCGCGTTGCCTGTCGTTATCGCCATCCTTTTCGCGTCGTCAGGACAAAAAGTCGAAAAGGAAAAACGGCGAAGTCGATGCCCTTTTTGTGGTCCGGTTTTGAATGGCCGTCATACCGGTCCGCCATTCAACCGTTTTTCTCACGTATTTAATAAGGCCCCGCCGCGCTCCCGCAGACACTTGATGGCTTCCCCGACCATGCCTGCGAGTGAGCTTTTTACCGCCAGTCTTTTTTAATCCGGTTTTCCCCGTACCGTCGACATGGCTGCAAACATTTTTCTGTGCAGACCTTATTGCAACGCTTATGCCAACCCGCTTAACGATCGGTAAGGCGCCCGTCAAAGCTTCACGCTGCCGTGAAATCGGTTTGCTTTCGACGCGGCGCGAGCCTGCCCGATTTTTGGCGCAGCGCGCATTGATTCGTTTCTGACACGCCAATTCGCCGCGCGTTGGCGGCAAAGCGCGCTCGCCGCTGCCTCTCGCCAGCCTCCAGGCTGGCCGCAGGGCCGGCTACACGCGGCTTCGCCGTTCCTCGAGGTTGTAAAAGCGTCCCGCCCGGCACGGCAAAGCGCAGTCGACTCATGCTGTCCAATCTGTCGCAACTGTGAAACACGACTGCTTACGCTTCGTCAGTTTTAGTCACGTCTTAATACCAGGGCAATTGCTACGCAATGTGCGATTCCTCGCATAACCGATCTTGACCGTTTATTCATTAGTGATCCGTGTTAATCAGAAAGCCAACAAGCATTCCTGATCCATGATTCTTTTATCTGGCGCTTTCAGGCGCTTTCGCTTATCGTTAGGCCATGCGCCAATCAGAGCGCTTGTATCAGGTCAACGAGGCAAGCCACGGTTCAAGTGGTTTTCACGATTCGGGGATAAAGTCGCCGGGCAGTTTCAGCAATGAACGACAAGGTCGCCGCCATTGCATGAATCGGTCCGCCATCCAGCGCGTTCCGGTTCGCGCCGCGCTTGCAGTGTCCCTTGTTCGTGTTCGCTGCTGCCGTGAATGCGTCGCAGCCGGAGTGCAGTAACTGGCCGCCTGAATCTCACAACGCCGCACAGCAGTCCTGAGGATCGAACGGGGGGAATCATGACTACGACTTGCACGCCGGCCGACACGGAACGCACCGTTCTGTACGTGGCGAACGCGCCCGACCAGAAACTCGCCGAGTTTCTGGCCGCGTCGGGATGGCAAGCCGTGCACGCAAAAAGCACGGCCGTGGCCGAACGCATGATCGAACGCGGCAACATCAAGGTTGGTCTCGTTCAGTTGCCCGAAGATTGCACGTCTCAGCAGCTATCCGCGTTCGCGCTGTGCATGCGCCGCGTCGAGACCAACTGGGTCGCGCAGATCGTGCCGGGCCAGGCCGACAACGAACTGGTCAGCCGTTTCATCCTTGATTACTGCTTCGACTTCGTCACGCAGCCGTGGCTCAACGAGCGGCTCGTGTTCGCGCTCGGCCACGCTCATGGGCTGTCGAACCTGCGTCAGCCGCGCGTCGCGCCGGAGCCGTCGGTCGGCCGTCACGGCATGGTCGGTCAATGCGAGCCGATGCAGCAGCTCTACCGGCGCATCGACAAATGCGGCGTGACCGACGCACCCGTGTTCATCGCAGGCGAATCGGGCACCGGCAAGGAGCTGACCGCTCGTGCTATTCACGAGCGCTCGCCGCGCGCGGGCCGCACGTTCGTCGCAATCAATTGCGCGGCGATTCCGCCGAGCCTGTTGCAGGCCGAACTGTTCGGCCACGAGCGCGGCGCATTTACCGGCGCGCTGCAACGCAAGATCGGCCGCATCGAGAGTGCGCATGAAGGCACGCTGTTTCTCGACGAAATCGGCGACATGCCGCACGAATGTCAGGCGGTGCTGCTGCGCTTCCTGCAGGAAGGCACGATCGAGCGGCTTGGCGGCAACGGTCCGATCAGCGTCGACGTGCGGGTGATCTCGGCCACCCACGTCGACCTGGAGCGCGCCGTCGAAGACGGCCGTTTCCGCTCCGACCTCTATCACCGGCTGTGCGTGCTGCGACTCGTCGAGCCGCCGCTGCGCGAGCGCGGCGGCGACATCAAGCTGCTCGCCAATTACGCGCTCAGCATGTACAAGCAGGACGGCGCGCGCAAGCTGCGCGGGCTGTCGAGCGACGCGATCGTCGCCATGTCGAACTATCCGTGGCCCGGCAACGTGCGCGAGCTGATCAACTGCGTGCGCCGCGCGGTCGTGATGAGCGAGGGCCGCTTCATCACGGCGAGCGACCTGGGCCTGCCCGAGGCCGACAATGGCCCGGCGGTCACGCTCGCGGAAATCCGCAGCAAGGCCGAAAAGGATGCGATCGAGAACGCGCTGCTGCGACACGGCTACAAACTGTCCGATGCGGCGGCCGAACTCGGCATTTCGCGCGCGACGCTGTACCGGCTGATGCACGCGAACCGGCTGCATCAGGAGCCACCCGGACGCGGCGCGAGCAGCGGTCCCGATGCCGGCGACGAAGCCGAGCGCCAGACCTCGTCGTTGGCATGAGCGCGGATTTAAGCGTTTTTTGCAGTGAACGCTTATTAGCGCATGGTGACGGCAATTGATCGATGAAGACTCACAAGCGCTCTGCTTGCAGCTAGCGTAGTCATACGGCGCGTCCCCGCGTCACCGCCAGCATTGCCACCCGGCAAGCGGCCTCCTACCCCTTGCGCCGCCTCGCCCACGGGGCCTTCCGGGCAGGCTTTCTGCCGACTTCGCCAGGCCTGCCGGCCATCATCGGCTATGCTATCGGCTCAACGCCCCATCCGGCGAGCGCCGCCCTCGCCGCCCTTTCGCCCGTCCGGCGGGCCTCCGCCGCAGGAACTTCAGCGCCCGAACCCGTGTCCGTCCGGGGTCGCCCCGCTGAAACAGCCCTGCGTTCCGGCACAATCGTCCGCCCTGGCTTCGTCCCGCTCTACACCCCATGCAAAAATTTCTCCGTATCTGTTTTTTCATTTTTCTGGTCGCCGGCGCGGCGCCCGTGTTCGCCGCCGCGCCTGAGTCCGCCCATTCCACGCCCGCTTCCGCCGCCGTCACGCTGACACCTCAGCAGGCTCGCGACGCGCTCTCCGTCCTGAACGACCCCAAACGCCGCGCGCAGGTCGCCGATACGCTGCAGGCGATCGCCGCGGCCGGCGCGTTGAGCGCGCCGCCCGCTTCCGCGCCGGCGGCCGCGTCGGCACCGGCCGCCGCCAGCGGCGCAGCCTCGCTCGTGCCGGCCGCGTTCAAAAGCAATGGCCTCGCGTCGCAGATCGCGCGTCAGGGCGCGCATTACGTCGGCTATGTCGCGACCTCGCTGCGCGGCTCGATCGCCGCGCTGCTCGATGTCGCTTCGGTGCGCGCATGGTGGAACTGGCAGTTCGCCAACCCGCACGCGCGCGTGGTGCTGCTCAAGGTGCTGTCGTCGCTGCTCGCCGCGCTGATTCCCGCACTGTTGCTCGAATGGCTGACGCGCCGGCTGCTGCGGCGCATCTACCGGGCGATCGCCGCGCGCCGCGAAGCCGCGCAGCTGGATGACAACGGCAACGCGCCGCCGGTGCTCGACGCGCACGCGGTCACCACGGGCCCCGCCACGCCGCACGCGACGCCATCCGAGAAAGGCCGCGCGATCGAAGCCGAAGGCAAGCGCAACGCGACGCACCACTGGACGCTGCTGCAACGTCTGCCGCGCGCGTTGCTGATTACGCTGGTTCGGCTGATCCCGCTTGCAGTATTCGTCGCCGCGGCAAGCGCGGTGATTTCGATCATCACCGACAACGGCACGCCGCAGGACCGCGCGCTCGATTCGCTGATCGACGTCTACGTGGTGTGCCGCTGCGTCGTGATCGTCGGCGCGTTCTTCCTGCAGCCGAGCGCGCCGCGTCTGCGGCTGCTGCGCATGGGCGATGCGTGGGCCGCGTTCATCCTCGGCTGGATCGTGCGGATCGTCAGCGTGGTCGGCGCCGGCGTCGCGCTAGCCGAAGTCGCGCAGGCGCTCGGGATGAACGACGCCGCGCATCTCGCGCTGCTGAAGGTGGTCGCGCTGGTCGGTCACGTAATGATCTCGATCCTCGTGCTGCGCTGTGCGAAGCCGGTTGCCAACCGGATCCGCATTCGCTTTTCCGCGCACGAGTCGTTGCAGATGTTCGGCCACGCGCTCGCGGACGCGTGGGCTTGGGTTGCCGTGGTCATCGTGATGGGCCTGTGGTTCGTGTGGGCCTTCGACGTACAGAACGGCTATCACGCGCTCGTGAATATCGGCGGCATGACACTCGCGATTCTGATCGGCGCGCGGCTCGTGTCCATCGTGATCTTCGGTGCGCTCGCGCGCATCTTCCACGTGCAGGACGAAGCGTCGCGCTCGCTCGTGCATCAGCACGCGTACCGATACTATCCGGCGCTGCGGCGCGTGATCGGCTGGGTCATCGGCATTGTCACCGCGTTCGTGCTGTTGCAGGCGTGGGGCGTCGATGTCGTCGATCTGTTCCGCAGCGGCACGATCGGCCACCGCCTCGCCTCGGCGCTCGCGACGATCGCGGTCGCAGCGATCATCGCGCTGGTGGTGTGGGAGGTGGTCAACGTGTCGGCCGAACGCCGCCTCGACGACTGGACGAGCAGCGGCGATCTGGTGCGCGCCGCGCGCCTGCGCACGCTGATGCCGATGCTGCGCAGCGCGCTGTTCTGCGTGATCGCGCTCGTCGTCGTGCTGACGGGGCTGAGCGAACTGGGCGTGAACATCGGGCCGCTGCTCGCGGGCGCGAGCATCTTCGGCGTCGCGCTCGGCTTCGGCTCACAGAAGCTGGTGCAGGATTTCATCACCGGCATCTTCCTGCTGATGGAAAACGCGATGCAGGTCGGCGACTGGGTCACGCTCGCGGGCGTGTCGGGCACCGTCGAATATCTGTCGATTCGCACCGTGCGCCTGCGCGGCAGCGACGGCTCGCTGTTTACGGTGCCGTTCAGCTCGGTGTCGACCGTGAACAACACGAATCGCGGCATCGGCAACGCGGCGGTGCGCGTGAATATCGTGTTCGGCCAGGACGTCGAGCGCGCGATCGACACGCTGAAGGAAATCGGCGCATCGCTGCGCGCGGATGACAAGTTCAAGGACGGCATCCTCGCGGACTTCTCGTTCTGGGGCGTCGATGCGGTCGACGGTTCCGCGATCACGCTGGCCGGCCAGATGCAATGCCGCGATACGTCGCGCTGGGGCGTGCAACGCGAGTTCAACCGGCGCATCCTCGAGCGCTTCAGCGAGCTCGGCATCGAGATCGCGAATCCGCAGCGCCATCTGCTCACGTGGGACCCGGCGAGCAAGGCCAAGGTCGATGCGGGCGTGCCGCGCATCCACCACGTTGGACAGTCTGATGGCGGCGAGCACACTCCGCACAAGGGCGACGCGCCGCTCGACGATCAGATCCCCGTCGATCCGAGCCCGGCCGGTGGCCCCGGTACGCCCGCCAATCCGGGCTCGACCTCGCCGCACGCGTGACGTGACACGCCGCACGTCGCACGCGTGAAGGTTCGCTAGCGCCGCGCAGCGCTAGCGAACCTGCCACCAGCGCGGCAACAGGCGCTGCACTTCCGGCCTGCGAAAGCGGTCGTCGATCAGATGCACGACGCCGCGATCCTGTTCGGTGCGGATCACGCGCCCCGCCGCCTGCACGACTTTCTGCAATCCCGGGTACAGGTACGTGTAGTCGTAGCCATTGCCGAAGCGCGCATCGAGCGCACGGCGCATCTGCTCGTTGACGTCGTTGACCTGCGGCAGACCGAGCGTCGCAACGAACGCGCCGATCAGTTGCTGTCCGGTCAGATCCACTCCCTCCGAAAACGCGCCGCCGAGCACCGCGAAGCCGATCCCCTGATTCATCGTCCTGAAGCGCGCGAGAAACGCATCACGCGCGGCTTCGTCCATGCCGGGCTCCTGCGTCCACACCGGCAAGCCGGGATGCCGCTCGCGCAGCAGCGCGACCACGCGTTGCAGATAATCGAAACTGCTCAGGAACCCGAGATAATTGCCGGGCTGCGTGTCGTACTGTTTTGCAATCAGCTCCACGATTGGCGCGAGCGAGCGCTCGCGATCACGCCAGCGCGTCGATACATGAGCCGCTACGTGCACCTGCAACTGCTCCGCGCGAAACGGTCCTTCGACATCGAGCCATTGCGTATCGTCGGCGAGCCCAAGCGTGTCGCGATAGAAATGCTGCGGATTTAGCGTGCCGGAGAACATCACCGTGGTACGCGCGGCTGCATAGCGTGGCGCGAGAAACGGCGCGGGGATCACGTTGCGCACGCATAGCGTCGCACTGGTTTTGTCGCGCGGCGCGTAACGGTCGGCGCTCAATGTCACGTCGAACATCGAGTGCTCGCCGAACTGCTCGGCGAGCGCGACGAAGTGCATCGCATCGAAGAAAAAGCGCAGCGCGTGTTCGTCGATCGACAGCGGCGCGTCGGCGAGCTGATCGGTCACTGCGCCAATCAGATTCTGCGCGGCGGATAGCAACTTTCCGGGTATCTCCGCGTACACCTGGTAGCTGGCCGTCTGCGCGCGCTTCAGCGCATTCCATTCGCGCTGCAAGCGTTCGAGCGGCTTCTTCAGCGCCGCCGGCGCGCTCTTGCGCGCGAGCCGGAACGCGCTTTGATCGAGCGACGCGGTATACATGCGCCGCGCGCGTTCCAGCAGGTTGTGCGCTTCGTCCACCAGCACGCCCACGCGCCACTGATTGATCTGCGCGAGCGCATGCAGCATCGCGCTCGCGTCGTAGTAGTAGTTGTAATCGCCGACGATCACGTCGGCCCAGCGCGCGAGCTCCTGCGCCAGATAGTACGGACACACGTCGTGCGCGAGCGCGGCCTCGCGCACCGCCGCGCGATCGAGCCGCGGTGTCGCGAGCGCCGCGGCGCGCGCCGCATCGAGACGATCGTAAAAACCGCGCGCGAGCGGACATGACTCGCCGTTGCAGGCTTTATCCGGATGCTCGCAGGCCTTGTCGCGCGCGACGAGTTCGAGCGTTCTGAGCGGCAACGGCGCGCTCCGATGCAGCGAGTCGATCGCATCGAGCGCAAGCGCGCGGCCCGGCGTCTTCGCGGTCAGAAAGAACACGCGATCGAGCCGGTCTTCGCCGCAGGCTTTGAGCAACGGAAAAATCGTCGCCAGCGTTTTGCCGATGCCGGTCGGCGCCTGCGCCATCAACGGCTTGCCGTCGCGCGCCGCACGATACACGGCCACCGCGAGCTCGCGCTGCCCACGGCGAAACTGCCCATACGGAAACTGCAACTCGACGAGCGCCGCATTGCGCGCAGCGCGATGCGCGTCTTCCTGCACGGCCCAATCGAGAAATCGTTCGCACTGGTCGACGAAGAAGATTTCGAGTTCGCCCGCGCTGTGCTGCTGTGTCAGCACGGTTTCCTTCTGACTGCCGATATCGAAGTACACCAGCGCAACCGTCAGTTCGCCGAGCCCGCGCGCCCGGCACAGCAGATGCCCATAGACGAGCGCTTGTGCCCAGTGCAGCACGCGATGATTGGCGGGCATGCGCGCGAGATCGCCGCGATAGGTCTTCACTTCTTCGAGCCGGTTCGCGATTGGATCGTAGCCGTCCGCGCGGCCACGCACGGTCAGACTGCGATGCGTGCCCGTCAGCGTGAGTTCGGTTTCGTAGCCGCCCGCGCGACGGCCGGCGACCATCTGATGACCGGCAATGCCTTCGAGCGAAGTCGGCGCGGGCGTGAAGCGCAGATCGAGATCGCCGCGCCGCGCGGTGAATTCGCACATCGCGCGGACAGCTACCACGTAGCTCATACGACGCGCTCCGCTTCGGCTCGCGTCGCGACGTCCGCTTCGCCCTGCGCCTCTTGCCCGGCCCAGCGCAGGTCGACGACGCGCACCGGCATGCCGTGCTGCGCGCAGTACGCGAGCCAGCGGATCTGGTTGTCCTGCAGACGATCGCCGGGGCCTTTTACCTCGATCAATTCATAGCGACGCTCGGCCGGCCAGAACCGGATCAGGTCGGGCAAGCCGGAACGATTGCCGCGAATGTCGCGCAGCAAGCGCTCGAACCACAGCTTCAGATGTTCGGCGGGCAGACAGTCGAGCGCAAGCGCGACGAGTTCGGGCGTCAACAGTCCCCAGAATACGAACGGCGACTGCATACCGGTCTTCTGATGCAGATGCCGCAGAATCGTGTCGCGATACACACCGCTATCGAGTTGCGCGAAGCACGCCGCGAACTGCGTGGCGCGGCGCGCGTGAAAATCGGGCGCGTGCAGATCGGCCGGTTCGCGCTGGAACGGATGAAAAAAAGCGCCGGGCAGCGCCGCGAACACCGGCTCCCAGCACAGCAGGCCGAACAGCGAGTTGATCAGCGCGTTCTCGACGTAGTGCACCGGCGCGGCGTCGCTGCTCAGATGATCGCGCACCACGTATTCGACGGGCACCGGCGTGTCAGGCTTCGGCAGCACCAGCGTGCCGCGCTCCACCCGTCGCGCCGCCGCCGCGCGCGGCACAGGCACGCCGCATTTGCGCCGCAGGCGCGGCAACATCCGGGCGACACGCTGCGCTTCTTCTTCGCTCTCGGGCGCTGCATCGGCCTGCAAAGCCAGCGCGAGCGCTTCGCCGTCACGCTCGCTGCGTTCGAGCACGCGCATGCGTCGATGACGCGCACCCGGCCACGCGCATGCGTCGTACACCTCGAGTGCGGTGCTCCACTGTTCGCGCCGCTCGCACTCCTGGCCGATCCGGAACAGCAGTTTCGCGCGACGCGTTTCCAGCCACGGATTCGCAGTATCGATCGAGCGGACGGTCGCGATCAGTTCTTCAAGCGTGGCGGCGCCGGTGTCGACCGGTAGCCATTCGAGCGCTTCGCGGCACGCGTGCAGCGCGAGATAAGCGTCGATGTCCGCGCGTTTCTGGAACGCGCGCGACGACGGTCCGAACGCGACCTTCTCGTACTGAAACACGCCAAGATCGGCGAGTACGAACTCCGACCAGTTCTGATATAGATTGCCGAAGAACATCAGCCGCAAACGATCGCACAACGGCGCGATCGCGACGTGCAGCACGCGGTCCGTAGTAGCGTCGTGCCACGCGGCGAGCGGACGTGATGGGCATGCTTGCGCTTCCCCGCTTTCGGCTTCGTAAAACGCGCGCAGCGTTTCGAGCAGATCCGGTTTGCGCAATGCCTTTGCACCGGGAATTCGCGCGAACGCGTGCGCGAACATCTCCAGCAATTGCGCACGTGTGCTGAGGGCAAACAGATCGTCGAGTGACAGAGCCGGTTCGGTGTCGATCCAGCGATGCACCGTCATCGGCATCGCCGCCTGCAACGGACAACCGATTTCCTCATAAACGAGGCGGCTCGCGCGAAACAGCGTGCCCTTGCGCATCAGCATACGCACCAGCAACGCACGCGATGCCTGCGGCAATGTCGCGAAAGTGGTCAGAAAAGCGTGCTCTTCGTCGTCGAGCAGGTCGTCGTAACGCGCGGCGAGCCACGCCAGCGCGCGCTCGAAATTCAGCAGATAGTAAGGGGCCTCAGAGCGGATCTCTGAGCGAGCATGGGTTGCCACGGACTTTGTGCAGGACCTGTATGTTTATACAGTGATGATAGCAAAGTCCGGCGCGGTAACTGCCGCGCGTCAGGCTGCGAGCCACACGACCGTCAACGAGCGCACGCCCTGCGCGCCGCGAATCAGTACGCCCTCGATATCGGCGGTGGCTGAAGGGCCGGTAACCAGCGCCGCGTAGCGCGCGCTGCGAATATCGTCGCGACGATAGACGTCTTGCAGTCCATCGAGCAATTGCGCCGGATCGAGCAACACGACCAGATGCTGGACGATGTAGCCCAAGGCATTGACCACATATTCGCGCTCGCTGAACCACACGGAGCCGGTTTCGGCAACGCCAAAGCGCGCCCGCACCACACCGACGTCGACGTCCTGCAGCGACGCGGGGTCCGTATCGGCGCCGATCACGCGCGTGCCCGGCACTTGCGCGCTCGCCGATGCAATCGATACCGCCGCGCCAAAACGCTCTCGAATCAGTTCGCTAACGTCGCTCGCGCTTGCTGCCTCGACGCAAGTGCCGCCCATCGTTTGCAGCGCCGCCGTGAAACGCGCTCGCAGATCGCCGCCAACCGCATCGAACAGCGGCACGTCGGGACGCGGCCGCGCGGCCGGTTGCGCGGCGCGTATTTTGGCAAGAAAAGCCTCACGCGTTGTCATTGCCGCCTCCGCGATTCTTTTTGTACCAGGCATGGAAAGTCATCTTCGGCGCTTCCGGCAATTCGCGCTGCCGGCCCCAGATATTCAGCGGGTTGTACAGCACGAAATTGGGCAGCCGCCGTAACGCGCTGCCCATCGACGCCACCATCGCGCGATACAAGGTCGGACTCGATAGCAGACGCCCCGCCATCTTCAGCACTTCCTGCTTCACGAAGGGCACTTCGTGCTGCTCGGCGATCACCGCGCGCCATTTATATATCTGCTCGTGAATGTTGATCTTCACCGGACACACGTTCGTGCAACTGCCGTTGAGTGTCGATGCGAACGGCAGCGCGCTATAGCGCTTCAGATCGAAAGTCGGATTGATGATCGCGCCGATCGGCCCCGAATAGGTGCCGCCATACGACAGGCCGCCGCTGCGGCGATACACCGGACAGGTATTCATGCACGCGCCGCAGCGGATGCATTTGAGCGAGTACCAGAAGTCCTCCATCGCGAGCCGTTCGGAACGGCCATGATCGACGAGGATGAAATGCATCTCGGTGCCCGGCCGCGGCGCACGAAAATGCGATGTGTACTGCGTGATCGGCGAACCCAACGCACTGCGCGACAGCATGCGCACGAACACGCCGAGGTCCGAGACCTTCGGTATCAGCTTCTCGATCCCGATCGATGCGATATGCAACGGCGGCACGTTCGCCGAAAGGTCGGCATTGCCTTCGTTCGTGCAGACGACTACTGTGCCCGTTTCCGCCACCGCGAAATTACAGCCGGTCATGCCAGCCGTTTTCTCGCGCACGAAATACGGCCTGGTATTCATGCGCTGGCTTTCGGCCAGATAATGGATGTCGCTATTCTTCGGATCGGTGCCGATGGTACGGCCGAACAGTTCGGCCACGTCCGCGCGCAGCTTGTGCACGGCCGGCACGACCATATGACTCGGGTCCTGATGATCGAGCTGCTGGATGCGCTCGCCGAGGTCCGTCTCCATCACGGTAATGCCGCGCGGTTCGAGGTACTCGCGCATCCGGCATTCGTCGGTCAGCATCGACTTGCTCTTCACGAGCGTCGTCATGCCGCGCTCGGACATCAGCTGATGGACGATCGCGTTGTGCTCTTCCGCGTTCGCCGCCCAATGCACGACCACGCCATTGGCCGCGGCGGCCGCCGCGAACTGCTCCAGATAGTCGGCCAGATGCGACAGCGTGTGTTCCTTGATGCCCGACGCCAGCGAGCGCAACGTTTCCCATTCGGCAATGCCGTGCGCCTGCGCATCGCGCTTCTCGCGCAGGTCCCACAGACGCTTGTCGTGAAACGCGACATGCTCGGTTTTGCCGATAAAAGAACCCGCGGCTTTGGCGTGATCGATGCGGTGATGATCGCCGCTCATGCGCGTGCTCCATTGAGAACCTGCGCGATATGAATGAAGCGCGCGTCGGCCTTCATGCGTTCGGCGCAACCCTGTTGGTGCATCAGGCAGGACATATCACCCGAAACGATGTACTCGGCACCCGCATTCAGATGGTCGCGCACCTTGTCCTGCCCCATGCGCACCGACACCGCCTCTTCGGTGACCGAGAACGTGCCGCCAAAACCGCAGCATTCGTCGGGCCTCGCCGGCTTAACGAACTCGATGCCTCTCACGCCTTCGAGCAATGCGCGCGGCTTTGAAAACGGCGTGCCGGCAATTTCCGACGCCGACGCCTGCCTCAGATGACGCAGCGCGCTGCAACTGGTGTGCAGACCGACGCGATGCGGAAACTCGGCCCACGGAAATTCGCGCGCGCCGATCACGTCGTGCAGAAACTCGACCAACTCATAAGCGCTTGCGCGCACTTTCTTCACTTCATCGGTCTGCTCGAGCGCGGTCAGATGCTCTCGCACGTGATGAATGCAACTCGCGGACGGCCCGACGATGTAGTCGTAGCCGGCGAAGTTGCGCGCGAATAGTCGCTCGGTGGCGGCGGCGTCCGCATGTGCGCCGCTATTGGCCATCGGCTGGCCGCAGCAGGTCTGCTGTTGCGGATAGTCGACCTCGATGCCGAAACGTTCGAGCAGTTCGAGCGTCGCGATGCCGACCTCGGGATAGAACGCGTCGATAAAGCACGGGATGAACAGCGCGAGTTTCATAGGGCCTTCAGGAAATGCGGCGGGGATGATGTCGATTGACTGGTGCGGCCCCGTCGGGCCGTCTTGGTCATGTTGGTCTGACCAAGACTATAAGAAAGTCAGTAGGCGGTGTCAATTCGCGCCGCCGATGCCACGCCAGCGTAAGCGCGACCGCCGTCAGCGGGAGCGAGCCGACTCGTTTGTTCTCCAACACGACCGCTCAAACCGACTCCCGCAGCACCAGCCGATGCTGCAAGATGCGCGGCGCGGGGCGTCGGCCGTCCAGCAGCGCCAGCAGCATTTCAGCGGCCGCGGCGCCCAGTTCGACCATCGGCTGGGCCACGGTCGTCAGCCCCGGCTCGAAGATGTCGGCGATGGGCACATCGTCGAAGCCCATTACCGCCACGTCGTGCGGCACCCGCCGGCCGGCCTTGCTAAAGCACTTGATCGCGCCGATCGCCAACGTGTCCGACACGGCGAACACCGCGCTCGGCGGGTCGACCACCGCCAGCAGATTTGCCGCCGCCTGGCTTCCGGCGGCGTAGCTGTTGTCGCCAGTCACACACACAAGCTCGGGCGCAGGCGCGAGGCCGGCGCGCAACAGTGCCGCGTCATAGCCCTCGCGGCGCTGACGCGCATACAGGAAGCGCTCATCGCTGGTGATGAAGCCGATGCGCCGGTGGCCCTTGTTGATCAGGTACTGCACTGCGTCCGTAGCGGCCTGGCGGTGATCGATGCTGACATAAGGAACATCACTACCGGGCATGAACTCGGAGCAATTGACCCACGGCTTGCCATTCGCGGCTTCGCGCCGGGCTGCCTGGTCGGACATCGGCACGAGATTGATGACGCCGTCGCTCAGACTGCCGAGCAGCGTCGGCAGCGACGCGTCCGCTGTGCCCGCCCAGGCTTCCAGGTCCGCCGGAAGCAGCGTGTAACCGGCCTGGCGACTGACTGCGGCGGCCCCGCGCACGATCTCGGCGTAATAGGGGTTCGCGAAGTCCGGCATCAGCATCAGCAGAATGCGACTCTGCCCGGTACTCAGGCTGCGGCCGAACGGATTGACGCGGTAGTCCAGTGCGCTCACAGCCGCCTCGACCCGCTCACGCGTGGCCGCCGACACGGGCTTCGTCCCGTTGAGCACACGCGACACCGTGGCAATCGATACGCCAGCTTCGCGGGCGACGGCTTCGATAGAGGGTTTGCTTCGCATAGGTAACAATTGTAGCACCGTTGGGAAAATTTTTTCCCGATATGCGTTACCCATAAGCAAAATTGAGTGGAGATGCAGACGTAGATTGCCGGGTGCGTGGCTATATCTACCTACGTAGGGGTAAAGCCCATGTTCCTGAGAAGCAGGAAAGCGCTTACCCTCTGACCTGCACTGCTTCACTGCAATCGCTGCTCCAATTCGTGCCGCATCCCTTGACTCCTTGGACTGACGACCATGAATCAAGCCTTGCCCATTTCCATCCAGATTTACAGCCTGCGTAATGCGGGCGGCCTCGACCGGCAGTTCGACATTGCAGCCCAAGCCGGATTTCGCCAGGTCGAGCTGATCGGGTCCTTGCTGGAAGATGCGGCCGACACCCGGAACAAGCTTCGGGCCCGCGGCCTGAGCGCCTCGTCCAGCCACCTCAGCATGGCCATGCTGCGTGAGCGTTTGCAAGATGTCATCGCGGCGTGCGAGACCATCGGTTTCACCCAGTTGGTCATGCCCGCCGTGCCGCCGGCCGAGCGCGACAGTGATGCCGCATATTGGCGGGCGCTCGGCAGCGAGCTGGGCGAGCTCGCTCATCGGCTCGCCGATCAGGGCATCGGTCTCGCTTACCACAACCATGATTGGGAACTGAGAGCGAAAGAGAACGGCGCCACGGCGCTGGAACTGCTGTTCGAGTCCGCCGGGGCAAGCCCGCTCGGCTGGCAGGTGGATGTAGCCTGGCTCGTTCGCGGCGGCGCCGATCCGCTGCCGTGGCTGCGTCGTTATACGGGCCGTGTGGTCTCGGCCCATGCGAAAGACCTCGCGCCCGCAGGTGAAAAACTGGACGAAGACGGCTGGGCCGACGTGGGTCACGGCGTCATGGATTGGCCCACGCTCTCCGCGGCCTGCCGCGAAGCGGGTGCGCGTTTCCTCGCCGCCGAGCACGACAATCCCAGCGACGGCGAACGCTTCGCCCGCAATGCCTTTGCCTATCTGCACCAGCTCGGAGCCTGATCCATGAAACCTGTCCTCATCGGCATCATCGGTTGCGGCAACATCAGCGATGCCTATTTCACCGGCGCGGCGAATTCGGAGTTCGCGCGCGTCAAGGCTTGCGCCGACTTGCGTCCGGAAGCCGCCCGGGCCAAGGCCGCGCAGCACGGCGTTGCCGCGATGACGGTGGACGCGCTGCTGGCCGACCCCGACATCGAAATCGTCATCAACCTGACGGTGCCGCACGCGCATGTGCCGGTAAGCCTGCAGATTCTCGAGGCGGGCAAGCACGTCTACCTCGAAAAGCCTTTGGCTACCGACTTCGCGTCCGCACGCGCGATGCTGGCTCGAGCCGAGGCGTCGGGATTACGCGTGGGCTGCGCACCTGACACTTTCTTCGGCGCTGCCCATCAGGCCTGCCGCGCGGCGCTCGATGCCGGCCGCATCGGGCGCGCCATTGGCGGGGCCGTGGCCGTGTTGTCCCGCGGCATGGAATCCTGGCACCCCAATCCAGAGTTTTTTTTCAAGCCGGGCGGCGGTCCCATTCACGACATGGGCCCGTATTACGTGACCCAGCTCGTCAACCTGCTGGGACCGGTAGCACGCGTGACCGCGTGCGCGAGCATCGGTTTTCCCCAGCGCATCATCTCCAGTGAGCCGCTCCGCGGCCAGATCATCGATGTCGAGGTGCCCACGACGGTCAACGGCATCCTGCATTTTGCGAGCGGAGCCAACGTGTCGATGAGTGCCTCGTGGGACGTGTGGGCCCATCAGCGTGCCCCCATCGAAATCTATGGCACCGAAGGCACCCTGTTGGGCGTCGACCCGAATTTCTTTGGCGGAAGTCCGCGCGTGGCCGAACGTGATAGTGGCTTCAAACCGCTCGACACACAGCATCATCCCTTTGGTGCCGACAACTTCACATTGAGGAGCGGCGCGCATGTGGCCAACTACCGCGCTGTGGGTGTGCTGGACATGGCGGTGGCGTTGCGTCGGGATCGGCCGCATCGCGCGAGCGGCGCACTGGCGTTGCATGTGCTGGAGGTGCTGGATGCCTTCGAACGCTCTTCGCGCGAGGGACGGCACATCGATATCGACACCGCCGTGCAGCGACCCGTGGTCGTGCCATTGGGACGAGGCGAAGAGGTATTTCTCGCCGACTGACCCGCCTCGCCTCCGTCGCCAGAGGTTTCGCGTGGCCGGGCTACTCAGGAAATCACGGCAGCCGACAGCTTCGTCGCATCGTCCTCGTAGATCTCGCGCACGAAGGCCAGATGCCGCTCGGCGGCCTTGCGTGCTTTGGGCGCATCGCGTGCGACGACCGCGTCGTAAATCGCCTGGTGCTGGCTCATCAACTGCTTTTCCATCGCATCGTCGTAATCGATCAAGCGATGATACTGGCGCATGCCCTCGCGAATCAGCGTGTGAATGCCGTGCATCACGTGCGCCAGCGCGACGTTGTGCGTGGAGTCGGCGATCGCCAGATGAAACGCGGCATCGAGTTCGGCGAGATTCGCGCGATCGCGCGACAAGGACGCAGCCTTCAAGGCCTCGAACGCCGCGCGGATTTTCCTCAGGTCGGTGGCGGTTGCGCGCTGCGCGGCATAGACCGTCGAAATCGCTTCGAGCCCCTGGCGCAACTCCAGAATGTCGGCACTGGTACGCGGATTCTGCAGCAGCAGTTCGGCAAGCGGCTTCGAGATGATCGGCGCGGTCACGTCGACCACCGTGAAACCGCCGCGCCCCGACGTTTCGATGTAACCGTCCGCTTCCAGCCTGATCAGAGCCTCCCGCAGCGACGGCCGCGACACCCCGAGCTGCGCCGCGAGATCGCGCTCGGCCGGCAGCCGGTCACCGGGCATCAGCGAGCCCTCCGAGATCAGTTGCTTGATCTGGTCGGAAACCACGTCGGAAATGCGCTTGCGCGCGAAGGACGGAATCGGGGTGAATGGCATAAGCGGCAAACGATGAAGCGCGGTTGACGGAGCGCGCGGCTACTGCACGGTGCGTGAAATTATACCGTTCGACATCGTGCGCCGATTCGCCGATCTCAACGCGGCTGAGCCGTATAAAAGCTCACGAGATCACGCTTCATCGCGTGCATCGCGGCATCGTCGAGGTACACCATGTGGCCGGTCGGATAGTAGGCAATTCGCACGTTCTCGCGCAGCGACCGGTCGAGGCCGAGATGCGCGAGCGCATATTCGGTCGCGTAGAACGGCGTGGCGAGATCGAAGTAGCCGTTCAGCGACAGCACCCGCAACTGCGGATTCTGCCGCATCGCTTCGGCTAGATCGCCGCCCGCGTACGGCAGCTCCAGCCGTTCGCCCCACCATTCACGGTGTTTCCAGTCCCACTGCTTCAACGCGTCGTCGCTGAACACCATATAACGGTCGGTCGGCGTGTAATGCAGGTCTTCCGACAGATGCTGATGAAGCGCCGCATTGAACGCATTTGACACGCTGTTCACCGACGCATCGAAATCGGGATCTTCCGCTGCATCGTCGTAATTCCGGCCTTCGACTCGCGCATCGTAGCGCCCTACGCTGCGCGACTCGTTGCGCAGCAACTCGTTTCGAAAGCGCGACGGATAAAGACGCAGACGGTTGCGCTTCACGAAGCCCACGTCGAGACCGGTGAAGTACGCGACGCGCGCGGCGATCGCGTCGCGCTGATCGTCGGGCAGCGCATCGCCCTGATCGAGCGCCTGCGCATACGGTCCGCGTGCGAACGCGCGCGCTTCGTCGAGAAACGCCGTCAAGTTCGCGGGCTTCGGCGCGACCTTGTCGTGATACCACGCGATCGCCGCGAAACTCGGCAGATAACTCACGCTCTTGAAATCGGTGCCGGGCGTGAACGCCGCGGAATTGAGCACCGACGACAGCAGGATCACGCCGTTCAGCGCGATATTGTTCTGCCCGAGCCGATAAGCGAGCATCGCCGCGCGCGCGGTGCCATACGATTCGCCGAACAGGTACTTCGGCGAATTCCAGCGCTGATTCACAGTCAGATAACGGTCGATGAATTGCGCAAAAGCACTGACGTCCTGATCAACGCCCCAGAAGTCCTTGCCCGTGCCATGCCCGACCGGTCTCGACAGGCCCGCGCCGACCGCGTCGACGAACACGAGGTCCGAGACCTCGAGCAGGCTGTCGGGGTTGTCTTCGAGCGTGTACGGCGCGGGCGGCGTGCTCGCGGGGCTCGCGGTGCGCACCCGCTTCGGGCCGACCGAGCCCATCATCAGGAACACGCTGCCAGCGCCTGGGCCGCCGTTGAACAGAAAGGTGATCGGACGCGTCGCCGGCGTTTTGGTCGGCACCGTGTACGCGACATAGAACACGCTCGCGGTGGGCGCGCCGGACTTATCGTGCAGCAACAGATTGCCGGCGCTCGCCGTGTAGTCGAGCTTGCGACCGTTCAAGCGAAGCGAATGCGTGGTCACGCTGGTGGTTTCGGGCGGCACCGGAATCGCCGGCGCCGACGCCCGGTCGTTGTGAGGCCTCGCCGTCGCGTCGGCCGAGTCCGGTGCACTCGATGCAGCCGCCGTCCGCTTGCGCGGCTCGTCGTTCGGGCGCGCTGTCATCGGGTGCGGCTCGCCCGATTCGCCGACCTGCGGCGCGGTCGGCGCGGATGCGGCGGCGTCCGTGCCTCCCCTCGCATCGGCCTGTCCGGCTGCCATGCACCGTTCGCCGAACGACACCACAGCGGCGACGCAAAGCGCCACCGTCAGCGCGGCGCCCGGCAATGCCACTGTCAGCAAGCGGCGCAATGAGGAAGAGAAGCAGGAAGAGAAGCGAAGAATCATGAAGTCGTCCGCGACGAGTCGAAATGCGCTGGAATTCCGTCTAGCCGCATTCCGGGGCAAACCCGGCGTTCGATTCTTGACGCAAGTCTGCGCGGCGTCAACCGTCGATGTCACGGCACGCGCCAACATTACATTGCGCTTTGTCCTCCACGTGGCGCACACCTGCGCAGTCATGGCAGAATCGACAGCGCCTTCGTCGCCTTGCCGAGAATACCCAATGGACCAACTGGTACTGGATGCATTCGACGCCGCCGCGCTGATCCCCGGCTTTCGCGCGCCGCACTTGCCGCAGGAACAGCCGGACGCCTCGGCCCTCGACGCCGCCGAGCACGCGATGCGGCACTGGACGAGCACCGTCAGCGGCCCGCTGACGCCCGGCTCGGACGTGCACCGGCACGAAATGTGCCGCATGTTTCGCGAAACCTTCAATCCGTATCGCCCGTCCGTGCTCGCATGGCCGCCGCTCGAAGCCGCGACGCTCAAGCGCATCGTCGATCTGCCGATCTGGGACATCGCCGTGCAAACCGAAGGCAGAGCGCGCCTGCGCATGGCCGCCTACGCGGCGACGCTCGACACCCCGGACCTGCGCGACGCGCTCGCTCTTAACGCGTGGGAAGAAAACCGCCATAAGGAAGTGTTGTCGCGCATGGTGCATGCGTATGGCATCGAGCTCGCGAGCGAGCCGCCGTACATCTATCCGAAAGACACGGAACGGGCTTACCTCGTGACCGGCTATAGCGAATGTATCGACAGCTTCTTCGCGTTCGGCCTGTTCGAGGTGGCGCGGCGCTCGGGCCTGTTTCCGCCGGAACTGACCGAAACGTTCGAGCCGGTGATGCAGGAAGAGTGCCGCCACATTCTGCTGTTCGCGAACTGGGTCGCCTGGCATCGCGCGCAGCTTTCGTGGTGGCAGCGTATCCGCTTCGAGCTCAAGGTGGCGGGCGTGTGGGCGTTTCTGATTTGGGAGCGTATCGGGCTCGCGCGTGCGATGGATGCCGATGGCAACGTCCACGAGCACGATAACAACTTCACGGTCAACGGCGCGCAGTCAGTGACGGATGTCGATATCAGCGTGCCCGAATTGATGCAACTGTGTCTTCAGGAAAACGAACGTCGCTTCGCGGGGTATGACCCACGGCTGTTGCGACCCGAAACGATGCCGCGGCTGGTGCGCTTCGGCTTGAAGTTCGTGCGCAAGAAAAGATAAACCGCGAGTAAGCCACGCCGAACGCATACGCGTTCTGCCGGCGCGCGCCCCACATTCGAGAATTGCGAATCGCTGCTTGACGGAAGAAGTCACTCGCCATCGAAGCGAATGGCGCGGCAGTCATGCCCGCGTCAGGCTGACGCCATACGGCTTGCGTAAGCTAGGAACCCGGACGAACGACAAGGAGCGCGCAATGGAGTCTTTCCCGCTGTTCATCGTCGGCTCGCCCAGGTCCGGAACGACCTTTCTTTGTTCCGTGCTGAACGCGCATCCTCTGATCCAGCTGACCAACGAATGCCGCGTCTTTGCATTGCTGAAGGACTTCCTCGAAGTCGGCTGCCATCGCGCCGATCTGCTCGGCGAGAGTTCACGGGACCGCCTGCTCGCATTCGGCCGTCGTACGCTGGGCGGGTGGGTCGAACGCTTCTATCGCGAAGAGTTGAAGTTCGGCGCGCCGATCTGGGGCGACAAGCATCCGTCGTACGCCGACCCTACGGTACTGTCGGGCCGAACGGGTTCGATCGAACGCCTGCCGCGCTCCGGTTCCTGCTTGCGTCTGATACGCGAACTGCTGCCGCAGGCGCGCTTCATTCATATCCACCGCGATCCTCGCCACGTGGCCAATTCCCTCTTGCACAAGCATTGGACCGGATCGATCGAAGACGGCATCCGCGTGTGGGGGCAATACGTCGGCGAGATCAACGCATTCTTCGAAGAGATCCCGGCGCCTCACGCATTGACCGTGTCGTACCGGAAGGTCATCGAAGAACCGTGTGAGACGGCGGCCAGCATCGGGCAGTTTCTCGGCCTCGCGGATGCATCGCCGATCAGCGACTTCCTGATCTCGCAACGCCACTCGCCGACGCCGTTCAGCGATCCGGTGACCGATATCGGCGATCTATATCTGATTCCCGATACGGCCGCGAGCGACGACACCCTGCTCGCTCTCGCGGGAATCCAGGCGCGCCGGCTGGGTTATGCGGCAGCCTGAGGTGGCCTCTCAGCCGCGCACCCCTTCCACGAATCGCGCGATCCTGTCGCACGCCTCGATCAATCGATCCTCGCCCACCACCAGCCCCAACCTGACGAAGCCGTTCGCCGTTTCCCCGAACGCGCTGGCGTCGAGCACGGCCACGCCTCGCGCGCGAAACAGCTGCCACGTGAACTCGGTCGTATCGTGCCCGGTCCCGCTGACATCGACCATCACGAACATGCCCGCTTCGGGCAACAGGCATCGCAAGCCCGGCACGCGACGCAAGCGCTCGAACACGACGTCGCGCCGCCGCCGGTAGATCTCGCGGATCTCGGCGACGAACTCGGCCCTGTTCTCCAATGCCGTCAATGCGGCCTGCTGGATGAAGCCCGGCAGGCCGTACAGCATTGCGAGCGCGAGCCGCGCCATGTGCTCGATCAGCGTCGCCGGCCCGATTGCCCAGCCGACGCGCCATCCCGCCATCGCGTGCGACTTCGACAAGCTGCCGATCGTGACCGTGCGCTCCGCCATGCCGGGCAGCGACGCAATGCTCACATGGTCGCGTTCGAACGTCAGTTCCGCATAGACCTCGTCGGACAGCACCCACAGATCGTGCTCGCACGCAAGCCGCGCGATGCGCTCGAGATCCGCGCGCTGCATCACGACGCCGGTCGGATTGCATGGCGTCGCGAAGAAGATCGCCTTCGTGCGCGGCGTGATCGCCGCGGCGAGCGCGTCGCAATCGACGTGAAACGCGCGCGCCGGATCGACCGGCACCGCGACCAGCGTCGCGCCCGCCGCGCGCACGCAGGCCTCGTAGGTCAGATACATCGGCTCGGGAACGATCACTTCGTCGCCGGCTTCGAGCAGGCACAGCGACACCGCGAACACGCCGTTTTGCGCGCCGGCGGTCAGCACCACGTTGGCCGCGCTCACGTCACGGCCCGTGGTACGCGCGTGCTCGGCGGCGATCGCGGCGCGCAGCGGCTCGCGACCGGCCATCGCCGTATAGTGCGTATCGCCGGCGCGCAGCGCATCGATCGCGCGCTCGACGATCGGCGCGGGCGTCGAGAATTCGGGGTCTCCTACGCTCAGCACGATCACGTCTTCGCCCCTCGCTGCCGCCTGCTGCGCGACCCGATGAATTTCCCACGCCGACGTGCGACGCCCTTGCAGCCGCTCGACCAGATTCGAATACTTCATTGCGCTCACCCGTTCCATTCGACCCGCCAATGTAAAGGCACGCCGGCGAAACGTCCAGATACGAAAAAGGGTCATGCGAGCGGACAACCTCGCATGACCCTGTGCGCAATGTACTGCTGTTTGAACGACTGCTTTGCTTCAAACCCCCGTTAAAACTTCGGTGCGTCAAAGCTGCCGGCGCAGTTCCGCCGGCGGCACCTTCATCAGATGCCGGTATTTCGCCACCGTGCGCCGCGCGACCAGCACGCCCTGATCCGCGAGCATCTTCGCGAGCGTCACGTCCGACAGCGGATCGCGCGTGTTCTCCGCGGCGATCATCTCCTTGAGCAGCGCGCGCACCGCCGCGGCCGAGCAGGTGCCGCCGCTTTCGGTGCCGAGCTCGCGCGGGAAGAAATGCTTGAACTCGAAGATGCCGCGCGGCGTCGCCATATATTTGTTGCCCGTCGCCCGCGAGATCGTCGATTCGTGCAGACCCAGCTCGTCAGCGACGTCGCGCAACACCATCGGCTTCAGCGCGATCTCGCCGTACTGGAAGAAGGCCTTCTGATGCGCGACGATGCATTCGGCCACCCGCTGGATCGTGTCGAAGCGCTGCTGCGCGTTGCGGATCAGCCAGCGCGCTTCCTGCAGCTGCTGTGCGAGCGGCGAGCGGCTCGCGCCGGCCGACTGCGCGAACAGCTGTGCATACATGCGATGGATTCGCGCCCGCGGCTGCACTGCCGGATTGATCGACACGACCCACTTGTTGCGTACCTGACGCACGAGCACGTCGGGCACCACATAGTTATCCTCGGCGCGGCCGTAGCAATTGCCCGGCTTCGGATCGAGCTTGCGCACCAGCGCGCAGGCAACGCGCAGTTCCTCCGCGCTGCAGCCGATCTGCTTTTGCAACTCGGCCTGTTCGCGGCGCGCGAGACGTTCCAGATGATGCTCGGCGATCTGCCGCGCGACCTCGCGCCCCGGCGTATTGGCGGGCAGCGCATTGATCTGCAGCGCGAGGCATTCCGACAGCGAACGCGCGCCGAGCCCCGGACGATCGAGCGATTGCACGAGGCGCAACGCGACCAGCAGTTCTTCCTCGGTCAGCGTGGGCTCGAGATCGACGCTGTCGGCGAGGTCGGCGAGCGACTGCCGCATATACCCGTCTTCGTCGAGTGCCTCGATGATGAAACGGGCCACCGCGCGATCGCGGTCGTCGAGCCGGTATAGGCGCAACGCGTCGTGCAACTGCTCGCGCAGCGTGGGTTGCGAGCGAGCCCATTCGGCCGGGTCGCTGCCGTCTGCGTCGCCGTTCTGGCGCGCCGAACTGCGCGAACCGTAGTCGCCGGAAAAATCGGCGGGCATGTCGTCCTGGCCCGCGCTTTCGAGCGTATCGCTAGCGGAGTTTTCCGCCGGCAGTCCGTCCGGCTCGGCGACGGCTAGCGTATCGGCGGCGGGCACGTTGGCGTCTTCGCCGTCAGCCGGCGTCGTGCCGGCGAGCGCGACGTCCTCTGCTTCGGATGAGTCGTATTCGAGGAACGGATTGGTATCGAGCGCCGTGCGCAATTCCTGCTGGAACTCGAGAGCCGACAATTGCAAGAGACGCACCGACTGCTGAAGACGAGGCGTCAGTGCAAGAGACTGCCTTGTGCGTAGTTCGATTGAAGGCATTGGAGTAGATCCCGTTCGTTGGTAGTCAAAGACTCAATGAGCCGAGTGCACTCTTCAACGCAACGTCCGTACCAGGTCGCGCAAGACGCTGTTTTGATTACGCTTTGTTTATTCAGACGGAGGAATTGACGGGACCGCGAGCGCCGGTTTTTACAAACGGCTGGCAATTTCCGGTCCCTTTTCTTCACACCTCGGACGGCCTCGGGCACGGTCGCAACGCAGCCCGATTCATCAGTCGAAAAACCCAATGGATACGGCTTTCGCGAGCGGTGTCACCGGGACCGCAGCGGCCGGGCACGATCCATGCGGAGCAGCGTGGTGTGGACGGACGCCGCCCTTCGTAAACACGCCAGTCATGCGTGGATGCGAGTACGGCGCACGGTGTCGAGAAACGGGCCCCTGACGGTACCGTAGCGGCGACGATCCCACGTGTGTCATCAGCGGCTCGCGCCGCGATCGGCCACCGGCAACAAGACCGCCATTTTCATCACCACCTGAAGGAGAAAACCATGAAGACGATCCAGCTTCTGAAGACCGCGGGCAGTATCGCTGTCGTCGCGTTCGCGCTGAACGCGAACGCCCAGACCAGCGCTTCGGCTCCGCCCGCGGCGTCGGAAAGCGTCGGCCAGCATATCGACGACGGCACCATTACGACCAAGGTCAAGGCCGATCTGCTTGCCGCGAAGAACGTCAAATCGACGCATATCCACGTGAAGACCCGCAAGGGCGTCGTGTGGCTCACGGGTTCGGTGCCATCGGCCGAAGACAAGACCGCCGCCGAGGATGTCGTGCAGAACGTGAAGGGTGTCGAGAGCGTGAAGAACCATCTGAAGGTGGCCGCCGACTGATATCCGCATGATCGGTTCACGCCGATTCGACTGAGCGGAACGAAAAGAGCCGGCTGCGGAGCCGGCTCTTTCTATTGCATCGATGCGTCGATCAACGCTTCATCGCCGCATACCGGTCGCGCAGATCGCGCACGCGATCATGATTCTGCAGTACGCCCTGGTATTGCCGCTCGACGATCGCACGCACATCGGCCGGCAAATCCTTTTCGAGCGCATCGTGATAGCGCTTCTTCGCGACGTCCTCGCCCTTTTCGCACTCGGCGAGAATCGCATGGTCACTGCGATCCGAAACCGCCGATCTGACGTCGACCCAGCCGCGATGCAGCGCACCGGTCATGCTGCCGCCGGTTTCCGGCTTGCCGCCCAAGGTCTGAACGACATCCTGCAACTCGCGCGCGCCGCGCGAGCACTCGTCTGCTGTCGAGCGAAACAGCATCTTCAGCTCTTCGTCGTGCGCATCCTCGGCTGCCTTCATAAAGCCCTTTTCGCCATCCTTCGACGTTTCGACCAGGTCATTCAATACGGAAACAACGTTGGTAGCCATTCAATACCTCCAAGGGTTTCGTTCATCGCGGAATCCGCCGCGCGGCGCTTTTTATGTGCGTCGCGATGAATCGGTCCGACGCGCGGCGGGCTGCATTGGATAGCTCGCATCGCGCGTGCCCGGCATACACGCCTGGCGCCGCGTTTCGACAGATTCGCGCGCACATCGCGTCGCCGGGCGCGGCGGCGCCTCAGCCGCATGCAACGATGTCGACGTGCGGCCGCTCGCATGACGGCATCACGGCGGCCTCATGCCGGCCGACGAATAGCGAAAGCCAGCTCGAACGATTTCAGCCGCCGCACGACACGCGGCAACCGTGGGTGTAGCGCGAGGTCGAAATCGCGCGGTAAACCGAAAACGGCCCGATCATCGTCATCGGGCCGTTTTCCGTTGGCATACCGCATCGCTTACATCACTCGCGCTTCTCCGCGAATTCCTTGATCGGTTCGGGCGTCTTCAGCGGATCGAAATCGGCCCAGTGTCCCTGCTGCCAGCGGCCGGTCGCCTTCTCGATCGACACGCCGCCCGCTTCGCGCAGCACGCGTGCGGCATCGAGCTGATTGTCGGGCGACACGTGCACGGCGACGAGCACGCCCGATTTGCGGGCCTCCTCGTGATAGGGCACGCGATAGTCCGATTTGCCATGCTCCTTGGTGCGCAACATCGCGCCGATCAGCGAGCCGACATACGCGCCGACGCCCGCCGCGATCGGCGACACCAGCAGCGGTGCGGAAAACGCCGCGAAAATCGCCACGCCGATCACCGCGCCGATGACCGCACCGATCGTCACGCCCATGCCTACGCCTTTAGGCGCCTCTCGCGCGCCGGGGTCGGTATCCGTGTCGCCGCCGATCGGGAAACGTGCGTGCTGGCCGCGCGGATTGACGAAAAACAGCGTGACGTCCTCTTCGACGAAACCCGCCTCGAAAAGCTTTTGCGCCGCGCCTTCCGCGGCCGGAAACGTCGTGAAGCGTGCTGCGACGATGAGTGACATTACGCCTCCGTTATCGTTGACTAGCGTTCACGGACCATACCGTCGCCGGGGCGGCGCGCGTCACGAGCAGCGCGCCCAGTCAGTGCGACACGCGGCACCCCTACGCCGCGGTGCCGCGATCCGGTTCCATGCCTTCCACTCTGAACAGTCCGCTATGCAACACCACGCCTTTTCCGTTGTTCTGGTCGAGCGCTTCCGCGCAGACCGAGCGGATGCGCTGACGGCCTCTGTCGAACGCGGCCATCAACGCAGGTTCGAGCGCGGATTCCGCGCCGAAATGATCTTCGAGAGCCTCGGCGGTGATCGAGCAGACCACTGGCTCGCCATCGACGCGCGCAAGAAACCGCACGGTCAGATTGGCGCCGTCGAAGACCGGGTCGTCGTCGGGGAAAGTGATCTGCATCAGAGAGTCCTCATAAGCAGGCCGTGGCAGGATCGCGTTCATGACGAGCCCTTCAATTTGCCGGCCAGTTGCTGCGCCATCTCGAGGTGATGCTTGATGGTTGGCAGCGCTTGCATGGCCGCGGCCTTAAGTTGCGCGTCGGTGCCGCTTTCGCTTTGCTGCTGGAACAGATCCACCGCACGCTGATGCGCTTCCACGCCGACCTGCTCGACGTAGGCCGCATCGAACCCGGAGCCCTTCAACGTCTGCAGTTTGCCGACCAGCGCGGAATCCGCGGACGGCGTCGGCTTGAAGCCCTTTTTCTCGACCAGCGCGGCCATCGCATGCGAGAGCTTCGTGTGGTCGGCGATCATCTGTTGCGCGAACTTCTTGACCTGCGGATCGTTCGAGTTCTTCAGCGCGATCTTGCTGGCGGCGATTTCGGTGGCGTCCGACTTTGACGCTTCGAGCACGAACTGCTGATCCGCGGGCGACAGCGTCGTTTTACCGGCCGGCGCGGCACTCGCGGGCGCATCGCTCGCCTGCGCGCTGGCCGTGTCGATCGTTGCCGCGCTCGCGCCCAACGCAGCCAGCGCGGCGGTCAACACTTGTAGGGAATACCGGAATTTCATGCACTTTCTCCCTGTCGAATCGCCGATGCGCAGTATCGAATCACAACGCGCCGGCGTCGAAGCCAGCGCGCCGCCCTTCGATCAAGCCGCCTTGCGCTTCGTCAGTTGCCCGATCAGCGTCTTGTTGAATGCGGGCAGGTCGGCGGGTTTGCGGCTCGAAATCAGATTGCCGTCCTCGACCACTTCCTGATCGACCCACGTGCCGCCCGCGTTACGAATATCGTCCTGCAGGCTAGGCCAGCTCGTCACCGTGCGCCCCTTGATGATCCCCGCCGATACCGGCAGCCACGTGCCGTGGCAGATCACCGCGATCGGCTTCTTCGCGTTGTCGACCGCTTTGACGAAAGCCTGCGCCTGCGGCAGCAGTCGCAACGCATCGCCGTTCACGACGCCGCCCGGCAACACCAGCGCGTCGTAGTCTTCGGGACGGGCCTTGTCGAACGTCGCATCGACATCGACGGTGTCGCCCTTGTCGACGTGCTTGAAGCCCTGGATCTTGCCCGGCTTCGCCGAAATCACGTGGACCGTCGCGCCCGCCTCGGTGAGCGCGCGTTTCGGCTCCACGAGTTCCGCCTGCTCGAAGCCGTCTACGGCGAGTACCGCTACCTTGTAGCCATTCAGTGCATCACTCATGCGTCCTCTCCTTCCAGTGGCCCCGCGCTCGCTCGCTTGCTCGTTATGCAGGTGCATAGCGCGGCGCCTTCACAAAAACGTTGTTCCGCAAGACGCGTGCCCGGTTGCGCCGGTCGGCGCGAGCCGCTTCGTGCGCGAAACGCAACCTGCTCAGACATCGGTTTCCTCTTCACCGGTTCGCTCCGCGCCCGGAGGCACTCGCGGATCGACGACGTGGTCGGTGTCGATATCGCGATCCGCTTCCAACGTCGAATCGCCGTCCGCCGACGCGCGCTCGCCCGTACCCGAGCGATCGGTATCGCTGCCGAGTTCCGCGTCGCCGGTTTCGAGCGCGTGATTGTCGAGCTCCGTATCGACGTCGAAATCGTGACGCTTCGCGCCCGCCACGTCGCTACCGCTATCGGACGAGTCGCTGGGACCCAGCGCGCCCGTCGTGCCGGAGGTTTGCTTGACAGTCCGCTGCGGCTCTTCATCGGGATTGAGTGTGCTGGTCATGAAAGCCCCCTTTCCAGTTGGTCACATCGACTTTTTCCGCAAGGACCGTTCCGCTCAAGCGCCCTGGTTCAGTGTGAATGGCATTCCCCTTGCTTCAGCCGCTTGAAACTTCTACTTGCGACCATGACTACCGCGACTCATTCCACGACCGCATCACGCAACCCGGCGAGCGCGACCGACCACACCGCACCGCAGCCGATGCCGCCGGGCCTGCGCCACGCCGACGACACGCAACCCGGCTACACACGCAAGCGCGAGCGGAACGGCTTCATCTATTTCGACCTGAACGGCAGGCGCATCGTCGATGAGAACGAGATCCAGCGCATCAACTCGCTCGCGATTCCCCCCGCCTATGAAAACGTGTGGATCTGCCCCGATCCGCGAGGTCATCTTCAAGCGACCGGCCGCGACGCGCGCGGCCGTAAGCAGTACCGCTATCACCCGCGCTGGCGCGAAACGCGCGACGCCGACAAGTACGAACGGATGGCCGAGTTCGGCCGCGCATTGCCGAAAATCCGCGCGCGTGTCGCGCGTGATCTGAAGCTGACCGGCATGCCGCTCGACAAGGTCGTCGCGGCCATCGTGCACTTGCTCGACACGACGCTGATTCGCGTCGGCAGCGCCGAATACGCGCGCGACAATCAGTCATTCGGATTAACGACGTTGCGCAAGCGGCACGTGAAGATAAAGGCCGGTCAATTGCGACTCCAGTTTCGCGGTAAGAGCGGCATCGAGCACGACGTGACCGTGGACAATCCAACCGTCAAGCGCATCGTGCGACGTTGCGCGGAGCTGCCCGGCCACGACCTGTTCCAGTATCTCGACGAAGACGGCACGCGCCACGGCGTCGGCTCGACCGATATCAATGACTACCTGCGCCGCGTGAGCGGCGCCGACTTCACCGCGAAGGACTACCGCACATGGGCCGGCAGCGTATACGCGCTGGCGGCATTGCGCCGTTTGATGTGCAGCAGCGCAGCCGAAGCGCGCGGTCATATCGTCGCAACCGTGAAAGACGTGGCGAGCCTGCTGCGCAATACGCCCGCTGTCTGCCGGCGCTGTTATATCCACCCGGCGATCATCAGCGCGTTCGAGGCGGACGAATTGCGGAGCCTCGCGCCAGGTCAAGCGCGCCGCGGACTCAAGGTGGATGAAGTGGCCTTCGCGGTGCTGCTGGCGCAGGCGGAAAAACGCGCGGCGAAACTCGCGCGCGCGACCAGTGGGAAAGGACGCAAGACGCGGGAGTCGCCGGCCGACGACACCATCAACGGTTCGCTGACGAGTCTGCTGAAAAAATCGCGCGTGGTGCGCAAGAAATCCCCGGCCGCGAAACACGAAAGCGGCGCGGCCCAAATGCACACTGGGCTGGAACTTCCATCTGAATCGAAACCGGCGGCCCAGTGACGGGCTCGGCGATGAATCGGCGAAGGCTCAAACGTCTTCCTCGAATGCCGCCATCACGAGCCAGACATCGCGCTCGCCGTCGCGTATCTCGGCCGCCAGCGCATACGCGTCGCCAGGCGAACAAACGCTCGCGAGCGTGTTATGCGCGACTTCGCCGTTGTCGAACACGCGCTCCGACAACGGCCGCACTTCCTGCTTGCCTTCGAACATCGGCTGTTGCCGACGATACACGAGCGTCTCGGATTTCCAGTTGCTGAAGCACTCGCGAACGTGCGCGAAGTCCCCCCCGCAGATGTTCGCCTGATAATGAATGTTCCTGGTCACGATATTCTCCCCCCGATGCGAAGCGGCATCGTCCGTGCGTCACGAGGAACGCAACGGCGCATTGCCGCTTGCGCATCGATCCAGCGTTACTGTCCCTTTGTATCGCTGCTGGCATCGGCGCCGGGCGTGTTCGTCGTGTCGTTCATTGGCTTCATTGCCTTCGACTTCTTGTGATGGTGTTTCATCGACGAAGTCGAGCCCCCGGTGCTGCCCATCGCATTCGGTGCGGGCTCGTTGCCCGCCGTCGGCGCGGCGGTCGCCGCGCCATGCGCATTGCCGCCGCCGGCGCCGCTATTGCCGTTGCCGCCGCCCGTCTGCGCGAACGCGGCGCCCGACGCGACGGCGCCCGACGCGGCCACACATGCCGCGACCAGCCATGCCTTCGGATACTTGCTCATCTGGCTTCTCTCCATGAAGTAAAAAGGACGGTTGTGATCCTTCAGTTCCTGCCGCCATCGCTGAAAGTCGAGCAAGGCCTATGCCGCGCGATGCATGCGTCGCATGCGCGCATCGCGCTTCGATGGGCAGCGCTTGCGTCGGCATGGACGCAAAAATTGCAAACGTGCTCGCATCCTTTACGCGCGCGGCGCCTCGTCGGGAGAATGCGGCGCCGGGTGCCATGGAGTAATGGCGCCACACGGCTCGATGGAACGGCCGTTGCTAAATGCCTCGGTACATCCACCCCATCAAAGGAGCCCATCATGGTGATGCAGACCCAGACGCAAGGCGCGAACATCGTCGGCAAAGGCGCCGCGACCGCGGAAGGCCCAGGCCCGGACGTAATGGCTGCGGCTACGCTCGACGGCAACAAGGTCATCAGCAGCGACGGCGAGCACATCGGCAAGATCAAGGACATCATGCTCGACGTGCGGTCGGGCCGCATCGCGTATGCAGTGCTGTCGAGCGGCGGTTTTCTCGGCATCGGCGACAAGCTGCTCGCGATTCCGTGGAGTGCGCTGACGCTCGATACGCAGGAAAAATGCTTCGTATTGAACATGGTGGCCGAGCGCGTGAAGAACGCACCGGGATTCGATAAGGATCACTGGCCATCGATGGCGGATCAGACGTGGGCCACCACCGTGCATCAGTACTACGGCAGCGAACCGTACTGGGGCGGCGACGTCTATACGAACCGCAATGACGTGGGCGTCGGTGACATTCCCCCGGGTTCGTCGGATGCACCCGAGGCCGGCGGCGTGAAGCTCTAATCGCCGAACCGACCATTTCCGATGCGTGGCCAGTTCCGCATTCCGCTTCAGGAGCAAACACAATGGCGACCCGAAAGACCAGCAGCAGATCGAAACGCCCTGTGTCGCGTGGCAAGTCGGGACGGCCACCGCGCCAGCGCCATGCGCAGGCGCAGGCCGCGCATCGCGCCAAAACCGCGAAGTCGAGCGGCGCATCCGGCGCGAAGAAATGGTCGCATCACGTGATGGAAACGAGCGACGCGATGGACATCCAGAAGGATATTTTCAAAACCGGCAGCGCGGAGTCCATCGCGCAATCGTTGAAGCACTCGTCGACGGTGAGCCGACGACGCAAGGGCACGCCGTTTCAATCGGCGATGTCGATGCTCAATTTCTACGTCAATCGGGCGGGCCGAAACCTGCCGAAGGAGCGGCGCGATACGTTGCAACAGGCCAAGCGCAAGCTGCGCGAAGCGTTTGGACGCGAGCCGCGGTGAGCTGCCGGGATCGCGGCGGCATTACGCGCCAGACGCTTCAGTCGTCGCCAGGCTGAATGCCGAAGGCACTCTGCACGGCCTCGAATCGCGAATTGACGTTGAGTTTCTCGAACACATTCTTCATATGCCATTTGACCGTCTCGGGCGCCAGATTCAGCGATCGCCCGATTTCCTTGTTGGACAGCCCGCGAGCGACGTAGCCCAGTATTTCGAGTTCTCGCGCGCTCAGTGTGCCCGGCGTTACCTTGGTGTCGGCATGACCCGGCGAAGACGATGGCGGGTGATCCGCTTCGTCGAAAGCCGACAGCACCGTGTCGATATACGTCGCGTGCCCGCTCGCGATTTCCGATGGCGCGCGGCGAAAGCGTTCCAGTAACGCACGCATCGGCGGTCCCTCGTCCACGAAGCTATTGATCATCCCCATCGCGCCGCCGATCCGCAGCGCGTTTCCCAGCGCGCCGAAAGCCTGGTCCGAAGCGCCGTTCTGCTCGTGCGCGAGAGCGAGCAGCAACGAAACGACGGCCTCGGTGTAGCGCCAGCCCAGTGCAACCAGATTGTCGAGTAAGCGCGAAAGAAAACCGACGGCGTTCGCGGCGGCATTTTCGGCGAGCAGAACACGGGCTTGCAGCACACAGTAGCTCGCCCACGTTTCCATCGCCGAGCCCCGTCGGCTTTCGCACATCATCGGTACGCTCGCGCTCAGCTCGTCGGCGACCTGACGCGCCTCGACCACCCTACCGTCGGCAAGCAGCTGCCGGACGGATTCCGCATCGCACGCGAGCTTCAGACGCAACCATCGACGGGTAATCGCGAGCTGTCGGCCGTCCTCGAGAACGGCCAGCGCCGGCCCCTTTTTGCCATCGCGCCACAGCAGGCGCGCCGAGGTGAGCATATAGCGCATCAACGCGGCGAGCGGTGAGGTCTCCAGCGCGATGGTCATGCGAGCGTCGATCAACTTCCGCGCCTGGGACAATTGGTTGCACTCGTAGTAAATCGACGCAAGGCAACCGGAAACCGCGGCCGCGGCCGCCGACCACTCCCCCAGCTTGTCTTCGGAGTAGCGCATCGCGACCTCCATCACCCGCCTCGCATCGGGAAGATCGCCGTGTATCAGCGCGGCGACGCCGTACACCGCGTCGCGCAGCATATCCGCGCTGTTCGGCTTCTGGCTGAGTCCCATCTGATCGACCCGCGCTCTCCAGACGCGCGAGATATAGGCGAACTGCCCTCTATACATCAAGCCGAAAATCTCCGCGCTTTGCCCGTATTGGCGCACCCAGGGTTCCGCAGGCGCCGTCGATGCCTCGACGGCACGCCCGAGTTCCAGCGCATGCTCGCTGTCGTCGTTCACACAAGCGATCACCGCGCGGATCGCGTCGATCTCCGCCCACGCGACCTCGTTGGCTGCGGTCCGATCATCACGAGCCATACGCTCGAACTCGTCAGCAATCTCGCCGATCTCCTTCGACGCGCGCGCGGTTTCGAGCGACATCGCGAGTGCCCACGCTTTCGCCAGACGCAAGCGCAGTCGACTCGCGATCACGTCCGGCGGAAGTTTGCGAATCCAGCCCGGCAGCATGAACGGGTCGCCGCGTTGAAGCATCTCCATCGCACAGTTTTCGGCCCACTGCGCCGCCTGCCCGATGTCGCCCGCGGCCAGCGCATGTCGCACGGCTTCGGGCCACAGACGCGCCCGCGCGAACCATAGGCTGGCCCGACGATGCAGCAACGGAACCTGTCGTGGCGACTGACGCATCAGTCGGCGGCGCAGCGCATCGCTCAGCAACGCGTGATAGCGATACCAGCTTTGCGCTTCATCGAGCGGCCGGATGAACACGTTATGACGCTCGAGCCAGTCGAGCTTCTCACCGCTGTCGCCTTCACCGCCCACGACGTCGTCGCACAGCGTCGCGGTAAGCCGTTCGAGAATCGACGTGTACAGCAGAAACGTCAGCATATGCGGCGGCAAATGCGCAAGCACCGTATCGTTCAGGTAGCGATCGATGCCGAATCGGGAACCGGCGAGATGACTGGCGAGCGCGGCCACGTCATCCACCCGGTTCAGTCCGAGGGAAGCCAGCTGTAAGCCGGCAACCCATCCCTCGGTCGCGCTGTTCAACAACTCGACGCTGTTGCGGTTGAGCAGCGCATTACCGGTGTGATGGAAAAACGCTTGAGCATCGTCGAGCGAAAAGCGCAGGTCGTCGACGGTCACACGCGAAAGTTTGTCGGGGGAGCGCAGCGCGCTCAGCGACAACGCCGGTTCGCCGCGCGCGCCGAGCAGCACGTGCAGGTTATCGGGCGCGTAGCGCAGCAGGCGCGACACGATCGCGAGAACGGGTTTCGCGCTCAGGCGGTCGACGTCGTCGAGCACGAGGAAAACCCCGCGGCCGTATGCGGCGATGTCATTGAGCAGCACTGAAATGACCGTTCTGACCGGCGTGTGTGCATCGTTATCGAGAAGTTGCTGCGCCCGCCATGCGATCTATCTCCTTCGACGCCCGACAAAGCGTCGCCACCAGATAGGCGCCGAGTTGCTGCGGGTCGTCGTCTTCTCCATCGAGACTGAGCCACGCAACGGGACGCTTCTTTCTCGCTTGCGCTTCGCTCCATGCGGCAAGCAAAGTCGTTTTGCCGAAGCCCGCGGGCGCGGTCACGAGCGTAATGTGACGCGGACGTCGTTCATCGGGTCGCCGGAGCAAGCCCGGCCGTTGCACGCAACCCGCGGGAAGACGCGGCGGCATCATCTTGGTCTGGATCAGCGACACGATCCGTTCACGCTCGAAACCATCAGCGGGTGTATTCATGGGTGGTCCTCTCACCGGCTATCCGTGAGAGGCATGGAGGGGTCGTTGTGAATTCGTCTCGAAGATACGCCGAACCGTGTGACGACTCAATGCAGAGCTGTGCAACGAGCCGCGAGGACCGGTATCCGCTTCGGGTCGCATAGGGTCTCGGGTCGAATCGCTAGCGCAGATTGCTTTGTGCGCGCTGCGCGGGCGTGTCGATCTCCGCGACGGGATCGTCCGGCTCGGAAACCTCGGACGCCTGCGCATTCGCACTGCCGGTATCGACCTCGTCGAGCCGGTAGCCGTGCGTATAGACGGTCGTCAATCGCACGCCGTTGTCCGGCCGCAGCGCCAGCTTGCGTCGAAGCCGGTAGATGTGCGTATCGATCGTGCGCGAGGTACTGTCCAGTTCGCGGCCCCAGGCAAGCTTTGCCAGAAGCCGTTTGGAAACGACCCGTCCGACGTGCGCGAAGAAATAGGCGGCCACGTCGAATTCCTTTTCCGTCAACAGAATCGATTCGCCGTGCAGAAAAACACCGCGCTGCGTGACGTCGAAGATATACGGCCCAACGGCGATGGCGCTTTCCACTTTTATGTTGCGCCGTGTGCGACGCAACAGCGCGCCAACCCTTGCCGCCAGTTCTTTGGCCCGGAACGGCTTGACGACGTAGTCATCCGCGCCGGCGTCCAGCGCCTGCACGATCTCCACTTCCAGAAGCCGTCTGGTCACGAACAGCACCGCGGGTTCGCGGCCCAGATGACGGCGTATCCAGTACAGCACCTCGAAGCCGCTCATGCCCGGTAGTTCCCAATCGAGCACCACGAGATCGACCTCATTGGCCTGCAGAAAACTGATTGCGTCCTTGCCCCGCTCGACCTTGCTGATTCGATGTCCGGACTGTCCGATTTCCCTTTCGATCGAATCAGCTTGTGCGGGATCGTTTTCGACCAACAGGATATTCATCTATCACCTTTTTTCCTTCTCGCTGCCGACTGGAAGACCGGCCCCCCACAAATGCGGCAGGTAGGCGTGAGCGGCCAATTGAGCCGGTCCCGTAGGCCTTGTTGAATTTCGAGAAGAAAGATAGAGCCAGTCGCTTTTCAAATCCCCCCCTTCGGGGAGGGGGGGATGGCGTTTTCGAAGGGGGGGTTCATATTGCGTGGACGCCCCCCCCTTATCGGTGATTCGATCTCACCTGCGATTTATGGGCAAGCGAGTCGTCATTGAAGGTGTCGAAACCGCAGAACTGTTTGGGTGGGTCAAGACAATCGATCAGATCGATTGTGAGGGGTTACTTTATTTCCGCCTCGATCGCCAACGAGCAGATAGATACGCTCGTTGCGCGGCACGGGCTGCTGCATCGGTCGGACAAGCCGGCGCCCCCGGACGGCGCGCCGCAAAGCGGCGTCGCGACAGCCGGCTCAGTCTGGATAAACCTCACACCCCGCCGCCGCCCACGGTCCGCTGACTCTTCCACTGCCCCTGCTGCACCTCGAACAGCGTATAAGGCGGCTTGATCAGATCCCCATGCGGATCGAACGCGATTTTCCCCGTCACGCCCGTTACGTTCACTTTCGGGAAAGCCGCGACGATCTTCGCGCGATCGAGCGAGTCCGCGCTCTGAATTGCCTGAATCATCGCGAGCGCGGCGTCGTAGGCGAACGGCGCATACAGCTCGACATCCTGATTGAAGCGCGCCTTGTAGCGCTTGCCGAACTCCTGCGCGGACGGCAGCTTGTCGAGCGCAGGACCGGGCTCGAGATCGCGCGTCCCCTCGCCCGCGTTGCCCGCAATCTGCAGGAACGCGT
Organism: Paraburkholderia sp. JPY419; assembly: GCF_050435705.1. Classification (NCBI taxonomy): domain Bacteria; kingdom Pseudomonadati; phylum Pseudomonadota; class Betaproteobacteria; order Burkholderiales; family Burkholderiaceae; genus Paraburkholderia; species Paraburkholderia sp. JPY419. The sequence continues at coordinate 471,832 of NZ_JBNDKV010000004.1, read as the reverse complement.
TGCTCTTCAGGGCCCCCGCGCCAAACAGTTGCGCGGGCATGCCGAGCGAGCGCATCTGCTTGACCAGCATCGCGCCCTGCTCGTCGAGTCCGCCGAAAAAGATCAGGTCGACGTTTTTCTGCTTCAACGAAGTCAGGATCGCGCGCAGATCGACCGCCTTGTCGTTGGTGAACTCGCGGTCGACGACATTGCCGTTCGCCTGCTTTGCGCCCTTCTCGAACGCATCGGCGAGGCCCTGGCCGAAGGCGGTGCGATCGTCGATGATGCCGATGCGCTTCGCCTTCAACTGCTGCACCGCGAACTCGCCCGCGATCACACCGCCCACGCCGTCGTGCCCCATCGTGCGGAACACGTTCGCGAAACCCTGCGCGGTGAGCGCCGGATTCGTCGAGCCCGGCGTGATCATCGCGACGTTCGCCGTGTGATAGACGGCCGAGGCCGGAATGCTGCAGCCCGAGTTGTAATGGCCGATCACGCCGACCACGCCGTCGTCGACGAGCTTCTGCGCGACCTGGATCGCGATGCGCGGATCGGCCTGATCGTCCTGCACGTCGAGCACATATTTGACGGGTTTGCCGCCGATCATCGGATGCTTCGCGTTCGCTTCATCCACCGCGAGCTGCGCGCCGTTCTGCAGATCCTTGCCGACCCGCGCGACCGGTCCGGTCAGCGGTCCGACGAAACCGATCTTGACGATTTGCGGCTCAGCGCCGTACGACGGCGCATGTGCGCACAACATCCCAAGGGCGAGTGCGACAACCAGGTTTCTGCGTTTCATGATGTCCGTCCTCTTCCGTGCAGCAGTTGCGGTGGTTAAAAACGACGCGGGCTGTAAGGCGCGAGATCGACCGGCGGCACGCGCCCCGCCACCAGATCGGCGACGACGCTGCCCGTCACGCCGCCCAGCGTGACGCCCAGATGCTGATGACCGAATGCGTAGACGACGCGCGGCGACGCGCTCGACGCTCCGACGACCGGCAGGCCGTCGGGCAGGCTCGGCCGGAAACCGAGCCAGTCGCTATCCGGTTGAGGCAATTGCGGCAGCGCGAGCCGCGCGGAGCGCGTGATCAGATCGAGCAGTGCGGCATTGCGCTGCGGTCCATAGCCGCCCAGTTCGACGGTGCCCGCGGCGCGGATGCCGCCGTCCATCGGCACCATGTAGAAGCCGCGCTCGGCCCAGCCGCACGGCCGTGAAATCAGCGACGACGTGCCGGGGAAGCGCACGTGATAGCCGCGCTCGGTATCGAGAGGTATGCGGTCGCCGCATTGGCGCGCGAAGCGGCCGGAAAATGCGCCGGCACAGACGACCGCCTGCGCGGCATCATATGCGCGACCCGCGTCGTCGACGATGCGCACGCTGTTGGCGCCCGGCACGAGCGTGCGAACCGCGACGCGCTCATGCCTGAGGCCGCGAGCGAGCAGCGCCGCGTGCAACGCCTGCAAAAAGCCGCGCGGGTCGCCGAGGAACCAGCTGTCGTTGAACAACGTGCCGTGCGCAAAGATCGGCGCGAGATTCGGTTCGAGTGCGGCGATGCCGGCGCGGTCGAAGTTTTCGAAGCGCACGCCGAGCGAGCGGCGCAACGCGAGCGACGGCTGGGCCGCGTCGAACGACGCCGCATTCGAATACAGGTAGAGGCATTCGCGCGGCCGCACGAAGCGCGACAGGTTATCGCTTTCGAGCATCTCGCGGTAACCGTCGAACGCGCGCGACAGCAGGCTTGCGAGCGCTCGAGCGCTGTGCTCGTAGCGCCGCGGCATCGACGCGCATAGAAAACGCACAAGCCAAGGCGCGAGTTGCGGCAGATAGCGCCAGCGAATCCGCAGCGGACTCGTCGGCGAAAACAGGAAGCGCGGCAGATTGCGGAACACCGCCGGGTTGTTCACCGGAATGCAGCCATAGTTGGCGAACGTGCCCGCATTGCCGTATGACGTGGCCTCGCCCGGACCGAGCGCGTCGAACAGCGTGACGTGGTGACCGTCGCGCATCAGCCAGTAGGCGCTCGACAGGCCGATGAAGCCCGCGCCCAGCACGGCGACTTCGCTCATCGCGTCCGCCGCCCGGCCCCACTGGCCGCCCGACCCGAACTTCCGCCCGATGCATCGACCGGCAGGAGCGTGCTCTGCTGCTCTGTCACGACCGTCCTCCTGTACCACAGTTGCGCGTCGTCTTTCGACACAACGCCACACAAACCATGCTTTAATACTCACACAAAGTTTTTTTGTGTGCAATTAATTTGGCTTTGTGTGGACTTAGGTACTTTCCCCGAGCGAAACGGGCTGGCATCGTGCAGTGCGATGTACTTCCAATTGCCGATCCGACGACGAACGGGTTTAGTATTGGCAGGGTCCTGCACGCTCGAACGGGTTTTTGCATGGAGATTCACGCTGGATGAAAAGCGCAATTGACCACACAAACGGTGAGGACGTGCTCCAGACAAAGGGCCGTCAACCGACTTATCTCGAAGTGTCGCGCAGCCTCGAGGAACAAGTCCGCAGCGGCCTCTACCCGCCCGGCAGCCGTCTGCCGCCGCAGCGCGAGCTCGCGTTGGAGCTGGGCCTAAATGTCTCCACCGTGTCGCGCGCGTACAAGGAGTTGCAGGCGCGGGGGCTGATCGTCGCGAGCAAGCGGCGCGGCTCGATCGTCACCGGCGGCGCCATGCCTGCCGTGCATGCCCGCAGCGACAGCACATCGACAAGCGGCCACGCCGACGCGAACGCCGTGCTGGACCTGACCGTGAACCGGCCCGCCACCGGTGAATTCCTCACACAACTCGCGCGGACGATGGCGCAGATCGCGCACGATCCGCGCTATCCGCAGACCCAGGAATATCAGCCGCCGCAGGGCCCCGAATGGGCGCGGGCCGCGGGCGCGCAATGGCTCGCCGCGCCCGGCTTCACGCCCAGCGCCGACAGCGTGGTCGTGACGAGCGGCGCGCAGCATGGCCTGTATGCGGTGCTGAGCAGCCTGATGGGGCATGAAGGCGTGATCCTGTCGGATCAACTGACCTACTATGGCCTGAAAGCCCTCGCGCCGGTGTTTCAGTTCGAACTGGTCGGCATTGCGAGCGACGACGAAGGGCTGCTGCCCGACCGTCTCGAAGACGCGTGCCGGCATCGGCGCGTAAAGGCGATCTTCACGGTGCCGAATCTGCAGAACCCGACCGTCGTGACGATGAGCCTCGCGCGTCGCGCGGCGCTCGCCGAGATCGCGCGCCGGCATCACATCGTGATCATCGAAGACGACGTGTACGGTCCGCTGCTGCAAGCGCGCTTGCCGACGATTGCGAGCCTGTGCCCGGAGCTGACCTTCCACATCACGTCGACCTCGAAGATCCTCGCACCGGGCCTGCGCATCGGCTATCTGCACACGCCGCCGCATGGCGCGGCGCTGGCCGCGGAAGCGGTGCGCACGACCGCATGGATGCCCGCGCCGCTGTCGACGCTGATCGCCACGCGCTGGATCGAGGACGGCACCGCGCAGACGATCCTCGACGCGCAACGCGCCGAGTTGCGCGCGCGCCAGGAGATCGCGCGCGAACTACTGCCCGCCGAGCATCTGAAGAGCGATCCCGCATGCATGTTCGTGTGGTTGCGTGTGCCGCCGCCGTGGCGCTCGGACGATTTCGCGGCCAACGCCCTCGCGCGCGGCGTCAACACGATGCCGGCCTCCGCGTTCGCGGTGGATCGCTCGACGGTCGAACACGGCGTGCGCATCAATCTCGCTTGCGCCGAGTCGCGCGAGCAGCTGACGCGCGGCCTGCAAATTCTCGCGCACACGCTGCGCGACCGGCCGCGCGCGCTGTTCGGCACGATCTAGACAGCGGTGGAAGCGTCGGGCGCAGCCGCTAGAATATGGCACGACCCTGCCCTTGCGAGCCGCCTTCATCCGATGACTCCGTCCGACGATTCAAGCCCCTCCTCGCGCACGCCCGCCGCCGATGCGCTGTTCGCTTTCCTGAAGACGCTGCCGCTCGGCGACCGCTTGATCGAGGGCGGCTTCATGGCCCTGCAGGCGGTGGCGGGCGCGAGTCTCGCGTTCGGTATCGGCCGCGCGCTGCACACCGAGCAGGCGTTCTGGGCCGCGATCACCGCGATCGCGGTGAGCCAGCACAGCTATATCGACACTCGCAAGCTGTCGCGCGACCAGTTCATCGGCGCGATGGTCGGCGGCATTTGCGGGCTGATCGGCACGCTCGCGGGCGGCGGCCATTTTGCCGCGTACGCGGCGACCGTCGCGGCCGCGATCCTGATCTGCTGGGTCGTCAACGTCGGCAGCGCGGCGCGCCTTGGCGGCATCACGGCGACGATCATGCTGCTGGCGCCAGGCATCGGCCCCGCGTGGGACAAGGCTTTTCTGCGGCTTGCCGAAGTGACGCTCGGGACGGTCTGCGCGCTCGTGGTCGCGCGGCTGATGGCGTCGCTCGAAAGACGTGCGTTCAGCAAGGGCGAAACGCCCAAATAGAATCACGCGCGCGCGTCGATTCTTTAGTCAGTCATCCGGAGCATCGTCCGTTTGCGTGCGACGCCGGTAACGTCCCGGCGTAACGCCGACGCTTTGCGCAAACGCCTTGCCGAACGCCGCCTCCGACTGATAGCCGACCGCCTCGCCGATGTCCGCCGCGCTGCGTTGCGTGCGCAACAGCAGGTCGCTGGCGATCGCCATGCGGATCTGCGTCAGAAAATCCATCACGGTCATGCCCGCGCGCTCGTTGAAACGGCGCGCGTAGGTTGCGCGCGACATCGCCGCGCGCTCGCCGAGTTCGGAGATCGTCCACGCGCGTTCGGGTGCGTCGAGCATCGCTTGCACCGATGCGCCGAGTCGTGCGTCCGTCAGCAACGCGAGCATGCCGGCGCTGTTCGCATTGCGCTCGCCGTGCACGCGCAGTGCCATTGCGAACAGCGCGTGGCTCAAGGCCGTCACGATGGTGAGCGCGCCAGGCTGACGCCGCGCCGCTTCACCGCGCATCAAAGTGATCAGCGTTTGCAACGCATCGAGCGTCTGCGCGTCCCCGAGCGACACGTGCAGCGGATCGGGCAGCGCATCGAGCAGCAACGCCGACGAACCGGGCGCATAGACGAAGCGGCCGCACAGCAGATCGACGCCTTCATGAGTCGCGGTGTGGTTGGGCGTCTGCGCGGATGTGGCGGCTTCCTCACCGTCGTTGCGCCGCACCGGCAGCATGCCGTCGTGCCCGAGCGTCAGCGGCAGGCCGCCCGCCGAGCGCTTCAAGTCGCGCACGCGATGCGCGTCGCCACGCGGAAACAGCATGAAATCGCCGACCTTCAATTCGAGCTGCTCGCCGGCGGCGGTCTCGATCACGCAACTGCCGTCGAGCACCAGATGAAACGGCGCGACGCCCCTCTCCAGCGGCGCGTGATCGATATCGAATGCGCCTGATAGCAGGCAGCGAAGATCGAGACTCGCTTGCGGCCGGGCAAGGTCGATCAGGCGACTGAGCGTGTCCATGAGACGAGCGCGCTAAAAGTTGAGTCGAATGAGTATTCAGGATATCGCGGCGCGGCGCAATACTGTTTCCACGACGCCGGCGACCGCTGGCGCGCAACGGACCAAGGAGCACTGCCATGTTGAACTGGATCGATTACCGCAAGGAACTGTTCGGCCGTATCGGCGAAATGTCGAAGCTCGCGCCGGACAGCGTGAAGGCGTATCAGGCGATGTCGAATGCCGGTCAGAAGACCGATCTGCTCGGCGCGAAAACGCGCGAGCTGATTGCGCTCGCGGTCGCGGTGAGCCTGCGCTGTGACGGCTGTATCACGGTCCATACGGCCGAGGCGCTGAAGCACGGCGCGACCCGCGAGGAAATCGCCGAAGCGCTCGGCGTCGCGATGGCGGTCAACGCGGGCGCGACGCTGGTGTACTCGGCGCGCACGCTGGACGCGGTCGCCGCGCATGCGCAGGGGTAAGCGAGTCGATGATGAGCCGGGCGCTCGCCAAGTCGGCGTGCGTCGTAACGCGCCGCATCGACCGATCATGTTCGGCGATGCGGCGCGCGGCCTTTGTTGAAGCGATTGATGAAGCGAGTATCAGCCTGCCGAGCGACCTTTCCTCAAAACTGGATCGTCGTGCGCAAGCCGAGAACCGCTTCGTTCCTGATGCGCTGGGACGAATCGTCCGGGTCCGGAATCCCGCCGCCCGGCCGCCAGAAGTACTGGAAGTCCGCTTGCAGCATCCACCACGGCGCGACCTGGTATTGATAAGTGGCTTCGAGCACCGTCTCCGCGCTGCGTGACGGATAGCCCGGTGTGTACAGCGCCTGCGCGCTCGCCAGATTCTGCGCGTGAGAACCGATCTTTGCATAGCCGAGCGCAAGCCCGACCACATCGTTGTCGCGCCCCTTGAACGGCGCCTTGAGCGTGACGCCCGCGTTGACGCCGAGATCGACCAGATTGCGATCGCCCGGCGCACCCATGATGCGGGCGAACACGCCGACCGACTGCGGACTGTCGGGGCCCGCGCGCCACACCATCTGGTCGGCAACCGCGTAGAAGCTGTAGTTGCCGCGATGATTCGTCGGCATGCCGTTGCTCGCCGGATTCGCCAGCGACAGGCCGCCGGTGTCGAAACCCTGATCCGCGAAGTGGTTGCTGTTGTACCAGAAGCCGAGCTTGTAGGTGCCCGGCAGGCCAGCCGGCCTCGGATCGGAAGGATTCGCCGACGGCTGGTTGATCGCGTACTGCAGTTCGCCGATCACGAGCGCGCCGTTGCCGAGATTGAAGTTCGTGCCGCTCGCGTTGAGCTTTTGCGGATCGCCGACGCCTGGCGCCGGGTTGCCGTCGAATACGCCGCCCAGCACGGTGACGCCGTTCGCGAACGATGCGCGCGCCCTCACGCCGAGCGACGACAGCGGATAGGCCGGTCCGCCCGCGGGCAGATCGACGGCCGGCAGCACCGGCCAGCCAAACGTTGCGTTCATGAAGGTGGCCGCGTACTGGCTGACCATGAACTCCTGATCGAGACTCTGCTGGCCGATCTTCACATCGACGTTGCCGAGCGACTGCTGATACCACAGTTCCCACAGACGGGTCGCGGCGTCGGCTTCGATGCCGCTCGCAGTTTGCAGTGTTTGCAGATTTCTGGCGGTCAGGCTCGTGCCGTGAATCTGCAGACCGGAGACGTTGAAGGTGCCGCCCGGCAATCCGAAGGCCTTTTCCGTATCGACGACGAGTCCGAACCCGGTCAAGCCTTGGTAGGCACCGCCGCGATTCGTGCCGCCCGACAGGTTGCCCATGTATTCGCTGGTCTCCTGCAGATTGAACGTCACACCGTAGTTGCCGAGCCAGGGACGCAGGCCGCCCATTTCGCCGAACAGGTTCGAGCGCTCCCACAATCCGGTCGGCGCTGCGACGGTCTGATCGGCGGGCGCCGCCTTGTCCGTGGCGCCGGGAACCGGTGCGGCCGGTGCAGTCGATGGCGCCGCTTGCGCCGGGGTGGCGTCGCCGGGTGTCTGCGCGAACGCGCAAGGGCCGAGGCCGAGGGAAAGGACCGCAGTCACGGCGATCGAACCGCCGGAGCCCAGTAGTCTGCGCTTGTCGATATTTTTCATCGGTTGTTGGGGATTGGAGTTATAGCCGGATCGCTCCGTCGTTATTCGCACATGCACATGGACGTGTGCGAAAGGTCCGGCAAACAACGAGCGCAAATGCGAAAGCGCAATCGCCTCTGCAAGCGGGCTCGCAAACGACGGTCAAAAAAAGAGCAGGCGTGCTACAGAACCGACGGCAAGGCCGGTTGGAATTGAAGCGCGCTAACCCGACTTCAGCGAGTCAGCGGCGAAGGAGTGAACCTGCGGCGACTATCTCGCGGTGGTGCTGCCGGTGCTGGCCGGCATCGGACTTCCACTTTCTGGACACGGGTCCATGGACGACTCCTTTGATACGTTGGGGCGGATTGTATTGACGTGCTCCCCAAAAGCGCAAGTAAAAATCGCACAAGGACGGCCTCGGGTTCTTTCGAAGAATGTTGGCTCTGCTTACAGAATCTGGTTGACTCCGGGTTTTTACCGTCCGCGCCCCTTCCCCGCGCCGCCGTTCCGCCAGCGGGCGGAACGGTGCGCGCCGCAGCAAAGCCCGGCTCCCCACGCTGTGGCGCCGCATCGGCTCGCTTTTCTCCTGAGTTCTGCCAAGCTCCTGTCACGAATCGACGCCATCATCGAAAGATTGTGGTGTTGCCTCGTCGTGACAGTTGCTTGCTGAATAAGCCCTTTCATCAACTTGCAATTCGTTATGTTCCAACTCAACGATCCGTCGCGAATCGATGCGCAGGCCAACGCCCTGTACGGCGGCACGACTTCGCTGCTCACCAATACTCACGGCCCCGGAGGTGATTGATGGAGTTCGGTTTCAATCTGAACCGCACCGCCAACGCATCCGCGCGGCGGCTGCTTCCAAACGGCTGGGACTTCGTTGCCTTTCCGCTGATCATCTGCCTGATCGCGATGGCGTCGATCGGCTTTCACGAGACGCTCGCGCCGATGTCGACGCTAAAGACCCAGGCGATCTCGCTCGATCCGGCCAACCTGCCCGAGTACGCGATGCGCACCACGCTGCGCATGCTCGCGGCGATGGTCGCCTCGCTGATCTTCACGCTGGTCTACGGCACGCTGGCCGCAAGGAGCCGCCGCGCCGGCCTCGTGCTGGTGCCGATTCTCGACATCCTGCAGTCGGTGCCGGTGCTCGGCTACATCTCGTTTACGGTCACCTTCTTCCTCGCGATGTTCCCGGGCCGCGTGCTCGGCGCCGAGCTCGCCGCGATCTTCGCGATCTTCACGAGCCAGGCGTGGAACATGACGTTCAGCTTCTACCAGTCGCTGCGCACGGTGCCGCGCGACCTCGATGAGGTGTCGCGCGGCTTTCACCTGACGTCGTGGCAGCGCTTCTGGAAGCTCGAAGTGCCGTTCTCGATGCCGGGCCTGATCTGGAACATGATGATGTCGATGTCGGGCGGCTGGTTCTTCGTCGTGGCTTCCGAAGCGATCACGGTCGGCAACAACACGATTACGCTGCCGGGCATCGGCGCCTACCTCGCGCAGGCGATCAGCGACAAGAATCTGCACGCGATCGGCTGGGTCATCCTCGCGATGACGGTCGTGATCCTCGCCTATGACCAGTTGCTGTTCCGTCCGCTCGTCGCGTGGGCCGACAAGTTCCGCATGGAGACCACGAGTTCGGGCAACGCGCCGCAGTCCTGGCTGCTCGACATGATGCGGCGCACACGTCTGATTCATCAGTTGCTGACGCCGGCGGGCGTGATGCTCGCGAGCACCGCGCGCATCCCTTTGCGTGTGCCTTTCGCGAACGTCCGGCGTGCCAGCCGAGCGCGCAGCGACACTTCGACACGCGTCGGGGACATCGTGTGGGGCGTGCTCGTATTCGTGCTGACGGTCTATGTGATCTATCGCGTCGTCGCCTATGTGCGTACCGGCGTGACGCTCGACGAGGTCGGTCACGTGTTCCTGCTCGGGCTCAGCACGCTGCTGCGCGTTGCCGTGCTGATCGCGATCTCGTCGCTGATCTGGGTGCCGATCGGCGTGCTGATCGGCCTGCGTCCGGCGCTCGCGGAAAAGGTCCAGCCGCTCGCGCAATTTCTCGCCGCGTTTCCCGCGAATCTGCTGTTCCCGGTGTTCGTGATCGTGATCGTGCGCTTTCATCTGAATCCGGATATCTGGCTGTCGCCGCTGATCGTGCTCGGCACGCAGTGGTACATCCTGTTCAACGTGATCGCGGGCGCGACCGCCTATCCGAACGACTACCGCGAGGCGGCCACCAACTTCCGCATCCGCGGCTGGCAATGGTGGCGCCAGGTGATGCTGCCGGGCGTGTTCCCTTACTACGTGACCGGCGCGATCACCGCGTCGGGCGGTGCGTGGAACGCGAGCATCGTGTCCGAGTTCGTCCAGTGGGGCGATACCAAGGTCGCCGCGCATGGCCTCGGCGCCTATATCGCCGAGACGACCGCCGCCGGCGACTTTCCGAAGATCATCCTTGGCGTCGCCGTGATGGCGCTATTCGTCACGCTGTTCAACCGCGCGCTGTGGCGCCCCCTGTATGCCTTCGCCGAATCAAGGCTCCGACTCGACTAGGAGTAAAGCCATGCAAAACGTCATTCAAGCCATCCCCGCCGACCTGCTCCAGTCGTCGCCGCGCCTGGGCGCGCAGGTGCTGAACATCGAGCACGTGAGCCGCGGCTTTCATAAAAATCAGAGCGAGCTGCTGGTGCTCGACGACGTGAATCTGACGCTGCGCGAGGGCGAGATCGTCGGACTGCTCGGCCGCTCGGGCTCGGGCAAGTCGACGCTGCTGCGCATCATCGCCGGTTTGATCCGGCCGACGAGCGGCAACGTCACCTACCTGGGCAAGCCGCTCGACGGTCCAGCCGAGGGCGTCGCGATGGTGTTCCAGACCTTCGCGTTGTTTCCGTGGCTGACGGTACTGCAGAACGTCGAAGCGGGGCTGGAGGCGCTCGGCGTCGGCATCGAGGAGCGGCGCACGCGCGCGCTCGCGGCGATCGATCTGATCGGTCTCGACGGCTTCGAAAACGCGTATCCGCGCGAGCTGTCGGGCGGCATGCGGCAGCGCGTCGGCTTCGCACGCGCGCTCGTCGTCGACCCGACCATCCTGCTGATGGACGAGCCGTTCTCCGCGCTCGACGTGCTGACCGCCGAAACGCTGCGTACCGACCTGCTCGACCTGTGGAACCAGGACCGCATGCCGATCAAGTCGGTTCTTATAGTCACGCACAACATCGAGGAAGCCGTGTTCATGTGCGATCGCATTCTCGTACTGTCGTCGAACCCCGGGCGCGTGGTGGCCGAGACCGTGGTGCCGTTCGCTCATCCGCGCAACCGGCTCGACCCGGATTTTCGCGCGCTCGTCGACGAAATCTACGCGAAGATGACCGCGCGCCCCACTGGAGCCGCGGCCAAACGCGAACTCGAACCCGGCAGCTGGTTGCCGAACGTGTCGACGAACCTGATGGCTGGTCTGATCGAAACGCTTGCGGCAGCGCCCTATAACGGCCGCGCCGACATGCCCGAGATTGCGCGCACGCTGCAGTTGGAAGTCGACGAACTGTTCCCGATCGCGGAGATGCTGCAGTACCTCGGCTTTGCCGAAGTCAGCGAGGGCGATGTGTTCCTCACGCCGCCCGCGCATCGATTCGCCGAGGGCAGCACGCAGGAGCGCAAGATCATGTTCGCCGATCATCTGTTGCAGTGTGTGCCGCTCGCCGCGCGAATCAGGAAGGTCCTCAACGAACGGCCCGGACATCGCGCGCCGCGCGTGCGCTTCGAGCAGGAGCTCGAGGACCTGCTATCCGACAGCGCGGCGCAGGAAACCCTCGATGCGGTGATCGACTGGGGCCGTTACGCGGAAATCTTCTCGTACAACGACAAGACGGAAACCTTCAGTCTCGCGGATGTCGAGACCTGAGCGGGGCCGAAACGAAATGGCCGCGCAGAGCCTGATCTAGCTGCTCCGCGGCCATTTTCCAGTTCGCACCGACCTTCACGGATTGATCTCGCCCGCACCGGGCCGGTCACGCAGCCGCCCGGCGATGCGGCCGAACGCGTACCACTGCTGAGCGATCAGCCCATCCCCATACGAGCGCGCGGCACCATGCGGCGCGGGCAGCTGATCGCGGATGCCGGTCGGCTCGACGGCGCGCTCCCACGACGCGGTGCCGAACAACATGTCCCACCACGGGAACAGCACGCCGAAGTTGCAGCCGTAGCGGGTGCCTTCGTGGCCATAGCCAATCGCATGATGACGCCGATGAAACGCCGGGCTCACGATCAGGCGTTCGAGCAGCCATCCATACGGGAGGCGCGCATTCACGTGCTGCACACTCTGCATGAAATTGCCGAGCGCGACGAGCACGACGAATTGGTTTGGCTGCACGCCGATGAACAGCGCAATGGCCGCAAAAAACGCCGCCTGCAAGATGTCGTCCAAAAAGTGATTGCGGTCGTCGGCCCACAGCGACATCTGCCGCTGGCTGTGATGAACCGCATGCAATTCCCACCACACGCCGAACCGATGTTGCCAGCGGTGATACCAGTAGCCGGCGAAATCGAGCACGATCAGGTAGATCAGAAACGACACGAGCGGCTGATCGGTGACGCCCGGCCACAAATCATCGACGTCGATGTTGGGCACGTCGTGGATCGCCATCAGGCTCTGCCAATGATTGAAGAACGGCTGCAGCAGAAAGAAGAACGCAAGATTGACGATGCCGAGCTTGGCGATCCACGTGTAGATCACGTCCGCGCGCAACGCCCTGCGGTCCGCCCATGTCTCCACCGGGCGCAGCGCTTCGAGCGGGCGCAACACCAGGTACGACACGAGTATCTGCATCGCGCCGACGATCACCCAGTAGAGCGCGTCGTAAGTGTCTTCGTCATAGCCCATCAGATTGAAGCGGTAGAAGATCGGCTGGACCACGTCGACGTACAGCAGCGTCTGCAGGGCTGAGATGCCATTGTCGAGTTGAGCGACGAGTTCGTGAATCATGTAAAGCCTTTCGGGTTGCCTCAGTCGGGATTGGGCGCGTAGACCGGCGCGCGGTTGGCGAAATAAAGACCGTGCGGCGAGCGCCCCACCGCGATCGTATCCACCAGCCGATGCGTGCTCAGGTCGATGACGCCGACGTGCCTCGCAAAGCGGAACGTGACCCATAGATAGCGCCGGTCCGCCGATAGTTCCATGTCGTCAGGGCCCGGCATCAAACCGGTGATGTCGGCCACTTTGGTCAGCGTGTTGTAATCGAGAATGCTGATCGTGTTCTCCACGCGATTCGACACGGCAAGATGCTGGCCATCGTCGAGATTGCGGAAGTTGTGCGCGCCGCGGCCCGTGTGGATCTTCTTCACGAGTTGGCGGTTCTTCCAGTCGACCACCGCGACATTGTCTTCGCCCGTCATGCCGACGAGCAGATAACGATCGCCCGGGGTCATCCAGAGTCCGGCCGGCGTCTTGCCCACGTGCAGCTTCCACGACACTGACTGTGTCGGCAGATCGATCGCCGCGACCTCGCCCGTGTCCTGAAGCGTGACGAACACGGTGCGGTTATCGGCTGCAAAGGTCAGGTGGCTCGGGGTCTTCGCGAGCGGAATCCGCTTCGCGAGCGTCACGTTCTCGCCATCGTAGTGATAGATATCGATGCGATCGAGCCTCAGGCCCGCTGTAACGAACCACTTGTGGTCGGGCGAAAAGCCGAGCTGGTACGGGTCTTCGATGCCCTCGACACGGCGCTGCACCCGGCCGCTGTGCGGGTCGACGAACATCAGGTCGTTCGAAATCGCATCCGCGACGATCAGCGAACGACCATCGGGCGTGATCATCAGATGATGAGGCTCCTTGCCGGTCGGCTCGGTGCCGATCACTTTGTGCGTGACGGGATCGATCAACGTAAGCTGCGCTTCGCCCGAGTCGAGCACGATCACTTTGTCGGCGGCGTGGGCGAGATGAGGCAATGTCAGCGAACAGCAAGTCAACGCCACGAAAGCGCCGGTTTTTGTAATCGAAGCGAATGCGAATGTCACGAACCGGATAGGACTCTGAAATACAACGCTGGGCATCGGTGCGGCCGATGCGGAAGAAGACCTGCCGTTTGAAGTCTACGCGCAATCGCGTGGCAAATGTGATGAAGATCGCGGCCGCGCGAGCATCGAACTCGCGCCGCCCAACGATGAAGATCAGGCTTTCTTCAGCGTTCGCGAGAACGCCGTCGCGCTATCGCTGCACGACATGCCGAACCTCGGCCAGTTGTTGCCGGCGCTGTTCGCCTTGCCGCTCCAGCATCCAGCCCGGATACTCGGCGGGCAGCGCGCTGACCTCGGCGAGCTTCGCGAGCTCATCGGCGGATAGCGCGACGTTGGTCGCCGCGATGTTGTCGTCGAGCTGCTCGATTTTCTTCGCGCCGACGATCACCGTGCTGACGACACGCTGATGCAGCAGCCACGCCAGCGCGATCTGTGCGACCGATACGGTCTTCGCCGCGGCCATCTCGCGCATCACGTCGATGCAGTCGTACGCGCGTTCGCGATTGACCGGCGGAAAATCGAAAGTCGTGCGACGGCTGCCCGCTTCGCCCTGCTGTTCACGTCCGTATTTGCCGCTCAGAAAACCGCCCGCGAGCGGACTCCATACCATCAGGCCGAGGCCTTCGCTTTGCAGCATCGGCACGAGCTCGCGTTCAAGATCGCGGCCCGCGAGCGTGTAATACGCCTGCAGCGTTTCGAAGCGCGCGGCGCCGAGCCGCTCGGCGATGCCGAGCGCCTTCGCGATCTGCCATGCCGCCCAGTTCGACACGCCGACATAGCGCACGTGGCCGTGCTGCACGAGCGTATCGAGGGCGCGCACGGTTTCTTCGATCGGGGTGGCCGGATCGAAACCGTGGATCTGATAAAGGTCGACGTGATCGAGTTGTAGACGCTTCAGGCTCGCCTTGATGCCGTCGAGGATGTGATAGCGCGACGCACCGCGCGCGTTGGCGAACTCGCCCGTCTGGCCGAACACCTTGGTCGCGATCACGACCTTGTCGCGCGGCACTTTCAGGTTTTTCAGAGCGTTGCCCGTGATCAGCTCGGACAGGCCGCCCGAGTAGACGTCGGCCGTGTCGATGAAATTGATGCCCGCGTCGAGCGCCCGGCCGACCAGCCGCTCCGCGTCGCTTTGCTGCAGATCGCCGATCTGCCGCCAGATGCCTTCGCCACCGCCGAAGGTCATCGTGCCCAAACACAACTCTGAGACAAACACACCGGTACGGCCCAACTGGTTATATCGCATCGTCGACGCTCCATCGTGGGGACAGGGAGAATCGTCAAGCGTACTGCAAATGGCGGACGCTGGCAGGACGGGCGCACGCGGCGAAACTACGAATTCAAGCAGTTACGCAACGCCCAACGCGCCGCACACGAGCGCCGAAAACCTGCGAGACTGACCGCTACTGCGTCGTCAGCGTCGAATGCCCCGCAACCGCAAAAACGGGCGACATGAGCGGGTACTGATCGAGCCGCCCCCACTGGATATCCCCCGCGCCGCCCTCATCTACACGAGCATGACTTCGGCAAAATCTGCCGCCGCACTCGACGCGGCGCCCCGCTCCCGCAAGGCCCGCTCCACCGCGAGCGCGGCGCGGCCCGTCGCACCTGCCTTACAGCCGGCCCCGCAGGCGCTCGCCGGCTTTCACCCGGCCGTTGCCAGCTGGTTCCAGAAAACCTTCGCCGCCCCGACCGATGCGCAAGCCGCCGCCTGGCCGCAAATCCGCAGCGGCCGCTCGACGCTGGTCGCCGCGCCGACCGGCTCCGGCAAGACGCTGACGGCGTTCCTGTCCGCGCTGAACGACCTGGTGTCGCAAGGCCTCGCGAACGACGGCGTGCTGCCCGACGAAACGCTGGTCGTCTACGTGTCGCCGCTGAAGGCGCTGTCGAACGACATCCGTCTGAACCTGCAACTGCCGCTCCAACGCATCGCCGCCGAACTCGACGCGCTCGGCCTGCCGCCGCTCGACATCCGCACCGCCGTGCGCACCGGCGACACCACGCAGCAGGAACGCAACGCGCTGAAAAAACGCGCGCCGCACATTCTCGTGACGACGCCCGAGTCGCTGTACGTGCTGCTCGGCTCCGATTCGGGCCGCCGCATGCTGGCGACGGTGCGCACGGTGATCGTCGATGAAATTCACGCGCTCGCGGGCAGCAAGCGCGGCAGTCATCTCGTGCTGAGCCTCGAACGGCTCGACGCGCTCTGCGGGCGACGCCTGCCGCGCATCGGGCTGTCGGCGACGCAAAAGCCGGTCAGCGCGGTCGCGCGGTTTCTGGTCGGCGGCGCGAGTCTGGACAGCGACGTGCCGGCCGAATGCGCGGTGATCGACGTCGGCCACGTTCGCGCGCGCGACCTCGCGCTCGAGATCCCGCCGGTGCCGCTCGAAGCGGTGATGGCCAACGAAGTGTGGGAGCGCGTCTACGACCGGCTCGCCGAACTGGTCGCGCAGCATCGCACGACGCTGATCTTCGTCAACACGCGCCGCATGGCCGAGCGCGCCGCCCGCCATCTGACCGAGCGGCTCGGCAAGGACGCCGTCGCCGCGCATCACGGCAGCCTCGCGAAAGAACATCGTTTCGACGCCGAACAGCGCCTGAAACGCGGCGAGCTGCGCGTGCTGATCGCGACCGCGTCGCTGGAGCTCGGCATCGATATCGGCGACGTCGATCTCGTCTGCCAGATGGGTTCGCCGCGCGCGATCGCGCCGTTCCTGCAACGCGTCGGCCGCTCGGGGCACCACGTCGGCGGCATGCCGAAGGGGCGGCTGTTTCCGGCCTCGCGCGACGATCTGCTCGAATGCGCGGCGCTGCTCGATTGCGTGCGGCGTGGCGAGCTCGATGCGTTGCGCATCCTGCGCGCGCCGCTCGACGTGCTCGCGCAACAGATCGTCGCGGAGGTATCGAGCGCCGAGTGGAGCGAGGATGCGCTGTTCGACATGCTGCGGCGTGCCGCGCCGTATGCGGATCTGCCGCGCGAGCAATACGACGCGGTGCTGCGCATGCTCGCCGAGGGCTACACGAGCCGGCACGGTCCGCGTGCTGCGTATGTGCATCGCGATGCGGTCAGCGGCACGTTGCGCGGCCGGCGCGGCGGCAAGCTGGTCGCGGTGACCTCGGGCGGCACGATTCCCGAGAACGCCGATTACGCGGTCGTGCTCGAACCGCAGGCGCTCAATATCGGCACCGTCAACGAGGACTTCGCGGTCGAAAGCCTCGCCGGCGATGTGTTCCAGCTCGGCAACGCGTCGTACCGGATTCTGCGCATCGAAAGCGGCCGCGTGCGGGTCGAGGATGCGCAAGGCCAGCCGCCGAACATTCCGTTCTGGCTCGGCGAGGCGCCGGGGCGCAGCGACGAGCTGTCCTTCGCGGTTGCGAGATTGCGGGAGCAGGTCGAAGCGTTGCTGACGGAGGGCGAGACACGAGCAACCACGGCAACCGCCGTAGCCGCAAGCGAACTCGAGCCCACCGCGCCGCGTCTCGACCACGCTATCACCTGGCTCGCCGACAACCTCGCGCTCGACGAACCGGTCGCGCGCCAGATCGTCGAATACCTGGCGCGCGCCCGCGCCGTGCTCGGAGTCTTGCCGACGCAGAGCACGCTCGTGATGGAGCGCTTCTTCGACGAATCGGGCGGCACCCAGCTCGTGATCCACTCACCGTTCGGCAGCCGCGTGAATCGCGCGTGGGGGCTCGCGCTGCGCAAGCGCTTCTGCCGCAGCTTCAACTTCGAGCTGCAGGCGGCGGCCACCGAAGACGCGATCGTGCTGTCGCTGACCGGCAGCCACTCGTTCGTGCTCGACGATGTGTGGCGCTATCTGCATTCGAACAGCGCCGAGCATCTGCTGATCCAGGCGCTGCTCGATGCGCCGTTATTCGGCGTGCGCTGGCGCTGGAACGCGACGACCTCGCTCGGCCTGCCGCGCTACACGGGCGGGCGCAAGACCGCGCCGCAACTGCAGCGCATGCGTAGCGAGGATCTGCTTGCAAGCGTGTTTCCCGAACAGGCCGCGTGTCTGGAGAACGTCGTCGGCGAACGCGAGGTGCCGCGCCACCCATTAGTCGACCAAACCATCGACGACTGCCTGCACGACGCGATGGACAGCGAACGCTGGCTCGCGCTGCTACGCCAGATCGAGCACGGCGAGTTGCGGCTCGTCGCGCGTGATCTGCCGGCGCCGTCGCCGCTCGCCGCCGAAATCCTGACCGCGAAACCGTACGCGTACCTGGACGACGCGCCGATCGAGGAGCGCCGCACCCAGGCGGTGCTGAACCGCCGCTGGACCGACCCTGAAAGCGCCGACGATCTCGGCGCGCTCGACGCCGCCGCGATCGACAGCGTGCGCGACGAGGCCTGGCCGCAAGCACGCAACGCCGACGAAATGCACGAAGCGCTGACGGGCCTCGCCTGCATCACAGAAGCCGAGGCGCGCACGCAGGAGGATTGGCCCACGCTGCTTGCGGCGCTGGCGCAAGCCGGCCGGGCGACGCGCTTGCCGCTGGCCGCGCAAGCAGACGCAAGCACGCGCAACGACAAGTTCAGCGACGGCGCACTGTGGCTGCCCGCCGAACGCCTGACCTGCTTCGAAGCGCTCTACCCCGGCGTCGCGCGCAATCGCTACACGCCGCCGCTGAGCGCCCCGAAGGGCTACACCGAAAGCTGGAGCGCCGACGACGCGCTCGTCGACGTGCTGCGCGCGCGGCTGACCGGTTTCGGCCCGCTGACGGTCGACGCGATCGCGCGCCCGCTCGGTTTGCCCGCCGACCGGATCGAACCGGCGCTGATCCGTCTCGAAGCCGAGGGCTATCTGTTGCGCAGCCGCTTCACGCCGCACACGAGCCACGAAGAATGGTGCGAGCGGCACCTGCTCGCACGCATCCATCGCTACACGGTGAAGCGGCTGCGGCGTGAGATCGAGCCGGTCGAGCGGCACGACTTCATGCGCTTCCTGTTCGAATGGCAGCATCTGACGCCGACCACGCGCGCCGAAGGCCGCGACGCGCTCGCCGCCGCGCTGGACCAGCTCGAAGGCTTCCAGGCCGCGGCCGGCGCATGGGAGGAGGACATCCTGCCCGCGCGGGTGCGCGCCCACACCAGCAGTTCGCTCGATGAGCTATGCCGCGCCGGCAAAATCGTCTGGACCCGCCTGACCGAGCGGGCGCGCGGCGCCGCCGGTCCGGTCCGCGGCACGCCCATCGTGCTGCTGCCGCGCGCGCAGTTGCGCGCGTGGCGCGCGCTGCTGGATCCGGCGCGCCAGGTCGAGCTGTCGGCGCTCGCGCAAAGCGTGCACGACACCCTCGCGCAACACGGCGCGATGTTCTTCGACGAACTGCTCGCCGAGGTGCGCGTGCTGCGCATAGAGCTCGAAAACGCGCTCGGCGAGCTGGTCGCGGCCGGCCTCGCGAACTCGGACAGCTTCGCGGGTCTGCGCGCGTTGCTGAAGCCGGTCGCCAAACGCAACGCGTTTTCCAGCAGCCGGCGCGCGCGAGCGAGCGCGCTGATCGGCGGCATGGACGACGCCGGGCGTTGGGCGCTCGTAAGCCGCCCGTCCGCCGTCGGGCCGGAAAATCCGTCCGAGCGGCGCAGTCAGTTGCCGCCCGAGGTGCTCGAACACGTCGCAATGACGTTGTTGCGCCGCTACGGCGTGGTGTTCTGGCGCGTGCTCGAACGCGAGGCCGAATGGCTCCCGCCGTGGCGCGATCTGCTGCGCGTGCTGCAGCGGCTCGAGGCGCGTGGCGTGATCCGCGGCGGGCGTTTCGTCAACGGGCTCGCGGGCGAGCAGTTCGCGCTGCCCGAGGCGATTCCGCTGCTGCGCGAGGTGCGGCGGCAAGCGAACGACGGTGCGCTTATCTGCGTCGCGGGAACCGATCCGCTGAATCTCGTCGGCACGCTGCTGGTCGGCGACAAGGTGCCGGCCGTGACCGGCAACCGCGTGCTGTATCGCGACGGCGTGGTGGCGGCCAAGCTGGTGGCCGGCAAGTTCTGCTTCGACGCGGCGCTCGACGCCAATCCGATCGAGCGCGAACGCGCCCGCGCGCTGCTCACACACCGCTTCTAACGACGTCACCGTGGCCTCGTTTTGCCATGCCATCGTGCCGCCGAGCGCGGCCACGCCGGCCCGTGCTCGTGGTTAGCAAAACGTTAATGATTCTTCGCTCGAACTGTCACGCTTAGATACAATGGGGCAGTTTCACTTTAGTATGAGGAAGACCGTCTGCCGCCGCCCGCCTTGATAGCGACCGCCGGCACTCTCCGGGGATTTCATGAGCGACGAGCTACACGACCAGGTGCTTCACGCGCGGTTTGGCACGAGCAGCCCTCGCTGGTGCCTGGCGGCGGCCAGCGACACGCTGGAACTCGCGCCGGCGCACGGCCACGCGGCTGCCGGCGTCGCCATTCCCCTCAACTCTTGCCAAGCCTCCCAGATCCGCGCGCTGAGCGGCGTCACCTCGCACGTAGTCGTCGACGTGCAGTTGGACGGCGCGGCGCGGCGGCTGCATCTGGTCGGCAAGAAACTCGATTGTCATCGCTGGGGCGGCACCGCCTCGACCCATGCCGACACCGAATCAGTCGCGCGCGCACTGCTCCACGGTCTGTCGTTCGCCGAACAGGTCGTCTCCGAGGTCAATTCGGTCGTCGTCATCGTCGACCGGCACGGCCGGATACAACGCTTCAACCGGCTCGCCGAGGAGCTGACCGGGCTCAAGGAAGAGGACATCATCGGCCGCAGCGTCTGGACGCTGTTCATGTCGTCAGACGACGGCGCGGTCTCGAACCAGGTCGGCGCGCACTTCTTCAACCGTGGCGAACCGTACGAGATCGAACGGCGCATCAAAACGGTGCATGGCGAGCGGCTGTTCCTGTTTCGCAACAAGTTCGTGAGCAGCGGCAGCGGCATCGAAGACCAGTTCCTGATCTGCTCGGGCACCGACATCACTGAGCAACGGCTCGCACAAGACCGGCTGATCGAGCAGGCCACCACCGACCCGCTCACCGGCCTCGCCAATCGCAACGCGATCCAGGAGCGCATCCAGATCGCGATCGAACAGGCCGCGCCCGGCGAAACCATCGGCGTACTGTTTCTCGATCTCGACAACTTCAAGAAGGTCAACGATCACTACGGCCACGTGTTCGGCGACCGGCTGATCTGCGATGTGTCGGACGCGATCCGCAACTGTCTGAATCCGGGCGACTCGCTCGCGCGTCTCGGGGGCGACGAATTCATCGTGCTCGCGGCGAAGGGCTCAGCGCATGGCCTGGAAAACACCGCGCAGCGCATTCTCGATCGCATGCGCATGCCGTTCGCGGTCGGGCTCGTCGAGGTCTATACCGGCTGCTCGATCGGCATCGCGCGTTGGCCCGAGCATGGCGAAACGCTCGAATCGCTGATCCGTTCGGCCGACACCGCGATGTACGTCGCGAAGGACGAAGGCAAGCGTACGCATCGCGTGTTCTCGCCGGACATGAACCGCCGCGTCGCTGAGTTCATGTGGCTCGACACGAATCTGCGCCGCGGGCTCGAGGAAGGCCAGTTCGCGCTGCACTATCAGCCGAAGCTGAACCTCGCCACGGGCGCCGTGCAAGGCGCGGAAGCGCTGGTGCGCTGGAACTCGCCGGAGCGCGGGCAGATCATGCCTGCGGAATTCATCCGTTATGCCGAGGAATCCGGCTTGATCGGCGTGCTCGGCCGCTGGGTGATGGAGACCGCCGCGAAACAGGCGGCCCGCTGGAAGGCGGCCGGCTACGACCTGCGCGTGGCGATCAACGTGTCGGCGCGACAGCTCACGGATACGGCCGTGGTCCGCCATTTCACCGAGGCGTTGCAGCATGCGAGCCTCGATCCCTGCCTGATCGATCTCGAGTTGACCGAAAGCTGTCTGATCGAAAACGAAGCGGCCGCGATCGAACTGATCAAGCAGTTTCGCCAGCTCGGGGCGCAGGTGCATCTGGACGACTTCGGCACCGGCTACTCGTCGCTGTCGCAACTCGGCCGTATTCCGCTCGACGTGATCAAGCTCGACCGCAGCTTCACGCGCTCGATCCACGCTGATATGAAGGCACAGGCGCTGGTGCGCTCGATGGTCGCGGTCGCGCAGGAACTCGATTTCCAGGTCGTCGCCGAGGGGATCGAAACCGAAGCGGAAGAAACCTTCATGAAGGGCCTGGGCGTCGATTACGTGCAGGGTTTCCTGTACGCGCGGCCGATGCCCGCCACCGAATTCGAGCGCTGGCTGCTCGATCAGCGCAAGCTCAGGCTGATCGCCTGAGCCTTGCCGTCGCGCGCTTCAGCCGAGGCGCGCGGACCAGCCTGCCACTTCGTCCGCACTCATTCCGACGGCGCGCGCCGCGCAGTGGATTTGCGTCCACGTAGCCGCGTCGATCGGAATGCCGGCGGCCTCGCGTTGCGCGCGCGTGACGCGCTCGGGCTCGCCGGGTTCGTAGATGCGCTCGGTGCCCGCCGCGAGCGGCGACGCCTTCACCCACGCGAGGAACGCATCGGCTTCGGCTTGCGCATCGGGCGCGTCGAATGCGGTCGGATCGATGATCACCGACAGCATGCAGTTAATGATCGCGTGCGTGGTGCCGAGCGTGTCGGCGTGCGTCGTGAAGCCGCCCGACAGCGCGCCGCCGAAAATCTCGCACATCGCCGCGAGCCCGAAACCCTTGTGGCCACCGAACGGTGTCAGCGCGCCGAACGGCGCTTCGTGCATGACTTTCGGTTCGAGCGTCGGCATGCCTTCGTGATCGATCAGCGCGCCGGGTGGCGTGTGCTTGCCCTGGTTATACGCGACGCGCGTCTTGCCGAACGCGATGGTACTGGTCGCGAAGTCGAGCACGAGAGGCGGCTTGCCGGGTCGCGGATAAGCGGCGCAGAACGGATTCGTGCCGATGCGGCGGTCCGCGCCGCCGAACGGCGCGACGAGCGGATCGCCCGCCACGTTGACGAAGTGGAACGACACCAGACCGGCGCGCGCGCACTGCTCGGCCCAATGCCCGATGCGGCCGATATGATGCGCGCCGCGCAAGCCCACCGCGCAGATGCCGAGCCGCCGCGCGCGCTCGATGCCCCGCTCCATCGCCTCGAACGCGATCACCTGACCGAAGCCCTTGCCGCCTTCGACGGTCAGCACCGCGCCGGCGTCTTTGATCACGTCGGCATGCCGATTCAGTTGCAGTTGCTGGTCGGCGAGCGATTCGACATAGCGCGGGATCATGCCGACGCCATGCGAGTCGTGTCCGGTCAGATTCGCGGCCACCAGATGATCGGCGATCAGCTCCGCTTCGCGCGGCGCACTGCCCGCTCGCTCCCAGATCGCCCTGACGTAGGCATGCAGTTGATCGGCCGGAATCCGGGGCGTGGGGGTTTGGGCAGTCTGGGAGTCGGTCATTCAGCTTATCGGTGTGGTTCGAACGGAAGGGAGCATCAGTCAACAACGGGCTCGGGTCGCACCCGAGCCCCACTCAAACGAGGCGACAACTCACGGCGCCGCGGCGATCACTTCGGCAACCGCGGCCGTCAGTTTCTTGCCGTACGGCACGTGCAGGAACTCGTTGGGCCCATGCGCATTCGACTTCGGCCCAAGCACGCCGCACACCATGAACTGCGACTTCGGGAAGCCCGCCTTCAGCACATTCATCAATGGGATGGTGCCGCCGAGGCCCATGTAGGCGGCGTCTGCGCCGAAGTGCTGACGCGATGCATCGCTGAGCGCGGTGGCCAGCCACGGTGCGACCTCCGGTGCGTTCCAGCCGCTCGCCGCCCCCGCATCCGGCTTGAACGTGACCTTCGCGTTGTACGGCGGATCGAATTCGAGCAGCGCCTTCAGTTCGGCGACGGCCTTTTCCGCTTCGATGGTCGGCGGCAGACGCAGCGACAGCTTGAATGCGGTGCGCGGACGCAGCACGTTGCCGGCGTCGGCGAGCGCGGGCAAGCCGGCCGCGCCCGTCACCGACAGCGAAGGACGCCACGTCGAATTGAGCAGCGCCTCCTGTGGATCGGTCGTGGTGGGCAGCACCTGACGACCGTCCTGCCCGCATGCCCACGGCATCTTCTTCCACACGTCATCGCCGAGAATCCTCGCGGCAGCCTCCGCTTCGCGCAGACGATCGGCCGGCACCGGGCAATGAAAACCCTTTGGCAGCAGCGTGCCGTTCGCGGAGTCTTCGAGACGGTCGAACAGTTGACGCATGATGCGGAAGCTCGACGGCACGATGCCGCCGTAGACCCCCGAGTGAATCCCCTCGTCGAGCACCTGCACTTCGAGATCGCCGGCGACGAGCCCGCGCAGCGACGTGGTCAGCCACAGCTGGTCGTAATTGCCCGCGCCCGAATCGAGACACACGACCAGCCCGACGTTACCAAGCCGCTCGCGCAGCGCGTCGACGTAGGGCAGCAGATCGTAGCTGCCCGACTCCTCGCAGGTTTCGATCAGCCCGACACAGCGCGGACGCTCGACACCCTGCGCATCGAGCGCGGCGAGCGCCGTCAAGCTCGCGTAGATCGCGTAGCCGTCGTCCGCGCCGCCGCGGCCGTACAGCTTGCCGTCCTCGAGCTTCGGCGTCCACGGACCGAGGTCGTTGCGCCAGCCATCGAACTCGGGCTGCTTGTCGAGGTGGCCGTACAGCACGATGGTTTCGGTGCTGCCCGAGCGCGTCGCGGCGGTCTCGAAGAAGATCACCGGCGTGCGGCCCGGCAGGCGGATCACTTCGAGCTTCAGGCCGCGCACCGGTTGCTGCTCGGCCCATTTCGCGGCGTCGGTGATCACGCGCTCGAGGTAACCATGCTTCGCCCAGTCGGGATCGAAGGCCGGGCTCTTCGCCGGCACCGCGATGTAGTCCGTCAGCGCGGGCACGATCTCGTCGTTCCACTTGCGCTCGACGAATGCTCGTAGCGTGTCCGGGTTGAGGTGGGCCTGCTGGGTCGTGTCGGTGATCATGATCGGGTCCGTGAAGTACTGTTCGGTCGAAACGATCATCATAGTCCCGATGCGTGTCGGGCTAAACCCCTTGCGGTGATTGCGTCGGAACTGGAACGCGCAGGGCGCGCGGCGGGCGGCGGCCATTCGCGCGACAATCACTCCATGCATCGCGCATGAGGAGCTTTTATGAGTGGCAACGTGGCCGTTCAGGCCATCGGCGCGGCATTCGCGCTAGCGCTGTATTTTCTGCCGGCGATCATCGCGGACCGGCGCAAGCGTCGTGACGTGCTGACGCTCGCGCTATTTAACGCCTGCCTCGGCTGGACCGTGCTTGGTTGGGTGCTCGCGCTGTATTGGGCGCTACAGCCGAATCCGGCGGAGAGCCTGGCGAGCGAGGTCGTCGAGACTCGCAAGCTGTCGACCTTGCGCGCGTTTTCATCGGCACTGACGCTGCGCGTGCGGCGACGCGAGGCCGCGCGCGACCGGCCCGAGCGCTGAAACGATTCGGGCGGCTCGCGCAATACGAGCAATAAACGAAAAACAGGAAACGGCTTGATTGAAGCGCACGTGCGTCACTCAGGCCGCGCGCCCGATGCGACTCCACTGTACCGAGCCCGCCGGAATCGAGCGCGGTTCCGCACGCACGGCTTGCGCGGCAAAGGTTTCATGACGCAGTTCGCCGTGTTCGTCGAACCACTCGCAGATCAGCCAGTCGCCCGGACTGCGTGCAACCGGACCTGCATACGTCACGGTCATGCGCGGGCCCCCTTCTTTTAACTTGACGACGTCGCCCACGTTGAAGGCGGCGGATGTTGTCTGGAATGCGTCAATGGTAGCGGTCAGCATCTTGGGTCCCCCTATCTTGAGCGTTTTTAAGTTGAGCCCGGCTTTAACGACTTCGACCTGTTGAATGGGTACTCTAAAGTTTAGACAGATTAACAATCGAATTTAAACGCGGCAAGCGCTTTTTATTGATACCGTTTTCACTGAACCGAGGTTGATGCCAAACGGTTAAAGTTCCCCGGCATTCCAAAACATTCGCCGCGAAAACTTGCGGCTAACCCTATGTGCGGTACCGCACAAATGCAAGAGTTACTGCCGGCGGTTTGCAGGCCGGTAGAAAATACGCCGGTTTCCTCTGATTAGAAAACCCGACGCGATAGCGTTGAGCCGTTAATCAGAAAGACCTGTTTGATCTAAATCAGAATTACCTGTGAACGAGTAGATCGCCGGTAAATGCCACGTAGTTCGTTATACCGCTTCGTCCAAATTGAACGATTTTGCTGAGCGAACCAACTAATGAAAACGATTACCAACGGCTTAATTTCAAACCGCTGGAGCGACTGAGCGCCGTACGCTTTGCTGATGACACACCAGCAGCACGCTCAGGCCGATACACACGAACATCAGCGCGGCATTGATAGCAAGGCTCAACTGAAACGCGTGTGCATAAGACGCGGGTGCCGCGCTGCCACCGAGCGCCCCGAAGAACGCGCCGCTCACCGCCGCGGTGCCGAACGCGGAGCCGATCTGCAACGTCGACGACACCACCCCCGATGCCAGCCCGGCCTTCTCGGGCACCACCTCCTGCAGCACGATGCGCATGATCGACGGCAACAGCAGACCATGTCCGACACCCGCGCACACCAGCCCGCAGTAGAACAGCAGATCGGGCGTCGCGGATCGAGTCGCGGACCAGCCGGTCACGGTGAAGCCCAGCGTCATCATCGAGAAACCGAGCGTCAGCACATGCGCGCCGATGCGCTTCACCACGGCCGGCGACGTCAGCGGCCCGATCACGAAGCCGAGCGCGAACGGCATGATCGCCATGCCCGACGCGAGCGGCGTCCAGTGCAGGCCGGTCTGCAGGAAGATGCCGTAGGTCAGGAAGAACGCGCTGTTGCAATAGAACAGGAATGCGAGCACCAGACCGAGCGCGAACGCGCGATTGCGGAACAGTTGCAGATCGACGAGCGGATGGCCACCGCCGCGCTCGACGCGCCGTTCGGTCGCGACGAACAGCGCGAACACCGGCACCGCGAGCGCGAACATCGCGAAAGTCCACGCGGGCCAGCCGGCTTCGCGGCCGTGCGTCATCGGATAAATGACCAGCAGCAGCACCGCCGACAGCAGCGCAACGCCCTTCAGATCGACGCCGGTATGAGTGGCCGGCTGGTTCTCCGGCACGAACTTCCATGTGCCGATGAACGCCGCAATGCCGATCGGGATGTTGATCAGAAAGATCACGCGCCAGTCGAGCCCGAACGGGTGATACGTGATAAGCGCGCCGCCGCCGAGCTGCCCGACGATCGACGACAAGCCGAACACGAAGCCATACAGACTCATCACGCGCGTCTGCTGATGCAACGGTACAACCGCGCGAATCGTCGCGAGCACTTGCGGCGCCATCACCGCGGCCGCGATGCCTTGCACGATGCGCGAGATCACCAGCATATGGCCGCTCGTCGCGAAGCCGCACAACGCCGACGCGATCACGAATGCCGCCATGCCCGTCATGAACATGCGACGGCGGCCGAACAGATCGCCGAGGCGGCCGCCCGTGATCAGCAGCACCGCGTAGGCCGACGCATAGGCCGATACGACGAGTTGCAGCTGTGCGTCGCTCGCGTTCAGGCCCGTGTGAATCGACGGCAGCGCCAGGTTGACGATGAAGTAATCGAGCGGCGCGAGAAAGGCGCCGACGAACAGCACCGCGAGCGCGAGCGCCTGGCGCGGGAAGCCGGGCGCCGCCGCTTTGGCGGCGACAGCCAGGCCTACCATCGCTGGTCCAGGGCCGGTCACGGCCCCAGCTGCGCTCCCCGCGCCGCTAGCGGATCCACCGAATGCCGCCGGAGCGGACTTGATTGCTTCGCTTTTCATGACCGACCGTTCAAAAAATAGGTAAAAAATTTGCGGCTGTGTTCGCGAACGAGTTGCTAAACCAGCGCGCGCATCGCCACATCGACGATAGCGATCAGCGCATCTTGCTGTTGCGCGACCCGTCCCATCACCCGCAGGCCCTGCATCACGCACAGCAGGAAATCGCCGACGGCTTTTTCGTTCAGCGACGAATCGAACGCGCCGCTCGCCTGCCCGCGAATCACCGCCGCCGCGAGCAAGGTCGCCATGCGCCGCTGAATCGCGGCGATGCGCGCGCGCAGCAATTCGTCATCGGGCTGCATTTCGAGCGTCGTATTCGTGATGAAACAGCTGCGCCGGCCGCTCAACGCGCACGACACCCGCGCGTAGTGCAGCAGCGCGTCGCGCAGCGCCTGCTCTGGATCAGCCGTCGCGCTCAGCCGCTGCGCAAGCCGTGCGACCGCGCCTTCCGAGTAATGCTCCAGCGCGGCGAGCATGATGCCGTGCTTGTCGCCGAACACGCCGTACAGGCTGCCGCGCAGCAGACCGGTGGCCTTGCACAGATCGTCGATCGACGTCGCGTGGTAGCCGTGATCCCAGAACACCTGGCTTGCGTTCGCCAGCACGGTGTCCGTGTCGAACTCGCGCGGACGGCCGCGCTGGGATGTTTCGCCGGCTTTTTTCGCGGCTTGCCTGGAATGACTCAATTGCGATGACCTCGTTGCTATGTTCGCGTCGGTCTGTGGATATTATGACTGGATGTTCAATAAATCAAGGACGGCTTTCCGTAGGCCTACTCGCGTCGTGGTCATCCGTTCATTCCGACTACCGCGATGAAAAAGCCGGCGGCGGGCATCGCCCTTCGCCGGCTTCGTTGCGCTGAAAGTGACAGCAAAGGCTTAGGTCTCCAGCTTCGCATCCATCGTAATCGTCGCATTCAGTACCTTCGACACCGGACAACCGGCCTTCGCGTCCGCCGTGGCCTTGTCGAACGCGGCCTTGTCTGCGCCCGGAATCTTTACGGTGACGTCGAGATGCACCGCGGTGATCGTGAAGCCGCCGCCGTCCTTGTCGAGCGTGACGGTGGCCGTGGTGCCGATCCGCTCCGGCGTGATGTTGGCCTTGCCCAGCTCCGCCGACAACGCCATCGAGAAACACCCCGCATGCGCAGCCGCGATCAGCTCTTCCGGATTCGTGCCGATGCCGTCCGCGAAGCGCGTCGCGAACGAGTATTGGGTGTCCTTCAGGACGCCGCTGTCGGTGGAAATCGAGCCCTTGCCGTTCTGCAGGCCGCCTTGCCAGACTGCCGATGCCTTGCGCTTCATTGCTCTCTCCTGTTGATGCCTTGCCGCGCACGCTGCTCGACCGAAGATGACGCCCGCCGCGGCGGTCAGCCCGGATGTGTCCGCGCCTGGGCATCGGTCGCAGGTGCCGCGCGGCTTGCAGGCGCGGGCGTGGACCGGATTTCATGATAGGCGCTTCCGTGTTTCGGCGCGGAAAAGCGCCCTTTTTACTATCTCAAAACCCGCAACAATATTTCGCCAGAAAGCCGCTTTTTTGCCGACCTCGTAAGAAATAGACTGCGTTCAACGGATCGGGAAATGCAATTCAAACCGGTTCACCACACAATCAATTGGAGGTCGTTATGAAATCGCTTCTTGCCGCCGTTGTGGTCGCATCCGCTCTTATCGTTCCGGCAGTGTCGTTCGCCCAGCAGGCAAACGGTCCGATCACGCGCGCTCAGGTGCGCGCCGAACTCGTAGCCGCACAAAAAGCGGGCCTTCTGAACCAGAACGACACCACGTATCCGAAGGCCGTGCCGCAGGACTCGACGATCGTCACCGCTTCGGCGGAGGGTACGCAGGATGTCGGCGGCGCGAAGGCCAGTTCGTCGGAAGCAGGTGCGCCGGCGACGGTGCAGCAACGCCTGTTTTCG
The DNA here is from genome assembly GCF_050435705.1 of Paraburkholderia sp. JPY419. NCBI lineage: Bacteria > Pseudomonadati > Pseudomonadota > Betaproteobacteria > Burkholderiales > Burkholderiaceae > Paraburkholderia > Paraburkholderia sp. JPY419. The sequence goes on along the minus strand of NZ_JBNDKV010000004.1, from coordinate 442,558 downwards.
ACGTATCGCGGTAACTAAAAGGTGGTAACCAAGCGTCTTAACTAAGCGTGATAACTGAGCACGCTGGCAGTTAAGGCAGCACGCAGTAAAAAGCCCCGGTTGCGAAGTTCGGCAACCGGGGCTTTTTTTCGTTGGCGCGAGCGACGCTGCTGCGCGGCCGCTCGTTGGTAAAAACGCTATTCGGGAAACGGCAGGCTTTGCTGTCCCACTGCGCGCATGTCGAACACGTTCAGCGTCATCGCGACCAGCGCGTAGTAGCCGAGCAGGCCGACCAGGTTGATTACGACCTGATGCCCGAACCGCCGGACCGCCTGCGCATACGTCGCGTCCGATACGCGCCTGGTCTCATACAGTTCGCTTGCGAAGTCGTAGATCAGTGCGTCGTCGGCATCGGCGAACTCGGGGCGGCGCCCCTGGCGGATCGTCTCGGCGTCCGCAGCGGCCACGCCCGCCTGCAGCGCGATCGGATAGTGGATGTGCCACTCCGCCTGGGCCTGCCAGCGCGAAGCGGTGACCAGAATCGCGAGTTCCGACAGCCGCAGCGGCAGCCCGGTCTGGTAGCGGCAAAACGCGCCGAGGCGTTGCGCGTGCTGCGCAAGTTCCGGGCTATGGATCCAGCCGAGGAACGGCCCGTTCAGGTTGCCGCGCGGGCCGGACAGGATTTCATCGAGCACCGCCTTCTGCTCGGGCGTGGCGGTGGATATCTCGAAGTGAGGCAAGCGCTCGGTCATCATGGTTCTCGCTAGGGGCAATGGTTCGGAACAGCTTAGACGGCGGCGAGCGACGCGCCGATCGCATCGTCGAGACGGCTGACGATTTCGTCGATGTCGCGCGCCGTGCAGATGAACGGCGGCGCGATCAGCACATGGTCGCCGCTCTTGCCGTCGACGGTGCCGCCCATCGGATACACCATCAGGCCGCGCGCGAACGCTTCGCGTTTGATCGTTGCGTGCAGTTTCAGTTTGGCGTCGAACGGCTCTTTGGTAACGCGATCCTTCACGAGTTCGACGCCAACGAACAGCCCTCGCCCGCGCACGTCGCCGATATGCGCATGCTGCGCATAGAGCTCGCGCAGCCGGCCGCGCAACTGCTCGCCACGCGCCTGCACGTTCGCCAGCAGATTGGCTTCCGCGATCACGCGCTGCACTTCGAGCGCGGCCGCGCACGCGGTCGCATGGCCGATATAGGTATGGCCATGCTGAAAGAAGCCGGAGCCGCCGACGATCGTCTGATAGATGCGGTCGCTGACCAGGGTCGCGCCGATTGGCTGATAACCCGCGCCAAGGCCCTTGGCGATGGTCAGCATATCCGGCGCCACGCCGTCTTCGTCGCACGCGAACAGATAACCGGTGCGGCCCATGCCCGACATGATCTCGTCGAGAATCAGCAGCACGCCGTAGCGGTCGCACACCGCGCGGATCTTGCGGAAGTATTCGCGCACCGGCGGCACCGCGCCCGCCGTGGCGCCGACCACCGTTTCCGCGACGAATGCGGCGACCGTGTCCGCGCCGAGTTCGAGAATCTTCTGCTCGAGTTCATCGGCCAGACGCTGCGCGAACGCTTCTTCGGTTTCGTCCGGGCGCTGTTCGCGATACGCGTAGCATGGGCTCACGTGATGCGCTTCGATCAGGATCGGCAGGAACGGTTCGCGGCGCCATGCATTGCCGCCAATCGCGAGCGCGCCGAGCGTGTTGCCGTGATAGCTCTGCCGACGCGCAATGAAATGACGCCGCTGTGTCTCGCCCTTCTCGACGAAATACTGACGCGCGAGCTTCAGCGCCGCCTCGATCGCCTCCGAGCCGCCCGACACGAAGTACACGTGCTCGAGTCCGGCCGGCGCGCCCGCCACGAGCCGGTCGGCCAGTTCCTCGGCCGGCTCCGTCGTGAAGAACGACGTGTGCGCGTACGGCAGCTGTTGCGCCTGCCGCTTGATCGCGTCGATCACGCGCTGGTTGCTGTGGCCGAGGCACGACACGGCGGCGCCGCCCGACGCGTCGATATAGCGCTTGCCCGTGGAGTCGATGATTTCGATACCGTCGCCCGCGACGGCCACCGGCAAGGACTGCTTCGGAGAACGATGAAAAACGTTGGTCATGATGTTCAGCTCCTGCTGATGGAGGTGCGGACTGCAACGCGGGCCGGCTCGGGCGTCGCGCACGCGATGAAAGTGTCGAACACGCATTGCCGCTGGCGATACGCCTCATCGACACGCCCGCACTGCCGATGCCGAACAGCACGGTCGCTAAGGTGTTTCGTCGTCGGAATCGTGCGGATCGTCGCTGCATCGACGCCACGGGCCGCACCGATATTCAACAATCGGTACGTATTTATACGCCTATACAACATTTGTTGTCAAACGTTGTTGGACGGCACCAGCTGGAGCGCGGCGTGCCCTCACGCAATCGTTCAAGGCACGTACGCGCCCTTCGCATGCAGCGATTGTTCGGCGAGCGCGAGCTGCTCGAGCGCATCCGCGCCTTCGAGCGCGAGCAGATGCGCGACCAGCGCTTCGGTGATCGCGGTGGCGGCCACCAGCGACGGAAAGAACGACGGGCTTTGGTGCGAGAAAATCAGCACCTTGTCGGCGTTCAGCGCGATCGGCGACACCGCGCTGTCGGTGATGGCGATCAGCTTGCTGCCTTTTTCGAGCGCGGCCTCGGCGACGCGCGCGGCTTCGACCGAATACGGCGCGAAGCTGATGACGATGGTCGCGCTGTCTCGCTCGATCGTGCGCAGCTGCATTTCGAGCGTGCCGGCCTCGCCGTTGAGCAGCGATACCGACGGCCGAAACAGCCGGTAGCCATAGACGAGGCCGAACGCCACCGGATAACACGAGCGGAAGCCCGCCACGTGAACGTGCGGCGCGCGCCGCAATACCCGTGCGGCCTCGACGATCACGCGACCGTTATGCGCGGCGGTCGTTTCGAGATTGTGCTGTTGCGCGACGAGCAGGTCGTTCGCGAGCGCATCTTTCGATTTGACCATCGAGCGCGCCCGGCTCGTCAACGGCTCCGGCCGCGTGCGCACGCGCGCGACGAACAGATCGCGCAATTCGTTCCAACCGGGAAAGCCCAGTTGCTGCGACAGCCGCACCAGCGACGCCGGCTGCACCTGCGCGCGCTCGGCCACCTTGCGCATCGACGACACCGCGACCTCGTCCGGGTGATCGAGCAGGAAGCCCGCCCCCATCTGGAACTGCGGGCTCAGTTCGGGGAAGCGCGCCCGGATCAGGGCGACGAGCTGATCGAAGCTGTCTGGCATGTTGAGGTGGCGCGGCGCCGGGGTAAGAGATGACAACAAATGTTACCACCGGGTAGCAGTGTTTCAACGGCGCGAAGACGCTCTGGCGCCCTTAAGTGACTCCAGATTGCGCGGCCGAGGTCGGCGGGATCGCGCCAGTCCGCAGACAGCGCAAGCGCGGCGCCGCCGAGTTCCGTGGCAGCGGCTTCCAGCCGCGACGAGTTTGTTCCGATCACCCGTCAGCTCACTCCACCAGCGCTTCCCGATGCGCGTCGACGAAGCCAGCCATGCTGTTGAAGCGGAAGTCGAGGTTCGGCTGCGAGCCCGGGTCCATCGTCGCGCCGAAGCCCGGCTGCGAATGACGACGGTAAATCCAGCACGACGCCAGCCCGAACTCGTTTGCGGGCTTGTGGTCATGAAAAAGGCTTTCTGCGGTGTGAAGGATTTTTCCCTTCCTGATGCCCCGCTGATCGAGCTTCTGAAGCATGTACTCGAAGTTGCGCGGCGACGGCTTGTAGGAGCCGACGTCCTCCGCCGTGATGATCGCGTCGAACTCAACCTGCAGCCTGGCGTTGCTGTAGGTGAAACTTTCGTTGTCGATGTTCGACAGGATGACCAGCTTGTAGTGCTGCTTCAGATATTGCAGCGCGGCCGCCGAATCGGGGAATGCCGGCCAGTTTCTGATCGAGCGACCGTACGCCACGCATTCTTCGTGGGTGTAGGGCAGGCCCCATTCTTCTGCCATGCGCTTATACACGATGGACAGCAGTTCCTGATAGCGCTTCGCGGGCGTGAATATCTGCTGCGACGACTCGTGGCGAGCATGCGCTTCCAGAACCTGGTCGCGCGTGAGCGGCGTCCGGGCTCGCTCCAGCAGAGGCTGCAGGGCTTCAAAGATGCCACTCTCCCAGTCGATCAAGGTGCCGTAGCAGTCAAAAGTCAGTGCCTCGAAATCGGTCAGTTTCACGACTCCCTCCTGTCAGATGTCCATGAGGACAATCACAATGGATTGAGCAACTGCCGGAACCAGAACTTTAATGCAGCAGCGAAGCGACAGCGTCATTTCTCTTCGCAAACCCTGGCGTTTTCCCGAATGCGATCCCACGCCGAAGCGGAGCTAATCTGATCAACCCGGTCCAACACCTGGAGACTTTATGCGCCCCCTCGTCATAACAATGGCTGTCCTAACAGCCGCCGGCATCTCCGCATCCGCCAACGCTCAATCGGTGGTCACCCTCGGTCACTCGGCTCCGCTCACAGGCCCGCAGGCGCCGAACGGAAAGGACAACGAGAACGGCGCCCGCCTCGCTATCGACGAACTCAACAAGAGCGGTGTCACGGTTGCTGGCCAGAAGGTAACGTTCAAACTGGACTCCGAGGACGATCAGGCAGACCCGAAGATCGGCGTTCAGGTCGCGCAGAAACTCGTCGACAGCGGCGTGATCGCCGTGCTGGGCCCGTACAACTCGGGCGTGGCGATTCCGGCATCGCGCGTCTATAACACGGGTGGCGTACCGATGCTGCCGGTTGCGTCCAATCCGGCGCTGACGAAGCAGGGCTTCAAGAACATCTTCCGTATCGGCGCGAGCGACGAGCAGCTAGGCGGGACGATGGGCCAGTTTGCGGCCAAGACATTGAAGGCCAAGACCGCCGCGGTGATCGACGACCGCACGGCCTATGGGCAAGGCGTGGCCGAGCAGTTCATCAAAGAGGCCAAGGCAAACGGAATTCAGATCGTGGACCAACAGTTCACGAACTCGTCGGCGACTGACTTCCTCGGCATTCTGACCAGCATCAAGGCGAAGAATCCGGATGTCGTCTTTTTCGGCGGATACGCTGCTCAGGGCGCGCCGATGGCCAAGCAGATGCGCGCACGCGGACTGCGTGCCAAGCTGCTTGGCGGCGATGGCATTTGCTCGGCCGACATGGGTAAGGTCGCCGGTGACGCGGCCTCCATCGTGTATTGCGCCCAGGGCGGCATTGCGCTCGACAAGACCCCAGCAGGCCGCGAGTTTCTGCAGAAATACAAGACCGCCTTCAACACCGACACGCAGGTCTATGCGGTCAGCTATTACGACGGCGTAAAACTGCTGGCCGATGCGATGGTCAAAGCGGGCACCAGGACCGACAAGGCAAAGCTGACCGCCCAGTTGGCAAAGACCGACTACAAGGGCGTGGCAGGCACCTACTCGTTCGATGAAAACGGCGATCTGAAGGGCGCACCCACGACCGTCTATGTGATCAGAAACGGCCTTCCGGTGCCGTACGGGCAGTGACGTTCAATCGAGTAACCCCAAAGCACCCATGAAAATCACCCGCACAATTTCAACAGTCGAGGTTCACACCGGCGGCGAAGCGTTCCGTATCGTGACGAGCGGGCTGCCTCGTCTTCCCGGCGACACCATCGTCAAGCGTCGCGCGTGGCTGAAAGAGAACGCCGACGAAATTCGTACCGCGCTGATGTTCGAACCGCGTGGTCATGCGGACATGTACGGCGGATACCTGACCGAACCCGTTAGCCCCACGGCAGACTTCGGGATCATCTTCGTCCACAACGAGGGTTATAGCGACCACTGCGGGCACGGCGTGATCGCGCTGTCCACCGCGGCGGTCGAGTTGGGGTGGGTTCAGCGCCAGATTCCCGAGACCCGCATTGGCATCGACGCTCCTTGTGGTTTCATCGAGGCCTTCGTGCAATGGGATGGTGAACACGCCGGCAACGTACGTTTCGTGAACGTTCCATCGTTCATCTGGGAAGCGGATGTCACGGTTCAGACGCCGTCGTTTGGCACGGTCAGGGGTGTGACATCGCGTTCGGTGGTGCCTTCTACTTCTATACGGACGGTGCGCCGCACGGCCTCGCAGTCCGCGAGTCTTCAGTCGAGGAACTCATCAGGTTTGGCGCCGAGGTAAAACAAGCCGCAAATCACGCTTACCCGGTTGAGCATCCCGACATCCCGGAAATCAACCACATCTACGGCACCATCATTGCCAATGCGCCGCGGCACGAAGGCTCCACGCAAGCCAATTGTTGCGTGTTCGCCGACCGTGAGGTGGACCGTTCGCCCACCGGCTCAGGGACGGGCGGGCGCGTCGCGCAGCTCTATCTGCGTGGCGAACTTGCCATGAACGAGACGCTCGTCAACGAGTCCATCATCGGCACGGTCTTCAAGGGACGCGTACTCAGCGAGACGACCGTCGGCGACTTCAAGGCGGTCATCCCCGAGGTCGAGGGCAGCGCCTATGTTTGCGGCTTCGCAACCTGGATCGTGGACGAGCGTGACCCGCTAACTTACGGTTTCCTCGTCCGATAATCGGCTCAAGCTCTCCTCCGGTTCCGAAGCGCGAAGTACATACCGGCCCCGAGCGCAACGAGCAGGACCACGATCAGGCCGCCCCCCATGCCGGGCAGACCTGTCATGCTGCTGGTCGCACTGGGCGCCGCAGAGGCAGCCACCGGCGCTGAAGCCACCGGCGCGACCGGTTGCGGAAGCGCCACACCGGCTGCACTACCTTGACGCACCAGAGAAGCCTCCGATGTCGGCGAGGCCGGGGACGCCTGCGGCACTTCAGGCGCGGACGCGACAGCAGGCGCTTGCGGATTGGGTCCGACAGGCGCCATCGTGGTTTGCGAAGGCACCACGACAGATGCGGCCGCCTGAGGACCGGCTTCGAGCGCCCGCGCCAGCGTCTTCCACTTGTCGAATACGCCATCCACGCAGTGCACGTCGATACACGCGTTGCGCGCGTGCCGCCACTGCGCCAGCTGCGCGGACGGCAGTTTGCCGCTGCCGAGCAGTGCCTGTTGCTGCGCGAAGATGTCGTCGTACTCGTTGTTCAGGATCGCGTGATCGCAAATGACGCGCTCAGCGGGTTGCTGTGTGGTTGCACACTGAATGTCGTTCGCCGACGCCGCAGTCGAACCCAACGCCGCCAGGGATAGCAGCAATACTCCAATACGTCGTGCCAGGTGCACCCGTCCTCCGAGAATGTGAGCGTCAAAGTCCAGGCACCACGATGAATCCGCCCGACTCGTCACCGTATGTATCGACTCTGCCTTCCAGCAGATAATGTGCCGCCAACGCGCATAGGGCCGCGTCGACATGGTCGATCGATGTCAGCGGTGCAGTCGCGATGCCTTCCCGTTCGAGAATGGCCCGGCGCTGCGGGCCCTTTTGCTTCGCGGATGCAACGTCCGTCCCGAGAAAAGCGCACGTGATCGCGTGAGGAAACGTTTCGAAGCACACGCGACCCGTGATTTCTTTGCCGCCCCCGAAAAGCGCAAAGTGCGCGGCGAATGCGTCGTAGACGCGCTCGCCGTTGAACATCCATGCATAGAAGCCGCTTTTGCTGGCCATCGCATGTTCGCGAGCCGGTGTCGCGAACGAAAAGATGCGCTGCCGCGCAAGTGCCTTCTCGGCAAGCCTTCCCGCGGCGCCCGTTCGCCAACGACACGGCGCATCGATGCCGACCGCCGCCACCTCGTGCGCGCGACACCGCTCGAGCATCTGTTCGGCGGTCGCGTTGCCGAGTTTGCACAGTATCCGAGTGCCGCGCAGGATGACCAGATGGTTGCCCTTCCGGTCCCCGCCGACATCGATGCCCGCGACGGTCGGCGGCGTCAAAGCAGCGCCACCACCCTCACATCGCCCTGCTCCGCCGACGCCACCACCTTCTCGCCGATCCGGCGGAACGTGATCGACACCGACGAATCCCCGACCCGCAGATCGCTGACCTCGAGCCAGTCGATACCTTCGGGAAGCATCGGCTGTTCGATCAGCACTTCGCGGCGCTCGGCGTCGATCGTGATGCCCAGACACGCCTCGAGCATCATGAACGGCGAACCGGCCGCCCATGCCTGCGGCAAACACGCGACCGGATAGGCCGTGGGCGGTTCGCCGCGGCGTCGCGGGAAGCCGCAGAACAGTTCCGGCAAGCGCATGTCGAAATTGACCGCGGCCTCGAACAGCGCCTGCAGCAGTTTCACGGCCGACCCCTTGGCGCCATAGCGCGACAGCCCGCGCGCGCATAGCGCGTTGTCATGCGGCCAAACCGAGCCGTTGTGATACGCCATCGGATTGAAGCGCGCCTGGCTCGCCGCCAGCGTGCGCACGCCCCAGCCGGTATGAAACAGCGTCGAGTCGAGCGCGCGCACCAACGCTTCGCCGCGCTCGCGCGTGGGCAGGCCGAACGCCAGCAGATGCCCCGCGTTCGATGCCATCACGCGACACAGCTCGCCATGACCGTCGAGCGCGATGCCGTAAAAGCCGACCTCGTCCATCCAGTACTTTTCTTCGACGCAGCGACGGATCTTCTTCGCGCGCTCCGCATACTGCGCGGCCGCGTCGCGCAGACCGCGCAGCTTCGCGAAGCGCGCCATCGTGTCGAACGCGGCGCTCGCATAGGCCTGCACTTCGACGAGCGCGATCGGGCCGTCGGGGAAGCGCCCGTCCGCATGAAACACCGAGTCGTGACTATCTTTCCAGCCCTGATTCGCGAGGCCGCCATCCGATTCGCGCTGGTAATCGAGCAGTCCGTGCCGGTTCTTGTCGCATACGCCCGCGACCCACTGCGCCGCGCGTTCGAGCGCGGGCCACAATTCATCGATCAACGCGACGTCGCCAGTGCGGGCCGCGTAGGCGCCGGCCAGCACGATGAACAGCGGCGTGGTGTCGACTCCGCCGTAGTACAGCGCGAACGGCACTTCGCCGGCCGCGGCCATTTCGCCCTTGCGCATCTCGTGCATGATCTTGCCCGGCGCGGCGTCGCGAAACGGCGAGTTCTCGCGCGCCTGATGCTCGGCGAGAAAGCGCAGCACGCCGGCCGCGAGATGCGGCTGCAGCCACAGCGTTTGCAGCGACGTGATCACCGCGTCGCGGCCGAATGGGGTCGAAAACCATGGGATGCCCGCGTACGGGTACGGGCCGGTCGCGAGATCCGTCGTCAGCAGTTCGAGGTCGGCGAACGAACGGTCGATCCATGCGTTGAACAGCGGGTTGCTCGAACGCACGCGCGCGCTGGCGCGGCGTCGCTCGCGCATCACCAGGTGGGCATCCACCAAGGCCGCGCGCACCGCCGCACGGCCGACGCGCGGGCGTTCCGCGTCGATCTGCGACATATGCGCTTCGCTCAGCGCGTGCACCGGCTGCGACACGTCGGCGCCGGGCCTGCTGCTCATCGGCACGACGTGCACGGCCACCGACAGATAGATCGACACGCATGCCTGCGCGGGCAGCTTGACGGTGTAGTCGGCGCGGTCGGCGAACAGCTTGTCCGGCTGCGGGGAGAACGCAATCTGCACGTTGCGCGCGACGTCGTCGAGACCGACATACCCGAGCAGCACCTGCTGATTCTCGACACGCGCGGGCTGCACGCGACCCTGTTTGTCGCGCTTCAGGCCGCGCACTTCGAACATGTCGCGGAAGTCGCTGGAAAATGAAATGGACAGCGGCACGGTCGCATCGCGCGTGCCGTAGTTCGTGAGCTCGATCGCCTCGTTGAGCACGGTGCCCGACAGCACGCGCACACGCTGGACGTGGATCACGCCTTCAGGCGTGCTGTCGCCGCCGAGCGGCGGCAGCGGGCGGTTGGTCAGATGCGCGGTGAACGTGGTGTTGTCGCTGCTGACGCTGCCCGACAGCAGCGACGGCGCGCGCCCGCCGAAGGTCAGCCGCAGTTGCGACATCACGCGGGTGTCGTTGACGAACAGGCCGTCGTCGTGACCGGTGATATCGCCGAGCGGATCGTTGACGATGAAGGTGTCGCCCGACTTGAGCACGTGCTGCGTGGCGCTCGCGACGTTGAGGTTTTCCGTCGGGATGAAGACGCCGTCCTGCTCGGGATCGCGATGATCGACGCCGCCCGAGTGGGTCAGCCCGCCGAGGGCTTCTGGCTGCTGTTTCAAGGTCGCTCCTATGAATTCGCTGCTGCTTTCAGTTGCACTTCGGGTCTCGCCTCGGATTCGCCGCCGTGTTGGCCAGCCCATCCGATTGTAGAGGCTCTGAGGGCGTCAGACGAAGTTATCGCGTAGGAGTTTCGGCTTTTTGCGCCATTTTTTTGACGCCGTTTTCGGTGGCACAGGACGTGCAGGCGGCCGGATGCGCGGAATGCAAAAACCCACGGCCTCTTGAGCCGTGGGTTCGGGACCGTCGTTAAACGCGTTGTTGGACGTCTATCCGGCCTGTTACCGCTTTGCAATGGGTTTCGCCTCGCGCAACGTCTCGCCGATGAACAGCTGACGCGGACGACCAATCTTCTGCTCAGGATCAGCGATCATTTCGTTCCACTGCGCGATCCAGCCGACCGTACGCGCCATCGCGAAGATACACGTGAACATCGACGTCGGAATGCCAAGCGCGCGCTGCACGATACCCGAGTAGAAGTCGACGTTGGGGTACAGCTTGCGCGACACAAAGTATTCGTCTTCGAGCGCGATCTTTTCGAGTTCCATCGCGAGCTTGAACAGCGGGTCGTCGTGCAGGCCCAGTTCTTCGAGCACTTCGTGGCAGGTTTCGCGCATCAGCTTCGCGCGCGGGTCGTAGTTCTTGTACACGCGGTGGCCGAAGCCCATCAGCTTCACGCCCGAGTTCTTGTCCTTCACCTGCTTGATGAACTCAGGGATGTTGTCGACCGAGCCGATTTCTTCCAGCATGTTCAGCGCGGCTTCGTTCGCGCCGCCGTGCGCCGGGCCCCACAGACACGCGATACCCGCTGCGATACACGCGAACGGATTCGCACCCGACGAACCGGCGAGACGCACGGTCGACGTCGACGCGTTCTGCTCGTGGTCCGCGTGCAGGATCAGGATGCGGTCGAGCGCGCGCACCAGCACGTCGTTGACCACGTACTCCTCGGCCGGATTCGCGAACATCATGCGCATGAAGTTCGCGCTGTACGACAGGTCGTTCTTCGGATACACGAACGGCTGATCGATGCTGTACTTGTACGCCATCGCGACCAGCGTGGGCAGCTTGGCGATCATGCGGATCGCCGATAGGTCGCGATGCTGCTGGCTCGTGATGTCGAGCGAGTCGTGGTAGAACGCCGACAGCGCGCCGACTGCGGCAACCAGAATCGCCATCGGGTGCGCGTCGCGACGGAAGCCGCGGAAGAAGAACTGCATCTGCTCGTGCACCATCGTGTGCTGCTTGACGGTGTTCTCGAACTCGGCTTTCTGCTGCGCGTTCGGCAGTTCGCCCTTCAGCAGCAGGTAGCAGGTTTCGAGGAAGTCGGCGTTCTGCGCGAGGTTGTCGATCGAATAGCCGCGGTACAGCAGTTCGCCCTTGTCGCCGTCGATATACGTGATTTCGGAGTTGCACGCCGCCGTCGACATGAAGCCCGGGTCGTACGTGAATTTGCCGGTCTGGCCGTACAGCTTGCGGATGTCGATGACGTCGGGGCCGAGCGAGCCCTGATAGATCGGCAGATCGATGGTCTGGTCGCTGTCGGAAAAGCTCAGCGTTGCGTGTGACTTCGAGTTCATCTACGTGTTCCTTTTGCTTGATACCGCAGTCGTACCGGCATGCATCGCGGTCGTACTGCGAGGCGCGACCTCGGCGCTCTCGAACCAGTACAGGCATGCTCAGGTTCCGCTGCGCATTCTACGGGCCGGCGTGTCGTTGATTGCGTCGATTGCTCGCAACAGACCATCTCCGCGTGCGCAACATTCGTTGTTGGCATGGGGCGCTGGCATCGCGCTGCTGATGAAAGTTGTTCGAAAGTCGGAACACCAGCTGCAACAATGTTTTGCTGCCAGCAGACTGCGTCGGGCTGGGTCCGTCTGCGATACTCGGTGTGTGCATTGATGCTTGCGGCCCGCGATTCGAAGCGGGCTTTTTTGGTCACACAGAATCGCAGGACGAATACAAATGAATGCCTCTCTCGAAACGCTGTTTCCGGATCACGTCCATACCGAAGGCCACACGGTCACCGCGCTGAATCATCAGGACATCGTCGTCGCGTTGTCGGCGGCGCTGAAGACGCAGGACGTCGCGGTGCTGCATATGCTCTATCCACGCACCGACGCGCGCACGCATCGCAGTCTCGACACGCTCGTCGACGTGCTGCATGGACACGGCCTGCATGAAGTCGCGGATCTGATCGCGGGGGAAGCGCACTACCTGTTGTTCACGGACCCGGTGAGGGCGTGGAAGGTGTTCCACGAAATCCGCAACGATTCCCTCGCGATCGGCGTGCATCTGTACTATCACGGGCTCGTCGGCGAAGCGGCCGAACGCGCGCTCGACAAGGACGCGCATCGCAAGGCTTGAGGCTGTCAACGGGCGGTCGGCGGCGACGCGCGCCGCCCAATCGCCGTCGCTCTTCGCTTCACTTCCTCAGCGCGCGCTCACCGCCTGAATGAATTCATCCACGTAACGATTGAACGCGGACGGATGCGCGAGGTTCATGCCGTGCGACGCACCGCGTACCGTTTCGCGGCGTGCATCGGGCAACCATCCCTGCAACGCCGTCACCGTGCGGTGGAACATGTCGGGACTTTTCTCGCCGTCGATCAGCAGCACTGGGCAGCGCAGCTCGGCCGCGTCCTCGGGCACGTAGGCGGGTAGCGGATCGCGGAATTGCCGCGCGAGCGTGTGCGCGTTGTCGGTCGCCATGCGGCGAAAACCCGGCGTGCTCATCGCCCAGAAGCCGGGGCGGCTCACCGAATCGACGAACAGTTGCAAGCCTGCTTCGACCTCGCCGCTTTCTATCAGTTGAGCCGCTTTCGCGCGCAATGCGTTGACCGGCTCAGGCAGGCTCGCGGGCGGACGTCCGGCGATCTGCAGCGGGCCGCCCGGATCGGCGAGCGTCAGCGTGCGCACGTGTTCGGGATGGCGTCGCGCGCAATGATAGGCGACGCAACCGCCGCGCGAATGCCCGACCACATGCGCGGGCCCTGCGCCGAAACCAGCGATGAACTCCGCCACTTCATCGGCGTGGCTGCTCCAGCTGAACGGCAGGTCCGACGCGCTATCGGTGACTGGCCAGTAATGCGTGAGACTGACCGCGATGCAGCGATAGCGCTTCGACAGACCGGCCAGTTGCGGCTGCCAGTAGCGGTAGTCGCACAACGAGCCGTGCACGAACAGCAGCGGTTCGCCGGCGCCGGCCTCGATGTAAGGCATGCGCAAGCCGCTACGTAGGTCGATGAAGGATGGTGAGGACCACAGAGACGAAGTGAAGACGGATTGATTCACGGGTGGTGCGGCGCGACGTCGGCACGCGAATGCGTGCGGAGCCGGCAATGAGAGCTTTGGGAAATAAGCGTACCGACGTCCATCAAAATGAGAAGCGATGTGTATTGTCACATAAGCGTTGGCGACGCGTCGGGCGGCATCGATCCACCCACGCGTGGCGACACGCGGATTATTCGCGTTAAGAATACTTCATCAGTTGGGCGATGCGGACACCATGGCATCAAATGCCAACATTGCCGCGCGTAAAGACATGCCAGAGGACATGGAATCGTCCACGCGCCGGCGACAGATGCACTACTCGCTCAGGAGGCGCTGTATCTCGTCAAGGAAGGAGGTAGTCGTGTAACCATCTACCTCGTAACGAAATCCGCGACGGAACCATTTTTGGAATGCGGCTTCCAGATCATTCTCGTTCGGGTGCTCGCTCCTGAACGAGGCTAATTCTCGGATCAAATTTCGATGCCAGTAAGATTCATTTCTTTTATAGCTCGCGATAATTTCCGGGACGGTATTTCCAAAAAGGTCGAAGTCCTGGCCAAAATAGGTAGTGAATATATGCTCCATCGCAGGATAGCGCTCTGATAAATCCATGTCTTTCTCAATCAACGTAAGCGGTAAAGACGTAATAGGGCATTCCATTACAGGCTTCGTACTTCAGCGTGACAAAAACCTTGTTTTTTCGAGTAAGTTTTCCAGTTTCCCTAGCTATTCCGTAACCAATGTCACCGGAAACGATTTTGGTAACTGTGATCGTGGTGTTTGGGGATGCAGTCTGAGCCCATTGCCTGATTTTTGCCGCGTGGGCGTGCAGTGTTTCCGAAATGGCGCGTTCGGCCTGTTCAAGGTTCCTAAACGACGATACCACGTCTCTTTTGGGTTCGCGTTTCAGCCGGTCCCTGAGCCATGCCTCATCTTTTCCGACATGCTTCACGATGGTGTGTCCACCCACTCCGCGAAGCATCTTTGCCTCATGTTCAATCAGCCTGATCCGGCCCATTGTGACACTGGCCGCGCGTGCTGCTTTGATCGAGCCAGCAAAGCCGAATGGCACAGCCATATCGACTGACAGGCCGATGTTGTTCGCCAAGTCGGGACTGGCTTTCATCGCCTCGGCCAACTTCGTCGTCCCTTGCTGGGTCAGCGTGGCAGTATCCCGGCCCGTCCAGATCTGACGCAGACCTGCCGCCGCCGTATCAGATCCATGCACGCCGAACGCAACACATCCGGCCTTGCTCGCCATCGTCGGTTCTGGAAGCACACACAGAGCCCCCGCACCGACCATTTCCAGCACTCCGCCGACAACCTGCAAACCGCCCCATAGACGGTTGGAAAGCATCTCCGTGGGGCTGATCGACTGGCGGGAGAGCACCGCGGCCAGTTGCGGCGCACTGAGCACCACGCGCACGCCGTCCGAATCCTGTTGATAGGACATTCCGAACTCCTGTAGCTATTGGGACTGCCAAGCTAGCAGGCGACCACAGCGGCACGGAATGGGCGATGGATGATTTTAATGTCTCGTTGCGATCAACGAAATCGTAAATAGTTGTCAAAACGGACTTATCCCGAATTAATGTGATTGACCATGGTCCGCTTCGATGGTTAATTCGCGAGGTATCACGTGAAAGCTCTTGAGGATTGCAATGGAGCTACTGAAACAGCAAAGCAGTGAAACGGATTGGACAGTCGAGGAAGAATGCGATCTTTGCCGTATCACCTATTCGATCTACTCAAACTTCCCGCCGATGCCGCACGCACAGGCCCTGAACGCCGAAACCGGCGAGTTCTTTCCTTTTGACAGGGTCAGTAAGATGAAATCCGGCTACGCCATGGCCGAAGCGCTGGGTTACGCATGGGCGTGCAACTGTCGCGAACGCTCACAGAGGCATTTCGACCAGCAGTTCACGCTGCGCGACAGCGCTGGCCGTTCGCTTCCACAGACGCCCTATACGGTCCGTTTCCCGTCGGGCGAACTGAAACATGGCGTTACCGATCACGCAGGGCGTACAGCCCGCCACAGAACACGCGACGGCAGCAACTAGCGGTGTACTTTGGACACAGGGAGGCTTGATGTCGGCTATCTACCGCAGATTCACAGGAACGCACCGGGCGCTACAGTACACACGGGACCCGATCGGTTCAGATTTCATTGGTCACGGGGGACGTAATGCCTGATGCAATTGGAAGCGCTCTAACAGACACAAACCCGAATTCGTGCGTTGACCTGCGTTGCGACAGGCATGGCAAGCCGTGGACCGTCACCGAAAATCCTATTCAGTTCACCGCGCAGTGGGAAGCATTTCGTGCACACCTTTACGATAATGATGGCGGCGGCCGGGGCGGAAATACCACGATCGGATACGGCCATTTGGTACATATGGGGCCGATCAATGGCTCCGCATCGGAGACTCCGTGGTTAGCGGGTGTCACGGTGCCTCAAGCCTTCGCGCTAATTCGCGAGGATATCAAGGTTGCAGAGCGCATAATAAATCAAAGGATTCTCCTTCCGCTTTATCAATACGAATATGACTCACTCGTCGATTTTGTCTATAACGTTCGGGGGCATACCAAGGAAAGTCAGCTGAAACTGGTAAACACTGGTCACTATGACAGAGTGCCCGCAAAGTTATTGGAATATACCAGTGCGAGTGGGGCTCGCCCAGGCGGGTTACTGAAACGCCGACACGCTGAGGCAAAAATGTTCAGAGACGGAATCTACGATGCGAGTCACTAACGTCTTAGCCGCAACTCTCATTAGTTGCGTTTCGATTTCCGCATTTGCTGACGCTGCCTGCGACGCCAAGGCAAAGACGCGCGACGACTTTCTGGCTTGCACCAGCATCGATACGGATCGGGCGTTATCTGGAGCGATGCGTTTGTATCAGGCAATCAGGCCATTGACAAAAGGTGAAAAGCAAGTCGCGCTAGATCGTAATTTCAATATTTGGCAAAGTCGCCTCAAATCAGATTGCGATGTTTTAGGAAAAGCATTCAATGATTGGGGAGACGACTATTCGCCGGATACGGACTTTCAAATTGCAGAATGCCGTTTAAAGATATCAGCACAAGAACTAGAGTTTTATAGTTGGCTCGCCTGTCCTGATGATATCGAGACTTCAGACAAGGCGAAATGTGCAGCGCTCAAGGAAGCCTTGGGGCAACATAAATAGCAGATGCCCCGCTTCGGCGGGGCTTTTACCTTGGGCGCTTCGGCGCTGTAGATCGCGCGTCGTGTCATGCAACGAACCGGTACGATGCGGCCTTCGCGGCTACGCCATGGCCGGAGCGCTGGGTTATGCATGGGCGTGCAACTGCCGCGGCCCCGCCCCCAAACGGTCCAATGAGCAAGCTCAATGAGCACACTCTCGCACGTTTGCTTCGTGAACTTCGCAGATACGCATGCGCCGATGCTTGCATCATCGGGCCGCGCGAGTGTTGTCGTCTGGGTCAATATCACGTGGCCGCGCTTTCGCACAAGCGTGGGACTGTCGCGCTAGTGCACCTGCGATGCAATGGGGTGGAATGCAATTCGGCAGGCAACCAAGCCCCCACCCACCACTCACTCGCCCCCGGCTTCGTCCACCCACCCCGCCGCTGCCGCCGCCCCAGCGCCGCGCACCGCGCAGGTCAGCGGTTCGTCGGCGACATGCACGTCGAGGCCGGTTTCCTCACTCAAACGCCGCCCCAGATTGCGGAGCAGCGCGCCGCCACCGGTCAGCACGATGCCCTTGTATGCGATGTCCGTGATGAGTTCGGCGGGGGCCGATTCGAGCCCGCGCTTCACCGCGCCGATCACCTGACTCAGCGGCGCTTCGATCGCCTCCGAAATATCGCGGTTGCTAAGCTGCACCGTGCGCGGTAGCCCGTCGTCGACGCTGCGGCCGGTTGCGTTGATCTGCTCGAGCGGCACGTCGTGCACGGCCGAGGCGATGGCTCTCTTCACGTGCTCGGCGGTCTGCTCGCCGAGCAGCACACCGTACAGATTGCGCACGTAGCTGATGATCGCCGCATCGAAATTGTCGCCGCCGACGCGCACCGAGCCGCTATACGCGGTGCCGCCCAGCGCGATCACGCCGACTTCGGTGGTGCCGCCGCCGATGTCGACCACCATCGAGCCGGTCGCATCGCGCACCGGCAGGCCCGCGCCGAGCGCGGCCGCCAGCGATTCGCCGATCAGGCTGACCTTCCACGCGCCGGCCGCCTCGGCCGCTTCGCGGATCGCGCGGCGCTCGACATGGGTCGCCGCGGCCGGCACGCACAGCGTGAATGCCGCGCGCCGGCTGAACAGCGAGCGCGGCCGCGCCATGTCGACGAATTGCTTGATCATGTGTTCGGCGGCGGTGAAGTTGGCGATGACGCCGTGGCGCATCGGCCGCACCGTTTCGAGATTGCGCGGCGCGCGGCCGAGCAGTTGGTGCGCCTCGGCGCCGATCGCGGCGATCCGTTTCGCCCCGCTCGCGGGCTGCGTCTCGAAGCACACGACGGACGGCTGGTTCAGCACGACGCCGCCGTCGTCGGTATAGATAAGGGTGTTGGCCGTGCCGAGATCCACCGCCACGGAGTAGCGGAACAGTCGCTCAAAGAGCGGGTAATGCGGCGTCGGTCTGGCCATATGCAGGCTCTGATGTGTCGTTATCCGCCTTCTTGGGCGGTCTGGAAATGCGCCCCCGGGTCCCCGAAGCCGCGCGACACGCCCGCTGGGCGTTGCGCTTCCCGCGCGGCGGGGGTGATTTTCAAGCTATTGCCCGTATGACGGCAAGCTCATCAGAATCTTTAGGCCCGCTTTCTATCGGAGTTGTGTCAATCGCGCGACAGCTTGCCCAGCGCGCGTTCCAGCGCGTCACGGCCGAGCGCGACACCGTCGGCGGTGATCGTGTGGCCGACGCCGGGCAGCATGTAGGCGTCGACTGGATAGCCGGCGGCGCTGAAAGCGTCGGCCGCGAATTCGAGTTCGCGCACCGGGATCACCTCGTCGTCCTCGCCGTGGACCAGCGTGAGCGGCGTCGCGCGGTTCGACGAGACGATCGGCGAGGCGAGCCGCCCCGAATACGCGACGACGCCCGCCGCGCCCTCCGCGCTCGACGCGACGTGATGCAGCGCCATGATCGAACCTTGCGAAAAACCGACCAGCGCAAGCCGATCGAAAGACAACTGCCAATGCTCGAGCTCGGCATCGAGCACCCGGCGCAGCGCTGGATAGGCGGCGCCGACCCGCGCCTCGCGGTTCGCCCCGTCGACGTCGCGCAGGCTGAACCACTGGCGGCCGCCGAAGCCGCCGTCGAACGGGTCGGTGCCGTCGAGCGACACGAACGCCGTGCCGGGCAGGCCCTCGCTCCAGATATCGGCGAGCGGCATCAGATCGCGCGCGTTGCTGCCGACGCCGTGCATCAGCACGACGAGGCTCGTCGCGGGCGCGTTCCGCGGTGCCGTGTGCGGCGCGCGCCGCCAGCCGTGTTCGAATTGCTGCCAACTCATGGTGGTGTCCTTTTTTCCGTGGTTTAGTGGTTCTGGCCTTGGGGGCTCAGCCTTAGCCGCGAGCATACGCCGCGTGCCGCGTTCGCGTCGCCGGGACCCGCATCGGCCGCTGCTGTGGCCGACGCCGGCGGGCGAATGCGGGTATGCTTTTGCGCATCGACGGAGCCGCCGCCGTGGCGCGCGGTCCGAGGCAAAACAATCCGGAGAACACCGTTTGAGCCAGCCCAACGCCGCGCCTGATTCCGCGTCGCCGCCGCCTCAGCCCCCCGCGCCACCCCCGCCGCCCGCGCCTCTCGAAGGCGGCCGGCTGGTTCTCGCGACGATCGCGGTCGCGCTCGCCACCTTCATGAACGTGCTGGATACGTCGATCGCGAACGTCGCGATTCCGACCATTTCGGGCAACCTCGGCGTCTCGGTCGACGAAGGCACCTGGGTGATCACCGTGTTCGCGGCCTCCAACGCAGTGGCGATTCCGCTGACCGGCTGGCTCACGCAGCGCATCGGCCAGGTGAAGCTGTTCGTCGGCGCGATCCTGTCGTTCACGCTCGCGTCCTGGTTGTGCGGCGTCGCGCCGACCCTGCCGATCCTGCTGCTCGCGCGGGTATTCCAGGGCGCCGTGGCCGGCCCGCTGATTCCGTTGTCGCAGGCGATCCTGCTCGGCTCGTATCCGAAAGAGAAATCGTCGACCGCGCTCGCGCTGTGGGCGATGACCGCCACCGTCGGTCCGATCGCGGGTCCGGCGCTCGGCGGCTGGATCACGGATAGTTATAGCTGGTCGTGGATCTTCTACATCAACATCCCGGTCGGCCTGTTCGCGGCCGGCGTCACGTGGATGATCTACCGCAATCGCGAATCGCCGACCCGCAGACCGCCGATCGACGTGGTCGGTCTCGGCTTGCTGATCACGTGGGTCGCGTCGCTGCAGATCATGCTCGACAAGGGCAAGGATCTCGACTGGTTCTCGTCGCCGGTGATCTCGATTCTCGGCCTCGTCGCGCTGATCAGCTTTGCGTTTTTCCTCGTCTGGGAACTGACCGAAGAGCACCCGATCGTCGATCTGCGGCTCTTTCAGCAGCGCAATTTTCTCGGCGGCACGATCGCGATTTCGGTTGCATACGGGGTGTTTTTCGGCAATCTGGTGCTGTTGCCGCAATGGATGCAGGAGTATCTGAACTACCGATCGATCGACGCCGGTCTCGTCACCGCACCGCTCGGCATCTTCGCGATCATTCTCGCGCCGATACTCGGCCGCGTGCTGCCGCATTCGGACGCACGCGTGATCTCGACGGTCGCGTTCGTCGGCTTCGCGATCGTGTTCTACATGCGCTCGAAGTACGTGATCGAGGTCGACACGTGGCACCTCGTGCTGCCGACGCTGCTGCAAGGCATTCCGATGGCGCTGTTCTTCGTGCCGCTGACGGCGATCATCCTGTCCGGCCAGCCGCAGAGCCGGATTCCGGCGGCGGCGGGTCTGTCGAATTTCGTGCGCGTGTTCTGCGGCGCGGTGGGCACGTCGATCGCGGGTACCGCATGGAACAACCGAACGATCCTGCATCACGTGCGGCTCACCGAACAGGCGTCGGTCGACAACCCCTTGTTCGCGCAGCAGATCGACAACACGGAGTCGGTGCTGCATCTGAGTCCGCAATCGGCGCATGCGCTGTTCGATTTCACCGTGAACACCCAGGCCGCGATGATGGGCCTGAACGACATCTTCTTTGTGTCGGCGATCATCTTCGTGCTGATCATTCCGCTGATCTGGATCACACGGCCAGCCAAAGGCGGCGGCGGCCCGGATGCGGCCGGCGCGCATTGACGCAGCTTCGGTTGCGCGCGACGGCGTCGCTCGCGCGGTGGCTGGGGAGCGGCGGCGAGCTTGCGTCAGCGGAAATAGCGCGCCGGCGTGTCGCCGAACGCATCGCGAAACACCGCGATAAACGACGACACGTCGTTATAGCCGACTTCGAACGCCACCTGCGTGACGCTCTCACCGGCGCCGAGATGTTCGAGCGCGGCTAGCAGACGCAACTGCTGGCGCCATTGCCCGAAGGTCTGCCCCGTTTCCTTCGCGAACAGACGCGCGGCCGTGCGCGCGGTGACGCCAGCGGCCGCGGCGAGTTCCTCGAGCACCAGCGATTGCGCGGGATTCGCGCTGAGCGCCTCGGCGATGCGCTGTGCGCGCGGATCGCCCGGCCAGTTCAGGCCGAGCGGCGCGGCGGGCAAGCCGGCGACGCGATCCAGCAGCACCTGCAGCAGACGGCGGGCGGGTTCGTCGGGAGGGCGATCGTGCGGCAGATCGGCCGCGGCGGCGAGCAGCGCCTGCACCAGCGCGTCGGGGATAAGCGCGCCGGTCTGCGTGGGTAGCGGCGCGAGGTCGGCGGCGGGGTCGGCGGTGTCGTCCATCGCGGAATCGGTCGCGACGTAGAGCGAATACAACTGCACGGGCCGCCTCGCGTGCAGGCAGTGCAGCGTATTCGTGGCGATCCACAGCGCGCGGGCGGGCGGCACGACCCAGCGGCCGGCCTTCGTGCGCACCGTCAGCACGCCTTCGCAGACGTGAATCAGATGCGCGCGCCGATACGCGCGCCACGGCTCGTCCAGCGTCGCATGGCGCTCGCCGACCACGAAGACCGCTTGCTCGATGCCGTCCGGATCGAAGGCTTCCGTCATGGTGTCTGCTCTGACGCGGGACGTCCGCGAAGGGAGCAAGATTAGCACGCGCGCGGGGCCCGGTTGCGGGCCGGCTTTACACGGTTCGGCAACCGTGAGCGCGGCCCCGCCCAAGGCACGGCTTACCCGGTCCGCCTCACCAACTCCTCCAGCACCGTCCGATACGAGGTCGTGCCGACTACCCGCTCGTTCACGCCATCCTCGAAATCGATCCACCCCGAGTTGAAGCCGTCGAGCATCTCGATCCGCGGTGCGGGCCACTCGGTGCCTTGGGCCTGAAATTGCGCTTGCCATTGCTCGCGCGGCACCGTCCGCGCTTCGACCGGGCGTTCGAGCAGGTCGCCGAGCATCTCGGCGATCTCGCGCTGCGTATAGCGCCGCGGCCCCTCGATCTCGATCACGCGCCGCCCCTGCCACGACTGCGTGAGCGTCTGCGCAACGACCTGGCCGATATCCGCGGTCGCGACCATTGGAAACGCACGTTCGAGCGGCTGCAGAAAGCTCGGCATCACGCCGGATGTGCGCGCCGGGTCGATGTCCCACAGCGAGTTCTCCATGAACCAGGCCGGCCGCAGGATCGCGGTTGGGATCGACAGATCGGCGAGCGCCTGCTCGAGAATATGCACCTGCGTGATCAGGCCGAGCCCCGTTTCGCGTTGCCCGCCCACCGACGACAACGCCGCCACCCTCCCCGGCCGCGCCTTCGACAGCGCCTCCTTGAGCACCGTGGCCGCCGCATGCGCGTTCGGATAACCGGGCAGCGGCGCGAAGTTCGGCGCGATCATGACGAACACGCCGGCCGTGCCGCGAAACGCGGCGGTGAGCGCGTCGGCGTCATCGAACGACGCCATCGCGATTTCGGCGCCACGCTCGCGCCACGGTGCCGCTTTGCTTTCGTCGCGCAGCACGGCACGCACCGCGTGCCCCGCGTCGAGTAACGCGCGTGCCGCCGCGCCGCCCACCTGTCCTGTCACACCGGTAATTGCAAACATGCTCTTCTCCTCGATGACGGCGGATGCCGTGATGGGAAGAATTCTCGGTGTGCCGCGGCGATTTCGCGAGAGCACGGATGTCATTTGTTTGGTGACTTGATGTCATCAAGTCTCCTGTCGGCGCATCTTATATATCGCTGGATCAGTCTCCTCCGTTCATGTATGGCCAAGAAATGCACGAAACATCGGACCGGTGTTTTTGCGCGCGGCGATCAACGACTAGCCAATGTCCATGCCAAAGGAGAAGAAAGTAAAGAAGCCGTCCTCCGTTGGCGTTCAGGGAGGAAAGCGAGGTGTCATGTGCAGCTGCGAAGTGTCGCAAAATCGGACGCTCACAGAGGATCGACGTTGGCGGGATGTCTGAAAATGGGACGCATCGAGTGTGAAGGGCTCGATTGCATGTGGGGTAGCGTCGTCGCTCAGAGAGCGAAGTGCGCGATGTCAGCTAGAAAGACTGACGCCTGGATAGACCAGGGCTCGAAGGAGAGTGATGGCAGGGGAAGAAGGATTCGAACCTTCGAATGCCGGAATCAAAATCCGGTGCCTTAGGCCAGCTTGGCGACTCCCCTACGTAGGGGCGAGATCCTACCAGAGGATTCGCAAAGAACAAAGGGTTCTCGCAGATCCGGTCAGACGGGTTCGCTCAATGATGATCCACCGGTCGCGGCCTGAGCGGCTCGCCTCCACGGCATTCGAGTGCCGCCCGGTTCCAGCCGCCGAGATCCGCGGCCGCTTGATACGTGCTCTCGAGAAAAACCAGCAGCGCTTGCTCGGGGTCGTTCGACGTGCGGACGGTTTCGTACGGAAGGATGAATTCGCCAAGCTTGTCGTCGAAATAGGCGCCGGCCGGCAGGGGTGTTGCCTTGGCAAAGCCGTCAGGCGACGGGTAAGCGTAAGAGTAAAACGCCGGGAAAGGTGTCGCCGGTCCCCCCGGCCAGAATCCGGCCGACGATACTTCGTGGCTGTAGGCTTCGCGCGTCACTTCATCGGGTAGCGCCGGAACGCCGCCGGGGTGGAGAGGCGCGCGGCGTCCAGAAAAACGCGTCACGGCGAGATCGAAGCTACCCCAGAAAAGATGGACCGGGCTAACCTTGCCGATATAGCCGGTACGAAACCGCTCCAGCACGCAGCAGACCGTGACGAGCGCTTGAAAGAAACGGGTCACGGCATCCGCGTCGTAGGGGCGCGCTGCATGGTCGTCCTGGAAGGGCACGGCGTTCGGGATCTCGTTGGGTCGGCCGTGAAACACGGGTTTGCCACCGAGCTGCGCAACCAGATCCAAAAAGTTGGCGTGGAATTGTGCAACCGACATCGGTACGAGCGCGAAGTGCGCCTTGCGTCCATCGGCAGCGCTGCCGACCACGCGATGCTCGAGAAAGTCGAACTCGATCTCCACGCCGCTCGCATCGGGAATAAGCGACGTCGTCAGGCCACGCGCGCTAACGTACAACGTAGCGTGCCACGAATGGTTCAGCCATGGAGTTCGGGCGAGCTTGTACTTGCCGGCGATTTGCGTGTAGAGGTGCAACGCGGCGCATGTGCCGCGCCAGGCATCGTACGGAATATCAGTCCAGGTCGCGCTCATAGAGGCTCCATCACATACTCGTCTGTGTCATCGCCAAATGACGCGCGCCCCAGTCCTTCAAGGTGCGCTGGTCGCTGAATGACCTTACGCCAGACGCAAAGTCTTGTCACCTATCGCGCAATCCGATGGTTACCGGTTGCGCAGGCCTGCTCCCGCACTACTCGGTCCAGCCGAGCGCGTTCTGTGAGCGCACGGATAAAAAATAGTTTGACAGACTATCGTAAGATATATATCTTACGATGCATCTTACGACATTCATGGGAGACTCCCAGATGCGTCATCCTCATCATTTTTCCGGCCCGCGCGGCGCGCAGAACCGTTGTCACGCGGGCTTCGGCCATCCGTCGCTGCATGCGGGCGGCTCAGCAGGCCGGGACGCGGCTGACACCGCTACTTCCCCCGACCCTCGTCATCGCTTCCTGTTCCACGTTTTGCTTCACGGCTTCGGCCGTCATCACGCACACCGTTTCGGCGGCCGTGGCTCGCGCTTCGGCGGTCATGGCGGCCCCGGCGGCATGGGCGGATATGGTGGTTTCGGCGGCGACGGCGATGGCTTCCCGCGTGGCCGCAAATTCAGCTCCGACGATCTGCAACTGCTGCTGCTATCGCTGATCGACACGCAGCCGAGTCACGGCTACGAACTGATCAAGGCGCTCGAAACACGCTCGAACGGTTTCTACAGCCCGAGCCCCGGCATGGTCTACCCGGCACTGACCTACCTCGAAGAGCTCGGCTACGTCACCGTGCAGCTGGAAGGCAACCGCAAGCGCTATGAGCTGGCGGATGCAGGCCGCGAATATCTGGCCGCGAACCGCGAGCGCGTCGAACTGATGTTCGCGCGGCTCTCGCATATCGCCCGCAAGATGGATTCGGTGCGCCGCGCGTTGGCCGGCGAAGAGCCGGCCGACGTCAGCGAAGGCGGCTGGGTGCCGGAGTTGAACGAAGCGCGCCGCACGCTGAAGAACGCGCTGCTGCGCCGCGACAACGCGCCGGCCGACGAGCAGCGCCGTATCGCCGCGATCCTGATGCGCGCGGCCAACGAAATCGAAGGCGGCAGCAACGGCGGTAAAGCTAAGTCCGGCAACGACAGCGAGCCGACCATCTGACAACGCGCGCTCGTCCGCAAGACAACCCGCGGGTCCTCCCAAACCGAGCAGGAATACCACCCTCATGCAAGAACAACTCACTCGCCCTGACCTCGCCGTGCATCGCGTGCGGCATCCGCTGAAGTTTCGTCTGCTGCAGGTCAAGCAGGTGCGCGCGCTGACACCCCACCTGATTCGCGTGACCTTCACCGGCGACGATCTGCACGACTTCGTGTCAGCGTCGTTCGACGACCACATCAAGGTGTTCTTCCCCGAACCGGGCGCCGACAAACCGACGCTGCCGCAAGCCGGCCCCGACGGCCCGGTGTTCCCCGAAGGCAAGCGGCCGACCGCGCGCGATTTCACGCCACGCCGTTTCGATCGCGACGCCCGCGAGCTCGACATCGAGTTCGCGATGCACGACGCGGGGCCCGCGGCGACATGGGCCGCGCAGGCGCAGGTGGGCCAGTATCTGGGCGTCGGCGGCCCGCGCGGCTCAATGGTGATTCCGACCGGCTTCGACTGGCATCTGCTGATCGGCGACGACACCGCGCTGCCCGCGATCGCACGACGTCTCGAAGAGTTGCCGGCGGGCACGCGCGTCGCCGCGGTAATCGAGGTCGCCGATCCGTCGGCGCGCATCGAGTTCATGACACAGGCCGAGCTGCACCTCGTCTGGTGCTATCGCAGCGAAGCCGACACGCAGACTGGCACGCGCGGCGAAGCGCTGTTGCACGCGGTGCGCGACACCTGGCTGCCGGAGAACGGCGAAGGCTACGTGTGGGCCGCCGGCGAGGCGGCGACGATCCGCGCGGTGCGCCAGCATCTGTGCGGCGAGCGCGGCGTCGACAAAGCGCGGATTCGCGCGGCCAGCTACTGGAAACAGGGCGCCGTCGCGGTCCACGAAACGATCGACGACTGAGCTCCTGCTCGCGTCGCGCGCGGCATCAGCGGCGTACTTCGAACAACAACAAAAGGAAATCAACCGATGTACTCAATCACTGCACGGCACGAACGCCATCTGCTGTGGGTGCTCGCGCTCACGCAGTTCACCATCATCATGGACTTCATGGTGATGATGCCGCTCGGTCCGCAGATCATGAGCGCGTTCCAGATCGCGCCGGCCGCGTTCGCGACGGCGGTGTCCGCGTATTCGTGGTGCTCGGGGCTGTCGGGCCTGTTCGCGGCGACGTATATCGACCGCTTCGATCGGCGCCGTCTGCTGCTCGCCATCTACGCGCTGTTCGTGCTGTCGAACCTTGCATGCGCGCTCGCGTCGAGCTTCGCGCTGCTGCTCGCCGCCCGCGCATTCGCCGGCATCTCGGGCGGCGTGCTCGGCTCCGTGATCATGGCGATCGTCGGTGACGTGATCCCGCTGCAACGGCGCGGCGCCGCGACCGGCACCATCATGACCGCATTCTCGCTCGCGGCGATCGCCGGCGTGCCGGCCGGCGTGATGCTCGGCGCGCAGTTCGGCTGGGCGGCGCCGTTCTTCCTGCTGGTCGCGTTGTCGCTGCTGGTATGGTTCGCGGCCTCGCGACAGGTGCCGTCGCTGGCCGCTCATCTGAGCCGCAGGCAGCCGCCGCTCGCGAAAGTGCTGCCCGAGCTGTGGAGACTGCTGAGCAACCCGCGGCATCTGAATGCGTTCGCGCTGACGTTCGTGATGATGATCGCGCACATGCTGGTGATTCCGTTCATCTCGCCGATGCTGGTCGCCAATCACGGCGTCGCGCCGCGTCAGCTGTCGTGGCTGTATATGGGCGGCGGTGCGGCGACCTTCTTCACGTCGCGCCTCGTCGGCAGGCTCGCCGACCGCTTCGGCTCGCAGCGCGTGTTCCGCTGCGCGGCGCTGCTGTCGTTCGTGCCGGTGCTGTTCGTCACGCATCTGCCGGACCTGCCGTTCTACGCGCTCGTGCTGTTCTTCCCGTGCTTCCTCGTCTTGATGAACGGCCGCATGGTGCCGATGCAGGCGCTGCTGACCACGGTCCCCGAGCCCAGCCGACGCGGTGCGTTCCTGAGCGCGAACAGCGCGCTGCAGGCGCTCGGCACGGGCACCGGCGCGTGGCTCGGCGGGCTGATGCTGAGCACGTCGGCCGATGGCCGCATCGCCGGGTATGGAACCGTCGGCTGGACCGCGGTGGCGGTCGCATGCGCGGCGGTGCTGTGGGTCTCGCGTGTGAAGGCTGCGCCGCGCGAAGCGGCGCCGGCCAGCGACGCTGGCGCGACGATGCCTCGCACTGCTGGCATCGAAGCCCACATCGCCGGAGAAGGATAACGATGCAAGGTCGCGCGCTACGCCTCGTCGTCGGTGCTGCCGGTCAGCGCGCGCCGCGCGGCTTCGCCCGGTTCGTGCGACGCCGCGTAAAACACCCGCGCCCGGCCAATCACGATTTTTAGCGTCGCGATCACGGGCACTGCGAGAAAGATCCCCGCGACGCCGCCGAGCTGGTCGCCCGCGAGCAGTCCGACGATCACCAGAAACGGACTGACCTCGACGCCTTCGCTCATCAGATACGGATTGAGCACGTAGTCCTGAAACAGCCGGTACAAGCCGATGAAAATCACCAGCCACAACAGGTGCGGATAGCCGCTGAAGACCGCGACCACCAGCGTGATCGCGACCGCGGCCAGCGGCCCCGCGAACGGCACGAATTCGAGCAGCCCCGCGCTGACCGCGAGCAGAAATGCGTACGGCACGCCAAGCAGCGAGAACGCGACGCCGTAGCAAAACAGCGTGGCGAGCGACAGGAACAGCAGCGCGCGCACGTACTTCGACAGCAGCACGTTCACATCGTCGACGATCTCGTTCCACAGCACGCGATGCCGCCGGTTCAGCAACGCGAGAAACGCGTCGCGCATCCGTTCGCCGTCCTTGATCAGCAGGAAACTCAGGATCGGTATCAGCACCAGATAGATCAGGTTGCTCGCCGCATGCACGACGCCGAGCCCGAGGCTGCGCGCGAACGGCACGGCCTTGTCGGAGCCGGTCTCGATCTGGCTGCGCAGGAAATCGACGATCCGCTCGCGCAGCGGTTCGAGAAAATGCGGCAACGGCAAACGGTTCGGCACGTCGGTGCGTAGCAGCCCGGGCAATTGCGAAAAGAGGCGCGTCGCCTGAGCCTGCAATTCCACTCCGAACACCGAGCCGACCACCGCGAGCAGCGCAACGACGACGACGAACACGACCGCGATCGACATGACGCGCGGCACGCGGCGCGGCCTCACGCGTTCGACCAGCGCGACCATCGGGTAGATCAGATAGCTGAAGAACACCGCAAACACGATGACGAGCACCGTGGTCGACGCGACATAGATGACGAAAAACAGCAGCGCGAGCAGAGACGCGGTCCAGACTTTCCTGGCCGCGCCGACGTCGAATCCCAGCATGAGGCGTCCTCGAATGGGCGATGCGGTACCGACGCAAAGAGTGCGCCGGCTGACTCTGGACCGTAACAGAAATTTACACGATACGTGTGTCGAACACCGCGCCGCGAGGCCGCGACGCGACGAGCACCGACGGCGTGCGAGCGCTACGCACGTGGTGCGTCAGTGCACGGCTCGCGTGCCTGACATTGCTGCGCCCGAAACCGGACAGTCCGGATAGATAACGCTGGGATGCACGAAACCGCGACGAAACAGTCGCGCGCTAGCTCTTCACGCGCTCACGTTCCTCTTCGGCTTCTTCGGCGATTCTCGCCTGGATCCTGCCGGCGATTTTCTCGGCCGCTCCTTCGGCCTGCTTCGCGCGATTGCCGGTGACCTTGCCAATCGCTTCCTTGACCGAGCCCTTGAGCTCCTTCGCTGTGCCTTCTACACGATTCCTGTCCATGGTGCCTTCCTGCTAGGTTTGACTGTGGAGTTGCCTGCTGGCGTTGCAACGAAACAGCCAACGTACGGCGCGACGCGCCTCGTGATGGCGCGGATCAGTTCTGACGAAACGATCCGCGTCGGAGCAACCTGAAAATTCCTAGCATGCGGCGTTCCCGATACTACTGCGCCGCGCTTCGTCACTTGACCGTGACGGCGCCCTTCGCGGCGTCGCTGGCGTCATCCTTGCCGTGAGCCGGTTCAGGATGATCACCTTTCGAGCCGTGAAAGATATGCTGGAAAAGTTCCTTGTTCTTTGCGCCATTCAAAAGGTTCCGCAGCGCGGCATCGTCATCCGCGGGCTTGAACGAAAGCACTCGCTTACGGTAGCGCTCCCTGCGTTCGTCGAGCATGTAGCTCGCCGGCAGCGGCAGTTCCCGGCTGCCCCCGTCGAGATCGATGCCCTCGAACGTCAGCAGCCCCGCATCGTGATTGATGAAGCATGCGGGAGGCTTGGTCCGGTCGATCACATAGACGCACTGCTTCTGCAGATTGCCGGCGTCCGGCAGCTTGCCGCGAAAGATCTTGTCCCGCAGGAAAGTGCACATTTCTTCCCAGCACTGCTCGGCGGATTTTCCCTTCGCGCAAGACCGCAAGATTTCGCCCTTCAGAATGTCCTCTGGCACGGCATAGTAAATCGGATAACCGGCCCTCAGGTAAAGTTGTAGTTGCAACACTTCGTAACAGCGCCCCAACGCATGGATCGACGGTACGAGCAAAGACCTTTCATCCGACTCGTCACCTTCGCTGGGTCCGGTCGCCGTCTGGCTGCGAATCGAAGGATGTTCCGGCAGCCCCGAATTCTGCGGTTCCGGTTGTCCGCCGCCCCACAGGATCAGGTCGCGAAACAGGATCATCGGCAGGAACGAATGGACGATCAGATCCGTCGACGCCCGGCGTTTGGCGCGTTCATTCGCATCGGCTTGCGCCGGCAACGTGGGATGCCACTTGCGCGACGAGCGCACGATATCGCCGATCGCCTTCGCCACGCAGATGCCGTTCGGCAGTCCGCCGCCCTCCTCGTCGGCCCAGGTCTGCACCAGATCCCACGGCTCGCCGATCGGCACGCCGAGGAAGTAGAGACCCAGCGACACCGCGGTCAGCAATTCGACATAGAACTGATTCGCCTGATAAGGCGCTGCGGGAATGCCCCGCATCAACTGCGAGTCGGCGAGCAGCTTCTTGCCCGATCCGACCTTGCACAGCGCGCTGGCGCAGGCCTTGAGCCGGTCGACGAGACCGCGCACGTCGCGATCGGCAAGCGGCGACTGCCCGCCGACCAGATGATGCCTGACCATCAACGAAATCGGCGTCGTAAAATTCGAGCGGTCCGTGGTTTTCGTCGGCACCACGATGGACATCACCAGGTCGCTGATGATCTCCAGGTCGGCCAGCACCACATCGATGGAAGGACTCTTCATTCGACCTCCGCTGCTATCTCTTTGATCGACGGATCGTGCTGGCCGTCGATCGTCGCCGTCTGCCCCGGCTTGGACGCGGCGATGATCGCCACGGCATCCCGGATCAAGCCCTTGCAGCGTGCCGCCAGCACTCTCTTGCGAATGCCCGACGGCGCGTCGCCTTCGTTCGCCCATTCCTTGAATCCGAGTCTTTCGAGTATGTGATCCTCGTTCTGTCCGAAGGTGGCCGCGCCGTCCGCGGGTATGGCCTGATGGGCATCGGTCAGGCAGGTGCAGATGTACTCCTCGGCGGTCGGGCCACGCGCCGCCAGCGTTTGAATTTCGCGCTTGGCCCAGCGTGCGAGCGATACCGAGATCTCATCCATGTCGTGCGTCAGGTTGCGCACCTTGACGTCCTTGCCGCGATCGTCGCCGAGAATCTGATAGACCGTCCGATCGACCACATGCAGCCACAGCGAGGTCTGCGCAATGCGGATCTTGTGCTCGCACACGAGCTCTTTCGAGTCGCCCTCGAGCGCGCGCCGTACGTGCCACAACACCACGTAATGCCATACGAGGCCAATGAACTTGCCGAAGAAGAGTGCCTTGTCCTGCATCGATTCGCCGTCGAACTCGGGATATTCGAGCGGTGTCACCAGCGTCATCTTCGTGCGCGCGCCTTCCTTCAAGGTTCGATAGAGCGTCGCCGCGGAGCTGTTGCGATACTCGTCCCACGTCTCTCGGGTCCACCATTGCTTGTCGATATCGAAGAAACGATAGATCGAGAAAATGCCTTTTTCCGACTCGTGAACGTTCGCCGCGCCGCCCTGAGGCGGGTGTGCCGAGCCCGGCTGCAAACGCTTTCTCTCGTCCGCGCGGGACTGGTCCCGATTCGGGTCGCGATAGGCGTCGTAAATCACGCGAAGACCATAGCGGGTTCCCATCGCGTTATCGATGCTGGCCACCTTGTCGCTGAGTTCCTTGCGGATGGTCTCGAGCACCGCCTCCTGCTCATCGACGAGCTTGCGCTGCTGCTCGAGCGCGGAATAGTGTTCGGCGGCCACGTAGATCGCGGCGAGCGCCAACGCGAGTACGACCGCATCGGTATAGCCCTCCCATATTTCTCCGCCGAACAGCAATACCGCGGGGAAATAGCAGAACACGGGAATCCACCAGCGCGACACAAACCACTTTCGCAGCTTGCCGATTCCCCCCTTCGAACGGGAGATGCTTGCGGGCGCGGGTTCCCCTGCCTCTTCCGCGATGCGTTTGCGCTGTTCGAATTCACGCTCCGCGATTGTCCGCGCCCGCTCTTCCTCGCCACGGCAAATGTGCACGTAGAAAACCAGGAACGTGAAGGCCGTGACGAGCAATGCAAGCAGCCAGCTCTCGCCTATGCTGGTGGCGCGCTCCGCGTCGCTGACTTCCTTCATCACCGCGGCGATCTTGCTAAAGCACTCGATGCCGGGAGGAAAGCAATTCGCATCCGGCACGCGATGCGAAAAGGTGATTACCCAGTAGACGATGCTGCCCGCCACCACCACCATGCCGCCTAGCGCAGTGAGGACGAGCTTTGTTGCACTGGGGCCCTGCTCGACGCGGGAATCGGCTTTGTCGCCGAAGGGTTTGGAGCGGCGATTCTCATCTGACGGCTTTTCCATACGCATTGCCTCCTGACGGGTCAAGAGCACGAGAATGCGGAAACGGTGACGTGTGAACGCACCGTAGGTCGGAAGAGCGCCCGTGATGAGGGCTGAGAGCAGGCTGTGCCAGTCGGGACGGGGCTGAACTCTCTATCTAAGATTGCGCCCGGGTGGATGTCAATTGGCGCGCGTGGTCTGTGTGCGCCAAACCACAATCAGTATCGGGCGGCTGCTGGGTGGGACGTTGGGACTCGTGATGCCTGGCAGAGCCAATCGCGCTCGCGTTCCAGGCTCGCGCGCGGACGCCGGGCCCCGCTCACCGCGCACATCTTGCGGCATGCGCGATGCCGCACAAGTCAGTCGCCATGCCCCGCGCCCAGCGCCGCCAGCGGATGCGCGCCGCCTTGCCACGGCGAGCTCAGGAAATGCCGCACGCGCTCGGGTTGCACATCGGCGAGCGTCGCCGGCGACCAGCGCGGTCGGCGGTCCTTGTCGATCAATTGCGCACGCACACCCTCGCGGAAATCGCCTTCGTCGATCGAGCGCTTCACGATGCCGAGCTCCATCCGGAAGCAGTCGGCGAGCGTCATCTGCCGGCCGCGCAGCAGTGCTTCGCGCGTCACGTGCAGCATCGTCGGCGAATGGGCGCTCAGTGCGTCGTAGGTCGCTTGCAGCCATTGCCGCACCTCGCGCGGCGGCTCGCGTTCGAGATCCTGACGCAGCGTCGCGACGATGCGCTCGACGCCCGAGCGCCGGTCGAAGTGGCGCAGTATCAGTTGCGTCAGAGCACCGAGCGGCGCGTGCGGCACGACATTGCACGGCGGCTCGAACGCGGCGCGCAGCGCGTCGATGCGCCCGGTGTCCAATGTGTCGTGCGGCATGCGCTGCAAACGTTCCTCGAAGCTCGCGAGCCAGTCGGCCGGCACGCACAGGTCGGCCAGTTGCAGGCGCATCGCATCGGCGCCCGCTAGCGTCGCGCCGGTCAGCCCGACATACAGCGCAAGCTCGGGCGGCATCACATTCAGAAAGCGGCTCGCGCCGACGTCGGGCACGAAGCCGATGCGCGTCTCCGGCATCGCGATGCGGCTGCGCTCGGTCACGATGCGCAGCCGCGCCGCCTGGCCGAGGCCCATGCCGCCGCCCATCGCGATGCCGTCGAGCAGCGCGACCACCGGCTTCGGAAACGTGTGCAACGCGTAGTCGAGCCGGTATTCGTCGACGAAGAACGCGAGCCAGCGCGGGTCGCCCTGCGTTGCGAGCCGATGCACCTCGCGCACGTCGCCGCCCGCGCAAAAGCCCTTGTCGCCGGCGCCTTTCAGCACCAGCGCGACGATTCCGGGATCAGTGCGGCATTGCTCGACCAGCACGGCGAGCTCGCGCACCATTGCGTGCGACAGCGCGTTGAGCGCGGCAGGCCGGTTCAGCGTGATGATCGCCACACGGTTGACGACGCGAAACAGCACGTCCGCTTCGGCTTGCGTATTCGGCGCATTGCGCGCTTCGAGCGCAACGCTTTGCAACGTGCTCATCGCTGCGTCTCCCTTGGTGCATGGCTCGTCTGCCAGCGCGGCGGGCGTTTTTCGAGGAACGCGTTGACGCCCTCGCGCTGATCGGCGCCATCGAACAGATCGACGAAACGCTCGCGTTCGAGCGCGAGCGCCGCCGCGCGCGGCACGCCATGCCGCGCCTGATGGATCAGCTCCTTGCTGAAGCTGACCGCCTGCGGACTCGAACCGGTGACCCGCTGCGCCATCTTCAGCGCGGCTTCCCGCGCGCCGCCGCGCTCCACCACTTCTTCGACGAGGCCGATGCGCAGCGCGCTCGCCGCATCGACGCGCTCGCCGATCAGGATCATCCGCTTGGCCCAGCCTTCGCCGACCAGCCACGGCAGCGTCTGCGTGCCGCAGCCGCAAGGCAGCAGGCCGACCGCGGTCTCTGGCAGCGCCAGCACCGCCTGCTGCTCGGCGATGCGGATATCGCATGCGAGCGCGCATTCGAGACCGCCGCCCATCGCATAGCCGTTGAGCGCCGCGATCACGACCGGCCGCGCGTTTTGCAGTGTTTCGAACGCCGCGCCGAAACGCGCCGCCGCGGCGCGCGCGACTTCGCGATCGCCGTCGGCGAAGGTGTTCAGATCGGCGCCCGCGCTGAAGAACTTCGGGCCGTCGCCGGTGATCACCAGCGCGCGCACGCGCGCATCGGCGTTCAACTGCTCGACGGTGCGCTGCAATTGCAGCAGACCGTCGGGCGTGAAAGCGTTCGCGGGCGGCCGTTTCAACGTGATCAACGCAACGGCGCCGTCGTGCGCGTAATCGAGCTCGATCATTGGGTGCCTCCCTGGCCGTCACCGCCGCGCTCTCGCGAGCGATACAGCTTGATTACCGCCGAAAAGTCCAGACGTCCCGCGCCGTTCGTGCTCATCGTTTGATAAAGCTGCTGCGCGAGCGCGCCGAGATAGACCGGCTGACGCACACCGCGCGCGGCATCGGTGGCGAGGCCGAGGTCCTTCAGCATCAGGTCGGTGCCGAAGCCGCCGGTATAGCCACGCGACGAAGGCGCGGTCTCGATCACGCCCGGCATCGGGTTATACGTGTCCGAACTCCAGCAACGCCCGGTCGACGTATTGATGATGCTGCCGAGCACCTTCGTGTCGATGCCGAGCGCCTCGCCGAGCGACATCGCCTCCGCGACGCCCGCCATCGAGATGCCGAGCACGAGGTTGTTGCAGATCTTCGCGACCTGGCCGGTGCCGGTATCGCCGCAATGGACGATGTTTTTTCCCATCGCCAGCAGAGCGGGCTTGACCTGCTCGTACGCGCTGGCGCTGCCGCCGACCATGAAGGTCAGCGTGCCCGCCGCCGCGCCGCCCGTGCCGCCCGACACCGGCGCATCGACGAAGCTGTTGCCATGCGCCGCGGCGAGTTCGGCAAACGCCTTCACGCTGGCGGGATCGATCGTGCTCGAATCGATGATCGGCACGCCCGGCGCAATGCCGGCGAGGATGCCGTCGTCCGCGACGAGCACGCTGCGCACGTGAGCCGCGGCGGGCAGCATCGTGATCACGCATTCGACGTCGCTCGCGGCGGCCTTCGGCGAGCCGGCCGCTTGCGCGCCCGCATCGACGAGCGTGCGCACGGCCTGTGCGCTGAGGTCGAACACGTTGAGCGCGTGGCCCGCCTTCAGCAGGTTCAGCGCCATCGGCGCGCCCATGTTGCCGAGTCCGATAAAGCCTATTTTCATGGTGTCGTCTCCGTATGTGCGTTCATGCGTTCAACGCAGGCGGATCGTGGTGTTGACGCCGTCGTTGACGGTGTCGTCGTCGAACCAGCGCGCGGTGACCGTCTTCGTCTGCGTATAGAACTGCACGACCTGCTTGCCGTACGGACCGAGATCGCCGAGTTTCGAGCCGCGCGAGCCGGTGAAGCTGAAAAACGGCACCGGCACCGGAATCGGAATGTTGATGCCGACCTGGCCGATATCGATCTCGCTCTGGAACTTGCGCGCCGCCGCGCCGCTTTGCGTAAACAGGCCCACGCCGTTGCCGAACGGGTTCGCGTTGACGAGCGCGATCGCGTCGTCGAGCGTCGCGACGTTGACCACCGCGAGCACCGGTCCGAAGATTTCGGTGCGGTAGATGTCCATGTCGGTCGTGACGTCGTTGAATACCGTCGGGCCGATGAAGTTACCCTGCTCATAGCCCTGCACGCTCACATCCCGGCCGTCGAGCGCGAGTGTCGCGCCCTCCTTCACACCCGCGTCGATCAGACCGAGAATGCGTTGCTTCGCCGCGCGCGACACGACCGGCCCGACATCGGTGCCCGGCTCGTGCCCCGCGTTGACCTTCAGCGTCTTCGCCTTCGCGACGAGCTCGGGCAGCCACTCGCGCGCGGCGCCGACCAGCACCGCCACCGAAGTCGCCATGCAGCGCTGACCGGCCGCGCCGAACGCGGCGCCCGCGAGCGCGTTGAGCGTCTGTTCGCGATTCGCGTCGGGCAGCACCACCGCGTGGTTCTTCGCGCCCATCATCGCTTGCACGCGTTTGCCGTGTTCGCTGCCGAGGCGATACACGTGCGTGCCGACCGCCGTCGAGCCGACGAACGAAATCGCCTTTACCAGTTCATGCGCGCACAGCGCATCGACCACTTCCTTGCCGCCGTGCACGACGTTCAGCACGCCCTTCGGCACGCCGGCTTCGAGCGCAAGTTCGACGAGCTGCATCGTCGACAGCGGGTCTTGCTCGGATGGCTTCAGCACGAAGGTATTGCCGCACACGAGCGCCATCGGGAACATCCACAGCGGGATCATCGCGGGGAAATTGAACGGCGTGATACCGACGCAGACGCCGAGCGGCTGACGCAGCGTGTAGGTGTCCACGCCACCAGCGACGTTCTCGGCGAATTCACCCTGCTGCAACGTGCCGATAGAACACGCGTGCTCGACGACTTCCAGACCGCGGAATATGTCGCCCTCCGCATCGGGAATCGTCTTGCCCTGCTCCGCTGACAGCGTCTTCGCGATGCGGGGCATATGCTCGCGAATCAGCGCCTGGTACTTCAGCATGATGCGCATGCGCGCGCCAATCGGCGTGTCCTTCCACGTTTTGAACGCGGCGTGCGCGCTGCGCACCGCCGCGTCGACTTCCGCGACGGTCGCGAACGGCACGCGCGCGAGCGCCGCCTGGGTGGCCGGGTTCACGATGTCGCGCCACTCGGTCGTCTTCGATTCGACGAACTCGCCGTCGATCAGCAGTTTGACGGTGGCCACGGCGCCGGCGACGTCGCGGCTGGTCTCGTTCGAAGCAAAGGTGCTCATGCTGAAACTCCTGTGCGATGGCCGCGCGGCGGCCGGACAGCAATAGAAAGGAAAAAACGGTGCCCCGACGCGTTGAATCCGAAGCTCGAATTCGACGCGTGCGATTCAAACCGGGGCGGCAAAACCAGCAATGGCGAGGAATGAAGACAGTCAACGCAAGTCGGGGAAATCCTCTTCCCAGTACTCGTCGGGCAGACGCGCGGGTTCGGCCGCGCGCTCCATTTCGCGGCGCCGCAACTCGACGCGGCGGATCTTGCCGGAGATCGTCTTCGGCAGTTCGCTGAATTGCAGACGACGAATCCGCTTGTATGGCGCGAGTCTTTCGCGCGAGAACGCGAACACCGCGCGCGCGAGTTCGGGACCGGCCTCATAGCCCTGACGCACGGTGACGAACGCCTTCGGCACCGACAGACGCAACGCGTCCGCGCTCGGCACGACGGCCGCCTCGCCGATCGCTTCGTGTTCGATCAGCACGCTTTCGAGTTCGAACGGACTCAGCCGATAGTCGGACGACTTGAACACATCGTCCGAGCGGCCGACGTACACGTAGGAGCCGTCGTCGCGGCGCAGCGCGACATCCGACGTGCGATAGAAGCCGTTGCGCATCGCCTGCGCGGTCGCGTTCGCATTGTTCGCGTAGCCGGTCATCAGGCCGAGCGGCCGTTCGGCGAGCGGCAGCGCGATTTCGCCTTCGCTCACGGGTTGGTCGTCGGCATCGAGCAGTTCGACGCGGTAGCCCGGCAGCGGACGCCCCATCGAGCCGGGCACGACCGGCTGGCCCGGCGAATTGCCGATCTGGCAGGTCGTCTCGGTCTGGCCGTAGCCATCGCGGATCATGATGTCCCACGCGTGCTTGACGCGCTCGATGACCTCCGGATTCAGCGGCTCGCCCGCGCCGACGATCTCGCGCAGCTTCACCGGATAGTCGCCGAGCGGCTCCTGCACGAGCATGCGCCAGACGGTCGGCGGCGCGCACAGCGTGGTCACGTTGAAGCGCACCAGCGCGGCGAGTGTGTCTTTCGGCACGAAGCGCGGGACGTTGAACACGAACACGCAGGCCTGCGCGTTCCACGGCGCGAAGAAGCAGCTCCACGCGTGCTTGGCCCAGCCCGGCGAGCTGATGTTCCAATGGATGTCGCCGGGTTGCAGGCCGATCCAGTACATCGTCGACAGATGCCCGACCGGATAGCTCTGATGCGTATGCTCGACGAGCTTCGGCTTCGACGTGGTGCCGGACGTGAAGTACAGCAGCATCGGATCGCTGGCGTGGGTGACGCCGTCCGGCGTGAAATCCGGCGCCGCCTCGTACGCGGCGGCGACATCGATCCAGCCGTCGCGCGGTGCGCCGACCGAGAAGCGCGTGAGCGGCACGTCTAGCGCATCGAATTTGCCCAGCTCCGCGCTGTCGACCACGGCGAACTTCGCGCCGCCGATCTGCACGCGGTCGCGCACGTCGTCGGCGGATAGCTGCGTGGTGGCGGGCAGCACGATCGCGCCGAGCTTCATCGCGGCGAGCATCACGTCCCATAGCTCGACGCGGTTCGGCAGCATCAGCAGCACACGGTCGCCTCGACCGACGCCTGCGCTGCGCAGAAAGTTCGCCATCCGCGACGAGCGCTCCGACATCTGCGCGTACGACAGGCGCAGGCCGTCGCTGGAAGGATCGTCGACGATCCACAGCGCGGGGTTGTCGTTGTTGCGCGCAATCGCGTCGAAGTAGTCGAGCGCCCAATTGAACTCGCCGAGCGCCGGCCACGTGAATTCGCGGTACGCGCGCTCGTAGTCGGTGCGATGGCGCACTAGCAGATCGCGCGCTTCGAGAAAGGCTTTCGCTGCTGTCATCGTCGTCTCCAGGTGGCGCTCTGGGCGCTCAGTTTTTTTGCCGCTGGTTTTTGCCGCTCTTCCGCTCAACGAAGCATCACGGCCAGGCTATTGTGCGCTCAAACGCCGCCCTCAAACATGGCGCGCGATCACCATCCGCTGCACCTCGCTCGTCCCTTCGTAAATCTGCGTGATGCGCGCATCGCGATAGTGGCGCTCCACCGCATAGTCCTCCAGATAGCCGTAGCCGCCATGAATCTGAATCGCGTTCGAGCAGATCTCCTCGGCCAGCTCCGACGCGAACAGCTTCGCCTGCGACGCCTCCGACAGACACGGCCGCCCGGCCGAGCGCAGCCGCGCCGCGTGATGCACGAGCAGGCGCGCGGCGTTCAGGCGCGTCGCCATGTCGGCGAGCATGTTGGCGATGGTCTGATGGCCCTTCAGCGGCTTGCCGAACTGTTCACGCTCGCTCGCGTAGCGGCGCGCGGCATCGAACGCGGCTCGGGCAATGCCGACCGCCTGCGCGGCGATGCCGATGCGCCCGCCTTCGAGATTCGACAGCGCGATGCGCAGACCCTCGCCCGGTTCGCCGAGCAGGTTGGCCTCGGGCACCGCGCAGTGATCGAGCGAGATCGGACAGGTGTCGGACGCGCGAATGCCGAGCTTGTGCTCCGGCCGGCCGACGTCGAAGCCCGGCGTCATGGTCGGCACGATGAAGGCCGACAGGCCGCGCTTGCCGCGCTCGGGATCGGTGACCGCGAACACGATTGCGAGCCCGGCGCGCGCGCCGTTGGTCACGAACTGCTTGCTGCCGTTCAGAATCCACTGCCCGTCGTGCAGCTGTGCGCGGGTGCGCAGATTGTTCGCTTCGGAGCCCGCCTGCGGCTCGGTCAGGCAGAACGCGCCGATCGTGCGGCCAGTGGCGAGGTCGCGCAGATAGCGGTCCTTCTGCGCGGCGCTGCCGAAGTTCAGGATCGGCGCGCAGCCGACCGAGTTGTGCACGCTCATCAGCGTCGCGCAGGCCGCGCAGCCGGCTGCGATCTCTTCGAGCGCGAGCGCGTAGGCAACGTAGTCGGTGTAGGAGCCGCCCCACTCGGCCGGCACCATCATGCCCAGAAAACCGAGTTCGCCCATCTGCGCGACGACCTCGGCCGGCAGTTGCGCGTCGCGATCCCATTGCGCCGCATGCGGCGCGAGACAGTCGGTCGCGAAGTCGCGCGCGGCGTCGCGGATCATCCGTTGTTCGTCGGTGTAGAAGCTGTCCATGACTGCGTCCTCGTGGGTGCTGACGGCCGTGCTGGCGATCTCGGTGATGCGGCAAGTGTAGGCATGCGGCTCGCGCCACTCGATGCTCGCTCCGCTCACATTTGCTGAGCGCTTTTGCCATACTGCTACCATGCGCGTGCATGGGGCCTCGTCATTTCAGGGGTTTCACGAACCACGTGCCCACCGATGCTGAGCGCTTTTGCCAGATAAACCGAATTCCGATGAAAAGCGACAAAGGCACGATCTCCGTCAGTCTCATCGAGGAAACGCTCGCGCTCGCAACGGCGCGCGGGCTCGATGCGCGAGCGTTCGCCGAGGCGGCCGGCATCGCC
Organism: Paraburkholderia sp. JPY419; assembly: GCF_050435705.1. Taxonomy (NCBI): domain Bacteria; kingdom Pseudomonadati; phylum Pseudomonadota; class Betaproteobacteria; order Burkholderiales; family Burkholderiaceae; genus Paraburkholderia; species Paraburkholderia sp. JPY419. The sequence goes on along the minus strand of NZ_JBNDKV010000004.1, from coordinate 402,177 downwards.
GCGCCGATGCTCGCGTCGCCGAAAAGCCGCGTTTCGTCGGCGCAATACGGCGCGCTGTGGGCCGGCATCGCGCGCGCGCTCGACGACGAATTCTTCGGCCAGGACTCGCATCGAATGAAAAGCGGCAGCTTCATCGCGATGACGCAGATGGCGCTCGGCGCGCGCAACGGCGCGCAAGCGCTCGCGCGCGCGGTCGGTTTCATGCGGCTGGTGCTCGACGACCTCGGCGCGACGATCGACACCGAGGCCAAGCGCGTGCGCCTGACGTTCGTCGAACGCGCGGGCGCGCGCAAGCCGGCGATGTTCGCTTACGCGACTTATTTCATCCTCGTGTACGGACTCGTCTGCTGGCTCGTCGGCCGGCGCATTCCGTTGCTCGAAGCGCGCTTTCGCTGCGCCGCGCCGCCGGCCGCGCACGAATACCGGCTGATGTTCTGCGAAGACATGCATTTTGACGAGCCCGAGTCGTACGTCGATCTCGACCCCGCGTTTCTGGAGCTGCCGGTGATCCAGACTTCGCGCTCGGCGCGCCCGTTTCTGCGCGATGCGCCGGGCAGCTTCATCGTCAAGTACCGCAACCCGGGTTCGCTCGCCGCGCGCGTGCGCAAGACGCTGCGCGCGCTGCCGATGTCCGGCTGGCCCGCGGCCGATCAGATGGCCGCGCGCCTGCACGTCGCCGAGGCGACGATGCGGCGGCATCTGAAGCAGGAGGGCCACACGTATCAGTCGATCAAGGACGCGCTGCGGCGCGACATCGCGATTGCCGAACTGCAGCGCACACAGCGCACGATCGCCGATATCGCGAACGCCGTCGGCTTCGCCGAGCCGAGCGCGTTTCATCGCGCGTTCCGCAAATGGACCGGCATGCGCCCGACCGACTATCGGCCGGCCCGGGCCACGGGGCTCGATCTCACGCTTCGCGCCGAATCGGACTAATCTTTAAGCGGCAACCGGCCAGCCTTGATCGAGGTATGGGCCCGCGCCGCCGGTTCACCCCGGCTGGCGCGACGGCCGTCAGCGATGAACACGACTCCGCGTCTCCCGCTCCGGCAGTCCGGTCCGCGCACGCCGCTTATCCGCGGCGGCATCGCGGGCCGTTTGATGCGCGGCATCGCCGTGCTCGGCGTGCTATGCGCGCTCGGCTTCGCGACATGCGGAGCGCTGGCGCCGCTGCAAGCGGCCAATGTGGCGACACCGGCCAACGTCGGTGCCGCGACCTCGAACAGCGTCGAGGTGATTCCGGTGAACGGCGCGATCGGGCCGGCCACCGCCGATTTCATCGTGCGGGGTTTACAGCGCGCGGAGAGCCAGCACGCGCAGCTCGCGGTGCTGCAACTCGATACGCCCGGCGGACTCGACACGTCGATGCGGCAGATCATCAAGGCGATCCTCGCCTCCCCGGTACCGGTCGCGACCTTCATCGCGCCGAGCGGCGCGCGCGCCGCCAGCGCCGGCACCTACATCGTCTACGCGAGCCATATCGCGGCGATGGCGCCGGGCACCAACCTCGGCGCCGCGACGCCGATCCAGATGGGCATCGGCGGCAACGAGCCACCCGGTGGCGGCGGCCCGCCGGGAATGCCGGGCACGCCTGGAACACCGGGAACGCAGGGCACTCCAGGCACGCCGGGACTGCCGGACATGCGCACGCTGCCCGGCGGCGCGTCCGGGCCCGCCTCCGCGCCTGCGCCACCCGGCGCGTCATCCGAAGCCGCCAGCGCGCTGCCGCTCGACACCCAATCGACCGAACTGCGCAAGCAGGTCCACGATGCCGCCGCCTACATCCGCGGCCTCGCGCAGATGCGCGGGCGCAACGCCGACTGGGCCGAGCGCGCGGTCCGCGAAGCGGTCAGCCTGTCCGATGAAGAAGCGCTCGCGCAGCACGTCGTCGATATCGTCGCGCGCGACGTGCCCGACCTGCTGCGCCAGCTGAACGGCCGCACAGTCGTCACGAGCGCCGGCAGCGTCACGCTGCAGACCGCGCATGCGCCGCTGATCACGCTCGAACCCGACTGGCGCAGCCGCTTCCTCGCCGTGATCACCGATCCGAGCGTCGCGCTGATTCTGCTGATGCTCGGCATGTACGGCCTGTTCTTCGAATTCGCCAATCCGGGCTTCGTGCTGCCCGGCGTGGTCGGCGCAATCAGCCTGCTGCTCGGCCTGTTCGCGATGCAGATGCTGCCCGTCAGCTATGTCGGCCTCGGGCTGATCTTTCTCGGCATCGCCTTTCTGATCGGCGAAGCGTTCCTGCCGACCTTCGGCTCGCTCGGTTTCGGCGGCGTGGTCGCGTTCGTGGTCGGCGCAATGATGCTGATGGATACCGATGTGCCCGGCTACGGCATCCCGCTGCCGCTGATCGCCGCGGTCGTCGTGTTCAGCGTCGCGTTCGTGCTCGGCGTGTCGCGGCTCGCGCTGCGCGCGCGGCGCCGGCCGGTCGTGACGGGCTCGGAGGCGCTGATCGGCTGCGTCGGCGTGGTGCTGGACGGCGGCTTGCTGCCCGAACCCGAACACTCGGCCAGCGGCCCGCTGGGCGGCTGGGCGCGCGTGCACGGCGAGCGCTGGCGCGTGTCGAGCACGACGCCGGCCGCGCCGGGGCAGAGCGTGCGCGTCACGGCGCGCAACGGGCTCACGCTGACCGTGGTGCCCGTCAAACCGGCCGCCCCAATACAAGGACAAGGAGAACCCTCATGATCGGCTTCACATTCGGCTTCGGCAGCATCCTGATCCTGCTCGTGGCCGTGCTGATCGCGTCGTCGGTGCGGATTTTTCGCGAGTACGAGCGCGGCGTCGTGTTCATGCTCGGCCGCTTCTGGAAGGTCAAGGGGCCCGGACTGGTGCTGATCATTCCGATCGTGCAGCAGGCGGTGCGGATGGATCTGCGCACCGTCGTGTTCGACGTGCCGACGCAGGACGTAATCACCCGCGACAACGTGTCGGTGAAGGTGAATGCGGTCGTGTATTTCCGCGTCGTCGATCCGGAGAAGGCGGTGATCCAGGTCGCGCGCTACTTCGAGGCGACCAGCCAGCTGGCGCAAACGACGCTGCGCGCGGTGCTCGGCAAGCACGACCTCGACCAGCTGCTGTCCGAGCGCGAGCAGCTGAACACCGACATCCAGAAGGTGCTCGACGCGCAAACCGATGCGTGGGGCATCAAGGTGTCGATCGTCGAGATCAAGCACGTCGATATCAACGAAACGATGATCCGCGCGATCGCGCGTCAGGCTGAGGCCGAGCGCGAACGGCGCGCCAAGGTGATTCACGCGGAAGGCGAGTTGCAGGCGTCGAGGCAGCTGCTCGAAGCGGCGCAGACGCTGGCGCGCCAGCCGCAGGCGATGCAGCTGCGCTATTTGCAGACGCTGACGACGATCGCCGCCGACAAGAACTCGACGATCGTGTTTCCGCTGCCGGTCGACCTGGTGAGCGCGGTGATGGAACGGTTCAACAAGCCTTCGACGTGATAGGACGAAATTTTGTCAGGACGCCCATTTGGCATCGACTAGCGCCGAAATTTTGAAGTTTTAGCCAAACCCGCCCGCTTCCGCGTTGCTTGCGCTCCGTGGGGAACTCGGCTCGCGGCGGGTTCGATCCGCCGGCAGAAATGGTGCGCTGCTTTTTTCCGCCTCACCCGGCGCGCACCGAAAAACGACCAGGCCCGGCTGTTTTTCCGCTCCGCAGGAGCCCGCCATGAATCTGTTCTCCCGCATTGGACTCGGTGCGCTGGTTGCCGCCGTGAGTATCAGCACCGTCTACGCGCAAGCGGTGATGCAGCCCAACGACCCGTCGGCGCCGAAAACGCGCGCCCAGGTCCGCGCCGAACTCATCGAATGGCTTGCCGCCGGCTACGATCCGAACGACTGGGTCAACTATCCGGAGAACGCGCAGGAAGCCGGCCGGATCGTCGCGCAACGCCGCGCAGAGCGGCAAGGCCTCGAACCGACGACAGTGCAGTAAAAGCAGTCGCTGCCGCACCCGCAGCCTGAATGCCGCCCGCCGCGGGCGGCAGGGAAACCCTTTGCGTCGCGGCAAGGTATCATCCCGTCCCGCCACCCCCCACGCACCAAACCAGCCGCACCTAGCCGGAATCCGCACCATGCCAATCTGGGTCGATGCCGACGCCTGCCCGGCCGTCGTCAAGGACATGCTTTATCGCGCGGCGCGCCGCACCGGCATGCCGCTGACGCTGGTCGCCAACGCGTTCCTGCGCGTGCCGCCGTCGCCGCTGATCCGCGCGATCCAGGTGCCGGCCGGCTTCGACGCCGCCGATCAGCTGATCGTCGAGCGCGTCGTCGCGGGCGACCTCGTGATCACCGGCGACATCCCGCTGGCCGCCGCCGTGCTGGCAAAAAATGCCCACGCGCTCGATCCGCGCGGCAACTGGTTCACGCCCGGCACGATCGAAGAACGGCTGCGCATGCGCTCGATGCTCGACCAGTTGCGCGCGAGCGGCGTCGACACGGGCGGTCCGTCCGCCTTCAGCGCGCGGGATGGCAAGACGTTTGCTGGCGAACTCGATCGCTGGCTCGCGCGTCATGCGCCGCGGTGATGTGCCGGCGCCACAATCGCCCGGCAAACCGCCCGCCTGACGGGTCCGAGAGGGCTGCCGGCGCAGCCGCAAGCGACGAGGCGCCGCCGTTGGTGTTTACAATTCCGCCGTAACATCGCCGCGCGGCCCGTTTTGCCGGGCTGCGCGGCGACTGCCTTGATCACAAAAACACTTTCCGAACGACGAAAGAGAAAACCCGCCACATGGACTCGATCAAACGCTACTTCGGCTTCGACGCCGTCGACACCAACCTGCGCACCGAGGTGCTAGCCGGCGTGACCACCTTCCTGACGATGGCCTACATCATCTTCGTGAACCCGGCGATTCTCGGCGACGCCGGCATGCCGAAGAGCGCGGTGTTCGTTGCGACCTGCATCGTGTCCGCGCTCGCGTCGCTGATCATGGGTCTGTACGCGAACTACCCGATCGCGCTCGCGCCCGGCATGGGCCTGAACGCGTACTTCGCGTACACGGTCGTCAAGGGCCTGGGCTATACGTGGGAGGCCGCGCTCGGCGCGGTGTTCATCTCCGGCTGCCTGTTCCTGATCGTTACGCTGTTCCGCGTGCGCGAGGTGATCGTCAAGGGCATCCCGCATTCGATCCGGATCGCGATCACCGGCGGTATCGGCCTCTTTCTCGCGATCATTTCGCTGAAGTCGGCCGGCGTCGTGGTCGGCAATCCGGCCACGCTCGTCACGCTCGGCAATCTGCACGACGCGCACGTCGTGCTCGCGGCGATCGGCTTCTTCGGCATCGTCACGCTCGATCATCTGCGCGTGCGCGGGGCGATCCTGATCGGTATCGTCGGCGTGACGATCCTGAGCTTTTTCTTTGGCGGCAACCAGTTTCACGGCGTCTTGTCGATGCCGCCGTCGATCGCGCCGACGCTGTTCCAGCTCGATATCCGCACCGCGCTGTCGAGCGGCATTCTGAACGTGGTACTGGTGTTCTTCCTCGTCGAGCTGTTCGATGCGACCGGCACGCTGATGGGCGTCGCGAACCGCGCGGGGCTGCTCGTCGAAGGCAAGATGCATCGGCTGAATCGCGCGCTGCTCGCCGACAGCACCGCGATTCTCGCCGGCTCGATGCTCGGCACGTCGTCGACGACCGCGTATATCGAAAGCGCGTCCGGCGTGCAGGCCGGCGGCCGTACCGGCGCGACCGCGATCACGGTCGCCTTGTTGTTCGTCGCGGCGCTGTTTTTCGCGCCGCTCGCCGAAGTGGTGCCGCCGTATGCGACCGCGCCCGCGCTGCTGTACGTGTCGTGCCTGATGCTGCGCGAACTGGTCGACCTGCCGTGGGACGACGCGACCGAAGTCGTGCCGGCCGCGCTGACCGCGCTGCTGATGCCGTTCACCTACTCGATCGCGAACGGCGTCGCGTTCGGCTTCATCTCGTACGCGGCGCTCAAGCTGCTGACGGGCCAGGCGCGCCAGGTAAAGCTGGTCGTGTGGATCATCGCGGCGATTTTCCTGTTCCGGTATTTCTATCTCGGCAGCGAGTGAGGACGTCGCGCGGTTCGGTTGCGTGGTCGAAAGTGTCGTCGGGTTCGGCGAACGTTTATCATCCGATGTTTCGAACGACGATCGATCGGGTCGCGATAGATCGGGTCGCCCCCAGGAGCCGCCATGTCCTCATATAACCGCACGACGGACCGCTACACGAGGCCCGCGATTTTCTTCCACTGGATGATTTTTCTGCTGGTCGCGCTGGCCTATCTGGCTATCGAAATCCGCGGACCGCGCGGCTCCGACGGCCGCGAGTTCTGGACCGGCGTGCATTTCTGGGCGGGCACGCTGGTGCTCGTGCTGGCTGTGCTGCGGCTGGTTTGGAGACTGTGGGCCGGCGCGCCCGAGGAACTCGAAAACAACCGGCTGCTCGCTTTTGTCGCGCGCTCCGCGCACCTCGCGCTCTATGTGTTCATCTTCGCGCAGCCGCTGCTCGGTATCCTGATGGTCAACGCGGGCGGGCGGCCGGTGTCGCTCGCGTGGACGGACATCAGCTTCACGCTGGTGCGTGCGGATTCGATCGCGCGGCCGCTGTTGAAGGACGCACACGAGTGGCTTGGCAACGTGTTCTATTGGGTGATCGGACTGCATGCGCTCGCGGCCATCGCGCACCATGTGGTGTTCAAGGATCGGGCGCTGCGGCGGATCATTTGAAAGCGATGGAGTTGGCTGCGTGCAGTCAGTTACGCCAGTTCGCCTCATAAAAACGCACGTAGCCGCTTCTGAGCACGAGACACTGCGCGCGCGTTTCCGACAACAGCCGGCGCGTGGCGGCCTCGATGCGCGGCCGGTGCGTGTCGAACGCAACGATCATGTCCTCCTGCCGGGGGGACGCGGCGCCGAAGTGATCCTCGAGCGCTTCCGCGGTGATCATGCACTCCACCCTCTGCCCATCGACCATTGCCGGAAACGCCAAGGTAAGTTCGCGACCTGAATATTCAGGGGCTTCGTTCGGAAATTGGATCTGCATGGGAGTCACCTGGAAGAGTGCGCGTACGATGCGCTCGGGTAATGCACGCGCTGATTGCTCGCTATCGCGCCAGCCGCTCGTTCCTCCTTGTCCCATGCAGTCGACGCGGGCCGTCATCTCAGCGCGGCATAGTCAGTTCGCGCCACGCGGAGGTGAATTGATTCACTTTAGACGAGTTCGGGCCAGGTGCAAGATTTCCCCGATTTTTTCTTGACAACGCGACTGATTTGCCTATGTTGCAGCGCGGTATCAAGCGGCGCCCGATCCGTGTAAAGTGTCGCGCACCAAGTGATTAACCTGCACGATGTCCGCCCCCACCCGCCCGCCTGTAGTTCGCGTCGAACCGCTCGGCCAGAGCTTCCAAGCGCCCGATTCGCTGACGATTCTCGAAGCCGCCGCTTTCGCGAATCTGCGTTTGCCGCGTTCGTGCCGCAACGGCACCTGCCGCACCTGCTTGTGCCGGATGACGTCCGGGCGTGTGCGCTATTCGATTGAATGGCCCGGTATAAGCCGTGAGGAAAAGGGGGACGGTTATATCCTGCCGTGCGTGGCGATCGCGGAAACCGACGTGGTGATCGAAGTGCCGGATGCGGTCGTGATACCGGTGGGGTGAATGATGGCGCGAGCGTGAGCGCGACGCGCCCACCCTCGCGGACGCTTCAGACGCCGCGTGTTACCGCCCATTGCCCATCGCGCGGGCGATTTTCTTGTCCGTGTTGTACTGGCTCAGCGCATACACCGACCAGATGGCCGCCGGCACCCAGCCGATCACCGTGATTTGCAGAATCAGGCAGATGATGCCCGCAAACGGACGGCCGATCGTGAAAAACTGCAACCACGGCAGAATGATGGCAAGCAAAAGACGCATTCGGTTTTCCTGTTCCTGTCGTTAAGGCAGCATGCGTTAGTCCGAGAGGGACGCATCTGCTTCGTTGTTGAACTCATCGAGCGGCGCGAAGCGCGGCACCTTGACGCCGTCCTGCTCGACCAGCTCGAAAAACACCGTCGCTGGACGGGTCCGGTTCGTACCATTGGCCGCCTTGTAGACGATCATCGTGACCGTCGGATCCGATTCGAGCGTGGCCTCGCAGACCAGTTCGTAAAGGCCGCCTTTGTAGTGTCGGTAGCGCATCGCGTATGTCCTTATTTTGGGCGTCATCGAAGCATTTTCAAGCACCGCGCGCCTGAGCTCAGCCGCCCTCTTTCATCTGCTTCAGGATCTTGTAGACGGTCGCGCGACCCATCGTCAGCACCGCGGCCACGTAGTTCGCCGAGCTGCGGCCACGAAACGCGCCCTGCGCGTGCAGCGCTTCGACGATTTCACGCTTGTGCTCGCGCGTCAGCGCATTGATGCCGATCTGCCGGTCGCGCAACCACGTGTGCAGATACGTGTTGATGCGGTCCTGCCAGTCGTCGCGGAACAGATCGTCGCCTGGCGCGTCCGTCATCGTGCCGCCCTTGATGAACAGATCGAGCGTCGAGCGCACGTCTTCGAACACCGCGATGTTGAAGTTCACGCACAGGATGCCGGCGGGCTTGCCATCGTCGTCGAGCAGGATGTTGCTCACGCAGCGCATGCGGCGCCCGTCCCAGTTCAGTTTCTCGTAGGGACCGATGGTCTGGCCGCGCGCCGCGAAGTGCGCGTCGTCGAGCACCGACGGCGCGCCCACCTCGAGCCGCGACAGATTGTTCGCCAGATACGCGATGGTCTGGTCGCGCAGATCGTGAATCACCACTTCGGCGCACGGATAGAGCAGCGCGGCGATGCCGTCGGCAATCGGCGCGTAGCGCTTTAACAGCAGGTCTTTGACAGGAGACACGTTCGGGTTGCGCAAAGAAAAAACGCGAGGTTCGAAGGAGGCGGCGCGCGATCGCGAATGCCGACGATGCCAGATGCCAGCAGCAGGCTTCGGCGCGCACGCTCGGTCCGCCATTCAGGAAGCCGCCATTGTAGCGGCCTCGCGCTGGCGCCGCGAATCGCCGCCGGACGGCAATTTTGTCCACCTCGCGAGCGCATTTTTTTCGTGCGATAAACGCTGAACCACCGACATCCAACCGAACGGAGCCGACCGATGGCCACACTCGAAGCGCTTCGCGCCGTGCTCGACGACACGCGTACGCCTGAGATCATTCGCAATCACGTCATCGATTCGCTGCAGTACGCACTGCGCAACTATGGTCAGGTCTTCACGGCGAAGGAAGTCGAATGGCTGGCCGGCTGGGACGATGCGCGCTTGCCGCTGGCGGCCGCGCGCGAATTGCAGAAGCGCGTCGCCGAGACGTCGCGCTGACGCCCGCAAAGCCCCGCCAGGCGGGCGTTCCGGCCGTGCACTGAAGTTTGCACTATCCAATCAGCCCTATTTCAGGCATCATATTGCAATAGTTGCACCTCGCACCCATATAGCACTGGCAGCACCAGGCAGTCTCAACCCGGCATCTCCGCACCACCCCCGACAGTTCGACCGCCCCTTATCGGCGATCCCGTCACTCCGGCAATGCGCCGTCCGCATTCGCCGCCGCGAGAAGTACACCGAGCGGTCGTTCAGCATCATGCGTCCGGCGCACGAATTGGCGCGCCGCTTCAGCGTTTTCGCTCGAATCCGCGTTTTCGCGCGACCGCTCGAGCCATTGTCATTGAGCCGCCGGGTCTAGCAGGCCTGTGCCAACCATTTTCATCGCGGCGCGCCCATCGGGTGCTGCGCCGCCGGTCCGCGTCGCGACGCCTCGAGCAGACGTTGCCGGCAGCAGCGCCCCGCACGTGGCGCGCGGACCACGCAATACAGGACACGTTTTCATGAATTCAGCAGTCAAGACCTACAAGGGTTACGAAATTCACCCGCTCGTTTATCCGCGCCGGCCGCCGGGCGCGCAAGCGACGCGCAATACTGGCGCCGGTTACGACGCATCGGTGCGCATCTGCCGCGTCGGCGCCAATCCGGCGGCCGACGGCCGGGTGTTCCGTCTTCAGTATCTGTTTCCGTTCGACGGCATGGGCAAGGCGCGCATCGCGTGCATGGCGCATGCGGAACGGCTGATCGACGGCCAGGTGAGCGGTCAGTCGGTCAGCGATCTTTGAGCGGCGTCATCGGCGCGTCACTCATGTCGCGCAGCGTGCGTTTGGGCGCCGCTGCTTTTCCAACGAATCCACAGTCGCGCCGCTCGCAATGCCCGCGGCCGATTTCCCCTTTATCCCATCGACCAGGAGTGATGCATGGCGAAAGAAGAACTGATTGAACTTGACGGTATCGTCGACGAAGTGCTTCCGGATAGCCGCTACCGCGTGACGCTCGACAACGGCGTCGTGGTCGGCGCTTATGCGTCCGGACGGATGCGCAAGAACCATATCCGTATTCTCGCGGGCGATCGCGTGACGCTCGAAATGTCGGTCTACGACCTGACCAAGGGGCGGATCAATTTCCGCCACAAGGACGAACGCCCGAGCGGTGGCGGTGCGCCACGACCGGCGTCGCAGGGTGCGCGGCGCAGATAAGCAGTGGTGACGGCGCCGCCCTGCGTGCCTGCGATGCCATTGCATTGCAGGTGACGCGGGCAACCCGCCCGAACCTCGAGAGTCAGCGCGAGGCCCTACAGACTCGCGCCCCACCTTCGGCTCCGCGTTCTGCTCGGACGAACGCGCGGCGTCTTGACTGGAATCTGGCGGCGCGCCGCTTCGGCGACCCACCCACGTCGCAGCGTCTCGCTAAACTCCGAACACCGCCCCCAGATCCTCCCCATCCGCGCTTTTGCGCACCTGCTCGACCACCCGCTCCTCCAGCTCCGACAGATGCTCGCGCATTGCCGTCAACGCGGCTTGCAGGTCGCCGGCATCGAGTGCGTCGATGATCCGCGCATGCTCATCGGCGGAACAACTCGAACCCTTCGACGGATCGAACAGCGCCTTGTACAGCTCGGTCTTCGCGACCAGTTGCCCGACCAGCGCTCACATGGCACGACCTCGCGTGCCTCGGCGCTATCGTCGTGATCGGCATCAATCTGCGGCCATTGCTGACCTCGATCAGCCCGTTGATGACGACGATTCGCGACGCGACCGGCCTGAGCTTCTACGGCGCGTCATTGCTGACCAGCCTGCCGGTCGTCGCGATGGGCGTCGGCGCACTCGGCGCGGCGGCGTTGACGCGCGGCGTCGGCGAAACGCGCGGAGTCGCGCTCGGCCTCGTCGCGATCGCGCTTGCATGCGCGGCGCGCTGGCTGGCGTCGAGCGGCTTCACGCTGCTCTCGACGGCGCTGCTCGCGGGCGCCGGCGTCGCCGCGATTCAGGCGCTGCTGCCCGCCGTCATCAAGCAGCGTTTCCACGCCCGCGTGCCACTCGCGATGGGCGTGTTCTCCGCGTCGATCATGGGCGGCGGCGGCCTCGGCGCGAGTCTGAGTCCGTGGGTCAGCCGCGCGATGCATTCCTGGCATGCGGGGCTCGCGGTGTGGGCGCTGCCGGCCTGCGTCGCGCTCACCGGCTGGTGGCTGTTGACGCGGCGGCACGCCGTGGTCCACATCGCCGTGCGCACCTCTGCCGCGCCCGCGCCGGCGTTCTCGCCGTGGACCACTCAGCGCGCGTGGACGCTCGGCCTGTACTTCGGCATCGTCAACGGCGGTTATACGAGTCTGGTCGCGTGGCTGCCGGCGTTCTATCAGCAGCGCGGCATGAGCGTCTCAGCGAGCGGCTCGCTGCTCGCCGCGATGACGGTCTTCCAGGCCACGTCGGCGTTGCTGCTGCCGCTGGCCGCCGCGTCGTTCCGCGATCGCCGACCGTGGTTGCTGCTCGGGCTATCGGCGCAACTGGCTGGCGTTCTCGGCCTGATCGCACAGCCCGACGCCGCGCCGCTGCTATGGGTCGGCATCGCGGGCGGGGGGCTCGGCGGCGTGTTTTCGCTGACGCTCGTGACCGCGATGGATCATTCGAGCGATCATCGCGTGGTCGGCCCGCTGGTCGCGTTCACGCAGGGCGTCGGCTTTATCGTCGCGGCCGTCACGCCGCTCGTCGCCGGCATCGTACGCGGCTGGAGCGGCGGGTTCGCCGCCGCGTGGATCATGCTCGGCGGCTGCATCGCCGCGATGATGGCGGTGACCTTGCTGTTTTCTCCACGCAGTTATTCGCGCTGGCTTTGAGGCTTTGAGCCTTTGAGCCTTCACCGTTTCGTACGCGATGCGCCGCTTCGGTGCATCGGGCGTCCGCTGTCCCGCATGCCCCGCGCCGGTGCAGCGCGACCGACGTGGCCGCACACCTCGTTCGCGGATGATTCGCAGCCCTCGCCCGCAAGAAAATCCCAATCGGCCCGCGCCGTTTACGCGCAACGCTGTTCACACACGTCGCCAATCCCCGTCGCGCGGTGATTGGCACATCCATTGCTTTACCGGTAGTCAGATGTCCCTTCCCCTGACTCCATGCTGCGCGTTCTCCTTGTCACCGACACCGACAAACCCATCGGCGATCTGCGCGACGCGCTCGCCTGTCTCGGCTGCGAAATGCTGGCCGGCACCGCGACGCCGCAGGCGCTGCATCGCGCGGTGCAGGACGAGCGGCCCGACGTGATCATCATCGATACGGAGTCGCCGTCGCGCGATACGCTCGAACAACTCGCCGTGATGCACGCGACCGCGCCGCGCCCCGTGCTGATGTTCAGCCACGACGCGAACCAGCAACTGATCCGCGAAGCGGTCAACGCGGGCGTCACCGCGTATCTGGTCGAAGGCCTCGCGACCGAGCGGCTCGCGCCGATCCTCGAAGTCGCGCTAGCGCGTTTCGCGCAGGAGTCGCAATTGCGCGAGCGGCTGGCGCAGGCCGAAAACGAACTGGCCGAGCGCAAGCTGATCGATCGCGCGAAACGCCTGCTGATGGATCAGCAGAAACTTACCGAACCAGCCGCCTACGCGAGTCTGCGCAAACGCGCGATGAGCCAGGGCGTCAAACTCGCCGAGGTCGCGCGCGAGGTCGTCGCGTCGGCCGGCTCGCTCAAATGATGCGCTCATGAATCCAGCCACTTCCGTCACCGCGGCGGCCTCTGCCGAGCCGCCTGAAAAGACCCATCTGCGGCTGGGCTTCGTCGCGTTGTCCGACGCGGCGCCGCTGATCGCCGCAAAGCTGCTCGAGTTCGGCCATGCGCACGGACTCACGCTCGAACTGTGCCGCCAGCCGTCGTGGGCCGCCGTGCGCGACAAGCTGCTGTCGGGCGATCTAGACGCCGCACACGCGCTTTACGGGCTCGTGTATGGCGTGCAGCTCGGCCTCGGCGGACCGCGCACCGACATGGCCGTGCTGATGGTGCTGAACCGCAACGGCCAGGCGATCACGCTGTCGAATCGGCTCGCCGAGGCGCTCGCGAAGCACGGGACTTTGCGCGACGCGCTCGCGACGCTCGGCCGCAAGCCGGTGTTCGCGCACACCTTCCCGACCGGCACGCACGCGATGTGGCTGTACTACTGGCTCGCGGCGCAAGGCGTCGATCCGTTGCGCGACATCGACAGCGTCGCGATTCCGCCGCCGCAAATGGTCGCGGCGCTCGCCGAGGACCGGCTCGACGGTCTGTGCGTCGGCGAGCCGTGGAATGCGATGGCCGAGGCGCACGGCGTCGGCAGAACCATCGCTTATACCAGCGAGGTGTGGCCCGCGCATCCGGAGAAAGTGCTCGCCTGCCGACGCGATTTCATCGACGCGCATTCGCGCACGACGCGCGCGCTCGTGCAGACCGTGCTCGAAGCGTGCCGCTGGCTCGACGGCGCCGGGCATCGCGACGAGATCGCGCGCTGGCTTGCGCGGCCCGATTACATCGGTATCGACGAATCGCTGATCGCGACGCGCCTTGGTGACCACGTCGACACGGCGCACCTGCGCCGCCTGCCGATGCGTTTCTTCGACGACGGCGCGGTCAACTATCCGCATCCGATCGAAGGCGCGTGGTTCCTCACGCAGTTCGAGCGCTGGGGCATCATCGATGCGCGCGACGATTACGAAGCGATCGCCGAGCGCATCAACCAGACGCAGCTGTATCGCGAGGCCGCCGCGCGCGTGAACGTGCGGGTGCCTGGCAAGGATGTGACAAGGGAATTGATCGATGGCGAGGTGTGGGGAAGCGGATCATCGCCCGCCGCGTATGGACAGCGTTTCCCGATCCGCCGCTGAGCAGACCGCACGCGAACGCTCGTACTGATGCGCTAACTGCCCACGCGCCGCCAACGGCGGTCAAGTGGACAGTCGGCGTCGCCGAAGCTCAAAAGTTGTACTTGTCGATATTGCTCGCATCGAACGTGGTCGGCGGTCCGAGAATGATTTCGCCTTGCGCGCCGATGGTGCGCTTGCCGAGCTTGCCGGCGTCGAACGATTCGCCCTCCTTACCCGAAATCTTGCCCGACGCGAGCGACGCCGCCGCGTACGCGGCTAGATAGCCGAGCTCGCTCGGGTCCCACAGCTGGAATGCGGTCACGGTGCCGTTCTTCACGAACGCGCGCATCTGGTTCGGCGTGCCGAGGCCCGTCACCGCCACCTTGCCCTTGCTCGACGACGACGAGATATAGCGCGCCGCCGCCGCGATGCCGACCGTCGTCGGCGCGACGATCGCCTTCAGGTTCGGATACGCCTGCAGCAGGCCCTGGGTTTCGACGAAGGACTTCTGATCGTCGTCGTTGCCGTACGCGATCTTGACGAGCTTGATCTTCGAGTACTCCGGTTTCTTCAGTTCCTCCTGCATCCACTTGATCCACGTGTTCTGGTTGGTCGCGTTCGGCGTCGCCGACAGGATCGCGAACTCGCCCTCGCCGCCCATCAGCTTCGCGACCAGTTGCACCTGACCGCGGCCGATGCCCTCCGCGTTCGCCTGATTGACGAACAACTGGCGGCCTTCGGGCGCGGTATCGGAGTCGAACGTGACGACCTTGATGCCCTGCCCCATCGCTTTCTTCAGATACGGCACGACCGCGTTCGCATCGTTCGCGGCAATCACGATCGCGTCCTGGTGCTGCGTGATGAGCGTGTTGATATACGACACCTGCGACGATGCTCCCGCATCCGACGGCCCCACCGCCTTGCCCACGCCGCCGAACTCCTTGATCGCGGAGAGGCCGCCGTCGTCGGCGATCACTTCATACGGGTTGTTGATCTGCTTCGGCACGAACGCGATCTTCAGCCCGCTTTTCAGGTCCGCGGCGAACGCGCCGCCGCAGCTGAGCGCGAGCAACGCGGCGCATAGCGCGGCCATGCCGGTGTGACGTAGAGGTTTGAACATGAAGTGTCTCCTGCGTTGTTGTTGGACAGAGAGGGGTCCGGGTTATCGGTCCTTGGGAGCTTCGTACAGAACGGTGACCACTAGGATGAAGAAGACGCTGCTGCGGACTTCGCGATGAAACGCCGGTCGCGCGCCGCACGCCAGCGCGCGACGAGGTTCGGAATCAGCACCGACGCGAGCAGCAGCACGCCGGTCACGATGGTCAGCGTTTCGCTCGAGACGTCGTCGAGCGTCAACGCGTTTTTCAGCACGCCGATGATCAGCAGCGACAACAGCACGCCGACCATCGAGCCGCGTCCGCCGAAGATGCTGACGCCGCCGAACAGCACCGCCGCGATCACCGATAGCTCGAAGCCTTCGCCGTTATCGCCGCGCGCACTGGTGAAGCGCAGCGTATAAACGATACCTGCGAGCGCGCTGACGAGACTCGACATCACGAACAGACGCAAGCGGATCTTCGCGACTTCGATGCCGGAGAACGCGGCGGCGGTCGGATTCGCGCCGATCGCATAGAGGCTGCGGCCGAACGCGGTGGCTTGCAAAAGCACGGTGAACAGCACGGCCGCGACGATCACGATCACGAACGGCAACGGAATGAACGTGGGCCCAAGCGTGTTCATGCCGAACGCCGTATACGCCGCCGGAAAATCCGCGACTGCCTGATCGCCGAGCAGCACATACGCGAGACCGCGAAACAGCGCAAGCGTACCGATCGTGACCGCGAGCGACGGCAGGTTCAGCTTGACGATCACGAGGCCGTTCAGCAGACCCGCCAACGCGCCGGCGATCAGGACCAGCACGATCACGACCGGCATCGGCAGACCCATGTGCCACAGCACGCCCATCAACGCGCTCGATGCGCCCAGCACCGACGCGACCGACAGATCGATTTCGGCCGCGACGATGATCAGCGTCATCGGCAGCGCCATCAGCGCGATCTCGGTCAGATCGGCGAACACGTTGCTCAGGTTCGCGCCGGTCAGAAACACCGGCGACAGCCAGCGCCCCAACACCAGCGACACGATCAGCACGATCACCAGCAACACTTCCCATTGCAGCGGCGTTTCGCGCTTGCGCGTGAGCAGCGCGGAATCGGGTTTAGCCATGATCGCGTTTCCTCATCATCCGTTTGGCGACGGAGCGGGCCAGCAGCGTATCGGCGGCGATCGCGGCGACGATCAGCGCGCCCTGGATCGCCTGCTCCCAGAACGGCGACACGTGCAGCACGACCAGCGCGATGCTGATCACGCCGAGCACGAGCGCACCGAGCGTCGCGCCGAGGATCGTGCCGACGCCGCCCGTGATCGCGACGCTGCCGACCACCGCCGCCGCGACGACCTGCAATTCGATGCCCTTCGCGGTGCTCGCATCGACGGTGCCGAAGCGCGCGAGCCACAACGCGCCCGCGAAGCCCGCAATCGCGCCGGACAACAAAAAGCCCGACATCACGCGACGCTCGACGTTGACGCCCGCGAGCCGAGCGGCCTCCGGATTCGAGCCGATCGCGTAGTGCTCGCGACCGCCGCGAAACTGCTTCAGATACACCGACAGGCCGGCAAGCACGACGACCGCGATCAGCGCGAGCGTCGGGATACCGAACAGCGTGCCGGTCGCGAGCCGCGAGTACGCGTCGGGCAGACTGGTCGCGTTGATCTGGCCGCCGTGCACCCACGCGTAATCGGCGCCGCGAAAGATGTACAGCGTCGACAACGTCGCGACGAGCGAAGGCACGCGCCCCACCGCGACGAGCAGCGCATTGATGCCGCCCGCGACGAGCCCGATCGCGAGCCCCGCGGCCAGTGCGACGAGCACCGGCATATGCGGGAACGCAACGTACAAACTCCCTACCGCATACGCGCTGACACCCACCGTCGAGCCGACCGACAGATCGATATGCCGCATCAGGATCACGACGGTCATCCCCGCCGTCAGCAGCCCGATGATCGACACGTTCAGCAGCACGTCGCGCAGATTCTGCATGTTCAGGAACTGCGGCTTCGCAAGCCCGGTCCCCGCGATCAGCAGGATCAGCACGACGAACAACGTGGTTTCGCGGCTCTTCGCGATGCTCGCGACGAGACCGCCCGACGAAGCGGCGGAACGTTTCGGCAGCGATTGCTGGACCGGCGCGGGATGGGTCGAATGGCGCATCATGCTGCACGTCCCAAGGGTGAGAGTCCCTGACCGAGCGCGGCGCCCATGATCCGCTCCTCGTTGGCGTCGGCGCGCGCGATCTCCGCGCTGATGCGGCCTTCGTGCATCACGAGCACGCGATCGGCCATGCCGAGCACCTCGGGCAACTCGCTCGAAATCATCAGCACGGCCATGCCGTCGCGTACGAGTTCGGCCAGCGCGCTGTAGACCTCGGCCTTTGCGCCGACGTCGATGCCGCGTGTCGGTTCGTCGATGATCAGCACTTTCGGGCCGGTCGCGAGCCATTTGCCGAGCACGACCTTCTGCTGGTTGCCGCCCGACAGCGTGCCGACCGGCGCATTCGGGTCGCCGGCTTTCAGGCGCAGCCGCGTGCCCCACTTGTTCGCGAGCTGCGTTTCGCTGCGCGTCGAAATGAGACCATGCCGCACGAGCCGTCCGAGCACCGTCATCGACGCATTGCGCGCGATGCTCAGTTCCAGCGCCAAGCCTTGCTGGCGACGATCCTCCGGCACCAGCGCGAGCCCGGCACGCACCGCGGCCGCGGGCTTGCCGGCGTCGAGCCGCTTGCCGGACAGCCACACTTCGCCCGCATCGAGCGGATCGATACCGAAGATCGCGCGCGCGACCTCGCTGCGCCCCGCGCCGACCAGACCCGCGAGCGCGACGATCTCGCCCGCGCGCACGTCGAACGAGACGTCCTTGAACACGCCGATGCGCGTCAAGCCGCGCACCGACAGACGCACTTCACCTGGCGTGCAATCGGCCTTCGGATAGAACGTTTCCAGATCGCGGCCGACCATCTTTGCGACGATTGCGTCGGTGCTCAGATCGGCGGTCAGTGCGTCGAACACTTTCGCGCCGTCGCGCATGATCGTTACGCGCTGCGTCAGCGCGAACACTTCGTCGAGCCGGTGCGTGATGAACAGAATCGCGACGTCCCGTTCGCGCAGCTTGCGCACGATCGCGAACAGCCGCTCGACTTCGGGCAGCGACAACGCGGCCGTCGGCTCGTCCATGATCAGCACGCTCGCGTTCAGCGACAACGCCTTGGCAATTTCGATCACCTGCTGATCCGCAATCGACAGACCGCGCACCAGTTGATCCGCGCGCAGTTCGACGCCGAGCGATGCAAGCAGTCCGTCCACTTCGCGATGCATCGCGTCGTACTGGATGCGGCCGAAGCGATCGACCGGCTGCCGGCCCATGAAGATGTTCTCCGCGATCGACAGATCGAAGAACAACGTCGGCTCCTGATAGATGACCGCGAGTCCGGCGTCACGGGCTTCGGCGGGTGTCGCGAAGCGGCGCGGCTCGCCGTTCAGCAGCAATTCGCCGGCATCGGGCTGATGCACGCCGGCAAGAATTTTCACGACTGTCGATTTGCCCGCGCCGTTCTCGCCGAGCAGCGCATGCACCTCGCCGGCCCACAGCACGAGGTCGCCGTCGGACAGCGCGCGCACCCGGCCGAAGGATTTGCTCGCGTGCCGCAATTCGAGTCGCGGCACCGCGGATGGGGATGGCTGCACTGCGTGTCTCCTTTTTTTCGGCTGCGTTCTGCTCGACGCGGCGGCGCGTCAAATCCGGTAATACCGTTCCGCGTTACGCCGAAACAGCGCATCTTTCTCAGCCTCGCTCGCATCGCCAACGATCGACGCATACGCGTGCCACAAATCCGTATACGAACCGAACAGCCGGTCGACCGGAAAGTTCGACGCGAACATCGCGCGTTCGACGCCAAACGTATCGATCGTTTCGAGCACATACGGGCGCAGGCTTTCGACGGTCCAGTGATGATCGAACATCGCGAGTCCGCTGATCTTCACCGCGATGTTCGGACAGGCCGCCAGCAAGCGCATGCCATCGCGCCACGCGCGATAACCGGCCACGCTATTGCGATCGACGAACATGCCCGCATGATTGACGATCAACAGCGTGTCCGCATGCGCACGCGCGAGCGCGGCCGCCTCTTCCATCTGCGACGGATAGATTTGCAGGTCGAACGACAGGTCGAACTGGCGCAGCAATGCGAAATGCTCGCGCCACTGCGGCTCGCGCATATAGTGACGGCCGACGTAATCGAACAGCTTGTTGTCGTGCACGTTGAGAATCTGCCGGATGCCGCGCGTATTCGCGTACGACGCATGCGCTTCGAGCAACGCCGGTGCGTTCTGCGCGGTCAGATCGACAGCGGCGACGATCGCATTCGGCATGCCGCGCGACGCGTCGCGATTCGCGATCGACTGCAACCAGCGCGTTTCTTCGACGGGATCGGCCGGATCGTGATTCGCTTCGACGTGCACGAGCTTCAGCACGTCGATGTCGCCGGCTTCACCGAGCAGATGCTCGAGCAGATAGTCATGCTTCAGCTCCCGCGCATCGCCGACGAACGACACGCCCGGATTCTCCAGCCACGGATAGCGATGCGTTTTCAGGTCCCACAGATGGATATGCGAATCGACAACCTGCATGCGGCACCTCAATGACCGAGATGAAAGACCGGTTCGAGCGTCTGCGACAGCGGCGTGTGATCGGGCGCGGTCTGCATGATGTCGGCCATGTAATCCCACCATTTGCGCATCACGTCGAGTTGCGGCAACTGATCCATCGTGTGATCGCTGATGCGCGAAAGCACCGCGAAAAGACGATGCGTGTCGGGGTCGAAGAAGATGCGGTAATCGCGCACGCCGGCGTTGTGCAATGCGTCAACGAGCTCGGGCCAGATCTCCGTGTGACGCCGTTCGTATTCTTCGCGCATGCCGGGGTTCAGCACCATCCGGAAAGCGATCGTCTCCATTGCGGCCTGTCTCCTGTCGACTTCTTCGAACGACTATAATTCCTGCATCGATAGCCTCTCAATCCGTTGTTGGGATTGGGCGATCCATAAACCGAATCGCACGGGCACCTCTACTGGCACCATGAGCCAACATTCAGCCGCCGTCGCACTGGTCAATCGTCTCAAGTTCAAGCATCTCGCCCTGCTCGTCGCGCTCGACGACACCCGCAACCTGCATCAGGCCGCCGAGGCCGTCAACGTCGCGCAACCGAGCGCGAGCCGCATGCTCGGCGATATCGAGGAAGCGTTCGGCTTTCTGCTGTTCGAGCGCAACGCCCGCGGCATGACCCCGACGCCGCTCGGCGTCGTCACGCTCGCTTACGCGCGCCGCGCGCTTGCCGAACTCACACGCTTCGCCGAAGACCTCGATGTCAAACGCCGCGGCGGTCACGGGCAATTGACCGTCGGCGCGATCATGGGCGCCGCGCCCGATCTGCTGGCGATGTCGGTCGCTGTGCTGAAGACCGAAAGCCCGCTGCTCAACGTGCGCATCCTCGGCGAAACGAGCGACCAGGTCGTGCAATTGCTGCATCGCCGCGAGGTCGATCTCGCGCTGGGGCGCCTGACCAATCCTTTGCAGCACAACGACTTCAGTTTCGAGCCGCTCGCGCGCGAAACGCTGCTGCTCGTCGTGCGCGCCGTGCATCCGCTCGCGCGGCGCACGCGCATCACATTGCGCGAACTGGTTGCGTGGCCGTGGGTGGCGCAGCCGATCACGAGTCCGGCACGCGTGCTGTTCGAGGAAGAACTCGCGCGCGCGGGGCTCGCCACGCCAGTCAATCTGACCGAATGCGCGTCGATCTTCGCGACGCTGCAATTGCTCGAAAACTACGATGCGGTCGCGATGCTGCCGGAATCGGTCGTGCGCGATCATGTGCGCGGCGGGCTGCTCGTCGCGCTGCCGCTGGAAATCGGCAAGAGCCTCGCGGGTTTCGGCATTCTGACGCGCAAGGAAGAGCCGCTCGCCGAGCCGGCGCTGCGCTTGATCGAGCTGCTGCGCGGCTTCTCGCGCAACCTCGCGCGCGACAATCCCGCCATCGCACCCGGCACGCTGACTGCGCCCGTCACGGTCAATTGACGCCCGCATCGCGCGTCGCTTATTGCAGGTTCACGAACAGGCCGCCGTCGACGAGCAGCGCAGCGCCCGTCACATAGCGCGCGCGGTCCGACGCGAGAAACACGACGCAATCGGCGACGTCGTCGGGATGCCCGAGGCGGCCGAGCGGAATGCGCTTCTCGAAGTAGGCCTTCTTTGCTTCGTCGGCGAGATCTTCGGCGTTCAGATCGGTCGCGATCGTGCCCGGCATCACCGAGTTGCAGCGGATGCCGTACGGCCCCAACGCAATCGCGCACGACTGCATCAGCGAATGCACGCCGGCCTTGGTCGGCGTGTAATGCGTCTGCATGCCGCCGCCCACCAGCGCGCTGATCGAACTCGTTGCGACGATCGCGCCACCAGTGCCCTGCTTTTTCATCTGCTGCGCGGCCGCTTGCGTGACGAAGAAAGCGCCGTTCAGATTGACCGCGACCGTCGATTCGAGCACATCGGCCGGCATGTCGAGAAACGCGTGGAACGGACAGATACCGGCATTGCTCGCGAGCACGTCGACCTTGCCGAACGCGTCGACCGTACGGCGCACCAGCTCCTGACCGGTATCGCGCGCCGCGACGTTGCCCTCCACCGCGATCACGCGTCGCCCCAAAGCCTCGATTTCGCCGACCACTTCCTCGACCGCCGAGCGGCGGCCATACGATGCGTCGTTGTCACCCCAGTAGTTGATCGCCACGTCCGCGCCTTCGCGGGCGCAGGCCACCGCGATTGCGCGTCCGATACCGCGCGAGCCGCCGGTGACGATCACGACCTTGTCCTTGAGCAGCACCTTAGTCTCCTTTGCCGGGGTTCGCCGTTCGGCACACGTTCAAAGCATTCAACTCGTTCAATGCTGATAAGGCCGCACCAGTGAGCATTCCGGATTGAGCCGCACGCCGAAGCCCGGCGTATCCGGCACCTTCATGCGCCCGTTCACCGGCACCGGCTCGTCGAGCAGCAGCGGGTTGAACATCGGCACGACTTCGTCGGCTTTCGGCGCCATCATCAGAAACTCGGAGAACGGCGAGTTATGGCGCGTGACGACGAAGTGATAGCTGTACACCGACGAACCGTGCGGCACCACCATCACGTTGTGCGCATCGGCGAGCGCGGAAATCTTGATTAGCTCAGTGATGCCGCCGCACCAGCCGACGTCGGGCTGGATCAGATCGCAGCACTGCATCTCCAGCAGCAGCCGGAAGCCCCAGCGCGTCGCCTCGTGCTCGCCGGTCGACACCATCATGCCGCGTGGCACGTTGCGGCGCAGTTCGGCGTAACCCCAGTAATCGTCGGGAGGAAGACATTCCTCGAGCCATTTGAGGCCGTATTCGTGCGCACCTTGCGCGAGCCGCGTCGCGTAGCGCACGTCGAGGCTCATCCAGCAGTCGTACATCAGCCAGAAGTCGTCGCCGACGCGCGAACGCATGTCGGCGAGCTTCTCGAGGTTCTGCCTGAGTCCGTCTTCGCCTTCCGCGGGACCGTGCTGCAACGGCAGCTTGCCGCCGATGAAGCCCATCTCCTTCGCGAGATCGGGCCGCGCGCCGGTCGCATAGAACACCAGCTCGTCGCGCACCGGGCCGCCCAATAGTTGATACACGGGCTCCTTGCGAACCTTCGCGAGCAGATCCCACAGCGCGAGATCGACGCCGGAAATCGTATTGAGCACGACGCCCTTGCGCCCGTAGTACAACGTCGCGAAGTACATCTGATCCCACATCTTCTCGATGTCGGTGACGAGCTGCCCTTCGAGAAAACGCGCGAGATGCTTTTCGACGATGAACGCGCCGATCTCGCCGCCGGTCGTCACCGCGAAGCCCACGGTGCCGTCGCTCGCCTCGATCTCGACGACCAGCGTGCCAAGTACGTTGATGCCGAATGACTGGCGGCTCTGACGGTACTCGGGATAACGCGCCATCGGCGTCGCGATGTGATCGTCGATCCAGTGCCCGCCGGCCTGGTCGTGATAGTCCGCGCCGCCGCCGCGAACGATGAAGGCACGCACGTGCCGGATGGTAGGCATGGCCATGAAAGGGCTCCGTGAGAGAGGCGTCGAAGCGGCTCAACGCGGGTTCGACGCGTGTGCAATGCTCGAGCAGCGCGATCAATAAGTGGCGCGGCCGCCGGACAGGTCGAACACCGAGCCGGTGCTGAACGCGCAGTCTTCGGAAGACAGCCACAGGATCAGCGACGCCGCTTCTTCCGGCAGCAGGAAACGGTTCATCGGAATCTTCGACAGCATGTAGTCGATGTGCTGCTGCGACATCGAATCGAAGATCTCGGTCTTGGCCGCCGCCGGCGTGACCGCATTGACGAGGATGTTCTTGGTCGCGAGTTCCTTGCCGAGCGACTTGGTGAGCCCGATCAAGCCCGCTTTCGACGCGCTGTAGTGCGAAGCATTCGGATTGCCCTCCTTGCCCGCCACCGACGCGATATTGACGATGCGGCCATAGCCCTGCTTCAGCATCTGCGGCACGACCGCGCGGCAGGTCAGGTACGGGCCGATCAGATTCACGTCGATCACGCGGCGCCACAGGTCCGGCTCGAGCTCCCATGTCGTGCCATTGCCGCCGGTGATGCCCGCGCAGTTGATCAGCACGTCGATCGAGCGGTGCTCGGCGACCGTTTGCGCGGTGGCTTGCTGGACCGCGGCTTCGTCGGTCAGCTCGACCGCGACGGCGCTGACCTTGCCGAGTTCGCTCAGCTCGCGCTGGCTGCGCGCGAGGCGTTCGCTATCGACGTCCCACAACGCCACCGACGCGCCCGACTGCAACGCCCGCTGCGCGACCGCGTAGCCGATGCCGCGCGCGCCGCCGGTGATGACGACCGCGCGCCCCTCCAGATCGATCCGATTCATTGCTGTGCTCCTGTGGGCCGCCGTGCGGCGCGCCGTCGAGTTGTTGCATATCGCTGCAGTCAATATACGGGCGGTGCGATGCACCAACAATTCGACTATCGGAGGGGGCGATAGCAAAAGTGAATCGGCAGCGGGATCGAGCGCTAATGGGAAGCGAAGATGCTAGTCATCGGCAGCGACGAAAAGCATCGACACATACAGAATGGTCGACACGACGATGATGCCGACACCGATCAGCACCCTGGTCCGGTCGAAGTTGATGCCGCCGATGATCGCTATGCCGATCCCGAACACCGACGACAACGTGCCGAGCGCCGCGAGGCCCACGTGGATCTTGCTGCGGACGAGCCTTTTGCGCTCCGATTCGGCAGTGGTTTCCGTTTCGCTCTGTTCCATTCCCCGCTCCTTCGCGCGCGACGCGATGACCCTGGTGAAACTTGAGCCGCGATGGCCGGCGCGCGCCATCGAACCCCCGGTTGCGGTTCGACGCCGCGCGCCTCGATACGCTTCAGCGTAGTTTATTTAAGCCTTCCCGAGCGCCGTTATTTGACGTCCGAGCCATTGCGCGACACCGACGCCGCGATAGCCGACACGAACACCGCGCGCACCGAATCGCCGACCTTCAGTTTATCGAGCGGAATGTCCGGCGCCACGTCGAGCGTTTCGGTGCGCGACGGCCCGCGCAGCGTGATCGTGCGCTGCTTGCGATCGATCTTGCGCACCGTCGCCACGACTTCGACGCGCCGCGCCGATGCAACCACACCGTTGGCCGCGGGCTGCGTGACCTCGGTATCGATGCGCTGGCGAATTCCGCTCGGCGCGAGTTTGTCGACGCCGACCAGTAGCGCCTTTTTGTACGCAATCGTCACTATGTCGCCGATATGCAGCTTGCTGACGTCGGCGGCTTGCGGATTCACGTCGAAGGTTTCGTCGCCGCCGTGGGGGCCGCGCAGCGTCACGCTGTTCGTCGCGGGATCGATCGCGACGACGCGCGCTTGAACGTGCAACAGCGCGGCGGCGCCGATTGCCCGCTGTTCCGGCGCGGACGCCGCGTTGTCCTGCGCGAACGCCGAACCCGCCGCCGCAACCAAAACCGCTAACGCAACTGTGATCGCCTTCGCCCGCATGAGCCCGGAGCCCGTTGTATTGGAAGCCATGAACTGCTCCTGTTGATTGCGTCGTTTTTACGGCAAATGGTTTGTCGCAGATCGCGTACTACGCGCAGCAGCGGCAACTGCGGTCGCTTCGAATAAAAAGGAAAACGGACTATTAATCGCTTTTAACAGACGGGGTACGAATTTTTTGAAAACCAATAACGGTTCGTTTGTGATGGCCGATTTGTCTCAGCAGAACTGAGCGTAAAAAGCGGGTGGTAGCGGGTGAGCTCGCGCAAGGCGCCGCGCGGCTTTGCGCACGCGTTCCCCGAGCGTCAGCGGAGTGGTTGAGAGCTAGCCATAACATATGCCTCGCAACGAGATGGAGACTACCAGGTGACCCCAATGCTAACCGGTCCGGAAATTGCCGGCGTTATGACTATTTCAAACTGTCTCGGGGATGCTAGCAAACGGGTCAAGGAATGGCAAGATAAGGGATCGCGCATCGCTAGTCCGGATTAATCGGGCTTGCTGCGTCAAATCTTTTATGACGAGTGGCGATTCATTTGCCATAAAAATATGATGATCGTTGTTTCGACTGTGGATGAATTGGCAATCGGCGAACGACTCAGCATAAACCCCTAATGGATGACACTGACGCTATTGCGCATCACTTCGCGACGAATACAAAAAATTGTCGTCAATCATTGGAATACTGCGCAACACGGCCGGATCGATCGAGCGAATTTTGCCGTCGAGGTCACAGTCATGTGGCATCGCAGGCACAGCGTTTGCTATCGCTCGCGTCGGCGTTTAACGCACAAACATTGGAATATCGAAAGGACACCACACACATGGTCACGACTCGCCCCTGCACCGCCGCCTGCGTCATCGACGGCCGTCTCGTCACGCTCACTTTCTATCCGGACAACGGCGTATTGCGTATTGCCGATCCGACCGGCGTCTGTCTACGCGAAACGCGCTGGCATGGGTCATGGCGCGCTCTGCTGGAAGTGTTCCGCGGTTACTACGATCCGGCGGAAAACCGCGACACGGCACGCGGCGTCGACGATATCGTCGCGCGCCTCGGCGAGCGCAGCGCTGATGTTCCGCGGGAATTGGCTTTCTCGTGAAATGGCATGCGCTTGCGGTCAAGCGCATACGCGGCCGCCGGGCGCGCGGCGCCGGTTCGCTGCCTGGAAACCCCGCGCCACTGCGGGTGCGCCTCATCCGGCGCGCCCTGCTGCCGCTCCAGACCGGTCATTGACCGAAATAGGTTTTGCACTCAGTGCTGAACGAGCAGGACTGGCTGCGCCGGCCACCCGCTTGCGACTCGCCCGCCGCAACACCACCATACGACGCGTTGCGCACGCCCTGCTCGCGCGGGTCCCAGCTCCGACCGTAGGACATGTCGGTTGTCGCCTGCGCCGATTCGTTCGCATTGAACTGCATCATCGCGCGACCTGACATGCCGGGGTCCGCCTGGCCGCTCACTTCCTCCGCGGCGGCGGTTCTCGGTACCAGAAACAGGACGGCGGTCGCGGCAATCATCAATATACGTGCTCTCATTTCCGGACTCCTCGATCCGGCGCAGCAGTGTTCGTCCTCCACAAGTATTGATCCGCGAACAGCCAGCCTGCCCAATGGGGCCGAGGAACGGGTCGATGCCAATGCGCTACTGCTGCGACGGGTCACCGAACTAAACAGATGAAGAATTACCGCGCTGGCAACCGATGCTCGACGCGTTCCCGGAGCGTCGGCGGACTCGGTGCGCATAAGGCGGTTGTAAGTCTGCGTTGCGCAGCTTTTCGTCTTTCTTTTATAGGTCGCGCCCCCCGGAATTCAATCCAGGAGCTTCCAGCAGCGCGACCGATCGTCCGCACCGTTCGATAAACCGCATTCACTGACAAATTCAATGTGAACTAAGCGTGCTTTGCTCGCGCATTGCGTTATGATGTTGCTACAAAGCACAAAAAGCGAACCCGCACATCGACGAAAGTCCGGTGAAAGACGGACAGCGTGGAATGACTCCATCCATTCGCAATCATTGCATCGAGACTCAGAGTTTTTCATAGCGAACGTCAGGCTTACCGGACTCGTTCGCCGCACTGCGACATGCTGAAATATTTGCTGATCGAGACTCTCAGTTCCAGGGTCGGTTGTTCCAGCGGCCGTCTTTGTCCGAGGCCGTATTGCAATTCGGGGAGCAACGTTTTTTAACCCGGCACATGGCATTTCCGTCAATCGACAACCCCACCGCGGGGCGACCCCATTCAGTCGGGCTCGACGCTTCGCAGCTTTTTCCTCGCAATCTGTCTTCGACAGTACGCTGCACGTTTTAGAAGGACAAATATCCTATGGACGAAAGGAAGCGAGATAGCATGATTGCGTATCTCCGCCATCGCATGGAAGAGTTTGGTATCAGGCCAGAAGACCTCGCCGCGGCGCTGGCAACCGAGTCATTGGCCAAAAAAGCCGAGCGCTATCGCAATGCGACCGGAGACAGCTGGGATGGCAATGGCGAAATGCCGCAATGGTTGAAGCAAGCCATTAGTGCCGGCCAGAGCATTGAGCATTTCGAATTGGCCGCAAAGCCGGCGCCCGCACCTCAACCGAAAACCCAACCGAAAAAACAGGTGGACTGGTCGAATGACCCGTTCGCCGGCACGCGGCTCGCGCGCCCGAATAGCCGCTAGGTGCAGGCCGCCGCGCTCGAAGGCGCGGACACCATGGCTGCGGATTCGAAACGAACCGCCGTGCCACGCACCGGTTTTGCGCCACCGCCTGGCATATTCACGGTATTCGCGGCATTCACCGTATTCCCCGCATTGATGGCATTCGCCGGATCGGCGATATTCGCGTGATTCGACGCAGACTGCGCATATTGCGGCAGCTCGATAAACGCGCTGACCTGCCGCACGATCTGCCAGAAGGTCTTGTCGAAGAGACGGGCCTGCTCGTCAGCGGACCCGTGGCCGCCCGCGAGCGGATCGGCAATGGTCCAGTAGACGAACGCCGGCGCGCCGGGAAATACCGGCGCATGCAGTCCGCCGACGAATTCGTCGAGCGCGATCACGATATCCATGCGCGGCGCCCATTCACCGGTGAATTCCAGCCAGCTTTTGGGGCTCAGCACCGCGCGCCCCGAAATGCCGGGCTGCAATTGCGCGACCGCAAGTGGATGAAGGCGCGCGGCCGGTTCAGGGCCCGCGCTGAACGCCTCGAACCGGTGCCCCGCCAGTTCGCGAAGTAAAGCTTCTGCAATGATGCTGCGGATCGAATTATCGCGGCAGAGAAACAACACCTTATATTTTCTGGACACGCTTACCCCGTACCGATGTTTTTTTATTTAGCCTCTGGGCGGAATTGTGCCGCTCCAGTCTTGCGCCCCCGTGACACTACGGCGTCTTTTTTATTTGCGCCACGGGATTCGCGCCAGCTACCTCGAGTCCGGGGCACAGAGCACAACTTGCGAACGATGGGCAGTGTACCAGTGTCCTGCCCCCAGTTTCAGCACCCTTTTTGAATATTTGCCAGATCGAGCGGTGCTGCCGCCGTACCGGCGATTCGGCGCGCTCGGCTTGTCCGGTCGCAGTCGCCAGCGCGCGGACCTGGGCGTAGGGGTATACGCGGCAGGCGTCGCCTCGAATGAGATTGCCGCGGGCGACCCCGGGTCGTCGCGACACGTCAGAATTTCAGGCTGTTGAGGAACTGGAACCACAGATTGCCAAGCGCGCCGGCCGGATGGACGTCGCTCGCGGTCTCGTCGCGCTTCGCCTGATTCGCGCGTTTGACATGCGGCGTGTCGTGAGAAGCGGTTTCTGAAGCCGTGCCGGTATCGTGCGCGGTTTTCGCCAGTTCGGGCTCGGCCGTCTCAGCTTGCGCCGCTTCCGCGCCCTTTGCCGCCTTCCCTGCGCGTTGGGCATTTTGCGAGGCGCCCGCCTCGTCACGGCGCGCGGCCTGCAACGCCGCGACGCTGTCGGCGATCTGCGCGGCGCGCTGGGGTTCGCATTGCCGTCCGAGCAGCACGCCGAACAGCACGTCGCGATTGTGGCCCTGGTCGGCGAAGCGGATCGCGATCGACACCATCTCCGCGTACGCGGCTTCGTCGGCTGCGCGCGCCGCCGCCTCACGATTCGCCTGCGCGCGTTGCCGACGCGTGTGCTGCGCCTCCCACTCGCGCATCTGCTCAGCGTAGACAGTGTCGTAGACCTTGCGCTGCTCGGCATCCGACAGGATCGCGTACGCGTCCTTGATTTCCTGGAACGCCGCGCGCGCCACGTCCTCGGCACCGTGATTACGATCCGGATGCCACTTCATCGCGGCTTTCCGGTAGGCCCGCTTGATTTCGTCGTCGGTGGCGTGCGCGGGCACGCCGAGCGTGTCATACAGGGTTGCCATGCTGGGCTCGATCTCGCGGAAAATCACTGCGGGCATCGTAGCATGCAAAAAGCGGCGTCATCGTGAAGCGGCTACCACGCACGCGCATGCAATCGGCATTGCCCCAATGGCACATCGTCCGCCAGCGACCCACGAAAAAAAGGCCCCACCACTTGCGTAGCGAGGCCGAATCCCATGTCTAAGGAGATTTATGGAGGAGACGAGTCCATCTTATGGTCTTGCCCGCACGCGCCCAACCAACGATTCGCCATATGCTTATCGGCCGCGTGCTCACGTGCATTGCAGAACGACTCGGCGAGCTGCGGCCGCATGGTTATATCGTTAGAACAAAAAGTCGCTTAGCCGCGCGGCGCTCGCTCATTAAGATGACACTTCAAAGTCCGGTTCGCTCCGGCCGGTCCGTTCACGGCCGTGCACGTGCGTTGCTGACGCCGCATGAGTCCCGCATCGACCGCGCCGTCAACCGCAGCGTGAACCGCAATCGAAGGAGCATTTCGTTGAGCAGATCCGATCATTCCCGCCCGCCGCTCATCGTCGGTATTGGCGGTACGACGCGCGCGGCCTCGTCGACCGAGCGCGCGCTGGCCTTCGCGTTGCGCGGCGCCGAAGCCGCCGGCGCGCAAACCCGCCTGTTCGGCGGCAGTTTCCTGCATAGCCTGCCGCACTACGCGCCGGAACAGCCGGCCCGCACCGACGAACAGCTCGAGCTGATCGACGCTGTGCGTCGCGCGGACGCGGTGATCATCGCGACGCCCGGCTATCACGGCGGCGTATCCGGGCTCGTGAAAAACGCGCTCGACACGCTCGAGGAATTGCGCGCCGACGAGCGCCCGTATCTGGATGGCCGCGCGGTGGGCTGCATCGTCACCGCCTACGGCTGGCAGGCGGCGGGCTCCGTGCTGACGTCGCTGCGCTCGATCGTGCATGCGCTGCGTGGCTGGCCTACGCCGTTCGGTGCCGGCATCAATACGCTGGAGACGCGCTTCGATAGCGTCGACAGCTGCTCCGATCCGAAAGTGATCGAGCAACTCGCGACCGTCGGCCAGCAAGCCGCGCAGTTCGCGCTCGCGTTCAATGCACAGCGTGCGCACGACGCACCCACCGCGTCCAGCCATTCGGCCGCGAGCCGGGCATCCGCACAAGGCACCACCACCCCGGTCGCCGCTGACAGCCGTTCCGCGCGCGTCCTGCACGCGGTCTGAAACACTCTCCCGGGCACCGTGACGCCGCCGCCATCGCGCACGGCGCCACGCTTTGCGCCGAGCGACCGTGCGCCACATAACAGACATCGCGACCCCGCGCGAATAGAGTCACCGAACACAGCGACTTTGATCCGATCCGGGCTTCTGATTACCACTCCCGCCCCGCGCTGATTTGCTTCCGACGAAAGATTGGTTCACCCGCTGCGCAGCGCGCCCTACGCTTGACCCTGCCCGCCGCTTCACACACCTTCGGCAACGACAGGGCCGCGCCGCACGCATTGGTATTCCGCACGACACGCGCGGACACACAGACAAGTCAAGATCATGAACTCACACATCCGCTACAAGGGCTACGAGGTCGAAGCGGCAACGCAACTGCTCCCCAACGGATTATTCGCCGCCAATCTCACGATCGAGCAGCGCGACGAGAATACGCGCAAAGCTTATTCGTTCGACGCGCTCGACTACTTCTTCGACGAAGAGCATGCGCTCGCCTATGCGTCCGACTGGGGGCGCATGTGGATCGACAATCACCGGTAAGCGCATCGATATCGATGGCAGCGAGCGCGACGCGCGTCGTGCATCGCCCGGCATCGGCTTTCAGGCGGATGTGCCAGAATAGCTGAACCCTTGCGTTCGCTGTCTGCCCGCGTGACCTGTCCGCTTCTTCGACGGATGCAGTCGAACCTCGCGCCGCCCGCGACGCATCCATCGATACGGAGACGCCCGTAATGACATGGACCGTCGATGCACAACTCGCGCTCAGCGCGGCACAAGCGGTCGAGGCGCTGCAATCCGGCCGGCTCAAAGCCGCCGACTACGTCGCCACCCTGCTCGCGCGCGCCGCCGCGCTCACTCAGCTGAACGCGCTCACCACGCTCGACTTCCACGGCGCGCTCGCCGCCGCGCAGCGCATCGACGCATTGACGCCAGCGGAGCGGGCGCGATTGCCGCTTTGCGGCCTCGCCATAGTCGTCAAGGACAACATCAACACCGCGGGCCTGCCGACGACCGCCGGCACGCCCGCGCTCGCCGGCTTCGTGCCGAACACCAATGCGCCATCGGTGCAACGCCTTGTCGACGCGGGTGCGATCGTGCTCGGCAAGGCCAATATGCACGAGCTCGCGTTCGGCATCACGAGCACCAACCTGTCCGCGCACGCGGGGCCGGTGCGCAACCCGTACGATCCGTCGCTGATGCCGGGTGGCTCGTCGGGCGGCACCGCGGTGGCGATCGCCGCGCGCATCGCGCCCGTCGGACTCGGCACCGACACCGGCGGCTCGACCCGCATCCCGGCCGCGCTGACCGGCACCGCGGGCTTTCGTCCTTCGGTCGGCAACGGCGGCGCAGAGCGACGCTATCACGACCCGAATGCGGTCGTGCCGATCAGCCATACGCGCGACACCGTGGGCCCGATGGCACGCAGCGTCGCTGATCTGGCGCTGCTCGACGGCGTGATCACCGGCGACGGCGGGTTGCCTGCGATTGCGCTCGAAGGCTTGCGCATCGGCTTGCCCGCGCCGCTGTGGGACGTTCTCGAGCGACAGGTCGAAGACGTCGCGCGCGCAGCGCTGCAAAAGCTCGAAGCCGCGGGTGTCACATTCGTGCCGGTCGCGATGACCGAGTTGGAGCATCTGAACGGCATGGTCGGCGGTCCGCTCGCCATTCACGAAGCGCGCGACGACGTGCTCGCGTGGCTCGTCGCGAATCAGGCGCCGGTACAGACCGTCGCCGATCTGGCCGTGCGCATCGCGAGCCCGGACGTGCGCGCGATCTACGACGACGTGCTCGCCGACGTGCTCGGCTCGCACTATTCGGCGGCGCTCAATTACTGGCGGCCGCGGCTGCAGAACTACGTCGCGGCGACGTTCGCGAATGCCGGTCTCGATGCTCTGCTGTTTCCGACGACGCGGCTCGTCGCGGTGCCGATCGACGATCTGAACGGCTCGTCGACGGTCACGATCGACGGCGGTCCGCCGATCGATACGATGGAGGCGTTCCTGCGTAATACCGACCCGGCCAGCACATCCGGCATTCCGGGGCTGTCACTGCCGGCGGGCATCAGCGCGAGCGGGCTGCCGGTCGGCCTCGAACTCGATGGACCGCTCGGCTCGGACAGGCGGCTGCTGGCCATCGGCGTCGCGATCGAACAGGTACTGGGAGCGTTGCCGGCGCCGGTACTGTGAAGCCCGTGTTTCACGTCGGCGCCATGTGGTTTGTGTTTTAATGCCTGCGCATTACAGCCCGCATTCCAACGCTTTCCCCGCCCGAACCCCACCTAAGCGACGATGACGAACCTCGCCACCGCCCTCTCATCTCGCGGCCTCGCGCGCCGCATGGTTCATTCGACCGCCGTGCTCGCGGTCGTTCTCGCCGCCAGCGCCTGCGCGCGCCTCACGACGGTCGATTCCGACGCGCTGTGGAAGATCGTCGACATCCGCTGCGTGCCGTCGCAGCAGGCCACCGGCACGCCGGGGCAATGCACGCTCGTCGATCTCGACAAACGCTATGTCGTCCTGAAGGACATTCTGGGCCGCTCGCAGTTTCTGCTGATGCCGACCGATCGCATCACCGGCATCGAAAGTCCGCTGATCCTCGCGCCCGATGCGAAGGACTACTGGAGCGACGCGTGGGATTCGCGCCATTTCGTGCAGCAAGCGGTCAAACGCGAATTGCCCGACGATCAGCTCGGCCTCGAGATCAACTCCGAATACCGTCGCTCGCAAAACCAGCTGCATATCCACATTGATTGCATGCGGCGCGAAGTCAGCGCCGCGCTCGCCGGTCACGCTCACGACGCGCCCGGCGAATGGCGCTGGGCGACGCTAGATGGCGAGCGCTACAGGATCATGCGCGTGAGCTCACTGGGCGGCGCAAACGACCCGTTCAGGATCGTCGCGCGCGACAATCCCGATCCGGCGACGATGGCCACGCAAACCATCCTCGTGACCGGCGCGGGACCATCGGCGGCTCGGGATGGCTGGCTGATCGTCAACAGCGGTATCGACATCGATGGCGGCAGCGGCACGGCCGAAGGGCTGCTCGATCACGCGTGCCGCGTCGCTGACGATTATTGAACGCTTACCCGATACACGCTATCCGCGCCCGCTTTTCCACGATTGCGCAGATGCATTGCTCAATAAAATGGTTCGGGCGCACAGCGTTGCCCCGTACGATCGGTCTGGACCTGCGAATTTCAACCGCGGGTTCGAATACGCATTCGGACCGATTCAACGATGGCGATTTATCTCGACGACACCCAGCGCAACGATATCGACCGTCTGGCCGCAAGCCGGACCTGGCGCACGCAATGGCCGACATGGGCGCTGATCGTCGCGATCTACGGTGGCTGGTTCGGCGTCGCCGCACACGCGCGTCTGCTGGGTCTGCCACTGACGGCCGCGCTGCTGGCCATTTTCGGCGCGTGGTTCATGTCGTTGCAGCACGAGCTGCTGCACGGTCATCCGACGCGCTCGCGATTCGTCAACGCGCTGCTCGGTTTTGCGCCGCTCGCGGTGTGGTTCCCATATCACGTATATCGCGAGTCGCATCTGCGCCATCACGACGATGCGCGCTTGACCGAGCCCGGCAGCGATCCGGAAAGCTATTTCGTTAGCGCAGCGGAGTGGCAACGTGCGGGCATCGCGATGCGTGCGTTGCTGGTTTTCCGCAATACGTTGACGGGTCGCTTGCTGGTCGGGCCGGCGTTTGCGATTGCCGCGACCGGTGCGCAGGCACTCGACAAGATTCGCGACGGCGATTGGCGCGACCTACCCGCATGGCTCGCGCATCTCGCCGCGCTGGTTGCACTCACAGTGTGGTTGCAGCAGATGTGCGGGATACCGGCGTGGGTGTTTATCGTCGGTGCTGGGTACGGCTCGCTCGCGCTTGCATCGGTGCGTTCGTTTCATGAGCATCGAATTGCGCAGGAGCCCGCGCATCGCACGGTGATCAACGAAGCGGGATGGCTGTGGCGGTTGCTGTTTCTGAACAACAACTATC
Organism: Paraburkholderia sp. JPY419; assembly: GCF_050435705.1. Taxonomy (NCBI): domain Bacteria; kingdom Pseudomonadati; phylum Pseudomonadota; class Betaproteobacteria; order Burkholderiales; family Burkholderiaceae; genus Paraburkholderia; species Paraburkholderia sp. JPY419. The sequence goes on along the minus strand of NZ_JBNDKV010000004.1, from coordinate 367,295 downwards.
ATCTGGTTCATCATGACTTGCCGCAGGTGCCGTGGTTTGCGCTTCGGACGGTCTATCAAACGTCCCGCCAGCAGTACATAGAACGCTCTGGAGCCTTTCTGGTTAAGGGTTACAGCGAATGGGTCAGACGCTATGGGTTCGCTGCGGTGGCGCATCCGGTGGCGATCGGCACGTCCGACTCAGGCCGACGAAATCCGCCTGCTCCCGCCGGTTTTGCGGGTAAATTGCGGGTAAAACTTATGGTAGTTGTCCGCCAAGGAAAACTCCATGAAGCTCACCTGCCCACTCCTGCAGAACGCCAAACCGCGGAGCAAGCCCTATAAACTTCGTGATCGCGACTCCATGTATTTGCGGGTCTCGGTCTCGGGCTCGAAAGTCTGGGAAGTTGACTACCGGTTGGATGGCAAGGACTGCAGTTACACGCTCGGCCGATTCCCCGATCTTTCGATAGCGGACGCCCGTCAACTTCGCAACGCTGCTGCCAAGCTGGTCGCGTCTGGCATCCATCCGAAGGCATACGAGAAGCAACTTCAACAGCAGACTGTTGCCTATCAGAAGAACACGCTCTGGCCCGTGTGCGAGGAATGGCTGCAGGACAATCGGGGAAGATGGACCGCCTATTATCACGCTCAAGCCACGCGTTTCCTTGCGCGCTACGTGAAAGGTTCACCGCTCGGCACTATGCCGGTCCGCGACATCAAGGTGTCGCACGTGTACGATCTGCTGCAGTCGATTGCAAAACGCAAAGCTCTTTCCATTACGGGTCCCCGATGCTGCGCGCTGACTCGCCGCTTTCGGACGACCAGATTCGCCAAGTTGCCCCTTCCATCTTCGCGGACGGCAAACACGAAAGCCGTTCCGAACGCTACACCTACATTCCCACCATCGACGTCCTGCGCGGTCTGCGCAACGAAGGGTTTCAGCCGTTCATGATCTGCCAGACCCGTGTTCGCGATCAGGGCAAGCGCGAGTTCACAAAACACATGCTCCGGCTTCGCCACGCCGATCAGATCACCGGCGAGGAAGCCGACGAAATCCTGCTGCTGAACTCGCACGACGGCACCAGCAGTTACCAGATGCTGGCAGGCACATTCCGGTTTGTCTGCCAGAACGGCATGGTCGCGGGCGAGAACATCGCCGATATCCGCGTGCCACACAAAGGCAACGTCATCCAGAACGTAATCAATGGCGCTTTCGACGTGCTCGACGGCTTCGACCTGACGATCACGAAACGCAGGAAAATATGTGGTTCGACGCAAACGAGTGGCAACGTCAGCCGAACTACCTGCGGCAGTCGATCACGCGCGCCGAAATCGACGCGAGCCGTAGCCGTCTCGTACGCTTTGTCGGCCTCGCCGCCTATGAAGCAGCGGGCGGCTACGTGCGTCGCGACCTGTTCAGCGACGACGAGAACGCTGGTTACATCGCCGATGCGGAACTGCTGCAGAAGCTCGTCGCGCAAAAGCTCGACGCTGCTGCAGCCGAAGTCCAGGCCGAGGGATGGGGCTGGACGGAAACGCGAGTCGAACGCGATTTTGCCGAACTGAACCGCCAGGGCAGGCTGCGCCCGGTGCAGCGCCAATACACCGACGACGAACAGCGCGAAATGGACGCCTTCACCGCGCAGCACGACGAACTGGCTGAAAAGATCGAAGCACTGTCGGAGGGCGGCGCAGATGCCTACGAGGAAGCCGACCGACTCAGCGACGAAATGGAGCAGGTCAATGCCGCGATCATCGCACTCGAAAGCCGCACGCTCGTATGGGACGCGCAGCAAATGGCCAAAGCAGGTGCATTCGTGATCGTCGGGCCGCAGGGAAGGCGAGACCCCCGGTGCGGAACCGGATGCAAGTAACGGCACAGAAGATGTCAACGACACACCCACCGACGCAGGAACTGCACCCGACGCCGGTAGCCCGCTGACGCCGTGGCCCTTCCCGACTTCGGACAGCATGAACGGCACGCAATCCGGCCCGCTTGCCGCGTGACCCCACCCCTCGCCCCGGCAACGAGGCGAAGCAGGCGGCAAGCCCGTATCTGCCGCCTGCCGGACTGAACGAGAGAAACCCATCATGACCAACCGCATCCGCATGGCCGTGCTCGCCACCAATGCCGAAGGCTCGCCCGACCTCTACCTGACTTTCGTTGAACCCACCGATCTGCAATACAACGAAGGCCAGCACTGCGACATGACCCTTGCCCGCGCCGAAGATGAAGGCTACCGGGCACCGATGATCGCCTTCGACCAGAACGACATGGCAGCAAAACGTGCTTCGTCACGCTGCTGACTTCATGGAAGGTGACACAAACGACTTGTAATCCGTGCGGGCAGACGGCGAGCCCTCTGCCCGCCCCCAATGCACGCCTGCCCACCATCCGGCCAGCGCGCCCGCACCCGCCGCCGCCAGCATCACAATGAGCCCACCGACGACCAGCCCATCGCATGCCCGCACGAGTCGCCGCATGGCGACGTGCCCGAATGATGTGAGCGCCACATCGATCCGTTTCTGCTGCTCACGTACGGCGACAGTCGTCGCCCCCACGAGCCGGTTACCAGCAACGCGGGCAATGTGGTTCGCTGCCCGCTGCGTGAGTGTAGCCAGCGCCTCGTCGTTCAGCGCCGCAACCGCGGCCCGATAGCGCGCTTCGTGCTCGGCCGTCATTTGCTCCGCCAGTTCGATCGTGGCCTTGCAGCGCGCGAGCGCATCGCGATGCTGCTCCATCAGCGCATCCGTCGCCGCGCGTACTTCGGCCCGCACGGCATCGAGACTGCCCGCGCCCGCCTGCCGGATGCGTTCCGGCATGGCCTCATAGAGCCGCCGTTAATGTTCAAGCATGACCAGCACGGACCACAGTGCATCGTTGTCGCGCAGGTTGAGTGCGCCGGACACCCGCCGCATTCTCAGGACACTGGCATCGTCGGGCAATTCACCCGTGACGTCGAGAAACAGGCGGGCGAGCGCGTCCGGCTATCCACCGCGTCTGTTATCCACCGGCCGTCACCCTGGCAAACATCGTTCCGCATAGCGCGCACCAGCGCAGCAGTTCTGCCCGTTCACCGATATGCATTGTCTCCGCTGCCCTGCGGATCGACAGGCGCTGGCTACGCAACTCGTCAGCGACGCGATCCGCAAGGTCCGGAAAATCCAGCGACTGGTCCTGCTTCTCGACAGCCGTCCTCAGTTGTGAATCCCGGTACAGCGTGAATTTCTCCGGTGAACCGAAATAACCGTTACGCACCACATGCGTCACCGCATCCGGAAACGTCGCCCCGAACTTGAACAGCAATTCGAGGCTGTCCCGCTGCCGGTTGATCACCCACAGCACAACAAGTCGTCGCGCGAGTTCATCGAGAGTACTGGCTAGCCTTGCTCCATATTGCGCGACGCCGGTCTGGCTCCGCGCTGCCGTGTTGACGACAACGGTCGCGTTCCGGTGCCGGTCGCAGAAATTGACGAAATCGATCCAGCCGCTCGCGTCATCCAGATCGCATGCCCCGCATTCGATCTCACCGTGAACCGCTTTCATGACATCCGGGTTGGACGTATCCGTCTCGACTAGCACGACGTCGACGTCCGTGCGTCGCAGGTAATCGATCAGTGCCAGCGTCACGACGCTCTTTCCGACACCGCCCTTGCTGCCGCCGACCATATAGATGGGGGGATTTGCTCTTGCCATGCCACACCTCTACAGATTTTCGGTGTCCGGGCTGATCGAAAATCCGAGGAAGCCCCTCACCGGTTGCCCCGGGCTGGTTACGCCCCCATCCCCTTTTTGCTGTGTCCCGCTGCGTGGCGGTTTATCGTGTGTTGCATCTGCCTGTGAGGGTTTCCTGCCTCGTACGGCGACCGATGCATTGGCGCGCGCCGGCTCATTCCCGACCCGCCGGATTCGTCCTTTTCCTTCCGCACGGCGCATCGCGTATCTCAGGGAATTGACCGATACAGCGATGCCTTCCTGTGCAGCCTCCTCGATCAGCTCACTGAGCGTGTATCCCCTCCCCCGCGCTGTGCCGATCTGTTTCTGGATGGATTTAACGCCGTCGCTTACCTTGAGCGGCTGATCGCCTGTCGCTTTTTCAGGCAGCGCATCGAGCCTGCGTCCGAGCGCCTCACACTGCCCTCGCGTGAAACTCCTGACAACCGGCATGACTGGCTCCGACGCACGACCTTGATCGCATCTTGAACAGGCGTTAATACGTCGTCAACACCCACCGCTGGTGCTTTCCGGCGTGGCTGGAATACAGCGGAATCCAGAGGAACAGGACGGAACAAAAAATATTTTTCTGCTGTTATTCGACGTCCCGTCCACGCACACGGAATCACGCGCATGCATCACGCATGCACGCGGACTTCAACGGCGGCGAGCACCGTACACCCGTGGATTCACGCTGCAAGACAACCGCGGCGCATTTGAAGCCACTGGTAGACGCACTCGGCACGCCTCTGCCTCACTTCGCAGTCGCCACGCCTGCATACTCGACTTGTACGGATAGTTACTGTCGTGCGAGAGGAACCCGAACGTTTAACACCACCTGCCTTGCATCACGTGACAGGTCGCGCACATTCGACGTCACCCCGTTGTCGACATTCTTTTTTCGCGCATTACATCTCGAGCGCGCAGCACTCGCAGATCAGACGCACGCCGCGCGCTTCGTTGCATCACGACCGCGAAGTCGCAGCGCACGGCAGTTACACGGAAGCGCATTCCGGTTGTACACGGCTTGCATCTCGTGCACACCGAAGTCACACTCGACACCAACAACAACTTGAAAATCGGTGACGGCAGGATAGGCTATCGCCGGTTTTGGGCGCCGCCAAAGGACCAACGTTTTGATGAACTCTATTAACTGCTGACGCGATACCTCCTCCTTTCGAATACAACTTTGCCAGACACATCCTGACCGTGGAGGTGAAATGATCGCTTGGCGATGAAACGCAAACAGCATTCCGTGGAGCAGATCGTGTGGCAACACTCAAGCAGGGTGAGCTGGTCGCGCCAAGCTGCGACAAGGTGGGCCAGCTCTCACCTGGATCTATCGAATCAGTGTAGATGGGTCTCGGACAAAGGCTGCATGTTTCATTCGGGTCGTGGGCCCTTGTGCCTTACGAACACTGCTTGTGACGGAATTCAAAAGTAACTCGCATGCTCGAAGGCTCACAAGCGGAGCGCGATTCGAACATGTCGCCCATCCACGAACTCGGCAAGAGAAGTTCGTGTAAGCCCGCAATGGCGGGGACCACCGAGACACTGCCGCAAACGTTCCTCATGTTAGCCATTTCCCTTCTGTCATCGGCTGCGCAATGCGTCACTAAGGCAGTATTTCCCGTAGACCAGGCAGTGGAACGTTCCTCCATGCGGCGGTACGTTTTCAGCGAAAACGTCCGTCGTAGCCCGCGTCGTCTTCGTACCGGCTGACGGCAGGTTTTGATCAATGGACTGGAACGCCACGACGAGGACCAGAGCAAAAACCATGAATATGGGTTTAATGTGCTTTTTCATCATCGAAACCTGATGCAGTAGTCTGGAGCGCCTCGGCAAGGTCCGGTCGGGCGGCGCCTATTGCTTCAGACACAGACGTGACAATTCAGCGGAAGCGGAAATTAATCCGCAAATGGTCTCCTGTAGGTCGAAGGGGCGTCATGTGCCCGCCTGGTTACGCTTGCACGGAATAGACGGCCCGCGCTCCAGAGAAGGGGCAGACTTGCATCCGCCCGATCCACGTTAATGGATAGCCGTCTGCACGACCTTTACGATGACGAGCCCTACCGCGACGACAAGGTAGGTACGCAGCACGCCCATCCACACGCGTGTCGACAACGTCAGGTGCTGCGGCGCCTGCAGGTCTTCGAGCGGTGGCATGCGCCACGTGTTGCGCAACTCCTTCAGGGCTGGCTTGCTGACCGGAGCCGCATCGCGGCCGACGGTTCCACCGCGCAACTTGCGCGAGAGTTCCACCACCGCGTACAAGGCAGTGGCAAGCCCGCATCCGCCCGCGAGAATCTTGATGATGGCCGCACCGCTGATGTCCGGATATACGGTGGCGGCCGTCAGGATGATCGACAGGACGACGAGCACGGCGATGACGGCGCCCGTGAACACGTTCAGTTTCTTCGAATTCACCCACGGGCCGAGCACCGCCTTGTCATTGCACAACAGCAGCAGGAACACGGTTGCGCTCGGCAGCAGCACGCCAGCCAGCGTTTGCACAGCCTCGGTCAAGAGGCCAAGCGGGCTGCCGGGTATCAGCACGAGGGCAGCCGCGAGCGCGATGATGCCGAAGTAGACGAGATAGAAGCCCTTCGCGTCGAGCACGCTGCGGTGCAGCGAGTGCTTGACCTCGAAGACATCGCCAACCGCATAGGCCGTCGAGAGCGAGACAGCGGCAGCGCCGATGATCGACGCGTCGAGCAGCGCGACGGCGAAGATCGTGGCCGACGTCTGTCCAACGTATTTGTGCAGACCCGCAATCACGCCACCCGCGTCGCTGAAGTTGCCGAACTCAGGCTTGCCGTCAAAGAGCGCGGCGGTGAAGGCCATCATTGCCACGGCGCCAATGATCACGAACGCGATACCAATCCAGAGGTCGGCCTTTTCGTACTTCATGAAGCGCGGCGTGATGCGCTTGTCGATCACATAGCTCTGCTGGAAGAACAGTTGCCACGGTGCGACGGTCGTGCCGACAATGCCGATGACAAGCAGCATCACGTCGGAGAGCTTCGAATTCGCCGGCCAGGTCGGCACGAAGAAATCACGCGCGATGACGCCGACAGGCGGGTGGATCGAAACGAGCACCGGGATCAGCAGGAGGCTCAACAGGCACAGGACAATCGCGAAGCGTTCGAACCGCCGGAAGTCTCCCGTACTGACCGCCGCCATCGTTAGAACCGCGGCGATGCAGACACCGAGAATTTTCGAAACACCGAGAAAGTCGAGCGCAAACGTAATGCCGATGAACTCGGTGACGATCGTAAGCGCATTGAGCAGGAAAAGATCGATGACGCTGAAGGCACCCCAAAACTTGCCGAAGCGTTCAAAGATGAGGCGTGCGTGACCGACGCCGGTCACGGCGCCCAGGCGCAGGACCATTTCCTGGTTCACGTAGAGAACTGGGATCAGCAGCGCGAGCGTCCAGAGCAGCGACGTGCCGTAGTTCTGCCCAGCCTGCGTATAGGTGCCGAAGGCGCCGGCGTCGTTATCGCCCACCATGACAATGAGACCGGGTCCAAGGATGGCGAGCAGCGTGCGCAGGCGCGCCATCCAGTTGCTACGAGGGGCGGTGTCGTGGCGGGCGATCGTGCCGAGGGCGCCTTTGATATCGCCCACGTGCGCGTCGTCGAGCACGGCGCCCCGACGTTGCGTGATGTTTGCAGGAGTGGTGGACATCGTTATTTATTCCTTAGTAGTACTTTTTTGAACTTAATGATTGAGACGTGGCGCTGCCCCGCCGACTGCTGATGCGGGAGCAGGGGCAGAAGTCGGCGACGCCAGGCCGTGTCAGCGAACGAGCTTTTTGAATGCCGTCCAGACGGCAGCGACTACGCCGGTTGAACCGTGCGAATGTGAGTCGAGCCCGAGCATGCCGTTGTAGTGCGTGCGAGCTTCTTCGACATGCGGGAGTTGTGAAACGAGCAGAGCGAAATGCATGGTGATTCCTCCAGATGCCTGAAACGTGGCGCCATCGATCAGACCTGCCTTCGTTTCGCTTCACGCGGGGCGAAATGCCCGGGCGTGTGGGAGGAACGTATGCGGACTGATGTCAGGCAAGGCGGGCCGCGTCTTGTGGGAACGCAGCGCAAGTCGTGCAGGGACAAGGCTCAGGGTCGGGCATTGTGAACTCCTCTGTTGTCAGCTTCCGAGTCAAACTTGACGGACGTGTTTAACCGCACGCTGGATCCCGCACGGTATTGCGTGCGCGAAAAGGGCGTGAACGTGCGGTTGCGCGAGCCAATGGCTCGACGTGCCGGGTCGCGTAGACGAATGCGCGTTACAACGCACGCGTCAATGACGACGGCCAATCGATGTGATGCGCGGGGAGAACTGCGGAAGCTACTGCGGCGCGCACCGTCTGCCTGCTGGCAGGACGGCGGCTAAGGAAAGGATCCAGGCGGGCGTCGTGCCGGTCAGGCAAAACAACTATTCGAAGGTCGACTACTACAACTGTCCAAGGCATCTGCCCCTTTCGTGGAAACAGGCGAATTCTAGTGACGACGCGCGAGCCGAGTCAACGACTATTTCAAAGATTTTTCTTTCGAATCCGTTACTTCCATTAGACGCAATTCATTTGCATCGCCTTTTTGTTATGCACTCCACAACGGATCCATTGAGCGTGAGTTTAAGAACGATCACAGCATTGACAGCCGATGTCTCCTCGCTCTGACCTCACGCCTAAGCCAGCCTGCGCCGCCGCATCGCTGTTGGTGGCGTTGCGCACCAGCATCACCGCTCCGGCCTACGCGCACTCGGAGTCAGCCGCGCCATCATCGGCGGACCACGGCTCTGCCGCAACCACGAACGCCAATACAAACGTCGCTCCGGACGGGCCGTCGCGGTTTTGTCGCGTTGAGAATCGAAGGCGAGAGAGGTCGATATGCAGTAGTAGTGCTTATCTTGCGAGATCGTAGAATCGAGCGGCGGCCGACGGGAGGGTCCCGCGAGAACGCTGCATCTGCCTTTGGCTATCGTATGCATTAGCTCGAATCCGGCCAGCAATATCCGCGCACAGCGAAAAGTCTTGAACCCCAGCATGGGCCGCGTGCGTAGCTTGATTGGCCGATGGTCCTGCTCGACCACGTTGTTGAGATATTTGGACTGGCGGATCTTGATGGGAACTTCACGACCGTGGCCTATCCGCTGAGCCTGCGTGATCTTGAGGAGATAATGGCTGAGCGCGGCGTCTCGGTGGATCATTCGACCGTGCACCGCTGGGCCATCAAGCGGCTGCCGGTACTCGAGGAAGCGTTTCGCCTGCGTAAGCGTGTCTGCGAGGATGGACAGGCACCGCGAACTGAAAGATCGCGCCATGGAATACGTTTGCACTTGCCCACGGCCGGCCGGCTGGTATGCCGATCCACGAGGCCGTTTTACCCCTGCCGGGCGTACTCCAGGAACGCGCTCACCACACGCGAGCGCTCGTGCCGGCGGTGCAGCAGCGCGATCTCCGACGGGATCGGCTTGCCTGCCAGCGGACGGTAGATCACGCCAGGCAGCGAAACGCAATCGCACAGTGTACCTGGCACGATGGCTACTGTGCCGCCAAGCGAAACGCTCGCGAGCACCGCGACCAGCGGGCCGGGTCGCTGCACGATTTGCGGAGAAAAACGCCCACGTCTCGCGACCTCCATCGTGCCGAACTCCTGCTCGGGCACGACGAACTGCGCATCGCGCAGTTGTTTCGGCGTGATCGCACTCTGCGCAGCGAGCGCGGAATCCTCCGGCAGCGCGACCACGAACTCGTCCTGATACACGCCAGTGGCTTGCAACCCTTCCGGGTAAGCCATTGGCGGCCTGACATAGGCGGCGTCGAGCTGACGGTCGACGAGCCGCACCGGGATCTCATCCATCGGCGCCTCCTGCAACCGCACCTGGATTCGTGGATGCAATCGCCGGAATTCCGTCACTGTCTTGCGCATCACCCCGGCGTAGGCAGCCGATGCGACGTACCCGATCCGCACCTCTCCCAACTGCCCGCGCTCGGCGAGTACCCCAAGTTTGCGGGCTTGTTCGAGTTGCTCTAGTACCGCGGCGGCTTCCGGAACATAAGCTTCGCCAGCAGCGGTCAGCGACACAGAGCGCCGGGTCCGGTGAAACAGTCGGAACTGCAGCAGGCGCTCCGCATCCTGGATCTGCTTCGTCAGGGACGGCGGCGCGAGCCCCAAATCATCGGCGGCCCGTGCGAAATGCTGACGCTTCGCGACGGCGAGAATACAGCGCAGATGACGCAATTCGAGTTCCACTTTTATTCATCCAGGAATGAATGAATATGATTCTATCTGCTATCGATTAGCAACGTGGCCGGCGCTAACATGTCGTTCGTCTCAACTATGAAACAAACGTTTATGTCGAACGAAGCTGGTATGAGCACGACTGTAATCGTGACGGCACCCGCCGCAGCGGCTATCGCAGCGAAGGGCTCCGTCGTGCCGCCGCGTTCGGCCGGGTCCGTGCTCGCGACGGCCGCGGCGACGTGCGCGTTGATAGTGCTCGACACGAACGTCGTCGCGGTGTCGCTGCCCTCGATCGCCCGTTCATTCCACGCGGGATTCGCGGACGTCGAATGGGTCGTCAGTGCGTACATGCTGTCGTTCGCGTCGTGCCTGCTGCCGATGGGCGGGCTTGCGGACCGCTATGGCCGAAAGAACACGATGCTGCTCGGCCTACTCGTGTTCGCGATCGCGTCGCTTGGCTGCGGACTCGCACCCAGTGTCATGTTCCTTAACTTCTCTCGCGTCGCGAAGGGCTTCGGGGCGGCGATGCTGCTGACGTCGGCGCTGGCCGTGATCGCGCACGCATTCCCCGCCCCACGGGAACGGGTGCGAGCGTGGGCGATCTGGGGGATGACGATGGGGATCGCGACGACTATCGCACCGCTCATCGGTGGCCTGATCGCCCAATGGGTCGGCTGGCGCTGGATCTTCCTGCTGAACCTGCCGGTGTGTGTCGTGCTGATTTTCTGCACACGGCGCGTGGTGACCAACTCGCGCAATCCGCACGCAAGACGCATCGACTTTGCCGGTAGCCTGTTCTTCGGCATTGGCCTCGCGTGTGGAATCTGGGCGCTGATCGGCGCCCAGGACGATGGCTGGCGTAGCGCGGCGACCGAAGCGCGCGTTGCCGGATGCGTATTGCTGCTTGCCGGTTTTATCGCGATTGAGCGGCGTGTCGGGAATGCGGTCATCGATCTCGCGCTGTTCAGGCAAGCCCGCTTCGTCGCAGCGGTGCTGGGGATGTTTGGCTACGCCGCGTGCGCTCAGGTGATGATGACGTTCCTGCCGCTCTACCTGCAGAATGCGTTCGGATGGACGCCGATTTGTGCGGGATTGGGAATGCTGCCGTTCGCGCTGTCGATGATCGTCGGCCCCTGGCTCGGCGCACGAATTGGACGGCACGCGACGGGTCCGACGTCGATACTGTCTGCCGGGCTTGCCCTTGTCGGTGTCGGCGATCTGCTGACCGCCATCGCCGTGCAATCGGGCGCGTACAGCTGGGTGGCGTTCGGGATGATCGTGACCGGCCTGGGTGCCGGCGTGCTGAACGGCGACACCCAGAAGGCGATCATGGCGTGCGTTCCGCCAAATCGGAGCGGGATGGCCTCCGGGATCAGTACGACCACCCGCTTCACGGCGATCGTCACATCCATCGGCGTCCTTGGAGCCGTGCTCGCATCGCGCGCCCGATCCGCAATCGACGCGGCAATGACGTGTCATACATCGGGCAAAGCCTGCGTGGACGCTCAATTCATGTCGGACCTGCTCGCCGGCGATATTAGCCACGCCCTCGCCCGTCTCGCGCCGGACCTCCAACCAGCGATGAGATCCATCGCCCCGGCCGGTTTCGCGAGCGGGTTTGCATCGGCACTGAGTGTTGCAGGCGTTCTTGCTCTCTCGATTTCGGTCGCAATCTGGTTACTCGCCGGTCGGCGTCGGCCCGCATGACGCGCGGCTCAAAACCACCGCGCTTTACGCGCAGGTGGCCACCGACCTGTTGCACGAAGTCGCCAGTCCGCTGGAACGCCTGCCCGCCAGATTTCCCGGCGCACTGCAAGCCGGCTTGGGCCGAACCTTTGGCTCCGGACCGCCCCGTCAGATGCCTTGGTGGCTCGACGGGCGGCTGGAGCCGGGCGGCCGCCCCCGGTCTGCTCGCCGACGAGGGAATCCGACGGGGATGTGCCGGCTGGAGACCGACCCGCAGGTTGACGCAATAATCGAGTGTTGTCACTGCCGTGTTTTCGCAGTCGGGGCTGGACCGGACTTCTGGGAATTTGGCCCGGAGACGTCAATGTCATGTCAAAGCCATTCTGAAATGTCCGCTTACTGGCCAAGTTCAAATGTCCGCTTTTAGGGGTTGGAAATCTGTTTCTTAGGGTTTCAGCTCACGCAGTGTCGATGGATGGCGTTTGAATTGGCAGGGCGCTTACGCCTGTTCCACTGTCCCTTGCAGACCTCCGGCCAGGTTTGCCGGGTTGCGTTGGCGACGTTCTGAGTTGCGCGAGTTCCATCACCACGTGCTCGACGTCGGTCTGCGTAACCTCGCGCTGCTTCTTCTTGCCTGGCTGTGGCGTATTCGCGGTTGGTCCTGGTCGAGTCACCGCGGTGCGTGCGCGAGGGCGCCTTGCCGATCCGGCTGTGATCGCGTTGAGCCTGAATGACCTGTGAGACCTGAAGTATGTGACTCAACCGTTTGTGTTCGACGACGGCGCCCTGGTCAACCTCGGTCAGCCGGTCGTACTCGCGGTACGGCACTACCCGGCCATCCGCCCGCAGCTCGATGCGCCCGTCCGGATACTCCCAGACCTCGATATATCGATCAATCAGCTTGCGGTTCTCCGGCGTATCGTCCAGCAGGTACATCACCCGGTCGTACTGCACCGTCAGCGACTTCTTGACCTTTCGCGGCTCGCGCCAGGTGAGGACCAGATCAAGGCTCTCTTCGGCTCGCAGTGGCCGGTGTGCGTCGAAATCGCTCTTCGGCGACCTGGCAAAGCGCGCGTTGTAGGCCGCCATGAAGGAGGGCACCCATGCGTTGGCTTCGTCCAGCGTACTGATGCCGCGCAACCGCAGTTCCTTTACCAGGCGGTCCTGCAGCGTCAGATGGGCGCGCTCCACACGCCCCTTGGCCTGGCTCGAATTCGCGCAGAACGTGTCGATGTTCAACTCGTACATCGCGCGCCCGAACGGCGTCACGCTGCGCTCGGTCCGCTCGGCACTGGTGCTGCGGAATACGCTGGCCTTGTCGCTGTAGAACGCACCAGGCTTGCCATAGCGCTCGATGTACGCGCGAGTGGCCTCAAAGTAGCTGAAGGTCGATTCCGTCTGGGTGAAGTGCAGTTCCATCAGCCGGCTCGTCGCATCGTCCACGTACACCAGCAACGTGCAGGCCGGTGCGCGGTCCTCGAACCAGCGATGATCGCAACCATCGATCTGGATCAGTTCGCCCAGACAGGCGCGACGAGCACGTGGCTGATAGATCTTCGGCGGACGTTGACGGCGCGGCACCCACAGCTGGGCATCCATCATCAATTGCCGGACCGTTTCCTTCGCCAGGCGGATGCCGTGGCATTCCCACAGCTTCTCGCACGCCAGTGTGGGCCCGAAATCGGCATAGCGCTCACGGACAATCGACAGCGCCCGCTCTGCAGTTACGCGATCCAGCCGGTTGTTGCTGGGCTTCGCGCGTCGCCGCGACACGAGACCTTGGGGCCCGTGTTCACGCAATCGGCCAACCAGCCGACGAATCTGCCGCGTCGTCAAACCAAGTCTCTGCGCCGCACGCAACGGTTTGAGCCTGCCGTCCACCACATCCTGAATGACCTTGAGTCTGTCCAGCTCACGCATCGTCATCGTTATCCGTTCTGTTGCCGACATCCAAAGCTCCCAAACACTGGAATCCCAGCGGTTGATCAGCTTACGATCGACTCAAAAAGCGGACATTTGAACTTGGCTAAAAGCGGACATTACAACTTAGCCGTTACATGTCAAACCGTCGCTTAACTCAATTATGTAAATTGTCACTGCACCAATCCGCATACAAGAAAATAATCCGGATGAATCCGGGCAGGAAAGACATATCCCGAGCACCGTCGTGCAGCATGGGCATACGTAAATTCGACTCCGTCCACTTCCATGGAAATTGTCTCTCTCATCCTTCATTCAAAGCTCGGTACGACGAAGCGACAAGCACGGGGCGCGTGATCAATCCGGCTAACGCGCGAATACGTCTTCCAAATGCTCGCGAGCGCTTCTGGCCGCTCGGAAGCGTTGCGAATCCGCGAGTGGACTTGCCATTGCAACCCCGCATGCAGCCAGACCCGACAGTGTCCGAGAATGCGGTGAAAGCACATGGCGCTCGCGCCAAAGAAACCGCGCTCCGACCTGGCAAGCTTTTCGCTGCGTTGCAAACAATCGCAGTCTCCCTATGTGACCGAGCATCCACTGCCCGAGATAGCTCACCTCTGGTACGATCGATGAATCGTTTGTGCAAGTCACTCGCGCAGGCGATGCCGTCTATCGCCCTCGTATTGCGGTACCCGCGCTGCACAACACGGAAGCCATGACTTTCGCCTCCGTCATGAAAGCGATTCCTCCAGAGCATGTCATCTGAGCCTCGGTCCCACTCGATTGCAGATAGCAGCCAGGTCTTATGGGAGGATGGCGAGCGAATCTTTTCGCGCGCATCGCGCCTGAGCCCGGATGGCGCGCGGACTTCGGTCATGGAGTTGCGGCCTTTAGCTACAGGCTGCACACCCGCGAGCCTCGAACGCCTCGCGCACGAATACCATCTGAAGGAAGAGCTTTCCGGCGATTGGGCCGTACGGCCGCTCGAACTCGTGTCGGAGGGCAGTCAGACCGTGCTGGTGCTCGAGGATTCGGGCGCCGTTCCGCTCGACCGGCTGATAGGCACTCCCATTCCACTGGAACGCTTCCTGCAGCTCGCCATTGACATCGTCACTGCTTTGGGCAATGCCCATCAGCGCGGCCTCATCCACAAGGACATCAAGCCGGCGCATATCCTGGTGAACGACGCAACGGGCGAGGTTAGGCTCACCGGCTTCGGCATCGCCTCGCGACTTCCGCGCGAACGTCAGAGCCCGGAACATCCTGAATTGATCGCGGGAACCCTCGCGTACATGGCGCCCGAGCAAACCGGACGAATGAACCGGTCGATCGATTCACGCAGCGATCTCTACGCGGTTGGGGTCACGTTGTACGAGATGTTGACCGGGACCCTTCCTTTCACTGCGCTGGACCCTCTGGAATGGGTGCACTGCCACATCGCGCGACAGCCCGCTGCGCCGCATGAGCGCGTCTCAGGCATCCCTGCCCCGCTCTCGGCCATCGTGATGAAACTGCTGTCGAAACCCGCCGAGGATCGCTATCAAACCGCAGCCGGCCTGGAGTGGGATCTCCGAAAATGCCTGGCTGAATGGCAAGCCGCTCACCGAATCGATCCTTTCCCGCTCGGAACGCACGATACGACGCGACAGCTTTTGATCCCCGAGAAGCTCTATGGGCGCCGCAGTGAAATCGCGACGCTTCTGGATGCGTTCGAGCGCGTCGCGGGGCAAGGCACGCGGGAGCTGGTCCTCGTATCCGGCTACTCGGGAATTGGAAAATCCTCCGTCGTCAATGAGCTGCACAAGGTGATCGTGCTGCCCCGGGGTATCTTCATCTCGGGAAAATTCGACCTGCGCCTGAAAGACATCCCATACTCCACATTGGCCCAGGCATTTGCCGAACTGATCCGACAAATCCTGAACGGCCAGGATGCCGAAATTGCTCGCTGGCGCGACGCGATCGCAGAAGCCGTTGGCCAGCACGGGGGATTGCTGACCGATCTGATTCCCGAACTCGCGAGCTTGATCGGGCTGCAGCCTCCCGTTCCCGTACTCTCGCCACTGGAAACCCAGTTGAGATTTCAATCCGTCTTTGAAAAGTTTGTTGGCGTATTCGCGCGCGCCGAGCATCCGCTTGTGATTTTCCTGGACGATCTACAGTGGCTCGATCCGGCGACATTAACGGTGGTCGAATATCTGATCACGCATACTGACACGCATCACTTGCTATTGATCGGCGCGTATCGCGACAACGAAGTCGCGCCCGGGCATCCGCTGATGGATATGCTCCGTTCGATTCGCGAGGCCGGGACGAAGGTGCATGAGATCGTACTCGGCCCGCTATCGCCGGAGGACTTCGGCGAACTGCTTTGCGACGCTTTCCGATGCACGCGCGAGAAGGCTTTGCCTCTAGCCAGACTGGTACACCGGAAAACCGGCGGCAACCCATTCTTCGCGGGCCAGCTATTGACCAATCTCGTTGAGGAAGGCCTTCTCGAGTTCGAGCCGGATTCAGCCTCGTGGCGGTGGAATCTCGAACACATCGACGCGAAGGGCTTCACCGAAAACGTCGTAGAGCTGATGGTCCGCAGACTGCAGAGACTCTCGCCTCGTGCACAGGACGCGTTGAAGATGCTGGCGTGCCTCGGCAGCCAGGCCGACTTCGGCACCCTGGCGAACGTCTGGGGCGGCTCCGAGGCCACGGTCCATGCGGATTTCCTCGATGCCGTCCGGGCCGGCGCGATCGTTTCCATGGACCGCAGCTTCAAGTTTCTCCATGACCGCGTGCAAGAGGCCGCATATGCACTGATCCCTGCCGAGTCCCGCGCAGAGCATCACTTGCGCATTGGCCGCCTGCTTTTGTCGAAGCTCGATGACGCGGACATTGCGACCAGGATATTCGATCTCGTGAACCAGTTGAATCATGGATCCGAGCTGATGATCGAACGGTCCGAACGACATCGCGCAGCGACCCTCAACCTCAATGCCGCGAAGAAGGCGAAGGCCTCGACCGCGTATCGTTCGGCTTGCAATTATCTCGCGGCCGCTGCGTCGCTGCTTTCGCAGCAAGGCTGGGACGACTGTTACGAGTTGACCTTCAGCGTCTGGTTCGAACGGGCCGAATGCGAGTTTCTACTCTCCCATTTCAGCGAAGCGACCCGATGGATCGATGACATATTGCTTCGAGCGCAATCGAAAATCCACCGCGCCGAGGCCTACCGGCTCAGGATGGTCCTGCAGCTGGTGAATGCCGACAATGCGTCCGCAGTCAGAACCGCTCGCGAATGTCTGGAAATGTTCGGCATCGACTTGCCAGATCATCCTACGGATGACGAATTATCCGCAGAATACGATGCTGTCTTCATGCGCCTCGGCGCGCGCCCGATCGAAAGCCTCCTTGACCTCCCGATGATGGAAGACCCCGAGATGCGGGAGGTCATGCAGATCTTCCATATGCTAGGGCAGACCGCCTATTTCACCGATATGAACCTTGCCCAGACGATTGCCTGCCGAATGGTCGTCGTGACGCTGCAATACGGCACGACCGAATCGGCTGTCATCGCCTATTCGTTCATCTCCATTCTTCTAGGTCCATTCTTCCACCGATACAGGGACGGCGAGGCGTTCGCCCGGTTGTCGGTCGCCGTGGCGGAGAAACATAGTTTCGCAGGTCAACAAGTGGCCGCGCACTTTTTCTTGCAAATGGCGGTTCTCTGGACGCAACCGATCGAGGTCGCATTAGGGTGCGTCGATACTGCCATGCGATATGCGCAAGAAACAGGCGAAGTCATCTATGCCAGCTTCAGCCTCGAACATCGGCTGACGGACCTTCTGGCACGCGGCTATCGCCTCGATGAGGCGTGGCTCGATTCGATCAACGCAATCGAGTTCGTGAAACGAATCCACTTCCGTCACGTGCACGATATTCTGTCCAGCATCCAACATTTCATCCAGAGGCTTCGCGGGCGCACCCGCGACCCGGCGGTGATGGAGGACGCCGCGATCGATGCTCAGATCACGGAAGGCGGCATTGCCGTGGTCAACTGCTTCCACTGGATTTTGCAGATCCAGCGCCACTACCTGATGGGCGACCCTGAGAAGGCACTCGCGTGCGCCGCCAAGGCCAGCCCACTGCTTTGGTCCGGACGCTGCCACATCCAGTTCGCGAACTACTGCCTCTATCATTCGCTCGCGCTCGCCGCGGTTCACGGCTCCGCATCAGCTGATCGACAAGCGGAGATCAAGGCCGACATCACAGCAAATATCGAGGCGTTCGCAAGATGGGCAAAAAGCTGTCCAATAACGTTTGCCCACAAGCATCTGCTGCTGCGCGCCGAACTGGCCCGTCTGAACGGGCACGCAATGCAGGCCATGCGGTTCTATGAGCATGCAGCCCGCTCGGCAGGCGAGCAGGGATTCGTCCAGGATCAGGCACTGGCCAACGAGCTTGCTGCGCACTGCTGCCTCGCCGCTGGCCTCGAACGCGCCGCGTACGCTTATTTGCGTGAGGCGCGGGACTGCTATTCGCAATGGGGCGCGCACGGCAAGGTCGAACAACTGGATCGGCTCTACCCCTTGAGCAAACCTGAAGCCGCGCCTGTCTCACGCGTGACCATCGAGGAACGCGGCGAGCAACTGGATCTCGCGACCATCGTGAAGACGGCTCAGGCAATCTCAGGCGAAATGGTGCTCGAAAACCTGATCAAGTCCTTGATGACGACTGCAATCGAGCATGCTGGCGCCGAACGCGGTCTGTTGATCCTTCCACAGGGCGCCCTGCAGCGAGTCGAGGCCGAAGCCACCATTCAAGGTGGCCGGGTCATCGTGCAATTGCAGCAACAGCCACCGAGACCGGTGGCCTTGCCGGACTCGCTCTTGCGCTACGTCGCAAGCACGCATGAACCCGTCATCATTGACGATGCCTCAGCCGAAAACCGCTTCTCCGACGATCCCTATATCCGCCAGAAATGCGCTCGCTCAGTCCTTTGTCTGCCGTTGCTCAAGCAGGCCGGGCTGATCGGTGTGCTCTACCTGGAGAACAACCTCGCGCCCGGCGTCTTCGCTCCGAAGCGCATCGCCCTGCTGAAGCTGCTCGCCTCGCAGGCGGCGATCGCATTGGAAAACGCGCGCCTTTACCGTGACCTTGCAGAACGTGAAGCAAAGATCCGGCGCCTCGTCGATTCCAACATCGTCGGGATTTTGATCGGGGATCTCGAAGGTCAGATCCTCGAAGCCAATGACGCGTTTCTTCGTATGTTGGGATACGACCATGACGATCTGCTATTGGGGCGTCCGAGTTGGAGGGACCTGACGCCACCCGAGTGGATCAAGCGCAGCGGCGTTGAGTGGGAAAAGCTGGAGAAGACCGGGATATTACAGCCCTACGAGAAAGAGTACTTTCGGAAGGATGGCAGCCGCGTGCCGGTGCTGGTCGGCATTGCCATGCTCGGCGAGAACGCGACTCAAGCTATCGCGTTTGTGCTCGATCTGAGCGAGCTCAAACGGGCGGAAGCTCAGGCGCGCCAGATGCAGCTCGAGCTCACGCATGCGAACCGCGTCACTGCCATTGGGCAACTCGCAGCGTCGATCAGCCACGAAATGAAGCAGCCGATTGCTGCGACGACCCTCAATGCGTCGACAGGTCTGCGCTTCCTGGGTCTCGACCCACCCAATGTCGAGGAGGCCCGCCTGGCGTTCGAGCGTATCGTCCGTGACGCGAGGCGTGCAGGCGAGGTGATAAAGCGTATTCATGGCCTCGTCGCCAAGGCCCCTATGAGCACCGAGATCTTGCAGATCAACGAGGCGATTCGCGAGGTGATGGCGCTTACGTCCGGCGAGGCGAACCGGAACGGCGTTTCCGTGCGGCCGCGGCTTGCGGAGGATTTACCGCCGATCAAGGGCGATCGGGTGCAAATCCAGCAGGTGATGCTGAACCTCATCATCAACGCCATTGATGCAATGAGTGCGGTTGACAAAGGGCCGCGCGAATTGACGATCGACACCGCGGTGACCGAGCCAGGCGTCGTCCGTGTGGCCGTGCGCGACTCCGGCCCGGGTATCGCCCCGGAGAACATCGAGCGCCTCTTCGAGCCGTTTTATACAACCAAGGCCAGCGGAATGGGCATGGGGCTGCCGATCTGCAATTCGATCGTCGAGGCACATGGCGGCCGCCTGTGGGCGAGCAACGACGCCGAGCGCGGTGCGATCTTTCAATTCACGTTGCCCATCAATCCCGCCGTTTCAGCGTAAGCCGGCCCAAACCGATACCAAGGTATATTGACTCCCGGTTCTCAAAAGCCGATCGTTGTAGCGTGAGGCACGCTGTAGAAAGGGATCGCGATGGAAAACGAACTCAGTCGTACTGTCGATGCGCTCCCCGGGTTGGTCTGGACAGCGTTTCCCGACGGCCGCATCGAGTTCGTCAATCGACGCTGGTGCGAATATACGGGGCTTTCCGTCGAGCAAGCGTCGGGCGAAGGCTGGCAGACGGCGTTCCATCCCGATGATCAGCCGGGACTGATCGAAGCCTGGCGAACCGTCCTCGCCTCCGGCGAGCCGGGCGAGGCGGAAGCGCGCATGCGTCGCTTCGATGGCGTGTATCGCTGGTTCACATGCCGAGCCAGTCCGATTACCGATGCCACCGGTCAAGCCGTAAAGTGGTGTGGGATCAACTCGGACATCGAGGACCGCAAGCAGACCGAAGCTGCGCTGCGCGCACAAGAGCAGCGCTTCGAGCTGATCGTCGATGGCCTCCCCACCCGGGTCATCCTTTTTTCGCCCGACGGTGACGTTTTGCACGCCAACCGTCATACGCTCGAATTTTCCGGCTCGACGCTCGATGAGTTGCGGCAATGGAAGACCAACGGCCTGACCCACCCTGATGATCGGGCGGCGGTGATCGCCCGGTTCCGGGCGTCGATCAGCACCGGCGAGCCCTATGATGCGGAGTCGCGCCATCGCCGTGCCGATGGCGTCTACCGGTGGTTCCGCGTGCAAGGCTTTCCGTTGCGCGATAACGAGGGCCGAATCGCTCTCTGGTATTTCCTTCAGACGGATATCGATGACCGCAAGCGTGCCGAGGCGCTGCTCGAGGGCGAAAATCGCCTGCTGGAGATGGTCGCGACAGGGCAGCCTCTGCCGAACGTTCTCAACGACCTATGCCGACTGGTCGAAGAGATCGCAGCCGACTGCGTCTGCAGAGTCACCTTTCGGGAGACACACGACGCCGCGTGCCTGCATCTGGGGTCTCCCGGTCTCCCGAAGCGCTTTCTCCCTCCTGCCGGTACGCGTGCCACCTCCGATGACTCCGGCCCGCTGGGCATGGCGGTGTCCCTCAAGGCGCAGGTGATCGTGCCCGATGTCGCGTCGGACGCGCGCTGGACCAAGGCGTGGCGGGAGCGCAGCCTCGCACATGGACTGCGTTCCTGCTGGGCGACGCCGATCCTCTCGCGTACCGACGAAGTGCTGGGAACGTTCACGCTGTTTCGGTCTGCTCCGGGCGATCCCACGCCTATCCAGCGTGAACTGATCGCACAGTTCACGCACATCGCGAGCATAGCCATCGAGCGGGCACATAGCATCGCTGCGCGTCAGGAGGCGGATGAGCGCTTACGCCAAAGCGCGGCGCTGATGGCCAAAGTGGAGCAACTCAGTTCGAGCGGCAGCTTCTGCTGGCACCTTGAAACCGGCGCGTTCACGTGGTCAGATCAGCTTTACCGCATCTTCGGGATCGAACCGGGGGTGCCGATTACGATAGACACGATCGCCACCCGCTTCCACCCTGGCGACCGACATCTACTTGACGAAATGATCGAGCGGGCGCGAGAAGGCAAAGATCTGGAGTTCGAAATCCGCCTGCTGCTGCCCGACGGCGCGGTCAGGCACATCCACATACAGGCGCACGCCACGCGCGACCCGCAAGGCTCGCTGGACTACATCGGCGCCGCGCAGGACATGACGGAGCGTCGGGCGTCCGAAGATGCGCTTCTCGCGTTGCGCGCCGAATTGGCCCATCTGAGCCGGGTCAACAGTCAAGGCGCGTTGACGGCCTCGATCGCGCACGAGATCAACCAGCCGCTGACTGGCATCGTGACCAACGCAAGCACCGGTCTGCGCATGCTGAGTGCGGAACCGCCCAATGTGGAAGGCGCGCTCGAGACGGTACGACGCACGATCCGCGACGGGCACCGCGCATCCGAGGTGATGAAACGCCTGCGCGCGCTGTTCAGCAACAAAACCATCACGACCGATACAGTCGATCTGGTCGAAGCGACTCGGGAGGTGATTGATCTGCTGCAAGGCGAAATTCGCAACAAGCGGATCGTGCTGCATCTGAAGACGGCCGACGATCTGCCGCCTGTCGCCGGGGACAAGATCCAGCTCCAGCAGGTGGTGCTCAACCTGCTTGTCAACGCCGTGGAGGCGATGAATGGCGTCGACGACCGGCCACGGCAGATACAGGTGAGCATCGAGCGCGACGATGGCGACCATGTGCGGCTGTCTGTGACCGATTCCGGCATGGGCATCGACCCGCAGCTTGCCGGCAAGCTCTTCGATCCGCTTTTTACGACCAAGCGCGAAGGTATGGGCATCGGCCTGTCTGTGAGCCGTTGCATCATCGAAAGCCTCGACGGCCGGTTGTGGGCCTCCTCGAACAAAGACCGGGGCGCCACGTTTACTTTCTCCATTCCGTGTCGGGCGGACAGCGTGGCGGCCGCCGAGCGGTCCGCGCCCGCAGGACAGTCCGCGCGCGCGGATGCGGAGCGACCCTAAAGGAATCTGTGATGACAGAGCGCCCGCTTATCGCGGTGGTCGACGATGACGAGTCGGTGCGCGAATCGCTGCCCGACCTGCTGCATATGTTCGGCTTCGCAACCCGGGCATTTGGGTCGGCAGAAGAATTTCTGGCCTCCGGATGCGCCGGCGAAGTGCGCTGCCTGATCCTCGACGTCGCCATGCCAGGCATGTCCGGCGACGAGCTGCAGCACGAGCTCAAGCGGTGCCGGGAAGCCATTCCGATCGTCTTCATCACGGCGCATGGGGACGAGGTGTTGCGCCCGCGCATGCTCGAACAAGGTGCCGTCGATTGTCTGCTCAAACCCTTCAGCGACACCGCCCTTCTGGGGGCGATCCAGGCCGCGCTCAAGGTCGAATGATTCACCCCGGGGCCTGTGAATGGAGTTCAAAATGATACCCGCTCGTGCAGTCGAAGCCGCCCCGAAATCATCGTCGGCGCAAGCCACGCCGGTCGTCTTCGTCGTCGATGACGATGTCTCGGTGCGTGAGTCGCTCGAAGCCATGATTCGCTTTGCTGGTCTAAGGGCAGAAACCTTTGCTTGCGCCCGGGACTTTCTCGGACGCACGCGCGCGATGGTCCCGAACTGTCTGGTGCTGGATGTCAGCCTGCCCGATCTCAGCGGCCTCGACCTGCAAAATCTGATTGCTTCCGAACGTACCGACATGCCGATCATCTTCATCACCGGCTACGGCGACGTGCCGATGACGGTGCGAGCCATGAAAGCGGGAGCGGCCGAATTTCTCACCAAGCCGTTCGACGACCAGGTGCTGCTCGACGCCATCCGACACGCGCTCGAGCGCAGCCGCGCGGCGTTGACCGAAGAAGCCGGGATGCAGTCGATCCGTGACCGCTACGCCTCACTCAGTCGACGCGAGCGGGAGGTCATGGCGTTAGTGGTATCCGGCCTGCTGAACAAACAGGTCGGAGCCGAACTGGGCATCAGCGAGATCACAGTGAAGGTGCACCGCCGACACGTGATGCGAAAGATGGACGCGCGCTCGCTCCCCGAACTCGTCAACATCGCGGGACGACTAACCCAGAGCACGCACGGGCGTGAAGGCTAGGTCACCTTACCCGCAATTCAACAGGTGCCTCGTCGCGATAGCCTCCTCCGAGCGCTTTCGACAGCGCGATCCCCTGACTCAGGCGCTGCCCGTCGAGCTCCAGCAAGGAGATGCGTTCGAGCAACACTGCCTGGCGGGCGTCCATTGCCGTCAGTCGGCTCGCAACGCCTCTTTCATAGTGCGCCTGCGCACTGGCCTCGGCGAACGACACGGCGTCGATTTTCTGTGCCTGCAGCAGGGCTTCCTGATCGAGGTCCTGAAGTCTGCTACCCGTTACCGCTACGTCGCGCACGGCGTTCAGCACGGCGTCGTTGTACTGCGCGATGAGCGTGTTGCTGGCCGTGCGCGCGCTGCTGAGGTTCGCGTTGAGCCGGCCGCCGTCGAAGATCGGCAGATACAGACCGGGTATCAGATTGATCTGCTGACTGGCATGTGTAAAGAGGTCCGCAAGGTGCAGCGCGTTGAGGCCAAAAAACGCCTTGATGTCGAAGCTCGGATAAAACGCGGCCTTCGCGGCGTCGATACGGTCGAACGAAGACTGCACATACCAACGCAGCGCTTGCAGGTCCGGACGACGTGCAAGCAGTTCGTATGACAGTGTCGGCGGCAATGCGGACTGCTGCAGCGGCAACGCGACGGGCCTGATGTCGGAAAGATCGTCCGGACCTGTGCCAAGCAACGCGCGCAGCGATTCGCGCAATTGCGTGACGCTGGCGCGCGCCGCCACAAGCTGCCTCTGCGTCGCCAACAGTTGCGCACGCGCCAGCTCGGTCTGGGTGACGGGCTCCAGGCCTCGTGCGGCACGTGTCGCGTGTGCATCCACATCGAACGCCGCGACATCCCGCAGCTGCGAGAGCAGATCGATCAGTTGATACGTCGTCTGGATGCCGTAGTAAATCTGCGCGACGTCTGTCGACATCTCAAGTTCAATGCCGGCGACCTCCGCCAACCGCGCGTTGTGCACGCCGATCGCAGCTTCAACTTGCGCGCGCTGCTCGCCCCAAATATCGATGTCCAGGCTCGCGCCGAGCCCAACGATGCCCTCCGTGTACCACGGCCCCGTCGCACCGATCGCAGGTTCGTTCGTCGAGTAGGCCCCGAGGAAGCCGTTCGACGACACGCGCTGACGGTCGAGCGCGGCGAGCGCCGTAACCTGCAGATTCGTCCCCGCGCGCACCAGATCGATATCCGATTTCGCCTGCGCGACGCGCGTATGCGCGATCACGATCGTCGGCGAGCTGGTAAGTGCCCGCGCGATCAGCGAATCGAGTTGCGGATCGCCGTAAGCGCTCCACCATTGCCTGGCTGGCCAATCGCCTGGTTCGAGATGAATGTCGCCGCTAATGCGGATTTGTTCCGGGGCGATTACGGCATAAGGTTTTGTATCGTGCCGGATCAGCGCGCAGGCCGACAATGTGCACGCCAATACGGCCACTACGCCTTTGCGCAGCAAACGATACGCTAGCGGATCAGAAGAGCCGGTCGCGATTGCGGTGTTCATGTCGCGATCCCGTTGTCCAAGAACTGATGATCGCGCCATGCCGGCAGGGTCGACACCAGTCCCATCAGACGCGTCGCCCGTGTAGTCAACCGATCGTATGCACGCTTCGCTGCATCCGTGAGCAACAACGCTTCCTCATCGGAAAAAACGGGAGCCGGTGCGTGCACTGATTGCTGGCCCCCGGTCAAGTTGCTTGCGTACCCTTCCAGCGATACCGCGACCGTCGTTGCCCAGATCGCTGCGGCGCGCTGCGCACTACCCTCCCCATTCGGCTGCGACCGGCGTTCCGCTTCGAAAGCGCCCGCCGCAAGCAGGATTTCGCGGGTCTGCGCAAGCACCGTCTGGACATGGTGCTGAAAACCTTCCCGCTGCCCTTCGCCCATTTGCCAGCCAGGCTCCAGTGCGACGCGCGCGGCCATCGCCTCACAATCTGCAAGCTCCGCCCAGAGCGCACTGGGCGCCGAGATTGCGTCTTTCTGCTGTCGCAAACTGGCGGCAAGCTTGCGCAGCAGAGCGCCGATACGTTGACGCAGCGCCTCGCCTTCCGCTTCGGGCCATATCGATGCATGCACGACGGTCGATATCGCGACCCCCAGCAGAATGCCGACTATCCGGTCCCTGATCTCGGTGAGGTTCGTCGTCGGTGCGAATTGACCGAGCAGGGACAGCCCGAACGTGAACATGAGTTGGATGCCCGCATAGCTGATCCGCTCCGATCCCGCGCTGATCCATGCACCAAGCGCGATCACCGGCAACGACATCAGCAGCAGGCCGACAATGCCGTCGAGGCGCGGGACCACCCATACCACCATCGCGAGCGCGATCGCGCTGCCGAGCGCCGCACCGCCAATCCGCAAGATCCCGCGCTGACTCGTCGCGCCGAGACTTGGTTGCGCGACGATCAGCGACGACAGCATGATCGTGTGAATGCCCTGCCAACCAGTCGCCAGGTAAAAGAGGTAGCCGACCATCGCCGCTAGTAGTGTTTTCAACGCGAACTGCAGATAGACCGGGTTCGAGAACGCATCAGGGACAAGAAGACGCTGTTTCTCCTGTTCCGTTTCCGTCGAATCGGGCGCCGCCGATCTGCTGGCAAATGCGAGAAACGCTTCCCGCATCTCCTCAACCGCACCTGGCATGCCGAGGTCCACAATGTTCGTGAGCCGCTCCGGCACGGTGAAGCGCTCCGCCGTGCGAATGGCGTGGACGAAACGCTCGCATGCGCCGCCCAGTGCATGCAGGACGCCAGCCGGGACATTCGCCATGCTTTCCGGCAAATGAGCCGCCGCCGCATACAACCGCGACACCGTTGCGACACGCGCCAGATGAAACGCCTGTTGGCGCCGGTAATTGGCGTCCCGCATCGTCGCGAACCGCAGCAGACGTTGCAGCGTCAGAGTTCCGTCTTGTATTGCTCGCGCGTTGAGTTCTACAACACCGCGCTCGCCACGCTCGAGGTGCGCGAGGGCCGAGCGCGTCACCGCAAGCTGCGCCAGCATGGCGTCTTCAAGTTGCTCTACAGGCTCCGCAGGCAGACATAACGTGTTGATCAGCAGCGTGATCGCAATCGCATAGTTCACAGCGACCCACACCCATAGCACAATCCGTACGAGCGCCTCGGCGTGATCGGTCAGGTCCACGAACGACTGGACATAGATCACCACGATGCCGACGACAAAGAAAGCAGCGCCGATTTTTGCCACCCGCATCAGGTAAGCGCTAACGAAGAACAGTGCTGCCGACAGCAGGATTCTCAGCAACGGGTAATCGAACGTCAGCTTCAGCACAAGAATCGCACTACCGATGGCCAAGGTCACCCCGACCACGAACACAACGCCGACCAGACGCGTCATCACCACGTTCGACTGTGTGACATAAAACACGACGAGCAACGACAGCGCGAGAAACGGCACCTGTAATGTCATCGATATCGTAATGACGATCGCGCACGCGAATACGCAACGCAGCATCACGTTTGCACGCCCCGGTTGAGCGCGGTTCTCATCGACGAGAAAGCGGGAGAATCGCCGCAAGCCCGATGAAGGTTTATCGAGTGTCGCCATCACCTCGCCCTCAACGCCTGGATCTCGCCGCGTCGCCGCGGTTGAGCGTTGCGACCGCCGAAGTACCGATGCGGAACAGCTCGGGATCGGGATTGCGCACGGCGATCTTGACCGGGAAGCGCTGCGATACATGCACCCAGTTGATGGTGCGCTGCACGCTCGGAAGACCCTGTTCCACCACGCCGCCATCGTCTGGCAGCACGCCATAGCCGACCGAATCGACTACGCCGGTGAAACGTCTGGCGGTGTCGCTCATCAGGTACACGGTCGAAGGCGTCCCTGCATGGACGCCCTTCAACTCCGTTTCCCGAAAGTTGGCGACGACATACCAATGCCGCGTATCGATCAACGTGAAAACAGGCTTCAGTGCCGATGCGAATTGCCCGACCGTCGTGCGCAGCGAGACCACCCGACCGTCGAACGGCGCACGCACCTGCGTGAACTCGAGATTCAGTTCGGCAAGGGCAATTTGTGCCCTGACCTCCGCGCGCTGCGCGACCAGCGCATCAACGCCGCTAACTGCCGCGCTAGCCTGCTGCGCCTCGCGCACCGCGGCATTGAGTTCCGCCTGCGCGGAGCGCTGCGCAGTACGTGCGCGATCGACTTCCTCGGCGGAGACATAGCCCTGCGCGAGCAAGGGTTCGGTGCGGCGCAGGGTGTCCTCGGCCTGGTTTGCCACTGCGCGGGCCCGCTCGACGGCAGCCTGCACGGAATCCGCGTTGTATTGCTGCGCATGCACCGTACGCTGCGTCAAAACGATCTGGTTGTTGAGCGTGTCGAGCCGTGCGCGCGCCTGATCCAGCGCGGTCTGATAGGGGCGCGGGTCGATGCGCAGTAGCAGTTCGCCTTGCTTGACGGCCTGATTGTCGCGTACGGGAAGCTCGATGATCCGGCCGCTGACTTCAGGAACGACGCTGATCGTGTCCGCGTACACATACGCGTCGTCGGTGGACGGTGCGTGATCGAGCCGCCACAGAACCACGACCAGCAAGCCGATGGCAATCAGCACAATCGCAGCTGCAGGAAGCTTCTTCATGTACCGCGCGGCGCGAGCGTCGTCAGTCATTTTGGCCCACGTCAACGGTGAAAAAACGCCAACCAGGCGGCCATCGCGAGCAGTGCACTCAGCGCCGGATAGCTGACCGCGAGCGGTGCGAGCGCCGGGATCGCACCGCGCCGGCTCAATGCGAGGTGGACGAGAATAGTCCCCGTGATGCCAGCGACAATGCAGAATAACCAGTCCGGAAAGGCTGCACCCAACAGCGGAATCGATGGCGCAAATGCGCAACCGCTGAGCAACACAGCGGGCATTGTCAGCAATGCCAGACTAACGACACTCGAGCGGCTCATTGCGGGTCGTTGGCCGTAGGGTGACCTTCGCTCAAACGTTCGCTGACACTGTCTCCGTTCCACGCCGCCAGAGCGAACGCGACAACACATGCGCCTTTACCGAGGCATTCGACCGTCGAGACGAGAGCAAGGGCAATGCTGTGCGTGTACTCGAGAGGTAACGCCGGTGCTACGGCAAATACACTTGCGGCGCAAATGAATGCGAAGACGTGACGGGTCAAGCGCAGGTCGACAATGGCAGCGAAACCAATGAGGCAAACCAGTACCTTCGACGCCACCACAGCGAGCAGTGAGGTTGAATCAATCGACCCACTCAGTTCGAGCGGTGCCTCAATAAGTGTCCAGCAACAGACCACAATGATTGATACCTTGAGCAGGCGCTCCGATCTGGGCGCGAGATCGTCGGCATCCACCGAGACTCCCGACACGTAGTGCGCGCCGGGAACGCACTTCGTCAAATTGCCAAGGCCGTGGTTCATCACACAGACCTCCACGCGGACATGGCCGGCCGCGCTTGCGCGGGCGGAAAGACATTCCACGATCCATCGTCGTGACGGAAGAAGAAAATCGACAGCAGACCGCCGGAAAGCATCGCTTCGACGCACACGCAGCGCCGATGCATACCAGTGCGGCGAACCCGCACGACATGCGTGCGCGTCGCGTGCGTGGGCGTGAGCCATTTCTCGACGGCCCAGTGCAGAGTCATTTCAGTCGGGCCCATGGCGGCCTCCTTCGCGCATTTGTCTGTATCAAACTCAACTCAAGGCTTTCATGCCGCAGTAACCGCTGCGTGATCGGCTTTGACCCGAATGCCGATGAGGGCGCTCACGAGACACAGCAGCGCGTGGACGCCTGCGCCCGGATGTTTGAGGAAGGCATGGACCTGTTCGCTGCGGCTTTCACCATCCAGACACCATGCGCAGAAGTGCTCGCAATTGTTCGTCAGCAGGCGATACCGGTCTTCGCCGAGCCGCGAGCGGGCGCGCAGCACGGTTTGGACGCCGGAATACTTCGGCAACGGACACTGGCGCACATCAACGGCGTGACCATCGGCGAACTGGTCGAGCGGGACTTCCTCGACGGGGCCGCGACGCACGGACTTCACGAAACCCGCGTAGTGAATGACCCTGCCGCTACCGACATAAATGCCGTGATGTTCGTAGCCGTGGCGTTTCGTGATCAGGTGGGCACCGAGAGCGGGTTCGTCATTCGAGCCGCCGAGCGCCACGTCGGTCGATACATAAGCGGCTGCGCGTTGTGCGCCGTGTATGGCGCCTGATTGACGGCGGTTACGATTCATTGCTCTGCTCCAGGTCCCCGGGGGACAAACGGCTGATGCCACAAACGGGCCATGCCAGTGCATGAAAAAGCGGCCTCATTTGCAGTGGCGCTTGCGAACCAATGTAGGGCGTACCCAACGCAGTCGCAATTACACCTTGGTTCAGGACACGTATTTGCTGGGGATGCGAAGGTGTGACTAACACCATCGTGCAATGGCTCCGCCCTCCGCCGAGGGCCTACCCTCACCGTGTGAACGAAGACGGTTGGAGATGATCCATGGAGACGAAAGTTAGGCGTTCCGCGCCCGCCCCCCTGAAGGCTGGCCACGTATTCGAAGAATTTGCGAAGACCCTCTGGTACCTGCGTGCGCCGCTCGCAGCGTTATTTGTGTTGTTTCTTCTGCTTTCAGCGGTGATGTATTACGCCGGCGGTTCAATGGAAGCGGGAAGCAGAACGCCATCGTCGTTTGGGGATGCCCTCTACTTCTGCATCATCACGGCGCTCACGATCGGCTACGGCGACGTGGTGCCCACGACCATCGTGGGTCGGATCGATTCGATACTGATCGGAGTGCAGGGCGTATTGGTGACGAGTATGGTCACAGCCGCGTTCGTGCACGCGGTTCAGGAGGCAGCGCGCCACGCCCGCACGCAAGACGATGCCTAGGTCCTATGCGGCCGCGGCAAGTCCGACATTGGCGAAAATCACGAAGCCGCTCCGGCTTCACGAAAACCAGCAGCCCACCCTGAATACGCTGCCAAGTCCAACACGCGCCCAACAGGTCGTCAGTATCGCGGCCAGAAGCATGGCCCCGACCACGAACGCGAGAATCGCGTAACCGGCCGGTGTCATAGGGCCGCCGGCAAGGGCAGCCCACTGTCTGGCGCTCGGCGCGATCTGGATGATGCGTCGCACCTGGCCTGTGATGTAAGCGCTACAAAGGCGCGCTGCAATGGCGGTGAAGATTTCGCTTTTCATGATGAAGGGGCGCCGCAAGCACCATCCAGACAGGTCCCAAGACAAAGACCTTGTATAGCGAGCCGATCTGACCTCCATCTCGCTGGCATTCGGGACAAAAACTTTAGCCTGCGAACCAATTTAGGCTTCGCCGGCCACAGTCGCAACTACACTTTGGTAGCAGGTTCCGGTGACCGTCTTTCCCTTCGGCGCCTCGGTATCGTTACACCTTCGTGCAATTGAGCCGCGCAACATCAACGGCCTAAAGTTGCTCTATACGGGCAACGTCTCCCAACGCTGACGTCGCTCGAACGTAGCCAATCGCACACCGCAATGGGACGGTCATCATGCTCACTGACGTACTCCAACTCTCTCGCGCGCAGTTCGCGATGACCACGATCTTCCACATCGTGTGGCCTATCCTCACTGTCAGTCTGTCGGCATTTCTGCTGCTGATCGAAGTACTGTGGATTCGCACCGGCGACGTGATGTACTACCGGCACGCCCGCCACTGGAGCAAGCTGCTCGCGCTCAATTTCGCGGTGGGCGTGGTGACTGGCATTCCGCTGGAATTTCAATTCGGCACCAACTGGTCCGGCTTCGCACGATTCAGTGGCCAGTTCGTCGGTAATATTCTTGGCTTTGAAGGCGCAATGGCGTTCATGCTCGAAGCCGGATTCATCGGCGTGATGATGCTCGGCTGGGGACGTGTGTCACGTGGCGTCCACGTCTTCGCCACGGCGATGGTAGCGCTCGGATCCAGCATTTCCGTATTCTGGATCATGGTCGCCAATTCGTGGATGCAGACGCCCGCCGGTATCACCGTCGTCAACGGCAAGCTCGTGATCACGGACTATGCAGCGGCCATCTTCAACCCCGACATGGTGTGGGCCGTCTCTCACATGTGGACGGCCGCGATCGAAACCGGGATGTTTGTGATCGCAGGCATCTCGGCATACCACCTGTTCCGCCGGAGGCACCCTGAGTTCTTTGCGCGTTCCTTCAAGATCGCACTGGGCGTGCTCGTCGTCGTTGCACCGCTTCAGGTCTGGCTGGGAGACTCCAGCGGCACCAGCGTGTTCGCGACTCAACCCGCGAAAGGTGCCGCCATCGAAGGGCACTGGCAGACCAACAAGCCGGGCACAGGCGCCGCATGGTCGCTCGTTGCATGGCCCGATCAGCAAAGGCAGCGTAATGACTGGTCGATCGAAGTGCCGGGACTCCTGAGCATTCTCGGCACGCACTCGCTGCACGGACGGGTCTCGGGTCTCACGGACTTCCCGCGCGCCGACCAACCGCCGATGCTGCCGCTCCTCTACTACGCGTTCCGGGTGATGGCCGGCATCGGCTTCGCGTTCATGCTGCTCGCGCTCTGGACCGCGTATGCGCTGCACAAAGCGCGCGGCAACCTCCAGCGCCTCCTCGCGCAGCGCAAGCTCCTGCTGGCGTGGGTACTGTGCATCCCGCTGCCTTACGTGGCCGTCGAGGCCGGATGGATCGTACGCGAGGTGGGACGTCAGCCATGGGTCGTCTACGGACTGCTGCGAACCAGTCAAGCCTTGTCCGCGGTGCCCGCGTCCTCGGTAACGGCCAGCATGGCGATGTTCTTCGTGTTCGACGTCGTGTTACTCATCAGCTTCTTCTTACTCGCGCGGCGTTGGCTGAAGAACGGTCCCGATCTCGCTGCCACACCGCCCACGACCACGAGCATCACGCCCCAAACGATGGCGACGGAATATTGAATCTTCTTGCCCCAACTGAAGGGAGATCGTTCGATGGAAAGCACCACTCATTCCCTGCTGGCCCTCACGTGGTTCGGCCTGATCGGCCTGATGCTGGCCTTCTACGTCGTGACCGATGGATTCGACCTTGGTGTCGGTATGCTGACTCTGCTGAGCAGAAATCGCGGAGACCGGGACCTGATGGTTCAAACCATCGGTCACGTGTGGGATGCGAACGAGACATGGCTGGTCGTGGTCGGCGGCGCCCTGTTCGGCGCGTTTCCGGCTGCCTACGCGGCCTTGATGCAAGCGCTCTATCTGCCCGTCATGGCGATGATAGCCGGGCTGATCATGCGGGGTGCAGCCATCGAATTCCGCCATAGCGCGCAGCACCGAAGCCTATGGGACGTCGTGTTCGGCGTGGGCAGCCTCGTCGCGGCCATCTCTCAGGGCATCGTACTCGGCAAGATGATCACGGGGTTCGTGCCTGGCGGATCCAGCACGGCGTTCATCACGGTGACAGCCATCGGGGTCGTCAGCGGCTACAGCCTGCTCGGCGCGACGTGGCTCGCCAGGAAGGCGGTGGGTCTGCTCGAACGTTGGGCCCGCCGGCTGGCCCTGTTGAGCGCACAGTTCACCGTCGCGGCCGCGATCGTGCTCACCGCGGCGACCTGGTTCGACAGCGTGGCGGTCCATGCCCGCTGGTCCGAGCCCGGGGTGTTCGCCCCGCTTGCGGTGCTCGGCGTACTCGCCGTCCTCTCGTACGGCTGGCTCATGGCGTCGCTCTATCGCGGACGCGACCGCGGGCCCTTCGGGGCGGCGATAACGCTTTTCATCGTGTCGTTCGCGGGCCTTGCAATTAGCCTCTACCCCTACTTCATTCCGGGCAGGCTCACGATCTTGCAAGCCGCGTCGGACACCCTGACCCTCGCGTTCATGTTGATCGGAGTCGGCCTCGTGTTCCCGGTGATGATCGGCTACAACCTGCACCAGTATGCGATTTTCCGCGGCAAGGTTGTCGACACGCCCCACGCGTGACAGCACGCGATTTCAGCGAAAAATCCCCATTCCAGGAGCAGCCAGTGAAAACGTCAGAGTACGCTACGTTAGACGACGCACGAGTCCAGGTGGAAATTCTCGAACACTCCGAGACGACACTGATCATTCGCTGGGTGGAGCCCGGACGATGTCACTATGGGGAGCAGCGCTGGCGTCTTCGCCATGCGAGAGCGCCGGGCGTGTGCGTGGTGTCGCGGCGTGCAATCCGCCGCGGCGACGCCGTCTTTCGCCCCGCCGAACGCCCCGCTCCAGCAAACGCATCGGCGATGATCTCTGTTGAAGCGTTTGGCTATTCAAGTCGCGGCGTTGGCTTCAACTCAACGCAATCCGCACGTTGCGTGTAATTCCGACTCGCTTCCTCATTAGCGACGCTGCGCTGCAGCGTCGTTCTCAAGTCACTCACATCTGGAAGTAACATGCCGCTCCAAAGAGCGGCGAACATGAACATCTGCTGGGCCACGAAAGCCCCTCAAGCGAGTCGAATCGCCGGTTGAGCCAATCCGTTGATTTGCTCCGCCGTCCAGAGCAGAGTTGCCCGGCGAAAACCGTGTAGCGCCTGCTGATGGCGTCGGTACAACATCGCGTGACTAAGCTGGGCAAGCTTGCCCCGAATGATCCCCCCAGGAAACAATCCAAAACGACCCAGCGTGCCGAACGAGTCGTACTCGCTCAATGACACGAGCGATCCGAAGTCCCGGAATGCGAAGCGAGGAAGAGGTTTCTTGTGACGGATCCATTCCGGCAAATGGCGCGCCAGGTGCTCCGCCTGCTGCGTGGCTACCTGCGCAGTAGGAGGCAGCGGTCGCTGCGCACCTTGCGGCGTGAGCGAAGCGCAATCGCCGAGCGCGAAAATATTCTCGTCGTTCAGAGCCTGCAGCGTGCCCGACACCATGATCTGGTTGGACCGGTTGGTTTCGAGGCCAGCTAGCCCGTTCATGAAATCAGGCGCTTTCACGCCAGCAGCCCATACCATCAAGTCCGCTTCGGCAAGCTTGCCGTCTCCATACCGGAAACCTTCCGCTTCCGCAGCGGAGACCCCTGTCGAGGTCATTACACGAAAGCCAATTTTCTCGAGCTGTTGCTGGCTGGCTGACGAGATCTCCGCAGGGAATGCGGGAAGCACGCGTGGTCCGGCCTCCAAAAGCGTCAAGCGCAGCCTGTCTCTAATCGCAGGATCGCCGTAGCTGGCCGCGAGCTCGAAAAGATGACTGAGCTCGGCCGATAACTCGACCCCGGTAGCACCAGCGCCCACGATCGCAATCCTGAGCTCCTCATCCTTGACCACGGAACGAAGAGAATGCTCGCGCAATGCGACGTTGAATGTCTCTGCCTGCTGTTGGCTGTCAATAAGATGGCAGTGCTCGAGGACTCCAGGCACGCCGAAGTCGTTCGCGCGGCTGCCTATGGACAGTAGCAGCACATCGTATGGAACTGTTCTCCTCTCGAGCATCAAGCCGCCCTCGTGCGACTCGATTGCGGCAAGTTGAACTTCACGTCGTTGTCGGTCCAGTCCGCACATTTCTCCCGGCTGATACGTAAAGCTGTGTTCGCGCGCATGGGAAAGATAGATTACACGCTGCTGATTCACATCGCGCGTACCTGCCGCAATCGTGTGCAGCATCGGTTTCCAGATATGCGTCGGGCTTCTGTCGATCAAAGTCACGCCTGCTTCACCCGACCGGCCTAACCGATCGCCGAGCCTGGTTGCAAGCAGAATCCCGGCGATTCCGCCACCTACGATAACGATACGAGTTGGCTTTTTCATAGCAATCACTCAATAAACGAAGAACGATTTCGATTGACCTGTGCCGACGACAATGCACTGGTTGGCAATGGCGGTTCCTCCAATGAGACTCATCGGTACCTTCGCAAAATAGGATATGCAGCAGGACGTCCGCAATTACACCTTGGGCGAAGGATTGAACGACAAGCCTTCCCACCCGACACGATGGTGTCGTTACACCATCGTGCAATTGAGTCGATGCCGATCACCACATAGATTGATGTCCATGAACAACGCCCCCGACACCGGCGTCGTTCAAACCCCGGCCAGTCGCTCAACGTCACGGGCGCATCGCGCGCCTCGGCGAGCGAAGATACCGATACCTGTGGCGCTCGCTCTCTGCCCGATGTTCTGCGTTCACATCACCTCCGGCAAAACGTTAAGGATGGCACATGACTACGACTCACACCAATTCAAGCAGCGTTTCTCAGGACACGGTTTGCTCGGGACGATTGTTTCTCCTCGAATTGAGCAGCAACTCGATTTACTCGATGAATCCAGATGGATCCGACCGCAAGACGATCGTCACGGACTGCCACCTCCCCGATGGAATCGCAGTGGACGCGCACGCTGGCCACATTTACTGGACGAACATGGGTCACGCTCTGAGCGCCAATGACGGATCGATCGAGCGCGCCGACCTCGACGGCAACAACCGCGTGGTCATCGTCCCCCAAGGCCTCACGCATACCCCAAAGCAGCTCCAGCTCGACCGCGACGGTGCAAAACTTTATTGGTGCGACCGCGAAGGCATGCGCGTGATGCGCGTCAACTGCGACGGCTCTGATATCGAAACACTGGTCGAGACCGGGAGCGGCGACAACGACCGCCACGACCAGAACCGATGGTGCGTCGGAGTCGCTGTCGATCGCGTGCACCGGAAGCTCTATTGGACACAAAAGGGCCCTGACAACGGCGACCAGGGCCGCATCCTCCGCGCGAATCTGGAGATCCCGAATGGCGAAGATCCGGCCACCCGCTCCGACATCGAAGTGCTGTTCGACCATCTGCCGGAACCGATCGATCTCGAATTCGACGAGGAGAACCGCGTCCTCTATTGGACGGACCGCGGCGATCCCCCGCGCGGAAACACAGTCAATCGCGCCCCGGTCGATAAAGCGGCGACCCCCGAGATCGTCATCACGCATCTGCTGGAAGGGATCGGCATCACGCTTGACGTTGCTGGTAGCCGAATGTTCGTCACGGACCTGGGAGGATCGGTCTATTCAGCGCAACTCGATGGCAGCAATCTGCGCAACTTTCTCTACGCCCAGGGCAACCTCACCGGCGTTGCCTACGCCGAAGTCTGACCCGTACATTGGAGAAATGACATGACTGACACCAAGCCCATTCGCCGCGTCGCCATCATCGGCACGGGCGTGATCGGCGCGAGCTGGGCCGCGCTGTTTCTCGCCAAAGGATTGCATGTCGCGGCGACGGACATAGCACCGAATGCGGAAGCGTCATTGAATAAATTCGTGGAGTCCGCGTGGCCAGCGCTCACGAGATTGGGCCTTTCGCCCGGAGCATCGCTCACGAACCTCACATTCACGCCCTTGCTCGAACAAGCACTCGTGAGCGCGGACCTGGTCCAGGAAAACGGACCCGAGCGGATCGATTTCAAGCAGAAGCTCTATGGACAACTCGACGAGCTGTTGCCTGCCGACGTGATCGTTGCTTCGAGTTCGTCGGGGCTCACCATGAGCGAAATCCAGAAGGGGGCTGCCGCGCATCCCGAACGCTGCGTCATCGCCCATCCCTTCAACCCGCCCCATCTGATCCCGCTGGTCGAGATCGTCGGCGGCTCGAAGACCTCGGAAGCGACGATCCAGCGCGCAGCGGAATTTTATACGACGATCGGGCAGCGTACGGTGCGGGTCAACAAGGAGATGCCGGGCCACGTCGCGAACCGGCTGCAGGCCGCATTGGCGCGCGAGGTGTACTACCTCGTCGCCGAGGGCGTAGTAAGCGCTGCCGACGTCGACACCGCCCTGTGCTGGGGGCCGGGCCTGCGCTGGGGCGTGATGGGCAACATGATGCTCAACCATCTTGGCGGGGGCCCTGGCGGCATCGAGCACTTCTTCCAGCAGTTCAGCGGCCCTATGACGGCGTGGTGGAAGACGCTCGGCGAGCCGGTTCTGAGCCCTGAGGTTCAAAAGAAGCTCATAGACAGCGTCCACGTTGAGGCCGGGTCGCGCTCCATCGAAGAGCTGGAGGCGCAGCGTGATGAGGTTCTGCTCGGTCTGCTGGAGCTACGCCGCAAGGTTGGGGGTTCGAAACAGACGAAATGACTCGCTCCGGTCGCGTGAGCCTAGGCACAACCTTCCGGATTGCTCACCCCACGTCGCGCGTTTCTTTGCCGACGCCGAGGCGCTCTATTCCTACGAGGGCACCTACCAGATGCAGAACCTGATCGTCGGGAAAGCAATCACTGGGTTCAGCGCGTTTATCTAAGACTGCAGTCGTGACGACGAGTTCGTCGCCGTCCCCCGATTCACCTGAATTAGAAGGAAAGCTAAACATGTCATCGACAACAGTGACAGCCCCAGCTTCACCCGTAGTAGTAGTGCCCGATGATCCGCAGGCGAAAGTCGTCACGCTCGCGAACGTTCTGTACGAAAAGCGCAATGGGATCGCATACGTGACCGTCAACCGTCCCAAGGTCCTCAATGCCCTGAGCACGCAGACATGGAAGGATCTGCGAACGGCTTTCGAGGATGCACGCGGGGACACCGTCGTGCGCGGCGTCATTCTCACTGGCGCGGGCGATAAGGCGTTCATCGCCGGCGCGGACATCAGTGAGCTTGCGCACGCGAGCGCGATCGAAGCGGAGCAGTCGAGCCGTTTTGGGCAAGCCGTGCTCGACCTGATCGAGAACCTCGGCAAACCGGTGGTCGCGGCAATCAATGGCTTTGCGCTCGGCGGCGGCTGCGAGACGGCAATGGCGTGCACCCTGCGCATCGCCGTGGAGCACGCGAAGCTCGGACAGCCCGAGGTAAAGCTCGGGCTGCTGCCAGGCGGAGGCGGCACGCAGCGGCTGCCGCGCCTCGTCGGGAAAGGCCGCGCGTTGCAGCTCATTCTGTCCGCGGAGCTCATCAGTGCGCAGGAAGCATGGCGCATCGGGCTCGTCAACGAGGTGGTTCCCGCGGCCGATCTCATTGGACGCGCTGAAGCCATTCTGAAGATGATCGCCTCGAACGCTCCTGTCGCGGTGAGGCTATCGCTCGAAGCGGTGAACAAGGGCCTGGACGCGAACCAGAGCGAAGGTCTCGCTCTCGAAGCCTCCTACTTCGGGCTGTGCGCCGGGACAGATGACAAAAAGGAAGGCACTTCCGCCTTCCTCGAAAAGCGCGCCCCGCAGTTCGTGGGACGGTGAAGCAGACAACACGATTTAGGAGTGGCCAATGGCAAGCGACAATATTTTTTCCGGACTGAAGGTGGTCGACTTTTCGAGCTTTATCGCGGCGCCCGGCGCCGCCGTCATGCTGTCGGACTTCGGCGCCGATGTGATCAAGGTCGAACCCCCGAGCGGTGACCCCTGGCGACACGGGCACCAGATCCCGTCACAACCGATGGCAGATGAGCCGTATCAGTGGCATCTCGCCAATCGTAACAAACGCGGCATCGCGCTCGACCTGAGGTCGCCCAGCGCCCAGCAAGTTCTCCAGCGGCTCGTCACATGGGCTGATGTGTTCACCGTCAATACGCCACATCCGGCGCGCAAGAAGTTGAAGCTCGAGTACGACGATCTGGCGCGCTGGAACCCGCGACTGATCTATGCGGATATCACCGGCTTTGGCGAAAGCGGCCCAGATGCCGATCTGCCCGGCTTCGATCTGACCGCGTTCTGGGCGCGTAGCGGCCTGTTGTCGATGACGCGTGACGCCGGCGCGCCACCAACCTGGCCGGTGGCCGGAAGCGGCGACAATGCGACGGCAGTTGGAATCTATTCGGCGATCGTCACGGCGCTTTACCGCCGAGAGCGCACGGGCAAAGGCTCTTACGTCACGACTTCGCTCCTTGCCTCAGGCGTCTGGTCGGCCAGCGTTGCTATCCAGGCCGCCCTGGCCGGCGCGACGTTTCCAGCACCGCACGATCGCACGCATCCCGCGAATGCGGCGCTCAACGTGTACCGCGCCTCAGACGGCACCTGGTTCGTCCTGGTGGTGATGCACGACAAGTTGGCGGCCGTCGCGAAAGCCATCGGACGCCCGGATCTGCTGACTGATGCACGGTTTACAGATCCGGCGAAGGTGGCGGCGAACATGCCGCAACTTACGGCCATCCTGGACGAGGTTTTCGGCGCGCAGCCGATGGCGCACTGGCACGAGGCATTCAGCAGTCTCCACGTCACGTACGGCGCCGTGCGCGGACCACAAGAGGTGATCGACGATCCGCAGCTGCGAGCCAACGATGTCATCGTTCCGCTCGAGGGCGCCGGCGGCAAATTGACCTCGACGATCAGCAATCCGATTCGGGTTCATGGCGTCGACAAAGTGCCGGCGCGACGCGCGCCCGATCTTGGCGAGCATACCGACGACATCCTCCGCGAGCTGGGCTTCGATGCAAACGACGTCGAAGGCCTGCGCGCGAGCGGCGCGGTGGCGAGCATGAAGGAACACGCCGCCTGACACACGAAGCACAGAGAGAAAGGAGCAAGCATGAGCGACATCATCACCGAGCGAACCGGCAGCGTCCTGCGGGTCGCCTTCAATCGCCCCGAGAAGAAGAATGCCATGACGGGAGCCATGTACACGAATCTCGCGGACATCTTCAACGAGGCCGCCGAAGACGAAGAAGTCCGCGTCGTGCTCTGGCACGGCGTGGGCGAGTCATTCTGCGCAGGCAACGACGTCGGGGATTTTCTCAAGCATCCGCCCCGGCTGGGCGACTTTCCGCAGGGCCGCCTGATCTCGGCGCTCATCCGGTTCGAAAAGCCCATCGTGGCGGCCGTGCAAGGCGCGGCGATCGGCGGCGGAACCACGATGCTGACCCACTGCGATTTCGTCTACGCGGGCGAAAGTGCGAAGTTCCAGTTGCCGTTCATCAACCTTGCGCTAGTGCCGGAATTCGGGTCGAGCTTTTCGATACCAGCGCGCGTAGGACATCTAGGGGCAGCGGACCTGTTTCTGCTCGGAGAGCCCTTCACTGCGTCGCGAGCAGTGGAACTGGGCCTCGCGACTCGCGTGCTGCCCGACGGCGATCTACTCGAGACCGCTACTGCAACAGCACATAAGCTCGCGGCAAAACCGGGCAGCGCGTTGCTCGCTACCAAACGACTCATCAAGCAGGCTGCGCTTCAGCAGCTCCAGGAGGCTGTGAAGAGTGAAAACCAGACCTTTTTTGCACAGGTGAGTTCAGCAGAGGCCAAGGAAGCTTTCTCGGCCTTTCTCGAGAAACGTGCGCCCGATTTTACGAAGAGCCCGAAGGGCTGATGGTATGCCTCGGATCGCCAATCAACCACTCACCAATACCGCCGAGTCAGCGTGAACCTGCTGCCGTGCAAATGATTCACCGGGCATGTATCCGGTGTCGCATAAAGGCACAGCGTGCGCCGATATCTGTGTATATGCTCCTCGCGACACGGCCGCAAATGAGCATGAGTTATGCCACGACGTGATGGAGAATGGACATGTGCCGAATTGGCTTTCTGATTAGCGACGGTTTCCTGTCCATGGATCTCGCGATGCAGTCGGTGTTCGAGTGCGCGAACGTCGTGGTCGGAGAGTCGTTCTACGCGCTCGAAACTTTTTCCGAGGACGGCGGGGAGATCCGCTCATCACTTGGCCTGACAGTGAGCACACGATCATTGCACGGGCATGTTGACGTGGACACGTGGATCGTCGGCGGGGTTATTGATCCGCTCAGTTCTCCGCCTCCTGACACCATAGTGGCGTTCCTGCGCAAAGCTTGCATCAGCGCGAGGCGCATAGGCGCGATCACCACCGGCGGATTCGTGCTCGCGGAAGCAGGCTTGCTGGCGCGCGGCGCGCCACGACGCATTGGACGAGTCTCTAGAATTGATTAAGTCGGCTGCTTTCCTCGAAATTCATAGAAGGCTTTCACCTACATAGCAAGTTAAGAGAAGCCAAGCGCAGCCGCAATAACACTTTGGGTGCAATGATCCAATTGAGCAACTGTACGGTCAGATGTGATTCCAGCAAGGCAACATGTCGGGTAACCGCAGAGGGTGGCATGTCGAACTTTACAATATCGGGCAAGGCAAGGTCCCGACTCCTCAGAAAGAACGGATCGAGTTCCTGAATTTAGACGACCACTTCCTTGATCGCCCGCATGTTCTGGGTAGGGACGGACCGCGGGTCGCCGTAAAACATGTTGCATATTGTCTCATGAAGAGCTTGGCATCTGCACCGGACGATGGCATCAATCGTCCCGATGGATATCGTGCGTAACAAAGCTGAGGTCGTTGATCGGCATATCCAACCAATCCCGATTCTGCAAGGTCTTCCGGGTATCGGCCAATCCGGTTCGCCAATGTTCCCGCATTGTCGAAATACCAAACTGATAGTCCTTGTAGTGGCCTTCGTACTCCTTATCCCGGTAGATCAAATGAATGATGTTGTAGCGCTTGTCGCATGATACTTCCTGTGCGAGCTCGTACCAGCGATCCTTTTCGCTTCCCGCGGGCAACTTCTCGAGCAGCTCCCGCACCACGCGCCGAAAATGTTGAGTTCGTTGTAGCAAGTCCGTCACGAGTCGGGTGCGGCTGGAGTACTGGACATCTTTGACGCGTCCCATGACTTCGCTTAGATCGCTCGGCACCGGCCCGGTCGCGCTCCACAGATCAACCTGAAAAGCGAGCGTGTCGCGACGTGGCGTCGCTTGCAAAACCTCGTATAGCGGAGTGTTCGACATAAGGCCGCCGTCCCAGTAATACTCGTTCTCGATCTCCACCGCCGCGAAGCCCGGCGGCAAAGCACCGGACGCGATGAAATGCTCGGCACGCAACGGTATGCGGGTATTGTCGAAATAGGCGAAGTTTCCTGTGCGGGCGTTCACGGCGCCCACCGAAACTCGTACCTCCGCCGAATTGATTCGGTCAAGGTCGCAGAATCGCTCGAGCGTGGACTTGAGCGGCCTCGTGTCGTAAAAGCTTGCCGTTAGCGGATTCCCGGTTGAGTGGAAAGCGGGAGGCGCGAAACCTGGGTACGAAAAATCCGTTTTGGCCATTGATAATCGCACTCGCAGCCTGAAATGCCGTAAAGCTCTTGCGCACATCGTCATGCACGTTGAACAACGTGTCCTCGATCGCGGCCGGTATGGGTATTCCGAACGCAGGCTGGCAGATCGTCTCCCAGAATTCAGAGAGCCGTGCCACCCGGTGCTCGGGCGCATTGCCGGCGATGATCGCCGCGTTCAACGCACCGATCGAAATGCCGGCCAGCCAATTCGGGCGAATACCTGCTTCTTCAAGGCCCTGATAGACGCCTGCCTGATAGGCCCCCAGCGCGCCCCCGCCCTGTAACATCAGCGCGATCGTCTCGTACTGGGGCAACTCGATACGCGGACTGGCGACAACGTCCACCGACGCTTGGGCACGCTCACCCACCCCATTTCCGGGGGCGCCGACGCCGACCCGCCTGACGTTGCTTTGCACCATGACGCCTCTCCTTGCGGGCTTACTGCATATACCAGCCATGGCTTACGATGAACGATTGGCCGGTCAAAGCTGCGCTCGAGAACGCGGACAGGAACAGCACCGTCTGTGCCACGTCGTCTACCGTGGTGAACATGCCGTCTACGGTGTTGCCGAGCATCACGCGTTTGACCACTTCTTCGTCGCTGATGCCGAGTTCTTTG
This sequence comes from Paraburkholderia sp. JPY419, assembly GCF_050435705.1. Classification (NCBI taxonomy): domain Bacteria; kingdom Pseudomonadati; phylum Pseudomonadota; class Betaproteobacteria; order Burkholderiales; family Burkholderiaceae; genus Paraburkholderia; species Paraburkholderia sp. JPY419. The sequence continues at coordinate 324,346 of NZ_JBNDKV010000004.1, read as the reverse complement.
GCCTGCTCGGGAATCTGCTTGTCGACGAGCGGCGTGCGCACGAACCCCGGGCAAACGACATGGGAGCGTACGTTATGTTTTGCCCCTTCCTTCGCAAGAACGCGCGCGAGGCCGAGCAACGCGTGCTTGGCGGTCACATAAGCGGATTTCAGCGGCGAAGCTTCATGCGAGTGCACGGACCCCATGTAGATCACGACACCGCCGCGGTCGTCCTTGTACATGTGCTTCAATGCGGCCTTGGTAGTCAGGAACGCACCGTCGACGTGAATCGCCTGCATATTTTTCCAGTCGGAAAATGCATAGTTTTCGATCGGATTGACAATCTGGATGCCGGCGTTTGAAATCAGGATGTCGACTGCGCCTAATTCCGCAGCCACCGTGTCGAATCCCTGGTTGACGGCATCTTCCTTCGTGACGTCCATCGCCACACCAATGCTTTTGCCGCCAGCCTGTTTGATTTCTTCGGCCACGGCGTTCGCCCCGCCCTGATTCAAATCGGCGATGGCGACCGCCGCACCCGCAGCCGAGAGCGTCAACGCGATCTGTTTGCCGATGCCACTTGCGGCGCCAGTAACTAGTGCAACTCTTCCGGTAAGACTATTGTTTAACAAAGACATCAGCATCTCCCAAATTGACTGTGACGGCTCGAATGTTTCGCCCACACGCTTTGCACTCAACGCCCGTTGAGATGATCGAATACAACTTCGCCAAAGTCCCAGCCTGAGGTCCGCCACGGGACGCACACCTTCATGATCTCGAAGGCCCGGCGCAACTCTCGGCAACACTGCGCAAGGCAGTCTCAGCCATCTGCACGGGCAGCCCCACGGGATCGGACTTTAGATGTCGGCGTAATCGATACCGGTCAGCACACCCAGATGAGCAACTGTAGTGAATCGCGACTCTTGCTTCGTATCGATGTTCAGCTCGCGAACGTTGCCGCCCAGATCGGTCACAAATGCGCGGCGGCCCAGTGCGTCCAGAGACACGCCAATGCCTTCCTCCAGTTCGCGGGCGAGCACCTGGTGATCAACCAGTCCGAACGCCGTGATTTTTGCGCGATTTAGTGTATTTCCGTCATGCGTAGCGTCGCCACGGTCAGTCCAGTACAGTACGCCATCGCGGTGATCGATATCGAGATCGATCGGCTCGGGCAGATCGGCCAGCAAACATTCGACATCCGGACGCTGATCGGGTGTCGCACCAGGCGGCAACTCAATGCCAGCCCTGAAGATGCGGCCCTCTCCGGCATCTGGCGGTCCCTTTTGCGTCCAATAGACATGGCCGTTTGCCTTATCCAATGCGATGCCCACACAATGGCGGGTCGCATCGCCCGTATGTTCCGGGAAATTCCCCGTGCGGACGAGTTCCGTCACCTCCGTACCGTCCAGCCGCGCGCGCATGACCCGCATGCCTTCGCGATCGCACCAATAGAGATGACCGCCCTCCTTGTCCAGCGCCAGTTCCTTAGGCGTCCCGGCCAGGCCGGAAGGCACCAGCACACGATGCTCCCTTCCATCGAGCTGCGCGCTTTCGATAGTTCCGTCGTTGGGGGGAACTGCGCCGGAAGCCGGATCGCTGTCGACCAGATGGATGCCGGTTCCCATGTTAGTCCAGTACACCACCTGGTTCTCAGCATCGACCTTGATGCCGTCGGGCGTGCGCGTAAGATTCGCGATAACGACCTCGTGTGAACCGTCCGGCAACAGAGCGATGATCGCTGGTGGACGTGCCTGCAGGACATATAGCGTACCGCCATTCTTCGTAGCCACAGTAAGTACCCTCCATCTAGTCAAAATAACTTTCGTCGTACAGCTCGGAGTCGATCCTTAGTCCCCCAGCAGGACGCTTCTCAATGTTCAACGGACATTCGGATTCGATCGTTAAACGCTTTCACCGGGTCGTCTTTTGCCCAATGCATTGCACCGAATCACCCATTCGTCGAGGGCCGAACGACGGCTCGACTGCCTGGCCAGTCAGCATATAACGTTGCGCTTGACTGAGACATTGCACGTCTCTGTAATGTTCGGATGCCGGTCCTCGTTGCTGAACGAGCTTCGAGCGCAAATGTGCACCTGCATCTGCACCTGCATCTGCACCTGCACCTGCAATGACATGGAAATACATGTCGATGCATATACACAGTTAACGCCCGAACATGGGAAAAAATCCCTCGACATAGCGGGAAGACCATGCAGGTGCCTCATTTTGAGCGCCGGCCTTCGAACACAGTTTAGGGTATGCCGAGGACAGTCACAATTGCACTTTGGATTAGGTTTTACACGACACACATTCCATTCGATATGGTGTTGCTAACACCATCGTGCTATTGCATCGCGCCCGCTTGCAACCTAAAGTTCCAGTCAAGAGCAACATCTTTGGGCGCTGGCGTAGACAAAGCGAGAGCAATTGCAGGCCGCCGGAACCAACGGTGAATCTCTCGGCTTCGGATTTACGGGGATGAAACCTGCGATGCGAAATACGGGCTCCGATATTCCGCTCATGGGCGTCGGCCCATACGAGCCATTTCGGCCGTAGCGAGTGATAACGCCCATCGCAATTGAGTCAGAGCCCCCTACCGTGAACGAGCCATTGAACCAGATACTCTATCCATGCGGAGCAGCCGTGATAAATGTACTGGTCCTGCTTTGGTCGCCTGGCCGACGGCAGCCCGTCCTGCATGCGGCACTAAAATGCGCCCTATTCGTGCTTCTGACAGTGTCGATGCTTCGATATGGCATCGTCCCCACCCAAGCCGCGCATCGATTTTCGGACCCATCCGTTCACTTTCTTCACGGAGTCCTTGAAACGGGATGGTGGCTGTTAGCAGCCGCGACGACTATGGCCGTAGTGCGAGCCTACTACGTTGTTGGCTATCGACTGCGTCAGAACCGGTTCACGCTGGACGTAATCGCAGCCCTGCTCTATCTTGGAGCAGTGATCGCAATTGTCGCCGATGTATTCGACATCCCGCTCAAGGGGGTCCTGGCCACCTCTGGCGCTTTAGCCATCATCCTTGGCCTCGCGCTCCAAAGCACCCTTTCAGACCTTTTTTCCGGCTTGTTGATTAACGCTACGTCTCCCTATCGTGTCGGAGATTCCGTAACGTTGGATGAGGTAGCGGACGGTGAAGTTGTTGAAGTTACCTGGCGCGCGACCCACATAGCCAAAGCAAACCGCGACATGGTCGTCGTGCCAAACAGTGTCATCGCCAAATCGCGAATCGTAAACCGCAGCTTCCCTCTCGGTTCTCACGCAACAGTCGCCAAGTTTGAGACCACGACGCAGCTTCGACCGTCTGAAGTTGTTCACGCCCTCGAACTCGCCCTGCAGACCTGTGTTGGCATCTCCGAAGATCCTAAGCCGAGCGTGGCTACGACCTCCATCGGTCGAAGAACAGCCATGTACGACGTCACCTTTTTCAGAACGGGTGAGCGATCAGAAATAGAGGTGCTGAACAAATTCTATGACGCAGCTCATCGCCATCTGGAGTCGATTACCGTTCCACTGGAACATGGGAACGAAGTCGCCGACATCCCAGGCGGGACACTCGCATATCGACTAGTTGAAGCTATCGGTATATTCGGGATGCTTTCTAAAGACCAACGGATTCAACTAGCAAAATCTCTGTTTCGTCGCGAATGCGCACCCGGACAAGTGCTGCTTCGCGCCGGAACGTGCTCACAATCCATTTCAATTGTCGGGTATGGAGTCGTCGCGGCATCCGCAACGGAAGACTCTGGTGGCCACTACGACATCGTCCGTCTTGGTCCTCGAGAATACTTCGGCGAGAGCGGACCAATCGCGGGTGTTGCTTCAATGGTTACGTTCGTCGCACGGACCTATGTAATCGTCTATGAATTACCAGACCACGCCGTTATGAATCTCCTTACACAACATGCCGATGTCGCACACGCTTTCGCTGCAAAGCTCGAGGCACGCGAACGAAAAGGACAGGCTCTGATGCAAGTGTCTCCAGAGGTCCACATGGCAGAGAATGGACTGATGCAGTGGCTACATCGCTGTATCGAGGCAATCCATCACAAGTTAGCATGATTGACGTCTTCCCCGTCCCTCTACTCACGGCGGCCGCGCAAAGCGCGGGAAGTACTTCAAACGATGCAAAGCCGGGCTATCTCATTGCAGTGCGTGGCTCGACTGCTCGGGTGTGGAGCGTCCCCCTTATTTCTCGATTGGACTGAACATCACGGCGCAATCCTGCACCCGCCAATGCAACGTCCCGCGCTTGCCGGATGACACGTTCACGCCGAAGTCCCCGTGGCGCGTGTGCAGTTCATCTCGACTGTCGCAAACCGAGGAAGTCCGCCGGGCGCTTCTCGAGGAACGCCCGCATACCCTCGACTGCCTCCTCATCGCCCTGCGATTCGACCATAAGTTGCGCTTCGAGGTCCATCTGCGCGTCGAACGTCTGGTGACCCGCCTGCCGGCACAGCGACTTGATGCGAGCCATTGCACGTTGAGGCCCACGTGCGATTGCTTCCGCTACGGCAATGGCGGTCGCCGCGGCATCGCCCGGTTCAGTCAGCCGATTCACCGCACCCAGTGCATGCATTCGCTCGCCCGTGACGCGCTCTCCGGTCAGGCACATCTCGGTCAACAACTGCCTGGAAACATACTCGGACAGAAAGCTCGTTGCACCACCGTCAGGGGAAAGCCCGATCTTCACGTAAGCAAGCGAAAATGCCGCATTGCGTGCCGAGACGAGAAGATCGCATGCCATCGCTAGCGAGAATCCCGCCCCCGCAGCGGCGCCCTCCACGGCCGCGATCACGGGCTTGCCACATTGCTGCACCGCGCGGATGAGACGATGCAGACGTTCGAGTTGCTCCCGACGCTCGTGCGCCGGCGTCGAGCCCAGCCTGGCTAACCGGTTGACGTCGCCTCCTGCGCAAAATGCGCCGCCCGCGCCGGTGAGCACGATCGCACCGACAGCCTCGTTCGCCTCCGCATCCGCCAGTACATGGGGCATCGCCTCCATGAACTCGGGGGTCAATGGGTTGCGCGCCTGCGGGTTGTTGATCGTCAGCAACTGAACAACCCCCTCATGCGAAATCAGCAGCGATTCATCCATCACGCGAGCCCTCGTTCAAGCTCGCGAAGTCCGCGCCGCGCTCGACGAGATCGACGAGGAGCGGAGAAGGACGCCAGAACTGCGGGTCTTCCTTCGCAAATTGGCGAATGTCGTCGAGCACCGATGCCAGGCCTACCGTGTCGGCGTATTTCATCGGGCCGCCACGGAAACGCGGAAAGCCATACCCGTGTAGGAACGTCACGTCGACATCGAGCGGACGCAGCGCGATGCGCTCATGCACGACATTCGCGCCTTCATTGATCATCGCGGCCATATAGCGGCGAATGATCTCCTCGTCGGAGAAGCTGCGCGGCGTGACTCCGGCCCGCCGGCGCTCGGCATCGATGATGGCCTGGACGTCCGGATCGGTCGCGCCGACACGCGAGCCGTCGGTGTACCGGTAGTACCCGCGACCCGTCTTCTGGCCGAACCAGCCGAGTTCGCAGAGGCGGTCGGGGATTTGCACGTAGCGTGCTTTGGGATCGCGCGTGGCCGCGCGGCGCTTACGCGTCGCCCAGCCGATATCGCCTCCGGCCAGGTCGGTCACCTGAAACGGGCCCATCGGGAAACCGAAGTCGCGTACGGCCTTGTCAATCTGATAGGGGGATGCACCGTCCTCCATCATGTGGTCCGTTGCCGCACGGTAGACGGCGAGGACACGGTTGCCGATGAAGCCATCGCAAACGCCTGCTCGTACAGCAACCTTCCGAAGCTTCTTCGCGAGTTCGAAAGCGGTGGCGACGACGTCGGCACTGACCCTCTTCGGGACGACGACTTCGAGAAGCTTCATGACGTTGGCAGGCGAGAAAAAATGCAGCCCGATGACGTTCTGTGGACGGGAAATCGTCGCGGCAATCGCATCGATATCGAGGTACGAGGTGTTCGTCGCCAATATGGCGCCGGGCTTGGCGACCCTGTCCAATTGAGCGAACACGGCCTCTTTGACCGCCATGTCTTCGAAGACGGCCTCGATGATAACGTCAGCATCGGCAAGCGATTCGTAGGTGGTGCTGCCTCTCCACCGGTTCATGACGCTCGACTTCGCGTCGGCGCTCATGCGCCCCCGCGCGACCAGGCCATCGTAGACGTTTTCGATGTGGGCCCGCCCGCGCGAGAGAGACGCCTCGTCGCGCTCGATCATGACGACAGGCAAGCCCGCGTCGAGCACGGCGACGGCGATCCCCGCGCCCATCGTGCCGCCGCCGATTATGCCGACAGTCTCGATGCGGCGGGGCGCGGCCTGGCGCGTCTCGGGCAGCTTCAGGGCTTCGCGTTCGACAAAGAACGCATGAACCAGGCCCGCGCGCTGCGGACTGTCCATACACTCAAGAAAGAACCGTCGCTCGGTGCGCATACCTTCCGCAAACGGCTGTTCGATCGCAGCTTGCGTGGCTTCAAGGATCTTGAACGGCGAGAGCAGTCCCCGCGACTTCCCGGTGACCGCGGCGCGAGCATCTTCTATCGCTGCGAGACTTGCCGCAGTGTCCTCGAGACCCTTCGCCTCGCGGGTCGGGCGGGGCCGCGCCTTCAGTGCGAGCAATTCCTGCGTGTAGGCCAATCCCTCGGTCAGCGTTTCCTCACTGGCACCAAGACGGTCGACGAGTCCCAGGTCGCGCGCTTCCTTCGCGTCGACTCGGCGGCCGCTCAATACCAGATCCAGCGCCGCGCGTGCACCGATGAGCCGTGGCGTGCGCTGCGTGCCGCCCGCACCAGGCAGCAGGCCGAGTTCCACTTCGGGCAAGCCGAGCTTCGCGCCCGCGACGGCCAGCCGGTAATGCGCTGCCAGCGCGACTTCGAGGCCGCCGCCGAGCGCTGCCCCATGAATGGCCGCAACGACGGGTTTGCGGCACGATTCGATCCGGTTGCAGACATCGGGCAACGAAGGAGGAAGGGGCGGCTTGCCGAATTCGCGGATGTCGGCTCCTCCGATGAAATTGCGCCCTGCTCCGATCAGCATCACGGCTTCGACCTGATCGTCGCTTTCGGCTTTATCGATTGCCTCCATGAGGCCACGGCGCACCGCCGCGTTGAGCGCATTGACAGGGGGATTGTCGATCGTGACAAGGAAGATCTTGCCGCGCCGCTCGCACGTCACGGCGCTGGTCTGGCTTTCGAGGTTCATGGTGGATTCCGTGATTCGATTGTTACATTGTCAAGTTCTAGCCCGAGTTGACCCTGCCCTTCTCCGAGCCGACGGAACGCGGGCTCAGCGCGGGGTCAACGCTTTCTGATGACGCTGCGCGAATTCGAACACGTTCGTCGCCGGGCGGCCGGTCAGTTCGGGAATGACGTCCGACTGACGGTCGTAGCGATTCGCGCGATGCAGGTCGGCCATTGCGCAAAGGTGGTCAACGAGATGGATGGGGAGGCGCTTCTCGAGCAACGCCGCGCGCCAGCTTTCGAGCGGCACGTCGACGTAGGTGATCGGGCGGCCAAGCGCCCTCGAGTACTCGCCGGCGTAGTAGTGCATGTTCTCGGAGACGGGTCCGGTGAGGTGGAGGATTCTGCCTATGTGAGGCGCCGGATTGTCGAGCACGCGCGCGAGGACGTGGGCAACATCGTCGGCCGACACGGGTGACGTCTTGCCGTCGCCGAACGGAAGCCGCAGCTCATTTTGTGTCCGCACGTCATGCGCCGCCAGCTGCAGGAAGAAGCCCTCGAGGAACACGGTGGGGCGCACGTGAATGACGGGCAAACCGGACCAGTCGAGCGCCTGCTCGGCAAGCCAATGCAGCTTGTGCTGCGGGCTGGCCGTCGTTTCGTCGATGCTCATCTGCGCCACGGTCATTTGCGACATGTTGACGAACGCACCGACGCCGTGATGTTTGGCGACCACTGCCGCATTCACAGTTGCCTCGAGATAGCGGTCGGAGACCGACATGCCGAAATAGACGGCGCCGCACCCCGCGATGGCGCGATGCATCGCCTCCAGATCGCACAGATCGCCCACCACGACCTCTGCCCCCATCTCGCGAAGCGCTTGAGCACGCTCGTCCTCTCGCCGGACCATCGCGCGCACCGCATGACCATTCGACAACAACAACTGCGTCAGCGTCCTGCCGATCGCGCCTACGCGCCCTGCTGCGCCCGTCACCAGAATAGGCTGCTTCTGCATCGTTACCTCCGTTGATACCTCATTGGTGCGGCGTGCGCCGCTGCCGTTTCCCGGGCCTCGCCCCCCGCAACGCCGACGACCTGCCGACCCATCACACGGCCAGTGCCAGGATGTCGAGCACTTCGCCAGACGCCTGCACCTTGCGAGGATTGCTGTAGATGAAAAACTCCGTCATTGTGTTTCGCGCAATCAGTTCGAACTGGTCCGGGCCAACATTGACATCCCGTAGGCATGTCGGCAGACCCAGACGTTCACACAAAGACTTGAAAGCGTCGGCAGCGGACCCGCCCGTTGCGCCCAGCGCCTTGGCGAGCGCGCGCTGCGCCTCCTGTGTCACCGGCTCGTTGTAGCGCAGTACAGCAGGCATCATGACCGGCGTGCACAAATAGTGCGGGACATGACAGGTGCCACCCAGCACATGGCCGATGGCGTGGCTCGCGCCCATCGGCACACGCGACTGCAGTCCGTACGAACACAGCCACGAGGCGATCTGGCACTTGCCTGCCGCCTCGAGATCATGACGGTTGGCCCGGCTAAGAGGCAGCCAGTGCGCCATCATCTCCAACCCTTGCAGCACGACAGCATCGACGAGCGGATTGCCGCGGGGCGAGCAAAGCGCCTCGATGGCGTGATCCATGGCACGCGTCCCCGAGCCGAGATAGAGACTTTCCGGCGCGTGCTGGAGGATCGACGGATCGAGAATGATCGAGACCGGCATCATCTTCGGGTGATAAAACGTCTGTTTCAGGTCGCGCTCCGTATCGGTCACGAGACACCCGGCGTTGTACTCGCCGCCCGAAAGCGTGCTCGGAATCGCGATCATGCGCACAGCCGGGCCGCGGAATGACGGAGGCTGCGGAACGCCGGCCTCGTTGAGCTTGACCGCAAACGCGTCGAGTCCAGCGGTGTCCGTGATCTGGTGCTCAAGGCAAACGGTTGTGATCTTCGCCGCATCGACGACCGAGCCGCCCCCGATCGCAACGATCAGGTCTGCTTTCACATCGAGCGCGGCGCGCGTCGCCGCGATCACGTCCTGCCGCGACGTGTGTTGTGCGAGCCCGTCGATCAACCCCGCAAAGCGAGGCCCGAGTGCAGCTTCGATCTTGCGGACTTCGTCGGTGCCGTGGTTCAACGAACGGCTGGCCATGATGAACACGCGCTGACTACCAAGCCTTTCGACCTCGCCCATCAGTGCCTTCGTGGCCGGCTTGCCAAATACCACGCGCTCCATGCTCGGAAAAACATGAGTGCCCGATTCATGCATCGCTTTGTCTCCAGTGGGTTGTCTCGTGCTGCCACCAGGATCGTGCTCCCGTCCGCAGCTTGCAAGGCTGAGTATCGTTGACTAAGATGACAGTGTCAAGTTATAACCCGATCACTCCCCCTCACGAGCCAGCTGGGCACTCGTTCGGCTCGGCGCCCATTCACTGTCATTCACGAGACCGATCGTCATGCCAACCTATCAAGGGCCGATTCACGATGTTCAGTTCCTGCTTAATGAGGTATTCGACTACGACGCGCAGATTTCGACGCTGCCGGGGTTCGATGAAGTCACGCCCGATATCGTCGCCGCCATCCTCAAGGGTGCGGCCGAATTCTCCGAGGACTGTCTCGTACCGATCAATTTGCCCGGCGATCTGACCGGATGCAAATGGGAGAACGGCAACGTCACGACGCCAATGGGCTACAAGGCAGCCTACGACGCCTACCGTAACGGCGGGTGGCCGGCGCTTGCCGCGGAACCGGAGTACGGCGGCCAGGCGCTGCCGGCCTCACTCGCGCTGATCGTGCGGGAATTCATTGCCTCGGGTTCGCTGTCGTTCGGCATGTACTGCGGCCTGACGCTAGGCGCTTATCGGTCGATATCCGCACACGCCGACGACGCGCTCAAGCGTATCTATCTGCCCAAGCTCGCGGATGGAAGCTGGGCCGGAACGATGTGCCTGACCGAGCCGCAAAGCGGCTCCGATCTGTCGTCGATCCGCACCCGGGCGGAGCCCGAGCAGGATGGCGCGTATCGCATTACGGGCACCAAGATTTTTATCTCGGGCGGTGACCACGATCTGACCGAGAACATCGTTCATCTCGTGCTGGCGAGGTTGCCGGGCGCGCCGTCCGGCACGCGCGGCATCAGCCTGTTCGTCGTGCCGAAGCGCGTACCGGTTGTCGAGAACGGCGTGCTCACCGGTACCGTCCCGAACGCCGTGAGTTGCGGCTCAATCGAGCACAAGATGGGCATCCGGGCACAGGCCACCGCCGTGCTGAACTTCGACGGCGCGCGCGGCTGGCTGATCGGCGGCCCGAATGGCGGGATGCGCGCGATGTTCACGATGATGAATTCGTCGCGTTTGGGCGTTGCGGTGCAAAGCGTCGGCGCTGCTGAAATCGCCTGGCAGAACGCCCTCGCCTATGCCAAGGATCGCCGCCAGGGGCGCGGCCCAGGCGCGGCGACGCAAACGCCGGATGGCGGCCCGGAACCGATCATCGTCCATCCCGATGTCCGCAAGAATCTTCTGACGATGAAGGCGTTCGTGGAAGGGATGCGCGGGCTTTATATCGAAGCGGCGATCGCGCTCGATGTGAAAGCGCGCCATCCTGATCGCGCGGTCAGCGACGCGGCCGAAGGGACTCTCGCGCTTTTGACGCCGGTGCTCAAGGCGTTCATCAGCGATTGCGCACTGCGCGTGACCGAAATCGGCATCGGCATTTTCGGGGGGCACGGTTATATACACGAAAACGGCATGGAGCAGCTCTATCGCGACGCGCGGATCGTGCCGCTCTACGAGGGAACCAACGCGATCCAGGCGCTCGATCTCGTTCACCGCAAACTCGCGCTCGAGGACGGCGCGATCGTCGAGCGCTACTTCGATGCTGTCTCGAAACTGATCGTCGAGCAGTGTGCGAATTCCCGCCTCGACGACATGACGGCGGCCCTCGACAACGGGCTTCAACTGCTGCGCGAAACCACGGCGGCCATGCGCCGCCATGCGAATGACGACGCGCTCGAGGCGGCCTCATCCGCAAGCGACTATTTGCGGATGTTCGGATATGTGGCGCTCGGCGCGACCTGGCTGCGCATCGCAGGTGCGGCCGATGCAGCGCTTGCGGGCTCACCCGAGCGTGCCGATTTTCTGTCCGGCAAGGTGAAGACTGCGCGCTTCTACTTCGAGCGGCTGCTGCCCGAAGCCTGGGTGTGCCATAGCGCGATCATGGCGGGTTCCAGCTCCGTGCTGGCGATCTCGGCGGCGGAGCTTTGAGCGACGCAGCCAGCCACTACGGAACTGAATTGAATCTGTGGAGACATTGCATGAGTACATCAAACAAGGGCCCGCTGTCGGGGATCCGGATACTCGACCTGACGTCGGTCGTATTGGGGCCGCTCGCCACCACGATGCTCGCGGGACTCGGCGCCGAAGTGATCAAGATCGAAGCGCCCGAAGGCGATAACGCCCGCAACGCCGGTGTGATGAAGCATGCCGGCATGGGGCACGTATTTCTCCATAACAACCGGGGCAAGAAAAGTGTCGTCCTGGACCTGAAGCGGCCTGAAGGACGCGAAGCGCTTTTGCGCCTTGCAGCGGACGCCGACGTGCTGATTTCGAACGTCCGGGCCGCCGCCATGAAAAGGCTGGGGCTGCATTACGAGGCGCTCGCCGAAATCAACGGCCGGCTCATCTATGTGACCGCGAACGGCTACAGCAGCAGCGGCCCTTACGCAGACCTGCCCGCCTACGACGATCTCATACAAGGGGCTGCGGGCATTCCTTGGCTCATGCAGCAGTACGGCGCCCCCGAGCCCTGCTATACGCCGATTACACTTGCCGACCGGCTCACCGGCCTGCATGTCGTCTACGCGGTCAGTGCGGCGCTGTTCGCGCGCGAGCGCAGTGGAAGCGGGCAGCACGTCGAAGTGTCGATGTTCGAGAGCGTCGCGCATTTCATCCTCGCCGATCACATGGGGGGACGCACGTTCGAGCCTCAACAAGGTCCTGCCGGCTATGACCGCCTGCTCTCACCCCACCGTCGCCCCTACAAGACGGCGGACGGCTATCTGTGCGTGCTCGTTTACAACGACAAGCACTGGCGCGGGTTCTTCAAGGGCATCGGGCGAGCCGACCAGTTCGAAAACGATGCGCGCTTTTCCACGCAGCAAAACCGCTCACGCAATATTCGTGAAGTCTACGCGTGGGTGGCGGAAATCATGCTGACGCGCACCACCTCCGAGTGGCAGGTGTTGCTCGATGAAGCCGATATTCCCCATCAAACGGTGCGCTCGATCGACGAACTGATGGACGACCCGCATCTGCTTGCCACAGGGTTCATTGCCGAAGAGACGCATCCGACCGAAGGTCGCATACGGACCCTCGGCACGCCGACGAGTTGGTCGGCAACCCCCACCGGCGGCGCCGCTCCCGCGCCGCGCCTTGGCGAGCACAGCGCCTCGGTGCTGCGCGAGGCGAGATACACGGATGACGAGATCCAGCACCTGGCTGCCCTCGGCGCCACCCGCATCGCCGAACGCGCCTGAAACAGACACGAGCCCTGCCGTCGACGATGGTCAAGGCGGGGCTCGGCCACGAGCGACAGTCTTTGCATAGTAGGCCCGGCGCTATTCCATGTTCCGCGGCGCGAACCGTTTCTGCAAACGCAAATCAGCGCAACAACGTTGCGCTGATTCGCGTTTCCCGTCACGACAACCGGATTGTTCCGATCAGGCCGCCTTCACCATGTCCTCGATGACCTTCTTCGCGTCGCCGAACACCATCATCGTCTTGTCCATGTAGAACAGGTCGTTGTCGAGGCCCGCATAACCGGCCGACATCGAGCGTTTATTGACGATCACCGTGCGCGCCTTGTAAGCCTCGATGATCGGCATCCCCGCGATCGGCGACTTCGGATCGTTCTTCGCCGCGGGGTTCACCACGTCGTTCGCGCCGAGCACGAGTACCACGTCGACCTGGCCGAACTCGCTGTTGATGTCTTCCATCTCGAACACGATTTCGTACGGCACTTCCGCTTCCGCGAGCAGCACGTTCATGTGCCCCGGCATCCGGCCCGCGACGGGGTGGATCGCGTACTTCACCTCGATGCCCTTCTCGACGAGCTTATCGGTCAGATCTTTGAGCGCATGCTGCGCGCGCGCCACAGCCAGACCGTAGCCCGGCACGATCACCACCGTCTCGGCGTTGCCGAGCATGAACGACGCATCGTCGGCCGAGCCCGACTTCACGGGCCGCTGCTCGACCGCGCCGCCAGCCGCCGCCGTGCCCGGCTCAGCGCCGAAACCGCCCAGGATCACGTTGAAGAACGAGCGGTTCATTGCCCGGCACATGATGTACGAGAGGATCGCACCCGACGAGCCCACGAGCGACCCGGCAATGATCAGCATCGGGTTGTTCAGCGAGAAGCCTATGCCCGCTGCCGCCCAACCAGAATACGAATTGAGCATCGACACGACCACCGGCATGTCCGCGCCGCCAATCGGAATGATGATCAGCACGCCGAGCGCGAACGCGATCAGCGTCATGATGACGAACGGCAGCCACGATTGCGTGATGAAGAACAGGATGCCGAAGCCGATCAGCGCGATGGCAAGTATCAGGTTGATCAGATGCTGCCCCGGATAAACGACGGGTGCCCCCTGGAACAGCCGGAACGTGTACTTCCCGGAGAGCTTGCCGAACGCGATCACCGAGCCCGAGAACGTGATGGCCCCGACGAACGTGCCGATGAAGAGCTCGATGCGGTTGCCGTAGGGCAAGAAGCCCTCGGGCGCGCCGGGCTCGATGAGCCCGAACGCAGCCGGCTCGGAGACCACCGCATACGCAATGCACACGGCCGCGAGACCGATCAGGGAGTGCATCGCCGCTACGAGTTCGGGCATCTTCGTCATCTCGACACGCGCGGCAACATAGGCGCCCAACCCGCCGCCCACCACGAGTGCAGCAAAAAGCAACGCGAGCCCGAGCCCGAGGTTCGAGCCGAACTGGGTGGACTCCTTCACGATCAGCGTTAGCGTGGTCAGAATTGCAATCGCCATTCCGACCATACCGAACACGTTGCCCGCGCGCGCGGTCTTCGGGTTCGACAGACCCTTGAGTGCCTGGATGAAACATACCGACGCCACGAGGTACAGCAGCGTCACGACGTTCTCGCTCACGAAGTTCAGCCCCATCATGCACCCTCCTTTGCCATCTGCTTCTTAGGCTCTTTCTTCTTGAACATCTCCAGCATTCGCCGGGTGACGAGAAAGCCGCCGAACACGTTGACGGCCGCGAGCGCCACCGCGATCGTGCCGAAGAACTTGCCCGCGTTGCCGACCGTGAGACCCGCCGCGAGCATCGCACCGACGATCACGATCGCCGAGATCGCATTGGTCACCGCCATCAGCGGCGTATGCAGCGCGGGCGTGACGTTCCAGACCACGTGATAGCCGACGTAGATCGCCAGCACGAAGATGATCAGGTTGATCACCGTGTGATTGATGACTTCCATCCGCGCCCCCTCAGGACTTGCGCGCGACTTCGCCGTCGCGGGCCAAGAGCGTGGCCGCGACGATGTCGTCCGCGAGATCGATGTTCAACTGGCCTTCCTTCGTGATGATCAGCTTCAGGAAGTCGAGAAGGTTGCGCGCGTACAGCGACGATGCGTCGGCCGACACCCGCGCCGCCAGGTTCGTGTAGCCGACGATTGTCACGCCGTGCTTCTGGACGATCTTGTCGGGCTCCGTGAGCGGGCAGTTACCGCCGCGCCGGCCTTCATACTCGGCGCCGCGTCCGGCCGCGAGGTCGACGATCACCGAGCCCGGCTTCATCGCCTGAACCGTCTCGACCGAGATCAGCGTGGGCGCGGCGCGGCCCGGAATCAGCGCGGTCGAGATCACCATGTCGGCCTGCTTCGCGCGCTCGTGAACGAGCGCCGACTGGCGCGCGAGCCACGACGGTGGCATCGGCCGTGCATAGCCGCCGACGCCCTGTGCGGCCTCTCGCTCTTCGTCGGTTTCGTAGGGCACGTCGAGAAACTTCGCGCCGAGCGATTCGATCTGCTCCTTCACGGCCGGCCGCACGTCGGACGCCTCGATGACGGCGCCCAGCCGCCGTGCCGTTGCAATCGCCTGCAGGCCCGCGACGCCCGCGCCGAGGATCAGCACGCGCGCCGCCTTCACGGTGCCGGCCGCGGTCATCAGCATCGGCATGAAGCGCGGATACAGCGTCGCCGCGAGCAGTACCGCTTTGTAACCGGCGATGTTCGCCTGCGACGACAGCACGTCGAGACTCTGCGCGCGAGTCGTGCGTGGCGCCGATTCGAGCGCGAACGCGGTGAGCCCCGCGGCGGCAAGGGCCTCGGCATTCTCGGTGTTGAATGGATCGAGCATGCCGACGAGCACCGTCCCGCGTTTCATCAGCGGCAGCTCGGCTTCGGTCGGGGGCTGGACTTTGAGAACGAGATCGGCGCCGAACGCGGTGGCCGCGTCAGCGACCTCGGCGCCGGCCGCGGCGTAAGCCTCGTCGGGAAAGCTCGCGCCGGTGCCGGCGCCGCCCTGGATCGTGACCCGGTGCCCTTGCGACACGTATTTCCTGATCGTCTCCGGCGTCGCGGCCACGCGGCTTTCATGCGGGCGCGTCTCGGCTGGCACTCCAATGTGCAGGGTATTCAAGCTTGAGACTCCTGGACCGGGTTGGAGGTAAAGGCATCCGCGTGTTGTTTCACAAAATCGCGAACGCTCGCCGGTTGCCGGCCCGTCAGCTTGAAGACATCGTCCGTCATCCGATCATAGCGGCCTGCTCGATGCAAATCGGCCATCGCCGTGAGGTGTGCGATCAAGTGCGGGGCCATGCCGCGCTCGACCAGCGTCTCGCGCCAGGGGCCAACGGGAATGTCCCGGTAAGTGATCGTCCGGCCAAGCGCGGCTGAATATTCGGCTGCGTAGAAATGCATGTCGCCGACTTCCGGGCCCGTCAAATGGTAGGTGGCGCCGATGTGCGGAGCCGGATCGGAGAGGATCGCCGCGACCGAACGCGCTACGTCGTCCGCCGCGACCGGAGACGTCCGGCCCTCACCAAAGGGCAGCCGGATTTCGTTGTCCGCCTTCACCGAGGGTGCGGCAAAGCGCAGGAAGAAGTTTTCGACGAACACCGTAGGCCGCACATGCACGACCGGCAGCCCGGACCAGTTCAATGCCTGCTCTGCCAGCCAATGGAGCTTGTGCTGCGGGCTTGGCGTGGTCTCCATGACGCTCATCTGAGCGACGCTCATCTGCGATATGTTCACGAAGGCCTTCACGCCGTGATGCTTCGCAACCGCGGCCGCGTTGACCGTCGCCGCGAGATAGGCGTCGGAAACCGACATGCTGAAATACACCGATTCGCAGCCGGCGATCGCCCGATGCATCGACTCCAGATCGAGCAGATCGCCGACCAGCACTTCGGCACCCATCTGACGCAACGCATCCGAGCGCTCGTCTTCCGTGCGCACCAGCGCGCGGACCTTCTGACCCTGCTCGATCAGACACTGGGTCAGCGTGCGACCCACCGCACCCATCCGACCCGCAGCCCCTGTAACGAGAATTGGGGTTTTCCCTTCCATGTTCATCTCCTTCGCTCTCTCCGACGGCTAATCACGCTTCACGCGCGGCGCCACGTTTCATGCCGATGAAGGCATCGAGTCCCGAACCAGCGCCGGGTCGTGTAATTCCTGTTGCGCGACCCAGTATCCACAAGTAACATAACACTGTCAAGTTTGAAAGACGTGAGCGTGCAGATCGTTCACGTGCCTGACCGTTCGGCGACATGCAGGACGCAAATCCCACCTGAATACGCACCGCCAGCGTGTTCCTTTCAGAGGCAAAGGAGAGGCAATGTTTCAAGACAACGTGTTGAAGGGCAAACGGATTCTCGTGACCGGAGGCGGGTCGGGACTCGGCAAGGAGATCGCCGCCAAATACCTGCAGTTGGGTGCGGATCTCTACATCTGCGGTCGCCGCGAAGCGGTGCTGCAAGAGACCGCCGACGAGTTGATGAGCCAGTACGGCGGCAGCGTCAAATGTCACGCCGTCGATATACGCAACGCAGAGGCGGTCGACGAGATGATCGAGTCGATCTGGCAAGACGGACCGCTCACGGGTCTCGTCAACAATGCCGCGGGCAACTTCGTTAGCCGCACGGAAGATCTGTCGTCGCGCGGTTTCGACGCGATCGCCAATATCGTTCTGCATGGGACGTTCTATGTCACCCAGTCGATCGGCAAGCGCTGGATCAAGGGCGGCCATCGCGGCAGCGTGGTCTCGATCCTGGTCACATGGGTACTGAATGGCGGCCCGTTCGTTGTGCCGTCGTCGATGTCCAAGGCCGGGGTCAACGTGATGACGAAGTCTCTTGCCATCGAGTGGGGACGCTTCGGCATCCGCCTGAACGCCATTGCCCCGGGTGTGTTTCCCACTGACGGCATGAGCAAACGGCTCTATCCGGGTCGCTCCGACGCCGGCCGCGCCGACGGCAGCAGTCCGATGGGCCGTGGTGGCGAGATGCACGAATTGCAGAACCTTGCCACGTTCCTGATGGCCGATGGATGCGAATGGCTAACCGGCCAGACGCTGACGATCGATGGTGCAAACAGCCTCGCGACCGGCGGCAATTTCTATCACTTCAAGGACTGGACCGACGATGACTGGATCAAGGCGCGCGACTCGATCCGCGAACTGAACGACCGCGACCGCGCCGCTCGCACTGTCTGAAGCGCCTGCAAGGTCCGCGCCGCGATACGTCGCCGGCGCGGCCGCCAGCTTTCGTGCTCCCCTCAAGAAAAAGCGCGCCTGAGACCGAAGTCCCGGCGCGCTGATTGTCGACGATGAGTCATCCATGACTCATCGATGAAGCTATCGGCTCGGCACGGTCCCAGGCACGACTACATGCGCCGGATACGGCTCGCGAAACAGCGCGTTCACGTCGCTGGCACGCCTTTCAATCACCGCCCGCTGGTTGAGGCTGCCTTTGTCCGTCACTTCGTATGCCTGCAACGACGGCGGTTCGGATAGCAGCCCCACGCGCTCGATTCGCATCGATGCGCCGGTTTGCCCCGCATTGACCAATTCGAGACGGCGCGCGAGTTCCGCGATCAATTTCGGATCGCTGCGCAACTGCTCGACCTGCGCGCCAGCCGGTGCGCCCAGGAATTCGCGGCATGCGTCGAGGTCGGGCCAAGCGAGCGCACCGAGTGCGTTATCACCGTCGTGAGCGATCACCGCCTCCTTCAGCAGCGGGAGGCACGAGTCGAGCAGTCGCGTGCGCAGCGCGGCCGTGCGCACCCAGGTACCGTTCGCCAGCTTGAAGTCCTCGGCGAAGCGGCCCGCAAAACGCAAACCGCGTTCAGGGCACTTCGGATCGACGAACCTCACCGCATCGCCAAGCTTGTAGAAGCCATCTTCGTCGAACGCATCGCGGCTTTGCGCCGGCGCGTTCAGGTACTCGCGAACGATGTTGTCGCCGCGGATGCGCATTTCGTACCGCCCTGGCAACGCGCTGTCCTCGACAAGCTTGAGTTCGACGCCGGGCAGCGGCAAGCCGATGCAGCCGACGTCGTCGACTGCCCAGTACTGGGTGACGGCAGGCCCCGCGGTCTCGGTCGCACCGAATACGGAGGTCAATACCGTTCGGTGCCCTGTCGTCCTGATCGATACGGCCTGGAAGCGGTCGTAAAGCTCCCGCGAGAGGACCGCTCCGCCATAGTAAGCATACGTGAGCCTCGAAAAGAAATGCTGCGCGAACGCCTCGTCACGTTCAAGCGCGGCGATCAGCAGCGAGAGACCCGCCGGCACGTTGAAATAAAGCGAGGGCGCGACATCGCGCAGGTTCTTGAGCGTCGCGTCGAAGCGGCCCGGCAGCGGGCGCCCTTCGTCAATGTACAAAGTCGCGCCGAAGCGCAGCACGCGATTCATCACGATGTTGCCACCCATCACATGATGCCAGGGCAGCCACTCCAGATACGCGGGTTGCGTCTCGGGATCGCGCTCGAATACCTGGGCCGCCATCTCCTGCGCCGCCGCCATCATGCGCCGCGTGATCACCACTGCCTTCGGGATGCCGGTCGAGCCCGAAGTGAACATGTATTTCGCGGCCATGTCCGGCGTAAGACTCGCGTGGTGTGACGCGAGCTCGGCGTTCGGGGTAGCCGCGAGCCACTGCGCAAAAGAGAGCATCTGCGGCGCGGGATGACGGGCCGCCAGCGTGCGCTCGGCAGGCACGCGCAAGGCTGCCAGCGCGCCTGCGAAGCGCTCGGCGTCCTGCACGAACACGATATGCGGGCGGACCACCTCGAAGGCCGCACGAATCCGTGCGTAGTCGCCGCCCATCAAGGAATACGCGGGCGAAACCGGAGACACGGGGACGCCGGCGTATAGCGCGCCCCAGGTCAGCAGCGCCTGTTCAGTCGAGTTTTCCGAGAGGATCGCAACCGGTTTCTCGCGCGACGCGCCCGACGACAACAGCATGCTTGCGATCGAACGGACGGCATCCCACACCTGCTGGCAGGTCATGGTCCGCCATTCGCCGTTCGCGTCGCGCTCGACCAGCATCGGGGCATCCGGCCGCTTCGCGACCCAGTGCTCGAGCCAGTCGACCGTACACCCGGGTTGCGCGGGAAGCGGATGCCCCGAGCGCAGCAACAGGATCTCAGATGTTCGCGGCTCGACGACGACCGACGGTGTGCGGAATCCCGTCTCGCGAAACGGGTAGTCGGCAATATTGAGGGGCGTTATGGACATAAGCCTTCCTGAAATGTCTCGGTGACTCTTCTGTATCTTGCTACGCACCGGCGCGGGGCCGGCGCGAGCATGCCTAGACGGCTTCGAGGATCGTGGCGATGCCCTGGCCGCCGCCGATGCATTGCGTCGCAAGCGCGAACTGCCCGCCGGTGCGCTTGAGCACCGACGCCGCTTTGCCAACGAGACGAGCTCCCGTCGCGCCGAGCGGATGGCCGATCGCGAGGGCGCCGCCGTCCACATTCGTGCGCGCCGGATCCAGCTTCAGGTCGCGCGCGCAGGCGATCGCCTGGCTCGCGAACGCCTCATTGATTTCAACGATGTCAAGATCTTCCACCGAAATGCCAGCGCGCGCGAGCGCTTTGCGGGACGCTGGAATCGGACCTATACCCATCAAGGCGGGGTCGCATGACGCCACCGCCGCGCTACGGATTTTGGCGAGCGGCTGCATCCCGTTGCGAAGCGCAAACTCGGCGCTGCAGATCAGCACCGCCGATGCGCCGTCTGTCAACGGCGAGGACGTGGCCGCGGTCACGCTGCCGTCTTCGGCGAAGGCCGGCTTGAGCTCCGCAAGCGCCGCGGCGTTCGTCCCGAGACGGATGCATCCGTCCTGCGAGACGATGCCCTGCGGCATCTTGATCGGGACGATTTCCGCGGCCAGGCGACCGTCCTCGCGCGCCGCCGCCGCCTTTTCGTGCGAGATCACCGCGAGCGCTTCCTGCTCCGCCCGGCTCACGCCGAACTGCCTCGCGACGTTCTCCGCCGTGACACCCATCGGCAGATAGGCCGCCGGAAACGTGTCCAGCAACGCCGGATTCGGAGACTTGTTGAAACCGCCCTGTGGGACCCGCGTCATCGATTCGACGCCGGCGCAGATGAACGCATCGCCCAGGCCGAGCGAAATCTGGCCCGCGGCATAGTGGACCGCCGACATCGACGATCCGCAGAAACGGTTGATCGTAGCGCCTGGCACGAGATCGCCGAAGCCGGCCAGAAACCCGATGATGCGCGCGATATTGTGCCCCTGCTCCGCCTCGGGATAGGAACAGCCCACCACTAGATCTTCGATCTGCTCCGGCTTGCACCCCGTGCGCTCGAGCAATGCGGACACCACCGCGGCCGCGAGATCGTCGGGGCGCACGTCGATCAGCGCGCCCTTGCGTGCGAAATGAAACGGTGAACGGGCAAAGCCTGCCACGACAATATCAGTCATCCTCTATCTCCTGAACTCAAACCATCGGGAAGAGCGCAATTCGACACGTTCGAAGCGCTCCATGAATTCAACGTGCGCCCTCACCGTCTGCCGGCTTTCGCTTGGGCACGCTGCTCAGCGCATACATGCGCATGACGAGGTTCCCGTTCTGATTGACGAGGTCCACACGTGCCTTGACCGTGCCTCGGCGCGGCTTGTCGGGCACCTCGAGAATCTCGACGAGCTCACGTTCGACATGGACCCGGTCGCCGGGACGCACCGGCGAATACCAGCGCAATTCATCGACACCGATGCCGACCACCGGCGTGTCTCCGTATGAACGCGCCTCGACGCACAAGCGCATCGCCAGCGCCGCCAGATGCCACCCGCTCGCGACTAGCCCGCCGAACGGGCTGGCCTTGGCCGCCTCGACATCGAGGTGAAACGGTTGCGGATCGAAGCCTCGGCCGAACTCGATGATGTCCTGTTCTTCGATCGTGACTTCCCGACTGCCCCACGATTCGCCAATCGCAAGATCTTCCAGATATCGCCTCGTCATCGCACTCACTCGCGGGACGCGCAGCGTGCGCTGCCGTCCATGGAACAGACTTGCCAAGCCCTCGCATGCTCCGCTGCTGCACGCAAGGGTTACCGTGAATCGATTGTTACACTGTCAAGTTTGTTCGTCAACAGGACGATGGCGACTTTTCCCGCGAGTTGAACAGGTGGAGTGCTAGCGATGAATGCGGCGCAAGGCGGGGATCGATGCCGCGGTGCGCCGCATGGCACGCGCCAACGATGCGGCGCCTGATATCAGCATGCCGCGACGCGGCATGCAGTCAGCAGTTTGCGCCCGTGCCGGACGGGCTCTGGAGGGTCAAGCGCTTTTCTTCGCGCGGGCCGCTGTCTTGCGGGCCGGAGCCGATGCGCCTACATGAGGCGAGAGAAGGCCACCCAGCAGGACGCCAGTCACCGACAGGCAGACATCGTCGATCCGATCGTCCGGTACCTGGCACAGGCCGCTCTTGCGGTCGGACAGCAGCGTTGCGAGTCCATGCATGCCGGACCACACCGCGATCGCGGAATACCGCGGCGGCCGCCCGTCGTCTTTCTGGTCCGCCTGGAATTCCGCAATCGAGTTGCTGAGGAACTGGAACGATGCCGCGCTCGCGTCCATCAGCTCAGCATGCCGGGTCTTGTCCGCAATCCGCGGGCCGAACATCAAATGAAACAGCTCGGGGCGCCGCAGCGCGAATCCCACATAGGCGCGCATGACCACCCGCAAGCGCTCTTCCTTCGTCATGCCGTCCTTGAGTGCCGCCAGACGATCCGCCATCAACTGGCGGAATCCTTCCGATGCGATCGCAGCAAGGAGTCCCTCCTTGTCGCCGAAATGATGCGTCGGCGCGGTCTGCGAGACGCCCGCCAGACGTGCGACTTCCCGCAGCGAAAGCTCGGCTGCGCCACGCAGCTCGAGCAGCTCGAGGCCGCGCCGAACCATCTCCTCACGAAGGTTGCCGTGATGCCAGGAGCTCTTCTTCGTAGGTTTCAGGTCGAGAGGTACTGAAGACATGTTGTCACCGTTTAGTAATTATCCGCCGATACCCGGCCGTGATCCGCGAGCGGCCGGAGCAGCCACATTTTACGCCGCCGCGTTCCGGGTAGAAGCCATGCACCCGTACGGATCAAAAAAACGGCCCGAGCCGAAATGCCATCAAAGGGAAATCCCTGATTCAAAACAGGTTGCCAGCAACCATGCCGCAAACCTAATATTTACATCGTCATCTTTACAATGCCAACTTTATCCGAGCAACCGGCTCTCGCTGAAGTTCTGGGCCGGGCTCCGATATGCCGCAGGTGTCGCGGGGGCTGGGAAGTCCGTCCGGTTCACAGTGAGATCACATTTTGGGCAACAGCATGAATGCCGCGATCCCCTCGAACAGTAGTGAGCACGCCGAAGACGCCGTACTTCGTCTGACGGCGGTACGCAAGGCGTTTGGCGCGACAGAGATCATCCGCGGTGTCGACTGGTCGATCCGCCGCGGAGAATGCCATGTGCTGATCGGGCCGAACGGCGCGGGCAAATCCACGCTGTTCCACCTGATCAGCGGCCGCTACACGGCAAGTTCTGGAACGATCCGTCTACACGGCAAGGAAATCACGAAACACAGCGCGAGCCGGATCAGCCGGGCCGGGCTCGGCCGCAGCTTCCAGACCAACAATCTGTTCGACCGTCTGAGCGTCTTCGAGAACGCCCGCATGGGCGCGCTTCGGGCCGTGGGCTATGGGCCGTCATGCTGGCGGCGCCTGCCGCGCGGCGGTGCTGCCGACAGGCGCGCACTGGGCGTGCTGGAGGAAGTCGGTCTTCTCGAGCATTGCCACCAGCCGGCCGGCCTGCTTCCGTACGCCGATCAGCGCGCGCTCGAAATCGCGCTCGCGCTGGCAGGCGGGCAACAGGTACTGCTCCTCGACGAACCCACGGCTGGCATGAACCGCGAGGAGACGCATCGCATCATCGGGATGCTCAGGCGATTGCGGGACGCCGATCCGAACCGGACGATCGTCATCATCGAGCACGACATGGACGTGGTGTTCGAGCTTGCCGACCGGATTTCGGTGCTCGTGTATGGCGAAATCATCGCGTGCGGCGACCCCGCCAGCGTGCGCGCGGATGCTCGCGTGCAGACGGCTTACGTCGGGATCCCACAGTAAGCGCAAAGGAACCGATTACATGTCAGCCATCACGAATCACAGCACGTCAACCGTCAGCCCCACGCCGGGCACGCCGCTGTTCGAAGCGCGAGACATCGTCGCGGGATATGGCGACGGCCGGGTGCTCCACGGCGCCACGGTGCGCGTGTGCGAAGGGGAGACGGTCGCGCTGCTCGGGCGCAATGGCTCCGGGCGCTCGACGCTGCTAAAGACCATCATGCGGCTCATCGCCGGCACCGGCAGCATCACGATGGGCGGCGTGGCGCTTACGCGCGCGAAGCCGCACGAGGTGGCCCGTGCGGGTATCGGCTATGTGCCCGAGAACCGCGCGATCTTCCCCGATCTGACGGTGCGCGAGAACCTGGCGGTCGGCCTTCCCCAGCGCAATCGCGCATCGCGTCCCGGTACAGGCGGTCCGCACTGGACCGAGCAGGAATTCTTCGAGCTTTTCCCGAATCTGCAGCGACGCGCGAACGTCGCCGGCGGTGTGCTGTCCGGGGGCGAGCAACAGATGTTGACGATATGCCGAGCGCTGATGGGCGAGCCCCGCCTGCTGCTCATCGATGAACCGACCGAAGGGCTGAGCCTCGCGATGATCGACCAGGTCGCGGCGCTGATTCGCGAAGCGGCGCGACGAGGGGTCGCCATTCTGCTGGTCGAACAGAAGCTCACTATCGCGCTCGACCTCTGTCAGCGCGTCAATGTGATGGGGCATGGCCAGATCGTATTCGACGGCAGCGTATCGGCGTTTCGGAGCGATCCGGCGATTCGCAACGAATGGCTCGAAGTCTGAAGCCCGAAACAAACCCTGGACGCGCGATTGCGCAACAAGCAGGAGAGAGACAAACATGGCAGCTACCCGATACAAACGCCTCGCGGCCGCCGCCGCGATTGCCGCCCCCTTGATGTGCTGCGCCTTGGCGCATGCGGCTCAACCGCTGAAGATCATGCTTATCGATCCACTTTCGGGCCCGCAATCTGCGACGATGCAAGCCACGAGCCGAAATCTCGAATACGCGGTCAAGCGCGACAACGATGCCGGCGGCCTGCTCGGTCAGAAGATCGAGTTGACGACCTGCGACAGCAAGTTCAATCCCAAGGACGCGAAGAGCTGCCTCGACCGTGCAATCGGCAGCGACATTCACTACATCCTGCAGGGCGTCGGCAACAACGTCACGATGACCTTGCTCGACGCCATCGACAAATACAACGCGCGCAATCCCGGCAAGGAGATGGTCCTGATCAACTGGGCCGGGCTCGACGAGGAAACGACCAACCAATACTGCTCTTTCTGGCAGTTCCGCACGCAGGCCCATCTCGGCATGGAGCTGAAAGGCGCGATCCTGTCGCTCGACCCTGGCGCGAAGCGGGTCTACCTCATCAACATGGACTACTCGTCCGGACAGGATGCGGACGCCGTCACGAAGCGGATGCTCAAGCAGTTCAGGCCGGACATTCAGGTGGTCGGAAGCGAGTTGTTCCCGCCCGATCGCGTTCAGGACTTCACGCCCTATGTGGCGAAGATCAAGTCGGCGCACGCCGATGTGGTCATCACCGCGGCCATCGGCACGGACCTGAACCGGCTCATCGGCGCGGGCAACGAGGTGGGCCTCGACGCACGCTGGTATACGGTCTACGCGTCACAGCACGGGCAGCTTCCCGCGATCGG
This sequence comes from Paraburkholderia sp. JPY419, assembly GCF_050435705.1. NCBI lineage: Bacteria > Pseudomonadati > Pseudomonadota > Betaproteobacteria > Burkholderiales > Burkholderiaceae > Paraburkholderia > Paraburkholderia sp. JPY419. Next base: position 298,814 of record NZ_JBNDKV010000004.1, on the reverse strand, counting down.
ACCAAAGGGCGTCAACCGCGTGTATCAGGCGTCCGACTCCGTCATGAGCATGAACCTGCCGACGATCGACAAACTGGTGGAGCAGTCACGCGCCGACGGCTACGGTGACTTCGAAAGCGTGCGCATGTACCGGGCTTATCGGTTCCTGACGAACGCGGTCGGCAAAGCCGGCACCACGCAGCCGCTGCCCGTGGCAAAAGCCATGGAGACGACCACCGTGGCGTTCGACAACTATAGCGCCACCATCCGCGCGAGCGACCATCAGGCGCAGATGCCGGTCTACCTGTCTGTGATGAGCCCGGACGCCAAGTTCAAGCAGGACGGCACGCCCTGGGGCTTCAAAGTGCTGAAGACGTTCGGCAGCGAGCAGATGAGCGAGCCCACGACCTGCCAGATGAAACGGCCTCCCGGCGCCTGATGCCGAGGTCGCAGCGCCGCCCTTTTTCGCATCGCTTCCTTTTCGCCCGGAACCCAACCGATATGCAATCGATTCTGCTCGGCCTCTGCAACGGGCTCACGTACGGCATGCTGCTCTTCCTGATGGCCTCGGGATTGACGCTGGTATTCAGCATGCTGGGCGTGCTCAATTTCTCGCATACCGCCTTCTATACGCTTGGCGCGTACTTCGCCTATACGGCGTCGCAACTGCTCGGACTCGGGTTCTGGGTGGGATTGGTGGTGTCCCCCGCATGCTGCGCACTGCTTGGGGCGGTCATCGAACGGTTCGGAATCCGGCATGTGTTGCGCTACGGCTTGCTCGGTCCGCTCCTGCTCACGTTCGGCATTCATCTCGCCCTGATCGAACTGGTCGGCCTGATCTGGGGTAAAAGCCCCGTCGCCTATGCGATGCCCGCAAGTCTCAACGTTCCATTGTTCTCGCTGTATGGCATCGACTACTCGGCGTATCGCGCGTTCACGCTGGTCATGACGCTAGCAGTGCTGGCTCTGCTCGTGGTGACGCTCAAATGCACTCGCATCGGCACGACGGTGCGCGCTTCACTGTCCCATCCCGACGTCGTGAACACGCTCGGCCACAACCTGCCGCTATTGCGGAACATGGTGTTCGCCGCGGGCGCCGCGCTCGCCGGACTGGCTGGCGCGCTGTCGGGAAATCTGCTTGGCACGGAGCCCGGGATGGCAGGCGAACTCGACGCGATTCTCATGATCGTGATCGTCGTCGGCGGCCTGGGATCGCTGGGCGGCGCGCTCGTCTCGTCGCTTCTGATCGGCGTGCTGCAGACCCTCGCGACATCGACCGAGGCGCCCTGGAGCAGTCTTCTCGGACCCTTTCACGCGCTGTTCTCATGGTCGGGCGCGGCCACCGCCGCACTGGATCAGCCGATCAGCCGTTTTGCGCCACTGGTTCCCTTTGTCATCGTCGTCGTGGTGCTGGGCCTTCGCCCGCGCGGCCTGATGGGTGCCCGTCATTGAACAATCCGGATCATGTCATTGATGAAACGTCAACCCAACACGCTCGCGTGCCATTTCGCCGAACCCTCATCGGCGAGCACCGCCGGCCACACCGCTTACTCGCGCTATCTGCCTGCCGAGCGACGCCTCTCTCTGCAGGCCACGGCGTGGATCGCCGCACTGGCGCTGCTTGCCGCGTTACCGTTGCTGTTCTCCTCGCCGTTCGCGGTATCGCTTCTGACTCAGATATGCATCGCGGTGACGTTCGCAGTCGCCTATAACGTGCTGCTCGGCGGTACCGGTCTGCTCTCGTTCGGCCACGCGCTTTACTTCGGCCTCGGTGCCTACGCGACAGCGCATGCGCTGAATCACTTCGGCGGTGCCTTCCCGCTCGTGCTCGCGCCGCTGGTCGGTTGGGCCGTTTCCGTCGTGGCCGGCGCTTTCCTGGCGTCGTTCACCGTGCGCAGCGGCGCGCTCACCTACGCGATGATCACGCTGGCGATCGGCCAGTTGGCGTTCTCCGCCGCCACCGTCCTGACAGGCTGGTCCGGTGGCGACGAGGGCATCTCGCTGGATCCCGCGAAGTCCAACGAATGGGGCATCGATTTCGGCTCGCCGGTCGCCATCTATCTGCTGATTGCCGGTTGGACATGGCTGTCGACGGTGCTGATGTTCGCTCTGACCCGCTCCGCACTCGGGCAGCTGATGCTCGCGACTCGCGACAATCCCGAGCGGGTCGAGTTCATCGGTTTCAGCCCGGCCCTCATCCGTGGTATCGCCTCGACGGTTTCCGCAGGGTTCGCAGGCGTTGCAGGTGCCCTCTATGCGCTCGGCTTCCAGGTGGTCACGATGGATTCGCTCTCCCTGCCGCAAAGCACAGCAGGCCTGCTTCACGCATTCATCGGCGGCTATGCCTCATTCTTTGGGCCGGTTGTCGGGGCAGCGCTCATCACGTTGGCGTCCATCTGCCTTGCGTCGCTCACGCATGCGTGGCCGCTCTATCTCGGCGCGTGCTTCGTGCTTGTCGTCATGTTCATGCGCAAGGGGCTCATAGACGCACCTGCGACCGTGGCACGGTATGCAAGGACGTATCGCGCAGCGCATGGCACTCCGAGGTTGATCGCGCATCTCTCTCTGGTTTGTTTGTGCGGCCTCCTGAGCGTTGCGGGCTTCGCCGCAATGATCGAGATGACCAGCGCGCTTTCCGAAAGCATGAGTACTCCGGTGACGCTGCTGAAGGCATTCAGTGTCGCGATCGTCGCCGATCCCCACCGTTCCTGGCCTTGGATAGCGGCGATATTCATCTTCCTGTGCGGGTTCTGCGGACTGCATTTTTCGAGGCGCAGACCCTCCCTCCAGCGTTAGCGGAATCAACAACGACCTAGTCCCAGGGAATTCATAGCGATATTCAGTATCCCCAGATTAAAAAAAGACACTATCCTCGGAGATCTTTATGAAGCGAAGTTCGGTTTTCGCGCTTGGGTTTTGCATCGGTTCGGCAGCGATCGGCGTCGCGCACGCGCAGTCTTCAGTGACGCTCTACGGCGTTGTCGACAGCGGCATTCTGTACAAGACGCATGCCGGAGCTGGCGGCAACTCCTGGCAGGTGGTTTCCGGGGGCGAATACACGAGCCGATTCGGCTTTATCGGCACCGAAGATCTCGGCGGCGGATGGCAAGCGACTTTCGCACTGGAGAACGGCTTTCGCGTCAACAACGGTACGTTCATCAACGGCGGGCTGCCGACCAGCACGTCGACCGTGCTGTTCGATCGCGGTGCAACGGTCGGCCTGAAAAGCGGCCAATTCGGCGCCCTGCTCCTCGGTAAGAACCAATCGCCTCTACTCAAGACGCTTGTCGACCTGGACGTTACCGGCTATTCCAATTTCGGCTCGTTGAATAATCTGCTCTACCAGAACCTCACCGGCTACTCAGGATGGCAATACTCCTGGGTCGACAATTCGGTCGAGTATCAGATTCCGGATGCGTATGGATTCCGTGGATCGGCAATGTACAGCTTCGGAGGAGCCGCCGGCGACTTCCAGACGAAGCGTGCGCTATCTGCCGGGCTCACCTGGCACGTCGGCGACCTCCTTGTCGGCGGCGCGTACTTCTCCGGCAATGATCCGACCGGCGTGACCAACAAAGAAGTCGCGCAAGCCTATACGGTCGGCGCAAACTACAAGCTTGCGCAGTTCCGCTTTGCGCTTAACTTCGCCAATTTCAAGAATGAAGCCAAGGGAACGAGCGTCAACTTCTATACGGGCGAAATCGACTACCATTTCAGTCCGGCTTTGGAATTCTCGGTGGTCTGTATCCGCCTCGATGATCGAACCAATGGCGAGATGAGCGGAACCCTCTACAAGATTGGCTCCAACTATTTGCTGTCGAAACGGACCGCGCTCTATGCCGACATTGGCTATGTGAAGAACAACTCGCTCGGCACGTTCGGCATCCAGAACTCAATCCCCGTCGGCGTGGTCGGCAAGAATCAACTCGGGGTGATCGTCGGGATGCACTACGTGTTCTAGAAGCTCTGGATGGAGGCGCTACCGATGGTTTTTGCAGCGACTTGTCCGCGGGTCGTCTCCAGTTCAGCACTGTTCTCCGGGCGGATATAGCGCAACCCGATCTGCCATTAGTAGGGACGTTTTACGAGGCGTTGCACTACAGCAAACAGACGCGTCCCAGATCGACGGTACGGCGATAGACGTTTCTGTTCAGCCACGAAACAAACGTGTACTCGTCGTATGCGTTGCTTCCGATGTAAATCCAATTGCTTAGTTCCCGGCACATGATTTCCTCTGCGTTTCGTAACTGAAGTTCCGGCCAATCCGGTCCATCTCACCGTTCATCATCCCGATGCGTCCACACCATCTCCTTCAGAAAGATGTTTACCACGGGAGCATTATCAGAGCGGATGTGCCTGAAAGTCGTGAGAAGACGGTGATGTCGAGGTGGAGCTTTGGTGAGGAAGGGACTTTCGTCCGATGGAATCTTTCGCGAACCTTTGGCGTGCTCACATCTTCCGGGAACTGCTCGAAGCGCATCGTTTGGGCGCTGGCTCGCCGAACGTCGACCAGGCCGTCGGTAGCGATTGAAGCACTCTATGCCGGCGTAATGCTCGCCGAAATACGGGATGCTTGGGCTGCCTCGCACCTGGTTCGGCTATGGGCAACCAATGACTTTTGGACGCATCGCGCGCCAAGAGGTCAATTCAACGCGTCACTGCAAATGCACCAAGAGCGCCTGCGCCATCGAGACGTCAGCGTGCGGCTGAGGGTGTGTCAAAGCTCAAAATCTCCCGATTTTCGCGCGCCGCTGTACCCTTCCGCCAACTTCCGCAACGCCGACATAGAGCATTCAGGCGAGCCATCTTTCGCGCCAGGCATAAACCTCGCATGTTTTTACACCGCCGCCTCCAAGCGGCGTCACTTACCGGCAGCGTCACACGAACAGTCAACTGTCATTTTCACGATCGAAAGCGGTTGCTGGGCGTCGCTATGAACCGTCTTCGCAACGAACCAACGCCCTGACGCAACCGACCAGAGATTGATCGCGCCATACGCCGCCATCGCCCCCGCGCCCACCGCGAAAAACAGCGGGAGCGATCCGGTCAGGCGCAACAACAGTGTTCCGAGACCCGCATACAGTGCCAGCCGCAGTGCTCCCGCCCCGAGCGGCCATTGCAGGCGGCCTGCACCCTGCGCCGCGAAATACAGCGAGAACCCGAGCCCGGAAAAACCGTAGAACGGCCCGATGATGTGCAAGCAGACCGATCCTGTCTGCAATAACTGCTCGTTCGTACCGAAGCGTTCCAGCCACGCGCGCGGCCAGAGTGAGGCCGCGACTCCGACCAGTTCGGAAAGGGCAAACGCCATCGCCCCGCCGGTCCGCGCAATGTTGCGCGCGCGTTCGTATTGCCCGGCGCCGATATTGGCTCCCACGAGCGCGACCATTGGCGCACCCAGACCGAAAGCAATCGGCATGATCAGGTATTCGAGCCGCGCGGCTGTGGCGTAACCCGCGAGCGCGGCCGTGCCGGCATGCGCGCCGACCGCCGCGCCAGTCAACGCCATCAGGGCGTTCGTCAGTATCGGATTCAGGCAGGCGAGCCCGCCGACAACGAGTATCCCCCGCATCGTCGCCCAACGTAGAGGGCCACGTACCAAACGAGCCGGATTACGCCCGCTTACGCAATACCAGCCGAGAATCATCGTACCTGCCGCGTAGTACGCAATAAGCGCCCACGCACCACCTGCGGCACCAAATCGTGGCACTGGCCCGAAGCCGAAGATCAGGCACGGCGACAGTGGGATCAAGAGCGCCGCACCGCCGCAGATCACCGCACCGGGCACGATCATGTTGCCGGTACCGCGAATCACGCTCGCAAGTGCATTCATTGCCCACAGGAGCGGCAGACCAAAAAACAGCACATGGCCGTAAGTGCTGGCTGCATCAAGTGCGGCGCCGTGCGCGCCGAGCATCTGGAACAGAGGCTTCGCGATTGCCAGCAAGACCACTGAGAACGCCATACCGATCAACACGTTCAGAGCGAGCGCATGGCGTGCGAGCTGAGCGATCAGTTCCGCGTCGCCGGAACCCAGCGTGCGCGCAACCGCCGACGAGATGCCGCCGCTCATCGCGCCCTGCGACATGTTCTGCATCAGCATCAATACAGGCATGACCACCGCAACACCCGCGAGTATCGACGTGCCGAGTTTTGCAAGAAACCATGTTTCGACGAGCCCAGTCGATGCCTGAGCGAGCATCATCAGCATGTTCGACCAGCCCATGCGCGCAAGCAATGGCTTCAAGTCGAACGTGCAGACAGCCCAACCATGACCGAACTCGCCTACGCGATGGTGCTTGACCGATCGGCGCTTGCACGGAACGTCAAGCCGCTCGAACGCGATGGATATCTCGCGCTGCGGCCCGACGAGGACGATGGCAGAAGCCGGCGCGTCGATTTGACAGCGGCCGGGCGCGCCAAGCTTACTGAAGCCAATCGCCTTTGGCGGAAAGCTCAGCGTCGTTTTGAGGAGGTATATGGCGAGGAACGAGCGGCAGCGCTGCGCGTTGCGCTCGCGGAGAATTATTCGGATGAATTTGCGGAAGCCTTCGGGCAACCGTGAGGGCTGATGGCTGAAAAGAAATTGTTATTGGCGAATTTTTCTACCTGTAGCCGACCGTCAGCCGCAAACGCTGCGCACGCCAGCTTCTATGGTGTTGCATCGACCGGGTCAGTCCGCAGAATCCCTCGGACACCCATGCGCTTGTGGCGCCGGACTGCCTGGGGCGGACGGCCAACCTCGCGCATGAAAGCGTCGCGCATATGCTCGCAGTCGCGAAACCCGGCCTCTCTGGCGATAACATCAAGCGGATGCCGGCTCTGTTCGATCATCAGCCGCGCTACCTCCAGTCGAAGTCTTTCAATAGCCTTGGCCGGAGACGCTCCCGTTTCGAGCGTAAACACACGGCTGAACTGGCGCGGACTCAGGTGAGCGATTTCGGCCAACTCATCTACCGTCAGCGAACGCCTCAGATTCTGGCGCGCATAGTTCAGGGCATTCTGGATCCGATCGGATTTCGGTGCGAGGTTCAGCATTTCTGAATGCTGCGACTGGCCGCCCGCCCGCCGCTGAGGCATGACAAGCCTGTGCGCCACTGCACGGGCCGTTTCCACACCCAGATCCTTTTCCACCATCGCGAGTGCCAGGTCAAGGCCAGCCGTCATGCCCGCGGACGTCCAGATCGGACCATCGACAATGTAGATCTGGTCTTCCTCGACGTGAATATCCGGAAAACGTTCCTGCATTGCGCGCCCGTACGCCCAATGCGTCGTGGCGCGCCGCTGCGCCAGCAAGCCTGCTTCCGCGAGCACGAATCCGCCGGTGCAGATCGCGCCTATGCGCCTCGCGCTGATACTCGCTTTGCGCAGGAACGCAACTATAGTGTCAGGAGGCGGCGAACTGAGCGGATCAATGACCCCGCCGACAATCCACGTGTCCACGTCAACGTGCCCGTGCAATGATCGTGTGCTCACTGTCAGGCCTAGTGACGAGCGCATTTCCCCGCCGTCCTCGGAAAACGTTTCGAGCGCGTAGAAGGACTCTCCGACCACGACGTTCGCGCACTCGAACACCGACTGCGTCGCGAGATCCATGGACAGGAAACCGTCGCAAATCAGAAAGCCTATTCGGCACATGTCCGTTCTCCATCACGTCGTCGCATAAGTCATGATCATAAGCGCCGCGCCGGGCGTCTGAATATATAACCAAGGTATACATACCAAGGTGTCATTCGTCGACCACCTCCGAAGTGACACCCTGGCGCAAACACTTCATGGTACGGCCACTACTACGGGCGGATTGCCGAATCTACAGCTTGATCACGATTGCGCGGAACCGCGACATCAACAAGCGCTCTGGTATTGCCAGCGTCGAGGCGAATCAGAAAAGCCGAGCCGGTGAATGTCCGGTCTGCGTCGCGCGATGTCCTAAACCATCCCGAATTCCGTCATTTCTGTCGCGCGGAAACGAAGTCAGAATGCAATTGCGCATTTATCAATCACCTTCGAAAAGCGCTCTGAATTTCCTTTAACAAGGTCGCGGCGACTAATTCGCCGTACGCGATAGCGCTATTTCAACGGCTTCTTTCATGGAGTGCTCTGTGGTTGGCCTGAACATCAACGACACAGTTCATACCGTCAACGCAACTGATGACATGCCGCTGCTCTGGGTCCTTCGCGATATTGTCGGATTGACCGGCACCAAGTTCGGCTGCGGGATTGTGCAATGCGGCGCATGCACCGTGCACCTCGACGGCGTCGCGGTGCGTTCGTGCGTGCTTCATCGCGTCGAACCCGTACCCGAGCGACGCCGACATCGACGCGGCGATGGCCGGCAATATCTGCCGCTGCGGCACGTACAACCGGATTCGCGCGGCGGTCAAGCAGGCCGCGAAGGAGGCGTGAAATGAAACTGCCTTCACGTTCCCTTCGTTCACTGTCCCCTGAGGGGGCGGTCAGCGTCCTTGAGGCGGCCCGGCGGAGGCGGATATGTCGCGCGGGCTGATCGAAGCGGGCAAGGCCGGAGCGGCCGTCTCGCGCCGTACGTTCCTCAGGTTCGGCATGACACTCGGCGCGGCGGCCGGCGGCGGTCTGCTGCTCGGCTTCCGCGTGAGGGCCGCCGGCGGCGACGCGCGGCGTTCGGTAATCGGCGGCGACGCGGGCGACGAGCCGCGTCCGGGCGTGTTCGCGCCGAACGCATTCGTGCAGATCGACCGCAGCGGGCAGGTGACGCTGGTGATGCCGAAGGTAGAGATGGGGCAAGGCGAAATGCGCTCGCGTGCTGGTTCGCACCCGTCTGCCGGTGGCAGCGGCATGCCACAGTACCACGATGATCCAAACGGAGTTGAGCCTTCGCTGGCCGCTTCGGCAAACGACTTGGGTGCAAAACTGTACGCCACATACTGCATGCATTGCCACGGGTCGAATGGCAGAGCGTTTGCGCCGCTGCTCGCGCCACTGGCGGGCAAGCCGGCCGTGCTGGAGCCTAACCCAACGTCGATGATCAATGTCATCTTGAACGGGGCGCAAGCACTCGTGATCAACGGGCTACCGGCTGCTTATCCGATGCCGAAATTTTCGAACGTGCTCGTCAGATGTGGCGAAATTGCGCGAGGCAACGGTCCATGCGGTTAGATGATCTTCAGGACGACGACTGCTTCGCCCTCCGTCAGGCTTCTCGACACATCTCGAAGCTTTACGAGCGTTACCTGTCCGAGGCCGGCATCACGCCCACGCAGTTCAGCATTCTCAGGACGCTGGGCCGCTGTCCGGGCTTGACGATGGTCAGGCTCGCCAAGGCGATGGTGATGGATAGAACGACGCTCGTGCGCGCACTCAAACCTTTGCTCCAACGTGGACTTGTGGTGGCTTCCTGCGAAGGGCAAGGGTATCGGCGACTTCGGGTCGTACTTACAAGGAGAGGTTTGACGAAGCTTGACGAAGCGGTCGTTCACTGGGCCACAGCACAGGCCCGCTTCGAGCGAAGCTTTGGGAAGCAACAGGCTGCTCATCTGCGAACCGAACTGTTCCGCATGACTGGCAACGTGTCCGAGGAGTAAAAAAAAGCAACAAACGTTTTGTATCGCGAAGCATTGATGGGCGAACCACCGATGGCTAAGAAGTGCATATGCACAATAAACCTTGCGAACCCAGGTTATGCGGATGAGCGAAAGGAAATGGAAACCATGACGGATCACTACGAATTCCAGCTTCGAGCGAGCACATGGGCCGCGTCGATAGCGGCGGCGGTGGCTGCGCTTGGTCTGGCCGGATGTGTCAACTACGCCGGCATTAAAAGCGACAAGCAGATTGCACCACCTTCGAACTACGAGACGAAGGAGAGTTTGCCCGCCGAGGGCGGACAGTGGCCGGCAATGGACTGGGCCGGCCAATTCGGCGACCCGCAACTGTCCACGTTGATCGACGAGGCACTGGCCGGCAATCCCACGATCGATCAGGCACGTGCCCGCATCGAGAAAGCGTATTCCTATGTCGGCACGGCCAATTCCGCACTGTACCCGAACGTGACCGGCAGCTATTCGTGGACGCGCGAGCGCTATAGCGCCAACAGCATTGTTCCACCGCCGTTCGGCGGCACTTGGCAGAGCGAGAACAACGTGCTCGCCAGTGCGTCGTGGGACCTCGATCTGTGGGGAAAGAATCGGGAGCGGCTTCGTCAGGCCATCTCGCAGGAGAAGGTCGCCAACGCCGAAGCCGAGGAGGTGCGCATTTCGCTCGCGGCGTCGGTGGCAAGCACCTACAACCATCTTGCGCAGCTCTATGCGCTGCGCGATATCCAGGTCCGGGAAGTGAAAAATCGCGAGGGCATCGTGCAAATCACCCATGGACGCGTAGGTGCGGGACTCGACACCAACGTCGAACAGCAGACCGCAAACGGCGAAACCGCAACGAGCCGTTCGAGCGTCAGCGATCTCGACGGGCAAATCACGACGGTGCGCTACCAACTAGGTGCGTTGCTTGGCAAGGGGCCGGACCGTGGTTTGACGATCGCGCAGCCATCGCCAGCAGACGTTGCCGACTTCGCCTTGCCGGACAATCTTCCGGCCGACCTCATTTCACGCCGGCCGGACATCGTGGCGGCCTACTGGCAGGTGGATGCAGCCGTGCACGATGTGAAGGAAGCGAAGGCCGAGTTCTATCCGGACGTCAATCTTTCCGCAGCTGTGGGACTCGTCGCGTTCGGCTGGGGTCGGTTCCTGACGGCTGGTAGTCGTCAGATTCAGGCGGGACCCGCGATTCATCTGCCCATCTTCGATGCCGGTGCCTTGCGCGCCCAACTGAAGGGCCGCTACGCAGATTTCGATTACGACGTCGCGACCTACAACCAGACTCTGATCAACGCTCTGTCCGCTGTGGCCACGCAGGTCACGCAGATCCGTTCGGACGACCGTCAGCTGGTGGACGCGCGGCAGGCGCTCGACGCGCAGACCAAGGCGTATCAGTTGGCATTGGTTCGTTACAAGGCGGGGTTGAATCAGCAGTTGCAGGTGCTTAATGCGGACGACAACCGCCTCGCTGCCGAAACGGCAGTCGTCAACCTCGAGATGGGCCGCCGCGACGAGCAAATAGGTCTGATCAAGGCGCTCGGAGGGGGCTTCAATGCGGCGCGCGAGGGCCTCGCGGCAAACACCGAAACACCAATTCCCGCGCCATCCGTTGACGCCGCTACTCACTGAATCGACCGACTGGCCGTCGGGCGTGGTGCCGGACGGCCTACGTTCAACTTTGCTGGAGCTATCGATGAACACCCCTCAGCCACCGTCGGCCAACGAGCCGGCAAAAAAAGCCGGTAAGCGCAAATTCCTGCTCGTACTGCTTGTCGCTTCCCTGGCGATCGCGGGGGCTGCGTATGGCGCCTATTATTTCCTTGACGCGCGCTATCACGTAGACACCGACGACGCCTACGTGAACGGTAACGTCGTGCAAATCACACCCCAGATCACGGGCACTGTGATCGGGGTCAATGCGGACAATACGCAAATCGTCAAGAAGGGCGCGCCGATCGTCCAGATTGACCCCGCTGATGCCAGGATCGCCCTGCAACAGGCCGAGGCCAATCTGGGCCAAACCGTTCGCAGAGTCCACGGCCTGTATGTCGACGATGACAAATTTCGTGCAGATATCGCCGAACGCCAGACGGATCTTTCGAAGGCACAGGACGACTTGAAGCGCCGACTTTCCACGGGCATGACGGGGGCCGTATCCGACGAGGAGATCTCGCACGCCCGCGATGCCGTCAGGTCGGCACAGGCGGCGCTAGACGCTGCCCGGCAACAGCTCGGTGCCAATCGCGCATTGACGGCCAATACGTCAGTCGCAAACCATCCAGACGTACTGGCGAGCGCCGCACGAGTTCGCGACGCCTACCTGGCTTATGCCCGCACCACGTTGCCTGCACCCGTCACAGGATATGTCGCACAACGAACAGTTCAGGTGGGCCAGCGCGTTTCCCCTGGCGCGGCACTGATGTCCGTGGTCCCGCTCGAGCAGGTTTGGATCGATGCCAACTTCAAGGAGTGGCAGCTTCGTCATATCAGGGTCGGACAACCTGTCGAGCTCACCGCCGATGTCTACGGCACCTCTGTCGTCTATCACGGCAAGGTGGTGGGCTTTACGCCGGGCACCGGGTCGGCCCTGGCGCTGTTGCCGGCGCAGAACGCCACGGGTAACTGGATCAAGGTGGTGCAACGGCTGCCCGTGCGGATCGAGATTCCGCCTGAGGAGCTGGAAAAGCATCCGCTGCGGGTGGGGCTGTCGATGAACGTGGATGTCGACGTCAAGGACTCTGCCGGTCCGCAGCTCGACACCGATCCTCCGTCGACCTACAAGACCGACGTATTCGCAAAGTACGGCAACGAAGCGGACTCGGCGATCGCACGCATCATCGCTAAAAACGAATGAGCTTCGCTCATGGAGCAGGGAGCACGTGAACGACTTCGTGCCTTTCCCTTCAGACATGCAACAGCGGGACTATCACCATGACCACCGACCATCAGAATCCCCCCCCGCTTACAGGGGCGACGCTTGCTTTGGGCTCGCTAAGCGTGGGCCTTGCGGGCTTCATGACCGTGCTTGACTCATCGATCGCCAACGTCGCCATTCCGACCATCTCCGGAAACCTGGGCGTATCGGTCGACGAAGGCACGTGGGTCATCACCGTATTTGCCGCCGCGAACTCCGTATCGATACCCTTGACCGGCTGGTTGACCCAGCGGCTGGGCCAGGTTCGCCTGTTCGTCGGTTCGATTCTATTGTTCGTCATGGCGTCGTGGCTATGCGGAGTTGCGCCGTCACTGCCGATGCTGCTTTTTGCGCGCGTGCTGCAGGGCGCCGTGGCCGGACCGCTGATTCCGATGTCCCAGGCGCTGCTGCTCAGTTCCTGGCCCAGGGCGAAATCCTCACTGGCACTCTCGCTGTTCTCGATGATCATGGTAGCCGGGCCGATCGTGGGGCCGACACTCGGTGGTTGGATGACGGACAGCTATAGCTGGTCATGGATCTTCTATGTGAATATCCCGGTCGGGCTATTTGCTGCCGCAATGGTGTGGACGCTGTATCGCCATCGCGACACGCCGACCCGAAAGCTTCCCGTGGATGTCGTCGGACTGCTGCTGCTGATCGTCTGGGTGGCGTCGCTCCAAGTAATGCTGGACAAGGGTAAGGATCTGGACTGGTTCTCTTCGAACACGATCATTGTCCTGACTATCGTTGCCGTAGTGGGGCTGGCGTTTTTCATTGTCTGGGAGCTGACGGACAAGAACCCGATTGTCGACCTGACGCTCTTCAAGCAGCGTAATTTCCTCGGCGGCACGGTTTCGATTGCTATCGCATATGCCATCTTCTTCGGAACGCTGGTGTTGCTTCCGCAGTGGATGCAGGAGTATCTGGGCTACCGGTCATTGGATGCGGGGCTCGCGACGGCGCCACTGGGCATTTTCGCGGTGATCGGCGCACCGATCATGGGCAAAATACTGCCGCGTTCCGATGCACGCATCATCGGCACGTGCGCGTTCGTCAGCTTCGCGATCGTCTATTACATGCGTTCGTTTTTTTACACGGATATCAGCGAAGGCTACATCGTCCTGCCGACCCTGCTGCAAGGCATCCCGATGGCGCTGTTCTTCGCCCCGCTGACCACGATCATCCTGTCGGGGCAACCACCTGAAAGAGTGCCCGCCGCCGCCGGCCTATCCACCTTTGCGCGCATGTTTTTCGGTGGCGTCGGCACATCTATCGCGGGTGTGGTGTGGAACAACCGGACGATCATGCACCATGAAATCCTGACGCAGCAGTCAAGTCCGACCAACCCGGTGTTCAACGCGCAAATCGATGCCTACCACTCGTTGCTTGGTCTGGGAAAAGGCGCATCGTATGCCTTGTTCGATCATACGGTGCAGACACAGGCGGCGATGTTAGGGCTGAACGACGTGTTTTATGCCGCAGCGGTCATCATGATCGTCATTATCCCGCTCATCTGGATCACCAAGCCGGGCAAGGCCAACAGTTCGAGCGACGCCGCGGCGGGCGCGCACTGACAACCGCCCGGGCTTTGAGCAGGAAAAAAGCGCCTTCGGTCACGCGATCAGCAAGCTAACTCGCAAAGTAACTTGAAGTGACGCGAGCCCTATCGGTGCGTGTTCGTTTTCCAGCGGACGATGTCCTAAACCCACCCGAATTCCGTCATTTCTGTCCCGACGAAACAAAGCCAGAATTCAATCACGCGTTCATCAATCACCTTCGAAACGGAGTGAAATCATGGCTCAGGTACACCAAGGTACAGCCCTCATTACCGGGGCTTCGTCGGGTCTCGGTGCAGTCTACGCCGATCGGCTGGCACGCCGTGGCTACGACCTGATTCTGGTCGCCCGAAACCGCGACCGGCTGATCGCCCTCGCCGATCGCATCACGAACGACACGCACCAAAGCGTCGAAATCGTCGACACCGACCTCAACGACCGCACAGCGCTTGCCGGCGTTGAAGCGAAACTGAAACAGGACGCAAGCGTCACGCTGCTGGTCAACAACGCGGGTGTAGGCACGCATACGCCGCTGCTGGAAAGCGATATCGACGCGATGACCCGGATGATCGATCTGAACGTCACCGCCCTCACCCGCCTCACGTACGCGGCTGTCCCGGGCTTCATTGCGCGTGGCACGGGCGCCGTGATCAACATCTCGTCGATCGTCGCGCTCTCGCCGGAGACACTCAACGGCGTCTACGGCGGCAGCAAGGCCTTTGTTCTCGCCTTCAGCCAGTCGTTGCACCACGAACTCGCTGACAAGGGTGTACAGGTGCAAGCCGTGCTGCCCGGCGCGACGGCCACCGACTTCTGGCAGACCGGCGGGCTCCCGATCGAGCACTTGCCAGAAGGAATCGTCATGTCTGCCTCTGACATGGTGGACGCGGCTTTGACGGGCTTCGACCGCTGCGAACTCGTCACCATCCCGTCATTGCATGCCGGCGAAAAATGGGAGGCTTATGAAGCCGCTCGCCGCACGATGTCGCGGCATCTGTCGAACGATGTCCCTGCACCGCGGTATGCAACCGCACTGTAAGTCCCGGAAAACAAACTTCCACCTTATTCCCCCGGAAAACACCCTGTCGCCCCGAAAACTCTTCGCCGCGGGGGATAGTCCCCGTCGGAGGGACCCGGCACACAGCAGCGACAGGGGTGAACGCGCAAACAATTTTCAAGGACCTAAGCATGAACAGATTCCAGAGTGTTTTCGACGCACAAAAATCGCATTTTGCCAGCAATATCACTCGTTCCTATGGATGGAGAGTCGAGCAACTCGAACGCATGGGCCGGATGATCTCGGAAAACGAAGATGCATTGCAAAAGGCAGTTGCCCATGACTTCAAGACTGCAAGCCAGGAGTATATTTTTGAAACAGCTGCCTCCATCGTTGAAACCGAATACCAGAAAAGCCAGCTGAAGGACTGGATGACGCCGGCTGAGATGCCCATTCCCAAGGCACTCTCCAAGTCCGGTCATAAGGGCGTCGTCTATCGCGACCCCTATGGCGTCGCGCTCGTCATCGGTCCATATAACGGTCCTCTCCTGCTGCTGCTCCGACCGGCGATTGCGGCGCTAGCTGCCGGTAACACCTGTGTCCTCAAACTCAGCGAGGCATTACCAGCAACCTCTGGCTTGCTCCAGGATCTCGTCAAAAAATATTTCAATTCCCGGGCAGTCGTCGCTGTTCGCGGCAATCGCGAGGAAATTGGCGAGCTTTTGAAATTGCCCTTCGATTTCATCTTCTTCACGGGCAGCACGAAGGTGGGCAAAATCGTTGCGCACGCGGCGGCCGAGAACCTGACGCCTGTTCTCCTCGAACTTGGTGGGCAGAACCCTGCCATCGTCGATCAGACGGCGAATATTCCGGATGCCGCCAAGAAAATAGTATGGGGAGCAACGGCATGGGGAGGCCAATGGTGCACCTCGCCTGGCTATGCTTACGTGCACGAGTCGGTTGCAGAAGCCTTTGTTGCGGAAGCCCAAAAGAGCGTCGTCGAGCTTTATGGGCAGGATCCCAAGAGTAACCCGGATTACTCTCGCATAATCAGCTCGAAGGAGGTATCTCGACTTGCTGCGCTTATTGATCCTGCCAAAGTTGTCTACGGCGGCTCGTCCGATCCAGAGGCTCGCCATCTTGATCCGACCATTCTCTATCCCGTTTCGTGGGATGACGAAATCATGGAGGACGAGATTTTTGGACCGATCCTGCCGATCCTGACTTACAAGACGTTGGACGAGGCGCTTTCAAAAATTTCCGCCAACCCGCATCCACTAGCCGCCTACATTTTCAGTCAGGATCAAGCGACCATCGATCGCTTTAGCAGCGAACTGTCATTTGGCGGAGGGGCGGTCAATCAAGTCAATATCCACCTCTTCATCGCAACCATGCCGTTTGGCGGAGTTGGTCCGGCAGGGATTGGACACTATTACGGCAAGTATGGCTTTGACATGTTGACACACGCAAAATCCATGTTGATTTCACCGGCGAATGTCGCGATCGACCATCTTTTCCCTCCCTATTCGGAAGAAAAGAACCAGGCCCTTTCCCAGTGGTTCAACTACTGAGGTCATGCCGAGGCCACACACCTCGATATCACCGTCCCAATAAGACATTGCGTGCGATCCCGCATCCATGCCATCGCACGCGTGATTCCCACCCGGGCCATCGATGTGTTGGTAAATGACTCGCAATCAAGCTGCTTTGGAGGCAAACCCGTGGAACTCATATCAACCTACCGCGCAGTCCAGGCGGTCAGCCCAGGCCGCCTGGAGCTGACGCAGAAGCCACTGCGAGCACCGGGTCCCGGCAAGGTACGCATCCGCATCGAGGCATGCGGAGTTTGCCACTCGGATGCCGGCACCGTGGAAGGCCTGTTTCCGATTGATTGGCCGCGCGTCCCCGGCCATGAGGTCATTGGGCGAATCGACGAGCTGGGTTCCGGCGTCCAGGGCTGGGCCATCGGTCAACGGGTAGGTGTTGGATTTCTTGGCGGCGCTTGCGGCTACTGCGCATTTTGCCGCTGTGGTGACCTTGTGAACTGCCGGAATCAGGAATATACCGGCATTCATCAAGACGGCGGGTACGCTGAAGTGATGATCGCAAAGGCGAGCGGACTCGTATCCGTCCCTGACGATCTGTCCTCGGTCGACGCTGCACCGCTGCTATGCGCAGGACTGACGACGTTCAGCGCGCTGCGAAACGCGCCAGCGAAGGCCGGTGATCTCGTCGCCGTGCTCGGTATCGGCGGCCTGGCTCATCTGGCTGTTCAATATGCCCGGCATATGGGCTTCGAGGTGGCGGCAATTGCGCGCGGCCGCCACAAGACTGACCTGGCAACGAAGCTTGGTGCCCACCACTACATCGACAGTGCTGCGAGTGACCCCGCGCAGGCATTGCAGGCGCTCGGCGGTGCCAAGCTCATTCTGGTCACGGCTGCCGCGGGTAAGACCACCGCGGCGACCTTTAAGGGCCTGCGCCCCGGTGGTGTCTCGATCGTACTCGGAGTCGGTTCCGAGCCGATCGACGTGTCGGATACGGATCTTATCTTCGGGAGCCGGACACTCGCAGGCGCGCTGACGGGCGACCCCGCTACTGGCGACGCAACACTGCGGTTCAGCGCGCTCGCCGGCGTCTCCGCGATGATCGAGAAGGTCCCGCTGGAGGAAGCGGCGAAAGCGTACGAAAGAATGAAGACTGGAAAAGCACGGTTTCGCATCGTGTTGACGATGAGCTGACCGCAGGAGATTGAGCGCTCGAATAGTGTTCGTCCCATCTACAAATTTGGTTGTTATTGCCGAAAGCCAGGATTCGACTGGCCAGAGCATCTTTTCTTCGGAGTGTAAATTTATGAAGGACCTGCTGACGTTTGCTATTGAGGCCCATGGCGGCCTAAAACGGTGGAAAGAGTTCTCCGAAGTATCCGCGGACTTGAATGTTGGCGGAGCACTTTGGGGACTGAAAGGGCAGCAAGGATTCGTCGGAACCTCGCACGTCACTGCATCCTTACATCACCAGTGGGCGTCACATTCCCCGTTCCTGGAACCTGCGCACCGAAGCTCCTTCAAAGGCGAGCGCGTTGCTATCGAGACGCTGGATGGCCATGTTGTTGAGGCTCGAGAAAACACACGGGCGTCCTTTGCCGGTCATACGCTTGCGACGCCGTGGGATCGTATTCAGCTTGCCTACTTTGCCGGATATGCTATGTGGACATACCTCACATCACCTTTCTCTTTGGTCACAGATGGCTCCGAGTCAGCAGAAGTAGAGCCGTGGCAAGAAAATGACGAAACATGGCGAGTTCTTCGGGTCCGTGTCCCGAAATCGATTACCACTCATTCTACTGAGCAGATCTTCTATTTTGACGATGAGGGTCTCTTGAGACGGCACGACTACGATGTGGACATATCCGCCGGATCAGGGGCGGCTCACTATGTCTACGACCATAAGCCGTTCAACGGCATCATCGTTCCGACCAAGCGGCGAATCCATATTCGCGGGGAAGATGGAAAGCCGCAAATGGAACCCCTGCTTGTGTCAATTAACCTCAGCAACATCAAGTTTAGCTGATTGTCCGTTCTGCGAAGAGGTCCACTACGACGGTATTGAATTACTTTAGGACACGCACTTTGATCCTGCATATGGACTCGGGATTGCACAAGCGCTCGGCCTCGTCGAGTAGATATCTACCTCGAGCATCTTGTCCAGTCTGTGGCAGCCATGCCGGGTTGCCACAGTTCGGTGCGCCGCCGAAGAACATCATCATGCTGTTCATGACGCAGCAGTCGCGCGCAAAATTCGTCAACTCAATGATCTGAGCGGCGCTTCGGCATGCGCCAAGGTAAGCGCCCCTATTTGATCCGCCAGTGCATGGCGAAATAGCCGCGCGTTCTGTTGCACCGACTTACGTGAACCAGGGAGGTGGGGATGCGCTATGTAACGCGATCTTGCGCAGAGCGGCGCACTTATGGGGTGCGTGGCGTGTGCACGGTGGGGCGGCCGAAGGCGGCAAAGGCCGCTTTGGCGCGGCAGCGCGTTACTGCGCGCGTGCCCGCCGGCAAGAATCGGATTCCAGGGAGCATGACTCCGGGTCTTCACACGACCGCGCGCCGGCGGGGTGTTCTGATTCGCGCTATCGACAGCGTCGATGCGAAATACCCGGGAATCGCAATGTGCATCGCGATCCTTACTGCGTTGCTGTATTTTCATCTCGCGAGCGACCCAGGCAATCTCGACCCCGCGGCCGTGCACATGCATGTGAGCTCGCCGACAAACTGATCTCGTCGCTTTCCGGGAGGTCTGCCGAGCAATGCCGATATCGTGCTGTCCAACCCACTCATGTGCTAGTCGCTTGCTGCCTGTTCGCTATCGATGGCGGCCTACGCGACTAGGTTTGGTTTCACCACTACGGAGAAGGCGAATGTGTTTGCCGGTCGCCGTCACCACGCGGGGTACTCTCTTGTCCTCATTGGCTGCTCCTGGAATCAAGCCGTTTAACTGATTCGCGTACCCTCAAGCGTGGGTCCTGCCGTTCACCTCGCCACGGAAATCGCGGGGTGGTACAGAGCGTAGCCGGCCATCGCCGGGAGCAAGAGGCCAATCCGGACCAGCATGAACGCGAAAGTCACACATCCGCTGCCGTCAGTGGACAGCGTGACATGGCGGAAACTCTACGTTGCAAGAGGTGCACCAGTCCATTGCACAATGGTTTAGCTAAACCTTCGTACCGGTGGCACGAAGCGGCATCTCATACGTAACCCAAAGTGCAATTGCGACCGCCCGGGGCTTACTTTAAATTCATTCGTAGACGGAAGCCTTGTTGTGGACTTCATCAAAGCAGCCGGCTCGGAGTCTCTTCCCCTTCAGAACATGTTTGTTGGGTTCGAGGGCGTGGTCATCGGTGCACCGTTGATTGTGGCTGCCATGCCGAGCCGCGATCTGGGTGAGTAGACCAGATTGGTCTTCTCAGTCCGCGTGAGAAGAGGACGTTGTCCGGCGACATTGTTGCGATACTTAAAATACCTGATCATGCGCATTGATCTTGAACAGATCAGAAAACAGGCGGACTTGATGACGGGTGAGGTGGCCGATACCCTTCGACAAGTCGCCAACGAGATCGAGCTACTTCGCAAGCACTTGATCGAGGCCCATACCAGCAATGCGGACAGCGAACGACTCAACTGGTTAAGTGAGCAGGCCCATGACGAGTTTTACCGTGAAATATGCCGCACCTACATAACACTGCCCCGCATCAAGACGCAGAAGAATGGTGTAACCGCCATGACTTTGAGGGAGGCTATCGACCTCGTTCGCAAGCCTCGGGATCGTGACCTCTAGGAAACATTTGTTCGACCAGCCGCACTAGCCTGTGGCGCTTTGCGAGCGGTAGTCGACTCGTCGACCACACCGTCTATGCTCGGTCCAGCCGCTGATCACAAGCCCCGATATCTCGCCTGCCGCACATGTTTCCAGCCAATACCGGGGAACCCCCTCAATCAACCGTTCCCCTGCTGCGTCGCCGCCCAGTCATGCTGTTTCTCTGTGCAGCTGTATGCATTCTGGTCGGGACCGGCGTTGCACTGTGGCGATACTTCGGCGTCGGTGGAGTAACCAGCTACTCGAATCAGGCTGTTCTCTTCCTAGACTCCGACCTGCGTCTGCCGCCGGACCTGGCAGGCAATACCGGACGCATTCGTGTCGTGCATTTCTGGGACCCCGACTGCGCAAGCTGTAACGAGAACACCGACGCCCACTTGAACTATCTGATCACGATGTTCAGAGGCGCGGATATCGACTTCTACAGCGTGCGCAAGCCCGGTACCGACGGACAACTACCGGCCTTCCTGCGAGGCAAGCTCAAGCCTTTACCGGGAATCGAAGGAATGGAGCGCATACCGGCCAGTCCCGCTATCGCCATTTGGGCTGCGGATGGCAAGCTCGCCTACGCGGGACCCTACAGCGCGGGTCTTGTCTGTAGTTCGAACAACAGTTTCGTGGAGCCGATTCTCGACAAGCTGGTCGCGGGGGCACATGTCGAACCTGCTCCAATGGTCGCCGTCGGCTGCTATTGCCCGTGGAATATCGGCCGCGGCCAGCACGCATAGAGGGGTATCGTTGGTCGCGCTAACGACACGCTGTGCTCCGCAAGCGACCAGCTTCGCCCCTGCCTCCTTCTCATGGAGTTTCAGCATGTCCGAGACCATGAAGCGCCGCCCGTCCCAAAGTGCGCCGTCACCACGTCGCCGCCGTCTGCTCGGTGCTGCGCTCCTGCTCGCCTTGGCGGCGTGCGGCAAAAGAATCTCATCGAAGCTACACGGTGTCGACCTGTCCTCGATGAAGCTACCCGGGACGTTCCATCTGCGCGATACCGACGGCAATCCGCGAACGCTGGAGGACTTCCGGGGCAAGGTGGTCTTGCTTGTCTTCGGATACACACGGTGTCCAGACGTGTGTCCGGCGACTCTGGCTCGTGCGGCACAGACCAAGCGTCTGCTTGGAGATCAGGGTAACAGGCTGAAGGTGATCTTTATCACGGTCGATCCGGAGCGGGACACGCCGGCGATTCTGGAGGCCTACACTGCTGCGTTCGACCCGACGTTCATCGGACTATACGGAGACGCTCAGCAAACAGCTGAGGCCACCCGATCCTTTGGAGCGTATTACCGCAGAGTCTCATCCGGCAACTCATATACGATGGAACACTCGGCACTTGATTACATAATCGACACCAAGGGCGTGGTGCGCTTCGCGCTGCAGTATGAGGAAAGTGCCGAGGACACCGCGAAAGACCTGAAACTTCTGCTTTAATTCCTAGCAAGCAGCGCGAGATTGGTCGGCAGTTGGGGCCGGGAACTGTCCACCGACATCGCAGCGCTCAATACGCTCACGATGATGATCGACGCAAAGAAGATCTTGCGTGCCCATCTGCCCTCGTTTGACGCGGTACATCCCGCAACGCACAGCCCGAACCAGTACAACCCCGCCACTAGCGCGGCGAGCATATAGATCTTGCCGGCATAGCCAAGGAAGCCGAGTGTCAGGGTGGCCGCCGTAAAGGCGACGATGTAGGCCAACATGTGGCGCTTCGCGGCCGCAAAGCCCCGGACAACCGGAAAAACGGGAATCGAAGCCGCGCGATAATCCTGGGCCCGGAAGATGGCGATCGCATACGAATGCGGCATCTGCCAGAGACTGAACATGACTAGCAATGTGACGGCGGCGGCGTCGAACCTGGTGCTCGCCGCACAGTATCCGGCCACTGGTGGCATCGCACCGGCAATGCTGCCGACCAGCGTCCCGTAAATCGAATTGCGCTTCATGTACAGGCTATATAGCCCAACATACACGGCGTAGCCGACGAGCATCAGCGCGAGGGGCAGGACGCACCGCGTGCCCGCGTAGAGCACGTTCATGCCCGCGAGGACGAGCACGGCGCCATACAGCAAGGCAAACGGCACTGATACGCTGCCGGTCACCATTGGGCGATTGCGTGTCCGGGCCATCAGGCCATCTATATCCCGGTCGATCACGTTGTTGACCACACACCCGGACGCGACGACCAGCATGACGCCGACGGCCACCAGAGCGCCCCGGAGCCAGTCGACGCTGTCGTGCGAACCCAGCAGAAAACCGCCCGTGACGGCGATAAGATTGCCGATCACGATGCCGGGCTTCGTCAGTTGCAGGTAAGGTGGATACATAGTCCGGGGCGTTCTTCGTCGGATGTGCGCGGTAGATCAGTGGATCATCATGTTGAAGTGCATGCTCCAGGTGATCCAGACCGAGAGCGCCACGACAATGAACAGGATCACCAGCGTGAACACGAAGCTGATCAGGTTCCAGCCGCCCTCCGAGGAACGGCTCATGTGCAGAAAGTACACGAGGTGCGCCACCAGTTGCAAAACCGCGAATATCACCGCCACGAGAAGCGTCGTCGCACGCGGCAGCATCGGATGCATGACCAGCGCGAACGGGATCGCCGTCAGGACGATCGAGAGAATAAAGCCCGTATTGTAGGAATTCGCGCTGCCGTGGGCTTGGCCGGCGCGGGTAGTCGCATCGCTTGCCATGGTCAGAATGCTCCGATGAGATAGACAATCGTGAACACGCAGATCCAGACCAAATCCAGAAAGTGCCAGAAAAGGCTCAGGCATGAGAGGCGTGTCACATTCGTGGGTGTCAGTCCTTTGATCGCCACCTGATGCAGGATCACCGCCATCCAGAGCAGGCCGGACGCGACGTGCAGTCCATGCGTGCCGACCAGCGTGAAGAAGCCAGACAGAAACCCGCTGCGCTGCGGTCCGAAGCCTCGCGAAACGAGGTGATGGAACTCGTGCATTTCCATGCCGATGAAGACGGCGCCCAAAATGAAGGTCAGGGTCAGCCATCGGAGCACGGTGTCCTGATCGCGGCGGTGCACGGCAAGCATCGCGTAGCCGCAGGTGATGCTTGAAAGCAGCAACACGAACGTCTCGGCCAGCACGTACGGTAGCTCGAAGATGTCCTTCGGGCCGGGGCCACCTGCAAACGCGCCGCTCAATACGGCGTACGACGCGAACAGCGAACCGAACAGGATGCAGTCGGACATCAGGTAGATCCACATGCCCAGCACCTTGCGCGAGCCCGTGTCGTGGCCGTCTTGCGCGTACTCGTCCTCAGTCCCGATTGTTTCAATCAGTGTTTGCGTAGACATGGTTCAGATCTCGTTTCATGAGAGTAGCGGGTGCTTTTTCGATCCGTGCGATTTCGTCGGCCGGAACGTAATAGTCGATATCGTCGTTATAAGAGCGGACGATCACCGTCGCGATTGTGGCAACGAAGCTGGCCCCCACCAGCCACCAGATGTGCCAGATCAGCGCGAAGCACAGCAGCAGGATGAATACACCGAGGATGAACGGCACGCCGGTGCTGCGCGGCATATGAATCGGCTCGTACCTCTTCGGGCGCGGCGGAAGTCCGCGTTTCTTCGCCGCGTAGAATGCGTCGACGGCATCCACGCGCGGAACCACGGCGAAGTTGTAGAACGGCGGCGGCGACGACGTCGACCACTCCAGCGTGCGCGCATTCCACGGATCGCCTGTGACGTCGAGATTCTGCTTGCGCTCGCGGATACTGACGAGAATCTGCGCGATGAGCAGTCCAATCCCCGCAAGGATGAAGACCGCGCCCACCCACGCGACCTGGAGATACGGCGTCCAGGCCGGGTTGTCGTAGTGATTCAGGCGCCGCGTCATGCCCATGAAGCCGAGCATGTAAAGCGGCATGAACGCGAGATAAAAGCCAATGACCCAGCACCAGAACGAATATTTGCCGAGACGCTCGTTAAGCCTGAAGCCGAAGACCTTTGGGAACCAGTAGTTCAAGCCGGCGAAATAGCCGAACAACCCGCCTGCGATGACCGTATTGTGGAAGTGGGCGACGAGAAACAGGCTGTTGTGAAGCAGGAAGTCGGCCCCCGGAATCGCGAGCAAAACGCCGGTCATGCCGCCGATCGTGAACGTTACGAGGAACGCCAGCGTCCAGAGCATAGGCGTCGTGAACTCGACGCGCCCGCGGTATATCGTGAACAACCACGTGAAGATCTTCACGCCAGTCGGAACCGCGATGATCATCGTCATAATGCCGAAGAAGCTGTTCACGTCTGCACCCGAACCCATCGTGAAGAAGTGGTGCAGCCAGACGAGGAACGACAGGATACCGATTGCCAGCGTCGCGCCCACCATCGACTTGTAGCCGAACAGCTTTTTGCGGGCGAACGTCGAGGTAACCTCGGAAAATATTCCGAATGACGGGAGAACGAGTATGTAAACCTCTGGGTGCCCCCACGCCCATACGAGGTTCACGTACATCGTCGGATTACCGCCGAACTCGTTCGTATAAAAATGGAAGCCCAGATAGCGATCAAGCGCCAGCGCAGCCAGCGCAACGGTCAGGATCGGGAAGGCGGCAATGATGATTACGCTCGTGACGAACACCGTCCACGTGAAGATCGGCATCTTCATCAGCGTCATACCCGGCGCGCGCATCCGGAGAATGGTCACGAAGAGGTTAACGCCCGTCAACAGCGTTCCGAGACCCGATGCCTGCAGCGACCATATGTAGTAGTCCACCCCCACTCCGGGACTGAACTTTATGTCCGACAATGGTGGATAGGCGACCCAGCCTGTCTGCGCGAATTCGCCGACGCCGAGCGACAGCATGACGAGCACGACACCCACGACGAACAGCCAGAAGCTGAAGGCGTTCAGGTATGGGTACGCCATGTCGCGAGCCCCGATCTGAAGCGGCACGACGATGTTCATCAGGCCCACGACGAACGGCGTCGCCGCGAAGAAGATCATGATCACGCCGTGCGCCGTGAAGATCTGGTCATAGTGATGCGGCGGCAGGTAGCCCAGGTGCCCGGGACCGGCGAGCGCAAGCTGCGTTCGCATCATGATGGCGTCGGCGAAGCCGCGGATCAGCATCACGATCGCCACAAAGATGTACATGATGCCAATGCGCTTGTGGTCGACCGAGGTGATCCAGTCGTTCCAGAGC
This sequence comes from Paraburkholderia sp. JPY419, assembly GCF_050435705.1. Taxonomy (NCBI): domain Bacteria; kingdom Pseudomonadati; phylum Pseudomonadota; class Betaproteobacteria; order Burkholderiales; family Burkholderiaceae; genus Paraburkholderia; species Paraburkholderia sp. JPY419. Next base: position 273,257 of record NZ_JBNDKV010000004.1, on the reverse strand, counting down.
ACCGTCCATTTTCTGAAGTAGGTGATCGCGCCCAGGACCGCCACGCCCCCGAGCACGATGCCCGCCAGGGTGACCGCGATGATGGGCTCGTGCAGCGGCACGTCCGCCCATGTCAATTTGCCGAACATGGATGTGTTACTCCTCTCTTTTCGACGAAGCGCTGACGTCGAGAGCAGCATGCGCCGCGGCGTCCGCTCCCGGGCCAACGTATTGGTCGATCACCGCCTTGAAAAGGCCCGGCTGAACCTGCGAGAATTGCACGATCGCAGTACCCTGGCTGGGCCTTGCCACTTTCTGGAAGGTGTTGAAATCGAGCCTGTTGGGCGACGTCTGGACCTGCTTCACCCAGTGCTGGAAGTCAGCCTCGCTGGTGGCGGTCGCAATGAACTTCATGTCGGAGAAACCGGGTCCATTGAAATTGCCCGACATGCCACGAAATTTCCCCTCCTCGTTTGCCATGAGGTGCAGCTGGGTCCGCATGCCTGCCATCGCATAGATCTGGCCGCCGAGCTGGGGAATGAAGAACGTCCCCATTGTTGAGTTGGAGGTGATGCTGAACGTCACCTCGCGATGTGCGGGAAATACCAGTTGATTGATCGTGGCGATTCCCAGCTCTGGATAGATGAAGATCCACTTCCAGTCGGTTGCGATGACTTCGACGTTGATGGGCTGGCCGGGCACGTCGAGCGACCGGTACGGATCCAGCTCGTGTGTCGATTTCCACACGATGATTGCCAATGTGACGATGATCAGGATCGGGATACCCCACACCACTGCTTCGATCCGCGTTGAATGCGTCCACTCGGGCATATACGTGGCGTTGTGATTCGACGACCGGTACTGCCCCGCAAAGACAAAGGTCAGCACGATGGCCGGCAAGACCACGATCAGCATCAACCCGATGCACAAGATGATGAGGTCGCGCTCCTGAAGGCCGACACTGCCCTTCGTGTTGAACAGGACCCAGCTGCAGCCACCGAGGCTTGACAGCCCCGCGACTATTGCAGCGGGACGAAGAACTTTCCGGCAGATTTCTCTCATACAGGCACCTTGCTCTATGGCGGCTCTGAAAGCGGCAGGGAAAGGGTTGAAGGAAGAGGAACTTCATTCGATGGAGCCATCGATGTACCTGCTCGTCCTACCGAATCATCGAGCCGCCTTGTCGCCGCGATTACGTCTCGAGTCGTCCTGATAGTCGCCTTCCAGAGAAGATTAGGTGCAAAGCGGTGCGCAACTCAATTGCACAATGGTGTAGGAACATCGCCGCATCGACGCGAGTGAATCTCTTTCCACTCCTCACCTAAAGTTTCATTGCGGCCACATTGGGCATGGCCTAAATTCGTTCAGAGGCCAACGCTTCAAACGCAGGTCTGCCGCACGCCCACGCATGACACCCCCTAGTCGGCGAAAGATTCCTCTTAAATGCACGCGATATGTATATGCACCGTGCAGTGCCGCTAGAGTCGTGGCAGCAGAACTATCAACCTTTAACCGCAACGCCCGCTTAGTGCGTTGAACGTGACTTTTCTTCATGGCGGGTGCGCCATGAGGACACGTGTCCCGCTCAGAGGAGGATTTCTCGTGCATCCCAAGAAAGCAGCCGACATGATCGACCCGATGGACTACAAGGACGTCTTATCCGAACGTATTCCCAAAGAACCCGTCGAGTTAGCAAAAAAATGGGACCTGCTTTTCAGCGCATCTGTCATCGCGGTATGCGTATGGGCAGTGATTGAGACACCTTTGGAGCTTGGTGGCGCGCTTGATCCAACCGCGCTGCTTGCCTTGGTGGCGTCGAAGGTACTGCTCAGCATCACTGGCACGGCTGCCGTAGCCAACCTGCGCTTTGCCCGTCAGTTCTTTACGTTCATCTGTGGAGTGAGCGTATTCGCCTTGGCACCAGCGCTACCCCTTGAGTACACGCGCTACGTTGCCATCGCAATCTTCTCGACGATTGAGTGCATTGCCAAAGCAGCGTGCGTTGCATCATTCGCCATCGCGTCGTTGGCGGGAGACAGTGTTGGCGTTCACTTGAGCGTAAGAAAACGCACGACCAACGACCAAACATGAGCTTGTGAGCCGCATTGTATCGGCCAAATCAGAGCGCCAGGCGGCCAGCGCCGACCCTTTGCGGGTCAGACGCAAGGCGCTTACGTGCAATCGCTCATACGAACGCGGCGCAGCATCAGTGCTAGACACCCCCGGATCGATGCTCGATTCGTCGCTAGCCGATCGGGAGCAGCGGGAGCTGGCGCGCACACGGCTTCCCGGCGCATGGTCGGGTCGCTCGCGTAGTCTTCCGGCGATTTGCCCACCGCTTTACGCGACTTTTTGCAGCGCGGCGTTGGGCGCGCGGTCATGATGAAGTCTTCGCGCCATGTTGATCAGTTCGGCGAGCGTCCGTGCGTTCATCTTTCGCATGACCTGCCTGCGGTGCATCTTGACAGTGATCTCGGCGATGCCCATCTCGGCTCCCACCTGCTTGTTAAGGAGCCCGGTCACGACCAACGCCATGACCTCGCGCTCGCGCCCACTGAGTGAGGCGTGGCGATCCCGGATCGACTGCATCTCGGCTTCCTCGCTCAATGCCACGCGGCTGCGCCCGATGGCGTGCCGAATAGCATCGAGCATGGCCTGGTCGTCAAAGGGTTTGGTGAAAAATTCAAGCGCTCCAGCTTTCATGGCCTGCACCGTCATCGGCACGTCGCCGTAGCCGGTGATGAAGATGATCGGTGTGTCGGTACGCTCGGCGGCAATGAGATTCTGAAGGTCGAGGCCGCTGAGATCGGGAAGCATGACGTCCAACACCAGACAACTCGGGACCCTGACGCGTGGACGTTCGAGAAAGTCCCGTGCGCAGGCGTACGTCTCCGCCCTAAGACCAGCAAAGTGGATCATGGCTTCGAGCGCCTCACGTACGGAGACATCGTCGTCGACGACGAAGACGACCGGCATGGCTTGCGCCAGCGAGAGTTCCGATTCACGTTCGACTACATATGCTGGTGTCATTGAGAACTCCATTCTTAGGCACCTGGATGAATCATTTGGCGTAGAGCGCGGCCCGGATCGCCCCGAGTAGAGCGGTATCGCTGAATGGCTTGAAGAGACATTCAACGGCGCCCTTTTCTAACACGCGTGAGCGGAGGGCTTCGTCGCCATGCGCCGTGATGAAGATGATCGGAACGGTTTGTCGGCGCTGCTGCAGTTCGCGCTGCAGATCACAGCCGGACATACCGGGCATGCACATATCGAGGATCAGGCAGCGCGCCTCGCCAACACAGCTGGAGGCCAGGAACGCCTTCGCCGAAGAAAAGGTGCGCGACGCGAAGCCGAACTCACGCAACAGGTCAGGTAGAGACTCGCGTACCGACTCGTCGTCGTCGACCACCGCGATAAGCGAGCGTTCGACCATCACGGGTCACTCACGATCTGCTCTATGCCCGAGCGCAGCTGCAGGCCCATGTCGGCAGAACCGTCCGCGGCCGCCATGGGTTCGGCTCGACACGGGATCGAGAATGAAAAGGTGGCACCAAAGCGCTCGTTCGAGGTGGCCCACAAGCGGCCACCGTGGCGCTCGATGATGCAGCGGCTTACGGACAGCCCGATGCCCAATCCTTCCCTCTTGGTCGTAAAAAACGCGTCGAAGAGCCTGCCCGCATGCTGCGGGGCGATGCCCTCGCCGGAATCAGTCACAGCGAGTCGTACGTGGTCGTCATCGTCGCGCTCTATTTTGACCAGCATTTGCCGTGAGCGGTCATCGATGCCATTCATCGCCTCGACGGCGTTGAGAAGAAGGTTCAGCACAACCTGCTGGAGCTGGACCCTGTCGCCTGTGGCCGGCGGCAGGTTGTCGGCCGTCTCCAGTCGTAGCACGATCCGCTTCTTGCGAAGCTCTGCGTGCAGCAGTTCGATGACGTCGTTCGCGGCTTCGACCAGATCGACGGCATCCGTCGTTACCGCCCTCTTGCTGAATAGCGCGCGCAGACGTGTCATCGTCTCCGAGGCACGCTGTCCGTCCCGGATCGTGCGCTTCATGGTCCCGAGCGCGCCCTCGACATTCGGTGGCTGTGCGCTCAGCATGCGCAAGCCTGTGTTGGCGTTGGTCATGATGCCGGCCAGCGGCTGGTTGATCTCGTGCGCAATCGAGGCGGTCAGCGCTCCCAGGCTGTTGACCCGGCTTGCGTGCGCCAATTCGGCGCGCAGGCCGTAGAGCGCTTCTTCGGACTCGCGGCGTTCGGTGACATCATGTACGGCGCCGATGTAGTCCAGCCGGCCCTGCGCGTTACGCGTGGCGTGAGCCTGTATGCGCACATGCCTGACTGAGCCGTCGGACAGCAGCAGGCGGTGCTCGAACTCCAGGTGCTGGCCATCCTGCGCCCGCTCGATCATTTCATGCAGCAGATGGAGGTCGCCAGGGTGGACTCGCGCGGCGATCGTGTCCAGCGTGATTCTCACCCCTAGCTCGAGGCCGAAGATTCGATAGAGCTGTTCCGACCAGGTGAATGAACCAGTCTCTGGGCGCCAGCTAAAGCTTCCGCTCAATGTGAGCTGCTCCACTTTGGCCATCAGCGCCGCGCTCTTGCGCAATTGCTCCTCCGCCTGCTTGCGTGCGGTGATGTCACGTGTGACGCCCAGTTGCACGATCGCGCCGTCGCTGTCGTGCATCGGCGCGGCATGGGTTTCGAGGTGCCTTCGCTCGCAGTGTGGCGAGATTAAGTCGAACTCCAGGACGCCATCCCTTCCCGAGCAAATGTTTCTGTTGAACTCGACATACCGCGCGCGATGTTCAGGAGCAACGAAATCGAAGTAAGACGCACCGATCACGCCTTCCGCACGCACCGATCCCAAAGCGCGGCGTCCAGCCGAATTGACCCACAATACCGTTCCGTTGTTAGCGAGGACCGTCACGCTTTCCGGTGTCGTGTCCACGATCGCACGGAAACGCTCCTCGCTTCGCTTCAGTGCGAGTTCGCTCCGCGCACGCTCGATCGCGATACTCGCGAGGTGTGTAAGCCGTCCTGTGAGATCGGATTGAAACGGGGTGGGGGTTCCAGGCTCCGACCGGAATATCGCGAATGTTCCCAGCACTTCGTTTGTACGCGAGAGAATCGGCGTCGCCCAACACGCGCGCAGACCGTGCGCGAGAGTCAGGTCGCGCCATGCCCGTGGCCAGCGTGACTCGGACGCGATATCTGATACGACTATCTGCTCGCTGAGGGACGCTGCTAATCCGCAGGGTCCCATGTCCAGGTGGACGCGGCCGCCACTCGAAGGATAGGTGTAGGTCAAAGCGAGGCCTGGCGCGTTCACCCGCTGGAATGTCATTTCGCCGGGACCGATCAACGCAATGCTGCAGAAGCAGTCGCTCGCGATCTGTTCGACTAGCTGGCATAAGTCATCGAGAACCGTCGGCAGGGGCAGGCCCATGGCGACCATTTCGAGCAGGCGCTTCTCGCCTGCAAGCAACGCCTCGGCCCGCTTACGGTCGTCGATGTCCGTCTGCAAGAAGTACCAGAGAGCGATTCGCCCTTCCTCATCCCGTAGCGGAAAGCCTTGTACGCGGAACCATCGATAAACGCCGTCGAAGCGACGATGGCGCGACTCAAAATCGTATGGCTCGCCGGTTCTGATCGACGCATAAAAACGGGCAACAGTCGCGCGTCGATCATCCGGGTGGGTAAAGTCTCTGCTAGTCCACTGCTTTAGTTCTTCAACCGTCGCGCCAGAATATTTGAGCGTATGGCGGTTGGCGTGACATACCTCCCCCTCCGGCGTAAAAAGAATCACACGCGTAGGCAGCCCGTCTACGATTAGCCGAAAGCGCTCCTGGTGTGCCCGCAGCGCAGCTTCGGCCTGCTTACGGTCCTCGATATCCGTGTTGATACCGCACCACTTCACGACTTTTCCGGCAGCATCGACGACTGGGCTGACACAGCATAGAAACCAGCGATACGTGCCATCGAAGCGACGCATTCGCGCTTCTGCCTCGCCCCGCATACCAGAAGCAACGACGGCTTTCCAAGCCTCAAGCAGCACGGGCCGGTCTTCGGGGTGGAATGCCGAATGCCAACCCTCGCCGCACGCGTGCTCTGCGGAAAGCCCCGTATATTCGCACCAGCGGTGATTGAGGAATTCAATGCGGCCGTCCGGCACTGCGGTCCATACCAGGCCTGGAAGCGCATCCACGGTACGACTAAGCTCATTTTCCATCGCGGTTCTTCTCTGCAGGCGCGCTACCAGCGCGAACTTTTCCAATCTGCGCCCGTGATGGCGCGCGGTGCGTCTGACTGTCATCGATTTCCCGCAGCCAAACCGGGTGGGAGCCGGCCCAAGCATCCAGGGTTTCGGCGCGCAATATGACGGCCTGGCGGGCTTCGGTCGGCACCAACAGCCGGGGCGACGTTCTGCGTACTCGTGCTGCGCTTCTGGACGTTCCCCGAAGAGGCGCACGCGGCTATGGCTCGAAAAATATTAAGTATTCCATTCAGAATAAATCGTTCCGATGGGACCATTGTTAGTGAGAAGGTGCCCGGAAGTCGTGAGGAGGCGGTGATGTCGAGGTGGAGTTTTGGTGAGGACGGGTTTCGGCGATCGGAGCCCCGGTGGCGTAACTCGAATCCAATGCGCGGAGATCTCGCCATCGATCCCGCACCTGAGGTTCTTGCCGACGACGATCCTCCCGTACTGCGCGACGCAGTTCGCAATTTCGAACGCGTTCGACATCGCATAGTATTGCGGCCTGCCTTTGATAACTTCGATGGAGCCTTGACGGTAGTTGTCGTCATTCGCCATACAGCGCCTCGGCGTAGGGGAATGCTCGTGCGGACGGTATTCAGCAAAGCTATAATTCTGACAACCAACCGGCTGGTGGAGAGACCCGATGGACGACCTCCGAGTGGGGAACTGGGTGGTCACCCCCAGCCTCAACAGCATCTCTTCCCTAGGCAGGACCGTTCGCGTCGAGCCAAAGGTAATGAAAGTCCTGGTGTGCTTAGCCCAGCACCCGGGAGACACGGTGTCCAAAGAGCAGCTTTTCCAAGCCGTGTGGCCCAGGACCGTGGTGACCGAGGATGTATTGAAGCGCTGCATCGCTGCGTTGCGTCGCGCCTTTGACGACGATGCCCGCGATCCACGTGTCATCGAGACCATCTCGAAACAAGGCTATCGACTGGTCGCACCGGTAGCTGCAGGCAGCACTACGCCTGCCCCCACCGAGAGTGTGATAAACGATTCCATCGTGGTACTGCCGTTCGTCAATATGAGCGCACATCCGGAGCACGAATACTTTGCCGACGGAATCACTGAGGAAATCATCGACGCGTTAGCCCAGATCCAGGAGCTTCACGTCGTGGCACGAAGCTCCGCCTTCTCGTTCAAGGGTAAGCACATCGACCTGCGCATTGTTGGCGAGCAACTGAACGTGCGCACCGTTCTCGAGGGAAGCGTGCGCAGAGCGGAAAACCGTCTGCGTATCACGGCACAACTCGTGTCTGCAGTGGACGGATATCATCTTTGGTCGGAGCACTATGACCGTGAGCTAAAGGATGTGTTCGCAATTCAGGAGGAGATTGCGCAAGCGATCGTGGAGCGCTTGAAGATCACGTTCCCGTGGGGTAGGAAAAACCTGGTGAACCCTGGAACCCCGAATCTCGAGGCCTACGAGTCCTACCTGAAGGGTCACGCTCTACTCTACAAGAGGGGGCCCGCGATTTCCCGTGCCCTCGCCTGTTGCCAGCGAGCAGTGGATCTCGATCCAGGCTATGCATTGGCGTGGGCCGATCTTGCAGATTGCTACTCGATGCTTTGCTTCTACGGGTTTGCGGCTCCTCAGGCTTTCATGCCAAAGGCCATAGAGGCCGCTCGACACGCGGTGGCACTGGATTCATCGCTCGCCGAAGCACACTGCGTCCTGGCTCTCACCGCCCTGCTCTGGACTTGGAACACGGCGGAAGCCGAGCGTGAATTTCTTCGCGCACTCCAGCTGAATCCGAAGTACATCTCTGCACTCGGATGGTACGGAAGCGCTTATCTCCAGTTCTCGGAAGGGCGGCTGGCGGAGGGAATGGAGCAAGCGAGGTTAGCACTGGCAGCGGACCCGCTATCGGCCTACGCACACGCCTTATACGCACTGACCTGTACTGTCGCAGGCAAAACCGGGGAAGGTGTGGAGGTCAGCGGGCGCGCCATCCAACTCGATCCGGAGAGCTTCCTTGCTAACTGGGTGCTGCAGATGGCACTGCTGGTGAATGGTCAGTTCGAAGCGTCCATCGTGGCGGGAGAATCGGCATTGGCGATGTCCGGCCGGCACCCTTGGTCCATGGCGTGGCTTGCCGTGGCCCTCGCAAGTTTGGGCAAAGCCACTGAGGCCGACGCGATTTACGCCGAAATGCAGGCCCGAGTGCGTCGTGAATATGTCACGCCGACGTCACTCGCTATCGCGGCTTGCGCGGTGGCGCGGGAAGATGAGGCGATTTGCTACGCCCGCGAAGCGTACGAAATCCGCGACACCAATTTATTTTATTTTTCCAGATATTTTCCTTTGTCATATCGGTTGTATCGTTATCCGAAGTTTTGCGAAATCATCGCACAGATGGGGCGCAGTGATTGGTTGCGCGATCAGCCGCCGCTAACGGTTACGCAGGAGCCACGCAGCACAATTTTGCGCGCTGCTCCACCTGACAAGGCTCTTTAGATGGTCATGCAACTGGCTGCTCTATTCGAATAACGGACTTGCTGCTACGGCGCAATACCCCCCATCGCTCACGAAGCTGCGTTGCAGCACCGCCCGTGGCCCGCATTCAGGATGAAGTCTCCACTCCATGCTTATCAGATCGGCGAGCGAGCGGGCGCTCATCTTTCGCATGACGTGCCTGCGGTGCATCTTCACGGTGATTTCGCAGAGGCCCAATTCGCCCCCCACCTGCTTGTTCAGAAGACCGGTCACCACCAACGCCATGACCTCGCGCTCGCGTTGACTGAGCGCGGCGTAGAGATCCTGGATCGCCTGCAACTCGGCCTCCTCCCGCATTGCCGCACGGCTGCGCTCGATAGCCTGGCGAATGACATCGAGCAGGACATGGTCGTCAAAGGGCTTGGTGAGAATATCAAACGCCCCGGCTTTCATGGCCCACACCGCCGTGCGCACCTCGTCGAAGCCGGTCATGAAGATGATTGGCATGTCGGTACGCTCGGTTGCAATCAGTTTCTGCAGGTCGAGGCCGCCGAGTTCGGGAAGACTGACGTCCAGCACCAGGCAGTTCGGGACTATCGGGCGCGGGCGCCCAAGAAAGTCCTGCGCGCAAGCAAACATCTCAGGAATGAGGCCGGCAGAGCGAACCATTGCTTCGAGCGACTCACGCACCGAAGCGTCATCGTCGACGACAAATACCACCGGCGTGTCGTGCGCCGACGATGATTCCGATTCACGTTCAACTGCGTGGCAGGGTGTCATTACAAGCTCCATTCACAGGCGCCTGGATGAATCATTCGATCTTGCAGTCCGATGCGGTCGCAGCCGTCATGCCCACGGACGTCCAGATCGGATGCCTCATGAACTTCAGTCATCTCCGCGGTACACTTTGCACAACAGACGACCGTCATATTCGAGCAATAGTTCACGCGCTTCTTGGCGTCCTCCTTCAACTCGCCGCATTCATCGCAGCGAGTCAAGGCACGGACCTGCAACGGTCGTGAGCGCCACCGTTCGAGAGCGTTCATGTCAGCAGCCTTCACGTTGATCTCGGGTGCCGACGGCGATGATGTTCATCGCCATCTTCCGTAGTTCTATCGACGCCGGATCATCTCGGCGTAGTTCAAGCAAATCTCTTGCGTACATGCTCATCATGGTCCTTTCGATAAATATGAGGCTATGGGCAACAGTCCGGTCTTGATCATCCCGCCGCGTCCACACCATCTCCTTCAAAAATATGGTTACGACGGGAGGATTATTGGTGTGGATGTGCCCGAAAGTCGTGAGAAGACGGTAATGTCGCGGTGGAATTTTGGTGAGGACGGTACTATCGTTCGATGGAATCATTCTCCAGCCTTTGGCGTGCGCACCTCTTGCGGGAACTGCTCGAAGCGCCGCACGCGCTCGAGGGTGCCCGCTCGCCGCACCCCGACCAGCCCGCTGGCGGCAACCGAGGCGCTCTATGCCGGCGTATTGCTCGCTGAAATCCGGGATGCCAAGGCTGCCTCGCATCCGGTGGGAACCGATGACTTTCAGACGCGTCGCGCTGCAACAGGGGCGCAAATTCCTCTGCGACAACCTGGAGATCAGTGCCCAGCTCGCCAGGGAGCTATGCAAGCGCGTCTCCGTAGCCGCGCATCAGCGCATCGGGAGATGTGCACGGGGAGATCCAGGCGCCTTGCAAGCACGCATTCAAACACCGCTTTAGGGTGTGTGCGCCGGTCTGATCGACCAGCGCGAATTGCATCGCAACAACCGCGACAGACGCGCTCCACGGCGAGATCGCCGTACAGCTCCTCTGCGTCCGCGAATGCTCGTGCGAACGGTATTCAGCAAAGCTATAATTCTGACAACCGACCGGCTGGAGGAGAGACCCGATGGACGACCTCCGAGTGGGGAACTGGGTGGTGACCCCGAGCCTCAACAGCATCTCTTCCATGGGCAGGACCACTCGCCTCGAGCCCAAAGTAATGGAAGTCCTGGTGTGCCTGGCCCAACACCCGGGAGACACGGTTTCCAAAGAGCAGCTTTTTCAAGCCGTGTGGCCCAAGACCGTGGTGACCGAGGATGTATTGAAGCGCTGCATCGCCGAGTTGCGTCGCGCCTTTGACGACGATGCCCGCGATCCACGCGTCATCGAGACCATTTCGAAACGAGGCTACCGGCTGGTCGCACCCGTAACCGCAGGCAGCGCCACGCCAGCCCCCACCGAGAGTGTGATAAATGATTCCATCGTGGTACTGCCGTTCGTCAACATGAGCGCAGATCCGGAGCACGAATACTTCGCCGACGGAATCACTGAAGAAATCATCGACGCGTTAGCCCAGATCCAGGAGCTTCACGTCGTGGCACGAAGCTCCGCCTTCTCGTTCAAGGGTAAGCACATCGACCTGCGCATTGTTGGCGAGCAACTGAACGTGCGCACCGTTCTCGAGGGAAGCGTGCGCAGAGCGGAAAACCGTCTGCGTATCACGGCACAACTCGTGTCTGCGGTAGACGGATATCATCTTTGGTCGGAGCACTATGACCGTGAGATGAAGGATGTGTTCGCAATTCAGGAGGAGATTGCGCAAGCGATCGTGGAGCGCTTGAAGATCTCGTTCCCGTGGGGTACGAAGAACCTGGTGAACCCTGGAACCCCGAATCTCGAGGCCTACGAGTCCTACCTGAAGGGTCACGCTCTGCTCTACAAAAGGGGGCCCGCGATTTCCCGTGCCCTCGCCTGTTGCCAGCGAGCAGTGGATCTCGATCCAGACTATGCATTGGCGTGGGCCGGTCTTGCCGATTGCTACACGACCCTTTGCTGGTACGGGTTTGTAGATCCTCGGTCTTTCATGCCAAAGGGCATAGAGGCCGCTCGACACGCAGTGGCACTGGATTCATCGCTCGCCGAAGCACACTGCGCCCTGGCTCTCGCCGCCCTGATCGGGGCTTGGAACACGGCGGAAGCCGAGCATGAGTTTCTTTGCGCACTACAGCTGAATCCGAAGTACATCCCGGCACTCTGCTGGTACGGAATTCTTTATCTCCAGTACTCGGAAGGGCGGCTGGCGGAGGGAATGGAGCAAGCGAGGTTAGCACTGACAACGGACCCGCTATCGGCCTACGCGCACGCCATATACGCTCTGACTTGTATTGTCGCAGGCAAGACCGGGGAAGGTGTGGAGGTCAGCCGGCGCGCCATCCAACTCGATCCCGAGAGCTGGCTTGCTAATGGAGTGCTGCAGGCGGCACTGCTGGTGAACGGTCAGTTCGAAGCGTCCGTCGCGGCGGGAGAAGCGACATTGGCGATGTCTGGCCGGCACCCTTGGCCTATGGCCTGGCTTGTCGTGGCCCTCGCAGAATGGGGCAAAGCCACTGAGGCCGACGCGGTTTACGGCGAAATGCAGGCCCGAGTGCGTCGTGAATATGTTACGCCAACGGTACTCGCTATCGCGGCTTGCGCGGTGGCGAGGGAGGATGAGGCGATTCGCTACGCCCGCGAAGCCTACGAAATCCGCGACCCCAATTACCTGCAATTATCCAGATACTTTCCCATGGCGTCCCGCTTGTATCGCTATCCGCGGTTTTGCGAAATCATCGCACAGATGGGGCGCAGCGATTGGTTGCAAGATCGACCGCCACTGACGGCTAGCCAGGAGCCACGTGCATAGGAATGAATTTAGGCTGCGCATGGCTGCCTGCACCACTACAGCAGATGTCATCTCTACGGACAAGCCGAATGTATTTGCCGTCTCTGCCAGTACGCGACGCGCTCGGCTGTCGTGGGCTGGAGCCTATCGAGAGGCGCTCAGCAGCGCCAGTGACTACTGCGCACGACGCGGCACGGCATGCAGGCCAGCACGAAACTCGATCTCATACGCAGCGGACATGAACTGGAAAAGGGGAGAACAGAGTTGGCCTTCGAGTGCCGTCGAAGTCAAGCTATTTCTCACAAACGACGGCCGACATGACAAGCGGCATGACTTCTCTCACTGTCGCCGGGCTTCCAGCTTCACTGATGCGATTGTTGACCACATCTTTCCCGGCCATCACGACGACCCCATAGACCTGGTGGGGCACTTCAGCTCCGCCTCGCCTCTGAATGAACATGTCGTCGTTATGGGCGTAGCCAAAAACAGCCCGCACCCTGAATCCAAAAGCGGTGAAGTTCTGATTCGGTTTCACCCGATACACGTTGACCGCATTGTCCGACACTCTCATGGGTAGCGGATCGATCTCCTTTCCTTCGACCAACTGTTCAATGAATGTGTGCGGACCAGCTCGGCAATCGAAGTTTGCACCGATCTCGTGTGCGTGTATTACCCTCGATACGATGGTTGTTCCGATGGCTGCGCATCGAATGAAATGAGAGACTTTCATGGATACCTACCTTTGGAAGATCGGTTCATTTATTAAGTAGCCCAATCGGCGCACGATCGCGGTTGCCTCACTGCTAATCATCTCTTGACTCTCCTGATCGTTCATTTTCAAAACGAAGATTAACCGTTATCCGGTACGCGTTTCAATTGCACTATGGTATAGCCCAAGTTCACACTTCGGCAGCGACGGAGCCAACGTTTCGTCGGACAAAATCAGAGCGCCAATGTAGCCTTCTCGCTACGGCCGGTGAGTCATTCGCCGGAGGTCGCGCGTCCACTGATATTCTCGGGATGCCAAGTCGAATAGCCCAAACGCCTCCACAGATATCATCGCAGAGGCGTTCGCCCGAGCAGGGCGTTCGGCGGGACTAAACACGGCATCACCGCGGCGGATTGCACGTTGCGACACAACGCACACACCGGGGGCCCTCGCAAAACGACGACGCCAGCGCTGCTCGCCATAGTGGCATCGCCCTGGCTCCACCCACCGGATGATGAGAGTATCTTCAAACTGTTCAAGAACTTCGATCTGGACACGCGCTACTTCTACTTCAGAGCACTCTCTCGTCATCATTAGCTACTCCTGAAATCGAGCCAGTTTCAATCATTCGCGTATCCACATGTTCGAGACACTTCACCCAATTCACCCTGGAACGGCGAATCATGTGTTCGATGCTGTGAGTGAACAGCGCGACATGACAGCAACTCTAGGATGCAAGCGGTGTGACGGTCCACTGCACAATGGCTTACCTGCATCTATGTGTCGATGGGAAGTAGCGTCATGTCATATCTAACCCAAAGTGTATTTGCGTCTTCGCGTGGCCTACTCTAGATTGGCTCGTAAGCGGAAAGCCTTCTTGTGGATTTCAGGAAAGCGGCTGACCTGCTCAACCCGAGAGACTAATTTTCTTTAAAGCCATTGACGCGGCGGCGTGCAGTGTCTCCCCGCGTGGTGGCCTGGATCTTCGCGGCCAGCTCGTCATGCACATACCACCGAGCTTCGTGGGCAACCTCGTGCCGCAATGGGTATCGTCTCCGTTGCTTCCGGACATACGGATTGGGTTCGAGGTCGTGCTCATCGGCGCACCGCTGACTGTGACGCGATCTAACCCTCGTTGCTATCGCTTCCTGATTACCGGAGCAATCGGTGGTCTGCTTCACCAATTGGTGAGCTTGAACATCGAGCGTTTACACACCATCGGATAATGGTGTGTCTTGAAATCTCCGATTATCCTTTTGTCTAAGACATCCTGAATGAATGAGGAAAAGAACAGAAGAGTTTACGAATTGAACAGCTCTGAGCGTCTCAGGCAAGCAGGCGCCTGTCGTTAATACTCGTTCCAGGTGTGAGGAGGCATGCGGCAGCGAACGCAACATGCATCCACGCACACGATGCAGCGCCACGCGTTGAGCCTTTCACGCAGTTCATATGAGCCAGTCTCCGCTTGCCGCGTCAGTCGAAACAGGCCGCGCAGTTTTGATACGGATTTCAACTATGTCAGACTCTCCTCTCACGTCACGCCGCGGCTTCCTGCGCACGGCGGCAGTACTCGTTCCTGCAGGAGCACTTGCCGGCTGCGAACGGGGCTCGCGAGCTTCCCCCGGTACTGCGCAGCAAGGCGGCCAGCCTTCCGAGTCCGCGGGTGTGGCGCATCAAGCCCATGGAGACTACAAGCCGCGCTTTTTCGACGCCCGTGAGTGGGCGTTCCTCCAAGCGGCCGTGGACCGCATGATTCCCGCGGATTCCGAAGGCCCTGGCGCGCTCGAAGCGGGCGTTCCCGAATTCATCGACCGGCAGATGGATACGCCTTACGCGCACGGCGCGCTCTGGTACATGCAGGGACCATTCCCGCAAGGCGTGCCCGAACTCGGCTATCAGTTGAAGCTCGTGCCGCGCGACATCTACCGGCTCGGCATCAAGGCCGTGAACGTGTACTGCTCGAAGGCCTACGGCAAGGACTTCGACGCGCTCGACGCCAATACGCGCGACAGCGTGCTCACGGCGCTCGAAGCGGGCAAGGTCGACCTGGACGGCGTACCCGCCTCCGCGTTCTTCGGCCAGTTGCTGCAGAACACGCGCGAGGGCTACTTCTGCGACCCGATCCACGGCGGCAACCGCGACATGGCCGCGTGGAAGATGATCGGCTTCCCCGGCGCGCGCGCCGACTTCATGGATTTCGTGAACCAGAACGGCAAGCCCTATCCGTATGGCCCCGTTTCGATCAATGGGGAGCGTGCGTAAATGGCCCAGAAGAAACCGCATGTCGATGCCGTGGTGGTCGGCTTCGGCTGGACCGGCGCGATCCTCGCAAAGGAACTGACCGAAGCGGGCCTGAAAGTGGTGGCGCTGGAGCGCGGCGAGTACCGCGACACCTACCCGGACGGCGCATACCCCAACACCATCGACGAGCTCACGCACAACGTCCGCAAGAAGCTCTTCCTGGATCTTTCAAAGACCACGGTCTCGATCCGCCACGGCGTGAACGACGCGGCGCTGCCCTACCGCCAGCTTGCGGCGTTCCTGCCCGGCGAAGGCGTGGGCGGCGCGGGCCTTCACTGGTCAGGCGTGCATTTCCGGATCACGCCGGAAGAGCTGCACATGAAGAGCCACTATGAGGAGCGCTACGGCAAGAAGTTTATCCCCGCAGGCATGACGATCCAGGACTACGGCGTGAGCTACGACGAACTGGAACCGCACTTCGACTTCGCCGAGAAGGTGTTCGGCACCTCGGGCCAGGCGTACAAGGTGCAGGGCAACGTGGTCGGCGACGGCAATGTGTTCGAGGCGGCGCGCAGCGACAACTTTCCGTTGCCCGCACAGCTGAACACGTATTCCGCCCAGCGCTTTTACGACGCAGCGAAATCGCTCGACCTGCATCCCTACCGGCTGCCCTCGGCCAACACCTCGGGCCCGTACACTAACCCCTATGGCGTGCAGATGGGCCCGTGCAACTTCTGTGGCTACTGCAGCGGCTACGCGTGCTACATGTACTCTAAGGCCTCGCCGAACCTCAACATCCTGCCCGTGCTCAAGCAGGAGAAGCATTTCGAGCTCCGCTCAAAGTGCCACGTGCTGCGCGTCGAGCTCGACGACACGAAAAAACGCGCCACGGGCGTCACTTACGTCGATCCCGCGGGCCAGGAAGTGTTCCAGCCCGCCGATCTCGTGATCGTCGCCGCGTTCCAGTATCACAACGTGCACCTCTTGCTGCTCTCGGGCATCGGCAAGCCCTATGACCCGATTTCGGGCGAAGGCGTGGTGGGCCGCAACTTCGCATACCAGAACCTCTCGACCATCACGGCTTTCTTCGACAAGGACACGTGGACGAATCCGTTCATCGGCGCGGGCGGCAACGGCGTGGCCGTGGACGACTTCAACGCCGACAACTTCGACCACGGGCCGCTCGGCTTCGTCGGCGGCTCGCCGCTCTGGGTGAACCAGGCGGGCGTGAAGCCGATCAGCGGCATCGCGACACCCGCGGGCACGCCGAACTGGGGCGCCGGGTGGAAGAAGGCTGTGAAGGACCACTATGCGCACACCATTTCGATGGACGCGCACGGCTCCAACATGTCGTACCGCGACGTGTACCTCGACCTCGATCCGACCTATCGCGACTCGTACGGTCAGCCGCTCTTGCGCATGACCTTCGACTGGAAGGACAACGACATCAAGATGGCGCGGTACGTGACGGGCCAGATGCAGAAGATCGCCGAGGCGATGGGCCCAAAGGCCATCAACGTCTACACGCGCGAATTCGGCGCCCACTTCGACTCACGCCGCTATCAGACCACTCACCTCGTGGGCGGCGCCGTGATGGGCACCGATCCGAAGACGAGCGTCATCAACCGCTATCTGCAATGCTGGGACGTGCCCAACGTGTTCGTGATGGGCGCATCCGCGTTCCCGCAGGGGATCGGCTACAACCCCACCGGCCTCGTCGCCGCTCTCGCCTACTGGTCCGCGAAAGCGATTCGCAGCCAATATCTGAAGAACCCCGGCCCCTTGGTGAGCGTGTGAGAAGCCCATGACGATCATGAAGAAAAACCTGGTCCCCGTGCGATTCGCTCGTAAAAGCGCACGCGGCGCACTGCGCCGCCTGAACCCCGTTTCGAAGGCGGCGATCACGCTCGCCGTCTATGCTGTGTTATCCATGGCGTTTGCGCTGCTCACGGCCCGTGCCGCCAACGCCACTGCTAAGCCCGCAGACCCCGGGCTCGTCGCGCACGGCGAATACCTCGCTCGCGCTGGCGACTGTATCGCTTGCCATACCGCCCAAGGCGGCAAGCCCTTCGCGGGCGGGCTGAAGTTCGATACGCCCATCGGCGCGATCTACTCCACGAACATTACGCCCGACCCCGGGAGCGGCATCGGCAAATGGAGCTACGACGATTTCGCGAAAGCCGTGCGCCAAGGCGCGCGCCCGAACGGCGAAACGCTCTACCCGGCGATGCCCTACCCGTCGTACGCGCGCCTTTCCGACGACGACACGAGGGCGCTCTACGCGTACTTCATGCAGGGCGTCGCGCCCGTACACGCACAGAACCGCGCCGCGGAAATCCCCTGGCCGCTCTCGATGCGCTGGCCGCTTTCGATCTGGCGCACGCTATTCGCGCCCAAGGTGCAGGTGTTTGACGACTCGCACTATATCGACACCGCCGTCGCGCGCGGCGCGTATCTAGTGCAGGGCCTCGGCCATTGCGGCGCGTGCCACACGCCGCGAGGGCGCACGATGCAGGAACTCGCGCTCACCGACCTCGAAGGCGAAGACTTCCTCGCGGGCGGCGGACCGATCGACGGCTGGGTGCCGTCGAGCCTGCGCGGCAACGCGCGCACGGGCATCGGCGCGTGGACCGAGGACGACATCGTGCAGTTCCTCAAGTCGGGCCGCAATCTGCACACGGCCGCTTTCGGCGGCATGACCGACGTGGTTCAGCACAGCATGCAGCACATGACCGATGCGGACCTGCTCGCGATGGCTCGGTACCTCAAGACACTGCCCTCGAACGACCCGAAGGAAACGCCCTACGCCTATAACGCCATCGCCGCGAACGCGCTGCAAAGCGGCGACGCGAGCGCACGCGGCGCAGCCGTCTATCGCGACAACTGCATGGCCTGCCACCGCAGCGACGGGCGCGGCTACACGCGCGTGTTCCCGGCGCTCGGCGGCAATCCGGTGGTGCAGGGCAAAGACCCCACATCGTTGATTCATGTACTGCTCAGCGGCAACACGCTCGAAGGCACGAAATCGGCGCCCTCGCCGTTCACGATGCCGGCGTTCGGCTGGCGCCTGTCCGATCAGGACGTAGCCGATGTGGCCACCTTCGTGCGCGTCAACTGGGGCAACACCGGCGCGCCGGTCATCGCCGACGACGTCGCCAAGGTCCGCAAGATGGTGGCCGTCAACGCGCCCGAACTGCCGCCGGGCGCCTCGTTCAAGCACTAACGCTAACGCCAATGCGGTAACTCGCTGGCGCTTTCAATCGCGTTTTCTTCCAGCGCCTGCCGCTGGCCGGCTCGGCCGTTCCACTCGTGTAACGGTCCATTGTTAACGGTCGAGATAGCACATGATCAAAAAGCTTCTCATTTCTGCACCAATTGTCTTGTCGCTAGCGGAAACAGCGGCGGCGCAAAGCGCCGTCGCGCTTTACGGCATCGTCGATGCAGGCATTACCTACCGCAGCAACGAACGCACCAGCAACACCGGCGCGAGCCAAGGCCATTCGAATGTGGCAGTGACGAGCGGCAACCTCTCAGGCAGCCGCTGGGGGCTCAGGGGAAAGGAAGAACTCGGCAACGGGCTCGCCGCGATCTTCGTACTCGAAGACGGTTTCGACATCACCAATGGCACCGAGGGCCAGGGCGGCCGCCTGTTTGGCCGCCAGGCATTCGTGGGATTCGCCGATAAGCAGTACGGCTCGCTCACGATGGGTCGCCAGTACACTTCGCTCGACGACTTCGTCGGCCCTGTCGCTCCGGTCAGCGCGATCGGCGGCTTCGGCGCGCATCCGGGCGATATCGACGATCTCGACCAGACCACGCGCGTCGACAATTCGATCAAGTACACCAGCGCGAACTATGCGGGCTTTACGTTCGGCGCGCTGTACGGCTTCGGCGGCCAGGCCGGCAGTCTCAAGAGCCAGAATACGTGGAGCGTGGGCGGCAGCTATGCGCACGGCCCTCTACAAATGGGCGTGGGCTACGAACACTCGGATAACAGCAAGACCGGCCCCCAAGACCCGACATCCGGCAAGTGGCAAGGCACCTATGACGGAACATTCAATTCGTCGATCAACGAAGGCTTCGCGAGCGCGCAGTCGCAGCAGGTCGCGGCTGCTGGCGTGACCTGGGACTTCGGCCCGGGGATCGTGGGCGCGAACTACAGCAACGTGCAATACAAGGCCGGTGCGAACTCGCTCTATTCGGGCACTGCGACGTTCAATATTGCCGGCCTTTTCGGAATGTGGAAAGTGCAACCTCACATGCATCTGTTCGCAGGCTATAGCTACACGCGCGGCAGCCAAGTGGACGGCATCGAAGACGAGGCGCAATACCACAACGTCTCACTGGGCGCGCTGTATGACCTCTCGAAGCGCTCGACGGTCTATCTGCTGGGCGGCTACCAGCACGCTTCGGGCATGACGCTCGATGCACACGGCAACCCGGTGGCGGCCACGGCTTCGGTCTCGGACAAGGGCAACGGCCACTCGGCGGCGACCCAGTCGCAGGCGATTGTGAGCTTTGGATTCCGTCAACGGTTCTAGCTGTTGGCATGTCCGTCGGCATTCGGGCCGACCGTCTCAAAACGTGCCGGCGCCACACCGCCGCCGTATGCTCGGTGCGGCGCTCCTGTTCGCCCTGGCGGCGTGCGACAGAATAAGCGACATTGTCGGGCTGTATCTGAGCCGGCGGACCGGCACGCTGGTACTCTTCGTCGACTAGAAGATCCAGTGCCAGGCGCTGGCGCGCACGCAGCCGGTATTGTCGATGAGTCTGGGCTACCTACAGGAGCGACTCATGACTACATCCGGCATGGCGCGACAACCCTGTTCACCGCGCTTGCCTCCCGAGCGAATAATCGTCCCACGGGAGCCACAACGAGCCGCTGACATCCCAGTTTTTTGCGTATACCGGTGCGTATACCATGGTTATCAGAGTCAATTTTCTTGTTTTTTTCCGCTGTTTACTACTTTAGTTCGAGTCCTCTCCTGAACTGCACCTAACCAACGCCCAGTACCACGATCACCGGCTCCACGCTTCAATTAGACGCCCTATCTTCGACCTGCTTCGGTCCCGAGCCAGGCCACGCTGCGAGTGCGTCGCGACAGACCGAGCTCCCGTCCTGCGGGTAAATTGCGGGTAAAAATCAACATCTCACCCCTCAAGACTCCGTGTGATCCCCGGCCAGTAAAGCCTCGCACGACGACAAGCTGCTCCTGAACAACAACTATCATCTGGTTCATCATGACTTGCCGCAGGTGCCGTGGTTTGCGCTTCGGACGGTCTATGAAACGTCCCGCCAGCAATACGTCGAACGCTCCGGAGCCTTTCTGGTTAAGGGTTACAGCGAATGGGTCAGACGCTATGGGTTCGCTGCGGTGGCGCATCCAGTGGGTGAACTCCCGTCCGGTCACTTCCGCGGAAATCCGCCTGCTTCCGTCAGTTTTGCAGGCAAATAGCAGGCGAATCAGAGGTAGAATTCATGGTAGTTGTCCGCCGTGGGGCGCGCCATGAAGCTCGCCTATTCGCTCCTGTTGAACGCGAAACCGCAAGCTAAGCGTTATAAGCTCAGCGACCGCGACTCGCTGTATTTGCTCGTGTCGGTTACGGGTACGAAAACGTGGAGGTTCGACTACCGACTCGATGGCAAAGCCTGTACATATACTTTGGGGCGCTTCCCCGACCTGTCGCTTCTTGACGCACGAAAGGCACGAAGCATTGCGGCCGAGCTGGTAGCGGCCGGCATCCATCCCAAGGCTCATGAAAAGCAGTGCCAACATGAGACCATCGCCCATCACAAGAACACGCTGTGGCCCGTCTGTGAGGAATGGCTCAACGCTCGAATCAGCAATATGGACAATTCCTGGCGAGCGGATGAAAATGCGACATCCGCATGTTGTCCCACTCAGCACGCAAGCAATCGAGATTTTGAAAGAAGTTTGCGAGATTACCCGAGCTAAGGGCGTCGACGACTACTTGTTTCCGAACGTCAGAGACAGCTCGCGCCCCATGGCGGCTACGACAATCAATGCGGTGCTGATCCGTGCTGGATTCAATCACGAGCGACTGTTCAGGGCACACGGCGCCCGGGGTACATTCAGCACGTGGGCGCACGAACAGGGGTTCACTCCATTGGCAGTCGAACGTCAACTCGCCCATGTCGAGAAGAACCGGGTGAGCCGAGCGTATAACAAAGCCGAGTTTTTGCCTGAGAGGCAGAGAATGATGCAGGACTGGGGTGACTATCTTCAAGACATTGACAGTTGATTTTTCAAATCCTTGCTAGTCTCGATGTCCCGACGGACTCCTTAACGCCTCTTCTCGAATCCCCACTCAACTAGCAACTACCCACCGCAAACCCAACGCTGGACCTGACTCGGGTCCCATGGCGGCCGCCGATACCGTGAGCGATACCGACATTCCCGCCCGGCACTCAACGGCCTTAGGTGGGCCGCATCGGAAAATCAGCACCGCCTGCTTAACAAAGATCGTCTAAACCATCCATCTCCCATGCTGGGCAGCAATGCTCGGTTAGCGTAGTGCCGCTGCAGCGCAGACGGTCCGATGCGCGATGTGTCCGGTGTCTCACACAGACACAGCGAACGCCGACATCTGAGCACGGCCTCCCGGCGGCACAGATGGGCGCCCGATTGCGACCGTTTGGCTCATTGCCGATCAGCAGGCGCCCTCCCCTCCCCGTCACGTGTATGGTTCAGCTGCAAGGGCGGCGATCCGGCGCGTTACGGTCATCCAACCCTGCGTCTGAAGGAGCAGAGTTCTTAAGGCTTGTTCGACGCCTGCCCGCATGCACTGACGCGTGCTTGCGAGCACGCGGACATGGGCAGGCGTCGAACAAACCTTAAGACAAGCGCGCGTTGCGCATCAGGCGGGTCCGAAGTGGACCAGCCGTGCGAGTGACCACTTCTGTATGGCTCAGGCGAACCCGTCAGGTTGATCTGCCATCCTGGCTCTCGGCCTCTGAGCCCGCGATTGGTCGACGAAAATCGACTGTCCGAAGCACGGGCCCGGAGAGCGCTTCCTGCATCCGTCCCAGCTGCAACTCCGGACTGTCGCCGCCCTTCCAGAAGAGGCTCGCGCCAACTTCAGAGTAAGCCCGAGGCCGACCATTTTCGTAGGACACCTCCCGAACCTCACGCCTGACCTCTTCCGCGCTGTCGACGTCCGGTACCCGACCCAGTTGCCGCGCGGTGGCCATGGGCAGGCGCAGGAGTATCGTGGCCGGCGCTCCCCACAAATTTCCGATCATCGTCACATCGGCTTGTACGCGCTCGAGCTGCCGTCGGATTCAGAAAAGCGCAATCGCCATTTTGAAAGCTGCTTCCTACTATAGCGAATCATCACCCGCGTCCACACTGCCATGAAAGATTCCTCATCACGCTTCGGTTCAGTCGGCCGCTACAACTCTCTTGCGTCGGTCCCACGACCGCCCTTCCCAGGCAGCAACCAGCGCAGTGCGGGCATTCGGGACGGCGTTTCAGTGACGGTAGGACCCTATCCGGACGTTGAGCCCCGCATCACCTCTACGGCTGCTATCAGGTGTTCCACGGCCATCTGGCGTCGTTTCGGCAGACATGGCGTTGCTGTTGTTTGGTTCGGTCCGCTGCTCTTCCGCACCCTCGCGCAAGCGCGTTGCTTCGCGGCCCGTGTGGTCTGGCCGCGAAACACAAATTCAACGATCGAATACGAGCAAGGTAGAGGTTGCGGATGCGTAGAGCTTGCCCTGCGAATCCGTGATGCTGGCCTCCGTGAAAGCGGCGCGCCGCCCGATGCTGAGCACGCGCCCTTCGGCGCGCACGACGCCGGTATCGGCGGTCATGGGCCGGTGGTAGGCGACTTTCAGTTCGAGCGTGGTGTATCCCTGACTCGGGCCGAGGCGCGAATGCGCGGCGCACCCGCAAGCGGAATCGAGCAGCGTCGCGGCATAGCCGCCGTGCACTGTGCCGATCGGGTTGTACACGTGCGTGCCGGGCGTGCCGGCGAACACGACACGGCCCTCTTCCGCTTCGACGAGTTCGAAACCGAGCGTCACTCCAATAGACGGGCCGCGGCCCCCTTGCATCATGCGCTGCAGTTGTTCGAGGCCGGTCAGGCCGGCGGGAAATTCTGTAATGAGGTTCATCGAAGCGATCTCCGTCGAAGGTCGCGCGTCTGGGCGCGCACGCTGATCAAGCGGCGGAGTGGCCCGCCGATTCGCCATAGTACTATTTTCCGAACGATCGTGCTAATTCTTCGGGTTGCTTCGACGTAGGCACCGCTTCCTTTCTTCCTATTGTTTCAATACCCGCTTGCCTCTGATTCGCTTCCTCGAGTCCGACCGACCGGCTACCTGGGGCCACGGCGAGATTGCCGCAAGCCAGCCGCATGAGACGGCAAGCAGTCCTCTTGCGCACGTGGGATGACCGGTGCGCAAGCGATCTGAATGGCACGAAACGTCGATGGCCGCCCAACCGCTGCAAAGCAGCGACAGCTTGTGGCCGGCTAGCGCCCGACGACGGGATCTTCGATTCGTCGGTCGTGAAAAACGGTGTCCAGCCGAACTCGGCCAGGTTCGCGCCGGTGAGCACACTTACACAGGCTTAAAGCGGCGATAGTCGTCGAGCGTATTCATCGTCTCTTGAAAAATCACGTCCGCGCCCGCTTCGACGTAGCCGACAGCCCGCTCGATGGCGGCATTAATTTCTTCGGCCGCGGCTGAGTCATCAGCGCTAAGCGTATCCATGACAATTATTTGATTGTCATCCTAGAGCGGCCTTACGCTATCCCCTTAGCGTAGCGAAGATTTGATCGACCTCGACCAAGCCGGGCACTTGCTGGCAATTCCCGCGCTGCATGGATATCAAGTAGGAGGGTGAATGAAATTGTCTGACAGTCGTTTTTCGCCGCCGCGATGGAGTTCGCGCACATCGTGAGCGTGGCGACGGAACGGGCAAAGATCGACCTGGCGCTGAGAAGAAGCGAGGAAAGCTTTCGGGCGATCGTGGAAACGACACCCGAATGCGTGAAGGTCATCCGGACGCGGCCAGACTTTTTGACGCGTTCTACACGACCAGACGAGAAGGGATGGGTATGGGCCTGTCCGTGAGCCGCCATATCATCGAGCGCCACGGAGGCCGGCTGTGGGCGACCTCGAACGAACAGTTCGGCGCCACGTTTCTATTCTCCGTCCCCTGCGGCGCAGGTTCCAGGTCGCAGACCGATGCTTCTGGCATTCAATGACGAGATCCTGCTCGATGCGATCCGTTGGCCATCGAGCGGAGCCGCGCAGCATTGAGCGAAGCGGCAAGGATGAAGGCGGTCCAGGATCGCTACGCTTTGCTCAGTCGACGCGAACGCGAGGTCATGGTACTGGTAGTGACTGGGCTATTGAACAAACAGGTGGGCGTTGAGTTGGGCATCAGCGAAATCACCGTGAAGGCGCATCGCGCGCAGGTCATGCGAAAGATGAACGCGCTCTCGCTCGCGGGTCTGATAAACATGGCGCAGAAACTTCAACTGAACTGCCCACCGGGTGCAGCGCTCGAAAGAGCTGCATGAGGGACGCAGTGGTTCGTACTTCCTGATCGCTGTCCCAATTAAAATTTCCTAAACTCATTCTGGCTCCGAAGGTCACACTAACGCAGCGACGCGATGGTCTTCCGCGTGCTGCGCTAACGCACGCATTCGTGGCGGTCAGTCGCGGGAACGCAACCGCCAAGGGCTGCGCATGTCCGCGAGCGCATATCGAGATGTGCCCTGAACCCCTTTTTCAGCCGCCGGCTCTCACCTTCCACACGGTAGCCGCCCCCCCTCTCATCACTACCCGCTCGCTGTCGACGACAGGGCCCGGCGTTGCGATGCGGGTTCACCTTCGAATCGATCCTGCATCGGACTGACTCCCGTAGAACCCACGTCGGGACGACCAATACCAAAATATCGCCAATACCTTTGAACAATAGAACGCACGTGGGCTTTAGCGTAACGTTGTTCCGGGATAGCCAACCTTCAGGTGTCGGTCATGCGGATATTTGCGCATCGCGTTTCAAAAAATGCCACCGGTGCGGCGACTGGATGGGAGCGCTCTTCCAAACCACTTGTCCTTGTTGTCTGTGGGTGGTCATTGATTGAGGCACCGTTTGAGCTCGGTGTTTCGGTCTATTCCGGGGCGTTGCTCGTTGTGGCGGTGCCGAAGCTGATGCTGCTCCTGATTGGCATGGCGGCCATAACTGACCTGCGCTGTGCCCGTCAGACGTTTACGTTTATCTGCGCGGCGAGCGTATTGGCAACAGCACCCGCGTTGCCCATTGAATTCGGGCGATGCGTCCCAGTTGCACTGTTCTCAACGATCGAGTGCATTGGCAAGGGCATGTGCGCCACAGTGCTCGCATTCCTTTCCCTATGCAAGAGATAGTCAAATTCAAAAGAGGAGCTTGTATGCCAGACGATTTTGATCTTCAGCACCTCGCACGCCCACGCTTTATCGGTATGGCAGCGGCGGCGACCATAGCTACCGCCTCGCTCACGAGTATTGTGTTCGCGCGGGCTTCCAGTTGCTGCGATGACCTGAGCATGGCGATGCGTTGGTGCCGTGGTGCGGTCGAAGCATCTCGGCCGTCACGACTGCGCAGGCTCGGCTTGGCTAGGCAATGTGTGGAAAGGAATTGAACCTCGAGAGGAGAGTAGTGATGGAAGATCAAATGGACACACGTCGCCGGCACTTCCTCGCCGTGGCTGCCGTGAGCGTAGGAGCAATGGAACTCGGCCTGGGAGGGCCCGCATTGGCCGCATCCAGTGATGGTGCCAAGTGGGATCCGTACACTCGCCGGCTGGCTTCGCAGCTATCGTTCGACAGGATCAGGCAGATCGATGCGGGCGCTCTGAATGTCGGATATGCGGAAGTCGGTCCGGGCGACGGCCCCGCCGTGATCCTGCTTCACGGCTGGCCCTACGATATTCACAGTTTCGCCGATGTTGCGCCGCGCGTTGCACAGGCGGGTTATCGCGTGATCGTTCCGCACCTGCGCGGTCATGGAACGACGCAGTTTCTATCAAGCGATACGGTGCGCAATGGTCAGCAGTCGGTACTGGCCGTGGACGTCATCGCATTGATGGATGCGTTGAAAATCCAGAGGGCGATCATTGGTGGTTTCGATTGGGGCGCGCGTACGGCCAATGTCGTCGCTGCGCTATGGCCGGACCGCTGCAAGGCGCTGGTGTCGGTGAGCGGTTACCTGATCGGCAACCAGGCGGCCAACAAGGCGCCGTTGCAACCGAAGGCAGAGCTGGCGTGGTGGTATCAATTCTATTTCGCGACGGAACGCGGCAAACTCGGCTATGAAGCCAACCGCCACAATTTCGCGAAGCTCATTTGGCAACTTGCTTCGCCGAAATGGAACTTCGACGATGCCACGTTCGAACGCTCGGCTGGCTCACTGCAGAACCAGGACCACGTTGCGATCGTGATCGACAATTACCGGTGGCGGTTAAGCCTCTCGAACGGCGAGCCGCAATACGATGCACTAGAACGGCGTCTTGCGGCAGCACCCGTCATCACGGTGCCGACGATCACGCTCGAAGGCGACGCGAATGGCGCGCCTCATCCGGAGCCGGCAGGGTATGCGAAGAGGTTCGTCGGCAAATACATTCACCGCAACATCACGGGCGGCGTCGGGCACAATCTGCCGCAAGAAGCGCCAGATGCATTTGCCGACGCGGTGCTCGAAATCGCCAGTTATTAGGCTGGAAATCACTGACGATTTGAGTCGCAAAGGGCTCTGGACCTCGCCTTATTAATAATGCTACCAGCTCGCAGATTGTTTGCTATCCTGAAAGTTAACGCGCCCATTCGACGCAAAACCAGTCACGCCATCAGAACTTTCATTTTGACTCTAACCGGAGATTTTCATGCCCGTCTTTCACGCTCACATTCCCGCTGGCCGATTCTCAAAGGAACAAAAGAAAGCGATCGGCAATGCCTTGAACCAATCGCTCGTCGAGGCCCTCGGCATTCCGCCCGGCGACCGCTTTATCATCGTCAGCGAACATCAGGAGGACGAGCTCTTCATCGACCCGACCTTCATGGATATGAACCGAACCGCTGACGCAATGATCATCACGGTGCAACTCGGCGCGCACCGCCCTGCCGAGGACAAGCAGAAATTGCAATCTGCCATAGCCCGGCTTCTGGAAGAGACCGTGGGCATATCGCCCGACGACGTCTTTACTTCGCTTATTCCAGTACCCAATGAGAATTTCTCGTTTGGTCGCGGAATCGCGCAACTCGCGGGTATCGCGCCGCGCTGGTAGCGCGAGCCGATGTCTGTAGACCAACTTTTTGGAGGCGCAACGAGACTGGCACGCAAGGACCTATCTGCGACGCTCACGCGGGCTGGTTCAGGGCCGCCGCGCATGGGGGCGCCCTTGAAAGCCGACGGAGACAACGCAATGCATTCAGTTCCCATGAGCCGTGAGCCGTCTTCGTCAGCGTGCTGAACGTCTATGTCTTGTATCCGTCACGACATTTCCTTGACGCAAAGATTCGTGCTTTTATCCACCTCCTTCGCGAAGAAGTACCGTCGATGTTGGAGGCGGATGAGCTCGCACTAGCAACGATCGACGGATGATCGTCAAAATCTCAGGTGTGAGATTCACAGACATCATTTAACTTCCTTGAGGGCCGTTTTCTTGGCATGAGAGAGGTCGTAGTTCCGGCAGGAACTCCCCGCTCTGTCAACGGTAGAACCAGAATTCGTTAAGGCCAGTCAGTCGTGAGCGTTCGACCTTGCAGTTGAAATGTTGCGAGCGCGGCGGAATCGGTCGAAATTTTTAATGTATTCGTCCATCGGACGCCGCTGCACTGACTCGGCAAAAACTCGGCACCCCGATCAGTCTGGATACGCTGGATCGGAGACGGCATTCCCTCGATGACGCGATCAAGAAAAAACAGTGTACTGCGAGCATTTCTGCGCGGCTATACAGCCAACACGCGATAGCGCGAGCAGTCGTCGATCGCGGTGTATTGGTAGACACCTCGCGTGATCTTCATCGTGTACATCCGGACCCGATCCCCATAAACCGGGACGGCTGTAGCGTTCCGGTTGTGCCGGCCGCCTGGAGCGGATTAAGGGTTCACAGAGGCTTCGCACAGAACCGATGCTCCTCTCAATGGACCACCGGCTATTTGAGATATGTGCACAAAAGTCAGCACGAGTAAAAACTTCGCGTCAAAGATGCAGCTTGAACCAGTCGAGCGCCTCTCGCGACGAGGTCGGCAGTTCCGCCAGGTATGGATCGAAGTGGCCGCCCTTGAGCATGACTATCCGTTTTGGTTCCAGTGCTTGCTCGTATGCCTTGAGCGCCAGATCGGTCGGGGCGATATGGTCGTGCTCAGCTACCAGCATCAGTAGCGGCGTCGGCGACACGCGATCAATGAACACACCTGGCGAGTACATGCGTGCCCAGCGTGTCGAGCGCAGTGAGAGCCGATTTTCCCAAACGCCTTTGGGCAATGCCTGAAGGTAAAAGCTCACGGCATCCGCGGCTCGATAAGCCGCCGGTTTGTCCGGATCGCTGCTCACGATCTGCTGCATTGCCGGTGCCTCGCCAGCGAGTTGTGCCCGATCGTCGGCCACGAACCTCGCCTCGATGTCAGCAACCGCTTCCGCCGGCACGCGTCGCAGCCCGCTTGCATGGCCGTCAACGGTGGGCGCTTGCGACACCACAGCTTTCAGGCGTCGGTCCGTTGCACCGAGCACAATGGCATGCCCGCCGGCAAAGCTGGTACCCCAGATGCCGATTCGATTCGCATCTACTTCCGGCTGCGCTTGCAAATAGGAGATCGCTCGACGCCAATCGTCAATTTGCTGCCAAGGGTTAATGTCTTGCCGGGGCAAGCCTCCACTGTCTCCGAAGCTGCGGTGGTCGTGCAGCAGTACGACAAAGCCAGCCTCTGCAAACGCTTCCGCAAACGGTTCGATGCCATGGTATCGAGTCCCCGCGAAGCCATGCGCCATGGTGATGGCCGGCATAGGGCCGTTCTGTCGCTCCGGCACGAATAACCATGCCGACAGTTCGACGCCACCCTCAACGGGGAAATTTACGTCCCGCTTCTCAAACATCTGTACCCTCCTGGTCGTCATTCGCCGAGTTCGCCAAGCAGTCGAGCGAGGTCAAGTTCTGCTTCCCGAGTTTGGAAGCCGCGCGCCATGGCGCCTGCCATGCGGCGTTGCGCTGTTTCTTTCTGCACGTCTTCTCCAAAGAGCTCGGAGTCCCGCCGGAAGTCGTCGACCGGAGCGAGGGCAATCGCATTCACGCGCGCCTTAACGACGGCGTGTCCAGCCGCAGGAAAGCATGCAATGCGACGTGCAAGCGACGCGACGTACGCATCGAGCTCCGTGGCGGGAAGCGCCCGGTTGATCCACCCGTACCGCTCCGCGATATCGGCGTCGTAATCCGACGCGCTCAGCATGACTTCCAGTGCCCTACCTCTGCCCATCAGGCGGGTGAGGAACTGCGCCGCGCCGCCGCCGGGAAGCAATCCGAACGCTGCCTCCATCTGGCTGAATACTGCCGTTTCCCGTGCTGCGTAGCGCATGTCGCACGCCAGCACAAATTCGCTGCCGGCACCGCGCACACGCCCTTCGATCTGCGCGATGGAGACAAGACGACTTGCACTCAGGTGGCGAAACAGTAGAGCGATCGACGGCTCGCCGGTCAATTTCGCGGCTTCCTCACGGTACTCCTTCACCTTGGTCACGTCGACGTGAGAGATGAAGTAGTCGGGATCGACACTGCGGAATACAAGGACCTTGGTACGGTCGTCGGCTTCTGCATTTCGGATCACGGTAATCAGATCACGCACGAGCGCGGGCCCGAGCAGATTCATGGGCGGCGCGTCGATTTCGATGACCAGAACCGCGCCCCCGCGCTTCACTTTGAGCGTATCAAGCATCATGGATGGCTTCCTAATGACCGGCTAGCAATTGAATTTGGTGCAGGACGCCCGAGGCGCTGACGCCATGTGACACAGGCCGCACGGAGAGAATCTATGCCTCTCCCGATCTGCGGAGTAGCTATCGCCGCCAACAAGATCTCCATCGCCTGGAGTCGGCATAGAAAAACGTCGCAAACCCCTGCAGTGCCGCCACATGCCGCGCAACACCTGCTGTGCTGCACTACGGCCGGTCATGCGGTGAGAGAAGATCGCAAGCATGATCACCATGAATGGGAACGACGCAATCACACCGCTCGTTTTGGACCCGACATAACGCGCAACCAGCGTTACGCTGACGACTAGGCCCGCGATGAGCGCCATGCGCGAGGGCATGTTCCACCACGGCGGATCGAGCCTGTCGGTTGTGGCTGGTTTGTTGGGGATGAGGTTGAGTGCGGGCCTGACGGCCAGGATAGCAACCAGAAACAGTCCGGCATGTGGCAGCGCGCTCCACTGCAAGAGGCCATCTACGATCGAAAACGTCGCACGGCCGCGGCGACCGGCAAGGCTTGCAGCCAACAGCAACAGCAGTGTTACGACGAGCTTGAACTCAAGAACCATGATCACGGATTCAACTCAAGGAATGCCAGTCTTGAAGGACGTACGCGAGGCGCCGCTCTTTTGTGTCAGACGAATGGCGCGATGTTGGCCATCGCGCGCGTCACGTAGGTCTCCTTCTCCCCCACTGGGGCGACATGCTGCATCGCGGCGCGCGCAGCCTCGACGCCCGCCAGACGCGCGATCACCCACGCGGCCAGACACTGCGACGACAGGCACCCGCCTGCCGTCGCGACGTTTCCCTTCGCCGCAAACGGCCTATTGACCACCGCCACGCCCGCCTCTTCGACCCACGGTTTGGTGGTCAGGTCCGTACAGGCCGGAACGCCATCCAGCAGGCCCAGCTTCGCGAGTATCAGCGTGCCCGAGCATTGCGCGCCCACAAGCTGGCGCGCCGGATGGAGCCGCAACTGCGACATCAGCGCAGCATCCGCGGCAACCGCGCGTGTCTGTATTCCGCTGCCGACCAACACCACGTCGGCCTCGCATGCGTCCTTCAGCGTCGCTTGCGCCTCCAGCACCACGCCGTTCATCGACCGCACTTTCGCAGTCGGGCTGGCGATCGCAACCCGCCAGCCCGGCTTCTTGACCCGGTTGAGGATGTTCAGCGCGATCAGCGAGTCCAGTTCGTTGAAGCCTTCGAAGGTCAGAATGGCGATGTGCATGGCGTCCTCGTGTGGAGAGGTTGTGCGACACCATGGTAGGGTCGATAATCGATACAATCAAATCATTGTCATGGATACATTGAGCCATGCCTGAGGCCCGCTACAAGCAAGTGGTTGATCGCCTGGCGGCTGACATCCGCGACGGTCGCCTGCGTCCGGGGACGCGTCTGCCTACGCACCGCGAGCTGGCTGCTCGTGAGGGCCTGGCACTAGTCACGGCGACGCGTGTCTATGCGGAGCTACAGACGATGGGTCTGGTGAGCGGCGAAACCGGCCGTGGCACCTTCGTCAAGGAGCCTCTCCCTCGTGGTGAAGGCGTTGACTTGCACGCATGGAGCTCCGTAACAATCGACCTGAGCTTCAACTACCCCTCTGCGCCGGGTCAGACAGACCTCCTCCGGGCAGCGCTGCGCCAGCTCGCGGCGGCCGGCGACCTGGAGTCGCTGCTTCGATACCAGCCGCACGGTGGGCGCGAGCACGAGCGCGCGACGGCGGCACGCCACCTGGCCAGCCGGGGTCTGGCAGCAACGGCCGGAACCACGTTGCTCGTGAGCGGGGCACAGCACGGACTGACGACGTCTGCCATGGCGCTACTCGAACCCGGCGACCTGGTTGCCGTGGACGCGCTAACTTACCCGGGATTCAAGCTCGCCGCCGAGGCCAGTCGACTGGAACTCGCGCCGATTCCAGCCGCTGGGCGTGGTCCCGATCTGGACGCATTGACGGCCCTGTGCAAACGACGACGCGTACGCGCCGTCTACGCGATGCCTACGCTGCACAACCCGCTCGGCTGGGTCATGAGCGCTAGCCGTCGCCGCGAGCTTGTCAGGATCGTCCGACAGCATGGACTGATCCTTATCGAGGACGCGGCCTACGCGTACCTCGCCGAAGACGCTCCGCCGCCGTTAGCATCGATTGCTCCGGAAACGACGGTCTATGTCTCAAGCCTGTCGAAGAGTGTCGCGACGGGTCTGCGCGTCGGTTTCGTCTGCGCACCACGCGAATGGATTCCAAAGTTTGAACGGGCGATCCGGACAACGACGTGGAATACCCCGGCAACCATGACGGCGATCGCCTGCAACTGGATAGACGACGGCACGGTGGCACGGCTCGAAGACGAGAAGCGTCGGGACGCCACGATGCGGCAAAGTCTCGCCACCGAAGCTCTCGGCAAGCTCACGACGATCAGCCATCCCGCCTCGTACTTCATCTGGATTCCTCTGGCACAGGAAGTTCGCGCCGACGCGATTGCGATGGCGTTGATGCGCGAACGCATTTCGGTGTCGACTGCCCTGCCGTTCGCCACATCGACTCAGGTGCCTCATGCGATTCGACTGGCGATTGGGTCCGTCGATCTGCCCACGCTGCGACGATCGCTGGAGACCGTGGCCCGGATTATTGCCGAACAGACCTACTAACAGGCAGTCGCAGGGGCGCAGTCTGTCCAGCAGTATTGTCTGGCCTTGTAGTGCAGCACGGCGGCGTCGTACGCGTCGATCGACGCGCGGCGCTGCGCGAACAGCGCGCCGCCATGGAAGATCGGCTGCGAGAGGCTGGCCCCGATGGCCCACGGCCCGCCCGCACCCGAAACCACTGCCGGCCAGCTGAAGCCGCCGCGACCCATCGCGCCCGTCGGCGACAGGCTTGGGAAGAGTTGCGCCGTTGCCTCGCCCACGTCGGCGGCTGCGGCCTTGACGGCCGCGTCGGCTGCCTGGATGTCCGGGCGCGAGCGCAACAGGTCCGAAGGCACGGCGACGGGCACGTGCTCGGGCAGCGACAGCTTGTCCAGATCCGGCACGCTCGGGGCATTGTCCGGTGTCCGGCCGATCAGCACTGCGAGTGCATGAACCGCAGTCGCGCGTTGCTGACGCAGCGCGGGCAACGTCGCCGCGATGGAGGCCGCGTCCTGTTTCGACTCGAACGCCTGGGCTCGCGAAACCGAGCCGAGCGCGTAGCGCTGCGCATCGTCGTTCGCCGCATCGTTCGACACGGCGACGAGCCGCTCGGTGAGCGCGATCTCCCGGTCGAGGGCCGCCACATTGATCGTGGCTGCCACGATGTTCGCGGCGAGCGCACGGCGCGACGCTTCCAGCTCGAACGCGTGCACATTCACACGGGCCGCGCTCGCGGAATTCGCACAGCGCGTTTGGCCGAACAGGTCGAACGTGTAATGCGCCTGCAGCTGCCCGGCAAAGAAGTTGTATTGCACCTGCTCGGGCAGACCGAGCTGGGGCGCGACCGGTGAGCGGGCGCGCTGGACCTGCGCCGTGCCATCGATCGATGGCAGCGTCGATGAGCCGATCTGCGCGCGCAACTGCTCCTGCGCCGAGGCAAGCGTACGCTGCGTTGCCGCGTCCGTCGCAGTCGTGGAAGCGGCTTTGGGAGCCGCCATATCCATCTGTCCGCCGCGTGCGTGGAACGCGAGCCAAATGAGCGCGACGAACGGCAGCAATAGTGCCCAGAACCCGACATGCCGATATGCGAGCGCGCCTGCGATGGCTCCCGCAGCGAATACGAGAATGGTCGGCCGCATCTTGCCGAGACGCATTCGCGCCACCGCTCGTGCGTCGGCTGACACCTGCGGCGACAGAATGTCGATCGCATCGAGCACGGCCTGCGTCACGTTGCCCGTCATCACGGTGTTGGGCACACCGGGACGCGCGACAAGCCGGCCGTGCGCATTCTGCACGCCCATTGCTGCCGCGCCGACCATCCCGCAGACAATGACGGGCATGCTGTCCGCATGCACGACGGACGAGACGCCGACACCCGCGATGCAAAAGGCCAGCATGAGCGCCGCCTGGAGTGCATAGAGAAGACACGCCGCGCGGTTGGGCGTCGCGGGTTCGACGCTCTTCACGAGCACGCTGCTGACGATCACGCCCGCAACGAATGAGGGGAATGCCATCAGCTTCATGAACACGCCCTGGCCGAAGCCTGCCGCCTCGGCGCCGATCAGCACGAAATTGCCCGTGACGTGTGCGGTGAACAGCCCGAAAAGCGCGACAAAGCTGAGCGTATCCACATAGCCTGCGATGGCGGCGAGCACGCTGTCTTCAGATTTCATCGATCGTCTCCCGTCCCAGGGATGTCATCAAAGCGGACCGCATGGGCGCGCTCGTCAGGCATGCGCGTGGGGGCCGGCAAGCAGCCGCACGCAGCACGCCGCGCTTACTGCGCCGCTGCATGTATCTCGGCGATGTAACCACCGGGGAACTGCACGACTGCGGCTTCACGCTTATCGGAAGTGAACGGCGGGATCAGCACCGTCACCCCTGCCGCCTTCGCCTTTTGCAGCGTGTCGCTGAGATTCGTCACTTCATATCCCGTCATCTCGCGGCCGAACGGATAGGGCAAGTGGCCGTCCGTCGCTAGCACGGTCACCTTGCCGAAACCCGACTCGATCCGCACACGCCGGTACGTATCGCCCGGCCGGCCAATTTCGACGCCAGGCGCGTTGTGATCATCTGAAACAACTTTGCCATGCGAAAAAGCCACGAAGTTGCGAATCAGTAAATTGGCGCGCTCCGGCGACACGTAAACCCGGTTCTCCGGCACTGTCTGAAGGGGATCATAGTTCGGCGCCTGGTTGTGCCAGTACAACTGCATGCTGACGCCGCCAGGCCAGGTGATGATCGCGTCGCGGCCGATCGGATCGGGGAACGTCGCCACAATGACGTCAGCGTGGTGCCTCTTGGCCGATTTGACGGCGGCGTCGATATTGGTCACAAGATATCCGGTGCGCTCGCTACCGAACGGATGCGGCACAGGCGTCTTGTAGCCGAACGCCGACAACGTCCCGACAGGTGTGAAGACGAGTTGCGACATCGTCTGGCTCGATGTGGGCGTCACCTGAAAAACGCCCTGCTGTGACTTGTGGCCGCCGAAGGTTGCAACAAGGCTATCGGTGAACTTGTCGAAGTCTTCCGGAGCAATATAGACATGTGTGGTGTCGTATTGCGGCCCCACAGCGACCTGGGGTTCCGCAGTTGGCCGTGGAAGTCTTGGCGGTGTGGCCGGCGCGACTGACGATGCAGCGAGACAGATGACGCCAAGCGCTGTCGCTACCAGGGAACGGAGGTTACGCATGATGTTGAAAATCCGTTGAGTTTTTACTGAACTCCGCCATGGACGGAGGAATGTTTGATGCCGACAAGGCATGTCGCCATGACGAGCGCAGCGATGAATCCGATATGCTCGAAGAAGGCGTTCAACGCGAAAAAGTGCGCGTCGCCCGCTAAGTTCCAGAGGTCATTCGCGACGAACATCGCAACAGCCGTCAATGCGGCCAGGGCAGCCGCGTCCAGCCACACGAAGCGGTTCGCGATCACGCAGGCCGAGCCGCCAAGCTCCACGACGATTGCGAGCGCCGCCCCCAGCCATCCCGGATGCAGCCCGAAATGCTCCTGCTCAAGCACGGCGACATGAAAGTTCGCGAGCTTGGCAACGCCTCCAATCACATACGCGGACACGAGCGCCGCGCGCACCACCAGCAGCAGCCGGCGCTGCGCGAGCATCGCGGCGATCCAGTGCGGATTCTCTTGTGCGCGCGTGCTCATGTCAGACCGCCCAGCAGGCGCAGCCGAGCGCGCCCCAGAACGAGCGCAGGTCTGACGCCGGCGCGTTGTTGGACCAGGCGCGCGCGTGGTCGTGTCCATGCACGGCGCAACCATTCGAGCAGCCGCACGACGTCACCGCCATCTGCTGCAACGAAGCCTCGCCCTCGCCCTTCGAATCCTTCCACGCAGCGAAGCCCCCGAAGCGACGCACGGGCGACCAGTCGGGCATCGCCGGAGGCGGCGCGCTGTCGTCGAGATGAGCGAACGCTTCGGCGCCGAACACGATGCGGCCGCCGACAATCGTCAGATGCGAGACCATGCCCGTGATCTCGTCCTCGGGGCAGGTGAAGAAGTCGCGGTCGGGAACGATCAGGTCCGCGAGCTGACCCACCGCGATCTGGCCTTTCTTGCCTTCTTCGTTGGAAAACCAGGTGCCCTTCTCGGTCCACATCCGCAGCGCCGTATCGCGGTCAAGGCGATTGCGCTGCGGATAGAGGCGCAGGCCGCCGACCGTCTTGCCCGTCACGAGCCACGCAAGCGACACCCAAGGGTTGTACGATGCGACACGCGTCGCGTCCGTGCCCGCCGACGTTCGCACACCCTTCTCGAGCATGCGCGCGATAGGCGGCGTCGTCTCGGCTACCGCCGCGCCGTAACGTTCGAGGAAATACTCCCCCTGATAGGCCATTCTGTGTTGAACCGCTACGCCTCCACCGAGCGCCGCGATACGGTCCATCGAACGCTCGGAGATCGTCTCGGCGTGATCGAAGAACCAGTGGATGCCGTCAAGCGGAATGTCGCGGTTGACCTTCTCGAAGACATCCAGTGCGCGGCTGATGGTCTCGTCATAGGTTGCGTGCATGCGCCATGGCCAGCGGTTTTCGGCGAGCACGCGCACGACCTCTTCCAGTTCATTTTCCATCTGCGGCGGCATGTTCGGGCGCGGCTCGCGAAAGTCCTCGAAGTCCGCAGCGGAGTACACCAGCATCTCGCCTGCGCCGTTGTGGCGGAAGTAGTCGTCGCCCTGCTTGTACTTCGATGTCTTCGTCCAATTCAGGAAGTCCTGCTTCTCTGCCTTCGGCTTCTGCGTGAAGAGGTTGTACGCGAGACGCACCGTCATCTGTCCGTCGTCGGCCAGCTTCTGGATGACCTCGTAGTCCTCCGGGTAGTTCTGGAAGCCGCCGCCTGCGTCGATGACACTCGTCACGCCGAGCCGGTTCAGCTCGCGCATGAAATGGCGCGTCGAATTGAGCTGATAGTCGAACGGCAGCTTCGCCCCCTTCGCCAGCGTCGCGTACAGGATCGACGCATTCGGTTTCGCGAGAAGCAGTCCCGTCGGGTTGCCGTCGCCGTCGCGCATGATCTGTCCGCCGGGCGGCTCGGGCGTGGCTTTCGTATAGCCGATCACGCGCAGCGCCGCGCCGTTCAGTAACGCCCGGTCGTAAAGATGCAGGATGAACACCGGCGTATCCGGTGCAACGGCATTCAGTTCCGCGATCGTGGGAAGCCGCTTCTCGACAAACTGCTGCTCGGTGAAGCCACCGACCACGCGGACCCATTGGGGTGGCGGCGTAACGGCAACCTGGCGCTTCAGCATGTTCATCGCATCGGCAAGCGAGCGCACGCCGTCCCACCGCAGTTCCATGTTGAAGTTCAAGCCGCCACGCACGACGTGTGTATGGTTGTCGATGAGCCCTGGAAGAACGGAACGTCCCTTTAGGTCAATCACTTTCGTCGCCGAACCGGTCAACGACATGACGTCGGCATTGTCCCCAACGGCAATGATTTCCCCGTGCTTGATGGCGACCGCGCTCGCGGTCGGGTTCGCCCGGTTCAGCGTCGTGAAGCGGCCGTTGTGCAGGATGAGGTCAGGGGCTGTTGCAGATGCTGTCATGAGCGTATTTCCTTGCTATTGGCTTTTTCGCGGCTGGCCTGTTCGACGGTATGCCGGCTCGGCAGCACGCCGGGCACGTGCGCTGCTCCGCGTGACTCGTTCAGAGCCGTCGGAAGCCGCGAGCCGAAAAGAAGATGCTTGCTTACGGGAATGATCTGCTCGCCGCCAAGGATACCGAGCAGGCCGACGAGCGCGACGAGCGGCGGCGCTGGCGAACGCAAATGCATCAGGCTGTAGATGACACCAACCAATATGCCGGCCCCCAGTGACAACAGATACACTTTCATCAACTCACCTTGCTCGCATCGTCGATTATGAAAACAGCGGCTGGCGCTCGAACGCGCCAGCCTTGCCACTTTTACGTGAGGTCAGTGACCCTCGCTGCCGCCGAACATGGTCTTCGCATAGATCAGGCCGAGACCGTAACCGCCACCGTGCTGGATCGACGTCGCCACCGTCCGGTTATATGTTTCGCTGCGCGCCCAGTCGCGCTGCAGTTCGAGCAGGTATTGCAGCGACGTCATCGGGCGCGCGCCCAGCTGGATCATCCGCTCCATGGCGCAATCGTGCGCTTCGTCGGAGACGTCGCCGCAGGCATCGGCGATCACATAGACTTCGAACCCCTGTTCGAGCGCCGAGAGCGCCGGTCCGACGATGCAAACCGATGTCCACAGTCCGGCGAGGACGATCTTGCTCTTCCCGTTGGCGTTGACGCGCTCGGCAATGCGCGCGTCTTCCCATGTATTCATGGTGGTGCGGTCAACCACGTCCGCTTCGGGGAACACCGAGCGGATCTCCTCGAACATCGGGCCCGAGAAGGTCTTCTCGGCGACCGTCGTGAGAATCACCGAAACGTTGAACTCCTTCGCCGCCTTCGACACCAGCGCTGCGTTGTTGCGCAGCGAGACGGCGTCGATCGATCTGGTGGCGAACGACATCTGCGACTGGTGATCAATCATGATCAGCGTGTGGTTACTTGGGTCGAGCAGTGTCTTGCCTGGTTGGGCTTTGGCTGTGGGCATCATTGCCTCCTTTAAATTGCCGGTTGTTACTGGAAAGAAGGGGGTGTCCTCGATCAATGCTTCGTTCGGAGTATTCATTGTCAGTTTTCCTTTGGGAAGGGATGTTCATCAGCGCGGCCTGCTGGATTGCTGAAAACCCCGTGGTTACCACTCCATAACAACGCCTCGAACGTTACTCAAACGTAGTCGTCTATATTCGCGGCAACCGAGCGTGTAAGCAGTTCGTCGACCAGAGAGCTCGAGAAAGCAAGGGCCCGTCGTTCCTACGGCCTCTCGGTCCCAACGCGGGAGGGAGGCGTCCCTGTCGCGCGCAGTTGGAAATTAATACAGCGACGCAGTTAGGAATTGATACACCTCGTTGTAGGGTTGCCCCTTTTGGTCGGCCCGTGAAGTCTAGACGCTCAGCCCCACGGAAAACCATTATCCAAACGTATACGCGCGATATCCACCGATGACTGCAGCGACCGTTCGTAGAAAGACTCGCGCGCTCGTGGCAACGATTGGTGATGCCGAGCACGTTCGCAACGGACGGCAACTCGCTGCGTACCTCCGTCTCGTCCCACGGCAGCACTCCAGCGGCGGAAAGCAAAACCTGCTCGGCAGCAGCAAGCGTGGCGATTTCTGCGGGTGCTGCTGATCCACTGGGCCCGTTCGGTGACCTTATGTGAAGGGTGGGTGCATGAGCTCATTCGCCCCCGCAATCACAACGTCGCCGCGGTCGGGCATGAAAGCTTGGCAAGCAGTCGCAAGCACTCCGAGCATTAAGGTCCGCCCACGCAAATAGGTACGTCACTCTGGAGCGCCACGGTGTTCACCAGCAGGTGGACGCGACCGTCCTCACGATCACACTCCACCAGTTCCGCCTCGAAGTCGGCGCAGACGCTGGAAAAGATGCTGTGCAGGTCGCCGAGCTGAACCAAACCAAGTATCTCTTGAGCAGCGACGACTGCCAATGGTATCGATGACGGCGACTGCAACATCTGCCGGACGAAGATGGCTGCCTTCCGCTGACGGGTCATGTAACGAGGTCGAGTTGGGCACTCGGAAATGTATCCATGACAATTATTTGATTGTAGTGGGGGTTTGCGCATAGCATCTTCTCACTACTCTCACCAACATGCATGAAACGCGACGTCATGCGTATTGCGATTGTGACCTTCGAATTCGTTTCCACACTGGCCCTCCTGACGATTGAGGGACTCCACAGAGCCGTGCCGGCAGGCAACACGCGGCAGGATGAAGGCACCAAATCCCCTTGTTCAACTGTTTGCTAAGGCTACATGACCATCCAGCACATCAAGAAGACAACGAACACGCCGGAACTCGAATCCTGGGGCTCCGTCGGCATTCCGTTGAGCGATCCCGCCTGCGAGCTTCGAGGCATCAAGAAGGTCATTCCCGGAAGGGAGGCGATCGACACGGGTGTCTGGGAGTGCACGCCTGGACGCTTCCGCCGACAGATTACCGAGGGCGAGGTGATGCACATTCTGGCCGGGCGCGCCACTTTTACACCGGACGACGACCATCCGATCGCGATCGAGACCGGTGACACCGTGTTCCTCTCACCCAACACCGTCGGCATCTGGGACATCCAGGAAACGGTGCGTAAGGTCTACGTCCTTCTTTAGTCTCGAGTGTTCGAAAGATCTCAAACGACTGCTGCCCGCCGCGCACCTAAGCAGCAAGTCATTGTCGGATCGGTGCTCGTTTGAATAGGACATGAGAGGAAAGGATGAATCCGCTGGAAATGAGCGGTCTTGAATTACTGCGCGCCGCCGCGTCCGGCCGCTTGCCACAGTCTTCGATGGCCAAGACGATTCCGATGTCGTTTGCAGAGGTCGACATGGGGTATGTGAAGATGACGGCGCGCGCTGGTGTCCAGCATCTGAATCCAATGGGTGGCGTGCACGGCGGCTTCGCGGCAACCGTACTCGACTCCGTGACGGGTTGCGCCGTGCAATCGGCGTTGGAGGCCGGCGTTGGTTACGGCACGATAGACCTGCAAGTGAAAATGCTGCGACCTGTGCCGCGCGATCAGGACGTCATGGCGGAAGGCCGGATTGTCCACGTCTCGCGGAACCTCGCAACCTCGGAAGGCACGTTGATATCCCGCGAGGGGAAGCTTCTGGCGACGGCGACGGCAACTTGCTTTTTGAAGAGAGGCTAAAGCGGCGAAGGTCAGGTGATGTGCCTGTCTGCGGCAGTAGATGACTGGTCGTTTTTCTTGGCTGAGGGAATGAAATGAAGACTACCGCCCGTCGCGGGCTCGAGGCTGTTTGCCAGGAAACCCGAGTCTCGAAATTGAGGATCGCAGCGCGGCGATCCGGAGCGCATCGCCGCGAACTTCGAGACATGGAGCAGTCTCTTCGACGAGTGCATTGCCGCAGCGCAAAGCACAGGTGACGTCAGCAACCGACTGCCGGCGTCGATGCTGGCCCTGCCGAGCAGTGCTGGCGGCGTAAGTAACGCCATCTAGACCTTGCGCCAGTCGTACTCGGTCGGCCAATAACGTGCGAGTTTCTGCGTGGTCGCGAGCTGGTCGCTTGCACGAGGCCTCGCATAGGTGCAGTGCTGAACACGAACCGTGTCGCGGAATAGGCACAGCTGACGCAAGCCTAAATGTATCCATGACAATTCTTGGCTTGTATTGCTTGCCAAGCCTATCATGCGTAACTGCCTGCCTCGACCTGCCGTACCCCGTCGGCATTGTCATTGCGGACCCGGGCAGACATCACAAGGATGGAATTCGTGCGGATAATGAAGCGGCCTTTGCGGGAGTGTGACGCAAAAAGCGCATTTCGGTGGTTTCGTGATTTAGGTTCTGGTGCCATAAATAAATGGCAAAAATTGTGCGCCGAGGGTGCCTACTGCGGAGTTGCCAATGGCCCCAATCCGTGCAGTTGAACGTGAATTCGAGTTGCCGCCGGAGCAAGCGACGCCGGTCGTCTTCGTCGTCGACGACGACGTCTCATTGCGTGAGTCGCTCGAAGCAATGGTTCGCTTCGCCGGTCTTAGGGCAGAGACGTTTGCTTGCGCGCAGGACTTTCTCGGACATCCGGCCGCCAGGGTGCCGAACTGCCTGGTGCTGGACGTCGGTCTTCCCGATCTCAGCGGCCTCGACTTGCAGAATCGTATTGCATCCGAGCGTACCGACATGCCAATCATCTTCATCACCGGCTACAACGACGTATCGACGACGGTGCGGGCCATGAAAGCTGGAGCAGTTGAATTTCTCACCAAGCCCTTTGACGACCAGGTCCTGCTCGATGCCATCCGGCACGCCATCGAGTTAAGCCGTGCGGCGATGAGGGAGGCGGCGGAGTTGCAGGCGATCCAAGATCGCTACGTTTCACTAAGTCGACGCGAGCGCGAGGTCATGACGTTGGTGGTGACCGGCCTTCTGAATAAGCAGATAGCGGGCGAATTGGGCATCGCGGAGATCACGGTGAAGGTGCATCGCGCGCAGGTCATGCGAAAGATGAACGTCCGCTCGCTTGCCGAACTGGTCAAAATCGCCACGAAACTTAATCCTGACCGCGCGCCTAGGGCAGCGCTGCAACGCGCAGCGTGAGGGACGGGGCGTGGGTCGCGAAGCCAATCAGGCGGCACATGGCCATGTGTGCGCAACTGTATCGTTGCAAGGCTTGGTCAAGGTAGGCTCGGCTCGGCGCGCCGACCGAGGGCGATAGTCCATTTCGGAGCGCTATTCGGCGCATGCGGCCCCGTGTTTCCCGGTGGAGTGTCATGTTCGCGACGCCGCACGGTTGCAGAAGGAGGCCGGCACGCAAGGCAGCCAATGGATCATGGTGGACGCGCTCATCCCCAGCGCTGCGTAATCCGTAGTCGCGCGGGCGCACTCGGACTGTTCC
This sequence comes from Paraburkholderia sp. JPY419, assembly GCF_050435705.1. Lineage (NCBI taxonomy): Bacteria > Pseudomonadati > Pseudomonadota > Betaproteobacteria > Burkholderiales > Burkholderiaceae > Paraburkholderia > Paraburkholderia sp. JPY419. The sequence continues at coordinate 230,433 of NZ_JBNDKV010000004.1, read as the reverse complement.
TGCACGTCGTTCAATTCACCGTTCCGCGAGTGCTGTCTTCAATGCGCTTTGATGTCACGCCCAGACGCCGAACTGCGCGGGGAACGCTGAGTGCGCTGAACCATAACGAGGCGCACAAGACCGCAAAGAATTCTCCCACCGCCATCAGCAGGAGGGCGCCGACCGATCGCGGGTCCACTGCCAGGTTGAAGCGAACGATAGCCCGACGCCGGCGGCAATAAAAAGGACAGCGAGACGAAACCGAAATGCGTCGGCCTCAGTGGAAGGATAGTCCTTGCTCGCTCCGACGAAGACACGAACGACTTCCATGCAAGTGCGAGACCGCTCAATTAGTGAAACGCGTAGTTCTTCGTGCTGTTCAAATGTCGCTCTTCGGTCTGAAGTCTGAAGGGAAGCCGACGCTCGCCGGTCATACCGGAATGGCTCAGTTTGGCCGACTACAGTCCCATGCGTTTTGCATGCATTCGTGCCTGTGTGGTGCTGCGGTGACCGCCCTAGAGCGACCCCTCTTGGTCCTTCGGGCGGTTTCGTGAATAGTCACTACTCTGCGACAAATCGCCAGATTCTCCTTTCCCGCTTTGGAATCCGATGCTTATCATATCCGAGACGAATCCCGGAGCATGACCTCGAGCAGATGCGTGTATCCGGCATGGTTTCAGTTGCTCTGTGGCGCGCTCGAATTATTCAGTGCCCACGGATAGCCCGCCTCCCTCGCACGCGCTCGAATCCCAATGTCAGCTCAACCTTAAGAAGCCACCACTTAGCCGCCGTGCAGGTCAACGGCCGAATTGGGTCGACAGTACGCACTCGTTAAACTCGGCAGCAGTCGTTCGGCACCGGCCTTGGTCGAACGACTGGTGACCAGGCGTATCCGCGTCGTCACACGAACATCAGCAGTGGCCGACTAGCGCGCGTTGCGCATCGGGCGGGTTTCGGAGTGGACCAGCCGTTCGAGTGACCACAGCATCCCTGCGCCTGCCTCGCTACCGGATTCCGATAATCATCGAGTTTTGCCCGACCAGCGGCTCGACTTTAACCTCCCGGAAACCTGCCTCGGTCATCCATCCACGGCACTGCCTGGCGGTATAGTCGAAACCACCGGGGGTCTCGATCAACATGTTCAAACTCATCAGCAAACCGAAAGCGTTCCGTCTGCGCTCGTCGTCAATCACCGCGTCGTAGACGATCAAACATCCGCCAGCAGGCAGCGCCTCGTAACTCTTCGCGAGCAACTCGCGCTTCTGTTCGAGATTCCAGTCGTGAAGAATATGTCCCATCACCAGCACGTCGGCCGAAGGCAACGCGTCTTTGAAGAAGTCGCCTGGATGAAAGTGAATTCGATCCTGTAGATCGTTCGCCGCAATGTAGTCGTTGAACACGGGACTGACCGCGGGCAGATCGAACCCAATACCCGCAAGATGCTCGTGCGCACGCGCGACCTCCGCCGCCAAGGCACCCTGCGCAGTACCGACGTCGACGAACGAGCGATAGTTCTGCCATGGAAACTTCTGCGCAATCTCTTTTGCCAGATCCAGGCTCACGCCGGTCATCGCGCCCAGAAACTCACGGAGCCCGCGTTCGTCCTGATAGATTGCGTGGAACGGGTCACCGCCCTGCTTTGCTTCGTTCTGCGGTAGCCCGGTGCGCAGCGCTTCGGTCAGCGAACCCCAGAACGGGTATAAGCGGTTGTTGGTCATGAGCAACATTCCTCCGATACAACCCGGCTTTGCTCTGTCTAGAAACGCACCCGCGTCAGCCGTGTTCCGGTACAGGCCGTCGTCTCGATTCAGGACCCCTAGCGCAACCAGAGCATCGAGAAAGTCCAGCGCCGATCTCGGATGCAACTGCAATTCCTCGATCAGTTGGGTCGCATTGCGGGGGCCCTTTCCAAGAACCGTGAACAGGTCAAGTTCGACCGCGGATAGCAGCGTCTTTGAGGCCCAAAACCCCATCGCCAACTGAAGCAGCTTTTGGGGAGAGTCGGCGGATGCACTCCCGGTTTCAGACGTGAAGGTGCTCGATTGCGTTTCCATTGGCTTATTTCCTTTCGCAGAGGTACTAAGGTGTTCCCCGCTGGCCTTGCTTCGCTATGTGAATCTTCTTCTGAAACGTACCGACTCCGTTGGCGACGACGACTTCCTGGCGAATGTCGAATTGCCTGTTTGCAACAACAGAACACTGTGCCGGCGAACATTATTCCCCGCTTGCCTCACATTCCCCACATCGGCAACGCGTCGTTACGTTGCGCGATGTCGTGCCAGCGCCGCCACGTCCCCAGCCTCCAGTCACATGAATCGTCAGACGCTATGAGCTTTCCCGCAGCGCCTGGTAGGCAAGTCCGGTAGACATGCGCTTTTCTGTAATCGCTAGTGCACGTTCGGTGACCGTCGCGAGGATGTCCGCCGGCGCTGTTTCGAATCGGACTGGAATGGTGGCTGCGGATCGTAGGCCATATAGAGTTGCGCCCCTTCTCTGGCGACTCATCGCTGCTGGTTTACGCCTGCCAGGCGTATTGCCGGAACATCTCCTCGAGCGGCGGGTTGGTGACGCTGCCGGTATAGTTCGTCATGGTCGACGCTGCGACGACCAGGATGACATCGAGCACCAGAGCCTGTTCGAACCCGGCGGCCGTAAAGGATGCAACGTCCTGATCGTCGAGACGGCCACGCTTGTCGATCAACGAATAGTGATGTACCGGAGCCTCGCCAATTACATCGCACGCAATAGAAAGGTGCTCGCTGACCGAAGATTGGATGACACGGAACAAACACCGGGTGTTAGCTGTTATGTGGTTGTTCTCTCCGGCCTTTACTTCCTCGCGAGTCAGTCATGACGCTATTCGATCCAGACAAACTGCTACGTCCTGTCGATGACCATTCCCCGACAGGCGATAACCTCGAATACGACCCGGAATTCATCGCGCTCGAACAGATCGCAACGCCGATATCCGAGCGGGCGATGGGCGACAGCCTGAAGGCCGCCGTAGAACCCGACTGGGACAGGGTGGCAAGCGCCGCCGAGGCTTTATTCAGCCATACCAAGGATCTGCGCGTAGCGATCCATCTGACGGCTGCCGCGGCCCGCATACACGGCGTCGCAGGTTGGAGCGCCGGCCTTGGGCTGGTTCGTGGTCTGCTGGAGCGTTACTGGAATGAGGTGCACCCCCAGTTGGATGCCGACGACGACAACGACGTGACGGCGCGCTCCAACGCGATCAGGCCACTTGGCGATCCCCGGAGTGTGCTCGCGTATTTTCGCAAGGCGCCCTTCGTGACCTCGCCTCGGCTCGGCCGCTTTTCGTTGCGCGATCTGCGCATCGCGACGGGCGCAATCGATCCGACGCCATCCGCCGAGGGCGCGCCGCCGACACTGCCCGAGCTCGAAGCGTGCTGCATGGATTGCCCCGTCGACCAGTTACCCGCTGCGTCAGCGGCGCTTGCCTGCGCGCTGGATCACGCGCGCGCCATCGCTGCGATTGCGAGCGAAAAGCTGGGTGCGGCTGGGCCCGATCTGAACCAGCTCTGCTGGCGATATCGAAGAACTGAAGAAGTTCGTCGATACGCAATTGTGGAGGCGCTTTCCAGAACTCGGCGAAGCACACACCTTAGGATTGGCGTCGGCCGGCGAGGACGCGCCCGGCGAGCATCCACTCGCCAAACCGGGCCCCCGGCGCGATGATGAAAAAAATAACGGGCGAATCCGGGGACCTGACGACATCGCCCTGCGTCTCGATGAGATCTGCGAATACTATAAACATCACGAACCGTCCAGTCCGCTTCCGGTCCTACTCAAGCGAGCCCGACGTCTGGTCGGCAAGAGCTTCGCGGAGGTCCTGAAAAACGTCGCACCCGGCAGCCTTGCGGAACTGCAGACGCTGACCGGGCCCGAGGAAGAATAAATGCCGCGGGCCGCTATCGAGCAAAGGCCGACCAGCAAAACAGCACGGTGCTCACCACGACTACGCAGAGCAGCAACGCGCACGCGCCAAGCAGCCTGACACTGTAGCCCCGGCGCGGTGCCGCCCCTTCAGCACTGCGGGCGCCGTCGGCCGCCCGCCCCTCGCTATTGCCGGCACCCGCAGTATCCCTAACCATCGATTCGAGCAAGACGCGGCGGCGTTGCCGATATTCGTTGCGCTGAATCCGCTGCAAGCGATGAGCTTCGTCGAGCGCACGCAATGCTTCGTTGACCTGTTGTTCGTCCACGCTCATTCCTGCCGCCTCCTCTTTCCATCGCCGGCACTTCCGGGCGTGTGCTCGTTCAGCGCCTCGCTCTTGTCGAGCGCTCCGCCGAGGCCGCGCTCCCGTTGCTGCATGCCGTTGCGATTGGCGAGCTTTTCGTAGGACATCACGATGCTTCAAACCGCACGATGACGGCGGAGATGTTGTCGCGCGCCTGGCGTGCCAGGGCGAGCTCGAACAGGCACTCGATCTGCAGGTCTGGACTACGCGGCTGACGAAAAGTCGCCGTCAATTCGCCGTCGCTCAATTCCTTGTTGACGCCATCCGAGCACAGCAGAAATTGCAGGCCGGGACGGCTGGCGGCAACGGCCCAGTCAACGTAGAGCGTTTCATGGGCTCCAACTGCCCGGGTCAGCGCGCCCGCGCCGGCGCCGGTCTGCGCGCCGCGTCCAGCATGCATGACGTCAATCGGCAGAACTTCCGCGTGGTCGCGGGTGAGTTGCGTCAGTGCGCCGTTTTCCTGCACGTACACCCGGCTATCGCCGACCCAGCCGCACAACACGAACTGCGGATCATGCACCAGCAGCGCGACGGTCGAGCCGATCAGGTCGGCTCGCCGCGTGGCGGCGGCCTCGCGCAGTTCGGTGTTCACCTGCTGCAGACCGTCTTCGATCGCGGCAATGAAATCGAACACGTCTTCATTGCGTTTCAGCGCGCCGAGCCGCTCGACGATCAGCGCGCTCGCATAGTCGCCCGCGCAATGGCCGCCCAGACCATCGGCCACCGCCCACAGTCCGAGGTCCTCGCGAACGAGAATCGCGTCTTCATTGCGGCTGCGGACGTTGCCTGTCTCGGTGCGGCCCGCGGAGCGGCAACGCGTCGTCATGAGCCGACTCCGATCACGGCCAGCGGCCATTGCTCGGGCCGCCCGGCTAGCCCCGCGCACGCCGCGAGATGCAGGCGGGCGTCCTCGTTCGTGGGCAAGGCCAGCGCATCGCTCAGACACGCGCGCGAAAGCTCGGTGAGCGCGCGCGTGACGAGCAGCAGCAGCCGGTCCCCGTCCTCGAGCGTGACGCACGCTTCGTCGCAATCGGGCTCTTCGGCGGCACCGATGCCCGGCATCGTGAGCCAGGCATTGCCGAACAATAGATCGTCGAATTCGCCGCCCGCGCCGGCCGCCCGCTCGACGAACAGCGGTTGTAACTGGCCACGCCGGTAGTGCCAGGCAGCCACCGCGCCGACGCGCAGCAATCGCACCTGCGCCGCGTCGAAACGCGCGACGAGGGCGGCGCCGTTTTCTGTTGCTGCGTGGCGTGCATCGCGCCGGGGCTCGCGCAATTGCGCGTGCAGCGCCAGCAGGCCGGACCGCAAACCGGGCAGATTCGCCGCGCAGCGCTGCGCCGTCTCGCGAATGGCGCGGGCCGCGTCTCGCTGCGGGTGGGACGGCCCGTCGTTGGCGCTCAGCACCAGCGTGCGGCCGTCGTCGAGCAGCAGTAATGCGTCATCGGGGTCCGCAGAGGGATGGACTGCCGACACGGCTTCGGGCAACGCTTGATCGTCAATATGCGACGCAAGCGGGGCGCACGCCCTGTATGCCGCGTCCAACGACGGCACATTCGTCGATGGATCACCGGAGGCTGCCCCGCTGAATGCCAATCCCTCGACGTCCAACGGATCGCACGTCTCATGCATCGCCACCGGGTCCAGCAACGCCACATAGCTCAGCGGCAAGCCGCGTGTGGCGAGCAGGCGCCCGGCGCCCTCGGTCCACCAGAGGCACCAAGGCCCCGGCCGCCGGCCGAGCTGCGACCAGGCTTCGGCAAGCATCACCGCTGCGGTTACGCCTTCGGGCAGCGCCAATTGCCATTGGCCGCCATCCCACGGCAGCGCGCGCCAGAGCGTGGCCATGTCCGTCGCCGGTTCCGCGCGCGTCTGCGGACCGGGCAATGCCGCCACGCGCGCGTCGAACGTTTCGACGCTCACGGCTTCGCGCTGTGCGCCGCGATAGACGCGCTCGAGTGCGTCGAACCATGCGTGATTGCCGAGCAGCGTCGCGATATCGCTGCCGCAGGGCGCAGCCAGCACCATTGGAAAGGCTCGGCCGAGCCGGTCGTGAGCCGGGCCGATCAGCCCACACCATGCGACGTTGCCGCACACCCCTGCGGGCAGCACGAAGCGCCACGCCGCGCCCTGCCGCCACGCGCCGTGCCAGTGCGCGCCGAACTCGCGGCATCCGGCTTCGATCGCGCGCTGGAAGTGACGGTCCCAGCTTTCGACGAATGCGGATGGCAGCCGCCGCTGAACGAAATCGCCCGCACCGGGCAGCTTGCCGAAGAAGCCGACGCCGCCGTTCATCGCGGGCACCTGAAACGCCGGACCGCATCGTTGAGAAATGGGCTCTGCAGACTCGCCGGCGCGACAGGCAACTTCGCGGCATGGCCGCCGAAGTCGAAACTCGCCAGATAGCGCAGCTCGCTCTGCCTTTGCAGATGGCCCGCATCGAGAGCGTGAAAGAGTGCCCACTCGCCGTCGAACTTCAGCGGCGTACCGACGATTTGCCCCGACGCGTCGAACGCGCTGACGACCACATGCCCAGGCTGCGGCCCGGGCCAAGTCATCTGCATGCTGGCGGGACCATTACCCGCACTACCGGTGTAGTCGTACTTCTGCCCGTCGACCTCGACAGTCAGCCTCGCGATCGACGGGTCGAGCTGCGGCGCGAGCAGCGTAAAGCCGACCTGCGGCTGCGCGCCATTGCGGAAATAGATCTGGCGGATCGCGTCGGCGGTCTGCGCATCGCTCAGCACGGCATCCGGGGCGGCAGCAGAGCCAGGCTTCCAGCGCCAGTTGCGACCACTGGTATCGACGGATCTCGCAAGCGTCGACTTGAAGAAGCTGTCGAAGCGGCCGCCGCTGCCAAACAGCTCCGCGAAATTCTGCAAGGGAACATCCGATGTGCCGTTCGACGCGAACGGATAGCGTCCGTCCACGAGCCTCGCACAGTCGTTGCCCGCCGCTTCGCGAAACTGGCTCGCGAGCGCTGCGCTGCCGCCGCTTGCGACGAGTTCCACGCTCTTGCCTGTCAAGCCAGAGATCAGCGTAGCCACCTGCGGCGGCAACTGTTCGCTCTCCTGGCGCGCCGCGAGCACGGCCGGGTTGTTCTGCGTGCCGGGCGCGCTCAGGTCGGTCATCGTGAGCAGGTTCTTGCCGAGTTGGTCGAGCACGGTGCTCATCTGATCGAGCGGCGTCGAACCGGGTGTGCCGACGCTCACCTGGTTCAACTGTGCGAAATGCGCCTCGATGGCGGCGCCCGGCTGGCTGGCCGACGCCTGGCCCGAACCCACGCCAGCGTTTGCGGCATTTGCGCCGCGGCTGCCCGGTGGCCCGTTCGGCAGCATCGCGCCCGCACCACGCAGCTCGCGTGCGAGACGCGTGTTCAGCGCGCGTCGCGTGACGAGGTTCTCGCCGACCGTCGCCGCCTCCGCACCCACCGCCGACGCCGACGAAGCCGGCGTTGCACCGTCGACCGCAGTACCGCGCAACATATCACTGGTGTTGTCACGCACGAGATGCAACAGCGCCTTTAGCGGCGAACTCGGGCCTGACAGTTTCGCGGCCAGCGCACTCGCGCCCTGAATATCGGACACCGGCTGAAGCTGGAGATCGGACAGCAGCGCGTCCCATGCCTTGATGTAATCCTGCTCGTACAGCGTCAGCACTTGCTGCTCATAACGCGAGCGAGCGAGCGGATCGATGCGGCTGGCGTTGAACACCCAGTAGTCTTTCACGAAACCGTCCACCGACCGATCGATTCCGCCGTACGCCTGGGCGGCGAATACCGGCCTCGTGAACAGTGCGGGAAACGGCTGCGAAAGTGGTGCACCGCTTTTCCGGTTGAATACATTGCCAAGAAGTCCTAGCAGGCTGTTGAAAAGCGCCCCGTCATGACGACCGAAGCTACGTTCAGGAGACTTGCGCGTGCAATTTCCCGCTGAATTGCCGGTTTGCCGCGCGATCCGCGCGGGGCATGCGCACGCATGCAGCCCCGCTGGCGCGCAGTCTTCACGCCGTGACGGCTCATCGCGCCGCTCCTTGCGGCACCACCCCTGGCATTCGGGCCATGCGGGTCAGATTGCTCGCAACCATCGTCAGCTTGAAGTGCTGGTCGACGCGCTTGATACCGCGATAGACCGTCTGCCGGATCCGACCGACCGTTTTACCCCAGCCGAAATGCTCTTCGATTCGTTTGCGGATGATCTGGCTAATCCGGTAGCCCGTATGCCGCGAAGTGCGACCATCGATTGCGCTGCCGCCCCAACGCTCATCGTTGCGCGCGACATGCGGTGTCACGTTGCGAGCGCGGCAATCGTTCACGAAGTCGCGGGTGTCATACGCCTTGTCGGCACCAACTGTCTTCGCATGAGCGCCTGGCACGCAATCGAGCAATTGCAATGCGCTGGCCCGCTCGGCGAAACCATCTGCGTGACTCACCACGGCGCCGACCACCAGCCCCGAGCGATTCTCCATCAGGATGTGCCCGTGGTAGCACAGGATGGCCGGGCTCTTGTGGCTCTTCTTGAACAATCGCGCCTCCGGATCAGTAGTCGACTCGTGCGTGGCATTGCTACGTCGCTCGCCTTTCCAGTCAGTGTCGGCGTTGCGGCCACCGCCGGCTGGCGGACCATCGTCCGGGCCGTCCTTGCGGCGGAAGCTCTTGTGACTGGCCCACGCCTGAATCAGCGTGCCGTCCACCGAGAAATGCTCTCTCGACAGCAAGCCCCGCTTGTCCGCCAGGCTCATGACTTCGGTGAAGAACGCTTCCACGACTTCATGCTCCAGAAGCCGGTCGCGGTTCTTCGAGAACACCGAGTGGTCCCACACCGCGTCCTCAATCGCCAGCCCGACAAACCAGCGGAACAGCAGGTTGTAGCGCATCTGCTCCATCAGCATGCGCTCGCTGCGCACCGAGTAGAACACCTGCAACAGCAGCGCCCGCATCAGCTTCTCAGGCGCAATCGAGGCACGGCCGGTGTCCGCGTAGATGACGCTGAACAGCCCGTTGAGCCGTTTCAACGCGTCATTCACCAGCAACCGGATCGGTCGCAACGGGTGATCTGCCGGGACGAAGTCCTCGAGCTTGACCGTCGTGAACAGGGGTTCCTGCATCTCATCCATTCCGCGCATCGCATCCGCTGCCAAAGATCATGAACACGATATCCATAACGCCCGTCCCTCAAACCCCGTTTACACGGGACCCAAATTCAACAGCCTGCTAGAGACTGATCGAGACGCACCGGCGGCGCACCCGAACGATTCGCGTCGAGCTGGACGCTGCCGTAGATCAGCGTAGCGAGATCGGCCGTCTTCAGCGTCGCCCGTGCCTGATCGATCAGCGCATTGTCGAGTGTCAGCGCGCGCGGCTTTACCGGATCGTCGACCAATGCAGAAAAGTGCTTGTCGAGCGCCTTCCGGATCGTCGGGTCCTGCGGGAACAGACGTTGCCATTCGATGCGGGCGAGCGCGGCCAGCTCGCCAGGATCGAAATGCTGAGGCTGGCCCAGCATCAGATAGCCCTTCAGGTAGTCGTAGAGCGACTGCGCATCGTTCGCGCTGGCGCTGAGTCCTTCGCGAAAGCGCACGCCCGCGCCGGGCAGCAAAGTGCCATCCAGTTCGCGCAGATACGCGCGATGCACCTGCTCGAATAGCGCGTGCCCCTGGAACAGGCCTAAGCGCATCAGCCATGGCACATGGCCCTGATATCGACCCGCGACGTCCTGTGCGCCGGAGATGACTTCGAGGCGAGCAAGCGCACGCGCGAAATAAGCGTTGATGTCCGGTGCTGCGGCGAGGCTGCTGGCGGGCGGCAAACCTTCCAGCGAGTCCCGGACCTGCGCGACGTAAAGGCGGTTGCGCGTGTAGCTGGTGGCGAAGCCGCCAATCAATAGCGTCGTGACGAGCGCGATGCCCAGGTACGCGCCGGTCTGCATCAGAAGCATCCGCCGTTCAAGCCGCGGATTGGTGCCGACGAGGCCCGACTCGCGGAACAGCACTTCTTTCAGCAGCCGCTCGACGAAAAAGGTCCGCGCTTGCGTGCTGCCGCCCTGCACGCGTGCAGCGTCGACGCCGAAGGTGCGCGCGACCGCGCTCAGCATACGGTCGATGGGCGCGTCCTGCTGGGTGCCGGAGGTCAGATAGACGCCGCGCAGCAGCGGTGTTGCGCCGTATTGATGCCGCCCGAACACGCCTTCGACGAACTGCCGGGCGATTTCGCGAAACGCCCCGAGCTGCTGCGGAAAGCTGAGCACGGCGGCGCGCCGGCTGCGATCGCGCTCTCCATGCAAACGCTCGATCACACGCGTATTGAGACGCTCCAGCAAGAGGTCGAACTCGTCCGCGAAGCACGCACAGGCGCCGCCTTCGATACCCGCCGCGACGGGAAACGTCATGCCCCAGACCTGGCTGCGCAGATCAGGCCCGAGGTCGTCAAAGAACTCGGTGAAACCCGCCACGAGATCGCACTTGGTGAACACGAGGTACACCGGCACCGCCACCTTCAGATGCTGAGCGAGTTCGTCCAGGCGCCGACGCACCGCGCGCACGTGCTGTTGACGCGCAGCTTCGTCGAGTGTCAGCAGATCGGACACGCTCATCGTCACGATCACGCCGTTCAACGGACGGCGTCGCCGGTACCGGCGCAATAGCGACAGAAATGCCAGCCATGCCGAAGCATCGGCGGTCGCATCGGAGTCCTGCGTGGTGTAGCGGCCCGCGGTGTCCAGAAACACAGCCTCGTCGGTGAACCACCAGTCGCAGTTGCGCGTGCCGCCGATGCCACGCAGCGCCTCCTTTCCAAAGCGCTCCGACAGCGGAAACTCCAGGCCGGAATTCTGCACCAGCGTGCTCTTGCCCGAGCCTGGCGGACCGATCACGACATACCAGGGTAGCGCATAGAGATTGCTGCCGTTTTTGCGTGTCTTGCGCAACGTGTCGATCGCTTCGCGAAAGCGCAGCCGCAACTGCTCGCGCTCGGCGCCGGCGGGATCCCCGGCGGGAAGCTCGGCGTCCTGGCCCGCAAGCTCGCCAGACAATTGCGACGTCTTGCGCCGCGCGCGCCATTGCAGCGCCTGCTCGTAAAGCAGCCAGGCCAGCACGAGCGCGAAGATCAGCGCGAGCCGCGCTGCGGGGCTCGCGAGCGGTTGCCGTGCGCCGATGCCCAGATAAGGACCGCCCAGCCAGATCAGCGCAGCGATCAGCAGCAGGCCGATCGCGACGGGGAACCACCGGGACGTCACCCAGTTCTTCAGCGTTTTCATGGGCTCAGTGCTCCGGGATATACAGGATTTCCACGCGCCGGTTACGCGCGCGGTTCGCCGGTAGATCGACCGGCGTCGCGATCGGCTGCGAGGAACCGGCGCCGCTCGCTTCGAGGCGATTGGGATCGTCGAGTCCTTGCGCGAGAATCCGCTGCGTGTTTTGTGCGCGCGCCGTGGAGAGCGCGAAGTTGTCCTTGAAGGACAGCGAACGCACGGGCTGGTCGTCCGTGTGGCCGACCACGATCACCCGGCCCTTCAACTGGTTCAGCGCCCACGCGATCCGGTGCAGCAACGGCACGACGTCGGGTGCGATGTCGGCGCCACCGGACGGAAACAGTTCGGCGGCGGCGAGACGCACAGTGTCACGACCGTCGGATTGCTCGTCAACGCTCAACTGGCCCGCCTGCTCCTGCGGCGCGAGCAGTTGCTTGAGCGTCATCCGTGCAGCCGCGGGTGCGGGCGCGATGCCTTGCGGCGGCGGCGCGTTTTCCAGACCGATCGCGGCAAGCTGCGCGCTGACTGGCGCGGCGAACGCGTTGAGCTTCGTGAAGAACACCAGGAACGCTCCAAGCAGCACGACGGCCGCCGCCGATGCAGCCACCCACAGCGGCACATGCCGCATCACAGGATTGCGGCGGTCTTCGACACCGCGCCAATGTGGCGCGAGCTCGGTGGCGGGCGCTTCGCGCAGACCGCGAATGCGCCGATAGAGATCGTCCTGAATGTCAGCGAGACGCGCGAGGCCGCCTGGCTCCACGAGATAGCGCCCGCCAAAGCCCAGCGCAAGACAGATGTACATCAGCTCGATCAGATCGAGATGGCGCGAGAAGTCGACGCTCAGGCGATCGAGGATCTGGAAGAACTTCGCACCGCCGTAGGCCTCGCCGTGAAAGGTCACGAGCAAGGTCTTTTGCGCCCAGCCGCTCATGTCGCCCCACGGTGCGTTGTTCACCGCCTCGTCGAGCATCGTGCAGAGCACATAGCGCGCCGCCATGATGGCTTGTGTGTCGACGCCGGCGGACTGTGCATGGCGCTCGAAACTGCGAACCTGGGCGACGGCCTGCTCGCGCAGACGGCCAACGTCGGCCGGCGGCGATACGCTGTGCCGCAACTGCACGGTCAATAGCAGCAGCGGATTGGCCGCGCGCACGAGCGGATTGCCGGCACCGCTCAGGAAGTCACTCAGTTCGGCGCGCAGCGGCGCCTTGCCCGGCGATTGTGATGAGCGGGTTCCCTGTATGACGCGCGAGGCCGGCGGTATGGGCGACACGATATGGGTGCCGTCGTCGGTGTGGGCGCTGGCAGAGCGCTGCGGGCGCACCATCGTGGCATTGCTATCCTGGGCCGCGTTGCCGGCACGATCGTTGTTGGCGTTCATGCGCGTACGGCCCACAGTTGCAGGTCAAGACCGGCGAAGCCGCTGCCGAAGTGCATCGCGATGCCGCCCGACGTCTTCAACATGCGCCACATCGGCGAGTTTCTGTCGCACTCGAAATAGAGAAATCCGGATGTGTACGGCAACTGGCGCGGCGCGACCGCCATCGGCGACACGCCGATGCCCGGCAGTTGCAGGTTCACCAGATCGCGGATTTTTTCCACGGGACCGATCTTCGATTGCGCGGGCAATTGCCGGCGCATGTCCTCCGACTTCAGGTCCGCCTTTGCCGCAAGCACGAAAGTGGCGGTGTCAAGCAGCGTGACATCGGGCACCATGCCCACCCACACGCCGTATTTGCGTTGCTGTAACGCAATCGCGACTGCACTCTGTTCGAGCACCGCACTCAACGCGATACGCAGCGCCGCAATCACCGGCTCGAAGCTTTCGCGCAGCAGTTCGTGCCGATACGGGGGGAAAGCCCGCGCGCGCTTGCCTGGCGCGGTGAACGTGGCCAATTCTCCGCCCAGTTCCAGCAGCAGCCTGTAAAGCGCTTCGGGATGCAGCAGCGGTGCTTGCGCGAGATGCGCGACGAGCGGCTGATAGCGGTTGATCACCTGCAGCATCAGAAAGTCCGCAATTTCCGCGGCGCCGCCCCGATCGGTCTCGGCCACGCGTCCCGCTAGCGCCTCGCCGCGCTGATGCAGCAGCCCGAGCAGTTCGGACATGAACGTCACGAGCCGTGCGGCCGCTTCGGTGCTCTGCGCAGTCGGCATGAAACCCTCGTCGAGCATCACCCGCCGGTCTGCACGGCATTCGACGACGCGCGCCAACGGAATCCGCATCAGACCTTCCATCGGCTGCGACTCGGGTAAGAGCCGCGTGCTCATGCCGGCCACCTCGAGCGCGGTCGCGCCTTCCATGCTGCCCGACGCATCGTGCACTTCGGTTTCGCGCACGCGATAGCGGAACAACTGATCGCCACCCGTGTCGGGCCATGCGCTGTCCGGCTGGGTGCGCGAGCGCAGCGGCAAGGTCAGATGCACGATCTGGTCGCGCCAGTTCGGATCGATGTCGAGTGGCGGCGGTAGCGGATCGTCGCCGGGCATCGCAAACGGCGTGCCGTCGGGAAACACGCCGCGTGCACGCTTGATGCCGAGTTTGCCGATTGCGAGCAGATCGCTTTCCACTTCGAGTTCGTGAAAGCCCCATGCGTGCGGACGCAGGCTGCCCGCGCGCAGTTCCACGTAACGCTCGAAATAGCGTTCCTGCTGCTGCATGTGCTGCGGCCTGAGAAACAGGCCTTCGCTCCAAATCACCTTGTTGCTCTGGGTCATGTCGATGTGCCTGGTAAGGGTTGTCAGACGTCGCGCCGCTTTTTCAGGCTTCCGAGCTGTTCCTCGTAGGCGCGTGCGAATTCATCTCCGAACAGCCGCTGGAAGCACTCGTCAGGGTTCCTGGTGACTGTCTCGAACTGCTCCTTGTAGCGCTCCCAATAGCGCGGCCTTCTCCCAAGTGAAAAGCGACGCATACTGCCTCCGGTTTCCTGTTCGACGCGGGCCGGATCGAAATGCGCGAGCAGCGACCGGAACGCTGAGCGCACGCCGGCGAGCATCGCCATCTGGTGATTGCGGATGTCGTCGGCGGCATCGTTGAGCGCGGCGCGGCCAGACAGGAATCCGCCATCAGGCGGCGCAAGCAACCGCTGGACGGCATCCTGCGCGGTCGGCGCGAATTTCAGCGGGTTGTTTTCCGAACGCTGGATCAGCGTCGCGGGCAAGCGGAAGCTGTTCTTCAATTCGGCCCGCGCGCGCAGCACGTCCATCATCGCCTCGACGGCGATGTAAAACATTTCCTTCAGCTCTGGGGCCATGTCCGGAGCAGCGGGCGAATGCTGTGGCGATGGCATTTGCGACGGCACACGGTGCTCGCCGGCCGTCGCGGATGCCTCCTCACCAGGTTTGGACAGCACCGGCTCGCGACGCGCCGCGACCAGACTCGCGGCCGCGTCCCAGTCTTCCGGGAGCACGGAGCCTTCGAGCCGCGCGGCCTCGGTCTGTGGTGGCCGAAAGCGGTCGGCCGCCGCTGGCGTGTGATTCCATCCGGGCGCTGCGGACATGCGCGGCGGCGGCTCGTCGGCGTAGGACGACGGCGCGTCGAACAACGCTAGCGGATCCAGACTCGCACCGGGCCGTGATCCATCGGCGACATCTGGAATCAGGCCTTCGGATTCGCCTACGTGCTCCGCCGGCGTAGTGCGTCGCGGCGCGAGCAGCAGGCTCAGATCCAGCGCATCGTCGTTGCGCGCAGGCGCGCAAGCCGGCATCGGCGCGGACGACATAGCGGGTGCCGTTCGCACCGGATCGTGCGAATCGTGCGGATCGTCCAGATCGCCGCGCATCTTCGCTTCAGTTTCATCGTTTCCGCTCAAGCGGACGCTGATCTCGAACGTATCGATCAGCAACCGGTCACCTTCCTTGAGCGCTGCCGGGTCGCCCTTTCGCAGCGGCGTGCCATTCATCGACATGCCATTGGTGCTGCGATCCTCGATGAAATAGATGCCGTTCAGGTAGCGCACCAACGCATGCAGACGCGAGACGCCCTCCGCGCCAAGCGTCCAGTCGCACTCGTCGGCGCGGCCAATGCTGCCGTCGCGGCAGTCGAACACCCGCTCGAGGCGCGCGCCAGCCTGGCCCGCCCGCTCGGCTTCGATCGAGAGAATCAGCCGTTGTGCGGCACTCATTGCAGGCCTCCATCGATACCCTCGGGAACACCCAGGAGGCCCAGTGCATCGCGCGCAAATGCGGCACGGCGCGCATCGAACTGCGCGGGAACCAGCGCGGCCAGGTAATTCACCGCCGCCGTCGCCGCAAGCGCGCTCAGGTGTTCCGGCGGCGGCGTTGGTCGCTCGTGATCCGGGTTCAGGTTGCCGCCTGCCCATCCCGCGGCGGCGGCCGTCCACGCGCCGATCGTCTGGTAGCGGTGGGCCTTCGCGAACGCGAGCGCCGCGGCGCATTGCGCCTCCACGGGATCGCGCAGCCACGCTTCCGCCAGGCGCGAGACCCGCGCGGTCGTGCTCGTCGAGCGTTTGACGGCGGCCGCACTGGCACGCCCACGCCACCACATAGCGATGCGGCAGCAGACGGCTGAGCAGGCTCAACGCATCGGCGCAATAACCTGCGTCTAGCAGCGCCTGAACGGCCGCGCGCGCCGTCATCGAAGGCCGCAGGCAGGCCCGAGCGCGCGCGGAAAGCCGCATCTGGCCCGCTGCTTCGAGAATCGGCGGCGTGCTCATAGGATCATCGGCGCCGCGCCGCCCAGTACCGCCGTGGCGGTCCCGATCAACTGCAGGTTGGTGGACTGCACGAGACAGTCGGCCTCGGACTCGATTTCCATCGCCGCAATCGAGCTCATGTTCAGATTCGCTTTCGAGTTGATCTCCATCGCGAGACCCGATGCCATTGTCACGTTCATCTCGCCGTTAAGCGTGATGTTGGTGCCCTGAATCGCAATCTCGCCGGTGCTGTTCATCGTGATGCTTGCGAGTCCTGTGACGAGCTTGATCTGGTTGCCCGCGGTCAGTGTGTAGTTGTGCGCGACCTGCACGTCATGGTCGTGCTCCGACTCTTCGCGCAGATCCTTTTGCGCATGAATCAGCACCTGCTCGCTGCCCATCCGGTCTTCGAAGCGGATCTCGTTGTAGTCGTCGCTGCCGCCGCCCTCGTGACTGCGACTTTTCACGCCGCTCTGGGTCTTGTTCTCTGGCAGGTTGTACGGTGGCATGTTGTCGGCGTTGTAGACACTGCCGATGATGAGCGGCCGGTCCGGATTGCCGTCGAGAAAGCTGACTACCACCTCCTGCCCGACGCGTGGAATGAATTGCGCGCCCCAACGCTTGCCGGCCCACAGCTGCGCGACGCGCACGGGGCAGGAGTTTTGCGCGTTGGGCTTGCCCGGACGGCTCCAGAAGAACGTGACCTGCACCCGGCCGTATTTGTCGACGGCTATGTCCTCGGGCGTATTGCCGTAGACCACCGCGGCCTGCAGACCAGCAATGACCGGACGCGGCGTGCTCGGCATTGTGCGAAACGGCTGACGGCTGCGGAGCACCTTGAAGTCGCACTCGAACGGCGTTTCACCATCGTCACCGCCGCCACCCGTCGAGTAGTCCGGCTCGACGAGACGCGTGACCGTTTCGATCACCATGTACTCCTGATTTGCATCGACAAGCGGAAAATCCTTGAGCGTGAACAGCGCCCCCGTCGCGAGACCGCAGGCATCGGTTCGCCCTGAGCTCATCGCGAGCGGCACGTTCAATGCGTCCGCGCGCACCTGCGCATACCGCTGCCCGTCGGACAGACGCTCGTCGAAGCCGACGTAGTCGTACCCGTAGTCGTAGATGTCGAGGCCACTTACGCCGTGCGCGTCCTCCATATCGGTCAGCTCTTCGGTGGCGAGGAGTGACGCTTTCGGCTTCAGATAGTCGTAGTCGTCGAGCTGCACCTTCGTTGTATTGACAGCGCGTGAGCTTGTCCAATCACTGATCGAGGCCTTCATGCGCTTACCGTGCTCGATTGGCGGCGCATACGGAATCTGCTCGAATCCTGGCACCGCCGAGTGCGCGCCGAGCGAATCGGCCAGCACCATCGTGTGCGTGCTCTGCGTATGCGTGAAGAAGTAATAAATGCCCTCCTGCTCCATCAGCCGGCTGATGAAGTCGAAGTCGCTTTCGCGGTACTGCACGCAATAGTCGCGCGGCGCATAGTTGCCGCTCAAGCTGAGCTTCACATCGCTATAGCCGATGTCGTTCAGCACCGACTGGATGATCTGCGGCACGCTCATGCTTCGATAGATGCGGCAATCGCGCTTGCGCGTGGTCAGCCACGGCTTTGGCACAAGCGTGAACGCGTAGACCGCATGGCGCACGTTCTCGATATTGACGAAGCCGCCTTGCTCGCCCTCGCAAACAATCGCATTGAAATAACGCGTGTAGCCTTGCGGCGTGACGAGCTTCACCGTCATCGGCGTTCCCAGCAGCGAGCGCAGATCCACTTGCGGGTTCTTGCTGATAGCTTCGAGCCGCCAGGCAAAGAGCCGGCCGAGCGATTCGGTCGCGGTCATGTTGGCGAACAGGAGACTGCTACCGAGACTCGAAGTGAGGGTGATTGCGTGGGCCATGAGGTGCTCTGTCGATGGGTTGCTGTTGCGCTTCAGAAAACAGAACAGCCAGCGGGCCCGGCCTATTCCCTCCGGGTACGCGACGACGACCCGGCCGGCTCAATGAGGAAAGACGTTGGCGTTCAGCTGGCTCTTCCACGCATCGAAGTTGCCCGGGTCGTAAGATACCTTTTCCGCCTGGAGGTCCTGCCTGATCGCGAGAAGCCACTTTCTGACAAGCCCCGTGAGCTCGCCTTTGATGAACTCCGACAGCTCGACACATCGCCCGCGGCGAGCATTTTCGCTCGCGGGCGTTCCCTCCAAACTCGACCCTTGTTTGACATACGATTCCTGCGCCGCGACATCCGATCCGGCATTGACCAACTGACGCCAGTTTTCCATCGGATCGTCAGCGGCAACGGCCATCGCCCACTTCATGACTGCGGCTTCAAAAGCGGCAGAAGCCCTACCGAAATCCTGCGAGTTGCCATCGTTGGCGATGACGGGACGGTCGTCCTGAGTGGCACCGATCAGCGCTATTTTTTCGTGATCCCTGATTTGCCTGAAGAAGTGATACGAATATTTGTACTTCGATCGAAGCACGGCTTCAGCGTCGGCTACGTTCGCACCGCTGCCATTCACGGCATCGAGATCCCGGTCATTGCCGTAAAGCGCCAGAATTTTCTTGAACGCACCGAGAATAACCTTGTCGAAACGGTTAAAAACGTGATTGCCTTTTGCCATCGTGCACTCCGCGCAGGGGTGATCAGCCGCAGCCGGCTACAGCTCATTGACGATTGACGCGTACTTCGCGCCTACCGTGTTGGGGCCGAGCCCGCGGAAATAGATCAGGTAGTCGTCCTTTTCGAGCGGTCTCCAGTTGGATGTGTAGTTCCCGTTGACGTCGAACCGGCCGAATCGCTTCGCGACATGGTTGTAGGCCTTGAAGACGATTTCGAGCTTGTTCAGGTCGGCGCTCTTGCTGTCATTCCTCAGCACCTCTTTCATGACGCGCTCCACGAGCTTCGACCTGGCGGCCTCCGAAGTCAGCGCCACCACTCTGGTCAGTTCGCGATTCATCCGGGTGCCACCGTCACCACCGAGCTTGAGCGCGTCTATCAAGCAATCGCGTGCTGCGGTGCCGGGATTGCTCACGTGGTTGTAGTCCGTGAGCATGATCTTCGCGCCGTTGTGAGCATAGGCAAACAACGTAAAGTTCTTCGAACGGAAGTAATAGGTATGGACTCCTCCTCCGCTGTCCGCATAAGTGACCTGCGTCTCGTGCCCTGCATTTTGCTCCCGGTCCACCTGGCGAAACTCGGTCAGGAACCGCGAGTAAGCATGCGGTTTGAGTTCGAGCGTCAATGTTGTCGTCACGTCGGTTTACTCCACTGTGGACTGTGGATAGCTGCGAGTCGGGCTGTACATTCGCCGCGAAGCGATACGCGAATTCGCCGTCCGTCACGCCGACGTCCACGCGCGCGACGTCCTCGCCACGAATCATGCGATCGAGAAACTCGCGGCTTATTGCAGGCAACATGGTGTTGGTCAGAATCGCGTCGATCATCCGGCCGCCCGATTCGCTTTCCGTGCAACGGCTCACGACGAGTTGCACCACGGCGTCGTCATAGGCGAAAGGCGCGTTATAGCGATCCTCGACACGTCGCTTGATGCGCTCCAGCTGCAGCTTCACGATCTTCGCGAGCATCACAGGGCTGAGCGGGAAGTAAGGGACCGGCACGAGGCGGCCCAGCAACGCGGGTGGGAACACATCGAGCAGCGGTTCGCGCAACGCCGTGGCGAGCGCGCCGGCATCCGGCGTCCGCTCTGGGTCATTGCACAACCGGGCGATCACATCCGTGCCCACGTTGGTCGTCAGCAGGATCAGCGTGTTCCTGAAATTGATCGAGCGGCCTTCGCCGTCATCCATCGCGCCCTTGTCGAAAACCTGAAAGAAGATTTCGTGGACATCGGGATGCGCTTTCTCGACTTCGTCGAGCAGCACGACCGAGTAAGGCTTGCGTCGTACGGCCTCGGTCAGCACGCCGCCTTCGCCATAACCGACATAGCCGGGCGGCGCCCCCTTGAGCGTGGAAACCGTATGCGCCTCCTGAAACTCGCTCATGTTGATCGTGATCAGGTTGTGCTCGCCGCCGTACAGCGCTTCGGCCAGGGCCAGCGCGGTCTCGGTCTTGCCGACACCCGATGTGCCGGCCAGCAGGAATACGCCGATGGGTCGATCGGGGTTGTCGAGCCCGGCCCGCGATGTCTGGATACGCCTCGCGATCATCTCCATCGCGTGGTCCTGGCCGATCACGCGCTCGCCCATCAGACTAGCGAGGTTCATCACCGTCTTGAGCTCGCTGCGGACCATCCGTCCGACCGGAATGCCGGTCCAGTCGGCGACGACCGAGGCAACCGCCTGATAGTCGACGTTCGGCAGTATCAGCGGGTTTTCGCCCTGCCGCTCGGTAAGCTGCGCCTGCAGTCGCTTCAGCTCCGCCAGCGCCTCTCCCCTCGTGTGATCGTCGAGCGCGGGCGGCGCACCCTCGCCTCTCAGGCGCGAGCGTAATCCGAGAATCTGCTGAACCAGCGACTTCTCGTCGTTCAACGCGGCGTCCAGTTCCCGCAAACGCTGTCTTTCCATTTCGAGCGCTGCCGAAGCCTGCGACTCGCGCGCCTGCACTTCGATGCCGACGCTTTTCTCGCGCGCGATGATCGCCTGTTCGGTCTTTAGCGCCTCGATCCGCTTGCGGGCGTCATCAATTTCCGGCGGTACTGCATGCTGGCTGATCGCAACGCGCGCGCACGCGGTATCGAGCAGGCTCACGGCCTTGTCCGGCAATTGGCGCGCAGGAATATAGCGATGCGAAAGCTTGACGGCCGCTTCGAGCGCTTCGTCGAGAATCTGCACACGATGATGCTGTTCCATTACGCTCGCGGTGCCGCGCAGCATCAGGACGGCCTTTTCTTCGCTGGGCTCGTCAACCTGCACGGGCTGGAAACGCCGCGTCAGCGCCGGGTCCTTTTCGATGTGCCTGCGATATTCGGCCCACGTGGTCGCGCCGATCGTGCGCAGATTGCCGCGCGCAAGCGCGGGCTTGAGCAGGTTCGCCGCGTCGCCGGTGCCCGGCGCGCCGCCTGCGCCCACCAGCGTATGCGCTTCGTCAATGAACAGAATGATGGGCTTCGGCGAGGATTGCACTTCGTCGATCACCTGACGCAGACGGTTCTCGAATTCGCCCTTCATACTCGCACCGGCCTGCAGCAGGCCAATGTCGAGCCCGCGTACCTGCACGTTCTCCAACGGCGGCGGCACGTCGCCCCGCGCGATGCGCAGCGCAAATCCTTCGACCACGGCTGTCTTGCCGACACCCGCCTCGCCAACCAGCATCGGGTTGTTCTGGCGCCGGCGCATCAGCACGTCGACCAGTTGGCGAATCTCGATGTCGCGTCCAACGACGGGATCGATCTTGCCGTCGCGCGCGTGCGCGGTCAGATCGACCGTGAACTGCTGCAACGCCTGCTGCTTGCCCAACTGGGCGGGCGCGATTCCAGCGCCGCTTCCGGCGGGTGCTTCGGCGCCGGCGAGAAAGCCGTCCGTGGCGCGCTGACCGCTTTCGGGCGAGCCTTCGACGATCCCCTCAAAGTTGTCGACGAGGGTCTCGACCCGAAGCTCGTCGAATTGCGCCGACACCTCTAGCAATGCGCGGCGCAAATGCCGCGTGCGCAACAGGCCAACAATCAGATAGCCGGTGCGCACCTGACTCTCGCCGAACAGCAGCGTAGCGAATACCCAGCCACGCTCGACCGCTTCTTCCACCTCGGCGGACAGATCGGAGATGCTGACGCTGCCACGCGGCAAACGTTCAAGGGCGGCCGTGACGTCTCGCGCGAGGTGCGAAGCATTCAGGCCGAAATGCCTGACGATGCGATGCAAATCCGAATCCTGTAGCTGCAGGATCTGATGAATCCAGTGTGCCAGTTCGACGTATGGGTTGCCGCGCAGCCGGCAAAACACGGTGGCGCTTTCGATGCCCCTATAGGCAAGCCCATTCAGCTTGCCGAACAACGCGCCGCGACTGATGTCTGCCATGATTTCAATCCTGTGTGACCGTGAGGCGGCCGCAAGGCCGCCGGTTCAGTTGAACAATGCGCGAGTCTGCGTACGCCGGCCTTCATTCGACCGGTCTGAACACGACCTCGTCCGCGTCGCCGGGTTTCGGATAGCGGCCCATCCACGTGTTGAAGCCCATGCTGCCGCCCTGCCCCAGATGCGTTAGCGGAACTTCCTCTTTCTTCAGCACGAGTTGCACGTCCCAGCCCCGCTCCTCGCCCACGTACAGCTTGACCGCGGCCACCAGTTGCGGGAGCGTGTCGCCGCCCGGAAGAAAGCGATTGAACTCGTTGCGGGTCAGCGGCCCGACACGCAGCCGGAAGCGCTGCTGCGCGCCACGCACCTGTGCACCTAGCAATGCATCGCGGCCTAATGCCGCCATGCTCTTTCCGATGTGAAAACGCGCGTCCCGGGGTAATTTCATCCACCCGGCGACAAACTCGATCACGCCCATCTGCACGCCGAAGTAATGCTCAAGAAAACATTTGAGCCCCTCGGCATTGCGTGCCTGAGGCACGAGCCGCCCGGCGAAGAAACGCTTGTACTGATCCGGCAGCGCATCGCGCCCGTCGAGATGCGGCGTAGCGATGCCGATCAGCGCACCGATCCATGTGCGAAACCGGTCGTCTTCCGGGCGGTCCATCTGCACGGTGGGCTGCGAATCAGCCCACGCGCGATAGAAGAGGCTCAGCATCCGGTGATGAAACACGTTGGCGAACGCGATCAGCGTTGGGTCTTTCGCATTCTGCTCGCGCTCGATCGCGTGTTCTGTGAGGTGCTGCGGCAACGGTCCGTGCGGCCCGAATAAGCCGAGAAACAATCCGACCACGCGCGCCGGCCGGCCGTTTTTTTCCGGCTCGAATCGCGCGATGCTGCGCGATGGGAACTCCAGCGTCGCGGCATGCGCGAGACGCACGGGATCCTCAGCCGGCCGGGTCGAATGACCGAGCCGCGGCCGCTCGGGATAGCCGCATTCGAGGCGGCGCATGGCCTCGAAAAACTCGAAATCCCGGGGGCTCGCATGCAACGCCGCTGCGAGCGTTACAGGATCGGACGCTTGCCGAGCTTCGCGGGCCATCGGGCCACCTCATTTCGTTCGAGCGTGCGCAACACCGTCTCAGCGAACGAATTCAGCGAGACGTAGCGCGCAAAGAAATGCTGCAATACCGACGCGAACAGGAATGCACCGCTGCCTTCGAACGCGGCGTCGTCGCAGGTCAGCGTAATCTCCAGCCCGCGTCCGTACGTGACCGGCCCAGGCACCGGCACGCGTCGTGTGACCGGCTTCGCCGCGACATGCTTGACGCCTTCGATCTGCCGCCGTGTCGCAGCGTCGAACGGGTCGTGGTACAGGCCCAGCATTTCGCGCAGCGCCGCAGCGCCCGTTTCTCCCTCTTCGTCGAGCAGCGACAGGTAGTTCAACTGCAAATGACTGATCAGGCGCCAGGCGGATTCGCCGTTCGCCACCGGCGCGCGAGGCCGGGTCGGTCCGGCTACACACCGAATCGACGAAACGGGCGCGTCGGTGTCGAGCGTGAAATCGGTGTATGACTTGCCCACTGGCATATGCAGCGGTAAATCACGATTCGTGCACAGGAGCCGTAGCCCAAGCTGGCGCAGTGTGGTCGCATAGGGCGCGTCGTTGGCATCCACCAGTGCGATGAACGTCTCGCTGCCGCCGTAGCTTGAGCGCGCGCCGCGCTGCCTCTGGCGACCGGACAGCAGGCGCGGCTCGCGGCGCAACGTATAGAACGTCGCCTGCGGACTGTGCCAGTTACGCGCGGTGCTGTCGTAGAACGGCAGAAAGCTTTGCTCCGGCTCCTGGCGATCGCCGTAGCCCTGCACTTCCAGTACGCTATGCACTTCGAAATCCATCGGCCGGGTGCGGTCACCGAGGACGTGATATTCGGTTGCGCCCTGTTGCAGATGAATGCGGTCCGAACGTCGCTGGAACAGGTTGACGGCCGGTGTGCAAAACAGCCGAAAGTTGCCCGCGTCGATCGCGTTGTGGAGCCGCGTCGCACTGCGCTCGAGCCACACCACGATCTCGAACTCGTTGCTCCGCGAACACGCGAGCGCCGCTCGCAATCCGGTGAACTCCGCAAACAGGAAGCGCTCCGGACAGGCGAAGTATTCCTGCAACAGCCGGTAACCGCTGAACGAGCGGCCGCCGTAGGGCAGCATCGCGTCGTCTTCGTCGAAGCCCTTGGCGCGCAGCGCCACCGCGTGATGGTGGATCTCGACGGTTTGCCCATCCTGCGCGGCCGTGCGCACCGTATAGCCGGTACGGTTCGCGATCAGCTGCTCGTACAGCAAACGCGGCAGATCGCCGGCGCCGGCGAGAAAAACCGGCAAAGCGTCGAGCGCGAGCGTGTTCACCGCCACACCGGCCAACGTTCTGAACTTCAGGCGCAAACCCGCGCGTACCTGGCCCGCTTGCGCCGGCGGCACGAGTTCCGCGGCGGCAAGCGCCGCGGGCGTGTCGAAGTATCTCGCCTCCGCAATGGCGAGCGGCCACAGCCTCACGTCGTGCGCGGTGCGGTATTCACATGCGGTAGGCTCGCCGAAGCCGATGAGGCTGCGCAAGACCGTGTGCCGCGCGACCGGATGGCCTGCTCCGGCCAGATCCTCCGCCTGATCAGGATGCAGTTGCACGACGGCCATCGACGGAACCGGCGTCAGGTAATGCGGGTAGATCATCTCCAGCAGATGCTGCGTGAACACCGGATACTGCGCATCGAACTTCAGTTGCACGCGCGCGGCGAGGAACGCGAAGCCTTCGAGTAAGCGCTCGACGTACGGGTCCGCGCAATCCAGGCCGTCCATGCCGAGACGGCCGGCGATCTTCGGATATTCGCTCGCGAACTCCGCGCCCATTTCCCGGACGTGTTGCAGCTCGCGATTGTAGTAATGCAGGAGTCGTGGATCCATGACGTTCAGCGCAAGCGTTGCGACACATGAAACTCGCCGGTCTCGAGATCGACGTCAGTGCGCAGATAAAGGGCGAGCGGCATCGGCTGGGCCCACATGTCCGCTTCGATCACAAACTGCAGAGAACGGCCGTCCATGCGGGTGTCGTCGATCTCGACGCTGACCTGAACGGTACTGGCAATCAGGCGTGGCTCGAAGTCGAGCAGCGCCGAGCGGATACGGTTCTGCAGCCCCGCGACGTCGATACCCGAGTGCGCTGTACCTACAAGATCAGGAATTCCGAAGTTCAGCGTGGAATGGCGCACGTGGGGGAATCCGGTCAATTCTTCGCCGCTCCATTGACGCGTGCAGTTGAGCAGCCACGCGATGTCGCGCGTAACGTATTCGCGCAAACGCGCAGCCGTAATGACTCGCTGCTCCCGGCTCTCCTGGTGCTGCGCAGGATCGAGATCGGTCAGACGATCAAGCAGCGACGGCTGCAGACGTTCCTGGGGCATCAGTTCTGCCATGACGTGCGCTTCCTCAACAACGTGTCTCGAACACGGGAAAGCCGGGCAAAGGGCAAACGGCCCGCCGCCGAGGCCTGCTTACTGCTTGGCGACCTGCTGGATATCGAAAGTGAAGTCCTTGGTGCCGCCGTTGGCTTTGCCTTCGTCGTCCTGCGGCTGGAACGCATACTTGAATTTGCCGAAGTGCAACGTAACGTTCTCTGTGAGCCGCTCGTCGCCACCGCTGCCGCCCGTCGATACCGACGTGATCAGTACACCCTCGCTCATCTCGATGGTGAGGAAATCGGTCTGCTGACCGGTTGCGTTGGTGACGTACAGATACGCGTCGTCGACGCGCGCACCCGTGCAGCAAGCGTTCAACAGTGCGTTCGAGCAACTGTCGATGTACTTCGTGATGGTGATGTCCTGAATGTTGGCCTTGCCTCCTGCCGCGTAGCCCGCGCCCGTGTGCAGGTTGCCCGTATTGCTGACGCCCCACGACCACGCGATGATCGGAACCTGGTTCTTGTGCTTCGAATGGTTGGAAGCCCCCTGGATCGTGACCGTTCCAGAACCAAATTTCAGGTGCATATCGAATGACATAGTTACCTCTATATGTGAGCCAGAATGATGTTCTCGCCGTAGCGGTGAACGATCGGGACCGGAACGCTCCCGCTCCGGATGCTTGCCTGCAAGCCCAGGTCCGGCAGACGCCTCAAGCCGCCTGTGCGGACGGCAGACGCGACACGAGGCGCAGCGATACCGTCAGTCCTTCGAGCTGGTAATGCGGTTTGAGGAAAAACTTCGACGTGTAGTAGCCGGGATTGCCTTCGACTTCTTCGACGACAACCTGCGCAGCAGCCAATGGCTTGCGTGCCTTGCTTTCTTCGCTCGAATTCACCGGATCACCATCGACGTAATTCATGACCCAGTTCGACAGCCAGCTTTCCATCTGTTCGCGCGTGCTGAACGAGCCGATCTTGTCGCGCACGATGCACTTGAGGTAGTGCGCGAAACGGCAGCACGCGAACATATAGGGCAATCGCGCAGACAGATTCGAATTCGCCGTGGCCGCGGGATCGTCATACTCTTCCGGCTTCGCGACCGATTGCGCGCCGATGAATGCCGCGATATCCGAATTCTTGCGATGCACGAGCGGCATCAGCCCCATCTTGTCGAGTTCCGCCGAGCGGCGATCGGTGATCGCGATCTCGGTCGGACACTTCATGTCAATGCCGCCGTCGTCGCTCGGGAAGGTATGCACCGGCAGACTGTCGACCGCGCCGCCCGACTCCACACCGCGAATGCGCGTGCACCAGCCGTAGTATTTGAATGAACGGTTGATGTTGACCGCCATCGAAAATGCCGCGTTTTGCCACGTGTACTTCGCCGAATCCGCGCCTGCGGTGTCTTCCTCGAAGTCGAACGCATCGACCGGGTCGGTCTTCGCGCCATACGGCAGGCGCGCGAGCGTGCGCGGCATCGTCAGCGCGAGATAGCGCGCGTCGTCCATTTCGCGCAGCGACCGCCAGCCGGCGTAGTCCGGCGTCGTGAAGATCATCGAGAGATCGCGCTTGCCCGACAGTTCGGTCCAGCTTTCCATGCCCAGCAACGTCGAATCCGCCGCCGAGATGAAGGGTGCATGCGCGGCGGCGGCAATCTGCGAAATGCCGCGCAGCATTTCGACATCCTGAGGACTGTGGTCGAAATAGTAATCGCCGACGAGGCAACCATATGGCTCGCCGCCGAGCTGGCCATATTCTTCTTCATAGATGCGCTTGAACACGGGACTCTGGTCCCACGCAACGCCCTTGAAGCGCTTGAGGTTTTTCCCCAGTTCCTGTTTCGACACGTTCACCACGCGGATCTTCAGCATCGGGTCCGTTTCGGTGTTGGTGACGAGATGATGCAGCCCGCGCCACGAGCCTTCCAGCTTCTGGAAATCCGCGTGGTGCATGATGGCGTTCAACTGCTCGCTGAGCTTGCGGTCGATCTCGGCAACATACGCGTTGATCGTCTGCATCAAATCGTCCGAGACGATGTGCGAGTCCTGCAGCACTTGTGCGGCAAGGGTGCGCACCGCTGATTCGACTTCTTCCTTCGCGCGCTCGTTCTTCGGCTTGAACTCCTTGCTGAGGAGCGCGGAGAACTCGCTGGCTTCGCTCACTGCGTCTTCAACATCCTGCCCGATCTGCTTCTGGATCTCCATGATCGCGCTCACTCCTGTCCGGATTCGGTGTCGGCCGCGGCGTCGGTATCGGCATCAGCGGGCTTCGGCGCCGCGCCCAGCGATTGCAGGAGCGCGGGGTCCTTGATTGCCTGCGCGATCAATTTTTCCGCGCCCGCCTTGCCGTCCAGGTAGGTGCCCAGGTTGGCGAGCAGTGTGCGCGCCTCCAGCAGCTTTGCAAGCGCGTCCACCTTGCGCACCACTTCGGCAGGCAAAAAATCGTCCATGCTTTCGAAGCTGATATCGACGCCGAGCTGGCCCTCGCCTGTGAGCGTATTGGGCACGCTGAAATTCACGCGTGGTTTGATCGACTGCATGCGACTGTCGAAGTTATCGACGTCCACTTCCAGCGCCTTGCGCGCTTCTATCGGCGGAAGATCGTCAACATTTGCACCGGACAGGTCCGACAGCACACCCATCACGAACGGGATCTGCACCTTCTTCTGCGCACCGTACAGCTCCACGTCGTACTCGATCTGTACGCGCGGAGCCCGATTGCGCCCAATAAACTTCTGACTGCTCTGCTTCGTAGCCATTTCGTCGATTCCTCAGGTATCCGTACAGTTATATGAGATCGCCGATCCGCGAGGGTCCTTCGATCGACTCGAAGTGTTGGCGGCGGGTCATTCACCATCCATAACAGCGCAGCGTCGCGATCTATTCCATATGCTTCGTAGGTACCGCGAATTGGCTC
The DNA here is from genome assembly GCF_050435705.1 of Paraburkholderia sp. JPY419. Taxonomy (NCBI): domain Bacteria; kingdom Pseudomonadati; phylum Pseudomonadota; class Betaproteobacteria; order Burkholderiales; family Burkholderiaceae; genus Paraburkholderia; species Paraburkholderia sp. JPY419. Next base: position 201,950 of record NZ_JBNDKV010000004.1, on the reverse strand, counting down.
CGGATCACGCTTGTCGTCATCTTCGCAAACCAGAACAGCTGAGCGCGGCGCGATATTCCGTGGATGTTGCGAGTCGGGGCTGTGTTTCGCCTGCGATGCCCTGGGTTCGTCACTAGGTGGGATGCGCTTGACCGCGGCATTCGTCTGAAATCCGGAATAAAACTGCGACGCGGCTGTTTTGGTAATACCCGCGCGATTCAACGCGCTGCGTTCACTGTGCGTCGTGATAGGAAATGCTCCGCAAAGCTCATTCGTTGATCCTCAGACCGCTCAAGAGCCTCATACCGTTCGCGTTGCTGCTGACCACGCCGTATGCCAACGCGGCGTGGAAACTCGTGCAGGCCGACACGCCCGTCACCGTCATTCATGAGACGGGGCTGTATCTGGCCAATGGCGGACAGCGCTTCGCACTTGACGACATCGTCCAGACGCCAGCGAGCGGCGGCATACAGATTCAGGACGGTGCAGGCGATAGCGTCGCGCTGGGCCCCGCCACTCGCGTGCTGCTGATGAGGGACGCGCGCATCGCGTTGCTCGGTGGCTGGGTGAAGGTGCAACACACCTGCGATACCCAAACGGCCTACTGTGCGGCACCCGTGATCGAGACCGCACGCACGGCCATCACGCCAGCCGACGGCAGCGCGCTGGTGATCGCCGCAACGGCGGCGAATTATCAGACTCCCAACGCGCAGGACACGACGGCCCTCGCCACCGACGCCGTGTTCTGCGAGAGCGGCACGGTCAGCATGCTCGGCATCGGCGGCTCGCGAAGTCACGCTACTCCCGTCAAGCTTGACGCGCATCGCTTCGCTACGCATTCCACCGCGAGCGACACGATTACTGTGTCGGCACGACTCGACCCGGCATTCATCGCCGCGATGCCGGCAATGTTCCGCGATGTGCTCCGGGTTCTGCCGATGCCGTCCCCTCTACGCAACGATCCGCCGGGCAACATCCGTCCGGTCGCGTACGACGACGTATCGGACTGGCTGGAGAGCGGGCTTGCAGCGCGCGGGTACCCTTCGACGCGCTTTACGTCGCGCTTTCGCGCGCGCCTGGCCGACCCTGCTTTTCACCGCGCCGTAGTGCAGCACATTCGAGATCTGCCGGACTGGCGTCCGCTTGTCTTTCCGCCGCCACAACATGCGGTGATACGGAGCACAGCGATTCAGACTCGGTCCGCCTATCTATCCAGCTACTCCAGCTACTCATCCGGCCCGCTACGCCCATGAAGCTCTCGCTCGCCATCAAGTTCAATCTCGTGTTCATCGCGGTCTTCGCGATCGGACTAACGGCAATCGGTTTCGTTGCGGATCGGGTGCTGCAACAGCAGGCGCTCAACGAAACGCGTCACGATGCCGACGTGCTGCTCAGCGCCGCCTCCGCCATGCAGAACTACACGGCCCAACACATCACGCCCCTGCTCGCGACGCAGATCAAGTATTCATTTGTGCCGGAGTCGGTGCCGGCGTATTCGGCGATCGAAATGCTGAACTCGCTGCAGAGCGCGTTTCCAAACTTTTCGTACAAGGCGACGATGCTCAATCCCACCAACCCGCGCGACCGGCCAACCGATTGGGAAAATGAAGTCATCACGCATCTGCACGATCATCCGGAATTGAAGGAAGCAACCGGAGAGCGCCGCACGCCGGGTGGCGACCAGTTGCTGTTTCTCGCGCATCCGAGCCGCATCACCGACACCGCTTGCATGCAATGCCACAGCACGCCGTCTGCGGCGCCACCCACGATGCTCGACAAATACGGACCGGCCAACGGTTTCGGCTGGACCATGAACGACGTGATCGGCGCGGAGTTCGTGTCGGTGCCGATGTCCGAATCGATTGCGCGCGGCCACGTGGTATGGCGTAGTCTCATGCTGTCGCTAACCGCGGTGTTCGCGGTGGTGCTCGTCGTGCTGAACGCGATGGTGCATTTTCTCGTCACGCGGCGTTTGCAGATGTTGTCGCGCGCCGCAGACGAAGTGAGTCTCGGCAAGCTCAGCGACGTCGAATTGCCGGCAGGTGGCAGCGACGAAATAGCCTCGCTCGCGGTGTCGTTCGGACGGATGCGCACGAGCCTCGTCACCGCGTTCGAAATTCTCGAAGAGCACCAGGAGTAAGGGGGCCGCCTATCGTGAAGGACGCCATGACTTCGCGCCCCGCCACGACACCCGCACAGATCGGCCGGTACCGGATCGAGCGCGTGCTCGGACGCGGCGCCATGGGCACGGTCTATCTCGCGACCGATCCGCACATCCAGCGCCAGGTGGCGCTCAAAACGATACACGCCGCGCTGCTGAACGACGGACAAGCCACGGCGGGACCAACCCACACTGAACTGACCGCCCGCTTTCTCAACGAAGCTCGCGCCGCAGGACGGCTCGTGCACCCTCACGTTGTCGGCGTGTTCGACTATGGAGAGGCACAAGGCGTTGCTTTCATCGCGCTCGAATATGTGCGTGGCGAAAATCTCGCGCAACGGCTCGCGCAGCACGCCCGCAACGGCGGCACGATACCGTTGATGGATGCGCTCACGTGGTTCGCGCAATTACTCGATGCGCTTGCGTATGCGCACGAACTTGGCGTGATCCATCGTGACATCAAGCCCGCAAACCTGCTGATCGCCTCACGCGGCGAATGCAAGGTGACGGACTTCGGCATCGCACAGCTCGATACGGGACGTCTGACGCAAGCGGGCACGATGATCGGCACACCAAGCTATATGTCACCGGAGCAGTATGCGGGCGGAGAGATCGATGCACGTAGCGATCTGTTTTCCGCCGGCGTCGTGCTATACGAAATGCTGAGCGGGCATTGCCCGTTCACCGGTGCATCGGCGGCCGTCATGCATCAGGTGATCAACGAGATGCCGCCACCTCCGTCGACGCATGCCGCGTGGCTGCCCGCCGAACTCGATGCCATGGTACTGAAGGCAATCGCCAAACGGCCTGAGGACCGGTTCGCGTCCGCACAAAGCTGGCGCAACGCTTTGTTGACCTTGCAGCACACATTGATGGCGCGGCTCGACCCCAACCATACCGTCGTGCGTGGGGGGCCGGCGCGTGAGGCGTTCGCGCCGCCAGCGGCCAGCGCCGCGGCTGGTTGGCCGCCGGAGTTTCTGGCTGAAGTGGAGCAGCGCCTCGCGAGCCATGTCGGACCGGTTGCATCGCTGCTCGTGCGGCGCGCTGCATCGCAGGCGAGCGATTCGCGCGCCCTACTGGAACAACTGGCGCGCCATTTTTCCGGCGAGTCGGCGCGTCGTGAGTTCGATACGCTGATCAAGCAGCATACTATCGCCTTAGCCGATGGCTCCATGCGAGGCGCGATGTCTGCTGCGGATGCATCCGCAGCGTGCGCGCCGCTCGATTCCCGGCAGGTCGAAGTCGCTGTACGGAGGCTCGCATCGCACGTCGGCCCGATCGCGCGCATCGTTGTCGAGCACGCCGCGCGTGGCGCGGACACGGCGACCTTCCGCGCGCGATTGGCCGAAGCGCTGCCGACGCAGGCGGACCGAGCGGCCTTTTTGCGCGCCCTCGACGATCTGCAGCCTTGAGCCGTGGGGAGCCGACGAAAAGGCAACGCAATCAGATCAGCGCGTCCACGCTGCTGTTCGTGATCTGTTGCGCGATCGACTGGAGATCGACCGAGTCCGGCTTGCCGATCAGCGCGAACGCCAGATCGTTTTGCCGCCACGATACGACGGTCATGCCGTTCAATTGCTGTTGCGCAATTGCCTTGTCCGGCCGCGCGTCTTTCATCACGCACAGAGCGACGGGCGCGCCGTCGGCGGGCAGATAGACGATCTGGACCAGCGGCTTGTCGTTGAAACGCAGGCGCGAGACTCCCTTGAACGACAGCCCCGCCGCCTGCAGATCCGGCACTCGCAACGCAACGCCGTCGACCTGCCGGATCGCCGCAACGGTTCTCGCGGAAGCTTTGAGGTCGGGCGTGATGTCGGCGACGGTATCGCGCGTGAAGAGCCGTTGATAGTCGACCGCCGCGCGAATCCACGGCGACGCCTCGCCCGATGCGACGGTCGTCGCACCCCCGCCCCCGCCGCCCGGCATGCCCAGCAACGCGGGGCCGAGCCGCAGCGCGAGGCCCGCGCAAAACGCTCCGGCGACAAATGCCGCGGCGAGCCACAAACGCGCCTGCGGCTTTCGTGACCGCACGGGCTGGCTAGCTATGGGGTTCGATTGCGCGAGCCGTGCGGCGCTCGCCATGGCGTCGATCTGGCGTTGCAATTCGACCGGCAACGGCGGCAGTTTCTGCGCTGCAAACGCCTCGCGATAAGGGAGTTGCGACGCGCGCAGCAATTTGACGCTCTCCTGCAATTCAGGTGAAACGGCGAGTTCTTTCTCGATCGATGCAGTCTCGGTCGGGCCGAGGTCGCCATCGACATACGCCATCAATCTGCTGTCGTCGGGTCTCATAGGTCGCCAGGCTGAAAGGAAATCGAGCGTGACCGGGATTCGCCCGCACTCGTCTGCACCAGGCAGGACGGGCACCGCTCGTTGGTCGTCAAGTCTCTATGATAGTCCGGGTTGCACGTTCTTCCCAGGTCGCACTCAGTGGCGATTCCCCCCGGCAGCGGCCTCTTCTTTCGTTCGGCGGTCGAACGAGACACCATATGCCGACGAACGTGCTACGAGCAACGGGTCGGCGGATGGCACGATGCCGTCGGGCAGAATGGTCGGATCGAACGAAATGTCGCGACATGGCCCATCGATCTGCGTTTGCGCGCGATCGATCACGACCGTGCCCGCGTCGATCCGCTCGCGTTGCGGCGAATCGTTCCATTGCTGCGTCGAATCGTCGATCGGATCGCCGGGCATCGCCACGCTCAGCACCAGATGCCAGCGCAACGGCCCCTTCGCGAGTTGCATCACCAGATCGTGCGACAGGAAATCGGGATCGATTTGCGCGCGTGCTCCGACAGGACGCCAGGGGCTGTCCGGCACCACGTCCCAGCGGACGAAACGCTTCACGCCACGCGCATCGGTGGTCTGGAAAGAACTGATACCGTAATAGGTTGCATTGCTGAAGCGGGACGATGGCGGGTGCGAACGGACCCATTCCATAAACGCACGGGCCTCCGGATGGCCATCGAGAAACGCCTGCACTTTTGCGGGATTGGCGTGGCCGGTTCGTGGATCCGACGCTTGCGCACGCAGCTCATCAAATAGCGCCTGCGGCGTGCGCACCACGAAGATCGGCGCCGAATTCATCGCGAGGCGCCACTGTTCGCCGTGCGGCAGCGCAATGCGCAGCGCAAAGCTACGCACCATGCCATCGTCGTCGTCCTCTTGTGGATTGCTGCCCGGTATCGACAGGCGCCCGACGATGGCGTAGCTGCCGCGTTCGAATACGCTCGCGCGCGAAAGCTGTGCGCCGGCGCCGTTGCTGTCGAAATGTCCGGTGACGCAAATACCTTTCGCATGATTGCGCCGGAAGCCCGGATGCGGCGTCGACGTCGCCTCGAATGCATCAACGATGCGCTGTGCGGTCAGGCCGGGCGCGAGCCATCCCGCGCACCAGGCAAACAGCGCGGCGAGCAGCGCGGGCACCGCGAATACCGCGAGCCAGCGCACCGCCAAACCGCGGCCACGCCGCCGATCAGGACAACCTGGCGTATTCATTTGCGTCGTTGCGGCCGATGGTGGTCGACACCTGCCCGTCATATAGCTGCTTGCCCAGCGCGTCGAGATCGAGGCCGCCGTGCTCGCCAATCAGCGCATAGCCGAGTTGGCCCCGCCGCCACGCCACGACATCCATCCCTCCGACACGATCGCTCGCGGGCACCGCATCGGCTTTCGCCTCTTTCAGCACGCATAGCGCGACAGGGGCGCCGTGCTCCGGCAGGTAGACGATCTGAACGAGCGGCTTGCCCCGAAAATTCAGGCGCTGCACGCGCTTGAACGAGAGCCCCTGACTCCGCAGATCGGGGATCTTCACAGCCAGGCCGTCGTCCCGGCGGATCTCGGCGACGGTTGCAGCGGTCGCGCGCAGGTCAGGCTGCAGCGAGGCGATAGTGTCGCGTGTGTAAAGCTGCTGATAGCTGACGGCCGCAGTAATCCACGGCGACACGCTCGAATCGTTTGACTCCGTCATGATTGCGCCGCCTGTCAATTGAGGCAACAGACGGTACGCGAAGCCGCAGCAGACGGCGCCCGCGACAAACGCGACCGCGAGCCACGGCAACGAGGCGCGCGGCTTCGGTCGATGGAGGTTGCCGCCGGACGCGAGCCATGACTCGCCTGACTCACCACCGCCGGCAATATCAATTGCATGGATTGCAGTGGCGTCATTGACCGCCTGAGGAGCGCGTGCACCCGCCAGATGCTGGCGTAACAGTTCGTCGACGTTGCGGCGCAAGGTCTCCGGCAGCGCCGGCAACGCCTGCCTGCTGAACGCTGCCGCGTACGGTAATCGCGACGCTCGCAAGGTCGACATATGCAACGACAGGTCGTCCGACTCCCGGATCGCACGCTCGACATGCGTGCACTCGTCCGGCGGTAATGCTCCGTCGACGTAGGCTAACAGGGTGGCGTCATCGATCATCATCGGACTGCTCGCTGTGGGATGACCGCGCAGTCGTTGCCTCGCGGTGACCGAATCGCGTCCCAATAGTCTGCCGGGCGCGCGACAGCCGGCTCATGATCGTGCCGATCGGCACACCGAGCGTCTCGGCAGCCTCGGCATAGCTCATGCCCTCGACGGCCACCAGCAGCATCACTGTTCGTTGCGCCTCGGGAAGCCGCTCGACTGCCGCGATGATCTCGCCGTGCAGCATATTCTCTTCCGGCGTGCGCGCACCGGGATCGGCGACGGTCTGCAGAAACTCGTCGTCCCAGTCCATGCTCGAGCGGTTGCGCACATTACGCGCTCTCAGTTCGTTGATCCAGGTGGAGTGGACGATGGAAAACATCCAACTAAGGGGAGATGTGCCTGGCTGCAACTGATCGGCGCGCTCCAGCCCTCTAACACAGGCGCGTTGGAGAAGGTCCTCGGCGTCATGCTGGTTGCCGCTCAGGCGCAACGAGAACGCCCACAATCGCGGCAGCATTCCCGGCAGCAGACTGGGCAGACTCTCATCCTCTGCTGTTGACATGATTGACTGGCTGATAACCGATGAAAGACGGTCGGACAGGCCGACGAAAGACTGGCCGCACCGGGCCGAGCGGCGACGTCTGTATTGTGCAACGTCCGGAAAAATTTCGCAGATGGCGACGATCGCGGCCGACCCGGTCGAAAGATTTGGGCCGTCGCAGCGCGCGGATGCGGGCGTAACAGTGGGCTACATGCCCAATACGAGCAGAAGTTATCATTTCACTCTCCTTGCGTCTTCGTCAATGAATGCACTAATGGCTTTCAAGGTCAATGATGCAGCGTGTAATTTACCCACGCCCACCGAATCCACGCGGCATTCCCCCACATATTGAGACTGGCATCAACGCCAGCAGCCCCGGCATGCTCAACGTAACGTCCGAATCGTCCTGCAACCTTCATCGTCCCCGACATGAGGTATTCGTCCGACTACCGCTACTCAATCCAGTCCAGTTAACGGAACGGGAGAACACTCGCGAAATATAAATCCGTCGAGCTCTGCCCCTTACACACGTGTCAGTTTTGTCGTTCAGCCTAAGTCGCCAATACCCTGCACCTGCATGGTGATGGATCCTCCAGAGCAGGTAGCCCGGCGTGTGACGCTTCTTCAATAAGTTTTGCAAACGAAAACTATCCAGAACTTGCAACCGAATCTGTACCGTCAACGTCGCGGTCGCCGAATCCGGGTTCAATGATGGGACTGGCGCGCGATTGCGCCCGATCTTCCTCAACGGCGGATATCGCTAACGCGCTTGCATGGGTCTGCACACCCGTATCGCTTCGAGAAAACCAGCGATTTTTCGGGGCAATGGCTCGGACGTGGAATAGATCGCGAACTCTTGTTGTTCTAGAGGCGTGGACAGCATTCAGAAATTCATCCCGCGCCCGATGGGCCTCATACCGCTCGTCCATCGCAAGGACTCCGATGTGGCCGCTTTGATCGGCGCGCAGTCGGTCGCCAAACCGAATGAGTACGACGATCCGACGGCCACCACCAACTCCACCCTCTCGGCGCGTTCGTCGTAAATATTTGCCTGCTGCCGCTTCGCGCATTACCTGAGGGGCATCAGCGCGGAGCGCACTGTGTGAAAACCTCCGAGACGCGAACCATGGCTGCCGACCGCAACGTTTTGCCTCGCCTGAGTTCCACCTTCGATGAATGGCTGCGCACCACCTCACGCGCGATGCACGTGCGCAGCGCTAGCCTGAAGGCTTTAGAGTGGTCCTCTCTCTACCTGGAAACCGTTGGATACAAGTCCAGCAGCAACGATAACTTCGTCAGCGCCTTGATCAAGCCCGGCTAAGGGCTTGATTATCTAAGGCGTGAGCTCGATCGACCATCCGCAGAGTACTTCCTTCAATTTTTCCCGAAACGCCGATGGCGAATTGAGTGAGGCCGCACTAGCTCTCAAGATGGCAAGCCACGGCTGTTCCTCTCAGCGGCGTCTCCGGATTTTCCACGCCGTCTCTCTCTCGTTGCACGACGGGCAAAGCCACACGGGAATAAAGATTCGTTGGCGATTGTTTTAGAGAAGCAGGCCGATGACCCTCCGGCGAGTGCCCGGAGAGCATGTCCATTATCGATAGTGGGGCATGAGGACGCGAGATACGGCTCAGTTGCCAGCGGGCCCCTATCACGGCCGGCGTGCATGCGGTTGTTCTCAGGCATTCCACGGAATCTGAAATTTAGTAAGCCTGAAAATATCTCTTCGTCAACCTCGCGCACGTTCAGCGGGAAATCAATGATTTATGCGGAGTTCCGGCACGTCTGGAGGCGCTTCGGAACAATTGGACTTGATAAAAAATGGAGCTTGAAATGACCTTTTACCAAATTATTGGTACCCTTGCATTGGGTGCAACTGCCGGAATGCTGACGGCGTGCGGCGGCGGCGGAAGCGGTGGGAGCAACAGCGCGTCAGATCCTTCCGCTACGCCTTATGTTGCGACGACGCTGGTTTCAGACGGAAGCTCGCCCGCTGTACACACCGATCCCAACCTCCAGAACGGATGGGGAGTTGCTTTCAATCCCACCGGTACCTTCTGGGTATCGGATAACACCACCAACAAGTCGACCCTGTACGATGGGAATGGCGTGGTTCAGTCGCTGGTGGTGACGATTCCAGCCGGCAGCAGCGGCACAGCCGCCAACACGGGGATGGTGTTCAATAAGGCTTCCGGTTTTGCCATCAGTTCCGGCGGCAAGAGCAGCAATGCCGTCTTCATATGGGCGACGGAGGGTGGAACGATTGCCGCGTGGTCGCCGAAGGTCCTGCCGACCGAGGCCGTCACGGCCTTTGACGGCGGGGCAGATGGCGCCAACTATAAAGGCCTGACGCAGTCGAGCGTCACCGGTCAACCGTATCTTTACGCTACCGACTTTCATAACGCAAAGGTCGACGTGTTCGATACGAACTTCACCAAGGTCCAGCTAACCGGCCAGTTCCAGGATCCCAACTTGCCGTCGGGGTTCGCACCGTTCGGCATTCAGGCAATCGGCACAAAGATCTTTGTGTCATACGCGATGCAGAACGCCGCCGCGAGAGCCCAGGTGGTAGGGGCCGGATTGGGGATTCTCGACGAATTCGATGCTTCCGGTAATTTCATCGAACGCATCGAGAACAATGGCGGTTCGTTGAATGCCCCCTGGGGTATCGCGCAGGCTCCGGCCAACTTTGGCCCGCTCAGCAACGCTTTAATGGTGGGCAACTTCGGTGACGGCACGATCGAGGCGTTCGATCCCGGTACGGGACACGATCTGGGTAAGCTCACGCTGTCCAACGGACAGCGGTTCGCACGACCAGGTCTATGGGGGCTCAGTTTCGGCAACAATGTCGACAGTCAGCCCTCTAATACGCTCTTCTACGCGGCCGGCCCGAGCAAGACGACGGGCGTTTTCGGCCGGATCGACGCAATGCCGGCAAACTGATTCCTGGTTGCCGCAAAGAATGGGCGGGATCCTGCTAACGATCCCGCCGATATGGCTGCGAAGCGGCAGCGATGATCCCGTGTCTTCGCGCGCATTGATGCGGAACCGCAACACTATCCGACCGAGAGCCGCCGTTCGCGGGCCAACACGGCGAACGTCGGGGATGGGGCCCACTGCGGACCCCGACCAGCTGTCACCTCAACTGCCTGCCTCAGGGTGCGGAGCGGACGACGATGTGAAAATGCAGCTGGCAATCACGAGAATCCAATATCAGAGGTTTTTAAGTCAAAGCTCCTGCAAGGCGCGGAATTAGCGTTTGATCGCGCGCGTCGTTAGATAGTGCTGCCGCACCATGTTGTTTTCCAGATGGCGGCCGATGCAGCCATCCAGCTCGGCGCGGAAGGCCGCCAGCCTGGTCGCGTCACCCTGCAAGGTCTGCACAAGCTTTACTACAGGCACAAATGTCTCTTCGCAACGTTTCCGTAGTGCTGCGGGCTTAACGCCGGGAAACATATTACGCCGCGGTCGAACACGATTTCAGCGACCGTTTCGCGCAGCCGCTGGCGGACGATATTCGGGTCGCCCCATTGCAACGGGGGCGCAACGCCCGGTGGCGGCGGCTGGTATTGACCAACCAGTGCAGCCATTTAGCCGACGAAGTCTTCCGGTGGCCAGGTTGAAAACGCGATGGTGCCGCCCGGTTTTAATACGCGCAGGATTTCCACAATCGCCACTTCGGGCCGTGGCGCGAATATATGGCCGAATTGGCTTAGCACTACGTCGAAGCTAGCATTGTCATAGGGGGTTGCCTCGACATCCCCTTCCCGGAAATCGATCTCGACGTCGGCCAGTGCGGCATTCTTCGCACGCTCATTCAGTGCCGGCGCCAGATCCAGCGGAACTATCGATTGTCGCAATTGCGACGCTGAGACGTTTTCCAGCGCGCGCCTGAATGACATCGGTAGTCCGGCGTCAGGATCAACCCCGCTCCGGAAAAAATAGCTGGACGATCGCATCAAGCATCGGCGACGGAATGCTGCCAAGCGCCTTGATCGTGTCAAGCATCTGGAAATACCGCGTGCGGTTTGCGTGAGGCTCGGCCCCGAGGTCAGTATCCATCATGACCAGCGTATGGACTCGCGACGGATCGCGCAACGCAAGCTCCGCGCCCCAACATGCCGCCGATAGACAGGCCAACGACGGCGCATTGCTGGACGGCAAGCGCATCCGGCAGGCGACTCGCGTGCCTGGCGAGATCACCCAGGGTACGCGTGCTCTCAGGAAGACTGGCAGATCGGCCATGGTCCCAGAGATCGGGAGCGATCATCTGGAACGAGCGCGATAGTATCTCGATTTGCGGCTCCCACATGACCGAGTCCCACAAGTAGCTGTGTCCGAGCAGAACCGGGAAACCAGTACCCCGGGTCTGGTAGTGCAGGGTTCGGCCTTCGATTTCGACAAATGGCATGACGGCACGATGTTGCTGCCGAGCCCGTGGCGCGGCTCACGCGAATGTTGCAGCTCAGATACGTCACAGGACGGTCCATCGCAGCGGCTCTTACTCTGACACTTACCCTCTTTCCCGGCTGACATGGCAAAGACGAGCCTTACGTAGCGCGGCGGCTGTCCAGATGCTGCTCGCCGATTGCTTTCAGCCTGGCCCGGTCCACTTTGCCTAACGAATTGCGCGGCAACCGGTCAACGACGATGAGCCGCTCCGGCATCTTGTAGCTCGCAACCCTAGTGGACAGGTCGAGCAATACTTCCTCGACCTGCGTCGCGCCTTCGGTCAGTTCAACAAAACCGATTACGCGCTGACCGAGGACGGCATCCGGCACACCGACTATCGCTGCCTCGCGCACGCCGCGATGGACAAGAAGCGCGTCCTCAACTTCGACCGGCGAGATATTCGACCCGCCACGGATGATCAGGTTTTTCTTTCTGGCGACGTACCAGAAATCGCCGGCTTCGTCCTGTCTCAGCACATCGCCCGTGGCCCACCAGCCATCCTTGCGTGCGTCGTCGATGTGTCCGGGCCCATGCCAGTAGCCGACGAACATGTTCGGACCGCGCAGCAACAGTTCGCCCGCTTCGCCGCGTCTGACGGTGTTGCCTTCTGCGTCGACGAGGCGGACGCGGTTCATGTCGACTGCGCGGCACACCGGCCCGATATCGAATCCGTAGGTGAACGTGCCCATGCTTTCGCTCATCGCAAGCACGTTGCGCATCCTGACGCCGAACACCCGCAAAAACTCCTCCTGCAGACCTCGCGGCGTCGTGTCGCCTACGACGAGGCAGGTGCCCAGCGACGTGACGTTGCGTGGCTGCGCAATCTGCTCGGCGATCGCCCCCGCATACATGAACGGCAACCATATCAGCAGCGTGCAACGGTGCCGCTCTATCAGGTCGAGCGCGGGCGCTGGCTCGAATCGGTCCAACAGGACGCAGATGCCATTTGTGGCTAACGTCGCCAGCACAGTAACGAGCCCTGCCCCATGCATCATGGGCGCGGCAATCAGCGCGACGTCGTACGGCCTCGACGCGACGGCCTGGCATGCTCGCGTTATCGCGGACACGGTGCGCTGGGTGTGGGTGACGAACTTCGGCTCCCCCGTAGTGCCGGACGTTGACAGCAGAAGCGCAGGTTCATCGACGTGCGCCAGCGCGAGCCGCACCTCGTCTTCCGGGTGCTCAAGCAACTCGCTCCATGCCTTTGCGCCCGTGCTCTGGGACGAGCCGTCGACAAGAAAGCGCCGGTCCGCATCGAGGATCGAACCATCCATGCCGGCAATTGCGCCGTACAGATCAATCTGGCCCAGATACAACGAAACCTGCAGCCGTCGCAATTGCCGCTCGAGTTCCGCGCGTGTGAGCCGGTTATTCAGCGGCACCGCAATCATGCCTGTCAACATGCACGCGTAATACGCGACGACGGTTTCCGGTTTGTTCGTCAAGTGCAGTGCAACGCGATCGCCTGGTTTCAGACCCTGTGCGCTCAGGCCTTGTGAAAGCTTTCTGACATACCGTGCCAGACGACAGTAGGTCCATGTATCGTCGCCGGCGATCAGCGCAATCGCATCAGGGTGGGCTTCCGCGGACTCGAACAGGCGCTCGTGCAACGTAATGAGTCGCGGCGTCTGTGTGGGTTGGGGGCGTGTTCCGAGACAAGACATGGCGGTTGCTCCAACGGGCCGATTGGCTTTTGATGACTGGGCCATCCGGACAACACTCGACGCTCGCTATATATTCCGGCGCGCTCGCGCTGCGGCCACGCCGAACGAGATCATCTGCGGGGAGCGGACAGTTTGACAATCTCGCGGATTGCCGAGCAGTCCAGTGAACGCGCTCGCTGTGCGATTGGTTGCTCAACGCTGGACAAGGGGTTTGCCATCTGACTGCTCCTGTAAGGGCGTCATCATAGGCATCACGCGGCCCCTGAAAAAGCGGGGAGCGGAATGGCATGGAGGACGCCTCTCGAGTCGAAGCGGGCTTTGATCCGGGACAGCTTCAATGCATTGGGGCCGTAGGCGTGGGCTATCCGGTCCGATGCGCGGTCGGGCAGGAGGTTAGCGTACCCCCCCGGCAACGAGGTGGGCGCGAGTTCGCCGTCCAGGGACGCCGCCCACATCCGATGCAACGCCGCGTCGGCCAGCGGAGGCTCCCAGGCTGCGTAGATCAGAGCAGTGAAGTGCGGATCTCTCATGCCAAATGCGGTCGCGTCGGCCGCGACCCGTGTAGCGGCTCCATGGCAATGATGGACGATGATCGAGGTCAAGGGCGACGTGCGCGCCTCGAACGCTGCAAGGAGTACGTCGATCGTCGCGCCCGTGAGGGCGCTGAACCACCGCGTCGCAACCTCGTAGCCGACACCTTGGGCGAGCTTTCCGTCGGTCAGGGAGAGGAGGTCGCGCGCAACCGTCGGGTCGGCCCTGACGACAATGGGATGACCGGCTGCCGCCACCTCGCCGATGATTGCCTCGCCGGCTGCCTGCTCTCCAGTCCAGACAAGCGAGATCACGATCACCGGCTTACCGCCTGATCCGGTTGCCAGGACGGCGGCGCTGAACAGCTCGTCTGGCGCCCGGAGCATCAACCCGGCATAGTGCGCAAGGACAGCACGCCCGTCAGTCCAGGGGTACACAATGGTACCGACCAGCGCGTCATCCAGCGTGTGAAGACGTAGGCGCATCGACGTGACGACCCCGAAGTTCCCACCGCCGCCGCGCAGCGCCCAGAACAGGTCAGGCTCGCGCTCTCCGTCGCACGTCACGATGCTTCCATCGAGCAGTACGACCTCGGCCGACCGGAGGTTGTCGCATGCCAATCCGAAGCGAGTCATGAGCGGTCCATAGCCGCCGCCGAGCGTGAGGCCGGCCATGCTCACCGCCCCGTCGTTGCCGATCACCGCGGCAAGATCTCGTTCGCCCGCAGCGCGATTGAGCTGAGCGCTCGTCACGCCCGCGCCGATCGTCGCTTCTCTGCGCCCGGTGTCGATCTCAATGGTCCGCAAGTCGCAAAGATCTAGCAGCAGACTGCCGACGCGCATAGACCGACCGTTCCAGTCCTGCCCGCCGTTGTAGACGGCGAGTGGAGCATCGAAGGCGCTCGCCGCGCGCATCACACTCGAGACCTGAGCAACGGTGCTGCATCGGACCAGCATTTTCGGACGGGGATCCAAAGCGCCGTTCCAATGCGCAATTTTCCCGCCAACTGCGGGCATCATCAGCACTTGGCAGCCGGCCTCGATGAGCCTGCCCTTCAACGCCGCACAGTCAGTCTGATCGATGTTTGCGATTACTTTTTCGCCGTCCATTCCACTCACTCCATCCAGTACGAGACCGCGTTGTCTGGAACTTCCAGCCGGGAACAGCAGGTCTCATCTCCGCTAACGAGCGGGCCGCCACCATTGACGGCAGGCGACTTGTCCGGTCACGTTCGTTCCAGCGCAGCCGCACGTGCATTCCATCAACACGTTGCAGGGCGCCTGTTTTCGGGATCAACGCATGCCGCCGCTGGCAATAATGTGTTGGCCTGTCAAGCATCGTGCGTCGTCCGATGCAAGAAAGACTGCAATCGACGCGATGTCATCCGGTTGGCCCAGACGGCCGAGCGGCGTCCGGCTGAGGATCAACTGTTCAACCTCAGGCGTGACCCACCCTGCTGTGCGCAAACCCTCGGTCGTCACCACGCCTGGATTAATGGCGTTCACGCGAATCTTGCGCGGACCAAGTTCGCGCGCAAGCACACCCGTGATTGCATCGACGGCACTTTTCGTACCGCTATAAACGGCCGTCATCGGCGGCGTGGCGCGGCTCACGAACGAACCAATGTTGATGATGCACACCCCTCCCCGAAGTGCTTCACGGCGGCTTGCGTCGTGAGCAGAATGCCAAGCACGTTCGTGTTGAACTGCCTGTGGAAGTGCTCTTCGGTCACATCTTCGATCGGCAACATCTCGAAGAGACCGGCATTGTTGACGAGGATGTCGAGGCGTCCATAGGTTTCGACCGCCGCATTGACGATGCCTCGCGCGTCCGCTGCCTTTGACACATCGCCGCCGACACCAACGGCCTTGCCGTTCGCCGCGGTAATGGCAGCAACCACAGCATCGGCGCCTGCCCTGCTGCTTGCATAGTTGACGACTACGCTGGCACCGTCCGCTGCAAGTGCCTGGGCGATAGCGGCTCCAATACCCTTGGACGCACCCGTGACGACGGCCACCTTACCTGAAAGCTTACTCATGATCTCTTCCTCAACGTAACTCCTACCAACGGCCCCCCCATCAGGGCGTGATTGACCGCTTTCCTCCGATCTGGTGAACAGCTCAGGGAGCGCGGTTATGCGGTGCTGTGTGCTAGAGACTTGGAAACGCAGGGCTCCATTGCAGCAGCGCGTCTCGTCCGAACGGACATTCCAGGACCGGCGAGTCGCTGTTGAACGTCAGTTCCCGGCCGACTACTGTCTGATGCGGTCGGCCGTATCCGCCCCATTGCGGACGTTGCACGACCACGCCCCACCGGAGATGGCAGTCGTGCCCCTCAGGCGTTGGTGCCGCCGTCGACGGTGAGGCTTGCGCCGGTGATGTAGCTGGCCTCGGGGCCGGCGACGAACGCCGCCATCGCGGCGATGTCGTCGACGTGGCCGAACCGCTTGAGCGCCGTGATCGCGATCTGCGGCGCCGCCCAGTCGCCGGCCGCGGGGTTGTTATCGGTGTCGATCGGCCCCGGCTGGATGTTGTTGACCGTGATGCCGCGGGGGGCGACCTCGCGAGACAGGCTCTGGGTGAACATCTTCACAGCGCCCTTGGTTGCGGCGTAGGTCGCCAGGACCGGGATCATGTTCCGCTCGCCGACGCAGGAGCCGATCGTGATGATGCGGCCGCCCGCCTTCAGGTGCTTGAGCGCGGCCTGGGTGGCGACGAACACGCCGCGCAGATTGATGGCGATCACGCGGTCCATCTCCTCCAGCGTGGTCTCCTCGAACGGCTTGGGGATGAGTATGCCGGCGTTGTTCACCAGGATATCGAGCCCGCCGAAGGTGGAGACGGTCTGTTCGACCGCGGCCGTGACGGCGTTCGCGCCGGCGGCGTCCGCCTGGATCGCGATCGCCTTGCCTCCGGCGCTCTCAATCTCCTTCACCACCCGCGCGGCGGCGTCCGTTCCCCTGATGTAGGTGATCGCCACCCTGGCGCCGTCGGCGGCCAGCCGCTTGGCGATCGCAGCGCCAATGCCGCGCGAACCGCCGGTGACGATGGCGGTCTTGTTGGTCAGTGTTGCCACGGGACACTCTCCTATAAAATACAGCTTCCATGACTCCATGCACGTGTGCATCCATGCCCTGAGACCTCGTACATAACCGGTCTCTAACGGAGAACAGTCGAATTGGACAATCTATTCCGGATTTGCCGCGATCAGAACGATGGTTACTGTCCCTGTCTATCTGGCACCGTATTGTGTTGAAGCTAGTCGAGTCTTTTTACGGCATTCCATAGATGCTTCAGCGTTTCACTCTTACGACGCCTCAAAATGCGGGAAATCATTTGGCTTCCTGAGCGCATAGGGTTGACTCGAGGTAAAAATCAAACCAGCCATTAACGCCTGACACTGCCCTGCAGGATCGGAGATCGTCAGCTGGCGTCGACCCACACGCAAGCTGGAAACTTCCGTCTGCTGATGAATGACATCACTAGAGTAACGGCTGCCTGCGGAAACGAGAATCAGCAGGTCTTTCATAAGACTCAGTCCCAAAGAGAATCAATCGCTGGATAGAGTGATCGAACTACACGTTGAGTTCGACGAATGGCTTACATGGCTGGGTCGGAGCTTCGATGGTCGAGCGGCGAATGAACGGCTGCGAATGAACGGCTGCGGTTGAATCCGCAACGTGCACCGGTCATAGTCATACGCGCCTTCGGAACCGGCGATACGGCCCAGGCATTCTGCCTTTCGGCGTTGCGTCCTCAACGGCTCGACCATGTCCTCGCTTTGAGCAAATGCGTGTTATGGCTTAAGGGACGGGCCGCAGCCGGGCGGCCTCGAATGCGTCTATTCATCGTTGCCGCCGCTGGCCGATGACGTTGGCGACAATCCTGTCGTTGCATACGGGCGCTCAGCCATTGGACGATGCATCGTTCCCCTTCCTCTAGTTAAACATTTCCGGCCGCAAGTCGCTTACCTCGATGATCACATCGGCCGGCAGATTGGCCCGGCGCGCTGCGGCGCGGATGGCGTCAGCGCTGGGCGCCTCATACAGGCAATAAGTCTTCTTCTTGTCCGCGCTGAGAAACGAAAAGAGCCACTCGACACCTTCCTCGTCGTTGATTCTCTTCACGGTTGCAGCACTTTCGCCCGTGACCTCGAGTTGTTCTGCAAAATTACGTTCAATCATAAACCGCGGCATATGATTCTCCTTGAGTAGCGACTGCACATTGCCCGTCAAACTGTGCGATAGCCTGTGCTAACTTTTGAGCCCTGTTCTTGCCTGCGCGCCACTAATACGCTCGACGAGTGCGAACATCTTGAGTTTTTTGGCTGCGGCGGCGGCCATCGAGAGCAGATCTTGCGCACGTGCTCTATCTCTAATGCCATTGCGTGCCGCCAGCATGAGCGCGTATTCGTACCGGCTGTGCGCGAGCCAGGGCCATGCTCGCAAGCGCTCGTCCATGCGCAACGCGTATTCGAAATGCTGTTCGGCGGCTGACCAGTCGCCCAGAGCACGGGCCAATATGCCCAGAAACCGTGCCGCAGATCCACAGCAGAGCGTAAAGACTGGAACGGTGACGACCTGATGCTGGAACGGCAGGAGAAGGGCATAGATGCGCTTGGCATGTTCGACGTCCCGCAGGCGGGCAGCAACCTCCGCCAGATATGTCAACGTCACGAGCCGCTTGCTGTCCACGGGGATGCTGTATTCCGATTCCGCAAGCCGAACGAGATTGTCGCGGGCCTGCGCCTCGAAGCCGAGATCACTGCAGATCAACATGAATCCTGGCCGCCACGTGGCGTCCTCGGAATGCTCGTCGACAAACCGCTTGAATATGGGCGCTACCTCGGCGAGCCGGCCCTGTTCGCGACGTATCGCGAACATCTGCATGCCGTAGACACCCGTAGCGAGATTCGCGTCGGCGTTCTGCGCCATCCGCAACGAGTCGCGCGTTTTGTGCTCCGCCTCGGCGAAGTCACCAACGAGTATGGCCCGCATCGCCTGCGCCCCCGTCACGCACCACTTGTCGACGAAGTGCTGTCCGCTGGCGGCGATCTGCCGATACCGTTCCAGCGCGCTCTCGAAACGGTCCACCTCACCGATTTCCAGGTAGCCGGCGAGACATCGGGCGCATGCATGACCGATGGTCTGCGCATCGCCGAGATCTTCCGCCATCTGCCTCAACTCCAGCAACACGCTTGCACGCTCCAGAAACCTGTTCGCAGCTAAGGGGAGAGCCCCGACATGCATCAACTCGCACGCCAATGCATCGAACAGGCTCGGCAGATCGTTCAGGCGTCTGGCGAGAGCGACGGCCTCCTGGGCAAATTCACTACTTTGTTCGCGTGCACCCGTCATATGAACGGTGCGAACGAGGCGACTCAACAGGCGGCAACGCTCGACCGATTCCTCGGTGCCGACCAGGGCGAGGGCCTCTTCCAGCAACGAAAGCGATGCATCGCCGGAACCTTCGAGGAAGGTCTCGGCGGTGTCAAACTCCAACGCTGCCTGCACGAGATACGATGTGAGCTTCCGTTCGCGGGCAATTCGCGCGGCCTCGCGGAAGGTCGCAATCGCCTCGCGTTGGGCCAGTCTGAACTCTGCCCTGCCTCTTGTCAGCAGCAGAGGCAGCAGATGAGCGGCCCGATCCGGCTCGCTGTAGGAGCATCGGTTGACCAGTTCAAGTCCGCGCTGCACATGGGCGATAGCCTCATCGTATGCGGCACCCGCAAGCGCCCGTTCTCCGGCACGCTGCCAATAGCCAATCGCGCGATCCGGCAGGTCGGCCGCGGCGAAGTTCTGAGCGATCAATTCGGGTTGCCGCTCGACGATGTCCGGATAATGTTCTTCGAGAGCAGCGCCAATTAGCGCGTGGAAGTGGCGGCGACGCGCAAGCAGCAGGGATTGGTATGCGATCTCCTGGATCAATGCATGCCGGAACAAAAAGGCGTCTCCTTCACCGAGTTTCCCTGAAGCAGGAACAATGATTTCGGCTGCAATCAGGCGGTCGAGCGATTCCTGCAGTTCGTCCTCTGACCTCGAAGCAATCAGGCCAAGCAACGTCCTGCCGAACTCACGTCCCACGGTGGCCGCGACCTGCGCAGTTTCCTTGACGGCTGGCTCCAGTCGGTCGAGCCTCGACAGCAGCGAGCCCTGCAGCGTGTCCGGAATTGCGATCGTCTGCGGCGGGCCTTTCAACTCGTAGCTGGCGCCGGCATCCAGCAACAGATCACCCTGGAGAACGGCCTTGGTCAGTTCCTCGACAAATAGCGGCACGCCGTCCGTCTTGGAGACGATCTGATCGAGCATGATATCCGGCAGCCGCTTGCCACCCGTCAGCCGCTCGACCATCGCAACGCAATCGCGGCGCGATAACCGATCGAGATTGAGTTGTACGAGATGAGGGTAAGTCCACCCCGGTTCAAACTCGGGCCGCGCCGTGATGAGTACCATTAACCGCGCGGACAGCAGCCGCTCAACCACGAGCCGAACGAACTCGAGGGATGACGGATCGATCCAATGCGCGTCTTCGACAACGAAAAGCACCGGCTGAACGCGCGTCATCGTTTCAAGCACGGCCACCAGCACGTCCAGCGTCCGGCGCTTGAAGGAGGGAGAAGATGTGTCAATTGCCGAATGGCGCGCGCCTGTCGGAATCCCGAGCAAGTTTGTAAGGACCAGGAGTGCCTCGTCGACATCGACTCCAAGTCTTGCGATTCCGGCCTCTATCCGTTCCGTATCCGACGCATCCGACGTGCCGGCCCCGACGCCAAAAGTTCGCTGTAGCCAGCGCTGTACCGGCCAAAATGGGCTGTTGCGATCGTACGAGGAACAGTGAAGCGAAACGATCACATGCGAGTCGTCACTGATGCCGTCGCAGAGCGCGCGCAGCACACGAGATTTTCCGATTCCCGGCTCGCCGGTCAGCAGCACGCAGCGCATTTCGCCATCGACGCTTTGCTTCCAGCGCCGCCAGATCATCTCGAGTTCCGCAGCCCGACCAATGAGCGGCGTCAACCCATGGACGGCTCTGATTTCGAAGCGGTCGATCATGTCCGCTTGCGCCAGCACACGTTGGACCCTGACCGGATTAGTGACCCCTTTCAGTTCGCGCCGGCCAAGGTCCTCAAGCTTGAATGACCCTTCGATCAGATGTTGGGCGGCCGGACCCACGACGACCGCGTCGGGCGGAGCGAGCGACTGCAGCCTTGCAGCGATGATTGGCGCCTCCCCGATGATTGCCTGGTGATCCAGCGAAGATCCAGCGCCAATCGCGCCGGCGACGACCAGTCCCGTTTCGATCCCGATCCGCATATGCAAACGCACGCCATACTCGGTTTCGATGAGATCGTTGGCATCGCGAAGCGCCGTGGTGGCAGCGAGCGCGGCGAGTACCGCACGTATGGCATCGTCTTCGTGCGCACCCGGATAGCCGAAATAGACGAGCAGGCCGTCGCCGATATAAAGCGCGATGTGACCTTCATGAGCTTCGATTGCCCGCGCACAGGCTTGATGGTAGACCCCTAGCAAACGTCGCATATCCTCTGGATCGAAGCGCTCCGCCAGCGCTGTCGAATCGATGAGGTCGATGAACATTACTGTGATTTGACGCCTCTCGGCCTCGATGGCTGGGGATGCAGGCGACGATGGCGGGTCTCCGGATTCCCGTACCCGTACAAGCGAATGTGCGTGGGCTTCGTTTAGCGCTGCAAGTCCTCTTTTGCGAGCCGCTTGCGGTCGCCAAGCGTAAGGCCTAGTTCCTTCAGGTCACCGTCGGAAAGATCGCCGAGCACGTCCCAGTCGATTCCTTGTGAGGTGAAGTTCGCAGCGTGGGCGCCGAGGCCAATCTGCGCTAACCATGTCGTCAGATCGTCGGACATTACTGAATCTCTGAAGTCCCCATCCAACGTCATCATCGGCGTGGTAGCCCAACTTGTCCATCCGGCTTCTCGCCTCTTTCCGACGAGTGTCGGGACAGGCGCATGCGGTGGGTCTTATTAAGTAGGCGCGACGAACATTGCGGGTTGATGACCCGGTATCGAGGACTCACACGTCCGGTCCGCGACCGGCATGCGTAACGCTCTATTGTTGGAACAGCCATTCGCGCGGCGTCTCGGCCGGTGCGTTGTTGGCCAATGCGGACGCTCGTCGGTCAGGCGCCGTGTGGCGGCTGCTTGCTTGCCGAGCGGAGCGATTCGGACTACCCCCTCGCGCAACGCCGCTTTGACGGCATTCTCTCCGTTGAAGCGCTCGTCATGCTGGCCGTACTTGCGCTGGCTGCTGTACTGGGCCACACGTCGCCGACGGGCGGCTAGCGGAGCGGGCATGTGGACACGCGACCGGTATGACGATCGAGCCGCACCCTCGTGCGGCGACCCACGCCCCGCCGACCCGTCACATTTTCCTTAACGTAGAACAGGAGGTTATGCCATGCACCACCCCTTCTTCCGCCTGGTTATCGCGCTGCCGCTCGTGACTGCTTCGCTAACCGCTTTCGCCGCTTCGTCGGGCGCCATGATGGTGTCCGACTGCTGGATCCGCTCGATGCCAGGCGACGTGCCGTCCGGCGGCTACTTCAAATTAATGAACATGGGTGACAAGCCCGTTGATCTCGAAGGTGTCAGCACGGAAGCGTTCGGCATGTCCATGCTGCATCAGACGCAGACTACCGGGAGCACGTCGAAGATGGTCATGGTCGACAAGGTGACCGTCCCGGCCAACGGGACACTGACATTCGCGCCGGGCGGGTATCACGTAATGTTCGAGAAGGCCCAGAAGCCCCATTATTGGCTGTGGCAGCAATATCCCGAGCAAGCCAATGACTACGCTGGCTGCGGCTAGCGCGGTGATTCCAAGAAATTGCCCAATAGCGATGTGCTGTGCACGAAAGCTGCGATCTGGAAACCAGCCGATGAGCAGGGCAAGGTCATCAATGTTCGTTGCTACAAACGTGGCAGCAGCCGTGGCAAGTAGCATTGGGAGTGCAGACATCTTTTCGCCGTACTAGGAGACGCCTGCAGAACTCGGAATATTTCGTACGCCGGCAGTCCGCGTTTAGCCTCCCTGGTCGACTCGTCAAGATCCGGGGAAGCGTGCTCACAAAGGTCCGGTGGAAGTAACCTGAGCGCTATTGCGGCGCGGCGGGAAATTGGACTCCTTGCCGCGTCGACAGATCTCCGATCGGGATTGCACTATGCCGCTGCGGCATGGGTGATAGCGCGCCTTTTCCAGCGTCCGATGTACGGAAATGAGGTGCCCGTCACAAAAGCGGAACGGTCCCCCCATATTGAACTCCGTCGCTCCCATCACCTCGCCCTCTCTGAGGCCTTCCTATCGGCCGCGCAGAGTGTCGCTGAGACAGTATTTCCCATAGAGCAGGCAATGAGACGCCGCTCCGTTCAGCGATCCGTTGCCCGGCAATTCATCAGCGACGACACGCGTGGCGTTCGACGCAGGCACCTCACAGCTCTCGCTAAAAGTCACGAGGGTACCGGCGACAAATACCAGAATTGCGATCAGGAATACTGCAAGAAAGTTGTCCGACACCGCTCACGGCGCCCAGACGCAGCACCATTTCCTGGTTGACGTAAAGCACTGGAACCAGCAGCAGCAACGTCCACAACAGCGTGGTGCCGTAGTTTTGCCCGGCCTGCGTATAGGTGGCAAATGCACCGGCATCGTTGTCGCCAACCATCACGATCAGACCGGGTCCGAGGATCGCAAGCAGCGTACGCAAACGCGCCCACCAATGCGTGCGCGGTGCGATGTCGTGGTGCGCGATCGTGCCCAGCGCACCCGTGATATCGCCCAGATGGGCTTCATCGAGGACCGCGCTGCGTTCTAGCACGGCGCTGCGTGCCGCTGAGGTTTCTGCTGGAATGGACATTTTGTTTGCTTCCCCGGTGACGGATTTGCGAAACGAAAATGCTTGGCAATCCGGGATACGCGAGGACACGATCACGGAACGACCGCATTTGCCCTCGCGTATGGCGGAGCACAGCCCGGTGCTCAGGAGAAAAGCGATTTCAGACGGTGCCAGAAGATGGCAAACCGATGCGATTCATGGCGCTGCAGCGACAGCATCGCGTCGTAGTGGAGGCGCGCTTCATCGACGTGCGGGAGGTTCGACAGGAGGAGGCCGAATTTCATGATATTGCTCCGTGCGTCTGGGTGGATGCGTAATTGCGGGAAGCCAGCAGACACGGGCACGGGGCACGTCAAAGGCATCCGGCCGCGGTCTGTCTGCCTTCCTCGGTTAGTGATCGAGGTGATTGCCATAAGGGATAACTGTCGCTGTCTTGCATTTCGACTCCTTTCTGCTTCAAGTTCGCATGCGGCGAATGCTGCATACGCGTTTCACCACGCGCCGGTTTTCAGATGAATTGACCGGGCGCGAATCAGCGCGCCGCGAGTTCAGTCTGGCGGCGCGATGCCATGCGGTGCGCACGAAGGCGGCTCCACATGTGCTAATCAAAGGTGCACGGGAATATTGCTACGACGCGCACCGTCTGCCTGCTGGCAGGACGGCGGCTCGGAAAGGCGGGCGCGGACGTCTTGCCGGTCAGGCAGCGAATGGGTTCGAAGGTCGACTACTGCAGGTGTCCAAGGCGCAAGCCCCCTTAGTGAAGACTTTTAAAGTTTAGGAGACGAATAAAGGACAGGTCAATGTAAATTCGTAAGCAGAACCGTATATTTTGCGTAAACGACGGTCGTTGTCAGGCGCTCCGTTTCTGGATCTTTCGATGACCGATTAGGCATCGCGGCGCTGGTTCAAGCTGGATTTGCAAAGAGCCCATCAAATTTTTCGAGCAGCGTTTTTAGCTCCCGTCTCTGCCTGTCGATCTGTGCAGGCGCGTCTCGTCCCATCACCAGCGTTGCGTATTCGTGCGGACTTAGCATGTGTTCTCCTTCATTGAACCGGGCCGGTGAAGGCATCATCGTCAGCGGGTGACGTCTCGGCAATCTCTCCGGAGTCGATGCTCATTCCGGCATGGGTTCAGCGTCCCTTGCTGACCAGCTGATGCTGGATACACCCTTTCCCATGCCGATTCGACTCGCCATCAGTTCCAGCTTCGACTGGTATTTCGGGTGCCAGCGTACGGTCGCGGTGACCGCGACACGCGACCGGTCACCCTCGGCGTCGTGGCTAACGAGGCCCTGGAACGGCAACGGCTGCGAGTACATCGAATTCGAGAGCAGGGTGCGAATATGAGTCTCGTCCTGTTCGCGGCACACGACGTTCCACCTGCAGCGTTCCGTGGCGAGTCAGAGGGATATTGTCTGCGGGTTGTAGATCGGGAATGCGACTTTCGTCTTCGGTGCACTGTCATCTGAAGCCACCACCAGTGGTTGCCAGTGTTCAGTGTTCTTTCTTCAATTCGATCCCGGGCGCGACTTGCTTGGGTCAAGTCGCCAACGAGCTAACCACGACTGCAGAATGACCAGATCTTGCCGACTAATACTCGACGCGGTCAGCCGAAGTCGACCCGACTCGGCCGTTGGCCGGTTCGGCGGGAAAACGCCCGCGATACGGCGCAGATCCACCATATTGAATGCCACCGATCGCACATGCGTCGACGCATGACGATTTGATTCCCATCTGTCGATCGGCGGCGCGCGCCGAATTCACTGCGACTGTCGAATGCGACATTCCCTTGAAGCGCTTAAGCGACAGTCGTCCCAGGAAAATCGCGCGACCATTTCCGGAGCGAACGCGGCGTTTTAGTGACCGTATATCCAGGCCTGTTCGCAAAATCGTGGGTAGGCCCGAACATCGCACAGCGTCACACCATCAGAACGTGATTACCGTCCGCACTCCAGCCACTGCCTCGTTGCCGATGCGTGCACCGCTGTTGTTGGGATCGGGGATGCCGCCACCCGGATGGAAGATGTACTGGAGTTCGCCCTGCAGCAGCCACCACGGCGCAACCTGATACTGGTACGTTGCCTCGATCACCGTTTCCGCCGAGCGCATGGGGTAGCCTGGCGTACGGAAGGTTGCAATGTCACGATCGAGCGCGCTCGCGCTCGAGCTGACGTTCGCGTAGCTGAGCGCGAGCCCGACCGAGTCGTTGTCCCGGCCCTTGAACGGCGCTTTCAGCACGACCCCCGCATTGATGTTGAAGTCGAGCAGATTACGGTCGCCCGGCGCGCCCATCACACGCGTGAACACGCCGACCGATTGCGGGCTGTCGGCACTCGGGCGCCACACCATCTGGTCAGCGACGGCGTAGATGCTGAAGTTGCCGCGATGCGTGGCCGGCACGCCGTTCGACGCGGGGCTCGCGAGAGAAATGCCGTTGGTGTCGAGGTGCTGATCCGCGAAGTGATTGTTGTTGTACCAGAAGCCCAGCTTGTAGGTGCCTGGTAGCCCGCTCGGCTGTGCCGCCCCGGATCCGCTTGCGGGCGGCTGATTGATCGCGTACTGGACCTCGCCGATCATCATGATGCCGTTGTGCAGGTTGAACTGCGTGCCACTTCCGTTGAGCTGCTGAGGGTCGCCGTTGCCCGGCGCGGGGTTGCCGTCGAAGATGCCGCCGAGAATCGTCATCGAATCACTCGGCTTGAACCGCAGGCGCACGCCAAGCGACGAGAGCGGATAGGCGGGGCCGCCCGCAGGAAGGTCGGTGGCGGCCAGCACGGGCCAGCCGAATGTCGCGTTCGCAAACGTGCTGCCGTACTGGCTGATGATGAATTCCTGATCAAGGCTTTGCTGGCCAATTCTGACGTCGAACCTGTCGCCGAACGCCTGCTGGTACCAGAGTTCCCACAAACGCGTCGACGCTTCGGCCTCGACGCCGCTCACCGCTTGCAGCGAATTCAGGCGTGCCGCCGTGATGCCGTGTCCGTGAATCTGCAACGCATCGACGAAGAAGGTACCGCCCTTCAGGCCGAACGCCTTGTCGGTATCTACGTTAAGGCCGAACTGTGTGGCGCCGTTGTATGAAGCGCCCTTCGAGATACCGCCGGAGAAGTTGCCGTAGAGCTCGCTGGTTTCCTGGGCGTTGAACGTAACGCCGTGGTCGCCCAGCAACGTGCGCAGTCCGCCCATGTCGCCGAGCATGTTCGAGCGCTCCCAGAATCCGGAGGGCGCCGGGGCGGCGTCGGCCGGTGCCGCGTTTGCGTCGGTGTTCGTTGCTGGGGCGGAGTCGTGGTCCGCCGATATGGGAGCGGGTGACTGCGACTGTGCGTAGGCCGGATCGGATGTGCCGACGGTCAGCGCAATCAACAGCGCTGCGGTGGCGCTGAGCGGCTTAATGCGCGAGGATGGGTCGAGGAGGCCTCGCGTGCCAATGCAATTGTCGTTTTGTGTGGGCGTGGCAAAGGAGATCATTTTTGCTTTCTTCTGGTAAATGAACTGATGAATGAGCGACGCCGAAGCAGGAAGGTGTTCGGCGTCAACTCGCTGCAGGCGGCAGTTTTAGGGGTCGTATTCGCGACGGCCGGCTCAGGCGGGCCATGAAGTAGTGCCGGTGTTACGTTTTGACGTGGTCCAGAGGGCCGCGACCGAGGTGCCGCGTTGCACTGCCTCGGGTGGGAGGGCGCCTGGGCGCCCCCAGAGCTGGGCTGGTCCGTCAAGTTCGCGGCGCGGTGCGATTGCCAGCGTCGTACGCAGGTAAGCGCGTGAGACGTGAAGAAAGCGTTCGATATGCATGATTCAACTCCCGTCGAGCCCGGCCAGGCCGGGCAACGTTCGATAAGCGGCACGCCGCCAGCGCAATCAAGCGCTGTCGGTGTTCTTAAGCAAAAATGGGAGCGAGCTACAGATAGACCACACAGGCGGTCCAGAAGAAGCGCGCTGACCCGACAATCGGAGTCAGCGGCAGGAAGGAAAGTCCGGCGTCGCTAACGCGCGATTGCAGTCTGGGTGCCGGCACAGGCCGGCGTACAAGATCGACTACTAGGGCTTGCGTCCACGAAGGACTCTCCTGTTTCTAAGACAGGGCGGATTCTATGCGCGCCGTCTGCGAACGTGCAAGCAGAAATTGTCACGCAGTGCTTAGTAGCTTGAAAAAGGGATACCGAACGCAAACTCGCGAGACATAGTCTCTGCTGCGTGAATGCGCAACGAAGACTTATGCGAATGATTTGCATCCACTGCCAGTAACGGATTCGAAAGAAAAATCTTCGAAATTTTCGTTGACTCGGTTTGCGCGTCGTCACTAGAATTCGCCTGTTTCCACGAAAGGGGCATATGCCTTGGACAGTTGCAGTAGTCGACCTTCGAATAGTTTTTCTGCCTGACCGGCACGACGCCCGCCTGGATTCTTCCTTAGCCGCCGTCCTGCCATCAGGCAGACGGTGCGCGCCGCAGTAGCTTACCGAGTTTCTCTCCCGCGCATCACTTCGATTGGACGCCGTCATGGACACGTGCGCGCTAATGCGCATTTGTCCAGACGTTTCGGCGCGTCGAGCCATTGGCTCGCGGCGCCGCTTGTTCACGCCGTTTTCGCGCACCTGATGTCGCGCGAATCCGGCGTGCAGTTAAACACGTCCGTCAAGCTTGAATCGGACCCAAACGCCAGAGGAGTTCACGATGCCCGACCCTGAGCCTTGTTCCTGCACGACACAGTACGCGTTCTCGCCGAACGCCGCTCGCTTCGCCTGACATCTGGCCGCACACGTTCCTCCACCACGCCCGGGCGCTTCGGCGCGCGTGAACTGAAACGAGAGCAGGCCTGGTCAAAGGCGCCACGTTTCAAGTTATTGGAGAAATCATCATGCACTTCGCACTCCTTCTTCCGCAACTTCCGCACGTCGAAGAAGCTCGCTCGCACTACAACGGCGTGCTTGCGCTCGACGCCCGTTCGCACGCATCGGCTCGTGTGGTCGCCGCCATCCGGGCGACCCTCAGGAAGCTCGCTCACTGACGGCCGGTGGCGTTACCTCCGGCACGCGGCAACCCGCCGGCCTTCCGGGTATCAAATTCAGGCGTTACCGATAAGGAATAAGTCCAAATGTCCACCACACCTGCAAACATCGCGCAGCGCCGCGCCGCTGTGCTCGACGACGCACACGTCGGCGATATCAAGGGCGCCTTCGGCACGATCGCTCACCACGACACCGCCCCGCGCAGCAACTGGATGGCGCGTCTGCGCACGCTGCTGGCCATCCTCGGCCCCGGCCTCATCGTCATGGTCGGTGATAACGACGCCGGCGCGTTCGGCACGTACACGCAAGCTGGCCAGAATTACGGCACGTCGCTGCTCTGGACGCTCGCTCTCCTGATCCCGGTTCTCTACGTCAACCAGGAAATGGTCCTGCGCCTCGGTGCCGTGACCGGCGTCGGTCACGCCCGCCTCATCTTCGAACGCTTCGGCAAGTTCTGGGGGGCCTTCAGCGTCATCGACCTCTTCCTGCTCAATGCACTCACAATCGTCACCGAGTTCATCGGCATTACGTTTGCACTCGACTTCCTCGGCGTGTCGAAGGTTCTGGGCGTTTGCATCGCCGCGGTCCTGACGATGGCCGCGGTCAGTACCGGCGATTTCCGGCGTTTCGAACGCTTTGCGATCGTGCTGTGCCTGCTGAGCCTCCTGCTGATCCCGGTGCTCGTCTCGATACACCCGCCTGTCGGCGTCATCGCGCGCGACTTCCTCGTGCCGACCTGGCCGAAGAATGCGAAGCTCTCCGACGTGATGCTGCTTGTCATCGGCATTGTCGGCACGACCGTCGCGCCGTGGCAACTGTTCTTCCAGCAGAGCTATGTGATCGACAAGCGCATCACCCCGCGCTTCATGAAGTACGAAAAGGCCGACCTCTGGATTGGTATCGCGTTCGTGATCATTGGCGCCGTGGCAATGATGGCCTTCACGGCTGCGCTCTTTGAAGGCCGGCCCGAGTTCGGCAACTTCACTGATGCCGGTGGCGTAATTGCGGGTCTCCACAAATACGTCGGCCAGACGTCCGCTACGATCTTCGCCGTCGCGCTCCTCGACGCGTCGATCATTGGCGCTGCCGCTGTTTCGCTCTCGACCGCCTACGCGATCGGCGATGTGTTCAAGGTCAAACACTCACTGCATCGTAGCGTGCTTGACGCGAAGGGTTTCTATCTCGTCTACTTCGGCATCATTGCGCTCGCTGCGGCCCTCGTGCTGATGCCGGGCAGCCCGCTTGGCCTGTTGACTGAAGCTGTGCAGACGCTTGCCGGCGTACTGCTGCCGAGCGCAACCGTGTTCCTGCTGCTGTTGTGCAATGACAAGGCGGTGCTTGGCCCGTGGGTGAATTCGAAGAAACTGAATGTGTTTACGGGTGCAGTGATTGCCGTGCTCGTCGTGCTGTCGATCATCCTGACCGCGGCCACCGTGTTTCCGGACATCAGCGGGGCGGCGATCGTCAAGATTCTCGTGGGAGGATGCGGGCTAGCCATGGCCGTGTACGCCGCGGTGGAACTCTCGCGCAAGTCGCGCGGCGCGGATGTCGGTCATGGTGCATTGCCGCTCACCAAGCCAGCCCTCAAGGAGTTGCGCAACACGTGGCGCATGCCGCCGCTCGAAGACCTGTCGGCGCCGCAGCACCTGACGTTGTCGACACGTGTATGGATGGGCGTGCTGCGCACCTACCTCGTCGTCGCAGTGGGTCTCGTCATCGTGAAAGTCGTGCAGATGGCCATTCACTAAAGCAAATCGGGCAGGCGCACGTCTGCCCCGATTTTTGGAACGCGCGGCGCACGATTTTGCGTGCAGGCATAGGCATGTGGGTCACATGCTGCGCCTTTCAACCTGCCGGAAACTGTCCCGTGATCGAATTCCCGCGTCGTTGAATTCTCGCACCGGTGTCTGAAAGAAATCGACGCTAAGAAGACGGCGAGTTACTCGCAAACCAGGATCGTCAGCGGACTGCTCCTGTTAAAACCCTTTTAAGCATGGTGCGAACAGGCTTGCTAAAGGGGCTTTCTCGCGGCGTCCTTGACATGTTTTCATTTGGGGACTTCGATGCTCAGCCACCATGAAATCGGGACGTTGCTAACGCTGGCGAACCGGGAAATGCGGGTACAGACACTCGACCCAAACATGCGAGCACTGCAGACTCGGCAGCTTATAGAGACCCAGGATCGTGCGCCTGGGTGGATCATCGTGCGGCTAACGGATTCCGGCCGCGCGCTGCTGCAGCGCCTGCAGGTTGAGTCGTGATAGCTGTAAAACGAAGCAATTCGCACGGAGTCCGCGTGAGCCTCACTCCGCAATCGAGACTCTCCGGTCCGGATAGGCCGAGGAGGCGGCAATAGCGGCTAAGGCATGCACCGGACATGTCGACGAGCAGGTCTTATGTGGCAGATCAGAATGGGCGAAACCGCCGGGCGAGAATCGGCTTAAGACCAGCCACCCGTCACCATGACATCCTCCGACGTGATCATGCGGCTGTCGTCGGCCGCGAGGAAGAGCGCCATGCGCGCGAGATCGCCGGGCTCCATTTCCTCGTCGATACACTGGCCGCGCCGTATCTCTTCGCGGCCTTCGTCGGTGAGCCACAGGTTGCGCTGTTTCTCGGTCAAGACCCAGCCCGGCACGAGCGTGTTCACGCGGATCCCATACGCGCCGAGCTCCTTGGCGAACCCGCGCGTCAGGCCCTGTACGGCCGCCTTGCTCATCGCGTACACCGGGAACTGGCTGCTCTTGAGCATCCAGCAATGCGAGCCGAGATTAATGATCGAGCCCGCGCGTGCGGCCTTCATATCCTCGACCACGGCCTGCGCTGCGAACAACTGATGCCGCACGTTGACTGCAACGCCCGCATCGAACGACTCGGGCGTAACGTCGGCGAGCGCGTGGCGGCGATCGTTCGCCGCGTTGTTCACGAGCACCTCGATCGGTCCGAACGCAGCCCGCACCTCGGCGATGGCCGCGTGCAACGCGGGGATGTCGGTGACGTCGCAGGCGACGAAGAGCGGCTTATGGCGCGCGTTACCGAGCGATTCGGCAAGAGCTGTTCCCGCGTTCATGTCGATGTCGAGAAAGCCCACACGGGCGCCTTGCGCAACGAAGTGCTCGACGAACGAAGCGCCAATGCCACTCGCGCCGCCCGTGATGAGCACGACCCGGTCGACCAGACTGGGATAGCTCGCGTACCGTGCTTGTCCAGAAGATTCTTTGATAGAAGTTGCCATTGACTTTCCGTATTGAGAATCGCGTACACCGCGATTTTTTTTAATCGATCAAGCAGCACCGCCGCGAGCACGATCACGCCGTGCACGAGGTACTGACAGAACGCCGCGATGTTAAGCAGATTGATCACGTTGTCTTCGATGCCCCGCCCTGCGACGTCGCGCTCGATGGCACGGCGGCGTTCTTTTCTGCCGCCGATGATCTGGGCGACACTTCGGAGGCGCTGCCGAGGGGGGATTTGACCACGCTTGACCAGTTCAGGGATGATGACGACGATGGCCTGGTGAAGCTGGACTGGCTCGTCGAGGTCGCACATCCAGTGTTCTTGATCTTCACGTTGGCACACCCGTCGCCTGCCTTGCACCAATGCGTTGGGCCAACGCGACTGCTTTTCGACGTATTCGTCGACCAGCGGACCGATCTGTCCAGCCACCTGTACAAGGTGCCGGGAAAATCAGACGCACAACTGCGCGCTACATAGCCAGTAGAACTTCAGGTTCCAGGCACCGAATCGGCATCAGGCGACGGCTTGGATTTTACGCCCAAATCAGGAAACGGGAAGATCGCGGTTTCGGGAAGTACAACTCGACGGACGAATCACATGCGAACATGCTGTGCGACGACGAAACCGGCGGTGCCCCATGCAAGGTTTCTTATGGGCTAAGCAGATCCGGCTTAGTGGCGTCCTCCCGTCTGACGCCCAAACGACGCGTTGTCTATTGCATCTCCTCAACGGATGTCAGCAGGACCCGGTTTTACAAGCGTTCAATCAAGCGCGGATCCCCCAACTCGCAATACCTGTGACATGCCGCACGCGCCGCGTTCGCCGCGCCATGTACGAGCAGCGGCGCACCCGCGCGGCGTGACATCGACACCACGATGGACGGCGGCAAAGGCTGCAACGGCAACTCCACCACGTCGCCGCGGGCGATCAGATCGTCGACAAAGAGGCGCGGAATCGCCGCCACGCCAAATCCATCGCGCACGAGTTGCACGATCACCGAAATCGACGCGCGTGCAACTTGGTGTGCAGTTGGTTGAGCGACCTGTTCGCGGCTCGCAGGTGAAGGCGCTTTGATGGAAGCGTACTATCCAGCGCTAAAACGTGCATCCCGCTGCGACGGCAACTCGGACTGGACCGGCGCTTCGACCGCTACGGTGCTTGCATGCGATACTTTCGGAACGACTCAGTCCCTAGAAATCACTTCCGTGACAGCCCACTACACTTCTTCTATCGGCTTCAATCTGAATCCGCTTGACCGTCGCTCGGAGAAACGTCAAGACCAGGCGTTCATCGATGGTCTGCGCATTTCCACGACTACCCGCTTTCTGATTTTCGACGGTGACGTTCCAGTCCTCAAACGAGGCAGCGAACACGATCCATGGTTTCACGGGGACGAAACGACCTCCTTCGGACAACCTCACCAAAGCGTTTTCCTGGGCCAGGAGGCCGATGGGAATGCGCGCTTCGCGCTTGGTTTCACGTTTGGCGATGCCCTTAAGGACCAGTCATCCCGAGCGGATCTCGAACGCGTCGACCTCCGCTCGATCGCGCTGCAGGGCCTCATTGCTCCGGCCGTGCTTGGAATGCTCGGCCAAGCGAAAGCAATGCTCGACTGGCATCGCCGCCATTCTTTCTGCGCAAACTGCGGCGCCAGGAGCAGTCCTACCGCAGCAGGCTGGCAACGTACCTGCGACGCTTGCGGAACGAGCCACTTTCCACGCGTGGATCCCGTCGTGATCATGCTCGTGATCGATGGCGAACAATGCTTGCTGGGACGCCAGCGGCACTTTGCGCCAGGGATGTACTCGGCACTCGCTGGCTTCGTCGAGCCAGGCGAAACGGTCGAGGATGCGGTACGCCGCGAAGTTCTCGAGGAGGCACGCGTGCATTGCACGCAGGTTGCCTATTTTGCGTCGCAACCGTGGCCATTTCCATCGTCACTGATGATCGGTTGCTTTGCCCAGGCGAGCGATGCCGATATCGTAGTCGATACCATGGAGCTCGAAGATGCTCGATGGTTTCAGCGCTCAGAAGTTGCCGCTATGCTCGTCGGAACGCACGGGCGCGGCCTGTCAGCGCCCAAGCCATTCGCTATCGCTCACCATCTACTGCAGGCTTACGCTTCAAACGGCGTCTCGGTCTTGCGTATTTGAACCGAAGGCGAAACCAAGCTCGCGCGTCTAGTTGAACCACACCAACTAGTCAACTGAAGACTGACAAACCGTGTAACTCCCTTCACTTCGGAAAACTGCATGGAAAGGTAGCACGCCGCCCGGATCGTTTTGGGGCGTTCGCCGTTCGCGGCACTTCGCGTTCAGGCGCCGCATGCTACGGGCCGAGGGCTCTCGTCCATGGCATAGCGAAGCGCTCTCCCTTACCCATAGATATCGACGCAACACCTGCCATCGCTCTGAACAACGCCGCGATACATCCCCTCGGTGTTGAACGGCATCGATACATGCCCCTCGACATCGACGGCAATGAGCCCTCCCGTGCCGCGTTGCTGCGGGATCACGTCGTTCACGACCGTGCGCGCAGCCTCTTCGACTGTTATGTGACCATACTTCATCCGCGCGGCGACGTCATGGGCCGCGACAGCGCGGATGAATGCTTCTCCCGTTCCAGTCGTGGACACGGCCACGCGTGCGTCGGCATACGTGCCACATCCGATCAGCGGAGAATCGCCGATTCGCCCGTGGCGCTTGTTTGTCAAGCCACCGGTGGACGTCGCTGCGGCCAGACGCCCCATTGCATCGAGCGCGACGGCACCAACCGTGCCTAACTTGTGCTCGCCATTGATGAGCCGGCTCGCGTCGCCAGAATCGTCTTTGCAAAGCAGTGCAGTGCCGTCGTGATCAAGCAATTCGCGTCCGGTATCGCGCACGGCGAGTAATTGCTGCCAGCGGAAATCGGTGTAGAAGTATTCGGGGCTCTCGAGAGCCAGTCCTTCGTCGGCGGCAAATTGCTCAGCACCAGCACCCGAGAGCAACACGTGAGTGGAACGATCCATCACGCGTTGTGCCGCGGTGACGGGATTCTTGATGCGCGACACACCGGCCACCGCGCCTGCGCGTCCGGTATGGCCTTCCATGATGGCGGCGTCCATTTCGTGGGTGCCCGCATGCGTGAATACGGAGCCACGCCCTGCGTTGAAAAGTGGGCAATCCTCCAATGCGACCACGGCGGCGACGACGGCCTCGACGCTCGATCCGCCGCCTTTCAGAACCTGATGGCCTGCCTCGAGCGCGCCTTCGAGTGCCGTCCGATGAGCGGCTTCCTGTTCCGCCGACATGACGCCGCGCTGCAGCGTTCCGGCGCCCCCATGAATTGCCAAGATGTACTGTGCCATTTCACGCCTCGTACCGTGTTCGATCAATGCGCGTGAGTCACGGCCTGGGCCGATTCGTCCCCGACGAGCTTTTTCATCATCGGCATCATGAGGAACAGCAGGGCAGACACGGCGATGAGCCCGGCGGCGATGCCCCCATAGAGCAATGTCAGCCGTGCCGGGACAGGCATGTAAAAGCCCGCGAGGTAACCGGCGAGCTTGTAGCCGAATGAGCTTCCGAAGAACCAGAGTCCCATCATCAATCCAACGAGGCTCACCGGTGCGAGCTTCGTGACGAGGTTCAGGCCGACAGGGCTCAGGCAGAGCTCGCCGAACACTTCAAACAGGAACAGACCGGCAAGCCAGAGCGGATTGATCTTGGCGCCGGCATAAAGCGACGACGACATGATCGCAAACCCTGCATAGCCAATGCCGATCAACAGCGGCGCCAGGGCGAGCTTCGCGAGGCTCGAGGGTTGACGAGGGCCGAGCTTCGCCCAGAGCGCCGCGAACACCGGCGCGAGCAGGATCACGTACAAGGCGGTCAGCGACTGGAACCAGGCTGCCGGTACGAGGAAGCTGCCGATATTTCGCTGCACCATTTCCTTGGCAAAGAGACTCAAACTCGAGCCTTTCTGTTCATATGCGGCCCAGAAAGCAATCGTCACGATGAAATAGATACCCATCACGGCGAGGCGCTTCCACTCGGCAACTGTCAGTTGTTCCTGCAGGCCCATCATGACGACCAGAACGAGCGCATCGAAAGCCAGCAGGAACGGAAGCACGTTCTGCCAGTTACTTCCGGCGAGCAACGTACCGATGACCGTGAAGGCGCCGAGCGCGATATAGACCGTCGTGCGCAGCAGGCCGCCTTGCTGCTTCTGTGCTGACGGGACGGGCTTTGCCGCGCGCTTGTCTCCGACATGCTCGAGACGGACTCTTTGCCGCCAGAAAACGATCAGACCGAGCAACATGCCGACGCCTGCCGCTGCAAAACCGAAGTGCCAGCTATTGACTGGATCGATGCCGAATGAGCGCAGCAAATTCCTGAATGGCTCCGCTTCCGCAAGAAAGCCGCAGACAAGCGGTGCGAGGAATGCGCCGATGTTGATGCCCATGTAGAAGATCGAAAACCCGCTGTCGCGGCGCTCGTCATCCTGTGAGTAGAGGCCGCCTACAAGGGCACTCACATTTGGCTTGAGCAGACCCGTCCCGCATGCGACGAGCACGAGTCCGGCGAAGAACGTCGGCACCGCCGGAATGGCCATGGTGAAGTGGCCGCTTGCGATGATGATGCCGCCGATCAAGACCGCCCGACGCGTGCCGAGCAACCGGTCGGCGATGACGCCGCCGGGAAGCGCGAGCAGAAACGCGGCCATTGAGTACGTACCGTAGATCGCCGTCGCATGGGGCGTGTCGTAGCCGAGGCCGCCGAGCCCAGGAGCCGCAACCATGTACAGCACGAGAATGGCTCTCATGCCGTAGAAGCTGAATCGTTCCCACATCTCGGTGAAGAACAGCGTGGTGAGCCCGCGCGGATGCCCCGCAAGCCCCGTTGTGTCCCTGAGCTGCTGGACCGATGAACCGACCGCGCTATCCGAGGTAGTGTTCATTTTGCGCCTCCTCTGCTTCTCGACCTGCTGAAACAATTTAGGGCGATCGTCGCAACGTCACGATTGGTTGCGAAGTTTGCGGGTCGCAACATTACCGCCATCGCCACCCTTTCGGTTGATGACCCTGGTCTTGCTGCTGCGCCTCGCGCCTGCTTCGGCTTTCGCCCTCGTCGATGTGGTTGTGTCGAACACGAGGTATGGCAGAACCGTTTGCGACAAAGTGGCCGCCATTGCTTTTGTCTGCGGTGTTGCTTTCAGCACTTCAGATGTCAATGTTTCGATGAGCGCCACCATCGCCACGGCACTCGACGACAGCAGCCGATGCTCAGCCGGAGCCAACAATACCGCGTCAGCCGTCGCGGCGAGAGGCGCGGTTGGATTGTCGGTCAGGGCGGCGACGAAAGCGCCGCGTTCGCGGGCAAATCGAGCAAGTTCGACCGTGTCGCGCGAATAGCGGGGTAGAGAGATCGCGATCAACGTGTCGCCTGCGCCAATCTTTGCCATGTGCCGCGCGGCTTGCTCGCTACCTCCTCCAGCAGCGGCCCATACGACGTGCCGGTGGTACGGCATCAACGTGTCCGCCAATAGCCCGGTCAAATAGGTGCTCAGACCTAGCCCGAGACAATACACGGCGTTGCTCGCAATGATGCGAGTCACCGTCTGGGCCAATCGATCTCGTTGCAGCGACGAACCCATCGCGACAAGGTTGCGTTGGTGATCTGCCAGCCATGCGCCGATTCCTTCCTGAGCCGTCGGCGCTTCCAGTTTCTCCACCGGTTGCAGCGCTTGCCGCACGACTGCGGCAAGTTCCGCCTTCAGATCCGAAAACCCGCGATATCCAGCGTACCTGGCGAACCGGTTGACGCTGGCCACCGAGCCTCCGCACGCTTTGGCGACTTCCTGGATCGTGAGCGTCGCGGCGTCGAGCGAATGAGAGACAAGCCATCGTGCGACGGGCTTCAACGCCGCCGACGCGGTGGCGGATGCACAGTGAATGCGCTCGATCGCGTCGGGCAGTTCGGTTTCGCTCACAGGCAGGAATGGCGCGTTTGAGTGAAGGAACGCTTTTAGTATGGTCGAGTGAACTCGAATTTTCAAGTTTGTGACATTGTGAAAATTTCTATTCATCCAACTGCGCAAGCAGGTGCCAGGGTGCAATTCGCCTGACTACCTGTGTAACGGACGTGTGGTCGACCGCGGCCCGACCTGGACCGGCGGGCGAGTCGGCCATAGATCGGCCGCGTCGGGCGGCAGTCGACACAATTTCTGACCGTGGGCCCGGCGCCACCTCCCTGGCCCCTTTCAAGGCTAAAACGGCCCATTCGCTGATTCGAGTAGTCGATTGCCGATATATCTTCTGCTTGATTCGCTCGGCGAAAATTGACGGCATGTCGCAGGTCTTATCACCTTGAGGAACTGCAAGTTCATCGACGGACCTTTTTAAATCTCCTGGGCTTGTTCTCGTCCAATCTCTAGCCACAGTAGCGTCCCTCGCGTCCAAACCAGTGTGTTGCTTATCGCGCGACTGAACTCTCTGCGAGCCGACGACCAAGTTGGCGAGGATCCGCCACTTGGTCATTTACCCACCGGAGACTCGTCCATGTCAGCGAAACAAGACCTTTTGAACCCGGAACTCGTTCAGTGGCTTACTGAGCGGCAGAACTCCCTTCATATCGTGAAGACCACCAGCACGCCCAGCGGAACGTTGCTGGATTGGGTGCCCATCGAGAGCCAGGTTCCTGGCGGCAAGATCGCCACGCCGCCACCAGTTCCACAGGAGCGTTTTGATGATACCTTGCGTCAGGCAAGGCCGGTGGTCTTCGAACTGGACGATCCGACCGTGGAGCGTGGTCCGTCCGGTACGGTTCCAATCGTTCGACCCGATCTTTCGCGCCTGAATCGCGCGGTTGCGCTGACGGATTACCTGGCCAAACGGGGAGGACTGCGCGTGAACCGCAATCGGCGCGGTGAAGCGCCAGCCAATCCCAACCCCGCCGGCTATTTCCACAATACCTCAGGCGAGTCGGGAACCTTTTACGGTTGGGACGGTTACTTCAATGTTTGGGATCCGATCATCAACGTTCCCGGCGGTGGCAGCGGCGAAGACCACTCGATCCTCCAAGTCTGGCTGCAGAGTAGCAGCGACACGGCTCTTCAATCTCTTGAAGGTGGCTGGACCGTTGACAGAATCCTCAACGGCAACACGCTCCCACACGTCTTCACCTACTACACGACGAACTCGTATGCGAGCGATGGTGACAATATCGGCGGCTATAACGCCATCCATAAAGGATGGGTTCAATACAGTGGTCCCAGTACAACCGGCCGGACTGTCCATCCTGGAATCGGCATCACCAGCATCAGCGCATTCGACGGCTCGCAATATGACCTTCAGATGAAGTTTCAGCTTTTCGCCGAACCCGGCACCGGGGAATTGAACTGGTGGGTGAGTGCCGAAGGCGTCTGGATGGGTTATTACCCGGCCTCTCTCTTCAATCCGGAAGCGCTAGGAAGCGTGGTCGAATGGATTGCGTCGGGCGGCGAAGTCTATTCCGATCTGCAAAGTCCCGAAGCGACTGCAGATCAGATGGGTAGCGGCACTCAGGCATTGGCCGAGGCGGGCAAGGCGGCGTACCTGCGCAACCTTCGCAATCAGTCCAGCATGGACGGGGCCATGGTCGATCACAACGGTTCAGCGCTGAGCGACGTGGCGACCCCGGGCGGAGCGGCCTCCTATACGATTCTGATGGATATGAAGAGCGGTGGTAGCTGGGGCAGCTATCTATACGTAGGCGGCCCGACGCCACCAACCAACATTCTGGCGACCTGGCCGACCGACAATGTCCCACTGCCCAAGGGCGTCTGGGACGGTAAAGACTGGACAGAGGCGCAACATGCTCGCGCCAGCAACGACCGGTTCCTTGAGCCGCCGGGAGGAGAAAATAGCGCGATACGCTTTCTCGTCACCGCGACGACCGACAACGTCAATGAAATCAGTTTTAATCTTGCCATCGATCGACCCGGAGGCGATCCCACGTGTTTTACGGGCCTCGGGAACAATTCCGTCGTCGAGTTGGGACCCGTGCTTCAACATTTGGGTCTTAGCCTGGTCCAGGCGAATCAGCGCGGATTTTATATCTCTGAGGTCCATGGTGCCCATCAGCCATTCGAGGTCATCGCGCAGTTGGCAGATTAGCCATGCGATAACGGACATGAGCCGATATAGCGGCAACGGCGCCCATGCGAAGCCCGTTTGGCCGCCACGGGCGCAGATCTTTCTGAAACGGTCCAAGGCGTTGCTGAGCACATTTCTGGATTGGCACGGGCCATGCCAATCACCGACGCATTCCCCGCGGCCCAATTGAAGCCGCGGGATGCGCTCTTCTCCTCACAACCCCGATCGCGCCTGTTCATCGCGACGGGTGACAGCATAGGTTTTTGCCGGAATTCGCCGTCATGCGAATAGACGGCTAAAACAGGCCCTTTTTGCGAAAGTCGTCGACTCTCGACGATTTTGAACCCAAGCGTCTACTGCGTGGAAGCGAAAGGTGTTGACTACCTGAGGACTTCCTGAGCGGCTTTCTGACGGCAGACGGCTACGCCGTGGGTCGACCCGTTGGCGCCGCACTTGACGCACACGGGCGTTGCTCGTGGCTGACGACGTCGCTAACGCTGAATGGCGAGTAGCGCCGAGCAAAAACGTCGAGTCGGCGGACATCCCGCCGGCAGGCAAATGATGCTGCATAGACTCCGCACAGAAAGACCTTGCGGCTGAGCTTCTGATGAGTGTCGCGTGCAAGGCCAGCGATAGCGACCAGATGCGTCCCATCGGAACTGCCGAACACTCCGCGATCCTCACCTGGCACTAGCTGACGCGCGAAGTGGTCGGCAGGGAAAGACGCTTGCTCTTGATAGCTGAAAGGCAAACGACTCGGCACGCGGGATGCTGCGTCGCACACGTCG
Source organism: Paraburkholderia sp. JPY419 (assembly GCF_050435705.1). Lineage (NCBI taxonomy): Bacteria > Pseudomonadati > Pseudomonadota > Betaproteobacteria > Burkholderiales > Burkholderiaceae > Paraburkholderia > Paraburkholderia sp. JPY419. The sequence goes on along the minus strand of NZ_JBNDKV010000004.1, from coordinate 161,204 downwards.
CTTTAAAGAGGGCAGCATGCGGATCCATCTCGACACGCTCGGCGGCATGGCGGGCGACATGTTCATTGCAGCACTGCTGGACGCATTCCCGCAGTGTCTCGACGGCCTCACGACGGCCATTCACACGGTGTTGGGGCCGCAAGCCGTAGTGTGCCGGCTCGAGCACTTCGACGACGGCGTCTTCCGGGGCAAGCGTTTCGTCGTCGCTCAGGGTCACGACCGTCATACTGGTCACGATCATGCTCATCCGCACGTCGCGCATGCCGGGCACGATCATGCGCATTGGAAAGACATCAGGCAGCGCCTCGCGAACGCGTTGCCGTCGCCAATCGGCCGCACCGCGACGGGCATTTTTCAGTTGCTTGCCGAGGCCGAAGCGTATGTGCATGGAACGGCGCCCGAAGACGTCACGTTTCACGAAGTAGGCAACTGGGACTCGATCGCCGACGTCGTCGGCGCCGCGTATCTGATCGACTCCATCGGGGCGGACTGGACCGTCAGCGAGATCCCGCTCGGCGGTGGACGCATCGAAACGATGCACGGACTGATGCCGCTGCCCGCACCGGCCACCGCCCGATTGCTGGAAGGCATGCTGGTCGTCGACGACGGCATCGCTGGCGAGCGGGTCACACCGACCGGCGCCGCGATCCTTCGCTACCTGAGCCCGCAGGTTCGGGTGCGCTCCGGCGCACCGCAACGCATCGCCGGAACGGGGACAGGGTTTGGTTCGCGGCGCCTCGCGGGCGTCAGCAATTGCGTGCGCGCGCTGATTCTCGAAGATTCAGCGCCGGCCGCCTCATCTCGCCCGGGCGTTCACCGCGAGCTTGCCGTGATCGAGTTCGAAGTTGACGACCAGACACCGGAAGACCTCGCGACGGGCATCGTCCATTTGCGCGCTCATCCGGCCATTCATGACGTCGTTCAGATGCCGGTGACCGGCAAGAAAGGCCGCATCGCCACTTCGGTACGCATTCTCGCCTCTCCGCAGCAGATCGAGGCCGCGCTCGATGCCTGCTTCCGTGAAACGACGACCATTGGACTCCGCTATCACTTCGTACAAGGCGCAGCGCTGGAGCGGCGCATGGTCGAAGTTGACGTGGACGGGCACACGATGCGCGTCAAACGGGTCGAACGTCCGGGCGGCGCTACGGCGAAAGCCGAGGCCGACGATGTCGTCGAGCGGCAGGTTCAAGCGGAGCGCGCAGCGTATCGGCAACGCGCCGCGGCGCTCGCGCTGCAATCGGCGCCCACCTCTAGCCACGAGGATCCACGATGAACCCCAGGCTCGCGCAAATTCTCACCGAAACTGGCGACGTCGCGGTCGCGGTTAGCGGAGGCATCGACAGCCTGACACTCGCCATGGCAGCTGTGCAAACCGCGCAGCGAAGCGGGGCGCGTGTCGAAATCATGCACGCGTCGTCCGCCGCGGTTCCGCCGGAGGCGACCGCACGCGTCGAGCGGCTAGCCGCCGAGCATGGCTGGTCGCTGCGCGTCATCGAAGCAGGGGAGTTTTCGACGCGGGAGTATGTAGAAAATCCCGCCAACCGATGCCTGTTTTGCAAAAACCAGCTTTACAGCGCAATGGAACGGTTGACTGATGCGCAGCTGGTCTCCGGCGCGAATCTCGACGACCTCGGAGACTATCGTCCCGGACTGGACGCGGCGCGCGCCCATCAGGTAAGGCATCCCTATATCGAAGCGGGCATCGGCAAGGCAGCGGTTCGCCAGCTCGCCCGCGAGCTAGGCCTCGGAACGCTTGCCGAGCTGCCGGCTTCGCCGTGTCTGTCGAGCCGCATCGAGACGGGCATCCGGATCGAGCCGATGGCTCTGCGATTCGTGCATGAGGTCGAACGGCTCGTCGCCGGAATCCTTCAACCGTCGACGGTGCGCTGCCGCGTGAGAGCGTCGGGCGTCGTCGTCGAGCTCGACGAGGCGACCTTGATGCGCGTCGACGAGCATGCGCGGCAAGCGCTGACGGCACAGATCCTGGCGCGCACAGCGGCGCTTTCGCCGGGCATCGAGGCGCCTGCGGTGAGCTTCGCGGCTTACCGGATGGGTAGCGCATTCGTCAGAGGAACAGGCCCATGAGCGACGAAGTCACGTTTGACTGGGCGCGAAGCGAGCGCACGGGTCTCGACGAAGCGGTGCTCGCGAGCGGCAAGTCCGTCGCCCAGATCACGGCGATCGTCGAACAGGCGCAAGCGCGGCATTCGCGCCTGTTCGTGACGCGCTTGTCGCGCGATCAGTACGACAGCCTGTCGTCGGCGATTCGCGCGGCACTCGACTACTGTGACGTGTCCTGCACCGCGCGCCTCGGCGCCGCGCCGAGCTTCGCGCGTGCGCCGCGCGTGGCGATCGTCGCTGCAGGCACGTCCGACGTCCCCGTAGCGCGCGAGGCGCGGCGCACGCTCGCCTACTACGGCGAAGACACGGCGTGGTTCGCGGATGTCGGTGTCGCCGGTTTGTGGCGTTTGACAAGCCGTATCGACGCGATCCGCCAGCACGGACTGATCATCGCGGTCGCGGGCATGGACGCGGCGTTGCCGACGGTGCTCGCGGGTCTCGTCAGGAGCGCGATCATCGCGGTCCCGACCTCGGTGGGCTATGGCGTGGCGGCCGGCGGCCACGCCGCGCTCAATGCGATTCTCGCGAGCTGTTCGCCCGGCATTTCAACCGTGAATATCGACAATGGCTTCGGCGCCGCCTGCGCCGCCATGCGCATCCTTCACACGCTCGATCACCACGAGGCGGAACGAGCGGCTGCGAGCGGCTCGCTGCCGGAAGCGTCTCAATGAGGAGTCTCAACCATGAAGCGACGTCAATTTCTGCAAGGCACGGCCGCGGGCGCCGTGGCGCTGGCCGCCCGCCCGTCACGATCGGCCGGCTCCACTAGCGCCGAACCGGCCAATCCCGACGGTACGACCGGCTCGCTCGATCCGCGTGACCTGTTGCGCGTGACGGACCCCGGAGAACGGCGCGGCGACATGCTCTACCGTACGCTCGGCCGCACCGGGGAGAAAGTCTCGATCATCGGTCTGGGCGGCTCGCACATCGGCAAACCGCCGGTCGATCCGCAAATGGCCGTGCGCCTGATTCACGCGGCGCTCGATCGCGGCATCAACTTCCTCGACAACTGCTGGGACTACAACGGCGGTCAGAGCGAGTTGCGCATGGGCACCGCGCTTAGCCAGGGCGGCTATCGACAGAAAGCGTTCCTGATGACCAAGATCGATGGCCGCACCCGCACATCTGCGATGCAGCAGCTCGAAGAGTCGATGAAGCGTCTGAAGACCGACCATCTCGACCTCGTGCAGTTTCACGAGGTTCTGCGCTTCGAGGACCCCGATCGGATCTTCGGTCCGGACGGCGCGATCGAAGCGCTCGTGCAGGCGCGCAAGGACGGCAAGGTTCGTCATATCGGTTTCACCGGTCACAAGGATCCGCGCATCCATCTATACATGCTGGACGTCGCGGCGCGCCACGGCTTCCAGTTCGACTCGGTACAGATGCCGCTCAACGTGATGGACGCGCATTTCCGCAGCTTCGGACATCTGGTGGTGCCGGTGGCTGTTCAGCAGCACATCGGCGTGCTGGGAATGAAAACCTTCGGCGACAGCGTCATTCTGAAGAGCGGTCTGCCGGTGACGCCGATCGACATGCTGCACTTCTCGATGAACCTGCCGACCTCGGTGATCATCACGGGAATCGACAACGAAAAGGTTCTCGACCAGGCGTTCGAAGCTGCCAGGACATTCCGTCCGATGGACGCGGATCAGGTCGCCGCGATCGCCGATAAAACGCGCGCTTACGCGATGGAAGGCAAGTACGAACTCTTCAAGACGTCCAACTACTTCGACACGACGGCCAAGCATCCGGACTTCCTGGGCGGCCTGACGCCCGGCGTCGAGGATCTCGCGCCGGGGCCCGCTACGTGAGCGCTACATCAGCGCTAGACAAGCCCAGCGAAACGAAGCAATCCACGCTCGCCATTGGCGCTTATGACAATTCACCTCACCCGGACCTCCGCCCCCGCCTCCGCTGACCCGCCCGGTTTCCCCGATGCCGATGAACTTGCCGTTCTGCGTGCGTGGTATGCAGGACTGCCCGTGCGCGAGGCGGTCGAGCGCTACCAGCCCGCCGCGCTGGGCGACGGCAGGTCCGCCCGGGGCGTGCTCGGGCGCCTCCGGCGCCGGCTGCAGGCCATCGCGCGCACCGCGCATCGCGACGACCTTGCCGCCCTGTTCGATCATCCCGCGGACATAGCGATGAGGTGAAGCGCGCACGATAGATCGGGGATGCTTTTTCTAGTGACAGACGCCGGTAGTCAGGGCGCATCCGGCGTTGAGAACCACTGGCTTCCACGCAGTCCGAAGCGGCTCGCCAAGACCTGCAACCCGCCCACTGTGCCCGCACCCGAAATGCATAACCTGTGCAAAAATCATCGTGACCTGATCCGAAGCGCCGTCCTTGCCACCTATGGAAACTGCTGAAATCGTCGAACTTGCCCCACAGGTGCTCGCCAATCGCGTGGGCGTGGCATTTTCTCTCGTCTTCCAGAACCGCCCGGTCGAATGCATGATCACGATCACGGCGCTGGAAGCGTATTTCTGGCTCGACCCACGCGCAGGCGACGAGCGCATCCTCAAGACCTTTCGCGATGGCTACGGCCGCATTCGGGCGATGGCCGAACGGAAGCTGCTCGCCCTACCCATCCCGCGGCACGACTCGAGCTGACGCCGGCAGATTTCTCGCGCCCCTGAGACGCCGGTTTTCGCCTGTGGCGCATCCTTCAGCTCACACCAGAATCGACTCCGACAGCGCGCGTGCAACAGGTCTGCAGTTGGTTGAGCGACGGGTTCGTGGCTCGCAAGCGAAGGTGTCTTGATGGAAGCGTACCAGCCGGTGCCAATCAACTGCATCCCGCCGCAACGGCAACCTGGCTGGCCCGATGATTGTTCAGCAACGCTGGAAGAAACGTGGTCGCGCATGCGGTGACAGGCTCAGCGCGACGTGCGATTACGCCCAAACATCGGACACTCACTAAAGATCTGGCAGAGACGGCTTCCAGACATCGGACAGCGAGTGGATAAACAGGTCTTCCACAGTCTTGCTGGTCAAGGTGTGTTCTCACAGGAGGGCAGAAAATCGAGAGGCGAATGCACAGGATGCGGGGCGACCCACGTACATCTCGACGCCATTAACGCCCAACGGCTGTTCTCGAATTCCTGACGCTCTAGAAAATATAGCCGAGACGTAAGTGCTCTTCCGGGGAACGCCTCATGCGGAAGAAGGCAGTCCCCTGCCAACCTGCGGTGCGTTTTCCACTCTTCGCCAGAACCCATCCTTATGAGACATCCGTTACGAAAGCGTAGCGGGCGACGTGCGTGTAATGATCCCGACCAACGCTTTCGGGATGGGCGTCGATATTCCCGATATCCGTTTCGTCGTGCCATGGTGGCATCGATCTGGCGCGCCGGCTGGATAGCGGACACTATGCTTTCAACCGCGCCGGCGTAGTGACCGGTTCCGCGGCGTCCACGCGCAGCTCGAGCAGCGCAGCTCGTGGCGAAGCCAGCGTTGCGGCCAGCGCTGAGCGCAATGCTCCGGTCTCGTTGCACCGGATGCCGTCGGCACCGCACGCCATTGCGACCTGTGCATAATCGATTGCGCCAAGCTCGCAGCCGTAAGGCGGATTGCCGAGTTCCTTCTGCTCGAACACCACTTCGGCCAGCATGTCGTTGCGCATCACGACGATTTTCACCGGTAGCTGGTTCTTGACCGCCGTCGAAAGCTCCGCCATCAACATGGCAAAACCGCCGTCGCCGACTATCGCGACGACCTGACGGCCGGGGTTCGCCAACTGTGCGGAGATCGCGAACGGCAAGCCCGGCCCCATCGTCGCGAGCATCCCGGTCGCGACCAGTTGCTGCTGCCTTCGCAACGTGAGAAAACGAGCGGCGAAATGCGTGTTAGCGCCGCAATCCAGACATACGATCGCATCGGGCGCCAGCGCGTCGCTGATCGCGCGCATCGCGCTTTGCGGCCGAAGGGGGCTACGCTCGACGGCGGCGACCCGCTCCAGCAGTGTGTTCCATTGCGCGACGCGCGCCTGGATGTCGCGCAGGAAGGACTCGTCCTTCTGCCGCAGCAACGGCAGCAGCGCGCGCAACGTTTCCTTCGTGTCGCCCACGAGCCCCACCTCGACAGGAAAGCGCAGGCCGATCCGTTCCGGCCGCACATCGATCTGCACGCCGCGCGCCGCGCCGGGCTTCGGATAGGAATCGACCCAGGGCATCGTCGAACCGATGATCAGAACGGTATCGCAACGATGCATCGCCTCCTCGGACGGCATCGTGCCGAGGTGCCCGATGCCGCCCGTCGAAAACGGTGAATCGTCGGGCAGTACCGTGCGGCCGAGCAGCGCCTTGGCAACCGGCGCATTGAGCCGCGCGGCCACACGTTCGAGTTCGTCGCGCGCGCCGAGCGCGCCCTGCCCCGCCAGGATCGCGACGCGGCTGCCGGCGTTGATCAGCGCGGCGGCGGCCTGCAGGTCCGCGTTCGATGGCGTCGATGCCGGACGGCTCCATGCGGTCGATGTCCGCAAACCATGGTTTTCCATCGACGCCTTGTCATCCCCAAGCCGCTGCGCCTGCACGTCCTTCGATACCGCCAGATGTGCGACGCCGCGCTGACCCAGCGCATGGCGGCACGCGAGGTCCGTCACTACGACTGCATGCCGCGGGCCCGTGACGGCGACGTTATAAAGCGCCACATCCTCCATCAGCGCGGGCGTGTTCACGCTTTGCTGGAAGCGGGTGCCGTGCAGGTCGTGAAACGTCAGTCCGGTGATGGCAAGCACCGGCGCGCCGTCGAAATGCGCATCGTAAAGGCCGTTCGTCAGATGGACGGCGCCGGGCCCCGTCGTGGCCAGGCACACGCCAAGACGCCCGGTCGCTTTGGCCCAGCCGCTCGCCATGAACGCCGCAGCTTCTTCATGTCGTACGCCGATGAAGCGGATCTTGTCCTGACGTTTGCGCAGCGCTTCGATGAGCGGATTGATGCCGTCGCCCACCATCCCGAACACGTGATCGACGTCCCATGCGAGCAGCATGTCGACGATCACGTCGGCAGTCGTCGCATCTTGCGCAACGTCGAACGACGGTTGCCGGTCCTGATTCACCGGCTGACCGTGCGGAGCAAGCGCATCGGACTGCGCTGGTACGAGTTGCGCAGAGAAGAGTCCCGCGCCGCCGGCCGCTGCCGCTTTGAGCAACGAGCGGCGGCGATCGGAGCGCGGCGCGTCGGGGCGGGGATTCGACGGCTGCGTTTCGTCCGCGGCCTCGTTACCGGAATCTGCTGCGGTCGAAGGCATGAGCGTGCTCCTTTGCGCCGGGAGACCCGGGTGCGGTAACTGATAGGCATGACCACGCGCCATGCCTGCGGGTAACGGACCGGCCGTTGGAACGAGCAAATCCCGCTCCCGCAGGCTCCAGGGAAATCCGCTGCTTCACTACTGGCCCGCTCCGGTCGAAGCGCTTTTCCCTGGTGCGGACGCCGACACGTCCATCTTGCCGCCGCCCGCGCTCATGCTGTCGTTGCCAGCCTCGTGCGCTTTCTGACAGGCCGCCAGGCTGGATACCAATAGCGTAGTTAGCAACACCACTCTGATGAATCGTTTCATCGTGAGTCCTCCCGTCTGTCGTTCGCGACGCTGCCAACGGATGTCTACGCATGCAGCACCGGGCATGCCCGGCCGCGCAAGCGACGGCGACCGACAGTCAAGCGCAACGTTCAGGCATGGCTAATGCACGCGATGAGGACACCGGCTCCAACACCCAAAGGAAAAGTCATGTCCACCCCGCCGTCCCTTATCCGACATCCGGCCAGACGTCCATCGCGACTCACCGCCGCGATTTTCGAGCTGTTGAACCCCGTTCCGTACGGAATGTTCGTCGGCGCGTTGATCTTCGACCTGACCTACATGAGCACGCGCAACGTGTTCTGGGGCAAGGGCGCGGCGTGGCTCGTCACGGTGGGCCTCGTCATCGCCATCATTCCGCGGCTGCTCAATTTCGGTCACGTATGGTTGCAGCGGCGTCGCCGGGTGACGCGTATCGAAAGAATCGACTTCTGGCTCAATCTGCTCGCCATCATCGCGGCGATCGTCAATGCGTTCGTGCATAGCCGCGACGCTTATGCGATGGTTCCGGACACTGTGATTCTTTCGGTCATCACCGTCGTGCTGCTGAGCATCGCGCACATTGCCATGGCGATGAACCGGCTCGATCTCGTGGAGGTGACCCATGGATAAGCGCATCGCCGGCAGCGCGCTTTTCATCGCCATGTCGGCGCTCATGAGCGGCTGCAACGAACAGGCGCAGTACGACCCCGCGCAGCAGGCCGGAGGCAATCCGTCGATACCGCAGGCACGCAACTTCTTCTCGCCGCCGATGCAGGTGCCCAAGTTCGCGGGATGGAAAAACGGCGCGACGCCGAAGGTAGCCGAAGGCCTGAAGATCGAGAAGATCGCCTCGGGACTCGTGCATCCACGTCAGGTCTATACGCTTCCGAACGGCGACGTCCTCGTCGCGGAATCCAATAGCCCGAACGAAGAGGCCGTGACCACGCCGAAGCAGGGGATCGCCGGGCTGATCGAAGCCAGGTCGGGAAAGAAGGCGAAGGGCGCGAATCGCATCACGCTGCTCAGAAAACCCGCCAACCGTAACGGCGAATGGGAGCGGTATGTGTTCATCGACCACCTGCACTCCCCGTTCGGCATGCAGCTCGTCGGCGATACACTGTATGTCGCCGATACGGATGCGATCCTGAAGTTTCCGTACAGGACGGGCGAAACCAGCATCAGCGAGCGCGGCGTCGAACTCGCCGATCTTCCCGATACGGTCAACCATCATTGGACCAAGGCCCTGCTCGCCAGTCCCGACGGCAAGAAGCTGTATGTCGGTGTCGGCTCGAACAGCAATGTCGGCGAGAACGGCCTCGACGTCGAGTACCGGCGCGCGGACGTGCTCGAAGTCGATACGGCGAGCGGCGCAAGCCGCATTTACGCCGCGGGCATTCGCAATCCGACCGGCCTGCAATGGGAACCGACGACGGGCCGACTCTGGGCCGTCGCGAACGAACGCGACGAGATCGGCCCGGATCTGGTGCCCGACTATCTGACGTCGGTGAAAGAAAATGCCTTCTACGGCTGGCCGTACAGCTACTACGGCCAGCACGTCGACCCGCGCGCTCAACCACAGCGTCCCGACCTCGTCGCGAAGGCGATTCCTCCCGACTTCTCGATCGGCTCGCATGTTGCGCCGCTAGGCCTCACGTTCTATACCGGCAGCAATCTGCCCTCGCAGTATCGCGGCGGCGCGTTCATCGGCGAGCACGGCAGTTGGAACCGCTCGCCGTTGAGCGGTTACGTGGTCTCATACGTGGCGTTCGCGAACGGCAAGCCGGTCGGCGCGCCGGAGGATGTCGTGACGGGCTTTACATCGCCGGATCAGAAAGAGTTGTATGGGGCGCCGGTGGGCGTCGCTCAGGATCGCGACGGTGGCCTGCTGATCGCCGATGATGTCGGCAATACAGTGTGGCGCGTGACGGGTGCAGGCGGCTGACGCTTGAGACTGTCTTTTACGGGCCTTTCAGTTCAGCGAAACACAGTTTGAGCTGCCGTCCGGCCAGTTCGCCGTGCAATCTTTCGAGCACGTCGGCGGCCGTGAGATCGATGTCGGTGACGGGCTCCGCCGCGATGACGATCCAGCGTGCCGGCTCGGGCGATTCATCGACGGCGCGCAACACGTGCTCGCGGAAGATCTCGCCATTGGCGAAAAAGAGGGGGCATCCTAGCGCAGCAGCACAAGACCGGGCACGCGCCGCGCTTCCAGATGGCGCGACACGTCGTGATAGCCCTTCAGGCCGTCGACGCGTCCGAGCACGGCATCGTAGGGCCGCCAGGCGCGCCATAGAAAAGACAGCACGCTGAGAAACAGCGCCAGTGCAATGCCGTTTACGACACCGAGAATTGCAACGCCGACAAAGCACACCACCGCCTGCACGAACTCACTTTTGCGCAGCCGATAAAGCCGCAGGACGCCTTGGACCTCGACCATGTTCAGGCATCAACCGTAGCTGGACGTGGCCGCAAATCCCTTGCCGTAACACCTTGCGCTACGAGCCCGATCCGCTGGCCGGCGTTCGCGGCCCAGGTTTCCCGTTCAGTAGATTCCGCACGCGCGCGGGCATGCAGCCGACACCCGTCGCGCTCGAACTCGCGGACATCGTCGGTCACGCGCTCGATACGGTGCGCCAGGCGCTGCGTTACGCGGAACGTTTTGATCCGGCGACGAGTACGCGCACGTTTCGCCTGTCGCTATCGGATGCGGGCGAAATGGCCTATCTGCCGGCGCTGTGCGCGGCGTTGCAGAAGTCTGCGCCGCGCGTGAAGTTGGTCGTCGAACCGCTGCCGGTGGAGGAGATCGAGGAGGCACTGCGTTCGAGCCGGTTGGACTTCGCGATCGGCAATCTGCCTTCGCTGCTGCCGCGCACGCGCCATAGCCTGCTGTTCGAGGAATCGTGTGTGTGCATGACGCGCAAGCGCCGCGACCTGCCGAGCGGCAACACGCTGAGGCTCGAACGCTTTCTCGCCGCCTCGCATATCCAGGTGCGCTCGCTCGAACATAGCCACCACGCGCTCGACGATGCCCTGCGCGCGCAAGGCGTCGGCCGCAATATCGCTTTCGCGTTGCCACACTTCGTCGCGGTACCCGGCGTGCTGGCCGCGACGGATCTGTTCGCGACGCTGCCCGAACGGCTCGCGCATATTCTCAATCGCGGCGACGCGTTCCGGATCTACGCACTGCCCGTGCCGTTGCCGAAGGCCGCCGTGACGATGCACCGGCACGAGCACTTCCACGAAGACGAAGGCATCGCGTGGATGCGCGGCCTCATCGCCGAGATCCTCGCGAGCTTCGAAAAGATGTGATTACGCGCAAGCGAATCAGAGGTCGAGCACGAGCACGGGGGTACGCGAGCGCGACACGCAGCAGCAGATCACGCTATTGCTCGCGCGCTCGGCCTTGCTCAGGCAGTGATCGCGATGCTCGGGCTCACCGCTGACCACGTCGACCATGCAGGTGCCGCACACGCCTTCGCCACACGACGTATCGACTTCGATGCTGATCGACGCGAGCGCATCGACGATCGACGTTTTTGCATCGACCCGCACCGTTTGACCGCTGCTCGCGAGTTGCACGTCGAAGCTGTCGAGCGACGCTGCGGCCGCGGGCGCCGGCTCGGCCTTGAAACGTTCGAGATGAATCGCCTCCGCGGGCACGCGTTGTTGCGCGCTCGCGACCACCCGATCCATGAACGGCGAAGGACCGCAGGTGTAGACGTGCGCATTCGCGCCGGCATCGTGCAGGCACGCATCGAGCGCAGGTGCCAGCTCGGCGGGCTCCACGCCGAAATGCAGCTTCACGTGCTGCGCGAACGGCTCGCGCGTGAGCAGCGACATGAACGCCGCGTGCGCTTCGCTGCGGGCGAAATAGTGGAGCGTGAAGCGCGCCTGCCGCGCGGCGAGGCGATAAGCCATCGATAGCAACGGCGTAATGCCGATGCCCGCGCCGATCAGGATGTGCTCGTCCGCGCTTTCTTCGAGGCGAAACAGATTGCGCGGCGCGCCGACCGACAGTTCGGTGCCGACGCTCACCTCTTCGTGAAGCGAACGCGAGCCGCCGCGCGATTGCTCTTCCTTCTTCACCGCGAAAATCTGCGAGTCGAGACACTCCGGGTCGCCGCACAACGAATATTGCCGCGTGACCCCCGAAGGACTCGTGACGTCGATATGAGCGCCGGGTTTGTAACGCTCGAACGGCAGCCATCGAGCCGCGAAATGCTGAACGAGCGGACGCCGTGCGCTTCTTCGCACAGCGTGTCGACGCGGACTTTCAGGGCTGATGCTTGCATGATGGCCTTCCAATCTATTGCTGGGACGATATGCCGAGAGTAGCGCCCTACACCAGATAAGCCAAATAGATTAAAAAACCTGACAGCATCAACGTAGTTTATATTCTGGCAAGGTATCACGCACCCCGCAGCGCGTCTTTCCGCTTGCTTTCCGATTCGCTGCGCGGCTGCGTCGCGTCGTTCGAAAACGGCACGTTCGGCTTCATGAAGAAGCTCAGCACGATGCCGAATATCATCACGCCGATCGACAGCACGAAGGTCAGATCCCAACTGTGCAAGCGGTCCGCGACCAGCCCGGCGATGACCGGACTCACGATCGCCGCGGTAAAGCCGGTGCCGCTCATGATGCCGCTGGCCGTGCCGGAGCGGTCGTAGGCCACGTCCATCGGGATCGCCCACATCGGGCCGACGTTCATTTCGTTGAAGAACATCGCCGCGGCAAGGAAGATCAGCGAAATCATCGGATCGTGCAGCAGCACGACGGGAACCAGCGACAGAGCGGTCAGCGCCATGCACGAGGCCACCAGATAGCTGCGCGCGAGCTTGACGTTGCCGGTCCTGCGCAACAGGCGGTCGCTCACCATGCCGCCGACCAAATCGCCGATCACGCCCGCGACGAACACGCCTGACGTGAACACGACGGCCTTTTTGATGTTCAGATGGAACGTATGCATGAAGTAAAGCGGCATCCAGTCGAGCATCAGCCACAGGATCCAGTTGTAGCAGAAGTACACCGCCGAGATCGGTGCCATGCGTTTATACAGGCGCATCCACGTGCCGCGCGGATCGACCGGACGCGTCGTGGGAGGCGGCAGCTTAGCCAGTTCCGCACGCGTGATGCGCGGGTGATCGGCGGGGCGTTCCGTGTATGTCAGATGCCAGAGAACCAGCCAGACGGCGCTCATCGCACCGAGCAGATAGAACGAGAAGCGCCAGTTGAAGGCGGTCATCAATGCGAGGACCAGCATCGGTGCGATGGCGTTGCCGAGGCGCGCGGACGAGTGCGTGATGCCCTGTGCCATGCCGCGCTTGTCACGGGCGATCCACGAGGCCATCGCGCTGGTCGACGCGGGAAACGTCGCGCCTTCGCCGAGACCCAGCAGCAAACGCGCCGCGATCAGCGAAGCGAAACCGCCGGCCATGCCGGTCAACGCGGTCGCCACGGCCCAGATCGCCGCACAGGCAAGCAGCGTGCGGCGCGCGCCAAAGCGGTCGCTGACCCATCCGCCGATAAACTGGAAAATCACGTACGGATACGCGAATGCCGAAAAGATGATGCCTAGTTGCGTATTGCTGAGACCGAGCTCGCTCTTGAATTGCCCCGCTGCCGTACTGATGTTGACGCGGTCCACATAGGTGATGAAATACATCAGGCACAACATCACCAGCACGGTGGTCGTGGCCTTCAGCGACAGACGTTTCATGTGTCGTCCTCCAGATGTCATTTATTTTTTGTGGTGAAACCACGCCATTGCGTGTGCAATCCCGGACGCTCAGCCCTTCGGCGTTCCCGAGCCGAATGCAGCGACGGCGTCGCGGAATCGCTGGCTGCCGTATACCCGCTCGACGAGATCATCGTCGGCGAGGCTTTGGTCAATCACGATGCGCCGCAAGCTCTCCTTGACCGCCTGCTGCGTAACGGGCGAGAGCGCAACGAGCCGCTCGGCGAGCGCGCGCGCCGCGTTGCCGACCTCCTCTTTCGCCGTCACGTCGTACACATAGCCGCACGCGTGCGCTTCGGCGGCGCTGAGAAAATCAGATAGCAGCAGCATCTTCTTCACGCGCGGCACGCCGAATGCCGCCACGAGCCGCGCAAGATTGCGCGACGACAGTGTGTTCGACAACGTCTTTGCGATCGGCGCGCCGAAGCGCGAACCCTCCGCACAGATGCGGAAGTCGCACGCGGTGGCGATGGCGAGTCCGCCGCCAACCGCCCAACCGTCGATCGCGGCGACAGTTGGCACCGCAATGCGCTCGACCGCGTCGATCACCTGCTCGACGAGCGCTTCGTATTCGACGCCCTGGCGGCCGGTCGTGAAGTCGCGGAAGTAGTCGATGTCGGTGCCTGAAACGAAGGACTTGCCGCCCGCGCCGCGCAGTACGATGCAACGCACCGTTTGGTCCGCCCGGCATTGGTCGATCAGCGCCAGTAAAGTCTCGTACATCGGCATCGACATCGCGTTGTGCCGCTCGGGGCGGTCGATCACGATCTGCGCGACCGACTCCGTCAGACGTTCGAGCCTGACCTTCTCACTCGGCGCTTCGCTCATTTCGCCGCCCCGTTGATCTCTGCGTAAAGCTCGTCGTTGTGCTCGCCAAGCCGGGGCGGATGGCGTCGCACGCGCTGCGGCGTACCGAGCATCTTCACCGGAAAGCCGATGTTCTTGACCTTGCCCTCAACCGGATGGTCGATCTCCATGCACATGCGGCGATACTGCGCATGTTCGCTGCCGAAGGCTTGCGGATACGACAGGATCGGACCGGCAGGAATGCCGGCGGCAAGCATCGTCTCGATCCATTCCTCGCAGTCGCGCTTGCCGAACGACGTCTCGAGCGATTCGATCAGCGCTTCCCGGTTCTTCAGGCGCAGTGATACGGTTTCGAACTCGGGATTCGTCAGCAGATCGGGCCGCTCCAGCAGTTCGCAAAGACGCGACCACAGCTTCTGGTTGGTTGCACCCATCACGAAGTAACCATCGCGCGCCTTCACGGCCTGATACGGCGCGCTCATCTTGTTGCTGGTGCCAAGCGGCGTCGGCTCGACACCCGTTCCCCAGTAATCCGACATGTCCCAGATGGAAAAGGCCATCGCCGAATCGAACAGCGACGCGTCGATGTGCTGCCCCTGCCCGGTCTGCTGTGCGCCGATATAAGCGGACAGCACGCCGTACACGGCGAACAGCGCGCAGCCTATGTCGGCCACCGGCACGCCGGCCTTCACCGGCTTGCCGCCTTTGTAGCCGGTCACGCTCATCACGCCGGACATCGCCTGCGCCATCAGGTCGAAGCCGGGACGTTGCGACCACGGGCCGCTCTGACCGAAGCCCGAGATGCTCGCGTAGACGATCTTCGGGTTGATTTCACGGATCGTCTCGTAGTCGATCCGCAGTCGCTGAACCACACCCGGCCGATAGTTCTCGACGATCACGTCGGCGGTCCGGGCCAGCTTGTAGAAAAACTCGCGCCCTTCATCGGTCTTCAGGTCCAGCGCAACCGACCGCTTGTTGCGGTTCATGTTCAGAAAGCCCATGCTGTCCGGGCCTTTCATCTTGAAGCCCATCGCGCCGCGGGTCTGGTCGCCTCCGAGCGGTTCGATCTTGATGACGTCGGCGCCGAGATCGGCGAGCATCATGCAGGCGAACGGGCCGGCCATCACCTGACTGACGTCGAGCACGCGGATGCCTTGCAGCGGCAAAGGCCGCTCGGGCGTGTCAGTGTCGTCGTTGGAGGGTTCCTGTGCGTGGCTTTGCGTCATGTCGTCTCCTGTTTTTCCGGCCGGTCTGCGCTCGCGCAATGCACGTCGCGCAGCGGCCCGTTGCAGCACCGTGTTGGCGTGCGTCAACTGTCGCGCACGCGAGGGTGCCGCCGCAAGAACGCGACGGTCATACCTGGTTTCGCAAAAGACGAAAGGGGGTGCTCTGTGTGCGAGGGCGCCGAGCGCGTCGAGGGCGTCGAGGGCGGCGACGACCGCGCTCATGCTTCAGCGACCGGACACGCGCGGTCCGGCGGTGAGCGCGGCTTCGACGCGGCGCAGCGTCTGCGCCTGCGCATGACCTTCCACGCAAGACAGCACGTAACTGCGCTGATGCCAGTCACCCGCGAGCTCGACGACGCCGAGGCCGTCCTCGGGATGGAAGCTGCGCAGCACGTCGGGCGGCATCAGACCCACGCCGAGCCCATGCCGCACGACTGCGAGCATCGTGTCGAAGCCGTTGACCAGATAGTCGCAATCGAAGCGGCGGCCGCGGCTGTGGAACGCGCGCTGCACGGCGGCGAGGATCGCCGAGCCCTTGCCGAGACTGACAAGCGGCAGTTCGAGCAATGCGTCGAGCGAAACGGGCTGTGGATCAAGGTTGAAATGTGCGCGGCTATACACGAGCACCAGCCGGTCCTCGCGATAGCGCAATTGCGGCAGGTCGAGGAAACCGCTCTTCTTTTCATAGACGCCGATGTCGATCATTTTGTCGCGCAACATCTGCTGCACGATGCGGCTGTTCTCTTCGATAATCTTCAGCGAGATGCCTGGATAGGCATGCTGGATCGCGGCGATATCCGCGGCGAGAAATTCGATGATCACGGCTTTCGGCGCGCCGATGACGATGCGCCCGTCGAAGCCGCTCACGAGCGCCTGCGCCTCGCTCGCGAGCCGGTCAACCAGCGTGTCGACCTGCTGCAGATACCCGAGCAGCTTGCCGCCCGATTCGGTCACTTCTACCCCATGCGGCACGCGTCTGAAGAGTTTCGTGCCGAGTTGCTCCTCGAGATCCGTCACTCGCCGCGACGCCGCCGCGACGGCAAGGCCCAACCGGTTGGCCGCCCGCGAGATGCTGCCCTCTTCGACCATGGCGACGATGAGACGAACGGTGGTGGTGTCGACTTTCATGCGCTGACATGAGGACCGGGGCTGGGGGGAGCGCCATGTTACCGCACTCCGTTACCCCGGACCGTACGCGCCAAAGCGAAGCCTTCGTGCGCTGCGCGTCACCGCGCGAAGGCTTCCACGACGACAGCCGGGCGAAGCTTTATGGCTGACACGTTCGTGCGTGAACTTCAGCGTCACGACGGTGATGAGACCCAGCACGATCAGGAACATGGCTACCGGCCAGTTAAGCCTGGTAGTGCGCGAGACGCGCGCCGTCCGTAGCGATCGCCGGCATGCCCGAACACGATGCCGCCGAGCGGACGCGCGACGAAGCCGATCGCGAATGCGGCGAACGCGCCGATGGTGCCGATCAGCGGGTCCGCGTGCGCGGGAAAGAACAGTTGCCCGAGCACGAGCGCGGCGGCCGTGCCGCATACAAAAAAGCCGTACCACTCCATCGCGTTGCCGGCCACCGACGCGATGATGATTTTCCTGAGTGCGCGAACCGACTCTGCCGTGGCGCGCCCGGCCGTGATCGGGGATTGAACGGAATACATGTCTGCTCGCCTCTGAATTGGGGGATTGCGGCCTTTGAAAAAGGGCTTCGCACGGTGTAGGCAGTGTCAAGGCGACAGATAGCCGCGTCAAATTAGCCGAAAAGCAGGACGGGTACCAGCCGAATCCTTGACGGTGATCTCGACGTCGCTCGGTTTGGTGAGCGTTGCCGACGCCAGAAACGCGCGCAACTGCTCGGCGGCCTTTGGATCTTCGCGGGCCAGTACCGTGTGTTGCGCAGTAGCCCAAGCGTCAACAGTCTATCCCATGGATTCGCGCTCAGCTCTGTCCGTTGGCCATTGCCAGCCCACCGACTGTGCTCCGTTGGATTTGCCGTGATCCGAAGAAGCAATCTTCAACTCCGAGATGCGACGAGGTGAGAATTCGCCGCTCAATACGGCAACCCTAACCTGTACCATGCAGTGCGCCCCTTCGTCGGTCCAGCGCATCTGTCTTTTCTTGGCTGGAGATGACCCGCTTCCGTGGGCGGTTAAGCGGTTGACTTTTGATCGGGCTGATTCCCTCCGGTTTGGGCAGTGCCGCGAGTTGTGCACGGCCGGTCGGCGGGTCGCCTATTACGACCACGACGTCGGCCGGCGGTGGGCAACTCGCCATTGATGCAGATTCGGTTGTGTTCGTCATGAAGTTGCTCATAGCGCATCGGCGAGTGGTAACCGATGCCGCGCCCGATATGCAACGCACGTTTTTTCTCGTGCGTGCCTCGTGCATGTAGTGCATCGCGTGTCAGGAGATTATCTATGCTTCCTCAAGTTCAATCCTTTCACGACGTAGTGACGGGCACCGTCAGTCACGTCGTTTATGCGGGCGTCGGTTCGTCCTGCGCCGTAATTGATTCCGTGCTGGATTACGACGCGGTGTCGGGACGCACATCGACGGCCTCGCTCGATCGCATCGTCATGTTTATCCGAGAGTACCAACTGGATGTCACATGGATTCTCGAAACGCATGCGCATGCGGATCATCTGTCGGGCGCGGTCGAGTTGAAGCGCCACGTGGGCGGAACCATCGCGATCAGCGAGCGTATCACCGACGTGCGTTCGCTGTTCTCGGCGACGTTCGATCTCGCCGACGAACACGGTTTCGATCATCTGTTCGGCCCTGACGAGGAGTTCGCGCTCGGCACGCTGCGGGCGCGCGCGATTCCGACGCCGGGACAGACGCCCGCCGACATGGCCTATCTGATTGGCGATGCGTTGTTCGTTGGCGATACGTTGTTCATGCCCGACCTCGGCACGGCGCGTTGCGATTTCCCGGGTGGCGACGCGAGAACGCTCTATGTGTCGATCCGGCGGCTGCTGGCGCTGCCCGCATCGACTCGCGCATTCGTCTGTCACGACTACCCGCCTGCGAGGCGAGGCGTGCGCTTTTCGGCGACGATCGCCGAACAACGTCAACACAATATTCATGTGCGAGAGGGCATCGGCGAAAGCGAGTTCGTTGCGATGCGAACGACGCGCGATCCACGCTGAAGGAGCCCGCGCTGCTATACCCTGCGATGCGGGTGAATCTGCACGGCGGACATCCGCTCGCCGCCGACAACAATGGCCGCCTCATGACGCGGCTTCCGGTCGAAGAAGCCCATTTCGTGGAGGGGGGCTCGTGATCAAGGCGCTGCGCCTGTTGTTTGGGCGCGCCCGTCCTGGCGGCGGCATCGCGTTGTGCGCCGACCCGGAAGCGGCGAACGGCGGATGCATCGATGGAGAGGCAATACCGCCGTCCGCGGATACCGGCGCGACATCTGTCGTGCCGACCGACGAAGAGATCGAACTCATGCGCTATCTGCTGCTGCCGATCGCTGCTGCCTATTGAACGCGGCATTGCTGATCGCCAATGAAAACCGTTGACGCGAGATCGGACCGCCTCGCTGCGGCGGTCGGCCGTTTGTCGCGCGACTTGCTTTGAGGACCCTTCCAGCTGCGAAATCAAGCAAGACTCAACACGTCCAGTTCGCGCAAGCGCAATGCCGGATCAATCGCCATACGCCTTCTGCCCGCGATCCTGGTGCTGTTGGTCCTGGTCGCGAATGCGTTCGTTCTTGGCATCGCAGCATAGGTGCGCATCGCCACTCGCGCCCGCAGATCCCATGATGCATCTGGCGCAGTTGAAAAGCCGGGGTGTATCAACTATCAAATGGCGCGTTCTCGATAAGATCGCACACGTTGGGGCAGGAGAAGCCGTGCACGTGGCGGTGTCCAATATCCACGAGCCCCGTACCGATTGCAGTATGAGGCTTGCGAGCGACCACTGCGGTCAGCGCTTCGATGAACGAGGTCTTCATTCCCACGCGCGGATACAGCTCCAGAATTTCGTCGACAAGCGAAGGCGTGATTTCGTCGAGACGCAGCCCAAACACATCGACATGGGTGCCGAAATGAATCAGCGCAACTTCCGGTTGCTTGCGATCTGCAATTCCCGCCGACGTATGCAGTGCGATCGCATCCCAGACCAAGTCAACCTTGTCCGTGGGATAGTGGTTGCCTTCGAGAAAGCGGCTGGCGGCATCCGCACCGTCGACTTCGAATCGCTGCTCACCCGCGTACTGTGATGTGAGTCCGAGGTCGTGCAGCAGGGCTGCGAGATACACCAGTTCGCGGTCGTATTTCATTCCCCGTTTCTTGCCGATGAATTCGGCGAACCACCATGTCCGGTGCACGTGGTGCAGCAATGCTGACGAATGGATCTGCTCGACCAGGGAGGCCGCCTTCTGCGCAAGTTGAGAGTCCGGCGCGATGACTCCTCCGACCGTCAATGGGTGCTTCATCACTTCACCTCTTGCAAGGGGGGATTCCAGTTCAAGTGATTCTCCGGGCTGCGAGGAGAACACCGTACGTTCAATTTACTATTCCCAACACCATCCGCAACGACAATGTGCCATGCGCACCCATGCTGCCTCAGGGAACTCAAATCGCGCGAAACACGCGTAGCAAGCGAGGCACGGCGGTGACGCCGTCGCCGACTTCGAGCCGCAGCGCGCGCCAGGCGTCGCGATCGAGCTCGGCCTTGAGCAAGTTGCCGCCGCGGACTTCGAGCTCGACGCGCACCGAGCCGCCGAAGGTCATGACACGCCGCACGTTGACGACGATACCGCCATCTGGCACTTCGCGCTCCCCGCTGGCGCCGGCGCGCGGGTAAAGCGCCAGATCGTGCGGACGCACGTAAGCGCGCGCCGGCCCCGAGAAGTCGGCGGTGACCGAGATCGGCTGCGCCGCGCCGTCCGCGACGAAGCCGGCTGCTTCGACGCGGCCGCTCAGGCGATTCGCGGCGCCGAGGAACTCGTAGACGAACGACGTCCGCGGACGGTCGTACAAGTCCTGCGGCGCGCCGGCCTGCTCGACGCGCCCGTGGTTCATGACGACGATGCGGTCGGCCACCTCGAGCGCCTCCTCCTGGTCGTGCGTGACGAAGATCGTCGAGATATGGAGCTCGTCGTGCAGGCGTCGCAGCCAGCTGCGCAGCTCCTTGCGGACTTTCGCGTCGAGCGCGCCGAACGGCTCGTCGAGCAGCAGCACCTTCGGCTCGACGGCGAGCGCTCGAGCGAGCGCGGTCCGCTGCCGCTGGCCGCCCGACAGCTCGGACGGATAGCGCTGCGGGAACCCGTCGAGCTGCACGAGACGCAGCAGCTCGCGCACCTTGTCGCGAATCGCCGACTCCGAGGGACGCTGCCCGCGCGGCTTCACACGCAGCCCGAACGCGACGTTCTCGAACACAGTCATGTGCCGGAACAGCGCGTAATGCTGGAACACGAAGCCGATCTGCCGCTCGCGCGCGCCGACCGGGCCGACGTCCTGCCCTTGCAGCACGACCTGCCCCGCATCGGCATGCTCGAGTCCCGCAACCACCCGCAAGAGCGTCGTCTTGCCACAGCCGGACGGGCCGAGCAGCGCGA
The DNA here is from genome assembly GCF_050435705.1 of Paraburkholderia sp. JPY419. NCBI lineage: Bacteria > Pseudomonadati > Pseudomonadota > Betaproteobacteria > Burkholderiales > Burkholderiaceae > Paraburkholderia > Paraburkholderia sp. JPY419. The sequence continues at coordinate 140,187 of NZ_JBNDKV010000004.1, read as the reverse complement.
CGAGTTCACCCGGCGGAAAATCGAGCGACACGTCGTTAAGCGCGGTGAAGTTGCCGAAGCGCTTTTGCAGGTTGCGAACGGTAATGCCCATGGTGGAATTCCTCCTTATTGGACCAGCTGGGTGGCGCCGCGCACCGTGACGGCGGCCTGCGGGCGGACGGCGGCGCCCGCGACGCTCGCCGCGCCCTCGCCGGCACCGTCGGCAAGCGAACGCTCCCGCGCCATCCCACGCTCGGCGAGCAGCTTCAGGCCGAGCGTCACGAGCGCGAGCAGCGCGAGCAGTGACGCCACGGCGAACGCGGCCGAAAAGTTGTACTCGTTGTAAAGGATCTCGACGTGGAGCGGCATCGTATCGGTCTGGCCGCGGATGTGTCCCGAGACGACAGAGACCGCGCCGAACTCGCCCATCGCGCGGGCGTTGCAGAGAATCACGCCGTACAGGAGGCCCCATTTGACGTTCGGCAGCGTCACGCGGCGAAAGATCTGCCAGCCCGACGCGCCGAGCACGTGTGCGGCCTCCTCCTCGTCGCTGCCCTGCGCCTGCATGAGCGGGATCAGCTCGCGCGCAACGAACGGGAAAGTCACGAAGATGGTCGCGAGAACGATGCCCGGCACCGCGAAGATGATCTGCACATCGTGACCGGCAAGCCAGGTGCCGAACCACCCTTGCGCGCCGAACATCAGCACATAGAGGAGCCCCGAGATCACCGGCGAGACCGAGAACGGCAGATCGATCAGCGTCGTCAGGAGCGCCTTGCCCCTGAACTCGAACTTCGCGATCGCCCACGACGCCGCAATTCCGAACGCGAGATTCAGCGGCACGGCGACCGCCGCGACGAAGAGCGTGAGCCTGATCGCGGACCATGCGTCGGGATCGGCGAGCGACGCGAGGTAGAAGCCGACGCCCTTTGCAAAAGCCTCATAGAAGACGGCCGCGAGCGGCACGACGAGAAAAAGCGCGAGGAACGCTAGCGCCGTGCCGGTCAGGAGCCAGCGGACCGCGCGCCGTTCCGTGACGGGGTCCGGACGGCGCGCGGCGGACCCTGCGGTTTTGGTTGCGGGCCGGGTCATCGCGTGCCTCCTTCGGCCACGGGCGCGGCGCTCGCCGGCGCGGAGGACGCCATCCGGCTCGTGCGCCGCTGCAATGACCATTGCAGCGTGTTGATCATGAGCAACATCAGAAACGAGGCGACCAGCATCACGACCGCGAGCGCCGTCGCGCCCGCGTAGTCGTACTGCTCGAGCTTCGTGATGATGAGGAGCGACATGATCTCCGATTTCATCGGCACGTTACCCGCGATGAAGATCACCGAGCCGTACTCCCCAAGCGCGCGCGCAAACGCGAGCGCGAAGCCGGTCAGGAGCGCGGGCGCGAGCGCCGGCAGCACGACGCGCCGGAATGTGAGCCAGCGCGACGCGCCGAGGCACGCGGCGGCCTCCTCCTGCTCGCGCTCGAACTCTTCGAGTACCGGCTGCACCGTCCGCACGACGAACGGCAGGCCGATGAATGTCAGCGCGATGAGCACGCCGAGCGGCGTGAACGCGACTTTGATGTCGAGCGGCTCGAGGAACCGGCCGATCCATCCGTTGCGCGAATAGACGGCGGCAAGCGAGATGCCGGCCACCGCGGTCGGCAGCGCGAGCGGTAAATCGACCACGGCGTCGACGATGCGCTTGCCCGGAAATGGATAGCGCACGAGCACCCACGCGACGAGCAGGCCGAACCCGGCGTTCAGCAGTGCGCCGCCGAACGCGGCGGAAAACGTCAGACGGTAGGACGCCAGCACGCGCGGCGCGCTAACCGCGTACACAAATGGATTCCAGTGCAGCGTGGCTGTCTTCAGGAACGTCGCGGCGAGCGGAATCAGCACCACGAGGCTCAGATACGCCACCGTGATACCAAGCGTCACGCCAAAGCCGGGCAGCGCGCTCGGCTTGCGAAAAGTGAAGGTCGTCATGTTGATGCTCTTTCAGGTGCGGCTCGATGAAGCCGATCAGCGGGCTGGCGCGTCGCGACGCGCGCGTCCCCTTACGTCCCGGTCGTGCCAGCCGGGGCCTCGCGCCTTACTGCGGCTGGTAGATCGAATCGAATACGCCGCCGTCGGCGAAGTGCGTCTTCTGCGCATTGGCCCAGCCGCCGAACGTGTCGTCAACCGTGTACAGCTTGAGCTTCGGGAACCTGTCCGTGAGCACGGGCGGCACCCTATTCGAGCGCGGACGGTAGAAGTTCTTCGCGGCAATCTCCTGCCCTTCCTCGCTATAGAGAAACTGCAGGTAGGCCTCGGCGACCTTGCGCGTGCCGCGCTTGTCGACCACTTTGTCCACCACTGCAACCGGCGGTTCCGCGAGAATGCTCGCCGACGGCACGACGATTTCAAACCTGTCGGCGCCGAACTCCTTGCGCGCGAGAAACGCGTCGCTTTCCCAGGCGATCAGCACGTCGCCGATCCCGCGCTGCGCGAAGCTCGTCGTCGCGCCTCGTCCGCTCGAATCAAGCACGCCCGCGTTCTTGTACAGCTCCGTGACGAACGCCTTACCCGCCTGCGCATTGCCGCCCGGCTGGTGCACCGCGTACGCCCAGGCCGCGAGGTAGTTCCAGCGCGCTCCGCCTGAGGTTTTCGGGTTCGGCGTCACGATCGAGACGCCGGGCTTCACGAGGTCGTCCCAATCCTTGATGTGCCTGGGATTGCCCTCGCGCACGAGAAACACGATCGTCGACGTGTAGGGCGACGCATTGTCGGGCAGGCGCTTCTGCCAGTTCCTGTCGATGAGGCCGCGCTCGGCCAGCACGTCTATGTCGTAGGCGAGCGCGAGCGTCACGACGTCGGCCTGCAGGCCATCGAGGACCGAGCGCGCCTGCGCGCCCGAGCCGCCGTGCGACTGATTGAAGGCCACCGTCTCGCCGGTCCGCGCCTGCCATGTCTTGCCAAACGCCCGGTTGACGTCCTGATACAGCTCGCGCGTCGAGTCATACGATACGTTCAGGAGCGCCCCGCTCCCCGCATGTGCGTTGCCAGTCAGGCACGTTGCCAACGCGACGTACAGGACAAGCGCTGCAATCCGCTTCCAGATCATTCCTGCAGGCACAAAACCGTGAAGTCTCCGCCCTGTTCTTCCGGACGTCATTCGCTCATAAATCATTTGCATACCAATTCCGATTTGAATCCAGATCCTTCTGGCCAGGGTCGCCGGGTCGAAGGACGCTTTCCCATACGCCGCCGATGCGCGTCAATAGCATCGGCGGCGCGCCACGATGCTGCGAGGGAGCACTGTTGCTTCCAGCAGCGTCAGAGGTGGACCAGCCTCGCGATCGATATTCCCGCGCCACAAAATATGTCATTCTCGTCACGACAGTCACGGCCAACCATTCGAGCGTCATCATAAGAAGCAACCATCGACCGAAAAACCCTTCTGACGCACTTGACTGTCTCCATCAGGAAACGATGATCGAACGATTGACTGATATGCCAGACGGTTTCGCCTGGCAGACGCCGCGCCATAGCGTGCACTCTGAAAAATTTCCCTGGGTAGCAGTCGTGGCAATGGAGCGCGCAAATCGATTGTTTCCGTGAGGCGCAAATGAGTTGTGTTTGCGCTAGTTTTCCGACGGTGAGATGTGGGTAGACTCAAATCCATGAAGTCGATGGATCTCTGTGAGGAAGCGCCGAAAGCCATCATGAGATGCACGTAAGCATGCCGGTACACCCTCCACTCTCCGGCGCCTTTGTTTCCCTCTCGCCCAGCGCATGTACTGGCTGTGGCGGCTGGCCCTTCTTCTACTGGTGGCAAGCCGCCTGCGTTCTTGCTGGCGCGCTTCGTACAGGCATGGCCAATGTCCTCGACGTACCAGCTGCTCCCGAACCGGTGGGCGAGAATCCGGCGTACGAAGAGGGGCACACGGCATGAGCACGCCTATCCTCGTCTTCGTTGCACTGTTCGTCCTAGTCAGCATGCCCGGCATGTTTGCGTCACGATGGCGGCGTGCCGATCTCTCCGGTATTCAGGAATGGGGACTGGCTGGCCGGCGCTTCGGCACGCTCATGAGCTGGTTTCTGATCGGCGGTGACCTGTACACGGCGTACACCTTCGTTGCCGTACCCGCGCTTCGTATTCGCCGCGGGAGCCGCGGGATGCTTTGCAATTCCGAACGTCGCCATCGCATTTCCGCTCGGCTTCCTCGTGCTGCCGCGCCTATGGCGCGCTGCACGCCAGCACGGACACAAGACGGTCGCCGACTTCGTCGAACACCGATTCAGGAGCCGGCCGCTTGCGCTCGGAATCGCGCTGACCGCATTCTGGCCACCATGCCCTATATCGCCTTGCAGCTTGTGGGCATTCAGGTCACGTTGGGCGCGCTCGGCTTTCCCACGCACGGGTGGCAGGGCGAGTTACCGCTTCTCGTCGCGTTCGGCGTGCTTGCCATCTACCCGTGGTCGAGCGGCCTTCGCGCGCCAGCCATCATCGCGGTGGCCAAGGACCTGCTGATCTATACGACCGTCATCGGCGCTATCGCCGTCATTCCTGCAAGGCTCGGCGGCTTCGGGCATATGTTCGAAACCTTGCCCGCAGCGAAGCTGCTGCTCAAGGCACCGGACGCCACTGGCCTCAATGGCCACTCGAGCTACGCGACATTCGCACTCGGATCCGCGCTCGCATTGCTGCTGTATCCGCACGCAATGACCGCGACCCTGGCGTCGTCCTCCGACCGTGTCATTCGCCGCAACATGGCGCTGCTTCCCGCGTATTCGCTGATGCTCGTGTTCGTCGCGCTGCTCGGCGTGATGGCGCTTGTCGCGGGCGTCGGTGCAATGCCCGAGTATGCAGCCCAGTTCAAACAATACGGGCCCAACTTCGCGGTCTTTGCGCTGTTCCAGCACGTCTTCCCGCCCTGGTTCACCGGTATAGCCTTCGCGGCGATCGGCATCGGCGCGCTGGTCCCCGCCGCGATCATGTCGATTGCTGCAGCGAACCTCTTACTCGCAACGTGTGGCGGCCGTTCGCCGCCCGCGACTGCTCCGCCGCGCAGGAGACGCGGGTGGCACAGAAAGCCTCGCTGTTCGTCAAGTTCGGCGCGCTCGCCTTCGTGCTCTTCGTACCCGTTCAATTCGCAATCCAGTTGCAAGTATTGGGCGGCATCTGGATTACGCAAACGCTGCCCGCTGTCGTGTTCGGCCTGTTCGTGCCCTCGGCGCGTGCCCGAAGCCTTTTCGCAGGCCTCGTGGCCGGCCTCACCACCGGCACATCGATGGTCGCGCAAAGCGGCTTTCGCAGCGCCAGCTTCACCTTGCCTCTGGCTGGCGTCGCCGTGCCGGCCTATGCCGCCGTGCTCGCGCTTTTCGTCAATGTTGCCGTCGTGCTCGCTTGCTCGATACGGTCGGCCCACGCTCGAACCAAAGGAATCCAACGTGACTTGCAAACCTGAACCGATCGAAGCCGGGATGGTCGACGAACTTGTCCGCGACGCGCTGCTTTCGCAATTGCGCTGCCCCACCGGAGCAGTCGGAAAAGTTGTCGGCAATATGATGGAACGCGTCAACGCAGGCCTGATCGACGCGGCCTACCGCAAGCTTGATCCGCAAGCGGGAGATCGAATGCTCGAAATCGGACTCGGAAACGGCGGACATGTCGCCTCGGCGCTCGCCCTCGCACCTTTTCTGACGCTGACCGGCATTGACACATCGCCCACCATGATCGCGGCCGCTCGTTCGCGCAACGCAAAATTAATCGAGAGTGGACAGCTTCACCTCGAAACCGCCAGCGTGACGGACATGCCCTTTGAAAACGACGCATTCGACAGGGCCATTTCGATCAATTCCGTCTATTTCTGGCCAAATCTCACAGCCGCGTTGCGGAGGATACGTCGGGTGATGAGCGACGACGGCGTGCTGGTCATCGCCGCCATGACGCCCGAGGCTTCGCTCGCCATGCCGTTCGCCGAGCACGGCTTTCGTGTGTACGATCCGCTGACATATCGCAGGACGTGCTCCGACGCAGGATTCGAGTTCGTACATATCGGGCGCTACACCGAAAAGCGGGCCGTGCACGCAGCCGCTCAAACCGGTCGCGAGTTCCTTCTTGTTCGAGCCACTTGCAAATGATTCAACACGCTTCATGAAATTCCATGATTCCCAATGTTGAATCGTTCTACGACACCGCGACCGGCATCTTGAGCCATATCGCTTACGCCGGCACCCCATGCGCCGTGATCGATCCGGTTCCGGACTACGACGCTGGAACGGGTCGCACGATCAGTGCACCGAGCCTGCTTGCCGAATAGAACGGTTCAAGGTGCTCCATGCAGGGAATCTCTCACAAGCGCGATAGCTGCAGCTCTCTCCTCACCTGCAGGGACGGCGACGTCGGGTACCACGCCTTTGCCTTCCCATCCCACCGTGGAGTGAGGGGCAACCACCATTTTCACCGGAAGGACCATTCTCAATCCGTGTCCCAGTTCGATGTACGCAACGGCAATTCCAGCCCCGTAAGTACGCTGTCCGAAGATAGTGGCGCGTTTGAGATTTTGCATCGCGAACGCAAAACCTTCTGCAGCAGACGCCGTACGCGAATTTACAAGAATGTAGACTCTGGCATTCGGCATGCGTGGACCCGGCACATAGGCGTAGGTCCATTCCTGTTCGTCCTGACCTCGATCTTTATAGAACCCGTTAAGGTAAAACTTCTCTTCCCCGACCTTATAGAAGTATGAAGCCAGCAGCCAAGCGCGGCGCCCGTGCGGCCGGCGACGCAGTCAATCGCCTTCGCGATGCCATTGCCGCCAGTGGCCGTCTTCAACTGCTCGGACCAGTTTTGGTCCGCAGTGCATAGCACGACGTCACCCCCAAGCGCCTTGATTTCCGCGACTTGCTCTTCGCGGCGAACGAGGTTGATGGTGCGGAACCCCTGCGCTTTCGCGATCTGCAGGACGAGCCGACCGACCGTCGAGCCGGCCGCGCTCTGCACAAGGCAGTCGCCGCGCCCGAGCTGGTGCTCGCTCATCGTCATCGCCCATGCCGTCATCGGGTTGATGAGGGCCTGTGCTGCGTCCTCGTCGGAGATCGCCTGCGGTACAGGTATCGCACGGTCGGCCGGACTAATAACCTGCTCTCTCCAGGTTCCGGGCACGTCCAGCAAGACGACACGCTCGCCTATCCGCGTGCGAGGCACGTCGTTGCCCACGGCGTCGATGATGCCGACGCCCTCGGATCCCGGTGAAGCCGGCAGTTCCGGCTGACGCTCGCGGGCGAAACGACCACGGATGACGTGCAGGTCGGACGGGTGCACGGGCGCCAGCAGCATCCTCACGCGGACTTCGTCCGGCCCGGGCGTGGGATCGGCCGCATCACGCCAGTGAACCACCTCTGACGGCTCCCCGTTGCGTTCGAATATCAGGGCCTTACTGTCTCCTTCACCTGCGTAGGTATGAACGTACGATGCCCAACGGCTCGCGCCCTTTGGCAACGATGGGTGCCAGACACTTTCACGACGGACGGCGACTCGCTGCATGGCTACGCGTACTGCTACGGCCGCACTTCCAGGGCGAATAGTAAGAGGTGGTCAATAGGACGCGTGGCGGTCGGTTTATCGCGCTGCCCGGGTCGAGCCCGTCCGAAAATCGCTCCGGTTAACCGTGGAAAAATTCGGGCCACACAAACAAATCTCCGTTTTGATATCGAGCGATACCTGTAGAAAGACTGCGGCGAAAGCCCGGCTTTCACCGCAGTCGATTGAGTTCACGCCCCGGCTAGTTTCGGATCTGACTAATGCACTCAACCCTCGCTCGGCTCATATGGCGACGCCCGGTTTTCCAGCTTCCATTTCTTCTCAGCTTCCGTGTCAGGCCGAGGTGGTCGAATTCCATCGATCAACCACAGTTCTCGCGGCGTTTCGCCGACGTGCAGCTCGTAGTGATAGCCCCGCTCCTGGACAAATGGCGCAATCGCAGCGTTCGCCTTGCGCAACCACGACTCAGTCCACACGGGGTCCTTGGCAATGTGCCTGGCGAATTGATCTAATCGGATTCTGACAAAATCGTCCCGCGACACTCCCCCCATAAAGAAGGAGTCTTTCGGCTGTTCGTGAAACAGTACACCGACGTAGAAGCGGGGGATGATGTAAATGTCGGCAATTCGCTTCGCCATCTCCTGCTTGTCTTCTGCCGTGTAGGCACCGACGGGATGATAGATATTCCACAAAGGCATTTTTCTCTCCATGCATCGATAGATGCCGCGTTCCTTATTCCAGAGCATCCAGATCCCCTGAAACAAAGGATGAACCAGACATGAGTGAGGCGGCGGTATGAATAGCCAAAGGATAGGCTACCGTGTGAAACCAATGCTTTCGCAACGCAGCATTTTTAGTGAATTCAGTCCCGCATCTATTGACGATGAGGAAGGCTGAGTATTTTGCGCGTCTCGTCAGGTGTTGCCACGTCCGCGCCAATGCTTCTGACGATACTGACCGCGCGTTTGACCAGTGCGGCGTTGCCCGGCGCCAGTTCCCCTTTGGCAAGATAAAGGTTGTCCTCGAGGCCGACGCGGACATGTCCTCCCAGAATCACACTCTGCGCCACGATTGGAAATTGAGCGCGCGAGATGCCGAATGCCGACCAGCGGGCGTTCTCGGGCAGATAGCGTTTCATCTGCAGAAGGCTCTCGGTGTCGGCGGACGCGCCCCATGGCACGCCAAGACACAGCTGAAACAGCGGAGCCTGCAGAAGGCCCTGCGTTTCGATCAGGTGGCGCGCCAGCCGCACGTGGCCCAGATCGAATACCTCGATTTCTGGCTTCACGCCCGCTTCTTCAATCAAGGTTGCCATCTTGATCAGATGGTCGGGCACGTTCACGAATGCGCGACTGCCGAAGTTCATCGTCGCAATGTCCAGGGTGCAGATTTCCGGACGCAACTCGAGCACATGCCGCACGCGCGCCTCGGGCGTCATCATCGTACTCAGTTCGCTTCCCCGATTCGGGTCTTCGTCGCTGGGAACGAATCGTGCGCCTGGGCCCGTCGTCAGATTGATCAAAATCGGGCACCCGCTATCGCGGATGCGCGAGACGACTTCACCATAAAGCGACAACTCAGTGCTCGGAGCGCCTGTTTTGGGATCCCGTACGTGAATGTGCGCGATGCTCGCACCCGCTTCACACGCAGCGATGGCCTCATTGGCGATTTGCTCAGGCCTCACGGGCACTGCGGGGTTCAGCCGCGGTGTATCGTCGCTTCCTGTCAGTGCACAACTGATAATCGTCTTGCCTGTCATGATGTTCGTTCAAAAAGGTGGGAATTGAGCAATGCCATCGTGCGTTCATGCGGCCCGCGCGGGGCCGAACGGCGCCGCCCCAACGGGTGCAACCCTGATCAGCTTTTTGTTGACGAATTCGTCGAAGCCCAACTGAGACAGCTCCCCGCCAAAGCCTGAACGTTTGACACCACCGAACGGCAGTTCGGCCGCCGTGCCGAACGGCTGATTGATGAACACCATGCCGCTGTCGATCTGCGCGGCGACCCGCTCTCCGCGCTCGGTATCCGCAGTGAATACCGACGCACCGAGACCGTACGGCGTGCCGTTGGCAAGCGCAATTGCGGCTGCTTCGTCCTCGACGACGTGAAAGGCGGCCACCGGGCCGAACAACTCTTCGGCGAATACGGGATTCTGTGGCGAGATGTCGGTCAGGACAGTCGGCTGCAAATAGAAGCCCGGGCGCTCGACGCGCTTTCCGCCACACACGATGAACGCGCCATGCGAAGCCGCGCGATCGATTTGCTCAAGCAGCAGATTCAATGCGCGCTCGGAGGACAGCGGTGCGACTGCGGTGGCTGGATCGGCTGGATCGCCCGTCGACAGCGCGGCCATCTGCTTTGCGAAGCCTTTGAGGAAAGCGTCGCCGCGCGCCTTGCCGACCACGATGATTCGCTTGGATCCTACGCAACATTGACCCGCATTGAGCATTCGCCCCGCGACCGCGCTTTGAATCGCCCAATCGAGCGGCGCATCCTCGAGCACGATGAACGGATCGCTGCCGCCCAGTTCGAGAACGACTTTCTTCAGATTCCGGCCGGCACGCTCTGCAACGGCAGCGCCGGCGCGCTCGCTGCCCGTCAGTGTCACGCCCTGGACGCGCGGATCGTCAATGACTCGCCCCGCCTGGTCGATCGAAATGAACAGATTCGTATAGACGCCTTCGGGCGCGCCCGCTTCCTCGAACAACCGCGCAAAGGCCAATGCGGATTGCGGAACGCTTTCCGCATGTTTGAGCAGCAGGACGTTGCCGACCATCAGTTGCGGGCCGGCTACGCGCGCGATCTGGTAGTACGGAAAATTCCATGGCTCGATCCCGAAAAGCACGCCGATTGGCTCGATGTGCACGGTTGCGCCGGGCGCTTCCGCGAGTGGACGGGGTTGCAGATAGGTGCTCGCATGCTTTGCGTAGTAGTCGAGAATATTTGCAGACGATTCCACTTCCTTGCGCGCTTCGCCGCCACGCTTTCCCATTTCCAGCGTCAGATAGCCCGCATATTCGTCGGCCTTCCTGCGCAACAGCGCCGCCGCGCGCGACATGATGCGCGCCCGATCGCTGACGGGACGACGGCGCCAGTCAGTTTCGAACGCGCGCTGCGCGGCAGCGAGCTTCGTTTCCAGCGACTCGTCGGATATGTCGTCGTAGGTGGCAAGCAGTTCGCCGGTTGCAGGATTGATAGTCGTGTACGGCATGAAGTTCTCCACGAAAAAATGGCATCGAGTCAATGCGTCGGCACATGCTAACACCGTTAACACCTATCCGCGCCAGCCTTTTTAGCCAGGAAAAACCCTCATTGATATTGATGTTTGTGCCGTTAACATTTGTACGTACGTTCAACCGGAGAGCGAAATGGCAAAAGGATATTGGGTGGCGGCTTATCGGGCGGTCCATGACGCAAGCAAACTCGCGGCGTACGGTGTCCTCGCGACACAGGTGGTGAAAGCGGCGGGTGGAAAATTTCTGGTGCGGGGCGGCGAAGTCGTTGCATTTCAGGCCGGCCTCAAAGAACGCACCGTCGTGGTCGAATTCCCGAGCTTCGAGCGGGCTCTCGCCACGTTTCAGAGTGAGGCTTATCAGGAAGCGCTAGCGGTATTGGGAGACGGCGCTGAAAGAGATGCGCGCGTAGTCGCCGGTCTCGAAGATTGAGAAGTTTCGAAGTAACCGCTAAGGCCATCTCGGTTCGCCATAGTACTTATATCGCGTCACATACCGCGCCTCGTATCACGCCGTAGCCTGATTATTGCCGCTACGGCACGGGAAATAATCTCTTTGGTTGTCACCTTTTTTCAACAAGAGAATGCCGACATCAATGGTTTATTGCGATGTTATGCTTGTTAACATGTGGATGTGGAAATGTCCGAATCTGACGAAATGGAGCAAAGAATGGACGAAGCACTTGTTCAGAGAGAAAACAAAGGCCCCGTGACGGTTCTTACAATGAACCGTCGCCCGCACAACTTGATGGGACCGACGTTGTATCGCGCCCTGCTCGATGAATTCGATCAGGCAGTGAAACGCGGCTCGCGCGCGATCCTGCTGCGCAGTGGTCTGCGGCACTTCTCAGCCGGCGCTGAAGTGGCGCTTTTTCCCGATCGCATTGCCACGCAAGGCAAAGCGCTGATGGATCCGCTCGAGGTGCTGCGTGGCTTCGAGACACTACCGATCCCGATTGTTGTGGCGGTGAACGGAACATGCCTAGGCGGTGGATTCGAAGTGGCGCTCGCCTGTGACTTCAGCGTCGTCGCCGAATCGGCCAAGATCGGCTCGGTTGAGGTCGCACTCGGTTTGCACCCGCTGCTCGGCGGCATCCAGCGTCAGGTGATGCGAGCCGGTCCGGCTCGCGCGAAAGAACTCGCGTTGCTCGGTCGCCGGTATGACGCGGTCACGCTCGAACGCTGGGGCCTGATCAATCTCGTTGTGCCCGACGACAAGCTCGATGAAGTGGCGCTGTCGATTGCGCAGGAACTGGCCGCCGGCCCGACCGTCGCGCATGCCGCCACCAAGCAACTCGTGCGTGTTGCGGTCAATGAGGGCGTTGCCGCCGCCGACGAAGCGATGTTCGAGTTGCAAAAGCCGATCTGGGCGTCGCAGGATCTTAAACGCGGACTGGAGGCCTTCGATCAGACTGGTCCTGGCTCCGCTATTTTCGAAGGGAATTGACATGACCGGACCGCTCGAAGGACTCAAGGTCGTCGATTTTTCCCGCGTGCTGGCCGGCCCGCTGTGCGCGCGGACGCTAGCCGATCTTGGTGCCGATGTGATCAAGATCGAGCCACCGCGACCCGACGTGTCGCGCGCCGCGTTTCCGAATCGCGACGGCATGTCCGGCTACTACGCTCAGCAAAATAGCGGCAAACGCAACATCAGCATCGATCTGAACGCACCGGGCGCACGTGATTTCGTGCTACGCCTGTGTGACGACGCCGACATCGTCGTCGAGAATTTTCGGGCTGGCACGCTCAAGGGTTTCGGACTCGACTACGCGACACTCGCGCAGCGCAATCCCAAGCTGGTCTACGTTTCGATCACGGGCTACGGCCAACACGGTCCATGGGCGTCGCGCATGGCCTATGCGCCGACGGTGCAAGCCGAAACGGGATTCACGCACAACACACTGCGACATTTCGATAACGCCGGCGACGGCCGTAAATGGACCGATCCCCTGTCGCACGCGGATGTCTATGCGGGCCTGCAAGCGACCATCGCCGTGCTCGCGGCAGTGCGCAAGCGTGAAGTCACCGGACGCGGCCAATACATCGACGTCGCGATGGCGGCCGTGATGCTGTCGATCAACGAGCGCGCTCACCTCGATCTCGCGGGTGTCGATACGGGCGCGGAGCCGGGCATCCTCGGTGCCGCCGACGGCCCTCATTTCATCGGCCCGGGTGGCGAAGAGTTTGTGGCGGCGCAAAGCATCGTCGGCAGCAACACGTTTCCGAATTACCTGAAGGCGATGCGTCGTATGGACCTGGCGCACGATCCGCGTTTCTGCACCGCTGAGCACCGCCTGCGGAACTACAAGGCATTGCACGCAGTGATCCAGACCTGGATGCGGTCATTCCGCGATCTGAAGACGCTCGATGCGCAACTCGACGAGGCCAAGATCGCGATTGGCCAGATTCGTACGCTGAAGGAGTTGGCCGAGACCGATTGGGCGAAGCAATGGAGTGCGGTGCACGAGATTTCGGATCGCCGGGGCGGCTCATATCTGATACACGGCTATCCATGGCACTTTTCAGATGACGAGCTTGGAATGCGCAGCGCGCCCGCATTTCGCGGCGAGCACAACGAGCAGGTTTTCCGCGAAGCGGGCCTCGCGGATGCCGAAATCCGCAATGCAATTGAGAGCGGCATTCTGGTCGGTGGGCCGCCGCCATCGACGAATAGGATCGACGCTTCCGTTGTGCTGGAACCGGGTGAGTTGCAGAAAGTGACGGACGATCTTTGATCGCCGCAGTACGCCTCGCATTACTGGTATCAACACAACTCGTCGGAGGACTGGATGGAAGTGGTGAAACAAGCCCGTGTGGAGACGTCATCGATAGATGACAACGCCCTGCTTCGGAAGGCCTACGCTTCGGCGCAGTGGAGGATCCTGCCGATACTGTTTGGCTTATGGATGCTGGCGTGGGTCGGCCGTTCGAACGTTGCTTTCGCGAAGTTGCAAATGGTCGTGGATCTGCGATTCAGCGAGACGATCTATGGACTGGGCGCCGGCCTCTTCTTCGTCGGCTACGTGCTGTTCGGCGTCCCTACCACGATGCTACAAAAAAAGCTCGGTGCACGCGCCGTGCTTGCTGGTATCGCCGGCGCGTGGGGCCTGACAAGTGTCGCGATGACGTTCGTCAATAGCGCACCGACGTTCTACGCATTGCGGTTCCTGCTCGGCGTGTTCGAGGCCGGATTCTATCCCGGCGTCGTGTTGTACTTCAATGCGTGGTTCCCGGGAACAAGGCGCACGCGCAACTTCAGCATCTTCCATTCAGGGTCGCTCTTCTCGACGGTCACGGTTGGCCTAACGGGGGGCTTCGTGCTAGAGCACATGAACGGACTGGCCGGCTTTCAAGGCTGGCGATGGATGTTCTTCGCTCAGGCCATCCCTACGGTCGTGTTGGCGTGCGTTGCGTTCATGATACTTCCGGATCTGCCTCGCGGCGCCAAGTGGCTTTCGGCGCGCCAGCGTACGCTCGTCGAGGACGATCTCCGAAATAGCGCCGAAACGATGAACGATGCGCACGACGAGGACCGGCCTCTTTTCCTCAACCCCGCCGTCTGGATCCTGAGCGCGGCCTACTTCTCCCTCCTCGCCGCGACGGCCGCACTGTTTTTCTACTCCCCGACGATACTTCGCGAGGCGGGATTCGGCGGATACAAAGAGATCGGCCGTGCAGTCGCGGGTGCCTGCATTTTAGGGGCATTGGGCAATGTGCTTATCTGTAGCATCGGGGGCAGTGCGCAGCGTCGGCGGCTCTTCTGTGCGCTGGCGTCGTTTTTTACTGCGGTGAGCCTTTCGGCGCTCGTCTTCGTATGGCACAGTAGCACCATCGCGACGTTCTTCCTCCTTGCTCTGGGCTTCGCGGGAACGGGAGCGGGTATAACGCTCTTCTGGCAAATGACTGTCGGCCTCCTCAGCGGTAAGTCGTTAGTGGTCGGCGTGCCGTTGATCAGTTCCGTCGCCAACGTCGCAGGCTTCGTTACACCCTTTCTTATCGGATATGTCCGCGACGCGACTGGAACTTACGCGAGCGGGTTCATAATGATTGCGTGTGTTCAGGCAATCGGCGTAGCGGTTCTTCTTTTTGGCGTGCAACACATTATCAGGAGCCGATCGCCCGTTGACGACGTAGCGGTTCGATGCTCAACTTGAACAGTCGACGCCTACAGGGCGCCGGGTAGTCATGGCAAGCGCCCGCGTTGCGCGTTGAAAGGCGGCAGTCGGCGCTGTACGCTCGCAGCAGATGGGGATGCGTTGGAGCCTGACATCCAGCCACGCCACCAAGCCCCCAGAATGCGCGTAGTGACGCTCGCTTGTTTAGCGCCTCATCCGCGATATTGCTTGCCTCTTTGCGCAGAATTTATAATCGATTCCTTGTTTTGCTCCACCAACGAAGGCCACGTGAGTCCTAAGTCATCTATCACAAAGAACGCGGATTACCACCATGGCAATCTGCGCAATGCGCTCATCGAAGCGGGGCGCAACGCGCTCAAGGATGTGTCTGCACAAGATTTGAGTCTTCGCTACCTCGCGCGAATGGTGGGTGTATCAGAAGCCGCGCCCTCGCGACATTTTGCCGGTATCGACGAACTTCTGGCCACGATCGCGGCGAGTGGATATCGCGACCTCGCTGCGTTGCGCGTTGCGATCCGTGACAGCGACGACACCGCACTTGCCAAAGCGTACCGGATGATGCGGGTGTATGTTGAGTTCGCGCAGCGCCACAATGGACTGTTCGGTCTGATGATCGGACCTCGCATCGTGGCGCATCAGGCGTATCCAGAACTCACCGAGGAAAGTAACAGGTCTTTTGGGTTGTTTTCCGAGACGATTGAAGCACTAGCTATCGAGAGTGGCTGGGCCCATGCCGATCTAAAGCTAGTGACTCATGCCGCGTGGAGCATGGAACATGGTCTCGCCACGCTGATCCTGGCGAACCGCGCACCGAGGGCGGACACCAAGGTCGCAATACCTAAGTTGATCGATTTCGTCTTGATGACGTTGCTAAGCGCGATCACGATCGGCCCGGATCATCTCCAGCGCGTGATTCAGCAGTGCATGCTCTCTGAAAAGCCTGTGGTGACCCGCACAGCGCGCAAGCGCGCCAAAGCGTAGCCGTCGTTGCTGTCAAATGCGAGCGCCGCCGCAGAATACTGTTCTGGTGGTTGCCTAGCCCTGAGAGGTCCGGCTCGTTGTGTCGCAGGGCGTCGACATAGCACTTCGTCGCTTCTTCGATGAAATCCGTGTAGAGGTCCTGCAGCCGAGCGCGCTCATGCACGCGCCACTCCGCGCCAGCCTGTGTGCGTTGGGTCAGCCACGACGCGAGCGCCGAAGTAAGCCCGCCTGTTCCGGCACCGACGAGTGCGCCCGAGCCCCCGCGGAATGTCGCTAACCATCGTACGACCTCGCAGGTAGCAGCCGACACCACGGTAATCCATCGTCATCCATTTTGTGGCTGCGCCTCGAGATAGCCGACCCGCACCGGCGGCACGAACCACGCGAGACACAGGCCGACCATCGCAGCCACGGCTGCCACGATGAGGCCAGTGTGGATCGAATCCACGAGCGCGCTGCGCGCCGAGTTCATCATCGCATCGCCCGCGTGGCCGGCGCTGACGAGGCGATTGATCAGCGCGGCCTGCTCGGCGCGGTCCACGAGCAGTTCGGGACTTGCAAACGACTTGAACCACTGCGC
This sequence comes from Paraburkholderia sp. JPY419, assembly GCF_050435705.1. Lineage (NCBI taxonomy): Bacteria > Pseudomonadati > Pseudomonadota > Betaproteobacteria > Burkholderiales > Burkholderiaceae > Paraburkholderia > Paraburkholderia sp. JPY419. The sequence goes on along the minus strand of NZ_JBNDKV010000004.1, from coordinate 123,758 downwards.
CGCCTGGTACGAATCCAGCGAGCGATTCACGCCCATCGTATAAAGGTGCCCAAGCAGCGCGCCTGTCATCACCGTGCCAAGCATGCCGCCGAATGTGCGCAGCGACTGCAGCAATGCCGTGGCGGCGCCGAGATGGTCTCGCGAGACGATCTGCTGCGAGCAGACCGTGAGGCTCGTGCCTACTAGGCCCAACCCCAGGCCGCTCGCGCCCATGCACGCCATCCACACGAGGTACGGCTCGTGGCCTCGCAGCACGACCACCGCGAGGCTCGCAAAAGCGGACAACGCGAAGCCGACGTAGAGGATCGCGTTGGCGCGCCGGATGCGCGTGACCACGCGGTTATTGATGAAGCTGCCGACCGTCGTGCCGAGCAGGAGCGGCGTGATCAGCATGCCCGAGGCACGCGGAGACATCGCATAGCCGCCCTGAAATAGCAGCGGCACGTAGAAAACGAGAGAGAACAGCGCGAACCCGCCGAGCATTGACATTGCAAAAAGCGCACCGAGCTTGCGGTCGAGCAGCATGTCCACGGGGATGATCGGATAGCCCATGCGCTTTTCCCAGAAAAAAAGCGTCAGCGAACAAGCCAGCACGATCACGGCCAGTATGATCGTAGACGCAGTCCATCCTTGCCTTGGCACGAGCTCGATCGCCAGTTGCAGCGCGCCGAACGTCACGGCGACGACGAATGCGCCGAGCCAGTCGAGGCGCAGCCGCGCACCGTCGCGGACATGGCGCAAGTGCGGAAGGAAAGCACGCACCAGGAAGAGCGCCACCACACCGACCGGTACGTTGACGAAAAACACGAGCCGCCAGCTTCCGTGCTGGGTCAGCATGCCCCCGAGCATTGGCCCGACCATGTTCGCAAGGCCAAACGCCGAGGTCACGAACACCAGCCAACGCAGGCGCAGCCTCGGATCGGGGAACAGGTCGGCGACGGTCGCGAACACCGTCCCCAACATGATGCCGCCACCGATGCCCTGAAGACCGCGGGCGAGCACGAGAAACAGCATGTTGGTCGCGATCCCGCAGAGCACCGATGCGACGGTGAAGACAAGGATGGCAGACAGCATGAAGGGCTTGCGACCGAACAGATCGCCCAGGCGCCCGAAGATCGGAATTGTGATGACCGACGTAAGCATGTAGGCCGTCGCGACCCACGCATAGAGTTCGAAACCCTTGAGCTCGGCGACGATGCGCGGCATCGCGGTGCCAACGATGGTCTGGTCGAGCGCGATCAGCATCGAAACCGACGCGACTCCGAGCATCGCCAATATCGACTGGCGAAATGGCAGCAGTTGCCGTCGCTGATCGTGAAGCTCGATACCAGTGGCCATGAAGCGCTCCTCGCCGCTGAGAAGCGGCAGATCTGCCGCGCGCCGCCCGGTTTCGTCGAACCGGTCGGCCCCGCGTGTGCAACCTTCATGCGTTCTGCAGTGATGGTACGCCCACAAACGCGAACGTGACGGCTGAATCGCGAGTGTTCGTCAGAGGCCTGCATGCGCTCAAGCGAATCGCAAGGCTGGGGGGTGCGCGATCGGAGCGCCCTCGCGACGGCGTCGGTCAACGGCGTTGACGTGAGCGCATGCGACTTCTGTGTGTCCGGTCAGCTAAAAGGGCGAACGGCCGTCGCTTAGACCAACCCGCCGGATATGTGCACTGCTGCGGCGCACTTCAAAGATCCTGGCCAGTAATCTCGGTACGCTCTCCGTTAGATGGAGGCATTTTGCGTGCCGCCACTCCCGCAAGCCTTGGCCTTGCCAACTGAAACGCGAGCAGCAACTGCTTCTGGCTGTCGTCAGCCGCTCCGAGGTATTCGCAAACAACCTCTGGCCTGAGTTCGAAGGCGCGGTATCCCCAGCCGAAGCCGTATGCAGAGAACCACAGTGTTGACTGGCTGGCGACGACGGGGGCTGTCAGATTAATGTATGACGAATCCATGGCGTTCGCTCTCCAGACGAGTGGTAGACGACGCCGATTGTCCCACGCCAGCCTTCATGGCCAGGTACTCGGCGGACATCAATGCGCTAGTGCGTGCGCGTGCCGGCCTGGTCGAGCATGGCACGCGCGTTTTTGGAGGTTTCGATCTGAAGTCGTGCATGGAGATTTCGAAGCACGGCACGCGCTCGTCCCCGACGCGGTAGGCCGGCCTAACCGTCGAATGATTGCGACCCCGGCTTGCAGCCGACGGCGACTCCGACGCCTATTTCCCGGGACCGAAGCGGTTCGTGGCTTCAAAGTCTGTAGCAGGTCGAACACCGGATGTTGGCACGCATCGCGGCAGACAACCTGCAACCGTCGTGGTCGCCCCAGCAGATCGCCGGATTGCTCAGGCGCGCGTAGCGGCAACGTGGATTGCCCGTGTCGCACGAGATATGTGACTCGCCGCTTCCGCGCAACCTCAGCCCGCAGTTACAGCATCTCCAGCGCGAGCGCGATACCCTGACCGCCACCGATGCACAGCGTGACGATGCCGCGCTTCAAGCCATCGCGGCGCATCGAATGGACGAGACGCGTAGTCAGGACCGCGCCGGTTGCGCCGATCGGATGACCGTGCGCAATCGCGCCGCCTTCGACATTGACGATGTCCTGCGGGAGTCCAAGCTGCTTGGCAACCGCGAGCGGCACAGCAGCGAATGCCTCGTTGATCTCGACGCGTTCGACGTCGCTGAGCTTCCAGCCCGCTCGTTCCAATGCGATATGCACCGCCGGCACGGGACCGAGGCCGAACATACCGGGCTCGACTGCGGCAATACCAAAAGCGGCGAGACGCGCACTCGCTTCGATGCCCGTCACGTCGGCATAACCACGCTCGGCCACGATCATCGCCGCCGCACCGCTGTTCAGGCCGGGAGCATTGCCCGCGGTAATCGTGCCGTCGGGACGGAACGCGGGACTCAGCTTCGCCAGCGTTTCCACGGTCGTCTCCGGACGCGGCTGCTCGTCGCGCGTGAACTGAACGCTGCCCTTGCGCCCTTCTATTTCCACGACGACGAGTTCGGCATCGAATGCGCCGCGTTCCTGAGCAGCCGCGAAACGCTGCTGTGAACGCGCCGCCCACTCATCCTGGGCGCGCCGCGTCAGGTCGGTCTTCGTCACGAGATCTTCCGTGTGCCAGCCCGAGTGCTCACCCGAGAACGCATCCACGAGACCGTCGCGCAGCATGCTGTCGTGCACCTGAGCATTACCCATGCGAGTGCCCCACCGGGCGGTGTCCAGTAGATAGGGCGCGCGCTCCATGCTTTCCATGCCGCCTGCGACCGCCACGTCACCGTAGCCAAGCGCGATTTCCTGAGCCGCCGAGACGATCGCCTGCGCGCCCGAGCCGCAGACGCGGTTGATGGTAAGCGCCGGCACCGATACGGGCACGCCCCCGCCGATGGCGGCCTGCCGCGCCGGATTCATCCTGTTGCCGGCCTGGACGACATTGCCCATCACGACGGACGACAGCGCTTTCGGATCGAGCGCGGCGCGCCGCAACGTTTCCCTCACGGCCAGCGCGCCGAGCGCGGTCGCGGGGACGTCCTTCAACGATCCGCCGAATGCGCCAATCGGCGTACGAACGGCGTGGGCAATGACAACTTCGCGGGTATTCATCGCAATTCCTTTGAATGAAGTGCTGCACGGGCATGCCTCCTTCGGAGGCAAGTGGAGTGTCTGTAGTTGCATTTCGGGGCGAGGCCGCCGGCTCCGCCGCCGATGAGAACGTCGTCGTGTTCTGTCGATTCACGAGCACCGATTCGCAATCAATGATCGACCGGCTTGATGGGTAAGAGACCCGTTTGGCCATAAAACTCCTGCATGGCAAAGGCTTCGCGCTCCCGCTGGGCGCCGACGCCGCGATCCAGCATCGAGAAGGTCCAGATGCCCGCGAAAGCCAGCGGCACCGAAATCAACGCAGGGTTGTCGAGCGATACGAGCGCATGCGCCTGATGCAGCACGTCGACCCATACCGACTTGGAGAACAGCGTCAGCAATACCGCCGACACAAGTCCGAGGCCGCCCCCCACGACAGCGCCGCGAGTCGTCATGCCGCGCCAGAAAATCGACGAGACCAGCACCGGAAAATTCGCGCTGGCCGCGACCGCCGCAACCAGGCCGACGAGAAACGCCACGTTCACATGCTCGAACAGAACGCCGAAGAAGATCGCGACGACGCTCAGCATCAACGTCGCTGCTCGGGATATGCGCATTTCGCGCGCTTCATCGCCGTTGCCGCGCGCGAGCCAGCACGCGTAGAGATCGTGCGAAACCGTAGTCGCACCTGAAAGCGTGAGCCCGGCGACGACCGCGAGAATCGTCGCGAACGTCACGGCGGCAATGAAGCCGTAGAACAGATTGCCGCCCAATGCACGGGCCAGATTCACCGCGACCATGTTCGAGCCGCCGAGCAGATCGCGCGTGAGATCGAAATGGCCATCGACAGCGGTCTTGAAGAACTCCGGATGTTGGGCGAGCAAGGCAATCGCCGAGAAGCCGATCACGAATGTCAGCAGATAGAAGTACCCGATGAACCCGGTCGCGACGAATACGGACTTGCGCGCCTCTTTCGCGTCGGGAACGGTGAAAAAGCGCATCAGGATATGCGGGAAACCGGCCGTGCCGAACATCAGCGCGATGCCGAGGGAAAGCGCATTGAACGGGTCCTTCAGCAGTTTGCCGGGCGCCATGATGCTGAGCGCCGCGGGATGAACGTCGACGGCGCGCCGGAACATCTGATCGGGACTGAAGCCGAATTGCGCGAGCGCGGAGATCGCCATGAACGTCGCGCCGCACAACAGCAGCACGGCCTTGATGATCTGCACCCACGTCGTCGCCGTCATGCCCCCGAAGAACACGTAAATGACCATCAGCGCGCCGACGATCACTTCGGCCATCCAGTACGGCAAGCCGAACAGCAACTGGATGAGCTTTCCCGCGCCGACCATCTGCACGACGAGATAGAAGATCACGACGACGAGCGATGTGGTGGCGGTCAGCAGACGAATCGGCGCTTGCTCGAAACGATAGGCGACCACGTCGACGAACGTGAACTTACCGAGGTTTCGCAAGGGCTCGGCGAGCAGGAACATGACGAATGGCCAGCCGACGAGAAAGCCAATCGAATAGATCAGGCCGTCGAAGCCGAACATGAAGACCATGCCGGAGAGACCGAGGAACGAGGCCGCGGACATGTAGTCGCCCGCAATCGCAAGTCCGTTCTGGAAGCCGCTGAGGCCGCCGCCAGCGCTGTAGAAGTCCTTCGTGGTGCGCGTTCTGCGCGCTGCCCAGCGCGTGATGCCGAGCGTGACGAGCACGAACAGCAGAAAGGTGGCGATCGCGACGGGGTTCAGGTCGACATGGTCCCGCGCCGAAACTTCGATGGAAGACGCGCGAGCGAGCGCGGACAGCGATGCAAGGCTCCCGGCGAGGATGACGCGAACGGTTTTCATCGCTCAGTCTCCTTGCCGGAAGTCGGCGAGCAGCGCGTTCACGGACGGATCGAACCTGCGGTTTGCGCGCAGCACGTAGCAGCCGGTCATCGCGACCGCAATCACGATGATGCCGACGCCCGCGACGATCCCAACGCTCGTCGTGGCGCCCGCATAGAGCGGACGCGCGAGCAGATGGGGCGCGAGCGCGACGAACAGGATGAAGCCGTAGTACGTGACGATCATCAACGCCGTCAGCGTGAAGCTGAAGCGCCGCCGCTGCGCGACGAGCCGACGATACGCGGGGTTCGCCGTCGTTCGATCGATGTGAACTTGCTGCATGGGACTGTCTCCTTCATGTCTTTGAATGACGTCGTTTGACGTTGGCTGCTCAGCCCAGCTCTTTCGTCAACTCCGGAACGACTGCGAACAGATCGCCGACGAGGCCGTAATCGGCGACGCTGAAGATCGGCGCCTCCGGGTCCTTGTTGATCGCGACGATGACTTTCGAGTCCTTCATGCCCGCCAGGTGCTGGATCGCGCCAGAAATGCCGACCGCGACATACAGTTGCGGCGCGACGATCTTGCCCGTCTGCCCGACCTGATAGTCATTCGGCACGTAACCGGCATCGACGGCCGCGCGCGATGCGCCCAGCGCCGCGCCGAGCTTGTCGGCAAGCGGCTCGAGCGTCCGCGTGTAGTTCTGGCCGTTGCCGAGCCCCCGGCCGCCCGACACGATGATGTTCGCGCTCGTCAGCTCCGGGCGATCCAGTTTCGTCACTTCGCGGCTCACGAACTGCGAGATGCCTGCATCGGCTGCTGCTTCGATCATCTCGACCGTTGCGCTACCGCCCTCGGCTGCCACTGCGTCGAAGCCCGTCGCGCGCACAGTGATGACCTTGATCGGATCTTGAGATTGAACCGTCGCGATGGCGTTGCCCGCGTAGATCGGGCGCTCGAACGTATCGGCGCTGGCGACGGCGGTGATATCGCTGATCTGTGCGACGTCGAGCCTCGCGGCGATACGCGGCGCGACATTCTTGCCGTAGGCAGTGGCCGGCGCGAGTATGTGCGTGTAGTGCTTCGCCGCATCTTGCACAAGCGTCAGCACCGTTGCTTCGACGTTTTCCGCGAGGCCATCGGCGAGCTGAGGCGCATCTGCCACCAATACCTTCGACACGCCCGCGATCTTCGCCGCTGCGTCCGCCGCGCCCTGCACGTGCGAACCCGCGACCAGCACATGGATGTCGCCGCCGATCTTCGTGGCAGCGGCAACCGTGTTCAGCGTGGCTGACTTGAGCGACGCGTTGCCCCCCAAGGGGGCTTCCTTCGGGGCGTCGTGCTCTGCAATCACCAGAATCGTCATTTTTCGCGTCTCCCTTTACAGTACTTTGGCTTCGCTTCTGAGCTTGCCGACCAGCGTCTTCACGTCCGGCACCGTGATACCGGCTGAGCGCTTCGGCGGCTCGGAGACTTTCAAGGTCTTCAGACGTGGCGCGACGTCGACACCCAGCTCGGACGGCGTCAGCGTGGCGAGCGGCTTCTTCTTCGCCTTCATGATGTTGGGCAGCGACACGTAGCGCGGCTCGTTCAGACGCAGATCGGTCGTGATCACTGCAGGCAGTTGCAACGCAAGCGTCTCGGCACCGCCGTCGACTTCACGCGAGACTGTCGCCTTGCCGTCGGCTATCACGACTTTCGACGCGAACGTCGCCTGCGGCAGACCTGCCAGTGCAGCAAGCGTCTGGCCTGTTTGATTGGCGTCATCGTCGATGGCCTGCTTGCCGAGAATGACGAGCCCGGGCTTCTCCTGGTCCACGATCGCCTTGAGAAGTTTGGCCACCGCCAGAGGTTGCAGTTCGTCCGGTGTCTCCACCAGCACCGCTCGATCCGCGCCCATGGCTAGCGCCGTGCGCAACGTCTCCTGGCACGGCGTTGGGCCGCACGACAAAGCGATGACTTCGGTCGCCACACCCGCTTCCTTCAATCGCACCGCCTCTTCAACGGCGATCTCATCGAAGGGGTTCATCGACATCTTCACGTTCGCGGTATCGACGCCCGTGTTGTCCGACTTCACCCGGACCTTCACGTTGAAGTCGATGACTCTCTTTACCGGCACAAGTATCTTCACTCCACACTCCTTGCATTGTTCAGCTGAGCGCCACACGCCCCATCGCCTGCCGCATGTCGCGCTCGAAACGCTGCACGATCTCGGCAAGCGGTTCGATGCGATCGACGAAAGCTAGCGACTGTCCCGCGGACAGCAGCCCCTTTTTCCAGTCACCGGTGACGTAAGCATCGCGACCGATCTTGCCCGACACCATTGGCATGAGGTCCTGAATGGTCACGTTCGCGTTGCGCGCCTCGATTTCCTTCACGGCAGCCGTGGTCTCGTTGCGCAGCGTGCGTACAGTGTTGCGCAGGGATGTCATGCACAGGTCGGTGTCGGTCGGCCCCGCTTCGACGAGGCGCCGCTTGTAGTCGTCGTGTGCCCAGATCTCCTCGGCCACGACGAAACGCGTGCCGACGACCACGCCGGAAGCGCCCATCGCGAGCGCGGCGGCAAGCTGCGAGCCGCGCCCGATGCCGCCGCCGATCAGATAGGGAATCTCCAGGTGACTCTCGGCCCATGCCGCATTGACGAACGATCCGACCATGTCGAGCCCCGGATGCCCGCCACACTCGGCGCCGACGATCGCGACCGCATCGACACCGACCGACGCCGCCTTGACCGCGAAACGTACCGACGGAACCTTGTGCAGCACCTTTACGCCAGCGTCCTTCAGCAGCGGCAGGAATTCTTCGGGATTGCGCCCCGAGGTTTCAACGAACTTCACGCCTTCATCGACGATCAACTCGAACACTTCGCGCGTCTTCTCGCCGGGAACGAGCTTTGGCAGCATCGACACGTTGACGCCGAACGGCCCGCCCTCGCACAAGTCGCGGCAGCGCCTGATTTCCGAGCGCAACGCTTGCGGCTCCGGAAAACTCGCCGCCGTGATGAAGCCGATGATGCCGGCACGCGCTGCGGCGGCGACAAAGTCCGCGTCCGCGAGCCACATCAGGCCACCGGCGACGATCGGCAAGCGTGTGCCGAACAGTTCGGTGACGGCGTTGGAAAAAGCGGGCTGACTCATGAGGTGACCTCCTCGGCTTTCAGTTGCGAGATCTGCCCGGCGGACAAACCGAGCAGCGATTGCAAAACGTCGTGCGTAGCCTCGCCGAGTTGCGGCGGCCCGTGTCGCACGGGCAGCCGCGCACCGTCGAAGCGATAAGGCGGCGCGAGCACATGCGTGCTGCCGGCCTCGGGATGCGGGCACGCCGTCACGAGCCCCGCGTCCGCCGCGCGTTTCGACGTGAGCGCTTCGTGAAGGCCGAGCACCTCGCCGCACGGAATGCCCGCTCCCGCGAGACGCTCGATCAGCACCTCGCGCCTGTGCACGCCGATGGCGCGCGTGAGTTCGGGCACCAGCGTCTCGCGATTCACCGCGCGCATGATGTTCGTGCGATAGCGCTCGTCATCGATCAGATCGGGACGTCCGATCACTTCGTGACAGAAACGCTCGTACTGCCGGTTGTTGCCGACCGCGATGACGAGCGGACCGTCGGCGGCATCGAACACGCCATACGGCACGATCGACGGATGCGCGTTGCCGTAGCGCGGCGGATCGTCCTTGAGCATCAGCGAATCCAGGCCGCAGTACGACGTGATCGTCAGACCGCAATCGAACAGCGCCATCTCGATGTGGCGTCCGTTTCCGGTCCGCTGGCGCTCGAAGAGCGCGGCGAGCACCGCCTGCGCCGAGTACATGCCGGTGAACAGATCGACGGCGGCGACGCCGAACTTCAGCGGCGGCTGATCGGCATTGCCGTTCATCGCCATCAGGCCCGCCTCGCCCTGCACCACGATGTCGTATCCGGGGCGCGCCGCCTCGGGGCCCTGGCGGTCATAGCCGGAGATCGAGCAATAGATGAGATCGTCGCGGCCTTCCGCGAGCTGCGCGTAGCCCAGACCGAGCTTCTCCGCGCCGCCGTACTTGAAGTTCTGGATCACGACGTCGCATTGCTGCGCGAGCTCGCGTGCGATGCGCTGCCCTTCGGCGCTTTGCAGATCGAGACACACAGAGCGCTTGTTGCGGTTGACGCTGTTGAAATAGGTCGTCTCGGTCGTGCCGACGCGCATGCCCCAGTCGCGCGTGTCGTCGCCTCGCAATGGATGCTCGACCTTGATGACTTCGGCGCCGAGATCGCCGAGCACCATCGCGCACCACGGCCCCGCGAGCACGCGGGACAAATCGAGAACTCGGACGCCGGCGAGCGGCAGTGATGAAATCTGGTTTGGCATGGAATATCCGCTATGAAGAGTGATGTCTTTGCGTCTATTTCGACTGCACGGCCGTACCGAGACGCAACCCGACATAGTCCGCGGGACGCTTGCCGAAGAACGCCGCGATGCCTTCGGCGGATTCATCGTCACCGAGCGATTCGGTCATGTATTGCGCTTCGAGATCGAGTTGTGCGTCGAGCGTGTTCTCACCTGCGCGACGGCACAGGCTCTTGATTCGCGCGCTCGCCCGTTCGGGACCGGCCGCGAGCGTCTGCGCGAGAGCGATCGCCTCCGCGAGCGCGCCCTGCTTTTCGGTAAGCCGATTCGTGACCCCGAGCGCATGCATGCGTTCGCCGCTGACGGGCTTTCCGGTCAGGCACACTTCCGTCAATAGCTGACGCGACACGCAGCCGGACAGAAACGCGGTCGCTCCCGCATCGGGCGAAAGGCCCACTTTCACGTACGCCACCGAGAACGACGCATCGCGTGCGGCGACCAGCAGGTCGCACGCGAGCGCGATCGACAGGCCCGCGCCCGCCGCCGCGCCCTCCACCGCCGCGATCACCGGCTTGCTGCAATCGCGGATCGCGCGAATCATGTGGTGCAGCACTTCGATGCCCGCGCGCCTGTCGGACGGCGTCATCGCACGACGTTGCGCAAGCCGGTTCAGATCGCCGCCTGCGCAGAAGGCGCTACCGACGCCGGTCAGCACGATCGCGCCGATATCGGCGTCACGCTGCGCCTGTTCGAGCGCCACCGGCAGCCCCTCGTACATTTCCGTCGTCAGCGCATTACGCGCGGCCGGGTTGTTCAGCGACAGCACCAGCACCGCGCCTTCGCGACGCGAAAGAATCGATTCGTTCATGAAGTCAGCTCCTGTTCAAGGCGATATAGCGTTCGAGATGGTGATCTTCGTCACCGAACTGATGGTCGATCATCACGAGACGCTTGGCGTAGTGCGCGAGCGGCAATTCCCATGTCATGCCGATCCCGCCATGCATCTGGATGCACTCTTCGGCCACGCGTGCGCCGATGCGCCCGATCGTGTGTTTCGCTGCCGACAGTGCGCGCTCGCGCTCGAGACGTTGCGTGCCGAACGCGGCGGCCGCGTTGATGACCGCCGAGCGCGCCTGCTCGATTTCCAGCAGCATGTCGGCCATGCGATGCTGCAGCGCCTGAAAGCTGCCAATCGCAACGCCGAACTGCTTGCGCGTGCGCAAATATTCGAGCGTGTGCTCCTTCGCGACATCCATCGCGCCGAGCGCTTCCGCGCACAACGCGAGTACCCCCGCGCCGATGGCGCGTTCGAGCGTCGCGAAGCCCGCGTCGGGTTCGCCGAGCAACGCGTGATCTGAAATGCAGACTTCGTTCAGGCGCAGTTCAGCGGCGCGTCCGCCGTCGATCTTCGGATAGCCGCGTAGCTCGACGCCCGCCGTGTCACGCTCGATAAGGAAAAGCGAAATGCCGGCTTCGGCGTCGGGCGCGCCGCCCGTGCGCGCCGAGACGAGGAAGTAGTCGGCGTGCTCGCCCTGCTGCACGACTGCCTTCGCACCGGTCAGCACCCAGCCGTTCGAGCTGCGCACGGCGCGCGTCGTCACATTCGCCAACTCGTAATGGGATGCCGGTTCGTCATGCGCGAGCGCCGCAACTGCACTTCCTTCGACCAGGCTCGCGACCAGCGCCTTCTGCGCACTCTTGCCGGCTTGCATAAGCGCATGTCCGACCACGAGCGCCCCGAGAAAAGGTTCGACGACGAGACCGCGCCCAAGGCTTTCGAACACGACGGCGATATCGAAGCCTTCGCCGCCGAAACCTCCATCGGCTTCGTTGAATAGCGCGCCGACGATGCCTAGTTCGGCGAAGCGTTGCCACATTTCGAGGCTGAAACCGGTGTCGCTGCGCGCGAGCGTGTCGCGCGTCGGGAAGCCGTACCGTTCGGCGACGAAGCGGTTTAGCGTATCCGCCAGCATGCGGCGGTCTTCGGTGTGCTGGAAATTCATCGCTTCTCGCCTCACAGTCCGAGGATCATCTTCGAGATGATGTTCTTCTGGATTTCATTGGAGCCGCCGAAGATCGACAGCTTGCGGTTGTTGAAGTACTGCGTCGCGGCGCTCGCGGCTTCTTCCGGGCCGACGTGCGATTCGCCGTAGCCGTCGACGAGCGCATCGATGAACGGCTGCGCGTACGGGCCCACCGCGCGGCGCATCAGCGAGGAAATCTCCTGCCGGATCTCGGTGCCGCGAATCTTCAGCATCGAGCTTTCCGCGCCCGGCACGCCGCCGCCCGCGACCGCGGCGATCACGCGCAGATTGGTCGTCTTCATGTTGTCCAGATCGATCTCGACACGCGCGATGCGCGCAGCGAACAGCGGATCGTCAGCGAGCGGGCGGCCGTTTTTCGTGAGCTTCGCCGCGACGTGGCGCAGGCGCGCTAGCGCTGCCATCGAAAATCCCAGCCCCGCGATGTTGGTGCGCTCGTAGGTCAGCAGATACTTCGCGTAGGTCCAGCCCTTGTTTTCCTCACCGACGAGATTGGCGACCGGCACACGTACGTCGGTGAAGAACACTTCGTTGATTTCATGCTCGCCGTCGAGCGTGATGATCGGCCGCACTTCGACGCCCGGGGCGTTCATATCGACGAGCAGAAAGCTGATGCCTTCCTGCTTGCGCACGTCGGTGGCGGTGCGCACGAGGCAGAAGATCATGTTCGCGTGCTGCCCGAGCGAGGTCCATGTCTTCTGGCCATTGACGATGTAATGCGCGCCCTCAGCATCGAAGCCTCGCACGGCCGTCGTCTTCACCGAGGCGAGATCGGAACCCGAGCCCGGCTCGGAATAACCCTGGCACCACCAGTCGGAGCCATCGAGAATGCGCGGCAGCCAGTAGCGCTTCTGCGCCTCGCTGCCGTATTTGATCAGCACCGGCCCGAGCATGTTCACGCCGAACGGCACGATGCGCGGCGCACCGGCGAGCGCGCATTCGTTTTCGAAGATGAACTTCTGCGCGGTGTTCCAGCCTGGGCCGCCGTATTCCTTCGGCCAATGATTCGCCAGCCAGCCCTGAGCGTTCAGGATCGCGTGCCATTCAGCCATGTCGCGGCGCGTGAGGCGCAGCCCGTTGCGAACCTTGGTGGACAGCCGCGCGGGCAGCTTCTCGTCGAGAAAGCGCACGACGCTCGCGCGAAACGCCTCTTCTTCGGGTGTGAAATTCAGATCCATGACTGCGCTACTCTCAATAGATTTCGAAGAGCCCGGCGGCGCCCATGCCCCCGGCCATGCACATCGTGACGACGGCGTACTTCACGCCGCGCCGCCGTCCCTCGATGAGGACGTGCCCGACGAGACGCGAGCCCGTCATCCCGAACGGATGGCCGATCGATATCGCGCCGCCGTTCACGTTCAGACGTTCAGAGGGGATCTCGAGCCGCTTCTGGCAGTACACCGCCTGCGACGCGAATGCTTCGTTCAGCTCCCACAGGCCGATGTCGTCGACCGTGAGGCCATGACGCGCGAGCAGCTTCGGCACCGCGAGAACCGGCCCGATACCCATTTCATCCGGCTCGCAGCCCGCGAGCGCAAGACCGCGAAACGCACCGAGCGGTGCCAGGTTCGCGCGCTCGGCAGCCTTCGCTTCCATCAGCACGCAGGCGGACGCGCCATCGGCGTTCTGCGATGCGTTGCCCGCCGTGATGAACTGGTCCGGACCCTTGACGGGCGCGAGCTTCGCGAGCGCTTCGTAGGTCGTGCCGGGGCGATTGCAGTTGTCGGCGGACACCGTCACTTCACGGTAGCTGACGGCGCGCGTTTCCTTGTCGGTGACGGACATCGTCGTCGTGACGGCAATGATTTCGTCGGCATAGCGGCCGGCCTGTTGCGCTTCCGCTGTGCGACGCTGGCTTTCGACCGAGAACTGGTCCTGCGCGTCGCGGCTGATGCCGTAGCGCCGCGCGACGATGTCGGCGGTATCGATCATCGCCATGTAGAGCGACGGCTTGTGCTCGACGATCCACGGATCGAGCCCGCTCACGCCGTCTTCACGCGTCTGGATGTGGGAAATGCTTTCGACGCCGCCGGCAATCATCGCGGGCGCGCCATCGACGACGATGCGCCCCGCCGCCATCGCGATCGCCTGCAGGCCGGACGCGCAGAAGCGGTTGACGGTCGTGCCTGCGATCGACAGCGGCAAGCCGGCGCGAATCACGCACTGGCGCGCCACGTTGCGGCCGGTCGTGCCTTCGGGGTAACCGCAGCCGAGAATCGCGTCTTCGATGATCTCCGGATCGACGCCCGAGCGGTCGACCGCGGCGCGCACCGCGAACGACGCGAGCGTCGGACCGGGGGTGACGTTGAATTCGCCGCGATGTGCCTTGGTGAGCGGCGTGCGAGCAGTGGAAACGATCACAGCTTCGCGCATGGTCTACCTCCTGTCTGTCGGGTTCAAGCTTGGTTCAAGCGTGGTTCAAGCGGATTGATTGAGGCTCGCGAGCGTCGCGCCGCGTTCGACCAGCTCGACGATGAGCGGCGACGGCCGCCAGAAGACCGGATCTTCTTTCGCGAACTCGCGGATATCGGCAAGCACATTGGACAGGCCGACGCTATCGGCATATTTCATCGGCCCGCCGCGATGACGCGGAAAGCCGTAGCCGTGAAGAAACGTGACGTCCACGTCGAGCGGCCGCAACGCGATGCCTTCATGCACGACGTTCGCGCCTTCGTTGATCATCGCCGCCATGTAGCGACGCATGATCTCGTCATCGGTGAAGGTGCGCGGCGTGATGTTGGCGCGCTCGCGTTCGGCGTCGATGATCGCTTCGACGTCGGGATCGGGTTGGCCGGTGCGCGCGCCATCGGCATACAGGTAATAGCCGCGGCCGGCTTTCTGCCCGAACCAGCCGCGCTCGCAGATGCGGTCGGCGATCTGCACGTAGCGCAGCTTCGGATCGCGCGTGGCGGCGCGGCGCTTGCGCGTGGCCCAGCCGATGTCGCCTCCCGCGAGATCCGACACCTGGAACGGTCCCATCGGAAAACCGAATTCGCGCACCGCGCGGTCGATCTGATACGGCGACGCGCCGTCTTCCATCATGTGGTCCGCGGCCGCGCGATAGATCGCCAGCACGCGATTGCCGATGAAGCCATCGCATACGCCTGCGCGCACCGGCACCTTGCGCAGCCTCTTCGCGAGTTCGAACGCCGTGGCGACCACATCGGCGCTGACCTGCGCGGGCACCACGACTTCCAGCAACTTCATCAGGTTCGCCGGAGAGAAGAAGTGAAGGCCGATCACATCGGCGGGGCGCGAGATGCCCGCGGCGATCGCGTCGATGTCGAGATACGACGTGTTGGTCGCGAGCACGGCGCCCGGCTTGCATACGCGATCGAGTTCGGAGAACACGGCCTCTTTCACGGCCATGTCTTCGAAGACCGCTTCGATGACGAGATCGACGGCGCCCAGGGCATCGTAGGAAGTGCTGCCATCGAAGCGCGCGAGAAGCGCCGCTTTGGCTTGAGGTGTCATGCGGCCTTTCGCGATCAGCGCTTTGTACACCTTCTCGACGTTCGCGCGGCCATATGCCAGCGATGCATCGTCACGTTCGATCATCGTCACGGACAGTCCCGCATCGAGCAGCGACACCGCGATGCCCGCGCCCATCGTGCCGCCGCCGATCACGCCGACGCTCGAGATCGCGCGCGGCTTCGCCTTGCGCGTTTCCGGCGCCTTCTGTGCCGCGCGCTCGACGAAGAACGCATGGACGAGGCCCGCGCGCTGCGGACTGTCGAGGCATTGCAGAAACAGTTGACGTTCGTGGCGCAGGCCATCGTCGAAGGACATT
The DNA here is from genome assembly GCF_050435705.1 of Paraburkholderia sp. JPY419. Classification (NCBI taxonomy): domain Bacteria; kingdom Pseudomonadati; phylum Pseudomonadota; class Betaproteobacteria; order Burkholderiales; family Burkholderiaceae; genus Paraburkholderia; species Paraburkholderia sp. JPY419. Next base: position 108,190 of record NZ_JBNDKV010000004.1, on the reverse strand, counting down.
TCGAGCGCGGCTTGCACTGCATCGACGATCTTCAGTGGGGAGAAAAGTTGCCGCGACCGCTGCGACACTTCAACGCGTGCGGCTTCGATCGCCGCGCGGCTCGCCGCACGATCCGCGAGTCCTCGTGCATCGCAGGTGCGACGTACCGGGGCACGTGCCGTCAGCAATGAACCAGCATACGCGAGACCTTCGGCCAACACGTCGCCGCTTGCGCCGATACGATCGATCAGACCAAGCGCGTGCGCTTCATTCGCGCCGACGTGACGGCCGCTCAACATCAATTCGAGTGCGGCCCTGGCGCCGAGCAGACGCGGCATGCGTTGCGTGCCTCCCGCGCCCGGCAACAGGCCTAGCGTTACTTCAGGCAAGCCGAGCTTCGCGTCGGACAAGGCGATCCGATAATGCGCCGCCAGCGCGACTTCCAGTCCGCCGCCGAGCGCCGCACCGTGAATCGCGGCAACGACGAGCTTCGCGCTGGCTTCGATCCGGTTGCACACTTCCGGGAGCGACGGCGGCACGGGCGGATTGCCGAACTCGCGAATATCCGCGCCGCCGATGAAGTTGCGGCCGGCGCCGATCAACAGAATGGCTTTGACATCGGGATTGTATTGCGCGGCTTCGATGGCGGTGCTCAGTTCGGACCGCACATTCGCGCCGAGAGCGTTGACCGGCGGATTGTCGACGCTGACGACGAGAATGCCGTCGCGCAGTTCATGCCTTACGGCAGCCGTAGAAGCTTCTGGCATCGCCCTTGTCTCCATGTCATGGGTGTAGGGCGATTGTGGAAGGCAGCTACCGCATTGACAATCCAACTGGCAATTGACGAACTGTTAACTGAAACTTGACGCAGCGCGCCCGCTTCAATCCCAGGCTTTCGCGAGCGCCACGACTTCAGCGCGCAGATAGTCGATCAGCGCCTGTGTTGCCGCCGACGGATAGCGATTGGGCAGCGTCACGATATAGAGCGTGTTTTGCGGCCCCGCGACGCGGTATTGCGGCAGGATGCGCAGGAGGCCGCTGCTCGCGGGCGCGAACTCGATGTACGCCGGCAGCAGCCCGACACCAAGGCCTTGCGCCACCGCTTCGGTGAGAAACGGATAGTCCGATGATTGCAGCGCGGGCTGGATCGTGATGTCGTGCCAATCGGCTTCGTTCTGCCGGTGCGTAAGCGTCATCGTCACGCGCCGGTCCGGATGCGGCGACGCGACGAACGTCTGCCGTTGAAGATCAGCGGGAGATTCGATCGGACCATGCGCCTGCACATACTCCGCCGAAGCGTACAGATGCCAGTCGATCGGGCAGATATTGCGCGCCACGCAATCGAGCGGTGGCGTGCGCGTGATTCTCAACGCGACATCGACTTCGGCGGCAATCAGGTCTTCGACACGATTGTTGAACGTGACATCGAGTTTGATGCTCTCGTGCGCGCGCGCAAACTCCAGCAGCTTCGAGCCGATGAACATACGGCCAAAGCCCGTCGGCACGCTGATGCGCACGCGGCCGCTCAAGGTTTGACCGAGGCTGTCGATCGACGCGCGCGCCGCATGCAGGTCTTCCAGCATGCGCTTGCCGCTGTCGTACAGCATGTGCCCGGCTTGCGTGAGCTCGAAGCTGCGCGTCGAGCGGCGCAGCAATTGCGCGCCCGTCTCGCGTTCCAGCAGCTTGAGCCGCTGGCTGATGTTCGCGCGCGTCATGCCGAGCTTGCGCGCGGCGCCGCTCAAACTGCGAGATTCGACGATCTCGACGAACAGGCCGATGAGGTTCAGGTCCATGGTGCGTGAGCCCGTGGGTTGTGTTTTGATGCGGGAATCGATTCATCATGCAACGCGGCGCCTGTGCGCTAGCGATCGGTCAACTGGGCGACTAGCGCCCTGGTGGCCGCCGTCAATGTTTCGCCGCGCTTGGTGCCGACACAGATCTGCCGATCGGCCCAGGGCTCGTCGAGCGGCACCGTGGCCACTTTATCGAAATCCTCCCTGGACAACATGCTTTCCGGCTGAATGGTCACGCCGAGTTCCGCCTTGATCAGGGCACGCGCGGCTTCCATCGTGTTGACACAATATTTCATGCGCAACTCGCCGCCGAGCGCCGTCGCCGCACTTCGCAACTGTTTCATCATCGACGTGGCTGGCGATATGCCGACCAGGTCTTCATCGAGCAGATCGCGCGTCGTCACGCTCGCTCTCTCGCCAAGCGGGTGTCCGCGCGGCACGACGGCAACCAGACGGTCGCTTCGATACGCGAGGATGTCGAGCTTCGCGCTGTCGACATCGTCGGTGGCATAGAAAACCGCCAGGTCGGCGTTGCCGGATACGACGGCATTCACCACGTTGACGTTTGCATCCTCGTGAAACTCGATGTCGACGAGCGTTGGGGTCGCGAATCTCACGCTTGGCGCTGCCGGTCAGCGGCATCGGACAGAAAAGGCGCGATGTTCGTCATCGCGCGCTCGACGTAGACCTCCTTCTCACCCACGGGCGCCACATAGTGAATCGCATTGCGAGCAGCCTCGACGCTCACGAGGCGCGCGATCACCCATGCCGCGAGATATTGCGACGACAGGCATCCTCCCGCGGTGGCGACGTTCCGGTTCGCCACGAACGGACGATCGAGCACCGCGACACCGGCCTCCTCGACCCGCGGTTTCGTGGTCGAGTCCGTGCATGCCGGAACGCCGTCGAGCAGCCCGAGCTTCGCGAGTATCAGCGTGCCAGAGCATTGCGCGCCCAACAGTTGGCGTCCCGGGTCCAACTCGAGCCGTGACATCAGCGCCGCATCCGCCACCACGTCGCGCGTTCGGACGCCGCTGCCCACCAGCACCGCCTGTGCGTCTTTGGCCTCTTCCAGCGACGCCTGCGCCTGAAGAACGACACCGTTCATCGATCGCACATGCGATGTGGGGCTCGCTATCGAGACACGCCAGCCGGGCGCTTTGACCCGGTTCAGAATATTCAGCGCAATCAGCGAGTCGAGTTCGTTGAAGCCGTCGAAGGTCAGGATGGCGATATGCATGGCTTGCTCGCTGAGTAGGGGTGTACTTCCATCGTAGGACCGGATATCAATACAATCAAATTATTGTCATGGATACATTGCCATGCCCGAGCTGCGCTACAAACATCTCGTCGATCGTTTCGCGGCCGATATCCGCGCGGGCCGTTTGCCGCCCGGAACGCGACTGCCGACGCACCGCGAACTCGCTGCGCGCGAAGCCCTCGCGCTGGTGACGGCCACGCGCGTCTACGCCGAGCTTCAGTCGATGGGCCTCGTGAGCGGCGAAACGCGGCGCGGTACGTTCGTGAAAGAGCCACTGCCGCGTGGCGAAGGTATCGACTTGCACGCGTGGGACGCCGACACGGTCGATCTGAGCTTCAACTACCCGTCGAGTGCCGATCAGGTAGCTTCGTTCAGGGCGGCGCTGCGCGAGCTTGCGGGCGCCGGCAATCTGGCGGCGCTGCTGCGCTACCAGCCCCACGGCGGCCGCGAGCACGAACGCGCGAGCGTCGCGCGTCATCTGGCCAAGGCGGGCCTGAGCGCGACGCCCGATACCATCCTGCTCGTGAGTGGTGCGCAGCACGGACTGTCGACGACCGCGTTGGCGTTGCTCGAACCCGGCGACGTGGTGGCCGTGGACGCGCTGACCTACCCGGGATTCAAGCTTGCCGCCGAGATCAACCGGCTGGAGCTCGTCGCGATCCCGGCCGCGGGAAACGGTCCGGACCTCGATGCCTTGGCGGCACTTTGCAAGAGGCGGCGGGTACGGGCCGTCTACACGATGCCGACGCTGCACAACCCGCTCGGCTGGGTGATGAGCGCGACGCGCCGTCGTGAACTGGTCGCAATTGCGCGGCGGCATGGACTGCTGGTCATCGAGGATGCCGCGTACGCATTCCTCGTAGAAAACGCGCCACCGCCGCTGGCATCGCTCGCGCCGGAGTTGACCGTCTACGTCTCCAGCCTTTCCAAGAGCGTCGCGACCGGGCTTCGCGTCGGCTTCATGCATGCGCCGGCAAGCTCGATTCCGAAGCTCGAACGAACCATCCGGGCAACCACGTGGAACACGCCGGCGACCCTGACCGCCATCGCATGCGGCTGGATCGAAGACGGCACGGTCGACATGCTCGCGGCCGACAAACGCCGCGACGCCGCGATGCGCCAGGCGATCGCGGCGCGTTTGCTAGCCGGGGTGAAACGGATCGGCCATCCGGTGTCGTACTTTCTGTGGCTTCCGCTTGCTCAGGAAGTGCGCGCGGACGCAATCGCGATGGCTTTGAGGCGCGAGAAGATTGCCGTTTCGACAGCGCACCCGTTCGCCGCGTCGGCGCATGTGCCGCACGCGATCCGGCTCGCGCTCGGCTCGGTCGGCCTAACGACACTCGAGCAATCGCTGCGGACGGTGGCGCGCGTCATTGCCGACCAGACCTACTGATCGTAGACGGTGCGACGCTGTGCGCCTCACCCTAGCGCGGCCGAGCGCGCGTTGCGACGTATCGCCTGTGGCGGTTGGCCGAACGCCCGAGTGAACGCATCGCGCATGCGGCGCGGGTCGGCGAATCCCGTCTGTTGCGCGATCTGTTCGACCGTATGGCGGCTTCGTTCCAGCATGAGGCGCGCCGCTTCGAGACGCAGTCTCTCCACGGCCTTGGCGGGCGATTGCCCCGTCTCCGCCCGGAACGCGCGGCTGAACTGACGCGGGCTGAGACGCGCCACTTCAGCCAGTTGCTCCACCAGCAGCGGTTGCGCGAGATTCTTCCGCGCGTAGGTCAGCGCGGACTGAATGCGGTCGGACTTCGCATCAAGCTCCAGCAACGCTGAATGCTGGGACTGACCACCGGCGCGCCGATGAGAGACGACGAGCGTTTGCGCGACCGATCTCGCAACGTCCACGCCCAGGTCGGCCTCAACTAACGCCAGCCCGAGATCGATCCCCGCTGTCATGCCCGCCGACGTCCAGACCGAACCGTCGACCGCGAAAATCCGGTCTTCCTCCACGCGAATGCGCGGAAAACGCGTGCGCAGCGCGGACGCATAGACCCAGTGCGTGGTGGCGCGCTTGCCGTCGAGCAGACCCGCTTCCGCCAGCACGAAGGCACCCGTGCAAATCGCGGCGACCCGCCGGGCCGTCAGCGCGCTGTGGCGCGCATAGGCGAGCAGCCCCGGGGACGGCCGCGCCGCGCCGGGATCGCCGCCCGTGAACAGGACCGTGTCGAACGCTCGCTCTCCGAAGGGTTCGGTCATCACCGTGGGGCCACCGATCGGTCTGACTGGCTCGCCACGTTCCGACAGCGTGACGATTTCGTAGAACGATTCACCGAATTTCTGATTGGCAAACGAAAACACCGGCTGCGCGGCGAGCGACATGGCGTGAAACCCATCGAACACAACGAACGCGACTGACGGCACGGCGGTTCCTTCGAATGGTGTCCTGAAACCGTAGTTTCTACGTCCTTTGCGATATCGGCGGCCGCTCATATAAATGCGCTATGGATGCACGGATTTGATTGAACGCAAATAAGCGGTACTCAACGATCCTTTCGCACCAGCGGTCGACCGACTCTTTCAGTTCCCATTCTAGTCACCGTTTCCCTATCGCAGGTCAGGAGAACTCCTCATGAAAGGCCTCAAATCCGTACTTGTCACCGCGCTGATCGCGGTCCCCGCCATCGCCAATACGCCGGCTACCGCGCTTGCGGCCGAGACGCCCGCGACGTCGACTGCGTCGGCGGACGACACGGCCATCCGCCCGTTCACCGCGCACTTTTCCGACGCGCAACTAGCCGACCTGAAGAAACGCATCGCGCAGACACGCTGGCCGCAACCGGAGACGGTGACGGACCGGTCGCAGGGCGCGCAGCTCGCGAAGCTGCAGGCGCTCGTGCAGTATTGGGGCACCGATTACGACTGGCGCAACGCCGAAGCGAAGCTGAACGCGCTGCCGCAGTACGTCACGACGATCGATGGCGTCGATATTCACTTCATCTGGGTGCGCTCGAAAAATCCCGGTGCGTTACCGCTGATCATGACGCATGGCTGGCCCGGCTCCGTGTTCGAGGAGCTGAAGGTGATCGGACCGTTGACTGACCCGGTAGCGTACGGAGGACGTGCGGAAGATTCGTTCGATCTGGTTCTGCCATCGATGCCCGGATACGGATTTTCGGGTAAGCCGTCGACGGCGGACTGGACGCCAGATCACATCGCGCGAGCATGGGAAGAACTGATGCGGCGCCTCGGCTATCAGCACTACGTCGCACAGGGCGGCGACTGGGGCTCGGTGATCGCCGACAAGATGGCCGCGCAACAGCCGCCGGGCCTGCTCGGCATTCACGTCAACATGCCGGCGACCGTGCCGCCCGGGATCGCAAAGCGGCTGAAGGCAGGCGATCCGCCGCCGCGTGGACTGTCGGACAAGGAGAAAGCCGCCTATCAGTCGCTGAACAATCTGTACACGCGCGGCGGCGGCTATGCGGCGATGATGGTCACACGTCCACAGACGATCGGCTATGCGCTCGCGGACTCCCCGGTCGGACAGGCCGCATGGATGTACGACAAATTCGCGGACTGGACTTACAGCGGCGGCGATCCGGAACGGTCGTTGAGCAAAGACGAGATGCTCGACGACATCACGCTGTACTGGCTGACCAATACCTCCACGTCGGCGGCGCAGCTTTACTGGACCAACAACGCGAACAACTTCAATAGTGTGAACATCTCGATCCCAGCCGCCGTGACCGTGTTTCCCGGCGAGATTTATCAGGCGCCCCGCAGCTGGACCGAGCGCAGCTATCACAACCTCATCTACTTCAACGAAGTGAACAAGGGCGGCCACTTCGCGGCATGGGAACAGCCGCAACTTTTCTCCGAAGAAATTCGCGCTGCCTTCAGGTCGCTGCGCTGATCGCTGCGTCGCACCGCGTAACGTTCGAAGGAGCTTCGTGATGTCGGATGAAATCAACAGGCGTCGTCGACGCCTTCTCGGGAGCGCCGCCATCGGCGTCGGCGCGCTCAACCTCGGATTGAACGGCTGGGCAAATGCCCCGTCGCTTGCAGGAGATAAAAACAGTAGCGGTGCGCCGCGACCCACATCGTTCGCGACGATCAAGCAGATCGACGCCGGCGTGCTGAACATTGGCTACGCCGAAGTGGGACCCGCCGATGGTCCCGTGGTGATCCTGCTTCATGGCTGGCCATACGACATCCACAGCTTTGCCGACACTTCGCTGCGCATCGCATCGGCGGGCTATCGGGTGATCGTTCCACATTTGCGCGGTTACGGCACGACGCGCTTTCTTTCACCCGCGACGATTCGCAATGGTCAGCAATCGGTACTCGCCGTCGACGTCATCGCGCTGATGGATGCGCTAAAGATCCGGCGAGCGATTCTCGGGGGTTTCGACTGGGGAGCGCGCACGGCAAATATCGTCGCCGCACTGTGGCCGCAACGGTGCCAGGCGTTGGTGTCGGTGAGCGGGTATCTGATCGGCAGCCAGAGGGTCGGGAGCAAGCCATTGCCGCCGAAGGCGGAGCTTTCGTGGTGGTATCAGTTCTATTTCGCCACCGAGCGCGGCAGGCAGGGCTATGAAGCGAACCGCAATGACTTTGCGAAGCTGATCTGGCAACTCGCGTCGCCGAAATGGTCCTTCGACGATGCGACGTTCGCGCGCTCGGCGGCCGCGTTCGAGAATCCGGACCATGTTGCTGTCGTGATCGACAATTACCGTTGGCGTTTGGGTTTGTCGAGTGGCGAGCGTCAATACGACGCGCTGGAGAAGCGCCTCGCAGCGGCAGCTGTCATTAGCGTGCCGACGATCGCGCTGGAAGGCGATGCGAACGGCGCCGCTCATCCGGAGCCCGCGTCGTATGCGGGGAAATTCGTCGGCAGATACGCGCAACGTACTATCGGGGGCGGCATTGGTCACAACTTGCCCCAGGAGGCACCGCAGGCGTTTGCGGACGCGATAGTCGAAGTGGCTCGCTACTAGCTTCGAAACGTGCATGTTCACGCACCTCGGGATGCAGCGCGCGAACATGCACTCGAGCGGCTAACCTCGCGGCCACCCGGGCCGCCCGCAACACGTTCGATTATTGATCCGCCTGAAATAATCCATTCAGCGGCACCCTCTTACTCCTCGCCGAGCCCTTCCCTACAGTAGCTGCACGACACACGGGATACCAACGCTACCAGCCGGTCTCCCGCATCCCTGGCTCAAGAGGAGACGCTCATGAATCGGCAGGCGCTTTATTTCGACGACCTCAAGGTCGGCGACACCTCCATCACCGGCACGTACGAAGTCAGCGCGGCCGCTATCAAGCGGTTCGCCGCGGAGTTCGATCCGCAGCCATTCCATCTCGACGAGGAAGCCGCCCGCGGCACCATGTTCGGCGGACTCGCAGCGAGTGGCTGGCATACCGCGGCGATCACGATGCGTCTGCTCGTCAGCGAGGGCCCGAAGCTGATCAACGGCGTACTCGGAGCCGGCTGCGAAGTCGAATGGAAGACGCCGACGCGCCCCGGCGACATCCTGCACGTGGAAAGCGAAGTGGTGGAACTGATCCCTTCGCGCTCACGCACCGATCGCGGAACCGTCGCGCTGCGATCGAAAACGATCAATCAGCACGGCCAGATCGTGCAGGACATGACCGCAAAACTGATCGTCGCACGCCGGCCTGCGTAACGCCGATTGCCCGTCACTTCGCAAGGACCTCCATCATGATCGTCGATCCCTCCACCCAGGACGCCGCCGCGAACTACAAGCTGTTGATCGGCTCGATTCTGCCGCGCGCCATTGCGTGGGTCAGCACGCTTTCGAAAGACGGCGTCGCGAACCTCGCGCCAATATCGTTCTTCACCGCGGTCGGCCGCAAGCCGCCGATGATCTCGATCTCGATGCAACCGCGCTCGGACGGCATCACGCTGAAGGACACATTCGTCAACATTCGCGACACTGGCGAGTTCGTCGTCAACATCGTCAATCTCGAACTCGCGGATGCGATGCACCGCAGCGCTTTCGAATTCCCGTCCGACGTCGACGAGTTCGAAGCAGTTGGCCTGGAAAAGGCGGCATCGCTGATGGTCCGGCCGCCGCGCGTGAAGGCCGCGCCCATCGCGCTCGAATGCAAGGTCGATCGGATCATCCCGATCGGCGACCAGCACGACCACGTTGTGTTCGGCGAAGTGCTGCGCTTTCAGATCCGCGACGACCTTTACCTCGATCGCGGCCGCATCGACACCGCCGCACTGCAAGCCGTCGGTCGCCTTGCCGCCGAATACACGGTCGTGCAAAGCGCGTTCACGACGCCGCTCGACCCGCAGGTGCTCGCGCGGCTCCAGGACCGCCGCATCGGCCGGCTCGATGACTTCGCGGACGGTTACTCGCCGATCGACGCGGCGAACTGGTCCGCATCCGGCGCGACACGCTGATTTTCAATTCCACCAGCCTGACAGGGAACATCCATGAATCCCACTCATCCGAGCCGGCCCTTGCTCGTGTTTATCCACGGATTCCTCGACGGCGCCGCAGTCTGGGACGACCTCGCGCGGCATCTCGGCGAGCGCGCATCCGGCGCACTGTGCGTCGATTTGCCGGGAATGGGGGCGCGCGCCGCCGACCCCGGCCCATACAGTCTCGATCGTTTCGCCGCGGACATCACGACGCAGATCCGCGCGCTGTCGCGGCCGGTGGTGCTGATCGGTCATAGCATGGGAGCGCAGATCGCCGAGCTCGTCGCGGTACGGCTAAACGAGCAGGTTCGAGGCCTCGTGCTTCTGACGCCGGTGCCGTTGCGCGGCACCCGTCTGCCGGCCGAAGCGATGCGCGGGTTTCATGCGCTTGGCGGCGATCCGGCGGCGCAACGCGAGTTACGTCGCCACGTGTCGGTGAATCTGGACGACGCTCGACTCGAGCGGCTTGGGCAACTGGGCGACCGTGTCGATGCAAACGCAGCAGGCACTTTCGCCGACCTCTGGAACGAGGGCCATCCCATGGGTGCGAACCCTTCGCGATACCTCGGCCCGGTGCTGATCATTCGTGGCGATGGAGACACCTTCGCCACGGCCGAATTGGTCTCGGTCGGCGTAACGCCACGATTCAGGGCCCCGCACGTCGCATCGATCGAGCGCGCCGGCCACTGGCCGCACGTCGAGCAACCCGCCGCGATCGCGCATGCCGTCGGATCTTTTCTCGCGAACATCGAGCGCAACGTCGCGGTGCTGAACGCTCCGGACGTGCCGGTGTCACCGCAAGGATGGACCCGCGCGTTCGGGCAGAAATCCGCCGATGCGTTCGCCGAGACGTTTTCGCCCGATGTGATGCTCGAAGCGAGCGTGCTCGCGAAGCCAGCCGTCGGCATCGATCAGGTCAAGACCGTCATGACCACCGCGAGCCGGATCTATGAGGCGCTCACTTTCACGCACGAAGCACACAGCGGGCTGCGCGATTACCTCGAATGGGAAGTGCAGGCCTTCGGCGGCGAACAGATGCGTGGCATTACCGTCCTGACGAAGAATCCGCAAGGCAAGATCGTGCACGTGGCGATCCATCATCGTCCGCTCGGCGGTGCGCTCAGATTCTCGGCCGAACTCGGCCATCGTTTGCAAGGCGTGGTCGACGCGAGTCTCTTTTATCGCAGCGCGTAATCCGCGCGCAGAGTCACATTCCCCGGAGATTGAAATGGTGAAACGTACCGACGTTGAATTCGAAGTGGACGGCGGCGTCAAGCTGCGCGGCTGGCTGTTCGTTCCCGCTGGCGACGGACGCCGCCCCGCGATCACGATGGCACATGGCTACGCGGGTGTGAAGGAACACGGACTCGAACCGTTCGCGCGGGCTTTCGCGGAAGCCGGTTTCGTCGTGCTGCTGCACGATCATCGCGGCTTCGGCGCGAGCGAAGGCACGCCCCGTCACGACATCGATCCGTGGCGTCAGATCGCGGACTGGCGGCGCGCGATCAGCTTCCTCGAAACTCTTGACGTCGTCGATCCGAAGCGGATCGGCCTGTGGGGCACGAGCTACGCGGGCGGTCACGCGATCTTGCTCGGCGCGACCGAGCGTCGCCTGCGCTGCGTCGTCGCGCAAGTACCGACGATCAGCGGCTACGAACAGGGGCTGCGCCGCATTGCGCCGGAGAATGTCGCTGCCCTCGAAGAAGCGTTTGCCGATGACGATCGCGCGCAACTGCGCGGCGAGCCGCCGCGGCGTCAGGCGGTCGTCAGTAGCGATCCCGCGGTTGCCGCGTCGTATCGAGCGAAAGACGCGCTCGAATTCTATTTGCAGCCGCTGCCGGATGGGGCCTGGGAAAACAACGTCACGGCTCGCTCGACGCGTGCCGCACGAATGTACGAGCCGGGCCAATGGATCGCGCGCGTTTCGCCAACCCCGCTGTTGATGGTGGTCGCGACGCGCGACGCGATCACGTTGACCGACCTCGAACTCGCAGCCTACGAACGCGCGCTGCAGCCCAAGCGGCTCGTGACGATCGAAGGAGGACACTTCGACCCGTATCTGTCGCAGTTCCGCCTTTCCAGCGAAGCCGCTGTCGAGTGGTTCAAACAACACCTCGCCTAACGTCCATCCTCACGACAAAGGATCTCTCCATGGCTCACATGACTGTCAATTTCGACGAAGGCCTCGCGACGATCGTCATCGATCGCCCTCCTCAAAATCGCATCGACGACCAGATGATCGACGAGCTGGCCGCAGCAGTCACCACGATCGAGCGCAGCGACGCGCGCGCTCTGCTCGTGCGCAGCGAAGGCGAAAACTTCTCGTTCGGCGGCGACATCATGACGTGGCCCGATGCGAACGCGCGCGAGCTGCGTGCGCGCTTCGACCACTACATGTCCGTGTTTAACCGCTTCGAGCGTCTTCCGGTGCCGGTCGTCGCCGCTGTGCAAGGACTGTGCTTCGGCGGCGGCTTCGAACTCGCGCTGCGCGCGGACGTGATCCTCGCGGCCGAATCCGCGACGTTCGGCCATCCCGAACAGACACTCGGCATCGTCACCGTGCTCGGCGGCATCTATCGGGTCGCGGAGCGCGCGGGGCGATCGCGTGCATCCGAGTGGGCGCTGACATCGGAGAAAGTCCCGGCCGCGACGATGGAACGCTTTGGCATCGTCAATCGCGTCGTTGCCGACGCCAATCTGCTGAAGGCTGCAGCCGATTTCGCGCGCAAGCTCGCACACGGCCCCACGCGCGCCTATGCCGCGCACAAGGCGCTGCTGCGCGCGTGGGCGGTGGGCGGCGTCGCGGCCGCTGACGAAGCGATGTTCGACATCGCGATGCCCTTGTTCGAATCCGACGACGCACAGCGCGGCATCCGTTCCGCCGTCGAGGCGCTGAAGGCCGGACGTCCGAGGCCGGTCATGGACTTCACCGGTCAATAGCAGCGGGGCACGCGATTTGCGGTCTAATGGCGTCTTCCCCATATAACGGAGACGCCGATCATGGACCGCATCGCAGCGATGAACGCCTTCGTCCGTGTGGTGGAAGCCGGCACGTTCACGAAGGCAGCGGAAACACTCGACATGCCGAATGCGTCGCTGACGCGGCTCATCCAGAAGCTGGAAGAAGAACTGAAGGTCCGTCTGCTGCACCGGACGACGCGCTCGGTCACGGTCACCCCGGAAGGCGCGATCTACTACGAGCGCGTCGTGCGCCTGCTTGCGGAACTCGCGGATATCGAATCGTCGACCACGCATGCGCGGATGAAACCGTCGGGCCGACTGCGTGTCGAGGCCGCGACTGCAATCGGCGCGCTCGTGGTGATCCCGGCTCTCGACGACTTTTACCGCACCTATCCCGAGATCGGAATCGAACTCGAAGTGGGCAATGAACGCGCCGATCTGATCGCCGAAGGCTTCGACTGTGCAATCCGCGCCGGCACGGTCGACGAGCAGTTCATGGTCGCCCGGCAGATCGGCAGTTTCGGTTTCACTACATGCGCGACGCCCGCGCTGCTCGACGCGCACGGCGCTCCGACATCACCGGACGAGTTACGCGATCTGCCGACGATCGGCATGATTCCGTCCAGCGCAGGCTACCCGCCGTCGTTCCCATTTTTGTATGACGACCGGAAAGAGGGACTCGACTTGAGTCATCGGCTCGTCGTCAACGATACGAATGCCTATCTCGCGGCTGGGCTCGCCAGTCTCGGCGTCATCCAGGCGCCGACCTACTCGGTGCGCGACGCGATCGTCGCAGGCAGACTCGTGCCGCTCCTCGTGGATTGGCGGCAACCAATTATCCCCGTGCATGTGATCTACGCACCCAACCGTTATCTGAGCGCGAAAGTGCGCGTCTTCATCGACTGGCTCGTGGAACTATTCGAACGGGACGAACATTTGCGCCGTCGGTGAGGTGACAGGGATGCGCGGGCGCGAAATCGGCGAGGCTTCACCCTTCACGCTCGCTCGGGCGTGGTGATCACGCCAACGCAGGGCCAAAGCGCAAGCCGTTTCTAGCAGCAACAAACCCGGTGTCAGGCTCATCCACTGCGCGCGCAATGCGCTCGTCCATGCCTTCGCTGAGGGATTCAAGGCCTGGCATATGCCGCTTTCGGTGGCTTCAATCTTTCGTTGTCTATGAAGAGGCTCAAGCGCGGGCAGCGCGCTTTCCGATCGAGCGTGAAAAAGCCCGGACGTCAGCGGGCATGTCGGACACTTCGCGGAACGCGGTCTGGATCATCTTTTCGGATTCCGCGACCGAAAGCACGGCAAACGAGGCCATCGCGGTATCAGAAACCGCGTGTGCATCACCCGCGCATTCGCGCTAGTCACTGACAGGATTGCCGCCCGCGCTGAACGCAGCCCGAACTTCGTTCACCGTCTGTTCAGGCGCTTGCAGATGCGGAAAATGGCCGAGTCCAGGGAGGACCAAAAGCTTCAGACCGCTACGGTCGGCGTACTCGACGCCCATTTCCTTCCTGATATAGATATCCTGCTCACCCCACACCACCTTCACGGGGATCTTCAGGGTTGCCATATTGGCTTCGAAGTAGTCCTGGTCGCGGGTGAAGTGAGAGTAGTAATGAAAGAAGGCATCTGCCGAAGTGACATCACCGCCCCAGCCTTTCGCCATATCGTCCCTGAACTCCTGAGGCAACGCGTAGCGCTCCTCTGCCGACATGCCGCGGAAGAATGTGTTTGCCAGGATTTCGTCACGGTTCCTGTTCATCGCGGCACGCACGACGTCGGACGAAGGCTTTGACTTCAAGCCCTGCAGGCTTTCGTACATGTACTGTGGGCGGTTGAACGGGGCAAAGTCGCCAACGATGATCTCCCTTGCGATATCCGGTTGCTCCAATGCCGCCAGCAGCGCAGGCAGGGCCCCGATATCGGTCGCATAAATCACGAGCTTCGAACTGTCGATGCCGGACGTGCGGATATAGTCAGCCAGCACACGCGCATAATCCTTCGGCGCGTACCCGAAGCGATCAGCGGCTGGACGCGAAGACTGCCCGTAGCCAGGCCAGTCAAAAGCATGCACCTCGTAGTCGCTCGACAGGGATTCGGCGATCGGCTTCCACGCATACATCGTCTCCGGGAAACCGTGCAGGAACAGTACCGTACCCCTGGATTGCGCGGGCCGATAGATCATATGACGCAGCTTGATGTCAGGATCGATCTGCAACTCGCCGACTTCAACTTTCGGCGCCGACGAGGATGATGCCGGCACTATCTGGCATGCGGAATCGCCCACAGCTACTATGGGGAAGACCGTCGCCTTCGTTACTAGTTTGAACATGATCGTCACTCTCGTTTAGTGCGAAATTGCGTCAGCTGAATGCGCTTCGTTGCTTCGGAATTCCTTGGGACGCCCCAAAGCGGCGGCGCAGCAGCCCGGTACGCTCCAGCGCTTTCTACTGGGGCGAAGGCGGATTCAAAAGCTTGCCCAACGGCTTCAGTGGACCCATTGGGAGCATCGAGAATGTCATCAAATGCGCTTTCCCCAATGGAAGTGCCTCGAGCATTTCATGTGCTTGACTCACGTCGGTAACGTTCAAAATGAACGCCACCCCAGCCCGGTCCTGCAGTGAATACCACTGATCAATCTTGCCCTCGAGGTAGAGTTGCGCCGTCTCGCGGGCTTCGGACGGAAGAATGTCTTGGACATGCTGCATGTCCGTGCCCGGCGGAAAAGTACCAA
This sequence comes from Paraburkholderia sp. JPY419, assembly GCF_050435705.1. Classification (NCBI taxonomy): domain Bacteria; kingdom Pseudomonadati; phylum Pseudomonadota; class Betaproteobacteria; order Burkholderiales; family Burkholderiaceae; genus Paraburkholderia; species Paraburkholderia sp. JPY419. The sequence continues at coordinate 93,053 of NZ_JBNDKV010000004.1, read as the reverse complement.
TCGCCAATATCTTCGTGGTCGGCGTGGCTGGCATCGGAGTGGTGTGGGCCATGGAAACTCCAGCAGAAGCGATCAGCACAGTGCCTGTGTCAAGTTAAGAAGAAGCCGTTTCATCGCACGGCCTCGAACACCGTCGGTGAGTGCGGTTTCAGCCGTTCGATCACACCGGTCGTGCGATAGCGTTCGCGTACGCCATCAGGAGCATCTGTCATCGAGAAGTCGCTCCGGTGCAACCGTCCTCGCGTGAGGCCGGGCCCGATACCGTATTGAGTGCCGCTGCTTCCGGTCCGCTCAGGTAGCGATCACGGAAGCGCTCATCGACGCGCTCCCACATCAGTTTCGAAAACAGCAGCACCGCGTTGAGCGGGCGATGACTGATGACCACGGACTCCGTCTCGCCGTGCTCGTTCATGTGCGCGACGACCACCGTCTCGATCGGCATGCCCTGGATCTGCGAGCGATAGGACTCCATATACAAACCATCGCCAATCGCGCCCTTGTAGCTGTGCTGTTGGAATTCGTAGAGCGAGACCGCGTGTTTGATGACGGAGAGAATATCGGCCCGTCCTTCGATCGGACGCTTCAGCACGGAGGCCTCGAGCGTCGCGTTTTCAGTGAGGTTCGTCAGCCAGAGAGGCGGACCGCCTGCGGGCGCCATTACGGGGGCTGTGTCGTTGAATTTCATGCCGGAACTCCCGTTACGATTTGCGCGCGATGCCTGCGCTGGTGGCCTCGAGCGCTGCTTCGAGCGTGATGCGCGCTTTTTCGAGGCGGCGTCGCGCAAGCCGTGCAACGCCTGCGCCGCGCTCCGACTCGCCCGCCAGCAGCGCATGAATATCGGGCAGCATCCAGATCGCGCCGCCCGTACCCCAAGCGCCATCGGGTATCTCGGTTGGGAAGACCCAGACGCGCGGCGCGACGTCATCGAACGGCCTGTTCTCCGCGCGTGCCACCGCTTCCGTGACCTGTCTGACGAGCCAGCGACGCGATTCGTCGGTGTATTGCCCCTCGGGTACGGACGGGATGATCCGGTAGCGGATCGTGTTCGTGCGTTCACCGCCGACGTAGATCGCAGCAGGCCGATGAAGATGGAACACAGTGACACGCGGTGCGATCTGACTGGCGGGATCGTACCCTTCGGCCCTGATCAGGATGTCGGTCAGTTCCCTGACGAGGCGCGCTTCGGCTTCGGACGTCAAGGCATCCTCGGGCCACAGTGCATCGATCATTGGCATGGCGCTGCTCCTGCGTTCAGTTCATGGAATGTGGCCATGATCGGAGTTTACCGGTTCGCCCCAAAGTGGCAGCATCGCCATTATTCGTGGAATTTCGGACACGCGTATGGCTATCGTCCGCATCTGGGTCTATGACGGAATCCTCGCGTCCGGCGTCGCGGGGCCTGTTGACGTCTTCAGCGCCGCTAATCAGTTCCATGCGCGCAGGACTGCAGCTGGCACGACGTCCGCACCCATGTTCGTATGGCGCGTGGAATCGCTCGACGGTCATCCCGTCAGGTCTGCGTCGGGTCAGACCATTCACGTCGACGGCAAGATCGACCCGCGCAAACGGGCGGACGCCGTTTTGCTGACGGCACCGTTTTTCACGAACATTGACGAGTTCATCGGGCGCCGCGAGCAGTTGAACGAACTGTCTTCCGCGCTGCGGCGCCAACGCAAGGCAGGCGCTGTCCTGGCGGCTTATTGCACGGCGAATTACCTGCTCGCCGAGGCCGGCCTGCTGGATGGCCGCGCCGCAACGACGCACTGGGCGAGAGCGTCGGACTTTGCGCGCCGCTATCCGCGCGTCGAAGTTCGCGCAAACGAACTGCTGATCGCGCAAGACGGCATCATCTCGGGAGGCTCCGTGACCTCGTATCTGAATCTCGCGGTGCGGCTCGTCGAAACATTCGCCGGCGAAGAACTCGCTACGATGACCGCGAAGGCGCTGTTGATCGACATGAACCGGACGTCGCAGGCTTCCTTCGCAACGCTTCTCGACGAACATGGGCATACCGACACGCTCGTCGCGCGCGCCCAGCAGCAGATGGAGGCTACACTGCAGCAGGGATTCCGGTTGAGCGATCTGGCGGCATCGCTTGCTGTCAGCGAACGCACGCTCAATCGCCGTTTCAAGGAAGCCGTCGGGCTGGCACCGTTGACGTATTTGCAAAACCTGCGCATCGAGGTCGCGAAACGCCTGCTGGAAACGCGCCCAATTGGACTCGAGGCCGTAAGCCAACGTGTCGGTTATGGCGATATCAGCACATTTCGACAATTGTTCAAGCGCAAGACCGGATTGTCTCCGAGTGAATATCGAATGAGGTCTTCGCGTGGCGTGAAGAACATCGAAGCCGAGCCGGACAGCAAAAGCGACTGAGACGTCACGACGTTACGCCATCCCAGTGGTCACTCCCTTCCCTCTCTCGCCCCCCATCTCCGTTTTGTACCCGAGAGTATCTGCAAACAGACTGGATACGCGCGCTTACACACATCCAGCTCCCGGGACACAAACGGGATACGTTCATCCGGTCAAATACGCGATCGCGAACCGGGCGCCGGGACGCAAACCCACGGGCACGCATGACTTCGTGAAGCTGTACGTCGCAGACTTCACTCGTAACACGCTGATCAAGGCAGGAGATCGATTCCATGTCAAAAGACACCCCACAATCCGCATCGCGTCGACACTTCGTCGGTGTGGCCGCCGCGGCGCTCGCCGCAGGCTCGCTGAGCCGCCTCGCATTCGCAGATACGAACCCGGAAGTCGGCAAAATCGTGGAACCCGCGAACGGCGACAGGTCCGCAATTCGTCCGCTCCACGTTCATGTTCCCGACTCGCAGCTCGTCGACATGCGGCGTCGCATCACGGCCACGCGCTGGCCGGATCGCGAGACGGTGTCCGACGAATCGCAGGGTATTCAGCTCGCCACCATTCAGGGGCTCGCGCAATACTGGGCGACCGGCTATGACTGGCGCAAATGCGAGGCGCGGCTGAATTCGTATCCGCAGTTTGTCACCGAGATCGATGGACTCGATATCCATTTCATCCATGTGCGATCGAAGCACGACAACGCGATGCCATTGATCGTGACGCACGGCTGGCCCGGCTCGGTGATCGAACAGTTCAAGATCATCGATCCGCTCGTCAATCCGACTGCGTATGGCGCGCCGGCTTCGGACGCCTTTCATCTCGTGATTCCATCATTGCCCGGTTATGGTTTTTCAGCGAGACCAACCACAACGGGCTGGGGTCCGGAGCGCACCGCCCGCGCGTGGGTCACGTTGATGAAGCGGCTCGGATATCAGCGTTTTGCATCCCAGGGCGGCGATCTCGGCGGCATTGTGACGAACATCATGGCTAAACAGGCGCCGCCCGAACTGATGGGGATTCACGTGAACTTTCCTGCTTCCGTTCCCGCAGAGGTTCTGAAGTCGCTGGCCGCGGGCGACGCGATGCCTGCCGGCTTATCGGACGAGGAGCAGCACGCGTATGAACAGTTGAGCGCCAACTTCAAGAAGAAGCGCGGCTACGCATTCGAAATGGGCACACGCCCACAGACGCTGTACGGACTCGCCGACTCGCCGGTCGCGCTGGCATCGTGGCTGCTCGATCATGGCGATGGTTACGGCCAGCCCGCTGCGGCGTTGAGCGCTGCGGTGCTCGGTCATCCCGTCAACGGTCATTCCGCAGGCGCGCTAACCCGTGACGACGTGCTCGACGACATCACACTCTATTGGCTCACCAATACGGGGGTTTCGGCGGCTCGCTTCTATTGGGAATCGCACGCGAACTTCTTCCTCGCGGCAGACGTCAATGTGCCCGCCGCTGTGAGCGCGTTTCCGGGAGAGAACTACCAGGCGCCGAAGAGTTGGACCGAAAAGGCATATCACAACCGGATTTACTTCAACAAGCCCGAAACGGGCGGGCACTTTGCGGCGTGGGAAGAACCGACGATTTTCGCGAACGAAGTGCGCACGGGGTTAAGGTCCTTGCGCGCGTAAATGCGAAGCGCTCCGGCACGCAAGTGTCGGAGCGCTCGCGCTGTCGGGCAGATCGAACGCAGCAGTGATCAATCTCGGCCAGATCAGCTCGCGCGGCGGCGATGTGTTCCTGATTGCGCGAAACTTTCGCGCGGATGGCCGCTGGACAGCGTCATGGTCCAGCGAGTGCAAAGCGGCCACAAACGGCCGCCCGCATACGTTGACGGTTCGACATTCGGGCGCGCGCTCTGCCTTGTGACCGGCCGTCCCATGTCAAAGAAGAACACTCAGTCATCGGGTAGAACGCTCATAATTCACGATGCGTTGGACGTCATTCGCGAGGAACCAGCGAAGAGGGTCTTGACAGCCCTTCAGTGCGAATGAGGCATGCCCTCGGGGACCGTGAACGTCACCGTCTGCCGGCACTCCGTGCAATCAGCGAATACGTGATGTTGAGCGTCGACCAACTCCACGAGCATCTTGTGTTGGCCGGGTGGCAGACCCGCGACGCTGATTGTATTGACATCATTCGCTTCTACCCAACCCCAAGGTAAATCGTCGATGTGTACGTGCAGATGCCCGATTCGTGGAGACACGGTAAGCGCGGCTGCCCCGAACACTGGAACGATATGCACGTTCTCCACCCGATATTGGATCCAGACGATCCCGTGGGCCAGCCCTGCCGGAAGCGGCGTAGGATCCACGATCAGTTTGGGCTGGGGCTCGTTTTTGATGGCGACGTACGGTGAAGCGATCCCGACCTCCCCGGTGCTCTGGGCGAAGGCGTTCGTTGCGAGCACGGCACCAGCCGTAACTGCGGCAAGCGTTTTGATCAGCATGTTCATTTGCGTTCTCACTAGTGGATCCCCAAGTAGAGAAAGTTCGAATAACTTAGCTTGGAATCGCTGGGCTGTGTCATGGCAGTTGGACAGATGTGACTTCCGAAGCTCTGGGACAGCGATGGCGTATTTGAGCGGATGAGCGTATCCCGCTGATGTCAGAAAGTCGGCTGTGTGTAAGCGGGCGTATCCGTGATCGGAGTAGATACGGTGGGATACAAAAGGATGCGGTGCGGAACGGACGCCCGCGCTGAGAATCAGTCGGGGCTCAACGTGACGCCCGGTTGCCGGTCAGCGAAAAGACCATGAGCGAACGTCGGTTGAGCCTCTGACAACGGTCCCTTCCGAGAGGGTCACTCTAACGGCGGCCCAGAGGTCGTGCACAGCCGCTCGACGTCAACTGAAGCTGCCGCTCGCCCGGACCGGCCGATACCGTCGTCAGCTGAGGACCCCATACCGGCCGCTGATACTTTGAGGGACCAACGACCGCTTTGGCCGAGTCGAAAGCGTAGGCTGTCCGGCAGCTTTCCGGACGGAAGCGGTCTTTGGGATGTTGTCCTGCAGCAGCGACGCGGGCGTACATCTTTTCTTGTCAGCACACTCCTACGGCCACAAATATTTCGTATGTAGAACATTCACGGCGATTGCATAAATTATCTTAAGATAGAGTCCAACGGCGGGTCTCAGTCGTGGAGACCCCAAGTGAACAAATACGAAGTTTTGCCGAGACGGCAGTTATTGGACTCTCGCGGGGTGGTTGTGATGGCCGAGGCGGATCTTCATTCTTGGCGCGAGCAAGCGATGTTGCGTGTGTTTCCGACGAACCCCGAGAAGGAACAAGCGATATTGCGCATGGTTTTTGGAACTGTGGTTCTGCTCGCGTACCTCGCTTTCACCTTGATTCGTCATTGGACAGTCGCCTACTCAACGATGGTGACGGTCGCGATTTACGTGGTGTTCGGTATCGTGACGTACGCCGCCACGAAGGTCGGACCAGCGCGCTCACACCTCAGATTAACTCTCACCACGGTTGTCGACCAGGCAACGGTGACGACAGCTCTGGCAATTGGCGGCAGGGCCGCGCTTCCGCTACTCTGGGTGGTTTTTTGGTTACTGGTGGGTGCCGGCTGCCGTTACGGCCGACGAATGCTGGCGCTGTCATGTGCGGTGGCGCTCGCTGGATTCGTAAGCCTGATGTATTGGCAACCGTGGTGGCGGACAAACATCGAGGCCGGACTGGGTTTGACGTTTAGCGTTGCAGCAATATCCCTCTACCTGGCGGTGCTGGTGTATCGACTCGAAAAGCGGGCTGCGACTGACCCCCTGACGGGGCTAAGCAATCGCCTCCGGCTTGAGCAGGTGATTGGGCGAACGCTGACCGGTCGACGTACCGAAGTTGGTCAGACTGCCTTGTTCCTGATAGACCTGGACGGTTTCAAAGAAGTGAACGACGCATACGGACATGCGGTAGGTGACGAACTGCTGCGGAGTTTTGCCATGGCCCTGGTAAGCCGGATGCGCCGCGGTGACACGCTCGCACGATTGGGCGGAGATGAATTCGTAGTCCTTGCACACCACGTATACGACCAGGAAGGCGCGCTCAGAATTGCCGATAGTATTCACGTCCTCCTGAGCAACGTGCGAACCGCTGGCGGACATCCGACTGCCGTTTCGGCCAGCATTGGAGTGTGCATGCTGCTGACGGAAGGCACCGGAGGCAGCTCTCTCGACGCCCAAACATTGATGCGTGCCGCGGATAGCGCAATGTACCGGGCGAAAACGCGGGGTAAGGGGCATACAGAGTTTGCCGACGCAACCGACATGCAGCCGCTATACTGAACGACCGCTTCGGGCATTTCCCAAGGGCCGATGACGTCCGAAAATGTGAGTTCGGTGACGCTAACGCGGGTCTCCGTCAACCTGAATCCCACTGGAAAGTGTATCTGCCGGTGATGGAGCTGTCGTTCGTGATGATGGTGTCCGCCATCATCGCGGCCGAGATGCGCCGCCATGTTTGTGCTACACCAACTTGGTACGTCCGGGCGTTGTTTAGCCTTGCACTGGTTGGCGTCTACATCGTATACATGGGGGTGACTTTTCGTGCATCGGAACAACCGCTCCAGGGATGGCATGGAACGGAGGCGCGGGTTGCCATGTTCCTTTCCCGAACAGGCCTGCCAACCAATCTTGCGACCATTACCCTCCAACTGGCGATTGGTCTGGCGTTTCCTGTCGGCGGGGCAAAAGGAATTATTCGCGGTGTTGAAGGCAGTCGCACCGCTGATCACGATGGTTTCTGCTCGACAGGTTTGAGGTTCATCGTCTAGGTTTCCGTTAGAGCGGCCGATGCGTTCGGCTCTCGACGCGACGTACCGATGCACATGTAAAGGCACAAATGAGATTCGCGCACGCCGGCAGCGGCGTGCGCCCGCGCCGCTCTTTCGTCTGATCCGACTTCCCCCGCCAAGCGAGGGTGGCCGCGCGTACTGCTCCGCGTCGGACCCGCACTACTTTGACGCGCCCTATCCATCTGCCCTGCCGCGCCGCCGCGCAGGAGTTTCGTCCTCGGGTTGCGAGATAATCTGCGCCGTTTCCTGCATGCTGTGCGTCGCGGGCCCCTGGTCTCCCATGAGAATCGAGGACCCGAACCCAACGGTCGCATCTTCGAGCACACCTGTCATCACGAGGAAGCCCCGGTTCACGCGTTGCTCGGTGTCATTCACGACATCCGCAAACGAGTCCAGCAGGATTTCGCTCGCATGGCGCCAGTAGGCAGCCGCTTTCGCCGACCCGGCAAGGACATAGCTCGCCTGCAGCCGCCACGCGCCCAGCGGCGACCTTTCTTCAAGCGCCTTCGATGTGACCGCAAATTGTTCGTCAATTGAAGTCTTTACTGCCGTGCGGTTCAATTCGAACAACCTTTCCGCCACATCGACAAAAAGATTAACTGCCGCGCGACCCTCGGCACTGCCCACCGCAGCCCGTTCGGTCTCGCCTCCATTACCCGGAAGTACCAGAAGCGTTTCGCTCGCCATAACTGTCTCCTCGATTGGGACGATCTGCAGGTACCGGTCGCAAAGGACCGGCGCGAAAATGATGCAGCCTAGCCCGCCGCAAAGACCATTCCCGCCGACCGGTGCTCGAGCTGTTTCGCACGAAAATATTCTGGCGTGCGTCGAGCAGAAACGGAGGGGTAGCCGGCATCAGTCACATCCGCGAACACAATATTGGCGTCGCATGACAAGCCGCGGCCAATGATAGATTCGGGCTCTTCATCATTCGTGCGCCGCGTGGGGGTATTTCTCGCTAGATGGACAGGCTAACGCATCGGATGTCCGAAATGTACCCTCGTCTATAATTCACGAGCCAGAACATCAATGATCGCACGGAGCCCCATTTTATGAGTCAACCCCGCGGACGACATGCGGGACCTCGGGACAGCGGCCAACGCCAACCTCGTCACATGAAAAAGTCACCGCCCAACAGGCAGAGACAACCGTACGTGAAGGGACCGCCTCGAGACTCCACTCAGACTGCGTCGATTTTCAAAACACGATCATTTCAGTTTCTCGTCGATGCCGTGGGCGCAGAGAATATCGCGCTCGGACTCGACTCGAACATGACGCGAGTGGCCGAACTGATGAAGGGCGAAAGATTCACGCCCGAGACCGCTTTTCATATGGAAACCACGCTTGGGCTTCCGCACGGTTTCTTTGACCAGCCCCATCCTGCGCTCGCGCCCGAAACCATCGCCCGTCTGAAGTCACCGCTCGACTTTGTCAAATCAGACGACGAGCCCGAGGTTGAATCTGAAACGCCCGTACCGGCTACCGCCCCGAACGGCGGCCAACAACCCATGCTGGAAGATAACCTGTCCGAGGAAACGGAAATGCCAAAGAAAGCAACGGGCGGGTCGCCGGTGACCGTCAAAAAGAGTCGAAGCCAGATGGCCAGACCGACTGGCGCCCACGCGCCAGGAAAAGATTCATCTTCGAAGTCCAGGGCCTCTTCTGAAGGGACCCGGCAGCACCCGCTGGCGTTGGACGACAGCGCTACGGTCGAAAACATTCGACGGCAGAACCTCCACGTCCTTACGGGTCGCAACGGATCCAAAGCGCGACTTGGTGTAGTCCTATCCATGACCAAGTCAAACATGGCACATCGGCTATATGGCAAGAAGCGCATGGACGATGTCGAGGCGAACCGTTTCACGGAGCGACTTGGTTTGCCGACTGGCTGGTTGGACTCGCCGCGCTCGGAAGCGGAGATTCCCGAGTCGGTGTCACGGCTGCTCACTCCTGCTTCGCGCGGACGTGCGTCCGCGGATCAACTCGAGCCGATTGCGGCCACCGCGAACGACGATGCGTCAGGAAGACCCGTAAATTCGAAGGTGCACACGCGGCGCGCGCGGACGGGCGTCCCGGTTGAGCCAGAAAGCGCCTCGCCTGCTTCAGCGGATGTCGGGGAAGCGACAGAGGCAATCGTCGTCAGCCAGCAAGATCACATAAGCGGTGCCTCCGCCGAGGCCGCCGGTCGCTCCTCTGAAGGCAGTGATGGCAAGCTGCCGGTGGTCACACGGCCCACCGCTGAATTGCTTCCAGCCGCTGCAATCCCGCAGCCAAACCCCGTGTCGCTCCCCGCTTCCGTCACCAGCCTGGACAACCTTGCAGGTATCGCGCCAATCGCGGAAGCGTTGATCAAGACGCTGGCAGGTAAGGCACGCACGGGCCGACTGGACGAATTGAAGGCTCTGGAACTTCTGCAGCAGGCAGTCCTGCTGTGAGTCGGCGGTAGCGTACGACGATCCGCTGTCCGATGAGGCGTGAAGCGCATTGAGCCGTCCGGGCCCGGTGTGCTCCACAACGGCCTATGCGGTCGACGATCGGGCGCGCCTGCCGTCCGTGAAACAGCGCAACCCGCTTATGCGTGGGTCGGCGCGTTATTGGTCGAGAAATGGCCGAAGCCTGGCGGCACGACTCGGGTGCATCAGTTTTCGCATTGCCTTGCTTTCGATCTGCCGGATGCGTTCGCGCGTCAGGTCGAACTGTTTGCCAAGTTCCTCGAGCGTATAGTCAGTCGATGTATCGATCCCGAAACGCATCCGCAACACCTTCGCTTCACGCGGCGACAATGCATCGAGCGCCTCATCGATTGCGACGCGCAGGTTCGCCTGCACGGCCGCATCTGCGGGCGATGCCGCCATCGGATCTTCGATCATATCGCCAAGTGTCGCGTCGGCATCCTCACCCACTGGCGTCTCGAATGATACGGGTTGCCTCGCGACCTTCAACATGCCGCGAACCTTCTCTTCCGGCAGTTCCATGCGCTGCGCCAACGCGGGGCCGAGCGCGAGGAGATTTCACGCTCACTGGTAGCCGGGGACTCGATCCGTTCGGTGGCCAGCAGGCTTGGACGGGCACCGTCAACCATCAGCAGGGAAATCCGGCGAAATAGCGGATCTCCAGGCTATCGGGCAAACCATCCCGTTGCGACGCCTCGGGCCTGGTGTACGTCGGCGGCGCCAATGATGTTGACCAGCGCCGCAATATCCGAAGCGCATCCTCCGATTCAACGTGCCGCCGAATCGTCTGGCAAACCGTACGAGTCCAGTAAGTCGACGCCCAATCGCAAGACTTCGACGGGCGCTTCCAGGCGTTCCGTGAGACCTTTCTGGTATGCCTTGAAGGCAGGAAGCTCGGTGACGGCTGCCGAATCGTCAGCGGCGAGATTCACGAAGAGGTGAATGAATTCACGGCCGTTTCTGAACAGCGCATAGGCGGTGTGTTCGGGCGCCGCATTCCGGAGGCTATCGAACACAGCCCGCGACAGCGCTTCGTTTTCCGCGGTTAGTTCGGGTTTGATGGTGTAGCGCACCAGTGTCAGTCGTTGCATGATTTCTTCCTTTCACGGTTATCGGCGCCGGTGTGGTCCGATAACCGTAAAGACGACGGCGAAAAGCTAAAGGATGCGCGCGAAAAAAATTTTTCTGGACCGCATCCTTTGGGTGAGCGGGAACGTCTATTCGATATCGGGGTGCAGGATCAACCGGAGGATTCGGCTTTGGATGCGAATGAACTCACTCAACTGATGGCGGCGATGCGCCCGCGTCTGCATCGGTATTGCACGCGCATGATGGGCTCGGCTTTCGATGGAGAAGACGTCGTTCAGGAGACGCTGTCCAATGCGGTCGCGGCCTGTTCGGCAGCGGGCGAGATTTTGCACCCGGAAAGCTGGTTGCTGGCCATTGCTCATCACGCGGCGCTGGATGCACTGCGCCGCCGCAAGCGACAAGGCCACCAGGAGTCCGACGAGGCGCTGGCGAATCTGACGGACCACGGCGCCCAGGCCGATGCGAGAGTGGCGGCGACCGCGAGTCTCGCGATGTTTCTGCATCTGTCCGTCGTTCAGCGCTCTTGCGTGGTGCTTGCGGATGTACTTGGCTATTCGCTGACGGAAACGGCAGCGATCCTGAGTGTCAGCGTTCCATCAGTCAAGGCCGCGCTGCACCGGGGGCGCGGTCGGCTCAGGGAACTGGTCGGCGTATCCGACGCCGCGCTACCGCGCCTCGCCGAAGCCGACCTCGAGCGGCTGCGCGCTTACGCCGAGCGTTTCAACGCTCGCGACTTCGACGCGTTACGCGATCTGCTCGCCGAAGAAGTCCGTCTCGACCTCGTGAGTCGAGCGCGTCTGGCGGGCCGCAAAGACGTCTCGGTCTACTTCACGCGGTATGCGGAGTCGACCGGCTGTTCGCTGTCATTGGGCTGGGCCGAGCATCGCCCGGTGCTGCTTGCTACCGATCCGGTAGTGGCCGACGCGGGCGTGGCATATGTCATCCTGCTGGATTGGACCGACGACGACCGTATCATCGCGATCCGCGACTTCCGGTTCGCGCCTTACGTGATGGAAAGTCTCACGGTGCAGCGACTGTGATCGGCAAGGCGAGGCGGCGGCGCTAACACTGTTGCGATAGGTACGACTGTCCGGTGAGTGCCGCATTCTGAGCAGGAGATCCCGCTAAGATACATTCTTTCTTCAAGAGGTCCGGGGTCTGTACTTCATCTGCAACACTCCCGCTGCTTACGCAACTTCGATTGTGTTGCGTCGACCGGTTGAATCCGCAAAGTAAAGCGGACCCGGCCGGAGAATCACCGCGGCAATCGAATGGCTCGCTGCTAGCGCCCGCACATGTTGCTCCACTGCGGGCCGCCAGGCGACGAGTGGTGCCGGGTTCAGCGCTGATGCTTCAGTCGCGGACTCTCCCGCCGTATTGCCGTAGACCCAGGTGCCCGACGTATAGACAAACGCCGCGCCCGGACGCAAATGCGAAAGCATCGCTACAACTGCGGCCTTATCAGCAGCAGCGGCGGACGCATCGTTGGTCGACGCGGCGTGCACCACGCCGTCAGCTGCACTGGCAACCACAGCGAAAGACTGTGGCTCACGCAGGTCGCCGGAATGCAGTTTCACGCCGAGACGTGCCAGCGCGCTGGCTGCCGCCGACCTGTCCTGGCGCACCAGCGCCGTCACCTGATGGCCGCGGCCGATTGCCCTGCGCGCGACCGCTTGCCCGATGTAGCCCGTACCACCCGTAATGAACAGTTTCAAAGCGTTCTCCCCAACGATTGCCTGCGAAGTTGAATAGCACCAAAACGAGACCATTCAGTCTCGTTTCAGACTTCTGCGATCTGTTCGGCGGCATTTGTCAACGCGCGGTAGTGCGCATCAGACAAGTGCAGGACGGCTCGCCGCCCCTTACTTTAACCTCTTCCGAGTCGCGCCAATCTCAATAAAACAGCGGTGATGACGCACTATTGAAGCTTCCTGACCAAGGATTGTCGAGAGTTTGAGGGCTGAAGTCCAATGACCGTTTCTGGCCCGACCTGCGCCCGAAGGCGATTGGATAATGTCGACACAGACCTGTCAGTCGCCGCGTGATCCAGTCACTCGTAGCCCTTACCGGAAAACTGCGTTCATTGGCATCTATGAGCGCCTTTGGTTGCAACCGCCCGGGCGCTTCGAATGCGCTGGATGTTTCGAACTGTGGAGTCGCCCTTAACCGCGGGTGTCGACCCAATTGCGTGCCCATTGGCTGGAGTACTGCAACGCCTGCTCTTCACTCGTGAAGTAGTCGAGTGAATAGAACCAGTAGCGGCCTTCGGCTCGCGCGTTATCGAGGCGTTCGAGCAACAGGTTGGATGAGAAGTTACCGTCGGGCAAACGATGCGCCGAGGATTGGACGGCATAGCCGTTGTATTGTTGAACTTGTTTGTTTTGCATTTTAATTTTAATGATATTGGAGCGCACGTACCGTACGAAAGGGCACGGGTGCGTTGACCCAAAGCCACTCGAGCCGATTCATCAAGCAGTGGAAAGGCGAAAGGTGGCGTTGAGGCCTGAGGAGAGAATGAGGCGCAACAAGACGTATGGCGCTCTAAGCTGCCGAATCAGCAGATGCAGCTAACGGCGATCGCGCCAACTTTGGGAGACAAAAACTCCGCGAGGGTGTCGCTGCAACCCGGCGTTCGTCGAATGCCGGGTCCTTCAAACTTTACAGCGGCTTGATGTTAGCCGCTTGCGGACCCTTGGGGCCTTGCTTCGTTTCGAAGCTCACCTTCTGATTTTCAGCCAGCGTCTTGAAGCCGTCGGCCCGGATCTCGGAGAAATGAGCGAACAGGTCGTCGCCGCGCTTGTCCGGGGTAATGAAGCCAAAGCCTTTGCTGTCGTTAAACCATTTAACGGTACCGGTTTCCATGAAGAATCCTTGAGAAAAAAATGAAGACTTGCTCTGTCAAAGAGCGCTTGAAGCTTCAAGGAGGGAGAGGACAACGAATACCGCTGAGGAGCGAGCAATTGATGAACAGCAATCGAACTTCTTGAACTTCGATCGGCACAGTACCCGCCAGGCGGGTCAGAGTCAACACTTATCTTGTAACCATTTCAGCAGGCGGGCCGCGCTGCTGACGAAGCGATGCGACACCGCTTGGCTGTGCCCCCTGCCTGGCATGCCATGCAGGTTATACACCGCGCGCCTTTGTATCAGATTAGTGGATTGACGTCTGGCTGTTTCCCAAGGGGCAGCCCACGCTGGAATGACTTGGCTACGTGACCAGGTGATGAACGCTTCATCGCCGATTTTTACCGGGATGACCAGGCTGAATCATTACAATGCCTCGACGAACTCCCTTCGACAGCATGAAATGAGAAATATGCTGACTTCCTTTTTCTGGAGCGGCGACGCCATCCGCAGTCGACGCGTAAGTGACATCGTTTTATGGACCACGCTCGATGTACCTTCACCCCCTGCGCCCGTGGTGGCAGATTGGCAAAGAGAGATATCGACGCGACTCGCTCTGGAACCTGGGGATGTTGAGGCAATGCCTTTGGCGCGCACGCAAGTGCGCTGGCCGGCCTACAAGCGCTGCGTGCAAGCCATGTCCGATTGGACGTGCGCCCTGGGACTGCCCGCGGCGCTCGCCGATAGTGACATGGCGCTGATGGTCTGTCGTGGCGCGAGATATCACCATGATGGTGAGCAATATGGCAGTGCCGCGTTTTGCAATCTGTTCCTGAGTGAAGACAAGGGCCTGGACTTGCGGTTTCCCTCTACGGGTCAATGCATTCCCCTCAAGCGCGGAACAGCCGTCATTTTCGATACGGGCCAGCCCCATGGCGTGATTCAGCGTGGCGGCGAGAGTTTCTCTGCGGCCGACTTCGCGCCGGACCAGGACTTCACCCAGATTTTCTTGACGTGGGAGCTTCCGATCGAAGACGCCAATGTCGGGCAAGCACTCAAGGTGATCTTCGACATCGACCGCCCGTCGTCGCAGCGATTAGAGGAGGAGCAAGTCTGGATGAACGGCGCACCAGCCGCCGTGTGCCCGGAATCCGGTTGCTGGCACCGCGCTGGCTGATTATTGGCGTAAGGCCCAGGGACCGTGGCACTGGAACACGAAGTACACGACTCGCAATCCATCTCGTCCTCGCGTCGCCTCGACGCACACCGACATCGCCTGTTACCTCCGTGCCCGCGTCTTTCTGCCGATAGACCGCACACGGGCCAATCGCAGCGATCAGCGTTGACGCCCTCTTGAAATCATCCTATAACCATCCATATGGATGATGACTGGAGGATTTCTGCATATGGCAAAAGAAGTGCCGGATCGCTCACGAGGTAGCGAGACCGAAAAAATTACCATCAATCTGGGTCCAGTCGATCTGGGGCAAATCGATTTGCTCGTCGAAGAGGGCTTTTACTCGAACCGCACGGATCTGATCCGTACGGCCATCCGCAATCAGCTGTCGATTCATGCTCCTGCCGTCAAGGAAACCGTAACGCGCCGTGAGCTTGTACTGGGTCTCCAGCATTTCTCGAAACAAGACCTCGAGGCAGCGTGCGCGGCCCGTCAGCGACTCAGAATTCAGGTGCTGGGACTGGCGAGCATTGCTACAGACGTCTCACCCGAACTTGCGCTGGCAGCGATCGACTCGATTCTGGTTCGAGGCGCGCTCCATGCCTCACCGGCGGTCAAGGCCGCGCTGGCGGATCGAATTCGCTGACGTCCCTGACTCTTTCCCGCTCTCGGAAAAAACATGAAACTCAACGAAGGCTTTCTGGACTCGATGAAAGAGGCGTTCGCCCTCTTTCGCCGCAATGACGCCGCGGCGGCCGCGGAGATCGTCAAGCGCGCCATGCGTGGCGAGCCGACGGACGCGGCAACCGCGCATGCAGACCCGCATGGGAACACGACGACAACGCGCTTCGCCGACCGCCTGCAACCCCGGCATCGCGCCCATCAGACGCAAACCGAACCGGACGTGCAGGATCGCGGGCACTTCAGCATGCGGCGCTACGTCAACGCCGCGGGCCAGCGTAACTACAAGGTCTACGTCCCCAGTCAATACCGCAGTGATCCCCTGCCCCTCATCGTCATGCTGCACGGTTGCACGCAGGACGCTGACGATTTCGCAGCCGGCACGCGGATGAACGCCCTTGCCGAAACGCACGGTTTTATCGTCGCTTATCCGACCCAGCCGCAACGCGCAAATACCTCGAAATGCTGGAACTGGTTCAGGCCTGGCGATCAGCTGCGCGACCACGGCGAGCCGTCGCTGATCGCGGGCATCACGCGCGAAGTCATGGCGAATTACGACGTCGATCCGAAACGCGTGTTCGTTGCCGGTCTTTCGGCCGGCGGCGCGATGGCGGCGATCGTCGCGCAAGCCTATCCCGATCTGTACGCAGCAGCGGGTGTTCATTCGGGCCTGCCCGTCGGATGCGCGCACGACTTGCCGTCCGCGCTGGCGGCAATGCGCGGCGGCAAGACCGGCTCCAAAGCGCGCAAACCTGGCCGAGCGGACATTCACGACACGCAGGCGTCTCAATGCCCGCTCATCGTTTTTCACGGCGACGCGGATGCGACCGTGCATCCTGCCAACGCCAACGGATTGGTACACGGATTCTTCGCGAGTGATCCGATAGCCGCTCGCCCGTCGGGCGCTAATGGGCAGGCGCGCAAGCATACGGTCCGGCACATGACGTCACGAACCGGGGTACATGCCGAACTATGGATCATCCACGGCGCGCCTCATGCGTGGGCCGGAGGCTCTTCAAGCGGGAGCTATACCGATCCATCCGGCCCGGACGCCAGTGCGGAAATGGTGCGATTTTTTCTCGAGCATCCTCGTCGTCAGTGAGCGTCCAGCGCGCCGCGCTGCTGTATCCGGTGCAAGGAGGGCGCGCAACGGAGGCGCCGGTTGCCATGCTCCTTTCCCGAACGCGCCTGCCAACCAATCTTGCGATCATTGCCGTCGAACTGGCAATCGGTCTGGCGCTCCTTGTCGGTTGAGCGAAAGGGCTTATTCGCGGTGTTGAAGGCGTGTTGCAGGTAATCGGTGTGTCTGCCCTCCTGTTGTCGCCCATCATCATGCGAAGAAGGCACAAACGGAGCAGTCACTTCGTGCGACGAACGAGCAGTTGTGTTGATCGATCGGAGGGCCGGTTACAGGGCGGAGCCGACGCACGAATGTCCGATCGAAAACGCAGGTGAACGGCGGTTCGTGGCCGCCGTACTGGGCCTTTCGAAGCGCTCCACACACCGGCCATTCAGAGTCGATCACTGCCGCCCATGCGGTTCGACAATATCCCCAAGCCTCATGCCCGCGTATCCAGACATCGCCGAACCCTCATCAGTACAGGGTTCAGGCGTCTATCCGGACCACCACCTTACCGAAGTGCTGTCCGGACTCAAGATGCCTGTACGCGGCGGGCGCGTCGTCAAAGCCAAAGACGTGATCGACCACCGGCCGGATTTGATGCGCGGACACGAGCCTGACAACCTCGTCGAGCATCGAGCGGCTGCCCACCATGATTCCATGCAACCGCTTGATGCCCCCGATCACCGGCAGGAGTCCAAGCTCCGGTCCACTAAAGCCGCTCACACCACCGATGATCGACACGAGGCCGCCCATTTTCGTCGCGGCCACCGAGCGCGGCAGTGTGTCCCGTCCACCGATCTCCAGCACGATATCCGCGCCTACCCCATCGGTCAGCCGGAGAACCTCGTTCTGCCATTCCGGCTTGGCGCGGTAGTTGATCGTCTCATCGGCGCCGAGTTTCCGCGCGCGTTCCAGTTTTTCATCGCTCGACGACGTGATGATCGTGCGCAGACCCGCCGCGCGCGCCAGCTGCAGCGCGAAGATCGACACCCCGCCTGTGCCGAGCAGCACCACCGTGGAACCGGGTTTCGCGTCGCCGTCCACGAATAGCGCGTTCCATGCGGTGACGCCGACGCACGACAACGTGGAGGCTTCTTCATAACCCAGGTGTGCCGGGATCACCGCAAGAGCCGTTTCATCGACCAGGAACCGCTCGGCCAGCACGCCGTTGACTTTGGCGCCTGGCGAACTGTCGACTTTCCACGGTGCCGGAGCGCCGTCGATCCAACGCGGGAAATATGTGTTGACCACGCGATCGCCCGATTTGAAGCGGCTCACGTCGCGGCCGGTCTCGACGACTTCGCCCGCGCCATCGCACAGCGGGATCAGCGGCGCATCGCCAATGCCGAGATAGTCACCGCGGGCGAACATCAGGTCCCGATAGTTCAGCGACGCCGCGTGAACCTTGACAACGACCTCGGTCGGCCCCGGCGATCGCATGGTCGCGTCGCTGCGCTTCAGGCCGGAGATACCGGCGCCGGGTTTCAGTTTCCATGCGTTCATAGCAACTCCTCATCGGGTAGAAGCACCTATGTTAGTGTTGCGGGAAAGGACGCATTGACGAGATTTTGACGACTTATCGTCGCCTGGCAGGAAACATAAACCGCGCTATCGGGAGCTCGCACGATGGACGATCGGCTCAGAGGCATTGCGGAATTCGTGGATGTTGTGGATGCCGGCACCTTCGCCGCAGCGGGCGAACGCCTTGGTGTCACGCGCTCGGCGATCGCGAAGATTGTCGCGAGGCTCGAGCAGCGTCTCGGAGTGAGACTGCTGCAGCGAACCACCCGCCATCTGAGCCTAACCGACGAAGGACATGCGTACTATGAGCAGTGCCGACGCGTGATGGCCGAACTCGGCGCGGTCGAGGCGACACTGGAGGCGGGCCGCCGCGATCCGTCCGGGCGGCTACGCATCACCGCGCCGGTGCTGTTCGGCAGGCAGTGCGTCGCACCCGTGATGCTGAAGCTGGTCGAGCGCCATCCGTTGCTCGACGTCGAGATGTCGTTCAGCGATCGCGTTTCGGACCTGGTCGAGGACGGCTTCGATATCGCCGTACGGATTGGACCGCTGCCGGACCATGCAACCCTTGTCGGGCGCCGGCTCGGCGTTCAGCGCATGGGCATTTGCGCGTCACCGGCCTGGCTCGATCGACACGGGCGGCCGTCGGGCCTCGCCGAACTCGGCTCGCACGTCAGCATCGCTTACGGCCGCGGTGGACAGAGCACACCATGGCGAGTGCTCGGCGCAGACGGCGAGGTGCAGGAGTGCCGGCTGTCCGCGCGCCTGCGTTATGACGACCTCCAGGCCATCGCCGACGCAGCGGCTGCGGGCGCAGGCCTCGCGTGGTTACCATGCTGGCTCATGGCGCCCTATCTGCGCGACGGCCGGCTGTCGCTCGTGATGGATAGCAACAGCGTGCAGGGCGCCGAGGTTCACGTCATCCGCCCGCAATCGCGACATCTGCCCTCGAAGGTACGCGTCGCAATCGACGCGCTCGTAGACGAGATACCACGAGTGCTTGCACGGGTCTGAGCCGTAGACCGCATTGAATCTGTCAACGTTGCGACGATAAATGTGTCAATTCGCGTCCTCGCCCATCCGCAACGCGCAAAGGCTTGTGCAGCGTGGAGTTCCCGCATGGGAAATCAATGTGCCAACGATCAAGACTGAGATATCGATTTATCCGGTACGCTGCCCCGCCGTTTCGAGGATCGCCGCGACGACCTCTGGACCGTATTCAACCGCGTGCAGGAAAACCTCACGAAGGGCGGGCTGCATGGACGCTCGCGCAGCGGACGCGCCATGTCGACTCGCCCCATCACCGGCATCGACCAGAACGTGAAGCTCAACCGTGCGCTGTGGATGCTTGCTGACGCCATGCACGAGATGAAAGCATAAGCGCCGCACGGACGGCAACGTCCCCCGCCTCGCTCCATCAGGACTCCTGTTCAGATCGCGTCCTGATGGAATCCGGCAGAACCCGTCCCGGGACCTTCTTTTTAATTATCTGGAGTCAGTCATGCAATCTCAAGTCGAAACCCCTGCGGCAACCACTGACGAAACCGTTTCGCCGCTCGAAACCAACTTTGGCAATGAACAGCCGGTCACCACCTTGGCGTATTCCAGCCTGCGGCCCTCGCCGCTCAACGCCCGCACGAAACCGCTCTCGAACATTCCGGCGCTTGCCGCGAGCATCCGGGCAAAGGGTCTGCTGCAAAACCTGGTCGTCCATGAGATGAAGGGATCTCAGCGGCATCGCCACACCCGCGGGCACGCCGAACTGGGGCGCCGGGTGGAAGAAGGCCGTGAAGGACCACTATGCGCACACCATTTCGATGGACGCGCACGGCTCCAACATGTCGTACCGCGACGTGTACCTCGACCTCGATCCGACCTATCGCGACTCGTACGGTCAACCGCTCTTGCGCATGACCTTCGACTGGAAGGACAACGACATCAAGATGGCGCGGTACGTATTTTTCCGTTAGTTATGTGTTTAATTCGAGTCCTCTTCTGGTCCGCTCGCTAATGTTTCAAAAGCCTTGCTGCAGCCAGCAGTCGCTTCCTGCAGGCAAATTGCAGGCAAAAGTTCACGTTTCCATTCAAGAAGCAGCCGCCGATCTCCAACCACTAAGGCTCTGCGCGCCCCTAAGTTGCTCCCGCACAGTAACTATCATCTGGTTCATCATGACTTGCCGCAGGTGCCGTGGTTTGCGCTTCGGACGGTCTATCAAACGTCCCGCCAGCAGTACATAGAACGCTCAGGAGCCTTTCTGGTCAAGGGTTACAGCGAATAGGTCAGACGCTATGGGTTCGCTGCGGTGGCGCATCCAGTGGCAATCGGCACGTCCGACTCAGGCCGACGAAATCCGCCTGCTCCCGCCGGTTTTGCGGGTAAATTGCGGGTAAAACTTATGGTAGTTGTCCGCCAAGGAGAACTCCATGAAGCTCACCTTCCCACTCCTGCAGAACGCCAAACCGCGGAGCAAGCCCTATAAACTTCGTGATCGCGATTCCATGTAGTTGCGGGTGTCGGTCTCGGGCTCGAAAGTCTGGGAAGTTGACTACCGGTTGGATGGCAAGGACTGCAGCTACACTCTCGGCCGATTCCCCGATCTTTCGATAGCGGACGCCCGTCAACTTCGCAACGCCGCTGCCAAGCTGGTCGCGTCTGGCATCCATCCGAAGGCATACGAGACGTGTCGAGTCGGTTTTGAAACGGCCCTTGGAAACGCTGTTCCCTGAAGGCTAATGCGAGTTATGGCGACAACGGATTGAGTCTTCGAAAGCGATCGAACCGCACCGCCGCTCCTGGGAGCAGATGACAGTGAACTACGCTGAGCGCTTTACTGGCGATACGGTCTGCGACGACGCAGTTGTCGCAGTCGCCCGGCTTTCGATAGCCGCCCGCGTGCGCTGTGAAATTCGCCCCGCTGCTTCCCTTAGCGTTTCGACGAGACGCTCGAGATTTGCGAACTCGAGTCGTTGGGTCGGAATGATCAATGCCAACGATCCGACCGCTTCACCGGAGTCGTCCGTGAACAGTGGCGACGCTAGTGCCGAAACTCCATGTTCCAACTCGTCTCTTGAAAGATAAAAACCCGCGCGTCGGATTTTGAGCAATGACGCCCGAAACTCTTCGAGCGTCGTCCCAAGGCCGCTTTGCGCAATGTCTTCGGGATACTGTTCGAACAGGGTCGCGAGCTTGGCCTTCGGAAAGCTGGAAAGGATCGCTTTAGGAGCGGCTCCGAGAAATAGAGGCCTCGGACGGCCTCGACCGTACCGGAGGTCAAGAGCCGCGTCGTGCGTCTCCCTATGTGTGTCAACAAGCTCGTTTCCGTACCAGCGCGACATCACTACATCGAAGCCGGAATGCTCACTCAACTCGTGCATGATTGGCTGGCCGACCGCAAGCAATGGATCCGACGCGCGCAGGTGGTAATCCAGCCTGATGATGCGAGGACCGAGACCGTAATCCCCACCTGTAAACCGGACGAGCAGGCCAGCATCCACGAGCTCACGCACGTAGCGATAGGCCGTCGGAGCCGAACAATCGAGTTCGGCAGCAACGTCTTCGGCGGACAAGAACGGCTTTGCCTCCGAAAAAAGTTCGAGTATGGATAAAAGCCGGGTGATGCTCGACATCGCGGCGCTAGCTCCTTCTATGTGAGCGGATTATGCCATCAGCGCGCGCTCCCGCGGCCTTCCCGGCTCACACACGGAAAACGGTTGAGTGCGCGGCTGCCCCCCTGTTTTACGCAGGGCGCTACGTTGTTGTTGCCCGATGCGCAGCCGACCGCTCGAGCAACGAGTTAGACAAGCCCCATACGAACGGCCATCTCGGCCTGCCAATCGGTTCGTGGTCTGAATCCTGGCAGCGCGCTCGCGTGGTGCTCAACGGCCGCCATCAGGTCTGTGTCAGGCAAGTCAAAGTCGACCGGCACCCGCATCGGCTGATCGACGTACCACGGCGTGTCGATGAAGATCTCCAGCCGGTTGCCCTCCGGGTCGCGCGCATAAATCGAAATCGCGTTGCCATGCGTGACGGGATTGATCTCTTCCAGACCCTCCGAGACAAAGCGCGCGTGAAACTGCCTTAGCGTGTCGAGACTATCCGCTTCGAACGAGATCTGATTGATCGGATTGAACGCCAGGTGCTCGGGCCGACCGCTCGCAAGCACGATCTGGTGATGAACAGCGGGATCACGACTCAAGAACACGAGCCGCACTTCGCCGTGCGGCGTCCGCAGCATGCCGCGGTCCGTTACGGTGAACTCCAGCACCCGCGAATAGAAGTCTTCCACCCGCGCCATATCGCTTACGTAGAAGCCCATATGGCTCAGCGACAGCCCGCGTCGCGCTCTCTTCGTGCCTTCCATGCTCGCCTCCAGTAGTGACAAACCCTAACGAAAAACACGTTGTATTCATCGTTAAACATAGCTTATTCTCAAAATACGATAAATGCACGACTTTCTTGCGGTCGTTAGCGTCGATCTTCCTGAATTTTTATCTACGTGGAGCGTCAATGAAACTCGTCAGCTTTTCTACCCATCAGGGCCCCTCCTTCGGCGTCGTTCGCGACGACAGCGTCGTTGATCTCGTCAAGCACCTGGACAATCGTTATGCCGACCTGAAGGCACTAATTGCCGCCGACGCGCTGGGGGAGGCCGCGCAGGCGGCGCAGGCTGGTAAGGGCGACTACCCGCTGTCGGAAGTGACGCTTCTGCCGGTGATTCCCAACCCCGAACAGATCTTCTGTGTGGGGCTGAACTACGCGGAGCACGTCAAGGAAACCAATCGCGAAACCACCGAGCAGCCGGTTATCTTCATGCGGCTCCCGGCTTCGCAGGTGGGTCACGGGCAGCCGATGCTGCGTCCGCCCGAGTCCCACCAATTCGACTACGAGGGCGAAATTGCCGTGATCATCGGGCGTGGCGGACGGCGCATCGCCGAAGCCGACGCCTGGAATCACATCGCCGGGTACGCCTGCTACAACGATGGCTCCGTGCGCGACTGGCAGCGTCACACCACCCAGTGGGGACCGGGCAAGAACTTTTATCGCACCGGCGCGTTCGGGCCGTGGATGGTGACGAGTGACGAGATCGAACCGAACGCCCTCATGACGCTCGTTACTCGCCTCAATGGGCAGGAAGTGCAACGCGCGACCACGCAGATGCTGATTCACGGCATCGCGAAGCAGATCGCCTACCTGTCGACCTTCACGCCGCTCGCTCCGGGCGACGTCATCGTCACCGGCACGCCCGGCGGCGTCGGTGCAAAACGCAATCCGCCGCTGTTCATGAAGCCCGGCGACCGGGTCGAAGTGGAAGTCGACCGGATTGGCGTCCTCTCCAATCCAATTGCCGACGAAGCATAAAGATCGTTGCCGGACGCGCCCCCCGTGCATCCGGCGACTCACCAAGCGGATGTAGACATGTCAGATAAAACCATTTCGTTGCACGCATGCGACTACGATGTCGCCGTCATCGGTCTCGGCCCGACCGGTGCGACGCTGGCGAACCTGCTGGCGATCGAAGGCTTGCGGGTACTCGTGCTGGAGCGAGACAAGGACATTTTTGCGCTGCCTCGCGCGGTGCATTTTGACGGCGAATGCATGCGGGTGTTTCAGAGCATCGGGCTCGCAGACACGCTGCTCCCGAAGTTGTTTGTCGGTCCCGGCATGAAATTCGTGAACGCCGAGGGCAAACTACTCATCGACTGGGTACGGCCCACATGCATCGGCCCGCACGGCTGGTGCGCAAGTTATAAGTTTCATCAACCCGACCTCGAGAACGCATTGCGTGACCGTCTGGCCGTTCAGGCGAACGTGGATGTACGACTGCGTCACGAAGTGTTTGCGCTTGACGAAACGAACGACGGCGTCCAACTGCGCTTTGAAGACACGGGCTGCGGCAAACTCGGCCGTGCTACCGCCCGCTACGTGGTTGGCTGCGATGGCGCGCGCTCGATTGCGCGGCGTTTCATGGGCACCGAGCTAACCGATCTGAAGTCGCACGAACGGTGGGTTGTGGTCGATGTATTGCTGGACACACCGCGACCCGACCTCGGCGATTTCTCCATTCAATATTGTGACCCGGCGCGCCCGACGACCTATACGCGTGGTCCCGGAAATCGCCGTCGTTGGGAAATCATGGTCATGCCGGGCGACGATGCGACGCAACTCGCGTCCCCCGAATGGCTGTGGGATAAGCTCGCACGCTGGATTTCCCCGGCGGATGCCCGACTCGAGCGTTCCGCGATCTACACCTTCCACTCGGTCGTGGCGAACGGCTGGCGCCGCGGACGGCTGTTGCTTGCTGGAGATGCTGCGCATCAAACACCGCCCTTCATGGGCCAGGGGATGGCGGCCGGCATCCGCGACGCGTCGAATCTTGCATGGAAGCTCGGCGCGGTCATTCGTGGCACTTCGCCCGATACGCTGCTCGATACCTACGAATCGGAGCGTTCGCCTCATGTGCGCGAGTTCATCGAAACCGCGGTGCAACTCGGCTCGGTCATTCAGACGACCAATCCCGAGGCTGCAACCAGCAGGGACAGCCAGATGAGCGAAGCGATTCGCAACTTTGTCACTCCACAACCGAAGCTCGGCCCGGGAGCCTGTCTCGACGCATCCTCGTCGACCGTGGTAGGACAGATCGCGCCCCAACCCCGCCTGACAGACGGGCGTTTGATGGATGACGTCGTCGGATATCGATTTGTCCTCGTCGCGTTGCCCGAATTACTCGCCGGCGATGACGACATCGCCAGTCGCGCTGCATGGGCGGGCATCCAGATCGTCAGCGACGAAGACGCGGTGAATGCGTGGTTAGCGTCAACGGGCGCAGCAGCAGTGCTGATTCGACCTGACCGCTACGTCTACGGCATTGCACACGACATCGCATCGTTGCACCGCCTGGTCGAACACGCATTCCCCGAACTGCAGGCGGCCAGCGCGTAACCGGCCCGCCATGCAGACAACGTTGAACCGCTGAGACAGCGCGAGCACGCGCACCTATTGGACGAAGAAGCCAACAATCCCTGGAGGAGTCATGGAAATATCTCGTCACCCGGTCAGCGTCGCTGGCCAGACGCATTCGCCCGGCTTATCGCGCGCGCAGTGGAAGATGATTCTGATTGCGAGCCTTGGCGGTTCGCTGGAATTTTACGACTTCATCGTCTACGGTTTCTTCGCGCATCACATCGCGGCCCAGTTTTTCCCGAGCGCCTCATCGTTGATCAGCATGCTGGCCGCGTTTTCCGTGCTGGCAATCGGCTACGTCATCCGGCCGCTCGGCGGTATCGTCCTCAGCAGCTGGGGGGACCGCTATGGTCGCCGTCCGGTCTTCCTGGGTTCGATCATCGTCGTCACCACAGCCACGATCTGTCTGGGTTTGCTGCCCAATTTCCAGAGCTGGGGTATCGCGGCTTCCATCCTGCTCATCCTGTTGCGCATGCTGCAAGGTTTTTGCGTCGGCGGAGAAATGCCCGGCGCCATTACCTATGCAGTGGAAGCGGCACCGCACCGTGCGGGCCTCGCCGCCGGCATCATCATCTGTGCGGTCAACGTGGGCGTCCTGCTCGCCACTTTCGTCAATCTCGGCATCCAGAACTACCTCTCGAGCGCCGACGCGGCGGCCTATGGCTGGCGGATCGCCTTCCTGTTCGGCGGATTCTGTGGGCTCCTGTCCTACTGGATGCGCCGCAACCTGGACGAGTCCCCCGAGTTCAAGGAGATGCATGGCGCCGTCGCCAGGCAACCATTTCGCGAGACGCTGCGACATCATGGCAAAGCCGTCGCAGCGGGAGCGCTCACTATCGCTGTGATGGCCGGCGTCAACGGGATCCTCTACGGTCACATGCCGGCCTTTCTGGTTCAACAATTGCACTATGCGCCCCGGACGGCGGCGATCGCCCAGAATGCCTATCTGGTCGTCAGCTCGTTCGGTCTGCTCGCTGCGGGCTGGCTGGGAGACAAGACTGCGCGCCGATACCTGCTGCGAACGTCAGCGGCGCTGCTGATTGTGCTGAGCTACCCGTTCTATTGGGCGCTTGTGAATCACACTGTCGATCCGGTCGTTTTATTCGTTCTCGCCGCGGTGGTCTTCTCACTGGCAAGCGGTACGTGGCCCTCTGTCCTCGCCGATCAGTTCCCCGTCCAGGTACGATTCAGCGGGATCGCCCTTGCGTACAACATTTCGGTGGTCGCATTCAGCGGCTTTGCACCGCTGCTCGCCACCATGCTGGTTCGCGCGACGGGATCCTTGACAGCACCAGCCTACTACGTCGTAGGAACATGTGCGGTCGCTCTGCTCGCGAGCTTTGCATTGCCCCGGGACAGTCTGCGTCCCATTTCAGCGCGACATTGGCTGAGGGCGCGCGCAGTCGCCCCGGCCGTCTCGCGGGAGGACTCGCACGCGCGCACCGATTGACGTGCAACTCGTGAAGACTACTCGTGCAGCACCGAGCCCACCTGACGTGGATCAATGCCGTCGGTCATCTGGTCAGCGATGAACCGTCAACTGGATGAGCACGGCGCGCGATATCGGCACCAGGCAGTGGCTCATTCAAAGTTCAGTGAGTACGATCCGGCCGTCGACCTTGCCTTCGCGCAATGCGGTGAACACTTCGTTAATGTTCTCTAGCCGCTCATGGTGGATATGTGCGCGCACTTTTCCGTCGGCCGCGAATTCGAGCGATTCCTGCAGGTCGCGACGCGTGCCCACGATGGAACCGCGAACCGTGATGCCATTCAGTACCGTGGAAAAGATCGGCAGCGGAAAGTCGCCGGGCGGCAGGCCGTTCAGCGCGACGGTACCGCCGCGGCGCACCATGCCGAGCGCTTGCGCAAACGCACCGCGCGAGACAGCGGTCACGAGAACGCCATGTGCGCCACCGATCTGTTTCTGGACCTCGCTGGCAGGATCGGACGTCGAGGCGTCGATGGTGATTTGCGCGCCGAGTTTGCGCGCAAGTTCCAGCTTGTCGGGCGCGACATCCACGGCAACGACATGCAGGCCCATCGCGACGGCGTACTGGACCGCGACATGACCGAGGCCGCCGATGCCCGAGATGGCGATCCACTGACCGGGCCGGGTGTCCGTGACCCGAATGCCTTTGTATACGGTGACACCGGCGCAGAGGATCGGCGCGATTTCGTCGAACGCGACCCCGTTCGGTAGATGACCTACGTAGTCCGGATCGGCGATCACATATTCGGCGTAGCTGCCGTTCACGGAATAGCCGGTATTCTGCTGCTCGTGGCAAAGCGTCTCCCAGCCCGTCTGACAGTATTCGCAGTGACCGCATGCGGTATAGAGCCACGGCACGCCAACGCGGTCGCCTTCCTTCACGTGCGTGACTCCTGCGCCAGTCGCCGCGACATATCCGACACCCTCGTGACCAGGGATGAACGGCAGCCGAGGCTTGACCGGCCAGTCACCATCGGCGGCATGAAGATCGGTGTGGCAGACCCCGGACGCCTTCACGTTGACGAGAATCTGACCCGCAGCGGGCGCAGGAACCCCCACTTCTTCTATCCGCAGCGGCTCGCCGAAGGCATGGACTACCGCAGCTTTCATGAATTGAGCCATCAGTCGCTCCTCAGTGAGTTTGTGATTCTCACGAGTATCCTCGCCAGACCCGCTAGTGCTTTGCGATAGATCAATGAAAACGACCCGCCCTAACGTATTGATCTAAGGGCGTAAGTGGAAGCGGACTGTTGCACCGGCATCATCCAGCGACTCAGGTTTCTCCAGTACCGGACCGGACCACGTGCTGGAAAATAAGGCCGTCAAAATGGCCCGAATCGCCTCGTTCGTCATCTCTTCCGGATTGCACAACCCGAAGAAGCGCATGCCGTCGCAGAGGCTTAGGATGCCCGCCGCGAGCGCTTCAGGTTGAGCAGGCCAGCCGCCGTCGCCTGGACGCGCGCCTGCGCACAGACACGCAGCCAGCTTCGCCAGCTTCCTTTGCCGCAAGCCGGTGACCCGCTCCCGAACCGTGCTATCGCGCGATGAGAGAAGGCCCGCTTCGACCCACAGCGGGAAGCAATCATTGTCGAATTCAGCGCAACTCAGACGCGCGAGTGCGCGAACCTTTTCCTGGTGCGACGCGCCAGGCAATTCGATGATCGCCTGCCAGTCCGCACACGTCTTTTCTACATCGCGTTGCAGCAATTCGAGTAGCAGTTCCAGCTGGCTGCTGAAGTTTGAATAGAAGGCGCCACGCGTGTAACCGGCCGCCTCGGCGATGTGTTCCACACTCGTCGCGGCCAGGCCCCGCTCGATGAACGAACGGCGCGCTGCGTCGAGCAGGCGCTCTCGCGTCTGCTCTTTTTTGCATGCGCGTGTCACGCGTACCGGTTTCATGGATGGATACACAGCGCCAGCATCAGTCGACCTCAACCGCATTCGTCGACTGCACGAGGCCGATCTCGCCGACATACACGCTCTCGCCCAACATGCATTCGCGCGACGCATTGCCCAGCGCATGACGAATCTCGATCCGATAATGGCCGCTATCTTTGATGAGCCGCGAGAACCGGAAGTCGCCGAACGCGTCGGTGACGGTTTCGGCCACCTTCCGATTGCACCAGTACAACGCAACGGCCGCATCTGCGACACACTCGACGACCTGCCCCACCTGCGCGCTGACACTGCCGCCGATAAAGCAGGTTTCCCAACGATCGAGGCCGCTGTACCAGACGCGCGGACTGGTTTTCAGTCTCGGTTCCAGAACCTTGAGTCCTTCCCGTCTTGCCTTCTCTGCCATCGCGGCGTCATCGAGCCTGACGGTTTCGAAAACGCCCGTTGGGCAGGACTGTTCGCATCGCGGGTGCTGCCAACCCTGATCCAGCAGATGGGCATCGAAGATCCATGTCTGCGGCAGTTGCAATGCTTCATTCCATACGATCGCCTTGTATGGACAGGCCTTGACGATGTCCTTTCTGCCCCGCGCCTTGTCCGGATCAATGATGACGATGCCGTCGGCGCGCTTGCGGATGGCGTCGCCGCCTACACGCATGCATGGTGCGTCGTCGCAGTGATTGCACATGACCGGCAGGTACGTCGTCTCGACCATGTGCGAATCGCCTTGCACGCGGCGCATGATGCGAATGCTGCTTTCGGCATCGGCCGAAGCCGGTGCCGAGTAGCCGGGAAACTCGTTGCCAACGTGCTCGTCGCGCGCGGCGATCACGCAGTTCTGGCAGTTCTCGCAGCGCCCGACCTTGATAACCAGATTCCACTTGCTCATGGCGTTTCTCCTCACGCTGCACGACCGAGCAGGAACGCATCGGCGCCTTTCCATTTTTCGACCTGCACGAGGCATGAGTTTGGACTCATGCTGCTGGTGCCTGCCGTTTGCGAGCGGTCGGGCGTGAGCATGTTCATGCAGCCGCCGATCTCGACACGTTCGCCGTTTACTTCGATCATCTGGAATTCCGCGCTCGCCTCGTATGACTTGACGACGCCTGGGGTCAACAGAGCAGATACATCAGCCGCACAGATTACGGCGCCGCGGTCGTTGTAGACCTTGACGAGGTCACGATGAGCAATGCCCCGCGCGGCCGCGTCTGCGAACCCGAGCCTCAGCAGCCAGAAGCGATGCCCGCCGATCAGCGCACGATGATCCTCGACGCTGTTGACTGACGAATTTTTGCCGTCGCAATGGGTATGAAAACTGTAGCGGCTGTGAGTTGCGATTAATTGCAGCGGATAGCGCCCGGCCCGCTCGCAGCGCAGACCTTCCCACGACGGGATATACCGGTTCAGTGCGGGCCGCTCGGGGTTGTCGGCGGTGTGCCGCTTCAGCAACTCGGGTATGAACTCGAGCTTGCCGCTCGGCGTCTGCAGGCCCATGCCGAATTTTTCGGCATACTGCGACGGCATGGGATGCGGTTCTTGCAGATCCTTGCGACGACCTTCCGCGAACCAGCGCATGTCCACGGGATGGCGCAATTCCCGCTTTTCGGGCGGTACGACGAAATAGCCCTTGCGGCAGAATTCGCGCCAAGAAACGTGATCTGGCAGATCCGCCGATTCGTATACTCGCTTGACCCAATCGAGTTCGCCGCAGCCCTCGGTGAAGACGCCGCCAAGCCCAAGACGGGTCAGAATGGCGGCGAAGATATCGTAGTCCGAGCGGGATTCGCCCAGAGGCTCGATGCACTTGTGCTGCATCGTCACCATACGATGATTGACGGTGTTGAAGCCATGATGCGCGTACCCACCCGAATTCGACCACTCGCCGATGTCCCATCGCTCGAACGACGTGCAGGCCGGCAGAATGATGTCGGCGAACTGCGCCTCCCCTTCCATCCAGATCGACTGGTTCACCACGAACTCGATGCTGGGATGTCGATAAGCATCGGCCCAGCGTCCAGACTTCGTGACGGTGCTGAAGGAAGAGCCACCATAGCGATAGATCATGTGGATCGGTGAATAGCCCGGCATCGGGTAGCTGAACGGCGCGAACTGCGCTTCCTGAGACATACCGTCCCACAGGTATCCCGTCGCATGGCCGTTGATGATGGCATCGGGTAGCTGCTGCCGCGGGACCATCTGTTTGACGGGATTCATCGTCAGGATGTGCGGCATGCGCTGATAGTTGTTGACGGCATTGGCGGTCCACGCAAGGTCGCCGGACATCCCGCCGTCCGCGTAGCCGGGAAAATAAAAGTGGAGGTCGTGCGGAGCACCCAACTGCAGACACCCAAAATTGACGCCCGGCTTACCCCACCCCTGCATCGCCATCATCATGATCATGCAGCGCGCCCATTGCGCCCCGGTCGCGCCGCGTCCTGCCCCGCCGAAGCCCGCGCCTGTCATGCCGACAGAGAGATAGACCTTCTTTTTTCCCCACAGGCGAGCGAGCGCCCGTACATCCTTCGCGGGCACGCCGGTCTCGGACTGTTGCCATTCGGGCGTCTTCGCCACGCCGTCCGTATCGCCCAGCAGATAGGCGCGCCACTCGTCGAAGCCGGTCGTGCGGTTGGCAACGTAGTCCTCGTCGTATAAGCCCTCCACGGCCCAAACGTACATGATCGCGGTCGCGAGAGCGGCATCGGTTTGCGGTCGAATGGGAATCCAACGCCCGCCCAGCAACTGCGCGGTCGGATTGCAGTGTGGGTCGATGTGAACGAACTCGATGCCCAGTTCTTTGGCCCACAGGCGCCGCGGCGTACCCTCGAATCCCGCATACGCCCCGTTAGTGCTTTCCGGATCGGAAGACCAGAAGACGATCATTTCCGCCTCCTTCAGGCAGTCTTCAATGCCGCCATAGCCTGACGGCACACCGACGCGCATCGAATTGCCGAAGTGATGCATCGCACCCCAGTACCAGCCTTCCCAGCTGTCTGGATTCGCGGCAACCCGAGTGAAGCCAATCAGATTGGCGAAGCGGGTGAGCGCGCTGAGGTAGTAGCCGATGTTCCCCCACTGATGATGCGACGACATGGGGAACGTAATCGAGCCGGGACCGTGAACACGCTTCTGCCGGTTGATTTCTTTCGCGACGATGTCCAGCGCCTCGTCCCAGCTGATCGGCATGTAGCCCGACTTGCCGCGGTTCTGCGGATTGCGCTCGCCGTCAGGGTCGAAATCAACGCGCTTCAACGGATGAAGAATCCGTTTGTCGGAATAGACAAGCGACTTGATCGCCAATGCGTGCGGTGCAACGAGGCCTCGCCGTGGCGGGCTGAAGCGGCGCCCGCGCGCCTCGATTTCCCAGCTGGCGGCGTCCTTGGCGTCCAGATCGATGGGCGTCACCCGAACGATGCGACCATCCTTCACGTACACGAACAATGGGCCACCGTTCGTGCAGGTCGTGTACCGGCGTGTGCCGTCCCGCATTGGCGTGCCCATCGGCAGTCCAATGGTTTGCATCATACTGAGCGTTTGCATGAACCACACCAGCAGTTCATCGTCGCCTTCCGTCACCACCTTGAAGTTCTTTGCCGCATGAATAATTTCAGCATGGTCCTGCCGTGGGGAAAGGAATTTCAGGGCCGTGCCGACGTCTTTGAACAGAATGTTCACGTCGGCTTGCCAACCTGTGCAAGCGCGCGATCGGATGCGGCCGTTCCTGATTTCGACGACGCGGCCGAGGCTCCGGTCCATCAGCCCGATCTGGGCGACGATGTCCCGCTCCTTGAGGCGCTGACGATAGGCGGGAAAGCGGCGTGCCGTCAGGTCGAGTACTTTGGGCAGCGCGAACAGAATCGATTTGAGCACTTGTCGCTTCATCGTTTCACCCGAATTGGAACATTGAAGCAGGAGATGGCCAGAACGCGTGCGCAACTGCTACTCCCGCGTGCGCGAGCGGACCCGTACGCCGCAGCGTTACGGCTTTCCGGGCGTCATCAGCGTGTTTCGAAGCGCCGCATTTGCTCGCTTTGTTGTGCATTTGAACCTCTAAACTGGTTGAACGTGTTGCACCGTGTCCGGCGCCTGAAACGCTGTCCTTTGGCGTTAGAAGGTATAGGCGACATTCAGGAAGACATTTACGGGATTGAGACGGATCGTCGATGTCGAAACGATTTGCGTCCCTTTAGCCGTAGTCCCGTCCAGCGTAAGGTGGGTCTTTACAGGAACGTAACCGACGCTGACACCCACGGACCAGTGGTTCGTCATCGCGTAATAAGCCCCGATCTCGAATACCGGGTTCCAGGATGAACTGAGAGATCCGTGCGCCGACCCGCCCGGTCCCAGACTGTCAGTGACAAATTGACTGTTAGTCGTACGCACCTGGGTGAACCACGTATAGTTCACGCCCAGGCCGATGAAAGGACGGAACTTCGACTGGGCGGAAAGCAGGTGATATCGAAAGACAAGCGCGGGCGGAATCGGCCGCGTCGAGCCCAGAGTGCCATACTTCGCGAGCGCGCCATCCCCGACCAGATCCACCGTCAGGGGGAGCCCGATGAGCGTCGCAACGCCGATGTGGTCGGTGACGTAGTACTCGGTCGTGATCCCCATTGTGTCCGTGGACGTCGCGTGCGCCCCAGTACCGGGCAGTTGCTGATTCACTGTCATTCCACCCACGCTTTCCACGGTCAGCGGCGTTGCACTACTCTGCGGTGCGACGTGGAGCCATCCGGTCGCCACAGTAAAGCTCCCAGCCGTCTGCGCGTTCGCATTACCAGCAAGCGCGGCCGCACAGAGGCACACCGCAAAACCAGCGGAACGAACCGTTCTCCTGACTTTCATCACGTGTCTTCTCCTGTCTCATTGGCTGAATACTTTTTTTGTCGCCTGCCGATCAGGGCGCTGCATGGGGCGCCCGTGACCGCCTGGTGTCGGCATGGCTCTCGTTCGATTGCATCGAACGACATCAGGCCCGCTTCTTATGCAGTCGTACTAAATTAAATGAGGTGCTTTCGCGCGTCTCTTATGATGCCTTCCACCGCGCTTCTTCTTCGTGCCACCAGAAACAGCGTCCGGTTACATGTCTATGCCTGGCGTGAGATTCCGACGCGATCTCGATAACCGGTTATGTCAGTGAACGCGCATTGACGGGCGCGCAGCCTCCGGCGGGAAGACCCGCCACGAACCATCGGAATGCCGGAAGAAGAACAGGCCGAGCCTTTCCCCCCGCAGAACCAGTTCGATGTGTACGAAGACTCCCTGATTCGACTGCGCGCGACCCGATCGGGTAATCCGCAGCGGCGTTGCCGAAATGGGACCGAGCCATTTTTCAACAAGCGATCGCAACGTCGCTTCCGATGCAATACCCATCTTCCTCTCCAACCAAAAGCCACTGCTCTTGCTCGATAACCAATGCCACTGGCGTTCAGGCGCGACCCGCGTTACCGCCCGGGCTCGCCGCGACGGACAGCGAAAAGCCGAATGGAAAGCGCGCCAGCGTCGCGCGCGCCAGTTCTTCGAACTCGACGCTGTTGAGCTCGACACGAGCCGTCAGCCCGCGAGCGGTGTCTTCGACGATACTCACCGCTGCATCGTTGACGCCGGCCTCAACGAGTGCGGATTGCAATGCGTCCGCCATTTCTCGCCATTTCAGCGCCGGCTTGTAGATCTTGCCGACGCCTGTCAGCGGCATCGTATCGATGACGCGGATTCCTTTCGGAAGCGCAGCCCGCTCGCTGATGCTGGCGCGCAGGAATGCGGCCAGTTCCGCTTCGGTTGTCGTGACGCCTGGTTTGAGCTGGACATAGGCAACCGGCAACTCGCCCGCATGCGCGTCGGGCCGGCCCACCGCGGCGGCGATCTGTACCGCCGGATGACGATGCAAGGCTTCTTCGATAGCCGCAGGGTCGATGTTGTGACCGCCCCGAATGATCAGCTCCTTTTTCCGGCCCGTGAGCCAGAAGTATCCGTCGGCATCGCGGCGCCCGAGATCGCCGGTATTGAGCCAACGTTCGCCGTCGCCGAGGTCCATCCAGATCCCACTGTTCTGCTCTGGCCTGGAATATCCAACGAACACATTCGGTCCGGAGATCACCAGTTGGCCGACTTCGTCTGCCGCGCAATCTCGTGTATACCGGCCGGCCTCATCGGCCACTACGACCTTCATAGCCTGACCAGGAAGGCAAAGGCCAATCGAGCCCGCCCTGCGTTCACCACGCGGCGGATTAACGCTGCTCACGCAGGCGCCTTCAGTGAGTCCGTAGCCTTCGAGGATTTGGATCCCCGTGCGATGCTCGAAATTGCGAAGCAATTCGACTGGCATCGGCGCGGCACCGCACAGCCCATACTCAAGCGAGCTGATATCGTGCTCGCCAATAGCAACCTCGAGCAGTGACCCGTAGAGCGTTGGCACACCGCTGAAGAAATTGATGCGGTAATGTTCAACGATTTCCCAGAAACGCTTTACAACACCGTCGCCGCGATATCCTTCCGGCGTGCCGAGAACGACATGAGCGCCGCGCGAGAACGCCAGTAGCCCTGTCACCATCACGGCATTCACATGAAATAGCGGCAGTCCGCAAAATATCGTTTTGCCGGGACCGATGCTTTCGCCGAGAAACCGACCCGCGTTCCACGCATTGGCAACCTCATTACGGTGCCGGCGCATCGCGATCTTCGGCAGTCCCGTGGTGCCGCCCGTGCAGAAGCAGGACGAGATATCGTCGATCCGCGCCGAGGGCGAGTCGTCGAGCGATATTCCTGACTCGTTCGCTATTGCGGTGCCAAAATCATGGATCCGGATCTGCGCGGGAACCGCGCTGCGCACGCCGCCTTTACCATGCAGACTTGCGGTTTCGCCACGTTGCAGTATCCGAGCTGCCAATCCTTTTTCCCCCGGTATCCGGTCGGCCAAATTAACGAGCACCAGATCTTTTATGGCGGGAACATGATGCAACACCGCTTGCGTTTTTTTCCATAGTTCAGTCCCGGGGAACGGCGCGAGCGTTACGAGCACGCTGGCACCCGATGCCTTCAGCAATTCGCCGATGGCTTCGCTTTCAAGCAGTGGATTGATAGCGCAGACAATTCCCACCGCTTCGCCTCCCCAGATCACGAAGTGTGTCTCTGGCAGATTCGGCAGCATATAGGCGATGACGGTGTTCCTTTCCACGCCCAGCCGCGAAAGCATGTTTGCGGTGCGCGTGATATCACGCAACAGGTCGCTGTACGTCCAGCACTCCGGGCTGGCATAGTCATCGGCTGTTCGAAAGAAGGAAAGCGCGGGCGCCGATGGATTGATGGCAGCGCCCCTGCAGATCATTTCGTAGGTGCTCGACGGAAGCTCCGGCAGTTGTCCCGATGCTTCGATAGCGAGTACATCCTGTCCTTTTGCGGCGTCTTTCATACTGCCTCTTCAACGACGACGTTTTGCTGCACGCCCAGGTTGATTGAGCGATCGAGGCTGACAATCCATGCCTCGACAACGTCTCCGACCTGAAGATACTGAGGCCTGTCCTCCTGCATCTTCAGGAAAAGCCGCCATTTTTCTTCTTCGGGCAACTGCGCCGCAGCGCGCTGCTTCTCCTGCGAAGGAATGCTCAGCGCACATCCCGATGGTGTGCCGGTTGCAAGGAGGTCACCCGTGCGCAGGTCGTGCACACGGGAAAGCTCAGTCAGAGTCTCTGCCGGGCCATAGACAAGGCCAGCAGTAGTGTCGTTCTGGCGGACGGTTCCGTTGACCGTCAGCGTCAGCACGAGCTCTTTCAGTTTCGGAATGTCATGCTTCTCGAGCAGGCAAAGATAAGGGCCGACAGGGCCAAATGTCCGAAAGCTTTTGCCCTTGTAAAACTGCATCTGCGGAATCTGGATATCACGCGCTGAATAATCGTTGACGATCACAACGCCCGCGATGTACTCGTGCAGGTTTTCCTCGGTGACAGTTTCAGCCGACGTGATATCGCGTTTGAGCACGAGACCGAGTTCGATCTCATAGTCGAGGAATCGCACCGCGCGTGGTTTCACGATGGCCGAGTCCGCCGCAACGATGCAGCTCGGTGCCTTCGTGAAAATCATGTTGAATTTCTTGACGTCTGGGTCCATGCCGGACTCGATCATATGCTGGCGGTAATTCGCGCCCTGGCAGATGAACTGCTGGTCGGCGGTAATGGGCGACAGCCACTGCACCTCCGATTCGGGAATCGATGGACCGCTGAGTATCATGAGCCGCTCCACCGGATTGGCCTCGATGAACGCAGCGGTCGACTCGTACTCGCCTGGAATCGGCGTGATGGCGCCCTCCGCGACCACGCCCCACTGGGCACGGCCATGATGAAGATAATGCAGGACGTGAAGTGCCATTGTTCAATTCTCCGGATCAGTAGGGATGCCTGGGCTCAGGCGAAAATCTTTGCCAGCGTTCGCAGCTTGCTCAGAGTCAGGTCAGGGCTGTTACGCAGGTTTCTGAAAAGCACCACAACGCTCGTCGGCGTGAATCTGGGCTTCGTGAAGCTGCGCGGCATGGTCGGCCCCCACTGAGCCATTGCCTCCCGACTCACGGCATGAATCCCCGTCGGCTCTCCTGACGTGAACAGGTCGCCGTCGCAATAGTGTTCGTGCTTGTCGCCCCACGGGTCCTGCCAGTAGTCGAAAATCTGGCTGCCGAGGATATGTCGGCCGATCCCCCACGCGTGCGTCCAGCCACTGTCGCGCAGAACGCGCTGACCCATACCGACCGCGTCCGCGTCGATGAGCTCATAAGCGCTGTGGCTGTAGGTCGCGGCGAATCCCTGAGCGAGAGCGAGCGTGTGATGATCGGCCGGATTGACGCCAAGATCGAGACGCATGAACGCGACCGCCGGCGAGCCGTCGGGAAGCACCTGCACGTCGCTAGGGATAAACCCGAAGTGCCGCGTGTACCAGGCACAGGTTTCCTGAAAGTCGGCGACTTCGAGTACGACATGCCCTAGCCGGATGACCTCTGGAGCGCGCTCGGGCGGCCGCTGCGTATCGTTGACGCGAACGGTGGCATCGACGGAATTGAATGGCAACGGAAGGCGGTGCGGCAAGGCTGACGCGGGTGCCTGGCCCCATATCGCATCGATAGCGAAACCGGAAGGGTCTGTCAGCCGCACCACGTAGCCGCCGGCCGCTAGCGCGGAGTTTTCAACATCGGACGCGCCCGGCAGCTTCGCCAGCGCATCAAGCTCCTCGCGGCTGCCGAATTGCAGGCCGAACCCCACAAACCGCGCTTTCGACGCCCTACGCACTACATAGCAAAAATGCGAAGTGTCTGTCCCGCGCAGAAGGAGCAGCGCCTCGTCCCGCGATACCGTTCGAAGCCCAAAGTCGTTGAGAAAACGCTCCGCTTGTTCGAGGTCCGGCCGCTCGAATACCAGATAGGCCAATGCGGTCGCTTTTGCAGTTGGATGTGGATGACGAGCGGGCTGTGCAGTAGTCAGTTTCATGTCGGAATCTGAACAGGGGGTCGCGATGGCCGATTCGGCTTCGAAAGACGCCTTACTGGCGGCATGCCCGCATCGGCGGGCGGGCAGGACAATGCGGGGCGCGCGCGATCCCGCCGTTTTTGGCTGCTGTCTCCATGGTCACTCCATCGGTTCTGTCGAATCGGTTGATCGAAGCCGTTGATGACATTAAACTCATCGGTGATGATTTTGTCAATATAGAGATTCGAATCTACTGCGCGGTATGTCCAGATCGGGAATCACGATGACCAACACGACAAATCGCCGGGCAGGCAAGCGTTCCACCATTGCGGCGTTCTTCGCCACCGCTCCCGTTGCCGAAGAACGGGAGCCGCGGGGCGCGCGCCGCAAGCGTGAGACGCGAGCCCGCCTGCTCGATGCTGCTCTCAGGCTGATGGCCGAAAAGGGCATGGAGGGCATGGCGATCAACGAAATCACGGAGGCTGCCGGCGTGGGCTTCGGCTCGTTTTACAACCACTTTGAATCGAAGGAAGCGATCTATGCGACGCTTGTCGACAACGTGTTTGAAGAATTCGCGAACATGCTCGATCGCCTTACAGGCGGCGTTTCCGACCTCGCAGAAGTAGTCGCCGTCTCGGTGCGCCATACGGTCCTTCGGGCGCGCATGATTCCGTGTGGAGACGTTTTCTGATCCGTGAAGGGTTTTCTGCGCGCGCGATGAGCCGCGGACTCGGTCAGCGAATGTTGCGCGACATCGGCAACGGGATTGCGGCGAAGCGGTTCGTGGTGGCGGACCCGTTCATCGGATTTCTCGCAGTGGGCGGCACGGTTCTGTGTGCCATCGCCGCCGAGTTGAACTTCGTCGTGCCGGGCGCGAGCACGGCGGGCGTGCTGACAGAACTGGGCTTTAGCGGCGAGCATTTTCCCGAGCGCACGGCAGCAATGTTGCTGCAAACGCTCGGACTGAAGCGCGCGGAGGCGGAAAAGATCGCTACCCGTCCATTGCCCACCGTCGAGCAAGCCGTCGATCAGGGCTGAGTTGAGTGTCCCGGCCGTTTTCCTCAAAGCAGGTAACCGCCCTTTTCGCGCAGTGTGCAATTGCGGACAGGACAGTGCTTGCCGTTTCCGTGCACGGTCACGCGACCTGTACGGATGTTCACCGCTATGCGACCGCAGGATCGAACGTGCAAACCACGCGCTTCGCTCCTGTTGGCACCGCCGAACACTTCGGAGGTCAACTGCTTACCGACGAGTTTTCTCCGGGGTTTTATGGCACTCGTATAAGGCAGCGTTTTCTGTCAATCACGGTCAGTGGAACCTGCACTTCACCTAAGTTATACCGGGGCCCAGCGTGGACTCGTCCATTAATAAGTCGTATACCTTATTGCTTCACCAGACCCCAGCTGCAATGCTGTTATTTTGCGACGCCGGGCATCGATGCAGCGCGAATAAGCTGGGTCGTTTGCGCGGTAATCAGATGGCCCGACGCTGCCAGATACTTGGGGAAGTCCGGGTGTGTGTCACGGGCTCGACAACGGCGCTCGTAGTCGGCCAGATCCTCATAGCCCCACAAATGGGTGAACTGATTCTGTGGCCCAACCATCGAGGTCCAAAAACCCAAAGGATGGCCCAGCGTTTCGAGCAGAATCGGCATGGCCAATCGATTGAACACTTCCAGAAACTCCGGCATCTTGCGAAGTGCGATCGTGTACGTCCGGTGATCGACCAGCGGCTTTGCGAGATTTACCATGCGCCCTTCCCATTCACCTTGTCTGCAATCGTGTTGCCCGTGACGTAGCCAAACGTCATGTTCGGACCGTGGGTAATACCAGCGCCCGGATAAGCACCGCCCATCATTGATTTGCGGTCGTTACCCACTGCGTACAGACCTTCGATCTGCGAACCATCCTTACGCAGTACTTCGCCCGTGACCGCAGTTTCGATGCCGTCGAACGTACCGAGGTCGCCCATCAGCACCTTGACCGCGTAGAACGGACCGTTTTGGACCGGTGCGACACACGGATTCGGCTTGTTTTCCGGGTCAGCAAGATAGCGGTTGAACGCCGTCGTGCCGCGACCGTATTGCATATCCTGGCCGACGACCGCGCCCTTGTTGTATTCAGCGACCGTCTTTTCCAGCGTGTCCGCGGTGATACCACACTGTTTCGCCAGATCACGCAGGGTCTTGCCCTTGATCAGGTAGCCCTTCTTGATCAGACCACCGGTCGGCATCGGTGCAGGCTTGACGTAGCCCAGACCGTATTTCGCCAGCGCATCCTTGTCGCAGATGAGCCACATCGCGGTTTCACGCTTGCCTTCGCATACACGCATCAGTGCTGCACCAACGTCGTGGTACGAATTTGATTCGTTGGTGAAGCGCTTGCCATTGGACAGCACACCGATAATGCCAGGCTTGTAGCGGTCCAGCAGGTGCGGGAACACGCCGGTACGACCACCACTGAGCGGCACCTTCGACACCGGCATCCATGCGCTGGCGTCGGCATAGCCCATACCCAGTGCTGCACCAGCCTTCTCGGCCATGTTGACGCCGTCACCGGTATTGCTTTCCGGAGTCGGGCTCAAGTGGGTGCCCCCATTCTTGACGTGCGGGTAGACTTGGGCCAGTCGCTTGACGTCGTGAGGGAAGCCGCCTGCTGCGAGCACGACACCGTGCTTTGCCACGATCTGGACTTCACCGTCCGAGCCCACAGCGCGCACGCCCGTGACCTTGCCATTTTCGGTCAGCAAACCACGAACCGGCGTCGAGGTCATGATCGGAATACCGAGCTTCAGCGCCGAGGCCGCGAGCCGTGCGGCCAGCGCATTACCACTCGTGACGTTGATGCCGCGACGATAGAGCGTCAGTTCCTTGACGTGTGTGGCCAGACGCTTTGCCACGTAGCAGAATGACTTGAAGCTCTTCGTTGCCTGAAAGAAATGCTTGAGGTCGGCATTGCTCGAATTGAACATCATGCCGATGAACGTGATCGTTTCGAGCGGCGGCTTCAGACGATTCATGTCCTTGCCGAGGCCACGAATGTCGTACGGTGCGGCCAAAATCGAGCGCCCGATATCCTGTCCACCTGGCTTATGCGGGTTGTAATCGGGATACATCGTGGGTACGAACTTCGTTTCGGTTTCCTTCTCGAAGAAGTCCACCATCTTCGCGCCGTTCTCGATAAAGCACGAGACAGCAGCGTCGTCGTAATTCTTGCCCGCTTCTTCCTGCAGGTACTGCTTGACCTTCTCTACCGAGTCTGCCTGATTCTGCTTACGGCCATAGTGGGAGAGCGGAATCCAGAGAACGCCGCCTGACAGCGCGGTTGTGCCACCGAACACTGCTTCCTTTTCCACGACCACAACATTGAGGCCGCGCTTCTTTGCAGTGATTGCCGTAGCAAGTCCGGCTGCACCGGAACCAACGACCACCAAATCGCAAGTTATCTTCGTCATGTCTGACTTCCTTGTTGTTGTTGATTACTTTGCAGGCACTGCGTTGAAACCAGGACGTGGAACCTGGTCCATGAGCATGCAGTTCAGACCGCCATCGGTGAGAATCTCTGCGCCGTTGACGTAGGCCGCGAGGTCCGAGGCCAGGAACAGTGCGGGTCCTGCCAGATCTTCCGGTTCACCGATACGACGCGAGGCCACGACTTGCGCACGACGCTCTTCGAAGCCCGGCTCTTCATAGAACTTGGCCGACAGTGCAGTACGGATCATGCCCGGGAGCACGCAGTTCGAGCGCACACCGCGGGGGCCCCACTCTGCTGCCAGTTGGCGCGAGAGCAGGAGCACACCTGCCTTACCCGGCGAATACGAACCGCTATTCGTTTGCGGATTGAGTGCTGCGATCGAAGCCACGTGAACGATGCTGCCCTTGCCTGCGGCCAGCATATCCTTGCCGAACGAACGAGCGCACAGCAGGTAGCCCGTCAGGTTCACGGACAG
The DNA here is from genome assembly GCF_050435705.1 of Paraburkholderia sp. JPY419. Lineage (NCBI taxonomy): Bacteria > Pseudomonadati > Pseudomonadota > Betaproteobacteria > Burkholderiales > Burkholderiaceae > Paraburkholderia > Paraburkholderia sp. JPY419. The sequence goes on along the minus strand of NZ_JBNDKV010000004.1, from coordinate 51,261 downwards.
CGAGAGATTCCAGTCCTCGATCGAAACCGTTTCCAGCGAACCTGCGCGGAGCAAGCCCGCATTGTTGATCAGGGCGTTGACCGGACCCATCGTGGCACGCACATCGTCAGCGGCAGCGGCTACCGACTTCTCATCCGATACGTCGCAAGCGAACGGCAATGCAAGCAGACCCTCATCACGCAACGACGAGGCTACGGCCTTCGCACCTTCGAAGTTTTTATCCACGAGAGCAACGTGGGCCCCCACGCGCGCGAACGCCTGTGCGATGCCGGCACCGATACCCGAGCCTGCGCCCGTCACGACAACAATCTTGCCATTCAGGTGCAGCCCAGGCTGAACCGGATTCTGGATTTCTTGACTCATATGGATACCCAACTATTTGGAAAGGTTACTTCTATAGAGAATCGCTCCGCCATTTGACACGCAGGCCAACTATGTGACAATGGACAAACCACTCAAATAACAGGACAAACCGTGAAACAGGAGCAAAATGCGATTTCGAACTTCGTGCTCTACGGAGCGGAGAGCAATGCCCCTCATGACGATATGGTTCATTACGAGCCTATCTCACTACGTGCCAGTCTTTTCGACTTCGAAATCAAGCCTCACGTCCACCGTGCCCTCATCCAGGTTCTATACATCACCCACGGTGGTGGAGAGACCTCGATTGACGGCAGGACCTGGACATTTCAGGCCCCCTGCCTCATCACGGTCCCTGCACAATCAGTGCATAACTTCCACTTCGCGAACGACATTGAGGGACACGTTGTTACGGCGGCTCAGCCAGCACTCGAATCCGTGATCATGGCCTTGGCCCCAGATCTACTGGAATTCGTTCGAACTCCGGCAGTTCTGTCGGGAATACTCAATCTTGACAAGGGCGCCCCGCTAGAGACCGTTTTTCAATCGATCCGACAAGAGACGCTGGTAGACGCGCGTTGGCCACTCGCTGCGGGTGCTGCACGGATGATCGCTTTATTCGTTAAGGTTGGACGTCTTAGCGAAAGTGCGAAACTGGCTGCGAATCCCGAGCAACGAACACTGGCCGATAGAATCGAAAAATTCCGCGCCCTACTCGACAAGCACTGTCGGGAACGTCGGGCAGTCGGTGAGTACGCCAAAGACATGGGCGTAACCACCGGCCAACTTTCCCGAATCTGCCATGCTGCATTTGGTACTTCAGCGATCGAGGCTATCGACGCACGTTCTATCCATGAAGCAAAACGACTACTCGGCTATTCAACGATGAGCGTGAAGCAAATCGCCAACGAACTAGGATTCCAGGATGAAGCCTACTTCGGCCGTTTCTTCCGCAAACAAGTGGGAGAACGGCCAACCGAGTATCGTTCTACTGCCCAAGATCGATTCCTGCTGGGTTAGCGGCCCGTGAGCTTGACAAACAGGTGCTCCGGTCCCGAGTTCGTCAAGTTGTTGCCACGCACGTACTTGATTTCCTTCGTGGCATCGAGCGAGATCGAACCCACTTTCTGTGCCAGCGCACGCACCGACAGCAGCGTCTCCAGCTTCGCCAGCGGCATACCCAAGCATTTGTGCATCCCGTTTCCGAAGCCCATGTGTGCTTCGTTATCGCGGTCGATGTTGAACGTCTCACCGTCCGGGAACTTACGCGAGTCACGGTTGGCCGAGGACAGCAGCAGTCGGATGATCGAACCCTTCGGGATGTGAACGCCGGCGACCGTCGTATCAGCGGTCGTCACGCGGGACACGCGTTGAACGGTGCCACGATAGCGTGCCGTCTCTTCCACGAACTTCTCGCAGTCGTCCATGTTGGCGCGCAGTCGTTCGAGGTGGTGCGGCTGCTCGGCCATCATACGGAACGCGTTGGCCACCAGGATAGTCGTCGTGTCGTGACCGGCGATGAACACGAACGAGCACAGCTCCTTTGCCTCTTTCTCGCTGAGCAGCCCGTCCTTCCACATGCGTGCGATGTGCGCGCCAATCGACTGGCTGTCCGTGTTCATGAGCTTCAGCATTTGGACGCGAAGGTATTCCCAAAAATCGTTAGCACTCTGCTCATCGGTACCGGTGCCCAGCGCGTTACGTGCAATACGTCCGAAGTACGAGAAGGTTTCGTCCGACCAGAACTTCATCTTCTCTTCGTCTTCTGCCGGAATTTCCAGCATGGCCGAAATCGTGCGAATCGACAGCGGAATCGAGAAGTCCTGAACCACGTCGCCACCGCCCTTGGCGATCATCGCATCCAGCAGTTCGTTGGCACGTGCGGTCACCGCTTCAACAAACGGATCGATTGCCAGCGGCGTAAACGACGGTTGCAGAATCGTGCGCAGACGCGAGTGTGCTTCACCGTCAAACAGCGTGAGGAACGTGAGCGGCACCGGCTTCACCACTTCCGACGAGAACAGCTTCGTGTTACGGACTGCCTTGAACACGTCTTCGTAACGCGAGAGGAACCAGACGTCGGACGTCGTGGACTGGCAGCGCAGAACCGGTGCGTTTTCACGCATCCACTCGTAGTGAGCGTAGGGGTCGCCCTGCGAACCGTCGTCAACGACCTTGAACGGCTCCATACCCTCGGGCCACTTCAATTCATGCGAGTATGGGGGGAGCGCGGTCGCCGGCGCCTGGTCGATCATCGCGTGGAACGGGCAACCACCGGCCTTGGCTTCTTCGGCCAGAGCCGACATAGCCCCGGAATCATGCTTCACGTGCTTGGCCAGCGCCTTCATCACGAAATCGTCTTGTGCGAATTCTGCGTACAGCTTGACCAGTTGATCATCGCCCGTTGCTTGAACCAGCGCCTTCTGTGCCGCAGCGAAGGCCCCGAACTTCTGGATCTGATCTGCGTTCAGGCGACCGAGCAGCAAGTCCAGTTCGAGAGCCCTGGCCGCGTCCGAGGCCGAAACGGGCGCATCCACCGCTTGCGATACGACTACGGAAGCCGCAGCCGAAGCAGCAGCTTGTGCGGGCGCCGCCGTAGCGAATTTTTCATAATGGAAACTCGTCGGATTCACGTTCTGGTCCTTGAGATACTTGCTTACTGCATCGACCATCGCGGGCGGCCCGCACAGGTAGATGTCAACTTCGCCGTCATTGAGGTGAGCGGCCTCGATGTGATCGGTGACCCAACCCTTACGCGGGTGAGCACTCGTCTTGTCCGCGATAACCGTTGCGTACGTGAAACGGGGGATCAGCTTCGCGTATCTTTCGAGTTGATCAACGCACACCAGATCGTTGTCCGTATTCACGCCCAGAATCAGGTGAATCGGATACTTGCTGCCGCCGCTCTTCAGGACCTCGTCAAGCATCGACAGGAACGGTGCGAGCCCCGTGCCACCGGCCAGCATCAGAACCGGACGCCCGATTTCACGCAGATAGAAACCGCCGTATGGACCCTTGAACTCGATCGCAGCACCGACCTTCGCCTTCTCGGCCAGCCAGGTGGACATCAGGCCTTGCGGCACATTGCGCACCAGGAACGAGACGTCACGGTCTTGGGGCCCTGAGGAGAATGAGTAGCTGCGGGTCTGATCCGTGCCCGGAACCGTCACGTTCACGTATTGACCGGCCTTGAATTCGAGACCAACACGGTCTTCGAGTTTGGCGGCGAACGCAATGGTGCTTTCCGAAACGCGCTCGATCGACGTCAGACGGCCTTGGTGCATGCGAGCGCTCTTGCCCGTCGAGCTCGACGCGATCTGGATCACGCAGTCGGACCTCGGGCTCATCTGGCAGGTCAGGACTTTGCGCTGGGCCAGCTCTTCCGCGCTGATGGCTTCATCCGTGCAGTCACCCGTCGTGTATTCGCCGGATTCGCATACGGCCTTGCAGGTACCGCACACGCCGTCACGGCAATCGAGGGGAATATTGAGTTTGGCGCGAATCGCGGCGTCGGTAATGCGCTCGCCGTCTTCGCAGTCGATAAGCCGAGTTACGCCGTCTTCAAAATTGAGGGTGATCTGATAGACCATAGTGCGCTCCGTGTGCTGAACCGAACGGTCAGACTGTTTTTTAGTAGACGCACTGTAGGGCCAATTTGTCACATGCTCAACGGACAGACCCTCTATTTAGCAGGACAAAACCTGCATCCAGGAAAGGGGGAATGTAAGACGAAAAAAGCCACCGGAAGGTCGATATGAAGCCCGCAAGCGGCCCTTCGTCACGCTATGGAGCGGGCCGAATGGGCGTGTTCTGCCCTGCCGCGACCCACCACACTCCGTCCCGGCGCACCAGTACGTAAAGGGCCATCTCGGAGAACGACGCCGCGAGGTCATGGGACGGTTCCGCCACCTGTCCGTCCGGGCCGAGCGCTACGCGCCGAACTTGCGCGACCGCCACGTCCGGAGCCGGCGCAAGCACACCGACGATCTCGAAGCGGGAAGCATTGCCACCCTTTCCCGATCGCTTCAATCGCGCATGGATCGGATGCAGTTCCGCGTAGCCACGAACAGATGCACCGAACGGGCTGCCCCAGATGATGTCCGCGGCAAAGTGGCGGTTCGACAGGTCCGCGTCATGCTGGTCCCAGCCGGCCTGGAGTTCCTCGACCAAGTGGGCGACCGCGTCGCTTGCCTGCCGTGTTGCTGATTCGTCGGCACTCAGTGTCGGCCGGTTCGGTTGATCGCCGGCAGTCGTCGCGTGGGAAGTCATGTTGCGTCTCCATTCGTCTGGTTCCTCAACAGAGGTGACAGAGGGCCGATGAGAATGTTCCAGCTCGCACGCTGCAACGGACGCCAGATCGGTTGGACTCTGCTGTAGTCGACAGGCGTCTTGCGTCTCGAGGTCTGCTTTTTGCTGTTCACTCTCCAAGCTCGGGAATCGCCCGTGTTCGATTTGAACAAGGAGATAGGGTCATGAGGGCCAGGTCCGGGCGGCACATATCTGCGCCACGGGCGGTCTACTACGCCCTCGCATCGAATATCGCCGTCGCCGTGTGCAAGTTCGCCGTCGCGTTCTACACCAACTCGGGGTCCGCACTCGCCGAAGCCGTACACTCCAGCGCCGACTGTCTGAACCAGATTGCGCTGCTCGTCGGTCACCGCGCCGCGCGAGCCGAGCCCGACGAGCAACATCCACTCGGCTTCGGTCGCGCGACCTATGTCTACGCAATGCTGGTGGCGATGCAGCTTTTCATCTTCGGCGGCGTTGTGTCGATGGTGATCGGCGGCTTTCGAGCAATCCATCACTCACGGCTCGAACAGCCCTTGCTCGCGATCGGCGTGTTGTGCGTGTCCGGCGTGATCGAGGCAGTCGCTCTCAGAGCCTCCATTCGCACGATCGAGCCCCGGCATCGCGCCGGCGGGCTACTGAACTGGTTCAGGGAAAGCGGCAGGCCGTCCGTGATGCTCGCGGTCAGCGAGGATGCCGCCGCGGTAACGGGCGTGCTCGTCTCCCTCATCGCGATCGGCATTACGGTTCTTACCGGCAATCCGCTTTACGATGCGCTAGGCAGTGTCGGCGTCGGCATCGTGCTGATGGCCACGGCGCTGTTCTCGATGCGCGAGATCCAATCGCTTCTCGTGGGTGAATCGGCGCACCAGCGCATACGCCAGGAGATGCGCGCGTGGCTCAGCGAGCGCCGCGAAGTCCGTCGCATCGTCAGTCTGATCGCCTTGAAGTGGTCGGAGGATCTGGTGATTGCGATTCAGGCCGAACTCGAACCGCACGACAATGCAAACGAGATGGTGCGCACGATCGACCGCATCGAGCACGAATTGAAGCAGCGCTTTCCAACCGCTCGATGGATATTCTTCGAGCCCGAATTGCGAGAACATGGCCGAGCCCCAATCTAGCCACGATGCACAGCACCGGCGACACGTGGCGCGCCGCTTGCTTGACATATAGATGCGGGCGAGATGGGGAGGGTTTGTTCCCCAATGAACGGCTCGATCAGGCCGACCCGGGATACGGCTGAGGGTGGCAATGGATAGCTTGCAGTGTGAGTACGACGATTGCGTGGTGCTGGTTCGCGCACTTCGGAACTGGATTGACCGCCACTGGCCTATCGACCGCGCGCGCGTCAAGGCCGAGATGGGGCAGCTCATCGACATGGTGGAACGGGCTGGACCGCGCGACGCGATGTTTCACGGTCGTCTCGATGCGGCGCGCTCGCTGATCGTGCTCGGGCGATTGACGGACGCGCTGGACTGTGTCGATACGCTACTGCCGGTCGTGCAACAAAGCGAGTGCAGCCCCAGGCGTTGGCCAATTACCGCCCGACGCTGGAGACCGTAAAACTCGCGAAGGTTTGATCGAACTGATCGTGCCTCTCCGAACGACTCAGGCCGGATAGCCTACCGGGATCAGATAGAGGACGGTCTGGCCGTGAGGCAGCCCGAGCTTGCGCGCCGCCGGAGCCCCGTCGACGGCGCCCACGGGCACGGCGACTAGCCCCAGCGTGACGATCTGCAGCAGCATGTTCTGGGTCGAATGCCCGACCTCGAGATCGGCATACAGATTGGCTCTCCCGCCATATCTCGCGGTGAGCCTGCTGGGGTCGGCGGCCACCACGAGCAAGGCCGGGGCCGCCTCGACCGACGCCTGGTTGACCGCAAGCGCTCGCAGTTCGGGGCGCAGGTCGTGGCTGGCGCGCTTCTCGGCCCGATGGCCTTCCGGCAGATAGTGCATCACCTCCGTGGCGGTCACCACGTAAAGTTCGAGCGCATACAAAGCGCCGGCCGCCGGAGCCGCGCGCTTACCGTCCGAGCTGGTGATGCCCTGCCCCGCCCACATCAATTGGCCGATGACTTCGACGGGCAGCGGCTTCGACGCGAATCGGCGCACGGACCTGCGCTTCGCGATGGCTTCCTCGAGGGACACCGTGCCTGTGAGGTTGGGCTTGGGCAACTCGATCTGATCGGTGAATTTTGCCTGGGCGCCTTGCGCCAGGCTGGTAGAACCCTCGGCGAGCGCGCCTGCGGCCAGCGCAACCAACAGTTCACGGCGTTTCATCGGGCACCTCCATCAGCAAAAAAGCAGGCTGGCTGGCAGAGCCTGCAGCCTGCGCGAATCTCAGTGCTGCGCGTTGGCGAACACGGCTAGGCCATGGAACCCGCGACCGGTGTACGCCGCACTTCCGACAGATAGATCAGGATCAGCGAAACCCAGACGATCCCGTACAGGAACATGAAGCAGGTGGAACGCACTCTGAAAAACTCCAGCAGGATGCCAAAGATAATCGGCAGCAGGAATCCGCCAAGGCCGCGCCGTTTCGTCCTCGACGATCGGCTGCCACGCCTGCACCGGTTCCAGCGAAGCGCGGCGCTCGCGCCACAGCTTGATCAGCGCGCTACGCACCAGCGGATATTTCAGGCGGATCGCGCTATACAGGTACCACGAATAGGACGCGCCGCGCGAGCATCCGCGTGGCTCGTGATTGGGCATGTCGGGCCGGGTGCGCGGATAGTCCGTCTGCTGCGTTTCCCACGTGACGATGCCGCCCTTCACATAGATCTTCCATGAGCAGGACCCCGTGCAGTTCACTCCATGAGTTGAACGAACTATCTCGTCGTGCTGCCAGCGTTTGCGGTAGGCATCCTCCCATTGCGGGTCTTCATCTGTGACAGCACCGTGACCATCCGAAAACTGCGGACGGGGGGCCGTAAAATAACGTAACCTGTCCGGGAAATGGATCATGTGCGTCCTGCCTCTATCGGATTAGGTCGGTGCGAGGTCGCAACGCAACGTCTTTGTCTATGGTGACATGCATCAAGCCTCCCTCAATCGGACTTTGGTCCTACAAACGCCGCCCGTGCGGTGGTGTAGGTTTGTCATGCGCAACCGACAGGAGACCAATCATGTGCCGCTGGCTCGCTTATACCGGCAATCCGCTTCAGCTCGAAACCGTGCTGTTCAACGCCCGGCATTCGCTGATCGATCAGAGCATGCATTCGCGGCTCGGCGCCACCACCACCAATGGCGACGGCTTCGGGATCGGCTGGTATGGCCATCCCACCGACATTCCGTTTCGCTACCGCTGCATTCAGCCCGCATGGAGCGACCGCAATCTACGCGAGGCCGCCCGGGCGATCCATTCGCCGCTATTCGTTGCTCATATACGCGCGGCGACCGACACGCCGTCGCAGGAAACCAACTGTCATCCGTTCCGCCACGGCCGCTGGCTGTTCGCGCACAACGGGCTGGTGCGCAACTACCCGAAGGTGCGCCGCGATCTGATGGTGCAGATCGACCCCGATCTGTTCCCGTCCATCGAGGGCTCGACGGATTCCGAGGTGCTGTTTTTTCTGGCGCTGACTTTCGGGCTGGAGCTCACGCCCGTCACCGCGCTCGAGCGGATGGTCGGCTTCGTCGAAGCCACCGGCCGCCGGCATGGCGTCGATGAACCGCTGAACATGACCGTGTGCGCGACCGACGGCGAGCAGATCATCGCGGTCCGTTATTCGAGCGAAGGCCAGTCGCGCTCGCTGTTTCACAGCACGTCGTTCCGCCATCTGCGCGAGTTGTATCCCGACGACGAGCGCATCAGGACGGCCGGCGAGAATGCGTTCCTCGTGCTGTCCGAGCCGCTCTCGGACTTGCCGGGCATCTGGGAGGAAATTCCCGAGAGCACGGCGGTGGTCGCACGCGGCGGCGAGATCGAGCAGTATGCGTTCAAGCCGCGAATGGACTGAGCCGCGCCTGGCATTTTGCGCCCTTCCGCCCTATGCTGCGGGAATGAGCAAGGTCTACGGCACAAAACGTGCATACCGGCTCGGGAGAAACGCGGCGTGTCATCTTCGAATCCGGGACCGACCGCAGAAGACAAGCTCGCCTTCTGCGTCGCCTGCACCGCACTGGACCAGGCGACTCGCGATCTGCAACAGTTGAGAAGTAACCCGGCAACATCGCTGAATGCGCTGTCGAAAGCGCAGCGCGACTACGAATTGTCCCGGGTGCAATGGCAGCGCTGTCAGTGGCAACTGCGGGCCGCGACGGCCCACGCAGTGAAGAGACCATCACAATGCATCGGCGCGGTCGTCATCGTTGGGCACGACAAGGCGGTCCGGGATTCTCTGCGGGTTCTGCTCAATGTCAAGGGATATGGGCGCTCCAAAGCGCTCGGTTTCGACCATTGGCATGAAATATGGCTCGAGCCGTCGCGCCAATTGATCATTCTCGACGTTCCCGTCAATTCGATTACGACAGCGTTGTGGTTCGTGGAGAGCTTCGATACATGCATCGATAAACCGCGCATCATCGCGCTGGCGCGGCCCGAAGACGCGGCCAGTTTCGCTGGCAAGGTCGGTGCCATCGTTGCCAAGCCCATCGTGCTCGAAGAATTGCTTTATGCAATCGACTTGATCCAGTTGCAGACGAAGGCTCCAGCGCATCACGGGTGACGGGTATCCGCCGGCACGGCCCAACGTTCGTTCCTCCCCTCCAGAAGCCCGTATTTCCGCGTATTTGTACCGAAGCCGCGCTTCGCTTCTGCTCGCCGAAGCCGCGCAACGCCGCCCCGAACACCCCGGGCCCGCGATTTGCTAAATGTGGCGGCGAGGTGCATATATATGAACGACGATAAATTGATCGAGCCGGAATCCGCCGTACGCGACCCCGTCGAGCGATCCTGGATCAGACGCCTGGGCCCCGGCCTGATCACCGGCGCGGCCGACGACGATCCATCCGGCATCGGCACTTATTCGCAGGCCGGCGCGCAGTTCGGGTTCAACCTTCTGTGGGTGATCCTGATCACGTATCCGTTGATGACCGCGATCCAGCTGGTGAGCGCGCAGATTGGCCGGGTGACCGGCAAGGGCCTCGCGTCGAACATCCGCGCGCATTATCCGGCGTGGCTGCTGTACGGCGCGGTCGCCCTGCTCGTCGTGGCAAACGTGATCAACATCGCCGCTGACCTGTCGGCGATGGGCGCCGCGGCCGGGCTACTGCTGCCAGGTCCGCAGCACCTTTACGTCGTCGGCCTCGGGGCGTTCTCGGTCATCCTGCAGATTTTTGTCCCATACGACAGCTATGCGCGGATTCTGAAGTGGACCGCCCTATCGCTTCTTGCGTACGTCGCGGTCGCTCTCATCGTGCCGATCCCTTGGGGCGAAGTCGCGCGCGCGATTGTGTTGCCGCGCATCTCGCTGACCTCGGACTATCTGACCATGATCGTCGCGGTGCTGGGTACGACGATCAGTCCGTATCTATTCTTCTGGCAGGCGTCGCAGGAAGTCGAAGAAATGCGCTCGGCACCTGAACAGGCGCCGCTGCGCCGCGCGCCGCACCAGGCGCCGGCGCAGTTGCGAAGAATCCGCTTCGATACGTGGGTCGGCATGGGGGTGTCGAACTTCGTTGCATTTTTCATCATGTTGACTGCGGCGGCTACCCTGCATCTGCACCACATCGAAGTAAAAACCTCGGCCGATGCCGCGCGAGCGCTCGAGCCGTTTGCCGGGCGTTTTGCTTACGTCCTGTTTGCGCTCGGCATCATCGGCACCGGGCTGCTCGCACTGCCGGTTCTCGCCGGCTCGGCCGCCTACGCCGCCGCGGGCAGCTTTCGCTGGCGCAGCAGTCTGGCGTTGCATCTGACGCTCGCGCGCGAATTTTATGCGGTGATCGCACTGGCCATCGTCGGCGGTGTGGCTATCACCTTCATGCATTTCGACCCGATCCGCGCGCTGTACTGGAGCGCGGTGATCAATGGCGTTACCGCGGTGCCGATCATGGTCGTCATGATGCTGATGGCGCGAAGTCGGCGGGTGATGGGACAGTTCGCCGTCAAGGGCGTGCTGGCGTGGGGAGGATGGCTCGCGACGCTCGCGATGGCGCTGGCGGCGGTTGGCGTGTTCGTGCCGTCGTAACCAGACGCGTGTTCACCTCGAACCCGGCTTTCGTACGGCAAAACCATGCTTAGCGATTCGCGCCGTACGGGTTGCGCAACGGCAACCGCATCTGAACTTCCTGGTTATACGTTCGTCTGAACGGTGCATCTGGCCATCGACAGTGCCGTCACATGCTGACGGTTTGCCGACAACCGCGTGGCCGCTACCGATCGACGACCAAGGAGGATTGCACATGCCGAAGAAGCGTTCAGACGAATCGTCACCCTCACGCGGCAACCGCAGTGGCAGGATTCTCGCCGCGCCGGTTTTCTCGCAGCCGCAGCCCACGCCGGACCCGCAAACCTTCGTGGTCAGGCACGCATCCGATACCGCGGCCTACAAGGTCATCGACGAACTGAACCGCGAGCACAAGCTGAAGGCGCTGCCGTTTCCGCCGCCGCGCGGCGGCACCGAGCCCCGGCTGACGTTTGCGGAGGTGGTGAACAACAACCAGCAGCTCATCGATACGATTAGCCAGAATGGACAGATCGTCTTTCACGCCACCGGCGATTGCGGCAGTACGAAGGGTCCGGCCACCCAGAACGAAGTCGCGGACAAGATGGTCAGCGACTTCGACGAAGCCGATCCCGCCGAGGTGCCGCAATTCAACTTTCTGCTGGGCGACATCGTCTACAGCTTTGGCGAGGCGCAGTACTACTACGATCAGTTCTATGAACCGTACCGCAACTACCATGCGCCGATTCTCGCCGCTGCCGGCAACCACGACGGAATGGTTTCGCCGTTGAAGCATGAGAAAAGCCTGCAGGCGTTTCTGAGGAACTTCTGCTCCGACTGCTTCCAGGTCTCTCCCGACGCGGGCCACCTTTCACGGACCGCGCAAATTCAGCCAGGCGTTTTCTTCACGTTCGAGGCGCCGTTCGTGCGCATCATCGCGTTGTACAGCAATACGCTCGAGGACCCCGGTGTGATCGCGGACCGTGACATCGGCAACAGTCAGCTGAAGTTCCTGAAAGCGGCGTTATTGCGGGTGAAGAAAGAGAACTATCGAGGCGCGCTGCTGTTCGCGCATCACCATCCGCCGTATGTGGCGCGCGGGCGTCACGGCTGGAGCGTGGAAATGCAACAGCAGATCGACACGGTTTGCGATGAGGTCGGTATCTGGCCGCATGCGGACCTCGCGGGACACGCGCACAACTATCAGCGCTTTACGCGAACCCGTTCCGATGGCACCCACATCCCTTACATCGTTTGTGGCAACGGCGGTCACGCGGTGCAGCAGCTCACCACCAACGGACAGCCACCCCTTCGCGCGCCGCAGCTGATCCAGGCCGCGTCGAAAGACACCGATGCGGTCGTCCTTGAGAGCTACGACGACCGCAACTTCGGCTATTTGCGGCTCGTCGCCAACGCGAGGCAGTTGCGCATCGAATACCATCCCGCGGTCGACGGACCCAACACGAAAACCCCCGACGATCAGGTGACCATCGATCTGGCCACCCGGCAGGTCGCGCACTATGTCGCTCGCGACTCGGGCATACCCGCTCTTGCCGAGCACATTCGTCAATTCGCGCGGGTCCAGCCTCGCGAAGACTGACAGGTGCGCAACTCGCCTCGATCCGATGCGATCCGCGGCTCCCGCTGGTTTTCCCGCATTAAAGATTCGCGAAGATCTACCGTAATCGTAAAAGTGAGGCGGCTCGCAGCGTTCGAGCCGTCGCTCAACCCGGTAGTCGGAGAACAGCGTGAGATTCAAAGCGGCCTCGTGCCCTACAAAACCCAACCCGATTGAGTCCCGGGTCGATAGCGACGCACACGTGAATGGCTGGTCAGGCCGCAACCAGCAGTTTCTTTCCTATTTCCTGTCGCGGTATGGTCAACGCAGGACCATCCCGCTGACGAGTCTCGGCATCGCCGTCGTTGCCGGTGTTGGCGTCGGCGCTCTTGTGCATCAAGCTGCCGGTGAAGCGGCGACTACCCTGCGTGTTGCGTTGTCGATGATGTCAGGGGTCGCCGGCCTCGCGATCGTTCGTCGCAAACTCGGCCTGGATTACGCGCGGCAAAGCGCCGCCACCGCACTGGCGAGCGGGCTTCTGCACGCGAATCGCGACTGCCTGAAGGTGCTCGCTACCGACGGAAAAATGCTGCGGGTATCGGAGCATGGCGCGATGTTGATGGACGCGGAGTCACCGGAGCAACTGTCCGGCGCGGACTGGCTCGCTTTCTGGACCGGCGAGGACCGCGCGGCGGCCGAGCAGGCTTTGGCGGGCGCCGTCGCCGGCAACAGCACATCGTTCACGGGAAGCTGCGCGACGACGCGGGGGCGCACCAAATGGTGGAACTCCACGCTCACGCCAGTAACAGACGACGACGGCGCGGTGACCGCGCTGCTATGTGCGTCAGAGGACGTCACCCAGCAATCGGAACTGTTGAAGACACTGCGCGAACGCGATGAGCTGATGCATGAGATGGAGTTGCATGTCCGGCTCGTGTTCTATTCGTATAGCTCGCATTTCGAACACTGTCACCATGTCAGCACGGGTGTCGAAAGCGTATTCGGCATTACGCCTCAAGAGCTCAGCGACCGGCCTTCGGCGTGGCTCGACCTCGTGGTGCCGGAGGATCTGGAGCCTTTGCTCGCCGAGATGGACCGTATTGCGTCCGAAGTGTCGGAAGGTCGCTTCGAATACCGTATCCGCCGCCCGGATGGTTGCCTGCGCTGGATCAGAAGCACGGCCTACCCCGTGTGCGACGGCTCCGCTAACGTGGTGCGCATCGTCGGCGTCAGCGAGGACATCACGCTGGAACAGGAGCGCCTCGCGGCGCTCGACCGTCTGGCCTACACCGATGGGCTCACGGGTTTGGCTAACCGCGGCGCGCTGATCCGCCACATGAAGAAGCTTTGCAGGCAGAACGTCGCCTTCGGTCTGATGTTCGTCGATCTCGACCGCTTCAAGGTCCTCAACGATACGCTGGGCCATACGGCCGCAGACCGTCTGCTGCAGGACATCGCCAAGGTCATCCAGGGCGCGCTTCCGCCGGATGCGTGCGTCGCGCGCCTCGGCGGAGACGAGTTCGCGGTGATCGTCAGGGGCGAGAGCGACAAGGTCACGCTGGCAAGCCTGGCGCAGTCTCTTCTGAACCTGTTTTCAAGCGACGTTCGGAAAGACCACGCCGCGCCATTCGTCACGGCGTCGATCGGCATATCCATCTATCCGGAGCACGGTCGCGATCACGAGGCGTTGCTGACGAGCGCGGATATCGCGATGTATGCGGCGAAAAAAGGTGGCCGCAACGGCTTCCGGTTCGCCGACGAAGCGTCCAGCGATGTGCTCGGAGATTTCGAGCTGGAGTGCCATCTGCCCACGGCGCTGGCGTCGAACCAATTCGTGCTGCACTTCCAGGGTATTCATGAGCCAGCCTCTCTGGCGGTGAAAGGCGTCGAAGCACTGGTTCGATGGAACCATCCAGCGCGAGGTCTGGTGGGTCCTGGCAGCTTCATCCCGATCCTGGAGGAAAGCGGGTTCATCGTCGAAGTCGGCGCGTGGGTCATGGACGCGGCGCTTGCTCAACTGGCCGTCTGGCAGGCCGCCGGCAAAAAAGGGCTGTCGATGTCGGTGAACGTGTCCGCGCGTCAGCTGCGGGATGACTCGCTGGTCGCGATAGTCGACCAGGCGCTCCGAAAACACCGGGTGCCGCCGCGCTGCCTGCAGATCGAATTGACCGAAAGCGCGTTGATGGAAAACCCCTCACTCGCGCAGGCAACGTTGATGGCGCTCAAGCGCCTGGGCGTGCGCATCGCCATCGACGACTTCGGAACCGGATACTCGAGCCTGCGCTATCTGGCCGATTTTTCGCCGGACATCGTCAAGATCGACCGCTCGTTCACGGCCACGCTGGGCCGCGACTCGGCGGCCGCGTCGATCGTCCGGGGCATCATCCAGATGTCGCACGAACTCGGCATCAAAGTGACGGCCGAAGGCGTCGAAACGAATCAACAGTGGCATGCGCTGCGCGACGCAGGCTGCGACTTCGTGCAAGGGTTCTTTTTGACGACGCCGATGAAGGCGGAGAATCTGGTTCAGTGCGAATACTCTGTGCCCTCGTCAGCAGCAGCCGGGGCAACTAGCTTCTGCTCCCATTGAGAAACAGATCCGCGACGACCGAGCGCAGCCAGCGATTGCCGGCTTCGTGATGGTATTTCGCGTGCCAGTGCTGGCGCACCGCGAACCTGTCCACCGGGAAAGGACACGAATGGACCACGACGTCATTCGCCCGCGCCAGCGTCTCGCCAATGTGTCGGGGCAAGGTAGCAATCAGATCGGTCGACTTGATGATCGATCCTAGTCCGAGGAAGCCGGGCAATTCGAGCACGACGTCGCGTTCGATGTTCTCGCGCAATAACGCCTGTTCGAGCAGTTGCCCGCCCGTGCCAGCCGCAATGACGACATGCCCCTCGCTGCGGTATTGCTTCAGACTCAACCGCGCACGCACGCGAGGATGATTGCGGTTGGCAAGGCATACCCAGTCCTGCATATAAAGCTGTTGCTGGTACATACCGCCCCCCAGCCAGGGCACGTGCCCGATCGCAAGATCCGCCTCGCCGGATGCGAGCGCCCGCTCCGTATTGCCGTCGATCCTTGCCGCTTCGAGCCGAACGCCTGGCGCCTGCGCCCGCAAATGCGCCAACATTCGCGGCAGCAGCGTAATGTGGCTCGCGTCCGTCATGCAGATTCGAAACCGTCGTTTGGCCGTGGCGGGATCGAACGATATCTCCCACGCAGCGAACCGGCGCAGCGACTCGAGAATTTCCCTGCACGGTCCGATCAACGCGTCAGCCTGCGGAGTGGGCGTCATACCGCCCGGCGTGCGAACGAATAACGGGTCCTGCATATGCTCGCGCAAGCGACCCAACCAGATGCTGACCGTCGGCTGACTTTGTCCCAGTTGCTCAGCGGCGCGCGTGACACTTCGCACGTCGTAAAGCAGGTCGAAAAGCTGAAGCAGCTTGAGGTCCGGAAGCTCAGTGGTACTCATGGCGGTATTGTCATTTGCAATATCGACATTGTATCCATTGCGCTATGCCCATGAACGGGCGTCCGTAACCTGGGCCTCCTCGCCCCACCGCATGCATCAAATGAGCGGAACGCTCAGCCGGTCGATGATCGCTTGCGTCTGCGGTCGAACGCCGCGCCACCACTCGAACGCTTCGGCTGCCTGCTCGACGAGCATGCCGACGCCGTCGGCGATGCCCTGCACGCCCGCATTTCGCGCGAGCCGCAGGAACGGCGTGAGCCCCTTTCCATACGCGAGTTCGTACGCGGTTCCTGCTGGGCTGAACACGTCCGGTGGAACCGCAGGCAACTGACCGGTCAGGCTCGCCGATGTCGCGTTCACGACGAGATCGAACTGCCCCATCCCGTCGAGCTCCCGGTAGCCGCATGCGATCAATGGGCAGCTGCTCGCGACTTGCGCGACCAACGCCTCGGCCTTGCGCACATCCCGATTCACGACGACCAGTTGTGCCGGACGCGCCGCGATGAACGGCAGCAACGCGCCACGCACCGCTCCGCCCGCACCCAGCACGAGCACGCGCTTGCCCGCCATCGGCTGAGCGAGGTTCACTTCGATATCGCGCACGAGACCGACGCCGTCGAAGTTCTCGGCAATGATCCAGCCGTTTTCGAACTTCAGCGCGTTCACGGCGCCGGCGAGCGTGGCCCGTTCGCTGCGCTCGTCGGCAATCGCGAACGCCTGCATCTTGAACGGCGCGGTGACGTTCATGCCTCTGCCGCCCGCGGCGATGAACGTCTTGACGGTCTCGGCGAAAGCATCGGCGGGCTCGATCGGACCCTGGATCGCCGAGTAGCTGATGTCCTGCGCGGTCGCCTGCGCAAACAGACCGTGAATCAGAGGAGATTTCGTGTGGCCGATCGGATTGCCGATCACCGCGTATTGGTCGCTCATCACCCACTCCTCTTCGAAAACAGCACGCCCTGGGTCTGCATCGCGTCGATTTCCGCGGCGCTGAAGCCCAACGACTGCGCGACTTCCGCGTTGTGCTGACCGAGATCCGGGCCGACTTCGCGGATCGACGTGTCGCAGTCAGAGAAGCGGAACGGCAGGTTAGGCAGGCGCAGCTTTCCGAAGCGCGGATGGTCCTGCTCGATCACCATGCCACGCGCGACGATCTGCGGATCGTTGACCACTTCATCGATGCGCTGCACTTTTGCGCAAGGCACGTCGACGCAATCGAGCAGCGCCAGCACGCCGGCGACCGGCCGCGCCGCAACCCACGGCTTCACGACCGCGAGGATTTCGTCGCGATGCGAGTTGCGTCCGTTCAGGCTGTGAAACCTCGCATCGGTGCCGAAGCCGGCCGGACCGCCGTGCTGTTCGACGAGCGAAGCAAACCGCTTCCACGCATCGTCAACCTGCGCGGCGATCACGAGATCGCCGTCGGCCGCGCGGAACACGCCGTACAGCGTCGACGTCGGCATGTCGTGCCCCGTCTGCTCGGGCAGCACGCCTTGCATCGTGTAGCACTGCACCGCGTATTCGTGCATCGACACCAGCGTGTCGTACAACGCCATGTCGATATGCTGGCCGCGGCCGCTCTTCACGCGGCCGAGCAAGGCGGCGTTGATCGCGGCGACCGCGTGAATGCCCGTGTACATATCGCCGAGCGAAATGCGCATCAGCGGCGGCGGTTCGCCGGGATTGCCGACCATCTGCATGATGCCGCTCTTCGCCTCGGCGATCAGGCCGAAGCCGGCGCGATGCGCGTCGGGTCCGGTGTGACCGTACGCCGAAATCGAGCAGTACACGAGACCCGGATTGCGTTCGGACAACGCGGCATAGCCGAGGCCCAGCTTGTCGAGCGCACCCGGCCGATAGTTTTCGATGAACACATCGGCCGAATCGCACAGACGCCGCATGAACTCCTTGCCGCGCGGGTCTTTCATGTCGACGCTGACGCCGCGCTTGCCCATGTTCAATTGCAGGAAGTAGGCGCTTTGCTGGTCGTCGAGGATGGTCGCGTGCTGCCGGCCGGCATCGCCGCTGCCGGGACGCTCCACCTTGATCACTTCGGCGCCGAGCGCCGCGAGGCAGCGGCCCACGTACGGACCGGCAAGAAAGTGGCTGTAGTCGACGACGCGAATACCTTCGAGGGGGCGGGCTTGCATCAGTTCGCTCCCGGACGGCGCGGCACCATCAGCCGATGTTCGCCGCGCTGGACGACCTGGCCGTCCTGATTGATCAGCTCGGACGGCAGCACGACGATGCCCCAGTCCGGACGGCTGTTGCTCGCCCGCATGTTGCCGACGCGGAACTTGACGCGAAGCACGTCGTTGACCTTGATCGGCAGCAGGAAGTCCCACGTCCAGCCGAGCGACATGCCCGGCAGGAAGCGATAGTCGCTCTGCGTCTTCAGGCCATCGGCGATCGACAGGCCGAACAGCCCGTGCGCGACGATCGAACCGAAGTGGCTCGCGTTCGCATATTCCTCGTCGACATGCACGGGCGTGTGATCGCCGGTCAGATCGGCGTAAGCGAGAATGCGTTCTTTGGTGACGGTATAGGTCGGGCTCACGCACTCGTCGCCCTCGTTCGCGTCGTCCCAGTACTTTTCGATGATCGTGCTCATGCTTTACGCCTCCGCGCGTGGATTGATCGCCAGCGCCTGCGCAACGCAGGTGGCGGGTTTGGCCTGAATCAGTTCGACCGCGAGTCCATCCGGCAGGCGCAGCCAGTTGCGCCCTTGCGGCATTTCACTGACGCCGAACGCTTGCGCCGCGGCGAGCGAAGCCTCGAGGTCCTCGCACATCACGCCGAGATGCGCGAGCCGGCCCTCGGGACCTTCATAGCGCGGATCACTGATGAACTGCAGTCCGCCGAGCGTCCAGTACTGACGCGGCTCGTCGCGCGTGCCATCCACCTCGCGCATGGTCATGCCGAAGACTCGTTCGAAGAAGCGGATATGCCAGTGGATGTCCGTCACCCAGATGGCGACGTGCTCCAGATAGGCTTTCGCGCCGCTCATGCCGTCGCTCCTTCTCGCTGACGGTCGGTCATCGCGCGCTCGATGCCCTTGATGCACGCGACCAGCGTCGAATTGACCGGCGTCGGCACGCCGAGGCGCTCGCCCCACCGCACGACCGCTCCGTTGATGAAGTCGATTTCCGTGACCGAGCCTTTTTCGAGGCTCTGCAGCATCGAGGTTTTGAACGCCGGCGAGAGTCCTTCGGCCGCGAGCGTCCAGGCTTGTTCCGCTTTCGTCATCGAAAGACGGATGCCGGCGGCCTTCGCGGCTGCCATCGCTTCTTCGATCGCCGCCAACGCGGTGGCTTTCAGAACCGGCTCTTCGTACAGTTGCCCATACGTCAGACCGGTGATGCCGGTGATCGCGCCCGTCGCGACGTTGATCAGCAACTTGTCCCACATGGTGCCGAGGATGTTGTCGCTGATCGTGGTCGTCAGCGCCGCACTGTTGAACGCGTCGGCGATGGCGCGGATCCGGTCGCTGACCCGACCATCGAGCTCGCCGACGATGGTCAGCTTTCCGTTCACGCCCGACTGGATATGCCCGGGCGCCTTCAGCACGCCGCCCACATAGGTCTTGCCCGCCAGCACGCGCTCCCGGCCGACGATTTCGCCGAGCACGTCTTCATGGCCGAGGCCGTTTTGCAGCGACAACACGAGCGTGTCGGGTCCGACGAGATCGAGCGCGCCGCGCATTGCCGAATCGGTGTGGAAGGACTTGACCAGCACGATGACGAGGTCCACCGGCCCGACTTCGGCGGGGTTCATCGTCGCGCGGACTTTTACGCGGCGTGAGCCGTTGGCATCGTCGACTAGCAGGCCGTCGCGGCGCATGGCCTCGACGTGCGCCGCGAAGCGGTCGACCAGCCACGTCTGATGGCCGCCTTCAGTCAGCGCGGAGCCGATCGCGCAACCCAACGCGCCGGCTCCCAGGAATGCGATCTTCATAGATGTCTCCGTGATTTGGAGACGAAGATACGATTCCTACCTCATGCTGGCAATGCAATGAACGCAATAGGGTCATTGAAAATTTTAATGTTACGGTACGCCAGCGGGGGGTGGATCAACGTTCCAGTCTTTCCCCTCAATGCGTGCGCACCATCTGACCGCTCTGTCCCGCGTTCATCGCCGCGGCTCTATCCGCTCGATGCATTGCGGCCACCTTCGCTTCCGCGGCCTGAATATCGGCGGGATACGAACCATCATCGCCCATCGACGGGTTGTATCCCGCCGCTTCCAGCTCCTCGAGTTCGTGCATGACCTCCGCGCGCGTGAGTTGATGAGGCTCGGGCTCCGATACAGTTTGCGCATCCGCACTTGTGCAGCCCGCCATCAACATCACACCGGCGAACACGCAGCTCAGTAGCGAGCAAACGGCGTATTGACTCAACGACTCCGATTTCATGATGTGCTCCTTTTGACCTGAGAATGTATTCGCGCATCTGCATTCACTTCGGACCGTCTCCTCAGATCGTGAGTGTTACGCGATGCACATCCGGTAGACGGAGTTTTCTCGTTGGATATTCCCGGTCTTTTCTAAATAGAACTACCACGCAATCTTCGACGTTCGATCCCATTGCGCAATTGACCTGCGACGAACGCGCCGACGATCAGAGACAGATACAAGGCCACGAGATCGTGACGCCATGTGTTCAATGCAAGCTGATGCGCAATCAGCTTTGGATCGGGAGTTGGAAGGATTGCCCGCTTCGCTTCGACGGCTCGCATCATCCTGACAAAGCCTGCCGCGGACAACAGTGGCAGCGCGATGACCCATGTCAACAGCACGGGTTTCATGCGAAGCGCCCATCGCATGTGACGCAAGCGAAACCATAATCCAAGGCACCCGTGTATCCATCCGGGCGCGAGCAGCGCAAGCTGCAAACCCTGCGTACCGGTCGTCAGCAACTGGATCACGACACGCTCATAGTCCGGTTCGAAGCCATAGAGCGTGGATGCGAGCCGGGTCGTCACCGCATGACGGATCAGCAGCAGTGGCAGGCTGAGTCCTGCCCACAGACGCACCCACTCCGCCGGAGGCAACGCCCAGTGACGGCGCGCATAAATCGTTCGCATCGCCAGCACGAAGTGCAGCGCAGCCGCTCCGTATAACGCGATCGTTCCAGGTGCGCTGCGCCAGAGCCGCAGCGCCAGAACCAGCCCGCGTCCGGCGAGTTCGAGCGACCAGATTCCGAGCGCGTGATTGAGCAGATGGAGAAAGAGATAGACCAGCAACACCACGCCGGAGCCGAGTTGCAATCGTCGCAGAGCGGCTTGCATCCGCAACGTCATGCGAACGTCCCGTTGATGTCGTATGTCACGTGCGGGGCAAACGCCGCCTCGTCGATCAGGTTCATTTGATCACCCATCCGATGTCAGTCTTACCTGCAAGACCACCGAGATGCGGTGCTTATTCCCGATTCGATTCGCCGCATCATCGCCCCATCACGCGTGGCCTCTGCGGCGGCGGCCTGAGAGCCAGTCAAAGCGTCGCCGTCACCCCACCATCGACATAAAGAACATGACCGTTGACGAAGTCCGACGCGCCGCTCGCGAGAAAGATCGCCGCGCCGACCAGATCCTGCACCTCGCCCCAACGTCGCGAAGGCGTGCGATTGACCAGCCAGTTGCTGAACGCTTCATCGTTGACGAGCGCGTCGGTCAGTTCCGTCCTGATGTAGCCGGGGCCGAGGCCATTGACCTGAATGCCATACTGGCCCCAATCGATCGCCATGCCTTTCGTCAACATTTTCACGGCGCCTTTGCTCGCGGTATAGGCGGCGATATTGGGCCGGCCGAGTTCGCTTTGCACCGAGCAGACGTTGATGATCTTGCCGCGCTTGCGCGCGATCATGTAGCGCGCGACCGCCTGCCCGACCAGAAACACGCTATCCACATTGGTCTTCATCAGCTGTTCCCATTGCGCGTGCGAGAACTGCTCGAGCGGCGCGCGCCGCTGCATGCCGGCGTTGTTCACGAGAATATCGATCGCGCCGCTCTCGCTTTCGATCTGCGCCACCGCCGCTTCCACCGCTTCCGGAGCAGTCACGTCGAAACATCGCCCATGCACGATCGCGCCTGCGTCGCCCAGGCGGCTGACCGCTTCCGCCAGCCTCGCTTCATTGCGGCCGTTCAGCACGACTTCCGCACCAGCGCCTGCCAGCCCTTGTGCCAACGCATAACCGATACCGGTACTCGATCCGGTGACGAGCGCGCGACGCCCGCTCAGGTCGAACATCTGCAGACTGTGGTTCAACTTCATCCCCCTTTTGAATTCGGGGTAGCAGCGCTCGATTCGTGAAGCTAACCCGATGAATCGAGATCGTACCGGAACCGGCGGCGCTGCGCGGCGTCGCCGATGCAAGCTTCGACCCGTTGAACGAATTCGTCGAAACTTGCGGCATGCCGCGCCTCGCGACTGGCGATCATCTTCGCGATCGGCCCCACATAGACGGCCAGCTTAATGGCGACGGCATCGATGCTGGCCGGCTCGATCGCACTGCCCGGTGACGTGCTGCGGCGCTCGCGGGCGATCTAGCCGATACCTTCGCCGCAGCCACCGCGACGCCTGAGCCCGGCGATGACGACGCGACCATCGACATCGTCGTCGCCGTCGGCAGCCGCTGCGTTGCCGTCGTTGCTCGCGGCGGCCGCGCCGTCGTCGCTGACATCGACCTCCATCTCCATGCCGCGCACGACGAGCTTGCGCGCGCCGGCCGTCGCGGTGCCGTTGTCCGCGAGGGGCGGCTGGCGTGATCGGCCAGCCGCCCCTCGACCGGAACCCGCATGAGCAACGAAGCAACGCCTACTCGGATTGGCAAGTACCGGATCGACCGCGTGCTGGGCACGGGAGCGACGGGCGTCGTCTATCTCGTGTTCGATCCGCACCTCGAAAGCTCGCGCAGGATTCGGGCGGCGCGATTCAGGACGCCGTCAGAGCGGACTATTTGTACGGCTTCGGTCAAATCGCGCAGACCCAGGCGAGCCGCACCAAAGAGCGGCTGCGCATGTGGGTGCTGCTGCCCAAAGGCTTGCGCATCGCCGCACAGCAGACGTCGTTGAAAACGCGCGGCGGAGCACCTGCCGCATCCGATGCGGATTGTCTGGTCAGCGATCCGGTGCTGTGCGTGGACGATGCGCCGTAGAAGTCTGGCGGAACGCGAGCGACGCTTCGTGCGGCGGCATGAATTTTGCGGAATCCGCGTGATCGCTTCCCGACACGGAGACCGACATGGACACGCGGCAAATCGAAGATCTGCGTCCGACGCAGATAACCCACGGCGCGCGCGAGGTCAGAGAAAAGGCCCGCCAATACCGATCGCTGAGCGCCCATGACCTGCAAATGGCCATTGCCGAAAAGCCGATACCGATCGTCTGCGGACCGAGCGGCATACCGTTCGCGATCGATCATCACCATGTGGCGGCGGCGCTGTGGCAAGTTGGCGTGCGCTCGGTTCCGGTCGTGCTGGTGCGGGATCTTTCCTCGTACACGTGGGCGTCGTTCTGGCTCAGCATGGAAAACGAACGATGGACCTTTCCGTACGACGCGCAAGGGGTGCGCCGGCCGTTTGCCGAATTGGCCAAGCACGTGTGGGAAATGAAGGACGATGAATACCGAAGCCTCGCGGCGGCGGTCCGCGATGCCGGCGGCTATGAAAAAACCAATGTCCCGTTGGAAGAATTTCGCTGGTCCGACTTCTTTCGCGCGATGTTGCCGCGGCCCGATAACGACGAAAAGTTCTCGGCTTTGCTCAAGGAAGCCTTGAAGCTGGCAAAGAGCGACCGGGCACTGGGACTGCCGGGCTATCTCGGTCGAAAGGATTGAGCCGGTGGCTCACTCAATCGTGGGCCACGTTGCCCGCCGTCACCAGAAACTGATCCATCAACGAGATCTTCAACGCTTTGTCCGCGTCGAGCTTTTTCTTCTCGATCACATACTTCCAGCCATCCCCGTTGCCGGGATTGCGATAAAACGCGACGATCGCCACATAGTTCGTATCGGCCTGCATCGGTTGCGACAGGCTCGCCGACGCCCCTGGATTCAGCACCGATGCCATGCTCGCCAGCAAATCCTGCGCGAGCAGCGTGCGGTCGTTCTTCAGCAGATCCTCGTATGACGCGCCATCGAACACCTTGCGGTCCTTCAACTGATACACGCGCACCGCGACCGATGTCGCGCGACCGGCGTCGTCGGGGTTCAGCGCTTCGCGCGCGGACAGATCGACGTCGAGCACCTTGATCCGCTTGAAAAACACCGCGTGATACGCGCTCGACGACGCGTCCGACATGGATTGCCATGCGCCGCAGGCGGACAGCAGCGCGACGGCCGCAACCGTGGAAACGGTAGAACGAAGATTCATCGATAGTCCTTTGGGCGCGTTGTTCATCACGCGGATCGAGTCAGGTATGGATTGGCCGCGGGCTTCGGAAACGCTTGATAAACCCCGAGCGCGACGTTGATCAGGCATTCGCTCGCGGCGGGCAGCACGGTCGTCCAGCCGAGGCGCGGCGCGGGTCCTGGCGATCCGCCGTTGATCGCGCAAAGCGGCGCGAGGCGCGACGACATTTCCATCCGCAGATGCACGTCGGCCTTTACCCCGACATACAACTGCACGAACGCCATCAACTCGCGATGCAGCCACGCACCCGGCAACAGGTCGTGCGCCTGGGCGGCATCGGCCGGCCGCAACGTCACGCGCACCGCCCGGCTGCGATACGCAAGCCGCTTGCCGAGCACATAGCCGCCGCCGAGGCCGCGGCGCGCGTTGTCGTCGCCGGTTGCACCAGCACGAGCGGCCAACGATGTCAGCCGTTGCGGCCTGCCGGCGCGCGCGGGCGCGGGAAAGAACTCGTCCACCCGTACATCGACGCCCGGTACCGCGAGCGCGATCACGCCCGCGAGCCCTTCGGGCGTGCGCGTACGCTGGATCAACAGGCCGAGCAGCGCGAGCATCCGCGAATCGGGCAAGCCTGCGCGTTGCGGCTTATCGCCCCAGCCGAAGCCGGCGAGGCACAGCAGATTGCGCGAATGCGCATCGCTGGCGCCCGCGCGAAAACTCTCCGGATAGCGGTACTTCTTCCACGCGCGATACAGCAGCGCGACGAAGCGGTGATTGAACTGATCGAGAAAGGCTTCGACCACTTCGTGCCCTTCCTCGCGCAGCACGATCTCATCGATCATGTGCGACGGCATCGCCGCGTCGACACCGTAGAGTCCCATGAAGATCGTGCGCACGGTCGGCGCCACGTAACCGACGAAGGCATCCGGATCATCGTCGAATTCGACCGCGGCGACCTCGCCCGCCGGAAAACCGGTGCGCGCGCGTGGCCGGAAGCGTACCGGCTCGTGCGCCGGGGTATCGCGAGTGCCGAAACCAGCATGGTTCGGCGCCCGCAATTCGAGCAGTCGGCACAACTGCATGAAGTTCATCCGTGGCGCACGCGCGAGCAGCGCCGCGACGAACTGTTCGAGATTCGGCGGTTCGTCGCGCGCCTCGAAAGCATTCGCGTATGCGCTCATAGCGGAGCCCGTTGCGCCTTGCTGCGCGGCCAATCGGTGCGGGTCCGCGACGGCAGGCTCACGATCGATAGCTTCGTGAACAGATTGATCTCCGCATACAGCGCGAAAAACCGTTGCAGCAATTCGCCGAACAGCATCACGTCGCCCTCGCCCGCGAACGCGTGCGAATCGAGTGTCACCTCGATATGCACGCCGCGCTCGACCGAGCCGCCCGCCACCTCCTCGAGCAACTCCTGCGACACCCAAAGAATGCCCGCGAGCCGCCGGCGGTTCAGTTCGTCGCTGGTCCAGTCGTATAGCGCGAGCGCGCCGCGCAGCACTTCCGCGTTCATCATCGACAGGAAATTCGGCGCGAGATGCGATAGCACACGCCACTGGAAGCGGTCGCCGGTCGGCGGATAGAGCGGCAGCGTCGGCGCGACGAGATTGTTGACGCCGCCGACGTTCGGCGTGCTCGCCGCCAACTCGGCGATGTGCGCTTCGCGCAGGCCCTTGCGTGGCAGCATGCCGTTCGTGCCGGTTACGCGCAGCGACAGGCTTTCCTCGGGCAGCGTGTGCATCGTCTCCCAGGCGTGACCGCCGAGCACGACCCACGTCTCGTGCAGACCCGCGACGCCGGGCCGCACGCGCGCATGGAAGTAGCGCTCGGGCGCCTCGTGCCGCAGCATGCCGCCGCGATGACGGAACGTCGCGAACGGCACGTACTCGTAGCGCTCGGCGGTGTCGTGATCGAACGCCTCGATCGCATCGACCGAATAGGTCTCGACATGCTCGCCCTGATGACCGGCGGGCAACACGCGGTATTCGGTTTCGTGATGGTCGATCTCGATCGGCTCGGCGTCGAGTTCGAACAGGTTGATCACCGGCGCGCAGAAAAGCCGCACGTTTTCCGCGCTGAAACGCTGCTCGGACGGATACGCGTGCTTCAGAACGATCTCCAGTTCGAAGCGCGTCGAATTGTCCGGCAGCTTCGTCACGTCGAGTCCGTACAGATCGACGAACAGGAATTTCTCGCGGAACGTGAAGTATTCGAGCAGCAACTGGTATCCGGAAAACGCCGCATCGGCCTTCGGCCACAGCCTTTCGTCGGCAGAGAAACCGGCCGGCTCGATCGTCACGTTGGCGAGCGGCAGCGCTTCGCCATCGCGCACTTCCGGAATGCGCCAGTGGATCGCATCGATCTCGCGCGTAAGTGCCAGATGCATCGCGAACGCGGTCGGCAGATCCGCATTCAGATACAGCCGCACGCGCGACAGGTCAGTTTCCTTGCGACGCGCGGACTGATCGAGCTCGAAGCCGAGCCGGACGATCGAGCGGCCGTCGTGGCGCACGGTCGGCCCCGCGTGCGTGATCGACAGTGGCTGCAGCGTGACCGGCTGCGTGGTCCGGTACAGACATTGCACGGTCTTCGGCGTCGCCCCCTCGGCGCCTGCCGCGTTCGGCACCGCGATCGGCGCCGAGCGCACCGGCACGCCGGCCGGCACCAGCTCGGTTCGCTGCAGCTTCTCCGCGAGCGGCAACAGTTCGACGATCGACAGCGACGGAATCATCCGCAAATAGTGCGGCCACAGCAGACTCACGAGGCCTTCGGTCAACTCCGGCGATTCATCGTCGAGCTTCTGCTGAAGACGGCCGGTCAGAAACGCAAAACCTTCGTGCAAGCGCTCGACGTAGGGATCGCGATCACCGACGCGATCGAGGTTCAGCATGCGCGCGCGGTCGGGATGCGCATTCGCGAATTCCTTGCCGGCCTCGCGCAGGTAGCGCATTTCGGCTTCGTAGTAGCGCAGGATGGGGTCGTCGTGTTTCATGCCTGGTGTTCTTGTCAGAAGGTCAACGCCCGCGCCGGGTCCAGCACGGTCAGCTCGGCTTGCAGTTCGCCGATGCGGCGCGCGAGCGCGGGCCTATCGGCGTCCTTGCGGTTGCTCAGCGCGTTCAACGCGCGCAGCAACTGCTGCTTCACCTCGAACACGAGCGCGGGTTCCCAGCGCGTGAGCGGCAGCGAGCGTGCGCTCGCGTCGAGTTCGGTGAGCAGTGCGAGCGCGGTGTCCGCACGACCCGCGTGATCGGCGAGGCGCGCCATCACCAGCCGCTGCAGGTAGCGATGCCGATCGGTGCGAAGGCCGGGCAACCCTTCGAGCCAGGCGAACGCGGCCTCGATGCCGCCCTGCCCCGCGAGATCGCGCGCCTGCGCTTCGATCTCGGGCCAGTCGCCGGTCGCTTCGTGGTCGTTGCCGGCCGCTACCGGCAGCGGCGCGATACTCTCGCCCGCCTCGAGATTGCGCACTACCGCGTGGCGTGCGATCCATTCGAGCGATGCGTCGTCGGCGAACGGCGTGCCGTCGTTGAACGCGAGGCGCTCGATGCCAGGCAAGCGTTCGAGAAACAGCGCGAAATCCGCGCGCAACTGTTCACGCCATGCGCTGTAGGGCGCGCCGACGTGATCGAGTGCGACGTGCTGGAAATACTGCAGATCGAACCACAGGTGATTGACGCCCTCCAGGAATGCGCCCTCGACGCGTTCGAGCAGCTCATGCCACTGCTTTTGCAGCACGAGCCGTTTCATCTGCTGACGCAGCTCGCCACGCGGTGGCATCAGACGTGTGCGTGATGCCGCATCGGCGGGCGGCACTTCGTGCAGCGTGTCCCAGCGAACCGTGCGGACCAGCCGCACCGACGATAGGTAACCGTTCTCCTGGTCGCGTAGCCACAGCGCCATTGAGCGGGCCTGATCGAGCAGGTCGCGCGTCGATGCGACCGAGACGTTCGGGCTGCCTGTAAAAGCTGAGCCCGGCGATGCGGGTGAGGTTGCGGAATCGAGCTCATTGCCACGCGTCGATGCGTCGTTCTGCTCGAAACGCGCGATCAGCGCGGCGAAATTCGGCCGAGCCGCGTCGGTCCATGTGGCCGTACGCGTGACAAGCAGATCGAGCGCCGCGATCGCGCGTTCGAGGTCGGCCGCCGCGAACTCGCCGCGACTCTCGAGCAGTGCGATGACGCGTGTGGTGGCAAGCATGTCGAGCGCGCCCTTCTTTGCCTCGGCGCGCGCGGGGAACACATTCTCGCCGAAGCGCTCGACGAGCGACGCCGCGAGTTCGAGCCCATCCGCGAAGCCGGAAGGACCGTCCGCGCGCAGACGTGCAAACGCGTAGTAACCGGCGACACGCAGATCCTTGCCGGTCTCCTTCAGCAACTGCTCGCACGAACGGACGACCAGGCTGTCGTCGATACCGGAGAGTTTTTGCGTTTCCTCGCGCAACTCGAAGAACAGGTCTTCATAGCCTGGGTCGCGGCCGCAGCCGTGCTCGCCGGGTAGCGGCTGCAGCCATGCGCTCCATGCATCGAGACGCGCGCGCACGCGTTGTTCTTCGTCGCGCGACGGGAACAGCGTCTTCAACAAACTTGACAGCATTTATTCGACCTCCGGCAGCGAAGCTTGCGGCAAGCCCACCGCCGCGTGCTTCGCCGCGTTGAGCGCCGCGGGCGGCAATGGCGGCGGCGGGTTCGCCTCGGATAGCTTCGGCGCGCTTTTTGGGTTGCCGGTCACGAAGATTCGAGCGGGTAGCTTGAAGTGACGCAGCGAGAGCACTTCGAGCGGGCCGGCGTCCGTCTCGCTGCGCAGCTGCACGCGCAATGGGATGCCCTCGCTCTGGTCGGGCTGCCACGACAGCACATAGCGCGCGGCGTCCTGTTGCGACACCTGCGCGCGTTCGAGTAGACGGATCAGGCCGAAGCGGCCTTGGGCGTCGAGTGCCGAGCGCAGGCCGCCGTGCTCGGTCTGCCATTCGATATGCGACAGGTTTTCGAGCGAATCGCCGGGCCACAGGAATGGCGTCCACTCTTCCTTCTGGTTGAAGTAATGCAACTCGCGGCCCGACAGCACGAAGCGCGTGTCGGTGACGCCCGGCGTCGGCACCGCGCGCAATTCGTAGCGCACGTGGGCGTCGCCGGACGGGAACAGCACCGTCGATGCGCGCGTCATATTGTTCAGTCCGTCGAGGAACGTTGGATCGAGCGTCAATGCGCGGCCGTGGCTCGCGCCCTGCGCGGCGATCCAGCGATTGCCCTGGCGTTCGACCACACCCGCCAGTTGCGTCGTCACGAACTGCGTAATCACGCCGTTGTCGGGGCGCATGAAGCGCGCCATTTCCGGCAGCGACGCGTCGTTGTCCGAGTCCGCGAACGGATAGCGGCCACCGAACGCGCCGTTCCAGTCAGCGACAATCGCCGTGCGCCAGATCTCGTTGAGGCTCGCCGCGGCCGGCTGCACCAGCACCTGCCACGTTTGATCGAGCGGCGCCTGGAACAGCCCGCCGAAGCCGGCCCACCGTTCGCCGAGACTCGCGGACAGGCGGCTCGCGTAATCGCGGCTGTCGGCGATGTCCGAGGTCTTGCCCTGCAGCACCGCCTGCGCGGCGATGCGCGACATCGCATCGGTGTCGGGACTCGACACGATCTGTTCGATCTTCAGACGCATCGCGGTCACGCGTTCGAGATAGCGCGCGACGCTGAGATCACCGGTCGCGGCCAGTTGCGCGGTGGAGTTCGCGTTCGCCCGCGTGGCGCCGGACGGGAGATCGCTGCCGGCAAGCCGCAGGATCGACCCGAACGCGACCGCGAGCGGTGCAAGCGGCGGCTGCGTTTGCTTCGACGGATTTTTTTCGTCCGCGCCGATCAGTTGCTGCGCTTTGCTGACCAGCGTGTCCGACAGCGATTGCGTGCGCGCGCCCGCGGCCGCCTGATAGACGATCGCGTTCATCAGCATCACGAGCGGCGAGCGCTGTGGGTCGCCGAGCAGCGCTAGCTGATCGGCGGTCGCGGACAGCGTCGGTGCCGATTGCCAGCGCAGGCTGTTCAGGAACAGCCCCCAGGCGCGCGCGTAATCGTCGAAATAGCGCTGACGCAGCCCGGCTTTCAGCGACGACGATGGCTCCGCTTTATTCTCGACGTCCGACAGCACCCAGTCGCCCGTGATCTTGCTCTGCTCGCTCGCGTCGTCGATCGCTTTTGCGATGCGCTCCTCCCACGCCGCGCGCGTGAAAACGCCGGGGACCGTGGCCATCGTGCTGAACAGACCGCGGCTCGATGTGTCGCCGAGCAGCGTCGCGAGCGACACCGGCGGATACTTGGCTTTGGCGTCGTCGAGGATCTGTTGATAGACCGCGTCGGTCGAGTTCTGGATGCCGCGCACGCCGATGATCGTTTGGCGCGTCGCCGAGATGAGTCCGTTGTTATCGACGATCGCGAGCGACGAGCCGCTTGTCGATGCACGACGGCCTAGATGATTCGCGAAGAAGGTGATGGTGTGCTGACGCAGGTCTTCCCATGCGCCGGCCGACAGCGGCGAGTTGGCGGGCCGCGTAGGCGCGGACGTCGCGGTGAGCTGTGGTGCGAGGAAGGCAGCGACCGCGCGTTCGGGCGTGGCGAGCATCATATAGGTCTTCAGCGTGTCGTAGACGGCCTGCACTTCGGCACTGCCGCCGCTTGCAATCTCGGCGTCTGTCAGTGAGGCAAGCTGACGCAGACGTGCCTCCAGCTTCTCGCGGATCGGGCCGACCAGGATGCGGCCCGCGGCGTTTTCATAGCTGGGCCATAGGGCGTTTAGTAGCGCGGTGTCGCGGTTCAGGCCGAAACGTGCGAGGTGTGGGGCGCCGTCAAGCTGGTGGGATTCGAGTGTGTCGATCTGCTTGTCGAGTGTGTCGAGCGTTTGCATCGATCGGGTTGGGTCGTGTGCTTCTGCGAGCTTCGTTAGAGTGTCGGCGGCGGTTTGGATCGTCGCACGGTTCGTGATACCCGAGATCATCGTGCCGGTGGTCCATAGCGCGATCGCCGCGGTGGCGGTCCACGCGGCGGTGGTCGATAGCGAGAAGCCGATGCGGCGGCCGTGGAGCTTGAGACTGTGGACGGCGATGGTTTGCCAGACGGTGCGGTGCTGGGGGGCGATGCGTTCCGCCTCGGCGTCTTCACCTGCCGTGTCTTTGTCGCCGCGCAGGGTCGCGGGCGGGGCTAGTTCGCGCTCCTTGAACAGCGGCGCGAACAGAAGGCCGTGGATGGCCTGGCGCCAGTAATATGAATACTCGGTCTGCGCGACCAGTCCCGACAACGCGCTGGAAAGCCTTTCGATGTGTTGCGATAACTCCGCGGGGTAACGATCGTGTTTGTCGTCGGCGAGACGAAGGACGCCGGCGTCCGCGAGCTGGCGGGTGAGGTTTTGTAGCGAGTCGTCGATGTGGGGGGCGTGCACGCGGGCGTTTGACCACGTTAGGCCGATCGCTTCGTCGTCGCTCTTCGGTTCGGTGCTGAAGTCCGTTACGTTGAGCAGATAGGCAGGCGCGGACCAGCGCAGTGCACGCGCGTGACGCGCGAGGCGTTGGGCGAGCGCGTCGGCGTCGAAGGGGGAGTTGGCTGAGCTGCGGTTGCGGGTTATTGCGACGATTGCGTCGATCGGCCGGCGGCGGCGCAGGCGGCGGATTTGGGTGAGCCAGGTGATGTCGAGGGTCGTGCTGGTTTGAGCCGCGTAGAGCAGGACTGTGTTGCCGGTGATGGCGTAGCCGGTTTCGGCGAGGCCGGGGGCGAGGCGTTTTACCAGGGGGAGGTCGCCGGTCAGCAGAAGCCAGCGGTTGTGGTAGCGCCAGTGGCGGCCGTGGAGGGCGCGGAGCGCTTCGCGCAGGATTTTGCCACGATGTGCATTGAGGTCGAGTGTCGCATCGGTTGTCGCTGCACCGACACGAGCCGACGGGTCACGGTCATACTGCTTCGCAGAGCGGCCAGGCGCATTGCGCGCGAAAACTCTCCAGGCACTGGAAAGCGGCGCGCGCAACAGAAGAACAGCGCTTCCGACCAGCAATACCACCAGCACCCGATACGAAGGTGATGGATTAAGAGCGTCGCCTTTGAAATATGCGAGGATGGCCGCGATTGCCGTCGCTGAGCAGGCGAGAATCCAGTATCCCTGGATTTTGCGGATAGTCATGCTTTGGGTGCCATTTCTTCTTGTCCGCGAGCAGCGTTGACAACAGCGAATCTCAATGTCGCTTCGTGCCACGCGATAAGTTGAGGTGCCGCTGTTTGCATCGCACTTTCAATACCAAGCGCAACGGCGAGCCACCCAGCGCAGACGCCCGGCATACCGACGGCCAGATCGATGTCGTGTACGCCCGGAAGTCCCACTGTTTGGGCTACACCCAGATTCACTTCCGAGGCAACTCGAAGCAGGTCCGCCTTGAGCGTGCCCGTCAAACCGGCCTGCCAAAGAACTTTGATACCGGCACTTGTCGCGTTGCCCCACAGCAAGGCTCGGGAAACTCCCGTTTTCAAATCTCCCGCTTCGGTTTCCACAGGCCGATGCAGCAATGCTTTCGTCTTCAACGCACACCGCTCAGCAAGGGGAGCCCACGCAAGCAGCACGCAAACCGCCGCTTCCGCACTCGATTGCGACGCGTGCTCATGCAGTTGAGCCGAAACATACAATGTCGCTTTTTCCAAGTCCGAGCCGCCGCGGACATCGAGCCATTGATCGAGCGCCATCAGACCTTGAATCACGCTCAACGTCTTTGTCTTCGTCGGCCGCAAATTTTTTGCAGCCCAGCACACTTCCCACGTCCGAAGCAAGGATTGCCGATCTCCATCAGCTGGCAAATGCAATCGAACGCTGAAGGGCACCTCTTGCGGTATCGCCGTCACCGCGTCGCTAATTCGCTCCAACAGCGCATCAAAGCAAGCGCGGTAACGGGAAAGTATGTCCTCCGTGCCCTCCAATGTTAGTGCGGTGTGGCGCACCGCGACCATCCCGTTGCGCGATGTTCGTGCACTCAACATGGATTCGCCCTTGGCGATTCTGGCGGCGACTTTCTCATGGCCCAACGCAGTCAAATATTCGAAGCCCAGAACCGCCAGCGGCTCGCTACCGAATCGAAGTACCGCGTCTCTGTCCCGTGACCGAACCTCTCTTTCTGCCTGAAGTCGCTGCATCTCTTCGCCGTAGTAGTGCAAACGCAAGCCGAACAACGCAAACCACGTCAACGCGGGAAATCCGAGCAGACGTACCCAAAACCACAAGGTATTGATGGGTTCGCCCGTCGACCATGTCAACAAGGCGACGATCACACCCGCGAGCATGACTACGACAAATGAACCAAGCCAGACTATCGCGCGCGGAAGTTCCGGCGGGACCTCGGGTGGCTCTAATTCGGGCAGTTCTACCGGCATAGCCTGCCCTTCACAATAGACTCGAAATCAGATGGCATCCACACATGGCTCGATAGCCATGTCGAGCGATCGGCACGCCGCCATCCAACATGGCTTCGTTCCCGTCGACGATGAGATTAGGACGAGTATCATGCCGCGGGCACGTCACCTCATCGCCTTTACGTGCAACATATCTGCCATCGAAACACATCGTGTCGGAGGCCGATATGACCGTCCCTCCATGGTCGGTAGCGTCGCCCAAACGAATCAAATCGATCATTTTCTCTAAACCACTCCGGACCAGACTGTCCAAGGACCACCCGCGCCTTCAGAAAAACAGGAGCCCCAATTTCCCGTTCAAGAAACATCCGTCTCCAACACCAGAGCTCCGCTCGATCAGGATCTCCGCATATTTAGGCTTGCTTGACTCCACGTCCATGGTGATCGTGATACTTCCGTTTGGAACTGTGCCTTTGAAGATATTCGTCTTCACGACATCGCCGTTACGCAAAAATGCCGAATCGTCCTCGCGGTCATCGAACTTTGTAGTGAACTCCGCCTTTCCTTCAAACGTTGCAGGGCAAATGGACGAACTGGTCACGATTCGGTATGCGATCACACGCTTACCTGAAACCGTACTTCCCGCATCTCGAAGTGAAATAGTCGCTGGATATGGCGACTCATATGCGCTCAGCGTTGTAGTCGTGAATGCGTTCGCCGTCGCAGGAAGAGTCGTGAATGACGCGATAAGTGTTGCGGAAACGAATTTATTCTTCATAACGTCGAGCAATGTCCTTGTAGTGATCGACCAATAGACTCAGCGCGTCGAAGCAGCCGTCATTGCAGCCGAATCGACTTGAACTTTATCCAGCTCGTAATCTTCGTCTAATTCCACATAGCCAACAGGGAAGCGATAATGCACGACCCATGACGCCGGCAATTTACTGTGGCTCACCTCATGCGCATGTCCTTGATTCCCGCCTAACGTCGCGATCAGCCGTCCATTGATCACGTTTGAAGGTCTGCCATTGACAAACGTGACGTGATAACCGCCCTCGGGAAAGTGCACCAGCGCAACGGCGCCATATGCCGGTTTGTTTCCACGGGTTGGCCGCCCCCATTTCGCGAATGAGTTGGCCATCGCACTATGGCTTCCGTTGTATCCAGATTGGGTCAAGCACCAATTAATAAAGGCAGCGCAATATGCAATCGTGTCGGTCTTCTGTCGACCAGCCGACGTCGCCGTGAAGTACTCGAGGATGTGCTGATCTGGATGCTTCGCGCCACGTCGGCGAACACCTGCTTTGAACTCTCGTTCGGCAATTTCCATCCATGGCGCGTGGCGGCCCAGCATCAAATCGGTTTGCGGATGATCTGCTTCGCTCCGGTATTGAATGACATGAAGCGCATTGCCTTGCCTCGTATCATGCGCTTTATGTACCGCAACCTCGGAGGTAGGCGTTGTCCCCTTTCTCGCTGTACTCAGGGGAACTTTGATGATTTGACCCGGATAGACATAGTACGGCGATACAATTCCGTTCAGCTCTGCAAGAGTAACGTAGCTTGTCGAGTGAGCTTTCGCGATACGGCTGAGCGAATCGCCCTTCTTGATCGAATATGTTTCGTATTGACTCTTGCTCAGAACGACCGCCGGCTCGCTGGATGCCGGGGAATCTGGTGGACCTGGCGACGCACTGGATTGCTTGTGAGGCTCGGTGGACAGAGCGACTGTAATCGTCGGCGCGATCAACGTCATGGCGGT
Organism: Paraburkholderia sp. JPY419; assembly: GCF_050435705.1. Classification (NCBI taxonomy): domain Bacteria; kingdom Pseudomonadati; phylum Pseudomonadota; class Betaproteobacteria; order Burkholderiales; family Burkholderiaceae; genus Paraburkholderia; species Paraburkholderia sp. JPY419. Next base: position 15,992 of record NZ_JBNDKV010000004.1, on the reverse strand, counting down.
CGGTGCAGGCGTCGGCGTCACGGTTCCATCAACGGTCGCCCACTGATGGTCATGCTCAGACCATACCCATACAGACACAGGCCCACCGGATTGCGCCGCCTGAATCTGCGCGTGACCGGCCGAGTCTGTCGAAAGCTCAGCCGTCTTCGCGCCTTGCGTCAGCTTGAGTTTGGCATTTGCGATCGGTTGCCGCCCGGCATCGAGCACTCGCACGTTGACTACGGGCAAGCATCCTGCACAGCCTTCCTCTCTCGCGGCGGTAATCGCGCGTTGCATTGACCGCCCTTTATAGACCTCTTCCAACTCTGACGCATAATTCGGATCAGTCGCGTAACCCGCCTTCTGCAATACTTTGGCTTCACTGACGAGGTCACCTTTGACGTCCGCGTCAAAAAGACCAGCGCGAGCAAATCGAGGGTTAGCCGCGAGAAATCTCTGCCGATCGCGCAAACTGTCAAGCACGCTCTCATAAACTCGAAACAAGTCGTCGACCCATACCTTCTCTCCGCCGGTGCTCACCTCCCAGACGTGGAACATTCTCGACTCGCCGCGCCAACCCGCGTCTGCCTTGACGTTGAAGATATTGTTCGTCCCGGGAAGCACATGCTTTCCCCAGCCGGTTTCCTGCACCGCCTGTGCGAGAATCAGTTCCCACGAACACCCCGTTTCCGCCGCAACCTGTCGTGCAGGACAATAGAGTTTCTTCACGAACGCAAGCTTGTCCTCGTACGTGTATTCGCTCATGATTCTCCTCGCCGTCACTGTGCTTCGTGCCGCAGCACAATGCCGCGATCCCCGGTATCTACCACTGCCACCCACGTGTCTCCATCGAAGCGCGCAGCACTTATTTTCCCGGTGATACGGCGAGTCAAAACGGCTCGTTGAGTTGCCAGATCGATTTCCGCAAGAGTACTCACACGCGGCTTGTCGCACGTGGTTCCGATCACGTCAATCCTCAAACCACGCACGCCAATCGATGTGAGGTCACAGACAATCTTCTGTGTCGCAAACTGCTGGACCAGCTTGCCCACAGGTGAAACGACCGCCACGAACAGTCGGGTCGGCGTCGTCGCCACATAATATGCGCTCCCGTCTGGCCCGAACACCGAGGTTCGGGCACGTTCGTCTGGCGCCGAAACATACGTCGAAAACAGGTACCTCTGTCGGTCGACGTCGATCTTTGCGACCGCAAATGTATCTTGCCCCCCCGACATCCCACCTTTGGCTGGAAGGAACTGACCTGCAACTCTCAACTGGTTGACCTCTATTGCCGCATTTGCATCGGTCCAAAATGCGCCGCTGGTCATTACGGTCAGGGCCGTACGTTCGAGTTGCCCATTGAATCGCGCAATGTAGGTGGCCAGTTTGCCCTTGCGATCGAGTTCATCGCTGGTACCGCCCGCAATCGTAATCGCATCACCGTTGACGTCCAGTAGATACGCCCACTCGTCGAATCCGACACTTAATGGCTGCTGCATCAATAGCTTGCCATCCCGCCCTAGCTTGCTAAGCATCACTTTGGTCTGGTTAATACTCGCTTCTGTATGCGTCTGCTCCTGCGTAAGCACGAAATAAGCATCGTTTGTCCGCACGCAATACAGCGCGTAGTTGCTGACGTACGGTTGTTTGAACGGGAGACGTGTCTTCCATACCGTTTTTCGAGCGCCAACATCGACCAGAGCAACCCACGCAGTGTTTGTAAGCGCGGTGTCATCGACAGACCGTCCGCTTACGCAGTACTGTCCGTCAGCGACTCTGTTGACCGATGACGCGATAAACCCCGCAGGCGAGCCGAGCGGAACTTCCTGCGCATCTGCAAAGCCTCCCAATACTGCAATCGTAGCTGCCAACATCAGTGACAGACTTGCGACTCGACACTTCATCTCTATTGTTCCTCTTGTCAACGCGCGCGCCGTTAAATATCCGACGACGTATTGCTCGGTCGTTGGTCCCGACTGCTGCTGGTCTTACCGGCGATCAACTCGTCATGATCTTCGTAGTCGAAAATAGCGCGATGCTGATCGCCCAGGCTTTCCTGGGGGAAGTGGAATGGATCGTCGTACTTCACCAGGGTCCAGCGACCCTCGCGAAGATCGATAACAGTCTTTACTTTCTGCGATGTATCAGTAAACGCTCGCAATGTCTTCCCGGCATGGTCTAGTACACCCGCGCCAAGCAGCACGTTTGTTTCGTCGAAGATCTGATATCTGATCGGCGCATTGATTTCAGAAAAGTGGTACAACGCCGCGTCAACAGAAATCTGCTGGCTGAATAGACGTTCCTGTTGACTGTTAAAGAATGCTTGCCGCTGCGATTGGACACTTGTGGATCCTTGCTTGCTCCACGATGCACACTTCTCGAGAATGTCACCGGGTGTACCGTTCTCGATCCGGTTGGCATTGATGCTGATGTACGAACCGCCCGCGCCAATCCAGATCTCCTTGGCCGCGGACAGTACAACCCGGCCTTCGGAACTGGTGATCGTCATATCCTTCAGCGCCGCCAGCGCCATCTCGTCGGCCTGTGCCTGGATCGCCACCTTCCCTTTCGCCGCGAAAAGCTTGATCCCGAGCTTGCCGGCAAACATCGAAACCGCCTCACCCGCCGCCACCGTGAATCGCCTGAGAACACCGATATCTGCATTGCCACGCGCCGTCGCGATCAGATTTCCGCTTGCTGTCAGTTGCAGGTGATCGCCAGAGACCATTCCCATTCCGTCCGGCGCACTGACTAGAACGCCCGCCTTCTTTAGCTCGTTCAGCGTCCCGTCAAAGAGAGTTTTTTGCTTTTCATAGTCGGCCGCGATCGCTTGGGAAGCTTGCGCTGCCTCTGCCAGCGTCTGCATCTGCCGCAAGGCCTGCTCAAGCAGACTCTGAGCTGGGCGCATATCGAGTTGACCGCCTGCGGCGCCGCTTCGTGCATCGGCGGAAATGTAGACCCCCTTAGCGCCCCGCACCGCTACATGCTCGTCCGTGCGCAGCTCCGCACCTTTTCCCCGCTCCCTCCTCTCCCCATCAACCATATGCCCCAGATTGAGCTCACTAGTCTGAAACGGCGTAGCCAGATGGATATGCTCAACCCCTTCCTTATCCTCCATCCGCAACTCATTCTGCGCCGCGGTCCGAACGATATTGCGAGTGTTGTTGAGGTTATTGACGAGATCCGGATGCAAACTGTCGTGCATCGCCCCGATGATCACCGGCCGATCCGGATCCCCAGCGGTAAACACGATCGCCACTTCCGCCCCATCGATCAACGGAAAGTGATGCCCGTAACCATCTCCGCTATACGGCTTCGCGAACCGCACCGGTCGGCTCGTTCCACCCGGACTCCACAGGTCGAGATCGAACGGCAGCACGATCACATACCAACCTTGCTCGGTCAGATACGCATACTTATAGTTGCCAGGCGACGTAACCCGCGCCGGCAAGATCCCATCGATGGCAGGCCGAGAAATCGACGCCATCGAAGTCCGCCACACTCGATCGGACGGGACCCCCTCGAATGTCAACTGATACGCTTGATCCCGAGCGCCCCGTGACTTCACTGACGTCACGAAGATTCCGTGCCTCGCATCGGCTGGATCCGGATGGATCGACATGACCTCACCCGCCTCGAGCCAGAACGGATTCCCCGTGCCGGTAAAAGCAACCTGAGCGGCCAGATGCGCCTCATGCCGCAACCGGGCAATTCGCTGCCCCTCTTCAGGTGTTTCGTAGTGCTCGCCCCAGTAGTAGTCGACCGCGTTCGTCGTGCTGTCGCCGCGTACCGTGTTCTCCTCGACAAGCAACGACACATCCGCCTGGCGATGGTTATAGTCATGCAGCCGCACCGATTCGGTCACCCGCCGCGTTCGCCGTTCGAGCGAGGTGATCGCATCCGTGCCGACACTCTCGAGCCCCGAATCGCGCCGCAACGACACCGTTCGCTGCTTGCGTGCGTACGCATCGAGATCGTCGCCGAATACGATCATCGCGCGGTCTTTCTTCTGCTCCCACCGGAACCACATCCCTTCCCGCGCGCAGAGCCGCTGAATGAATCTGAAGGTCGTCTCGTGATACTGCGTGACGTACTCATGCCGCTTGTACTGCCCACGCAACTGAAACACGAAGTCAACCCCGCTGCGATACCCGTAGTGGCGTAACGTATCGGTAATGATTTCCTCGACCGACTGTTTCTGAAACAGCCGGCTCGTCACACCGCGATCGAGGTCGGCGAGTTTCGGTTCAAGCACGACCCGATAGCGCGTCTCATCAACCGACGTGTCGAACTCGTCGAACTGCGTCACGATGCCGTGAATCGTGTGCGCGGGTGGCCTCGCGCTGAACTGCCCGGCGTTTTCGCCAAACATCTTGCGCAGATACTCGATATCCGGGTCCCCCGGTTCAATGGCGAACCGCGCCGGACGTCCCAGCACCTGATCCATCGGAATACCGGCTACCGGGCTTGTGAATTCGATCTCGTACTTGTACAAGTGGCTGACCTGATCGACACCAGTGAATCTCAAGACGGAGAATGGCGCCGGGTGCGGAGCCAGCTTCAATTCATAAGCCTGCAACGGCGATACCATCGACATGAAATTCCTCTTGAATGCGCAAGTGTCACGAGGTCGCCGGAGGCAACCGCCTAACGACCGCTCCGGCAACTCACCCGAAATCCCTTGCTAAAAAACTCCCGCTCAGTTCTTCGCCTTCGGCATCTGCGACACCAATGACAGGCCGATATCCATGCCCTCGACCTGGAAGTGCGGAATGATGAAGAGCTTGATGCGGAAGAAGCCCGGGTTGTCGTCTATGTCTTCGACCGTTACCTTCGCTTCACGCAGCGGGTGCGACGCCTGCAACTCATCGCCCGGGTCCTTCATCTCGGTCACGAGACCCTTGATCCAGTTGTTCAGCTCGATTTCCAGCAGCCGTCGATCCTTGGTCGTCCCAATGTTTTCTCGCTGGATCAGCTTCAGGTAGTGCGCGATGCGCGACAGCAGGAAGATGTACGGCAACCGCGCGTTGATGCGGCTATTGGCAGTCGCTTCCCTGGTCTCATACTGCGCCGGCTTCTGTGTCGAATTCGCCGAGAAGAAACACGCGAAGTCGTGGTTCTTGTAGAACGACAACGGAATGAAGCCGAGATTCGCAAACTCGAACTCGCGCGTTTCCGGAATCAGCACCTCGGTCGGAATTTTCGGCTGCACGCCAGTGCCGAGGTCATACAGGTGGACCGGCAGGTCCTCGACTTTGCCGCCCGCCTGCGGACCACGAATCTGCACGCACCAGCCGTTGTTCACGAAACTGCGAGTCATGTTCGCCGCAAACGCGAACGACGCGTTGACCCACAGGTAGCGGTCGTGGTCCGGGCCCTTCACCGCTTCCTCGTAGTTGAACGCGCGCACTGGTGTTGTATCTTTGCCGTAGGGCAGACGACCGAGCACGCGCGGCATCGTCAAGCCGACGTAGCGTGCGTCGTCGGTCCCGCGGAAGCTCTTCCACTTGATGTACTCGGCACGATCGAAGTAGTTGCCGATGTCCTGGATCGCCGCAACTTCTTCTATCGACTTCTTGCCGAAGAATGCTGCGCCGACCGAGCCGATGAACGGCATGTGCGCCGCCGCCGCGACCTTCGAGATATTGCGCAACAACGCCACGTCCTGCGGCGAATTCGCAAACTCGAAGTCACTGATCAGCGCGCTGATCGGCTGGCCGCCTGGCGTGTTGTATTCCTCGATGTACGTGAGGCGATACAGACCGCTCTGGATCAGCTCAGGCGTGTCTTCGAAGTCGCGTTGCAGTGCATCTTTCGACACATCGAGCACCTCGATACGCGCGTTCTTGCGGAAATCCGTGCGCGACACCAGCATCTTCAAACCACGCCAGCGGCCTTCGAGCGCCTGGAACTCGGGCGTGTGCAGCACGGCATCGAGCTGACGGCTGATCTGGCGATCGAGCTGGCCGATATGAAAATCGAGCAGCGATTTGTCGAGGCGCTCGACCGGCTGGCTCGCTTGCGCAACCAGTTCGAGAAACGCGCCGATCCCGCGCGCGATGCGCTCGTCGACCGACACCTCGGACAGCATGTCGTTGTCGCGGAACGCCTCGAGCGGGCGCGCCTCGGAAACGGGTTTCAGGTTGATCTTCTTGCACAGCGACGCGTAGACGCTGTCGCCGGCGAAGGACGCGTCCTGAGCGGCATCAAGCACAACGGTCTGGGTCGCGCCCTGACGCGATTCATTCTGTTCCATTTGTATTCCTGTCTGCATTTTTTCAGCGATGTAGTTGCGCAATGCTGTGAAGGCCGTCTTCGCCCCTCCCCGCTCAGGCATGGCCTTCCGGCTGCGTCGCGGCCGTCGCGATCTGCGCGAGCTCGCCGCGCAGCCTGTCCGACAGACGCTGGTCCTTCAGGACCTTTTCGAACTCGCGGCGGAACATGCCGTTGTCGAGCAGATTCGACTTCAGGTCGCGCAGCAGATTGCGCATCGCCAGCAGCGCCTGCAATTCGGGAATCTGACGCGCCACCTGCTCCGGCTCGAAGTCCTTCATCGAGCGGAACGCGAGCTGGACCGGCAGTTCGGAACCGTCGCCGGCGAGCGTGTTCTCGGCGGCGATCTTCAGGTCCGGCGCGTAATCGGCCAACACGGCGTCGAAGTTGGTCTTGTCGATGTTGACCTTCTTGCGATCGGCCAACGGCGCCTGCTCGCGTCCCGCGCTGAAATCACCGGCGACCAGCAGCTTCAGAGGCAGCTCGACCTTCTTCTGGGCGCCGCCCGTGTGCAGGTCCAACGTGATTGAGACGCGACTCTTCGGTATTTCGCGCTGAAAGCTGTCCATACGTATTCCCCATGTAGTCCGATTTACCCTTCTTCAAGGCTTCGACGTGCGCGGCTTTTAACTGCACCGCTATTAAATCAGGTTTATTGTCGCGGCGTCAAAGCCTATTGATAACTCAAAAACCGACAAAATGTGAAAAATAGTGAAGCAATGCAAATTCGGAATTATCTGACTACGGTTCCGCTGTCAGCCCATATACTTCCTTGTCCACTTTCCGCGAAGAACCGTTGACCTGAGCGCGGCTCAGCGGATTCAGCGCGACCGAACATTTGCCCGAACTTGTTAATTTATCTCGTATAGTTTTTAACACCATCTCAATTAAATATCGCTTCGCCAGGATAAATGTATCCCACATCTCAATATAAAAATGCTTGAACTTTTGTGATATTTTTAATTTCCATCGAAATAAATGTATACGACTTCCAAACACGACGTATAGAATCCGCAATCCCGGAGCGATCCGGATTAAATGACCAACACGCGAGAGACCAAAACACCTATGCGGATCGACAAACCGCTCTGGCACGAGGGCCTCATCCTCACGCAGCAGCACTTCCAGCAGCAGGAACGGTGGGCCGGTTTCGCGCTACAGCAGTTCGCTACCTGCGCGCTCGCCGAGCCGTGGGGCACACTCGGCGTCGAGGTCGACGAAGAAGCATTGGCGACGGGCCGTCTGAAGATCACGAGGCTCAAGTTGCGCTTCGCGGACGGCACGCCAATCGACACCACGCTTAGCGACGCTCTGCCCGCCGCGCGCGATCTGACAAAGGGCATGCCCGCCGACCTGCAAAGTGTCCTCGTGCTCGCGGCGCTCGCGTTGCCGGATGCGAACGGCAATAACTGCCGGTTCGACGAAACGTCGCTTGCGCGTCCACGCCGCACCTATCGCGAGTTCGTCAAGGTCGTCGATCTGAACGGCGGCAGCGAAACCGAGATCGCGTCCGAGCGCCACGCAGTGCGCTTGCTGTTCGACTTCGAATCGCATGCCGACGATACCGTCTGCGCGATCGCGCGGCTCGCGCGCACCACCAGCGGCCAGTTCCAGGTCGATCACCGTTTCGTGCCGCCGTGCCTGACGCTCGGTAGCCACCCGCTGCACCTCGAGCGCATCAATCGTCTGGCCGATATCCTGCAGGCGAAGAGCGCCGCGCTCGGAGCGCGTCGCAACGAACGGCTCGAGCAGGTCGCCGAATATGGTGTCGCCGACGTGCAGCTGTTCTGGCTGTTGCACTGCATTCACGCGGCGTGGCCACAGTTGCGGCTCTACGCGACGCATCCGCGCCGCTCGCCCGAGCAGTTGTACACGACGCTCGCGCAACTCGTCGGCGCATTGATCACGTTCTCGACGCGCACGCAGCTCACCGACATTCCCGCCTACGACCACGCGCGTGCCGACGAGGTGTTCACGAAGCTCGAGGCCACGATCCGCGAATTGCTCGACGCGATCATTCCGTCGCGCGTTGTGTCGATCGACCTCACGCGCAAGAGTGCGACCACGTGGGCGGGACAGTTCCTCGAAGAGCGCATCGTCGAAGGCGCGGTCGACTGGTATCTGTCGGTCCGCGCGCCGATGCCGGCGTTCGAGCTCGCCGAGCAGTTCCGGCGCCTGTGCAAGATCGGCGCGCCCGACGACGTCGAGCACATCATCAATTCGGCGCTGCCCGGCATCCCACTCAAGGCGGTAGCGCGCGTGCCGTCCGCGATTCCGGTGCGCCTCGACAATCAATACTTCGCGCTCGATGCAGCGAACGCGGCGCACGCGAAGATGCTCGCCGCGCGCGCTTGCCAGATCTATCTGCCGGCGTCGGTGCCCGACGCATCGCTCGAACTTTACGCGGTACTGCGCTGATGAACGCCCTGCCCCGAAACGCCACCGAAGCGGCGTTGCTCGAGAGCATGGCCGGCGCGCCCCGGGGCACGCGAAGGCATTCGCGATCTGCTGCGAGACACCGCGCTGCTCGTGACGACGCTCACACCCGGCGGCCATGTGGACCACGCAACCGACTTCCGCAATCGTTGCGGATCGCTGATCGCGAACTTCTCGACTGCCCTGGAGCGGCGCGGCTATGCGGACGAAGTACGCCGCGAAGCGTTGCTCGCGCAATGCGGGCTGCTCGATGAAGTCGCGCTGCGCTATCTGCCGGCAGAGAGCCGAGCGGCGTGGGAACTCAAACCGCTGCAAGTCGAGCTGTTCAACCTGCACGACGCGGGCGAGCGGGTGTTCGAACGGCTCGAGGCTCGCATGCGTGAAGCGTCGCCGCACGTCGACCTGCTCGAATGCTATGCGGCGATTCTGAGCCTCGGCTTCATCGGCCGGTTTGCGCGCGACGGCGAAGCGGAGCGCACGGCGTTGACGACCTCGCTGCATGCGCAGTTGGAGAAACTTCGCCCGGCGCCCGCAAGTACCTTCATTGCCGATCGCCCCGGTCGCCGCTTGTCCGACTGGTTTTACCGGCTCTCGCCCTGGGCAATCGCGGCGCTCGCATGCGGTGCCGCCGCCATCGTCTGGCTGGTGTGGTCGACCGCGCTCGACGCACAGCTAGCGCAACTCGTGCAAACGAAGGTTGCGCGGCCGTGACGTCCGATCTGCGCATCCTGCCCGCGACGCCGGCACGTACGCCCAAGCGTGCGTACGAGGGGCTTGGTTATCCATTGCGCGCGATGCTCGCGTTCGCGGCCGTGCTGGCACTCGGGGTGATCTGGCTAGTGCTGCCGGGCGGACGTGGCGTTGCTCCGGCGCTGACGACGGTCGTCGCCTTGCTCGTGGGCGTACTCGTCGGATGGCGCACGCTGTGGCTGTCCCGCGCGCACGAATGCAGTGCGCAAGTGTTGGCCGCGCTCGGCGCCGCGAGCTCCGGGATTCCGCCGAAGCTGCGCACCTGTATGCCGCTCGTGCTCGTCACCGGCGACGGTCTGCCGGCTCTGTTCGATCGCAACGACGAGGAGCGCTTCGCGTACGTGGGCGACGGCGCTATCTGGTTGCGCGTCGATGATCCGCAGCAGTTGCCGAGTTTCGCGGTCGCGCTCAGGCAGTGGCGCGACGGACGCGCGCCCGATGGCGTCGTGCTGTCGGTGGCGCCCGCGCTGCATGTCGGGGCCGACATGCTCACCCAGAAGCTGCGCGTCGTGCGCCATTGCGTCGCCGATGCTGCCCGCACGCTAGGCACGAGCCTGCCCGGCTATGTCGCGGTCTATCAGCGGCTCACCACAGCCCCGCCCGGTCTGTTGGTGCCTGCGTGGTACGGGGTGTCGTCCGCGAAGCGAATCGTCGATGCCGAGCGTTTCGAACTCATGGTCCGCGCGGCCGAAGCCGAGACTCAGCGCCTGCCTGGCTACGCGGGCGTTAGCACGGCTGACACCACTGCCCCAGGTGCCGCGCGCGCGGCGGCGCTCGCGTCGCTCGTCGGCTGGACGCAGCGCGTCGTGATCGGCACGTTGACCGACCGGATGCAGCCCGCCGCGCCGTGGGAATTGTTCGGAGCCGGTTGGATCGATTGCGGTCCGGCAAGCGATTCGACCGATCCGTGGGAACGCGACGTGCAGAGGCAAACCTGTGTGACACGCGCCACCGTCGGCGCATCGCCGCTGCCGTGGCCCCTACCGCAACCGCTGATCGACGCAACCCCGCGGCGCTACTGGATGTCGCCGCGCCGCATCGCCGGCGCGCATGCGCTCACGCTGCTCGCCTGCGCGGCGGCCGTTGCATCGTGGTCCGCCGCGAAAAACAACGAAGCGCTGCTCGATCGCATCGGCGCCGATCTCGGCCGTTATTCGAGGATTCCGGCCGAGCACGACACCGCGAAACGCGACGCGCTGCACGCGCTCGTCGTCGATCGCGATCAACTCGACCGTTACGCGCGCATCGGTGTGCCGTTGCGACTGGCGTTCGGCATGTATCGCGGTGCACAGTTGCTGCCGGCGCTCGACACCGCGATCGCATCGTACGTGCCCCCGCCTCCGCCGCCGGCGGTCGTCACGCTAGACGGCATGTCGCTATTTGACAGCGGCCGCGCCGAGCTGAAGCCTGGCTCGACTCGGGCCATGGTCGGTGCGCTCGAAATGATCAAGGCGCATCCGGACAAGCGGATTCTGGTCGCCGGGCACACCGACAACGTCGGCAATCCGCAGAGCAATCTGAAGTTGTCCACGGCACGCGCGCAAGCCGTGCGCGACTGGCTGATCGACGTGTCGGGCACCGCGCCGACGCAGTTTGCGATTCAGGGCTATGGGGATACGCGGCCGATCGCGAGCAACGCGTCGGACGACGGACGCGCGAAGAACCGGCGTGTCGAAATCACGCTCGTGCCGGACGCTCGCACCACCCAATAAAGACTACAGTCTTTCGTCCCCGAAGCATCGCGCTTCGGGATTCAGAAGCTCGGGGGCTGCTCCGGGCGATTTTCGCAGTAGAAAAATCAAGGAGTAGAAGGTATGGCAATTCCGGCCTACATGTGGCTCAAGGACGACGGCGGCGCTGATATCAAGGGTTCGGTGACGGTGCAAGGCCGCGAAGGCAGCGTCGAACTCGTCGCGTTCGATCACGGCGTGCATATCCCGACCGACGGCAACACCGGCAAGCTTACCGGCACCCGCGTGCACAAACCCATCACGCTGACAAAGGAAACCGACTCGTCGACGCCGTACTTGTACAAGGCGGTCACGAGCGGTCAGACGCTGAAGTCGGTCGAGATCAGGTGGTACAGGATCGACGACGCCGGCAAGGAAAAGGAATACTTCAACACGAAGCTCGACAACGTGAAGATCGTCGCAGTCAAGCCCAGGATGTTCGACATCAAGAACCCCGACTACGAGAAGCACAACCACCTCGAAGACGTCGAGCTGCGCTACGAGACGATCACGTGGTCGTACAAGGACGGCAACATCATCCACAAGGATACCTGGAACGAGCGTTCCTGATTTGCGCGTGATTCGCGAAACCAGCGCGTCGACGCGCCGTTACCGGTTCGCGTGCCGGGCTGGTCCTTTTTCATCGGCGAGTGCACAGCGCGCTTGCCGCCTGCATCCTTGACCGGACTGCCGACATGACCTTGTGCGACGACCGAAGAAGCGCGTTTTGGGACACCACTCAACTGCTGCGCCGACTGAACCCACACTGCGCGCAGGCGCTCGAAGCGGCCGCGAGCCTTTGCCAGACGCGGCTGGCCGACGAGATCACGGTCGAGCACTGGCTGCTGAAGCTGATCGAAGCTGGCGACGGCGACATCCCCGCTGTCGTGCGGCATTACGCGATCAATATCGACGCGCTGTGGGACGCGCTGCTCAGTGCAATCGATCGCTTGCCGCGCAATCTGCGCGGCAAGCCCGCGCTGTCGCCGCAGCTAGCGGCACTGCTTGCGGATGCATGGCTTCACGCGTCGTCGGAGGGCGAAGACGCGCGAATCCGCTCCGGGAATCTGCTGCAGGCGATCGTCGATGCGCCCCATATACTGCGCGCACAGCATGCGTGGCCATTGCTTGCCATCAGCAGCGCGCAGATCGAGCGGCTGCTGCCGCGAATTGCGCATCGGTCGTGCGAAAGTGAAATCGAAAGCGAAGATGACGAACGGCAACCCGAACGGCCGCAACCTTCGGCGACCGCCTCGGCGCCGAACGTCGTCTCTCGCACAAAGGAGACCACGCCTGCCAGCGCCGACGCCCTCGCCCGCTTCGCGCTCGACCTGACCGACAAGGCGCGCCGCGGCGACATCGATCCGGTATTCGGGCGCGACCGCGAGATCCAGCAGATGGTCGACGTGCTCGCGCGCCGTCGCAAGAACAATCCGATCCTCGTCGGCGAGCCGGGTGTGGGCAAGACCGCGCTCGTCGAAGGGCTCGCGTTGCGAGTCGTCGAAGGAAGCGTGCCGAACGTGATCCGCGACGTGCGCATCCTCACGCTCGATCTCGGCTTGCTGCAAGCGGGCGCCGGCGTGAAAGGCGAATTCGAGCAACGCCTGAAGAACGTGATCGACGAGGCGCAGGTTTCGCCCGTGCCGATCCTGCTGTTCATCGACGAAGCTCACACGCTGATCGGCGCCGGCAACGCCGCGGGCGGCGCCGACGCCGCGAACCTGCTGAAGCCCGCGCTCGCGCGCGGCGAATTGCGCATGATCGCGGCGACCACGTGGTCCGAATACAAGCAATTCTTCGAGCGCGACGCCGCACTGGAACGCCGCTTCCAGATCATCAAAGTCGACGAACCCGACGACGACGCGGCCTGCCTGATGCTACGCGGCCTGAAAGCCCGCTACGCCCAGTTCCATCAAGTGCACATTCGCGACGAAGCACTGGTCGCCGCGGTCAAGCTGTCGCGTCGCTACATACCCGCACGGCGGTTGCCGGACAAGGCCGTCGATCTGATCGACACCGCCGCCGCACGCGTGCGGATGGGCCTCGACGCACCGCCGGCCGAGTGGCAACGCGCGCGTGCCGTGGTCGCCGCGCTGGCGCTCGAACACGCGACGCTCGCAGACGACGAGCGCGCCGGCATCGACGACGGCGAAGCACGCCGCGGCGCGCTGGACGCCGCGCTCGCGAACGCGAAGACCGAACTCGCGGCGCTGCAAACACGTTACGAACAGGAACTCGAACTCGTCCAGGCGCTGCACCGCCAACGCGACAGCGACGCTGTCACGCGCGATCCCACCGCGTTCGCGCAAGCACGTCGCGCACTGACGACCGCCCAAGGCAAGGCCCCGTTGATCTTCGCGGACGTCGACGCCCAGGCGATCGCACGCGTCGTCGCCGAGTGGACCGGCGTGCCGGTTGGCAGCCTCGTCGAAGACGAACTGCAAAGCCTGCTGACGCTGGAAACGCAGCTCGCGACACGCGTCGTCGCGCAGCACGATGCGCTCGCCGCCCTGTCCGAAAGCCTGCGCACCGCCAAGGCGGGGCTCAAGAATGAACATGCGCCGCTCGGCGTGTTTCTGCTTGCTGGACCATCGGGCGTCGGCAAGACCGAAACTGCGCTCGCGCTCGCCGACCTGCTGTTCGGCGGCGAAGCCGCGCTGATGACGATCAATATGTCCGAGTATCAGGAGTCGCACACGGTCTCGCAATTGAAGGGCTCGCCGCCCGGCTACGTCGGCTATGGACGCGGCGGCATTCTGACCGAGGCGGTGCGGCAGCGTCCGTATTGCGTCGTGCTGCTGGACGAAGTCGAAAAAGCGCACGGCGACGTGCTCGATATGTTTTATCAGGTGTTCGATCGCGGCATGATGCGCGACGGCGAGGGCCGCGAGATCGACTTTCGCAACTGCGTGGTCCTGATGACGTCCAATCTCGGCAGCGCGCAAATCGATGAGACGACCGCGGAAAATCCCGGCGTCTCGCACCACGAGCTGCTCGATGCGATTCATCCGCAACTCGTCGGCCGCTTTCAACCGGCGCTGCTCGCGCGCTTCCAGACGCTCGTGTATCGCCCTCTCGATGCGAGCGCGCTGGCCTCGATCGTGCGTCTGAAGCTCGCTAAAATCGCGCAGCGTCTACACCGCCAGCACGGCGTCGAACTGAACTGCGACGAAGCGCTGATCGATGCGATGGCCGAGCTGTGTCTCACGCGAGAATCGGGCGCGCGCAATATCGATGCGTTTCTGAATCAGCGCATTCTGCCGACGGTGTCGCGCGAACTGCTCGCGCGCATGGCATGCGGAATAGCGCCCTCCAGGATCTTGCTGACCAGTTCCCCCGAAGGCAATCTGACGATCGAAATTGTCGATCGCGACGAAGCCGTCGCTGAACATTCAGCGCACGGTTGACGGTGCGCCACCCGATGCCGGCGGGACCGTCCCTCTACGACATGCTGCTCGGCCAGATCGGCGGGGAGCCGCTCGGCGCCTATGACGACCGCACGCTCGAATGCCTGAGCGTGCAGCAGAACGTGCAGCGCATTCTGAACACGCGCGCGGGCGCGTTGAAGCACCTGCCCGACTACGGTCTGCCGGACATGACGAACATCTACAAGGCATTGCCGTCGTCGGCGCACGCGCTGAAGCAGCAGATGGAAGCGACGCTGTTGAAATACGAACCACGTATTCGCGCTATCGACATCGACATCCTCGAGGACGATGATCCGGGCGTGCAGGTCAGTTTCGAAATGACGTGTCATTTGAAGAGGGCCGGGCTCGTGCGCTTCGGCACATATTTCGAGCCGCCCGGGCGGCTGCATGTACGACGCCGGATGCAGGAGCGCGGGTAATCAATGCTACGCGCATCCGACTGAGACATTTGTTCACAATTGCTCGACCAACAACTCGCTATAGTGGGGAAGGTCGATCACGGGTCCGATCGACCTTCCCGGACAGACATTGAGTCTGTCCTTCGGCAGCCTCGATCGCGCTTCGCGTTCGAGGCTTTTTTCTTGTGTTTTCTGTTGTCGTGCCGATGTGACAGTGCGTTATCGAGCGCCCGCGATTTCAATCGGGCAAAAAATCCCGCACAGGGGAGCGGGATTAAAACAACAGGACGCTGAGGCGACGGGCTCGCCCTGTCTGGGACCCGCACGCACCGCGGGGATACGCGTGGTTATTTCTATGCTCGCCACGACCTCAGGCCGCCTTGCGCGCGAGGCCATCGCCCATCACGCTCACCACGTCGTCGACGACCCGAGTGGCGGCCGCGAATCCAGCCGCCAGTACTTCTCGCAAATCGGTCGCCGAACGACCGGCTAGCGGACCGACGCGGAAAGCAGTCGACCACTCGCCGCCGATCAGCCGCGTCTTCAACGTGACGTTCGCCACGTACGCGCGCCGCGCAGTGACACCGCCGACAGGTGAGCACGTATGTGTCGCATGCAACGCGTTGACCATGATGTCGAATCCACGATAACGATAGGTTTGCTCCATAATCTTCTCCGTCTTCAGCCATTTCTACACAATAGCATTTCGCCATGTATCGATGCTGCATCATTCTCGACTCGCAATTGTCAAAAATTGTCAGATCTTCGGCGATTTCCGGTTAGGGCTTTCTCTGTTTTCGGCATGCCAATTCCGGCGTCTCACATGGCCAATAGTGGGTGTCATCGGACGGCAAAGCGAACTACAAATTGATAATGCCAATTCAGATCAAATTGAATAGATCGTGACGAATCAAGCCGTGCGGAAGATCTCGAAATAAAAAAGCTATATCCCAAAATAAAGACCGGAACTCGCCCGGCGCTTCAGTGGTCCGAACACT